>CAWIUO010000010.1:0-4531 GCA_963839325.1 uncultured Acidobacteriota bacterium | reverse complement strand
TTCCGCCGATCTCGCATCGCCGTATGACGATCCTGCAGCAACAGCCACACCGCCGCAGGGCGAAATCGTCAGCGTGCGCGAACTCGCAGCCGAAGAAACCGACCGCCGGGAATCCATCGTCGGCACCAAGGATGTTTGGAAGCAAAACGAGGAAGCTTTCGGGACGACCGTCGATCAGGCCGTCAGCGACGAAATGATTCCCGATCGCGCTTACCTCAAGCACGTTTTCAACACGCTGAATCGCGGCGCGAAAATCTCGGCCGATCCGAATGGCGCTCTCTGGCTGACCTCGCCGCCGTCACCAAAGATTCGCGCGGCGAACAGGTTCGCCTCGGTATCAGCGCCAGCAATCTTTTCGCGCCCGGCTCCATTCTCACAATTCGCCTACCAGCTCATGCTAGCGCTCCTCGATCGCGAACTCGCCGCCCCCAAGCACAGCCGCGAAAACCTCCTCGAATATCGCACCGACAACGCGCTTCTAGCCAACGTAAACACCCCGGCCGTCGCGCAAAAATTCTCCTGACCTCCCGCTCGATCGCCCCGCCGCCGCGCTCACACCACAAGCACCAAGCCCGCCGCTGCCGCCAAATCCGCAT
The DNA here is from genome assembly GCA_963839325.1 of uncultured Acidobacteriota bacterium. Taxonomy (GTDB): domain Bacteria; phylum Acidobacteriota; class Terriglobia; order Acidiferrales; family UBA7541; genus Palsa-295. The sequence goes on along the minus strand of CAWIUO010000010.1, from coordinate 3,935 downwards.
CCGCCACGCAAATCAGCCTCACCTCTCAACAGTAAGGCGCCTGCGCATCGTAAAGAAAGACGTTCGAGCTGTGACCGGACTTCCGTAACCGCGAAGGCCTTCTAAAGGGTGCGGTTATCGAAATCGAAAATATCGCGGAGTTCGCTCTCGATGTGCTGATGTTTCTTGCAAAGCGGGCAAGCCTTCGTCCATCTCTTAGTTGCAGCCTTATTCTTGTTGCGAGTCGGTTGAAAATGATGGATCGCAAGACACTCCAGCTTTGGAATGTGGCTTTTGCCCCTCACAACGAAAATCGTGACTCGCTTTACTCCCGAGAACCAGTACTTTTCCATATGAGACGATGGGCGACTCCCATGCGCGCCGGTACGGCCTATATAAATGCACTTCTTATGGTTACCCCAGAACGCATAAATCAGCCCCTTGGGCTTCCCGAAACGATGGGAAAACCACTTTTCGAACTTTGTCTTTTTGTCGTCAGGTCCCCTACCTTTGACGTGGTAGTTCTTCCGCGAGGCAACGTGTTCGTTGAACTCGAGCTTCGCTAGTTTTCCGGCGAAGGCGTTCGACGCGAGTTCTTGGAGCTTGCCAATTCCTGCTCCGACCTTCTTGCGACTGAAGTTGGGAGGCTTTCCCATAGTCGCAGTCCCGACTTTCCGTCGCAGCCAATCAGTACGTTGACGAAAAAGACTGTTCAATTCTCTCGAACGATTTCGAGAATGCCATGATGCGCTCCTGTGAGCCGTGAAAATTTACGGTCGCCTTTGCACCGGTGTCGATCCTAATTATCGAGGCGAGTCTCCCCTCCGTCGTTGCCTGGGAGATTGCTTAGCCGTGGCCCAAAGCATAAGACGCATTTGACGTGCGCGTCAGCTACGACTCAGTAATCCAACGCTGGTACGCTCCGGTGTTATTTATCACATTATTCGCAACGATTAAAACAAAGCCTCTCTACAGCGCCACGACTTGCATTCGCCCATCGAGATGCCCTTGGCACATACTATTTGCCTCGCCCCACGACCCCAGCACCGCCCCGCGTATGCCAGGGCATGTCGCGGCGCGCAACAAACCAACACCGGCACCGTTGCTTTGTATTCCCCAGAATTCTAAGATGACGCACCAATGACGGACTCCTCTTCGTCTCCGGGCGCGGGCTCAGCCCGCTACCGGATCATCAACAAGCTGGGCGACGGTGGCATGGGCGTCGTCTATAAAGCCGAGGACCTCCGCCTCGCGCGCCAGGTGGCGCTGAAATTTCTGCTTCCCGAAGTCGAGCAGGACGCGCACGCCCTGGACCGCTTCCAGCGGGAAGCGCAAGCCGCCTCCGCGCTGAATAACCGCCACATCTGCACGGTGTACGACATCGGCGAGCAGGACGGCCGAACCTTCATCGCCATGGAGTTGATCGACGGCAAGACTCTGAAGGCACGCATGGCCAGCGGCACGCTGCCGCTCGATGCAACGCTCACCTACTCGATGCAGATCGCCGAAGCGCTGTCCGCCGCGCACAAACACGGCGTAGTCCATCGCGACGTGAAGCCCTCGAACGTTTTCGTTACGCGCGACGATGAGATCAAACTCACCGACTTCGGGCTCGCCAAACTCATATCCGCTCACACCGCGGCTGGGGACCAGTCGCAGTCGATGACCGTGTCTGCCGCGCCGGCGCCGCTGACGGGCTCGATTGTCGGCACGGTCGCTTACATGTCGCCCGAGCAGGCGCAGGGCCAGGACGTGGATGCGCGCAGCGACATTTTTTCGCTCGGCGTGGTGATACACGAAATGGTCACCGGCCGCCGGCCCTTTCACGGAGATTCCACCGCAGCGTTGATGGGCGACATCCTTCGCGGCGCGCCGAAGCCGCTGCGCGAATTCAATTCCGAGGCGCCCGAAGAGCTGCAGCGCATCGTCTCCAAGGCGCTCGAAAAAGATCGCGCCGACCGCTACCAGACCGCCGCGGACTTGATGGTCGATCTGCGCCGGCTTTTGCGCCACAGCTCCAGCGCAACGCATCCTCCCATCACGCCTGAACTCCCGCACGGCTCCGCGCGCCGCGGAAAATTGCCCGCGTGGGCATGGATGGCAGCCGCGCTGGTCGCGCTCGTGCTCGCGCTGATCGCCGCGGCAATCGTCACCGCGCCGCCCGCGCCGTCCGAATTAGAAGTCGAGCAGCTCACGTTCTCAAGCGACCTGAAAGCTCCGCCGATTTTCACCGACGGCACGCGCCTCTATTTCAACGAAGCCGGCAAGCCGGTGGAAATGTCCGTCACTGGCGGAGCCACCGCGCCTTCCCGCGCCTCGCTGGGCGACTTGCAATTCGTGGACATCTCGCCGGACGGTTCCCAGTGGCTCGCGCTCAAGCCCGACTTGAACGACGAATCGAGTCGCGGTACGCTTTGGACCATGCCGGTTCTGGGTGGCGCTCCCCGCCGCCTTACCAACGACCTCTCGATCGCCGGAAGCTTCTCGCCCGACGGTACATCCATTGCCTATGCCGGGCTTCTTACGTTAAGTGTGATGGGCGCGGACGGCGGGAACCCTCACGAAATCTGGAAATCCAACATCGCTTTCGATGACGCTCCGCGCTTTTCTCCTGACTCTAAAATTCTTCGCGCGACTCTCGATAACAATGGCCAAACCAAGAACTTCGATTTCGCAATCTGGGAAGTCGGCGTTGACGGCAAGAATCCACACCCGCTCGATTTCGGACTCAAGCCGGGCTCGGCTGCGCACCACGGCATGTGGACTCCTGACGGAAAACATTTTGTTTTTCTCGGCAACGAGAATTTCACCACCGTCGTGTTCGAAGGCGTGGATCCGCGGCCGTGGGAATTCTGGAAAAAGCGCTCTGCAAAGCGAATCTCGCCGCAAAAAATCGACGTGATGGATATGGTGCCGAGCCGCGACAACTCGAAGCTTTACGCCGTGGGCCGCCTGCCTCAGGCCGCGATCATGGCTTACGACCCGCGCGAAAAACACTGGGCGCCGTATCTTGGCGGCCTCAGCGCCAGCGAGATCGCCGTCTCGCCCGATAAAAAATGGATCGCCTACGTCTCATTTCCTCAAGCAACGCTGTGGCGCGAGCGCGTCGATGGCAGCGACCGACTGCAATTGGCCAATCAATTTGCTTCCATGCCTGCATGGTCGCCCGATAGCACCCAGATCGCGTTCAGCGACTTTCAGGAAATCTATAAGGTAAGCAACGACGGCGGTCCCGTCGAAAAGCTCACCTCGGAAGGCCATCAGGAAGTGGGGCCGGCATTTTCGCCGGATGGCAAGCTGATTTACTTTGCCGACTACCCTGCTCCAGATCCCGACCACAACCACGGGCTGAAAATATTGGATCTCGCGACGAGAAAAATCACGCTCATGCCGGACACCGCGACCTATCACGTGTCCTCTTGGTCGCCGGACGGAAAATGGATGGTCGCCGTCGCGACGCCGCCCAAGCGCATCGTGCTCTACTCCGCGGAAACCGGAAAGTGGACCGACCTTTTCAAGATGCAGAGCGACTGGGGATTCTGGGTGTGGTCGCCCGATTCGAAAGCGATTTACGTCGGCAAAGCTTCGCCCGAACCGGGGACAGCGGGTGTGTACAAGCTCACGGTTCCTGACGGCAAGTGGTCGATCGAAGCGCCCTTTGATGGGATAAACATGTGGAACGGTTTCCCGCCGCCGATGCTGGGCCTCTCGCCCGACGGCCAATTCCTCTACATGAACGACGCCAGCGCCGTCCAAATCTATTCCATGAAGTGGCCCACCAAATAGTGGGATAGCTCGCCGCGGCTCCGCGTGGGATAGCCGATCCGGCTGTCCGCCGCTCGCGCAACGGAGATCCGCTCCCTTTAGAGTGCGGCGGCGAGCCGCCGCACTCTGAAAAGTTCGCGCCCAGTTTAGCGATTAAGCGGCCAGCGCGGTGCCCTTCTCCGCCCTCATCG
>CAWIUO010000009.1:0-276375 GCA_963839325.1 uncultured Acidobacteriota bacterium | reverse complement strand
TTTCGATTGCGAGTGCAGTGGTGGCGTGGTTGTCAGTACCGGCAAGCAAAAATCGCTGAGATTTTTGAGTGTGGGCGATGCGACATGAACGGCGTGAATTAGCGGGGCGACGAGGCTTTGCTTTTTGCGCTACCGCTGACTGAGCTTTCGGGCGATCCTGCGTGTGGATGACGCTCGTAGGACGCTTCTACTCAGAAGCGATTGGATTGAGTGACTTTATGGACCGCTCGGCGATTTCTTGAATCTTGCGGGGTTGATGTCTGCGGCGATGATGGTGCGGGTGCGCGGAACTTTGCGACGGCCACGACGGCGAAGCCGGATGCGGCGGAGGCTGGCGCGAGCGGGTGGCGCACGTTCGAGCTGACGACGCCAGTGGAGTGCCGCCCAGGGCTGGCGTGACGCGCGCGGTGTCGTGCCCGTGCCGTGAATGCCGAATGCACCGCCGTTTCAGAGGAGCGAATCGAACACGATTGGCACCGTGGCGGGGACGCAAATGCTGGATGCAGCGTGCAGAATTTCCTGGCGGTCGCGTACGGAGAATTTCCGAAGAGTTGCTCCGGTGATGACCGTGACGAGCCGCGTCGACGCGCCCCGTACTTCGTCGATTTGAATCTGCCGGGCGTCCGCGCCTGCGTCAGCGCCGCCAGGCGAATATTATTCGCGCTGTTACAGCCGACCGATGGCATGATACCGCGCTAAGGATCACCAAGAGCGCGGAGTACGGATGTGAGAAGTCGCGCGCGACCGAATGGGTGGTGGAAAATACGTTTCGCAATCCGAAGACGCTAGGCGACATCCGGTTGATGCTCGGAGAGCGGCTGCCTTGGCAAACTGCAATGCGCTGTACGTGGGACTGGCGGCCGGCATCCCGTGCAGCACGCGCACGCATTTGTGTGCGGCCAAGTCGGAGCTTGGATACAAAAGTCTCCAAGCATCACGCACGCGCAGCACTGCCGGGCGGGAAATTTATCTGGAGAGTTACGGTGGGGTGCCGCGGACGTGCGAAAGGTGGTGCTCGTAGAACCGCCGGGTAATCTGAAACTCGACGATGAGATGGCTGGTGAAGGCGAGCAAGCGGTTGTTTGGTTCGTGGGACATGGAGTGGATCGCATACAACTTCGCGCACGATATTCCGCTGCCGGGAATGTTCGTCCGGCGCTACACTCCCGTTTTTGATGTACACGGAGGAGAAAACTGGTGGAGCTGAAGATCGATCCGTACGACCAGGAGAATTTCAAGTACGAGATTACATCCAAAGAAATTTCGACGTAATTTGGCGCTGCCTGGCTGCGAGGTGTGCGGCGCGGGCGTTGACGGATAGTTTCGCAGGGATGTGTGCAGTTGCGTGATTGCCTTTAATTGCTACAATCCGGTCTGAAACGCAGGAGACAAGCACCCATGGCCATCGCCATGCCGTATTTCGCGCAAACGAAGATGGATTACGCAGCATTCACAATGTTGACCACGCTTTTCTTCGAATATGGGGATTTCTCACCAGCCTGAACGACATTCTGATTCCGCACCTGAAACTGATTTTTCCATTTGAATTACGCCGAGGTCATGCTGGTGCAGTTCGCGTTTTTCTCGTCGTACTGCGTATTCGCGCTGCCGGCGGGAAAGCTGATCGACGCGATCGATACAAGCAAAAACATGGTCGGCGGCTTGCCGACGGCGGGCGCGTTTCTTTTGTACCGGTGGTGATGGTTCCGTCGTTCCCATTTTTCTCACCGCGCTAATCGTGCTGGCGGCCGGGATGACGGTCCTGGAAGTTTCCGCGAATCCTTACGTCGCGCCGCCCTCGGCTGGAGCGAACGGCGGCGAGCGGCTCGAATTCTGCGCAATTTTTTAATTCGTTTCTCGGTAATGGGCATGGCCGCCGAAGCGGGCTGCCTCTTCTTGCATTTTGGGCGCGGCGGCTCCGTGGCCGCCTCGCAGAGCTTTCGCCGGGCGCTCTGCAAGCGTATCGACTGGCTCAGGCCGCCACCGGCGAGAAGATGCTGTCATTTTCGGGAGCTGTGCTAATAGCGCTCGCGTGCCACCACGTGGCGTTATTTAAGTTGCCCTACTATCCGGTCGGCGGAGGTGTCGGAAGGAGGCCATTGGCATGCTGACACGATCTGGAAGCATTGGATTCCTGTGCTGCTCGGTGCGCTTGCGATTTTCGTGTACGTCGGAAGTCTCTATTGCAGTTTTCTTATTAACTATTTTCAACCAGCCGTTTTATCGCGAACTTGTCGCTGCAAGCCGCTGCCGGCTACGTCGCCTATTACGGGCGAGCGACGGCTGGGTCGCTCTGTCGGTTCGGGTATTGCAGCAGTTTATCCGTGCCATGTCTACTCGGCTTGTTCGCGATGGTGGCGGACGCTTGTAGTTTGCGCGTCGATGCTGACGTTTGGGCAACGTGGCGATGTGGACGTTATTGCGGTTGGATTCTTCAACTCGATTAGGTTCCCGACGATTCTCACTTTGTCGATTGAAGGGCTGGGGCCGTTGGATGCGACGGTCCCGGCCTGCTGGTGGCGGCGATTGTCGGCGGGGGCGGTCACCTCTGGCGCAGGGGGCGTGATTGCGGACCGCATCGGAATTACCATGCGTTCTTCTTGCCGGTAATTGTCTACCTGTACATTGCGTTTTCCTTCGGGTTCCGCGGATACAAGAAGACGCCTAAATTCTGAGCGGAGTTACTCAGCCGCTTAGAGGGAGGACTCTGTGTGTATTTTCTGTCTTCAACTTCGACGGGAAGGCGTATCTACGTGACGACGAAATAGAGTTCCACGAGCACAACCATCGGAATCGCGGGCAGCATCAGCAGCGCCACCGGCAAGCCAATCAGCGGAATCGTTGAATAAATCCCATCCGCGCGTACATCGTTTGCATCATTTTGTCGAAGCTCTCGCCCGGCCGCCCGGCAGGCAGGGTGGCGACGAGATTCGCGATGTTAAATCGAGCTCGGCGACAATCGCCGAGCCTGTCTCCAACCCCCAATATCTGCGGGTTCCAGCAAGCCGAGAAGTGCCGCACCTTGCATACGTGGAACCCCACAAGCACTACGAGCTGGTTCCAACCTGTAGTGAACTGACCGAAAACGAAAGTGACAGGCCAACAAATTTTGCCGAGCCCATCAGCGACAGGCCCGTCGCTGACGCCGATGGGCTGCCGACTGCTAGTTGGGGCTCTGCAGGTCGAAGGGGGATCCCGTTTGCGAGGGCGACGGAAGCCGGTGCGCCGTGTCGGGGTCTCTTCACGATCTATGCCTGTTGAAATAGACCAGCCACCCAATGCCAACGGCAGCGGCGAGCGCGCCATAGAACAACGGACAAGCAAGACGCGCGTGAACTGCATGACGCTCTCTGCGAGTCATTTCAGGTATTGGCGTCGCTTTGCGGTGTAGCCGGCAGCTGGATAACAGAACAAAATCGTGGAAGACGCCGACGAGCGTGATCAAGGCAGCGAAAACGATCTGACTCGCGCAGCCGGAGCAGCCCGATACCCGCTGGCGCAGCGCCCACGCCACGAGGCGACCAGAAACAAGACCGTAAGCATCTGGATGTACTTCAGGCACGGCGCAGCCGCGAACGGATTCGGAGTTCCCGAGCACTAGGGATGAACGCCCGGAGCGCGATGGTAAGGACGGAAATTCCCGCGCCAAAAACGTGAAGCCGCAGCCCACGAAATCGATCACGGCGGCTAATGGCCATGCTTGTAGTGTTTCACAGCCGAATCATCGGCACCGTGCCGCTGCATTTGGTGTGCTTGAAAAAACTGAAACCGGCCATAAACGTGACGTTGTACGGGTATTGTGATTGCCGAGGCTGGCGCTGGAAAGATGGCCCAGATCGCCCTCGATGAAAAAACCAGCGATGACGCTTGAGAAAGAAATTCGCGCCAAGGCCGCGCCGGGAGTGAAGTTGATGAGAAGTGTCCCCGGCGGGATATTGTTGCGGTGAAGACGACGCCCACCCTCCGCGGCAAAATACGGAGCGATTTTTTTCTGCCATGCGTGAAATTCCATTTCCAGATCAGCGGGCGGATGCTGCCGCCCACACGCCGGAGCTGGGCGGGGAGAATGCGTATATTCGGGAAAGGCAGCGAACGGGTCCCCATTTGAACTCTGCCGGCATAAGGCCTGGTAGGAAATCGCGCGTGAGAACCATCCCGACGCGTCCGCCGGCATAACGAACCGGGTGTTATCTGACTTTCCAAGGCCGGCGCCGCCGCCTCCAGGAAGCCGAGGTTGACGGCGCCTCTGGTGGAGCGAAGCGTGGACCGGGTCGAGCATGGAGATATCTGCTGGCACCGGGCGCCGAACTGGGTGTGGACGAGATTGCGCCACGCGACCGGAAAACGAAACACGCCAGCGAGGTTGCAAATTTGAGAAGCGAGATGGGAACGGAAGGCTTGTCGCGGCGCGAGAATTATTCAAAAGAATTCCAAGCTGGGAGTCGAGAGGCTGCGAGACGGCAGAAGCCGCAGGCTTAGAGGTCAGTGGATCCCGCGAGACGGCGCGGATCTTTGGCGCTGAGATTTTGCGCGGGACAGTGGTCTAGAATACCCGCCCATGCCAAAAATAAAATTCTGGGTGCTGGGATCTCGGCTCCAAAATATCTGGTGGAAGCGAACGGGAAGAGTGTGGTGGATTGCGGTTGTTTCAGGCCTCGCGAGATTTACAGAAAACGGAATTGGAATCCGCTGACGATCGATCCCGCGAACCATCGATTGGGTGCTTCTCACCCACGCGCACATCGACCATTCGGGCTATTTGCCGAAGCCGCGGCAAGCGGGATACAGCTGGCCGACTACGCGACTCGGCAACGATTGAGCTGTGCAATCTGCGCCCGCTCGAACTCGGCCCACCAGGAAGAGGATGCGAAGTTCGCGGCGAAGAAAGTGATACACGTCCTACAATCACAACCCCGTTTTACACCGTAGAACAGGCGCAAAAAGTGCTGACGATGTTTAAAGAGGTGCGCGTTCGGCACGCCACGATCAGCCCGGACTTTGGCCACGCGGCACGACGCGGGTCACATCCTCGGCTCCACGTGGCTGGAGCTGACCATCACGGGAAAAATGGCAAAAAGACGCTCGTCGTGTTTTCGGGGGACCTGGGATCGTTCAGGATCGGCTGGTCATAACGTCCCAGGTCCCCCGAAAACACGACGAGCGTCTTTTTGCCATTTTCCGTGATGGTCAGCTCCAGCCACGTGGAGCCGAGGATGTGACCCGCGTCGTGCGGCATCACCGAGAATTCCGGGCTGATCGTGTAAGGCGCCGAACGCGGCACCTCTTTAAACATCGTCAGCACTTTTTGCGCCTGTTCTACGGTGTAAAGCGGTTGTGGCGGTTTGTAGGACGTGTATCCTTTCTTCGCCGCGAACTTCGCATCCTCTTCCTGCAGGTGGGCCGAGTCGAGCAGCAGCAGATTGCACAGCTCGATCGTTGCCGAGTCGGCGTAGATCGGCCCGCTGTATCCCGCTTGCACCAGCTTCGGCAAATATCCCGAATGGTCGATGTGCGCGTGGGTGAGAAGCACCCAATCGATCGTTCGCGGATCGATCGTCAGCGGATTCCAATTCCGTTTCTGTAAATCTCGCGAGCCTTGAAACAGACCGCAATCCACCAGCAGTTTCTTCCCGTTCGCTTCCACCAGATATTTCGAGCCGGTGACGGTTCCTGCAGCACCCAGAAAAGTTATTTTTGGCATGGGCGGGTATTCTAGACCACTGTCCGCGCAAAATCTCAGCGCCAATTCCGCGCCGCCTCGTCGCCGGGGAATTGCGCTTGACCCTTAACCTGCGCCGCTTTACTCTGCCGTCTCGCAGCCTCTCGACTCCCAGCTTCGAGGAATTCTTTTGAATAATTCTCGCGCCGCCAACAAGCCTTCCGTTCCCATCTCGCTTCTCAAATTTGCAACCTCGCTGGCGCTTTTCGTTTTCAGTTCTTCGGTCGCCGTGGCGCAATCTTCGTCCACACCCAGTTCGGCGCCCGGTGCCAAAGATATCTCCATGCTCGACTCGGTCCACGCTTCGCTCACCAGAGGCGCGGTCAACCTCGGCTTCCTGGGAGGCGGCGGCACCGGCCTTGGAAAGTCAGATAACACCCAGTTCGCTTATGCCGGCGGACGCGTCGGGATCGTTCTCACGCGCGATATTCCTACCAGGCCTTATCCGCGGCAATTTCGAATGGGACTTTGACGTCCTTCCGATGTACGCCGTTCTCCCGCCCAGCTCCGGCGTGTGGGGCGGCAGCATCCGCCCGCTGATCTGGAAATGGAATTTCACGCATGGCAAAAAAATCGCTCCGTATTTTGCCGCGGAGGGTGGCATCGTCTTCACCCGCGACAATATCCCGCCGGGGGACACTTCTCAGGTGAACTTCACTCCCGGCGCGGCCTTCGGCGCGAATTTCTTTCTCAAGCGTCATCGCTCGTTTTTCGTCGAGGGCAATCTGGGCCATCTTTCCAGCGCCAGCCTCGGCAATCACAATCCCGGATACAACGTCACGTTTATGGTTACCGCCGGTTTCAGTTTTTTCAAGCACACCAATTAGCGCCGCAGCACGAGGTGCCGATGATTCGGCTATGAAACGCTCCGCGGGCATCACCATCACCGCCGTGATCGATTTCGTCGGCTGCGGCTTCACGTTTTTCGGCGCGGGAATTTCCGTCCTTACCATCGCGCTCCGGGCGTTCATCCCTAGTGCTGCGGGAACTCCCGATCCGTTCGCGGCTGCGCCGGCCTTGAAGTACATCCAGATGCTTACGGTCTTGTTTCTGGTCGCCCTCGTGGCGTGGGGCGTCGCCACGGGTATCGGGCTACTCCGGCTGCGCGAGTGGGCGCGCATATCGCAGATCGTTTTCGCTGCCTTGATCACGCTCGTCGGCGTCTTCACGATTTTGCTTTTTCTGTTTATCCAGCTGCCGCTCCCGCAAAGCGACGCCAATCCTGAAATGACTCGCAGCGTCATGCAGTTCACGCGCGTCTTCCTCTCGTTGTTCTATGGCGCGCTCGCTGCCGTTGGCATTGGGTGGCTGGTCTATTTCAACAGGCGTGCCATTCGTGAAGAATTCCGCACCGGCGCACCGGCTTCCGTCGCCCTCGCGAACGGAATCCCCGCCGCCGCCGCGCGTTTCGAGCCTGTCCCAGGCCCAATGCACGTAGGGCGGCCCATCAGCATCACGATCATCGCCGTGCTCATGCTGATCCGGCTCGCGAATTTTGTTTTCGTGCCATTCCTGCACTTTCCAATTTTGTTTTTCGGTCAGTTCGCTACAGGTTGGAACCAGCTCGTAGTGCTTGTGGGGTTCGGCGTACTGCAAGGTGCGGCGGGCTACGGCTTACTGAAGCTCAGAATGTGGGGGTGGACGCTGGCGATTATCGCCGAACTCATTAACATCGCGAACCTCGTCGCCACCGCTTTCCTGCCGGGCAGCCAGGCGAGTTTCGACAAAATGATGCAAACGATGTACGCGCGGATGGGATTTCCTTCGACGATTCCGCTGATTCACTTGCCGGTGGCGCTGCTGATGCTGCCCGCGATTCCAATCGTTGTCGTGGAACTCTATTTCGTCGTCACACGTAGATACGCCTTCGTGGAAGCCGAGCGGAAACGCGCGCAACCCACTCCCTAAGCGGCTGAGTAACTCCGCTCAGAATTTAGGCGTGCTTGTATCCGCGGAACCCAAAGAACGCAATGTACAGGTAGCAAATCACCGGCAAGAAGAACGCATGGTGAATTCCGATGCGGTCCGCAATCGCGCCCTGCGCCAGAGGAATGATCGCCCCGCCCACAATCGCCGCCACCAGCAGGCCGGAACCGTCGGCCGTCAGCGGCCCCAGTCCTTCGATCGACAAAGTGAAAATCGTCGGGAACATGATCGAGTTGAAGAATCCAACCGCGATAATCGTCCACATCGCCACGTTGCCGAACGTCAGCATCGACGCGCAAACCAGCGTCCCCGCCACCAGCGCGAACAAGCCGAGTAGGACATTGGCACGGATAAACTGCTGCAATCCCGAACCGAGCAGGCGACCCACCATCGCTCCGCCCCAGTAATAGGCGACGTAGCCGGCGGCGGCTTGCAGCGACAAGTTCGCGATAAACGGCTGGTTGAAATAGTTGATCAGAAAACTGCCGATCGAGACTTCCGCGCCCACGTACACGAAAATCGCAAGCGCACCGAGCAGCAGATGCGAATGCTTCCAGATCGTGTCGCGTCCAATCGCCTCCTTGGAGGCCTCCGCCGACCGGATCGTCGGCAACTTAAATAACGCCATGATCACGGCAAGCGCTATTAGCACAGCTCCGAAAATCAAATACGGCGTCTTCACCGTGGCGGCCTGGCCCAGTCGATACGCTTGCAGAGCGCCCGGCGAAAGCTTCTGGATTTCAGCCACGGCCAGCGGAGCCGCCGCGCCCAAAATCAAGAGGCCGCCCACCTTCGGCGCCACCGTCGTGCCAAACGAATTAAAAAATTGCGCCAGATTCAAGCGGCTCGCCGCCGTTCGCTCCGGCCCAAGCAGCGCGACGTAAGGATTCGCGGAAACTTGCAGGACCGTCATCCCGGCCGCCAGCACGATCAGCGCGGTCAGAAAAAATGGGAACGACGGAACCATCGCCGCCGGTATAAAAAGAAACGCGCCGGCCGCCATGATCAGTAAGCCGCCGACCATGGCTTTCTTGTATCCGATCGCGTCGATCAGCTTTCCCGCCGGCAGCGCGAATACGCAGTACGACGAGAAAAACGCGAACTGCACCAGCATGACCTCGGCGTAATTCAAATCGAAGATCGATTTCAGGTGCGGAATCAGAATGTCGTTCAGGCTGGTGAGAAATCCCCATACGAAGAAAAGCGTGGTCAACATTGTGAATGCTGCGTAATCCGTCTTCGTTTGCGCGGATCCTGTGGCGGTGTTCGATTGGTTTGTGCCGGCGATGGCCATGAGGTTGCTTGTCTCCTGCGTTTCAGACCGGATTGTATACCGGATTGAAAAGCGAATCGCGCGAACTACACATCCCTGCGAAACTATCCGTCAACGCCCGCGCCGCACCTCGCAGCCAGGCAGCGCCCAATTACGTCGAAATTTCTTTGGATGTAATCTCGTACTTGAAATTCTCCTGGTCGTACGGATCGATCTTCGTCCCGCCGGTTTCTCCCTGCGTGTACATCAAAAACGGGAGTGTAGCGCCGGACGACGTTCCCGGCAGCGGAATATCGTGCGCGAAGTTGTATGCGATCCAGTTCATGTCCCACGAACCAAACAACCGCTTCCTCGCCTTCACCACCATCTCATCGTCGAGTTTCAGATTACCCGGCGGTTCTTCGAGCACCACCTTTCGCACGTCCGCGGGATCCACCGGCACCCACCCGTAACTCTCCAGATAAACTTCCGCCCGGCAGTGCTGCGCGTGCGTGATGTTTTCTGTCGCAGGCCCGAGACTTTTGTATCCAAGCTCCGACTTCGCCACACGAATGCCGTACGCGTGTCGCGCCGGGATGCCCGCCGCGCGCGCCAGTCCCACGTACAGCGCATTCAGGTCCGCGCACTTGCCCCCAAGGTCGCCGCTCTCGAGCATGAACCGGATGTCGCCTAGCCCGCATCCGCGCGTCTTCGGATTGCGAAACGTATTTTCCACCACCCATTCGTAGATCGCGCGCGACTTCTCCACATCCGTACTCGCGCTCTTGGTGATCCTTAGCGCGGTATCGCGCACAATCCCATCGGTCGGCTGTAACTTCGTCGCGCGCAAATAATATTCGCGTCCGGCGGCGCTGAGCGCAGGCGCGGACGCCGGCAGATTCAAATCGACGAAGTACGGGCGCGTCGACACGCGGCTCGTCACGGTCATCACCGGAGCAACTCCTTCCGGAAATTCTCCGTACGCGACCGCCAGGAAATTCTGCACGCTCGCATCCAGCGTTCCCGTCCCGCCCACGGTGCCAATCGTGTTCGATTCGCTCCTCTGAAACGGCAGTGCATTCGGCATCACGGCCGGCACCCACACGCGCGTCACGCCAGCCGGCTTCAGCACTTCCACTCGCGTCGTCAGCTCGAACGTGCGCCACCCGCTCGCGCCAGCCTCCGCCGCATCCGGCTTCGCCGTCGTGCGCGTCGCAAAGTTCCGCGCACCCGGCACCATCATCGCCGCAGACATCAACCCCGCAGATTCAAGAAATCGCCGACGATCCATAAAGTCACTCCCAATCGCGTCTGATAGAAGCGTCCTACGAGCGTCATCCACACGCAGGATCGCCCGAAAGCTTAGTGCAGCGTAACCAAAAAGCAAAGCCTCGTCGCCCCGCTAATTCACGCCGTTCATGTCGCATCGCCCACACTCGAATTCAGCGATTTCTTGCCCGGTACGACAACCCACGCCACCACTGCACTCGCAATCGAAAGTCCCACGCAGCAAAACAGCACCAGCATCAGCCCAATTCGAAACGATTCGTTGACTAGCCGCCGCAACGCCTCGCGCTGCCCGTCGTCCAGCTCTGCGGGAGCTTCGAGTTGCGTCAGTTGCACCGAGCGCGCCTCGATCACACGCACCGATGACTCCGCAAATCCAAGCCTCGCGACATTGCGCTCCAGGTGCGCGCGAAACGCGCTGAGCATTACCAGCCCCAGCACCGCAATCGCCAGCACCGAGGCGACTCGGGCCACAGCGTTATTGATTCCAGACGCGGCGCCCGCCAGATTGCTGTCGGCCGCGCTCATCACTACCGTTGTCAGCGGCGCCACCGTCACCGACATTCCAAATCCCAGCACCAGGAATGTCGGGAAGAATGTCCGCCAATATCCGCCCCCGGAAGGAACCATCGCCATGAATCCGAATCCGCACGCGATGATCAGCGGCCCGACCACCAGCGGAAGCCGCCCACCGTATTTCGCCACCAAGCCGCCCGCCCATCGCGAAAGCAGAAAAACGAGCAGGATCAACGGAAGAGCGGCTGCGCCGGCCGCCGTCGCCGAATATCCTTCCACGCTGATCAAGTCCATCGGGTACAGAAAGAAAAATATCCCCAGCGCGGCATACAAAAGCAACGTGATCAAGTTCGCCGCCGAAAACGAAGCCGAGCGAAAGATCGAAAGCGGTACCATCGGCGCGCTGGTTTTCTTCTCGAAATACAAAAAGGCCACGAGGCACACGGCGCCGAGCGCCACCAAACCGTCCACTCGCTCATTTCGCCAACCCATAGCGCCCGCTTCCAAAAGCCCCGCCACCAGCGCGCCCAGCCCAATCGCCGCAAGCGCCGCTCCGGTCGCATCGATCTTTCGCGCGTCCGCCGCGCGGCTTTCCGGCACGCGCCATACGCTGATCGCAATCACCGCAACCGCCAGCGGCAAATTTAAAAAGAACGCCCATCGCCACGACGCGTGCTCGATCAGCCATCCGCCCAGCACTGGCCCCAGCGCCATGGTGATCGCCGTCGCGCCCGACCACGTCCCGATCGCTTTTCCGCGCGACTGCTCGTCGAACGACGCCGCGATAATCGCAAGGCTGCCCGGCACCAGCAGCGCCGCGCCCACTCCTTGAATCGACCGGGCGAAGATCAGCCACTCGATACTTCGTCGCTGCGCCGCATCCCGCCGACGCTACCGCGAAAATCACCACTCCCGCCAGAAACACCGCGCGCCGGCCCAGCCGGTCCCCAAGCGCTCCGCCAACCAGAATCAACGCCGAGAGCAGCAGCCCATACGACGCAACCACCCATTGCGCGTCCACGATGCTCGCGTGCAGCGCGCGCTGCAGCGTGGGAATCGCCACGTTCACGACGGTGCCGTCGATGAACGTCATGCTCGATGCCAGCACCGTCGCCGCCAGAATCCATGGCCCCGCATGCGGCTCGATCGCCGGACGCGAAACGGCCTCCGCGCAATTGCGCGCCAACTCTGCTTCGCAAGGCGACTTCAGCACGTCCATCATCACCGCCTGTTAGCTGACTACACGCTCGCGCAAGCCAAAGCAAGCGCTCGATTGCCGCACACGAAAACATATCCCACGAGCAAAATCACGCGAAAGCACACTTCGACGAGCGTCGAATCAAATCCTCAAAATAGGTGGACCTTCGAGAGTGGGGAACTGCGGAATTGGTGGAGCCGGCGGGGTTCGAACCCGCGACCTCCTCGATGCCATCGAGGCGCGCTCCCAACTGCGCTACGGCCCCACTTGGGAACAGAAGAACATCCTTTATAACATCGCGCCCCGAAACCGTCAAACCCCGCCCGACTGCCGCCTCCCGGCATCCCCATCCGATTGAAACAGCGCAGCTTACGTCTCCCCAACCCCGGTTTCCCCGAACAGTACCTTCGGTTCACACGCCGCGCTGGATTTTCTGCTATTCTGGCAACAATCTGGGCGCCCCGGTGTCTAACTATGCAGGGACGCGCCTTCAAGGAGACACGGCGGACGGCATGTCCAACCTCGCACAATCATTGTCGTGGGGCCGCGATGAGGCCGAGCTTGTAAACGAGCTGCAGGCCGGGTCCGACGCCGCCTTCGACTGGCTGGTCACCTACTACCACGCCGGTGTCTATAACTTGGCCTACGGAATCCTTTCCGACGCAGCCGATGCCGCCGACGTGACCCAGGAAGTTTTCCTGCACGCGTTCAAAGGCATCCGCGGTTTTCGCCAGGGCAGCTCGCTGAAGACCTGGCTCTATCGCATCTCCGTCCGGCAGGCGTTGAATCACCGCCGCTGGTGTTGGCGCCATCATCGACAGCAAATTTCGATCGACGTCGAGGAAGAAGGTCGCAACGCCGCGCTCGATCTGCCCGGCTCCGACGCCTCTCCGTTCGAGCAGCTGGAAACCGCCGAGATGCAGGCGCGGGTCCGTCAGGCGCTCGGGCAAGTCCCCACGATTTTTCGCAGCGCCGTGATTTTGCGCGACCTCGAAGGCCTTTCCTACGAAGAAGTCGCCGAAGTCCTCGAGGTTTCCGTAGGCACGGTGAAGTCGCGAATTTTGCGCGGCCGCCGGATGCTGCGGGAAATTTTGGATCCGCTCATGCATCCGGCTGCGCATGCCGCGGAGCACTCTGTTTCGGACCCCGCGCGCGGGCATTCTGAAAATTCCGTGGAAGCTGCCGCATCGAGTTCGTTTTCGGTCCGCAGCGCGCCGGCTGTTTCCTCAGCATCGGCCGGGCCCGTCTTCTTCGCCGCGAAGGCGAGCGGAGGCCGCAAATGAACTGCGCACAGGCCAAACGCCAACTCGCCGGATATCTGGATGGCGCCATTTCGTCCTCGGCTCACGACCGCGTCCGCGCGCACCTGGCCGATTGCCGTGAATGCTTGGGTGAACTGGAAAATTACCGCCGGCTCGCGGTGTGCCTCGCGAGCGTTGCGCCGGCGCCCGTGCCGTCCGATCTCGCGTTGCGCATCCGCTTGCAGGCTTCGCGCGCGGAATCCCGCCTCGGCGTTTTTCAGCGCCTGTCGTCGCGCGCCGCTCTTACGTTTGAAAATATTCTGCGCCCCATCGCCGTACCGGCCACCGGCGGACTGCTTACGGCGCTCGTTGCTTTCGTTTTGATTGTGCAGAATATTCTGGTGGGCGTGCCGATGGGCGGCATCGTACCGAACGATCTCGCGCTCCATCTCGTCCAGCCCGCGCGCCTCGAAAGCCTTGCGGACTTCCAGGTTCCCGGCATCGACGCTTCGATGGGTAGTGCGGGCGTTCTCACCGTGGAAGCCACGCTTAACGCCGAAGGCCAGGTGGTCTCCTACTCGATTCTCGCCGGCCCCGATGACGCCGCGGTTCACCACCAGCTCGATCAGGTGATGATGTTCTCCCGCTTCAGCCCCGAGCTAAGCTTCGGCGTCCCCCAATCCGGCGGCCGCGTCCTCATCAGCTTCTCCGAAGTCCGCGTCCACGGTTAAATCTGCGCTGTCACCAATCAAGCGCGGGATAGCCAATCCGGCTCTCCTCTTTCGCGCGGTTTCTTTTGCCGTCATCCAGAGGCCGATTCATCGGCCGAAGGATCTCTCTTCGCATTCTCCTGCCACGCGCACCCACTATGCAATGCACCGCTTCGCTGTAACATAACCGGCCAGTCGGATAGGCCCCTTGACTGTCTGCGCCCCACCCTCAGTCGGGTGTGCCTCCAGCTAGCGCATGCAATCCTGCCTGCTTCTCGTGAAGGGTGAGTGGCACGCACTACGTCCGAACGTATGCAATAAACACCGGGAATCGCTGACGCATCGTGAAGCCGAATGACGGCATTGTGGTCTCTGACGTCGAGGTAGGTCGATTCCCTCCGTGCGGTTTTGAATTTTCGTGTGCCGCTGCCCCTGCTGGCGACAGCTACAAAAGGGTGCGTCCGGTAATTGTCCATGCAATTCTTGCCGCGGTGTCCAAGGGAAGTCCTCGTCGGCCCGATTCTGAACGCCTTCATCAAAAGTCGGTCTGTGGCATGATCGGACGTTGAGTTGAATGTATGGAATCTTTGCTGATCATCACCGGTACGATGGGCGCGGGGAAGACAACAGTCCTCGGCGAAGCCTCGGATATCCTCGCGCAGCGCCGAATTCCGCACGCCGCACTCGACCTCGATGCGCTCGGGCTTGCCTACCTTCCGTCGGCTGAGAAGAGCGACGAAGCGATGTATCAAAATCTCCAGGCAGTCTGCTCGAAATACGCTTCCTTCGGCGTGAAGCGGCTGCTCTTGGCGCGCGCGGTGGAAAATCGCGCCGAACTCGAGTTGTGTCGCATAGCCGCTTCCGTCGCAGGCGTGACGCGTCTGCCGCATAACGAGCGCTCTCCAGACCATGCAGCGGCGCGTCGAAAGCCGTGAACGGGGCAATCCCGGGAGCAATACGTAGCGCGAGTTGCGATTTTGAACGACATTCTCGACGCCGCCCGGCTAGAAGATTTTACGTCGTAAACGAGGATCGCTCGCCGTCCGACGCCGCGCACGAAATGCTGGTCAAGGCGGCCTGGATTTCGCCCTGACCTCGCGCCGTATTATCGCGCCGTTCCTTGACTCTCCCCAAGCCGCCATTTACAGTTTTCTTGCATCTCTATTCGAAGCAACTCGCGCCTGTCGCGGCGCCCAACGCCTATCTATCAAAAGGGAAGCGCAACGCATTGAACTCCACCCAGCCCGCATTGCCGTCGCAGAAAAAAACGCGGCTTTCCGCTCTCGCTCCCGCAGCCGCCGCGCTCATTCTCCTTCTCGCCTTCATTCCCGGCGTCAACCCGCCTCCACGCCCAGCCGCAGGCGCCCGGCGGCGAGACCGGCGTCAGCGTTGAATCCAGCCAGCAGCTTTTCGCCACTATGTGCGCGCTGGATGCCGCCGGATTCGATTCCGACGAAAGCACGCTCGCCGAAATGCCGTATCGCCTGAAGCTCCGCGAAGACCTGCTGAAGCTGCAAGGGCCGTCCGTCGATGCGCTGCGCCAGTTTTATCGCGACCACGAGCTGGCCGATCCCGGCGAGACGCTCTCGCGATTTATCACCTTCGCCGTTGTGGTCGGTCCTCCGCCGCGATTCCAGTTCGAAGTCGATCGCGACATTCTTCCTCCCGACGCGCTCACGATCGAAGGTTTTCAGGAAATCCTCGCGAATTTCTACCGCGAAGCGCATCTGGATCGCCGCTGGGTGGAAGTTCAGCCGGAATACGACCGCGCCGTCCAGCGCGACGAATCGCCCGTCCGCCACATCGCCACCACCGCCAATGGCTACCTCCGCGAAATCTACCAGCCGAAATTCGGCCACAGCTTCACCGTCTATGTGGAGCCGCTGGTCGGCAAGCGCACCAATTTCCGGAACACCGGCGATCATTACTCGATCGTGGTCGGCACGGGAGGCGAGTTTCCGTACGACGACGTCCAGCACGCCTACCTGCATTTCATGCTGGATGGCTTGCCGCTGAAATACCGGAAGGAAGTCACCGCGAAGACGCCGCTGCTGAATATCGGCGCGAAATCGCCGCGCCTGCCCGCCGAGTATCGCTCCGATTTTCTTGCGTACGCCGACGAGTGCTTCATCAAGGCCGTCGAACTTCGCCTCCAGCGCTTGAAAGACGACAAGCTGGAAGCCGCGCTCGCCGAAGACGATCAGGACGGATTCACCATGGTTCGTCCGCTGGTCGCGCAGCTTCTGAAATTCGAAAAGGCCGAGCCCTCGATGAATCTCTATTTTCCGGATCTCATCAACGGCATCGACGTTGCCGCCGAGCAGAAGCGCCTCGCTAATTTCGTTTTCAAATCCGACGCGGAACTCGCCGGCGGCACAAAAGCCAAACCCGCGATGACCGATCCCTCCACGGAACTCGACCGCTGGCTGGCCGACGGCGACCGCCAGATCGCCGTGCAGAACGCTACCGCCGCCACAGCGACCTTCGAGAAAATCCTGGAAAAATATCCCGGCGACCCGCGCGCGTATTACGGCCTTGCCGTTGCGTCGCTGTTGAATCAGGACGTCGATCGCGCCCAGCAGATTTTTCAGAACATTGTGGAGTCGTCGAACGGTTCGACCGCTCCCGCCGGTGGCCAGAAAATTAATCCGCCAGATCCTAACGTGCTGGCCTGGTCGCACGTGTATTTGGGCCGGTTGCACGATGTCGCGGACGAACGGGACCTCGCAGTGGTAGAGTATCGGGCGGCGCTGGCGGTGCCCGGCGCGCCTGAAGCGGCTCTGGTAGCCGCGCAACGCGGGGTGGATCAGCCCTATTCCCCCGCCGCGAACGGCGCCGGCGCTTCACAAAAAAATTAACCCTCAGACGCCCGTCGGATCGCGTCCGTGGCATCCAACAGGAAGGGACCCTATGATGTCTTCATTGTTCCGATTCACCGCGGCAACGGCCGCACTTCTGCTCGCACTTCTGGTCGCACCCGTTTTCGTTTCATCCACGCGCGTCGCCGCCCAGCAGATGCCATCGACGCCGTCCACTACGCCTTCCACCACACCGGCGCCCGCGCCGCAAAATCAGCAGCCGGGCCAGTCCGCCGCTCCCTCCGATCTTCCAAACGCGCTTCCCGCGGCCACCATCGATCCCGCCGAGGAAGCCGACTTCAAAGCCTTCACCGCGATCCCAGCGACCGATGCCGATAAGCGCATCGCTGCCGGCAATGACTTCGTCAAGAAATATCCGTCGGGACATTACGCCGGAGCCGTATATTCCGCGCTCACCCAGGCCGAATACGCCAAGCAGGATCCCGCGAAGGCCATCGCGGACGGCGAAAAGGCGGTGGCAGCAAACCCGGACGACCTAAGCAGCCTGATCATTCTTGGCTCGATCATCCCGCGCGATAAAGACACCGCCGGCGATCCGAACGAACTCGACAAAGCCGAAGCCTACATCAAACACGGCTTGAGCCTGATCCCGGTGCTGCAAAAGCCGGCTACACTTACTGACGAACAGTTCACCACTATGAAAGCGAACGCCGAAGTCCAGGCGCACAGCGCGCTCGGCCTGGTTTATTTCCGCAAGCAGAACGTCGCTGGTTGCATCGCCGAACTCAAATCCTCCACATCCGATCCAAAGAGCGCCGACGCCACGGACTACTACGTCCTCGGCCTTTGCCAGAACGCGCAGCAGAATTACGCCGACGCGGCGGACTCCTTCGGCAAGTGCGTCGCGATGCAAAGCGGCCTCGCCGCACAGTGCAAGCTGAAGGCGGACGAAGCGAAAAAACAGGCCGCGGCCAAACCCAGCCTTTCGAAGTAAGCTGTCGCAGGCATTCACACCCGATGGCTCAACCCGGCAAGCGCGTTGCGACCGACGACGAACGCTCCGCCCTCGAAGCGGTGCTGGGCCACCGCTTCGAGCATCCCGAACATCTGGATCTCGCGCTCACGCACCGCTCGCATCGCCAGGCGGTGCACGACGCCGACAACGAACGCCTGGAATTTCTCGGCGATCGCGTCCTCGGGCTCATCGCCAGCGAGCGCCTTTGCCGCGCTTTTCCCTTGTGGGATTCCGGGCAGCTTTCGAAGGGTCTTGCGCGCCTGGTGAACGCCACTTCCATTTCAGACGCGGCAAAGCGCCTCGGCATCGGCGCGTTCCTCCGGCTCGGACCGGGCGAGGAAAAAACGGGAGGCCGCGATAAGAAGCGCTTGCTTGCAGACGCCTACGAAGCGGTCCTCGGCGCCGTCTATCTCGATGCCGGCCTCGCCGCGGCTACAAATTTTGTGGAACGCACGCTACTCGATCCCGCGCTCGCCGCTCACGCCGAAGTGCTCGAACGCGCCGATCACAAATCCGCGCTGCAGGAATGGGTGCAAAAGCGCGCTCTTGCGGCGGTCGAGTACCGCATTCACAGCGAGTCCGGCCCGCAGCATCAGAAAACGTTCGAGGTCGAAGTGTGGCACGCGAATCTCCGCCTTGCCGCGTCCCATGGCAGCAGCAAGAAGGAAGCCGAGCAGGACGCCGCTCGCGCCGCGCTTGAACTGCTGCGTACGCGCGACGGGTCGGGAGTCGCCTGAAACTTCGAATGCCGCTAGAAAACACCACACCTGACTACGCCGCCGTCACAGAGCCTGCAGCAGCGCCCACGGAATCCGTGAGCGACTCGCCTGCCCGGGGCGCATCCGCGCCATCCCACGCCCGCGCGGCGCGGCACCGCACCTACCTTTCGGAATTCGCCGAATCGCTTCTGGTAACGATATTGATCGCGCTGTTCGGCACCACTTTCATTTTGCAGGCTTTCAAAATTCCGTCGGAATCGATGCAGCCCACGCTTCTGATCGGCGACTATCTGCTGGTCAACAAATTCGTGTTCGAAGGGCGCGGCGCGTGGTACGAAAAAGTTTTGCCGTACCGGCAGATTCAGCGCGGCGACATCATCGTCTTCAAATTTCCGTTCGACGATCACCAGCATTACGTGAAGCGCGTGGTCGGGCTGCCCGGCGACCGCATCCGCATCGTCGATCAGCGCGTGTACGTCAACGGCGCGCCGCTCGCCGAGCCGTACGTGGTTCACGATCCGGCGTACGAAGATCCTTTCGGCGATAATTTTCCGCCCACCTCGCAGAATTTTTTTCGCATGGGCGTGCGCCCGGAATGGGCCGATCAGCTTCTGGATCACGTGGTTCGCGGCGAACTGGTGGTTCCACCGGATCATTATTTCGCGCTCGGCGACAATCGCGACCACAGCCTCGACAGCCGCTATTGGGGATTCGTCGATCGCCAAGCCATCATGGGCCGCCCCATGATCGTGTACTGGTCGGTCCGCGCAGTCACCAGCGACTACGCCGACCGCGGGCTCTCCAGCGCGCTTTATCGCGTGCTGGACACCGCTCGCCACCTGGGCGCCCGCACCCGCTGGCACCGCCTCTTCCACACTGTGCACTAACCGTCTTCGACTCCAGCGCCAGCGCAAATCCCGCAAAACTGTGAGAAAGTTTTACCGTGGTCGATACCGTCGCAATGCCAACGCAAGCCGCCGAAGCCGACGTTCCTCAGCGGAGCTGGCTGCGCTGGCCGGCCTATGCAATCGCCTTCGTTTTCGCTAGTCTGGCTCGCCGGATTCCTCGTCACCTTCCTGATCCACCATACCCGCCTCCAGCGCAAACTCACGCATCGCCTCGAAACCGTCTTCGGCCGACCGGTTGAAGTTGGCAATTACGATTTCTCTCTTTGGAGCGGTCCCACGCTCGTGGCCGAATCGGTCACGTTCAGCGACGATCCTCGCTTCGGCCACGAATATTTCCTACGCGCTGAATCGGTGAAAGTCCGGTTGCACTGGCAAAGCCTTTTTCGAGGGCACATGGACCTCGGCACGGTCACGTTCGAGCGTCCCAGCCTGAATCTGGTCCGCGATTCGGCAGGGAACTGGAACGTTGCCGAGTGGCTCCCCCGCATCACCAACGATTCCGCTGCGCGAAACGGGAGCGTCGCGCCTAGCGCAACGTCCACGAACTCAACTACTGCCGAGCCGCAGCCCTACGTCCGCTTCGACCGGATTCTGTTCGACGATGGCCGCATCAACTTCAAGCGCGCGGACGAAAAAATCCCCTTCGCGCTCACCGAAGTCACCGGCTCGGTGGAGCCGGACGCGCCCGGGCGCTGGCGCATCGATTTGCAAACCGTGCCGACGCGCGCCGCGGTTCCGCTGCAACAGCCTGGCCTCGTACACGTTGCCGCACAAGTCGGAGGCACGTCTTCGCGCTTTCGCCCTGTTACGCTGGCGCTCTCGTGGCAGGAGGGTTCGGTGTCCGATCTGCTTCGTCTCACGCGCGGCTACGATTTCGGAGTCCGCGGGGATTTCTCGCTCGCTGTGAATGCTCGCGCCACAGCCGACGACTGGGCGCTCGAAACGCGGACAAGTTTCCGCTCGCTGCACCGCTGGGACATGACGCTTCGCCCGGACAATCCCGATTTCAACGTGCTCGCAAATTTCACCGTGCATCCGCAGGCATCCGGCTTCGACATCGAGCACGCTGTGATCGAAGCGCCGCACTCTCGCGCCGAAGCCGCCGCGCACATTTCGTGGACTGCCGCTCCCACCACCGCACGCGCGATCACGATGGCCGCCGGCGGACCGATACGCGAAATTTCCCGCGAAGCCGACGGTTCGCCCGCGCCATCGACAATCGAAATCACGAAATCGCAGGTCGATTTGCAAGACGTTCTCGGCTGGATTCGAGCCTTCCATCCCGAAGTTCCGCCGGACACCAGGCTCGCCGGCTCAGCCGCAGTTACTGCGACAGTCGCAGCCGGACCCGCAGAGCTCCTCGCGGCCGATGTTCGCCTCGACGGTGCGGAACTCTCCGGCTCTGCGCTTCGCACGCCGGCGCGGCTCACTCCGCTGCAATTCCATTTCGATCGCGGCGCCGTTTCGGTCACGCCCGCTACGCTTTTCTTCGGCTCAGCCGCAAGCGCGCTTCACATCGACGCCGGGTCAAAATCGGCGGAGCGCGAAATTCCCGGCTACCACGTGTCCGGCTCCGTTGATCAAGTTCGGGATCTCATCGCCGCTGCGGCCGATCTGGGCTGGCCGATCTCGCGCGGTTGGGATGTGGCCGGCCCGGTTCGCGTCGATCTCAGGTGGCCCGCGTCTCCGTGGCCGTGGCAATCGAAGCCTGTTGGGACGATTGACCTCGGTGCCGAGACGATCGCACCCATCGCCGTCGCCGCGGACGTGGACGACGCCCAGATACATGACGCCACGCTCCTCGCGCCGTTTCTAAACGAACCGGTCCGCGGAATCAAAGCCCACCTTGAATTCCGGCCCGAAGATCGGCGCGTCACTCTCGCGTCGGCTGAGGCGTTCGGTGCTCGCTGGGCCGGAACGCTCGAGCGTCACGATGCGGAGCCCGGCTGGCAGTTTGCGCTAAACGCCGACCATCTTTCCACCGCCGACGTGGATCGCTGGCTCAATCCGCGCTGGCGGCAAAGCCTGCTCGTTCGCGTGCTTCCATTTCTCGGCGGCGGCGCGCCGTCCGCAACGCCCGAGGATCTTCACGCGTCCGGACGTCTCGTTGTCGATCAACTCACCGTCGCGCCGCTGGTTGCGCGTCACGTGCAGGGCGACCTGAAATTGAATGGCCGCGCGATTGAATTCTCGAACGCCGCCGCGCAGATCGCGTCGGGCAATCTCTCCGGCACGTTGAATGCGACGTTCGCGGCCGTCCCCGAGTATCGCGTCGCGATCAATTTTGCGGGGGTGGATCTTGGCGACCTGACCGCGTTCGCGCCGTCGCTCGCGAATCAGCTCGACGGCTCGGCCACCGGCGAAATCGCGCTCTCTTCCCGGGGCGCAACGCGCTCCGATCTGATCTCCGCGCTCGCCTGCGACGGCAGCGCGCGGATTGCGTCGTTCCAGGTGAAGAATTTCAACCTCGATCAATCTTTCCGCCAATCTGAATTGCGCCCCGGCCCCGAAACCTTTCATGACACCGCTGCCGTCTTCGCGTGCGCCGGCGACTCCCTTACTTTCCGCCGCCTCACGCTGGTGAATCCCGGCGATCGGCTCGACGCAAAAGGCTCCGTCGATTTCTCCCGCCAGCTCGATCTCACCTTCAAATCCTCCGGCGCGTCCGGCGCCACCTACGAACTCTCCGGCCCTCTTTCCGCCCCTTCCGTAAAGAAAATCACGACTGCTCGCTAAGTGGGATCGCCCCGCTTCGCGGGACTGCGCAAACACACCCGCACCCAATCACGGTTTTCGTCGGTCAAAAATATTTATGGTTGTAGCGAGGTGGTGTTGTTCGATTGCCCGGGCGTCAGCTTCTTAATCACAAACTCCTGCAGCACATTCGCCGCAGCCGTGGTTCCAATCCCGATCAAGGTATTTTCAAACACCAGAGCCGCCCCGCGATCGCTCGCCGGATAATACGCATTCGAAATCCCGCCGGAAGCGAGATCGCCAAGAATCGACGAGTACGCCGGCTGCCATTTCCGGTTGTCGCCCTTGCAGATCACCGCATTCGCGATCGCGTACAAAAATCGCGAGCGCACCGTGCCCGTGCCTTTGTAGAAGTA
Organism: uncultured Acidobacteriota bacterium; assembly: GCA_963839325.1. Taxonomy (GTDB): domain Bacteria; phylum Acidobacteriota; class Terriglobia; order Acidiferrales; family UBA7541; genus Palsa-295. The sequence continues at coordinate 253,955 of CAWIUO010000009.1, read as the reverse complement.
GCGAGGATCCTGCTTGAAGAGAGAAGGGAACACCGCACCGCCCAGGAACGTGCTAGTCACCGTGTCGGCGTAGATCGCTCCGTACCTTTTGCCGTAGCCCTGCGCGCCCTGTCCGTAACCGCTGAAGTCGTTCTGCGCCTGCTGCAAGCCTGCGGTCGCGCCGGTCAGCAAAAACGTGACCGGATCGATCGACGTCCGGTAGGCCAGTTCAAATTTCTGTTTCGAGGTGAGCGCAACGGCGCTCGGGTCGTAACTCACATAAAAATTCGGGAACACGCCCAGCACGCGCTGCTTTTCTTCCACTTTGATTTCGTCTTCCGCCAGCTCCACGCGCGACACCATCACCTGCACCTGGGTCGTCGCGCTCGCCACCGCCAGGGTGATCGTCGGCACCGAGCTTGCTTCGCCCGCGATCATCGTGCCCGTGTAAGTCTGCGACGCAAATCCCGCCGCCGCAATGGCAACATGAAACGCGCCGGGAGCCACGTCGGCGAACGCATACTCCCCATTCTCGTCCGAAAGCGTCTCGCGCGCGGGCGAAGCGTCGTCGCGCGTCAGTGTCAAATGCGCGCCCGCCACCGCCGCTCCCGACGAATCGACGACGTAGCCGCTCACCGTACCGGGTGCATGTTGCACCTCAGCTACAGCCGGAGTTGCGTCGTTCGTTGTCGCAGGCGCCGCCGCGGAACTCTGCGATTGCACCGCACCAGAACAGCCGCAAAAAACGAGCGCGAGAACGGTCAGGAGGAAATATCGGAGCGGGAGAAAATCACGCGCGGCCATGCGGCGACTGTCGTCCAATTTGAATTTCGCCGTGGATGCGTTCACACAATTATTCTAAACGGATTCCTTTCGCACGCGAAGCCTCGCAAGCCTGCAGTTTCCGCGGCTGCGCGCTTCGGCGCGTGAGCTACCGTTTGGAGTTTGGTTTACGGGAAAGCGTTGTATGCGTGCAGGAAAAATCCTGCGGCGATTTCGCGCCGGTCTGAAGCGGCAGCCGTTGCAGGCGAAGTTAGTTCCGGCTCTCGAATCTGATCCCGAGCGCCTGCTCGACTTCGCGCCGGCATTCCGGCCCCCAGTGCTTGCTCACTTCCCGCAGCACTTGATTAACGGCCGTTTGTCGCGCACAGCCCGCCTGCGCCAGCCGCGCCAGGTGCGTCTCAGACCATCGGATCGCCCGGTCCCGCATCTGCTCGTAGAATTCGGCGGGAACCGTCTCGTTCGAGTTCAGTGTGGTAACTCGGTTCTCGTTCATGATGCTTCAAGCTTAGAACTCGCGCCGCTCCGCGCCCATCCCGAAAACCCTGTAGTACGGCGGGGGAAATCTTCGGCTCCACTGGAGGGGCGCATACAGGGCACCTCCGCGCGTTGCTGTGCCCTAAACCGTGTGCTAGCGTTTGTTTATGCCGCCCCCGCGAACTGAAGGCCAACGCTATCGTTCTGCCGCCATCGTCGCGTTGGCTCTCGCCTCGCTCGCTGCTGCGCCTTCCGCCGAACGCATCCAGCTCTCGCCGCGCTTCGTATCCGGCGAAACTCTGCGCTACCAGATCGAAACCCGCACCAGCACAACGGGCAAAGCCACTTCGCCGATCGTCGATCCCGAAGCGGCGTCCAAATTCGATCAGACCGCCAATCTCGTGGTGCGCCTCGACGTGCTCGACGTAAAACCCGATGCCGACGGCGCTACCTCCCGGGTCCGCCTCCGCGCCACCTACGAAAAATCCGACGCCGTGCTCGAAAGCGATTCCTACGATCCCGGCGCCGCCGCGCTGCAAGATCAGTACGAAAAACTCCAGGGCCGCGCGTTCCAGTTCACGATTGAGCCCGACGGGAAGGTGTCAGGGGTGAGCGGCATGGACGACGTGCTCGCGAATCCCTCTTCCGCGAGTGCCGTGCAGTCCTGGATGGACGGCCTTGCCGCTACGGCGAAATTTCCTCGCGAGGGAATTGCTATTGGACAGAAATGGTCGAACGATCGCCCGCTCGACAATACCCCCATCGCGAACCTTACCTTTCACACCGAAGCCACCTACGTGCGCGACGAAGACTGCCATTCCTCCGCCATCAGTGATGCGATCGACGCCCCCGCCGTCCTCCGCCGCCGCGCCGCAGCATCCGGCCTCAGAATCCGTCGAAAAATTCGCCCACTCCATCGGAGCATTCTGCACTTTCGCCGCAGTCCGCATCGCCGGCCGAACCCCAGGTCGCCGTCTGCGCCGTGATCCTCACTCAATTCAAAATCTTCCGCCCCGGCGGCGGCCATGGCGACGCGACGCCCGACGACTACCTCCACAACGGCCTCCGCACCTCGGGCACATGGACCGGCAGCGGTGAAAGCCTCGACACGATTTCACTTTCCACTGGCATGGTCGTCCGCTCTACACAAACCGGGCATCAGGATATGGACTTCGAAATCGTCAGCGCCGCCTCCGGCTCCAAAATGCAATACAAGGGCCACGTGGACAGCCAATCCGAAATCGTCCTGCTCCCCAATTCGCCGCCCGAACCGCCATCGAGCCCGCCCCTCCCCGGGCACACAACGACCGCTAACCCGTAAGAAGCCCCGATGCATCCGCAAATCCCGATTCGCCGCGATCTGTCCATCGACTCACCACGAATCAAGAAAGCCCCGTCATCCAGAGGTCCGATTCATCGGGCCGAAGGATCTCTCTTCGGTTTTTTCTTGAACGAGCACCTCAAAGCATTCGAGCGCTCACGTCCCCGCACAGGAAGAACCCGCGTATCTGCGGCTTGCCACGTGCGTTATAATGGAAGATTCACGACCCCGCATTTTCCGTGCCTGAGGTGCGCGCCATGAAATTCAAGCTTGCCAGCGACTACGAACCCCGCGGCGACCAGCCCCAGGCCATCGCCCAGCTCGTCCGCGGCGTGAACGACGGCGACCGCCACCAGGTCCTGCTCGGCGTCACCGGCTCCGGCAAAACCTTCACCATGGCCAAGGTGATCGAGGCCGCCAACCGCCCGGCCATCGTCCTCGCGCACAATAAAACGCTGGCCGCGCAGCTCTTCCACGAGTTCAAGTCTTTCTTCCCGCAGAACGCCGTCGAATACTTCGTCAGCTACTACGATTACTACCAGCCCGAAGCCTACGTCCCCGCCAGCGACACCTACATCGAAAAAGAATCCACGATCAACGACGAGCTCGACAAGCTGCGCATGAGCGCCACGCGCTCGCTCTTCGAGCGCCGCGACGTGATCATCGTCGCTTCGGTCTCCTGCATCTACGGCCTCGGCTCGCCCGAGGCCTATTACGGCATGATGCTGATGCTCGAAAAGGGCCAGTCCATCGCGCGCGAATCGATTCTGCGCAAGCTGGTCGAAATTCAGTACGACCGCGCCGAAGATCTGCGCCGCGGCACGTTCCGCGTGCGCGGCGACATGATCGAAATCTATCCGCCGTACGAAGACTTCGCCTTGCGCATCGAAATGTGGGGCAGCCAGATCGAAGCCATCCGCAAAATCGACCCGCTCACCGGCGTAATCGATTCCAGCGGCGAGCGAAATCACCGCGCGTCCCCATTTATCCGAAGTCGCACTACGTGCTGCCCGCCGAGCAGCGCGAGCGCGCCATTCAGACCATCTACGAAGAACTGGAATGGTGGAAGGCGGAACTCGAGAAGCAGGGGAAAATCGTCGAAGCGCAGCGCGTCGTGCAGCGCACGCACTTTCGACATCGAAATGATGCGCACCATCGGCTATTGCCACGGCATCGAGAACTATTCGCGCCATATGTCCGGCCGCCTGCCCGGCGAAGCGCCGCCGACGCTGCTCGATTACGTTCCCGCCGACTATCTGCTCTTCATCGACGAATCGCACCAGACCATGCCGCAGCTCCGCGGCATGTACCACGGCGACCGCTCGCGCAAGCAAACGCTGGTGGACTACGGCTTCCGCATGCCGTCGGCGCTCGATAACCGCCCGCTGACGTTCGAGGAGTTCGAGCACCGCACCAATCAAGTCGTCTACGTTTCCGCCACGCCCGGCCCCTACGAGCTGACGAAAGTCGGGCGGCGTGGTGGTCGAGCAAGTGATTCGCCCCACGGGCCTGGTCGATCCCGAAGTGGAAGTCCGGCCCGTGAAGGGCCAGGTGGACGATCTGCTCGAAGAAATTCGCGTGCGCGCCGCACGCAACGAACGCGTGCTGGTCACCACGCTCACCAAGCGCATGTCCGAAGATCTCGCCGAATATTTCGCCGAAGTCGGCGTGCGCTGCCGCTACCTGCACTCGGAAATCGAAACGCTCGAACGCGTGCGCATCCTGCGCGATCTGCGCCGCGGCGAATTCGACGTGCTGATCGGCATCAACCTGCTGCGCGAAGGCCTCGACCTGCCGGAAGTTTCGCTGGTGGCGATTCTCGACGCGGACAAGGAAGGCTATCTGCGCAGCGCCACGTCGCTGATCCAGACCATCGGCCGCTGCGCGCGCCACATCGAAGGCCGCGCCATCCTTTACGCCGACCGCATGACCGATTCGATGCGCCAGGCCATCGGCGAAACCAACCGCCGCCGCGCCAAGCAGGAAGCCTACAACCGCGAGCACAACATCACGCCGCAATCCATCATCAAGTCGGTGGATATGCAGCTCGCGGCCATCGTCGAAGCCGATTACTTGACGGTGCCCGACGACGTTCCCGCCGCGGCGACATCCAGAACGAGGCGCAGCTTATGGCACGCCATCGCGCAGCTCGAAACGCAGATGCGCGACGCCGCCAAGAATTTCGAATTCGAACGCGCCGCCGCCCTGCGCGACCGCATCAAGGCCTGAAGCAGCGCGACATGTTCGCGATCTTCGGCTCCGCCGATCCAATACCCGTCGATGGCGCGGGCACATCGAGCGACACGCCGCCATCTGCCGAATCTGGCGCGCCCGAGCCAAGGAGCGAGGCAGCGGTAACGCCCGTCGCTGCCGAAGGCGCCACGCCGGACTCCGCTGAATCACTGGCAGCACCGCGTAAGCCACGCTCGCTTACGAAACGCGCGTCAAAAAAGTAGTGTCATTGGCCGTGGCACAGACGCTCTTCGCTGTGTGAAGTTTGTGGTTGCGATCGGACTCCGAACGCGACCGCGTGGGCGCATCGAACATTGTCCTGTCGAAATCTGCCGTCGCGCGATGCGACAATAGAACGTCAGTTGGGGCATTCATATGCGGCGTAATAAAAGGGAATCGATGCGAGCGATTTACGCGGCGGCAATCGTGGTGATCTTCGGGTGCCTGGCATTCGCTCCACGCGCCGGTGCGCAGGCGTACAGCTCCGCCAATCCGTTTCCGCCGAACAACGAATTCGGCGCGTGGGGCGCGTATTCGTTCAGCAACGACACGATGATCGGCACCACAACGGACCGGCAGATCGGCGTGATCGCGCTTCGCTACAGCCGCACGATTTTCGACCGACGCAACGTCGCGCTGCTCTACACGCTGGACATCGTTCCACTCACGCTCGTGCGCCAACCGTCCTACGTGGCCTGCGGCGGAGGCGGACCCTACGCCGGCTACTGCGCCAGCGGACGCGAATCGGTGTACGGCGGCGGCATCAATCCCATTGGGCTGAAACTGAATTTTCGCCGCACGCACGCGCTGCAGCCGTTTCTTGCATCGAGCGCGGGATTTGTCGCCTCACTGCGCCCAGTGCCCGTGGATATTCCGGGAGGCACGCAATTCAATTTCACTTTCGATTTTCAAACGGGCGCGCAGCTTTACAATTCGAATCGCACGCGCGCATGGACGTTCGGCTTCAAATACGCTCACATCTCCAACGCGTACCGGCACAGTTTCAATCCCGGCGTGGACGCGAACGAACTCTTCGTCGGCTATTCATTTTTCCGGTAGAGGGGGATCGATCTCGGCTCACACCAATCCCTTCTTCAAGTCGCTCAACTTATAGAAGGTACCGCGCCAGGTAATCCCCCCATCGCGCAAGGTGACGAACGTGGAGCGCACCAGCATCCAGCAGAGGAGCAGCGCGCCGACCGGCATGGTCAGCGCGTAGAGCGGCGACACTTCAAACTCCATCGTCACGCCCACGAGCATCGCCATCGCAACTCCGACCGCCACCGCCGCAAAAATCCTCGCCCAGCCATGCACAAAAAAGATCGCCAGCCACGGCATCACGCACCCGAGCAGGATGGCGATCACCTGCGCCGTCACTGTTGGCAGGCTGTACTGCGACGTGGCAAAAAAATTCTTGGTCGTTCCGCGGATCGTTGCCGCAACGCCCTGATGCCAGTGAACGCTCACGCGCCGGTCGGCGATCGCCACCTGCGAGCGGAATCCGGCGTTCTGCATCAGCTTGCCGAGCTTGATGTCATCGACTACTTCCATCGCCAGGCGCTTGTGCTCGCCCATCGCTACGTAGGCGCTGCGGCGCAGCATCTGAAACGCGCCGATGCCCACGTAAAAGCGCGAGCCGGGCTTGCCTTTTTTCCAGGGCTTGGTTCCCAGCGCGAAGCTCAGGCCGAAAAAAGTCATCAGCACGCGTTCGCCGAACGTGTAGGTCTCTGCGTATCCGAAGAGCGGCAGGTGATCGATTCCGTCGCGTTTCGCGAGGGCCACCGCGCGGCGCAAGAGGTCCGGCGAAAATTTCACGTCGGCATCGGTGAACACCAGCCACTCGCCGGTGGATGCTTCGAACGCTTTCTGTAGGCCATGTGTTTTGCCCAGCCATCCTGACGGCAGCTCGGTGACATGAATCACTTTCAGCCGCGCATCGCGCGTCGCCGCGCGCTCCAAGATTTCCTGCGTGGCATCCTCGGAGCGATCATTCACCGCCACCACTTCAAAATCCGGATAGTCCAAGTTCAGAAACGATTCGACCGGCGCTCCGAGCTTCTCTGCCTCATCCCGCCCCGCAAACAAGATCGACACGCGCGGGCATTGCGCATCTCCCAGTGGTGCGACGTTCTTCAGCCTCGGAATCCGCCCCAGGCCCCAAACCACCTCCAACGCCTGCAATACCCACGCTCCCGCCACCAAGCCCAGCGTCCCGGTAACCACCCAGTGCCACGTCACGTTCCACACCTCTCGCTCTATTTCGCCGGCTACGACCCTCCACGTTAGCATGCGGCATAAAACGATAATTCGACTCGGATTGTTATCCTGCATCCATCGAGTTGCGCGCATCCTGCCAATGGCCGATAATTTATGTTCACGCACATATACGCACGCTGCATTGAGGTGAGCCTTGAAGCGTCTGCACATACCTGTGGAACACACCACCCTTGCGAACGGACTGCGAGTTGTGGTGTCGCCGGACCGCACCGCGCCGTTCGTTACCGTCGGCGTGTACTACCAGATTGGGTTTCGGCTCGAGCCGTTTGGCCGCAGCGGGTTCGCGCACCTGTTCGAACACATGATGTTCCAGGGCTCGGAAAATGCCGGCAAGATGGAGCATATCCGCCTGATCAACTCCTCCGGCGGCCTGCTGAACGGCACAACGAACTACGACATCACCAACTATTTCGAATCCGTACCGTCGAACGCGCTCGAACGGGTGCTGTGGCTCGAAGCCGATCGCATGCGTGCGCTGAAAGTGGACGACGAAAATCTCCGCAACCAGCGCGACGTGGTGAAGGAAGAAGTTCGCGTGAACGTGATGAACCAGCCCTACGGCGGTTTCCCGTGGCTGGACCTTCCGCCGGTGGCGTTCCGCAACTGGCCCAACGCGCACAATTTTTACGGCGATTTCGTCGATCTCGACGCGGCCACGCTTGAAGACGTGCAGAAATTCTTCCGCACCTATTACGCGCCCAACAACGCGGTGCTGCTGATCATGGGCGATTTCGACGCGAAAGAAGGTTTCGCGCTGGCCAAGAAATATTTCGAAGATATTCCCGAAAGCGCCGCTGCCGCCGAAGTGCGGACGTCTCCGAGCCGCGGCAGACGGAAGAGCGGCGCGGCGAAGTGCTTGAGAAATTCGGCCCGCTGCCGGCGATGGCCATCGGTTACACGTTCCCGCCGCGCGATTCGAGCGACTGGTACGCCGCTACGCTGCTCGATGGCGTTCTCCATGGAGGCCGGGCGGGCCGAATCCATCGCGAACTCGTGCTGGAAAAGCAGATCGCCGTTGAAGCCTACGGGCGGCGCCGATCCGATCGATACGAACGGTCCCACGCAAATGGTCACGCGCATTTTTCACCGGCCGGACGTTAAGTCCGACGACGTGATCGCGGCCTTCGATTCGCAGTAATCCGCGACCTTGCGGAGAAGGGAATCGACGAAGACGAGCTCGCGCCAGTGAAAGTGAAATTGCGTTCCGACTATTACTCGATGCTCGAAGGCGGAATGGGCTCGCACATGCCGCGTTTTGGCCTGATGCATTATCTGGCGTGCTTCACGCTGTTCGACGGCGATCCGAACCGCATCAATACGATGCTCGACGGATTTCGAAGCCGTGACGCCGGCGCAGATTCAGGCGGCGGCGAAGAAATATCTCGTGCCGAGCAATCGCGCCATCGTGCTTCGCCTGCCGATTGCGAAAAACGCGGCAGCGTCCGCATGAAGCCAGCGAAAAGGAAGTGGTCCAGTGAGCCAGTCCGCGAAGAATTCCTCCGCTACGATCGACGAGCCACAGCCGCACAAGAGTGCCGTCCCGGCTTTGCGCGAGAGCGTCCAGTGGCGTGGCCGAAGCGCACGGTGCGCACGCTTTCGAATGGCATGGAGGTGGTGCTCGCGGAATCGCGCACGTTCCCGAAAATCACCGCGCAGCTTTTCTTCCGCAGCGGAACGCGTCGGTGGCGCTAACGAACCCCGGCCTTGCGGAGATGACGGCTAAGGTGGTACGCACGGGCACGGCGTCGCGGCCCAGCCGCCGCATCGAAGAGGACCTGCGCCGCATGGGCGGCGACCTGGGCACGCACGGCGGGCGCGGACAACAGCGCCATTTCGATCTCCGGCCTCGCTGAATTTTCCGACGGGCTGCTGGAACTGGTCGCCGATCTGGCGCGCAACGCTTCGTTTCCGGAGGATGAATTCGAGCGCGAGCGCCGCCAGAAAATCGAAGGCCTGCGCGTGGAGCGCACTACGCCCGGGTTTCTGGCGAGCGAACGCCTCCGCCGCGTGCTTTTCGGCAAGCATCCGTACGCCATCATTTCGCCCACGGAAGAGCAGGTTGCGTGCGTACGAGCGCGACGCAACTGAAGGACTTTTACTCGACAGGCTTACTCGCCGGCGAACGCGCTGCTTCTCGTCGTCGGCGATTTCGCGGCGACGACGAAATGCTGGCGCAGGTCGAAAAGCATTTTCGGCAACTGGAAAGCGCCCGCACCGACGCCGCTCAAAGGCGCCTGCGCCGCCGCAATATGCGGGCCGGCACGTTCATCTGGTGCATGTTCCCGGCGCGGTGCAGACGCAGATCGTGCTGGGCAATCTGGCGATCACGCGGCGCGATCCAGATTGGTTCCGGGTGCTGCTGGCGAACGCGATTTACGGCGGAGCGTTTCACTCGCGGCTGGTGATCAACATCCGCGAGCAGAAGGGCTACACGTACAGCCCGCGCAGCGGCGTGAACTCGCTTGCGCGAGTACGGATATTTCACTGTGAGCGCGGCGGTGCGCAACGAAGTGGTCGGCGCGTCGCTGACGGAGATTTTCTACGAGCTGGACAGGATGCGCTCGCTGCCGGTGACCACCGAAGAACTCGAATCCGCGCGCGCAACTACCTCACTGGCGTTTTCTCGCTTGGCGTCGCGACGCAGGATGGCGTACTGGGCCAGCTTTCGAGCGTCTATCTCGACCGCATGCCAGACGATTATCTGGAGACGTATCGCGAGCGCATTCACCTGCTTACCGCCGATGACGTACTCGCCGCCGCGCGCCGCCACTTCGATTCGGCGAACGCGCAAATCATCGTCGTTGGCGACCGCGAGCAGATCGCCGAGCAGGCCAAGCTCTTCGGGCCGGTTACTTCCTACGACGCCGACGGAAACAAGCAATAGCCTGCTGATTTCGCGGGGACGAGATGATTCGCAAACCGCGCGATGACGAAGATGATGACGCGCCGGGCAGGCCGGACGATCTTGTAATCGAGCCCGGCTTCCAAGGTTGGCTCCAGGAAAACTGGCCGGCCATCTCCGTTCTATGGATGGTGCTGATTTACGTCACGGTGCTGTTATGTTTTTTTTCGTATCTGTTTGCGTGGCGGCTGTTGGCTAAAGCGCTGGTTTGGGCGCTGTTCGTTGAGGTTGCGGTCGTATGGGTTGCGATCAGAGTCGGCAATGAGCGGACGGTCCGCCGCAGCAAACGCGTGCAGCAATTCGAAGCGCGGGTTGCGATTGGACTTTGGAGCGCGATCGGCCTGGCGATACTCGCGATTGTGTCCTACAACCTCCACTGGTGGCCCTGGCGATGAGGACCGTCGCTCGGTTTTGTTCGCTGATTTTGTTGCTGGCGCTGACGAGCGTGCCGCGCCGGCGCAGAAAAAGTCGCCGCCTGCGTCGCCCATTGACCTGAATACCGCCACCGCCGCCCAGCTCCAGCAAGTTCCTGGCATCGGCCCCACCACCGCGCAGTCGATCGTACGCATGCGCGAAAAGAGCGGGCGGTTCCACCGCGTGGAAGACCTGCTAGCCATTCACGGGATCTCGCCTGCGAAGTTCGAGAAAATTCGCGCCTACGTTTTCGTCACACCGCCAGCTCCGCCGAAATAACGGCGAATCCTTGCCGGTGGTAAACTGATCCAATAGGTTCATACGCCATGACCGACCGACAACCGCCGTTTGCCACCGTAGAAGAAGCGCTGGACGAAATTCGCGCGGGACGCATGATTGTGCTGGTGGACGATGAAGACCGCGAGAACGAAGGCGACCTGACCATCGCCGCCGAAAAAGTCACGCCGGAAGCGATCAACTTCATGGCCAAGTTTGGCCGCGGGCTGATTTGTCTGGCGATGACGGAAGCCCGCTGCGACGCGCTCGCGCTTGCGCCGATAACTCCCCGGAACACGTCGATGTTCGGTACGCCTTTTTGCGAGCCGATCGACGCGCGCATCGGCACGACCACCGGCACGAGCGCTTCGGACCGCGCGACTACGATCCTGACGGCGACGAATCCGAACACCCGGCCCGAAGACCTGGCGCGGCCCGGACACGTCTATACGCTGCGAGCGCGCAACGGCGGCGTGATGGTTCGCGCGGGGCAGACCGAAGCGTCCGTGGATCTGGCGCGCCTGGCCGGGCTCGACCATTCCGGCGTGATCTGCGAAATCATGAACGACGACGGGACGATGGCGCGCATTCCGCAGCTCATCGAATTCTGCAAGCTGCATGGGCTGAAGCTGCTCACCGTCGCCGACCTGATCCGTTACCGCATGCAACACGAGCGGCACATCCGGCGGATCGCGGAATCGACGCTTGCGACGCGGCATGGCGATTTCCAGATGATCGCGTACGCCAGTGAAGCGGATCACGAGCTGCACGTGGCGCTGGTGCGTGGCGACGTGTCGCAGGGCGAGGAAGCCGCGGACAAAGCCGGGCCACCGCTGGTGCGGGTGCACTCACACTGCCTTACCGGGGACGTTTTTGGTTCCACGGCGTGCGACTGCCACGACATTGTGGATGCTTCGCTCGGAGCGATCGATCGCGCGAATCGCGGGGTGTTCGTTTACTTGCACCACACCGGCCGGGGCTTTCAGATCGACCAGCGCGATCCGGAGTCGAGCGAGCTGCCGCGCATTCACTACCACAATCGCGGCGAGATCGATCGCGACCTGGACCGGCAGCGGATGGTGCAGCGCGAAAGCGGGATCGGCGCGCAGATCCTGATCGACCTGGGGCTGAAGCGAATCCGCGTGCTGACCAATCACCCGCGCAAAGTCGTGGCGCTGGACGGGTTCGGCGTAAAAATCGTCGATCAGGTCGGCCTCAACCTGCACTCGCCCAAATCGTCCCATCAAGTGATCTGATGGGCGTCTCGGGTGGGGCGGACACTCCTGTCTGTTTGTCTCGAGATGCGTTCACGGAAGGACGCAGAGCTCGCCCATGAAACTCGTGTCCGTCAACGTCGGGCTCCCGCGTGAGGTTCACTACCACGGCATGCGGGTCACCACAGGCATCTTCAAGGAGTCGATTGGCGCGACGCGCGTGATGGCGCGCAAGCTCGATCTGGACGGCGACCGGCAGGCGGATCTTTCGGTGCATGGCGGAGATCTGAAAGCGGTGTACGGCTATCCGGTCGAGCACTACGAATTCTGGAAAAGGGAAGTCGCGCGGGACGATTGGAAGCACGGCATGTTTGGCGAGAACTTCACGACGGAAGGTTTGCTCGAAACGGAGTTGTGCATCGGCGACCAGATTTCGATTGGCTCGGCGGTGTTTGCGGTGGCGCAGCCGCGGCTGCCCTGTTACAAGCTGAACGTGCGGTTCGACGATAGCTCGATGGTGAAGCGGTTTCTCGCGAGCGGGCGATCCGGATTTTATTTCGCGGTCGTGCGCGAAGGGGAAGTGGGCGCCGGCGACGAAATTGCGGTCAGGTTGCGCGACTCGAACCGGGTCTCGATCGCGGAAATCAACCGGCTCTTCGCGGCCAAGGAACTCGGCCCGGCCGATCGCGACACGATGGAACGCGCCCTACGAATACCGATCCTGCCCGAATTCTGGCGCGAACAGTTCTCCCAACAGCTCGAAACTCTCCGGTCCTAGCCAAGGGCGCCACGAGCGAACAGCGGTTCTCGCCGACGCGTGCCGCCGAGCGAATCATTTTTCGAACTTCGAAAATGCAAGTTGTACCTAAGGGATTGAGTCTCCTGCTTTTGTTTTCATGGAGTTACGAGGATTCCCTTCCTGCAAGTGTACCCAAGGAAACGGCCGATTTTTCGACGGGAGAAGTTCTTCGGCGTCCAGATCGTCCGGAGCAGCAACGAGCCGCGACGGAGTGACGTCCAGAACTTCGAGATCGGTGGGAGACGATGGATGCTGCGTTTGCAGTTCGACGCGCACGGCGGGGCGGACCCATTTGCCGTTGTCGTCAATCTGCGAGCGCATTTTGATGGCCTGAGGACGCAGCGCGCGTTGAGGCGGATTGCTTCGGACTCTTGAATGAAGTAATCGAGAGCGAAACCGAGGTTGCGGGCGCGGCGTTCGAAGAGATTGAAGGCGTGGGCGTGATCGTAGATGGTGGAGCGGGAGGTGAGTTTGAATTCGGTTTCGATTTCAGTAAGGGAGCGCCATTGCAGGAAGGCCGTTTCGATCATCTCGCGCTGCCGATGTTTGCAGATGGTGCAGCGGCTTTGGTGGTTGACGAGGGAGGGGCGGGGTTTGTCGATGGAAGAATTCTGGGTGGGACCCGGAAGTGCTCGCCGCGGTGTGCGCATGTTCGTCCTTTGGGGGCTGATTGTTTGGCCCCGACTGACGTTAACAGATTTTGGGGGATGTTGCAAGAAGAATTAATACTCATGCGTACTAGTACGCGATAGTAAAAGTGGGCGGCAAGTTCCATTTTGGGAAGGCGAGGGGTGGCGCGAAAAGGTGGCTCGTGCACGGTGATTGGACTTCAGGGGCTAAAGCCCGAGGTTCGAGGGGCTTTTGGCGGGGCTGAAGCCCCGCCCTTCCGTGGCGACACGCAAATGCTCTAGGGTTTTTTGATGGCGTGGCCGAAGGCGATCAGGTTGCCGTCGGGGGCGAGGACCAGAAGTTCGCGCTGGCCGTAGCCCTTGTTGGCCGGGCCGTGAACGTCGCCTTTCGGAAGCGTGTCGAGCTTGGGCTTCAGCTCGGCGTAGAGCTGATCGACGTCATGAACGTCCACGTAGTAGGCAAAGCGGCGCGTTCCGGGCTGGAACGGATTTCCGGGGCCTTCCTGGAGGAGCCGAAGGCCGGCGGTCTCGCGATTTAGATAGGCGTAGTCGGAGTGCCGCGCGAAGGTCTTGAAACCAAGGATGTCTTCGAAGAAGGCGACGGCTTTATCGACATCCGGCACCAGCATGAAGGGAGTGATCTGGATGAAATTGGACATCGCGGCAGAAGAATAGCACGAGGGGAATCGGCGGGCGGCCTTGGCTCCGTCGCAGCTTGTGACGCGCGCGAAAAAACAAAAGGCGCTCCGATGGTCCGATCGGAGCGCCTTTTGTTTTACGTCCGTGCTGACGGCGAGTTACTTGTGGTGACCGCCGCCGCTGTGTCCGCCGCCACCGTGGCTTCCGCTGCTGTGGCCGCCACCGCCGCCGTGCGAGCCGCTACTGTGACCGCCGCCACTCGAATGGCTGCTCTGCTTCGGAGCGGAGTAGTGCGGGGCCGACTGGTGGCTGGAGAAGCTGCGGTTCGAGCCGGAGCTGCGCGCCACATTCTGGCGGGAGCTGCCGAAGTTCGAGCTGCGGTTCTCGGAGCCACGAGTCTGGGCGCCGAAGTTGCCGCGGGACATGCTGCTTTCGTTCCGCGCGGTGTTGCTGCGGTTGAAGTCGTTGGCGCGATTCTGATTTGAATTGCGCGAAGCGTTGTTGTTCGCAAAGCCGCGAGAGTCGTTGCGGCTCACGTTGTTGCTGCGATCGAAGTTGCTCGACCGGTTGTTGTTCGCGGCGAAGTTCGAGCCGCGATTCTCGGAGCCGCGGTTTGCGGCTTCGTTCCCGCGGTTGAACTCCGACCCGCGATTGGCTTCGGCGTTGTTACGGTTCGCCTCGGCGCCGCGGTTGAAGTCATTCGAGCGGCCGAGTTCGTTCGAGCGGCCGAAGTCGCCCGCACGGCTGGTCGCGCCGATTTCGGGACGGCCGTGGTTATTCGAAGCGAACTGAGCGCGGTCGGTACTCGCGGCCCGCTCGCCCCGCGACTGTTCCGTGGTTTCGGAGACGTGCCGCTCGCGGCCCGCGTTCAATTCCTCGCGTGTGGCTCGCGCATCGATGCCGCCGCGCCCGCCGTTGAAGCTGGTGCGGTTGTTGTTCACCGCCACGCTGTGGTTGTACACGTTGCGACCGCCGAAGCCGACGTTGTTCACGGCGCGGTTGTACATGAACTGGCCGTGATTCCAGTAGCCGCCATCGTAGCCGTGGCCGCCGTAGCCGAAGCCGTAATTAATTCCGCCGTAGAAGCCGACGTGCGGGCCCCAATATCCGGGATGCCAGAAATAGCCGCCGAGGCCCCAGCCCCAGAAACCCGGAGTCCACAAGAAGCCGATCGTCGGAGGCTGTACCCATGTGCCCGGGACCCAGTAATATCCCGCGTCGCCGTAAGCCCAGTAGCCGGGAGTAAAGAGGTAGCCGGGACCGGGGCACAGCGGCTGCGAATAAATCGGAACGGGAGGCGGGCCAAAATGAACATAGAAGCCGAAACCGAAAGCCGAGGCTGTGGGCGCGGTGGCAGCCGGAACTGCGAAGGCCAGCGTCGCGGCCAACAGCGCCGAGCGGATGAATTTTGCGTATCGCATAAAGCCCCCCTTGCTGCGTAGGCCAGCGTTGCGCTGCTGGATTGGCGAGATGGCCTACAGCAAATGAAACACCACTGTGGGGCGAAAGTCGTGTTTGCGTAAGCGGATTGGATTGTGAGGATTGCGGCATTTTCGCCCTGGGACGAGAAAATGGTGCGGCGCGGGGTGGATGGTAAACGCTGCGCGGATTGCCGGGTATTCCAGCGGTGGCTGCCAAGGGTTGGGCGGGGGCGTGGCGTCAGACGCTGTATTTTTCGTAGAACCTGTTGGTGAAGAGGCCGGTTGGGTCGAACTTCTTTTTGGCGGCGAAAAAGTCGTCGATGCCGGGGTAGGACTTCTTGAGTTGCTCGCGAGAGTAGAAAAGCTGGTAGGGAAGATAGTGCGTGCCGTCGCATTTGTGAGCGACGTCGATCAGGTCGGACGTGGTCTTTTCGAGGATTTCGTTGTCGCGATCGTTGAACTGCACGTTGAAGTAGAGAACGAAGCCGAACATGTTGGCGGTGGCGTAGGGGAGGGCGGTGATTTCGTCCTTGTGGACGGTGCGGATGGTGACGTTGAGGAGATTTGCGCCGTTGCGCTGGACGACTTCGCGGAGGCCGTCCACGAATTCGGGCATGCGGTCGTAAGGGACGAAATATTCCTGGAGAATGTCGGTGTCGCGGAGGCGGTTGTGGAGATACGCCATGTCGTCGTACATCTCCTCATTGCGCGTGACCAGGCAGAGTTCCTTGCCGCTCATGGCCTGATTGCGCGCGACGCATGCGTGCAAATGCGGCTCGGCGTGTTTCTCAAGGAACCACCGGAACCATCGGCCGGCGTTGCCGGTTTTTGAGACGTTGATCACGAAGCGGTCGAGCGCGTCGTGCTGGGGAGGGACGAGCGCCGGCAGAGGGCCGTCGAATTCCGTTTTCTCGTAGGTGTGGACTACGGTTTCGCTCAGGTAGGCGTGCGGTGCCACGGAGAGCCGGCCGAAGAACAGGCCGATGTTCGGATTGTTCTCGATGTTTTTCTGGTAGTAGGCGGGAAAGTCGGTGTGCGCGAGGTAATCGGCTTTGCGCGCGTACATTTCATTGGGCACGACAGTGAGATCGGCGTCGAGAATGACGCCAAATAGGCCGTAGCCGCCGAGGACGTGGCGGAAAAGTTCTGTGTTCTGGTCCGGCGTTGCGTTGACGATTTCGCCGGTGCTGAGGAGGACGCGGAGAGCGCGGACGGTGGGAGCGATGGGGCCGGGTGTGGGGTCGATGCCGTGGGCATTGATGCTCAGCGTGCCGCCGACGCTGAAGATGTTGATGGACTGCATGGATTTGACGGAAAGGCCGTCGGGATCGAGGCGCTTCTGCAGTTGCCACCAGCGGACGCCGGATTGCACGTTGACGATCTTGCGGTCTTTGTCGAGGCGGATGTGATTGAAATCGCGGAGGTCGAGAACGATGCCGCCGTGCGAGAAACTCTGGCCGCCCATGCTGTGCTGCTGGCCGGCGCAGGTGATTTTCAGATTGTTGTCGCGGGCGAATTGGACGGCGTTGCGAATGTCGTCTTCGGTTTTCGGGCGGACGATTCCGTAGATCGCGGTCTGGTTCAGGTGGCTGGCGTCGTTGATGAAGCCGCCTAATTTTTCGAAGGCAATCGGAGGCGGTGCGGGTTTCGGGATCAGCGCGGCGGGAACTTCCTGCGCGGGGTCGGGAGGGAAAACGAAATCGCTTTGCTTGTCGGCGTCGGGAGCGGCGGCGTAATCGAAAACTTTTTTCGCGCCGACGACACAGACCGCGGCGAGCGCGCCGCCCATCGCGAGCAATGCATTTCTACGGCGCAGAGGTGGCTCCTTGCGCGATTCGCCGCGCTTCGCACAAATCGGCTTGCGTCGGATACGACTTTTGCAAGATAGTAGCAGCACTGAAGCCCATGCCAAGAAAATACAGCACGATTCAGAAGTGCGCGTTCGTGTTTGCGGCGCTGTTTCTCGCGGTGTACCTGCTGGACTACGTTCCGGGTGTGATGGATGCGAACGGGAAGATGTTTGGGCTGTTTTCGATGACGCGGATCGTGGATATCGGCCATCTGACGCTGGGAGTGCTGGCGCTGATGGCCGGCCTTTGGTCGCGCGGCCATGGCGCGCGTGTACTTCTGGCTGCTCGGGTTCTGGTACACGATCGATGTGGTTACATACTTCGTGCGGCACCTTCACACGCTTCCGCTGACGACGAATTTCCTGGTGAATTTGCCGCATCTGATTATTTTCCTCGCAGCGTTTTGGATCGCGTCGAACGTAGGCAAGCCTAAGGCAGCGGCTGCGGATTGAAATTGCGGGCGTATTTTCGCGCCGCGTGCTGAAGTTTTTCCTGCTGTGTTTCGCGCTTCTGTTGGTTGTCATTGCTGCGTCGATTGCGGTGGGTTGGCGCTGCGATCTGAAAGGCCAGATCGAGCCTGGCACGGCTGTTTCTCCCGAGAAAAATCCGTACGCCGCGAAGATCAAGGATTACCTTCGTCCCGAAGATGACGCGTACCTGGGCTATCCCGAGTGGTACATCGTGTGGAGCTACCAGGAGAAGGCGGACTACCAGCAGAATCATGTGCCAAGCGGATTTCCGTATTTCGGCGCGGTGCGGCAATACTGGTCGAGCTACTGCTGCATCTCGCGGCTGATTCACGGGAAGTATCCGTTTAACGGCGGAGAGCAAGTGATGCTCGTGGTGATCGGCACGAGCTTCTCGGCGGAATATATTCTGAAGGGAGCGTACGAGAAAACGATTGGACGGCTGAGCGAGTGGACGAGCGGCGGCGAAGCGGTGGCCGAGGATGAGTACGCGTACAAGGTGGCGCGCGACTACGCGGACTTTGTGCACATCCGGCCGTTTTACGAATTTCGATTTGCGCGCCGGGTGCCCGAGCTGTGGCGGGAGACGCCGCTTTGGGGGCCGCATCCGATCCGGAAGTGGGAGCGGAAACTTTTTCTGTCGCTGGATTATTCGCTGGAGGCGTTTTATTGCTGGGTGATCCAGGGCGGGACGCACCTGACCTACGGATACGAGCCCGCGGAGACGTACGCGGCGATCGAACACGCGGATGAGAACTTTGTGCGCGGCATCCCACACGTGAAGGTGATTCAGAAGCTTGGGCCGGATGCGTTCGTTGTGGATATTCCGCGGTACCAGGAGTTCACTTCGGTGGCGGAGGCGATGGCGCGGGAGGGAATTCGGTTTACGGATATTGCGGGAAATACGCGAATCACGATTTCGGTGCTGGCGCCTACGGCGTGGCAGTACGGCGAGACGGACGCGCAGGAGCTTTTCGCGCAGCCGATGCTGACGCGGCCCGGCGTGCAGCGCGTGGTGCTTGGGTGCGACGTGAATGTGCTGAATGTGGTGACGCAGAAGATTCGGGCGGAGGGCGTTGAGGTCGAGCACGTTTACGATTACTAGACGTTGCGTTGTCTGTAGGGCTGTGTTGCCGCCCATTTGCGTCGCGCTGAAGGCCTCGGCGGTGTATTCAGACCTTCAACTTGCGTAGCAGGCTTTTTCTGGAGATTTAAATGTAGCGCCGCGGACTTCAGCGCGGCAGCTCTTCGTTCTGCTCCCGTTGTCGGCGGAGCTATGGGTTCTTCCACGGCGGCGTCCAGTCGGATTTCGCCGAGCCCTTGAGCATCATCGTCCCAATTTCTGTAAACGATCCCAGAAACGGATAATCAACAGGCGTCTCGCACAAGCCCTGTCTCACCGGATTGAGCCAGATGTACCGCGCGACACTTTCAGCGGAATCGCGGGCGCGCAGAATCCGGTCGTAATATTTGGACTGCCACAGTGGCGCAGTAGCCTTTTGCGCGAACGTAAACGCAGTCTCCTGCTTGTACGACTCGACGAACCTCATCAGGTTACTGGTTTCCGAGGATGCAGCCGCCAGGACGTGTACGTGATCCGGCATGATGCAATAGGCGTGCACGAAGAACTCGCAGGCAGTGGCATGCTTCTGCAGCTGATCAATCAGCCAGCGGGCGATGCGTGGGTGCGCGCCCAGACGGCGACGGTTGTGGAAGCAGACTGTAACGAAGTAGATCCGACGGCCGCGATAGGCGTCAGAAGATAGGCGGATGTTTTTGCGGCGGAATTCGGGCACGACGGTCGCATGATACGCCGGAAAAATGCCGCGCTGAAGACCGCGGCGCTACATTTAAACCTAAAAAAAGGGCGCTCCGCTGCGAAGCGGAGCGCCCTTGTATTGCGAATCGCGTGAACTAAGCGATTCGTCGAGTGTTTAGTACATGCCGCCCATGCCGCCCGGCGCGCCGGCGCCGCCGCCGCCTGCGCCGCGCCGGCTTCCTTATCGTCTTCCTTGATGTCCGCCACCAAAGCTTCGGTGGTGAGCATCAGGCCCGCGATCGACGCCGCGTTCTGCAGCGCGAGGCGAGTGACCTTGGCCGGATCGATGACGCCGGCCTTGACCATGTCGCCGTACTCGCCGGAGTCCGCGTTGAAGCCGAAGTTATCGTCCTTCGATTCGCGGATCTTGCCGACGACCACAGCGCCTTCGAAACCGGCGTTGTGAGCGATCTGGCGAAGAGGCTCTTCGAGGGCGCGCTTGACGATGTTCACGCCGATGGCTTCGTCGTCCTGCAGCTTCAGCTTGTCGAGAGCCGCGATGCAGCGAATCAGCGCCACGCCGCCGCCGGGGACAATGCCTTCCTCGACTGCCGCGCGGGTGGCGTGCATCGCGTCTTCGACGCGAGCCTTCTTTTCCTTCAGTTCGGTTTCGGTTGCCGCGCCGACTTTGATCACGGCAACGCCGCCGACCAGCTTCGCAAGACGCTCCTGCAGCTTCTCGCTGTCGTAGTCGGAAGTGGTGTCTTCGACCTGCGCGCGGATCTGCCGGACGCGTCCTTCGATTTCCGAGGACTTGCCGGCGCCCTCGACGATCGTGGTGTTGTCCTTATCGATCGTGACTTTCTTGGCGCGGCCGAGGTCTTCGGGCTTCACGTTCTCGAGCTTGATGCCGAGGTCTTCCGTGATGGCCTTGCCGCCGGTGAGGGTCGCGATGTCTTCGAGCATAGCCTTGCGGCGATCGCCGAAGCCCGGAGCCTTCACCGCGGCGCACTGCAGGGTGCCACGGAGCTTGTTCACCACCAGACGTCGCGAGCGCTTCGCCTTCGACGTCTTCCGCGATGATCAAGAGGGGCTTGCCCTGCTTGGCGATCTGCTCGAGCAGCGGGAGCAAATCCTTCATCGAGGTGATTTTCTTTTCGTGGATCAGGATGCGGACGTCTTCGAGGGTGCATTCCATGCGCTCCGGATCGGTGACGAAGTAGGGGGAGAGGTAGCCGCGGTCGAACTGCATACCTTCGACGACTTCGAGCGTGGTTTCCATGGTCTTAGACTCTTCCACGGTGATGACGCCGTCCTTGCCGACTTTCTTCATCGCTTCGGCGATGATGGAGCCGATCTGCTTGTCGTTGTTCGCGCAGATCGTGCCGACCTGCGCGATCATGTCGCCCTTCACGTCCTTGTGCAGCTTCTTCACTTCTTCGACGGCGACTTCGACGGCCTTCTCGATGCCGCGCTTGAGAGCCGTGGGGCTTGCGCCGGCCGCGACGGTCTTCACGCCTTCGCGGAAGATCGCCTGAGCCAGCACGGTGGCGGTGGTGGTGCCGTCGCCGGCGACGTCGGAAGTCTTGGAAGCGACTTCACGCACCATCTGCGCGCCCATGTTTTCGAGCGGATCCTGCAGTTCGATTTCTTTTGCCACGGTCACGCCGTCCTTGGTGATGATCGGCGCGCCGAACTTCTTTTCGATGACCGCGTTGCGGCCCTTCGGGCCCAGCGTGATCTTCACCGCGTCAGCCAGCTGGTTGACGCCGCGCAGGATCGCCTGGCGGGAATTTTCACCAGTTACGATTTGCTTTGCCATGTTTCTTTTCCTCCTATTCGATTGGTACGAAACTCGCGCGTGGCGAGCGGTGATTGATTCCGGTGCGGCCGCAAGCGGCGCGCGGTCCGGGTTTGGTGCGGAGTTACTTCTTGCCGCCGCAGCTTTCGCGGCCGGGCCGAGCTTGGCGAGGATTTCGTCTTCCTTCAGAATCATGTATTCCTCGTCGTCGATCTTGATGTCGTTGCCGCTGTATTTGCCGAAGAGGATGCGGTCGCCGGGCTTGACGTCGAGAGGGATCAATTCGCCCTTCTCCGACGGCCGAGCCCACTGCGATCACTTCGCCTTCTTGCGGTTTCTCTTTTGCCGAGTCGGGGATGATGATGCCGCCCTTCACGGATTCCTTCTCTTCGATCCGCCGCACCAGCACGCGGTCGTGTAGAGGCGTGATGTTGACTGCCATTTTGCAATTCCTCCAATTGAGTGGTGAGTCCGCCGCCGGAGAGGTGAGATTGAGCCTGGGTGGCTCATTAGCACTCCTCGGTGACGAGCGCTAATATAGCATCTGTGGATGGGGTGTCAAGGAAAAATCTATCAATCGCACACTCAAATCTGCGAATTTCATGTGGGTGTAACATACAGATATAGATGGTTTTAGACCTGTCCGGAATTCCCTCCACTTTCGCATTGAGTTTCAGCGGCAGGACGGCTTAATATGCCCCCGAACTTGGGAGGTCGTTTGGCGGCACTTTTTTATTTGCGGCTGCTGGTGCTGACGGTCGGAACGCTGATCTACCTGTTTCTTCTGGCGTTGATCGTGGGACACCGCAAGCCACGGCTGCTGGAGCGGCTGCTGTTCTTCGTGTGCTTCGCCGGGTTTTTGATCTACTCGGGCGGATTGCTGGAGATCAATTCGTTCATGCAGTACGGCACGCCGCCGCTGGCGACGCAGTTCTTCTATACGACGCTGGTGAATGTGGGGCTGGCGTTTTTGCCGGCGCTGATGGTGGCGGCCAACCTTGGATATTTTCAGTCGATCCGAGGGCGGCGGACCGCCGTGACGGAATGGCTGACGGTTGCGGCGCTTTTCTTCGTGTTGCCGCTGGTCTGGGTGCTTTGGACGCAGCACGGTGGGCTGACGCCAACGGGAGTCGGCGCGTGGCTGGACTTTCAGACCGTGGCGTTCCGGCTGGCGCTGGTGTGCATGCGCTGGGTGGTGATTCCGGCACTGGGGATCGCCGCCGTTTCGGCTTACGCGTTGGCGCAATCGGCGCGTTCGCCGGAAGAGCACGGGCTATTTCGCGCGGTGCTGGATGTGGCTTGTGCGGGAGTGGTGGCGCAGGTGCTGTTGCTCGCGTTTGGGCACGGATCGCCGGATTTTGCGGCAGGAATCGCGGCGGTGATCACGGTGCTGGGCGTGCTGCCGGGAGCGGCGCTGCTTTATTACGCGGTGCGGCGGAATTTTCTGGATTACGGAGCGCAGCGGAACCTGGTGTACGCGCTGCCGGTGACGGTGCTGGCGCTGCTGTACTTGGCGCTCGTGCGGCGGATCGGACAGTGGCTGGAGCCGGTGGTGCCGCCGGAAGCTACGGCGAGCGTGCTGCTGTTTGTGCTGATTTTCTTGTTCGAGCCACTCGAACGGGTGATTGGGCCTTACCTGCAAAAACGCTTTCAGGAACGCGTGAGCGGAGTACAGAAGCTGAGCCTGGAACTGCATCGCGACGCGCGGCACGGGAATGTGGGGGAGTTGATTGCGAATGCCGAGCGGCGGATCCGTGAAGACTTCGGCCTCGCCGCAGTGCGGATTTCGGTGCCGCTGGATCCGGCGCGGACGCCGCTGCAATCGCCGGGACGGCTGGGACACGTGGTGCAGATTCCGCTAGCGAAGGGTAGCGAAGTGATTGGCGCGCTGGAAGCGGCATCGACGGGATCGTACTTGACGGGAGAAACGACCGCGTCGCTGCAACTTCTGGCGGACCAACTGCCTTCGATGATCGATCTTTCGCGGCTGATCGAAGAAAAAGTGGGGCTGGAGCGGGAGCTGGCGGAGCGCGAGAGGATGGCGTCACTCGGGCAGATGGCGGCGAACGTGTCGCACAATTTGCGGAATCCGCTGAGCTCGATGAAGACGGTGCTGCAGGTGCAGCTGGAAAATCCGGACCTGCCGGTGGACATCCGCCGCGACTGCTCCCTTATCGTGAATGAAATCGATCGCATGAGCGCGAAGCTGACGCAGCTTTTGCGTTATGCGAAGCCGTCTGTGAATGGCGAGCGTGTGGCGGCGGTGAATCTGGCGCGGCAGACGGCGGTGCTGTTCCGGCACGACGCGGAGCGGCGAAACGTGCGGCTGGAGTTTGAGCAGCCGGCGGGTGAGGTTTGGGCGCTGGCGTCCGAGGATTCGCTGAGCGAGGTGATTTCGAATTTGATCGTGAACGCGATCGAAGCGCAGCCGGACGGCGGGCGGGTGAAGGTGAGCCTGGCGGAACGCGGCGAGCGGATGGAAATATTGGTGGAGGACGACGGGCCGGGAATCACGCCGGACCTGCGCGCGAAAATTTTTCAACCGTATTTCACGACCAAGCCAACAGGCACGGGGCTGGGGCTTTCGATTGTGGCGCGGCGGGTGGATGAGATGGGGGGCACGCTGGCTTGCGAAAGCCCGTTGCGCGGCGGGAAGGGAACGCGATTCCGGCTGAACCTGCCGATCGCGCGGAATGGCGCAGGTGGCCGCGACGGCGGGTCCGATGGCGGAGCGAACGGGAGCGGCGGGGCGGTGAAGAGTTGACCGCGATGCGAACGATACTGTTGGTGGACGATGAAGCGACGGCGCGGTACGGCACGCGGCGGGCGCTGGAATCGAAATACAAAATCGTGGAAGCCGGGTCGGCGAAAGAGGCTCGCGCGGGGCTCGAGGCTGCGAAGCCGGACCTGATCCTGCTGGACATGGTGATGCCGGAAGAGGATGGGCTGACATTTTTGCGGGGGCTGCGCGCGGCGGGGAATGCGACGCCGGTGCTGGTGGTGTCCGCGCTGGATACGGCTTCGACGGCGGTGGAAGCGCTGCGTTCCGGAGCGCAGGATTACATTGTGAAGGGGTTCGATATTGAGGAATTGCGGCATCGCGTAGCGAGTATTTTGCAGGCGTCGTCGCTGGGGGCCGAGAACGAGAGGCTCAGGCGGGAGCTGGTGGGCGATGGGCAGTTCGGGCGAATGATTGGCGCGTCGAGCGAAATGCGGCGCGTTTTTGAAATGGCGGAACGCGTGGCGGCGACCGACGCGACGGTGTTGATTCTGGGCGAGAGCGGCACGGGAAAAGATTTGCTGGCGCAGGAAATTCACGAGCGGTCGCCGCGGGCCGGGAAGCCGTTTGTGGCGGTGAATTGCGCAGCGCTGCCGGAAAATTTGATCGAGTCGGAGCTTTTTGGGTACGAGCGCGGGGCGTTTACCGGGGCGGCGCAACAGCGGAAAGGGAAGTTCGAGCTGGCTTCGGGCGGGACGCTATTCCTGGATGAGATTGGGGACATGAATCCGGTGACGCAGGCGAAGGTGCTGCGGGCGCTGGAGAACCGGAAGATCGAACGGCTGGGCGGATCGCAGTCGATCGATGTGGATGTGCGGGTGATTAGCGCGACGCACCGGAATCTGCCCGCGGAGATTGCGGCGGGAAAATTTCGAGAAGACCTTTACTACCGGATACGGGTGGTGACGCTGGAGCTGCCGGCGCTGCGCGAGCATGCGTCGGATGTGCCGATGCTGGCGACGAGTTTTTTGCGGCAGCTTGGGGCGCGGCACGGGCGCGAGGCGAGGCTGAGCCGCGACGCGGTTGAAGCGCTCACGAAATATTCGTGGCCGGGAAACGTGCGCGAGCTTCGGAATGCGCTGGAGCGGACGTTGGTGCTTTCGAGCGGCAGCGAAATCTCGCTCGCAGATCTGCCGGAGGAAGTTCGCGGTGGCAAGCCAAGCGCGAAGGGAGCGGCGGGGTTGGCGGCGACGAATGGGGAGAGCGCTTTTTTGGGCGAGGCGGATTTTCGGGAGGCGAAGCGGCAGTTCGAAGTGGCGTTTTTGAAGCGGAAGCTGGAGGAGCATCGGTGGAATGTATCGAAGACGGCTGAAGAAATTGGACTGCACCGGCAAAGCTTGCAGGAGAAGTTGCGGGAGTTGGGAATTCAGAGGCCGGTCAAGTGAACGCAGGTTTGCGCGCGGATGCTGGCGACACGATTGCGGCGTTCGTGCTGGCGGGCGGAAAGAGTTCGCGGATGGGCCGCGACAAGGCGCTGCTTGATGTTGGTGGCGAGCCGGTGATCGTGCGAACGGTGCGGCTCGCAGCGAGCGTTGCATCGCCGGTGAAGGTGGCCGGTGGGACGGAGGTGTTACGGGAGCTGCGACTGGATGTAATACAGGACCGCTGGCCGGGTGCGGGACCGCTGGGCGGAATCGCGACGGCGCTAGGCGCGAGCGAAGCGGAGTGGAATCTGATGCTGGCGTGCGATTTGCCTTTTGTGACGCGGGAATGGCTTGAATATTTGACGATGCGCGCGCGAAATTCGGCGAAGGATGCGGTGGTGCCGTTTGGCGAACATGGCGCGGAGGCTTTGTGCGCGGTGTACCGGCGGAGATGCGAAGCGGAAGCGCGCGAGGCGGTAAAGCGCGGCGAGCTCAAGGTGCAAAAGTTCATCGCGACGCTGGCGGGGAGCGGACGCGTGGAAGCCGTGGAACGCTGCGAATGGAAACGCTTTGATTCCAGTGGCCGGCTATTCAAGAATATGAACGCGCCGCGAGACTACGAAGAAACCGTGGCCGAGCTGGGCGGCGGGCGCGCCAAACCGTGAGCGACCACTACTTCGAATTCCAAAACGTTTACAAATCCTTTGGCGAGAACGATGTGCTGAAGGACGTGAGCTTCTTCGTCAACCAGGGTGAGACGGCGGTGATCATGGGGCGCAGCGGCGTGGGCAAATCCGTTTCGCTGAAGCTGCTGCTCGGATTTCTGAAGCCGGACGCGGGGAAAATCATCGTCGCGGGCAACGACGTGACGAACTGGACCGAAGCGCAATTTTCCGAGATACGCAAAAAAGTGACGATGGTGTTTCAGTCCGGAGCGCTATTCGATTCGCTGACGATTGCAGAGAACGTGGCGTTTCCGCTGGAAGTGCGCGGCGAGCACCTCACCGAAGAGCAGATCACAAAAACCGTGAACGATCTGATGAGGGACCTGGAAGTGACGGACGTGGCGGACCGGCTTCCCGCCGAACTGAGCACGGGTTCGAAGCGCGCGGTGGCTATCGCGCGGGCGCTGGCGGAAGACCCGG
The DNA here is from genome assembly GCA_963839325.1 of uncultured Acidobacteriota bacterium. Lineage (GTDB taxonomy): Bacteria > Acidobacteriota > Terriglobia > Acidiferrales > UBA7541 > Palsa-295. The sequence goes on along the minus strand of CAWIUO010000009.1, from coordinate 227,430 downwards.
ACGCGATCCTTTACGACGAGCCGACGACGATGGTGGATCCGATGATGGCGGCGCACGTGGGAGACTTGATTGCGAAGCTCAAAGCGAAATTGCACAAGACGTCGATCGTGGTGACGCATGACACGCACCTGGCAAAAAAACTCGCGGACCGACTGATTTTTCTTCATGAAGCGGGCGTGGCTTTCTTTGGAACGTGGGCGGAGCTTGAAAAGTCCCAGTCGCCGTTTCTGAAGAATTTCCTTGCGCAAGACGAAATGATTCCCGCTCTGGACACCACCGAGTGACGACTTCAGCGCCAGGCGCGAACGCAGAAGGCGCGGGCGGCAATCCGAAGAACCAGCTTCGGAGAGTGATGGGTTTTTGGGACCTGCTGCTTTTTAACGTGGCGGCTGTGCTCGGTCCACGGTGGATTGCAGCGGCGTCGCACAACGGCGCGTCGTCGATTTCGCTTTGGGTGCTCGCCGCGATCGGTTTCTTTTTTCCCACCGCGCTGGTGATCGTTGAACTAACGTCGCGATTTCCGGAAGAAGGCGGCCTGTACGCCTGGACGAAGCTGGCGTTCGGCGATTTTCACGGGTTTCTCGCCGGCTGGACCTACTGGATCTATACGATTTTTTATTTTCCGGCGCTGCTGCTGGCGAGCGCGGCGATGAGCGCGTACGTGATCGGCCCGGGCGGCGCGGAGCTGGCGCAGAACCGGCATTTTCTGCTGGCGGGATCGTTCGTGCTGCTGGTCGTGGCGGTGGTGCTGAACATCGTCGGGCTGAATATCGGGAAATGGCTGCAGAACGCGGGCGGCGTTTCGACGTATCTGCCGCTGCTGATGCTCGTGGTGATTGCAGTGGTGTTGCTGCGCGGCACGGGGCATCACTCGGTGACGCTATTTTCATGGAACGCAACTGCTGCCGCACTGGAATTGGGACACGGTGAATTTCTGGCCGCAGATTGCGTTCGCGTTCACCGGGCTCGAAATCGGCGCGATGATGAGCGAGGAGGTGAAGGATCCGCGCCGCACATTTCCGCGGGCGATTTTTGCGTCAGGCGCGTTGATCGCGGTGATTTACGTCGTGGGGACGTTTGCGGTTTTGTCGATGGTGCCGGCGGCGGACGTGGATCCGAAGAGCGGCGTGTTTCAGGCGATCACGATGGGATCGACGGTGCTGAAGGTGGGATTTGTGGGAGTGCTGGCGGCGCTGCTGGTGTCGGTGGGGAACGCGGGCGGCGTCGGGACCACGGTAGCGGGAGTTTCGCGCGTGCCGTTTGTGGCGGGGATCGATCACTACATGCCCGCGGCGTTCGGAAAAATTCATCCGAAGTGGAAGACGCCGTACGTGGCGATTCTGGTGCAGGCCGCGGTGTCGGCGTTTGTGCTGCTGGCGACCCAGTTCAACGAGACGGCGAACAGCGCGTATCAGATTCTGGTGGATGCGACGACGATCGTTTATTTCGTGGCGCTGATTTATATGTACGCGGCGGCGATACGGCTCGCGTATCGCAAGGATCGCTTGACGACTCCGAATGCCGTGCTGATACCGGGTGGCGTGGTGGGAGTGTGGATCGCGAGCGTGCTGGGAATTCTGGTGGTGCTTGCGGGGATCGCGCTGTCGTTTATTCCGCCGGCCGAGTCGGAGAATAAGACGCTTTTTGTGGCGAAGCTGCTCATCGGCACGGTGGCGTCGGTTTTGTTGGGGCTAGTCCTCTATTTCCGCGGGGCGCGCGCCAAAGCGCGCGAAGCGGCATTGCGCGGCTAATTTTTCGGCGAGGTTGGGGCTTGGGCAGGTGTTGACGCGGGCGTTGCCATCGTGGAATCCGGTAGCGGCGCCACGTAATATCCTGGCCGGGCGCGCACGGTAATCCCGGGCTTCGCCACGGTGACATCAATTTTGTGGAATCCTGCCGCGCGTAGCGTGTTCGGCCGGTAGGTCAACACGTACTGCGCGTAAAGCTCATCGCCGATTTTGTGAAGCGCGCTGCGGATCGTGGAGTCGCGAAATGCGCTGTACGACACACCGCCAGTGGCCGCCGCAGCCACTGCGAGTTGGTGATGCTTTACCTGATTCGTTCCTCGCTCCAGCAGCCAGATCGCGGGAGTCATCCAATCAAAAAATGGCCGGTCCATGTGATCGTTTTTGGGGGGCGTAGTGTAAACCGGCGGGGCGTTGCCGAGTTTTAGCTGTGCGGGAGCCTCCTGCGGCATGCGCAGGTCGGCGGCGACGCTGCTGGGGCCGATCACGTAGATCGTGATATTTGCGCGCGAAGCTTTGCGGACGATTGTGCCGAGTTTGGTTTTGCTTTCGTCGTCCTGCGATTCGCCGAGCAGCAACAAGATTCTGCGGTGATCGTCGGGCTGCGCGGCAAGCAGATCGACGGCCTGCGCGAGCGCGTCATAGAGGCTGCGTTCGCCGGCGATGAATTGTGTCTCGGCGATGGCTTTGGCGACGGCGTCATGATCCGTGGTGAACGGCTGGCGCACATCGACCGTGGAATCGTAGGTGATGACCGCGGCTTCGCCGTCCAGCGCCATGACGGTCTCGGTGAAGACGCTGGCCATGTTGTGAATCGCCGGCTCGGCGGCGCGAAGACGCGAACTGGTTTCAATCACGAGAGCGATGGCGAGAGGAGTGCCACCCAGGTCCCAGTGGTCGATCTTCTGCTCCACGCCGTCGTCGAACACGTGGAAGTCGTTTTGGTCGAGGTCGAGTGCGAAATTTCCGGCCGCGTCCATCGCAGTGACGGCCACGGTGACTTCTTCGGTCACCACACGGATTTGATTTTGGGACTGCGGAAGCGTCGATTGCCGCTGGCTGGATGTTGGCTGCGGGTTTTGCGGCGGCACAAACGAGAGCGCGACGGCGAGAGCGGCAGCGAGCGAGTTAGCGGGCAGGTGGCGCATCGCGGTTCGTTGCACACTGCGATTCCGCGGAGGGCGGACGGGTTGCGAGCCGCGTTAGTGGACGGCGCGGTTTTGTACGGCGAGCTTAGTGGAGAGAGAGAAGCGGGGCTCTAGGGGGATTTCGGGAGCGGATTTTCCGAGGACTTGGGCGGCGACGTATTCGCCGACGGAGGGACCGTGTTTGAATCCGTGGCCGGAGCCACCGCCGACGAGCCAAACGTTGTCCATTTCAGGATGCCGATCGATCAGAAAGTCTCCGTTTGAGGTGTTCTCGTACTGGCAGACGCGTGTTTCGACCACGGGCGCGTCGGCGAGGGCGGGGAAGCGGCGGGCGACAAACTGCCACGCGGATTCGGCAGCGCCTGGGGATGCAATGCGCGATTGGGTATCGGGATCTACGCGCGAGCCATGGCGGTCGTCGGCGACTTTCAAGCCGCGATTTTCGATGTCCGGCATTCCGTAAAATTCGTCGGCGAGATAGAGCCACGTCGGCAGGTGAGCTTCGGAGAACCGCGTGTCACCGGCGGGCAGGCCGAAAAAGAAAATTTCCTGGCGCGAGGGGAAGATGCGGGGGCCGAGAAGGTCTGGAAAAAGTTTGCCAAGCCAGGAGCCGCACGCGAAAACAAATTGACCGGCAGTGATGGTGTGGCGGTCGGAAGTGGTGATTGAGGCGAGAGGGTTTTCCGTTGACGGCTGCTCGACGGCCGCGGCGCGGAACTCGCCGCCGTGCTTGATGAATTCGTCCACGACGGCTTGCACGGCGCGACGCGCGAGGAGCACGCCACTTTCGGGCTCGAGAATGCCCCAGGCGTCGTCTTCAAAGGCGATTTGCGGATAGCGGTGGCGCAGATCGGTGAAGGAAAGTTTTTCGGCGGGGATGCCGAGCTTCTGCATCGCGGCCAGAGAGTCGAGCGCATATTGGTATTGAGGCGGCGCAATCCACAGCACGCCGGTGCGGCGAAATAATTCCGGGCGGCCCATGCGGGCGAAAAGCTGCTGCCAGAGCGGCAGAGCGCGCCAGGACCAGCGGGTGTAAATTTCGTCCGCAGCCGTAGCCCATGCGGATGATGCGCGATTCGCCGCCGGAGCTAGAACGCGAATGCGCGGGGCCGTAGGCGTCGAGGAGAACGACGTCCGCGCCGGCGCGCCGTAATTCGTGAGCGGTCCACGCGCCGAAAACTCCAGCGCCGACGACGGCCACGTCAAAATGATTGCGGGCGGGCATCGTGGCTAGAAGCCTTCCTCGACGAGCTGCTTTACGCTGATGTGCGAAGCCGCGGGCTTTTGCGTATTGGCGAGCAAGCTCTCCACGTACTTTGCGAGGATGTCGGTCTCGAGATTGACGGCGTCGTTGGGAGACATGGCGCGGACGTTGGTGTGTGCGTGGGTGAAAGGAATAACCGCGATGTCCACGACGCCTTCGTGCCAGCGCGCGACGGTGAGGCTGATGCCGTCGATGGCGATGGAGCCTTTTTCGGCGACGTAGCGGCGCAGATCTTCCGGCACGCGTACGGAAAGCCACCAGTTGTCGCCTTCGGGGACGAGGCGGGTGACGCGGCCGACGCCGTCAACGTGGCCCTGCATGAAGTGGCCGCCGAGGCGAGCGCCGGCGGCGAGAGGGCGCTCAAGATTCACCAGGTCGCCGGGTTTTTTCTCGCCGAAATTGGTGCGGCGGAGAGTTTCGCCCGAGAGGTCGGCGGAGAAATGATGCTGGTCGAATTCGACGACGGTGAGGCAGCAGCCGTTGACGGCGATGGAGTCGCCGAGTTTGGTGGCCGCGGCGATTTCTTTGGCTACAGCGCTCGTGCCGAAGGAGACAACGAGACGGCCGCCGCCGGCGTGGCGTTCGAGCGATTCAATTTTTCCGACGTGCTCGGTGATTCCCGTAAACATCGTGAAAGTATCCTTCGACGGCGAAGTCTGTTCCGTATTCGATCAGTCGAATCTGCTGCAGCGCCGGCAGGCGAGAAAATTCTTTTGACGGAATTTTCGCGAACGGGACTCCGCCGACGCCCATAATTTTGGGAGCGTAGTACAAGATCAGCTTGTCCACAATTCCAGCTTGGAGCGCGGAGCCGTTGAGCCCGGCTCCAGCTTCGAGCAGAACGTTTAGCATTTCGCGGCGTCCGAGTTCTTTCAGTAGGGCGTTGAGGTCGATGCGCCCACGTTGCGCTTTTACGCGCAAGACTTCCACGCCGGCGCGAGCAAGGGCCCGGGCTTTCGGAGTCGTCGCGGCGCTTCGTCGTGGCGACGAGTAGGTCGTGGTCCGCCGATTTCACGAGTTTTGATTTCAGCGGGATGCGCAAATCCGAATCGACCACGACGCGCAGAAGCTTGCGCCGCCGCGGTTCGCCGGTGCGGTCGGTGAGAAGTGGATTATCGGCAAGGACGGTGCCGATTCCCGTGACAATCGCGTCGGCTTCGTGGCGCAGACGCTGCACCGACGCGCGCGACCGCTCATTTGAGATCGCGTGTCTCGCGCCGGGGCGCTGGGCGATCTGTCCATCGAGCGTGAGCGCGCTCTTCAGCGTGACCAGCGGCCGGCCGGTGAGAATCCAGCGCGCAAAATCCGCGTTGTAATGCCGCGCCTCTTCTTCGGCGACGCCGACGCTGACGTGCAATCCAGCTTTGCGGAGCTGCTCGACGCCCTTGCCGGCGACGCGCGGGTTCGGGTCCAGCATCGCGACCACCACGCGCACGATTCCGGCGTCGATGATTGCTCTTGTGCAAGGACCGGTGCGTCCGGTGTGGCAGCAGGGTTCGAGCGTGACGTACATCGTGGCGCCGCGCGCCTGGTCGCCCGCGGCATTCAGCGCAACGACCTCGGCGTGATCGCGCAGGTCGTACTGGTGAAATCCCTCGCCGACGATCACTTCATTTTTTTCGATTACCGCGCCGACGATGGGATTCGGATGCGCGAGCGCCGCGCCCTTTTCCGCGAGGCCGAGTGCGCGCAGCATCCGCGCGAGGTCACGGTCGCGAACGCCGTCAGTCGAAGAGGGAATTGACATAGGTTTGGGCGTCGAAGGGGACGAGGTCGTCGATCTGCTCGCCGGTGCCGACGAAGCGGACCGGCAGATTCAGCTCGCGGGTGATGGCGATGACGATGCCGCCCTTGGCGGTGCCGTCGAGCTTGGTGAGGACGATGCCGGTGACGCCGGCCTGGCTCCAGAATTCGCGGGCTTGGTTCAGGCCGTTTTGGCCGGTGGTGGCGTCGAGGACGAGGAGGACATCGTGCGGCGCACCGGGAACGACCTTCGCCGCGGTGCGCTTCATTTTTTCAAGCTCGGCCATGAGGTTGGATTTGGTGTGCAGGCGGCCGGCGGTGTCCACGAGGACTACGTCGGCTTTGCGCGCTGTTGCGGCGGTGAGCGCGTCGAAGACGACGGCGGAGGGATCGGCGCCGGGTTTTTGCTTGATCACTTCGACGCCGGCGCGCTTGGCCCAGATTTCGAGCTGCTCGATGGCGGCGGCGCGGAAGGTATCAGCGGCGCAAAGGACCACGCTGGCGCCTTCCTTGCGAAAGCGATTGGTGAGTTTGCCGGTGGTGGTGGTTTTGCCAGTGCCGTTCACGCCGACGATGAACATAACGCGCGGCGACGTCTTGAGATTGGCGTTCGGATCGCCATTGGCGGCGGGGGCAGTGAGAATCTTGAAAATTTCGGCTTTCAGTTCGCGGCGGAGATCTTTGGCTTCGACGAGTTTGTGCTCGTTCACCTTTTGGCGCATCGCGGCGAGGATTTCTTTTGTGGTGCGGACGCCGATGTCCGCGCTCAAAAGTGCGGATTCGAGTTCTTTCAGGAGCGCGGGATCGACGGGGCGGTCGCCGGTGAGGATTTGTTCTACACGGGCGGAGAGTTCGGTTTTGGTTTTGGAGACGGAGTCTTTCAGGCGCTCCAGTAGCGTAGGCTCGGGTTTTCCGAAAAGAGAAATCATGGGGTGACATATTCAGGCTAGCACAACCGGAGGCGGGGAAAGAACGGCGTGGTGGTCGCGGAACGGCGGCGAAGTCAAAGGCGTGCGCGAACGGCGCCGGAAGGCGGCGCGATTCGCGCGGCTTAGAGGAGCGTCGCTTCGCGACGTTTTTTTATGTCATGGCTGAAGCCATGACCCGCAAGGCAACGGCGAAGGCAACGGCAACGGCTGCCGGGTCCCGCGGGCGAGGCTCGCGAGACCCGCCGTTACAGGAACGAAAAGCAAAAGCAAAAGCAAAGCCGAAAGGCAACGGCGACGGCGAAGAGAGGTCCTTCGGTCGTGTACTTCCTCAGGATGACGAGTTCGCCGCGGCGAACTCGTGAAAGGCAAAGGCAGACGTAGAGGCAAAAGATGCCGGAGCATGCTGGTCGCGTCGCTCCGCCGTTACAAAGGGGGCGGGCGACAAGTCGGTGCTGACGATTACTTGTTGCCCGCCAGGCGCGTGAGAAGTGTGAAAGGAGGACTCGGTGGCAAGGCGGTGACTGCTCACCGCATTCCAAGGCGAACGCTTTGCGATCGCGGGAAACCGGCAAACAGTGCGGGAGGAGATGGCTTCAGGGGTTAAAACCCCTGAGTATGGGGTCGTGTTTGGCGCCGGTAATGCGACGCCCTTCCGTGCGCGGCCGTGTTTCGCACCGCTGAAGCGGCGCGCTTCCGCGAGTGCGATGTGTGATGGAGCTTAGACTTCGACGAGGGTGGCGGAGAGACGGAGCTTCCCGGACTCGATCGCGGTGACGAGGGCCTGCACGACGTCCGGATCGAATTTGGAGATGGCGAGGGACTTGATGCGGCCGAGGGCGAATTCGACGTCCATGGCAGATCTGATAGGGACGGTTGGTGGTCATGGCGTCGAAGGTGTCGGCGACCGCGATGATGCGAGCCATCATCGGGATCTTTTCGCCGGTGAGGCCGTAGGGATAGCCCGCGCCGTCCATGCGCTCGTGATGCAGCTCGATGCCGGGCAGCATTTCCTTCAGCTGCGCGACGGGACGCATGATGTTGGCGCCCTTGGTCGGATGCTGCTTCATCAAATCGAATTCTTCGTCGGTGAGCTTGCCGGGCTTCTTCGAGCACGCGATCGTCCACGCCGATCTTGCCGACGTCGTGCAGCAGCGCGGAAATTCGCAGGCGGTCGAGTTCGTCGGCAGGCAGCTTGAGATTTTCGCCGATGATGCATGGAATATTTCGCGACGCGGCCGGAATGGCCTCGGGTGTAGGGATCCTTTTCGTCAATGGCCGCGGCGAGCATGCGGATGGAGCCCAGGAAGAGCTCGCGATTTTCTTCGGCGGCCTGCTTCAGGCGTTCGACGTATTGCTCGATGTCGCCGGCCATGGTGTTGAACTGTTTCGGCCAGCTCGCTGATTTCCGCGGCGCCTTCGACTTCGCACGCGCTCGTGGAATTCGGCGCGGCTGATGGCGCGCACCGAGCGGGCGAGCATGCGAATCGGGCGCGTGATTCCCAGGGCGAATAAATAACCGAACAGGAGCGCGATCAGGGAAACGCCGATCACGAAGCGGAAGGCTTCGCGGTCAGCTCGTTCACGCCGGCGTCAATGCGCGCGTCGTCGAGGCTGCGCTCCGCGATCACCGTCCAGCGCAGCTCCGGGAATGGTGCTGTAGGTGCCGATCATTTCCACGGGATGGTGCGGAGTATTTACCGGGCACGGTGAAATGCATGGTTTCGGTGGCGCGCAATTCCTGCGGCAATTCTTTCAGGTGCGTGACGACGGGAGAGCTGGAGGTGACGTCGCGTCCGGGGACCATCTCGCGGGTATCCGGATGCGCGACGATGTGGCCGTGGCCATCGACGATGAAGACGACGCGATCGCGCACGCTGGCGTCGCGAATGCGTTCGAGCAGGCTATCGATGGAGACGACGGCGGCGAGCATGCCGGTAAACTGGCCGTTCGAAGGATAGCGGGACGGAGACGACCAGCGCGGGGCGGTTGTCTTTTCCGAGAGCGAACGGCTCGCTGACGAAAGTTCAGGCCCTGAATGCTGGCGGTGAAGGCGCGCTTGAGCGCGCACCTGCACGAACGGATCCAGGTCGGCGCTGAAGCTTCCGGCGGATTGACCCTTGGCCTGCTGGTTCACGGCGGTGACGTACAAAATGTTGGGATTATTTTCGACGAAGCTTTGCAGCAGGCGCGCCAATTGCGGCGCGTGGACGGGATCGTCAACATCTTGAATCCATCCGGTGAGCGCGAAAACCTGGCGCTGGCTGAGAAGTTGTTCGCGGAAGTTCTGTTCGAACTGCAGAGTTTCGCTGGCGAGGGAGCGGGTGATTTCGCTTTGCTGCAAGCGCTCGGTGTCCTGCAGTTTTTCTTCGCTGAGGCGCAGAACCTGGCGGTGATAAAGCCAGAGCGGAGTGGCGCTGACGAGCAAAAGCGCTCCCAGCACGATCCAGAGGATGCGCCAGCGACGGAAATACCAGAGATGTTCGAGCCTGGTGGACACAGTGTTTCCTAAAAAATCGTAACGGGGGCGAAGGTTGGGCACAACGGGACCAAAGTACTAGGGTTGGCGGATAAGCCACAGACAACGCTAGGGTTAGGGCGTGGTACAGGTGGGCCGAAAGTACTGGAAAGACGGCACTTGCGGGGGATTCAGGGCGAGAAATTGGGGGCCGCTCTGCGCGTGTGAATCGCGGCACTATTTGGAAAATTTAATCCTGGGTTCCTCGCCGGAGAGCAGGCGCTGGATGTTTGGAATGTGTTTGATGAGCACGAGGCACGAAACGAAGGTGGTTCCGAAGGTTACCAAGTCCGGCGGAGCAAGGCCGGGCGCGTAGAGCACGTACATAAAAATAGGAAGGCCGGCGGCAGAGGCGATGGAGCCGAGCGACGCGTAATGCCAGAAGAAAACTACGATGAGCCAGAGCGCGACGGCGAGTACGACGGCGTGCCAGGAGATTGGAATGAAGACGCCGAGGCCGGTGGCGACGCCTTTCCCGCCGCGGAGCTTGAGCCACACGGGGAAAATGTGGCCGACGACGGCGCACATGGCGGCGATCATCATCCAGCGGATATTCCCGTGGGTGAGATTCGCGGCGAGCCAGACGGCGAGGTAGCCTTTGGCGGCGTCGAGGACGAGCGTGAAGGCTCCGGCGATTTTTCCGGCGTTGCGGGCGACGTTTGCGGCGCCGATATTGCCGCTGCCGACATCGCGGATGTCGCTGCCGGCGGTGAGCTTGACGATGAGCAGGCCGAAGGGAATCGAACCGAGCAGGTACGCGACGATGGGGATGAGGTAAACAGGATTCACTGTGCGTCCTGAGCGAAGCGGAAAGTTTCCAGCGACGAGTATTCGGCGCCGGATGGTTTTAGCGTGCTTTGGAAAAGGTGGAATTCATGGGCGAGCATGGCCCCGAAATCATACGACGCCAAGGCGGCGGCTGCACGCGCGAGATTGTCGATGCGTTCCCGGGACGAGATGCGGGCGAGGGTGATATGCGGCGAAAAGTCGCGGGACTCCGCGGGGAAACCGAGGAGAAGCATTTTCGATTCGATTGAGGAGGCGAGCGCCTTGAGTTTATGGCTTTCGTCGAGCGCTGCCCAGAGCACGCGCGGCTCTGCGTGGCTGGGGAATGAACCGACGCCGCGAAAATGAATTGCGATTGGCTCGGGGGTTCTGATTTCGCGAAGCGCCGCGAAGATGGCGTGGAGTTGCGCGGGTTGGACTTCGCCGAGAAATTTCAAGGTGAGGTGCAATCCACCGGGGCGCACCCAACGGGGCGCGCGCGAAAGAGGTTTCAGCTCGTCCATTGCGCGGATGAGGCGGTCGCGGATTTCTTGCGACGGAGAAATGGCAACGAAGAGGCGCATGGAGCTACTGCCGCGTCGGCGTGGCGGGGAAAAGGAAGTGACGGCGAATGGTGTCGAGCGCGGTCTGAGTGGCGTAGGCGCGGATGCGGTCACGGTCGCCGGTGAGGCGGACGGCACGCTCGCGCGGGCCGCGTTCGTCGGCGATGCCGATGTGGACGAGACCGACGGGTTTTTCCGGAGTGCCACCGCCGGGGCCGGCGATGCCGGTGATTCCGAGGCCCAGGGTTGCGCCGGTACGGCGCCGAATTCCTTCGGCGAGAGCGAGCGCCACTTCAGAGCTGACCGCGCCTCTGGCTTCGATGATTTCCGCGGGGACGCCGACGAGGGAGGTCTTAAGCTCATTGCTGTAGCAAACCACGCCGCCCAAAAAATAGGCCGAGCTTCCAGCGATATTGGTGAGCCGCTCGGCGAGCATTCCACCGGTGCAGCTTTCCGCGACGGCGACGGTGGCGCGATTTTGGGTGAGCAGCCCCGCGACGACTTCTTCGAGAGTTTCCGCGCGCGTGGAATAGAGATATTCGCCCAGTGCGAGGGCCATGCGTCCGGTGATTTCGTTAAGGAGCGCTTCGGCATGGGCGGGATCTTTCGACCAGATGCGCGGGTGAAGCTGAATGCCGGTGTGCGCGGAAAGAATGGTGGTTTCGGTATCGGGATAGAGCGCGTACAAAGGGCGGACGCGGGTCTCAACGTCGGATTCGGGCAGGCCGGTGATGCGCAGGTCGCGGGAATAGAGGCGTTCGGAAGGCGCCACACGGGAGAGGCGGGGGCGTACTTCGGTTTCGAACAGGCCTTTTAGTTCGTGCGGCACGCCGGGAAGCATCACGATGATGTGGCCTCCTGCTTCGAGCCACAGCCCTGGCGCGGTGCCGCGCGCGTTGGGAAGAATTGTGGCGCCTTCGGGGACCATGGCCTGACGAGCGTTAATTTCCGGCATGGTTCGCGCGAAGCGGCGGAACTTTTCCTGGATGCCGCGCACGATTTCTTCATCGAGGCGGAGTTTGCGGCCGAGGAGTTCCGCGACCGTTTCGCGGGTGCGGTCGTCGTCGGTGGGGCCGAGGCCGCCGCAGGAGATGATCACGTCGGCACGATCGAGTGCGTGACGGAAGGAGGAGCGCATCTCATCGGGATCGTCGCCGACGATGGCTTTGTGGACGACGCGAATGCCGAGGCGATTCAATTCGTTGGTGAGCCAGAGGGAATTGGTGTCCTGGCGGAAGGGAGTGAGAAGCTCGGAACCGACGGCGATGATTTCGGCGCGCATCGGGGCGTTATCCGTTCAGGACAACGCCCTCGACGTTCCAGTCGAGAGAATAGAGCGAGTTGGTGGTGGTGATGTAGGCGCGGCGGGAAGGGAGGAGTGCGAGGCCGACAATGTTGCTGCCACTCAGAGCGAGTTCGGCTTCGCCATTGGGATTGATGCGCGCGATGCCGCGGCGTCCGGCGAGCGAGCCCGCAACGTAGAGGTTCCCGCGCTTGTCGAAGGCGAGTCCCTGGGGACGACCCATGCCGCGATAGAAGGTGGTGACTTCACCGGCGGGATTGATGCGGTACACGCGGTCGAAGCTGGAGGTGGTGGGGCCGGTGACGTAGAGCTCGCCGGCGGGACTGAAGGCGAGATGGTAGGCGGCGACGGAAGGCTCAAGCGTGGCGAAGACGAAAATTTCGCGGTTCGGGCCGATCTTGAAAATTGTGCCGCTTCGGTCGCCGACGTAAAGATTGCCCGCGGCGTCAAAGGCGATGCCGGTGGCGATGCCCATGCCTTCGATCCATTGCATGGATTCGCCGGTGGGCGAGACGCGGTGAATGGTGCCGTCGTTGCGAGAAGAAACAAAAAGAAATCCCTCGCGGTCGATGGCGAGGCCGGAAGGATTCATCAGTTCGGTGAGAAACGGCTTGATGGTTTGCCCGGGCGTCACTTTGTAAAGCGAAACCGGAACTTTCTGGCCGCGTTGGCCGCTGAAGGTGACGTAGATGTTGCCTTCGGCATCGACGGCGGGATTCGAGACGGGATGCAGGTTGTCGGCGATTTGCGTCGCGAGGGCAATCGGATAGGGTGCGCTCTCCGCTCCGGCGAGCGAAATTCGCACGGTGCCGCCCGCAGCGCCTTCGGGAACACGCGCAATCACGAAATCTTCGGACGCGACCATAACGCTGGCATCCGCAGTTCCAAATTGAACGTGCGGCCGCGCGTGATTCCTGGAGCTGAATCCCGCGCCGTGGATGGAAACTTCGCCGGTAGGCAGGGCTGCGGCGGGTTTCACGCTTTCGATTCGGGGAGTGCCGTCGAGTTTCAAACTTGGAGTCCTCGGTAAACGTTTGATGCTTTGCGCGCGAGGCGCCGCTTAGAGTCCTGCGGAGCGCGCGAGCCACAGACCGATCGCCGCGTAGATGCCGGCGATCCAATCGTCCGCCATGATGCCCCAACCTGAGGGGAGCGATTCGGCTTGCCGCGCTGGGAACGGCTTCCAGATATCGAACAGTCGAAAAAGTATAAATCCCACCAGCAGATATTTCCAGTTCAGCGGCGAATTCGCGCTGAACATTCCGAGCGCGGCGCTTGTGGAAGGAGCGGCGTGATAGAGGGCCGGCAGGGTGCAGCCGAGGAGGAGGGCGAGGTGCTGGCCGGAGACTTCGTCGATCACGACGCGCTGGGGGTCTTTCTGGCCCCAGTAACTTGCGGCGCGCGAGGCGGCCCACACTCCGGCGAAAGCGACTATTAGTGTGATCGCGATTTGGGCGGCGAGGATCGGATCGATTTGAGGGAAGGGCCAATGGAACGGCAGGGTCTCGGAGTTTTGCTTTTGGAGTGCGAGGACGAAGGTGAGGGCGAAAATCGAAACCCACATGGGCGCGATGGCGAGCGTGATTCCGGCGAGTGAGCCGAAGGTGCCGGGCGCTTTCGGGAAGTAGCCGAGGCCGGCAGCAGTGGCGAGAAAAATGGCGAAGCGCGGTTTTTTTTGGGGCGCGGCGGCGCGGGACGGCTGCGAGTCAGTTTTTGCGGCCATCTTTTTGATTGGAGGAGTGACCGGGTTGTTGGTCCTGCGGAGCGCGGGAGGTGGAGTCGTCGAAGAGCGAATCGTCGAAGGCCGGCTCGCTAATGGTGTACTTCTCGCTGGCCCAGTTGCCGAGATCGTGGAGGCGACAGCGTTCGCTGCAGAACGGGAATTCGGGGTTGGTGTCCGTGGCGGTGGGCTTTTTGCAGATGGGGCAGCGGTGGGTCATGTTTACTCGCCAAGACTAACACGAACTGATTTTTGGTGGGACGTGCGACACGATCTTGAGGGTTAGCTGAGGATAAGGAACGGCGAATCGGGAGTTGGGGCGCGCCGGTTCGAATTGGCGCGGGGCTTTTCGAAGGTGGTGACGCGGCCGATCAGGTCGTAAGCTTTCGATTCGGTGATCTGGATCGTGGCCAGGGTTCCGAGCGCGGGAAGGTCGGCGGCGTCTGTGATGCCTTCGAATTCGGTGACGTAAACTTTTCCGTCGATTTCGGGGGCCATGCCTTCGAGGCGGGCTTCCCAGACGAGATCGGTTTCCTTTGAGGGACCTTCGAGCATGACCGGGAGGGTTTGGCCGACGCGGCGCTTCAATTTTTTGGTTGAGATTTTCTTTTGCAGGGACATCAAGGTGTCGCGGCGGTGGGCGATCGTTTTCGCGTCGATTTTGCCGTCGAGGGCGAAGCTCCTGGAAGTGTCTTCGTCGGAGTACGAAAAAACGCCCAGCCAATCGAATTCGGCGGCGCGGACGAAGTCGCACAGCTCGTCGAAATCTTTGTCGGTCTCGCCCGGAAATCCGACGATGAACGAAGTGCGAATCGAGACGCCGGGAATGGCTTTTCGCGCGCGCTCGAGCATTTTCAGGAAAGCGTCGCCGTGCGAGCCGCGCTTCATGCGCGCAAGGACGTTGCGGCTGGCGTGCTGGAGCGGGACGTCGAGATATTTTGCGAGGCGCGGGTGGGCTGCAATGGTATCGAGCAGGCGGGGCGTGACGCGGTTGGGGTAGCAGTAGAGAAACCGCACCCAGGAGAGGTCTTCGATTTTGGCGAGACGTTCGAGCAGGGTCGCGAGGCCGTCGCGGATGCCGAGGTCTTCGCCGTAAAAAGTGGTGTCCTGGCCGATGAGCGAAATCTCGCGAACGCCGGCGGCGGCCAGATTTTCGGCTTCGCGAATCACGGATTCGAAGCGGCGACTGCGGAATTTTCCGCGAAGCTGCGGGATGACGCAGAAGGTGCAGGGGTGATCGCAGCCTTCATTGATCTTGATGTAGGCGGTGTGCTTCGGAGTGGCGAGGATGCGCGGTGTCAGGTCGTGATAGAGGTAAGTCGGCAAGTCGGCTGCGTGTGGATCGTCGGGGCGAAGCTGGCCTTCGCAGACTTCGAGGATTTTTTCAATTTCGCCGGTGCCGATGACGGCGTCCACTTCGGGAATCTGCTCGCGGATGTCGTTGCGGAAGCGCTCGACCATGCAGCCGGCGACGATTAATTTCTGGGCGCGGCCGAATTTCTTGTACTCGGCCATTTCGAGGATCGAATCGACGGATTC
This sequence comes from uncultured Acidobacteriota bacterium, assembly GCA_963839325.1. Taxonomy (GTDB): domain Bacteria; phylum Acidobacteriota; class Terriglobia; order Acidiferrales; family UBA7541; genus Palsa-295. The sequence continues at coordinate 212,196 of CAWIUO010000009.1, read as the reverse complement.
TTTTTGGGCCGGCTCGATGAAGCTGCAGGTGTTCACGACGAGCACGTCGGCTTCGGCGGCGCGGGGCGTGAGTTCGTATCCGGCCTGGGTCAAAATACCCATCATCACCTCGCTATCGACGAGGTTCTTCGGGCATCCCAGGCTGACGAATCCGACTTTAGGCATTACGGAGCGGTTCCTTTGAGTGGCGCGGAAACACCAATTCTAGCATGTTTGCCGGCTGAAATGCGGTTATGCGGAACGCCGGGGAGCGGGTTTTCCGCGCTTGATCATTTCGCGGATTGAGGCGATCAGCGTGGACATGTGCTCGATTCGGGCGGGATGTTCGCCGAAGCGGGCGGACTGGTAGAGGCTGGTGAGCTGGGCGACGGGTCCGGCCAGCTCGTGCGGGTGAAACTGCGCGGCAAACTCTTCGGCGGTTTGCGAATGCGATTTGCGCCAGCCGGCTTTTTCGAGGAGGCGCAGCATTTCGCGATATTCGAAGACGGCCAGCGAGGCTTTGGCGTCGCCGCTGCGGGCGAGGAGCGCCCATCGCGCCATCAGATGCGAGAGCATGTCGCGCCCGCGCAGGAAGATCAGCAACGCTACGAGGAGCGCAAGAATGCTCGGTAGAAAATACGGCGAAGCTTCGGTTTTCTTGTCGAGCTTGATGATTTCGGCGAGCAGGGCGTCGCGCTTGGCGACGTAATATTTTCGCGCGCTGTCGCCGAAGTTGCGGGAGCTTTTGCCTACGTTTTGAGCGAGGGAAATCTGGTGGACGAAATCGTAGTTGATTACCCACTCGCCCCAGGCGAACTGGAACCAGTCCCAATATTTTCCGAGCTGCGCGAAGATGCCGCCGTGTTTGGGCCCGCCGCCCGGCGTGGGATCGAAGGTCATCCAGCCGTAGCCGGGGAAGAAGACTTCCACCCAGGTATGAGCGTCGCTGGCGCGGATGATCCAGTCGCCGCCGACGTCATTGTATTCGCCGGAAAGAAAACCGCCGACATAGCGCGTGGGAACGCCGATAGAGCGGAGCATGACCGTCATGGCCGCGGCGAAATATTCGCAATGGCCGGCTTTTTTGGTGAACAGGAAATAGGCCAGCGGGTCGTTGGTGGGAGGGCCGGAAAGATCGAGCGTGTAACTGAGTTTCGTCTTCAGGTAGCGCTCGATGCTGGCGGCTTTGTCGTAATCGTTGGTCGAGCCGCGGGTGATTTGCTCGGCGAGCGCTTTGATGCGTGGATCGGTGGGCGGAAGCTGCAGGTAGTGCTCGGTGATTTCGTCGGGATAGTTCGTTCCGGCCGCTCGCAGCAGCGCCGGAGGAATCGTGGGAATTTCGGAGGTGGCTTCGTAGCGCAGCTTGGAATCGTTGTGGGTGGGATTGGAAAGCGAGCCGGTGTGGTCGAGAACCAGGTAGCCGGGCCTGGTTGTGGTGGTGCGTTCCGAACCGGTGCCGAAGCGTCCGTGGAGGGCCAAGATGCGCGGCGCGACAAAGATCGCGTCGGAGGCGTTTGGTTCCATCAGGACGGTGTAATGAATGAAACGCGCTTGATCGGGCGGGAGGCGTTTCGACGGGAAAATGTAATCGCCGCTGGCGCTGGGCGAAACAATGATGTCGTCGCGCTGCGGGGTGAACCAGCGCTTGCCATCGAAATTGGTGAAGACGATGCCGCGCCAGTGCACGTCAACGCCTTCGTTTGCGGCGTCGCCCTCAAAGCTGATGCGCATCACGACGGCGCTGGACTGCTTGATTACGCCGATCTGACCGAGGGTGACCGAGTCGCCGAAGCCGGTCATCAGGCTGGGCTGCAGATTGAGCGCGCTGAGGTAGCCCGAGGTGTAACGCGGGAATCATGAAGAAGATCACGGCGCCGAGAGCGAGCGCGCCGGCGGCGACGAGCACGGATGTGACGCCGAGGGCGCGGTTGAGTTGATGCGCGAGAGGCGAGCCGGGATCAAGCGCCGGAGAGATTGCGCCGGTGGCGCTGCGGCGCATTTCGAGAGCGACGAATGTGGAAACCGCGAGGACGAGGAACAACGCCAGCGCGACGAGAAAGCTGGTTTCGACGGTGAGAATCGCCGACGCGAGCATGCAGGTGACGGCCAGCACCGAAAGGAACGCGTAGTCGCGGTTGGTGCGCGCGGAGTAGAGGCGGACGAGCGTGGCAAAAAGGAGCAGGTGAACGGCGGCGAGCAGGGCGGCGTAGAGAGCCGGATTGGGCGCGTTCTCTGCCAGATTGCGCGAAAGGAAAAAAAGATCGAGCGGGAAGAAGAGGAAGTAGGCGAGCACCAGCTCCGTTGCGAACCGCACCGAAATTTCGGGGCCGCGGCCGCGCCAGAGGCGGTAGCCTTTGTAGAGAATCGCGACTGGCGGAGCGGCGAAGGCGATGGTGTCCAGCTTGCCGGTGGAGACGATGGCCATCACGCCCGTTGAGACGAGCAGGAAAAGCGAAATTTCGAAGTAGCGCTGGACGGCCGGAACCGGGCGAGCGGGTGAAGAGACGGGTTGCGCGGCGGCGGACATGGCGTCTTTCGATGCTAGCATCCGGTGACGGGGTGGAAGTGGGTTGGACGCTTATCGCGCAATAGGGTTTGCGGAACTGTCTGGAGGTACAGGCTTTATTTTGTCGCGGGGAAGACGGTCGAAACGGCGGCTCTCGCGATTTTTCGGGTGGCGCTGGATATCGGAAGCGATCCGAGCCTCTGCAAACCGAGCCTGCGAGTTCTTGCGACCTCCGGAAGTTTTGAGACGCGGATTAGAAACGGCTCGAGGGTGATGTCGCGAAAGGTGACGCCGTGGCGAGAGGCAGGTAGCTTTTCAAGTTTTACGGAGTCGCCGTCGAGGCGCAGCGTCGCGTGTAGATGCGCTGCGAGTTCTGCGCGCGGCATTCTTCTTCACGTGGACGGCGGGAAATTGCCACATGCGGGAGAACAGAACGTCGTCGTGGTCGCCCGGATCGCGCACGAGCAATGTACGGTGCTGCGGATCAAGTAGCACCGCCGCCGCGATTTTCACTTGAACTGTGGCGCGCTTGCGGCGTGGCTCCGGGATTTCGCCGGTGATGCCTAGAGCGTAGGCGCGGCAGTGATGGACGACCGGGCACACAAGGCACGAAGGACTTCTCGGCGTGCAGACGACCTCGCCTAACTCCATGAGCGCCTGATTCCAATCTCCGGGCGCATCGGTGGCGAGATACTCGTCGGCTGATGTCGGAAAGGGCCGACCAGTTCTTGGATTCGCGCAACTCGCCGCGAAGTGCGCTGACTCGCGCCAGCACTCGCGCAACGTTTCCGTCGAGGACGGCGAGGGGTACGTCGTAGGCGATGCTCAGCACTGCCGCGGCGGTGTAAACGCCGATTCCGGGGAGCGCGAGCGCGGCATCGAGCTCGCGCGGAAATTCGCCGGCGTGCTGCGCGACGACGGCTTTGGCGGCGGCGTGGAGATTGCGGGCGCGGCTGTAGTAGCCGAGACCGGACCACAGCTTCAGCACATCGGGCTGCGGCGCGGATGCGAGCGCTTGAAAATCCGGAAATCGCGCGAGGAATCGTTCGTAGTAAGGAATTACCGCCGCAATGCGCGTCTGCTGCAGCATCACCTCGGCGATCCAGATGCGGTACGGATCGCGGCTGGCGCGCCAAGGTAACTCGCGGCGGTGGCGGCGAAACCACGCCAGCAGGCTCGTTTGGAATTTTTTGAGCTGCGCGCCGGTGAGAGGCTCGTCCATCGCGCCGCTAGTTTCGCATGAAGACGTGCAGCTGGTTTACAGCCGATCGATGAAAATGAAATAGGAGGATGACCAGAGCGCTGACGGAATCGAGGCCTGCGGGCGCGCGGTGACGATGATTTTGAAAAATTCCTGCTCGGAGGCGAGGCGATCGAGAAACGCGCCGCCGACCGATGAGGTTCGCGGCTGCACGGTGGCCAGCTCGCGCAGCGCGTCGTAAATAATTTCGTTGGCCGGGGCCATAGGCGTGGAAAACGTATCGGTGCGGAATTGCAGGCCGGAGTTCAGCTGGTTGAAGTGCCAGGCGATGCAGGCCGCCATTTGTACGGCGCGCTCGAAGCGCTCGGCGTGCTCCGCCGCGGACGACTTTGGATCAGCGTCACGGCCGTGCAGAGGCGCTGCGCTGGGTGGGCCGACGAAGGGATCGAAGACCAGCATTACGCGGCGCTCGTCTTCGCGCGCGAATTCGCGGACCATCAGGTGGCCGGCCTTCGCCGTCACTTTCCAATCGACGAATCGCGCGCTGTCGGTTGGCGTGTACTCGCGCAGAGAATGCAGCTCGTGGCCGCGTCCGCGGAACTGGCTGGCCATCTCACCGCTGATCAGCGGAAGCACTTCGTAGAACGGATCGGTTTCGGCCACGGCCGGATAGACGACGATTTCCAGATTCGAATCCACGGTCCGCGTTTTTTCGAAGAATCCGAAAGGGAATCGGGTGCGGATCCCGAAAGAATCCTGCCTGTAAACACCGCGGCGCGGAAAGGTGACTTCGACTTTCTGGCGCGCGGAGTTCATTCGCGGGATGTAGGGAAAAAATACGGGCTGCGACAAGATTTCGCTCGCGCCATGTTTGGATTCGCCGACGACGCGGAGGGAGAACGACGGCATCATGGGCTTTTCGTTGCGGAGCTCCACTTCGGCGAGAACCGGCTGGCCCGCGAAAATGTGCTCGGGCAAATCAAATTTCAGGTCGATGCCGGTAAGAACCGTGCGCGAGAGTACGCCGGAAATCAGAATCCCGGCGAGCGCGCAGGCGAGGATCATGAAGAGCATGTTGTTGCCGGTGTTCACGGCGGCGAGAACGAGAATAAAAACCGCGCCGAGGTAAATCACGCCCTCGCGCGTGAGCTTGTAATCGACCTGATAGACGATCCAGCGCAGACTGGTACGACGGGCGAGTTTGGGCACGATGGCGACGGCGACCCAACCCGCGAGACCGAGAGCGATGGCGGTGGTGACCGCGGCCAGGGCGACACGGCCCTGCTGCGCCGCAGCGGCCGAAAAGAGGGCAACGATCAGGGCGCCCGCGAGCACAAGGATAGCGATGCCGAAATATTTCCATCCCGGCTTGTCGCGCTCCTGCCAAATGCGGGCTACGGGGCCGGTGGCGGACATCAGAGGGAACTCCCGAGAGTTGATGAAACAGCAGACAGGAAAAGCGTGACGCGCTTCCGCATGGCGTTACACCGGGACGCGCGTGGAGTCGACAATTTCGCCGAGGATGGCTTCGGCCTGTTCGGATTTTTTCTGGGTGGAAACATAGCGCGAACTGACGACGACGCGGTGGGCGAAGACGGGAACGACGAGCTTTTTGAAATCGTCGGGCAGGCAGAAGTCGCGGCCCTCGACGAAGGCTCTGGCCTGCGCGGCGCGATGCAGCATCACGGCTCCGCGCGGGCTGACGCCGAGGCTGAGCAGTTCGGTCTGACGAGTGCGGTCCACGATTTCGAGGGCGTAGTCGAGCAGGCTGTCGTGGACTTTCACGCGCGATACGGTTTCCTGCATGGCCACCACATCAGACGCGTCGAGCACGGGAGTGATCGCGTCCACCGGCGCGTGGCCGGCGTTGTTGCGGAGGATTTCTTTTTCGCTTTCGCGGCCGGGATAGCCCATTTTGATACGCATCAGGAAGCGGTCGAGCTGCGATTCCGGCAGCGGGTAGGTGCCGTGATGCTCGATGGGATTCTGAGTGGCGAGCACCATGAAAGGATTGGGCAGCGCGTGGGTGTGATTGTCCACGGTGACCTGCGCTTCGTTCATCGCTTCAAGAAGAGACGACTGGGTTTTCGGAGTAGTGCGGTTGATTTCGTCGGCGACGATGATGTTTGCGAAAATGGGGCCGGGCTTGAATTCGAATTCCTGGGAAACGGGATTGAACATGCTGATGCCGATAACGTCGCCGGGCAGCAGGTCCGAGGTGAACTGGATGCGCTGAAAGGAGCAGCGGAAGGAACGCGCGAGCGCGTGCGCCAGGGTGGTCTTGCCGACGCCGGGGACGTCTTCGATGAGCAGGTGGCCGCGCGCGAATAGAGTGGTGAGGGCGAGCTTGATGACCTCGTCCTTGCCCTTGACCACTCGAGAGATCGAGCGGACCAGGTCGGCGATGCGCGTGCCTGCGGGATTCATGGTGGTGGTTTGCAATTCCCAAGGCCTTCTGCTACAAATTTAGCTTCTGCTTCGGTTTACGCGGGCGACTAGCTCAGTTGGTTAGAGCGCTCCCCTCACACGGGAGAGGTCAAAGGTTCAAGTCCTTTGTCGCCCACCAGTTCCTTTACAAAATTTGAATACAGGTTAAGTTTGCCATCACCGCTTGGACGCAGGGCGGGGCAATTTGGGTGTGTGTGCTCACGGAGTAGCTGTACTTTTGACGGGGACGGTGAGGCACGGGATGGTTGACCAGAGCGCAAAATGGGATGACTTCCGGAATCGGCGGAAATTTGCGTGGTTGGTGTTTGGGTTCACGGTGCCGTTATTCGCGATCGCGATACTCCTGCCGAGAACCATGCGGTTTCACGATGCTTTAGTGGGTGCGCTGATGGTCGTGTGGTTTGTGGCGTGGATGTTCGCGATGGTCAGGCTGCTGCTGGTTCGATGTCCGCGGTGCGGGGAATACTTTTCGCAAGGAAGGTTGCACAACCTGGGCTTTCTGGCGCGCAGGTGCGTGCATTGTGGGCTCGAGAAGTATGCGGAAGGGTGAGCTAAGCGGAGGGCGCGAGGCGGCGTTTACGGCGGAAAACGTTCACAGAGAAAGCGGAGAACGGCATGAGTTCCACGGAGGCCGTTTCCCGGATGATAGCGCTGGCTGCGGCGGGGGTGGAAAGAGAAGAGAGATCCTTCGGCCGATGAATCGGCCTCTGGATGAAGTCAACTTCGGTTGGTTGGGGACTCGCTGAAGCGAGAGCGACGGAAGTGGCGGCTGGATGAAAGCCGAATGGCTGTGCGCGTCACGGGGTGGATTCGGAACCGTTAGAGTGAGAGGGACGTCTAAAGGCACGGTGAGAGGCCGATGACTAATTTCTTGAGGTTCTTGCAGGTGCTGGCGCTGGGGACGTGGATCGGGTCGATTTTTTACTTTAGTGCGGTGATTGCGCCGACGGCGTTTGCGGTGTTGCCTTCGAAGGAGCAGGCGGGGTTGCTGGTGGGGCCGTCGCTCTCGCGGCTGCATTTGTTGGGATTGATCGCGGCGATCGTCTATCTGATCGCGGGGGGAGCAATCGAGGGATCGATTCGAGCGTTCGCGAAGCCGGGAATGATCGGCGTGGTGCTGATGGTCCTGCTGACGGCCATTTCGCAGAACAAGGTGACGCACCGGATGAACCAGTTGCGGGCGTCGATGGGGTCGGTGGAGAAAACGGTTGCGGACGATCCGCGGCGGGTGGAATTTGACCGGTTGCATTCGGTGTCGGTGGGGCTGGAAGGCGCGGTGTTTTTGATTGGGCTGGCGGCGCTGTATCTGACGATGAAGAGGCCGATCGAATAGCGACTGCTATTTCCGGGCGCGGCGTTTGGGTTTAGTTCGGCGCGATATTGCGACGCGCTTCTTCGACGATTTCTTCTTGGCGCGTTTTTCGGTGGGGGCTTTGGTGACTTTGCGCTTCTTTCCGTAGTGCTCGATGGCGCGCCACATATACCAGCTGGCGATGCTGCGGTAGGGGCGCCAGCGTTCGCCGAATTCGGCGAGTTCGCGCGGCTTGGGGATGAAGGGGCGGTTGTAGGTGAGAGCGAAACCTTTTTGCACGCCGTAGTCGTGGATGGGCAGCACGTCGGGCCGACCCAGCCGGAAAATCAAAAACATTTCGACGGTCCAGGCGCCGATGCCTCTTACGGACACCAGGCGCTCGACCAGTTCCTCGTCTGTGAGCGAGTGCGCGGCTTCGAGAGTGGGGACGACGCCGTCGAGCGTCTTCTGCGCGAGATCGTGCATGGCGGCGGCTTTCGCGCCCGAGAGGCCCGCTTCGCGGAGCGCTCGAATCGGCGTGGCGAGAATTTGCTGCGGCGTTGGGCAGCAGCCTTCGGTGCCGAGGGCTTTGATCCGCGAATAGATTTTGGCGGCGGCTTTTCCGCTGATGCTCTGGTAAACGATCGCTTCGAGCAGCGATTCGTACACGCTGTCGCAGGTGTCCAGTTGGAATTTGAATTCGCCGTTTTTCGCGATCAGGCGCGCGAGGCGTTTGTCCTTCGCGGTGAGGTGCGCGTGAGCGGCGACGTGGTCGTAGGGGAGTTTTAATTCGGTGGCCATGGTTGAGTCCACAGGATAAACCACTGAAGCGAAATTGGCGGCACTCTCCGAAAGTCACAAGCTAGCGAGCCGGCAATCGGGCGAATTTTTAGGCTTGGCAGAGCGCGATTTGGGGGTAGTACCATATTTATTCGGGGCGCAAGGAGCACATTGTCGATGGGGATTATTCGATTGCGTCGTTCAGCAATCTGCATTTTGTGCGTTTCGAGCTTCGCACTTCTTAGCCAGCTGTTCATCGGAACGGAATCGGCTCGCGCGGACGGGGCGACTTTCGATTTGGCCGGCCCGCGGGTGGAAGTCACTGTGACGCGCGCGGGAAAGATGCTGCCGATCGCCGATGTGCCGAACCTCCAACCCGGCGACCGGCTGTGGATTCATCCGGAGTTTCCCGACAGCCAGTCCGTGCACTACGTGCTGATCGTTGCGTTTCTTCGAGGATCAACGAACCCGCCGCCCGACGATTATTTCATCCGCGCGGACACCTGGACCCGGCAGGTTCGCGAGGAAGGAATCGTGGCGACCGTGCCGCCGGAGGCCCAGCAAACGTTGATGTTTCTAGCGCCGGAGACCGGCGGAGACTTCAGTACGCTGCGCGCCGCCGTGAAATCCAGACCCGGAGCGTTCGTAAGAGCTTCGCAGGACTTGAATCAGGCCAGCCTGGACCGCTTGCGGCTGGAGAAATATCTGGACGCGGTGAAGGAAACTTCCGACACGGACCCCAAAGAACTGAAAGATCGCTCGGCGCTACTGGCTCGAACGCTGAACATTAAAGTCGAGCAGCAGTGTTTCGATAAACCGACCGAGCAACAGGCGCCGTGCCTGATGCAGAATACCGATCAACTGGTGATGGACGACGGGCACACGCAGTCGATGGTGAGTGCGCTGACCTCCGGCCCGTCTTCGGATTTGATCAATGCGGTGAGCACGACTTCGCTTATGGGTAGCGGATATTACAGCCCGTACGTGGCAGCGGTGGTGGACCTGGCGCGGATTTTGGGCAACCTTCACACCGCGGAATATCAATACATACCGGCTCTTGCGCTGCCGAATCAACAGCAGTTGAGCCTGCGGTTGAACAATCCTCCTTCGTTCCGCAAACCGAAGTCGGTGCTCGTGGCCGCGCTTCCGGCGGTGGAAGCCGCTCAACTGCCGCCGTTACGGCCGGTCGATGCCAAGCAAGTTTTCTGCTTGCAGAAAGCGCCGTTGGTTCTGGCGGTGGAGGGCGCGCCTTTAGCGTTCGCAACGAATTTTGGGCACGACTTTATTCTGCATATCGAGAGCAAATCGGGATCAGGCACCGATCTTCCGGCCGAACCCGACGCTACGCGGGGCGGATTTCTAATCGACACGAAAAAGCTGCATGCGGGACAACTGGATGCCGAAGCGAAAGGAACGCTCCGCGGACAGTGGGGATTCGACGCGTTCGCAGGACCGGCTTTTGAGCTGAGGTCGTCTCGCGTAACGAGTTGGATTATCCCGCCGGCGGATCAGAGCGCCCTGATCGTGGGCCGCGAGGATTCCATTCATTTGAAATCGACTTCCGCATCGTGCGTGGAAAAAATTACGGCGGTTGCGGCGAACGGCGACGAATTGAAGGCGACCTGGAAGCTCGCGAAGCCGGATGAGCTCGAAGTGCAAGTTCCGATGAAAGACCAGCCGGCCGGGAACGTCAAATTGAACATGAAGCAATATGGGCTGGCCGAGCCGGACGAGCTGAGTTTACACGCGTATGCAGAAGCGGCTCATCTGGACCGGTTTACGATCAACGCCGGCGACCGGCAGGGCGTACTGAAGGGGACGCGTCTGGATGAAGTCGGCAGCGCCGAGTTGAACGGAATTCATTTTGTGCCGGCGAAATTTTCACGCGCGGAACAAAAAGACGAATTGCAGCTCGTAACGCAGAACAATGCTCCGGCTGCAACATTGCAGCCCGAAGAAAAGTTGGTCGCGCACGTGCTGCTCACAGACGGACGGGTGCTCGATCTGCAAACCACGGTTCAACCGCCGCGTCCGAAAGCCACGCTGCTCAACAAGAGCGTGCAGCGCGGTCCCGCGGACTCGGCAATCCGGCTCGGTAACGATGACGAGCTATCGCAAGACGGGCGGCTCTCGTTTTTCGTGAAGGCGGAAATGCCGGCGAAGTTTTCGCACGGGGAAAAAGTTGAAGTGGCCACCGCAGATGAATCGTTTCACGTGCTGCTGAGTGAGGCGGGCGGTAATTTGATCCTGCAGGATTCGCAGACCGCGCTTGCCATTTTCAATCCGGCGAAGGATTTTGGCACTTCCGCGTTCGGGCCGGTGCGGTTTCGACTGGTCGGCGCCGACGGCGTGAACGGCGACTGGATGCCACTGGTGAATATCGTGCGCGTTCCGTCGCTCAAGGAAATCCGCTGCCCGGACCAGCCCGACCGCCAGTGCCAGTTGAGCGGAACGAATCTGTTTCTAATCGATTCGGTCGCGTCCGACGCGCAGTTCAAAAACACGGTTCCCGTGCCGGCCGGGTTTGTGGACTCGACGCTCAGCGTGCCGCGACCCAATGGAACTTTGTTGTATTTGAAGCTGCGCGACGACCCTTCCACCGTGAGCATGATGGTGCTGCCGGTCCTTCCGGACGAGTAGCGCAGACAGCCTCGCCAACTGATCATCGCCGAAGAGACTGGGCCTCGCTTTCGAAACGGCGACGCCGTCGAAGCGCGCAGCCGGGCGGCGTGGTACTATCGTCGGCTTATGAAAACGGGAATTATTGGATTGCCGCAGGTAGGGAAGTCGAGCTTGTTCCGGATCCTGACGAAGGCGAAGGTGGAAGGGCGGAGCACGCCGAATCAGGCGCATGTGGGGATTGCGAAGGTGCCCGATCCGCGCGTATTGAGGCTCGCCGAGTTGTACAAGCCGAAAAAAAATACGTTTGCGACGATCGAGTTTGTGGACGTGGGCGGATTGCAGAAGGATCGGGAGAAAAATTCCGCGTCCTTGGTGCCGCTGCGCGAGGCGGATTCGCTGGCTAGCGTGATACGTCTGTTTGAGAACCCGGCGGTGCCGCACGCGGGCGACAAGCTGGACGCGATGCGGGACATCGAGTCTGTTGAGATCGAATTGATGCTCAACGACCTGGAGCAACTTTCGAAGCGCATCGAGCGCGTGGAGAAGGATCTGAAGAAGAAGAAAGAGCCGGCGCTCGAAGCGGAACTTGCGGTGCTGCAAAAGTGTCGCGCGGCTCTGGAAGCGGAGACGCCGCTGCGCGAATTGGAACTGAAGCCGGAAGAATTGAAGATGCTGAGCAGCTTCGAGTTGCTTTCGCGGAAGCCGATGCTCTACGTGTTAAATCTGGGCGACGAAGAAGCGGGGGACATCGATCGGGTGATCGAGAAGCATCATCTGGAAAAACTTACGTCGAAGCCGAAGACGCTGGTGGTGCCGTTCTGCGGAAAAATCGAGGCGGAGCTTTCCGAATTGCCCGACGCGGAAATGGCGGAGATGATGAGCGCGTACGGGCTAAAGGAGTCGGGACGGGACCGGCTGATTCAGGCGAGCTATCAGTTGCTCGGGCTGATTTCGTTTTTGACCGCGGGCGAGCCGGAATGCCGAGCGTGGACGATCAAGCGCGGGATGAACGCGCAGGAAGCGGCGGGCGCGATTCACAGCGACATCGAACGCGGATTCATCAAGGCCGAAGTGGTGAACTGGGAAAACCTGGTGAACGCGGGCAGCATCGCGGCGGCGCGGGAGAAGGCGCAGGTGCGTTTGGAAGGCAAAGAGTACATCGTGCAGGACGGCGATGTGATTACGTTCCGGCACTCGGGGTAGAGGCGAGCACGGGAAGAGCGGTAGTGCCGGCTGAAGCCTGCGTGACGGCAGAATGCGGGGAGAGATCCTTCGGCCGATGAATCGGCCTCTGGATGACGTCAAAAGCGAGCTCCGCCGCTCCGGTTAGAGCCGCCCTTGGGATGGGGCGGCCAGGCTTCGAGGGCGAAAGCCCCTATTTTTGGAGCTCGGTACGTCGGAACTGAAGTTCCGACCTTCCTCGCAATTTTCGATGGACCTCAACTCAAACCGAATGCTTTTGGGGGCGCTGCTGGGCGTGACGGCGGCGGGCGCGAACGTGCTGGGCGGCGTGGCGGTGGCGCATCGTGAATGGTCGCGGCACTATTTGAAGTATTTCATCGCCGTCGGAGCGGGATTCATGCTCGCCACGTCGGTGCTGGAGATGATTCCCGAATCGCTGGCGCTGGCGAGCGAGGGCGGAGCTGGGTCTCACGCGCTCGGCGACACGACGGCGGTGTTCCTGTGGGTTCTCGGGGGATATTTCCTGGTTCATTTTTTCGAGCACACGCTCGCGCCGCATTTTCATTTTGGGGAAGAGGAGCACCACGACGAAGTGGCGCACTCGCATGCCAGCTATGCGGCACTGCTGGGGCTGGGCATACACACATTTTTCGACGGAGTGGCGATCGCTGCCGGACTACTGGTGTCGAGTTGGCTCGGCGGAGTGATCTTCGTCGCGATCTTCCTGCATAAACTTCCTGAGGGATTCACGGTTGCGTCGCTGATGCTGGCAAGCGGACGGAGCCGGCGGGTGGCGTTTCTTTCGTCGGTCCTGCTCGGAGCGGCGACGCTTGCGGGGATGATCTTCATGTTTGCGGTGCGCGGGACGGTCGGGTATGCGCTGCCGCTCTCGGCCGGAGTGACGCTGTATGTGGCGGCTTCGGATTTGATTCCAGAGGCGAATCGGGAGCCGGGGGCTGGGACGGCGGTGTTGGTGTTTTTGGGGGTCGCGGTGATGGTTGCGGCGAAGTTCTTGTTCCACTTTTAGGGAAACGGCTTTTGTGGAAAGGCCGCAGGCTGATAGCCTACGCTACTCGTTGGGGGCAGCGCCGAATGGGGATGCAAGTTATTGATTGGGATAGGTTTAGTCGCGTAAGAAAGGGTTGGCTGGAACGGTGATGGTCGGCTAGCTTGGAGGCAACTTTTGGCGGGGGGCTGGGTTCCATATGCAGGGACGGAGCGCCCTACGTATGGAACACACGCAGGCCTTGCAACTTTATGGTGCGACGGGTGTTAGATACAATGTGGAGGCTATGACCAGGTCTGACGTCCAACTGATGCTGGACGTGAAGGCAGGGGACGAGGCGTCCTTTGAACTTCTGCTGCAGAAGTATCGCTCGCCACTGGTGAATTTTCTGTTTCGGATGGTGCGGGACCGGGCGACGGCAGAAGATCTGGCTCAGGAAGTGTTCCTCCGCGTATATAAAGCGCGCGCACAGTATTCTCCGAGCGCGAAATTCACCACCTGGCTGTTCCGGATCGCGACCAATCTGGCATTGAATTCGGTGCGGGACAACCGGCACCGGATGATGGAAGTTTCGATCGACGCGCCGGTGGACGAGGATGAAGCGCCGCCGCTCCAATTGCCGTCGCGCGATCAGCGCATCGACGAGCACATGATGGAGCGCGACCGGTCTGAATTCATACGGCAGAAGATTTCAGCGCTGCCGGAAAAGCAGCGCGTTGCGGTGTTGCTGCACAAATACGAAGAGATGGATTACGCGGATATCGCGAAAATTTTGGATTGTTCGGAAAGCGCGCTCAAGTCGCTTTTGTTCCGCGCTTACGAAACCCTGCGAGTGCAACTGGCCCCTCTGGTTTCCCAGCCGGCTGAGCCTAGCAGGGAAGGAAGGGCCCGATGAGCATGAAAAAGTGCGACGATGTTTCGAAACAATTGATTGCGTATCTGGACCGCCGGGCGAATTCGGCGGACCGCGCCGAGGTGGAAGATCACCTGGCGTCGTGCGCGAGCTGCCGGACGCGGGCGGAAGAGTTCCGGATGCTGTTCGGCGCGATGGATCAGGTGGAAGCGATCGAGCCTTCAGCGGGATTCGACGCGCGCGTTCGCGAGCGGATCGCGCAAGAGGCGCGGCCGCGTTGGTTCTCGTGGCTGGTGCCGCAACCGCGCCTGGCGTTTTCGATGGCGCTGCTGCTGGCGTTGAGCGTCTGGATGGCGAAGCTGCCGCGCGAGAATGCGAATCCGAACCTGGGAGCCGATCAGCAGGACTTTGAGGCGATCAAGGACCTGGACGTTCTGGAGAATTACGACGTGCTGAGCAAGTTCGATGCGCTGTCCGAAGTTCCGGCGGATCAGGCGACCCAAGATCAGCCTGCGGTGCAGCCGGTGGATCAGAAGGCCGCACAGCAGCAGCCAGCAGCCGAGGAATAGCTTTCGAGATGGCAGCGGAGAAATGAAATGCGTAACGGAAGGACACTGGGTGCGATCGCGCTGGCCCTCCTGGTAGGGTTTGCGGCGCCGTGTGTCCGAGCGCAACGCCACGGTGGAGGCGGAGCGCCACATGCTCCGGCGGCTCGCGCCAACGGTCCTCACCCGAATTATCATCCCTACGCGAACCGCCGAGCGGGCGGTCCCGGCGGCTACCGCGCACAGGCGCGGGCTGGGGCGGCGCCACCCGGCGCTTCGATGCGCGGGCAACCGGCGAATAACCCAAACCTGTATAACTCGCAAAGGTCAAACAGCATTCCGAGCATGTCGGCGAGCGCGCCTCGCACTGGCGGGATCCCTCAGTCCGCAAATGGAGAGGCAAACGCTTCGCGTCCAGCTACGAATCCGCAAGCGGAGAATGGCGGGCGCCCGATGGCGAACCTGCCGGCGAAGTGGGCGGAAAATCTGAGGGACCGTTCGCCGGAAGAGCAGCAGCGGTTTATGCAGAACAACGAGCGGTTCAGGAGTCTGCCGCCGGCGCAGCAGAACCAGATCCGGCAGAACCTGCAGAAGTGGAACAGCCTGTCGCCTACAGAGCGGATCGCGATTCGCGACCGCCAGGCAACCTGGCAGCGCATGTCGCCCGAGCAGCGGCAATACGTTCAAAGGACGTTGCTACCGAAGTGGCAGGCGATGTCTCCGGACCGCAAACAGATTGTGAACGGACGGCTGCACACGCTGCAGCAGATGAGCCCGGCGGACCGGCAGGCGGCGCTGAACGATCCGCGATTCATGCAAGGGCTGTCGCCCGATGAGCAGTCCGTGCTGCGGGGCCTGGATTCCGTCCGGAATCCGTGATTGGCAACTATCGCGCGTGAGCATTTCTGACCGACCCGCCTGTCTGACTTAACACCACAACTCGATTTCCATGCGCCGGCACGGTCCCGTTTCGGAACGATCGCGCGTTGGCTTCGTCGAAAGCGACGGCAACTCCGCAAGATCCGCCGGGATCGGTGGTCCTCGCAGCAGACGGGGTACGCCGTCTCAAAGCTGCGAAAGCAAGCGAGAGATTCAAAAAATTTGGGTCGATGTTGACTGTTACGAAACACGCAAAGAAGCATTCTGCAACGCTGTATGCAGCGCTTAGACAGGGCGACGGCGGTGTCCACAATTAGTAGTGGTTTTGCCGGAAGCAGTGCACAAGAGAAGTTTTCAGCGCAAAAAATATTCCCACAAGAAAAGAGAGAAACGCCGCGAATAGACCTTGACACAGATTGGAAGCCATCTACAATCGGGGACCAAAGTGGTAGAAAGTGGCGCGAAGTGGAATCAAATGTTAAACAGTGGTCGGGCGGCCAGCGAGTGAAAGAAAGGGCGCACACGCGGGGCGAGTGGCGGACGGGACTTCATGCTGCGGGGCAACTATCTAGCGACGGTGGACGAGAAGGGCAGAATGAAAATTCCTGCCGACTTTCTGGTCGAGCTGCGCAAGACGGGCAAGAAGTTCTACATCACGAGCGACACGGGCGCTTACGCCAGAATTTTTCCGATGAAAGCGTGGGAAGAGATCGAACGGAAGCTGGCGAAAGTTTCCTCGCAGAATCAGGCCAAGCAGAAATTCCTGGCGCGCGCCAACTACTACGGACAAGTGGTCGAGGTGGATGGGCAGGGGCGCATTCTGATTCCACCCGTGCTTCGGGAATCGGCGGAAATGAAGGGTGAGATCGACGTTCAGGGGCGTTTAACGTTCCTGGAAGTCTGGAATCACGCGAAGTTCGTCGATCAGCTGAACCGCAACCCGATCACGGCGGAAGATCAGAAGGAACTGGAAAGCCTGGGAATTTAAGTTTTGACCGTTCTGCATACGCCGGTCCTGCTGGCAGAAGTTCTGGACTGGATGAGGATTCGGCCCGAGGGGACGTATGCGGATGCGACGGTCGGGACGGCCGGCCACATTTTAGAAATTGCGAAACGGTTGACCACGGGGCGGGTGCTGGGGCTGGATCGCGATCCGCAGGCACTGGCGATCGCGAGGGACAGGCTGGAGCCTTTCAGGGAGCGGGTGATTCTGGTGCACCGGGAATTTTCACAAATCGGCGAAGCGGCGGCGGAGGCGAAACTCCCGCCGTTTGATGGAGTGATCGCCGACCTGGGAATCTCGACGCTCGAGCTGGATACCCCTGAACGCGGATTTTCGTTCCGCTGGGCTGCCGACCTGGATATGAGGATGAATCCCGACAATCCGCTGACAGCGGATGAAATTGTGAATCAGTGGTCAGAGAAAGAGCTGGCCGATCTCCTTTACAACAGTGCGGAGGAGAGAGATTCCTACAGAATCGCCAGGGCGATCGTGCGTGCGCGGCCGATACGCGATACCGAGCACCTGGCAACGGTTGTGGCAGGGGGACGTACAGCAAGGGGAAGGCAGAGACTGCATCCCGCGACAAAAACGTTTCTGGCGCTGCGGACAGCGGTGAATCGAGAAGAGGAGGAACTCGGGCAGTTTCTTTCGCGGACCCCTGCCACTTTGAATCAAGGAGGACGGTTGATCGTCCTCAGCTATCACTCGCTCGAAGATCGAGTGGTGAAGCGTTCGTTTCAGGACCTGGCCCGCACGGGCGAGTACAAGGTGCTGACGAAGCACGTGATCGTGCCGAGCGACGCGGAGACGGCCACAAACCCGCGGGCGCGAAGCGCGAAGATGCGAGTGATTGAGAAATTGGCGACGGCGGAAAGCCAGGCGCCCGAGGTGCGGGGATGACGGAATATTTCACGGTAAAAAGAATCGATAATTCGCGGTTGATAAGGCCGATGGCTCCGTCGCGTTTGAAGGATTACTGGCGGCGGGTGGCGGTGGGGAGCGCGATTGCGGCGTTCCTCTTGATTTACGCGTGGCAACACTTCGAGTGCATCCGGCTGCGGTACGTCGTGCAGCAACTGGAGGCGCAGCGCGCGGAATCCGCGGAATTGAACAAGCGTTTGCACCTGCAGGTCAGCTCGCTCACTTCATCGGGACGAGTGGATTCGATCGCGGAAACGGAACTGGGGATGACGGTACATCAGCCGGGCGAAGCAGTCAGCTCGGATGCAACGTCCGAACCGGTGCTGGCGCAGGCCCGTTTGACCTCGGCGCAGCAGCAGTAGCGCGCCACGAAATCGCGCGGTGGGAACGAACCATGGGGCTTGCGCGATGCAAGCCCGCTTCGGCGCCTGACGGACGGTGGCCGGCACGAGTTTTTCGTACGTTAGGCGGAATCGATGGAGCAGCGCAAGCCGCGTCTCCGCTGGTTGTTGATCTGGGCCGTGGCGGTGGTTTGGATGGCGGCGGTGGTGGGCCGCCTGGCGTATCTCCAGTTGTTCTGCTACGGCGAGTACTTCGCGAAAGCCCAGCGTCAACAACAGCGCACATTCGAAATCAGTCCCACGCGCGGATCGATCTACGACCGCAAGGGCCGCGAACTGGCGGTCAGCATTCCGATGGATTCGGTGTTCGGCGATCCTACGGATATCAAAGATCCCGCTATGGTGGCGCGGCTTTTGTCGCGCGCGCTGGACGTTCCCGCCGAAGAACTCGAACAGAAAATCGTGAATGCCAGCAAGCCCGTGAGGCTTGCGAAAAAACTTTCCCCCGAAACCGTCGAACGCATCGAGGAAATGAATCTGAAAGGCGTGTTCTTTCAGAAAGAGAACCGGCGGGTGTATCCGCAGCACGAGCTGCTGGCGCACGTGCTGGGTTACGTCGATACGGATGAGAAGGGCATCGGGGGGATCGAGCACTCGCTGGACAAATGGATTCGAGGAAAGCCGGGGCACGGCGTGGTGATGGCCGACGGCAAGCAGAGGCATTACGACGCGCACGAAGCGGCGGCCGATCCGGGCGGCAGCGTGACGCTGACGATCGATGAGACGTTGCAGTACATCGCGGAGAAGGAACTGGCGCGCGGGATGGAGGAGAGCAAGGCTCCGAGCGGCGCGGTGGTGATACAGGATCCGAACACGGGCAATCTTTTAGCGGTGGCCAACTATCCGGTATTCGATCCGAACGATGCGGGCAAGTATTCGGACGAAGTGAGAATGGATCGGGCGGTATCGGCGGCGTACGAGCCGGGCTCGACGTTCAAAATGATTACGATGGCGGGCGCACTCGAGCGCGGCCTGACGAATCCGAATGAACTGGTGGATTGCCAGATGGGCAGCATCGTGGTGGCGGGGCGGCTGATCCACGACCATATGCCTTTTGGAATTTTGAGCGTGAGCGACGTGCTGGCGGATTCGAGCGACGTCGGGACGATCAAGATCGCACTGCGATTGGGCGCGCCGCGTTTCTATCAGACCATTCGCGATTTCGGGATTGGGCAGCTGACCGGAATCGAGCTACCGGGCGAGAACCGGGGCATTTTGCGGCCGGTGGAAAACTGGACGCCGAGTTCGATTGGATCGGTGGCGATCGGGCAGGAAGTGAGCGTGACGCCGATACAAATCATTTCGGCGGTTTCGGCGATCGCGAACGGCGGGACGCTGTACACGCCGAAGATTGTCGGGTCTGTGAGCGGCGGATCGGGGGGACCGTTGCTGCCGCGCGCGGAGCCGCATCAGGCGACCGACGAAAAAACGGCGGCGACGCTGCGCGAGATGATGGAGACAGTGATTCTGAAGGGCACCGGGAAACCGGCGAAGCTGGACGGTTACACGGCTGCGGGAAAATCCGGAACGGCGCAGAAGATCGATGAGAAGACGGGGCGCTATTCGCCGACGCAGTATGTGGCGTCTTTCGTGGGGTTCGCGCCCGTGAATACACCGGCGATCACGATTTTGGTGATGTTTGATTCGCCGGTTGGGCAGCACATGGGCGGAAACCTGGGCGGGCCGGTGTTTAAGAGGATCGCGGAGCAAAGCCTGGCGTACCTGGAAGTGCCGCACGACGTGCCGTACGTTTCGGGAGAAGAGACTGCCAGCAATGCGAAACCGAAAAGCGGCGCGAAGGAAATGGATAGGACGGCGGATACGAAGGATGAAGCGACGTTTGAAGCGGCGGCAGAGAAGACATCTTCGAGTGGCGGAACGAATGAGACGGTGGCGATCAACGATCAGGGGATTGAAATTCCGAGTTTTGCGGGGCAGCCGGTGCGCGGCGTGATTGAGCAGTGTTCAAAACTCGGCATCGCTCCGCGCCTAATTGGCAACGGTTTTGCAGTTGAGCAAGCGCCGGAGGCAGGGACGGTGGTTCCGCGGGGCAGTGAAGTGACGGTGCGATTTGGACGGGCGGCGGCGAAGTTGGTACCGGCCTCGGCGGCGAGGGCGGACCATTGAAAATGATGATGGAAGGGGAACCCGAAGTGCGGACAGCGGCGGCAAGGTTGGCTCGCGAAGGCGCGAGGACGATGGAATTAGTCGATGTGCTGAAGGGAATTGAACCGGCGCGGGTGGTGGCGACCAGCGGTGCGAACGGCGCGAAGCTGCGGGTGAGCGGAGTTACATGCGACAGCCGGGCGGTGGCTCCGGGAAATTTGTTTTTCGCGCTGCCAGGAACGAAAGCCGACGGAAACGAATTTGTAGGTGCGGCGATTGCGGCCGGAGCGATTGCGGTGGCGAGCGCGCTGCCGCGTCCTGCGAATGCGCCTGCGCACGTCGCGTGGATCGAGCTTGCGGCGCACAGCGAACGGAAAGCGCTGGCACTGGCGGCGGCGAATTTTTACGGGCATCCGGCGGATGCGCTGAAGCTGGTGGGAGTAACGGGGACGAACGGGAAGACGACGATCACGTTCATCCTGGATTCGATTCTGCACGCTGCCGGATTTACGACGGGACGAATCGGGACGACGGGATATCAGACGCCCAAGGGAAGCCGGAAATCGAAGAACACGACTCCGGAGTCGGTGGATTTGCAGCAGATGTTCGCGGAGATTCGCGACGCAGGCGGGACGCATGCGGTGATGGAAGTCAGCTCGCATGCGCTGGCGATGGACCGCGTTTGGGGCTGCCATTTCGCAGCGGCAATCTTCACGAACCTGACGCGCGACCATTTGAATTTTCACAAAACGTTCGATGAGTACTTCGCGGCGAAGCGGGCGCTGTTTGAAGGGACGGGAAACGGCGCGCCGGACGTCGCGATTGTGAATGCGGACGATCTTTATGGCCCGCGACTGGAGGGCCTGGCGAAGCGGACGTTGACTTACGGGCTGGCGGAGTCGGCGGATCTTTGCGCGAAGAAGGTTGCGCTGAGTTTCGAAGGATTGGAATTCACGGCGCAGACGCCGGTGGGAAAAATTGAAGTGAAGGCGCCGCTGGTCGGGCGAATCAACGTTTACAACATCCTCGCAGCGATCGGAGCGGCCGTCGCGCTCGATGTTCCGGTGGCGAAGATTGAAGAGGGGATCACGAATCTGGAGCAGGTTCCGGGGCGTTTTCAGCGGATCGACGAGGGCCAGCCGTTTTTGGTGGTCGTGGACTATGCGCATGCGGACGACGCGCTGCGCAATTTGATTTCGACGGCGCGCGAGCTGAATCCTTCGGGGCGAATCATCACGCTTTTTGGAGCTGGCGGAGAGCGCGATCGATCGACGCGGCCGCCGATGGGCGAGGCTGCGGGAGCGTTGAGCGATCTGGTGATTCTGACGAGCGACAATCCGCGCACGGAAGATCCGCTCCGGATCATCAACGATTTGATCGTCGGGCTGCAGAAAGTGAACGGCAACTACCGCATCGAGCCAGACCGCGAAACCGCGATCGAAATGGCGATCGAAGAAGCGCGCAAAGGCGACATTGTGCTGCTTGCGGGAAAGGGCCACGAAAATTATCAGATTTATCGCGACCGGACGTTTGAGTTCGACGATCGGGAAGTGGCGCGAAAGATTTTGCGGCGCAAGGGATATTCGCAGACGGGCAAGTAAGCGAGTGCAGTAGAAATGGCAGTCCAATCGAGCGCTTTGAAAGTGAGCGTGCGAATGAGACCCAGCCCTACGGAGATGGACGATTGCGGTGGACGGCCGGCCAAGTCGCGGAAGCTCTGGGTGTCGCGCTGCCGTCGAATCTTGGCGCCATGGCCGGGGTGGCCGGCGTCTCGATTGATTCCCGAACGATTCAGCCCGGGGAATTGTTCGTGGCGATACACGGAGCGCGTCACGACGGACACGGTTTTGTGGCAAGCGCTCTCGATGGCGGCGCGGTGGCGGCAGTGGTGGCGCGAAGCCGGGCGAGCGAGTATCAGCAACGAAATTGCAGGGAAAGTGTTTGTTGTGGACGACACGCTCGAAGCCCTGCACCAACTGGCCGCCCGGGCCTGCGAGATTTGGCGGCGTGCGAAACCGGGGCGGCGAATCGGCGGCGTGGCCGGGTCGGTGGGCAAGACCACAACAAAAGAAATCTTCGCGGCGCTTTTGGGCTCGCGGATGCGCGTTCTGAAAACGCAGGGGAATCTGAATAACGAGTACGGCTTGCCGCTCACGCTGCTGAAGCTGGACGAGGAACACGACGCGGCGGTGATTGAGATGGGCATGTCGCACACGGGCGAACTTGCGCGCCTGGCGAAGATCGCGAAACCCGATGTGGGAGTGATCACGCGAATTGCGGTGGAGCATTTGGAGTTTTTCGCGTCGATTGAGGAGATTGCGCTGGCGGAGCGGGAGCTGATCGAGCATCTGCCGTGGCCGACAGCGACGGCGGTGCTGAATGCGGCGGATGAGCGCGTGGCGAAGTTTCAAAGTGTCGCGCGTGGCGAAGTGATCTGGTTCGACGGAACGGGCGATGCAGCGGCTTCGAAGCGGGCCGCAGCGTTTCGCGCGGAAAAGATCGAAGAGCGCGGCGTGAACGGAACGAGTTTCGATTTTGTGTGGCCGCAAGGCAAGACGCGGCTGGATTTGCCATTTATCGGGAGGCACAACGTGATGAACGCGGTGGCGGCGCTGGCGGCGGCGAGCGTTTGGGGCATCGGCGCGACGGAAGCGGCGGAAGTTTTTCCGGCGCTTCAGCCGGCGGACAAGCGCGGCGAAGTGGTGCGGTTCGAAGCGGGATTCACGGTGATCAACGATAGTTACAACTCGAGTCCAACGGCGCTGGATGCGGTGGCGCAACTGCTGGCGACGACGCCCGGTTACCAGCGGCGGATTCTGGCAGCGGGCGAAATGCGGGAGCTGGGCGGTAGCTCGGCGGAACTGCATCGCGATTGCGGGCGCGTGGTGGCGGAGTTGAAATCGATCGACTGGCTGATCGGAGTGAATGGCGACGCGGCGGAGCTGGTGCATGCGGCTGTGGATGCGGGTTACCCGAAGGAGCGGACGAAATTTTTCGCGGATTCGAAGGAAGCAGCGGAATTCCTGGCTGGGTTTGTGGAGCCGGGAGACCTGGTGCTGTTGAAGGGTTCGCGCGGCGTGAAGATGGAACGGATTCTGGAAGCGATCGACGCGGGACACAAACGCGCGGCGAAATCGAAAGCGCCCTCCGAGTCCGCGGGGAAAAAAGGCTGAGATGCTCTACTGGCTCCTGGTCTATGCGTTGCGTCCGCACTTCAGCCCGCTGAACGTGTTTCGCTACATCACCGTTCGGACGGCGGTGGCGAGCCTGACGGCGCTGCTGCTGTCGTTGCTGCTGGGACCGTGGGTAATTGAGCGGCTTCGGGATTTGCAGGTGAAGCAGTACATCCGCGAGGAAGGGCCGAAGGGTCATCAGAAAAAAGCGGGGACACCGACGATGGGCGGCGTGCTGATTGTCGCGTCGATCGTAATTCCCACGCTGCTGTGGGCGGACCTGCGCAACGCATACGTGTTGCTCGCGATTGGGGCGACGCTGGCGTTTGGCGCGATTGGATTTGTGGACGATTACAACAAAGTGGTTCGCAAGCGGAACATGGGACTCACGCCGCGCGGGAAATTTTCGCTGCAAGTGTTGACCTGTGTTGTGGTCGGCATCGTGCTGCTGGTGCTGCAGACACACGGCGCGTACTCGACGCAGTTGAGCGTGCCATTTTTTAAGCGGCTGCATCCGGATCTGGTGATCGATTCGTTGCTCGGCATGAGGTACGTGTGGGCGCTGGCGTACGTGCCACTGGTGCTGTTTCTGGTGCTGGTGATTGTGGGCTGCTCGAACGCGGTGAATTTGACGGATGGTCTGGATGGCCTGGCGATCGGATGCGTACTGGTTTCCGCGGTGGCGTTGACGATTCTGGCGTATTTGTCGAGCAATGCCCGGTTCGCGGACTATTTGGATATTCAGAAAATTCCCGACGCCGGCGAGGTGGTTATTTTTTGTGGGTCGCTCGTGGGGGCATCACTCGGATTCCTCTGGTACAACGCGCATCCGGCGGAAATGTTCATGGGCGACGTCGGCTCGCTGGCGCTGGGCGGAGCGATAGGAACAGTGGCGGTGATCATAAAGCAGGAATTTTTGCTGCTTTCGATTGGCGGAGTGTTTGTGCTGGAAGCGCTTTCGGTGATTTTGCAGGTGGGGTCGTACAAATTGACGGGCAAAAGGATTTTTCGAATGGCGCCGCTGCACCATCATTTTGAATTGATGGGTTGGAGCGAATCGAAAATCATTGTGCGATTCTGGATTGTGGCGCTGGTGTTCGCGCTGTTTTCGCTGACGACTTTGAAATTGAGGTAGCTCGAGCAAGCGTTCGATGATACGGGCGGAAAACGAGAGGATGGTTCGGTGAGGCCGGGTTTCGATCTGAATGGGAAGCGGGTGCTGGTGGTCGGATTGGCTCGCACGGGACTGGTTACAGCGCTTTTTAGCGCCGCATATGGCGCGACGGTGACGGCGACGGACGATCGCAGCGAGGTTGAACTTGGCGAGACA
The DNA here is from genome assembly GCA_963839325.1 of uncultured Acidobacteriota bacterium. GTDB lineage: Bacteria > Acidobacteriota > Terriglobia > Acidiferrales > UBA7541 > Palsa-295. The sequence goes on along the minus strand of CAWIUO010000009.1, from coordinate 187,970 downwards.
GCGAAACGGCTTCGCGATGCCGGCGTGACGATTGAGCTCGGAGGGATGCGGCCGGAAAGTTTTCTGGAGCAGGATTTGATTGTGGTGAGTCCGGGAGTCCCGGCGAACCTTGCGGCGCTGGAAGCGGCGCGCAAAAAAGAGATTCCGGTGTGGAGTGAGATTGAGCTGGCGTGGCGCTACTTGCGCGGCAAGCTGGTGGCGATTACAGGCTCGAACGGGAAGACGACGACGACGTCTTTGGTGGCGCACATTTTGAAGACCGCAAACATTCCGACGCATGTGGGCGGGAATATCGGGACGCCGTTGCTGTCGTTGGTGGAACGGTCCTCGGATACGGATGTGACGGTGGCGGAAGTGAGCAGCTTCCAACTGGAGACGGTCGATGCGTTCCGGCCCGAGATTGGAGTGCTACTGAATCTGACGCCGGATCATCTGGACCGGCACGCGACGTTTGACGAGTACGCCGCGGCGAAGATGCGGATGTTTGAAAACCAGCTGGAGCGGGACTGGGCGGTGCTGAACGCGGACGATCCGGAGATTACCAAGCGAACGCCGGCGAAGCCGCATTTGTGCTGGTTCAGCCGGAAGAAGCGCGTGGCGGTGGGCGCGTTTCTACTGAACGACGACATTCTTTTCCGCAACGAAGGCTTCGAGGTGGAACTCGCCAAGCGGAGCCAGATCGCGCTGCGCGGCGAACACAATTTAGAGAACGTGCTGGCGGCTTGCGCGGCGTCGTATCTGGCGGGGGCGACACCGGCGGCGATCGCGAAGGGCGTAAAGACATTTCAGGGCGTGGAGCACCGGCTCGAGTTCGTGGCGGAGATCGGCGGCGTGTCGTTCTTCAACGATTCAAAGGCCACGAATGTGGATGCAGCCGTGAAGGCGATTGAAGCGTTTCCCGGAAAACTGAGAGTGATTCTGGGAGGAAAAGATAAAGGAAGCCCGTACACGCCACTCGGGCCGTTGCTGAAAGAGCGCGCGCGGCAGATTTTGCTGATTGGCGCGGCGGCTGGAAAAATCGCGGAAGAACTCGCCGAGATTGGAACGATCGTGCCGATCGAGCGCGCGGACACACTGGAACGCGCGGTGCATCTGGCGTACGCGTCGGCAGAAGCGGGAGATACGGTGCTGCTCGCGCCCGCTTGCTCCAGCTTCGACCAGTTCGAGAATTACGAGGAGCGCGGGCAGGTGTTCAAGCAAATCGTGCAGCAGCTCGCGGAAGAGTCGTCGGCCGGAGCGAATGCCACGGCGACGCCGCTGCCGGAAAAAGGATAAGCAGCTGCAGAGTTAAAGGATCGCTATGCCGAGAAGCCTGCAACCGGACCGAAAACTGTTTGGCGTGACGCTGGCACTGTGCCTGATTGGGGCGGTGATGGTGTTCAGCGCGTCGGCCATGACGGCAAGCGAGCAGTTTGGCATGGGCTACATTTTTCTGTTACGGCAGATGGTTTACGTGGCGCTGGGGATTGGGGGAATGTTCTGGCTGGTGAATACGGACTATCGCAAGTTGCGGCAGCCCACGGTGATCTTTACGGGAATTTCCGTGACGCTGGTGTTGCTGGTGCTGGTGTTTCTGCTGGACCGGTCGCATTCGGTGCATCGCTGGGTGAGGATTGGGCCGTTGAGCTTGCAGCCGTCGGAGCTGGCAAAGCTGGCGGTGATCTTCTACCTGGCGTGGTTCCTCGAGAATCGGCGAGCGCCGGGAGGATTTGGCGTAAACGATATCCGGCACACGCTGCTGCCTGCGCTGGGCACGGTGTTGATGGTGGTTCTGCTGGTGCTGGAAGAGCCGGATATGGGCACGGCGTTCATGATTTGCCTGATTGCGTTCGCGATGCTGTGGGTGGCGGATCTTTCGCTGCGATACATCGCGGTGACGCTGGCCGCGGCGGTGCCGGCGATTGTGGTGCTGATCGTGAGTTCGCCGTACCGCCTAGAGCGGGTGAAGACGTTCTTTTCGCAGTCGGCCGATCCGCGCGGGCACGGGTTTCAGCTGGCGCAATCGTTGATTGCGGTGGGATCGGGCGGAATGACGGGCGTGGGATTAATGGAGAGCCGGCAGAAGCTGTTCTTTTTGCCGGAAGCGCACACGGACTTTATTTTTTCGATTATTTGCGAGGAGCTGGGGTTTATTGGCGCGGCGGTGGTGATCGTGCTGTTCGCGGTGTATGGATGGCGCGGATTTGTGGCGGCGATGAAGGCTCCGGACGATTTCGGGAAATTTCTGGCGCTGGGAATCACGACGATGATTGTGGGGCAGGCGCTGATCAATTTGAGCGTGGTGATGGGAATGCTGCCGACGAAGGGGATTCCGTTGCCGTTCATCAGCTACGGAGGCTCAAGCCTCTTTGGCATGCTTCTTGCAACCGGAGTGCTACTGAACATCAGCCAGCATGCGGAAGAGTTGTGAGGCGAAGAAATTCGGGCGCAGCGCCGCGGCGGAATGAAGACCGATGAGCGCGGGCGTGGATCGTACGAGGCGATTGCTGATAGCCGGAGGCGGCACGGGCGGACATGTGATTCCGGCGATTGCGGTGGCGAAAGAGTGGCTCCGGCGGGAACCGGAGGGAGTGCGCAGCGTGGTGATCGTAGGAACCGAGCGCGGAATGGAAACGCGGCTGGTGCCGCAAGCGGGATTGCCGCTGGAGACGATCCGCGCCGCAGGGCTGAAGGGAATCGGCGGGCTGAAGCTGGTGAAGAATGCCGCGAGAGTTCCCGCAGGCATGCTCGATTCTTTCCGGATCCTGAACAAGCACAAGTTTGGAGTGGCGTTTGGAGTGGGCGGGTATGCATCGGGGCCGATGATTCTGGCGGCGCGGCTTGCGGGCGTTCCGTCGGTGGTGTTCGAGCCGAACGTCGAGCCGGGATTCACGAACCGCGTACTGGCGAAAATTTCCTCGCACGTCGCGGTCGGGTTCAAGGAGACCGCCGAGCGGCTCGGGCGCAAAGCGGTGGTGACGGGAATTCCGGTGCGCAAAGAATTTTTCTCGATACCGGATCGCGCGCGCGCGGCGGGAGATCCGTTTCACATCCTTATCACCGGCGGCTCGAGTGGCGCGTTGCCGATCAATCGCGCGGTGATCGACTCGCTTGATATTCTTTTAGCGCGAAAAAATCAGCTTTTCATCGTGCATCAGACTGGAGAACGCGACTATAATGCGGTTCGCGTGGCTTATGCGCGACGTGAATTCCGAGCGGAGGTCGTACCCTTCATCGAGAATATGGCGGAGCGGTTTGCCCAGGCGGACCTAATCGTCTGCCGCTCGGGCGCGATCACGGTGGCGGAAGTCGCTGCCGCCGGGCGTGCCGCCATCTTCATCCCCTTCGGAGCCGCCACCGACGCGCATCAAACGCTGAACGCCGTGGCCATGCAGGACGCGGGTGCGTCGCGCCTGGTGCCGCAATCGGAACTGACGCCGGAACGGCTCACGAACGAGATTTTCTCCCTGCTGGACCAGCCCAGTAGAACAGCCGAGATGTCCCAGAATGCGCGGAAGCTTGCCCGGCCGCGCGCGGTGGAAGACATGGTGGACATGCTCGAAGGACTGGTGCGGCAATGAACCGCGCATTTCGCAATTTTCAACGAATCCATTTGGTGGGGATCGGCGGCAGCGGCATGAGCGGAATCGCGGAAGTGCTGCTATCGAGCGGCTATGCGGTGTCCGGCTCGGACACGAAGTTGTCGCCGGTGACCGAACGGCTGACGGGACTGGGCGCGAAAGTTTTTCAGGGGCACGAAGCGGAGCACGTTCACGGCGCGCACGTGGTGGTGATTTCTTCGGCGGTGCCGCCTGCGAACGTGGAACTGCTTGAGGCGAGCCGGCTAAAGATTCCGGTGATTCCGCGCGCGGAGATGCTGGCCGAGCTGATGCGGCTGAAGTACGGGATTGCGGTAGCGGGCGCGCATGGGAAGACGACTACGACTTCTCTTGTGGCTGCGGTGCTGGATGCGGCGGGGCTTGATCCGACGTTTGTGGTCGGCGGGCGCGTGAATCACGCCGGGTCGCACGCGGGCGTGGGCAAAAGCGAATACATGGTGGTTGAAGCGGACGAGAGCGACCGGTCGTTCTTACTGCTTGCGCCGGTGGTGGCGGTGATCACGACGATCGACCGCGAGCATCTGGACCAGTACAAATCGCTGGAAGAGATTCAGGACGTATTTGTGCAGTTCGCGAACCGCGTGCCTTTTTATGGAGCGGTGGTGCTTTGCCTGGATGAGCCGAACGTGCAGGCGATTCTGCCGCGCGTAAAGCGGCCGGTGATTACGTACGGAACTTCGAAGCAGGCGGATCTGGTGATCAGCGACGTAAAGCTCCACGGAATCGCGAGCGAATTTCGGTTGAGCTACAAGGGCGAGGATCTGGGGATTTTTCACCTCGCGTCGCCTCCGGGAATTCACAACGTGCGCAACGCGGCAGCAGCGGCGGCTGTGGCGCTATCACTCAACGTTCCGCCGGAATTGATTCGCAAGGGCTTTGAGAAATTCGCGGGCGTGGGGCGGCGCTTCGAAATCAAAGGCGTTCATGCCGGCGTGACGCTGGTGGACGATTACGGCCATCACCCATCCGAGATTCGCGCGACACTCGCGGCGGCGCGTGGCTGCGGATTCCGGCGACTGCTCGTGCTATTCCAGCCGCATCGCTACTCGCGCACCAAGCAATTGTGGGACGAGTTCTGCAACTCGTTTAACGACGCGGACGTGCTGGTGGTCCTGGATGTGTATCCGGCGGGCGAGCAGCCGATTCCGGGCGCAAATGGCGAGAGGTTGTCCGAGTCAATTAGTTTTGCCGGCCACAAGAACGTGGTGTACGCCAATTCGATGGATGCGGGAATGGAATTCATGCTGCGCGAAGCGCGACCGGGCGATGCGGTGCTAGCCATTGGTGCGGGCAACGTGAATCGCGCGCTCGAGCAGCTTGCGGTGAAGCTGGACGCAAAGTTCGCGGAGTCTCATGCGAATTAGCGACCGGCCGATCGCAGCGAAGCTGAAAGAACTGGGCGTGGAGCTGGTGCCCGGCGCTTCGATGGTCGAGAAGACGTATCTGGGGATCGGCGGCACGACGGACATTCTGGAATTGCGGAAGCACGAGACGATTCCGGATGTGATTCGTCTTTTGAAGGACGACGGAATTGCTTACCGATTTCTGGGCGGCGGTTCGAATGTGCTGGTCGATGACGGCGAGTTGAGTCATGTGATGCTGCATTTGCCGACGTCGCTGCCGGGAATGCGCGTGGAGGGCAACGTCGCGTACGTGGATGCGGCGGCGGATCTGGGCGGCACGGTGACTTTTTGCGCGAAACACGATTTGGGCGGGATGGAAGGGTTGATCGGAGTTCCGGGCAGTATTGGCGGCGCGCTGCGGATGAACGCGGGCGCGTACGGAACGCAAATCGGAACGCACGTGCGGGAAGTGGAGCTGTATCGCGCGGCGACGGGCAAGATCGAGAAGCTCGAAGGGGACGACATCCGGTTCGACTACCGGCACACGTCGTTTTCGCCGGACGATTTGATGTTGCGGGTCAAGCTGGAGCTGCCGTCGAAGCCGTTCAGGGAAATTTTGGCGGGCATCAAGGTCTGCAACGAGAAGAGACGGTCGAGCCAGCCGCTGAACCAGAAGAGCGCGGGCTGCATTTTCAAGAACCCGCCGGGCGGATCGGCCGGACGAATGATTGATGAACTGGGATTAAAGGGCCATCATGTAGGCGACGCTCAAGTGAGCGACCGGCACGCGAATTTTTTTGTGAACGCGGCGAATGCGAGTTGCGCGGACATGTTGCAGCTGATTGATGACGTTCGAGAGCGGGTTCGCAAGGCTTACGGCGTGGAACTCGAGAACGAAGTGATCGTGTGGAAAAATTGAAGGCCATGAACGCAGACGCGTATCCACAGGAAGTGCTGGCCGACGAGGAGCCGAAGTATCTGCGGCGGCAGAAGCCGCTGGAGATCAAGCGGCGCAAGTTCGGCAAGAAGGCGTGGAAGACCTACGCGCGCGTGGCAGTGTGGTCGATGGCGGGCGTGGCGCTGGCGGGCGCGGGGTATCTGGTCGGGCATTTTTTACTCGATTCGAAGGAAATGGCGTTGCTGCGGCCGGATCAGTTGACGCTGAAGGACGCGCACTACGTGCCTACGAGCAAGGTGATGGAAATTTTTCGCGTGGACCGCAACCACAGTGTGCTGCGCGTCCCGCTGGATGAGCGGCGGCGGCAACTGGAAGCGATTCCGTGGGTGGAGCACGCCACGGTGATGCGGGCGCTGCCGAATCGCATTGAGGTCGTGATCAAGGAGCGAACGCCGATCGCGTTTTTGCGCGAAGGAAGCGTGCTGGCGCTGGTGGATGCACACGGCGTGATTCTGGAGCGTCCGCTGAAGGCGGATTTTCATTTTCCGGTGGTGACGGGGATCAGCGAAGAGATGCCGATGGAAGATCGCGAGCAGCGCATGCAGATGTATTCGAGTTTTGCGGAGCAGGTGGAATCGGCGAAGGCCGGCGCGATGGATCAGGTGAACGAAGTGGATCTGACCGAAGCGAAGAATCTGACGGCGACGATCATCGGATTGCAAGCCGGAGTGCCGAGCGCGAATGTGCCGCCCGGTAGCGCGAGCGGGCCGTACGGCGGCGATCCCGAAGCGCTGGTGGTGCATTTCGGCGACACGGATTTTAAGGACCGCTACCTTGCGCTGATTTCGGACATCGGGAAATGGAACACCGCGAAGGGGCGGCTGAAATCCGTCGATTTGCGGTTCACGGGCGAAGCGGTTGCGGTGCCGGAGACGACACTGGTGGCGCAGAACACGGAACCTGCGGCAGCGCCGGCCAAAGCGGCAGCTTCAGTGCCGGCGAAGCATTCGCATCCGGCAACAAGGCAAAAGCATTCGAGGTAACGCCGGTGGGCGCCGGCGACGCAGGGCGGTTGGTTGTAGTAGTGGCCGGAAATTTCAAGAGAGGCGCATTTGACGAAGAAAGAGCGGCACATCGTTGCGCTCGATATCGGCAGCACGAAAACGTGCGCGCTGATCGGCGAGATGGACGACGACGGCGGGGTGAAATTCGCGGCGCTCGGCGCGGCGGAATCGAAAGGCTGGCGCAAAGGGCAGATCGTGAATCTGGATCTGGCGGTCAGCTCGATCCGGCGGGCGGTGGAAGAAGCCGAATCGATCGTGAGCGTGCCTGTGGAATCGGCGCTGATCGGCGTTGCAGGAACGCACGTGCGCGGAGTGAACAGCCGGGGCGGAATGACGATTGGATCCCGTCCGCGGGACGTGCAGCGCGACGACGTACGACGCGCGATCGAAGCAGCGCGCGGCATCCAGCTTCCGGAAGACCGCGAAGTTCTGCATGTGTTGCCGCAGGAATTTTTTCTGGATTCGCACGACAACATCCGCGATGCGATCGGCATGGTGGGCCAGCGGCTGGAAGCGAACGTTCATATCGTGACGGCTTCGGGCTCGGCGACGCAGAACATCGTAACGGCCGTGAATCGAGCGGGCGTTCGCGTGGACGATACGGTTCTTGAGCCGCTGGCTTCCGCGGAAGCGTGCCTCACCCAGGATGAGCGCGAACTCGGCTGCTGCCTGCTGGATATTGGCGGTGGAACAACGGAGATTGATCGCGTTTGCGGGAGGCGTGGTGCGGCACACGGCGGCGATTCCGGTGGGCGGCGATCACTTTACGAACGATCTGGCCGTGGGACTGCGCACGCCGATTCCGGAAGCCGAAAAGATCAAGCGCGAGTACGCCTGCGTGTTCCGCCCGCTGCTGACGCAGGACGACGCGATCGAGATCGCCAGCGTGGGCGACCGGCCGCCGCGAACTGTTTACTCACGGATGCTGGCGGATATTGCCGAGCCGCGGGCGCAGGAATTGTTGATGCTGGTGCGCGATGAATTGCGGCGAGGCGGCGTTGAGCCGGCGATTCCGGCGGGACTCGTGCTGACCGGCGGAGGCGCTCACCTGCGCGGATTGTGCGAGCTCGCCGAAAAGATCTTTAACCTGCCCGTGCGCGTGGCCGTTCCGCGCGGACTTGAGGGTATGAGCGACGAGGTTTCCCAGCCTGAGTATGCAACAGCCGTAGGACTCGTTCTGTATGGCGCACGCACGAGGCGAAGCAGCGGGGCGCGTCCGAATGGCTGGGTAGGAAAATTGAAGAGCATGTTTGCAGGGGCCTGATCAAGGACGAAACATATTCGCAACACGCAAAAGACCGGAGGAAGCATGACGCCAAAAGAATCAGGCATTCGAGTTTCGTTCGCAGAAGAAACACACAACGGCGCAAAAATTAAAGTGATTGGCGTGGGCGGCGGAGGATCGAACGCCGTGAACCGCATGATCCGCGCCAAGGTGGAAGGCGTGGAGTTCATCGCGGCCAACACGGATTTGCAGGCGCTGAAACTGTCGCAAGCGCCGGTGAAACTGCAGCTCGGCGCGAAACTTACCAAGGGACTGGGAGCGGGCGCGAATCCCGAGATCGGCCGCAAAGCCGCGCTCGAAGACACGGAAAAAATCCTCGAAGCGCTGGACGGCGCGGACATGGTGTTCGTGACCGCCGGGCTTGGCGGCGGCACGGGCAGCGGCGCGGCGCCGGTGGTGGCGAATCTCGCGAGCGAACTGGGCGCGCTGACCGTGGCGGTGGTTACGAAGCCGTTCGCATTCGAAGGCAAGCGCCGGATGGAGCAAGCCGAGCAGGCGCTGGCCGAACTGGTGGGCTGCGTCGATACGGTGATCGTGATCCCGAACGAGCGCCTGATGGAGTGCGTCGAGCACGGCACGAGCTTCTTCGAAGCGTTCCGCATCGCGGACGATATTCTGCGGCAGGCGGTGCAGGGCATTTCGGACATCATCACGATTCCCGGGCATCATCAATCGCGACTTTGCCGACGTGAAAACCATCATGTCCGGCCAAGGCTACGCGGTGATGGGCACGGCGGTGGCTTAGGGGTCGAATCGCGCCGGTGGAAGCGCGCAACGCGCGCCATCAACAGCCCGTTGCTGGAAGACAACTGCATCCAGGGCGCGCAGGGAATTCTGATCAACATCACGGGATCGTCCACGCTCGAGCCTGCAGGAAGTGCACGAAGCTTCGTCGATCATCCAGAAAGCGGCGCACGAGAATGCGAACATCATTTTCGGAGCGGTGATGGACGATTCGATGAAGGAGTCCGTGAAGATCACCGTGATTGCGGCGGGATTCCGCGAAGTGGCGACGAAGAAGACCACGACGTCGCGGCCGTCGTATGTTCCGAAGACCTGGAAGGCCACGCGAGAACAGCCGGAGCCGGCGAATGTCGCGCCGCAACAGACGAATGTGGTGCAGCAGGTGGCGCGGAACGTGAACGACGTGATGCACGATGTTCCGGCGGACGACCTGGATGTGCCGACGTTTCTGCGGCGGCAAGCGCAAAAGGCTTAAAGAGAATTAGGGTCGAGTGGTTTTCGGCGGGGGCGGACTTCAATTCGCTCCCGCTTTTTTTTTGGGCGCGGGTTACACTTTTCGTGTGGCGGCTGCGCTGAAAATTCGAGCCGATGCTCTCGGTGTGATCGAGAGGCATGCGCAACAGTTCCCGGCGGAGGAAGTCTGCGGGTTGCTCGCGGGCAAGGACGGGATTGCCGAGCTGGCGCTGCGGACTTTGAATGCCGCGCAGAACCCGGCGGCGGAGTATCAGATCGCACCTGCAGAACTTTTTGCGGCGATGCACGCGATTCGCGGAGCCGGCATGCAATTCATGGGCATCTACCACTCGCATCCGAACGGAAGCGGCGAGCCGTCCGAGCGGGATCTCGCGGAAGCGAACTATCCGGATGTGGCGTACGTGATCGCGACGCTTCTAAAAGATGGGACGGCGGATGTCCGCGCGTTTGCGATTCGCGACGGTGCTGCTGAGAAGATGGCGATAGAGATTGCGAGCGGTGGGTCTAGCCCGGCACCTTCAGCGCGACGGCGGTGATGTCGTCCTGGCGTTGGCCTTCTCCGGCGTAGGGCCGGATTGCGTGGAACAGATCGTCGAGAGATTCGTCGGCATTTTTGCGGCGCGCGTCCTTCCAGAATTCTCCGAGCATATTCCAACTGAGGTCTTCACCGCGATCGTTCTGGAGTTCATGGATTCCGTCCGTCGAAAATAGAACGGCGTCCCCGGGCTCCAGCTTCACGCGGTAGGTGTCGTAGGCTACGTCCCGGAAAAGTCCGGACGGAATCCCGCCTTCGCCGATCGAGCAGCAGCCCAGCTGGGAAGAGAGTAAAGGGTACGGGGCGCCCGCGTTGGAAAACGTGAGTTGGCGAGTCGCGGGATCGAAGTCGGCGTAAAGCGTGCAGCAGTAGCGATCCGGAACCGGACGAACCAGAAGGCGTTTGTTGAGCAGCGCGAGGACGTTGGCTGGGTCTTCGCCGGTTTTGTTGGTGCCGCGCATCGTGCCCATGACAAGCGCCGCGTACATCGCGGCCGTGAGGCCCTTGCCGACGACGTCTCCCACATAAATCCCGACGTGCCCGTTGGGCAGCAGGAAAAAATCCGCGAAGTCGCCGCCCACGTCGGCGAGCGGCGCGAAACGGAACGCGACTTCGAACGAAGCGCCGCGGAGCGTGCATTTGGGAAGCAGGGAAACTTGTATGATTTGGGCTTCGGTGCGCGCGTCATCCGCGGCTGGCGGGTTCACGCGCGATTCGAGAGTGCCAAGCGAGTTCATTGAGGGTCTGCTCCGTGGGTATGCGTGGCGGCATTCGCGATGCCAAAGCGCGCGAGGAGAGTGAGAGCGGGCGACGGCAGGGAAACGATTTAAGTGAAGTACGAAAGTGGGATGCAGAAGTGAGAAGGGCGGAGCTGTTCCACCGCGATACGCTGCGCGGGATTGGGACAGTCACTTCGGTTTCGCGAGCCGAATGGAGCTAGCGCGCCGAGTGTGAGTGCTGGGCTGCGTCTGCCGCTTCGAGGCGCGCGGCGTAAAGAGGGAACTCGGAGGCAAGGGCCGCGACTTCGCCTGCGGACGCGCTGCTCGACATTGGCGTCGCCGAGACTGGTGAGGATTTCGGCGATCCATCCGGCGATCTTTTCCATTTCCGGTTCGCGCATGCCGCGCGTGGTGACGGCGGGCGTGCCCATGCGGATGCCGCCGGCCTTCATCGGCGGCAGAGGATCGAAGGGAATCGAATTCTTGTTGATGGTGATGCCCGCGCGATCGAATGCCGGCTGCGCGTCGCTGCCGGTTAAGCCGCGCGAGTGAATCTCGACGAGGAAAACGTGATTGTCCGTGCCGCCGCTCACGATCCGGAAGCCGCGCTTCGCGATTCCGGCGGCTAGCGCTTTCGCGTTCGCGACGACTTGCTGTCTGATACTCGCGGAATTCCGGCTCCGCGGCTTCCTTCAGGCAGACGGCTTTTGCGGCGATGACGTGCATCAGCGGGCCGCCCTGGTCGCCGGGGAATATGGTGCGGTCGAGATCTTTGGCGTATTTTTCGCGGCAGAGAACCAGGCCGCCGCGCGGGCCGCGCAGCGTCTTGTGCGTGGTGGTGGTTACGAAATCGGCGTGCGGCACGGGCTGGGGATGCACGCCCGCGGCGACCAGGCCGGCGATGTGCGCCATGTCCACGAAGAAAATCGCGCCGACGGACTGCGCGATTTTGGCCATGCGCGCGAAGTCGATGATGCGCGAGTAGGCGCTGGCGCCGGCGACGATCATTTTCGGTTTGTGCTCGTGCGCGAGGCGATCGAGTTCGTCGTAGTCGATGGTTTCGGTTTCCTTGGAGACGCCGTAGGGGACGAACTTGTACATCTTGCCGGAAAAATTCAGCGGATGGCCGTGCGTGAGGTGGCCGCCGTGGGCGAGGTTCATGCCGAGCACGGTGTCGCCGGGCTGCAAGCGCGGTCATGTACACGGCGATATTGGCCTGCGTGCCGGAGTGCGGTTGCACGTTGGCGTGCTCGGCGCCGAACAGCTACTTGGCGCGATCGATGGCGAGTTGCTCGGCGAGGTCCACGAACTCGCAGCCGCCGTAGTAGCGCTTGCCGGGATAGCCCTCGGCGTATTTGTTGGTGAGCACGGAGCCCAGCGGCTTCGAGCACGGCTTCGGAGACGAAATTTTCCGAGGGAATCAGCTCGATGCCAGTGGCCTGGCGGCGCAGTTCGTCGCGAAGGACCTCGGCGATTTGCGGATCGACGGCGTCGAGGGGACGGCTCATTCTGGCGAGTTCGGACGATTTGACGGTCATCGGGATTTTTGCCTCGGTACGATTCGGTCGCGAAGAATCTCAGGTGATACCCGTATGGGAATTTCCGGGCGCTCGTAGAAAACTTTAAATCGCATTTCGTGTTTCTATTCGCAGAGAGTTTATCGGAGGGCGCAGGGCATTGCAAACGCGGCGCCGCTTCACATTGATGAGGAGGGCTGAACTTATGTCTTTCAAGAAGCGATGCTCCAGCTTGCTGCTGGCGGGCGTGGCGATGGCGTCACCGTTGATGCTGGGCGGATGCGCGGAACACGCGACGGTGCGGGTGTATGACCCGTATTATTCGGATTATCACGCGTGGGACAACGGCGAGGTGGTGTACTACCACCGGTGGATCAACGAGACGCACCGGCCGTACGTGGAGTACAAGAAGCTGCCTCCCGCGGACCAGCACGCGTACTGGGATTGGCGGCATTCGCATCACTGAGGCCCGGATCTCGCTCGACCCAGCGAGAATGGCGGGCTGAAAATAAAAACGCCGGCGGATCGATTCGCCGGCGTTTTTGTTTCGTTGGATCGTAATCCGCGTTTACGGCTTGTCCTGCGTGCCGGTGGAGCCTGTGGCGTTGGAAACGATCGGCACATGGACCTTATTCAGAAGCGTGTGCGGACCGCCCCAGATGAATTCGAGTCCCAAGTTCATGCCCACCTGGTCGAGGAAGTTGTAGTTGCCCATGCGGAAGCCGTCCTTGGGGCCGAAGCGGCTGGGGTACCAGAGTAGAGCGGCGGTTTCGCTGCCGGCGTACGGCGCCAAGATGGCGGGGATGGAGATGACGCGATGGCCGTCCTCGCCCTTACGCGCGGTGACGGTGGAAATGATGGCGTGCTTTGTGCGCGCCCATGCGCCGGAGCATTCGCAGCGGTAGTAGATGGTGTCTTCGCGTAGAATTTCGGAAAACGCGTAGCGGGCGGTTTGCGTTACCACGTCAACGCCGTAGGCGCTTCCCACGCGCGCTCCCCAGGCCTGCCACCCCTGGCCCCAGTCCGGCGGGGCGTTGGTGCCCTGGTGAATCGTACCGGCGCCAATCGAGCCGACGATGGAATAGGGGCCGAAGGCGTCGAAAAGATAGTTCGTGAATTTCTGGTGATGGGTGGGCTTTTGGTAAGTGCGGAAGGTCAGCCCCGGCTGCACATGCGTGGTCTGGGTCGCGGTCGCACTTTGCGGATTCGCGCTCTGGCTGGCGGTGAACTCTGGAGAGGTTGCAGGTGTCGCGCTGGCCGCGGACGCTTTGTCCGGAGTCGTGGCGTTGAACGGGCTTGCGAAACTGACTCCGGAAAATCCGGTGGCGGCTTGCCCCTGCGTGGGCACTGCCGCCGCGAATACCAGGCCAGCGAACGCGCACAGTGCCAAAAATTGACGGCCCATCTTCATTCCACTTCTCCTTAAGCGAATTTATGCCCGTGGTGGGGCGCCAACGGTGCAGAACAGGCTACACGTTTTTATTTAATTGTTCACGCGGAAATTGGTCTCGCCGCGACTCGATTGACTTCACTGAACGCTTCCCCTAACCTTTTAACGCTCGCGGTGAGAAATACTACGCCGCGCGATCCCGTGTGCGTTCGAGCACCCGGCATTCCTTAACCTACAAGAGAGAATCCTTAGAAATGGCTGAACAGAAGCTGCCGACGCGCGGGGAAGACTTTTCAGAGTGGTACAACCAGCTCGTTCTGAAGGCGGAGCTGGCGGATTACGCGCCGGTGCGCGGCTGCATGATTGTGCGGCCGTACGGCTGGGCGCTGTGGGAGAACATTACGGCCGCGCTGGATTCGACGGTTCAAGGCGACGGGGCACGTGAACGCGGCGTTTCCGTTGCTGATTCCGCGCAGTTTTATCGATAAGGAAAAATCGCACGTGGCGGGATTTTCGCCGGAGCTGGCGGTGGTGACGCACGGCGGCGGCGAAGAACTGGAAGAGCCGCTGGTGATTCGGCCGACGTCGGAGACGATCATCGGGCATGCGTATTCGAAATGGATTCAGTCGCTATCGCGATTTGCCGGTGCTGATCAACCAGTGGAACAGCGTGGTGCGGTGGGAGCTGCGCACAAAACTTTTTCTGCGGACGCTGGAATTTTACTGGCAGGAAGGTCACACCGCGCACGCGACGTTTGAAGAAGCGGAAGCCGAAACGCGGCAGATGCTGGACATTTATACGGATTTCGCGGTGAACGAGGCGGCGGTGCCGGTGATTCCGGGCCGCAAATCGGAGTCCGAGCGCTTCGCGGGCGCGGACCAGACCTATTCGATCGAAGCGATGATGGGCGACGGAAAGGCGCTGCAAGCCGGCACGTCGCATAACCTGGGGCAAAATTTTGCGAAGGCGTTCGAGATTCAATATCTGGACAAGACCGGCGTGCTGCAGCACTGCTGGACGACTTCGTGGGGACTTTCGACGCGATTTGTCGGCGCGATCATCATGGTGCACGGCGACGATCAGGGCTTGATCCTGCCGCCGCGGCTTGCGCCGTACCAGCTGGTGATCGTGCCGATTTTCAAAAGCGACGAAGAAAAAGCCAGCGTGATGGAGTGCCGCGCAAAAGCTGCGCAAGGAACTGGTCGCCGCGGGAATCCGGGTGAAGATGGACGAGCGCGAAGGGCAGAGTCCGGGCTTCAAGTTCAACGACTGGGAAATGCGCGGCGTTCCGCTGCGCATGGAGCTCGGTCCGAAGGATGTGGCCAAAGGCTCGGTGGTTCTGGCGCGGCGCGACCGGCCCGGCAAGGAAGGGAAGACGTTCGTCGCCGCAGCAGGGGATCGCGGCCGGTGGTGGCGCAGATGCTCGCTGAAATTCAGCAGGCGCTGTTCGATCGCGCGCTGGCTTTCCGCAAAGCCAACACGGCACGAGCCGGCGGATTACGAGGAGTTCAAGACAGGCCGTGGAGAAGGGCTTCGCTTTTTCGTGGTGGTGCGGCGGAGCGGAGTGCGAAGCTTCGATCAAGGAAGACGACCAAGGCCACGATGCGCTGCATTCCGATCGATCAGCCCGGCGGGAGCGGGAACGTGCATCCAGTGCGGCAAGGCGGCCAAAGAGAAGGCGATCTTCGCGAAGGCTTATTAAGCCTTTTTTGCCCAAGCCTGGGCGACAGTGGCTTGCGGAAGGCTGCACCGGTCTCGGGCGGACCGGCCTTTAGAATGCGGTGGGTGAGCGACGGCGAACGCGCGCTTCAGGTTAACTTATTCACGACAACTGCCTTACGTGCCCGTTCGAACTGGTTGCGCGGTGCTACACATTCCTGCAGAGTCAGCCATCGGTCATGGCCAGGAGGCAGTCTCTGTCTTGCGCACGCGTCCCCATCGGAATTCCGAGCGCGGCGGTTCGAAGCTCAGCTCGCTGATCGTATTCGCGGTCCTCGGCTGCCTGGTGTTTGGCGGCGTTCAAGATCGCGCCGCCACTGATGGACAAGTTTCAGCTGCAGGATGCGGTGACCAGCGAAGCGCGCTTCGCCATGGCCAACCGCAAGACCGATGAACGACATTCGCAGCCAACATCATGAAAAAGTGCCGAGCTGGACATTCCCGCCACGGACAAGGACCTGCAGGTGGTCACGACGCCGCGTGAACCTGACAATTTCTGTGCACTACATCGTGCCGATCGATCTGAAGGTCTATCAGTTCGATCTGGACTTCAACGTTTCGGCAGACAGCCAGCTCACTGTAATCCGACAATCTTATATAGTTGAAGCAGGGAGAGCCTTCGTCGACGCGCGTTGCGGCGTTTGACGTTGCGGCTCGGCATGCGTCTAAATAAGCAGGACGACGGCTTCCCGGAGCGCACGGGAGCTCTTGCGAATTCGACTGGCCCCTGGGTTTTGGACTTCAAAGGTCGGACTGGCCATTCTCGGCACGGTCCTATTTCTGTTTGTGGTGGGTGCGTCGTTCTTCGCCTACTACTACATTCAGTTCGGCAAGCTGATCGATCAGCGACTGACCGGCCAGATTTATCAGAATACATCGCGGGTTTTCTCCGCGCCGGGCCATCTGTTCACCGGGGAAACGCTGAAGCCGAGCGAACTTGCGTCCTACCTGCTAAACGCCGGGTATCAGGAAGGCCCGGTGGAGGGCGCGCCGGGAGAAATCAAAGTCACATCGTCGAACGTGGAGGTTCGTCCGGGGCAGGCTTCGTACTTCCATGGCGGCAACGCAATTGATGTTCACTTCGCGGGAGGGAAGATTTCGCGGATCTCCGAAATTCCCGGCGGATCGCCGCGCGACTTTGTCGATATCGAGCCGGAGCTGATCACGAACCTCTTCGATAGCTCGCGCGAGAAGCGCCGCATTGTGCGGTTCGACGACCTACCCAAGGTGATGGTGGACGCGGTGCTCGCGGCAGAAGATAAACGCTTCTTTGAGCACGGCGGGTTGGATGTGGTTCGCGTATTCGGCGCGGCCTGGGCCGACGTGCGGCGGGGACAGAAAGCGCAGGGCGCCAGCACGCTGGATATGCAGGTGGCGCGGAGCTTCTTCTTCGATAACAAGCGAGACTGGAAGCGCAAAGTGAAAGAAGTGCTGATGGCCATCGGAGATCGATCAGCGCTTCACGAAGCAGCAAATCTTCGAGATGTACGCGAACGAAATCTACATCGGCAATCGGGGCAGTTTCGCGATTCGCGGATTTGGCGAGGCCGCGCCGGCTTATTTCGGCAAAGACCTGCGCGATATATCGCTCGGCGAAGCCGCGTTTCTTGCCGGAATTATTCGCGCGCCGAACCGGTATTCGTCGGCGGAGCGGCATC
Source organism: uncultured Acidobacteriota bacterium (assembly GCA_963839325.1). Classification (GTDB taxonomy): domain Bacteria; phylum Acidobacteriota; class Terriglobia; order Acidiferrales; family UBA7541; genus Palsa-295. The sequence continues at coordinate 171,024 of CAWIUO010000009.1, read as the reverse complement.
CGGATCGGGCGGAGGAAGCGCGCGACCGGGTGCTGGCGCAGATGGTGGAAGACGGCTATGTGACGCAGGACGATGCCGACGCCGCGAAAAAGCAGAAACTGAAATTCGTGAACGGCGGCGTGAACGGAAGCGCCGCGCCGTATTTCGTGGACATGGTGAAGGATCACCTGCTGGAGCACTATTCCGAAACTGATTTGGAGACGCAGAGCTTCCGGGTTTATACGTCGCTCGATCCGCGAGCTGCAGAAGGCCGCCGAAGCCGCGATTCAGGCGGGCGCGGTGGGCGTGGATAAGCTGCTGGCGAAGAAATACGCGGCGTGGAAAAAGAAGGGCGAGGCGGTTCCGCAGGTGCAGTTGGCGTTGATTGCGATGGATCCCGCGACCGGCGAGATTCGAGCGCTGGTCGGCGGGCGCAACTACGGGGAGAGCCAGCTCAACCATGCCATTGCTCGCCGCCAGCCAGGTTCGGTGTTCAAGCCATTCGTTTACGCCGCGGCGTTTGACAACGCGACGAAGGGACTCACGCCGGTGATCACACCCGTGACCACCGTGGACGATGTTCCGACAACGTTTGAGTTCGACGGCAAGGAATACACGCCGGACAACTACGGCGAGGAATTCTACGGCACCGTGACGGTGCGCGAGGCGCTGATTCATTCGCTTAACGTCGCGACGGTGAAAGTGGCGGAGCTGATCGGTTATCGCCGCGTGGTGGACCTGGCGCGGCAGATGGGCCTGGGCAACAACATTCAAGCGACGCCGGCGGTGGCGCTGGGCGCGTATGAGATGACGCCAGTGGATGTGGCGGCGGGTTATACCGCTTTTGCGACGGGAGGCACGCGCGCCGAACCGCTGTTCTTGCGCAGCGTGATCGCTGCCGATGGATCGGTGGAAGAAACCGCGGGACCGCGCACGCGTCCGGTGCTCGATCCGCGCGTGGCATATCTGACGACGAGCTTGATGGAAGACGTGATCGATCGGGGCACGGGCGCTTCGGTGCGGTCGCTGGGATTTACGGCGCCGGCCGCCGGGAAAACCGGGACGTCACGCGACGGCTGGTTCGCCGGATTTACGTCCAATCTGATTTGCGTGATCTGGGTGGGATTTGACGACAACCGCGACCTGGGGCTTTCCGGCAGCGCGGCTGCGGCGCCGATTTGGGCGGACTTCATGAAGCGCGCGGTGGCCCTGCCGCAGTATCACAACACGCAGGATTTCGTGCCGCCCGACGGCGTGTTGCAGGAAACGATCGATCCGCAGAGCGGCCAGCTCGCGACGGCGAACATGTCCGCGAACCGCGCAGGAATATTTCATCGCGGGAAGCGAGCCGACACAGTACTGCGATCTGCATGGCGGCCAGACCGCCTCTAACCCGGCCACGTGGCTGGGCCACCTTTTTGGCAAGGGCGATCCGGCGCAGCCGCCGCCTGCGAATGCCCAAAACGCCGCGAAACCCAATGGGGCGAACGCTCCCGGGACCCCTCCTGCCGATCCGGCCCAGCCCGAAAAGAAAAAGGGGCTACTGGACAAGGTTTTTGGTATCTTTGGGTCAAGTAAGAAGCCTGCGGACCCGCCCAAACCGCCTCCGCAGTAGATAGGGCAGTCAAGGAGTTGGCAATGAGTCAAGCGACTCGGTTTGCCGTCCCTCTGGCAATAGTGGTTCTCTTCCTTTCCTCCGCAATCGTTTCCAAAGCTGAATCCGGCGACGCGAAAGCGAACGTACATCACTCGTCCGCGAAGGGTGCGCAGGATGCATCGAACGGCGCGACTCCGACCGATCCGGCGAAGATGACGCCTCGCCAGTTGGCCGAACTGAAAGCCGACATTCTGATGGCGCGGAAAGAGTATTGGCAGGCGATCGAAAGCTACAACAAACTGCTGCAGAGCGAGCCGAAGAACGCCGCGCTACTGAATAAGGTTGGCGTTGCGTATCAGGAAATGGACGACCTGATTCGTGCGAAGCGCTACTACAAGAAGTCCATGCATCAGGACAAGCATTTCGCCAGCCCGGTGAACAATTACGGCACGGTGGAGTACACGCTCAAGCGTTTCGGCAAGGCAATCGACGCCTACAAGAAGGCGCTGGTGCTGACGCCGGGCGCGGCGACGGTTTACGGAAACCTGGGGTACGCTTACTTCGCGAACAAGGAATACCCGCGGGCGATGGATTCGTTCGAGTCGGCTCTGAAGCTGGATCCTTCGATTTTCGATCGCAAGGGCGGATACGGAGCGATCATTCAGCAGCGCTCGAGCACCGATCCGGGATTGTTCTACTATTTCGTGGCGAAGTCGTTCGCGCAGACCGGCGACGCGATTCATGCCGCGCACTACTTGAAATTGGCGCGCGATGAAGGCTACGCGGACTTCGTGAACGCGCAGACCGATCCGGCATTCGCGAAGGTGATCAAGGATCCCGGCGTGCAGGAAGTGTTTCAGGTGCAGCCGGCGTTCATGACCACGGCCAGCAAGCAATTTCACAACAACTAGGTCCGCGACGCCAGAGTCTGGAGCGGTATCGAGTTTGGCGCGCTTCCGCGCGCAACTTGCTATACTAGCGCCTAGAATGCATGCGCTTTCACGCCGCGGGATTCTGGTGTTGTCTCTCCTTGCCGTCGCTCTCACCGTAAGTTCGCAAATTCAATCTCAAACCGCTGCTGAGAAAACTGTGACATCGCCAGTACCGGTCGCGACTGTCTCCAACGTTGTTGAGTTGCGCCTCAGTGGAGAAGTGGAGCCTCTTCTCGCGGAATACATCGTTGGCGGAATCGCGCAGGCGAACGCGCAAAACGCCAGGCTGATCCTGATCACCGTGAACACGCCGGGGGGCCTGGACTCGTCGATGCGCGAAATTATTCAGGCCATCTTGAGTTCGCGGGTTCCAGTGTGCGTGTTCGTGGCGCCGACGGGCTCGCGCGCGGCTTCGGCGGGATTTTTCATTCTGATGTCGGCGGACGTGGCAGCGATGTCGCCGGGAACCGAGACGGGTGCGGCGTCGCCGTTGCTGGAATTCGGCGGCTCGCCGGTGAAAGTGGACGACACGCTGACGCAGGAAAATCACGAACGACGCGACGGCATATTTACGGAGCTACACATCGAAGCGCGGACGCAACGTGGAACTGGCGGCAACGGCAGTGACCGACGCGAAAGCGTTCAGCGATACGGAAGCGCTGAGCGGCAAGCTGATCGACGTGGTCGCAAGCTCGAAAGAGGATCTTGCTCGCCAAGCTCGAAGGCCGCACGATCACGCGCTTTGATGGAACGAAGGTTCAACTTCATTTCGACGCATCCGGCCGTTGTCGCTCGTCGAAATGACCGGGCGGCAGAAATTCCTGACGCGCATCGTGCAGCCGGACATGTTTTTCATTTTGCTGATCGTCGGCGTGCTGGGGCTGTACACGGAGTTCACGCATCCCGGGCGTGTTCGCGCCGGGCGTGATCGGCGGGATCGCGATTGTGCTGGCGCTGTTTGCCATGCACTGCTGCCGGTGAGCTTCGCGGGACTGTTGCTGATTGCTGTGGCCTTGGCGCTGTTTATTCTGGAGGCGAAATTTCCGACGCATGGAGTGCTGGGTGTGGGCGGCGTGGTGGCGATGGTGCTGGGCGCGGTGTTTTTGGTGAGTCGCCGCTGACGGGCATGGGAGTGAGCTTGTTTACTGCGCTTTGCGTGGCGATTCCGTTCGCGCTGATTGTGATCTTTCTGATGCGGCTGGTGCTGCGGTCGCGGACATGGAAAGTGCAGACCGGCAAAGAAGAATTGATCGGGGAACTGGGCGAAGTACGCGAGACCGTTGGCACGGGAGAAGCGGCGGGCTCGGTTTTCGTGCATGGCGAATTGTGGCGCGCGGCGGCAAAGGCCGGCGAAGCGATTCCGGTGGGCGCGCGGGTTCGGGTGAAAAAGGTGAATGGGCTGACGCTGGAGGTGGAACCGGTGGAGCAGCGCGGTTAGAGGCATTTGGCAGGATTTGAAGAGCAGGGAAGGAGCGGCAAATGGATGTGGTAACGATTGGATTCGGAATCATCGTAGTCATATTTCTGTTCTGGCTCTTCAATTCCGTCTATGTGATCAAGGAATGGGAACGCGGCGTGGTGCTGCGGCTTGGCCGGATGCTGCCGGAGGCCAAAGGCGCGGGCTTGCAGCTGGTGTTTTTCCCGATCGATAAGCTGACGCGCATTTCGCTGCGGATCGAGACGCTCGACGTGCCGCCGCAGGACGTGATCACGCGCGACAACGTATCGGTGAAAGTGAATGCGGTCTGCTATTTCCGCGTGGTGGACGCGAATCTGGCGCTCTCGCAGGTGCAAAACTATCTGTACGCTACTTCGCAATTGGCGCAGACGACGCTGCGCAGCCTGGTGGGCCAATTCGAGCTGGACGCGATTCTGTCCGAGCGCGAAAAGGTTAACGCCAAGCTACAACAAATCCTTGACCAGGATACCGAGCCCTGGGGTATCAAGGTAACGAAGGTTGAGGTCAAACAAGTCGATATTCCGGAGAATATGCAGCGTGCTATCGCGCGGCAGGCCGAGGCCGAGCGCGAGCGGCGCGCGAAGATTATTCACGCGGAAGGCGAATTTGAAGCGTCAACCAAGCTGGCGGAGGCCGCGGAAGTGCTGGAGAAGCAGCCTGCTTCCATTCAGCTTCGATATCTTCAGACGCTGACGGAAATCGGCGTGGAGAAGAACACTACGATTGTGTTTCCGCTGCCGATCGATTTGATCTCGCAGTGGGTGAAATCGTTGGGCGCGAAGCCTTAATATAGAAAGGGATGGCAGAAGTGCATGGCTAAGGGCGGAAAACGCGGCGGAGGCGACCGGGTTCTGGAGAGCCGGCATTTGGTGCGCCTGTTCCTGGGCGTGGTGCTGCTCTGCGGCGTATTCTTCACGCTGGGCTACGTGATGGGGCATACGCAGTACGGCGGCGCGGTTCATGCGGCGGACCCTCCTCTGAAAACGACTCCGGCTGGGTCAGCGAGCGTCAAGAACAAGGAACCGAATCCGGCGCCTCCGGCTTCCGATCCAAACTGGGACAATTACGATCCGACTAAGAAAAATACGGACAATCATATTGAACCGGCGGCGAAGCCTTCACCCAAAACCGTGCCCGCGACGAACACGAAAACTTCAAATCCGCCGACGACCGTGCCGGTTTCCGTGAAGACTGCGATTCCGGCTGTAAAGCAGCCCGCAAAGTACGCGCCGCCTGCTTCGGTTGGAAAGAATTCGATCGTGCTGCAGGTGGCGGCGGTGAAGCAGCAGCGCGACGCGCTCGAGATGGCGGACGAGCTGCAGAAGAAGAAATTTCCAGCCTTCGTGATCTCGCAAGCCGATGGGTTCTACCACGTTCAGGTTGGTCCGTATCCCGACAAGGCTTCGGCCGACGCCGCGCGCCACGCCCTCGAAGAAGCGGGCTTCAAGGCTATAATCAAACGCTGAATGAATCTTCCCCGGTACGCGCGAGTTCTGCTCGCCATCGGTAGCGGCGCAGCCCTCGGCTTCGCGTTCCCGAACTACAATCTGACGCTGCTGGCCTGGGTGTCGCTGGGCATGCTGGTGCTCGCGTCGGTGGACGCGCCGGTGGGCCAGGCGCCGCTCTACGGATTTCTGCACGGACAAGTGTTTTATCCCGTGGTGCTTGCCGTGGGTGGATACCGTGATGCGGCAGTATGGGAACATTTCGCCGTGGGTTTCGGCGGCGTTTGTTGCGGCGATCGGCACGCTGGGCGGTTTGGTCTGCATGATCTTTTCTACCGGCGTTGCGATCGCGTCGCGGCGCAGCAAGCTGCTCGCGTGCATCGTGGCGCCGTTTCTGTGGACGGCGGTGGAATACTTCCGGACCAATCTTTGGATCTTCGGATCGTCGTGGGATTTGTCGGGCTACCCGACTGACGAAAAATTTGGCGTTCTTGCAACTTGCGGCGGTGACGGGAATTTACGGGCTGTGTTTTCGTGGTGGCGGCGTATGGATCGCTGCTCGCGTACGCGGTTTTGGTACAGAGCAAACGAAACTGGATCATCGCCGGCGCGGTGACGGCGGCGCTGATCGTGATCGCATTGGTGGGGCCGGGACTGGTGCCCGTCGCGCGACGCCACAGTACGTGGCGCATCTGGTGCAGACGAATTTTCCGCAGTCGGAGAGCTATCCGGCGGATTGGATGACGATTCACGCCGGCGATTTGGAGCAACTGGCGGACATCAGCATCGACGCAGCGAAGGCCAAGCCTGGTCTTATCATTTGGCCGGAAGTTCCGGCGCCGTTTTCGCTGACCGATCAGACTATTCGCGAAGTTTGCCACGGGCGATCGCGCAGCAGTCCGGCAGTTATTTTCTGGTTGGCGTCGTCGATTGGAAACGCGACTGGAAGGGAAAGTGGCTGGCGTCGAATACGGCGGCGCTGCTCGATCCCATCGGGCCGGCGAATTTTTTCCTACGACAAGATTCATCTTGCTGCCATTCGGAGAATACGTGCCGCTGCGCGGGTGGCTTACGTTTGCAAAACGGCTGACGGCGGACATTTCCGATTTCACGCCGGGGACGGTTGAAAGCGTCGGGCAGCTTCCGCAAGGCAAGTTCGGCGATATTTATTTGCTATGAGGCGATTTTCCCGAGCGAGGTGCGGCGATTTTTACGGCGAACGGCGCGCAAGTTCTGATCACGATTTCGAATGACGGCTGGTTCGGGCGCTCGTCCGCGCCGGAGCAGCACATGATGATGGCGCGGGTGCGCGCGGTGGAGAATCGCCGCTGGCTTTTGCGCGACACGAACAACGGTTACACTGAATCGATCGATCCGTACGGCCGCACCGCGGCGCAACTGGCGCTCGACATTCGCGGACAGCTTGATGCGCCTTACGATTTTCGCAGCGATCTGACGCCTTATGTGCGATTCGGCGATTGGTTCTCGTGTGCTCGATGTATCGTCGTCGCCGGCTGATTCTGTTCGCGTTGTTGAAGCCGCGCGCTGTGCCGGCAGCCCGAAGTACGGCAGTGGACGGCACCGGAAATCTCGAAGGAAATTAGCGAATGGCTGAACACATCGAAGACCTGCAACACCGCTTCGCCGAGCTCCAGAAACGCATCGAGCTCGTGCGGAGCTTTCTTTGACGCCGGCCGCGCCCGCAAACAGCTCGCCGAGCTCGAAGCAAAAACCAACGATCCGAATTTCTGGAACGATCAGGAGAAGGCGCAAGCCGACCTGCAGCAGCGCAAGCAGCGTCGAAGACCGCGTGAACGCCGAAGCCGTCGCTCGACCGCAAGGTCAGCGACATCGAAACCTACATCAAGCTCGCGCAGGAAGAATCGAACGACGCGCAGCGCAATTCGCTGCTCGAGGACCTCGCCAAGGAACTCGACTCCGACCGACACCTATCTTTCCGAGCTCGAAACCAAAACTCTGCTCGCCGGCGAAACCGACCGCCTGAACGCCATCCTCACCGTCAAGCCGGGCGCGGGCGGCACCGAGTCGCAGGACTGGGCGGAGATGCTGCTGCGCATGTATCTGCGCTGGGCGGAGCAGAAGGGTTTTCGTGCGCACGGTTCTGGATTCGACGCCCGGCGAAGAAGCGGGGATCAAATCCGCCACGGTGCAGATCGAAGGCGAGAATGCCTTCGGCATGCTTGTCCGGCGAAAGCGGCGTGCATCGGCTGGTGCGCATTTCGCCGTTCGACCAGGCCGCGCGGCGGCACACGTCGTTTGCGTCGGTGTTCGTGATTCCGGAAATCGACGACCGCATCGAGATCGTGATTAAGCCCGAAGACTTGCGCATCGACACGTTTCCGCGCCGGCGGCCACGGCGGCCAGAACGTCAACAAAGTCGAAACGGCCGTGCGCATCACGCACATGCCGACGCGGCATCGTGGTGCAGTGCCAGAACGAACGCAGCCAGCACAAAAACCGCGAGATGGCGATGAAGCTCCTGCGTTCGCAGCCTGTACGAGAGGGAACTGGAGAAGCGGCGCGACGGCGCTGCAGAAGCTCGACGCGTCCAAGCCCGAGATCAGCTTCGGCAGCCAGATCCGCTCGTACACGATGCAGCCCTACCAGCTGATCAAGGACCACCGCACCAAGGTCGAGCGCGGCGACGTGCAGAAGGTGCTGGACGGCGACCTGGACCCGTTCATTCGCGCCGTACCTTCTGTACCGGCGTGATCAACGGTTAGGCGGGGCTAACGGCTGTGTGCGGAAGCGTCGCCGACCGCCGTCTCAAAGTGAGCTACGCACGAAGCGAGTGCGGCGCATTTCCAGCCCGAAAATCGCCCGTTCAACCGTTCATTAAGGCCTTTCGATGCATCAGATTGACACGTTTTGAAAGCCGCATGCTAGCCTGAATTTTCTTGGTCAATCACCCGAGAAGAGCACTTGAGGCCCCAAGATTGCCTGTCAATCCGCTGGAGGACACTGTTTTGGCGCATTCTGAAGAAAAGTTTCTGTTTACCTCGGAGTCTGTGACCGAAGGCCATCCCGACAAGATTGCCGACCAAATTTCCGACGCCGTGCTGGACGCCGTGCTGAAGGACGACCCGAAGGGCCGCGTGGCCTGCGAGACGCTGGTCACCACCGGCCTGGTCGTGGTCGCCGGCGAAATCACCACCACCGACTTACGTGCCGATTATGCGGAACTCGCCCGCGATGTGATTCGCGACGTCGGCTACACGCGCGCCAAGTTCGGCTTCGACGCCGAAACCTGCGGCGTGATCTCCTCCATCAAGCAAGCAGTCGCCCGGATATCGCCATGGGCGTCGATACCGGCGGCGCGGGCGACCAGGGCCTGATGTTCGGCTTTGCCTGCGACGAGACGCGCCGAGCTGATGCCGTTGCCGATCCAGCTGGCGCACCAGCTTGACGCACAAGCTCGCCGAAGTCCGCAAGAAGGGCATTGTGGATTTCCTCCGGCCCGACGGCAAATCGCAGGTCACCGTGGAATATGTCGACGGCCGGCCGGCGCGCGTCGACTGCGTGGTGATCTCGACGCAGCACAGCGACAAAGTTTCGCATCGACGATGCTGCACGAAGACTTCGTGATGAAGGAAGTGATCAAGCCCGTCATCCCGGCGGACATGGTCGACAAGAACACCAAGTTCCACATCAATCCCGACCGGCCGCTTCGTCATCGGCGGACCGATGGGCGATGCCGGGCTCACCGGCCGCAAGATCATCGTGGACACCTACGGCGGCTACAGCCGTCACGGCGGCGGCGCGCTTTCCGGCAAGGATCCGACCAAGGTGGACCGCTCGGCCTGCTACATGGCGCGCTACGTCGCGAAGAATATCGTGGCCGCGGGGCTGGCCACGAAGGTGGAAGTGCAGCTCGCCTACGCGATCGGCGTGGCCGAGCCGGTTTCCGTGATGGCCGATACGTTCGGCACCGGCACGATTCCCGAACGCGCAGATCACCGAACTGATTCGCGCGAACTTCAAGCTCACGCCGAAGGGCATCATCGAAACGCTCGACCTGCGCCGGCCGATTTACCGCCCGACGGCGGCCTACGGCCACTTCGGCCGCACCGGGCCGGGCTTCACCTGGGAACGCACCGACAAGGCCGAAGCGCTCCGCAAGGAAGCTGCCGCGGCGCACGTGGCCGTCACGCGCAGCTAACGCTGTCAACGCAATTGATCCGATAGACGCTACGCAATCGATTTCAAAATCGAAGGGGAGTATCTCGTGGAAACAGCAACGAAACTCGGCAGGCGACGTCAAAGACATCGCGCTGGCCGAGAAGGGCAAGCGCAAGATCGAATGGGCCAATCAGCAGATGCCCGTGCTGCAGTTGATCCGCAAGCGTTTCATCAAGGAGCAGCCGCTGAAGGGCGTTCGCGTGTCGGCGTGCCTGCACGTCACCAGCGAGACCGCCAACCTGGCCATCACGCTGCGCGACGGCGGCGCGGACGTGGTGCTCTGCGCCTCGAACCCGCTTTCGACGCAGGACGAAGTGGCCGCGTCGCTGGTGAAGGACTACGGCATTCCGACCTTCGCCATCAAGGGCGAAGACAACGCCACCTACTACGCGCACATCGCCGCGGCGCTCGATCACAAGCCGCAGATCACCATGGACGACGGCGCGGACCTGGTGACGCAGCTGCTCACCAAGCGCACCGATCTGCTGCAAGGCGTCATCGGCGGCACCGAAGAAACCACCACCGGCGTGATTCGCCTGCGCGCGATGGCCAAGGACGGCACGCTGAAGTTTCCGGTCATCGCCGTGAACGACGCGCTCACCAAGCACCTCTTCGACAACCGCTACGGCACGGGCCAATCCACGCTTGACGGCGTGATCCGCGCCACGAACCTGCTGCTCGCGGGCATGCGCGTTGTCGTCGCCGGCTACGGCTGGTGCGGACGCGGCGTGGCCATGCGCGCCAAGGGCCTGGGCGCGGACGTGATCGTCACCGAAATCAATCCGACGCGCGCGCATCGAAGCCGTGATGGACGGCTTCCGCGTGATGCCGATGAACGAAGCCGCCAAGATCGGCGACATCTTCATCACCGTCACCGGCAACAAGTCGGTGCTCGCGCACGATCACTTCGAGAAGATGAAGGACGGCGCGGTGATCTGCAACTCCGGCCACTTCAACGTCGAAATCGACATCCCGGCGCTGGAGAAGCTTTCCAGTCGGAAGCAGGAGGCGCGTCCTTTCGTCGACGAATACGCGATGAAGGACGGCCGCAAGATTTACCTGCTGGGCGAAGGCCGCCTGATCAATCTTGCCGCCGCCGAAGGCCATCCCGCGGTCGGTGATGGACATGAGCTTCGCCAACCAGGCGCTCGCCGCCGAGTACATGGTGAAGAACGCGAAGGAACTGAAGCCGCAGGTCTACGCCGTGCCTGAGCACATCGACCAGCAGATCGCCAAGCTCAAGCTCGAGTCGATGGGCGTGCAGCTGGACAAGCTCACGCCGGAGCAGGAGCACTACCTGGCTTCGTGGTCCGAAGGCACCTAAACCGCATCGCACTTGGTCGATTCTTTGCGAACGCCCGGTCTCGGCAGTTGCCGAATCGGGCGTTTTTCGTTTGTGGTCCATTGCAGCGCGAAGGCCCGTGCTAGAATTCGCGATGCAATTTCTTCAGGTTCCCGGTCACTTCCGCCCATGATGCAAGACTGGGCCAACTGGGCGATCGAAACGGCTCTTCGGCGCGGCGCGACGTATGCCGACGCGCGAGTGATGGACATCCGCCAGCGCGACCTCAGCACGAAAAACGGCGAAGTGGGCACGCTGGTGGAAGGCGAGATCGCTCGGGATTGGTATCCGCGTGATCGCGAAGGGTTCGTGGGGCTTCGCTTCCACCGACTTGCTGACGCGCGAAGGCGTGCAAGCCTGCGCCGCGCAAGCCGTGGCGATCGCGAAAGCCTCGTCGCTGGCGAAGACGGCGGATGTCGCCCTCGCGCCCGAAAAGGCGTACGTCGATACCTGGCAGAACCCGTTCCTCAAAGATCCGTTCCGGATCCCGCGTCGAACGACAGATCGGAGCTGCTGCTGGCCGCCGACGCGGAGATGCAGCGCGTGAAGGGCGTCACGCTCGCCGAAGGCTCGATGTCGTTCAAGCGGCATCGAGCAGCTTTTCGTTTCGAGCATCGGCTCGTCGATTCATCAAGTGAAGATGCATTCGGGCGCGGGAATCGTGGCGACGAGTTTTGCCGGCAACGAAATTCAGAAGCGTTCGTACCCGAATAGCTTTGGCGGCCAGCACGCGCTGCAGGGATACGAGCTTGGTCGAATCGCTCGATCTCGTTGGCAATGCGGGGCGTATCGCCGAAGAAGCCGTGGAGCTGCATTCGGCCGCGCAATGTCCCGGAGCAGACGGGCACGATCATTCTCGAAGGCTCGCAGCTCGGGCTTGCAGATTCACGAGTCGGTCGGGCATCCCATCGAACTCGATCGCGTGCTGGGCCATGGAAGCCAACTTCGCCGGGATGAGCTTTCTGACGATCGAAAAATTGCGAAATCTGAAATATGGGTCGGACATCGTGAACGTGGTCGCCGATGCGCGCCTGGAACACGGCCCGGGCCTAGGCACGTTTGCTTACGACGACGAAGGTGTTCCGGCGCAGTGCACTCCGATCATTACCAATGGCCTGTTCACGGGATACCTGAGCAGCCGCGAGACAGCTTCGGCGATTGGCGAAACGCGCTCCGGCGGCACGATGCGCACCGAAAGCTGGAATCGGCTGCCGATGATCCGGATGACCAACATCAGCATCGATCCCGGCACGTGGAGCTACGACGACCTGATCGCCGACACGGACGACGCGATTTTCATGGAGACGAACCGGTCGTGGTCGATCGATGACCGTCGCTATCATTTTCAGTTTTCCACGGAGATCGGCTGGGAGATCAAAGGCGGGAAAAAAGGCCGCATGATCAAGAATCCCAGCTACAGCGGCATCACCACCGAATTCTGGAACAGCTGCGATGCCATCTGCTCGCGCGAACACTGGACGCTGTGGGGCACGCCGAACTGCGGCAAAGGCCAGCCGATGCAGACGATGGGCACGGGACACGGCGCATCGCCTGCGCGGTTTCGAAACATTAAGACGGGAGTGGCGTTCGCCAAGTAATGGCCAAGCCCAAGAAATACGCAAAATCGAAAGTTGCTCGGCGCACAGCTGCCAAGAGCGTGCCCGCCGCTCGCGTCACTTCGCACGTGGCCGGAGCTCACTACTCGGCGTCGGACCTTGAACGCATTGCCGCGCGAATTCTGAAGCTGAGCGAGGCGGACGAGACGGAAGTAGAGATCGATTCGTCTGTCGATGCGCTCACCCGGTTCGCGAACAACACGATCCATCAGAATGTCGCCGAGCAGACGCTGGTCATCAGCGTTCGCGCGAACGTGGATGGCCGCACCGCGCGCGCCACCACGAACAAAACCGACGACGATTCGCTGCGACGCGTTGCCGCAGCTGCCGCGCGGCTGGCCCGCAATCAGCCGAAGAATCCCGATCTGCTGCCGATGCTCAAGCGGCAGAAGTACACGCCGGTGACGCGGTTCTTTCCGGCGACAGCCGCGGCGACTCCGGAAACGCGCGCACGCGCCGTCACGCGCGTCTGCAAAATGGCGGACGCTGCGAAGCAGACTGTTGCGGGCATTTTCTCGACCGGCTTCGCGCAGTCGTTGCTGGTGAATTCGAATGGACTCCTCGCGCGATACGACCATACCGACGCGGAGTTTTCGATTACCGTGCTCGAAGAAAAATCCTCCGGCTGGGCAAAATCCAGCTCGCCGGACATCGCCAATATCGATCCAGAAGCGCTGGCCCGAAGCGCGAGTCACAAGGCCGCCGCGTCGCGTGAGCCGCGCGAATTGAAGCCGGGCCGGTACACCGCGATTCTGGAGCCCTCCGCCGCGCTCGATCTGGTCGGTTCGCTCTTTTTCGATTTTTCCGCTACGGCCGTGATGGACAAGCGCTCTTGCCTGAACGATCGAATGGACCGCGAAGTGGTCGGGAAGAACATCACGCTTTGGGACGACGCTTACCACCCGCTGCAGCTCGGCGCACCGTGGGACGGAGAAGGCGTGCCGCGCGAAAAAGTGTTGCTGGTCGATCGGGGCGTGCCTACGAACCTGGTGTACTCTCGCGCGACGGCGAAAAAGCTGAAGAAGAAACCGACGGGTCACGGATTTACGCTGCCCAACGAATATGGCGAAGCGCCCGTGAATCTCGTTTTCTCGGGCGGCGATTCGTCTGTAGACAAGATGATCGCATCCACCGAGCGCGGCGTTCTGGTCACGCGCCTGTGGTACATCCGCGAAGTCGATCCCTACGAGAAGACGCTGACGGGAATGACGCGCGACGGCACATTCCTCGTGGAAGACGGGAAAATCTCGGGCGGGATTCGCAATTTCCGCTTCAACCAGAGCATTCTCGCGGCGCTGTCGAACGTGGAGGCGCTTGGTCCGGCGGTTCGCGCCGCCGGGGAAGAATCGTTCGAGATGGTGGTGCCCGCGATGAAGATTCGCAATTTTCACTTCAGCGAAGTCACGAAGTTCTAGCGGCCGGACGCATCAGTGCGGCGTCGCGTTCCGGTGGCGCACGAAGAAGTGCTTCTTGTCGATGTTCGGCGCCACCGCGACGTCGAAAAATCCCACCATCATTTCATCGTCGGTCTGATCGCCCCAGCGCACCGCAGCATTTGGATCGGGATTATGCGGATTATTGCGCGAGTTATCGTAGAGCGCTACGGCCTGCAGTTCCGTTCCGGCCTTCAGCGGCAAAGGCCTGGCGAGCCGGTAGCTCATCTGCCAATAAAAATCCCAGTGCACGCGGAGCAACGGTTCGATTGTGCCGTTTGCGTGGACGATGTTGTAGTCGAACTGCTTTCCGCGGAGATGCATGTGCGGCAGAAAACTGAGCAGCAGCGCATCGTTCGGCAGCGTGCCGCGAGACTCCACGCGGTAGTCGTCCGCGCCCGGCGGAATTACGAAGTGATCGTTGGTGAGCTGAAGCGTGAGAACGCGCTTTGTTGGTGGCGTTTTCGCGAACACGATGCCAAGGCTGGTGCGATCGGTCGCCGGCTTTCCGTGCGTGGTGTAGTGCATCTGAAAAATGAAATCGGATCCAGCGGGAACTAACTTCGCGAAGCCCTCCGGCCACGCGTCTGGCGAACTGCCCGGCGCGTAAACGATCAGGACGTCGCTGTCGGTCCAGTGTGCGTCACGGCGGCTGGCTTCGTCGGTGAGATCCGAAGCAGTGAAGGGAACGCCGACGGGCGCTTTCCGCAGCCACTGTGATCCAGGCGGGCGGACGTACACCACGGCGTGATGAACGTTTTTGCGGCTCGACGGGCGGACCTCCGACATCCGGACCCATTTGTCCTCGGTGAATCCGGAGGGCACGATTTCGTAGGTGTAGTCCACGTCGCCGTCGGCAGGGAGGGCGACGGGTTTGGGCATGGTCACGACAATGTCCGGCTCCGGAATGTTCCAGCCCTTCGCCCACTCGCGTGGAGGCGGCGCGTCTTGGGGATCTCCCGCGGGCGCCCCGGCCGCTGCCCATGCCTTGAGCGTCGCGATTTCCTGCGTCGAGAGCGACGGATCATTCGCGAAGTGACCGATGTGTGGATCGGCGAACCACGGCGGCATCGCGCGATTGCTGGTCGCGATAGCAATGGCGGTTGTCAGCGGTTTCGTTTCTTCGTAGGTGACCAGAGAAGTGGGTGCGATTTCGCCTGCGCGGTGGCAGCTCTGGCAGTGCTGCTGGAGAATGGGCGCGACGTCTCGATAGAAGGTCGGTGGGGGCGCGCTCGACTGCGCGCGTGAGTGCGAGACGACAACCAGAATCGCGGCGGCGGCCACAGTGCATAGCCCCGTTGCGCGGAGTTTCGAGGAGCGTTCGATCACAAATATCAGTTACGCTGAATTCGCGGCAGGTTGCAAGTGGACAGCGAAGATCACTTTGTGAATTGCAGACTGGAAATTGCGCGAGCGATCACGTTTTCCTGGATTTGCACCAGGTCGGTGTCTGCCACCGTCATGCCGAAGATGGTGTAAACCTGCTTGTCTTTTGAAAAATACACGACGACGCCGGACCAGTCCTTCTGGTCCACCGAGCCGCGAAAGTGACGCTCGACGGCGGGAAGGCCGGCGATGGTGACGTGCTTATCGTCAATCGGACGGAAATTTTCGAGGATGTCGCGAAGGCGGCGCTCGGTGGCGTCAATGTCACTGGCGAGCGACTTACCGGCGGGGTCCTGGCCGATGAGCAAATAGGTCGTCTGATCGTCGGTGCCCATCGCGGTGATGGATCCCGGCAAAATCGAGCGCGCGCCCTCGATCACATTCCACGCGGGCGGTTTGTACATCTGAAAACCGTACGTCTCGTTGGTATAGGTGGTGCCCACTACGGATTCGCGAATGGGAGCCGGGGCCGTGGGTTTTGGCGGGAGGGGAGCGGAGACGGGAGTTGGCGTTGGTGAATTTGAGACGACTGGATGTGTGGACGAAGAGGCGTTCGCCGCAGCAGTGGGCGCAGGTGTGGTCGTTGGCGGCGTTGCCGGCTTTGTGGCTGGAGGCGGCGTGGCGGCTGTCCTCGGGGGCTCGGCCTTCGGTGTTTTCGCGGGACCGGCGCCGGAGTCAGGAGGCTTTCCGCCATCCGAGATCGTGATGGAGACGACCTGATCCTTCATCACGACGGCGAAGCCGTAGCTGGTCTTGACCTTGAACGAATTCTCTTCGAAGCCGACGATCGTGCCGGTCACCTTCGAGCCGTCTTTCAATTTCAATTCGTCGGCGCGCGACGCGGAGCTGGCGCACAAAATTAGAGCCAGGGCCACGCCAACAGCAAGATGAAATCGCAACATCATGCTCCCAGAGTATCCTGCGCCGCGCTGCATGAGGCAAGCGCAGGCAGGCGTGCGTGCTGGATGAGTCAGCAACACCTGCTATCCGACGCAATTTGACGAACGCGCAGAACGCCAAAATCGGCTTCGCGCCGGATGCTGTACAATCCGCGCATGATCGTCGTCCTGGTCCTTGTTCTCGCGGCGCTGGTGTTTCGTGCAGCAGGTGCGCTCGGTGTCTCGGCTTTTGTCACGTGGGTGGCCTCAGTGCGGTGGGCGTTCGCGGCGATGTTCCTTTTTACGGGCGTGGCGCACTTCACGAAACCGAAATACAGCATGGCCGCGATGGTGCCGAAGGTGTTTCCGAATCCGATGGCGATGGTGTATTTCACGGGAGTCTGCGAGTTGGCCGGGGCTGTGGGCCTGCTGATTCCGCAAACGCGGAGCCTGGCGGGCTGGTGCCTGATCGCGCTGCTGATCGCGATGTTTCCGGCGAACGTGAAAGCGGCGCGAGAACATTTGCTTGTGGCGGGAAGGCCGGCGACGGCGTTGTGGCTGCGTTTGCCAATGCAGCTGGTGTTTATTGCGCTGGCGTGGTGGGTGAGCCGCAGTTAAGAGTCGATAGCGCGGGAACGGCGGTCCGGGAGAGCCGGGCGCTCGTCCATCGAGAGCCCTGAACGGCTATGGGGCCGCCGCGCCGCGCGCTGAGGACCCAAGTGTGCACAGCCAAATCGTAGGCGAACAAAAGGCGAAAGTCAAGTGGAGCAGCCGATTGCGATGGCAGAGGCCTAGCGGCGGCGCTTCGGCGTGGTGCGTTTCGACGAAGGCGCGAGCTTCGGCTTGCGGGCTGCCGGTGACGAGTGGCGGCCAGCGGTAGCAGGATAAAGATTCCTGAGTTCGCGCACGAGACTCGCGTAGGCTTTTTCGAGAGCGCGCAGTTCCTCGCCGGCTTTCGCGAGCTTGCCGGAGCGGCCGAGGTCCTGCAAGTTGCGAGCGGCGGCGACGGCCTTTGGCGCGCCGAAAATGGAGAGCGACCCTTTGAGCAAGTGCGCGGCGCTGGCGAGCTTCTCCGATTTCTTTTGTTTGTAAGCTGCCTGAATTTGGTGCAGGGCTTTTGGCGCGTCAGCCAGAAACGTCTTCACCAGTGAACGTGCCAGCTTGTCGTTTCCTCCGGTCATGCGATCGAGCTGCTCGCGCACGCCGGGAGATTCATCGTCCGAAGGGGTAGCCGTTTCCGCAAGCGACGCAGGCGTCACCACATTCACGGCCATTGGCGCGTCCGGAGGCGGTGCCGAAGTGGCGGAATCGGAAGCGGAATCCCACTTGTATGCCGCCAGCGCGACGGTCTGATAAAGCTTCTGCATGTGAATCGGTTTGGTGAGAAACGCGTCCATGCCGGCTTCGAGCATGCGGCGCTCGTCCTCCGCTGTTGCGTTGCCGGTGAGTCCGATGATGAACTGGTGCGCTTTGCCGCCTTTTTCTTTTTCGCGAATCGCGAGCGTGGCTTCCACGCCGGTCATGTGCGGCATCTCTTCGTCCATCAGGACGGCATCGAAGCGTTCGCGTTCGAGCGCGGCGAGGACTTTGCGGCCATCGGAAACGCCCACGGCGGTATAGCCCTGTTTTTCGAGTAGCTCGATCACGAGCTCTCGATTCAAGTCTGCGTCGTCGGCGACGAGAACGCGCAACGGCTTCGAGGCTTTGCGGAGATCAGCTTGTTTCAAGGAAGCGGCCGACTGCTCGCGCGTCGCGTCGGGCCTGGATTCCGCGGAAGGGGCGTTTGCGGCCGCCGCTTGCGCGGCGCTGCTTGCGCGCGGCAAGCGGAACCAGAAGCTCGAGCCGCGTTCGGAAAGCGTCTCAGCGCCGATCGTACCGCCCCAGCGCTCCACGGTGATTTTGCAGAAGTAGAGTCCGAGGCCCGCTTTCCCGGAGTGCGCTTTACCGCGCGCGAAAAGTTGGAACATTTGGCTCGCCGGTTTATCGGTTGGAAGCCCCGGACCTTCATCGTTCACCGAGGCGCGAACGAAGCCGCCGTGATCCTCGATTCCGATGGTGACCGTAGTGCCTTTCGGGCTGTAGCGCAGAGCGTTTTCAAGCAGGTTACCGAAAATTCGTTCGAGGCGCGACGATTCGCCCGTGACGCGCCAGTTTGCCGAAGTTTTTACCGAGGGATCGAGCCGAAGCTTAATCCCGCGGTCGCGATATGCGTTTTCAAATGCTTCGATCGTTTGTTTGGCCGATTGCACGATGTCCGGAGCGTCCTGCGGCGCGGTGCTGACGGCTTGCTGCGCAGCCAGGTCCGAGGAGAACGCCTCCAGAATTCCGCGAATCATCATTTCCTGCCGTTGCGCCTCGCGCTCGCCGGACTTCACGTACTTTTTCATCTGCGGCGAAAGCGGCTCGGTGCCGAGAAGGTGAAACGTGCCACTCATCGCGCTGAGCGGCTGCGAAAGATCGTGCACGATGCAGTGGAGCAGGATTTCTTTTTTCAGGATTTCGCGCAGTAGGATTTCGTGGGAGAGCAAGGAATCGCGCGCCGTCTGGTACATCTCCTGTTGATCGACGTACGCTTTACCCAAACTGCGAACGATCAGAACTTTTCGCCCGTCGATCAGTACAGCCGAAGCTTCAAGTGGCATCGACTCGCCCGACTCGCCAGCTTCGATCCAGTTTCCTGAGCTGATCGAACCCGACTGCTTCGTTTTCCAGAAGTCTTCGGCGTCATAGAGGAAATTATCGAGGAACGCGGATTTCTCGCCGAGTCGCACCGTCGCGTCGTTCGCGGGAGCGTCGCCCCACACTTTCTTGCACCACTCCGGCCACGCGCCGAGCAGCTTGAATTCGCCGTCGCCCACGGCTTCGAACAGCACGTAGCCCTGGCTCGAAACGAAGCTTTCGAAAATGGAGTTCGCCGCCATCGTCCGTATTCAGCTCGCCGCCACCATCGCCTCAGCCAATTGAATGTAGGCCTTTTCGACGCCCTCGCCGGTCTTCGCGCTGGTCTTCAGCACGATCCAGCCGTCTTTCACGAGTTTGGCCTGCTGGCCATCGTCGATTTCCCACTGATCCATCAAATCGCTCTTGTTTAGCACGAGCAGCGCCGGCACGCGGCCGACATCCTTGTTCACGCGCTCTGCGAGGGAAAGCGCATCGATCAGCGTCTGCCGCCGCGTGCCGTCGATCACCAGCAAGTAGCCCGACATCCCTCGAAGGTAATTCATTGGCACGTGCTGATAGATGTCGTCCCCGTGAATGTCCCAGATGACGAGCGAGACGTCTTGTCCGCCGGCCTTCACGACCTTCTTTTCGATTTTAACGCCGATCGTGGTGAGGTATTTATCGTCGAAGATCGTCGAAACGAACCGGCGCATCAGGCTCGACTTCCCCACCGAGAACGATCCCAGCATGCAGATTTTTTTTTGTAGCACGCGCGCGGCTCTCTATTCGCCCGCGGGTGCGATGGGGCTCGCGCCTTGCAAGGCAGTGGTGGCTTGTGGAGTGAAGCTGAGTTTGAACGTGACGCTGCGATTGAAATGCCGGTCCTCGTCGGTGGCTTCGGAGCGGATCGGCTGGGAAACGCCAACGCCCGCGGCGCGGAGGTTTGTAGGTTTAATGCCGCTGCGGAGGAGCATAGCGCGAATGGCATCGGCGCGCTGCTGGCTGAGCAAAAGGTTGGTGCCTTCAATACCGGTCGAGTCCGTGTGCCCAACGACGTCTACCGTCACCGCTTCGCGCATGTGGCCGGCCTGTGCGAGCAGATCGCGAAAATTCTTTTGAAAGCCGGCGATTTTTTCTTCCTGGCCGGGATCGGGCGACGCGCTGCCTACGGGAAACGTAAGAATGGTCGATTCGATTTCGGTCTTGAGCGGTTTCAGAGCGACCAGGTCGGCGTTCTCGAGGCGCGAATCGTCAATCTGGGCAACGCCCGCGATCCAGGGAGCGCGTTCTTCGAATCGGGCGATCCATTGCGATGGAGCCGAGCCTTCGGCGATTAAGTCTCCGTTTTTGGCCGTCAGTTTTACGCCTGGCGGCGGATGCAGCATTTCGGTGGAGCGTTTCGCGACCATCGCGTCATCGAGCGAAAAATACGGCGCGAATTCGAATTGGGCGTCCGAAGCGCTGAGTCCCGCGGCGGACACGATCTGAACGGGATCGCCGGACATTGGATCGCGGAATCCAGCGATATGAAACTTGCCGCCTTCGCGATCGTGGGATACGACGACGATTCCCGGCTGGTCGTGAAGCGCGTGCAAAAACTTCGACCATTGCAGGAGCAGGTAGGTGGAGTACCCGATCCAACCCAGCAACAGCAGCGCGACGACGGCTCCGACAGCGATCGCGGCGACCGGTTTGTTTTTATCCTCGGGGGCATGGCGGTAGTGGGTTTCGAGCAGCGGCGTCAGATACTCTTCCGCGCCCCGGAAAGGACCGGCGTCTCCCTTGAATTGCGCAAAGCGCGGACCGAAATGCCGTTGAATATTTTCCAGCGCTTCGTTCATCTCCACGCGATAGTCCGCCGGAGCGTGCCCGCGAATCACAGCGGCCAGCACCGCGTCCGGGCTTTCCTCCAGCCAGACTTCCAGGTCGCCGATGTTCAGGCTACCGAGCGCTTCGGTCTCCTTCGAGCTGAAGGAATCGCGGACGAATTGCTGGATAGCGGTGAGCATACCGGCGACCATATCCGGGTCCTGCGTTGCGACGGTGGGCGCGACCACGTGATTCAGCACGAGTCCGCTCTGCTTGTGAATCAGGAAAACCTGTTCCACACGGAAAAGCAGGCTGTGCATCATCACGATTTCGGCGAACGGCTTGCCCGTCCGCATCGCTTCGATGCGCCATTTGATGCCCCGCATCGAAAGGCTGTTCTCGAGCGCTTCGTTGAAGGATTCGAGCATGGAGCGCAGTGTTTCGGTGATGGATTTCCTTATCGCAGGACCCATCACGGGGAAGAGCGCGTCGGCAAGCACGTGGGGATCGCGGCGGACGGATTCGCGCAGCGTGGACTGAATCGTCGGCGCGAGAGCTTCGGCGAGAGCCTGATCGTCGCCGGAGTCGCGGCGCATCTGGATCGCTTCGGCCACCACGGAACTTACGTCCGAGGTGCGACGCTCGACGTTTTCGAGGCGATCCTGAATGTCTGAAATTTCCGTTTGTTCGGGCGCTACCAGCAGGCGGCGAAGCTCGGCGTAGTCGCGCGCATCGGACGCGCGCTTCTCTTCCGGCGGATTTTCCGGAGCTTGTCCCACGATGGGGGCGCGGCGTTGCGCTTGCTCGGCCATGTTGGAAGGAGGGAGGTCTCGTCCGGCGGTTTGGATCGTGTCAGCCACCGTGTTCTCGTCGTCGCGGCCTCGCGGATCTCTACTCGTCGGGCAACTCGAACTTGTTCTTCAAGCGCAGGCTGAATTCGCTGAACAGGTCCGCCAGTCCGGCGCGGTCGGTCTTCTCGTCGCGAAGCT
The DNA here is from genome assembly GCA_963839325.1 of uncultured Acidobacteriota bacterium. Classification (GTDB taxonomy): domain Bacteria; phylum Acidobacteriota; class Terriglobia; order Acidiferrales; family UBA7541; genus Palsa-295. The sequence continues at coordinate 149,298 of CAWIUO010000009.1, read as the reverse complement.
GTTCCACTTCGCGATTGAGCGCGGCGGTCGAGTCGCGGCGCAATTTGTCGATTTCGGCGGAGACCGCCTTGGAGTGTTCGAGCAGCTTGGCGCGGATTTCGCTTTGGCCGTCGGACATGCCTTCTTCCAGTTGCGAGAGCTTTTTTTCGAACGCCTTGTGCGCGTCTTTCACTTCGCGCGCAAATTCCTTCGAGTTTTCGACGCGCTCGGACTTTTCGGTCTTGATGCGCTGGCTGAGAGAATCCACTTCCTGCTGCACGAAACTCGAAAGAGTATCGAGGCGCTTGGTCATGTCTTCGCGCAGCGTATCCATCGATTTCGTCACGGACTCTTCGAGGCGCATGAAGCGCTTCTCGTAGTCGCGCATCTGCGTGCCAAAAAGTATGTCGCGAATTTTGTCAACATTCGCGCCTTCCGCGCCTTCTTTGCCGGATGAATTGGGTATTTTTGCGTCCGCCGGGGATGCCATGCGCCTACCTCTCCTTTTAACGTCCTGAGCTCGCTTGGACTTCACGCCACTTCGAGGGGGCCGTCGCCTTTGCGGTCGAGGCATGCGGTGGAAGGTACTACGAAAGCGAGCGCTGCCGCAATAAGCAGATGGTTACGGGCGCGAGAAAGCGGAGTAGTGAGAGTCCTAGAACAGGGCCGTGTATCAAACTGCGACGGCGTAGTACTCGTTCCATTCGCGGGCGTATCGGCGAGACGTCTGTGGGACTTCGTGGCGAGCGATTGGGCCGACTACTCGGCAGGCTATTTGTCGAGAATTTCGCGCAAGCGCGCGTAGCCGGAGCGGCTGACGGGAATCCGCGAGCCGGTGGAGAGGATGGCGACGTGACTGTCTTTCGCGTACGGCTCAACGCGGACCACGCGTTCGAGATTCACGATGTAGGAGCGGTGCACGCGAAGGAAGCGCGCGGGGTCGAGCGCCTGTTCGAGGCTGGAGATGGTTTGCTGCTTCAGGTGTTTTTTGCCTTCGGAAGCAAGCGCAACGTAGTCGTCCTGCGCTTCGGCGTAGTCGAGCTTGGCGACGGGGATGATGAAGACTTTGGTGCCGTCGCGGACGGCAATCCGATCGAGATGTTGGAGTGGAGCGCGCGCCGAGGCGGACAAATCCGCCGGCAGCGGAAGCTCTTGCGAGTTTTTTCCGGCCTTGCCGCTGAGACGTTCTTTGGCACGTTCGAGCGCGCCGTTAAAACGGTCGGCGCCGTAGGGCTTCAGCAGGTAATCGACGGCGTGAACGCCGAACGCTTTGATGGCATAGCTGTCATACGCGGTGACGAAGATGACCGCCGTTTCGTTGCCGATCAGCTCGAGAACTTCGAAGCCGTCAAGCTTGGGCATCTGGATGTCGAGGAAGAGCAGGTCCGGCTTCATCTCCATCACGGCTTTCACGGCTTCGAAGCCGTTGGCACACTCTGCAATGATTTCGATCTCGGCGTGCTTGGTGATGAATTCACGCAAGACCTGGCGAGCCAAATCTTCGTCATCGACGATGATCGTGCGAATTTTCTTCGGTGTTGCGGCTCCCACGCTCATGCGGCTTGGACCTCTCTTTCCGCGGGGAATTTCAGGGCGACGCGGAAGATTTCACCTTCGGGTGCGTAGCTGAAATTTGCCTGATTGCCGTAGCGCGCTTTCAGCCGCTGTCGTACATTGACGAGGCCGACGCCGCTCTTGCGACGCGGCGGAGCGTCCGGGTCGAACTTATTTTCAACGGCGATGGAAAGTTGGTTCTCCGGGCAATGGATGGTGAGGCGAATCCAGCCGCCTTCCACCAGATTCGCGATGCCGTGCGACACCGCGTTTTCGACCAGAGGCTGAAGCAACAGCGGGAGTACCATCGCGTTCAGGGCTTTCGGATCGACGGTCTCTTCCATTTGGATGCGCGCGCCGAAGCGAACTTTTTCGACGGCGAGGAACGCGTGAATGAGCGAAAGCTCTTCTTCCAGGCGAATCGTGGACTTTTCACCGAGGCCGAGCGTTCGCCGCAAAAAATCTCCGAGCAGGATGCACATCTCTCGCGCTTTTTCGGGATTGGAAGTGGTGAGCGCGCTGATCGAATTCAAACTGTTAAAGAGGAAGTGCGGATTCACCTGCGCCTTCAGCGCCTTCAACTCCGCTTCGCGCGCCAGCACGCTGGCTTTCATCATGCGCGCTTCGGCGTCTTTCGAGGCTTCAAACTGCATGTACACGTAGTAGAACGCGATCGAAAGCAGGTAGAGGAGGATGCCGGTGACGCCGAGCAGAGGAATCTCAGGGAAAAAACGGTCGTCGATTCCAGGAAACGCTCCCGAGCGCGCCAGCGCGTGTGAATACCAACGCGCGGCGAGCACCCACAGACCGGTCGCCACCATCGCGCCGCCCACGTGCGCCGTCAGGATTTTCGAAAGACTGGATTTATCGAGCGGCGTAACGCGGCAGGAATACCAGCCGCTGAGGCATACGAATGCGAAGAGCAAACACAGCGGCATGGCCAGGACAATGGCTTCGCGGCCGGAGAGTTTACCGGTCGCCGTCAGAAGGTAAGCGACCAGAGCGGTGATCGGTTCCCAAACCAGCAGGTAGAGCAACAGCCGCCGGATTTTGGAGAGGACGGGATGCATCGAGGCTCGTTCGCGCTCAGTTCTTGACTTCTACTCCGCCGAAAAGGGCCACGCCACGAAGAATCAGCTTCTTTGCGTTCGGCGGCAGTTCGGATTCCATGATGTGACGGTCGTCGGAGTAGCCGCCGAAAATTCCGGTCCCTTCGATCATCACATTCCAGTTTTCCGGGACGCGAATTTCGCCGCCACCGAACACCGACGTCGCTTCAAGGATTGCTTGATCGCCCTCGATATCGCACTGGCGCAGATCGAGCTGATACCCACCGAACATCGCGACGACCCGTCCGCCGCGGAAGGTCTTGGTTTGCAGCTTGCGCTTGAATCCGCCGAAGATCGCCATGGCGTCCACGTCAACGTCGGTGAGCTTGGTTGTCCAGCCGCTGAACCGGATAAAGGTTCGTAGGTCGGCGTTCCCGCCCACCGACTGCCAGATCATTACGAATCCAACGGCGATGATGATTACGGGCCAGATCATGTCCCAGCGGACGCGGAACAGGCCCAGCTCGTTACCCATCAAGAGCAAGCCGCAGGAGACCATCACGATGCCCCAAACGTGGCGGCCGCCACGGCCATCCTCAAACAGGTTGGCCAGGCCGAATACGACGAGAATGATCGGCCAGAAGCCGAAGACCCGCCCGCTGACCAGATCCAACTGGTTCAGCAGGATTACGACGCCCCAGGCAATGATCGCCACGCCGATCAACAGGCCGGAGCTGAATCGTCTGGAGTTAGAGCCCATGATTGGAACCTTTGCGAGTGCGTCCGAGGCGGTTTTCCTGCGTGGCTAGCATGATCGACAGACCCAACCCTACCAGAATCAGCGGCCAATACCGCAATACTTCCGAGACCGTCGGTCCGCCAATGTGCGTGGCCAGCAAATTCCATAGGTCCGAAGCCACGACGGAGAAGAGCCATAGATTGTCGAGGCGGAAGTGTCCCAGGCCCAGCTCGCCGGCCTGGAAAACCACGCCGACCAGGATCATCAAGGCTGAGCTGATCAAAAGGAAGCTGGACCCCGAAACGGAAGTCGTGGACGGTTCTCGCTCTACGTTCGTCATTGGCTCGGCTCCTGCGAATTGGTAAGTGCCGTTCATGAGCGGAGAATAGACGAGGGCTTGGAGGGCGTCAGTTGGAATTCGGCCAGTGGCGGAAGCCTACCGGCGAACGGCGGTTAGCGGGGTAGGAGTAGCCCGGAGCGGATCGGCGAAATTGGCTGGCTTTTGCGAGGTGAAGGGATCACCGGTGTTGTGACGCGGGCCTGGTCCGTGAAAGCGGAGCGCTAAGCTGCTGAAGCTACATCCACATACCCATCCAGAAAGCAGCGGTTAGGACGCCGGTCAGGATGAGCATTAGGCGGAGCCGCTTGGTGCGAATGCCGTAGATGATCACAGACATCGCGAAGGCGGCGAAAACCAGCTCAGGCCAGAATACGCCGGAGCGCAGCGGATCGCTGGATTCGCTGGCCGCATCGCCGATCCAGTAGCTGGCGAACGAAGCCGCGCCGGTGAGCGAAGCTGCCACTGCACCAGCCAGCGCCATCCCCTTTGCCCAATCGGGGACCATCCATTTTCGATTTGTATCGCGCCAGTCCATCCAGGTCTGCGCGACCACCACTGCCACAATCACCAGAACGAACAGCGCCACGCTCGCCTCCCCAGGCGGTTGCCGTCCCTCTTTCGGCCTCAGCGGGGCGCCGCGCCTGCGAACGCCGCATCAGACCCCAGGCCGAATTCCGGAACAGCGGTGAAGCCGCTGCCGTCGAATCACACCCTCAGGACACCGCCGCCTTTGCGAGGCGCGATGCCATTGTGCCGACAGTTCCTGCTGTTTTTTCCGTGCTGCCGTTGCGCTCGTCTTCCGCCAGACGCTTCAACATGGTTTGAATCACGGAACTGCTTTTCGGTGCAGCCATTGCGAATAAACTCCGGTCTCTTTCGCGGCGGATGAGCTGTGCTAAGGAGAATTCGCCCAAAGCGTCCGAGAGGGACGCAAAGACTGTGGCAATCGACGCGCCAAATCGAGTGCGAGACTCTTTTCGAGCGCATCCGCAAAGTACTGTTGAAAATGGACTTGCGGCGGTCATTCGGTGCGGTGGGACAAGGCGAGACTCGAAGTGCGTCGAATCGTCGCGGCGCTGCCACGCAAATCGCGCAATTAGGAAAGCATTTGCACTTCGTTCGCTTGCGCGTAGCTCGTGCTAGTACCGCGCGATGCGATTGAATTTCAGTGGGAAAACGGTCGTCGTAAGGGTTAGAAGTTCGACCCACGGAGCGAGGTCGGCGCAAAGGAGCGTGGTGTTTTCCTGCTACCATTGCGCCATGCGGAAGCCGTGGGTAATTGCGCATCGAGGAGCATCCGGGCACGCGCCGGAGAACACCATGGCGGCGTTTCAACGGGCCGTGGAGCTGGGCTGCGGCTTCATCGAGACCGATCTGCAACTGACGCGAGACGCCCGATTCGTGGCGATGCATGACGCGACGCTGGACCGCACCACGAATGGGCGAGGCTCGGTTCACGAGCACACGCTGGCCGAGCTGCGAGAGCTCGATGCTGGCAAGTGGTTTGACCGCGAATTCATGGACCAGAAAATCCCCACGCTGGAAGAGATTCTGGAATTCAGCCGCAAGCACGACGTAATTTTCTACCTGGAAGTGAAATACGACTCGGCGCTCGGCATGCATCACTCGCTGGTGGCTGCATTGAATAAGGCGGGAGACGCGGCGCGCAGCATCGTGATCTCGTTCGATCAATCGACGCTGGCTGCGTTGCGGCAAGTGGACACCGCTCTGATGATGGGTTTGCTTGTTGAGGAACCAGGGGCTGACCAGCCCAAGATGGCTATCGAACTGGGCGTGCGCCAGCTGTGCCCGAGGGCGGACCTGGTGACGACCGATCTGGTGGACGCCGCGCACAGGCTCGATCTGCAAGTAGCGACCTGGACCGTGGATGAGCCCGCGCAGATTCGTTCCGTGGTGGCTGCCGGAGTTGACGGAATCATCACGAATTTCCCGGATCGAGTTCAGGCGATTCTCGAAGACATGCACTAAACTCCCGTGCCTCCGCGCGCGTGCTACGCAGAAATTTCCTTAAAAATTGTGGCGAACTGACCGAGCGTGAGTTGTTCCGCGCGCGCGTCGGGTCGTACGCCGGCTTTTTCAAGCGCCGCGTGAATGCGATCGTCGCTTGAAGTGCCAAGCAGATTGTTGCGCAGCGTTTTCCTCTTCTGCGCGAAGCAGACCCGCAGAAATCCAAAAAACTTTTCCGGATGCGCGATTCCAAGTTCGCCTGCTTTTCCGGGCAGCGCCATCTCCACCAATGCGGATTGCACTTTCGGCGGCGGGCGGAAAGCGCCCGGCGGAATCCGGAACGCGATCTTCGGATGCGCGTAGAACTGGCAAATCGTGGAGAGATACCCGTAGTCGCGGCTTCCCGGTTCGGCGGCGATGCGTTCGGCGACTTCGAGTTGAATCACGATGCTAATCGAGTCGATGCGATCGGCCCACTGAAACAGGTGATGAAGGATGGGCGAGGTGATGTAGTAGGGAAGGCTGCCGTAAACGTGGAAGCGACCGGGAACGAGTGCGCCGAGGTCCGCTTGCAGCACGTCGCCCGTAACGATTTCGACGCCCGGCCATTCATCAGGATGCGAACCGATTGCGGATTCGAGTCCGCGAGCGAGGACCGCGTCAGCTTCAATTGCGATGACGCGGCGGCCATCGCCGGCGAGTTGCTTCGTAAACTCGCCGTGGCCTGGGCCGATCTCCACCCATGTTTGGTTGGGCCGGAGATGTAGATGCTCGAGGATGCGATTCCGCCATCCGCCATCGCCCAGGAAGTGCTGCCCCATTTTTTGGCGAGACATCGAGGTGCGAGTGTAGCAACGCGCTGAGGCTGTGGATAGACGTTCGAACAAGCGTGAAGACACCCTTCACATCCCTGAACCGACCCTGAAGCTGACGGCTGTGAGCCGGGACGATGGGGAAGCCACGAAAGCGGGTAGGCAGAGAGGGCCGCGTCGCTGCATTTTGCGCTTGACTATAGGTAATGCCTTATATAGATTTGCACCTATGAATGGTGGAACGCAACTGGACGCGGCATTTCTGGCGATGGCTGACCCTACCCGGCGGGCGATTCTGGCCCGGCTCGCGAAGGGCGAGGCCACGGTCAATGAGCTGGCGAAACCGTTCGACATGACCCAGCCCTCGATCTCACAGCACTTAAAGGTGCTGGAGGAGGCGGGGTTGATCGCGAAGCGGGTGGATGGCACTAGGCGTCCGCGGCGGCTCGCCAAGGCGGGAGTTGCGGCGATGGACGAGTGGCTAGGGATGTTGCGAAAAGCGCTGGAGAAAAATTACGACAGGCTGGATGACGTTTTGGCCGGCATGGAAAATTCAAAGCGAGGAGAACGAAAATGAGCAAGCTGACCATGAAGACGGAGGGCGACACTCACATCATCGTGACGCGGCACTTTGCGGCGTCACCGGAAGTTGTGTTTCGCGCGCACACCGATCCGAAGTTGATTCAGAAATGGTTGCTGGGGCCGGATGGATGGACGATGCCGGTTTGCATAAACGACGCCAGGCCCGGCGGGAAATTCCGGTACGAGTGGAAGAATGACAAGGGCTGCGGCTTCTATATCACCGGAGAGATCGTGGAGATGGAGCCGAACCGGCGCATCGTGCACGTGGAGCGGATGTTTTTGCCCGATCCCACGCCGGACAATCACGTGGAGACTCGCTTTGACGCGGACGGCATGGGAACGCTGATGACCATGAAGATGACTTTGCCGGATACAAAGACGCGATCCATGATGCTTGCGACGGGAATGGAGGGCGGCATGGAAGCGAGCTACGTGCGGTTGGAGGGATTGCTTGATGTCGGGCTTGGCGTGGCTGGCAAACGCGCGGGTTGAACGAATTCGATCGCGTGCCGTCCCGTACCCTTTCGTGGCGAAAGAGTACGGGACGATCGCGCGAAGTTCAGGCTGTAGCAGCGCCCGCTTTTCCCTGGATGAATTCGAGAAGGTCGGCGTTGATGGTGTCCGCGTTGGTGGTGGGCATCCCGTGCGGGAAGCCCTTGTAGATTTTCAGGATGGCTCCCTTCACGAGTTTGGCGCTGAGCACCCCGGCGTCGGCGTAGGGAACGATCTGGTCGTCGTCGCCGTGCATCACGAGCGTTGGCACCGTGAATTTCTTCAGGTCCTCGGTGAAGTCGGTTTGCGAGAAGGCGACGATGCCGTCGTAGTGGGCCTTCGCGCCGCCCATCATTCCCTGACGCCACCAATTTTGAATGTTGGCAGGGGACGACTTCGCGCCGGGCCGGTTGTAGCCGTAGAACGGTCCGCTCGGAAGATCCATATAAAATTGCGCGCGGTTCGCAGCGAGCTGCGCCTGCAAGCCGTCGAAAACCTCTTTCGGCAGCCCGCCGGGATTCGCGGCCGTCTTCACCATCAGCGGAGGAACCGAGCTGATAAGCACGGCCTTCGCTACGCGGCTTTCGCCGTGGCGCCCGATGTAACGGGTCACTTCGCCGCCGCCGGTGGAGTGGCCGATGTGGATTGCATTTTTCAGGTCGAGATGCGCGGTGACCGCGGCAAGATCGTCGGCGTAGTGATCCATGTCATGCCCGTCGGCGACCTGGCTCGAGCGGCCGTGGCCGCGACGATCGTGCGCAATCACGCGATAGCCGTGCTTCAAGAAAAACATCATCTGGTTGTCCCAATCGTCGGCTGAGAGCGGCCATCCGTGGGAGAAAACGATGGGCTGACCTTTGCCCCAGTCTTTGTAGAAAATCTGCACGCCGTCTTTCGTCGTGACGAAGCTCATTGGCTGTCTCCTGTAATACGAGTGGTGGTTGAACCGAGGGCTGCGAAACAGGAGCTTAGTCCTTCCTGTCGCGAGAGACAAATGGAAGGTTCGTGACCGCGCGTCCATCCGCATGGTGCGTGGATCGAAAGAACTCCGCTCAATAGCCTGCATGGTGCAGGTAGGCGACGACGACGGCAGCGAGCAGGCAGTAAATCCCAAACCAATACCATCGACCGCTCTCGAGCCACCGACTAAGCCACTTCAACGCTAAAAGGCCGGCAATAAACGCGAAGAGCATGCCGAGCACACTCGGAAATGCCGCGGATGCGAAATCGGCGGGCCCTTGCGCGGATTCGGCATGCATGAGGCGCAAACCTTCTCGAGCGACGGCGAGCGGCGTGAGCACCACGGCCAGTGCGAAGCTGAAAATTTCGGCCCGCGACTTGGCCATGCCTAAAAGCATGCCGGTGGAAATGGTGGCGCCGGAGCGCGAAAAACCGCGAAGCGGCAAGCAGAGCCCCTGCACGGCTCCGATCACTGAGGCGCGTTGAACGGTGAGGTCGTTCGAAGCGTCGAGCGATGCGCGTGCGCGGCGGCGTTCGACGAGGCCGGCAATGAGGATAAGGATTCCAGCGGCCGCGAGAGCCGGAGCGATAATTTCGAGATGGCTGAATAGGTCTTCGATTTGTGCCGTCGGGGAGCTGCGGAAAATGGTCTTCTCGATGATCTTGATCACGATCTCGCCGATCACTCCGGTGAGCGCGGTGGCGAGGATGAGTTGGACGGCAAACTTTTTGAAGGCCGCGACGCTCTGGAAATAGGCGTCGCGCCACTGTTTCCAGAAATAGACGATCACGGCAAACATGGTGCCGGTGTGCAACATGATGAGCAGCAGCGTCATCGGCGGGGAGGACGGGTCGAGGTGCAGCAATTTTTCGGCGACCACCACGTGCGCCGAGCTGGAGACGGGCAGCAGTTCGGCGAATCCCTGCACCAGCGCGAGGATCAGGATGTAAAGAATCGGCATGCTTAATTCTAAAGGAGATTTGGGGCCTACGGTCCAATTCGTCCACTAGTGAGGACTGCAATCGAGCCGTGGCTGGGACTTTCCTTGACTGGCAGGAACTTCATACAGTAGGCTTCCCGCCCAATCGAAGTTCTTCCAGCAAGAATTGAATGGCTACCATTCCGAATCAACCTGTTGTACCGGCGATGAGCGCGGAAGGAGGCGTGAAGGCGCCGTGGCGTCCGCGCGTTTCGGGGATTGCTGGATTTCTGTGCGGGCCGCTGGCCGGGGCGATCATCACGTTCATCAATTTTCGCAGGTTGAACGAAAACCGAAAGGCGAATTGGACGCTCGGCTTGACCATTCTTGCCTCGCTGCTGTTCGGCGTGGTGATTGCCGAGGCGACCGATACATTCGTGCTGGTGGCGGGCAAAGTGCTCGGCAACGTCATAAGTCCTTTCCTGTTCCCGTTGATTCAGAACAACGCATTCGACGGATGGGCGAAAAATCATCCGCTGGCCGAGCCGAGCAACGGATGGCGTTCCACGGGCTGGGCGATTCTTGGACTCGCGGCATTCATGGTGGTTGCGGTGGGGGCAGCGCTGGGAATTTCTTCCAAGGACCAGCCCAAGAATATTGAAGTTCGGTACGCGATGCCGACAGACGTAAACGCTGGAGAAGCGGTTGCGATCACGATCGACCTGGCCAACTCGGCGGACCACCCGCAGCTGCTCTACAGCCTTGAATTCGACACTCACTTTCTGAAGGGAATCTCGATCGATCAATCGACTCCTGCATTCGAGACGACCAAGCCGAATGCGCTGGCGCCCATCAAAACCTACATTTTCGAGCACAGTATCCCCGCGAACGGAAAACTGAAGATCGAACTGCAAGGCCGGGCCGTAAGCCCCGGAAGCTACCCGTTCACGCTCAGCGTGTGCGTGAAAACGGCGATGGCGTGTAATCCGTACAACCTCCCTACAATCTCGGTTCATTAGGCACGGTTCTGGCGTGACCGCGACTCCGCCTGAGGCTACCGGCGGCAGCGAACTCCTGAACCTTCAAGAATGAAAATTTGTGCGCAAGTTCGTGCGGCGCTGCCGTTCTAAGGGCAAGCGTGTGGAGCGGCACGAGCGAACTGGCGGCGCTGGCGCAACGTGGGCCGGCGCGGCGGCGGATCCGTGCGCCCAATGGAGAACATTTTATGGATCAGAGGCGAATTGCGTTGTTTACGGTGCCGATTGCGATTGCGACGCTCCTTTTTCCGTCGCTTCGGAGGGCGGATGCGGTGGCGGAGGCTGGTGGGCAGGAGGGTGCGCCGGGATACACGGTGCTCGAGCCGATCCGCAATGGAAATTTGACGGTGTTTCCGGTGGTGGCGTCGAAGTCGCACGATACGGGACAGTTTCTGACGCTCGATGAGGGATTCCGTTCGGGCGAAGTCGTGGTGACGGAATACGGAAGCGTCAGCGGCCTAGTGCGGCGGCAGCCGACGCAAGCGGCGCGCCAAGTCAGCGCGGAAGTGAACCGGCTGGTGCTGGTGAACAATTCGAAGCGGCCGCTCTTGCTGCTGGCGGGCGAAATTGTGACGGGCGGAAAGCAGGATCGCGTGATCGGCAAGGACCGCATCGTTCCTGCGGAGAGCGACCCGATCGACCTGAGCGTATTTTGCGTGGAGCCGGGGAGGTGGGTGGCGTCGAGCACGCAGTTTGGCGCGTCGGGTATGACTTACGGAGCCGCAGGCAAACCCGGGAGCGTGGGCGCGCACTCCGGCGCTGCTGCCGGCACGATGATGGCGCAGCCGTCGGTGCGCAGCAAAGCGATGGCGGACAAGGATCAGGGGCAAGTGTGGGCGGAGGTGAGGAAGCAGCAACAGTCGATGGCCGTTGAGGTGACGCAGGCCGCGCCACAGCCGAACGCTCCGGCCCCGACTGCGTCCGCAGCGGCGATCAACTCGACCACGTCATACGCGCGGGTGATGGAGAATCAAGCGGTGAAGGACAAAGTGGATGAGGTGGCGAAGCCGATCGAGGAAAACTATCAGAGCCTGATCGCGAAATTGCGAGATCGAAAGGCTGTGGGAGTGGTTGTCGCGGTGGATGGGCGGATCATCTGGGCGGATATTTTTGCGAGCACGGAGTTGCTGGAGAAATATTGGCCGAAGCTGGTGCGTTCGTACGCATCGGAGGCGGTGGTTCAGCGCGGCACGGGAGGCGACGTGACGGGCTCGCAAGCGCAGGCGTTTTTGCTGGCTATGGAAGGGCACAAGGAAACCATCGAGACCGAGCCGGGGATCTACCGGCAGTCGGAAGTCAATGGCGATGGGTTCAAGGTATTCGCGTTGACTTCGCTGCTGCCGAAGACGGGTTATGAGGTGCACGTGGCGAAGATGGCGGAGTGATGGGAGGCGAGGCTACTAGGGAAAGTACAGATCGGGGACATTCCTGACAGTTCGATCGCGGGCGCGCGCGTTCTCTTGACGCGGAGAGGGGAGTCCGCTACCGTTTTCTCACTCTGAGAAAATGAAAATCCTCTTTGTAGCTTCGGAAGGGCTCCCTTACTCGAAAACCGGCGGGCTTGCGGACGTCGTGGAGGCGTTGCCGAAGGCGCTCGCGTCGATGGGGAATGAAGTAGCGGTGCTGCTGCCGCGGTACCGCGGAAACCGAATCACCTCGACGATGATTTCGAGCGTCACGGTGACGCTGGGCGACAAGCTGCGTTTTCCCGCGATTGCCGAAGCTCCTTCCGTGGGCGGCGTACGCTATTTCCTGGTGGACGATCCGGGCTTCTTCGATCGCGAACAGCTGTATGGCGAGACCGGCGTCGATTATCCCGACAATGCCGAACGCTTCTGCGAATTTTCACGCGTAGCGATCGAATTCATGAAGCGCGTCTGGCTGCCCGATGTGGTGCATTGCCACGACTGGCAAACGGCGCTGATTCCAGTGCTGATCCGCACGCAGCATATTGACGACCCGGTGATGCGCTCGCTGCCGGTGGTGCTGACGGTTCACAACCTTGCGTACCAGGGCGTGTTCCCGAAAGCGATGCTAAAGGAATTGAGCCTTCCGGAGTCGCTGTTTGCGTTCGACCGGCTGGAGTTCTGGGGCAAGATCAATTACCTGAAGGGCGGCATTCTTTTTGCCGATTACGTAACTACGGTGAGCCGCAAGTATGCGGAGGAGATTCAGACGCCGGAATTCGGATGCGGCCTTGAGGGCGTAATCAAGCAGCGCGGCGACCGGGTGATGGGGATCATCAACGGCGTGGACTACACGGTTTGGAGTCCGGAAATCGATACGTTCATCGCGCGAACGTATTCCGCGCACAATTTCGAAGGAAAGAAAGTCTGCAAGCGCGATTTGCTGCAGCAGTTCAAGCTTCCGGCGGACAAACCGGAACATCTGGAACGGCCGTTGGTGGGAATCGTTTCGCGGTTTGTCGATCAGAAGGGATTCGATCTGATCGCGGAGATTGCTGGCGACTTGATGCGCGAGAATCTTTCGCTGGTAGCGCTTGGCACCGGGCAGCCGGAGTATGAGAAACTGTTTCGCGACCTGGCGGAGCGTTATCCGGGGCGCGTTGGCGTGAAGCTTGGTTACGACAACGCCCTGGCGCACAAGATCGAAGCGGGCGCGGACATTTTCCTGATGCCTTCGCGCTACGAGCCTTGCGGGCTGAACCAGATTTACAGCCTGCGGTACGGCACGCCGCCGGTGGTGCGAGCCACGGGCGGGTTGGACGATACGATCCAGAGTTTCGATCACCAGACGCTGCAGGGAACGGGTTTCAAGTTTTACCCGTACGAAGGCTCGGCGCTTCTGAATTCGATCCGCGAGGCGCTACATACGTTCCGCGAGCCGAAAGTCTGGCAGACGCTAAAGAAGAACGGCATGGCCAAGGACTTTTCCTGGAAGGCTTCGGCTGCGTCGTATGTCATGCTGTATGAAGCAGCTAAGAGGTCCCGAATCCCTAAAGCCGTTCCAACATCTAAAGCATAACGCCGCAGACCTCCGTTATCGGAAAACGAGGCCGCCGGCGAAAAAAGGAAGACCATGTCAGAGATTCTTGCAGCGGTAACGGACGCGAATTTCGAGAAGGACGTGATTGAAGCGAGCAAGACCCAGCCGGTGCTGGTGGACTTTTGGGCGGACTGGTGCCGCCCGTGCCACATGCTCACTCCCACGGTGGAGGAGATTGCGCGCGAGAACGCGGGCAAATTGAAAGTGGTGAAGCTGAACGTCGATGAGAACATCAATGCGGCGGGCAAGTTCAACATCCGCGGCATCCCCACGCTGCTCGTATTCAAGGGCGGACAGGTGGCGGACCAGCTCGTTGGAGCGCAGCCGAAAGAAACGATCGTCAAGGTATTGCAGCGCCACATTTCGTAAGCGCGCAACCGCGACGACGGGACGATAGCGTATGAGCGCCGGTGATTCAGGGCCGAAGTCGGGCGATGGATCACCGGCGCTTAAATTGTGCGCACGTTGTAGCAGGGGATTCCAGTGCGGCGCCGAGGCGGGAAGTTGCTGGTGCGAGGGCGTGGAATTGCCGCTCGCAACGTCGCAACGGCTTCGAGATGAGTTTAGCGACTGCCTTTGCCCCAGCTGCCTGGCGGCGGAAGCAGCAATCGACACCGGGCAAGCTTAGAACGCTCTGGTAGCGAATTTTAGATCTCCTCCTTTCGCATGACTCCGAAGACTTCCAAAGAAGTTCGGCGCTGCCACTGGGCTAGCAAGCCCGCGATGATCGAGTATCACGATGCGGAGTGGGGCAAGCCCGTCCACGACGATCGCGTACTGTTTGAGTTTCTGATTTTGGAGGGCGCACAGGCGGGTCTGAGCTGGGAAACGATCCTGAACAAGCGCGAGAATTACCGGAAAGCGTTCGACCGTTTCGATCGCGAAGAAGATCGCGAGATACGACAAGAAGAAAGTGAAGGCGCTCCTCGTCAATCCCGGCATCGTGCGCAACCGGCTGAAAATTTCCTCCACGATTTCAAACGCGCAGGCATTCCTGGCGGTGCAGAAGGAATTCGGCTCGTTCGACCAGTACATCTGGCAATTCGTCGGCGGCAAGCCGAAGCGGAACGCGCTGCGCTCCGTGCGTGAACTGCAGGCCCGGACCGCGGAGTCCGATGCGATGAGCAAGGATCTGAAGAAGCGCGGCTTTCGCTTCGTAGGCACGACGATCTGCTACGCCTTCATGCAGGCCACCGGCATGGTGAACGATCACCTCGCAGACTGCGACTTCGCGTAATTTCCATTCGGCACCTTTCACAGCATACCCAACCAGCGTTGAGCCGGCGGGTCTTGCGCCACGCCGATTCCGCGGGTAGGATGGGAAGTCGCTGCACAGCTGTTTCGCCCACCTGTACCACTTCAGTCGTGAGTCACAGAAGGCAAAGTGCGGTTTGACCGTGGCAGGGGCGCCAGAGTTGACCGAGAAAAAGCGAGCGAAGGGCGTCGTCGTCGTCGGCGCGCAGTGGGGCGACGAAGGCAAGGGCAAGGTCGTCGACTACCTGGCTGCGTCGTTCGACTACACCGCGCGCTATGCCGGCGGCCACAATGCCGGCCACACCGTCATTTTCAATGGCCATCGTTTCGTTCTGCAGCTGATCCCCAGCGGGATTCTGCGCCAGGAAAGAAAGCCGTGATTGGGCCGGGCACCGTGGTCGATCCGGTCGCGCTGGTTGCGGAAGCTGGAAAATCTGAAAAAGTCCGGCATCGACGTGCGCGGGCGCCTGTTCCTGAGCAATCGCGCCCACCTGATTTTTCCCTATCACCGCGAAATGGACAAAGCCGCGGAAACGGCGCGCGGAGCCGCGAAGATCGGCACCACGTCGCGCGGCATCGGGCCGGCCTACGAAGACAAGATGGCGCGCCGCGGCATTCGCGTGATGCGATTTGCTCGACGCCGGAGCGCTTCCGCGAAAAGCTCGAGCGCGTGCATCGCGGAGAAAAACGCCATCAGCCGCGCGGCCTACGGGCATCCGCTCGAAACCGACGGGCCTGCTCGATCAGTATCTGGAAATTGCCGCGCACATTCGCGACCTCGTGGTGGACACCACGCGTCGTGCTGAACAACGCGCTCGACAATGGCGAGAGCGTGCTGTTTGAAGGCGCGCAGGGCACGATGCTGGATATCGACCACGGCACCTATCCCTACGTGACTTCTTCGAACGCCACTTCCGGCGGCGCCTCGCCCGGGCTTGGGCGTGGCGCCGACGCGGATCACGGGCGTGGTGGGCGTGACCAAGGCCTACACCACGCGCGTCGGCAGCGGGCCTTTTCCCACGGAAATGCCCGACCTCGACGCGCAAGAAGTGCGCGAGCGCGGCAACGAATTTGGCGCGGTCACCGGACGCCCGCGGCGCTGCGGCTGGCTCGATCTGGTGGTGCTGCGCTACGCCAAGATGCTCAACGGCATCGACTCGCTGGTGGTCACCAAGCTCGACGTGTTCGACGCGCAGCCGGAAATCCAAGTTTGCACCGGCGTACCGCTACAAGGGCCAGCCGGTCGAAGGAAATGCCGCCGGATGTGGAGACGCTGTCCGCAGATCGAGCCGGTATATACAAACGCTGCCCGGCTGGCGGAAGCCGACGCCCGGCGATCCGCGACGTGAAAGATCTGCCGAGGCCGCGCGCGACTATCTGAATTTCATTTCCGACCAGCTGGAGCTCGAAATCGGCATGATCTCGACCGGCCCGGAACGCGACGCGACGATCGTGCCGACGGGAACCAAGCTCGCCTCCTGGCTCTGAGCCGCCATGCTTTCCGTCGAAGAGGCGCGCGCAAAAGTCATCGAGGTGTCACCGCAGGAGCGGCCTGCCGGTGCCCGCCGCAAGACGGAAACGATCGAATTTGCGCGACGATCCTGCGCGCGCCCTGGGCCGCATGCTCGCCGAAAACATTCGTCGCCGACCGCAATTATCCTCCCTTTAATCGCTCCATTCGCGATGGCTTCGCCGTGCGCGCCGCGGATGCGACTGCAGCCGGGCGCGAAGCTGCGTATCGTCGGCGAAAGCCGCGCGGGCGTGGCCGTTCGACGGCGCGGTTGAAGCCGGGGAATGCGTGCAGATTCATGACCGGCGCGCCCTGCCGCGCGGCACGAACGCGATCGTGATGCAATGAGCACGTCACGCGAGGAGGGCGAGTACGTCATGTTCGAACAAGCCGGCACGAATCCGGGCAGCATTTTGTTCTGGCGGGGCAGGAAGCGCGCGTGGGAGAGGTGGTGGTCACGCGCGGCACGCGGCATCAGACTATGCGGAACTGGCCATGGCCGCGCGAAGTGGGCCGCGTCCGGGTTCAGGTGATCCGACGGCCGCGCGTGGCGATTCTTTCCACGGGCGATGAAGTCGTCCAGCTCGATCAGAAGCGCCGGATCGCTTCAGATCCGCAACAGCAACACCATCTCGCTGGCCGCGCAGGTGGCGCTCGCGGGCGGCGAGCCCGTGATGCTCGGTCAGCGCCGGACGAGCACGACGATCTGCGCGCGCATATGGAGAAGGCGCTCGAGTCGGACATTGTGCTCGCTCAGCGGCGGCGTGTCGGTGGGGAAGTACGACCTGGTCGAGCAAGTGTTGCGCGATATGGAGGCAGAATTTTTTTTCGACGGGTGGCTTCGTCCGGGCAAGCCGGCGGTATTTGGATGGTGCAAAGGCAAGCCGGTGTTCGGGCTGCCGGGCAATCCCGTGTCCACGATGGTCACGTTCGAGCTGTTTGTGGTTCCGGCGATCGATCTGCTGTCGGGCCACGCGGCGGGGCCCCTGCCGTGTTTGAAGCGAAGCTTTCGCATGCCGTCGACGAAAAGGCCGGCGTGCGCGCATTTTCTTCCCGCGCGGGTGAGCTGGCCCGACCGCGTGCCTACCGTGGAAGCGATTCTCTGGGAAGGCTCGGGCGATATTGGCGCGGTCGTGCGAGGCAATTGCTTTTTGGTCGTACACGAGTCGAAATTGAAGTACGCTGCCGGCGAGATGGCGTGACGTGCTGCTGCGGCGCGGGACGTTCTAGCGGCCCACGTTCGTATGTACGACCGGAGGCGCACCCAGAGCGCCGTTCAGTACTCAATCGAAGCGATCCAACCGTAAGGGTCCATGAAGAAGAAAGCCGGTCGAACACTTTCCCATTACGATGCAAAGGGCCGCGTGGCGATGGTGGATGTGACCGCGAAGCCGCACACCTCGCGCACGGCCCACGCGCGAGGTTTCGTCCGCATGCAGCCCGCCACGCTGCAAGCAATTCGAGCGCACAAGTCCGCCAAGGGAAACCCGCTCGAAATCGCGCGAATCGCGGGAATCGCCGCCGCCAAGCGTACTTCGGAGCTGATTCCGCTTTGTCACCCACTGGCCTTGACGCACGTGGATGTGCGCGCGGAGCTATGCAAGAATGGAATTGAGATCACCTCGGAAGTGACCGCCACCGGCCCAACGGGCGTGGAGATGGAAGCGCTGGCTGCCGTCTCAATCGCCGCGCTGACCATCTACGACATGTGCAAGGCGGTTGAGCGCGGCATGACGATCGGCGAGATTTATGTGGTGAAGAAGTCGGGCGGGCGAAGCGGCACCTACGAGCGGCCCGGCGGGCGCGCGCAACACGGGAAACGACGCGGATGAAAGACGTAAAAGTGCTGGTGGTCGATGACAACGCGCTGATCCTGGACCTGGTGATGAAGGGTCTGATGCCGCACTGCGACGCGCAGGCGGCGGCCGATGGCGGCGACGCGCTTTTGAAAATCGTCGATGACCCGCCGGACCTGATCGTTTGCGATTACCGTATGCCCGGCCTCGACGGGCGCCAGCTCTACGAAAAAATCCGCGCGCGGCAGCAAACCCACGCGCATTCCGTTTATTTTTCTCGCCAGCCGCGGCGACATCGAAGAAAAGCTGCGCCCGATCACCGAGGGCGTGGAAGAGTTCATCCCCAAGCCATTTTTCATAAAGGATCTGGTCCGCCGCGCGAAGATGGTGGTCGACCGCGTGCATTTGGAAAAAATGCAGAAGCGCGCAGGTGCGCCCGGGCGTGATGCAGGGCCGCCTGGAAGAAATGAGCATTATGGACCTGATGCAGTCGCTCGAAATGGGGCAGAAGTCCTGCCAGCTTACGATCCGCAGAGGCGGCGAGAAAGCGCGACCTGTATTTTTCGCGCGGGCCAGTGCAAGGACGCGAAGCTCGGCGCACTGGAAGGCGAAGCGGCAGTGTATGAATCGTTCGCTGGACAGACGGCGAGTTCGAGATCGATTTCAACGCAGCGCCCTCGCGCGACATTATTTCACGAACCACCACGGGCCTGCTGATGGAAGGGCTTCGTCTGATGGACGAAGGCCAGCGCGACTCCGCCGACGCCGATGCAGCCGTCACCGAAGGTTAATCCCGCGCAACATCTGCGCGTCGCCATGCTCACGGTGAGTGATTCGGTTTCCGCCGGTACGACGGAAGACCGGTCCGGTCCTGCGGTAATCGCTTACTGCGCGCATCTTGGATGGATCATCGCGCGCTCGGCAGTCGTTACCGACGACCGCGTTCAAATCGAAAACTTCCTGAAGACAACTGCGGATGCAGGTGACGTGGACTTGATCCTCACGACCGGCGGCACCGGTGTGAGCCCGCGCGACGTAACTCCTGAAGCCACGATGGCGGTGTGCGAGCGGCTGGTGCCTGGGTTTGCGGAGCAGATGCGCTCAGAGGGGCTCAAGAAAAATCATCGCGCTACGCTTTCTCGCGCGGTGGCCGGGATTCGCGGCAACACATTCATCATCAATCTTCCGGGCAGTCCGCGCGGAGCGGTGGAGTCGCTGGACGCGATCGCCTATCTGCTGCCCCACGCCGTTTCCGTCCTGCATGGCGCGCGCCACGACTGATTTTTGTGCGCCGTAAGATGGGGCACTTTCAGGCTCATTCCATATAGTCCGCTTTCAGTCGCTGTGCTAGCATGGCGTCCTTCACACCAAAATGCCGGCACAATACATTCCGATTTTAATATTCGCCATTATGGCGGCCGCGTTTCCGGTGGTTACGCTTCTGCTCGCGAAATATCTGCGCCCGCTATCGACCGCGAAAGGCGCGAAGCTGGAGGCGTACGAATCCGGAAATCCGATGGAGGGCAGCGCGCGAGGGCGGTATTCGACGCGGTTTTACATTATTGCCATCCTGTTTGTAATTTTCGACGTTGAGACGATTTTCCTTTTTCCGTGGGCGATCCGGTTCAGCCAGCTCGGGCTGTACGGCCTGGAGACGATGCTGGTGTTTCTGGGAATTCTGCTGGTTGGATACGTGTGGCTCTACCGCAACGGCGCGCTGGACTGGCTGTAGCTGGCGGCGATGCACGACGATGAGGTGCGGCCCCGAAGATGGTGAAGCACGGCAACGACGACGACTCCTCCAGCAAGCGGCCCGAGGAGAATCGCGCTCCGGAAGCCGATCGTTCGGCACACAAGATCCTTCCGTTTCCTTCCCCGAAATCTGATCCTGCCGCTAAATCGGAGGCTGAGCCGCCGCGTCCTGCGCGTCGCGTGCCGGGATCGGCGCCGCCGCGAGAGGCTCCTCCCGCTCCGTCAACTCTCGATAACGAGTTGACGCGCCGATTATCCGCCCGATTTGGTGGCGCGATTCTCGAAGCAACTCTCGATCGCGGTCAATCGATCGTCCTGATCGATTCGCGTACGGTGTCCGAGATCGCGCTTAGCCTGCCGGGACGACGAGAAGTTCGAAATGCTAGTCGATCTGACCGCAGTGGACTGGCCGAAGCGCGAGAAGCGCTTCGATGTGGTCTGGAATTTGTATTCCTTCGCGAAGAACGAGCGCCTGCGGCTGAAAGCGCACGCTGCGGCGGGCGAGTCCGTTCCGAGCGTGACGGAAATCTGGGCGGCGAGCGAATTGGCTCGAGCGCGAGTGCTTCGATCTTTTCGGCATCGCATTCGAAGGGCATCCCGATCTGCGCCGCATCTTGCTGCCCGAAGAGTGGCAGGGCCATCCGCTGCGCAAGGACTATGACATTCTGCAGCAAGACACCGAGTGGGTGCGCGAAAACCTGGGCATCGAGAGCGGCCAATGAATACCGACTACGAATCGGCGGGATTCGGGACGCAGCAAGGCATCGACACGACCGTCCTTGGCGCCGACGAAATCATCCTGAACATGGGGCCGCAGCACCCTTCAACGCACGGCGTGTTGCGCGTGAAGCTGCGGCTGGATGGCGAACGCGTGGTCGATTCGGAATGCATCATCGGCTATCTGCATCGCGGCGTGGAGAAAATCGCGGAGCATCGCAGCTACCCAGCAATTTGCGCCATACGTGGACCGGATGGATTACGTGGCGGCGGTTTCGAACGGGCTGGGCTACTGCGAGGCGGTGGAGAAACTGCTGGGAGCCGAAGCGCCGCTGCGCGCGCGCGTGGTGCGTACGATTCTCACCGAGCTGCAGCGCATCGCAAGCCACCTGCTGTGGCTGGGCACGCACGCGCTGGACATCGGCGCGCTGACGCCGATTTTCTACTGCCTGCGCGAGCGCGAAGAGATCCTGAAAATTTTCGAGAAGTATTGCGGCGCGCGGCTCACGACGCACGCGTTCCGCATCGGCGGCCTGCAATACGAGACCTACGACGACCTTCGAAAGCGACGTGAAGCGCTTCTGCGAGGATCTCGACAAGAAGATCGACCAGTACGAAACGCTGCTCACCGAAAATCGCATCTGGGTGGGGCGCACGAAGGGCGTCGGCGTGTTGAGCGCGGACGACGCCATCGCGCTCGGAGTGACCGGCCCGGTGCTGCGCGCGAGCGGCGTCGAATGGGACGTACGCAAGGCGATGCCGTACGCCGCGTACGAGCGCTACCAGTTCGATATTCCCACGCGCGAGAGCGGCGACACCTACGACCGCTATCTGGTGCGCATGGAGGAGATGCGGCAGTCGCGGCAATCTGTCTGCAAGCGATCGACGATATTCCCGAAGGGCCCGATCATGGCGCGCATCGGAAAAGTGCTGAAGCCGCCGCCGGGCGAGGTGTATCACTCCGATGGAAGGTCCGAAGGGCGAGTTGGGCTACTACATCGTGAGCGACGGAACGATTCAGCCGTATCGCGTGCGCGTGCGGCCGCCTTCATTTTTAAATTTGCAGGCGTTCCACCGAATGGCACGCGGCGCGATGATTGCGGACGTGGTCGCGATCATCGGCTCGATCGATATCGTGCTGGGCGAGGTGGATCGCTGATGCAAGCGATCACCGGAATCCCTTCGCGCGCTTGCGCTGCCGGTGCTGTGGCGCCGTAGTGATCGTGCTGGTGCTGCCACTGCTCGCGGGCTACATCGTGCTGGTCGAGCGGAAAGTGATGGCGCACATGCAGGCGCGGCTCGGGCCGATGCGCGTGGGTCCGCATGGATTGCTGCAGCCGCTGGCCGATGCGTTGAAGCTGCTTTTGAAGGAAGACATGATTCCGGCGCGCGCGGACCGGCTGATTTTCTGGTTCGCGCCGGTGATCAGCGTGACGGTGGCGCTGGTGGCGTATTCGGCGCTGCCCATCGGACCGGCGTTTCAAATTGCCGATCTCAACGTTGGGCTGCTCTTCATCGTCGCCGTGAGTTCGCTGGGAATTTACGGGATCGTGCTGGGCGGGTGGTCGTCGAACAGCCACTACTCGCTGCTCGGCGCAATGCGCAGCGCGGCCCAACTGGTGAGTTACGAAGTGGCGGCGGGGCTCGCGCTGGTGTCCGTGCTGCTGCTGGCCGGCTCGCTTTCGATGAAGGAGATCGTTCAGGCGCAGCTCGATCAGGGCGTGTGGTTCATCTTTTACGTGCCGTTTGGATTTTTCATTTATTTGGTTGCGTCGATCGCGGAGACCAATCGCGCGCCTTTCGATTTGCCGGAAGCCGACTCGGAAATCGTGGCGGGTTATATGACCGAGTTCAGCGGATTTCGCTGGTCGCTTTATTTTTTGGCGGAATACGCGAACTTGATCATCGTGGCGGGCGTCGCGACGACGCTTTTTCTGGGCGGCTGGCTGCGGCCGCTGACACGTTACCGCGACCATTTTCCTGGGACGTCGATCGAGCTTCTGGATGTGGTGCCGACGTTGCTGCTTGTCGCGCTCGCCTGGTATTGCCTGCGGCTCGCGCCTGGGCAGCCGGTGAAAGTGCAGAAGAGCGTGATGGCCGGAGTGGCGGGCGCTTGCTTCGGTATCGCCGCGATTTTGCTCGGCGCGTTGTTTGCGCCGGACGCGGTGCGGCAGGGTATTCACGGCGCGTTCTGGTTTCTGCTTCAAAGTCGGCGCCTACATTTATTGCTTCATGTGGTTCCGGTTTTCGTTTCCGCGCTACCGGTTCGACCAATTGATGCGCCTAAGTTGGCAGTTCCTGATTCCGTTGGCGCTGGTGAACGTGATCGGAGTGAGCATCGCGATTGTGCTGCGCGAGCGATGGGATTGGAATCCGTTTTTGTCGCTGGTACCGACGACGCTGGCGACGCTTGGCGTAGCGATGTGGCTCACCGCCGACGAGTCGGATTTCGCGACCGACGCGGACGACTCGGCTTCCGATGCGGGCGAGGGCGCGGGATCGGCCAGCACGGCGCTGCCGGCGGATGGTGAGTAGATGATCCTCGCCAACATTTTATTTTATTTCTTCGCGCTGCTCGCGTTGGGCTCGGCGGTGATGATGGTGACGCGCCGGAACATCGTGCACGCGGCCGTGTTTCTGGTGACCACGTTGCTCGCGACCGCCGGGATTTTTCTGCAGCTTCAGGCGGAATTTCTGTTTGTGGTGCAGCTTCTGCTGTACGCGGGCGGCATCATGGTCCTGTTTATTTTCGTGATCATGCTGGTAAATCTCGACGTCGAAATGCGCCTCGTACAATTCAACAGGCAATGGATCGTCGCCGGTTCGCTCGCAATCGTACTCGGCATACAGGGGTTGATCGCTCTCCGGTCGGGACGCGACACGTTCCACCTGCCCGCGCCGCCCGCAGCTCTGGTCGCCAAAAATACAGAGAGAGTAGCGGACGCGCTGTTCAGCCACTTCTTGCTGCCGTTTGAAATCGCGTCGATCCTGCTGCTGGTGGCGATGATTGGCGCGGTGGTGATGGGCAAACGGAGAGTCGGAATGATTCCGGTGAGCCACTATTTGTTTTTGAGCCTCGCGCTGTTCACCGTGGGCGTGGTCGGAGTGCTCACGCGGCGCAACGTGATCATCATGCTGATGTCGATCGAGCTGATCCTGAACGCCGTGAACATCAATCTGGTGGCGTTTTCACGGCTCTACGGGACCGTGGCCGGGCAGGTGTTCGCGATTTTCGTGATTGCGGACGCGGCGGCGGAAGCTGCCGTAGGGCTTGGGATCATTCTGGCGTTCTTCCGCAACCGGAAAACAATCCTGGCGGACGAAATGGACCTCCTTAAATGGTGACATCGCGCGTATGAACATGACGCTTCCATTCTTCCTGCGCGATGTGTGGCTAGCGCCGTTCTTTCCGCTGGCGACGGCGATGCTGATGCTCGTCGCGGGCCGGCGTATCGCGAATCGCGCGATTGGCTATTTGTGCTGCGGCAGCGTTCTGGCGGCGTTCTTGTTTTCGTGCGGCACGCTTTTCGAACTGATTGCGCGGCCGGTCGGGGATCGGGAGGCGGTACGGACGCTTCTGAATTGGTTGCCGGCGATACCGTTTCACGGCGCAGGAGGATTGCTGGGAGGTTTTACGGCAAACTGGGAGTTTCAGGTTGATCCACTCTCGGCGTTGATGCTGCTGATCGTCACTGGCGTGGGACTTCTGATTCAAGTGTATTCGATCGGTTATATGGAGCGCGACGGCGGCCTGCCGCTACTTCGGGTTGATGAATTTGTTCGTGTTCTCGATGCTCACGCTGGTGCTTGCCGGGAATCTCGCGATGCTGTTCGTCGGATGGGAAGGCGTGGGCGCTTGCAGCTATCTGCTGATCGGATTCCATTTCCACAAGCGCGCCGGCGGGGGACGCCGGAAAGAAAGCTTTCGTGGTGAACCGCGTCGGCGATGCGGCCTTCTTGCTTGGGATTTTTCTTGCTTCGGCGCAGCTGGGCACGATGCGATTCGCGGATATTGGTCCCGCGCTGGCGGCTGGGCATTTCGCAAGCGGCAACGCCGCAATCACAACGATTGCTCTGCTGATCTTCATCGGGCGCGACCGGCAAGTCCGCGCAGATCCCGCTCTACGTCTGGCTGCCGGACGCGATGGACGGCCCGACGCCGGTCAGCGCGCTGATCCACGCGGCGACGATGGTGACGGCCGGCGTGTATATGGTCGCGCGGACTGAGCGCGATTTTCGCGCTGGCGCCGCGCGGCGATGGCGATGGTCGCGATGGTGGGCGCGCTCACGGCGCTGTTCGCGGCGACGATCGCGGTGGTGCAGACGGACATCAAGAAAGTGCTGGCGTACTCGACGATCATCCAGCTCGGCTACATGTTCCTGGCGTGCGGCGTCGGCGCGTTCGCGGCGGGAATTTTCCACCTGATGACGCATGCGTTCTTCAAGGCCTGCTGTTTCTGGCGGCGGGCAGCGTGATTCACGCGCTATGCGGGCGAGCAGGATATGCGCAAGATGGGCGGGCTGGCGAAAAGTCTGCCGATCACGTATTGGACGTTTCGCTGATCGCGGCGCTGGCGATTTCGGGGATTTTTCCGTTCGCCGGATTTCTGAGCAAGGACCTGATCCTCGGCAAAGCGTACGAGAAGGAACGTTCTGCGCTCTGGTTCATCGGTTACTTCACGGCGGGCATGACGGCGTTCTACATGTTCCGGCTGATCTTTCTCGCGTTTCACGGCGAACCGCGAGAACATCCGGCCGAAGAGATCGGGCCGCACGGCTCTCACCGTACGATGGTGATTCCGATGCTGATCCTCGCGCTGCTCGCGATCACGGGCGGATGGATCGGCTGGCCCGAAGTGCTCGGCGGCAGCGACCGGCTGGTTCATTTTCTAGAGCCGGTGATCGGATCGCGAAACTGGCGCGCGAATCCAGCCGGCGCACAGCGCGGGATCGAACGCGGGCCAACTCGCGCTGATGGCGCTCTCGGAGCTTTTCGTGGGCGTGGGAATTTTCGCGGCTTGGTATCTGTACGTCCGGCGGACCGAGCTTCCCGCGCAGATCGCGCACCGCCTCGGGCGATTCCACGAAGCGGTGTGGCATGGCTATTATCTGAACGCGTTCTACAATCGTGTTTTCGTCGATGGTACAAAAAAGTTGAGCCAAGAACTGGGAGCGTTCGATCGGCACATCATCGATGGCGTCGGTGTGCGCGGCACAGCTTTGGCAGTGCGCGCGGCATCGCGTGCGTCGATGTGGTGGGATCGCTGGGTGATCGACGGTTCGGTGCGCGCAGGCGCGGTGATCACTCAGATCGCGAGCAATCTCACGCGATACGTACAAACAGGGCTGGTACAGGCGTACATGCTGTTCGTCGTGTTTGGGCTAATCGGATTTCTCAGCTATTACTTTTATTTGGTGGCACATGGGCTGCACTAGGCCGCAACTCTAATCGGCGATGCTGATTTCGCGACTGAACCTGTAGAATTTCGCAGCGGCCGGCGCAAGGCGGAGACACGATTTGTTTTTTTCGGACTCGCACATTCTGAACACGGTACTTTTCACGCCGCTCTTGGGCGCGCTGGTGATTCTCTTCATCCCGCGCGAAAAAGCGGGCTGCACCGGATCGTGGGCAATGCATTTGGAGTTTTGGGGATTCTGGTCGCACTTCCGCTGATCTGGGAATTCAACGCGGGCGAAAGCGCCGCGCGGTTTCAATTTGTCAGCGATCACAACTGGATTCCCTCGATCGGCGTTCACTACACCTTAGGACTCGACGGCCTGAGCCTGCTGCTGGTATTGCTCACCGTGCTGCTCGGTGCGGTCGCGATTCTTTCTTCGTGGTCCGCGATCCGGGACCGCGAGAAGGAATTCTACTTTCTGATTCTTGTGCTGCAGACGGGCATGCTCGGCGTCTTTCTCTCGCTCGACTTCGTCCTGTTCTATGTGTTCTGGGAAGCGATGCTGGTACCGATGTATTTCCTGATCGGTCTGTGGGGCAGTGAGCGCCGGCTGTATGCGGCGATCAAATTTTTCCTGTACACGCTGGCCGGCTCAGTGGTGATGCTGCTCGCGATTCTGGCGATTTACTACACGCGCGGAACGTTCGACATGCGCGCGATTCTTGAGGCGCCGTTCGGCGCGGGCCAGTTTCAGGCGGAGAAGTGGCTGTTCTGGGGATTTTTCGTGGCATTCGCGGTGAAGGTGCCGATGTTCCCATTCCACACCTGGCTGCCGGACGCGCACACCGAAGCGCCCACCGCGGCGTCCGTGTTGCTCGCAGGCGTGCTGCTGAAAATGGGGACATACGGCTTTCTGCGCATTCTCGGTGCCGATGTTTCCGCACGCGACGACTTCCTACCGCGGCTGGATGGTGGTTCTCTCGCTGATCGCGATCGTTTACGGTGCGCTGGTGTGCCTGATGCAGAAGGACATGAAGCGGCTGATCGCATACTCGTCGGTGAGCCACATGGGACTGTGCACGCTGGGAATTTTCGCGCTCACGCCGCTGGGAATTTCGGGGAGCATCTTGCAGCAGATCAACCACGGACTCGCTACCGGCGCGCTGTTTTTGCTTGTCGGAATGCTGTACGAACGGCGGCACACGCGCCTGATTTCCGAATTTGGCGGCCTGGCGACGCCGATGCCAAACTTCGCCGCGATCTACATGATCATCACGTTCAGTTCGCTGGGGCTGCCCCTATTGGGCGGTTTTGTCGGCGAGTTTACGCTGCTGCGCGGCGCGTTTGAGGTGCGTTGGCAGTGGGCGGCATGGGGATTGCTCGGAGTGATCCTCGGCGCGGCGTACTTGCTGTGGCTTTATCAGCGCGTGATGTTCGGCGAAATCACTAATCCAGCGAACGAAGAGCTGAAGGATCTGAACGCGCGCGAATTCGCGACCCTGCTGCCGCTGCTGCTTCTGACTTTCTGGATCGGCGTGTATCCCGCACCGCTGTTCCGCGCGATCCAGGAGCCAGTGAAGCGAATCGTACACGCGGTGAATCCATCGTACGTCCTTGAACCATCCGTCGCGCCGTCAACGGCGCCGGAAAAGGCGCGCTAGATGAACTGGCAAATCATCTTCGACCAGGCGCGCAACGATTTCATTTTCGTTTTTCCGGAAGCCATGCTGGTTTTCTTCGGGTTGGCCATCCTCCTGACGGACTATTGGCTCACCAAGGCGCAGAAGTCGTGGAACGCTTACACGGCAATGGTCGGCGTGGCGTTCAGCGCCGTGTCGCTGTTTCTGGTGCGTACGCCCGCGCGCGACCACTACCTCGCCTTCGACGGCTCGATCGTAATCGATCCATTCTTCATTTTCTTTGGACTGATCTTTCTTTCTTCCACCGCGCTTGTGCTGCTTCTATCGGTTCGTTATCTCGATGTGGTCACCGAGCAACGCGGCGAATACTACGCGCTGATGCTTTTCGCTGCGGCCGCGATGATGTTCCTCGCGTGCGGAAACGATCTGGTGGTGCTGTTTCTCGCGCTGGAGACGATGGGCATCAGCTTCTACGTGCTCGCCGGATTTCTGGTGCGCCAGCGGCGCTCGAACGAAGCTGCCATCAAATACATGCTGATGGGCGCGTTCAGCTCGGGCGTGCTGGCGTACGGGTTTTCGATTCTGTATGGCCTCTCCGGCTCGACCAACCTGCAGACGATTCAGCAGCGCATCGCGGACCGCGCGGCGCAGTTCCCGCATGCGGACATGCTCTCGTTCTTCGCGCTCGCGACGGTAGCCGCCGGAGTTTTTTTCAAAGTGGCGGCCGTGCCGTTTCACCAGTGGGCGCCAGACGTGTACGAAGGCGCGCCAACGCCGATCACCGCGTACGTGAGCGTCGGATCAAAAGCCGCCGCGTTCGCGCTTCTGCTGCGGCTTTTTACAACGGTCTATTGGCCCGTGCGCGTGGATTGGGTCGCGATTTTCGCGGCGGTCGCCGTACTGTCGATGACG
Organism: uncultured Acidobacteriota bacterium; assembly: GCA_963839325.1. Lineage (GTDB taxonomy): Bacteria > Acidobacteriota > Terriglobia > Acidiferrales > UBA7541 > Palsa-295. The sequence continues at coordinate 120,880 of CAWIUO010000009.1, read as the reverse complement.
CTCGGCACTCTCGCGGCGCTCACGCAGTCCAATATAAAACGTTTGCTGGCGTATTCATCGATCGCCCAGGCCGGCTACATTTTGCTCGGCTTTGTGGCGTCGATGAATAAAGACGGCACATTGAACCAGGCGGGGCTGCGAGCCATGGCGTTCTATCTTTTCGCCTACGCGTTTTTCAATACCGGTGCGTTCGCCGTGGTTGTGGTGCTTCAGAAGCGCGGCGTAATCGGCGAAACGATCGACGAGCTTGAAGGACTGGGTTACCGCTCACCGGCATCTGCGGCGCTGATGTTGTTGTTTTTGCTCTCGCTTGCCGGCATTCCGCCGACCGCCGGATTCGTGGCCAAGCTGCTGATCTTCTGGGCGTTGATTCAGACCGGGCACCCGTATCTTGCGCTGCTCGGCGTCGCCTACATCGTGCCTGCCGTGTATTACTATTTCCGCGTGGTGGCGGCGATGTGGTCGGGAAACGCTGAAGACTCAGCCGCTCCGATGATTTCCGCCGGGCAAAAATTCGCGCTCGGCGCCGTCGCTGTAATAACTCTCGCTGCGGGCGTTTTTCCTGAGCAGTTCCTGCGGCTCGCGAGCTACAGCCTGCTCTCGCCGATTTCGCGATGAGCGACGACAACGCTACTCACACCGCCGAGAAGGCGCGCGCCACGAAATTATGAACCTCGAAAACCCACCACCGAAATCGAAAGCCGGCGCGGTCGCGAGGCAGTTCGCGCTCGCCACGGAGCTGCCGTTGCTCGTTGTGGCGGGAGCGTTCGGCGGCGGCTTCATCGGCTACCTGCTGGACCGCTGGCTGCACACCAAGCCCTGGCTGATGCTGATCGTGGGCGCGGTCGGGTTTTTTGCGGCGGTTCGCGATATGCTCAGACGGCTCGACAAAAATGACCGAGACGCCGCTCCCAAGCCCTGACCCCGCAGCACAGGAAGAGTTTCACCAGCAGTATTCCCGGCGAATCCTCACCTACACTCTCATCAGCGGCCTTGTGGGTGCGGCTGGCGCGGCCCTCGCGGCACACGCGTACCGCTGGGGCGTGGGCATTGCGGCAGGCACGGCGCTGGCGTGGCTCAACTATCGGTGGCTGGATCAGGCCCTGGGCGGCCTTGTAACCTCCGCACAGGCCCAGGAGGGCAGCCCCAAAGCCGTTGTGCCATTGAGCCTCTACGCGAAGTTCATTGGCCGTTACCTGTTGATAGGAATCACCTTATATGTTATTGTGAAGTTCTTCCGCGTGCCAATTGTCGCCTGCTTGGTGGGTCTTTTGGCGTTGGGGTCTGGGACAATCGCTGCGGCACTACAAGACGTCTTCTCGGGGAACGATTGACGAATGAAAGAGCAAGTGGACTGGTTTACAGCGCTGGTCAATAAGTACCTCGGCGCGCTGGCGCTGAAGCTGCTTGTGGCGCTGCACATTACGCCGGAAAATCCGAATCTTCCCATTCCCAACTATATAGCGGCATCGCTTCTGGTGTGCATCATCGCCGCGCTGTTCTTCCTGTGGCTTCGCCCAAGGATTCGGGCGGATCGGCCGGGCGCCACCCAGCAGGTGATGGAGCTGTTGCTCACGAACCCGATGGGCGTGGGGATCCGCGACCTGCTGGACGAGAATATCGAGCACAACGCGCGACAATATCTGCCGCTGGTCGGATCGCTTTCGATCTTCATTCTGTTTGCTAGCTCGATCAGCGCGATCCCAGGCTTCGTTTCGCCCACCAGCCACCCGGCCGTGCCGCTGGCATGCGCGATTATGACTTTCCTCTATTACAACTGGTCGGGACTGCGCGAGCTGGGTGCGCTGGGCTACGCGAAGCAATTCGCAGGACCGGTGCCGGCGCTGTCCTGGCTGATTTTTCCGGTGGAAATCATCAGCCATACGGCGCGGCTGCTTTCGCTTACGGTCCGCTTGTGGGCGAATATTTTCGCCAGCGAATTGATCTACCTCATTTTTCTCGCGCTCAGCATGGCGTCCGCGGCAAGCCGTCTTGCGCGCGCATCCGAACTGGAGCATGGCTCTTGCCGTGTTTCCCGCTGTGATTCCGATCGTGTTCCTGTTGCTGCACCTGTTTGTGGCAGTCGTCCAGTCGTTTGTGTTCACCATTCTCCCTGCGCTCTACATCGGAATGGCTACATCGCACGAGCACTAAATGAGAATCGCCTTCATAGATGTAATTTCATAATCGGCATGATCGCCGTTTCAGTGTGAGACCGGCTGCTTGAGGATGACGGGAACCACCTCCTGACGGCATATTCATACAAGGAGAAACACGATGAAGAAGTTAGTTCAGTTCTGCACCATGTTGTTCGTTGCCGGAATGGCTGCCATGCCCGCTCTCGCGCAAGGCACGGAAGCGACTGCCAAGCCGCCCGAGCACGTTGCGGTAGGCATTGTGTTCGCTGCGGGCTTTTCCATGGCGATTGCGGCCGCGTTCTGCGGTCTCGGCCAGGGACGGGTTGCGGCAGCGGCATGCGAGGGCATTGCGCGCAATCCAGGCGCCGCCGGAGCGATTCGTACGGCCATGATTCTCGGTCTGGTGTTCATCGAGACGTTGGTTCTGTTTACGCTCGCGATTGTGTTCGTGAAGGTCGGCTACTAAGCGACACGTCGAGGAATTTCACGCGGCCCGGAAGCTCGGTTGCAGCGAGCTTCCGGGCCGTTTCTTTTTCGCAGGATAGTTTTTGGGTGCTCGCGGCAAGCCGCGCGGCGCCCAATGTGTTCAGCAGGGAATTTGTTTCGACAGCCTCAGCGCAATAGCAAGGACTGTGCGGCGGCATGCGCGTAATCCAGGACGCGCCCGGGCAGGATGCCAAGGTAGAGCGTGCCGATGGCAGCGAGCGAGAGCGCGAACACCAGCGCAGGGGCGACCTTCGATGGCGTGTACTCCTTCGACGGCTCCCAGAAGTACATCGCGATGACCACGCGCAGGTAGTAGTAAGCGCCGATCACGCTGTTGATCGCGGCGATGACCACCAGCCACACGATGTGCGAGTCGAGCGCGGACTGGAACGCGAAGAACTTGCCGACGAAGCCGCCGGTCGCGGGCAGGCCGAGCAGCGAGAGCAGGAACAGCGTGAAGCACGCGGCGAGCATCGGCTGCCGCACGCCGAGTCCGGCGTAATCGTTGATATCGAGATGTTTTTCGTCCTGCTGGCCCAGGTGCGTGACTACCAGGAATGCGCCAACCTTCATCAGCGCGTACGCCGAAAGATAGAAGAGCACCGCCGTAACGCCCGCTTCGCTCGACGCGGCGAATGCCACGAGGATGTAGCCGGCGTGGGCGATCGACGAATACGCAAGCAAGCGCTTGACGTTGGTCTGCACCAGCGCCGCGAAGTTGCCGACGAACATGGTGAGAATCGCGCAACCCCAGATCGCCCAGAACCAGAAAGGTTGCGCTGCGCCGAAGGCCACGTAGAAAATACGCAGCATCAGCGCGAACGTGGCTGTTTTCGGAGCGGAGGCGAGTAGCGCCGTCACCGGAGTGGGCGCGCCTTCGTACACGTCCGGCCCGTAAATCTGGAACGGCGCGGCGACCACTTTGAATCCGAGGCCGACAAACATCATCGCGATGCCCAGCACCGCGAGCGACGGCACGCCCTGCCCGCCACCCACGGCCGAGGTGAGCGCATCGCCGATCAGATCGATCCGGGTAGTGCCCGTGGCGCCGTAGGTCATCGCGATGCCGTACAGGAAAAACGCCGTGGCAAACGACCCAAGAATGAAATACTTCAGCGAAGCTTCGTTGGATTTTAGGGAGCGGCGGCGGAACCCGGCCAGGATGTAGCTGGAGATCGAGCTCAGCTCAAGCCCGATGAACGCGGTAACCAATTCATTCGCGCCGGCCAGAATTCCCATGCCGGCCGCAGCAAAAAGCACCAGCGCGTAGTATTCGCCCTTCTGAATGCCTTCTTCCTGCAGGTAATCGATCGAGCCGAGAATACAGAGCGCCGCGGCCGCCAGAATCACCACGTGGAAGAAAATGCTGAACCCGTCCGCGCGAATCACGTCGCTGTAAGCGCCGGTCGGACTGCCTGCGGGCGTCATATGCTGCATCAGGTGCACGCCGAAAATCGCGGCCAGCGTGCCCACGAACGCCACCCACCCGAGCGCGCGCTGGCGCGTGGGGCCAAGAACGGGATCGAGCAGCATGATCGCGATGCCGAAGACGCAAAGAATGATCTCCGGCGCGATGCGGTGCAGGTTGACGAATTGATCGAAAGGCAGTTGCATTAGCGCGCCACCTGCCCGGCGGATACAACCGCCGATGCCGCCGACGCGGGCAGCACGGGCAGCAGCGCGGCATTCACCGCGCGCGCCGCGCAGTCTGTAAGTCCGCGCGGCGGAGACGGCTTGCCGTACTCAATCGTTCCGGTGCGAGAGGAGTCATGTCAGCAGCTTGTTCGCCGATACTTCCATGCGGCTGGTGAACATCGTGGAGCCGACGCCCATCACGATAATCACGATCGAAATCGCGACCAAAATCACTCGTTCGCGCCCCGAAGCATCGGGCAGCGTCGCGATTCTTCTCTACGGTGAGTTCGCCGAGCGCCACGCGCTGATACGACCACAGGAGATAGATCGCTGAAAGCACGGCGCCGCTCGCCGCCCACGTGGCCCACAGGTGGTGATGCTCGAACACGCCGATCAAAATCAAGAACTCGCCCACGAATCCATTCAGCGGCGGCAGCGCGAGCGACGACAGGCAGATGAACAGGAAGAACGCCATCAGCACCGGCATCGGGTTCACCAGTCCGCCGAACTGCTTCATCTCGTAGGTGTGGCGGCGGTCGTAGATCATGCCCAGTCCCAGGAACAGTCCGCCGGTGGAAATGCCGTGCGCCACCATCTGGTACACCGCACCCTGCACCGAAATCGCAGTGAAAGAGAAGATCGCCAGCACCACAAATCCCAGGTGGCTGATCGAAGTGTAGGCGATCAAGCGCTTGTAATTTGTTTGCACCATCGCAACCAGCGCGCCATAGACGATTCCGATGATGGCAAGGACGGCGATCCACTTGGCGCAGCGGTGCGCGGAGTAGGGGAAAAGCGTCACGCAGAAGCGCAGCATTCCGTAGGTGCCAAGCTTCAGCATCACGCCCGCCAGAATCACGGAGCCTGCCGTGGGCGCTTCGGTGTGCGCGTCCGGCAGCCAAGTGTGAAGAGGGAAGAGCGGCACCTTGATCGCAAACGCCAGGAAGAACGCCAGGAACAGCCACAGCTCGATCCCCGGCGCGATATGCAGCGAACCGTGTTGGAAGCGCGCCAGCATCTCCGGGTAGTCGAACGTGCCGCTCAGGTTGTAGAGCCACAGGATCGCCACCAGCATCAGGATCGATCCGAACATTGTGTACAAAATGAATTTCACCGCGGCGTAGATCCGGCGGTCGTGGCCCCAGATGCCGATCATGAAATACATCGGAATCAGCGTGATTTCCCAGAACAAGAAGAACAGGAACAGGTCCAGCGAGACAAATACGCCGATCATCGCCGTTTCGATGATCACGATGGCGACGAAGAAGCCTTTCACGTTCTCGTGAATCGAATTCCAGGAGCAGAGAATCGCGATGGGCGTCAGGAACGTGGTCAGTAGCACAAGGAACAAGCTGATTCCGTCCAGGCCGATGTGATAATGAATCGCAGTGCCGATCCACGTCGCGGTATTCCTCGAACTGGTAGCCGGACGCCGCGCTATCGAAGCCCTTCAGCAGCCAGAGCGAAATCGCGAACTCCACCAGCGAAACCGTGAGCGCGATGCGCCGGATCCACGCGTGGTCTTCCGAGCGCAGAATCAAAAGCGCCGGCACGCCCAGCAGCGGGAAGAGCGTGATCAACGTCAGCAGATAGGATTGCGTGGGCACCTAGCGCACCATCCCCCAGAGTCCGAGCATCAGCACAGTGACGCCCACGCCACCGATTACCACCCACGTGGCGTAGCTGCGTGCGTTGCCCGATTGAATTTCGCGAACATGGCTGCCGGTTTCGCGCGCCACGCGAGCCGCGCCGTTCACCGTGCCGTCAATTACGCCTTCATCGACGAAGTGCCACAGCACGTTGGTGGAAATCCAGATCAGCGGCTGGATGATGAGGAAATTGTAAATCTCGTCCACGTAATACTTGTTGTGGATGAGCTTGTACGGGCCGCTGAGCGCCTGAGCCAGCTTCTTCGGCGTCTCGGGGCTTTTAATGTAGAACCACCAAGCCAGAATCAGTCCGAGCACGCCCACGATTACAGGCCAGCCTGTGAGCGCATGAAACAGCATCGTCGCAGGCGATCCGGTTTCAGCGGCGGCTTCGGCTGCGCCGCTCGCCACTTCAGGCGCGTAGGCCGTAAACACGGGCCGCAGGAAATTCGTGAAATGGTCCGGACCGCCAACCAGATGCGGCGCGGCGAACCATCCGCCCACGGTGGAAAGAATCGCCAGCACGATCAGCGGGCCGGTCATGCTCCAGGGCGATTCATGCACGTGGACTTTATGCTCGTCGTATCGTGGCGCGCCGAAGAACGTCAGGAAGATCAGGCGGAACATGTAGAAGGACGTCATGCCCGCGGCCACCACGCCGAGTAGCCAGAGCCAGAAGTTGGCATTCGGGCCGTCCTTGACAGCTTCCAGAATTGCGTCCTTCGAAAAGAACCCCGCAAAACCCGGAATTCCCGCGATCGCGAACGTCGCGATGAACATCGTCCAGAACGTAATCGGAATCTTGGTTCGCAGGCCGCCCATGTGCGGCATTTCCTGATCGCCGCCCATAGCGTGAATCACGCTGCCGGCCGCGAGGAATAGCAGTCCCTTGAAGAAACGCGTGCGTCATCAGGTGGAAGATGCCCGATGCGTAGGCGCCCACGCCGCAGGCCAAAAACATGTAGCCGAGCTGCGAAACCGTGGAATAGGCGAGAACCTTCTTGATGTCGGTCTGCATCAGGCCGATCGTCGCGGCGTAGAAAGCCGTGACCGCGCCGATCAACGCGACAACAAACAGAGCCAGCGGTGCGCGCGAGAACAAAGGATTGAATGCGCGCGACCATGTACACGCCGGCGGTGACCATCGTCGCCGCGTGAATCAACGCGCTGACGGGCGTGGGGCCTTCCATCGCGTCCGGCAACCACACATACAAGGGTAGCTGCGCCGATTTACCGATGGCTCCCGTGAAGAGCAGCAGGCAAATCGCGGTGAGTGTGCCGCTGATACCCCAGGCTTCGACGGGCATCGACGAGGCCTGCTTGAAGATCGTCGACGTAGTCGACGGACTTGAACGTCCAGAAAAGCAGCAGGATGCCGACGGTGAAGCCGAAGTCGCCGATGCGCGTGGTGATGAAAGCTTTTTTGCCCGCGCTGATCGCCGACTGCTTCAGGAACCAGAATCCAATCAGCAGGTAGCTGCACAGTCCCACGCCTTCCCATCCGACGAACATCAGCACGACGTTCGCGGCCAGCACCAGCGTGAGCATGAAAAACACGAACAAATTCAGGTACGCGAAGAAGCGGTAGTAACCCTCTTCGTGCGCCATGTAACCGGTCGAGTAGATGTGCACCAAAAGGCCGACGCCGGTGACCACCAGCAGCATCACCACCGTGAGCTGGTCCATCTGAAGACTAAAATCGACTTGAAAGATGCCGGCGTGAATCCAAGTGAAGTAATGTCTTGATGAGACACGGAATCTGGTCAGCGGGAAGCTGCGAGAATTCACGAACAGCTTCGAGCAGCGCACAAGAACGAAAGCGCGACGGCGCCGATGGCGACGGAATTTACTACGGGCTTCGGAAACTTCCTGCCGAGCAGCCCGTTGATCGCCGAACCGGCCAGCGGCAGCGCGATGATGATCCAGAGGTAGTCGAGTATGTGCATTAGAATTTCAGCAAGTTGATGCGCTCAATATTGAGCGTCTGGCGGTTCTGATAGACGCTGATCACGATCGCCAGGCCCACAGCGGCTTCCGCCGCCGCGACCACAATCACGAAGAAGACGAAGACCAGCCCGTCCAGCTGGCCATGCGCGCGCGCGAATGCGACGAATGCCAGGTTCACCGCATTGAGCATCAGCTCAATGGCCATGAAAATCGTGATGATGTTGCGCTTGAACACAAACGCGACGATGCCGAGGCCAAACAGCACCGCGCTCAGCACCAGATAGTACGAAACCGGAATCACGCTGAAGTTCATTCGCCCTTCTTCGCCAGAACCAGCGCGCCGACGATCGCAATCAGGATCAGTATCGACGTCGCCTCAAACGGCAGCAGGTATTGCTGGAAAATCATCCGCGATAGAGCCTCGGTGGAAACCGAAGTCGTATTCGCCGCGTTTCCGGTGGCCACTTGGCGGCCTATGATCGACCGCGCCATGAAGAACGCCACCTCGATGATCATGAAAAACGCCAGCGGATAGCCGATGTACTTCGCCAGTTTGCTGAAATCCGTGCGTTCTTCCACACCCGCGTTGAGCAGCATGATCACGAAGACGAACAAGACCATGATCGCGCCGGCGTACACGATGATCTGCACGCCCGCGATAAATTCAGCGCCCAGCAGGAGGTAGAGCACGGCCAGCGAAATCATCACCAGAATCAGCGACAGGGCGCTGTGGATCGGCTCGCGCGCCACGATCAGCATCACCGCGCCCGCGACAGCGAGGAACGCCAGCACGAAAAACAGGATGAACGGCAGTGTCATCCGCGCCTCAGAATCAAAACGAATGCGGTGATCACCAGGTTCGCTAGCGACACCGGCAGCAGGAATTTCCACCCGAACTTCATAAGCTGGTCGTAACGGAACCGCGGCAGTGTGCCCCGCACGATCACGTAGAAAAACATGAACAGGATGATTTTCAGCGCGAACCAGAAAAGCCCGATCACGTACGGTTGCACGGCTGGAATCAAGCAGGCTCCGCCGAGCGTCAGGCAGATCAGCGTCACCACGGTGAGCTGAAGCCGCGCGATGCCCTTCATATACACCACGGTGTCGAACGCGCAATACGCCGCGAGTCCCAGCAGGCAAATGGACGGCAAATAGTTCTGCCACGTCCACGAATCGGGGAAGGGCGACAGCCAGCCCCCGAAAAACAGAATCGTCGCAAGGCACGAAACCGTGATCATGTTCGCGTATTCGGCCATGAAGAACATCGCGAACTTGAAGCTGGAATATTCGGTGTGGAAGCCGGCTACAAGCTCGGTTTCCGCTTCCGGCAGGTCAAAGGGGACGCGGTTCGTTTCCGCCACCGCTGAAGTCAGGTAACAAAGGAAGCCGACGATCTGCGGAAACACATGCCAGTTCAGAATCGAGCCGGACTGGTTGGCGATGATCTGGTTGAATCCAAAAGAGCGCGCCAGCAGCAGAACGCCGACGACGGATAGCGTCATCGAAACTTCGTAGCTGATCATCTGCGCCGAGCTGCGCACGCCGCCCAGCAGCGGATACTTGCTGTTGGAGGACCAGCCCGCCAGCGCCACGCCGTAAACGCCGATCGAAGTGATCGCAAAAAGGAAAATCAGCGAGAGCCCAACGTTTGCAACCACAAAAATCGGTTGGCCCAACAGCGTCAGACTCGGCGGCCCAAAGGGAATCAGCGCAATCGCGGTAAGCGCGAGCGCTAGCGCCATGAACGGCGCGAGCACATAGACGAATTTGTCCGCCGTCGGCGGCGTCACATCTTCTTTGAATAGGAATTTCACGCCGTCCGCCAGTGGCTGAAGCAAGCCGTGCGCGCCGACGTAGTACGGACCCCATCGCGACTGGATATGCGCGACGACTTTCCGTTCAAACCAGGTAAGGTACGCCAGCGCCGTCATGACCACGAACAGCAAAACGGCGATCTTGATTAGCGATACCACCAGGATTGCAATTTCTGGGTGTTGCTGGATGTACTCCACGGCCTGTCTTTTGCCTCTTTGGTCGATTCGAGCTTGGAACAGTAACGGCCAAGGGTGCCGCTCGTAAAGAGAAAATCGTTGGACGAAAAAATATTTCCGAGTGGAACGTCGTACGCCGCATCACGCGCCTTCGCGCTGGCGGCATTTTGAAGCGCTGCGCCCGCAAGAAGCCCCGCAACCGAGAGATCATAGCCCGCCACGTGCTGCCGGATTTCTTCCAGCGCCGCTTCCGCTGTGCGCAGCTTAATCGGCGTGCCAAGGCCCAGCATCCCGAGCTGGTGCGAAAGTATGCGAATCAAATCGAAGTCGCTGCGCGGCCCCTGCGGATCGATCGAGCGATGCGTCATCTGCACCTGGCCGGCGGTGTTCGTGAGCGTGCCGTCCTTTTCGTAAGACGACGCAGCCGGCAATACCACATCGGCACGCAGCGCGGTCTCCGTGAGGAACATGTCGTGTACCACCAGCAAATCAAGGCCGCCGAGCTTGTCGGCCTGCGCAACTTTGAACGTCTTTACCGGATTCGCGCCCACCACGTAGAGCGCTTTCAGTTTGCCCGCAGCCGCCGCTTCCATCATTTGCGGCGCTGCGAGGCCCGGCTGATCGGAAATCTGTCCGCCCCAGAGCTTGCCGAAGCGTTCGCGTTCGAACCCATCGGCGAGGCGAGCGTAGCCCGGCAGACGGTCGGGCAACACGCCCATGTCCGCCGCACCACGTGAATTCGAGTAATCGCCCAGCGCCATGTATTTGGTTTTGCCGGCCAGACGCGAAGCAAACGAAATCAAGTCACGCAACGCCGCGCCCTGAATGTCCGCGCCGAAGATGACGACCACATCCGATTCCTTCTCGAGTTCGGCTTTGAGCTTGGTGAGCGCTTCTGTCGTGGGCGCATCGAAATTGCCTTCGACTATCGCGAGCCACTTTACGGCGGCGGCTTCCTGGCCGTCGGGAACGCGAGCGAGGTAAGCGGCCTTGCGGTGGATCGCGCTTTCGCGGCCATTGACCACATAAAGCCGCGTTCCATGGTGCCGGACGCCGGTGCGAATCTGCCAGGCCACCAGTGGGTTCTGCTGCGTGACGTCATTGCCGATGAGCAGGACGGTCTGCGCGTTATAAACGTCCGCCATCGTCGCGAGCGATTCCTTCGCGTTCGGGCCGAGCTGCGAAGCAAGGCCCACGTAGTCCGCCGTGCGATGGTGGTCGATGTTGTTCGTGCCGAGCGTCACACGCGCGAAACGGTTCAGCAGGTAATTTTCTTCGTTGGTGGTGTGATTCGAACCGATCACGCCGATCGATTGCGGCCCGTGCTGGTCGCGCACTTGCTTCAGGCGGCGCGCCACTTCTTCCAGCGCGTCTTCCCAGGTGGCAGGCTCCAGCTTGCCGTTCTTGCGAACCAGCGGCTGGCGAACGCGCTCCGCATTCGACGTGAAATCGAATCCGAATCGCCCCTTACCGCACAAAAATTCGTCGTTCACGCCGGAATGATCGCGGTTGTTCGCGCGCAGAATTTCATTGTTGCGGACGCTCAATGTGGTCTTGCACCCGTTTGAGCAGTGCGTGCAGGGATTCGGAACGTACTGCATCTCCCACGGCCGCGTCTGGTAGCGATACGTGCCGCTGGTCAACGCTCCCACCGGGCAGATGTCGATGCACATGCCGCACTCTTCGCACGCCAGGTTGCCCGGTTCGTTCGGAATGATCACTGAGTTCACACCGCGCGCCCCCACGCCCAGAGCCTTCACGTCCATGCCTTCGTCGCAGATGCGCACGCAACGGAAGCACATGATGCAGCGCGGCGCGTCGTAATACACAAGCGGCGACCACTTTTCTTCGGGGTAGTGCAGCTTCTCTTCCGCGAACCGGCTGTGATCCAGTCCGTAGCGGAACGTCATGTCCTGCAGTTCGCACTCGCCGCCCTTGTCGCACACCGGGCAATCCAGCGGATGATTCGACAGCAGGAACTCGATCATGTTCTTGCGCGCACCGTGCACCTGCTCGGTGTCGGTCTTCACCGCCATGCCGTCGGAAGCGACCAGCGTGCACGCGGTCTGCAGCTTGGGCATCTTCTCGACTTCCACCAGGCACATGCGGCAAGCGCCCTGCGGCGCCAGTCCCGGGTAGTAGCAGAACGAAGGAACTTCCACGCCCTGCGCCTTCGCGGCTTCGATCACCAGCGTACCTTCCGTGGTGGTCACCGCCTGCCCGTTGATCGTAAATTTAATTTGCTTCGGCTCAGCCATGCCTGTCCTAGTGCGCCCCGAGAACTGCTTCCGCAGGTTTGTAAGCGCATTTTCCGTGGAGATGGTCTTCGAATTCGTTCCGCCACTTCTTCACGATGCTGATCGTCGGCATCGCCGCCGCGTCGCCCAGCGCGCAGAATGTGCGGCCGAGCATGTTCTTGGAAAGGTCGTCGATCAGCGGGATATCTTCCGGACGTCCGCCGCCGTCGTGGAACCGGTCCAGCATCTTGCGCAGCCAAGTGGTGCCTTCGCGGCAGGGAATGCACCAGCCGCACGATTCGTGCGCGTAGAAATGCATGATCCGCCGCGCCACGTCCACCATGCAGGTATCCTCGTCGAGGATCACGGTGCCACCGGAGCCGAGCATCGAGCCGATCTTCGCGACGGCATCGTAGTCCATTGCGACGTCGATCTCGTCTGCGGACAGCAATGGGCAGGAGCTTCCGCCCGGGATCACCGCTTTCAATTTCTTTCCGTTGCGAACGCCGCCCGCCACTTCCTCGATCAATTTGCGCAGCGGAAAGCCTAGCGGCAACTCGTAAATTCCCGGCCGGTTCACGTGTCCGGAAATCGAATAGAGCCGCGTGCCGCCGTTCTTCGGCGTGCCCAGGCTCGCGTACCAGTCACCGCCCTTGCGAATGATCGCCGGCACGGTGCTGAGCGTCTCGACGTTGTTGATCACCGTCGGGCAGCCGTACAGGCCAACCACAGCAGGGAAGGGAGGCTTGATCCGCGGATAGCCGCGCTTGCCTTCAAGCGACTCCATCAGCGCCGATTCTTCGCCGCACTCATAAGCGCCGGCGCCCGTGTGCGTGTACAAATCGAAGTCGAAACCGGAGCCGCGAATGTTTTTGCCTAGATAGCCGCGGTCGTAGGCTTCCTTGATTGCTACGTCCATCAGATCGATGATGTAGCGGTATTCGCCGCGAATATAGATGTAGCCCTGATTCGAGCCGATGGCGCGCCCCGCGATGATCGTTCCCTCGATCAACTGGTGCGGGTCCATCTCCAGCAGCGGGCGGTCTTTCGACGTTCCCGGCTCGCTTTCGTCGCCGTTCGCCAAAATGTATTTCGGCTTATTAATATTCTTGGGGACGAAGCTCCACTTCATCCCCGTCGGGAATCCCGCTCCGCCACGCCCGCGCAGGCTGGACTTTTTCATCTCGTCGATGATCTGGTCCGGCGTCATTACCTTCAGCGCTTTTTCGAGCGCCTGGTAGCCGTCCGTCGCCAGGTACGTGTCGATGCTCCGCGAATTTTTCATCCCGAAGCGCTGGCTGATCACCGGAATTTCCGCTGGATTCCGTTCGTGGATGCCACCCGTGATCACGGGCACCGGCGGAGGAATTTTGCCGTCCTGCAACTGCTCGAATAGCGCGTCGATCTTGTCGGGATCGAGATTCTCGTAGTAATCGTAATTTACCTGAATCGCCGGAGCGCCCGTACACGCGCCGATGCACTCTACTTCTTCCAGCGAAAACGTGCCGGTTTGTGAAACCTGCTTGTTTCCAATGCCCAGACGCTTCTGAACGTGTTCGTAAAGCTCCTGGCCGCCGCGCAGCATGCAGGAAATGTTGGTGCACACCTGGATGTGGAATTTTCCCGCGGGCTTGCGGCGCAGCATCGAGTAATACGACAGCGTCTCGGTCACCTGCGTCATGTTCAGGTCCAGCCGCTCGGCGATGTCCGCCAGCACTTCATCCGAAAGCGAGCCGAACTGGTCCTGCGCGTACAGCATCATGGGAATCAGCGCCGACCGCTTCACCGGATAGCGCCCGATCAGCTGGTTGTACTTCGCTTCGAGTGTCGGAGGTACTTGCATAATCCCTTTTCGCCGCCCGCCGTCCAGCGCAACTTCGATCGCCTTGCGCGGAGCGTTCTAGCGGTCCACTTCTCCCAGCACGATGTCCGTGGTTCCGATGCACGCCACCACGTCTGAAATCAGCCGGCCGACGGCCAGCGTCGGCAGTATTTGCAGGTTCACGAAAGACGGCGTGCGCATTTTCACGCGGTAGGGCTTCGCTGAGCCGTCGCTCTTGATGAAGTAGCCCAGCTCGCCGCGCGGTGATTCAATCGCCTGGTAAACTTCGCCCATCGGCGGCGCAAATCCTTCGGTGAAAATTTTGAAATGGTAGATCAGTCCTTCGATCGACGCTTTCATCTCTTCACGCGACGGCGGAATGATTCCGGGCAGTTCGGCGCGGAATGGGCCGTCGGCGGGGATTTTCGCCATGGCCTGCTTCACGATCTTCAGGCTCTCGCGAATTTCCGCCACGCGCACCTGGTAACGCGCGTAGCAATCGCCTGCGGTCTGCGTCTGCACGTTGAAATCGAATTCTTCGTAGCTCGAATAGGGGAAGGCTTTGCGCACGTCGTAGGGCACGCCGCTCGCGCGGAGCAGCGGACCGGTGCAGCCCATCGCGATCGCGTCGTTTGCGGACATCTTGCCTACGTTCACCGTGCGCGCCAGCCAGATCTTGTTCTTCGTCAGCAGCGTTTCGTACTCGTCGATGTGCGCCGGCAGGTAATCGATGACGCGCTGCACGCGCTCCAGCCAGTCCGGCGGCGGCTCCAGCGCCAGCCCGCCCACGCGGAAATAGCTGGTCATCATTCGCTGGCCCGACAAGTACTCGAAAATCTTGAGGATTTCTTCGCGTTCGCGGAAGCTATAAAGAAACACCGTCATCGCACCCAGGTCGATGGCGTGCGTCCCCAGCCAGACCAGGTGAGACGCGACGCGCGTCAGCTCCGCCAGCAGCACTCGGATGTACTGCGCGCGCTTCGGAATTTCGAGGCCCAGAATCTTCTCGACGGCAAGGCAATACCCGAGGTTGTTCGAAAGGGGAGCGAGGTAATCCACGCGATCGGTGAGCGTGATGCCTTGCGAATAGGTCTTCGCTTCCATCGATTTCTCGATGCCGGTGTGCAGGTAGCCGATGACCGACTCAGCCTTCACCACCACTTCTCCGTCCAGCTCCAGCATCACGCGGAGCACTCCGTGCGTGGACGGGTGCTGCGGCCCCATATTGAGGACCATCGTCTGCGCTGTTCCGGTGGCGGTTTCGATAGTGGTGCTCATCGTCTCGTGCTCCCCGGTGTTTCTACCGGTACCCTTCGGTCGGATAGTCCTTCCGCAGCGGATAACCTTCCCAGTCGTCGGGCATCAGGATTCGTTTCAAATCGGGATGGCCCTCGAATCGAATCCCAAAAAGATCGAAATTCTCGCGTTCGTGCCAGTTCGCCGTCGGCCAGATGGCTACTACCGACGCAATCGCCGGGTCTTTGCCCGCAAGGCGCACTTTCAGCCGGATTCTGTCCCGCCGGTCAATCGAAACCAGGTGGTAGTTGATGTCGAAGCGCGGCTCCAGCGGGAAGTTGTCCACGGTCGTGATGTCCGAAAGCAGCGAAAACCGCAGCGCCGGCTCGGTGGCCAGATACTGCGCGGCGTTGAACAGCTGGTCTTTCGGCACGACCACGGTGATTTCGCCGCGGAATTCCAGCACTTCCGCCACGGCCTGCGCGTTCCATTCCTTCAGTTTATGGACTACCGGCAGCTTCTCGATGTCCTGTGGTTCCAAGTGAGTTCGCTTCCTGAGGGCGGCGTCTATTGATCCCAGCTTAGGGCGCCCTTCTTCCAGAGGTATATATAGCCGGCCAGCAAAATCCCGATGTACAGCATCATCTCGATAAACCCGAACATGTGCAGGTCGCCGTACACCAGCGCCCACGGGTAGAGGAATATCGCTTCAATGTCGAACAGAATGAACAGCAGGGCCACCATATAGAAGTGGACCGAAATCGGGTCGCGGGCATCCCCGGTTGGCCGGATGCCGCACTCGTAAGGCGTGTCTTTCTCTCGCGTCCGCTTGTGCCGCCCCACGATCTGCGACGCCACAATCAGCACGCCCGCCAGGCCGCAGGCGAGTATAAACATCAGCAACAACGGCGCATAACCTTCGAGGTAGTTCGTATTCATTTTCTTCGCGCTGGTATAATAGCGGCAGCGGTGCGACGGGTCAAATGAACTCTCGCGCGTTTCATTTTTTCCATTTCATTCGATTCGAACGGCGCCGCAACCCGAACAGCACACGAGGAATCCGGCAGCGGATCGGCTACCGATGAGCTCTGGTTTTAATACAGACGTCAAATTGGGCGATCGCGTTCTTCACGTGCAGACCGAGGACCGCGGGCCGAACCATCCTTCCATTGATACCGTTGTGTATCAAAACGGGCGCATTTTCCACCGCAAAGCTTCCAATTACGAACAGTTTGCCGCTTCTCCCGAATTTTCCGCCGATGAGCTTCATCGCCGCGTCGCCGAACAGCACCGCACCATCATCGAATCGATCCGCGCGGGCGAACTCGATTCCGAGATTGCCAACGCCGAAGCGGCTTCAAACGCCGCCGCGAAGCTCGCCGGTATTCAGGTTCAGCTTTTGAATCCCGGTTCGTGGCTTTCAGCAGGGAACGTGGCGCTGGACGTGGAAGTTTCGCGCCGCGCCGACAAACAGCCGCAGGGTGGAGCGCAGGTGGAAGCGACGATTGAAGGCTCGCTGAGCGGCGAACGCCACGCCGGTGTGTGTGACGATCAAGGCCGCGTAAAAATTAAATTTCCTCTGCCCCCGCTCGGCAAAGACGATCTGGCCCTCGTAATTCACGCCAAAGCCGACTCGGGAAAAGACGAAATCCGTTTCTCGATGCGCACCCGCGCCAAGAACTTTCCTCCTCCGGCCACAGCGCCATGAAAGTAAAGATCAACGGGGACGTGCAGGACGTTCCGGAAGGCCTCACCGTCAGCGCGTTGCTCGCGCATCTCGGCATGCCTGACGGGCGCGTCGCGATCGAGCGCAATCTCGATATTCTACCGCGCGGCCGATGGGCCGAAACGCAGGTCGCCCCGAACGACAGCTACGAAATCGTTCACTTCGTCGGCGGCGGTTAACCGCGACGACGTGAATTTCTCATCCGCCTCGAGCTATTTCTTCCGCTTGTAGCGAAACTCGTCGGTGGTGTCCTTGCCGTTCGCGCGCCCGGCGGCCGCGACTTCGATCGGTTTGCCGACGCAGCCCTTTCAGCCGCTCATTTGATCTTGAAGATGTTGCTCGGTGGTCAGGACTTCATGCATCAGCATGAATTCTGTGCCGGCCCCAGGGCGAAGATTCGCGCCCACTTCGCTCGCGCTCCGGAACAGCTCCCCAGTACTTAAGGACAGGTTCCAAATCTGTACCCCCGCCCAGTTTCATCGCGGTGCAGCGCGCTGCTAGCCTCAACTAACCGTTTCCGCTCGGTGCCACGTGCTCCGGGCGATTGCTTCATCCCTGGCCTTGGTGGATGTAACCGAATTTCCGTTTGTGCCGATGGGTCTAGCTCTTGGTGTCCGGATTCATCGAGGAGGGTTTGTGCGCCGCTGGAACGTCGTTCCGCTGATCCTGATTCTTCTCACCACCGCGAGCTGCGCCCTCACGCCCGCCGGCTACACCTCTCCCAATCCGCCGCCCGACGACACCCTTACAATTTCTCCGGCCACCGCGAATGTTCGCGCAGGCTCAAGCCAGACTTTCGTTCCTTCGATCACTTCCGCGCCGCTCACCTGGTCGGTCAATGGAGTCTCGGGCGGCAGCTCAAGCCTCGGCACCATCACCTCCGCGGGCGTCTATACTTCACCAGCAACGCTGCCTTCGCCCAACAACTTAACGATTTCCGCAGCCGAAACTTCGAAGGCCAGCGTGACCGGCTCCAGCGCCGTCACGCTTCTCAATCCCATTCCGCAAATCAGCGGCGTTTCGCCGTCCCAGCTTCAGGTCGGCGCGTTCACGCTCACCATCACCGGCTCCGGTTTTGTCACCGGCGCCACGGCCACGTTCGGCGCGAACAGCCTGAGCATCATTTCCGTCAGCCCGAATCAAATCGTGGCAACCGGAGTTGCCGCCACCACCGAAATCGGCACCAGCGTCGCCGTCGTGGTGGACAATCCCAATCCCGGAGCCGCTGCTTCCAATAGTTCCAGCGCGCAAGTGCTCGGCAGCAGCACGCCGCAGATTCCAGCCAACGTCGCCTCGCGCTTCCTCCAGCAAACTACATTTGGTCCCACGCAGGCATTGATTGACCAGGTTCAGTCGGTTGGCTTGCAGGGCTTCCTCACCAGCCAGCTCACCCTGCCCGTCACGCCGTATCCGCAGCCCGCCTCCGGCGAGACCGGTACCGGCGCGGTGCAGCAGCGATTCTTCGTCATGAACATTGGCGCGCAGGACCAGCTTCGCCAACGCGTGGCATTCGCGCTGAGCCAAATCTTTGTGGTCGGTTCTTCCAAGATCGGCGACCCCAACGGCGAAACGCAGTGGGTCCAGCTACTCGAGCGGGACGCTTTCACCAACTACCGCCAGATCATGTACGACGTCACCACCTCTCCCGCCATGGGCGACTGGCTGGACATGGTCAACAACGGCAAGCCGCAGAACGGCACCGATCACGCCAACGAGAATTTCGCGCGCGAGAACATGCAGCTCTTCACCATCGGCACGTCAATGCTCAATCCCGATGGCTCGATGCAACTCGACGGCAGCGGCAATCCGATCCCCACATACTCGCAGGTGCAAGTGCAGGAATTCGCGCTCGCGTACACCGGCTGGACATATCCCGTCACGCCGGGAAACACCTCGCAAACTTACAACCCGCAATACTGGATCGGCCCCATGGTTCCGGTCGATTCGAATCACGACATGACGGCCAAGCAACTGCTCACCTATCCCGGTGTTGCGAGCGGCGGCTTGTTGCCCGCAGGGCAGAGTGCCGTTGCCGATCTGAACGGCGCGCTCGACAACATCTTCAATCATCCGAACATGGGCCCATTCGTCTGCCGCGAACTGATTCGAGCATTTGGTTTCCAGCAATCCGAGCCCGGCGTACATCCAGCGCGTCGCGGCGGTCTTCGATAACAACGGCCAGAACGTGCGCGGAGATATGAAAGCCGTGATCACCGCCATCTTAATGGATCCCGAAGCGCGCCGCGGAGACGACCCCTCCACTGCGGTAGCCACCGACGGCCACCTCCAGGAACCCATCCTCTATATGGTCGGCCTGCTTCGCGCGTTTGGGGCCACTACCGCGGCATGAGCCTCGGCTATCAGGGCAGCACTATGGGCCAGACCGCGCTGGATTCGCCCAGCGTATTTAATTTCTACTCGCCGAACTACGTGATCCCGCAGACCACGTCGTACGGTCCGGAATTTCAGATTCTCACCACTTCCACGGCGCTCTACCGCGTGAATTGGACTAACAATCTGGTGTTCAACTCGATCTCGTCGGACACCACCGTCGATTATTCATCCTGGGCTTCGCAAGCGTCGAATCCCACCGCGCTGCTTGGCACGCTCAATACCTTGATGCTTCACGGAACGATGTCGGCGGACATGCAGACATCGATCCTTACGGCGATGCAGGCTGTGCCGGCAGGATCGAATCAGCAGCTTGAAGAAGCGCAGACGGCGATCTACCTGATCGCCACCTCGTCGCAATATCAGATTCAGCACTAGGGGCGTTCGAAGCCGGGGTTTTATTTCAGGAGTGTGAAGATGTCTCGCAAAACAGAACTCACCCGAAGGGATTTCGTTCGTGCCGGCTGCTGCACCGCCGCTTCATTCGCCATGGGCGCCGCGATCGGCCGCCTCAACATGATTCACGCTCTGGCTGCGCCTCCCTCCAGCTATCAGGCGCTGGTTTGCGTGTTCCTGTTTGGCGGCAACGATTCGAACAACATGTTCATTCCGTTCGATAGCGCCGGTTACCAGAACTACGCGACGATCCGCCAGAATCTCGCCCTCGCGCAGAACACGCTGCTACCCGTCACTACCAAGACTTCCAAGTCGTCCTACGCGTTCCACCCGCAACTGCCCGGCACGCAGGCGCTGTTCAATTCAGGAAATCTGGGCGTCGTGGCCAACGTCGGCACTCTTTCCGCGCCCGTCACACGCGCGCAATACCTCGCCGGCGGCGCCAACGTTCCCATCAATCTTTTTTCGCACTCCGATCAACAGGGTCAGTGGCAGACCGCGCAGTTCGACGGCTTCGCCAACACCGGCTGGGCCGGACGCACGGCGGACGTGCTACAGCCGTTGAACTCCGGCGCGCAATTTCCTCCCATCACTTCCGTCGCGGGTGGCGCCGTGCTTTGCAACGGCGCGCAAACCGAACCTTACGCGCTCAATCCAGGTTCGACGCCGGGTTTGAACGGCTACTACGGTTCGACCGCGGAAAACGCGCGACTCGTCTCGTTCCAGCAACTGCTCACGTTCGACACCGGAATCTCGCTCGTGCAGGACGCCAGCTCGGTGATGACCCAAACTATCGCGCAGAGTAAAACACTCGGTGCCGCGCTTTCCGGTTTGCCTGCCCTGCAGACCCAATTTCCTGCGACCGGCCTCGGCGGCCAACTCAAACAAGTCGCGCAGATCATGCAAGCTCGCGCATCGCTCGGTTTGCAGCGACAGATTTTCTTCTGCTCGCTCGGCGGGTTCGATACGCACAGCGCGCAGCTCACCACGCAGCAGGCGCTTTACACCCAGCTCGACGGCGCCATGTCCGCGTTCTACAACGCCACGGTCGAACTCGGCATCGCGCCGCAGGTCACCACATTCACGCTTTCGGATTTCAGCCGCACGCTTCAGCCCGGCTCCAACGGCGGTACGGACCACGCCTGGGGCAGCCATCACATGGTCATGGGCGGGGCCGTGCAGGGGGGCGATCTCTACGGGACGTTCCCAACGCTCGCGCTGGGCGGTCCGGACGACACCGGCACAAACGGCCGCTGGATTCCGTCAACGTCGGTCGATCAATACGGCGCGACCATCGCGCAGTGGTTCGGCGTGCAGTCCAGCGACCTGCCCACCATTTTCCCGAATATCGGCAACTTCACGACGCCGACGCTCCCGTTCCTCGGCTAGCGCGCCGAAATACCTGCAACTGGTGCCCAGCATCGTCGCGGAGGCCGCGCGTAATTAGCCATACCACTCCGCCTCGGAAACCAGGCGCAGAAATTCACGGCAGTCCGCCTCGAGCACCAGCTCGCAAAATCCGATCAACTCAAACTGCTGATCCAGATCCTTCGCTTCTCGCAGTTGCGTGCATAGCCAGTGCAGCGAATCGAGCGTGGCTCGATGCCGCGACGCGGTCCTTTCGTATTCGTGCGCGGTGCGATGCGTGCGGATTGCTCCCGCTACAATCGGCAAGAACAAGGCCGCGAACGCGAATCCGTCTTCCCAGTTCCAGGGATGCTCGCCCTCGCTCTTCCCATTCGTCGTTTGGCTGCCTGCATTCTCGCCGGGTTTTCGGTACGCGGCTTTATCGGTCGCATCCTTGGAGATAACGGTTTCCGCCGGAGTCGCCGTGGCCCTGGCATTCCCGCGCGGATAACTCCCCACCAAATGCACCAGCACAAACGCGAAGCTCGCGAAGAATAGCCAGCGCACTCCATTCGAGGTCCGTTCGCCCAGCTCTTCCACAACGTCGGATTTCCGTTCGAGATACGACGTCTGCACGTCCAGCCGCTTCGGAATGTAATACTGCACCAGCTCGCGCAGCGCTTCGCGGCACCGGTCCTGGCAGGGCGGGCCGGCGGCCTTCGGCTTCACGCCATGTGCGGACCACACTTTGGCGTCATCGTAGCGTTCGTCCGTGATGCATCTCACTTCCTCTCGCAGCGCGCCTTCCGCCTTCTCAATGTCCTCCGGCTCGCACCATAGACTCGAATCGGTGAGCTTCTTAAACTTCAGCAGTCGCAGGCGCTCCGCCTTGTATCGCGACAGAATCCAGTTCGTCTTGAACTTCCGCGCGGTGCCGTACGCGATAAAGAAAAGCGTTAGAAGCACGGCCAGCAACTCTCCGTACCACGCGCGCACGCCCGCGCCGGTCACGCGCATCATTTCCAGGAACGCAAAAAATACCGACGAAGCTCCGAAGAGCACCGCCCCAATCGATATTCGCGTGTACCACTTCTGATTGCTCACCGCTTGCCGGTCGTAGTGCACGTACGAGGCATATACTTCGTCCTGCACCACGCGCATGGCCTCCGCCAGGGGCGCGAATTCCGTGTTGCCGCCGCGAATGGCGATGTTCAGGCAATCCAGGTCCCCCGAGTCATCCATGTCGTCGTCGTAGTGCGCGGGGCGCATATAGACCGGCTTCGACTGGTTCGCCGTCGGTTGGTTCGAGGCAGTGTTGGGGGAGGGATTCGCCGGGACAGCCATTTCGTCACCTTTTCTCGATGGTATAGCCGAGCGATAAAATCGACTTCAAAGCTTCGTTTACCAGCGCGCGGTCGTAGCTCTTCTCTGACTCCGAAAGTTCCTCGTACGGCACCAGCGACGGATGCGTTTTCAATTTGTCATTGCGCTCCGGCCCGTACGTCCAGCCGTCCTCGAGGCGCTTCTGCGACCATTTTTCGTGCGCATTTCTCGCCAGCTGCTCCAGCAGAGGCTCAAGATGCGTGAGGCTGATGTGCGATGTGTCGATGGGATGGGGAACGTATGCGGTGTCGGCCATCGGTACTCCCGTTTCGGCGAGCTAGCTTCGGTGGCGGCCAATATATCAGAACTCGCGGGCCGCCAGCACCCTCGCCCTTTCGCGACGAAGATTTATGCGCCGCATCTAAAACCTTATGAACGCCGCATCAATTCTTCTGGTTCTCGAGATCGTGGTCCTCGGTCTGATGTGCGGTAGCGAACTCAATGTCGGCGTGTTCGCACACCCGCTCTTTCGCCGTCAGCCGAACGCGGTTCACGTCCCCGTGCGCGCTGGATTCGCCGCAGTCTTCGGACGCGTTATGCCTTTTTGGATGTCCGGTTCCACGCTGCTGAACCTTCTCCTGCTCTTTCCAATCGTGCATCTCTCCGAGGCCGCGTGGCGCCTGGCAGCCGTCGCCTTCGCGATTCAAGTCGGCTGCGTGGTTTTTTCGCTTCTCGCGCCCGTGCCGATCAACAAGCGCATCGCCCACTGGACACCGGAAACCTTACCGGCCGACTGGAAAGTCCAGGAAGCCCGCTGGGATTCCTACCACGCGATCCGCACCTTCGCCCTGATCGTGGCCTTCGTTCTGCTAATCGTAAGCCTCGCAAAATTTTGAAAATCCCCATTAACCCATTAGAATATGTCGTCGAACGGCCGGGCTCCCCGCACGGCTCGCCGGAGAGGGAATGGACTCGCCACGCAAGCTGGTTTTCCTGAGCTATGTGGAAGAAGACGGCGACGTAGCCCACGCGATCGCCGAGGGCCTCGAAGCGAAAGACTACTCCACCTGGTATTACGAGCGCGATTGTCCCACCGGTGCCGACTACTTCGAGGAAACCTACAAAGCCATATCCGATTGCGATGCGATGATCGTGCTGATCTCGCCGCGCTCGCTTCCGTCCGATCAGATCACCCGAGAAATCGTCCGCGCCGTGGAAAGCTCAAAAGCCACGCTTCCGCTGCTGCTCGATGTTTCGCACGATGAATACGCCAAGCGCCGCCCGGGTTGGAAACAGGCCATGGCCGCGTCCAACGCCACGCGCGTCTCCGTAGATCGGATCCCCACGATCATTCCCGCGCTCGTCGCCGGACTGAACGCCAAAGGCATTCGCGCCACCAACGGCTTAAGCACCACCAATCTTCAAGCTCCGCCGGCGAACATGGCTCCGCCCGCAGCTGAACTGATCACCGCCAAGCCGGACACAGCCGCTTACACAGCGCAGCAACCTGGTTCGAGAACGCAAACATCATCCGGCTCGACTACGCGCGTCACTCCTGGTTCCGGTGTTTTCACTCCGCAGCAACAATCGGCCGCCTCGGACACCGGCACCTACACTCCGGCGGCGCAATCGGCCACGCAATACACGCCGCCTCAAACCGCGACGCAAACGACGACGCAAACGCCGCAGGCCACGAAATCTTCCGGCCTTTCGGCGGCCGTCATGATCGGCGGACTGGTGGCACTTGCTGCCGTTGGCGGACTCGCGTACGAGCTCACGCGCCCAAAACCCGTTCCGCCTCCTCCGCCCGCACCGGTCACCGCGACGATCGTGTTGCAGTACGCCGCGGATCGCCACAACTGCACGCCCGACGTAAACGTCACGCTCGGCGGAAAATCCATTCACCCGAACACCGCATCGTTCGCCGTTTCAGGACTCACGCCCGGCCTGGCGGATTATTCCGTTAGCGGCGTGGTCTCCTGTCCGGGCCGCGCTGCCACAAAAGTTGCCGGCAGCGGTTCGCTCGCCATTAAAGAAGGCGCCGTCTTTGCCATCGGCTGGCAGGGACATCCCGGCAACTTCACCGCCATCGACATTCACGATGCCAGTGCTCCGCCCGCAGGCGATTCCGATGATCTAAAGCGCGAATCGACGAACGTGGGGAAGACGCCGTCGTCCAGGCCGCCGGTCAACAATGCACAGGTCGTGCCCCCCGCGAACGCCGCCGGCCAGCAGATGTTTCTGAACTCGCAGATCGCTCTGAAGCAGGGGCACATCTTCACGCCGCCCGTAGGCTCGGCGCTCTACTGGGCAATTCAGTCGCGCGCGGCAGGGAATGAAGGCGGCAAGGAAATGGAAGCGCAGCTCATCCATCTGTACAGCCAGCAGGTGGCGCAGTATTACAGCGTGCGGAATTATCCAGCCGCGATGCAGCTCTGCAGGGAAATGCTAGTTTACTATCCCGCCTCAGCGGGTCTGCAACAAGACGAAGCCCGCATCCAGGCCGCGATGAACGGCGGCGCGCCCCCGCCCAACGGCGCCAACCCCGGCCAGCTGTTCCACCAGCAGTTGCAGCAGCTCCAACAAATGGTCCCCCAGCAGCAGCCCCCGCCCCGCCGCTAATCCCGAATTTCTATTTCCGTGCCGAACGCGCAGGTCTTCGAAAAAAGGCGAAGTGGCGGAAGTCTCTCGACCCGGAAAAGAACCAGGACGTTGAACCGCCCATATGCTCTGCAATCCGATTGACCGCTTGTCGCACCGTTAAACGCTCGTATGTCGCGGTCCACGGTTCCGGAGGGTACGAAGAATCTCCACCAGCTTGGAGTATCCCGGCTTGCTCCGCCGGCGGAGGGAGTTGATGCACGATGCCCAACAGCCCATCTTGAATGTCGAGCGCGTCTTCCAAGTGGAACGTATAAAGCTCGCGATTCATCAGGTATTCCGGATCTGAAGAAACCGCTTGCGGATAGATATTCACCGTGGCGCCGTCCATCGACCACGTGTACCGGGGATCGGCTGCGCAAATCGCAAACAGAGCAGTCCGGAGCGTGGCATCCGAAAGGTCCACGGATATCCCGTGCGAGGGCAGTTCCGGATCGCTGAACTTTCCCTTCAGCACGTCTTCAAACCCAACGTCGACGCCATCCACGGTCGCGAATAGCCCTTGTACCACATCGCGAATTGGTCGGTTGTCAAACTTGTATTCGGGCACAACTGTATCGAGAACGTCGAACGACGTGGAGTTTGCGAGTGCCCCAGAATGAGGAAACGCGGGGTTTGGAATTAAAGTGACTGTCCCGGCAGTAATGATGACCCACGCAGTCAAACGCCTCGCGATTCTGATTCGCATTTCGCACCCACTAACCCGTTCCGATTCCCGACCCTTCGATTTGGTTGCAGCGGCGACCGCTCGCCATCTCACCCTTTAAAAAAGCGGCATTGCCCTGAAACGCATCTTGCGCCCGCACCGTCTCACCGCGCAGAATCAATTCGCCCAAAAAGGTGGCCACGCCGTGAACATCAAACACACCGCCGCGTTCGCATCCGCATTCGCGCTCCTGCTGTTCAGCACCAGCGCCGCTCTCGAGACCGCGCAGTACCAATATCCGTTTCAGAATCCCGATCTTCCGGTCGAAGCGCGCATCAATAACATTCTCTCGCTCATGACGATCGACGAAAAAATCGCCGCGCTCAGCACCGATCCCAACGTGCCGCGCCTCGGCATCGTAGGCTCAGGCCATCTCGAAGGACTGCATGGCGTCGCCCTCGGCGGTCCCGGCGGATGGGAAGGCCACGGCGGCCTCAAGCCTCTGCCGACCACGCAATTCCCGCAGGCCGTCGGCCTCGGCGAAACCTGGGATCCCGATCTGCTTCAAAAAGTCGCCGCGATCGAAGGCTGGGAAGCGCGCTACGTGTTCAACACCGATATGCAATTTTCGGTGGACCGCCGTGGCGGAAAGCATCGCCGCGCCGGAATCGTCATGCGCGCGCCCAACGCCGATCTCGCTCGCGATCCGCGCTGGGGCCGCAGCGAAGAATCCTACGGCGAGGATCCCTACCTCACCGGCACCATGGCCACCGCCTTCGTGAAGGGCCTGCAGGGCGACAATCCGAAATACTGGCTCTCCTCATCGCTGATGAAACACTTTCTCGCCAACAGCAACGAAGACGGCCGCGACGGCTCCTCCTCCAACTTCGATGAACGCCTCCTCCGCGAATACTATTCCGTCCCGTTTCGCATGGGTGTGATCGACGGCGGCTCGCGCGCTTACATGGCCTCCTACAACGCCTGGAATGGCGTCCCCATGACCGCGAACCCCATCCTGAAAGAAATCACCATGCGAGAGTGGGGCCAGGACGGAATCATCTGCACCGATGCCGGCGCGCTCACCAACATGGTCACCCAGCACAAATACTATGCGGACATCGATATGGCTTCCGCCGGCGCCATCCACGCCGGCATCAACCAGTTCCTCGACCGCTACTCCGACGGCGTGCACGCCGCCATCGACAAAAAACTGATCAACCTTGCCGAAATCGACGACAACCTTCGCGGCGTTTACCGCGTGATGATTCACCTCGGACTTCTCGATCCGCCGGACATGGTGCCGTACAACAAAATCAAAGGCGACGGCGCGGTGTGGGATGTCGCCGACCACAAAGCCCTCGCGCGCAAAGTCACCCAGGAATCGATCGTGCTGCTGAAGAACAACGCGAACACTCTGCCACTCGATCGCATCAAAACTGAAAACCGTCGCCGTCGTCGGCCCCTATGCGGACATCGTCGCGCTCGATTGGTACAGCGGCACGCCGCCCTATGCCGTCAGCCCGCTCGAAGGCATCAAGAACAAGCTCGGTCCAAACGTGCAGGTGAATTTCGCGAAAGACAACACCGACGACGCTGCAGTGAAAATCGCAAAGTCCGCCGATGTCGTCATCGCCATGGTAGGGAATCATCCAACCTGCAACGCCGGCTGGGCCAAGTGCCCGCTTCCGAGCGACGGCAAGGAAGCCATCGACCGCAAATCCATCACTCTCGAGCAGGAAGATCTGGTGAAGCAGGTTTACGCCGCGAACCCGCACACCGTCGTCGTGCTGATCGCGAGCTTTCCGTTCGCGATTCAGTGGACCCAGGACAACATTCCCGCGATTCTGCACATGGCCCACAACAGCCAGGAAGAAGGCAACGCGCTCGCCGACGCGCTTTTCGGCGACGTTGATCCCGGCGGCCGCCTCGTCACCACCTGGCCCGCTTCCCTCGATCAGCTTCCGCCGATGATGGATTACGACATTCGCCACGGCCACACCTACATGTATTTCAAGGGTAAGCCGCTCTATCCCTTCGGCTACGGCCTCAGCTACACCACGTTCGAATATTCGAATTTGAAAACCAGCGCCGATCGGCTCGCGGCCGATGGTCAGGTGGGAGTGAACGTCGAAGTGAAAAACACCGGCTCGCGCGCCGGCGATGAAGTCGTGCAGCTCTACGTCTCGCACATTGGCTCGAAAGTCGATCGCCCCGCCGAAGAACTCAAAGCTTTCCGCCGCGTCTCGCTAGCTCCAGGAAAAAAGACCACCGTGCAATTCCTTCTGAAAGCCAGCGACTTGGCCTACTGGAGCGTCGAAAAAGGCTCCTGGCAAATCGAGCCCGACCAGATCAATATCCAAATCGGCGCATCCTCCGCCGACATCAAGCTCAAGAAAACCATATCCGTGAACTGACCTCCACAGCAGGACAGTCCCGCATCGCGGGACTGTCCACTTACGAGCACTCATTCACCGTTAGAACACGCTCCCCGCCGGCCTCGTCAATCGCGCCACAAACCGTGGCGCAGACACTCCTGTCTGCGCGCCAGTCCCGCATGCCTGTCTAGTGCCCGCCATTCTTTTTCGCTTCAGCCGCAGCAAGTGGGGTCGCTTTCAGCAGTGCCATATCAAATCCAAACTTCGTCAGCGCCTCCTCCACAAGCTGATACGCCGGCTTCTCTGCATCCTCTGCCGCGTCCAGCCAAACCTGCGGATCGCGCGGCACCGCTCCCGGCCCCGGCACCGCATCCACGGCCGGCATGGCCGAAACCACCAGTGACGGCGCAGCACCGCCCGGCGCCACCGCCGGCAGATTCACCTCAATCGGCACCTTGGTCTCGCCCACGGTCAGCTCGAACTTGATGGGCTTCGGTTTGATCGCTTCTGGCGCTCGGAACGAACTGGCAATCGTGTGATATCCCAGCGCGCGGTAGCTCTCAAACTGCGTCTCCGAAAACCACTGGTCCACCGTCGATTCGTGCGGGAATGCCGGGCACTCCTTGCTGTAATTTTTCACGTCCGTCGGCTCGTCGCCCACCAAGGAAGCCTTCACGTAAATAATCGTGCCGCTCGGCGCGCCCGGGTCCGTATTCTCGTAATGGATCGTCCCCACCGCGCAGTGCGACTGGCTCAATTTCGTTACGGGATCCGGCACAATCGCGCTGATATCCAGCTGAATATCCACGCCCATATCGATCCGGCATTTGCGGATCGCGTTACCGAGTCCCGCGAAGTGATACTGGCCGTCCTCTTCCGCGTCGCACACGATCACCAGCCCGCACCGCCGTTTCACCATCTCGTATAGCGCCAGATCTTCGAAGTGCCCGCCGTCCGATAAATAGACGTAGCCCGCTTCGTCGTTCGTTCCGCCCAGAAGTTCTTTCATCAGATACGCGAGTCCGAATTTCGGCGTCGGTTCCTTCCACTTTTCCGGATCGCGCGGATTCCCAAGCCATTGCCCCAGCCGCACGTCGAACACCGTCATCAGGAATCCCACCGGCGCCGTCGTATAAAAACCCATGCTTGGGCTGACCGCCGCTCCGGAAATCGCCATCGCCAGCCCCAGGTTGATGCCGTTCAGTGGCCGCGCGAATGCGTAGTCGATTGTGGGCCGGTATCCATACTTGTCCAACGGTCCGAGTTTAGGCTCGGTGTTCTTGACATCGCCCTTCTTGCCGGCGCCGAGCTGCGCTTCGACGGGTTTACCCTCGACGATCTTCGTTTCTGCGGTCGTGCCGGCGGCGGTCGCGCCTTTCACACTCGTACCGTCCGCGGTGGGGTTGCTTTCCTCCTGCGCCACCGGGCTATCCTGCTGCTCCAGCCAGACGTCATACCCGCAATACTGCGGCGCCATCACAAACGATTCCGCCTTCCGCTCCTGCCACGCCAGATCCTTGCCCTTCACCAGATTCAGCGCCGCGTTCAGCACCGGATACGGCCCGTCGTACCCGTCGTTCACGCCTCCATTGTTGTTCGGGTCCGCCGCCAGATTTTTCAACGGCAAATCGTCGCTCGCGCAAAATCCCGTAAACAAATTGGGCTTGCGATCCGTGTTCGACGCGCCCAGATAACAGCGCACCAGCCGGTTCCGGTAGAACATGTGCATCGAAAATTGATTGATGTCCACGCGCCACGCCATGAATGTAGCGACCACCGCGCAGCCAACCAAAAGCACCACCGGCATCCCAAAGCCGCCGTCGTCGATCCCGTGCGACCACAGCCAGCTTTCAAATCGCGCGCCGTAGGCGGATAGCACCGCATCCAGCGTCCAGGCAATCCAGCACAGCAGCCCCGCGATGAAAACATACGGCGCCACTTTCGCCAGCACGTCCCGCCAGCCTTCCGATCCCGGCTCTCCCGTGGCCGTCGATTTTCCCGAGATCACGCCGCCGATCGTCGTCGCCAGCCACGCCGGCGTCAAAACCTTCCACGAAAGCACCGTCTTCCAGATCGTTCCCGCGTCGCCCGTTCGCACGAACTTCGGAAACAGCAGCGCCATCGCGAACAAAATCATCCAGCCCACGCCGGTCAGCAGCATCAGTCCCGCCGCGCGCGCCCACCATTCGCGTTTCGCCTCTCGAAATGCGATCCCCATGATTCCGATGTGCGCCGTGCTGCACAAAAAAAGCAGCACCAGCATCGCCGGCACTCCAAACGCGAGCATCGCCTCGCCGTTCCACTTCCCAATCCATTCGGCCGCGGTCCCATATAAAATGCCGGTCAACGCTCCCGCCACGAACCCGCCCAGCATTCCGTATCGCAGCGCACGCGACCACTTGGCTTTCCACTCGTCCGACCCGCGCTCTGGTCGCGCATTCTTATCGGCGTCGCCGACCGCGCCGCCCACCAGCATCACTGCCGTCATCGCCACCGGCCACACTATCGCCAACACCGCGCCACCGCCGAGCGCGAGCTCCAGCCACGGCATCGCCGGCCTCAGCCGCCAACCCCAAAGCGCTCCCAGAAACGCGAGCGCCATCAGCGGCACGCACACGAATCCGAAAATCTGTTTGGGTCCGGTCGTCCACAGCCACTTTTCGATCCAATCGCCATCCACGAACGCCATATTGCGAAACATCGCCGCATACGCCACCGCCAGCGCCACCAGCGCGCAGATGCCCACCGCCTCCGCCGCTTTCGGTCCGCCCTGAAAACGATTCACCGCCTGCACCACCACGTGCGGCACCATCAACAGCGCCGCCAGCACGCCCAGCACCACCACCAGATTCAGCAGCATGTTTCGCGCGTACACGGCCACCATCGCCCAGGTGTCCGCGCTCAGCCCGCCGATCTTCGGCGTCAGATAGTTGCTGTACATCCGCAGGAACCGGATCTCCTGCGGCTCCTTATTTTCATCCTGCGCCACGCGGCTGTTTCCGAGCCGCTGCTCCACCGCCGCAAACGATTTCTGCCGCGCGATCCACGCCGCCAGCCAGCTTCCGATGTATCCGCCGCCCGATACCGTCGAAAGATAATCAAACCGCCGCAGCAGCTTCAGTTCGGCCAGCGCCTGCAGCACGCCCAGATTGAACGTCGCGCTCCGGATCCCGCCC
Source organism: uncultured Acidobacteriota bacterium (assembly GCA_963839325.1). GTDB lineage: Bacteria > Acidobacteriota > Terriglobia > Acidiferrales > UBA7541 > Palsa-295. The sequence continues at coordinate 89,695 of CAWIUO010000009.1, read as the reverse complement.
CCCGAAAAGCACAGCCCGGTCAGGTTCGCCGCGTGTGCCGCTTTCACCGTTTTCACCCACGGCGCGTCGGTTTTCTCCACCGGCGTTTCCCCAGCGGTCTTCGATTTTTCCGCCGCGGCGTTCCGTTCGTCTCCCTTCGCCACCTCGAGCGAACGTGTCTTGCGCAGCTCGCGAATCTTGCCGATCTCCGCCAGCTCCGCTTCGAGTACCTGCCTCAACTCAAAAGACGTATCCTGCGTTCGTTCCATTCGCGGCTACCTCAGTACGGCTGAGCGTGGTTTGCACAAAAACGGGCGGGGCCTGATTTCTGGGGCGCAGCGTATCTCTCGCGTTACGTACCTGTCAAATACCTTCGTCCCCCAGTCCCGCAATGCGGGACGGTCGCCTTACGATCTGGCGAAAGCCTCAGCTCGGCATGGCTCAGTTGGCCAGCAGCACAGCTGTTCGAAACCGGGAGGCCACATGGCGCGCAACATCGTTCGGCGCCGGCCAACTTTATGGGAGTGCGGCGGCTCCTAACGCCGCTTTTCCGCAGACCTCCGCACTCCCCAAACGCTCGAAGCCGAAGGCTGGGCACGGTCGTCCCCGCACTACGCGGGCAAGTATCACGCGCGAGCTTCGGCTTCAAAGTCGGCGCGGCAGACGCGATCCGCCAAAGTCCAAATATCTCTTTTAGTAGTGATTCACTTCAGGCAGGAAAAAAAGTGGAGCCGAGTCCCGGACTTGAACCGGGGACCTGCCGATTACGAATCGGCTGCTCTACCAACTGAGCTAACTCGGCCCTGTTGCAAATCGTCAATCCTGCGGCGCCCCGCACCAAGCCAAAAACGCCGCGCCGGATCCCAAATTTCACCGCAACCCAGCCCACAAATTGTAGCATAAGCCCTTCGGCCCTCGCCCCACCCCGCGCCGCCTTGTTCCAACGCACAAACCCGCCTATTTCACACGTACACCAGCAAATAATCTCATCGTAGCTAAACGAACCTGCTGTCGAATTCTGCGACCTCAACGAAGAACGACGACAGTCGCGAGCTAAAGCGCATGGTTCCTACAGGTGGCAAAGATAGGAGAAGCGGCTACGAGTAATTGCTCGTGCTCGCGGAGTACCTCGCGGAAGTAAACGAAGATTCCGAGGTAGAGGGGGAGCCGGGATAGCTAGTATGGGATAGGGGAATGCTTGGGTGCCGCCTTCATCGGGCTTGACAGCCAATCTTCATGGATTGCGGTTCAGAAACAACGGCTCTTGGGGAAGATTTACAACTAAGGTCGACAGCTGGCCAGTGCAGTTCTCGCACCTGACCTCGGCGCGGATTTGAAATTGCCGCGCCCCGGAAGGCGGAATAATTGCGACCGGAATTTTTGTTGTTCTAGAGACAGCTAGTACGTGCGCGAACGAATAGTTGCGCTGGTTCTGCGGCGACCCCGAAAGATTAGAAAAGCCTGACGGTTCGACCGCATATTTACATTCGTCGCAGATGGAAATTGCAAGGTCGCCCGAAAGCGCATTGACATCCGTGTTGTTCAGCATCGTCAGGTCAACAGTCACTATTCCAGATGTCGGTACGGCATAAGTTGAAAGTATCGGGTCCTGTGTTGTCCCCTCCGAAGTAAAGAAACTCGCTATCACGACAGCTTTCGGAGCGTTGAGCTTAGCTTGAGTTGCCTTGAGGTCTTGTTGAGTTTGATCGAGTTCCGATAGCAGTTCGGCGTTTGTGACCTTCGATTTTAATTCGGCAAGTTTGTCCGACATCGTCCCGAATGCTTTTGTGAACGTCACCGTCGCTGCATTGGAGTCGGCTCGAAGGTCCGAAACCTGTTGTGTTAGTAATTCGATTTTTTGCTTGTTCTGCGCATCCCGAGTATCTGCGTCTGACTCCGCCTGCGCCGCGTCTTTTCGAGTGAAGTGAGTATCGAGAAGAGTGAACGCTAGAAGCGCGACAGTCAGGACTGTCAGCAGGACATAGATACGCTTACTCTTTCCGCGCTCCCGTTTGTTCTTTTCGTGCCACTCTTTCCAAATGCCGCCGAGAGCGATAGAGGCTACGAGTACTCTGAGACAAGTAAGCGACTATCGCGCCGCCCCAGTGCTCAGTTGACGCTGGTGCCATATGCCGAGCGTAGCATAGGACGTGCTAGACTTCGCGCATGGGCGACGACGAAGATTTCTGGGATGAAGAGGCGCGGTCGGAAGCAGCGATGGAAGCTGCCGGTGAAGCGTGCGCGGAAGCACAGGCTCTGAAATACATCGAAGACAATCAACCAGAGCTTGCGGAGCAGTTTTACGAACAGAATCGCGAGCAGGCGATTGAAGACTTCCGCGTCGAGCGGCTACAGCAATTCTATTCAGAGAATCCGAACGTCGCTGAAAAAGCACTCAACTGTTTGAACTACGCGACCGCCCTACTGCCCACCTTCCCGAGAGCCTCGCTTGTGTTCTCTGCATCATCAACCGAAATCACGATGAAATACGTTTTGCTGCGTCCGATTCTCGCTGGATTCATCCACGACGAAGACCTCGCAGCGATAATCGTGAAAGAGACTACCGACCTTCGAAAGGGAAGTGAGATTACGAACTTCCTCGCGCGTATCCTTGAGCAGTATGGTCATTTCTCGCTGAAGAAGTTCAAGCGTCATGCGATGCAGCAGACATACTGGGAAGAAATAATCGACCTAGCGAAACTTCGAAACCGCGTCGTGCATCTCGGCGAGGATGTTACTGCAGCGGATGCCAAGCTCGCATCCGAAGTCGCTCAGTATGCTCTGCACACTGTGATGCCGTTAGTCGTATCGCAATTTGGCTTCCACCTTCACGCGCCGGCGACAATTTGTATAAAAACGGATTGCGGCTTCTCGCCTGCGGCTCGGCCCAACGCACCATAAACGCCGCCCCCTAGCGTCCGCGCTATCGTTTGACGACCGCCGGTACGACCAGCGCGAGCAGCACGACAGCGCCCATCCAAACGGGAACCTCCTCCCACGCCACGCCCGGAAAACCAGGGATGAATCCGATCAGCAACATTGCCGAAGTATTGCGCCAGCCGCTCCTCCATACAGTTTCACCCCGAGTCTTTTCCCAAATTTCCGTGTTACAGTTCCGAGTCGTACCGACCAAGGGGAATTCATGCCGGCCGGTTTGCCCAAATCCCGCCTCGTCTCCATGTTCGCGATTTGCGTCTCGCTGCTCTCCTGCGCGTCGCAAAAGCCGCCGTTCAAGATCGCGATCGCCGCGCCCGCCAAATTCTCCGGCGCGGTCCACGTGAAGTTGTGCGAGCTGGGCGCGCCCATCGCCGCGCAGCTCGACCTCGACGGCACCGGCGTCACCTCCGCCTGTCCCGCGCCCGGAGATCGTCTGGTCATCGTCGGCACGCGCGGTCCCAACTCGATCGTTATTCCGCACGATGCCATCCGCGTGGTCCGGACCGGCGACGGCATCCCCATCGCCCTCGAAGCCGAGCTTCGATAACCCGCCATGCCCGCCCTCCGCAAAATCGAAAAGCCGCAGCCGGGGGAATACGCCGCCTACGCTTCCATGTACGTCGATCTCACGCCGGACGATGGCCCGATCCTGATCCATCTGGAGCGCAACGCCGAAATTATCGCGAATTTGTACCGCGGCCTTCCGGAGGAACGTCTGCTCTACCGCTACGCGCCGGGGAAGTGGACCATGAAAGAAGTCCTGAACCACATGATCGACGACGAGCGCGTCTATGCCTACCGCGCGCTCCGCTTTGCCCGCAACGATCCCACCGATCTGCCGGGTTTCGATCAGGACCTGTTCAACAAATACGCGAACGCGAACAAACGTCACCTGGAAGACATGCTGGACGAGTACGCCGACGTTCGCCGCTCCAGCATCGCGCTCTTCAATAGTTTTACGGATGAAATGTTACTGCGGCGGGGAACTGCCGACGGCAACTCAGCCACCGTGCGCGGCCTGATCTACCATCTCGCCGGCCACGAACAGCACCACCTGAACATCCTGCGCGACCGCTACCTCACCAACGTTTAATCACCACGACCCACGCGTCAACAAAATCCTTAGGGCTTTCGCCCGCCCACCCACATCATCGGCGTCCATTCTCCATCCGTGCTTTCCACGCTCAGCCCCGCCGCTTCGAGCTCGCGCACGGCCTCATCCGGACGTATCGCGCGCCCCTGCCAGGTATCCAGCTTCCGCACTCTCAGAAAGGGCGCTCCGTGCTTCGATGACGGCTCCTCGCGTCCGCGGTCTCGAAATCCCGCCTCGACCATCAATCGCCCCAGCGGCAGCGTCCACACGCCCTTCATATGCAGCCGGAAAATTCCGCCCGGCCGCAATACGCGCGCCGTCTCGCGAAAGTATCCGTAGATCGCTTCCTTGCTCGGCACGTGCTGGAACACCGCGAACGAAAACACAAAATCCACGCTCGCATCCGCCACGCCCTGCAAGTCCCCGCCGGACACCGCCAAAAATCGCGCCCGCGCGCGCCCGTACGAATTCGCCTTCGCCACCATCTCCGGCGACACATCCACGCCCGTGTACGACGCGAAATCCTCGGACATCCACTTCGCGATCCTTCCGATCCCGCACCCGATCTCCAGCGCCGCTTTGCCGGCCGGATCGAAATTCAAACTTTTCAAAAATGGCGTCACGTACCGGTCGTAATCCACTTTTCCCGACGCGAAAAACGCCTCTTCCTCATTCGGCTCGTCCGGCCAGTTGATGTACGCCCGCGCGTTCTCCCGCGCTCGCGCGTCCCAATCGCGGCGCGCCGATTCCAGATAGCTCGCTTCCGCCGAAGTTTTTTCAGTCATGTAGGGTTCGGTGCTAGATTGTGCGCAAGCGCAACGGGTTCAGCGCTTCTCGTTCATGAATTTCAGTGTAAGAAAGTAGCACAACGCGGCAGGGAACAGCATGGACCACGCGGACAATTGCCCCGTCACCGGCAAACGCAAATATCTCACCGAGCGTGAAGCTCTCGATACGGCCGCGCACCAAATCTCCACGAACAACGCGCCGGAAAATCTGAAAGCCTACCCGTGCCAGTGGTGCGACTCCTGGCACCTCACCAAAGGCGCCGCCGGACCCGCCACCAAACGCGCTCCACAAAAACGCTCACCCAAAAATCGCTAAAGCGAGCAAAGCCGGCCCGCTACTCCCGCGCCTTTCCCGCCTCGCGCGTCGGGCTCTTCGTCCCCTTCACGAAACACGAATCGCACACCCGCGTGCCGTCCTTCAGCGTGAAATCCACGCGCCGCGTCGGATCGATCTCCGCTCCGCAGCGTCCGCACAAATCCACCTTCGAATCGCTCACCGTCTTCTCCCGCGCTCGTCCGCGCCGATCATTCCGAGCCGCTCAGCGCGACAACGGGTACATCAACCACGCAATCCCTACTCCGACCACCATGAAAAGCGAAAACGTAATCGCCGCGTAGCGGAACCGCGCCGCCGTCGTTCTCTGCGTCAGGCACGCCAGCGCGCCCGCCACCAGCGCGGAGTACAGCGCCATCGTCGCAAAGTGGCTCATGCCCACAAAGCTTCCACTCACCGTGGCCGCACTCCGGCCACGCGGTATGCGCCGCTAGTTAGCCAGTTGGATGCGCGAATCAAGCCCGGCGTCCCATCGCAATTTCGTACGCGTCAAATACGCCCAGCAGGTTCACAATCCCGGCCGCCGCGATCAATCGCGTCCCGTAATCTCCCGCGGCGCGCGACACATCCGGCCCCGCCGCCTCAAAAAACTTCGCCGCAAAATAAAAAACTCCCGATCCCGCGTCCGCCAAAAATCCCAGCAGGCCAAACGGGTCGCTCGAATGCTGCGCGAACACATTTCCGCGCAGTAAATATCCCGTCACCGCAAGGCCGCCCGCGCACACAAAGAAAACCAGCCCTCGCCCCCACCGCTTCGTGATCACGTGCCCCAGTCCCGGCACGGCCCACGCCGCAATCGCGACCAGCCCTGCCACAACCCGCAGCCCGATTTCCGATGACAACGTCCGCGGCGAGCTGTCGCTATCCAAAAATTCCAGCTCCCGCGCATCGTCGTTCGCCGAAGTAATCGCCGCCGCCACTTCCGGCTCCACGTTTTGCGCGGTCGCCGGCGGCTCCGGAATTTCGTCCGCAGTCCCGCGACGCTCTTCCGCGGGAAGGGAAGCCGTCGCATGCGGGTGCTCTACTTCGTGAGGGAGACTTTCCTGCCGGAGCGGTTCGTCCACGTTCACCTAGGCCAGCAGCGGCAAAATTTCTTCCTGAATCGCGCCGGTCACGCGCGCTTCTTTCTCGCTCACATACACGTTCACTTCGCTGCGAATCCCAAACTCCGGCAGGTAAATTCCCGGCTCAATCGAAAAACACGTGTGCGGCACCGATCTCGGCGGTCGTCGCGCGTTTCGAGGCTGTCCATGTTCGCGCCGTTGCCGTGGACTTCTCTTCCCGATGCTGTGCCCGGTGCGGTGAACGAAATTTTTCGCGTACCCGCCTTTGCGAGATCACTTCGCGTGCCACGCGGTCCACTTCCCAGCCGTGAATCGGCGGCCCTTCGCCACCGCACTCCTTCACGAACTCCACCGCGGCGTCGCGCGCCGGCGCACGATGCGGAATATTTTCGCGTAGGCGTCCGGCACGCGCGCGCCCATGTAGCCCATCCAAGTAATGTCGTAGTAGACGCTTCCGGGCTGGTCGAGTTTTGCCCAGATGTCGAGCAGCAGCAGGTCGCCCGCGCGAATCGGCCGTCGACCGTCGCGCTTCGGCTCGTAGTGCGGGTTGCCGTTGTTCGGCTGCACGGCGGCGATCGGCGGTCGGCTGTCGTCAGCCCGTTCTGCGCGAAACTGTTCGAGAATCCATTGCTGCAGTTCCAATTCGGTGAGCGGCTTGCACTCGCTGCACGAAGCCGGCCGCGCGCGCGAACGCCTCCTGCGTGATCCGGTCGATGATTTGGCCGGCTTCGAGATGCGCGTCGAAGCTGCTCGGCGTCCACGCTCGCTTCGAACTTCTGCACCAAGTCCGCGGAGCTGACCACTTTCTTCTTGAGCTTGCGGACCAGCTCGACCGTCCCGGCATCCACCAGCCCGATGTACGGAATGTTGTTTTCCGGCGAATATTGCATGGCGATCTTCGTCGCGCCGGAAAAATTTGCTTCAGCCACTTGTGCAACTCTTCCCATCCCGGAATATTCGACCTGCTTCGTCCCCGGCACCGCCGTCGAGCACGCCCGCTTCGATCCGGTGCACCAGCTTCCGCGGCTCGCCCTTCGCCGGAATGAAATAGAACCAGCGCCGCGTGGCCATCCCGTCGCCCAATTTCAAAATGCTCGCCGCGATCGGGTCCCGCCGGTGATGGTCGAAGAACAGCCAACCATCCAGCTTCAACCTCTTCAATTCGTCCTGGATGGCCTTCACATCAAGCATTCCTACGCTCCTCGCTGCTGCCCCAGCCCGCGGAACAAAACTTCCGCCGGAATCCCTCAATCCCGCACCGATTCTAGCAGCCGCCCCACGCCCCTTCAAACCACTCGCCCAAATCACACCTTCTTCGCTCTCTCGCCAAATATCGCCGATCCCACTCTCACCTCGGTCGCGCCTTCCTCAATCGCAATCTCAAAGTCGTGGCTCATGCCCATAGACAGAGCCACCAGTCCCAACCCCGTCCGCGCCCTCAGCGCGTCCCGCAGCTCACGCAGCCTCCGGAAATACGGCCGCACCTTCTCCGCCTCCTCAAAAAACGGCGGCACCGTCATCAATCCCTCGAGCTTCAATTTCGTGAACCCGCGAATCGCATCCGTCAGCGCGTCCAGATCTTTCTCCGCCACACCCGTTTTCGATTCCTCGCCGCTCAGATGCACCTCGATCAACACGCCCAGCCGCTTGCCCTCCGCTCCCGACGCCTCATCCAGCTTCCGCGCCACCGCGATGCTGTCCACCGAGTCCACCCGGTCGAAAATAGCCGCCGCTTTCCGCGCCTTGTTCGTCTGCAAGTGCCCAATCAAGTGGCACCGCACGCCCGCCTCCGCAAACGCGCCGCGCTTGGTCTCCCACTCCTGCACCCGGTTCTCGCCAAACGTGGTCAGCCCTGCCTCGACTGCCTCCTGCATCGCCTCCACCGACTGCGTCTTCGTCACCGCAATCAACGCCACATCCCCGGCTCCCTCTTCGCGCCTTCCTGCGTCCAAGGCCCGCGCCGCCGCCCGCGCCATCCTCTCCCGCACCGACGCAATTCTCTCCGCTAGCAAGTTCGCAGTCATCGCGCAAAATTCTACCACGCGCCCACAGTGCTCCCCGCCCACGCCCTCGAACCCGACTTCTGCAGGAGCTCCGAGGTAGCGTGGTCGATCCGCCCGCGGCCTTTGTCAAAGTCCCAAACAGCTCACGACCACTCGCCACGCTCGCGCGCGAACCCTCCACTCACGCGCTCGGTACGCCTCCGTACATACCTCCTCCGCCATCTCGTGATACATCCGAATCAGCCACCGCGCGGGCATGACCACAAAAGATTCCGCCGTGTTTGCTCACGACGGGATGGGCGGACCGCAGTGCACATGCGGCTCGCCTCCGATGGGTACGGGCCCTGGGATACCCGAAGCCTAGGGCCCGGCTAAATCCCCGCCCGCAATTCCTCCCTCTCCGACTATTCCCTCGCGGCGCCTCAGCCCCACGCCTCCCGTAGCGGCGCGCCAGCGCAGCGCCTTGACCCGGCAGCCTTCCCCCGCGAAACCACCAACTACACCTACGACGGCGACGGCAATCGCATCGAGAAAAACGGCATCAAGCTCTACTGGTACGGCGCCGGCTCCACCATCCTCGACGAGTCGGACACCTCCGGCAACATCACCGACGAGTTCGTCTTCCTCGGCTCCAAACGCATCGCCCATCGCTATGCCAGCGGCGAAATCACCTTCTACGCCGAGGACATGCTCGGCACCAACCGCGTGATCCTTCCTTCCGCCGCCGGCAGTCCCTGCTATGACGCCGATTTCTATCCCTTCGGCGGCGAGCGCGAATACACCACCAGTTGCGCCGAAAATTACAAATTCGAAGGCAAGAAACGCGACCAGGAAACCCAGCCCAGCGCCGACCTACCCTGACAGCAGCCTGAAGCGTCCCCAATCCCCGCTCCCCTCGATGTCAACGGAAACCCGACGAGCTGTCACGACAACGGTGCGGGCAAGCGCACGCATTGGGAGATAGACGGGAATCAGATTCTGAAGGGGGTAGTGGTAGTCGGGACAGCCGCGACCGGTGCTGCTGTTATAATCCACATACTCGAATTCGCCGCGGCCGCTGCCGCACTGTAGGGCTTATGAGGACGCTCACCTTTGACCAGCTCCCAGCGGTGGTGCGTTGGGTCACCATCGGGCGTGAAGGTCGACTCGACCGACCATCTTAGTTACGACAAGAAACGAACTTACGGATGCCGAATTGATTTACCGAGCGAGGCGGCGCGGACAGTCGCCTTCGCTTATGCGCTGGTAGCCAACGATCATAGCTATGAATTTTTTGGAGCGCTTGTGTGGTACACGACGTGGGACACGGGCACACCGCAGATTGAGCAATGCGGCCTTAAAGCAGTCGAACAAATGCGTCGAGGCTATGGAGCAGGAGCGTCAATCGAGAACGCTCCCGCACAACTGTTTCGTACTGACGAAATGGTTGACGCACAAGCGTTCTTTACACTCGCATTGTTGTGGGGATGGGATGCATATTACGTTCCCCACGGGCGCAGGCATTTCGCCTATGCGCGACAGAACGGATCCCTTTACTTGGTCACAGATGACGAACGGGAACTGGATGGCTTGCTTGCCGCGTTTTCCGCTTATCGTCCAGTGGTTCAACTGCCTACGTATCTGGCGGCATCCACGGGGGGTGGCCTATCCTAGGCCGCGAGCCTTAGCTTTTGCGGGTGGCGCATCGCTTCGTGATTTTTCGAAGCGTGCGAGACTAGATTTCGCAGCCAAGCAAACAAGTAATGAGGCAGGTTATCGCCCCACTGCTAAGGCCGCCGCTCCAAAGCCCGCTCCCCGCGTCCTGTAACGGCGGGTCAGCGCAGCGCCTTGACCCGGCAGCCTTCCCCACGCGATAACATTAGCTACACCTCCGGCAACATCACCGACGAGTTCGTCTTCCTCGGCTCCAAACGCATCGCCCATCGCTATGCCAGCGGCGAAATCACCTTCTACGCCGAGGACATGCTCGGCACCAACCGCGTGATCCTTCCCTCCGCCGCCGGCAGTCCCTACTATGACGCCGACTTCTATCCCTTCGGCGGTGAGCGCGAATACACCACCAGTTGCGCCGAAAATTACAAATTCGAAGGCAAGAAACGCGACGAAGAAACCGGCAACGACGACTTCGGCGCCCGCTACTACTCCTCCTCCTTCGGCCGCTGGGAATCTCCCGACTGGTCCTCCACCCCCGCTCCTCGTTCCGTACGCCAACCTCACCAACCCTCAGACTCTCAACCTTTACGCCATGGCGCGAGATAACCCAGAAAGTTTCGCTGATCTAGATGGGCACCTTATCGATGAAAGCGGTGTAGAAAATAATAAGAACTATCAAAAATGGAAGAAAAATTATATGTCTCACGAGGGAGCCAAGAAACAGTGGGACACACTAAATAAAGACAGAACTCTGACCGTCCATATGGCATGGGATAGCAAATCATCTTCATCCAAAACCGACGGATACGTCTGGGACAAAGCCGGGAAGCTCACGAGCGTGAATGTAACTCTTTCGCAAAAGACAGGCGATATACGCAATACAATGAGCAAGGACGCAGGCTACATCCACGGATCTACGCTCAATAATGACGCTGCAATGAGACAAGCCTACGTGATGGCCCACGAATTCGGTCACGTTGAATACGCTCAGACCCAGGCGGGGGGGCGCCAGCCTTCGTCAAGACATCTTGCCAGCCGAACATTTACGACAGCTCTACCATGAATATGGCAGCTCTTATTCATCGCAACCAGGAGTTGCGGAAGCGCAACGCGAACTGGACCAACATGGATACGACCGTGAAAAAGCAGCCGACCAACGCGCATGGGATTTGCTAGGGGATCCAAAATAACTAAGAGTCTTATGTTTACCTTAGGATTAGTCATAATTTCATTACTAGGTCCTCATCAAAAGTCGATGGTTAACCCGCAACCAGCTGGCGGAGGCGAACCGTGCAAAGCAACGCCACTGCTCGCGTCGCTTAGTAAGGGCGCGGGGGCATCCATACTCAAAGCCTACGGCTATGATCTTCGGGAGCCGTGGGCATGCACCAAAATCGACTCTCCACTAGTGGTCGGAGCAACGGTGTTGCGGTTCCGACGGATCACGTCAGAAACTGACGATTACACCACCTTCTCAGTGGTCAAGGTGGCAAGCTCGGAGTACGTCTGGATAATTCCGACAACATCGGGCATGCTCGAGGTGCCGCATGCGGAGAGTGACCCTCACAATATCGCTGCTTTCAATGCGTTGCTCCGCCTCCATAAGGCGCCTCTCGGCGCCTCAGGGTTGCTCGAGGCGGGGAAGTTCTATATGGCGTTGCTTGGGCACACGGCAGCTATTCCGCTCGTGCCGGAAGTTGGGGTCGGAGACATTTCTAGCGCAGAGAACGAATCTTCAGTCTCGTTTTCTGACCGTTTGCCTGTTCCTGGCGAGGCATTCAATAAGTGGACGCTGACGTTCGAAACCGGGGCGCACGACCACAGCTCAATCCTGTCGTCCGTAGCGAGGGAAACGGTACAGCCAGGCAAATAAGAGTTCGCGGATGGCGTATCCTTTTATGCCTTGAGCCTTGGTTTTTGGGGGTGCCCTATCGTTTCGTGGGTTCCGAATGGTTCGAGAACTCAGAACGAACCGAGCAATCACGTAGGTCGTCGGCCCACTCCTGACGCCACCGCTCAAAATCCCGCTCCTCGCTTCCTGTAACGGCGGGTCACCGCGGCGCCTTGATCTGGCAGCCGTTCGCGCCCCGAAATCCATCGCCTCACACGATTCTCTTTACATTATGATGTCAATATGGTAACGTCAGTCGGGCACTTAAATAAGCCCACGGAGAGAGCCACATGCTCGGCGGCGGCCAACTGGGAACGCGTTCCAATCCCACGCCGAACCCTGATCGCACCTCGCGTCCGTATTTCTACCGAGACCACTCCGTAGTTTCCGCCATTTCTAATCGACGCGGTGCAATTAGAATCACCTCTAACTCCAGCGCCTGCACCACAGATCCATTTCTAATCGTCACTAACAAAGCATTTTTTCGAATGAGTGAAAAACCGCTCCTTCGCATTGAGGTATCCCACTGGGATGACGAGCGTGTCTCTCCCTCACCTTCAAATTTGCATCTCCCACGCACGTATTCCCCGCAAAACCGAACTCTAATCGGCGCTCCGGCGATTCAAATGTTACGGAACTTCATGAAAACAAAGCGCGATGGTACGCGCTAAATCGGCTCCAACTCGGCGCTTTTCCATGCGCCGATCGCGCCTGTCAACCGCACACTCGTCCTACCCCGCTTTGCACCAAACCGCGCTAACGGATACAATGGGAATTGGAATTCTGCGGCGTGTGCGCAGCCACTCCTGCCATACAGCACTGTTCCACTACATTTGCTCTTGGGGAACCGGTACGCGGTCGAAGCCCACTGTGGGCGGGGATGCGCTTAAAACGAAAATATGGACGTTGAAAAGATCATAAATAGCGTCGTCGCGCGCTTTATTGGAACCAAACACGAGCGCGACGTGAAAGCCATTCAGCCTATCGTCGCAGCCATCGCCGAGCTTGAGCCGGAAATGAAGCAGCTCAGCGACGCGGGCATTGCCGCCAAGACCGCTGAACTCAAAAAGCAGGTCCAGGAGCGCGTCGAGACGCTGGACCCCACGGATCCCAACTACAAAGCTCTCCTGAAGGAAGCCGTCGAGCCGGCCCTGATCCCCGCCTTTGCGCTGGTGCGCGAAGCCGGACGCCGCACGCTGGGCATGCGCCACTTCGATGTTCAGTTGATCGGCGGCATCGTTCTGCATCACGGCAAAATCTCCGAAATGAAAACGGGAGAAGGCAAGACTCTCGTCGCAACTCTTCCTGCCTATTTGAACGCACTCACCGGCTTGGGCGTTCACATCGTCACCGTCAACGATTACCTCGCCCGCCGCGACGCGGAGTGGATGGGTCCGATCTACAAGATGCTCGGCCTCACCGTTGGCGTGATCGTGCATGACCTGGACGATGTCCAGCGCCGCGCTGCCTACGCCGCCGACATCACCTACGGCACGAATAACGAATTCGGTTTCGACTACCTGCGCGACAACATGAAGTACGAGCTGGCACAGTGCGTCCAGCGCGGCCATCATTTCGCGATCGTGGATGAAGTGGACTCCATCCTGATCGACGAAGCCCGCACGCCGCTGATCATCTCCGGTCCGGCGGAAGAATCCACCGACAAGTACGTGCGCATCGACAAGGTGATGCCCAAGCTGATCCAGGACATCGACTACACCCTCGATGAAAAGCACAAGACCTCCACGCTCACCGAGGAAGGCATCTCCAAGTGCGAAAAGCTTCTCGGTCTGAACAACCTGTTCGATCCGGGAAACATGGACATCTTCCACCACGTCCACCAGGCGCTCCGCGCGCACGCGCTGTTCCAGAAAGACGTGGATTACGTGGTGAAAGAAGGCGAGGTCGTCATCGTCGATGAGTTCACCGGCCGCCAGATGCCCGGCCGCCGCTGGTCGGACGGTCTGCACCAGGCCGTGGAAGCCAAAGAAGGCGTGAAGATCGAGCGCGAGAACCAGACCCTGGCCACCATCACTTTCCAGAATTATTTCCGCATGTACAAGAAACTCGCCGGGATGACCGGTACGGCGGAAACCGAAGCTCCTGAGTTCGACAAGATCTACAAATTAGAAGTAGTGGCGATCCCCACGAATCGCCAGTTGATCCGCATCGAAAATTCAGACGTGGTGTACCGCACCGAAGCTGAAAAGTACGAAGCGGCGGTGAACGGTATCCTCCAGGAAGACGGCACGCGCGTCGGCGGCGTCCGTCAATATTTCGAATCTGGCCAACCCGTGCTGGTCGGCAGCATTTCGATTGAGAAGTCCGAGAAAATCGCCACGCACCTCAAAAAGGCAGGCATTCCGCACCAGGTGCTGAACGCCAAGCAGCACGAGCGCGAAGCGATCATCATTTCGCAAGCGGGACGCAAGGGCTCGGTCACCGTCTCCACCAACATGGCAGGCCGCGGTACCGACATTCTGCTCGGTGGCAACCCCGAAGCCATGACGCGCGATCATTTTCTCAAGAACAAGCTCGCGCTGCCGTACGCACCGGCGAGTTCCGTGATTAACGCGCCGCAGGGCACCGAGACAGCCGCGCAGGCTGACGCCGCGCTTCAAATCGGCGCACCCAACCAAACCAATGGCCAGCCCGCTCCGACGAATGGCGCGGCCAGCCAGGCGATGGTCCTTTTCCAGATCGAAGGCAAGATTTTTCAGGTTCCTCTCGATCAGTGGAAACCGGTGTTCGAGCAATTCGCACAACAATGCAAAGCCGAACACGACGAAGTGGTCGCCATGGGCGGTCTGCATATTCTGGGCACTGAACGTCACGAAGCCCGGCGCATCGACAATCAGCTCCGCGGCCGCGCCGGTCGCCAGGGCGACCCCGGCTCATCCCGGTTTTTCCTTTCGCTCGAAGACGACTTGCTGCGAATTTTCGGCGGCGAGAAAGTGAAAAATCTAATGTTCCGGCTGGGCATGACTGAAGGTGTACCCATCGAATCGAAGATCATCTCGAACCGCATCGAGAACGCCCAGAAGGCCGTCGAAGCGCAGAACTTCGAAGCCCGAAAGCACCTGCTCGAGTACGACGACGTCATGAACAAACAGCGCGAGACCATCTACAACCTCCGCCGTTCGTTCCTCGAAGGCCGCGATCAAAAAGAATTCGTTCTGGAACGCGCGGACGCCATCGCCAACGAGATGGTCGAAACTTACTGCCCCCGCGAACAGCATCCGGACCAGTGGAACGTCACACAATTTTCGAACGAAGTTCTGAACCAGTTTGGTTTCGATCCGAAGGCCGTAGGCATCGATTTTGCGAAGTTGAATCACGATCAGCTCGTGGACGAACTGCACGACAAAGTGATCGCGCGATATGAGGAAAAAGAGGCGCTCTTTAGCGCACCCACGTTGCGCTGGCTTGAACGCCACATCTTGCTGGACGTTGTTGACGGTCAGTGGAAAGACCACCTTCTCACTCTCGACCACCTGAAAGAGGGAATCGGGCTTCGCGGCTACGGCCAGAAGGATCCGCTGGTCGAGTTCAAGAAAGAAGCCTTCACGCTCTTCGACGAATTGATGAACCGCATCGATACCGAAGCCGTGCGCTTCCTGTTCTTGGTGCGCCCGGCCGATCCGACCAACGCTCCCACGCAGCGTGCCATCGCTCCTGTGCCTGCTCCCGGAATCGGTGGACAAGGCGGCGCATCCGTCACACCTGCGCCGGCTCCTGCGCCGGCGAATCTCACCTCCACGGGCGGCCCGCGCCCACCGGCCGGACTCTCGCAATTTTCGCCCGAAGAAATCGCGCGCCGCCAAAAGCGCCAGCAGCAGCAAATGCAATATCAAGCGGGCTCGGCTCCCGTCGAGCCGCCCAAGCCCGTCCGCAGCGCCGCCAAAGTCGGCCGCAACGACCTTTGCCCATGCGGTTCCGGTAAGAAATACAAGAAGTGCCACGGCACCGAAACCTAGACCCACCTGATGCCTATAAAGCGCGCGATTTCGAACCGGCCACTCGCGGCCGTTCGCGCGCCTTTTCTTTTGAACTTTTCCTGCCTTCCCTGCGTATCCCGGTCAGACAGGCACGAATCCGTCTGGAGGAATTCACTATGAACTTTCAATCAGGTCTTTTGCCCGCGCTTGCTGTCTTTTCCCTCGGCGCAGCGCTCGCCAGTATTCCGCCTACACCGCCAATTCCGGCCATGCCCTCGCTGCCCAAGGCTCACATCATTTCCGGATCAGCCGCGCATGGATGCAATCCCCGAGATCCCATCGATTCCCGCTCTGCCTTCAATCGCTTCTCTCACTGACTTTCCGGCGTTGTCCGCTCCGTTTGGCGATGAAGGCCACTTCGATCGCACACTCACAGTGAGCGGTCCCGTCGATCTTGATGTCCAGACTGGCGCTGGCAATATCGTTGTGAAGACCGGTGACGCCTCGAAGGTGGAAGTTCACGCTACGATCCGCGCCAACCACCCATCGGGCGATGTTACGAAATACATTCAAGAAATCGAGTCTAATCCTCCGATCGACCAGAACGGCAATGTGATCCGCATCGGCCACATCGAGAACGACAATTGGAAACGCAATATCTCGATCAGCTATGAACTCGTCGTGCCGGCGCAAACCAGACTCCGGTCGGAATCCGGTTCGGGCGACGAAAAAATCGATGGAGTCGCCGGCCCGGTTGATTCCAGCAGCGGCTCCGGTTCTTTGACCATCTCGAACATCGGTAACGAAGTTCACGCGCAAACCGGTTCCGGTAGCGTCGATCTAAAGAACGTCCACGGTGGCGCCAAACTGACGGCCGGCAGCGGTTCGATTTCAGCGGCGGGTATTGCCGGAGGACTGATCGCTTCAAGCGGCAGCGGCAGCATTCATTTCGAGCAAACCGCGGCAGGGGATGTGGAAATCCACACCGGCTCAGGCGAAATCGAAGTCACCGGGGCGAACGGAGCCGTCGTCGCGCAGACCGGCAGCGGCGGAATTTCCGTGGAAGGAACTCCGGCCGGCGAATGGCGGCTGCGCTCCGGCTCCGGCGATCTGAACGTCAAACTGCCGCCGCAGGCCGCGTTCAACCTGGTCGCACACACCGGCTCGGGCAGCATCGATTCGAATCGCGAAATCGCCGTGCAGGGAAAGCTCAGTCCGCGAGAACTGCAAGGGAAAGTTGGCGGCGGCGGACCGACGGTCGAGTTGAGCACCAGCTCCGGCAGCATTCAAATCCGGTGATCCACCGATGTCTCTCGCATGGTGCTGCGTCCGGCTTTTCGCTCTTCGCTCATACGAAAAGCCGGACGAGCCGAACGCGCCACGGCAACATTGGCGTTTTCGACTCGTTGACATTTACATTCGAAAAACTGTGCTACTCTCCCCCCCTCGGAACAGGGCTGACGGGGAGAACGAAGATGAACGGCACCGTGAGGGAATGCCACCGGCCCGGATGTATCAATCCGATTCCACCCGCGCTCACCTGCGCGCAACTCTGCTTGAATCACTTTTTGGACGAAGCCTCGGTTCGCGCCGAACAGGCCTTCACGCACTGCCAGCGCGGCGAGCCTCTGCGCCCCGAGGATTTGGAGTGGCTGCTCACCGACGCTCTTGCCACGGTGCAGCAACTCGAAGCCGGCGCCGACGAGCCCGATGCGGAGCAGCGCGACCGCATGCTCGAGCTGGTCTTGAGCCTCGCAAACCTGCACGAGTACGCCGCCCACCACTCCATCCCCGTTAAACGCCTCGCCTAGCTACCACGGCGTATTCGCCGTGCCCGCGCTTCTTGCATTTGTCGCAACACTACGCCACGCGGAGCTTGATTAACCGTCGCATTCCTTCCAAGCTATATCTTCCTTCACGCAACGATATATGTCCGACGAACCCAAGAAATCCGACGCATTTCGGCCCCAAGACCCGTTTATCCCGGGTGTGACCGATAATCCGAAGCGCGCGAAAGAAGCGGAGAAGCTAGCGAAACGCGCCGCGCGCGCGACAAGATCATCGACGCCGCCCGTGTTCGCTTCGCCTGCACTTTGGGCTGCGATTCTTGGCGTCATTGCGGTGATTGGCGGAGCGTACTTCGGCGTGAAGTGGTGGGAGAACCAGCGAGCCCTGCACCAGGCGGAGAATCCACCCGTGGCTGCGGGCACTACCGACTTACCGCCTGCCGTCGCGCCGGCAGCTGCAGACTTGCCGTTCGGTCCGGGGCCTATAGCAGCCACGGCGGAGCTGACGAAGACCTGGTCCTTCAAGCGCTTTGTGTTTCGCGCTCCGCAAACCGCCGATAACATTCCCGCCGTGGTGGTGAAGCTGCCGAATAACATTTACTGGGGGCTTTCGCTCCGCGAACCTTTCGGCACCTGTCAGATGGAATACGTCACGGACACAGCGAAGCTCGCCTCGGTTTATCATTTTGACAGCGACCACCCGATGATCGCCGATCCTTGCAGCCACGCGGTTTTTGATTTGACCAAGTTCGGACCTGCGCCCGGCGGATTGGTCCGCGGCCAGACCGTGAGTGGCGCCGCGGTACGTCCCCCCGTTGCGATCGAAATGACGGTGAAAGGTAAGGACGTCATTGCCGTGAGGGTGGAAGAGTAGGACGCTTTGCGCTTCGATACTTCGAGTGTAGGTTCCACCCGATTCGCAAACCTTCCGATTTCGAGCGTTTCCCGCAAAAAAACAACGGGCCGGCACCGCTGGGATGCGAGCCCGTTGCCGCCGTGCTGAGACGGCGTCGCGACGTATAAATGGTATGACGGATTAAGACGTCAACTGCTCCACCGACCGCGCGACCATCACGGGTAAACCCGTAACCGGATCGATCAGGATGAAGCCGACCACCCGGATCGAAATCGGCGACGCGCCCGTAAGAGCCGAAAGGCCGCTCAGATTGATGAAGTTCGTGTTGTTGGTGGTAAGCACTGGAAGCGGTTGGGGCAGAAGTACGCCGGCGGTCCAGTTGTCATTCAACGAGAACGAACCGAGATTGCCGTTTTGAATCACCGTGCTACCCGGAACCCACGTACCCGCCTGGCCCTGCCGTTGCAGCACCACGCGCTTCACAGTGAGTGTGCTTGTGCCGTTCGTGGTACTCAATGCGCCGGCGATGCCCACACGTTGTCCCGCTGCGAGCGCCGTATTATTGAAGAGTAGCGTGGTGAGCGGAAGATTGATGTGCTCGATGTGGTAGTTCTCCGTGCCGTTCAGGCTGAGCGTTTCGATTTGGCCGTCGGAGATCCCGTTGATGGCGGGCAATTCGTCGCGGACATAAAGATCGGCCGCCGTAGCGCCGCCGCTGGGCGGGCGAACGCTGGTGAGAAGGCCGTCGAGATAGAAGTTATCCATTGAGACCACATCGAGTTCGGACGCGTCGATATTGTGTGTAACCGGATCAATTGTTCCGGAAACCGCGACGATCGTGTCTGTGGTGAACGAACTGAGCGCGATCGACGGATCGTCAAACACCGTGTTGCTGTCCGTTTGCACCGTCCACTGGCGGCCATGCGGGCCCTGCAGCGTGAAGGTGTTCGCACCGGTTACGCCGACAACGCCGCCGTGAAATTCATCAATCGGCAGCACATCCGTCGCCGAGTTTTTCAGCGCGACTTCGAAGACAGGATTTACGGCGCCGGTCACCTGACCGTTTGCATCGGTTTGCAACGACTGGCGCAGGTCAAACTCCATGCGCAGGCCGAAGAGGTCGGAAGTCGTGACCGACACGGGCTCGCTGAAGTTCACAGTGACGCTGTTGGTCGAGAGCGTGCCGTTGATCGTGTTCACGATCGGCGGGCTCACCGACGTATCGATAAATCCGATCACTGGCGAAGCGATGGTGATTGTCGCTGACGTGTAGGTGCCAGTGGGAACTGACGTGAGGTCCAGCAGCTGGTGAAGACCGCTGAGTTGAGCGAAATCGACTTCGGCCGGCTGCGAAAGCACACTGACGTTCGTCGAGCCGTTATAGAGGGTAATTCCGCTGACCAGCACTTCACACGAGACGACGCTCGGTAGCGGCGCGTCCGTGCCGATCGTATAAACCGTGGCCTGATCCTGCACCGGATTTGGTCCTGAACTGCTTCCGCCCCCACCGCAACTGGATAGCGCTATTGCCGAAAGAAAAGCAAAGAACACACCCGTAGCTTTCGCGTAACGCATTGCGTTTCTCCTTATGATGGCAAACCGAATGACTTACGAGCTTCTAGGACTATCGAAACCTTCCATTGGAACCCAACCCTTCGGCAATAGTTGCGGCGGTTTCGCTGAATTTCCGAAAAAGATGCATCCATTCATCGCTGTGTAACATCGCGGATGCGGACCGATTTGTTCGCTTTTGCATCGCCTGCGCGCGAAAGCAAGGCGAGCCGCTCCTTGCTGCCCTCGGTTTGGCGGTTTATCATTGCTGATTCGTTGTTTCATCGTGGAATCGACTGAGCGAGCTCGCAGTCGAATGGATTCGAAAGGAAGATCATGCCTCCGGGACCTGGAGCACCAAACGCGCAAGCACTGGAAAAGAAGCCGCCGATCACCGGCGTGAAAAATCTGATTGCTGTGGCGAGCGGTAAGGGCGGCGTGGGCAAGACGACCGTAGCGGTGAATCTAGCACTCGCGCTCCAAAAGCTGGGCGGTTCGGTCGGTTTGCTCGATGCGGACGTGTACGGGCCGAACGTGCCGGTGATGCTTGGCACAAATGAACAGCCGCGCGCGGAAAACGACAAGACCATCGTTCCGGTTACGTCGCACGGCCTGAAGATGATTTCGATGGGCTTGCTGAATCCCGGCGACCGGCCGCTCGTCTGGCGCGGGCCGATGCTGCATAGCGTGATGCAGCAATTTCTGCGGAGCGTTCGTTGGGGTGAGCTTGATTATTTGATTGTGGATCTGCCGCCGGGCACGGGCGACGTGCAACTTTCGCTGATTCAGAGCGTCGCGGTAACCGGCGCCGTGGTGGTGACGACGCCGTCACTCGTGGCGCTCGCCGACGTGCGAAAAGCTGTCGAGATGTTCCGGCAGGTAAACGTCGAAATTCTGGGCGTCGTCGAGAACATGAGTTACTTCGCTTGCCCTCATTGTTCCGGCCGGATCGATGTGTTTGGCCACGGCGAAGGGAAACACATGGCGGAGGCGTTCCGCATTCCGTTCCTCGGGGAGATCGAAATCGATCCGCAGATTCGCATTGGCGGAGACACGGGCAAACCGGTGGCATCGCTCGGAGAAGATGCTCCGGGCGGGAAGAGCATTTTTGCGGTGGCCCGTAATTTAATCGCCCGGCTCGATCAGGTAAATGCCGCCGACGCCGGTCCGGTAGTTCAGATTCTTTAGCGATTGCCGCTTGCTGCACTCGGTTCGAGTAAAATCACGCGCGGGAGACGGATCGTGATTCGAAGCTATCGCGGACGCATGCCTCAAATCGCTGCGAGCGCGTATGTGGATCCCGCCGCCGTGATCATCGGGGACGTGGTACTCGGCGAGCATTCGAGCGTGTGGCCCTGCGCTGTGATTCGCGGCGACGTGCACTACATCCGCATCGGCGCGCGCTCGAACGTACAGGACAATTCGGTGCTGCACGTGATGCGGGACACGAATCCGCTGGTCTTGGGCGACAAGGTGACGGTGGGGCACAGCGTGACGCTGCACGGTTGCACAATCGAGTCGCGTTGCCTGATCGGGATGGGATGCATCATTCTGAATGGAGTTGTGGTGGGAACCGGCTCGATCGTTGCGGCAGGGACGCTGATTCCGGAGCGCACTGTGATTCCGCCGGGAAGCCTGGTGATGGGATCGCCGGGGAAAGTGCGGCGGCCGCTGACGGACGAGGATCAGGCGTCCATCGATCGTTACGCGCAAAATTATTTTGAGTACAAGGAAATCTACAAGGCAGAACCGGCCGAGTGATGAACGAAAGAAAGCAATTCCGAGCGATCAAGGGCACGCGGGACATCACGCCGCCGGATTCGGCTTTGTGGAATTGGTTTGAGCGCACGGCGCGCGATACGTTTGAAAGCTACAACTTCCGCGAGATTCGCTTGCCGATCTTCGAGGAGACGTCGCTCTTCGCGCGCTCCGTTGGTGGCGAGACGGACATCGTGTCGAAGGAAATGTACACGTTCGCAGACCGCTCGAGTTCAGTGGTTGAAGGCGCCGTGCCCGAACCGGGCGATCGAATCAGCCTGCGGCCGGAAGCGACCGCGAGCACGATGCGGGCGTATATCGAACATGGGATGCACGCGCTGCCGGGCAACGTGAAGCTGTACTACATGGGACCGATGTTCCGGCGCGAGCGGCCGCAGAAGGGGCGCTACCGGCAGTTCTATCAGATTGGCGCGGAGGTGCTGGGCCAATCGGATGCGCCGGCGATTGATGCGGAAGTGATCGAGATGTTGATGGTGTTTTTCCGGCGTGTAGGGCTCACGCGAACGACGCTGTATATCAATTCAATCGGCGATAAGAATTGCCGGCCGGCGTACGTGGAACTGTTGCGCGCTGAATTGCAAAAAGTGAAAGAGCAGCTCGGCGCTGATAGCCAACGGCGCATCGAAACGAATCCATTGCGCGTGCTCGATTCGAAAGTGCCGCACGAGCAGGAGATCATCGCGAAACTGCCGCGTATCGCGGATCATTTGTGCGAGGCATGCCGGGAAAATTACGCCAAGCTAAAGGAAGAGTTGACTCTTCGCGGTATCAACTTCGAAGAGAACTGGCGGCTAGTACGCGGGCTCGATTACTACACGCGGACGACTTTCGAGGTGATCGCAGAGGGATTGGGCTCGCAAAACGCGGTCTGTGGCGGCGGGCGCTACGATGGCCTCGTGGAGCTTCTCGGCGGACCACCGACGAAGGGAATCGGCTTTGCGATCGGGACGGATCGCTCAATCCTCTCGATTCAAGAGTCGGGAAATCTGACAGCGCTGCCGGGGTTGGACGTGTTTGTCGCCTGGATGGGAATGGACACGTATCCGACGGCGGTGAAAATCGCGCGCACTTTGCGCGACGCCGGATTTGCGGTCGAACTGCCTGGCGACGAAATGAAATTCAAGAAATTGCTGAATCTGGCTGACCGATTGGGCGCGCGCTATGCCCTAATTATCGGCAGTGACGAAGTGGCCAGCGCTACGTTTACATTGAAACGGCTCGCAGACGCGGACCAAAAGAAATTGAATGAGGCCGACCTGCTCGAAATTTTGCGCAGTGACAGAAGGGGAGACCGTGCTGGACACACTCGGTGAGCTGAAGCGGACAAATTATTGCGGCGCATTGCGCGCGGCGGACGCGGATAAAGAAGTGGTGCTGATGGGCTGGGTACACCGGCGGCGCGACCTCGGCCAATTGATCTTCATCGACCTGCGCGACCGCGCAGGCATCGCGCAGATTGTGTTCAACAAAGAGGTGGATCCCGCTGCGCACAAAAAGGCCGAGGAGCTGCGCTCGGAGTTCGTGGTTGCCGTGAAGGGCAAAGTGCTCAAGCGGCAGAAGTCGAATCCGGAGCTCGCGTCGGGCGAAGTGGAAGTGATGGCGTCGTCGCTTTCGATTCTGAACAACTCGAAAACGCCGCCGTTTCAGATTGAAGACGAAGTGACGGCGAACGAAGACACGCGCCTGCGCTACCGCTACCTCGATTTGCGGCGCCCGAAGCTGCACAGCAATATCGAGCTGCGGCACAAAATCGTCCTCGAGATGCGCAAGACGCTCGACGAAGCGGGCTTTTTCGAAATCGAGACGCCGCTGTTGACGCGTTCGACGCCCGAAGGCGCGCGCGACTGCCTGGTGCCGAGCCGCATTCACCACGGCATGTTCTACGCGCTGCCGCAATCGCCGCAGATCTTCAAACAGATCCTGATGATCTGCGGGCATGGACCGCTACTTCCAGATCTGCAAATGCTTTCGCGACGAAGATTTTCGCGCGGACCGGCAGCTCGAATTCACGCAGCTCGACCTCGAGATGTCGTTTCCGCGGCAGGAAGATATCTTCGACGCCATCGAACGCGTGATGCAGCGCGTGCTCGCGCTGATCGGCGTGAAGGTTGAGAGGCCGTTTCGCCATCTCGACTACAAGATGGCACTGAAAAAATACGGTTCGGACAAGCCGGACCTGCGATTCGGCATGGAATTGCAGGATGTGACAGCGCACTTCGAGCCGGCCCGCGAGACGTTCAAATTCGAAGGGAACGTGCAGGCCGTGGTGGCTCCGGGCGCAGCGGCGTGGTCGCGCAAGCAGATCGACGAGTTGACGGAAGCCGGGAAGGCGGCCGGTGCACGCGGCGTATATACGGTCAAGGTGACGGCTGAAGGAATCACGTCAGCGCTTGAGAAAAATCTCGGCGCGGACGGGCTGAAGAATTTAGCCGAAGCGGTGGGCGCGAAGCCCGGCGATCTGATCGTCGCGGCTGCGGCGAAGGACCAAATTCCGCACACGGACACTTCGCTGAACGTTGGCGGCGCGCTGCGGCTCTACCTTGGCGACAAGCTGAACCTGATCGACCGGACAAAGTGGGAGTTCGCGTGGATCACCGGCTTTGCGCTTTTTGAATGGAGCGAGCGCGACAAGCGCTGGGTGAGCGCGCAGCATCCGTTCACCGGAATCTACGAAGAAGACATCGAGAAGCTCGAAACCGCGCCCTGGGAATGCCGCTCGAAGGGCTACGATCTTGTGCTCAATGGCAACGAACTGGGCTCGGGCAGCATTCGAATTCACCGGCAGGACGTGCAGGCGCGAATGTTCAAGGCGCTCGGCCTCTCGGACGAGCAGGCCAAGCATCGCTTCGGATTCTTTCTCGACGCACTGACGTACGGCACGCCTCCGCACGGCGGCATCGCGCTGGGTATCGACCGCATCGCCATGCTGCTGGCCGGCGAAAAATCGCTGCGCGACGTGATCGCGTTTCCGAAGACGACCAAGGCGCAGGACTTGATGTCCGAGGCCCCATCGACCGTCGATGCGGATCAACTGGACGAGCTGGGCATCCAGATCAAGCCGGAACAGCCGTGAGTTCGATACTTGGCGCAGACTGGTTACAGAGGGAGTAACCTGAACACCGCCATCGTGGTTGGCGAGCAAATTGCTTCATCACCGGGGGATGTTTTGAGTCTTGGCTGGCTGATCGGGGTGCTGGTGGCGGCACTTTTGGCCGTTTTGGCCCTGCTGCGGGGAATGCGCCGGCTCGGCCTTCGGACCCAGTTTGTAATCCTGGCGGGGATGGGAGTTTCTCTGGGCTTTCTTCTTCTGGTGATGGTGCAAACTCCTCGGTTTCCGCAATGGTTCGGAGTTCTTTTGATGGCCATCGTGTTTTTCGCCAGCACTTTCGGAACTCGCATATTCCTTCGCAGCCTTGCCGCGGAGGAAAAGCAAGCTGAAAAGCAATCGCGCCCGGATTTGCCGGAATCGAGGCAACCGGGAATTCAGTTTCCGGGAGCGCGCTCGTGAGCCGCATTCGAATCCTTCCGGAGAACGTCGCCAACAAAATCGCCGCCGGCGAGGTGGTCGAGCGGCCGGCTTCGGTGGTTAAGGAGTTGCTCGAAAACGCGCTCGACGCGGGAGCGCGGTCGATCCGAATTGAAACCGAGTCGGGCGGCAAGCGCTTGATTCGTATCACCGACGACGGTTGCGGCATGAACCCGGACGACTCGCTGCTCGCCTTTGAGCGGCACGCGACGTCGAAGATTAAGGGCGCGGACGATTTGCTATCGATTGCGACGCTGGGCTTTCGCGGCGAGGCGCTGCCGACGATTGCGGCGGTTTCGCGGCTGGTGCTCGAGACGCGAGCGACGGAAGAAGAGAGCGGCACGCGGGTCGAATTCGCCGGAGGAAAGCTGGTGAGCGTGAAGCCGGCGGGCGCTCCTGCCGGGACGTCGATCACGGTTTCGGATATTTTCTACGCGGTTCCGGCCCGGCGAAAGTTTTTGAAGTCGGAGACCACCGAGCTGGGGCACATCGCATCGCTCGTGACGCACTACGCGCTAGCGCACCCCGAAGTTCACTTTGTGCTGAAAACGCCGACGCAGGACATTCTCGATTGCGCGCCGGTGGAGAAGCTCGCGGACCGCGTGTACCAGATTTTCGGCCGGCAAGCGCTCGAAGAGCTGACGGAAATTCCGCCGACGGAAGCGCCGGTGCGCAGCGCGATCACCGAGCCGCCGCTCGAGGCGGACGAGCATGTGGCGAAGGTAACTGTAAGCGGCTTCACGGCGCGGCCCGAAGTGCAGCGGTCGAACCGCAACGGAATCTATATCTTCGTGAACCGGCGACTGGTGCGAGACCGTCTGCTGCTACACGCGATCAGCGAGGCTTACCGGAATATCGTTCCGCCCGGTGTTTTCCCGGTGACGCTGCTGTTTTTGGAGATGCCGTACGAGGAAGTGGATGTGAACGTGCATCCAGCGAAAATTGAAGTCCGCTTCCGGCATCCACAGTTCATTCACGATTTCACCCGAGACGCGATCCGGCAGGCATTGTCGCTTGCGCGTTCCGTGCCGGGTTTTCAACCGGCGCCGGGCGTGGCTTCCGCAGCCGCCGCTGCGGGGAGCGCCGCGTACAACGGCGGATACGGGGTGAGCTTCGCCTCGGCTGAGGCGCGCTCTGTGATTCCGGGACCAAATGCCTCGGCCGCGGAAGCAGGACTTGGAGGATTCGCGGGCCCGCCACGCGCGGTGATTCCGACGTCGCTTGGCTACACGCCGGGTGCTGCGGAGGCTTTCGAACTGAGCGGGGCTCCCGACCGGCCGGTTCCGCGACGCTTGCAATTTGAACCCGACGGAGCGGACGCAATCGCGCTCGGGAACCTCGCGAGTTCGAACGGCTCGGTTTTCGTACCGCCCGATCATGGATGCGGCGGGCGGTTCGCCAGGAACGCTTCCGACGATCGACCAGATCGCCGATCTGAAGCCGCTCGGCCAGGTGAGCAGCAGCTTTATTGTCGCAGTGAACGGCGAAGGCCTGTGGATCATCGACCAGCACGTGGCGCACGAACGCATTTTGTTCGAACAGCACCTCCGCGCTCGGCGCGAAGGCGAACTGGGCGGCCAGCGAATGCTTGCGCCGATCATCGTCGAGTTAAGCCCGCGGCAGGTGGTGATTTTCGAGCAGATCAGCGAGGAGTTGCGCGCGAACGGTTTCGAGGCGGAACTGATGGGCGCGCGCAGCGTCGCGATTCAGGCCGCACCTGCAGGCGTAACGAGCGGCGACGCCGAGCGGCTGCTGTTTGAAATTCTCGATGGCATCGCGCGCGAGAATCAGGCCATCTCCATCGATTCGCTGCAGGCCAAAATCGCGGCCTCCACCGCCTGCCACGCGGCGATCAAAGTGAACACGCCGCTTGACGGCACAAAAATGGAATGGCTGCTCGGCGAGCTTGCGAAAACGGAATACCCGATGAGCTGCCCGCACGGACGGCCCGTCGTCTTGCGCTACTCGGTGCGCGAAATCGAGCGCGCCTTCAAACGGATTTGAACCCCATGAAACAGTGGATCATCGCCATCGACGGTCCGGTTGGCTCGGGAAAGAGCACGCTGGCGCGGCGCGTGGCCGAGCTGATGGGCTACGTCTATATCGATACCGGCGCGATGTACCGCGCGCTGGCGCTCAAGGCGGTGCGTCACAATCTTTCGCTAGACGCCGATGCGGAGCTTGAAACGCTCGCTAAAGCGACGCGGATCGATCTTCTGGCAGACGGAGTGGGGCAGCGGATTCTGCTCGACGGTGAAGACGTCACCACCGCCATCCGCACGCCCGAAGTTTCGCAAGCGGCTTCTAAAATCGCCGTGAATGCGGGAGTGCGGCACGTGCTGGTTGCCGAGCAGCGCCGCGCGGGGATTGCGGGCGGCGTGGTGATGGAAGGCCGCGACATCGGCAGCGTCGTCTTCCCCGAGGCTGAACTGAAAATTTTCCTCACTGCCTCGCCCGAAATTCGCGCCCAGCGCCGCTGGCGGGAGCACCAGCAAAAAGGCGATCAGATCGACCTCCAGCGCACGCTCGAAGAAATCCGCGAGCGAGACAAGCGCGACGTCGGCCGCGCCACCTCGCCGCTCGTCCGCGCCGCCGACGCCGTCTTCGTCGATAGCACCGCTATGGACCCCGAAGAATCCGCCAGGCTCGTCGTCATGCTAGCCAAAGACGGCGTCTCCCGCGCCGCCAGGAAGTAACATCGTCTTCGCGAACGCCGTACTAATGTGCGGCTCAGTGGATCGAACTCGGATACGCGCGGACGTATTCCTCCAGAATTTCCTGCGCCTTGCCGTGGCTGTCGATCTGCGGCTCGACCCTGATGATTTTATTTCCGCTGGTCCACGTAAAGTCCTGCAAGATCTCGTACACATCCGAATTCAGCACGGTCACCCGCTTTAGAAACGGACTGGGCTTCAGAATCGTCTGAAACTCACTGTTCCTCAGGTCATGCTCCGCCCACAACCCGTTCGGATATTCGGTAATGTGGACTATCGCGGTGTCCAGAATTCCAGTTCGGTACTCAAGCAAGTAAGTGACGGTCTGGCACGGGCACGGCCACGAGTCCTTCTGCGCGTGTTGCGCCGGATTCACTGTTACCTCTGGCTGCTCAGGCGCCCAATCGCCGATCGCGCGTGCGAGCAAAACGTCGCCGGGCGGCTTCGCTGCGACCGGCGCCAGACTAGCGGCTGCCGAGGCAAGCTGGTTGTATTCGGCGGCGAGCGCGTCGATGCTGCCAGGCTCGACCCGATTCCGCCGCCACGCCAGACGGATCGCGACGTGAGACGCGATCAGAATCCCTACAAAAAATATTGCGAGAAATACCGCAGCGGCAAATCGCGCCTTTGGAGATCGGGCGGCTTCGGGAGCGCGATCGGCTCCCGCGCGCCGGTCCGCGACGACGGCCTGGAGCCACAGCGCGAGCCCGAGAAACCCCGGCACGACGAGTTGCCACGAGTCATCCAGCGTGTATCCAGCCGTGGAAGAAAAAGTACGCACGGCGGTGCTCCCAGTTAAACCATGACAGAACGCCGATCGCCGCGACACCGCAAAGCAGACCGATCCACGGAACCCATCGCAGCCGTTCGCGCGCCGTGAACCGCTGGAAGAGAACATACATCGGCAGGACAATCACCACAGCCTGGTAAACGACGCCCCAGTAGAATTCGCCGCCGTGATCCTCCGCTGAAAGCAACTTGTGAATTGGAGAGTGCGGATCGTTCGCGATAAAGATCAGCGCCGCGGTCGCGACTGCGCAGATCGCGCTCGCGCGAATCGTCAGATCTCCACGGATCGCGAGCGTACCACCAATCGCGACTCCAAAGGACAATCCCGCGAGCAACTCGAGGATCATCTCCGAGTCGGGGTAATACAACATCCACTCAAAAATGAACCACCAGTAGAAAATCGCCGAAGCAAAGCCGACGAGAACGAGCATCGGCACTACAGTCCAAGACGGCGTTGTTTGGCGAGACTCAGCGTCAGTCATAACAGTGATGCAGAGAATAACTCCAAACAGTCATAAGCGAAGCATTGACTTCGCTGAGGCGCGCCAAGCGCAAGTCCAAAAACAAAAACGCGCGCGACCCTCGGAGGTCGTGCGCGTTTCATGTGTCGAAATGTGCGCTGTGCGTTGAATTACGTCGGGCTGGACATGGACGCCAGGAATTCGGCGTTACTCTTGTTTTTAGTGAGCCGGCCGAGCAACAGCTCCATGGCTTCCACCGTGGAGAGCGGGCTCAGCACCTTGCGCAGCACCCAGATGCGATTCAGCTCATCGGGCGGGAGCAGGAGTTCGTCTTTGCGCGTGCCGGAGCGGTTGATATCGATCGTCGGGAATACGCGCTTATCGACGAGGCGGCGGTCGAGGTTGATTTCCATGTTACCGGTACCCTTGAACTCTTCGAAAATCACGTCGTCCATGCGGCTGCCAGTGTCGATTAGCGCGGTGGCCATGATGGTGAGCGATCCGCCTTCTTCCACATTGCGAGCGGCGGCGAAGAAGCGGCGCGGACGCTGCAAGGCGTTCGCGTCGATACCGCCTGAGAGCACTTTGCCCGAAGGCGGCGTTACGGCGTTGTAAGCGCGGCCGAGACGCGTGAGCGAGTCGAGCAGGATTACGACGTCGCGCTTATGCTCGACCAGGCGCTTTGCCTTTTCGAGTACCATTTCGGCGACTTGAATGTGGCGCTGGGGCGGCTCGTCGAAGGTGGAGCTGATCACTTCGCCCTTCACGGTGCGCTGCATGTCCGTGACTTCTTCCGGCCGCTCGTCGATGAGCAGCACGATCAGCGCGACTTCCGGATGATTGGTGGTGATGGAGTTGGCGATGGACTGCAGCATCATGGTCTTACCGGTGCGGGGCGGCGCGACGATCAATCCGCGCTGGCCCTTGCCGATGGGGCAAAGCATGTCCAGCACGCGTCCGGTGAGATTTTCCTTGGTGGTCTCGAGGCGAATGCGGTCCTGCGGATAGAGCGGCGTCAGGTTGTCGAAGAATATCTTCGACCGCGCCACCTCGGGATCCTCGAAATTGACCGCTTCCACTTTGATCAGTGCGAAGTAGCGCTCGCCGTCCTTCGGAGGACGGACCTGGCCGGAGACGGTGTCGCCGGTGCGGAGATCGAATTTGCGGATTTGTGACGGCGAGACGTAGATGTCGTCCGGGCCGGGGAGGTAGTTGTACTCGGGCGCGCGGAGGAATCCGAATCCATCCGGCAGGCATTCGAGGACGCCTTCGGAAAAGATCAACCCGGACTTTTCGGTCTGCGCGCGGAGGATCTGGAAGATCAACTCCTGCTTGCGCATGCCGGAAGCGCCGGGAATGTTCAATTCCTTGGCGATCTTGGCGAGATCGGTGATGTTTTTATCTTTTAGTTCCGCTAGGGAAATACTGACGGTGCTCATTGCTTCTTGTTCCTCTTCTTTTTTCATTAGTTTTTGGGTTTCCGAATGGACTACGGGCGGGTGAAAGAATGTTCCCTGCCAATCTGTCCAGACTTACAAACGGGATATCGTTCAGACTTTCTGAAACCTCTGGCGCGGGCCTCGCTTGTTGATCAAGAGTGGGCGGGACCAGAAAGTTTCAATTGGTCAGCTCGTTGTCCTGGGTCACATCCGCGCCGAACTTCGATTCCACTCCATCCACCGGAGGGATACCGGGGACGGGCAGAGGATGTTCGAGCGCGATTTGCAGCACTTCGTCCATCGACTCGACAAAATGGATGGACATTTGCGAGCGAATCTCCAGCGGGATATCCGCCAGATCTTTCTCGTTGTCCTTCGGCAGGATCACGGTGTGAAGTCCCAAGCGGTGCGCTGCCAGAAGCTTTTCTTTCACGCCGCCAATCGGCAAGACCTTGCCGCGAAGCGTGATTTCGCCGGTCATCGCGATGTCGCAGCGGACCGGAATGCGCGTGAGCGCGCTGACGATCGAGGTGCAGATCGTGATGCCGGCTGAAGGACCGTCCTTGGGGATGGCGCCTTCGGGCACGTGCATGTGAATGTCGAGATGGCGGTAGAAATCCTTGGGCAGGCCGAAAATCTGGCTGCGCGAACGGATGTAGCTCATCGCGGCTTGCGCCGATTCCTGCATCACGTCGCCGAGCTTACCGGTGAGCGTCAGGCGGCCCTTGCCTTCCATCAGCATCGCTTCGGTGGAGAGAACTTCGCCGCCGACTTCGGTCCACGCGAGGCCGGTGGTCAGGCCGACTTCGTTCTTTTTCTCCGCGAAGAAGTCGCGGTACTTCAGGATGCCGAGAAAGTCGTTCAGGTTGGTTGGCGTGACTTCGACTTTTACGTCTTTGCCTTCGGTGACGACCTTGCGCGCCACTTTGCGAGCAATCGTCGCGAGTTCGCGGTTCAGGCTGCGGACCCCGGCTTCACGGGTGTAGTGCTGGATCGTGCTGCTAACCGCTTCCGGCGTGAACACGATTTGATCTTTGGTGAGCCCCGTCGCTTCGATCTGCTTCGGGATCAGATACCTCGTGGCAATCTGATGCTTTTCGTGTTCGGTGTAGCCCGCGATGCGCAGGACTTCCATCCGGTCCTGCAGGGCTGCGGAATCGTGTGGAGCACGTTCGCGGTGCAGATGAACATGACCTTCGAAAGATCGTATTCAACGTCCAGATAGTGATCGGTGAAAGCGTGATTCAGCTCGGGATCGAGCACTTCCATCAGCGCGGCCGACGGATCGCCGCGAAAATCCATGGACATCTTATCGACTTCATCGAGAACGAAAACGGGGTTCGTAGTGCCGGCCTTGCGCATCATCTGGATAATTTGGCCCGGCAGTGCGCCAATGTAAGTGCGGCGGTGGCCGCGAATTTCGGCTTCATCCCGCACGCCGCCGAGCGATACGCGCACGAACTTGCGTCCCGTGGCTCGACCGATAGACATTGCCAGCGAAGTCTTGCCAACGCCCGGAGGCCCCAGGAAGCAGAGAATCGAGCCTTTCGGATTCTTTACCAGCTGGCGAACGGATAGATATTCAAGGATGCGGTCTTTGACTTTCTCAAGCCCGTAGTGATCTTCGGAAAGAATCGTCTCAGCGCGCTTGATGTCGCGAATTTCCTTGGACTTTTTCTTCCACGGTACCGCGAGCAGCCAGTCGAGATAGTTACGCGAGACGGTTGATTCAGCCGACATCGGCGGCATCATCTCGAGCCGCTTCAGCTCCTGCATGGCCTTTTCTTGCGGGCCTTCGGGCATGCCGGAGGTTTCGATCTTCTTCTTGAGCTGCTCGATTTCGTTGGCTTCGCCGCGGCCCAGTTCCTTCTGGATGGCCTTCAACTTTTCGTTGAGGTAGTACTCTTTCTGGGCGCGTTCCATCTGGCGCTTTACGCGCGTGTTGATCGAGCGATCGACGTTGAGCTTCTCGATTTCAACTTCGAGAATGTCGGCGATGCGGTTCAAGCGCTCGAGAGGCTCGAAGAGTTCGAGCAGTTCCTGCTTTTCCTCGACTGGGATCTGAAGGTTCGCGGAGATCGCATCAGAAAGTTTTCCGGGATCTTCCACGCGAACCGCAGCGATCATCGTGTCGTAATTCAGGCTCTGCGAAAGCTTCACATACTGCTCGAAAAGCCCGGTGACGCGTTCCGAAGCCTGCTGCAACTGCGGGGACGGCTCGGACTTCGAAGGAACCACGCGAATAGACGCGCGGAAGAACCCTTCTTCGCTGGTGATCTGAACGATCTTGGCGCGCTCGGAGCCTTCGACCAGGACTTTGATGTTGCCGTCCGGCAGTTTCACGCTCTGAACGATATTCGCCAGCGTGCCGACCTGATAGATTTCTTCGGGCTTGGGGTCGTCCACCGAAGCGTCATGCTGCGTGACCAGAAAAATCTTCTTGTCGCCCGCCAGCGCGTCTTCCAGCGCCCGCACCGAAGCCTCGCGGCCCACGATGAACGGGTGCATCATCTCCGGAAAGATAACCATATCCCGCACCGGCATCATCGGAACATGCTTTACGTCGGATTTTTCCCGATTGAACATTAAGGTCTCGTGTCTCCCAAACTTCTTAGCCCGCTTTTTCGAGCAGGCTCCAATTGATTTCGCGTCCCTTGACCATCTCCGCCGTTACTACGAAGTCCCGCAATTTTCGCTGTTGCGGCAGGTGGTACATCATCTCCAGCATCAAATCCTCGAGAATCATCCGCAAGCCGCGCGCGCCCACTTTGCGTTGCAGCGCGAGTTCGGCCACGGTTTCGAGAGCGTCGTCGGTGAAGCGAAGCCGGACGTTCTCAAATTCAAAGAGCCTTTGATACTGACGGATCAAAGCGTTCTTCGGTTCGGTCAAGATGCGGACCAGAGCCGATTTGTCGAGATCACCCAGCACGCCCAGCACCGGCAATCGGCCTACAAATTCCGGGATCAGTCCGTAGCGGATCAAGTCGGTCGGCTGCGCCTGCTCTAGCATTTCAATATTGCGCCGGTTCACAGGCGTTGGCATCGCATCCGCATTAAATCCGAGCGACTTCGTCCCAACGCGGCGCTCGACAATCTTTTCCAGGCCCACGAAAGCGCCACCGCAGATGAACAGGATGTTCGTCGTGTCCACCGGCGTGAATTCCTGGTGCGGATGCTTGCGGCCACCCTGCGGAGGCACATTGGCAACGGTGCCTTCCAGGATCTTCAGCAGGGCCTGCTGCACGCCTTCGCCGGAAACGTCGCGCGTGATCGAAGGGTTCTCGTCCTTCTTCGAAATCTTGTCGATCTCGTCTATATATATGATGCCTTGCTGAGCCTTTTGGACGTCTCCATCCGCGGCCTGCAGGAGCTTGAGGATGATATTTTCGACGTCTTCGCCGACGTAGCCCGCTTCGGTAAGCGTGGTGGCATCAACGATGGCGAACGGCACATCCAGCATGCGCGATAGCGTCTGGGCCATCAGCGTCTTGCCGGTACCGGTCGGGCCGACCAGCAAAATGTTCGATTTCGCGAGTTCCACGTCGCCCGGCTGCTTGTTCAGGAAGATGCGCTTGTAGTGGTTGTACACCGCCACCGCGAGCTTCTTCTTGGTCTTCTCCTGCCCAATCACATAGCCGTCGAGAAACGCTTTGATCTCGGGCGGGCGGGGAAGCCGCCGATTCGTCGGGCTGGTCTGCTCGCGCTTCTCGTCTTCGAGAATCTGCTGGCAGACGCCGACGCACTCGTTGCAGATGTACGAGCGCGGATATTCCGACGGAGAGCTGATCAACTTCTCCACCTGCTCTTGCGTTTTATGGCAGAAGGAACAGCGCAACGGCTCTTCTGGAGTGAACCGCTTCACAGAATACGCTCCCTTGAATCTGGAACCACCACACCCGCGACGCGGACATCACTCATTCTAGAATGAAAAGAAAGTCGCGGGCCGGGAATCATCTGTCTCGATACTAACCCTTTGGAACGCAATTACCTGTGCTTCGAAATGATCTCGTCCACGATGCCGTAGGCCTTGGCCTGTTCGGCGGTCATGATGAAATCGCGTTCCACGTCGCGCTCAATCTTTTCAAGCGGCTGGCCGGTGTGGCCGGCGAGCATTTTGTTCAAAGCTTCACGCGTACGGATGATTTCCTTGGCGTGAATGTCGATATCCGTGGCCTGGCCGGAAAGTCCGGACATCCAGGGCTGGTGAATCAGCACGCGTGAGTTGGGCAGCGCGTAGCGTTTCTTTGGCGTGCCAGCCGCCAGCAACACAGCGGCGATGGAAGCCGACTGCCCGATGCAATACGTGACCACGTCGGGGCGGACGAACTGCATCGTGTCGTAAATCGCCATGCCCGCGGAAATCGAGCCGCCGGGCGAATTGATGTACATCGAAATATCTTTTTCCGGATCCTCAGACGCCAAAAACAGAAGCTGCGCCGTCACCAGGTTCGCAACGTGGTCGTCAATCGCGGTGCCCAAAAAAATGATGTGATCCTTCAGAAGGCGCGAGTAGATGTCGTAAGCGCGCTCGCCGCGATTGGTCTGCTCGACTACCATGGGGACCAAAGTCGTTGCGCGTAGAGTCGTATCGTTCATGTGTCTCACTAGGGGTTTCTTTTCGAGCTGAGGAAATGGAACAGGGTCTTACGCTTCACTTTTGGTCGTCGTTTCGATGCGGGCGTTGCTGTAGAGCCAGTCGATTGTTTTGTTATTTCTGAGTTGCGATTTCATGTTATCGAGCGCTCCTTGCTTTGTCAAGCGAGCCCGCAACGCCGTTGCCGATTCGCCACCATGATGTTCGGCGAGATGCGCGATTTCCTTATCCAATTCCTCTTCGCTCGCTTCGATCTTCTCCGCGTCGGCGATCCGGTCGATCAAAAGTTCGGCCTTCACATCGTCCACGGCGCGATCGTGCTGCCTCGCGCGCATAGAGGCCCAGTCAACATTCACCTGGCGAGGGTCGATTCCTTGCGCCGTTAGCTGGCGGACCGTGCGTTCGAGCCGCACGTCCATCTGATGCTGCACCAGAGCTTCGGGAACGGGGAAGTCGTGCGATTTTACAAGCGACTCCAGAATCTTCTCGCGCGCCTGAGCCTTCTGTTCATTTTCCTTTGCGGCTTCCAGGTTCTCGCGGACCTTGGTACGCATCTCGGCAAGCGTCGTGACGCCCGCCGCTTCGCCCGCGATTTCCTTCGCGAAGTCGTCATTCAACTCGGGCAGTTTCTTTTCCTTGATGCCCTGTACTTCGATCTTAAAGTCGAACGTCTTTCCTGCGAGTTTCGGATCGGGGTAGTCGTCGGGGTACTTCGATTCGAATTCGCGCGTGTCGCCGGGATTCGTGCCGCGAAGATTCTCGGTAAAGCTCTCGAGAGTTTCCTCCGCACCGATGTGGCACATGATGTTATCGGCCTGCACCGGTTCGCCTTCACCCTTCGGCGTGCCCTGAAGCTTAATCAACAAAAAGTCGCCGTCTTTCGCGGCGCGTCCTTCCACGGGAACGAAAGTGGACGCTCGCTCACGCATCTCTTCGATCGCTCTATCGACTTGAGGTTCGCCCGCATCCACGGCATCGATCTTGATCTCGAGATTCTTGTAGTTGCCCAGCTCAAATTCGGGCAGCACTTCGAACACCGCGCGGAACTTCAGCGGCTCGCCGTCCTTGAATTCGACTTTGTCCACTTCGGGCCGCGTGACGGGGACCATCTTTTTTTCGTCGAGCGCCTTGGTGAGGTACTCCGGCACGAGCGACTGCAGGACTTCGCCTTGAATGTCGTCCGCGAAGCGGCGGCGAATCAGCGGGATCGGCGCCTTGCCGGGGCGGAAGCCCGGGATGCGCGCTACCTTCGCGAAATCGCGCGCCACTCTGTCGGTGGCCTTTTGCGCCACGTCGGCGGGAATCTCCATCTCAATCTCGCGTTTGCAGGTTGCGGTAGCGGCGGCTTCGGTCATGGAAATGTTTAAAGTCCTCGCGGGAATGTGCCCGGAAAGTATTCTGCCGTATGCCTGTCAGGATTACTCGAGAAGGAGCGGGCAGGGAACAGGGCGAAATGCGCAAGCCCCGCTCAGATTCCTAGTATAGGGAAAGTGCGGCGGCGCGTCAACTTTAGCGCCAACAGTTCCGGAAAAAATCGAATCGCAAGAATGGTGCGGCCGAAGGGACTCGAACCCCTACGAGCTTTCGCTCACCAGCTCCTAAGGCTGGCGCGTCTGCCAATTCCGCCACGACCGCCCGCACCAAACAACCGCTGCAATTTTACCAGCCATCGCCTTGGCGTGCCCGCACGATTTTCTTCCACTCTGCTGAAACGCAGGCTTCAGTCTGCATCGCGCGAAGCGCCTTCGACTGCAGTCGGTCGTCGCGGCGACCCACCGCCTTGCAAACTGACGCGCCACCGCCCAACGATCACGCGCCTACCGGGCAAAATGCCCCGGCTTGCCACTCGCAGCCGTCCGCCACATCTCGCGCGATGACACCTTAGCCACATCACGCACCTCCACGCGCCGCGCGAATCCTCTTGCCGCTCCATTTCTCCTTTGCTACGCTCCGCCGCAACAGGAGTACCCAGCCCACCACTCCAGGAGACAGTTCATGCCACATTGCACCAAGTGCGGGACCGCGATGACGGACGGAGCAGGCTTCTGTCCGAATTGCGGCTCGCCCGTAGTGGGCTCGGCAGCGGCAGCCACGACCGCCGCACCGGTGATCTCGGGGACGTCCGGAATGCAAGAAAACGTAGCAGGAGGTTTGAGTTACGTGCTGGGCTGGATTACGGGGCTGATTTTTTATTTCACCGATAAGCGTCCGTTTGTGCGGTTCCACGCGGCCCAGTCGATCGTGGTATTCGGCGGCCTGCACATCATCTCCATCATCCTGGGGATGGTATTCGGAATTGGCATGTTCGTTCCGCACGCCGGACTCGCCGCAGGTGGTCTGGCCATGGGCCTGTGGTCGATACTCGGAATTGTCGAATTCGTGTTGTGGATCGTGCTTATGATCATGGCGTTTCAGGGCAAGAAATTCCGGGTGCCCATCGCCGCCGATCTTGCCGACTCGATATTTAAGCCTTAAGTCTCAAAGGCGAAGACCGAAGTCAAGCCGCGTCCCGGTCAGGCACGCGATGATTTCGGTCTTTGCCCGTCTTTCCGCGCTTCAGATCATCGTGGGATCTTCCGCCTTGTTGCTTGACATCTTCCGTCTCTGCGCCCATTGTAGTGGGCTTCGCCAGAGGCTTTTGCACGTTCGGGCGATAGTTAGGACCGAGACTTGAGACTTCGCGTTTGCTTCCACGATAAATGCTTCGACGGCGCGGCCTCGGCTGCGGTGTTTTCGCGGTTCATTCGCGAACGCGTGCATCCGGACGCCGAATTCCACTACACCGGGATGACCCACAAGGCTTCGAAGCCGTTTGAAGATGGCGTTTTCGATGGCGACGAAAACGCGATCGTCGATTTTAAATACTCGGACTCGCCGCTGTTGACCTGGTGGTTCGACCACCACCAGAGCGCGTTCCTTACGCCTGCCGACGCCGCCCACTTTCGCGCCGACGATTCCGGCCGCAAGTTCTACGATCCGACCTATAAGTCCTGCACCAAATTCATCGCTACCATCGCAACGGAAAAGTTTGGATTCGACGCCAAGCCTATTGCCGATCTGATTCACTGGGGCGACATCATTGACGGAGCGCAGTTCGCGGACGCAGCCGAAGCCGTCAGTCTCGCGGCACCGGCAACGCAGTTGGCTCTGGTGATCGAAGCGGCGCCCGAACCGAACTTGGTGCCGAAGTTGATTCCGGACATGGCCTACAAGTCGCTCCGCGAAATGGTGGAACTGCCGATTGTGCAGAAATATGTGGGGCCGCTGCTCGAACGCCATCGCAAGTCGCTCGATATCTTCCGGGAACGCGCCGAGTCGCGCGACGGCGTAATTTATTTCGACGTGAGCGATCTCGACCTCGAGGGTTACAACAAGTTCGTGCCGTACTACCTGTTTCCGGACGCCACTTATTCCGTTGGGCTGAGCGCCTCGCACGTGCGCTCGAAAGTATCTGTGGGAACGAGCCCGTGGAAAGATGTTCCGCCCGAAGTGAATCTAGCCAGCCTCAGCGAGAAATACGGTGGGGGCGGCCACGCCCGCGTATCGGCAATTTCCTTTGGCCCCGGCGACATCAATCGCGCGCGCCAAGTTGCACGAGAGATCGCAACCACGCTTCGCGCCGCGCCAAAAGCCCCCGCGAAATAGATCGTACGGCTGCTGCCAAGAGAAATAGCTGGCGCGATTTTCGGGTTCAACTCTCGTTTGCCGCCCGGAGCGCTCGTGTTACAATTTCCGACTCGTGGGCCGGTAGCTCAATGGTAGAGCAGCTGCCTCTTAAGCAGCGGGTTGTAGGTTCGAGTCCTACCCGGCTCACCACGAAATTTCCTTCCGCCGGACTCTTCCCGACCTAATACCAAAAGGGAGTCTTGTTCGTCCATTCGTTCGTCGGGTAGCGCGAATGGAGCAGTTCGAACGCAACCTTCGAGTAATTTATCGCTGTCTTCGCGGAGCAACCGTAGCGCGTTGCCCGTACCACGTAATGTAGAGCTTCGGGAACGCGTGGATCGTCTGGCCGCGCCTTTGCGAAGCCGAGGACTGCGTCGCCGAGTGGAACCACCGCGACACCCGTCGCCGCCAGATCCTTCCATTCCTCAGCGGCTTGGGAGCGATCGGGGGCGCCGAGGAACTCGGGCGACGGGACGGACTCCTCAGGGTAGAGAGGCTTCAGACTTCCCTCGAGCTTGGCGCCCGATTCGTAGTCGTAGCCCGTGTATTCGTCGTCCTTGGCGCCCGCCGGACGCTTCCACGCGCACCACCAATTCTGTCGATAGTTGCTTAATTCCGTGACGCTCTCAACATCGCGGCCGGTGGCCGATTCAACGAGCGGCGCCCAGCCCGGCGTCTTTAGCATCGCGAAAGCAGCGGCGAAATTCCATTCGAGTTCGGTTTTCGCGTTGATGTAGGCGTCGATGTCTGCTGCGCGATCGGGGTAGTAGGTTTTCATCGCGGGGGAGAGGTCGAGCGCGACCGCGCGATCGCGCAGGATTGTGGCCCGAGTCCACGCGGCTTGCGCGACGACTTTGCGGAGCGTTTCGGGGAGGGAATTTGATTTGGCTGCAGCGGCGAGCATCGACAAAGGAAGTTTCGTCGTGAGTGCGATGGCTGCGTCGGAATCGAACAGAGGCTCGTTCGGCTGCGACTTATCCCATTCACCCGGATCGGATTTCGAACCCGGTGGGCCAAATTCGGATTCCGGCGCCCAGGCTTCCACATTGTCGGAAGTGATCGTGAGGGCCGGAGTGCGCACGGCGAATCTGAGCCAGTCGTCAAGGCTTGTCGCGAGCTGCGTCCGAAGCGCGAGAAACATGTTGCGCGCGGAGGCGGGCAACGGAGCAGATGAATTTGCGAGGATCGCGTCGAGATTGGCGCGGGCTTCGTCGCGTTTTCCGGACGCGGCAAGCAGGCGATTGCGTTGAAACGTCACGGTGACGTACGCGGGACTGGTCGGCGCGATTTTCGCCGACGCTTCGATCAAAGCTTGAGCGCTCGGCGAGTTTGCGGGTGTCTGCGCGAGTGCGGAAACGAGCCAGGGAAGAGAATGCGTGGCGTTCCAACGCGCAAGGGCGTGATTCGTGACGTCGGGAGCGCCTGAAGGAAGACTGAAGTCGCTCACCCAGTCCATCAAATCTTCGCCAGAACCGGCCGCAGGCTTCGCATCCGCCGGAACCTGCGTGTACTTCGCGTCGAGGAGCGTGAAATCGCCAATTGTGTCGCCGAGATTGTCCTTTGGCCCAGAGCCCGTAATCTCCCCCGCGAGTTGTTTTGCTCGCGCGGCGGGATCGAGTCGAAACGCGACGAAGCCTTCCAGGTTTTTTGCGGCAGTTCGCAGGCCGAAGTCACGTGAGTTGCCCGCAATTTTTGCCAGAGCCGCCTGGGCCGCGCGCAA
The DNA here is from genome assembly GCA_963839325.1 of uncultured Acidobacteriota bacterium. GTDB lineage: Bacteria > Acidobacteriota > Terriglobia > Acidiferrales > UBA7541 > Palsa-295. Next base: position 49,133 of record CAWIUO010000009.1, on the reverse strand, counting down.
ATCAACGATTCGTTTTGCGTCGTCATCGACCAGTGTGGCTCTCCGAATCAGGCAGCGTGCGACGAGGAGTGACGCTGTCTCCTGCCACGGCGACTTCGAGTCGGCGGCAATGGCAGCAAAGGATTTTTGCGCGGAATCGAAGTCGGTCGCATAGAACTGCAGAGCCGCGAGCTGGTAGGCATGATCCTGTTGCAACAGGGCGGGACCATTGGAAGGGAGTGCGGGCGCAGACTGAGGCTTCGCGTCGCCACGCGGTTGCGAACATTGGCTAAAGACCGCGTCTTGCGTCGCGATCCACACGGTAAGGGCGTCGCTCTTTGCGCCGAACGCCGCGGCGCGCCGCTCGAGCGTAGTGCCAGCGGTAGTGAACGCGTCAGGCAGACAGTTCACGAAACCCTGCATGTAGTCTTGGTCGCCGGTTGTAATTTTCACGTCGCGGTAGACCCCGATGCGGTCGGGGCCGGGCGACGTAGCGTATTTTGCGCGCGCATCCAGCCAGACCTTGACCCCATCACTTTGGGGCTCCGCCGCGTAGGAGTACTGCGCGAGGCGCTTACGCCACAAATTCTCGACCGATTCTGTTCCGCATCGGTCAATTTATCGCCGTTCAGGTAAAGGTACGCGACGATGAGATACGGACGGAGCGTAAGTCGGCTGAAGCAAGTCCGAGCTGACCACCGGCAAAATCCGCAAGCGGATAGTCGGGATGCAACGTGTAGGTGAAAACGGCCGTCGAAAAATACGGACCGCACGCGTACACGGATGTGCCGGGCGCGAGCAACAGTCCGCACATCGACACAATCAGCGCGAGGAGAGAAGTCGGCGTGCCATTTTTCAAGATCTCCGAGCACTGCGAGAGTGGAAGCTGCGTTCCAGATTCCGTTGTGAAAGACATAAATTCGTTTTTGCGACCACAATCGAGTCGTTGCGAGCTGGCCGGTGAGAATCGAGCGCGATAGCGGTTCATCGTCGGAGATGCCGACGCTTGCGCGGCAAACGCCGGCGCGGAATTCGCCCTGGCTCGCAAGAGTGGCTTCGACGCGCGTGGCATCCCGGCCCATGCGGAATAACATCGGGACCGCTTCGTCGATAGTGCCTGCAGGCAACTGCGCGAGCCATGCATCGCCTTCACACCACGAAGCCAAAGCCGTGATGGAAATGCGCGCGTTTGAGCCGAGTCGCTTCCGCAAATCCGTCAGCAGCGATTCGTAGAAGGGGCGTTCGCTTGCGGCGGCGTCGAAGTCGATCTGTATCATTGGCGGCTCTGACGCAGACGCGATTTGCGCGAGCGTGTCGATGACCCGTACACGTTGTGCCGCCGTGAGACGGGAAGTAGACGTTTTGGCAGGGGATTCGACATCTGCAGCCCGGTGAGCGGGCCACGGCTCGTCTCGATCCGTACCACCGGCATTCGCGCAACGTCGGTAGCAATTTTCAGGGGTTGAAGCCTGGGTCGATACGCAACGCGTTCCGTGTTCCCGATCTGAAGCGCTTCCGCCGGCACCTTCGCGGAGGAATATTGTTCCCGCCAGGTAGGCGACGCCCGCCTCTCCGCGTTGAATCCGGCTGAGATCGTCAGGCCGCTCCCACGCCCAAAGAACCACACGCGGCAGCGGCATCGCTTCGGCTCGCGCAGGTGCGCCTGCTCTAGCCTCATTGCGTTTGCTCCAGAGCTTCCCGAAATTGCGCGCGGCCTCAACGTGCGAACCGGCCGCGCCGCCTATCGCGGCGAGCAAACAAAGGCCGCAATCCATGGACCAGCTCGACGCATGTTCCGTCACCTCCCTGTGATCTCCGCTGCAGGAATACTGCCATCACGCCGCTGTTGAAAACATTAGATTTCGCGAGTACGGCACGCGAGGAGCGCGGGCACGCGGAAACACACCCGTGTCTTGGCGCGCACTCGATTGCGTCACGGTTCGAAGCTAGTGCACGTCGATGGTGGTGACGCTCAGGGCAGGCAGCGTGATTGTGAGTGACGAACCGCTCGCGGGTTGCGTTCGGCAGTCACAGGCACGATGGGATCCTGGCCGGCGGCGGAAGTCGCAGTCATTTGGTAGATGTGAGCTGTGCCGGAGAGCGTCGCGCCGTTGATCGCCACGGTTTGCGACGACGTCGATCGGTTGATTGCCACGAAGACGGTGCGGCCCGGCGTCGTGCTGTCCGTGCTCGCGTAGACGACCACGTTTGTCACGTTGCTTGAGGCGGCCGATAGGGAAGTGTCGCCAAAGTTAGCGCCGTTGCCGTCAAAGTCGCGGAAGGCCCGGAAGCCGCCAATCGCGTACGCGTACGTGCCATTGGGAGGCCAGAAGCTCGCCGCAAAAAGATTCTGCGCGCCGAATATTCCGAGGTCGTCTGCTTCGGCGATTGTTCCAGCAATGTGATTCCATCCGCCGTTTTCATATTCCGTGATGGAAATTCTCATTCCGGGGAATTCTGAATTTATTTTGGTTTGCAGCCGCCCGAGGATATTGATCGGCGTGTTTCCCAATTCCTGGTAGATCCACGGATTTGAGTTCGTCGAATCCGTGAAGCTCGGATCCCAAAGCGCGCGCGGGCTTTGGACGATGAGCTGCACCTGCGCATCGGTCAGCGAAGTTTCGTTCAAGTCAGTCGCTCGCGTACCGCTCGCGTCATATTCCTCCACGTACCAGTGAAAATCGTAGACGTCGACGAGCGGTTTGCCATACGTTGCCGAAGCAGCGCTGATGGCGGTGAGATATTTGTCCGGGAACCAATTCGTGCCGTTCGGCGTTGAACTCAGCTCGCCTTGCCAGTTGTAAATTCCCTGGAAGCCATAGTGAACGGGACCGAAGATCTTCATATCCGGGAACTGGTCCTTCAGGGCCTCGGACAGCGCGATCGTCTTCGAAATGTAAGTCGTCGGACGTGACCTCGTTCGGTCCCTGCACTTCCAGATGAGTCGAGTTCCACAATTCGGGTTCGTTGTCCAGGCTCACGAATGTCGGATGGGTGGGGTTCGCCCCGAATATTCCCACGCCTGAAAATTTCTGATCGAGCGCCCACGCGAATTCGTCCATGTAAACGTAATGTCTGTCGTCGGTGGATTCAACGTGAACGGAGCGCTGGACATTGAGCTTTTCTGGTCGATCACGGTCTTGAAGCGGGTCAGGTCCGGCGGATCGGCCACGCTCACGGGCCGTCCTCGTCTCCCGCTACGAGACCCTGCAGCTGGAGCGTAACCAGGCTCGCCATGTTGTTCGACTGGTCGCCCGCAATGAAGCTTCGAACCGCTTCCGCCGGGACAGTACTGCTGCTCAGGTAATCGTCGTTCTCGTAGAGGTAGTCGCTGCCGGCGTTCGAAGCATTCGTCTCCCAGTTGTAAGCGGTCCAACGGTTTCCGCCATCGCGGTCGAACGTCAACTGCGGCGGCGCACCTGTAATGCCCGAATAAAAGTTAATCCCGTAAATGTACGGCGAGATTGGATGAGTAATTGGCCGGAGTGACCGTGATCGTCACGTTCGCCGCCGGAGCCGACGGTGTAGCGCTCACCTGCGAAGAGTTCGCGCTTTCACCCGCAGAGTTCACCGCCGACACAACGTAGTAGTAAGTAGTCCCGTTCGTTACAGACGTGTCAGTGTAATTGGTCGCAGTTGGCGAACCGACGGTGCTAAAGCCGCTGCCGCTGGTCGTCGAGCGCTTCACTTGGTAACTCGTCGCGCCCGTCGATGCGGACCACGTAAGAGCCACCTGCGCGTTTCCCGCAGTTGCCGTCAGATTCGTCGGCGTAGGCGGAGCCTGCGCTGGCGCCGCCGGAGTCGCACTGACCTCGTTCGAGTTCGCGCTTTCACCGGTGGAATCGACTCCCGAGACCACATAGAAATATTTCGTCCCGTTAGTGGCGCTTGTGTCCGTGTAGCTGTTGGTCGAAGGCGTGGCAATCTGAATTTCGGTGCCGCTGCTGGTGGAGCGCTTCACGTGATAGCCGGTCGCCAGCGCGCTCGCAGACCACGTGAGCGCGACCTGCGCATTGCCCGCAGTCGCGGCGAGATTGGCCGGAGCGGTTGGGACTGGAAACGTGGGAGTCGCGCTGACCTCGGAGGAGTTGCCGCTGCTGCCAGCCGAGTTTGCCGCCGAAACCACGTAGAAGTACTTGGTGCCGTTGGTTACGCTGCTGTCCGTGAAGCTCGCGTCACTCGGCGCAGAAATCTGAGAATAAGGCCCACCCGTGGTGGTCGAGCGCTTTACGGCGTAGCTCGTGGCACCGGCGCTTGCATTCCAGCTCAAACTGACCTGCGCATTGCCGGCGGTGGCGGCCAAACCTGTCGGCGTCGCGGGAATTGTCGTTGTTCCTCCTCCTCCGCCCGAACCGCTTCCGGTGCCGCCGCACGCTGCAAATGCGACAACGGTCGCCAATAGTGCGAGGATGCGAAAATCTTGAACGAGCACTGGCAACGAAGGTTTTGCAAGCTTCACGGAGTTCTTCTCCACACAAGTGTGAATGGGCAAGGCGTTCCGCCAGAGTTCTTCCATGAGTGCCAAGCCGGGGCCGGAAAGTAATGTCAGGCTACATGGGGACTCGCAGCTCGACAAGCTGGCCCGAAGTACAGATCATGGCCAACCCGCCGAGCGAGGCGCAGAGCAGGCGAAAGTTTTCAGGCGTACCGGCCGGTCGCGCGGCGCTCGTAAGACAGCGCTTCGAGCAGCCGGTCGGCCGACAACGCATTATCGGGAGCAATTGTCAGTTTGGGGCTGATTCGGCGGAAAATGTCGTCCGCCATGCGGTAGCGCACCACTGGATCGAGGTCCAGTCGCCGTTGAAGGTATGATTCGATCAAGGCAGCTTCTTCCACAGTGAGCGATGCCGCTCCCATGGGCGGTAACGCGGCAGCGCCCGGATCTTGCGGCGTCTGCCAGACCGGGCGAAGCTCGGTGAGCGTTGCCTCGCGCACGACGAGCGATCCAACCAGCAAATCGCCGAGGCGTTTGTTTTGCTTGTTGATCAACATACTGACCACGCCTACAGCGTAAAACGTCGGCATCCAGTCCACAATTCTCATCAGATTGCGCCCGATCGATTCTGCGGGGGTGAGCGGCCGGCCGGAGTCCTTGATTACGCGAATCTTCGAAATGCGTTTGCCGGGCGTCTGGCCGTTCCACACGATTTCAAAAATCGCGTAGTAACCGAAGTACAGAACGAAGATAAAAAGGATCAGCAGTGCGATGCCCCACAGTCCCGTCTTCGGCAGGTAAGCTTCGAGCTGAAGCGATCCGAACGCCAGCGCGATCATCACCACCATACCCACCGCAATCTGTATGAGGATGTCAATCGATATGGCGATGAAGCGACTGCCGATTCCGGCAATCACGAACTCCAGCGCGGTTTGCTCCGGAGTTTCGATGGTAAGCTTGTCAACAAACGTGCCCACGGGACGCTGGGCACCGGACAGGTCCGAAGACATGATCACCAACCGTTGGCTCGAGAAACGAAAGCCGTATTGGACGCGGCTCGAACAGCTCGTGCAGCAGTCGAACCGAGGAATAACCGCGCTAAGCCACCCGGAACTTAAGGAACTGGGGCTATTGTATCGTCAAACGGCGTCGGATCTGGCAGCGGTCCGCGAGGATGTTAACAGCAGGCACCTGGCCACCTACCTGAATCAGCTGCTCGGCCGAAGCCACAACCTGATTTACATGGGCCACAAGCCGAAAGTCAGCGCGCTGGTTCACTTCTATCGCGAGACTTACCCGCGCCTTTTTCGCGAGACCCTTCCGCAGACTGCGCTTTCCGCTGCAATTGTGCTGGTCACGATGTTCGCTGCGTGGTTTCTTACGCTGCGCGATCCGGCGTTCGCGTCGCGGCTCCTCGGCCCGAGAATGATGGACACGATCGAGCAAAGAAAAATGTGGACGGACTCAGTCGTCACCATGAAACCTCTCGCGTCCTCGGGCATCATGACCAATAATCTTACGGTTTCGTTCAGCATGTTCGCGCTCGGGATCACTGGCGGCCTCGGAACGATTTACATGCTCTGCGTGAACGGGTTGCTGCTCGGAGTGATCGGCGCTGCCACAGCGCACGCGGGAATGGCGCTGCAGCTTTGGAGTTTTGTTGCGCCGCACGGCGTGCTCGAGCTGCCCGCAATTTTTATCGCCGGCGGAGCCGGGTTGGAAATCGCGCGCGGATTACTATTTCCCGGCCTGCTATCGCGCCGGGACTCGCTCGAAATCGCCGGCTCACGAGCAGCGCGTCTCTTACTTGGCACGATTCCCATGCTCGTGGTGGCCGGTGTGATCGAAGGATTCTTCTCGCCCAGCAGCGCGCCTTTGGTGATGAAGTTTGGACTCGCAGCGGTGCTGTTCGCCGCTCTGTTGAGCTATCTGTTTCTGTGGAGCCCGGTGGGCAAAGAATCGGCTAAAGCAGATTCCTCTCTTTGATTTCCAAATATTGATTCACCAGTGTTGACGTCAGCAATCCGGGCGCAAGCTCGAACGCAAAAACTCCGCGTTGCCGCAGACCCCGCAACAAAAGATCCCGCCTGTGCGCGATTTCGAGCGCGGCAGTGTGCCGGTACATATCTTCATCGGTTTTGGGCGACGCGTGGGCGAGCTCGACCAAATCGGGTTGGCTCATCGCCGCGAATACCACCAGATGCCGGCGCGTGACCTGCATCGCGTACTCGATCACCTCGGGCGTCGTCGGCGTTTCGGCGAAGTCCGTAATCCACACCACCAGGCTCCGGCGATGCTGTCCGTTCAAAAGCGTCCGCGTCGCGGCCGAGTGATCGGCTTCGGAAGGCTCGCCATGAACTTGCGCGAGGCTATCGACGATCTTCCTTAGATGATTTGCGCCACGAGCCGCGGGAAGATTCTGTTGGATCGAGCGGCCGTAGGCGAGGAGGCCGACTTTATCGCCGCACTGCGTGGCCACCTGCGCGAGAGCCAGCGCCGCGTTCACGGCGTAATCCAGTTTCGAGAGCCGTAGATCGTTGTCCGGCCCCTGCACTTCCGCACGCAACAGGCGCCCCGCGTCGAGAACAATCCAGACCACCTGGCTCCGTTCGATTTCGAAAACGCGCGTCACCAAGCTGTGTCTGCGTGCGGTGGCCGTCCACGAGATGTCGCGGAAGTCGTCGCCTTGGCGATAATCGCGGAGACTTTCGAATTCGCGGCCCAGTCCGCGTTGCCGCTTGCGCCGCCGCTCCATTTCCACCTGCTTGCTGCGGATCAGGTAGAGCGCCTGCTGGCGAGCTTGCTCGAGATCCGGAAGCACACGGACCGTTTGCGAGGTCGGCGCCGCGGCCCATCGCTCCGCCAGGCCCAGCCAACTGCGGTAGCGAACAAACAGACGCCCCACCGACACATCGCCACGCACGCGAGGCAAAATCGAATATTTTGTGTCCGCGCGTCCGCCCGGACCGCAGCGCACTTCAAGAGACGGCGGCACGGCTCGAAATGTTGTGGGACTCTGGTCTGTGAGTGTGCAGCGAACCGGTGTAGCGGTAAAATTCTCGATGCCTACAGTGATCTCGGATTTCGATGCGAGTGAAGGTGCGTGTTCCCACGAGCGAAATCCTGCCAGTTGGCGCGGCCGCGGGAGCCGCATCCAGTCGATCAGAAACGCCAAAATTACAATTCCATCCCAAAGAAAGAGTGCGTCGATGAACTGCGAAGCCCACCACGCCGGCACCGTCCAAACCAGCCCCACCACAAGGGCCACGAAAAAACGAGGCCCGAATCCGATTGGAATTCTTCCAAGGGCCACGAACCGCGCGGAGACCGTCGGAGGCGCAAAGGATCGCTGTTCGCGAACCGGATCAATTCCCGCCGCGGTGGCCGCGCCGACACTCATTTCGGAACTTCCACCGCGCCGATCACTTGCCGGATCACTTGGTCCGGCGTCAGGCCCTCAAGATCGGCCTCGGGTTTCAGCAACACGCGATGGCGCAGCACCGGTAGCGCAGCGGTTTTCACATCGTCGGGCAGCAGGTAATCGCGGCCCTGCATTCCGGCCAGCGCCCGCGCGACGAAAAACATTCCCACAACGGCGCGAGGACTTGCACCTAGCGAAATTGCCGGCCAGTCGCGAGTGCGCCGAGCCAGCGAAACCACGTAGGCGCGAAGGCTCGGCTCCACGCGAACGCTCGCCACTTCCTGTCGCGCAGCCGCCAGCAGAGCGAGAGGGAACGGCTCGAGATGAATATCTTCCAGGCGCCGCGGATCGAATCCCGCTTCGTATCGCGCCAGAATTTCTTTTTCATCTGCGGCGGACGGGTATGGCACAAGAATTTTCAGTAGGAATCGATCGAGCTGCGCTTCCGGCAACGGATACGTGCCTTCAAACTCGATCGGGTTTTGCGTCGCGAACACCGTGAAATTGTCAGGCAGCGGATAGCGCACGCCGTCGATAGTGACCTGTCTCTCTTCCATCGCCTCGAGCAGCGCGGCCTGCGTGCGCGGCGAAGTCCGGTTGATTTCGTCAACCAGCAAAAGGTCCGTGAAGACCGGCCCGCGCCGAAGCGAGAACGCGCTCTTCGATAAATCGAACACGTTTGTTCCTGTTACGTCGGAAGGCATGAGGTCGGCCGTGCATTGAATTCGCTGAAAACCGAGTCCACAAATGCGAGCCAACGATTTGACGGCGAGCGTCTTCGCCAGGCCCGGCACGCCTTCCATCACGGCGTGCCCGCCGCAGACTAGCACCAGAATCATCTGGTCCACAAGGTCCTGCTGACCGATCACTACTTTCGAAAGTTCACGGCGGATGTGTGTTGCAAGTGCAGAAAGGTGTTCCACGCTACTTTTTCTCCTTGGCGGTGGGTGGCCGGACTTCCAGTTTCGACGCGTACGCTTCCAGCTCTTGCACTAAATCCAGAGCTTCACGCGATGGCAATGTGTGCGCCCGCGTCGCCACGCCGGCGCGGACAAGTAGATTGTCGCTTCGAAAATTCTTCCACGCGAGGCGCTCTTCCGCCGCTCGCGCCAACTCCGACTCCGGCGTGTCGCTCGGCAGCCCGAGCTGCCGCGAAAGAAGGTAACGCAAACGTTGCAGTGACACCGCGACCGCAGCGGGTGAAGCTTTTGCCCGTTGATAGAGTCCGCCGAGCGTGTCCACATACTCAAGCGGTGAAAGCCGCGACACTCGCACCGGTTTGTAGATCGGCCCGCTTCGCCGGCTGAACGTAAACACAACCGCCATCGCGATCAGCCCGATCTGGAGCAGGCCCCACTTGATCGAAGTGTGTTCCGCATAGCTCCATAGCGACTGCCGCTCCCCGTGAAAATACTCGTCCCAATAGATGTGATATTCGCCGCCCCGTTTCGAGCGGCGGACGCTGTTTAGAAAAAACGTGAGGTTGTCGTCCTGCGTGATACCCGCGTTGGTTAGCGGTGTAGCTCCGGCCCACCACAATACCTCTCCCTTGCCGCTCGACCATGCGACGACGGTGGCGTCGTCCGGATCGCCATACAGAGCGACAGCGTTCGGCTTCAACCCGCCCCAGGTGGCGCGCGGCTGGATCGTAATCTGCTGCGCGCCCCGGCTCACCTCGCTGGGGATGTTCGGCGAATACGTGGCCCACTTCGGATCGGGTGGCAGGAATGAAAGGTCAACGCCCTTGAAAAATATCGGCAACTCCGGCCCCGTGAGAATCACGCGGCCGCCGTCGTTCACAAACGCGACGATCGCGTCGCCCTCCTGCTTCGACGGAAATTGTTCCGGGTTCGCCAGAATCAACACTGCGTCGCCGGGAGGGGAAGGCAAGTCGGTGGGCGACTGCTCCCATCGACTCACCGGATAGTTCAGCCGTGAGAGCAATAAATAAGCCGCTTCAGCGCCAGCCGACTGCCCCGAGTAGGTGGACGGCACTTCCGACGACTCCATATCCCCGGGCGGCGAGAGCAACGCTGTCGCAATTATGAGCAGCACGAGCACCGTCCCGCTTACCGCCAGCAAATTGCGGTCGGATGCTTCTAGTCCAAGGGGCATCCGAGCGCCTCCAACTGGTGCAACGTGTCGGTGAAGTCCTCTGCGCCGGCGCCACGGTTGGCGTACCATGCGCGTTCGAGATGCGTAGTGAGCTTTGCCAGTGGATCTCTGAATTTTCCGTGGGATTCAGCGGCCGCGGCGCGCGGTGTAGCCAGCGCTCTAAGATATTCACGCGGAGTTTTTGCCCGGTCACGCGGCAATGCTTCGGCATCCTGCAAACGCGTGATCCCCGCCCAGTACGCGGAGTGGATCGCTTCACGGTAATCGCCGCGAGCGGCAGCCTCGCGCGCCGACCGTACCCACTCCTGCCACGATCGCGTCGTTGTCGGCGATGGCGTCGTGTGAAACTCATTCAGGCGATCGTGGCGCAGGAACAGGCGATACACAAGAAACGCCACAAACGCCACGCCCCCTGCGAGCAGCAACCAGAACAGGAGCTTCGCGCCAATCGGGTGCCTCGCGATGCTTTGTAGAAATCGGTCGATCTGCCGGAGCAACCACGCATTCACGCGCTGCCGCCAGAGCTCCCACGGACTGGGCGGCCGCACCTTTTTGAATTGCGATCCTGCCAGAATTCTGTCCAATTCCGCCCTGGCTTTTGGTGGAGCGGCGGCCTCCTGGTCGTAAGACTCAAGCTGATTGCGAAGATTGGCCAGATACTCGCGCGCATCATCCAGCGTCTTCGGGTTCAGCAGGATGCGAAGCGAATCCGTAGGAATAGAGTAAGTGCGCTCCGGAGTCTCAACCTCCCACGACGACGGCAGCTGGCCTTGCAAATTTTTGAGCTGGTCTTGTTTTGGATTTTTCTGGAGCTGGACGCCGATCCGTTCAAGCTCAGCCGACAGCGTCTTAGGGGTGAATGCGCCTCCGGCAGCCGAAAGTCGGGCCGGCCCGAACGACGCGTGCTCTGCCGCACGCTCAGCACCCAGCAACGGAGCGGCGACCGGAGCAACGAGCGAAGCGATCAGCAGCAGAGCGGCGAGTTTCATACGGGTTCGCAACCGTATTCTACCGAATCGCTCACGATAACGGAGACGGAAGCTCCGGCGCGGAAGGTACATTGCCGGCGGGCGGAACGGAGGTCATCATCATCTGCAAATCAAACGCTTCCTTGCGCACGCGCAAGTCGTAATAAAAAATGGTCGCCGAAATCGTCAGCACCGGCGTTGCAAGCGTTCCGCCGATGAAACTCCCCAAATCGACCAGAGTGGTCCAGAACTGAATCATCTGAGCATTTTTTTGAACCGCCGCCAAAAACATGAGAACGAAGAACGGGCCTGTAAACAATGCCACCAGCGCATAGGAGATCGCTGCCGACAGCAGCAAGATCACGAACGCACGGCCGGCATTTTCCTCGGTCAGCGTCCAGCTCCGTTGAAGCGAGTCGCTCGGTCCGAGATCCTCCAGAATTGCGGCCGGGACCCCGACCATCACCCGACACATCACATAAACACCCGGGAAAAACAGCAGAATAAATCCGGCAAGCGTCGCAAGACCTTCAAGGATTAAGACTCCAAACAAATTTAGCGCGTGTCCGCGCATCTTGCGAAACGATCCGCTGATCGTCGCGCTCCGGCCCAGGTAGAGATGGGATACTGCGTAAACGCTCGCGCCATGCGCGTATAGAAACGCAATGAAGTAAATCACAACGCCAATCGCTCCGGCGGCCAGCATGCCGCCCACCGCCGCGCCCGAGCCCAGCCCTCCGAAGTTGGGTCCCGAATGGAGCGTAAGCGGCGCGACTGAAGCGTGGAGGAACGCGACCTGCCCCAATTGAAAAATTAGAATGAGTAGCCGCGGAAGTGCGCAAATGCCCACAAACAGCCAAAAGTTTTGGCGGTAGAGAGAAAAAGTGCGATCCAGGACTTCGCCTAGCGACAGCGGACGCAAATCCAGGGCGGCCATCCCAGCCTCCAGCCGAGCGAAAGGCAACCGTGTTACTTAGCGCGGCACTGTATCAGAAGGCCTTGAGAAACGCGAGATAACGGCGAGCTGGACCTGCTCCGCTGTGCGCGAACTTGAACGGACGCGCAGGCCACCCTGAGCAGGCGACGAAGATTAAGAAGCCCTGACTCGAGTTTCGAAGTAATCGATCAAATGCGTTTTCGCCAATTCGAGCGGCTGGCGTGTTTGATTCAGCCGGCTGATCATCAGCGCGCCCTCGAGCTGCGCGATGATCAGAGTGGCGAGCTGATCTGGCTTCACCTCTTTGCGGATTTCCCCCGATTTCAGACCCTGTTTCACGATGCGTGTGAGGCGAGTTTGCCAATCAACCAACGCTCGACGCGCGCGTTCGCGCAGGACTGCGTTTCCGTCGTCCGCGTCGGTCGCAGTGTTGAGCAAAGGGCACCCGCCTGGCACCAGACCCGTGCGGAGCTCGACAAAGTTTGCGACCATCAACTTCAGCCGATCGACCGCGTTCGGCTCATCCTCCACGCCGCGTGCCCGAACTTGCGCCGCAGCCGCCCATGCGAAATCGAAGGCCGCGGCGGCGAGTTCCTCCTTGCCTGAGAAATGGCGGTAAATTCCACCCTTCTCGAGGCCGGTGGCTTCCATCAGATCGGAGAGCGCGGTTCCCGCATAGCCCTGCTTGTTGAAGAGCGGCGCGGATCGCTCAATGATCCGTGCGCGCGTATCGTTTCCTTTGCTCATTGGCGTGCTCCCACGTGCTGCTACTCCTGTATAGCGCGGCTCCGGCCGCAGGCCACCCCGAATTAGCGTTCGTGATCTCGAAAGGCTAAGCATAACATATTTGCGACCGAACGGTCTTTTTATCATCTCATCCGGCTGGACAGACCGAAGCCGCCCATGGCCGCCATCGCACAACCTCTCGCCGTCGCCGCAGAACGCCCGCTCATCAATCCGTGGTTTATCGCGATAACCGTCACGCTCGCGACGTTCATGGAGCTTCTCGATACCGCGATTGCCAACGTCGCCTTGCCGCACATCGCCGGCGGGCTGGCGGTCAGCTACGACGAAAGCACCTGGGTTCTTACGAGCTACCTGGTTTCAAACGCCGTGGTGCTCCCGCTTTCCGCGTGGCTCAGCCGGGTCTTCGGCCGGAAGCGCTACTACATGGTCTGCGTCGCGCTTTTCACCGTCACGTCCCTGCTCTGCGGTCTGGCGCCGTCGCTGAGCTGGCTGATTTTCTTTCGCGTGCTGCAAGGCATCGGCGGCGGCGGCTTAGCACCGGTCGAACAGGCCATCCTCGTGGATACGTTTCCCCCCGCGAAACGCGCCGCTGCATTCGCGCTGTACAGCATGGCGATCGTCACGGCGCCCGTCATCGGGCCTCCACTCGGCGGATGGATTACCGATCACTGGACGTGGCGTTGGGTTTTCTTCATTAACATACCGATCGGAATCATCTCGCTGATTCTGACGCGCCGCGTGGTCAGCGACCCTCCTGAGTTCACCCGGGAGGTCGAAGAAGCCCGGAAGGAAGGGAAACTGAAGATCGACGGCCTCGGAATCATCTTGATCGCACTGGGATTTGCCTGCCTGGAAGTGGTTCTCGACCGCGGCGAACGGCTGGACTGGTTCGGCAGCCACTTTATCGTGATTTTCTTTTCCATCGCGATTGTCTCGCTGATTGCCGCCGTCTTCTGGGAGTGGCGACATCCCGACCCCGTGGTCGAAATCCGCCTGCTCGGAGAGCGGAACTTCGCGATCGCGAACGTGAGTTACTTTCTGTTCGGATTCACGCTCTTCGGCTCGCACAGTCCTGATACCTCAACTTTTGCAGACGCTTTACGGCTACACTGCGACCGATGCCGGCTTGGTTCTCGGACCGGGAGCGATGGTCATTGTGGTGCTCGCGCCCGTGGTCGTGCGGATCTTGCCGAAGCTGGGCGTGAAGAAGATGATTGGGTTCGGATACTTCGTGCTGGCGATCGCGATGTGGAATTTCGCATCCTTCAACCTCCGCACCGATTATCATCACTTTGCGCTCGCAAGAGCCTTGCAAGGACTTCGGCATCGCGCCGTTATGTTCGTTCCGGTCAGCCAGCTCGCCTACTCTTATCTTCCCAAAAACAAGAACAACAAGGCCTCAAGCCTTACAAACCTATTCCGCAATCAGGGCGGCAGTTTCGGCATCGCGTTCGTCACCACCATGCTCGAGCGCCGCTCGCAATACCATCAGTCCGTGCTCGCCGAACATGCCAATCCCGTGTATTCCGCGTATCGCGAGAAATTCGCTGCGATCACTCGCTACTACCAAAGCCACGGCTTTTCACCAACCGATGCGGTAATTCACGCCAAAGCTCAGATCGCCCAGCTCGTCGGCCAACAAGCCGCGTTCTTCGGATTCATGGATTGCTTCCGGCTGCTTGCGTGCGTCGCGTTCGTCGGCGTTCCGCTTGTGTTCTTCATCAAGAAGTTCGGCTCAAGTGCCGGCGGCGGCGCCGCACATTAGTTGATCCATCCGCACTTCCGCTATTAGTTCCCCCGCCTTCCTGTAATCCATAACTCCGAAGTGACGATAAAAGAGCCTAGTGAAGGTGCCCACGTTGGCGATTATCGATCGCGGCAAATTGCAAAAATTAGAAATCCCACATCGTTGGAAGTCGTCGCCGAGCTATCAGCGGTGAGCCGATTCGTGTCTTCTGGGGAAGCAGCGGAATGAGCGACGCCGACATTGTTAAAGAGTTCCTCATCGAGAGCTACGAGAACCTAGACCGCCTCGATCGCGAACTCGTCGAACTCGAAAAGCACGGTGGGAATCCTGAAACGCTCGCCAGCGTTTTCCGGACCATTCACACGATCAAAGGTACCTGCGGTTTTCTGGGATTCAACAAACTCGAGTCTGTCGCGCACGCCGGCGAAAACCTGCTGAGCAAGCTGCGCGACGGCCAGATTCAGCAGAGCGCGCCGATCACCACCGCGCTTCTGGCGATGGTCGATGTGGTCCGCGAAATCCTGGCAACGATTGAGGATTCAGGCGCGGAAGGCCAGAGGCAAGACGGCGAGTTGATCGCCACGCTCACTCGGTTAACGCGGGGTGACGCGTCCGCAACCAACGGCCATTCGCCCGTAGGTTCAAATTCCCACACGAACGGTCTCGCCGCGCCACCAAGTGCCGCCGCAAGAACCGAAGCTCCGGAAACGCCTCCGGCGGAAATCGCCGCCAGCGCGCCCTTAGCTGATTCCGCACCCACCACCATCGGAAACATTTTGATCGAGCAGGGGACGGTCTCCGCTTCCGACGTCCAGCGCGCCGTCGAACAGCAGGTTGCCGGCGATCCCCGCCATCTCGGGGAAATTCTCGTCGAGCACGGGGCCGCCAAGTCTTCCGACGTTGTCGAGGCGCTGCAGCTCCAAAAGTCAACGCGAGTGGCTTCGACAGCAGCCGACCGGACGATCCGCGTCGATGTGGGCCTGCTCGACAAGCTGATGAACCTCGTCGGCGAACTGGTGCTGGCCCGCAACCAGATCCTGCAGTTCACGCAGCCAGAACGAAGACGCCGCTTCTTGCGACCACCCAGCGGCTGAACCTGATCACCACCGAGCTGCAGGAAGGCGTGATGAAAACGCGCATGCAGCCCATCGGCAATATCTGGAGCAAATTTCCGCGCATCGTGCGCGACTGTCGCCATGGCCTGCGGCAAAGCAGGTGCGCATCGAGATGGAAGGCAAAGAAACCGAACTGGACAACACGATCATCGAGGCCATCAAGGATCCCCTGACGCACATGGTCCGCAACTCGGTCGACCACGGCATCGAAACTCCAGCCGAAGCGCGTCGCCGCGGGAAAAATCCGGAAGGACGCTGCTGCCCTCCGCGCCTTCCACGAAGGCGGCCAGGTCAACATCGAAATTTCCGACGACGGCGCGCGGCATCGACCTGCGAACGCGTCCGCGAAAAGCGCTCGAGCAGCGGCCTGATCACCGCCGAGCAGGCCGCGCGCATGAGCGAACGCGAAGCCGCTCAACTTGATTTTCCTTCCCGGCTTTTCCACCGCCGAAAAAGTCACCAACGTCTCCGGTCGCGGCGTCGGCATGGATGTGGTGAAGACCAACATCGAGAAAATCGGCGGCACGGTCGATGTGCAGAGCAAAGCGGGCCAGGGCACGACCGTCAGATGAAGATTCCGCTGACCCTGGCCATCATTCCGGCCCTGATCGTCACCAGCGGCGGCGACCGCTACGCCATTCCGCAGGTCAGCCTGCTCGAACTGGTGCGCCTGGAAGGCGACAGCGCAAGAAGCGGCATCGAATTGCATTCACGGCGCGCCCGTCTACCGGCTGCGCGGCCAGCTTCTGCCGCTCGTGTATCTCGATCGCGAGTTGAACCTCGCAGGAACAGTCGCCGCGAAGCGGTCGCAGCACGCGGTGAACATCGTGGTGCTTGCAGGCGGACGAGCGGCAGTTCGGCCTGGTGGTCGATGAGATCAACGACACCGAGGAAATCGTGGTCAAACCGCTGGGCAAACAGCTGAAGGGCATCAATATATTTGCCGGCGCCACGATCATGGGCGACGGCCGCGTGGCCCTGATTCTCGATCGTCATGATTGGCAGGCGCGCTAATGTACTGTCCGAACGCGAGGTAGCCCGGGTACCCGCGCTCGATGCCGCCAGCAACGTCGAATCGCGCGAAGATCTCGAACGCCTGCTTATGCTTCAGTGCGGCAAGTCGCTAATGGCCGTCGAAATGTCCCACGTCGCCCGGCTTGAAGTGATTCCCGCGAATGCAATCGAGCGGTCCGGCTCTCAGGAGGTCGTGCAATACCGCGGCGGGATCATGCCACTGGTTCGCATTGCGCCGCTCTTGTACGGCGGAACGACGACGGACAAAGGCTCCTTAGCCGACATGGAGCACGTCGTCGTTTTCTCAGATGGTGACAGCAACGTCGGACTTGTCGTCGATAACATCTTGGACGTCGTTGAAGAAAAGCTGGACATCGAGTCTCGCGCGAGTCGTCCGGGAATTTTCGGCTCGGCTGTGATCCAAGCACGTGTCGCCGATATTCTCGATGTCCCAAGCCTTGTCCGTGCCGCGAATCCTCAGTGGTTCGCTCGCGATCGCGCAGCGTAAGGATGCTCTAGTTATGCCTCCGACCACACAGCTATGCACGTTTCTTCTCGATGGCAGACTCTTCGGCGTCGCCGTCGGACGCGTTCGCGAAGTTCTTCGCTATCAGGAAATGGCACGTGTGCCGCTTTTGCCGCCGGTCGTGACTGGTCTGATCAATTTACGGGGCCAAATCGTCACGGCTATTGATTTGCGCCGCCGCCTTGGTTTGGAAGATAGACCGGCCTCCGCTTTGCCTATAAACGTAATCGTCCAATCCGAAGATACGGCTGTCAGCCTTCTGGTGGACGAGATCGGTGATGTTATCGAGGTAAGTGACGATACGTTTGAATGTCCGCCTGATTCGATCGACGGAATTTCGCGCGAGCTGATCTCCGGTGTCCACAAACTCCCACACCGGTTGTTGGTGCTCTTGAACGTAGATAACGCGATCGATGTGGCCTCGACGGTTTGAGCGACTCGCGAAAATGCGGTTCGCCGAAACGGACTCAGCGACTCGAGTATTAAACGGAAGCCCGCTCCTCAAGGAGATCAGAATGGATTGGTATTCCAACCTGAAGATGGGAACAAAGCAGGTCTTGGGGTATTCGGCCATTTTGGCCTTGACGGCGTTTCTCGGCCTGGTGGCGCGTTATGGCATTACTGCGGTTCGTGCCGACGCGGTGGATATGGCTGAACGTCGGTTTCCCCTGACGGCGGCGCTCTCTGATCTTCGCCCTAGCCTATTTCAGTATCGCGTGGCCGAACTCGAGTATGCCTTCACCGATGAGCCTCAGGAGCGCGAACTCCGAAAAGCAAAAATCGACATGGGCTTGGCGGATGCCGATCGGCAGCTCGCGAACATCGACGCGATGCTATCCAACTCGGACGAACGGCGACTCTTCGACGCCGTCAAAGCGGATCTCGAAAAATGCAAGACTGAGACTGCCGGCGTCGTCGCGTTGGTGACACAGGGTAGGGCGCTCGAAGCGCAAGCCGAAGAAACTGGAACGGCGAACGGAAATTTCGACACGCTGATGACCGACATAAAATCGGCGATCGACTTCCAGGTTGCCAGCGCCGCGAGGGCTAGCCAGCAGGGTGCCCAGGTGTACGGCCGCACCCGGTTGATGATTCTAGGGGCGCTGGTCGCCGCCATCGTGATCGGTGCATTCCTTGCTCGCGGCAGTCTGAGGATGACCCGAAGACTCGAGCAATCCAGCGCTAATACGAGTGCCATTGTGGACGTCGTGGACGCGATAAGCGGAGCCGCCAGCGTTGCCGGCGCCGCGAAGAGCGCGCTCGACAGCGTTCGAAAAGCGTTTGGCTGGGCCTATGGCTCCTACTGGTTGCGCGATCAGACGGACAACGCCCTAACCTTCGCAGTTGAGTCCGGAACCGTTAACGATGAGTTTCGCAAGGTCACCAGCGAGGCGAAGTTCCATGAAGGAGAAGGCTTGAGCGGGCGTGCGTGGAAAAGCCGCGATCTGGTCTTTGTCCAGGATCTCGGGGATCTGAAGGACTGTTGCCGTGCGCCGGTCGCAACGCGCGCTGGCGTCAAGTCAGGCGTTGCTCTACCGATTATGGTGAAGGGCGAAGTGATGGGGATGATGGATTTCTTCGCCACAGAAACCTTGGAGCCGGTGGAAGAGCGTTTTGACGCTTTGCGAAACGTGGGACGTATCGTAACCGACTCTTTTGAGCGCATCGCCATAAGCCAGCATCAAACCGAGTCCACCGCAAACACCTCGGCAGTGAATCACGTACTCGAAGCGATGGGAAACGCAAAGACGTGTAACGAGGCCGCGCGTGCGGCGCTCGACACCGTGCGAGACGCCTTCGGTTGGGCCTACGGCTCCTACTGGGTGCGCGACGAAAAAGAAAACGCGCTGAAATTCGCGGTCGAGTCCGGCTCGGTCAACGAAGAGTTTCGCCGCGTCACCGTAGAAGCGCGCTTCCGCGAAGGCGAAGGCCTGAGTGGCCGCGCTTGGAAGAATCGCGACCTATTCTTCGTCGCGGATCTCGCGGACATGAAAGATTGCTGCCGTGCCCCAGTCGCCAAGCGCGCCGGAGTGAAATCCGGCATTGCATTCCCGATGATCGTCGAAGGCCAGATTTTCGGAATGATGGATTTCTTCGCGCTGGAAACGCTCTCGCCCTCGGCTGAACGGTTGGATGCGCTGCGCAATGTCGGGCGTCTTGTTAGTTCAACTTTTGAACGCATCATCGTAAGCGAACGCGAACGCGCGGCTCAGGATGAACTGCGCGGGAAAGTGGACCGCATGCTCAATGCGATTACCGCGGCCTCCAAAGGCGATCTCACGGTCGATGTCGGAGTGAGCGGCAAGGATGCGATCGGTCAGGTTGGCGAAGGGCTTACCCGATTTATCACCGACATGCGCGCCAGCATCTCAAACATCGCCGAGAACGCGCAGTCGCTCGCCAGTGCCGCCGAGCAGCTGACAGGCGTAAGCCAGCAGATGAGTGCCAACGCCGAAGAAACCTCCGCGCAGGCCAACGTCGTCTCGGCCGGATCCGAACAGGTCAACAAAAATCTCCAGACCCTCGCTACGGGCACCGAGCAAATGGGCGTCAGCATCAAGGAAATCGCCAAAAACTCTAACGAATCCGCAAAAGTTGCAACCGCCGCTGTAAAAGTGGCGGGCACCACTAATCAAACCATCTCAAAGCTCGGTGAATCGAGCGCCGAAATCGGGCAAGTCATCAAAGTCATCACCTCCATTGCACAGCAAACCAACCTGCTCGCGCTCAACGCCACCATCGAAGCCGCGCGCGCCGGCGAGGCAGGCAAAGGTTTCGCAGTTGTGGCGAACGAAGTGAAAGAGCTTGCCAAAGAAACCGCGAAAGCCACGGAGGACATCAGCCGCAAAATCGAAGCGATTCAAACCGACACTAAAGGCTCGGTCGAAGCCATCGGCACGATCAGCACGATCATCAACCAGATCAACGATATTTCGAACACCATCGCCACCGCGGTCGAAGAGCAGAACGCCACCACCAATGAAATGGCTCGCAACGTCAGCGAAGCGGCCCGCGGCGGCGGTGAAATTAACCGCAATATTTCCGGCGTCGCCGAAGCCGCTCAAAGCACCACGCGCGGCGCCGCCGATACGCAGCGCGCGGCATCGCAACTTTCGAATATGGCAGTCGAACTTCGGAAGCTTGTGTCGCGATTCCAGTATTGATTCGCGCCGTCGGCGAAACATGCGCCGCTCGCTGGGCGGCGACGAATCGTGTCTTCGCCGCGCGGCCCTATTCGAGGTACGAGAGCTGAAATGCCTCCTCTGCGCATTCTTGTGGTGGACGACTCAGTCGTCATCCGGCAGCTGATCTCGCAGATTTTGTCGGAAGACCCCGAGCTTGCTGTCGCAGGAGTCGCAGGCGACGGCAAAATTGCGCTCGCGAAAATCACACAGGTTTCCCCGGACCTTATAACTCTCGACGTCGAGATGCCGGTGTTGAACGGTCTCGAAACGCTCGCCGAGATTCGGAAGCTCTATCCAAAGCTGCCCGTAATCATGTTCAGCACGCTCACCGAACGCGGCGCTGGCGCGACGATCGAAGCACTCTCCCTCGGCGCATCCGATTACGTCACCAAGCCGAGCAACACCATGAATCAGGACGAAGCGCGGCAACGTATCCGTGCCGAGCTCATCCCGAAGATCAAAGCGTTGTGCCGTGCTCCGGCATTCGGATCGCAACTCGGGTCGCAGCAGGCTGCGGCGGGCACGCGCCCGCAGCTCCTGGAAATGCGGAAACCAAAGCCTACCCTCCACGCGCGGCCGCAAGCGCGAAGAATCGAAGTGGTCGCGATCGGAACTTCTACAGGCGGGCCAAATGCGCTCGGTACGGTCTTGCCCCAGTTCCCGAAAGACTTTCCCGTGCCAATCGTGATCGTTCAGCACATGCCGCCAATCTTCACGCGGATGCTCGCCGAGCGGCTTGCTTCAAAAAGTGCCATTTCTGTCCGAGAAGGCGTGGAAGGTGCGGCCCTCGAACCGGGAGTTGCGTGGATCGCGCCGGGCGACTTTCACATGACGCTCACCCGCGGCGCCGCCGGCCTGCGCGTGCATCTGAATCAAGCGCCGCCGGAAAACTCCTGCCGTCCGGCTGTGGACGTATTGTTCCGCTCCGTAGCGGAAAACTGCGGCGCAAACACGCTCGCCGTCGTGATGACCGGCATGGGCTCGGACGGTGTTCGCGGCGCGGAACGAATCCGCCACGAAGGCGGCGAAGTGATTGTGCAGGACGAAAAAACCTCGGTGGTTTGGGGCATGCCGGGTTTCACTTTCGCCGAAGGCCATGCCGACGCGATGTATCCCCTCGACCAGCTTCAGAACGAAATTACTCGCCGCGTTCTTGCGAGTCTTACCGGCCGCGGTGAATTGCAACGCAAGCCCGCCGCGAGGGTGATCTGACTCGATGACACTCCAGGCCACCGTCGAAGTCCCTCAATTCGCGCTCGACGCCAAGGGGCAGCCGACCGACCCCACCTTCCCCCAGATCCGCAACGTCGTCTATCAAGTCTCTGGAATCTTTCAGGCCGATTCGAAACTGCACCTGCTCGCCGACGCCTGCGGAAAACGCATGGCCGCGCTGAAATGCAACACCGCGCGCGAATATCTCGAAGTTCTCACCACCAAAGTCAATCGCGAATCGGAACTCCGCGCGCTGTTGAACGAAGTGACCATCGGCGAAACCTTTCTATTCCGGAGCATGCCGCAGATCAACGCGCTTCGCACCATCATCCTCCCCGAGCTCGTGAAAGACCCCATCAAGCAGCTCACAAAACGCCTCCGCATCTGGAGCGCTGGCTGCTCCACCGGGGAAGAGCCGCACACCCTGGCGATCTGCTCCCTGGAAGAACAGGAAAAGCTCTTGAAGGGCTGGAATGTCGAAATCATCGCCACGGACTTGAACGACCGTTCCATCGAAGTCGCATCCGCAGGGGTGTACGGCGACTATGCGATGCGGTTCGTCAGCGACCTTTTCAAAAGGAAATACTTTAAACCCGCGCCGGACGGCAAAAAATTCGAGGCTCGCGAAGAAGTCAAAAAGCTCATCGAGTTCAAGCGGCTCAATCTCCGCGACGATGCGAAGCTGCTCTTCATGAAGGGCATGGACCTAATCTACTGCTGCAACGTCCTGATTTATTTCGACAGCGCATCCAAATCGCGCGTGATTCAGCACTACTACAACAATCTGAATACCGGTGGATACCTCTTCTTGGGAATTTCCGAGTCGCTGTACCAACTGAACGACCAATTCCGGTTGGTTCACTTTCCGGGAGCGTTCGGATACTGGAAAGCGCCGCCAGGAGCCGCCAAAACATGAGTCATCCCACAATGCAACCGCCCTCGGCAGGCGCCCAAGCAGGCCGTCACGAGCTGCCTGAAGCCGCGCGCCGGAAAATCTCAAGCGTCAAAGCCATTCCGGCGATGCCCATGATTCTGATGCCGCTGCTGGAATTGCTGCAGAAACCCGCCGACCAGGTGCCCATCGACGAAGTTGTACGTCTCGTTTCCTACGACAAAACCATTGCCGCCCAATGCATCCGCATTGCCGGCTCGCCGCTATTTGGGCTTTCGCGGGCGCCGGAGACGATTCGAAGCGCCGTGCTCAGCATGGGAATCACCCGCCTGAAAGACGTCGTCCTCACTTTTTCGCTTGGACAAATTTTGCCCGCTGAGAAGTTCGTCATCGATCCCGGAGTTTTCTGGCGCCACTCGCTCGGTTGCGCCATGGTTTGCAAAAAGTTTTGCGAGATTACCGGCGCTCTCAGCCCGGAGAAAGCCTACCTTGCCGGGCTGCTTCACGATCTGGGAATCATCGTGAATTGCATGGTTTTTCCCGAGGAATCGGCGCGCGCCATCGCGCAGGGCAGAGAAGATCAAATTCCGTTGCATGAAGCCGAGCGCTCCGTCATGGGTTTTTCACACTGCGAGACCGGCCGCGTGCTCGCCGAAGCGTGGCGACTGCCGGACGACATGCGCGAAGTGATCGCATGCCATCACGATCTCGATATGTCCGCACAGGCCGCGCCGCTCGTCGCCGTCGTTCATTTGAGCGATCTGCTCTGCCGCATGCGCGAAATGGGTTACGGATACTACGAGTCGCGTCGCGTTGATTTTATCGGCAGTTCTGCGTGGACGATTCTGAGCGATGCCGATAGCAAGGTCGGCAAGCTCGACCTCGAGCGCTTCACGTTCGAAATGGATGGAGCCGCCGCCGATGTTGCCGTGCTCGTGGACAGCGTGTTTGCGGGAAAACACGTCGATCGATAGCCAGTTTTTGACGCACTCGGTACCTCACTCGGGACGAAACCCCGGCGCGATATCGCTCCGCTTCACTTCTTCCTCCGCCAATGCGGAATCGGTTGAAGGATAAGCGATCGTGCCCCGCATCTTCGCAATTGTGGCGGGTAGAAAATCGGGAAACGGCATCTCCTTTTCCTCGCGCCATTCCGTCACCATGCGCACCGCCTCTTCCGACTTCTTGACGTCCAGCCCGGGATCGCGCGCCACAAACACATTCCGCGACGGCGACGAAAAACTGGTCCCCGAACCCTCCACGATCTCCATGATCCGCAGCAGCACGTCTTCGCGTATCGCGTGGAACTCCACACTCTCCGTCGTTTTTATGTAGCAAAAAAGCTCCACATCGAGCGAGCTCTCTCCAAACCCAACGAATCGGATACGCGCCGTCTCCGCTTCGATTTTCGGATGCGAGTAGAGCAGCTTGCGAATCTCGGCAAGCACGTAAAGTAGCTGATCGCGGCGTGTTTCGCTCCGTAAGCCAAGCGTCTGATTCAGCAAAAACTTGTCGCGCCTCGCAAGATTTTCAAGATTCATCGTCGCCAGCGCGCCGTTGGGAATCGAAAGGTCGATCCGCTCCAGTGTGCGCACGCGCGTCGAACGCAGCCCAATATCCTCCACCGTCCCGGTTGTGTTGCCAAACCGGCAGACATCCCCCACGTGAATTGCTTCGTCGGCCAGCACGGAGACGCCGCCGAATAGATTCTCCAGCGTTTTCTGCGCGGCGAACGCGATCGCAATTCCGCCGATGCCGAGGCCCGCAAGCGCCGTGGTCATGTTGAAGCCGAAATTGCTCAGGATCGCCATCACCCCGGCGAGCACCACGAGCGCCTTCAAAATCCGTTCTCCGAGCAGCACCAGCGACCCGAATCCCACGTGACCCGCGTTCACCGCGCGCGTGCGCAGCCGCTTCGCGGCCGCGCCGACAATGCGAGTGACCAGCCACGTCCCGCCAATCAACAGAAACATCACTGCCGTTTGGTTGTAGTAGTGGCGCGAGAGCAGCGGCAACCCCAGCAGCCGCACCCCGGCCATGTGCAGCACGGTGGCCACGATCACCCATAGCGGTCCCGACACTTCCCCTTGGAAGTGATAGTCCACGTTACGTTTTCGAATTGCTGCGACGAGCGCTCCGATGCCACGCGCGAGCTGGAGAAGAATCCAGGCGCCTAGCATCGCAAGTGGAATCAATATCAGAATCGAAAGCCACTGCCATAGCGGCAGCCCGGCCAGCACATTCTTCACCAGCGTTTGCGGAAGTTTTGTTTCGACTTTTTCGACCGCGATCTGGTCGTAAAGGTCGGGAATCTTCGCGAGCGACTCGGCCGAAAACAGCCAGATCGGTCCGTACACCGGATCGTTGATGCGAACCAGGATCAAGTCCGCCTCGTCGCCGTTCACCACCAGCTTTCCGACGCGCTCTTGCTCAGGCGCTAACCCTTCCTGTGGCGTTCCCTCGGGCAGATCGGTGATCCGGTTGATATTTCCTACGTACGCCCGGTCCATCAGCGCCTTGAGCTGCGTGACCAGTTCGTCCTGATTTGCCGGATGGCGCGCTCGCGTCTGCTGAAAATATTGGGCGGCGCTTTCCAGATGCGTCGATTGCGCCGCCTGCAGGAAGCCAATCACGGTTCCGCGCGGAGTTGTCCGCCCAAGAGGATCGGTGGCAGGCGATTCCGCGGGCTTTGCGGCCGGAGCCGCCGAAGGCAAAAGCGGATTCTGCGCCAGCGCGATTCCCGGCAGCAGCGCCAGCAGCAGAAGAACGAAGAAGCGCGAAACGCCGCACTTCAGAATGCTTCTCGTATTTCGAATCATGGCGGGGATAATTCTGTCACAGCTGGGCCGGGAGCGCAGCCCGGTTCGGTTACACGCGAGGGCCCGGCGGCGTGCGTTACCGCGAAGTATCCGATGCGGTGCGGAACGGCTTGTCGTAGCCGGTCATCTCCAGGTATCCGACGCCCTTGATCGGCGCTCCGTTCCGGTCGCCCGAAAACCGCACCGCGCCCTCCCAGTAGCTGGGAATGATTGCCGATCCGCTGAAAATCTCTTGTGAACGAAGCGGCGTCGTGACATCCAGATTTAGGTGCAGCGGCCGCACCGAAAGTTTCCAGTGAACTGGATAGGCAGCCTTGCTGTTTGGACTGGACCACGTCTCGTCGGCGGGCAACAGATCGAAGTCGCTCAGTGGAAGGTGCGTCGCCTTGCCGCTCGCATCGATATACGTGCCGGACGAGTATGGATCGATCGACCCATCCCTCCGGCGAATCCGATAGAGCATCAGTTCCGTGTTGTCATCCAGTTGGACGCTCAGCCAGTCCCAGCCGGTCTGATTTTCATCGAGCTGTTCCGTAAAGAATTCGTGATCCATCCACGCGACGCCGTTCACTGGAATCTGCGACCCTTCGAGATCGATCGTGCCAGTCACCGCAAGCCGGGTCAGTGAAATGTAATGGGAAGCGCGCCCGGCTCCCGCAGACTTTTGGCTCACTCCGTTCACGCCGTGAATCACCGGCGGTTTCTGAGATTGCAGTTGGAAGTGCAGCGAAAATTCGTCGCTGATCGCGTCGAGTTCCTGCACTCCGCCATCAAATTGGATTTTCCAGTTTCCGTTCCAGATCCTTCCCGAATCCTCACTCACGCCAGCGATACCAGCTCCCGTGCGATTCAGCCGCTCGCTATGGTAGAAATGGCCGCCGGCAATATCGCTGAGCGCGAGATGCGCCATATAAATGTCGTTCACCGCCCAGTCCGACGGCGTCGTCGCCTTGCGATTCACTCCAACGCGGAAAAAAGTGAGTTCGAACCCGTACGCATGCCCATCCTTCGCCGTCAGATTGCCCGTGTAATACCACCACTCGGTCTGAAAGTCCGGATGATTGAAATAATCGCGGGGGAATTCGTACTTGTAACCCGGAACAGCGTTTCGGAATTGCGTTACCGGCGCCTGAAACGCCATGAGCGGCGCGAGCGCGGCCACAACGAGCATCGCCAGCCTACTCCTCATGCACCACCTCGATCGGATTCAGCCGGACTGCGATTCGCGCGGGGTAAAGCCCCGCCAGCACCGTCGCGACGAAAATCCCTCCGAGCGATCCAGCCAGCACAGCCACGGGCCAATGAAATTGGATCGTCCATCCAAACGATTGCTTGTTGATCACGTAGATCAACAAAATCGAAAGCGCCAATCCGAGAACCAGTCCAATTAAGCTCGCCAGAACTCCGATCAGTCCCGCTTCCACCAAAATCAGCTTTCGAATTTGCGACGTAGCCGCACCCAGAAACCGCAGCAGCCCGAACTCCCGCCGCCGGTCAAACACCAGCGCCAGCAGCGCACCCGCGATGCCGATCACCGCCACGACGATCGCGATCACTTCCAGCGCATAGGTGATCAGGAACGTTCGGTCGAAAATTTGGATGGCCTGCGACCGGATCGTTCGATTCGAAAAGATCAGAATGTTGTGCCCGGCGACGGCCTTCTCCACCTCGCCGCGAACCGCGTCAACGTCAAATCCCGGTCTCACATAAAGCGCAACGTTCGACGGGTCGCGATCCGGCAGATACCGAAGCAAAGTGTCGCGGTCCATCGCGATAAAGCCCGCTTCGCTCGAATAATCGAATGCGATATCGACAATATGAAACGCGACGCGATTCGTGCCGAGCGGCAGCGTGATCGTGTCGCCCGTCTTCAGATGATGCTTGTTCGCGAATGGCTCGCTCACGATCACGTTGTCGCGGTCGTGCAATTCGTCGTAAACCTGATCTTGCGGCCGCCCCGACAAAAACGACGAATGCCGGTAACCGCGCACCGCGTGAAAATCTGCGGCTCCGAGCGTGGCCGGCAAGCCGCCGTAGTCGATCGAATAGGCGCGCAACCGATCCATCGCGGCCACGCCTGGCAACCGCGCCAGCGATTCGGCCAGAGAATCCGGCATCGTGGGATGTTGGTCTGGTGCGATCGTGCCCGCGGGCCGCAAATACAGGTCGGCCTGTAGCTGATCGTCCATCCAACTCACCACCGTCTGGCGAAAGCTTCCGACCATGATGCCAATCGACGTCATCATCGCAATCGCCGTCGCAAGCGCTCCGACGAGCACGGATGTGCGACGCAGTCCGCCGCTCAGGCTTCGCGCGCCGAGAAGACCCTCCACGCCGACCATTTTCTGAAGCAGCGGAGCCAGCAATTGCAGAAGGGCATCGGCCAGCGCTGGAATCGCGAACGCCGTAGCGGCGATCATCAGCAACGCCGAGACGTAGCCGAGCAGCGGTTTTCCCGCGATGGCCGGCGCAAATGAAGCTGCTGTGCCACACACCGCAAGCAACGCGGCAATCCACAGATCGCGTCCCTTGTGGACTCGCGTCGAATACTCGCGCTGCCCCCGCGCCATCGCTTCTACCGGCGATACACTCGCCGCTTCGCGCGCCGGAGAAATTGCCGCCACAATTGTCACTCCGATTCCAATCACAAGCGCGTACGCCACCGTCAGCGGCGTAATTTCGATCGGGGCGGGCCGGCTGCTCACGTACAGCGCTTGCACCGTCGCGGATAGCAGCTTTAGCGCCCCTGATGCGAGAATGCGCCCCAGCAAGCAGCCCAGAATCGCTCCCGCCAACCCAAAGCACGCCGCCTCGCCCAGAAACGCCAGCAGCACGCTGCGCCGGCTCGCGCCCAATGCGCGAACAATCCCAATTTCCGGCCGGCGTCTCACCACCGAAACCGATATCGTGTTGTAGATCAGAAACGCGCCCACGATCAGCGCGATATAACTCAGCACCCGCAGGTTCCACCGAAACGCAGCGAGCATCTTTTGGTTTTCCGTTGTCCGGCTCCCCACAGGACGGACTTCCAGCCCGGCCGGCAATGCCGCCGCAAGCCGAGATTGCCACTCGGAAATCGTCGCGCTGCTCGGCACCTTCAGCAGCACGCTATCTACGGTCGAACCGCGCGCCAGTTCGCGTTGCGCCTCGGCAATATCCATCACCACCAGGCTTTCGCCTTCACTCGAATCGTCGAACACGCCACGCACCAAGAATTCGCCGTTGTGATCGTTTAGCTCCAGTTTTATCGTTTGTCCCGCCAGCTTGTGGAGACTCGTCCCCACCCAGACTCCTTCCAAATTCTCTGGCTCTTTCGTCCGACCGAAGCTCGCCACGCTTCCCGTGGCTTGAACATCAGTAGCCTCGGCCAGCATATCGATCCCGATCAGCGGCACGGCTTGTCCCGTATCGGCAAGCACAGCGAAATCGGAAATTCGCGGACGCACGCGAATCGGGTAGGGAAGAGTTGCGAGAGTCGCCACCGCCGAATCCGGCACGCCGCCGGTGGACGTCACTTCAAGATCCGAATCGCCCATCAAAGTTTCTACAGACGACCGAAAAGATCCCGCCGCGCGCGTTGCCGGCAAGATCGATCGCGAGCACCACGGCGACGCCGAGCGCGACAGCAAGCACTGTGAGAGAAGTTCGCAGCGGCTCGCGCACCAGCGGTCTGACAATCAATCGAAAGAAGAGTCGGAGCGATTCCATATCAACGCCGCGTGATTTCTTCG
This sequence comes from uncultured Acidobacteriota bacterium, assembly GCA_963839325.1. GTDB lineage: Bacteria > Acidobacteriota > Terriglobia > Acidiferrales > UBA7541 > Palsa-295. Next base: position 20,290 of record CAWIUO010000009.1, on the reverse strand, counting down.
ATGTGTCCGTCGCGCATCCGCATCAGCACGTCGGCCGCAGCAGCGGCTTCCAGGCTGTGCGTCGCCATGATCGTCGCCGTGCTTTGCTCACGCGTGATCCGGCGAAGCAGCGAGAGAATCAAGTTGCCCGTCGTCGTGTCAAGATTTCCTGTGGGTTCATCCGCAAGAAGGAGCTGCGGACCGTGCACCAACGCTCGCGCGATCGCTACGCGCTGCATTTGCCCACCGGAAAGTTGGTGCGGAAGCCGCGTCGCGAGCCCGTCCATCTCCACGGAAGCGAGCCGCTGGAGTCGCCGCCGTGCGCGCGCCGTGCTTGCCTCGCCAGAAGTAGCGGCAGCTCCACGTTTTCGGCGACGCTCAACGTCGGTAATAACTGGAAGGACTGAAAAATGAAGCCGATCTTCTCGCGGCGCAAATGAGTCAGCCCGGTATCGTCCAGGTTCGTTGTACTCGTTCCGTCAATCGCAACCTCGCCGGAGGTGGGAGAGTCCATCGCGCCGGCAAGATTCAGCAGTGTCGTCTTGCCGCAGCCGCTGCGGCCAACCAGCGCTACGAACGAGCCTGCTTCAATCTCCAGCGAAATCCCATCGAGAGCGCGCACCGACAGGCCGTCGGCGCGATACTCCTTCACCACGTTCAAAAACTTCACCATGCTCACGATAGTTTCAGTATAGAGCAAAGGTGCAGGCGGTTCCGGTTGTGACCGAGCCGTCCGCACGCGTCGGAATGTTCGAAGGGAATGAAAACAGAATCAGCAGCGCTCGAGAATCGTTGCGATTCCCTGGCCCACTCCGATGCACATGGTGCAAATGGCGTATCGGCCTTTCGTCGATTGCAGCTGGCATGTAGCTGTAGTCGCGAGACGCGCGCCGCTCGCTCCCAGCGGATGCCCGATCGAAATGGCGCCGCCGTTCGGATTTACGTGAGCAGCATCGTCGGCGAGTCCCAGGTCGCGCATTACGGCGAGTGCCTGTGCAGCGAAAGCCTCGTTCAGTTCGATCACATCAATTTGCGAAAGTTCCAGTCCGGCGAGCCGCAGCACTTTGCGAACCGCCGGCGCCGGCGCGAACCCCATGATCCGCGGCGCCACTCCCACCGCCGCGGTCGCTACCACTCGCGCACGCGGAGTCAGGCCATGTTTCTTCGCCGCTCCTTCCGACGCGAGCACGAGAGCACACGACCCATCATTTACGCCGGACGCGTTTCCGGCAGTCACCGTGCCCGTGGGTCGTACGATCGGTTTGAGTTTCGCAAGCCCTTCCAGTGTCGTATCCGGCCGCGGCTGCTCGTCCGTGTCAAACGTCTTCGGATCGCCCTTCTTTTGCGGAATCGAAACCCGTAGCAGCTCTGTACCAAAAAAACCGGCAGCGTTCGCGCGCGCCCACCGTTGCTGACTCCGCAACGCGAACGCATCCTGATCCTCGCGGCTCACGTGGAATTGTTCCGCCACGTTCTCCGCTGTTTCTGGCATCGAGTCCACTCCGTATTTCGCCTTCATCGCCGGGTTCACGAATCGCCACCCAATCGTCGTATCGAACATCTCCGCGCCCCGGCTGAATGCCGAATCCGCCTTTCCCGTCACGAAGGGTGCGCGAGTCATGCTCTCCACGCCACCGGCGATCATCAATTCCGATTCGCCCGATTTAATCGCGCGCGCCGCAATTCCCACCGCATCCAGGCTCGATCCGCATAGCCGGTTGATCGTCGCGCCCGGAATTTCTTTCGGCAATCCCGCTAGCAGCACCGCCATTCGTGCGACGTTGCGATTATCTTCACCAGCCTGATTCGCGCAGCCGTAGATCACATCGTCCAGCGCTGCCCAATCGACCGAGGGATTTCGTTCGACCAGCGCCTTGAGCGGCAGGGCCGCCAGATCGTCGGTCCTCACGCTCGCCAGCGCCCCGCCGTAGCGGCCGAATGGCGTTCGAATCGCGTCGCAGATAAATACGCTGTTCACCGTGTTCTCCTCAATTTTTCAGACTTCCACAAATCAATTCTTCACGCAAGTCTCCGCCTGCATTCGGCCTGCGCGGAGACTCGCAACCCTACGCCGCCACTTCTCAGCGGCAGCCGAATTCGTGTAATCTTGCGTCATGAGCGAAAAAATTAAGAAGTCCGAAGCCGAATGGAAGAAACAACTCGATCAAAACCAATTCTACGTGACCCGCGAGAAGGGAACCGAGCCCCCCTTCACCGGCGAGTACGAAAACACTGAAGACGAAGGCACCTATAAATGCGTCTGCTGCGGCGAGCCGCTATTCGCCTCCGATGCGAAGTTTCATTCGGGCTCTGGCTGGCCCAGCTATTGCCAGCCGATCTCGCCCGATAAGGTGGAGCTGCACAGCGACAAAAGCCACGGTATGACGCGCACCGAAGCGGTTTGCCGCCGCTGCGACGCGCATCTGGGCCACGTTTTCGACGATGGCCCGAAACCAACCGGCCAGCGCTTTTGTATTAATTCCGCGGCGTTAAAATTCGAGAAGAAGGCGAAAGCCGCGAAGTAAACCGTAGAAAGAAAAGGGCGGGTGCGAATCTTTTCGCGCCCGCCCGCAACTCTCACCACGCTACGCCCTACGCACCGCCTCAGTGATCGAAGTACAGAATTTCCGGATGCCCCGTAGTGCCGCTCGGATCGGCCGAAATTGCGCGAATCGACGACGGCGACACGATGTAGAAAATCACGTTGGTCGGCAACCCGAACGGCGCATTCGTGGTCATTGTCCCCCGGCCGTTCGTTCCTGGCGTAAACGAATACGTCGCGTTCAGATTTTGACCGGAGTGAGCTGTCCCGTCGTTGTCCACTTCGTCGATCGTTCCGCCGATCGTCCCAAGTCCCGGCGAATTGATCTGTCCGACAACGTTCGTCACTGCGGTGTCTGGCGTTTTACCCGCGCTCAACGTGTACCCGCCTTGAAGTGAGCTGTTCGAGTAAGCCGGCTGCACGGTTTGTGCGTCGAGCTGTCCGTAGCTCACGGCGGCATCCGACCCAATTATGAATCCCTGATTCGCACCGGTAAGGTATGCGGCAGCGATCCGTGCGCCCAGACCTGTAAACGTAATGTGTCCGTTTCGACTCGGATCCGCCACAAACGTTCCTGTCGCCACATTGCCCGTAGTTACCGTTCCGCTGTCGTTCTGATCGTAGCTAAGAGTTACCGAATCGTTCGCCGAATTGCCGAAAAAAAATCCCGCCAGGACGCTTGCGTTCGTGTCCAGCCCGCTCGCCGTCGCAATCGAGCTTCCGTCGAGCGAGGTATCGTTGAAGGTCTGCGACGGATTTTGCAGAATCAGCTCGCCTCCAAGCCTCGGCGGATTCGCATTCACGGTGTCGGCATCCATGAAGAAAATGTCGGACGATGACACGAAGTAAAAAGTGTAAGCCTGCTGAATCTGCGCCTGATTCGGCAGATTATACGTGAACGAAATGGTTCCCTTTTCGTTGAGCGTCCCAACGTTGAAGCTGCCAGACAAGGCCAGCGCCGAGCTGTACGTTCCGCCGTCGTTCACATCCAGAGTTCCTGGCGTAAGATTAATGGCGCCATCCGCCCGGATCACACCGGTCATCGCCATCGGCTTATTCAGGTAGTCCTGGCCCGTCAGCTGAAACGCGTAGTTCCCGCTGAAATTCGAAGGCGAAAGGCTGTTGCCGACTACCGGCTTCATCACCCCCGCGCCATGCGTTCCTGTTGTGTCATTCTCGATGAAATGCACGTTGCGGTTCGAATCCATCACCAGCAGGAAAGTGGTCTGTAGAATCGCGCCCTTGCTGTTTGTGGCGAGTAGCGTCATCGTGCCCCGGCCATCGCCGCCCATGCTGTACGTGCCTGTAAGTGTTGACGCCGTGAAAAGCCCGGACGCGCGATTGCTGTCCAGGTCTCCGTTTGAAATCGTGCCGCTTCCGTTGGACGTGAAATCGCCCGCGATCACTACGTTCCCGCCGGAATCGAATCCCTGAAACAGGAAGCTGTATTGCCCGGTGAACAGCGAATTCGTCGTTGTCGTTCCAGTCGCAACCGTAATCGTCAACGATTGGCTGGCTGTCGCAGGCGTCGATTCTGAGTCCTGTACCTGCGCCACAAACGTCGAACTGGTCACGAGCAACGGTGCGCCGGTAATTTTGCCTGTCGCCGCATCGAGCGTTAACCCCGATGGAAGCTGTCCGCTCGTGATGCTCCACGTGTAAGGTGGAATGCCTCCGGTCGCCACCAGATTTCCCGAGTACGAAGTCGCCACGTTGCCCGTCGGCAGCGGTGGCGTCGTAGCCTGCAGCTTGGCCGCCGTGTTGATCGTGATCGTCAACGGACTCCCCGTTTGCACCGTTTGCGGCGGAATCGCGGAATCCACCACCCTCGGCGTAAACGAGTAAGTTCCCGCTGTCGTCGGCACCCCCGTAATTTGTCCGGAGGATGTGCTTAAACTCAGGCCCGGGGGAAGCGCGCCGCTCACGATGCTCCACGTCAATGGAGTCACGCCGCCCTTCGAGCTGATTGCAGCGCCGTAGGTAGCGTTCACCGTACCATTCGGAAGCGTAGTCGCCGTAATGGAAAGCACCGGCGCCGGATTGATCAGAATGGAATATTGCGGCGAAACCACGGACAGCGGCACCGTGGCGCTGTCTGTCACGGTCACCGTAAACGTCGAAGGATTGGGCTGCCCGGTGATCGGGCCGCTCGGTGTTCCCACGATCGAGCCTGTCGAGTTCATCTGCAGCCCGGCGGGCAAGCTGCCGCTTCCCGGTGTCACTTTGTAGTACAGGGGAGCAACCCCGTCGGTTGCGGTAATCGTCTGGTTGTATGAGATTCCGTTCGCGCCGTTGGCCAGCTGCGTCGGGACCGTCGTCGGGAAGGTCGGCGGGAGCACCACGCTGATCGTCACCGTCTTGGTCACGCCCTTGGCGGCGTTGGAAATTGCTTCCAGGCTCACGCTGATTCCGCTGGTCAGCCCGCTCGGCGCCGTGTAGGTCACCGAAGTTGTCGTCACGTTCGTCAACGTGCCGCAACCCGTTCCGGCGCAGCCCGAGCCGGTGAGCGGCTGCCAGGCCACGCCTTTGTTGTTGGTATCGTTTCCAAGTTGCGCGTAGAAAACCACAGACTGGCCCTCGTCCAGCGTCTGCCCAGTGCTCGGCGAAATTTGCAGAGTGATGCCGCCATTGCTGCTGCCGCAACCGCTCAGCAGCGGCGAGCCGGCCACGATCACGGCGAAGAGAAGCGCGAGGACTTGCAGTCTTGCGGAAATTCGGCCGGGAATTTGATTCTCACTTGCGCGCGATCCGCGCGACTTACGCACAAACACCTTCAATATTCTCATAGCACCTTGGAATTCGTTTCGGATGCGCCCCGGCCGGAGGGAATCACTCCCACAGCGAACCTTTGGCTCAAATTTCGGAAATAGTTGAATAACAAAACCCTTGCGGCCTGTCAACGCACATCTGCCCTGGGCAAATCTGCGCTGCGCCGCTTTCGCGCAGACTCCTTGTGACCTCCGCCATCACTTTGGGATAATGCGCGCCACAACCCAGCCATGTGGATGCAAACACAGCGTTACCCGTTGCCTGCCGCCTTTTTGCTGCGCTCGCTGTGGCAGGCCGCGACTCTGGCGCTACTCCTTGCTGCCGCCTGTTCCACCTTACCCGCGCAGAACCCGCGAGGAACTCTCCGCGGCCTGGTTCTCGATTCGAGTGGGGCGGCCGTGGCTAAAGCTTCCATTTCCGCCAGCTCGAAATCCAATTCGCTTTCTCGCACCACGTTGGCGGGATTTCGCGGCAACTTCCGCTTCGATGACTTGTTACCTGGCGACTACGACGTCGTCGCGAACGCTCCCGGATTCGCGCCCGCGACTTCACGCGTCGCCGTTATCGTCAGCCAGGTTCGCGACCTCACGATTACTCTTCACCCCGCTCCCGCTCAGCAGAGCGTTACCGTTCAGGGCCAATCCTCATCAATCACCGCCGAACCGATCGATCTCGCCAGCGCCGTGCATCAAGGCGCCGTCTCCGCCCAGGATCTCGAGACGCTCCCTCTCGCGAATCGCACTTTCGCCAACATCGCCTACCTAGTTCCGGGCACGGAGCCGGTCGAGCCTTCCGATCCCACCAAAGCCAGAATCACCGCGGTTTCGTTCGGTGGCAGCTCAGGTCTCAACGTTGAACTCTCCGTGGACGGCGGTGACAACTCGGACGACTACATCGGCGGCTTCCTGCAGAATTATTCACCCGACGCCGTTCAGGAATTCGTCGTGCGCACAGCGCAGGAAGACGCCGATACCGGCCGCACCACCGGCGGCTCTGTTGTGATCACCACCAAGCGCGGCACCGATGCATGGCATGGCGAGGGTGCCGTTTACATTCGCGCTGCCGCTCTCAACGCGCGATTTCCCATCGACAATCCTGCGCCGAATCCCAAGCAGCCGTTCTCCCGACAGAACTACATCGGCACGCTCGGCGGCCCGATCAAAAAGAATCACGTATGGTTTTTCTCGTCGTTCGAATACGTCAACGAAAAGGCCAGCATTGCGTATAGCTCCGCGAGCCTCGCCCAGTTCCAGACGCTTGCGAGCTTCGCATCAGAAGGATTAATTCCCGGGGTGTCGTCGATCGCCGTTCCCTCCTTTGTTTCTGTGCCTTTTTACGATTGTCTCGGAACTGTTCGATTCGATTGGACGCAGTCGGCGAAATCGCAGTGGTATTTGCGAGCGGCCACCGATCGATACACCACCTACAACGATCTGGTACAGCAAGCCTCCTTGCCCTCGACCGGCGCTACCTCCCGATCCAGCTACGAGAATCTGCTCCTCAACCAGCACTACACGTTTAGTCCCACCTGGCTCGGCTCGCTTACGCTCGAAGCCAGCGGCCTGCACCGCACCGAAACACGCACCAGCGAATTGGGGTTCGCTCTCGCGTTTCCATTCACATCCACCGCCAGCACAATTTCCGGATACGAAACCTTTGGCGACAACCAGTTCGTCACGCCAATCACCGCGTTCCCGGTGCTGCGCAATCAGGAGAAGTATCAATTCCGCTACGATCTGACTCACGCTATGGGCGCGCACGCGCCGCGCTTTGGCGCTAACTGGATTCACGAGCCAGTGATGAGCGGCGCTCTCACCAGCACAGCCGAAAATTTCACGATCTTCCCGCTGAATCCCACGGCGTATCTCGGCGATCCCCAGCAATTCACCGCAGACCTCACATGCGCGCCGTTCGGAGGCGTTCAGCCAACACCCGGCGCAGCCTGCACCAATACGCCGGCTGGCAACGGCCGCTTCGATCAAGGACTCGATCGTTTGGGACTTTACGCCGAAGATTCCTGGCGCATCGCTCGCGGCTTCACGCTCAACTACGGCCTCCGCTACGACACCACTTTCGGACTTTTCATTGGATCCGGACGCACGCAACTCGAAAATCCCACCTACATCACGCTTCAGGCGCTTGGGATCAATTTTATTCCCGGCGCGCCTCACGACTATCGTCACGCCTTTGCGCCGCGCATCGGCATCGCGTATTCGCCGGGCGCGTCGCAAACTACAGTCTTTCGCGCCGGTTTCGGCCTTTACTACAACGACCTCGCGCAAAACGGCTGGGTGAATGCTCTTCAGGCCGTGAACCAGCCCCCGGGCCCGTGCGTCGATCCATTCTCGCCTCCCGGTCCGGGAAACGCGGGCTGCATTCCCGGCGCTGCCTTCGGCGGCTCCGGAGCGATCATCGCTCCCAACTACAAAACGCCGTACGCCGTGCACGCAACCGCGGGCTTCGAACATGCGTTCAGCGCGAGTTGGCTCTTGAGCGCCGACTACACGCACGAACAGGGCAATCACGCCTATCGCGGTTACAGCTACAACGCCGGATACACGCTCTTCACGCCTCAATTTCCCGAGACGGATCTCGCTGACCAGCAGGCCTACGTTCCCAACGTTTCGGTCTATCGTTCCGACAATCGCTCGAGCTACAACGGCCTCTCAATCCACCTGCAAGGAAACGTGACGCGGCGTTTCAATTTGATCGCGAACTACACTTTGTCCAAGGCGCAGACCTGGGGTTGCGTGCTCGGCGAACTTTTCGATTACGTTAACGGCGTCTGCAATCCGCTCGATCCGTTCGGCCCCGGCGATTACGGGCCTTCAGGTGAGGACGTCCGGCACCGATTTGTGCTTGCGGGCACGCTGCACGTGAGAGGAGGATTCGAAATCACCACGCTCAGCCAGTTCGAAAGCGCACGGCCCTTCACGCTGACCACGCCTGTGGACGTGAACGGCCTCGGCGACAGCGTCAACGACCGCGCCGTGGTGAATGGCATCCAGACCACACTCGACGAATTGCGCGGCACTCCCTACATGCAAGTGGACATGCGCGTCACGCGTCCGATTCGCTTCGGCGAACAAATCACCGCCACGCCTTTCATTGAGTTTTTCAATCTTTTCAACCGCAATAATCCGGGTGCCAACTACGTAACCAACGTTGCCGCCCTGCCCGTCCCGCAGAATCAACTCGCCAACCTGCAGGACATTTGCCTCGACGCCGGTTGCACGCAACTCCAGCCGATCGCGAGCTTGAAGCAGCTTCGCCAGCCCGCCGGCGCCCTGGGCGATTTCTTCGGGCCGGGAACCACCGTAGGCATTCCGTTCGCCGCACAGATCGGTTTTCGTATGATTTTTTAGTGGTCCGTGCTTTCGTGATCCGATTCGGCGCGTCTAATTCAGGTTGGAACCGATACCGCGGTACGTTCACGAGCATGCCTGGCACGTTTTCAATTTTCGATGGATTTTAGTATAAAGGTCGGCTGATACCTGCGCGGTGAACCCGCGAGTGTGCCCGCCCGGAGGTTGGCATTGATCGAAGTTCAGAATTTGTCGAAGAACTACGGCGAGTTCAAAGCCGTGGACAACGTTTCGTTCACCGTGAATAAAGGCGAGATCCTGGGCTTTCTCGGCCCCAATGGCGCCGGTAAGACCACCACCATGCGCATCCTCACCGGCTATTTGCCCGCCACGTCAGGAACGGCGCGCGTCGCCGGATTCGACGTCTTCAACGATTCAATGGACGTTCGCCGGCACATCGGCTACCTGCCCGAAGCTCCCCCGGTCTATCTCGATATGACCGTCGGCACGTACCTCGATTTCGTTGCGCGCATCAAAGGGGTGCCAGCGGATAAACGCGCCTCCAGCGTTTCCGACGCGATGGAAAAAACCAGCATTTCGGATAAGCGCAATCAGATCATCAAGCGTCTTTCGCGCGGTTACAAGCAGCGCGTCGGGCTCGCTCAGGCTCTGGTGCACGATCCTGATGTCATCATTCTCGACGAGCCGACCATCGGCCTCGACCCCAAGCAGATCATCGAAGTCCGCAACTTGATCAAGGGTCTTGCCGGAACGCACACGATCATTCTTTCCACCCACATCCTGCCCGAAGTCAGCATGACCTGTGATCGCGTCGTCATCATCAACAAGGGCAAGATCGCGGCAGAGGGAACGCCGGAAAATCTCACATCCCAGCTCGAAGGCGGTCAGAAAGTCCACGTCGAGACGCGCGCTCCCGAGGCGGGCCTTCGCTCGGCGCTTCAACTGGTGCAGGGAATCACCAACGTTCACATCGAGCCGTCGGCCGGCAGCCAGAATCTTTCCGTCACGCTCGAGACCTCTCGCGGCGCCGATATCCGCAGCGAAGTGGCGGCGCGAATCATTCAGAGCGGTTGGCAGCTTTTCGAGCTTCGCGGCGTGAGTCTAAGCCTCGAGGACATCTTCCTCGAATTGACCACCGATGACGCGCAACACGCTGAGAAGCCCGCTGCGTAATCGTTAGAAATTTTAAGGAGCAATTGTTTCGATGCGAAATCTTTGGGCGATTTACCGGAAGGAGATGGGCCACTACTTCGTTTCTCCGGTCGCGTACATTTTCATCGGTCTGTTTCTGGCGCTGAGCGCGTTCTTCTTCAATCTGTTTCTGAACTCCGCGATCATGCAGCAGCAACAGGCCGCATTTCAGGGCATGCAGATGGGCATGCCGCCGAATTTCGACGTCCCCAGCGCCGTCGTTCGCGCCACGTTCGGCCTGCTCTCCACCTTCGCGCTGTTCTTTACGCCGATGTTAACCATGGGCGTGTACGCCGAGGAGCGCAAGCGCGGCACGATGGAACTGCTGATGACCTCGCCGATTACCGAAGCTCAAATTGTCGTCGGCAAGTACCTCGCCGCGTTGAGTCTCTGGGTCATTATGTTTCTCCCCACGGCGCTGGGCCTCGTGTACATGTTTGCGCACAGCGAGCCTGCGCCGCCGTGGAAAATGCTGCTCGTTGCTTATGCCGGAATCCTGCTTCTCGGCGGCGCGTTCATCGCTCTCGGCACCTTCATTTCGTCGCTCACCGAAAATCAGCTGATCGCCGCGGTGATCACCTTCGCGGCATTTCTCGTCCTTTGGGTTCTGGATGCGGGCCGCAACTCGGACAGCGCCCTGAGCACCGTTCTCCAATACATGTCGGTCGTGCACCGCTACGACGATTTCTCGCGTGGAATTCTCGACACTTCCGCGCTGATCTACTACCTGAGCTTCATCGGTTTCTTCGTTTTCTTGACCGTGCGCTCGGTGGATTCCATGCGGTGGCGCCGCGCCTAGTTCTTCCGATCGAGCGCTGACCTACGTTCACGCGCCGCTCGCGTTCTCGAAATTTCTGGAGGGATTCGCAGTATGAAATTGGATCGAAACGAAATCGCGCGGTTCGTCGCGACGCTCGGCATCGCCATGCTGATCGCGAGCATCATCCGCTATTACATCCAGGGCGAGCTGCTCACCTTCAGCAAAGGCCTGCTCATTGCCGGTGCGGTGTGCGTCGTCGCGGCCCTCGTTATCGGATTCCGAGGCGTGGTCGATTACTTCTCGAAGCGCTCCACCAAGCAAGGCTCCAACACGTTGGTTCTCACGCTCGCCGTTCTGGCGATTCTAATCATCGCGAATGTCATCGGCTACCGCCACCCCAAGCGGATCGACCTCACCACCGAAAAGCTCTACACGCTTTCCGATCAGACGCGCAACGTCGTCGCGGGTCTGAAGCAGGACGTAACCATCATCCGCTTTGACAAAACGCCCAGCGAATCTTTCGACGACCTGATGAACGAGTACAAGCACCTCAGCCCGCACATTCAAGCCAGGACCGTCGATCCGAATCAGAAACCGGACGTTGCCGCCGAATACGGCGCGACGCAATTGGGCGACGTGATCGTCGCTTCCGGGACCCACAAGCAGCATGTCGATGTCAGCTTCGGTTCAGGCATCTCCGAACAGGACGTTACGCCCGCAATCATTAAAGTGATCAGCGACAAGGTCAAAACCGTCTGCTTCATCACCGGCCACGGAGAGCGCTCCCTCTCCGATAGCGGCCCGCAGGGCTTCAGCCAGGCGGACGACCTCCTCAAAAAAGAAAATTACGCCACGAAATCCATCAACTTGATCACCGACAACGGAATCCCATCCGATTGCAGCGTCGTCGTCGATGCAGGGCCGGAACAGGGTTTTTTCCCGCAGGAAGTCGCGATGATCGGGAAGTATCTCGATGGCGGCGGCGACGTGTTCATTACGCTGAACGCTCAAACCGATCCGAAGCTCGGCGACCTGTTCGGTTCATGGAACATCGCAGTCGGCGACAACGTTGTTCTGGACGCGAGCGGCGTCGGTCAATTGATCGGCGCGGGTCCTGCCATCCCCGTCGTCACCGACTTTGGCTCCAGCCCCATCACCAAGGGATTTCAGCGCTCGCTGACATTCTTTCCTCTGGCGCGCACCGTCGGAATCGCGGACAAGAGCAAAACCACTCCGACGATCGTCGAGCTGCTCAAAACCACCGCCCGCAGCTTCACGGTTCCCAAGCTCGACAAGACCATGAAGGACATTTCGTTCAACGCAGCCACCGCCGGGCCGCTTTCTCTGGGCGTTTCCGCGGAGCGCAAAGCAGAGTCGCGCGACTCCCGTCTGGTCGTAATCGGCAACACGGCATTCGCGCAGAATTCTTATTTCACCCAGATGCGCAACGGCGACTTGTTTGGCAACGCCATCGACTGGCTCGCCCAGGACGAAAACCTGATCTCGATCCGCCCGAAATCGCCGACCAACCGCAGCGTCACTCTCACCGAAACGCAGACCGCGCTGCTCAAGTGGATCGATATCATTTTTATACCCGGGACTTGTGATCATCTCCGGAATTTACATTTGGTGGAAACGGCGCTAGCTCGGCAGTCCGCCCGGCGGCCCTGAATCGAACATGAAAAAATCCACGCTCATTGTCCTTGCGCTTGCCATCGTCGCCGGAGCCGCGTTCTACTTTTTCGATTGGAAGAAATCTCAGAAAGACGCCGCAAAGGTCCCCGGCGACACTTCGAAGCCGGCCTTCACGTTTCAACCGGACCAGTTAACTTCGATCACCATCACTCGGCCAGGCGATCCTGGAACTCCCGCCGTCGTTCTTGCCAAGCAAGGTTCCGACTGGAAAATCACTCAGCCGATTGCGACGCTGGCTGACGGCCCCACCGCATCGGGCATCGCACAGGCTCTCGCCAACGCGCGCATCGAAGAATCGCAGCCCGGCCCGCCCGACCGTCTTAAGGTGTACGGCCTCGAGCCGCCGGCTGTCGTCATCGATTTTCAACTGCAGAACGGCGCCAAACATACTGTACGACTTGGCAAAAAGGATTTCGTCGGCACATTCGTGTATTCAAAGATTGACACGAACACCGATGTCTCGCTCCTGCCAGAATCGCTGCTCGGTCTCACGTCGAAATCCTTCGACGACCTCCGCGATCGATCGATCCTTCACGCGCACAACGACCAAATTACGTTCCTTCGAATTGAAGAACTCCTCCGGAGAGTATTGCCGCGGCAAAAGATGGCCAAACGTGGAAACTTTCGAAGCCGTCCACCGCAGTCGCTGATAATTCGGCAGTTGATGAATTGCTAGCGGCCGTCACCGGCGGAAAAATGGTGTCCATCGCTTCCGAGACGCCAGAGAGTCTCGCGAAGTATGGACTGATGTCTCCCTCGATGACGTTTACCGCGACCGATGCGAAAGGGAAGTCCACCACGCTTTTCGTAGGCAAAAAAGACGGCGACAATTACTTCGCGCGCGAAGAATCGCTTCCCACCATCTTCACGATCAGCGCCGACCTCGCAGAAAAAACTCTCCGAAAATTTCGCCGATCTTCGCGACAAGAAAATCTCCCACGTCGATTCCGCATCCATTTCGCACATCGACATTCAAAACTCCTCCGGCGCCATCTCGCTCGCACGCAAAAATGACGACGAATGGACCTTCGATGCTCCGCCCGAATTGAAAGGGAAGTCCGCCAGCGCGGATAAGCTTTTCAGCACTTTGGAGCAAGCACGCGCCGACGAAGTCATCGACAAGCCGTCCGCTTCGATCGCCGCGAAATTCGCCAAGCCCGCTTTCCAGGCGGTGCTCACTTCGAAAGACGGCAAGAAGCTCACCATTAGCGTCTCAGCCGAGTCAGACGCGATCGTTTACGCGCGCACGAGCGACTCCCCGGCGGTGTACAAACTCAAGAAACAATTTCTGGATGATTTGAATTTTAAAGCGTCAGACTTGGCGTTCTAGTTCCGCAGGCAGCCGCAACCCGTGTAGCATCACGGCTGGCGTTACGCATTCGCGTCAGGCCAACTGGTGGCATTCCTCAAGCACGCGGGTAGAAGGCCAGGTTGCAAGCAGCAGTACCTTACCGGTCTGTTCATGGATGTTGACGTAATAAACGTTGGTTTCGGTCTCGATCTCATAGAACCCAGGCCGCTTAGCGTCCGGCACCATCAGCGCGCCATGCGCCAGTACCTCTTTCAGCGATCCTACGACGTCGGATGAGTGGTTTCTCAGGTCTTCAATCAGAACATCGCTTTTCCACCGCATCTCCATAAGGCCCCCCAGCCTGCTTTGCTTTCCTCACTTTCTACTACGCGCGACCCCTGCCAAATGTTCCACTTGGATTTCGCGTTTTTTCGTTAGAGTTGTGATGCGCAGCCTCGCCCGTCCGATTCGTTAAACTTCCTTCATAATCGATACTTGACGTCAAGCTAACGCCCGAAATTGTGGCTTGCCTCGCGAACCCAAAATTGACATAGTCACAAGACTCGAGGTCCTAAAAAACGTGAAAAAGAAAAGCCCCTCCAAATCGCCGCGCATGAAGAGCGACAAACGCCGCAAGCACCAGCACTGGCAAGTCACCGTTTACTACGCTGACGGCGAGAAGTTCGCCCGAGTCTATATAGACCGCGACCGCGCTCAAAAGTTTGCTGACCGGCAAAGAAAATCGCCCGTGGTGAAATCCACACGCATCATGGAAGTTGACTGATTTTTCGTCCGCTTTTGGGAATCGAGCGCTCACGGAAATTCCGGCGCAAGAAGTGCCCGCCGGCCACTTGTCCGGTCCCGTGGCGCGTGTTATAAAAGTTGTGCGGTTGTTGCCTCTTCAATTTGCGGGATTCGTATAGTGGTAGTACGCGACCTTGCCAAGGTCGAGGCGAGGGTTCGATTCCCTTATCCCGCTCCATATTGTTCGAGCAAGTTGCTTTCTGATCCGACCGATTTTCCGCGCATCCCAAAGCTCTACCCACTTTCATTCCCGCGTGCTAGAGTCTCGCCACCTAAGCCCATGATGGCCTATCTCTGCGGTCCCATCGAATTTGCGGAAGACGGCGGCAAACTCTGGCGGCGCAAGTTGACTCCCTTTCTGCGGGACACACTCGGCCACCGCGTCTATGATCCCGCCGAAGATGAGCTGAAGAGCTTGACCGAAGAAGAAGCTACACATTTTCGCGAATGGAAATCGACGGACCTGGAACGCTTCCGGCGCACCATTCGCAAAATCGTCGCGTTCGATCTCGACCTGATCGAAAATAAGGCCGACTATCTAATCTGCTACTGGGATGCAGGCGCCACCAGCGGCGGCACTTCGGCGGAAATGACGCTCGCCTACCGCAAAAATTTGCCTGTTTATCTGGTCACTCCGCTGCCGCCCGACCAGATCAGCGGTTGGATGCTCGGCTGCTCGGATCACGTGTTCAGTTCGATCGAGGAGTTGAAGGAATTTCTTATGGCGCGTTTTGCGCGCGAAAAGCAGCACCAACTCTGGAAGGAAGCGTAGCCTGGCACTCGAATGAAGATCGTTTCCGTCGTAGTCGGCAGCACGCGCAGCCCGAAAGTCAATGCGGTGGTCGAAGCGCTCACACAGGTCCGCACCGTGTTCCCAGACGTTCCGCACTTCCAGGTAAATGCTGTCGAAGTCCCAAGTGGGGTAGCAGCTACTCCGCTCTCACGCGACGAGATGATGAAAGGGGCCCGCCAGCGCGCCGAAGCGCTTGTTGCACTCGGCCAAGCCTCGCGCGAATCGTGGAAATATTTCATCGGCCTTGAAGGCGGGCTCGAAGTCGTGCCTGTGCCCAACGGACGCTTGGTCTTTCTCGAAAGTTGGGCGTACGTCACCGATGGTTCGGGCCGCGGATCCTTCGGCCAGTCCGGCGCGATTCTGCTGCCCGATGCGCTCGCCAAGACCGTCGTGGACGAAGGAGTCGAGCTTTCCGACGCAATCGATGCGTTCGCCGGGGGGCACGGCATCCGCGACGCGCAGGGTGCGTGGGGTGTGCTCACGCGCAACTTGGTCACCCGCCAGGAAGCTTTCCGCGTCGCCGTGATCAACGCGTTCTCGCCCTTTTTCAACGAAGTCTTGTACGAAAACAAGGCATCTTCAGCAAAAGACTGAATCGGGCTGGTAACCTCATCCAACGGAGAAACCTGACTTGGACATTGTGAAGGGCAACATGGGCTGGATCGAAGTGGTTGTCGGTCCGATGTTTTCCGGCAAGAGTGAAGAATTGATCCGCCGCCTTCGCCGCGCCGAAATCGCCAAGCAGCGCGTCCAGATCTTCAAGCCCGTCATCGACCAGCGCTACGCCAAGAACGGCATCGTCTCCCACTCCGGCCTCGAGCTCGATTCCGAGCTTGTCGCTGACGGCGACGCCGTCCTCGCCAAAGTCGCTCCGCGCACCGAAGTCGTCGGCATCGACGAAGCCCAATTCCTCGGCGAGTCCGTGGTCGAAAGCTGCGTAAAGCTCGCGGACATGGGCAAGCGCGTAATCGTCGCCGGGCTCGACACCGACTTCATGGGCCGCCCCTTCGAACCGATGCCGCGTCTTCTCGCCGTCGCCGAGGAGATCACCAAGCTCCTCGCCATCTGCATGCGCTGCGGAAACCCTGCTGTCCACACGCAACGCCTCGTCGCTTCCGCCGAGCTGATCGTCGTCGGCGCGGGCAATGTGTACGAAGCGCGCTGCCGCCGGTGTTTCGAGCCGCACCTTGCCCACCAGAAGATCGACGAGCAGGCCACCTCCGGCGACGCGAAGGCCCGGGCCGCCACTCAGTAGTCGGCCGGCGACCCCCAGACTGGCCCTCAGAATCCATATTCACCAAAGTCCCAAAAAGCCGTAAAATACCCGCGGAACCCACCCATGGACTTGCGCCTCATTCTCGCGCTCCTCCTACTCGCCGGGCTTGGCGCCGGTAGCGGCGGCGACACGTCTGATGTCAACCGTTACCGCAAGCCGCTGCTTCCCGGAGCGTCCGCGAGTACGGACTCCACTTCAGACGCCAGTAACCTTCCTCCCATCTTGATTTCCGTCTCTCCGCAAACGAAAGGCAAGTCCGAGCCGCTTCAGCCGCAGTCTCGCCTCGAAATCGTCCGCTACGTTTCGGGCGAGTTCGCCAAAGTGCTCATGCCGATTCCTTCAGGTAAGAAGGGATACCACATCGCGGTCGGGCAAAAAGTTGACGAAAAAGACCTGCGCAACGAACTTCGCAAAGACGGAGCGGTCGCGAACGTCGGCGATACTGTGCAGGTTACTGGCATCGAATTCCGCGCCAGGCAAATCGTTGTCGAGATCAATGGCGGCGGGAAAAGCAAATTTCACCTGCGCGATCATTTGCAAGTCGGCATCGGCGGCAACTCCGCGCCGGGAACCGGTCCCAGCGCGACTCCTGCGCCAAACGGCGGCACTATCGTTCTCGACTACGGCAAGACCGTGCCGGATATGAGCGCCGACGACCTGATGACCGATCTTCGTCCATTCCTCGACTTCACCCGCGAGCATTCCGGAGCGGTGAACTGGATCGACACTTTGCCGCCGCAATTTAAGGATGCGATCCAAAATCGCGAAGCCCTCCCCGGCATGAATCACGACATGGTTCTCGCCGCGCTTGGCCGCCCCGAGCACAAAGTGCGCGAGCGCACGCCAGGCGGCGACGAAACCGAAGATTGGATCTACGGCTCGCCGCCCGCCCGCACCACGTTCGTCACCTTCGCGGGCGACAAAGTCATCAAAGTCGAACAGTTCAATTGATCTTCCGCGGCATGCACAAGCAATTCAAAATTCAAAAGCCTAAGCACACTTTTCCCGCCAGTGAATCCAGGCCGCTCGTGTGCGATAATTGAAAGGATTGAGCGTAGAGAACTAAGCAGCCGGTGAAGCCTGCCGGTCAAATGTGCGGTCTGGCCGGTCGCGCTGCGTGGCGAAAGTTGCCCCGGCGGCCGGGAAACATCCCGCTCGAACTTCATTGGCAAATCAAGCGGTCTTGAAAAATCACTTCGGAGGAAGCATGCCAGTAAAAGTAGGTATCAACGGTTTTGGACGCATCGGCCGCAACATTTTTCGCGCGGCGCTGGGCGATCCCGAGATCGAAATCGTCGCCGTGAACGACATCACGGATTCGAAGACTCTCGCGCACCTGCTGAAATACGATTCGATCCTGGGCAATCTTCGACACAAGGTGACCCACACCGACGATTCGCATCACCGTCGACGGCAAGACCGTGAAAGTGTTCCGCACGAAGGATCCGGCCGAAATCGATTGGCCGTCGGTGGGCGCGACGATCGTCGTCGAATCCACCGGCCTTTTCACCAAGGGCGCGGACGCGCGCAAGCACATCCGCGGGCCGGTGAAGAAAGTGATCATCTCGGCGCCGGCCACCGATCCCGATCACACGCTCGTTCTCGGCGTGAACGACAAGACCTACGATCCCGCCAAGCACCATGTGGTTTCGAACGCTTCCTGCACCACGAACTGCCTGGCGCCCGTCGCGAAGGTGCTTCAGGACACCTTCGGCATCACCATCGGCACGATGACCACGATTCACTCCTACACGAACGACCAGAAGCTGCTCGACCTGCCGCACAAGGACCTTCGCCGCGCGCGCGCAGCCGCGCTTTCCATGATTCCCACGTCCACCGGCGCGGCGAAAGCGCTGCACCTGGTGATCCCCGAGCTGAAGGGCAAGCTCGATGGCTACGCGATGCGCGTGCCCGACGCCCAACGTGAGCGTCGTCGATCTCACGGTGATCACCGAAAAGCCGGCGACGGTCGCCACCGTGAACGCGGCGCTGAAGGCGGCCGCCGAAGGGCCCGATGAAGGGCATTCTCGAATACACGGAAGAAGAGCTGGTCTCGATCGATTTCCGCGGCAATCCGAATTCCTCGATCGTGGACGCCGGCTACACGCGCGTGGTGGGCACGAATTGCGTGAAGGTGCTGGCCTGGTACGACAACGAGTGGGGCTATTCGTGCCGCTGCCGCGACCTGATCAAGTTTCTCGGCGAAATGCTCTAAGATCGCTGCTAGCGGCTCGAGGCGTGAGCACCTGCGAGTTCGCGCCCGCTTCTGGCTCTACGTCTCTACGAGGAAATTCGCAGGCACAGCCTACTGACATCATGAACAAACTTTCGATTCGCGACTCTCGACCTCGACGGGCAAGCGCGTCTTCATCCGCGTCGATTTCAACGTCCCGCTGGACGGCGGCAAAGTCGACCGACGACACGCGCATCCGCGAAACGCTGCCGACGCTCCGCCTGGCCATCGAACGCGGCGCGCGCCTCGTGCTCGCTTCGCACCTGGGCCGCCCCAAAGGCAAAGTGATCCGAAATACAGTCTCGCCCCGGTTGCCGCGACAGCTGCAGGAGCTGCTCGGCAAGCCGGTCGAGTTCGCGGCCGATTGCGTGGGCGCGGACGCGGAAGCGAAGAGCAACGCGCTGGCAAAGACGGCGACGTGCTGCTGCTCGAAAATGTTCGCTTCCATCCCGAAGAAGAAGCCAACGACGCCGAGTTCTCGAAGCAGCTCGCGGCGCTTTGCGACGGGCTTTTCGTTTGCGACGCGTTCGGTTCGGCTCACCGCGCTCACGCGTCCGTTGTGGGCATCACGCAAGTTCGTGCAGCAGGCCGCCGCGGGCTTGCTGATGGAAAAAGAGCTGGCCTATCTGGGGAAAGCCATCTCGAATCCCGAGCGGCCCGTTCGTGGCCGTGCTGGGCGGCGCGAAAGTTTCGGACAAAATCGAAGTCGTGCAGAACCTCATGAAGCTCGCCGACGCCATGCTCATCGGCGGCGCCATGGCTTACACTTTCTTGAAATCGCAAGGCCTGCCGGTAGGGAAGTCGCTCGTGGAAAACGACAAGCTCGACCTTGCGCGCAGAGCTGCTCGCCGAAGCCAAGCAGCGCAACTTCCGCCTGCTCCTGCCCGTCGATCACGTGCTCGCGGAATCGCCCGACTCCACCGTCACGAAAATCGCCAGACATCGCCGACACGCCCGAAGGCTGGATGGGCCTCGACATCGGCCCGAAGACCGTTGAACTGTTCAGCCAGGAAATTGCGAAGGCGCGCACCATCGTGCTGGAACGGCCCGCTCGGCATGTTCGAGAAGCCCGCGTTTGCGCAGGGCACGCTCGGCATCGCCCGCGCCGTCGCCGCCGCCACCGCCAAAGGCGCCACGTCGATCATCGGCGGCGGCGATTCCGTCGCGGCCGTCGAACAGTCCGGCGTCGCCGCAAAAATCTCGCACATTTCTACGGGCGGCGGCGCCTCGCTCGAATTTCTGGCCGGCGAAAAACTTCCCGGCGTCGAAGCCCTGACCGACAAATCATGACCACCCAACGTAAACGTCGTCCCGTAATCGCAGGCAACTGGAAAATGTACAAGACGCAGGGGACACGCGCGCCTTCTTCGCCGCCTTTTGCGCCGCTCGTCGCGGAAGTCACGCACCGCGAATCGTCATCGCGCCGCCCTTTACCTCGCTTTCGGTCGCCGTGGAGGCAGCCGAAGGCCCGGCGATCACCATTGGCGCACAGAACGGTTTCTGGCAGCCTGAAGGCGCGTTCACGGGCGAGATCTCCATGCCCATGATCGCGGACACGGCCGCCACGCCGTGATCATCGGCCACTCGGAGCGCCGCCAGTCTTCGGCGAAACCGACGAAACCGTAAATAAG
>CAWIUO010000008.1:0-73983 GCA_963839325.1 uncultured Acidobacteriota bacterium | reverse complement strand
TCGCAGCGCTCGGCGCTTTCTACATCTACAAAAACCGCAAGCCAGCCTTCGTCCTCTCCACGCAGGACATGAAAATCCAAAAACTCACGCAGTCCGGAAAAGCCGCGGGTGTGGCCATTTCGCCCGACGGCCAGTACGTGGTGTACGTGCTGCGCGATGGCGAAATGGAGAGCTTGAACGTCCGGCAGGTCGCCACGGGCAGCGACGTACAGATTCGTCCGCCGGCCGTGGCTACGTACTACGGCCTTACGTTCTCGCCCGACGCGAACTACATCTATTTCACCGAATCCACCAAAGACAACCTGCTCTACAGCGTGCTCTACAAAATGCCGGTCCTCGGCGGAAGCGCGCAGCAAGTGATTCAAGATATCGACACATCCATCGCTTTTTCTCCGGACGGCAAGCAGTTCGCATTGGTGCGTGGAGTTCCGGACAAAAACGAAACCGATTTGCTGATTGCAGACGCGGACGGATCGAATATCCATCCGATCGCTGCCGGCCACGGCAACGTTTCGCCGCAGGGCCTGATTCGCCCGGACTGGTCTCCGGACGGGAAAGTGATCTTGTTCTCCACCCTGGGACGAACCGGCGGTGGATCGATCGCCGAAGTCAACGCCGCGAGTGGCGCGACTCGAACGTTGTATGAAACCAAAGGCGCCGTTGGCTCTCCGCTGTGGATGCCCGATGGAAAATCGTTTCTGGTGCCGCTGCGCGCCGCGGGCGGCTCCGGGACCGCGGGCCAGCTTTGGACGATTTCCTATCCTTCGGGGGAAGCGCGCCGGCTGACCAACGACCTGACCAATTACAATTTGCAATGGCTGGGAATGACGCGCGATGCGTCGGCGATTGTGTCCGTTGACTTTAACTACAATCTCGACGCGTATGCCTCGCCGGCGGCCGATCTGTCCCGCGCCACGCCGATCCACGCCAACGACAGCGCCGTGTTCTACGTTTTTCCGATCTCGAACGACCGGCTGCTTCTGGCTATGCGCAGCGGAGCCATCTATTCCGCGAATTACGACGGCTCGCAACAAACGCTGATCGCCGCCCCGGACCGCAACATCACTTTCGCGAATCCTTGCGGCGACGGCAAGTACATCGTGTATTCGACCGGCGTCGACGACAAATCCGACGCGTGGCGGATGGACGCAGATGGTTCGAACGCAACGCAATTGACGCACGAAGGAAGCGTCACGTTGCCGTTCTGTTCGCCGGATGGCCGGACCGTCACCTATTTCACTGGGACAGATCGAGGCGCCTGGCGCGTGGGCATCGATGGCGGCGCGCCAGTACAGCTCAAGTTGCCGGGCAACAGCGCACCGATCGAGCGTATCTCGCCGGATGGAAAACTGGTGTTTTACAACGCGTCGGATCCGCTGGACCCAGCGAAGCCCGTCCGACTTACCGCCGTGCCGATCGACGGCGGGGCCGCCGTTTTTTCGTACCCTGTTCTCGCGGGAGCTCCGATACAGACGATCACGGGGTGGTCGCCCGACGGGCAAGCGATCGACTATCCGGTCATCCGCGGAGGCGTGGGAAATTTGTGGCGGCAGCCCATTCAGGGCGAGCCAAAACAGGTTACGCATTTCACCACGCTCGCCATGACTGATTTTGCGTGGTCGCCCGACGGCAAGACGCTGTTCACCGTCCGCGGCTCTCGCACCAGCGACATCATCCTGCTGCAAACTCAAAAGCAATAGCGGCGTGCGATAGCCTGTCGCCTGGCGTGAGATGGCCGACCCGGCTGTCGTCCTACGAAGACAACTCCACAAAAATGCACACACCGCGCCGGATCGTCCACGAGTGTTACTTCACGCGGTGGGATGCGCTCCCATCCGGCAAAGACATCCCCTCGCCGGAGGTATCCTCGTAGCCGAGCCATGTGATCGTAAGATGACAGCCTGCGCCGCCGGCGATCCCACGAACTTTGTGGAACTTCGCGACGCAGTTCGCGTGAATACATATAAGACCGCTGGAGCGGCTGAGACATCACGCGTTAAGAGGACGGAGGAGACGGGATCATGCGGACATCGAAATGGAAATGGGCGGGGGCGTTCGCGGCGGCGGTGCTGTTGGTCGCAACGCTGGCATATGCAGCGCCGCAGGCGGCGCCGAATTTTGTGGGCACCTGGCAGATGGAAATGACCGGAGGCGGGCCGGGCGGCGGTGGTGGCCAGGGCGGCAACGGCGGCGGTAACGGCGGCGAAAACGGCGGCAGGCGGTGGCGGCGGGCAGCGCCACGGCATGGGTCCATCGACGCTGGTGATCACGCAGGACGGAGAAAACTACAAAGTGGTGCATAAGACGCGGCGCGGCGACGTCACCTCGAACGCAACGGCGTCCGGCAACACGCTGAGCTGGAGCGAAGAGCGCGAGGGCCGCGACGGAAACAAAATGACCATCGACTGGAAAGCCACCGTCGATGGCGACACGATGAAAGGCACGCTCGGCGGCGGACAGTTCACCCGCGAGTTCACCGCGAAGCGCGGCAGCTCAGGCTGAGATACAACTCCGAGGGGAACGCCTGCGCGGCGTTGCGATGCTTCGATGTTAAGGAGCTGCGATGCTACGCAGGCGTTTTGCTTTTCATCGCAGATCCCAATCCCGGCAACTAGCGTGGCCACGCAAAATCACATTTGGTGAAGACGCTTGTAAAATGGCCACGTACTGGCCGTGTACTTCTTAGTTGCATTTGTAGCCAGACGCAGAAAAAAACCACAGGCAAAACTTGCCCATTTTACAAGCGTCCTCCCCTAAGTCGCCCGTGCCAAGCACTTCGCAATTGCCAGTATTGGCTGTAGGGGACACCCGGCGCGGATGTCCCCCGACGCGCGCCGGGCGTTTGCGCCAGGAGCAGCCCGCTGGCGCAAAGTGCGTGATCTAAAGCTCGCGCTACAACGATCGCAGGAAATTGAGCACGTCCTGCTTCTGTTGCGGCGTGAGATTGTTGAACATCTGGATCACCGCGTTGGCTTCGCTGCCGTTGCTCGAGTGCGCCTCGATGGCGTTCAGCAAACCGCCATTCTGCGGCGTCGAGCGGCCGTCGTGCAGGAAGTAGTAGCGCTGCCCTACTCCCCACAGCGGCGCGGTGCGAAATTCATCCGGACCGGCGGCGCCCTGCGAAATATTGTCCGCCAGTCCCGAGCCCATGTGGTGCACCAACAAATCGGAATACAGATTCGCACTCTGATTGCTGAGCGCCGCGGTGAACGCCGAAGGACCGGTGGTAAGCGTTGGCGTGTGGCACATCGTGCAGTGCACCTGATTGAACATTGCCTGCCCGTCGGAGAGCGACGCGGCCGAAGGATTGCCGGGAATTCCTTGCGGCGAAGGAGCGGGCGGAGCGAGAAAGCGCATGAAGTTGGAGAACGCCACCGTGTCGCTGGGAATCGCCGCGCCGGATGCGGGGAAATTGGTGGAGTCCTCGGGGGTCGCGTTGGTCATGCAATTGGCCGGAGGCGAGGAGCGCTCTTCGGGAAACAGCTCGTTGGTCACGCCGATTTCCACGTTGTAGGCTTCGCCCGCGAAAATCTCCACGGACTTGTTCTGCGCCTTCCAACCGAACCGCGTCACGGTTCCGTCGTTGGCGCTGATGTTCGGATGGCCGCCGATGCCGAGCGCGTGTTTGAGTTGCGCGTTGGCGTTCATATTCGCGTAGATCGTGGCTTCGGCGATCGATTCGATCAGCCCCGAGCCGAAAAGCGGCGTGGGGATGCGGAAGATGATGTTGTTCAGCTTTTCCATTTGCGCGAAGTTCGGCTGCGCCATGGTGCAAGCGGTCGCGTCTTCGCGGCCCGCGATGGTGAAGAGATCGTGGACGCCGCCGTCGGGCGTGGAGCTGACCGTGCCGTTGGGATTCAGCAGGAATGGAAACCGCGCCTCGCGCACCGGACCATCCGAGGTGAGGAAGTACGGAATCGTATTCGTCGCGCCGTAATCGTTGGCCGCTGCGAATTGCGGGTTCACGCTCGGACTGGTGCCGCCGATGGACGGTTGCGAATGGCAACTGCCGCAGCTGTTCGAGTTGTACGAAGGACCAAGGCCGGTGCCGGGTTCGTTGGGCGCGGTTCCAGCCACGGAATCGACGCTGACGAACCGCGATTGCCCGTCGAGAAAATAAGCAAGCTCCTGCGCCGAGAGCGTTGCGAGCGGCTGGCCGGTCTGATTCGCGCCTCCGCGCACGCCGGGATCGTGCACGCTCGACGACGACGCACTTGAACTGGTCGGCGGAGCCGACTGCGGTTGCGCGCCGGCGTCGGCCACATGGAATGTAGTGAACGCGAGAACCATAACGATGAGCAGCGAGCAGGTAGCGCCGAAAAGCGGTGTTGCCCTGCGCGAGCGAGCACACTTCGACTTACAGCGATGGTTTCCCATTTTCTAATTCCCCCTGAACGGTCCTAGACCAAGGGGCTGGGGGAAAGCACTCTGAGGGAGGGAGAGAGTACTGGCCGAGATCTGCCTGATTTCCTGAAACGTCCTACAGCGATGTGCGGATACTACTCCCGCCGCGCGCGTGTGTCACAAAAAAAGTGACGAAAAATGAAAAAGTTTCCCAGGCGCTTCGATTTTTCGTCGTAGTACTTGTCAAGAGGGGCGGCACGATACTGGCAACTTGCGCGGCCGAGCAAAATCATATTGGGAGAGCGCGCTTTGTAAAATAGCCAGGTTCTGGCTGTGCATCTTCTGATTGCTGCGGTGAAACACAACTCACAGTCAAGACGTGACTATTTTACGAGCGTCCTCTCCGACATTGAATTTGCCAAGCACGAAGTAATTGCCAGTATCGCGATGGCTAACTCGCGACCGATTGAAAATGGGTCGCGCCCAGGCAGGATTACCTATACCGTGCGGACTACACGGGGCGGTAGCCGGTAGCGAGAGCCCAGGCGATGAACCCAAGCACGAGCACTCCGGCGACCATGCACGCGATGGCCGCGCCTTCGATCGCGTCAAACGAGCCGGTGAGCGCGCGTGTAGCGGCGATCAGCCCGCTGGCTTCGGCTGCCGCACAGACCAGCATAAAAATCGACGCAAAGACCAGGCTGTGGGTGCCGGGACGTCCCGAAAAAAATGCGAGCACCGGGTAGAGCAGCATTGCCGGCGCCAGCGTGAACGAGGCCGCTTCGATCAGGTTGCGCATTCGCCGCGCGGGATTTTTTCGCTCCGTCAACGTAACAGTTCCCTCTCGCGCCCGGCCGCGGCTCCGCCGCACGACGATTTCCGCTCGACCTCTATTTCCGCGAACGCAAGCCGGCCTGAAGTCGCGGGGATGATATCACCGCGCGCGCGAACCGGACAATTCATCAAGAGAACGTGCGGAAAGAGTTATTTTTTGGAGGCGCCGTAGGTGATGATTTTGCCGTCGGCGACCACGGCGAGGTAGCGGCCGCCCTCAATGAACTGCATCACTTTTTTGCCGGAGCGCGCCATCTGCGCCCAGCGCGATTTGGTGTTGGGATTCTGCTCGATGGCGACGATGGTTTCGCCGTCGTGTGGGAACGTGACTTCGCGGAGGCGCTTTTTCTTCAGCAGGATCACTGGGTAGGTCGCGTCGCCCAGCTTGACGCTCGACGCTCCTTCCACGAGCACTTGCTTCCACACCGCGATCAGCGTTTCGTCGAGAGATAGCGTCTTCATCAGATGCGTCTGAGCCGCCAACATCCTAGTCCCGGAACTTAGTTTACGACTTTCCGCGCGGAACTCTACAGGTACGCCACCACTGATAGGGAGTTTACAGCGGACTACGCGAAGGGAGTTGTGGTGCGCTACAGCGCCAGTTCGAAATAGTGGCGACGCACGCTGAGGTGGCATCGGCGATCTTGCGTCCGATCGCGGCACCAGTAGCGACGGCTCTCGCTTCTCTACGCAGCACTGCAAGCGACGCTCCTGGCATAGACATTCATGTCTGTGGGCCTCCGGCATCTTTGCCGGGGGCCGGGGTGGCTATCTACATAAGGGCTACAAATTCGAATTCGAGTACGAGATGGCTTCGTCGGGTTGAGCGTGGCGCGGCTAACATGGCTCAACCCGTACCTCACAACATGTGAGGTACGCACAGGTACGAATACCTGTGCCACAGGCAGGATTGCCTGCGCTACACAACTGCCGCGTCGTGGCACAGACATTCATGTCTGTGGGCCTCCGGCATCTTTGCCGGGGGCCGGGGTGGCTATCTACATAAGGGCTACAAATTCGAATTCGAGTACGAGATGGCTTCGTCGGGTTGAGCGTGGCGCGGCTAACATGGCTCAACCCGTACCTCACAACATGTGAGGTACGCACAGGTACGAATACCTGTGCCACAGGCTCGAAAGCCTGTGCTACAGGCAGGAGTGCCTGTGCCACAGGCAGGATTGCGTGCGCTACCCAAATTCGTGTGCGGCTCTGCACGCTACTCGTAGCGGAGCGCGATCATTGGATCCACGCGCGTGGCGCGGTGCGCGGGAAGCCAGCACGCGATCGCGGCGACGGCGCCTAAGGCAACCGCAACTCCGGCGAATGTGAGTGGGTCGTGCGCGCTGACGCCGAACAGCATGTTGGCCAGGAAACGCGTCAGCACCAGCGCCGCGACGATTCCTACAATCGCGCCGATGACCGCGAGGCGCATTCCCTCCCCCAGAACGAGACGGAATACATTCGAACGTTCGGCGCCAAGCGCCATGCGTATCCCGATTTCGTTGGTGCGCCGCTCGACGGAATACGAAATCACGCCATAGACGCCGATCATCGCCAGCAGCAGCGCCACGGCGGCGAAAGCGCCAAGCAGCATGGTGGCGAAGCGCGGCGCGGCGATGGTGTCGGCTTCCATGTCGTCCATGGTTTCAATGTTGGAAATCACCTGGCCGGGATTCATGTCCGCATTCGTGCGGCGCAGCGCGGCCAGCACCGCGGACGTGGGCCCGTCGCAGCGCACCGCGACATCGACGCCGGGGACCATCAGGTGCATCACGCCGTCTTCGGTCTGCACGTGCGATTCGTAAATTTCGGCGCGCAGCGGCGGAGCGCTGTTGCCCGGAGCGTCTTCGAGCAGCGTCCACTGCATCACGTGGCCCACCACGCCGATAATTTCAGCTTCGCTGTCGGGATCGGTCATCTCTATGCGTTTGCCGACCGGGTTCTGGTTCGGAAAATACTTCTTAGCGAACACTTCGTCGATCACCACCACGCGCGGGGCGTGATTGTCGTCCGCCGGAGTGAAAAAACGGCCGGCCACGAGCGGGATACGCATCGTCTTCAAATAATCGGGGCCCACGAAATAGCGCGTCGCCCAGTTCATGTCGTCTTCGCTGATGGGCTTGGGCTGGCCCTGCATCCAGAAAAGTTGCTGGTCGTCTTCGGCGAGCGGAAACGAGCCCCACACCACGGAGACGGAGTGCACGCCCGGCGTGGCGGAAAATCGCGCTTCGGTGTCGCGGACCGCCTGGCGAATCTGCTCGGGCGGCGCTTTTGCGAGCGACGGCGGATACGAGAGGTTGAACGTGAGCACGTTGTCTGCGACGAAGCCGGGATTCACATTCCACAGCGCGGCGACGCTGCGAATCATCAGGCCGGCGCCGGCGAGCAGCACCAGCCCCATCGCCATTTCCACCACCACAAAAACGGATTGCAGGCGCTGCTTGCTGCCGGTCGATGTCCGTCCGCCATCTTTCAGCGAGCGCTGCAGGTCGGCGCGCGCCACTTCGAATGCGGGCGCGAGGCCGAACACAACTCCGGCCACGATGGAAATCACCGCCGTGAAAAGCAACACGCGCGTATCCACGGTGACGCTCCCTGCGCGCGGCAGCGTGGCCGGCAGAAGATGAATCGCGGCGCGAGTTCCCCACTGCGCGATCAGCAGGCCGAGCGCACCGCCTGCCAGCGCCAGCAGCAGACTTTCGGTGAGCAACTGGCGAATCAAGCGGCCCGAGCCCGCGCCGAGCGTGGCGCGAATCGCGATTTCGCGGCTGCGCACGCTGGAGCGAGCGAGAAGCAGGTTGCCCACATTGACGCACGCGATCAACAGCACGAACGCGACGGCGGAGAGCAAAATCAGCAGGATCGGCCGAACGTCGCCAACCACGTCCTGCGTAAGCGAGAGAAGCGTCGCGCCCGTGCCCTTGTTGGTGTCTGGATATTCTTTCGCGAGCGCGCCGGTAACGGAGCCGAGATCCGCGCGGGCCTGGTCGATGCTGACGCCGGGTTTCATTCGACCGAAGCCGTGAAAGAAAAGTCCCGCGCCGCGATAGGTGAGCGCGGGATTGCCCCACTGCCCCACCGGAACGTAAACGTCGGCGGAGCTGAACGAGCGCGTATCGAGAACGAAATCGGCGGGCACGACCCCGATGATCGTGAAGCTGCGGTCGTCCAGCGTGAGCGAGCGGCCCGCCACAGCCGGATCGCCGCCGAATTTCCGCTGCCACAGCGAGGCGCTGATCATCGCCAGCGGTGCGGCGCCGATTTGATCTTCGCCGGGGAGAAACGCGCGGCCGGCCGCGGGCTTCACGCCAAACACGGTGAAGAAGTCGGACGTGACCAGGCGCGCCTGCAGGCGCTCCGGCTCACCCGTGCCCGTCAGCGTGTAGCTGAAGGGGCGCGAAATCGCCATCGACGAGAACGTGGTGTTGTTCTTCTGCCAGTCCTTGAAATTGGGATACGGGATCGAGCCTTGCGTGAAATTCAATTTGCTTTCGTTCAGCGAGACAAGTTGCTCGGGATGCGCGTAGGGCAGCGGCTGGAGCAGCACTCCGTTCACCACGGAGAAAACGCCGGAAGTTGCGCCGATGCCGAGAGCCAGAGTGAGAATCACGATCAGCGTGAAGCCGGGACTTTTGCGCAGCATGCGCAGCGCGTAGCGGAGATCATGCACAAGGTCGTCGAGCCAGCGCGTTCCTCGCGCGTCGCGGCAGGCTTCCTTCACGCGTTCGACGCCGCGAAGTTCGAGCAGCGCACGCCGGCGGGCTTCCGCAGGCGCAATACCCTGCGACACGTACAGCTGCGTCTTTTGTTCGATGTGATCGCGCAGCTCGTCGTCGAGTTCGTAGTCGGCGTCTTCGCGGTGGAAGAGCGAGCGCAAACGCTGCTGCATCTTTTCAATCCATCGAGCTGAAGGCATTATTTCTCCTTCCCCGCTACAAAATAAAAATCGTGGCACAGGTCCCCATTCGTGCCTGTGGGCCTGCCGCATTCTTACGGCGGGCCGGTTTAGCTATCTAAAAAGAGCTACCGCTTCCCGATCAACTACAAACGCTGACTTCGTCGCGCTGATCGTTGCGCAGCGCTGGCATGGCTCAACCCGTACCTCACAACATGTGAGGTACGCACAGGTACGAAGAGCCTGTGCCACAGGCAGGATTGCCTGTGCTACGGGCAGGAGTGCCTGTGCTACCTGAAACTTGCCCGGACTTACGTCCGCCATTAAGGTGCGAGCGGGGTCGCGTGGTCGGCGGCGCGGCGGGCTGGAATCAGCCCGGCCAGAAGCGACGCGACCGCCAAGGCTCCCACAGCCGCGAGCAGCACGCGCCAATCCGCACCCTTGATTTCGAAGAGCTGCGACTCGACGTACTTCGTGCACGCCAGCACGACCGGTATTCCGATTGCGAGGCCGATCAGGGTCTGCACCACCGCGCCGCGCATCACCATCCCCACCACTTGCGCCGGCCGTGCGCCGAGCGCGATGCGAATCCCAATCTCGCTCGTGCGCCGCGCGACCGTGTACGCCGTCACGCCATATAGTCCAATCGCCGCCAGCAGCAGCGACAGCACGCCAAACATCAGCGTGAGCCGCGAAATCATGCGGTCTTCGTTGGTGCGGTCGGCGATCTGCTTCGAAAACGTTTCGAACTTCACCACCGCGAGATTCGGATTGATGCCGCTCAGCGTCTGCCGCGCGAGAGACTCCATCTCCGGCATCGGCGCTTCCGTTGCAATCACAATCGCGCCCGCATACAAAGAAATGTCGCTCGACACCGGGTCCTTCAAGCTCGCCGCCTCCTGTGTCGGGGCTATGAAATACATGGAATGATTTTCCCAACGCACGGTGGTGTACACCGTGTCTTCCACCACGCCGACGATCTCCGCGTCGTTCACCGACTCAGGCGACGAACCGAAATGCTGCCCGATCGGATTTTCGCCGGGCTTGAAAAACTTCTTCACGAACGCTTGATTCACTACGGCCACCGTCGGCGCGCCCGGCACGTCCTGCGGCCCGATTCCCCGCCCTTCGAGAACTTTCGTTCCGACGGAGTCGAAATATTCCGGGCTGACCCGCAGCAGCGATGCGCCTCCGTCGTCGATCTTTGGCTTGCCCGCGATTTGAACGCCCGTGCCCCAGTTGTTGTCTTCCATCGGCGTATAAGAGCTGATGCCGACGTACTTCACGCCGGGAATCGCGTGGAAACGGTCCTCGATCTGGCGGTAGAGCGGCGCAACATCCGTCGTTGCGTATCCCGCGCCGCCTGGATCGATGTGAACGATGTAGCGGTTTTTCGCGTTGAGATGAAGGTCGGCGCCTTCGAGCTTTCCGAGGCTTTCGAGAAACAATCCCGCGCCCACAAGCAGAATCAGCGCGAGGGCGGCTTGCAGCACGACGAGCGCTTTCTGCAACGGCGACGCACCCGACGTCGTGGTGCGCGAACCACGTAGCGCATCGGCGGGATCGGTCTTTGCCGCAAGCCACGCCGGCGCTATTCCAAAAAGAATGCCGGTGAGCAGCGAGAGCCCAAACGCGAACGCCAGCACCACAGGCGACGGGCTGGGCGAGATCGGCAGGTTCACCGCGTCCGGAAACGCGAGCGCCAGCAACATGCGGGTGCCGCCGTAGGCGATGGCAAGGCCCGCAAGGCCGCCGAGAATCGAAAGCATCACGCTTTCGGTGAGCAGCTGGCGAACCAGCCGCCAGCGAGCGGCGCCGAGCGCGGTGCGAACCGAAAGCTCCGTCTTGCGCTGCATGCCGCGAACCAGAAGCAGATTCGCGATATTCGCGCACGCGATCAGCAGCACCAGGCCCGAGGCGAACATCAAGAGCCGCAAGTTCGACTGGTACTGATCCTGCAGCTCAAGAATTCCCGCGCCGCCCGGCGTCAGCACGATGTGCGCTTTTTCGAGCGTGTCCTTGCTCTTCATCGCGGGATCGCGGTAATTTTTCGAATCCGCCAGCGTCCGCCTCAGAATGGTGGTCACTTCCGCCTGCAACGCGGGCAGCGCCACGCCCGGCTTGACGCGGCCGATGATGTAGAGCCAGCCGACGTCGGTTCTGTCCGTGAACGGATCGGGCATCAGAGCCTGCAACGAACGGATCGGCATATAGAACTGCGGAGGATTGTCCGTGAGGCGGTCGCCGTAAAAGCCGCGCGGCGCGATGCCGACAATGGTGACCGGCTGCGTATCCACATAAAATGTGCTGCCGATGATGGACGCGTCGCCGCCGTAGCGGGATTGCCAGAGCGCGTAGCTCATCACGGCGGTGATCGGCGCGCCTTTCACATCGTCTTCGTCGCGGAACAGGCGGCCCGCGGCCGGCGTGAGGCCAAACGTGCGGAAATAATTTCCAGATACGAACTGCGTCACGGTGGATGCGGCAGCATCCTGCGTGCCGGCGCGCCGTGCAATCACGGGCCGATAACGGTAACCCGCCTGCATCGCGGCGAGATCCTGAAATTCCGGAACGTCCTTGCGAAGGCGTTCGTACTCGTCGGTTGCAAAGAGGCTGTAGTCGGCGTTGTCGGGCACGCCGCCGTTGATGCAACAATCGTCTTTGTCGCCGAGGCGCACCAGAGTTTTCGGATCCGTGACCGGCAGATTTTTCAGTAGGAATGCGTGGACCAGCGAGAAGATGGAAGCGTTCGCGCCGATGCCGAGCGCGAGCGTGAGAATCGCGATGGCGGTGAAGCCGGGAGTTTTGCGAAGTTGGCGCACGCTGAAGGTGAGATCGTGCCCGAGGTCTTCGAGCCAGCGCGTGCCGCGCGCGTCGCGGCACTGTTCTTTCAGGCGCTCAACGCCGCGAAGTTCGAGCAGCGCTTGCCGGCGGGCATCCGCGTGAGACAGGCCGCGCTCCATGTACAGGAGCGTTTTTTGCTCGACGTGGAAGCGAACTTCGTCGTTCAGTTCGTAGTCCGCGTCTTCGCGGTGAAAAAGCGACCGCAACCTGTGCTGCACTTTTTCGACCCAACGTGTCTTCGTCACAACTTCCCTCCTGCTGCCAGAACGCCTCGTGGCACAGGTCCCGCTTTGCGGGACCTGTGGGCCTCCGGCATTTTTGCCGGGGGCCGGGGTAGCTCGCTACAAAGCAGCGTGCTACTTGCCCGGATCCGACTACAAACGCTGGCTCCGTGCCGGTGAGCTTGCCAGCTACCATTCAAATTCGAGTACACGCTGGCTTCGTCGGGTTGAGCTTGCCGATGCTGGCCGGCTCAACCCGTACCTCACAAAATGTGAGGTACGCACAGGTACGAATACCTGTGCCACAGGCTCGAAAGCCTGTGCTACGGGCAGGAGTGCCCGTGCTCCGGGCACTCATGCCTACGCTGGGAAACCGCTACGCCTGCTTGAGCTTCATCACGCGCGCGATGGAGGCGGAGAGGCGGTCCCAGCTCTCGGCTTCTTTCTCCAGGGCGGCGTGGCCGGCGCGCGTCAGCGAGTAAAACTTGGCGCGGCGGTTGTTCTCGGTCATCTTCCATTCGGCACGGATCCATCCTTCCTGCTCGAGCTTGTGGAGTGCGGGATAGAGCGAGCCGTCGCTTACCTGCAGCACATCGCGGGAAATTTGTTTCAGGCGCAGGCTGATGGAAAAGCCGTTCATCGGCTCGAGCGCCAGGATTTTCAGCAATAGCATGTCGAGTGTTCCCTGCACCAGATCGGAAGGTTTGCTCATTGTGCGGCGCGAAGCTCCTTGCAGCGGCGTTCGTGGTATCGGTTACCGAGCGTTAGACTACCCGCCTTCCACTCGGTAAGCAAGGGGAACATACTTTTTATACGGAGGTCTCCCGCGAAAAGTTCCGTGACGGGCTAAGAAAAGTGAGGGTGCCGGGAGTGGCGCGCGGGCCCGGTTCTGGGTACTATTTCGCCGATTACTGTCCCTCTTGGAGACCCCTGTGACTTCATTCAGAAAACGCGCGCACTACGCTGCGCTTCCGCTCGCACTTCTACTCGCATTGTCCGCTGGATTTGTGGTCCAGCCGCCCGTGCATGTGGAGGGATCGTCGATGCCGTTCAATGTGGGTACGGTGCTGAAGAGCGTGGTGTTTCTCTACTATCCGAAAGAGAGCGGGTTCGAGGTGGGCACCGGATTCCTGGTGGAGATTCCGTCGAAAGCCGATCCGAAGCGCACTTCGGTGGTGCTGGTGACGGCGCGGCACATCGTGGATCCGAAGTGGGCGGGCTGTTCGTGGGCGAATCCCTTCGCGCTGCACGCGATGGTGAACGTGAAAAATTACAAGTACGGGCAGACCAAGGACGCCGTGGACGAATTGCAGCTCGATCTGGGCGAGGGCGCGAAACGGACCTGGTATGGAAGCAGGAACGACCGTACCGACGCGGCTGTGCTTCCGCTGACCGAGCGGCAAGTGGCGCAACTTTTGCAGAACGACGTTCGCTTCATCCCCGTTTCGGATTTCGCCACGAATGCTGAGACGGCGAACTACAACGTGGGGATCGGCGACCAGATTGTGACCGCGGGGCTGGTGCCGGCGCTGCTGGATACCAAGCGCAACTATCCTGCGTTCAAGTTCGGCCGCATCTCCAATATTCCCGAGGAGCCGATCAATATGGTGTGTGAGAAGGGCAATAAATCGTTGCCGCGCGACGTGTGGCTGCTGGCGGGAAATTATGTCGGCGGAAATAGCGGGTCTCCGGTGTTTTTGCTGCCCACGCTGCCCGCGGCGCATCGGGTGATGTTGATCGGGATCATTGCGGGTGCGATACCGGAGGTCGATCTGGGGCAGATGGTGCCGGCCGAGGATGTGTTTGCGATCATTCAGGCGCACTACCCGAACGCGAATCTTTACCGCGGGCGCACGACGGGGACGATCACGAAACCGACATGCTGCCGCCAGTGAGGACCGCGATCCCGCGGGTAAAACAAAAAAAAGAGCCGCAACAGCGGTGGGGCCGCTGAGCAGCTCAGTTCTTCTCCGTTTCAGAAGGTTGATGGGACCGCGAAGCGCGAGCGGGTCGGTGCTCGCGCTGCGATCTAGTGGAGCGCGCCGAGCAGGTATAGCACCAGGAGAATCACCAGCACGGTGCCCACCACGCCCAATCCGCCGCCTGCGCCCCAACGGTTATAACCGTAGTAGCCGCCTCCGCCCGCGAACAACAAGACCAAAATAATGATAATCAGCAGCATCCGAAGCCTCCTGTGTGCCTGACTACATTTGCAGCGCAGTGCGCCGCCTGAATCGCTCACTCGATGAACGTGTTGGGAATCACTTCTAGCAATTTCTGCCGCATATTGTGCGTGCACGCGTGCGCAAGCACCATCGGGGATACGGTGTAGTTAGCAGGCGGGAGTTTGGTACGCAGCGCCCTTCGCGGCGTGCTGAAATAGCCAAATCGGGAACTCGCTGAAGCGGTTCCCGGACAGGACCGGAACCTGTCTTACGGCGATCTGCAGAGCGACCC
Source organism: uncultured Acidobacteriota bacterium (assembly GCA_963839325.1). Lineage (GTDB taxonomy): Bacteria > Acidobacteriota > Terriglobia > Acidiferrales > UBA7541 > Palsa-295. The sequence goes on along the minus strand of CAWIUO010000008.1, from coordinate 59,388 downwards.
GTCAAACGCGACCGAGCGCCTTCCCGCCCGCAACACGGGCGACACGCCCTTTGACTTTGCCTCCGCCGCAACCTAGCATGTTGCGCAAGTTCGCCGCGCACACCGGTGCGGGCGCAATCGATGATCGGCCAGACCATTTCACACTACCGCGTCGTCGAAAAAATCGGCGGCGGCGGAATGGGCGTCGTTTACAAAGCAGAAGACACGCGCCTTCTCCGTTTCGTCGCCTTGAAATTTCTCCCTCAGGACGTATCCGGCGATTCGCAGGCGCTGGCGCGTTTTCGCCGCGAGGCGCAAGCCGCTTCCGCCTTGAATCATCCCAACATCTGCACGATTCACGATATCGGCGAAGACGGCGGCCACGCGTTCATCGCGATGGAATTTCTCGACGGCGCTACGCTAAAACATCGCATCGGCGGCCGCCCGATGGAATGGGAAACGCTGCTGAATATTGCGATTGGCATCGCCGACGCGCTGGATGCGGCGCACTCCGAAGGCATCGTCCACCGCGACATCAAGCCCGCGAATATTTTCATCACAAAACGCGGCTACCCGAAGATTCTGGATTTCGGGCTCGCCACATTTTCCGGCAAAGTCGCGCGCGCGACAGACAGCACCGCCGCGAGCGACGACCGCACCGCGGGCGTTAACGCCGAGCATCTCACCAGCCCCGGCTCCACGCTCGGCACCGTGGCGTATATGTCTCCCGAGCAGGTTCGTGCCAAGGAACTCGACGCGCGCACCGATCTTTTTTCCTTTGGCGTAGTGCTCTACGAAATGTCCACCGGCGCGCTGCCCTTCCGCGGCGAAAGCACGGGCGTAATTTTTGAATCGATCATGAATCGCGCGCCGGTCCCGCCCGTAAGGCTGAATCCCGATATTCCGCCGGAGCTGGAGCGCATCCTGAATCGCGCGCTCGAAAAAGATCGCGACCTGCGGTATCAGAGCGCCGCCGAGATGCGTTCGGAATTGATGAGGCTCAAACGCGACATGGGCTCCGGCTCCAGCGCAGCCGCAATCGCAGATGGGTCTGGCGAGACGGCTGAGGCGACCGGCCCAGCGAGGGTCTCAAGTGGTTCTGGCAGCTCGGCGAAAGTTTCGCAACCGGCCGCCAGCGCGGCGGCGGATTCTACCAAGAACCAAATTACCGCCGCCGTCGATGAAATGAACGAGCGGGCCACATCGAGAGTCGTAAAGATTCTGGTCCCCGTGGCGCTTCTGATCTTGGCCGCGGCGGGATTCTGGTGGTGGCACTCCCGTTCAGCGTCATCGTCCGCGACCGCCGACGCCGACGTGCGCGTCGTCCCGCTCACCGCCGATCCCGGTGACGAGCGCGATCCCACGTTTTCGCCGGACGGCAGCCAGGTCGCGTTCGCGTGGAGTCCCCAGGGCGGCAATCCAAATATTTACGTGCGGCTGATCGGCCCGGGCGAACCGATTCGCCTGACCAATCAGCCGGGCGACGATCGCATGCCGGCGTGGTCACCCGACGGGAAATGGATCGCGTTCCCACGCACGGCTGGCGACGTGGAAGGGCTGGTAATGGTCCCGGCGCTCGGCGGACAGGAACGTTGGATCGCTCGCGAACGCATCACGCGTTACGTATCGTGGACGCCGGATTCGCAATTCGTGACCTACTGCACAGGAACCCCTGCGACGCTTTACCTCGCCCCGATCGACGGCGGGCCGCGACGCGTGCTGCTCGGTCCGCTGGAAGGAAAATATTCGCTGAACGCAGGAATCCTTTCTCCAGACGGACACAAGCTCGCGCTGCTCTACGACCATCCGGGCATCTACGTGGTGGCGCTGTCCGACGATTTCAAACCGCAAGGCGAACCGAAGCAAATCACGCCGGACTGGCACATTTACAGCCCGAGGTGGACCGCGGACGGAAAGGACATCGTCTTTATCAGCGGCTCGGGCAATGCGAACGCGGGCAGCGATACGTCGATGTATCGCGTGAGCGCCGACGGAGGCACGCCGCGCAAACTGGAATTCGCGGGCGACAATCCGTGGTTTCTGGGAATCGCGCCGCGCGGAAACCGCATGGCCTTCACGCGGCTGCACCGCGACACGAATATTTATCGCGTGGCGCTCGATCCCGCGAAAGGCGCGCGCCCTGGACAACTGGCCGACGCGGGCGCTGCGATTATTTCTTCCTCGCGGCGTGATGACAGCGCCATCTACTCGCCCGATGGAACGAAAATCGTTTTCTCTTCCAATCGCACCGGCCCGATGCAAATCTGGATTGCCGATGCCGACGGCTCGCATCCCGCGCAGTTGACCGACCTTCCGGAGTGGGCTGACGCGAGCGATCCGCAATGGTCGCCCGACGGAACGAAGATCGCCTACAACGCTCGCGCGAAAGCCGAAGCACCTTTGAGCGTCTTTGTGATGCCGGCATCGGGCGGCGCGGGGCAACCGATCACCAGCGATAACGTCTCGGCGCTTCGTCCTACCTGGTCGCACGACGGGCGCTGGATTTATTACTCCGCCGCCGGCGACCACGACCGGTTCGATGGCGACATCTGGAAAATCCCAGCCGCGGGCGGTTCCGCCGTGCAGATGACGCAAGGCGCTGGCAGCTATGCGCTCGAATCGCCGGATGGCAAGTGGCTTTACATCGTTTCGGACAGCGGCGGGCTAAAGCGCATGCCCGCGGGTGGCGGCGACGCGGAAGTTATTGGAAATTTGATGATCACCGGGGCCGTTGGGCGCTCCACTGTGCCGATGGCGGTGACGTCCAAGGGGATCTATTTTCTCTCGATTGATACGCCGGGTGCGTCGCTGGTGCCGTCGGCATCGGCGAGTGCCGCGGATACGACGAAGAACAAACACTCGACGAATACAGCTTCGGCGCTGCCACCGCACGGCGCGCTGATCCGCTTTGTGCCGATCGAAGGCGGCGCACCGCGCACAATCGGAACCATCGCTCGCACGCCTGCCTCATCGCTCAGCGTTTCGCCCGACGGACGCTACCTGCTCTACTCCCAGTTCGATCAGTCCAGCGCGGAATTGCTCCTCGTCGAAAATTTCAAATAGATGCGAGCACGTTGCACATGCATTCGTGTCTGTGCCACGACCGACGAACGCTGAGCAGCATCTATCGTGGTCGCGTGGTGAACCCGCAAGCCTTCCACAGTTTTTCCCAGTGCCAGATGCCGTAGGCGGCGTGGACCGGCAGGCGGAAGCCCAGCTCGCGCGCCAGCAGGATAATCTGGCCGCGATGATGCGCGTCGTGCGCAAACATGTAGCCAAACATCGTCGCCCCCGCCGGCCAATCCTGCGACCAACTGCCGCGGGAATATTTTTGGATTTTGCGGCGCGAGGGATCGGGCGTGAGCAGCACGTCCTTCAGCATTGCCACCAGCACAGCGTTGCTCTTGCGATGCGCCGAGCGCGTCTGCGCGATGGTGGCACGGTCGGGGTCGAGCGGCGCGGGACATTTCAGATGCGGCGCCGTGCGGCGAATCCAGTTCACGGCACAGTTGTGCATGTGAACGAAAATGCCGGCGATGGTGCGGCCTTCGCCACGCTTGTGCAACGGATGCGGCGCGCGCCACGCCTTCGGATCGAGATTCGCGAGGAGCAGATCGTTCATCGCGCCGTTCGCCGCAAAGGTTTCGACGAGTACCGCGGCTAAGTCGGATTGCGGGGTGTGTACGTTACCCGGCGTAACGTGCTTCGCGTCATGCTTCGTCGCTCGTTTGGCCGTGCGCTTCGCTGCGTTGGCTCGAGCGGCCATGTTCGTGCCGGTATTCTACACCGGCGCTCGAAAGTTTTGGTCTGGCGCTTCACGGCAAAGCAAGCGTCGTTGGGCAGCGACGAAGAGCGGTGCTGCTATTCGGAGCGGAGGGCGATGATGGGGTCGATCATGCTGGCGCGGCGGGCCGGAAAATAGCCGGCGGCTAATGCCACGAGCGTGATGATCACGAGCATGGCGGCGAAAGTCATCGCGTCGGCTGCGTGCACGCCGAAGAGCAAGCTGGTCAGCAAATTCGAAAGCAGCGCCGCGGCTACCAGGCCGATGCCCATGCCGATGATGCCGAGCAGGAGCGTCTGCTTCAGGATCGCGGAGCGCACGCCGCCGGCCGATGCGCCGAGCGCCATGCGAATCCCGATCTCTTGCGTGCGCTGGCTCACCGAGTAACTCACCACGGCATAAATTCCCAGGGACGCCAGAATCAGCGCGAACGCCGCGAATCCCGCCAGCAGCATCACCACAAATCGGCGTGGCGAAACGGCCTTATCCACCAGGCTCTGCACCGTGCGCAAATTCGCCATGTCGATATCCGGCGCGATCGGCGCAACGGCAGTTCGGATCTGCGACGCAAGAACATTATTCGGCAGCGAGGTGCGCACCACCAGGTTGGCCGAGGACCAGTCGCCGGTCTGAATGATGCTGAAGTACATCTCGTTGCCTGAATCTTTTTCGAGCGAAAGGTGACGCGTGTCGCCCACGATGCCGATGATCGTCGCACCGCCGTTCATTTGCCGGCCAATGGGATCTTCGCCGTGAAAAACGTTTCGCACCATGTTCTCGTTAATCACGCAGTAGGCGTCGTGCTGGTAGTTGCCGTCCTTCACGTCGATCTGCGGCGGAACCGGATCGTCCATCTGGAACACACGGCCGCGAATCACCGGAATGCCCATCGCTTTGAAATATCCCGGTGAGACGATCGCGACGAATGCAAACGGATAGTCTTTCGGTTTGTACTGAACGCCCTTGATGCCCGCGCCCCAGGTGCGATTCGTGCCGTAAGGAAGAGCGTCGCTGATGCCCGCGGCCGAAACGCCGGGAATATTGTCAACGCGCTGCAGCAGGTCCAGGAAATAGGCGTTCACTTTCGGCTTGGTGTCGTAGTTGCTGGTGGGATCGACGCGCAACGTCACCGCGTGCTCGGGGCGGAAGCCGAGGTTTACGTCCAGCACGCGAAGGAAGCTGTGAATCAAGAGGCCCGCGCCGACAACCAGCACGCATGCGAGAGCGACTTCCGAAACCACGATGGCGTTGCGAACCCACGCGTGGCGCCGGCCGGTGCTCGATCCGCGATTTGCATCCTGCAGATTGTCGTTCAGTCGCGAGGCCGGCACTTGCAGTGCGGGCACGAGGCCAAAGAAAATCCCGGTGAGAATCGCGAACGCGACGGTAAATCCGAGCGCTTTCATATCGACGGTGACGCTGCCGAGCAGCGGAATTGAAACGCCGCTCAGGTGCGCGAGCGCGCGTGTTCCGGCAAAGGCAAACGCGAGACCCACCGCGGCTCCGCATAACGACAGAACGATCGATTCGGTGAGCATCTGGCGAATCAGCCGGCCGCGTGTGGCGCCCAGCGCCGAACGGATCGCGAGTTCCTTCTGCCGCGATGCGCCGCGAGCGAGAAGCAGATTTGACAGGTTTGCGCACACAATCAGCATCACCACGCCTACCGCGCAGGCCAGCAGGATTACCGCCGGGCGCACCGCGCCGCTGATGTGCTCGGCGAGCGGCTTCAAGTACGGTTCGAAATCGTTGCGCTTGCCCTTGTTCGCATCCGCAAGCCGTTTGGCCAACGCGCCGGTCTCCGATTGCGCGTTCGGTATGCTCACGCCCGGGTTCAGGCGGCCGATCACCGCCAGAGTGTTGCCCCAGCGGTTGGTATCGTCGGTGAGCGGAAACACGGAAAAGAGATCGACTTTCGTTCCGGGCGCGAAGATATTTCCGAAGTCGAAGGAAGGAGGCAGAACGCCGATAATCTGGCTCGCGCCGCCATCGAAACGCAGAGTGGTGCCGATGATTCCTGGATTTGCGGCGAGGTCACGCTTCCAGAAGTTGTACGAGACGATCACGACTTTGTCTTTGCCCAGCGCTTCCTGCGCGTTGAAATTGCGCCCGAGCAGCATGTTGACGCCGAGCAAGTCGAAGAAATTGTCGGTCACGCCGACGTTGGTGAGCCGCACGGGCTTGTCGGTGCCGACCATGAGCGTGTCGCCGATACCGTAGAACGGCATGTACGCGCCAAGCGCCTGCCAGGAGGGCGAGAGGCGGCGCATGTCGCGCACGTAGTCCACTTGGGTGGTCTGCCCGGAGAGGTCTTCTTCGGTCTGATGGTGATTCTGAATCCAGACCAGCGCCGCGGGATCCTTGAACGGGAGCGGGCGAAGCAGCAGCGCGTTCACCACGCTGAAAATCGTGCAGCTCGCGCCGATGCCGAGGCCGACGATCAAAATCGCGAAGAGCGCGAAAGCCATGTCCTTGCGCAGCGTGCGAAAGGTGTAGCGCAAATCCTGCGCCAGAGTATCGAGCCACGGCACGCTGCGGACTTCGCGATGCAACTCCTTGGTGGATTCGCGCGCGCCGATGCGAATCAGCGCCGCTCGCCGCGCGTCTTCGGGAGACATCCCGCTCCGGACGTTTTCGTCCACCAGCATGGCGATGTGCGATTCGAGTTCCATGTCGAAATCGGCGTCGATTTCGGATTTTGAGAACAGAGCGCGAATGCGCGCCAGAAGCTGGTCAAACGAGCTGGACATGAGCCCCTACCTCCGGGTCGGTTCGAGCTGCAAAACTTTTCCGATCACTCCCGCCACGCGTTCCCAATTTTTGGTTTCGGCGGCGAGCTGCTTCTGCCCTCGCTTGGTGATCGTGTAAAACTTGGCCTTACGATTGTTTTCCGAGACGCCCCACGCGGCGGAAATCCATTTTTTCTGCACCAGGCGGATCAGGCAGAGGTAGATCGTGCCCTGGTTGACGGCGAGGGCTTCGGCGCTGATCTGCTCGATGCGGCGGGCGATGCCGTAGCCGTGCATGGTGCCCATGGCGTCGAGCGTTTTCAGCACCATCAGGTCGAGCGTCCCCTGAAGGATGTCGGACTTCTGAGTTGCGGTCATGCAGGCTCCTGTGTGTTGCTCAGAGGAGTCTCGCATGTGTCCTGTTGGATGTAAAGAGGGCTGCATCCCCTTGGATACGAAGGTGATTGGAGGAAAGTTCCGTAAGCGTGAGTTGTGCGGCCGCAAGGCCGCTGCTTTAGCGCCCATCGGGCGCTGGAGCATAGACTTTAGTCTGTGATGTCGGCGGTCTTCAGCCGCGGGTGGTGCGAGTTGCGGAGCACGTTAACGTGCTCACGCACCGGCTGAGAGCCCATGTTACAGCTCGCTACGCTCGCCTAATCCAAGGCTGCGCTTACTCGTGGCGGAGAGCGACCATCGGGTCGACGCGGGTAGCGCGGTAGGCGGGAACGTAGCACGCTGCGGCTGCGACGAGCGCCAGCGCTGCACTGACCAGAGCGAGCGTCCCCGGATCGTGCGGGCTTACGCCAAACAGCGCACTTTCGAGCAGCTTTGCTATCGCGAGCGTTCCTGACAGTCCGATCGCCAGCCCTACAGCCGTGAGTGCTAGGCCCGACTTCAGCACCAGCGCCAGCTGCGCACCACGCGACGCGCCCAGCGCCGCGCGCACGCCGATCTCCCGCGTCCGCTGCGACACCGAGTACGAAATCACGCCGTAGACTCCGATCGCTGCGAGCAACAGCGCCAGGCCCGCGAAAATTCCCAGCATCACGGCGCGCATGCGGTTGTCGCCCATCGATTCGGCTTTGATCTGGTCGAGCGTGCGAATCTGGTCGAGCGCTTGATCGCTATTCACCGAATGGATGGCGTTCACGACCGGCTTGATGACCGCGGAGGAATCGATCGCGCTGCGCACCACGAGCGATACGCCAAGATTTGGGTTTTGCTTCATCGGTGTGTATATGCCGGAACTGGTGTCGGCAAGTCCATCCGATTTTTCGTCCGCGACGATGCCGATCACCTGCCAGGGAATTTCGGGGCCCAGCGCCGGCTCTCCCGGGATGATCTGCTCGATGCGAACCGTGCGCCCGATCGGATCGGCGTCGGAAAGGAAGCGGTGGGCGAACGTTTCGTTCACCACGATCACCGGCTGCGTGCCGGCCGTGTCGCTTTCGGCGATCCACCGGCCGCGCAGCAGTCGCATTCCGATCGCCGAAAGGTACGCGGGGGTCACCGACTTCAGCCCCGCCGAGTGCCTGCGTGCGACTTCCACTTCCGGCTGCCCCTGCACCTGGAATGGCATTCCGTCCGACCAGCCGTTAAGCGGCAGCGCGCTGGTGAGAGCCGCCGAACGCACGCCCGGAACGGCGGCGACTTTGTCGAGGATTTGTTCCTGGTAGCTGACGATGTGGTCGGCATCCGGATATTGCGCGTGGCTCATCTGCATGTTCATCGCGATCACGTTGGTGGAATCGAAACCTGCGTCGACGTTCTGCAAGCGATCGAGCGTGCGCATCAACAGGCCCGCGCTCGAAAGCAGTACGAACGCGACGGCGATCTCGCACACGACGAGCCCGTTGCGCAGGCGCGTGTGATGCGCGCCCTGTCCCGCGCCTTTCGCGCCGTCCTTGAGCGATTCCACCACATCGGCGCGCGCGCTTTGCAGCGCCGGCGCGATTCCAAAGAAAATTCCGGTGGCCATCGTGATGAGCAGAGTGAAGAGCATCACTTCCCAGTTCAGCGAGACCGTGGCCTCGGCAGGTAGCGGCCAGTCGGCAGGCATCAAAGTTCGAATCGCGCGAATCGCGACGATGGCCAGGCCCACGCCAACGATGCCCCCCACGCCGGCGAGCAGCACCGATTCCGTAAGAAATTGGCGCACCAGGCGCATGCGCCCCGCGCCGAGCGCGGAACGCACGGCCACCTCGCGCCCGCGCGACGCGCCGCGCGCGAGCAACAGGTTCGCGAGATTCAGGCAGCCGATCAGCAGCACTGCGCCCACCGCTGAAAATAGAATCAGCAGCGACCGGCGCAAATCGTCGCCCACCACGGAATCTTCGTAGAGCTTCACCGTGGCGCTCCAGCCTTTATTCGACTGCGGGTAGTCGTGCTCGATGCGCGCCGCGATTCCGCGCAGGTCGGCGTCAGCCTGTGCGAGCGTCACGCCCGGCTTCAACTTTCCCCACACCCGCATCCAGTGGTAGTTGCGCGTGCGCTCTTCCGGCAAAAATGCGAACGGCATCCAGATGTCGGTCCAACCTCCGTCGTAGAAGCTCGGCGGCATCACGCCCTGCACCACGTAGGACTGGCCGTCGATCCGGATACGCTTGCCGACGATCGCGGGATCGGAGCCGAAACGGTTCTGCCAGATGTGGCGTGAGAGCATCACTTCGAATTGTTTGCCGGGTTGGTCCGAGTCTGCCGGGAAATTCGTGCCGAGAATCGGGTGGATGCCGAAGATGTCGAAATAGTGCGGGCTGACGCGGGCGCCGTTCAACACCTCGGGTTTATCGCCGTCGGACAAACTGTAAGTGTTGCGGTTCACGGCGGAAACGTCGGTCATCGTGGTGTTCTGGCTTTGCCAGTCGAGAAAATTCATCGCCGAGACGCCGTTGATGCAGTCGTTGCAGGGAACTTCCCAAAGGCGGACGATGCGGTCGAAGTCCGGGAAGGGCGGCTTGCGGATCAGCACAGCGTTCACGAAGCTGAATATCGCGGCGGTGCCGCCGATGCCGAGCGCGAGGGTGAGCACGGCGACGGCGGTGAAGCCGGGAGATTTGGCGAGCTGGCGCGCGCCGAACTTCACATCGGCGATCAGCGAATGGAGCCAATCGCCGGAGCGCTCTTCGCGAACATTTTCTTTCACCATCTCCTCGCCTCCTAATTCCAACTGGGCCGCGCGGCGCGCTTCTTCCCGTGACATTCCGGCGCGCTGTTTTCCTCAACGAGCAGGTTGATGTGGGCGCGAAGTTCCGCTTCGAGTTCGGCATCGACGCGGCGGCGCCGGAACACGTTGCGCACAAAACTCTTCACGCTGCTGATCAGAGGCACTGCCGTTCTCCTGGTTCCCGGTTTGCCTTTCCGGGTGCCGCACCCTTTTCTTCGCAAAAGGGTGCGGTCCGGGCATTCTCCGCGAAGCTCGGAACTGTCTTCGCGTGAATGGTTGACGTCTCCTCACGCACCCTCTGGGAAAGAAAAGGGTGCGGCACCCGGAACATCGGTGTTACCTAAAACCGCTTACGTCGTCTCGAGCGCTTGGCCGATGGCCCAGCTGATCTTGCTCCAGCGGCGCGTCTCGGCTTCGAGCTGCTTGGAGCCGGCTTTCGTCAGCCGGTAGTACTTCGCTTTGCGATTATTTTCGGAGTCGCCCCAGAACGCGGCGATCCAGCCTTCGTCCGCCATGCGGTGCAGGGCGGGGAAGAGCGATCCCGGCTTCGGCACGAAAGTGCCTTTGGTGATCAATCCGATGCGCCGCGAGATGCCCAGGCCGTGCAGCTCGCCAGCCACCAGCGACTTGAGGATGAGTAAGTCCAGCGTTCCCTGCAGCAGCGATTCCGATTCCCGTTTCAAGCGTTGCTCCTATAGAAACACTATACGACGCTACGGGTTCTCCTATCGAATGTCAATAGGAGTACGCGCCCGCCTCACGAAAAGTTCCGTGCAGGGTGAAAAATGAGTGTGGCGCGGGTTATAGTGGGCGCATGCCGAAGCCGCGCATTATGTATATCGAGAACAAATCCGCCCAACCTCCGGGCTCCAAGGGCATCGCGGGACCAGCCCGCATCGGCCGAGTGACATTTTCGAAATCGGGCAAGTCGATCTATTACGGCGGCCGGGTTTTGTTTTCGGTCGGGAAGAGCGGCTATAAGTACAACCACATCGACGAGGAGAATCGCGACGAGTATTGGATCTCCGGCCCACGTCGCGACGGCGAGGACGGCCTTTACGGCTACCGGCCGACGCCCATCGACGAGGACATTCGCGAAGAATACTGGACCTTGATCCGGCGCCAGCCGGAGAAAATACACCGAAAAAAATCGTAATCGCCCAGGAGAATGCCCGATGCCTGCTTACGCCGTGTTTATTCGAGAGCGGGTGCGAGACGAAAGCGTGCTCGAGGAGTACAAAAAGCTCGCCAAGGCTTCCTTCGCCGGGCAGCCGGTGAAATTTCTGGCCACGGCGGGCAAACACGAAACGCTCGAAGGCCCCACCGCCGAAAACGTGCTGCTGCTCGAATTCCCCACGCTGGCCGACGCGAAAGCCTGGTATTTCAGCCCGGCCTACCGCGACGCCAGCAAACTGCGTCATCAGGGCGGCGATTACCGCGTGCTATTCCTCGAAAGCAACGATTAGCTCGCGGCCCGATTCCTGACCCACGGAACGACCCGAGGCGATCGCGCAGGCCCACAGACAAAACGGTTCGAGGCGATCGTGCAGGTCCACAGACAACATGTCTATGCCACGAAAGGCTCCGTAACCTGGGAGATCGGGAGGCAGATTGACCTCGGCCTCTTGGTGATGGCGTGAACTGCGGTAGCCGTGATCGCACGCTCCAGGGCCTCCACTTCCACACAAGCAAGCTCGCCCGATACGGCGGTTTGTGTGGCATAGACATGTTGTCTGTGGGCTTTCATTCTCGATCAGCATCACTTCCCTGTTCGTCAACCAACTCGCCCCGCTTTCGCGCCAGATTTCTGTGAGTGCTGGACCAAGGCCAATCCTGCGCACGCGCGACCAGCCGCGCTTTCACCGGATTCATGACAATGTACTGCCTGACCTTGCGCATCTCGGCGACGTTGCGGCACCAGTGATCGAACGATTCCGACTGCCAAAACGGTTGCCCGCTTCTTCCGAGGATCTGGTTTGCCGTCTTCGCTGTGCGGCCTTTTAGCTGACGCATCAATTCCGCCATCTCGACTTTGGGAAAGATGAGCATGTGTACGTGGTTTGGCATGACGACATATTCCTGCAACGCGTATTGGCGTCGTATGGCCGCCCCTCGCTCGATCTCTTCGCAGACACATCGCGCAATGCGCGGGTCCTTGATCCAGAGCGGCCCGGACGTTGCGCGATCATACAGACGATCGATGTTGCGGAATTTTTCTCCGGTAGCGAGTTTCGGACTCGTAGGATGCAGGATTCGTTTCGCGGGCAAGGAGCCATGAAGCCGCCAGGTGACAAAGATCGGAACGCCGGGAGGAATTATGTGCGGCAAGTCGCGACGGTATGGATGCGAAGGCACCGCGCAAGTCGATATCACCTCGGAAGCGGCTGCGCAATCCGTAGAACTACGGGAGATGGGGTTCAGTAGTTGCCGCAGTTGGGGAAAGGCTCACAGACAACATGTCTATGCCACGAAAGGCTCCGTAACGTGCGTCGTTCACGGGCTAAGCAAGCTCGCCTGCTACGGCGGTTTGTGTGGCATAGACATGTTGTCTGTGGGCTTTTGGTTCTGATGCAGCGGGATTCCTGTCGCAGAATAGCTCCCCTGGCCGGCCCAAAGCAGTGTGTTGAAAAAGTCAGCACGCAGGGCAGCAGCGAGCGGTACTGGCAGGGCACAGCCGCGCGCCCTGCGCGTTGGCAACCACCCGCGGAATTGCTACTTTTAGGCGTGAACTCACTGCCCAAGGTGGAACCGCGCCCGGAGAAACGCCGCCGCAGCAAACGCATCAACGCGCGCATACCGGTCCTGGTTCATTTGCTGGATCGCTCGAAGCGCTCGATCACTGAAACCACGCACACCGTGGTGGTGAACGCGCACGGCGCGCTGCTTCTGCTCGCCACTCCGGTCGAGCGACAGGCCATCATTCGCATCGAAAACACGGTGAACGGCGAAGAGATGCTGTGCCGCGTCGCGCACGTCGGCGCGTCATTCATGGGCAAGACGCAAGTCGCCGTCGAGTTCATCAAGCCTTCCGCAGCCTTTACCGAAGCAGCGTTGGCGGCGAAGCGTAACGAAGTCCTCGGCACCACCAAACCCTGAGATACAACCGCTCGCGTGGCACAGGCTGGCTCCCTCCCCCGAGCCGTTTGCGGAGAAGCGTGCCTGTGCATGGTTGTCATTGGGCGATCCCTACCGCACAGGCAGGATTGCCTCTGCCAGGGAAAGTAGCCGAAGCGAATCGCTTTGTAGCGGAAACGTACGCCGCGCATGTGCAATTGGCGCAGCCGCTCGAGCGCCTGCCAAACAGGCTGAGAGCCTATTCCACGACGCGATTCGCTAACGCCGGGCCGCCCTGCGCGTCAATATCGGTATCGCACGTTATCCTTATATAGAGCTTAGGCTTCGTACGGCGTGGCGCGGTGGATTTCGGCTCATGGCCGCGTGGGCGGCCAAATTCGAACGGACTTAGAAACTTTCCGCCTGCCGCGCACGTAGAATAGGTGTGCCGGAGACTGCCTGGCATCGCGACGCACAGTGCCAGTCCCAGGCGACGAGTCTGCGAGCAGTTTTTTAGAGCTGTCAGAACGGGGCCCTTTGCCGAAACCGCCATCGCACCACATGACCTTCAAGCAGACGCTGATCGCGCTGCGCGAAACCTGCTCGATCGCCGTGGACACGCTGCGCGCGCACAAGCTGCGGACGTTTCTCACGCTGCTCGGCGTGATGCTGGCGGTCACCACGCTGGTCGCGGTGATGTCGATCCTGAACGGGCTGAATCTCTACGTCGCCAACAAAGTGGCCAACCTGGGCTCGAACGCCTTCGTTCTGGATCGCATCGGCATCGTCACCAACCTGGAAGAATGGAACAAAGCCCGCAAGCATCCGCCGCTCACCACCGACGACCTGGACGCTTTGCGTGCCGGCATGAAATACGCCGCGCATATCGCCGGGCAGCAGCAGACGACCGCCGACGTTCGCTATGGAAACTCGCTCAGCGAGGACGTGCAGATCGTAGGCGCGACTCCAGAATTCGCCGAGATCCGCAACATGGACGCCGCGAGCGGGCGCCTGCTGAACCAGATTGACGAAGATCACCACTCGAACGTGGCCGTCATCGGGCCCGACCTGGTGCAGAAAATCTTCGGCGGCGCCGATCCGATCGGAAAAGAAATTCGCGCGGGGCAAGGGCAGTATCAGGTGGTCGGCGTGACCGACGCGAAAGGTTCGGTGTTGGGCCAGTCGCAGGATAACTTTGTGCTGATTCCGCTCAGCACGTACCGCAAGGAACTGCTCACTCCGCAGGATTCGGTTTCGATTTTCATTTCGGCTTCGAGCCAGAAAGCCATGCCGGACGCCGTGGACGAATCCCGGGTTATCCTGCGCTCCCGCCATCACCTGGCCTACGACAAGGAAGACGACTTCGGGGTGGTGCAGCCCTCGGCGCTGATGGGCATCTGGAACAGTCTCACGTCCAACGTGTTCGGCGTGGCGGTGTGGGTCACTTCGATTTTTCTGGTGGTCGGCGGCATCGTGATCATGAACATCATGCTTGCCAGCGTCACCGAGCGAACGCGCGAAGTAGGCTTGCGCAAATCGCTGGGCGCGCGGCGGCGGCACATCGTGATGCAGTTTTTGGTGGAGTCCGCGATGCTGGCGGCGAGCGGCGGGGCCGTGGGCGTGGTGATCGCGCTGGGCATTTCGGCCATCGTGCGCGGCGCCACTTCGATTCCCATCTCCACTCCGTTCTTCGCCGTGGTGGTGGCGCTATTTCTTTCCACCAGCGTGGGACTGTTCTTCGGGATTTATCCGGCCATGCGCGCTTCGAAACTCGATCCCATCGAGGCGCTACGTGCGGACGGTTAGATGCGTGGAAGGGCGCGGCGTTCGCTGCGCCGGAAGGGCGGTTCGATGCGGGCTTTAGCCCCTGAAGCTGCCTTTGTACAGTCGGAGCACTCGTTCCGTTTTTGGAGTTTACGCTTCAATGGAATTTAAAACCGATCTTCGGGAAAACCTGGCCCTGGCGCTCGATACGGTGCGCGCTCACAAGCTGCGCAGTTTTCTGGCCGTTCTGGGCGTGATGATTGGCGTGATGCTGATCATTCTCGTGGTCGGCTTGGTATCCGGCTTCCGGAACTCGATCGTCGATCAAATCAATTCCAGCGGCGCGAATTCCGCATGGGCATGGCGCTTCAATCAAGGTCCGTCGAACGGTCGCCGCCCCAAGGAAGAACGCCTGCGCAAGCCGTTAACCATGGAGGATGCTGAGGCGATTCGCAGCATGTGTCCGGCGGTAAAGGACGTCACCGTAGCGATTATGGACTGGCAGCAGCCGCATTCGGTGCGCTATCAGAAGAACGAAGTGGCGGGTGGCGAATTCCGCGGCTCGTTCCCGAATTATCCGGCGGTCGATTCGAGCGAGACGATGCGCGTCGGGCGTTTTTTCTCCGACACGGAGAATCGTCACCGCGACAACGTGGTTGTGCTCGGTGAGGACATCACCAAGGCGTTATTTCCGTCGTTCGACGACGCGCTCGGGAAGGAAGTGCTCGTGGACGGCTCGACGTTCACCGTGATCGGAGTATTTCAGAAGCCGGTTGGCACTCTGGGGACCGCCGACGAAGACAAGCGGGTAGTGATTCCCTACTACTCGTTCACCAAACTTTTTCCCGCGAGCTTCGAAGTGTTCATCGGCATCCTCGCGTACCAAGGGCATCTCGACGAAGCCGTGGATCAAACGCGCGAAGTGCTGCGCCGCCGCCGCGATGTCCCGTACAACAAGCCCGACAATTTTTCATTGCAGACCAATGCCGACACGGTGAAGCAATTCAACGACATTATCGGCGGCGTCGCGCTGGTGGTGGTGGTGCTCAGTTCGATCGGATCTGCTGGTCGGCGGCATCGGCGTGATGAACATCATGCTGGTGAGCGTCACCGAGCGGACCCGCGAGATCGGCGTGCGTAAAGCGATCGGCGCGCGCAGCAAAGACATCATCTGGCAATTCCTGGTCGAAGCCATGACGCTGACCGGCGCGGGCGGCGTGATCGGCATCCTCGCCGGAAGCGGGATCGTCATGCTGGTTCCCGTTATAAGCGGCATGCAAGCAGTGATCTCGCCCACAGCCATGCTCATCGGCTTCACCGTCTCGGTCGGCATCGGGCTACTGTTTGGCGTGTGGCCTGCCACCAAGGCCGCGCGCCTCAATCCCGTCGAAGCTCTGCGCTACGAGTAGCCACGCCGCTCGCGGCGTGGCACAGGCGTTCGCGCCTGTGCGTACCTCACGTTCCGTGAGGTACGGGTTTAGCCATTTCTGCAAAATCACTCCCGCTCCGGCGTCGATGCGCGCTCGACCACAGCCATTCCTCGGCTTCGTCACGAACCCCGCGCGAACTGGATTCATCGCAATGTATTGCCTAATGTTGGCGAACTCCGTCGGTTTCTGCAAAAATAGTCGTACGATTCGTCCTGCCGGAACACTTTTCCAGACTCGACCCAGCGCCAAGTTCGCCTCTCGCGCGGATGTACCTTTGATCGCCTGCGTAATCTTTGACAACTCGTCTAGCGGCGTCAGCAGGATGTGAACGTGGTTTGGCATCACGACGTATTCCTGCAGCACGAAACGCTTCAGGCCTGTTCCGAACCGTACTCAATTACCATGCACAGTTCCTCGGCGATGCGAGGATCCTTGAGCCATCGAGGTCCTCGTTTGCCTGTGTCGAGCAAGCGGTCGATCCGCACGAATTTTTCACCTTCGGTGAGACCGGGAGTTTTCCGGATCGGAATCTGGATTCCGGCGGGAAGGCTTCCGCGGAGCCTCCAGGTGAGGAAGATCGGCGTGTGTGGCGGTCAGATGTGAGCGAGGTTTTGCGGTAGATGCGGCGTGGCACGAGGGCCACTTTCGTGCAGGATGGCGAACTTTTCAATTCGCAAAACTACGGAGAGGCAGGGTTTCGCCATCCGTAGAAGCCGCAAGTTGGGCGCACGGACAAATGGCTAAACCCGTACCTCACGGAACATGAGGTACGCGACAGGCACGAAAGCCTGTGCCACGCCGCGAGCGGCGTGGTTACTCGATGAGCGGAATTGCAGTGGTTGGGGCGGCCTGCGGATGCGGGGCGGTCACTTCATCCCACATGCGCACGTGGCGCGTCTCTGGCAAGTAGAGCGCGCCGACGATCATCGCCACGGCGGCGATGGTCATCGGGTAGTACAGTCCCGCGTAGATATTGCCGGTCGCGGCGCACAGTGAAAGGCCAATCAGCGGCATCATCCCTCCGAACACGCCGTTACCGATGTGATAGGGCAGCGATAACGACGTGTAGCGCATCCTTCGCCGGGAACGCCTCCACCAGATACGCGGCGATCGGACCGTACACCATGCAGACGAAGAGCACCTGCAGGAAGATCAGACCCACAATCAGCGCGGACAAATTCGGATTCGTAGCCATCGGCGCGGTACCAGCTTTCCGCTCGGGCGTCGATGGTCATGGCCGTCAGCTCTACCGCGCCCGTAACCTTGTCCTTCACCGACGTGACGCTCGACCACATTGTTGCCCACCGCCTGCTCCATCGCGTGGTAGATCGGCATATAGCAGATCACCGCCAACAGGCACCCGGCCATCATGATCTTCTTGCGCCCGATCCGGTCGCGACAGTGCCCCGAAAACGGTAAAGAACGGCATCGCGAGCAGCAGCGCGACGGCGACCACATAGTTGGCGGTCTTCGGATTCAGCCTGCAGAATCGTTTGCAGGAAGAACAGCGCAAAGAATTGCCCGGTGTACCAGACCACGCCTTGGCCGGCGGTCGCGCCCAACAGCGAGATCAGACACCTGTTTCAGGTTCGCCCATTTCGTCGAAGGCGTCCTTCAGCGGCTTCGCGGAAGTCATGCCCGCGCCTTGAGCTGCGAGAAGATCGGCGATTCCTTCATCTTCAGCCGGATGTAGAGCGAAATGCCCACCAGCACGAGCGAAGCCAGGAACGGAATGCGCCAGCCGCACGCGCGCGAAACTTCGCGTCCGACATGATTGCTGCGCGACCAGAATCACCACCAGCGAGACAGAAAAGCCGAGCGTCGCCGTGATCTGGATGAAGCTGGTGTAGAAGCCGCGCTGTTGTGTCCGGCACGTGCTCGGCCACGTAAATGGCCGCGCCGCCGTATTCCCCGCCCAGCGCCAATCCCTGCAGCACGCGGATCAAGATCAGCACGATGGGCGCGAACCAGCCCGCCGTCTTGAACGTAGGCAGCAGGCCGATCGCAACCGGTCGCGAAGCCCATGATCGCGAGCGTGACAATAGAAAGGCGTACTTGCGGCCGACGCAGGTCGCCGATCGCGCCCGAAGAACAGCGCGCCGAAAGGCCGCACCAGAAATCCGACCGCGAACGTCGCCAGATAGGCGATGTAGGCGAAGGTGTCGTTGCCGGGCGGATAGAACTTCACCGAGAGCACGGCGGTGAGACTGCCGAAAATGTAGAAGTCGTACCACTCGATCATCGTTCCGCCGGCGGAAGCCAGGATCACGCGGACGATCTTGGTGCGGTCCGGCATGGCGCGCGAGGCGGGTGCATTTTCTGCGTCAGCGTGAGTGGACAACCGATGGCCCTCCACAGAATTACGCGGTGCACGTGTTGCTCGAATGGCGCGACGACGGAACGTTGCCAGCACTTATATAGAAGTGCGGCACGCGTGTCCACTCGTTCGCGGGAAGCACGGATTGCATCCGCGTGGCAACGAAACCAGCTTGGCCGCCTACAGCAATTCCCCGCTCAGCATAAGGTGTCGCGTGGATTCGCGCGCATCGGCCTCTGGCGTAACGTTGCGGTCCAGAAACACGCCTGAACACATCGAGCACAGTTCGACGCGCGGCCACTCGCAGCACAAGACGCAGAGCCGGGCGCTATAGAGTCAGGCAGGAGCCAGCCGATGTCTGTCACATCTCGAGTTTCTTTGACGCACGATACGCCCACATATACGCGGCCGGTTGAAGCCGTTCCCAACGAAGCGCACGGTTCGGGAGTGTCGTGGGCCGCGGTGATTGCCGGAGCGTTCGTGGCCGCCGCGCTCACTTTGATTTTGTTGGCGCTCGGGGCGGGCGTGGGCCTGTCCGCGATTTCGCCGTGGGCCAACGCAGGCGCGTCCGGCACAGCCGTAAGCCGCGGCGCGATCTTCTGGATGATCCTGATGGAGATTATTTCCTCGGCGTTCGGCGGATACATTGCCGGCCGCCTGCGAACGAAGTGGGTGCAGATTCACACCGACGAAGTTTTCTTTCGCGACACCGCACACGGATTTCTGGTGTGGGCCGTGGCGCTGGTGCTGAGCGCCGGATTTCTGACGGCCACCGCTGCGCGGCTCGCCGGCGATGCACGCGGCGACGGTTCAGCGGCGGTGACGCGCTCGGTCGAGCCGAACGCGTATTTCGTCGATGCGTTCTTCCGCAATGCGGGCGGCGCGCCGGCCGACGCGAATGTAAGTGCGGCGGCGGCGCGCGAAGAAGTTACGGTGATTCTGGCGAACGCGCTTCGGCGCGGTAGCTTGCCGGACTACGACAGCCAGTATCTTGCGCAATTGGTCTCCGCGCGCACGGGACTTACGCCTGCCGATGCGCAGGCGCGCGTCGCGCAAGTGTTCGATGACGCCCGCCAGGCCGCAGACACCGCGCGCAAAGCGGCCGCTCACTCGCTCTACTGGCTGTTCCTCGCGCTCCTGGTCGGCGCGTTCAGCGCGAGCTTCGCCGCCACAATCGGCGGCCGCCAGCGCGACAACGTGCTGATTGTCGGCTGACGACTCCGAAGCACCGCATTGACTGCCGCGGTTGACGAATTGCGAATTGCGGCGTTGCGCCGGACGCGCGCACTCAGAACTACAGGAGGAAGCACCATGCGATCGATCTTGCTCTACCTGATCGGCATCCCCATCCCGATCATCATCCTCATCGGCCTGTTTAGCCACTTTTAGCACGGTGTCACGCAGCTCGCCGCGTGGCACAGGCGTTCGCGCCTGTGCGTACCTCACGTTCCGTGAGGTACGGGTTTAGCCATCGCTCCTACTGTACAAATCCTCTGCCGCCGACGGCGCCCACATCGGCGCGTTACCGCCTTTGCTCTGCGAGCGCGCGCAGCGCGTGTAGCAGAGACTCTCGTGTCTGTGCGCGACCGAATTTCAGTCGGTCGCCGGTGTAGCCATTTCAGCGCTTACCCGACCTGCCTCCTTGCGGCGACTACGTATCCGTAGAACCGTAGTTTTGCGAATTGATATCAAGCCGCCTCCCGCGTTATCTAATGCACGTGCCAAGCCGCACGTATCGCCGCAATCTCCCGCACGTCTTCCCGAAAGGCACACCGATTTTCGTGACCTGGCGGCTTCACGGGAGCCTGCCTGTCGCGGTAGTTCTCGAGGCACGCAAAGCGGCGAAGTTGACCAACGGCGAGCGGTTCGCGCGAATCGACAGGTTTCTGGACGACGGCAATAGGGGGCCGCTCTGGCTACGGGATAAGCGCATTG
The DNA here is from genome assembly GCA_963839325.1 of uncultured Acidobacteriota bacterium. Taxonomy (GTDB): domain Bacteria; phylum Acidobacteriota; class Terriglobia; order Acidiferrales; family UBA7541; genus Palsa-295. The sequence goes on along the minus strand of CAWIUO010000008.1, from coordinate 39,233 downwards.
CGGAAGATGTCTGCGCCACGATCGAGCGCGGCGCCTCGGCGGAGATTTCTCACTACGCACTCCACGGATACGTCGTGATGCCGAACCACGTACATATTCTCATTACGCCACGCGTGGACATGAACGTAATCATGCAGTCGCTGAAAGGCAACACCGCGCATTTCGCGAACAAGACACTGGGACGATCGGGGTCTTTCTGGCAGCAGGAATACTACGACCACTTTTGTAGAAACGAGAAGGAGTTTTGGAACATTCGGGCTTACATCGCGCGGAATCCGGTGAAGGCTGGGTTTTGCGCGGCTCCGGAGGAGTGGCCGTGGTCGAGTATGTATCGACGGCAGCGGATTGCCAACGCTGCAGTGGCTGCACCCGCGACCGACTAAACTCGGCCGCGCACAGACACGAAAGTCTATGCTACACGCGCTGCGCGCGCTCGGCATCGCCTCCGTGCGTTATTTTGTGGCGGGTTCGAAACTTTTGATCTTGGCTACGGTAGCGGCGTCGAGCTTTTGTAGCATGGCGACGAGCAAATCGACGGTCTGATCGAAGTCCTGGCGATCGATGATCCCGTTGTGCGTGTGCGTGGAGCGCGTGGGGACGAGCAGCGTGGTGACCGGCACGCCGCCGCCGTTCAGCTTAATCGCGCCGGCATCGTCGCCGAATCCCTGCACGAAATCCATCTGCAACGGAATTTTCATGTCCGCCGCGACGGACTGCATGAACTTCACCAGATTGCGATTCGGAAATTCGCTGAAGCCGTAGAGCATGATGCCCGGACCGCCGCCCAGAGTTTCCAGCGCGGCTTCGGGGCGATTGCCGGGAGTGTCGTTGGTGATGCCCACCTCGAGTGCAATACCAATGTCCGGATTGATGATGTGCGCCGACGTGATGGCGCCGCGCATTTCTTCCGAGCCTTCTTCCTGAATCGTCGCGGCGTAAAAAATCTGATTGGGATGCGGCTCGGTGGCCAGACGGCGCGCGGCTTCGATCATCGCGATGCAGCCGATGCGATCGTCCCACGCCTTCGCCAGGTAACGGCCGTTGGGCAGAATTTCAAACGGCGAGACGGGCACGATTGGATCGCCCGGCTCGATGCCCATCGCCGTCACGTCCGCCGCGTTGCGCGCGCCCACGTCCATAAAATATTCGGTGCGTTCGTCGCCCGGATTCCGCGAAAAGCCGCCGGCCACGTGAGCGTCCAGCAATTGCGAGACGGCGAGCACGGGGCCTTTGCTCCCAAGAATCGTCCAGCGCTGATCGGCCAGCGCCTGCGGGAGCCAGTAGCCGAGCATCTGCACGGAAATGTATCCGTCGGGGCGGATGTGGCGAACTTCGGCGCCCAGTTCGTCCATGTGCGCATCCACCATGATGCGCGGGCCGCTGCTTCCCTGCTGCGCGATCACCGAGCCGAGGCCGTCGTACGTGATTTTGTTCGCATACGGTTTCATGTACTCGGTCATCAGGTCGCGCACCGGGCCTTCGGCTCCCGGCGGGCCCGGCGCTTCGGTGAGCCGCTTCATTTCTTCCAGCAGACGGTCGCCCCTCTGTGATTGCGGCGACGCGCCGTCCGGCGCTTGCGCTACAGCGTTCGCGCTGAACGCCGCGAATCCCAAAGCTAAAATTGTTGCCGCTGCCAGACTTCGGACCATGTTGTGTAGTGTCCCCGTGAAATGTGCCGCCACGCCCCGCACGTTTGTATCAAGAGTTGCGCCGCGACGCAAAGCGATTCGCTGGAAGAGATCGGAAGAATAAAAACACGGGCAATTTGCCCGCGGTACTCGCAGCCGGAAGAAAAATGGGCGACACGCCTGCGGGTTTTGTGGCTACGCGGCGGAATTGGCGGGCGGAGCGGAATTGCGTCGCTGAGCCGAACTTATGGTGCGCCAGAAAAAAGCACGGGCAACTTGCCCGCGGTACTTATAGCGGCGAGTCGGATAGGCGATCGCAGGTGCGGGTCCGGGCGCACTGCATTTTCTGAAACCCCGGAATGTACGTTGTAACCCGCCGGAGTTGACGTACGTCACATTCACCGTAAGAGTAATAGAGGCGTGAGGAGGATCCGATGAACGGTCCCCAGCCGTGGATCCGGGCCATTGGAGTCGTCGTTCTATCCTTGCTGTGCTGCATTTCCCCCGCAAACGCTTTCAATAACGACAAAGATCAGTTAGTCCTTGCGCCCGGCTATACGACTGAAATCGTGCGTCTAATTCAAGTGCAGGGCGACGTCCGCTACAACCTCGGCGACATATCGAAAGGAACGCCCGACCTAAAAAAGGACTGGAGCGTTGCTGAAGCTGGTATGCCACTTCAGGAATTCGAATCTCTCGCAACCGGGACGGACGGTCGCGCACAAATCGAGTTTCAGTCGGGGGTGGTGTTGTATGTGGGGGAGAATTCGCTTTTGATGTTTGATGTACTCGTTCACCACCAGGGCTCCCCAACCAGCGTCTTACAGCTGGTCACGGGGGTGGCGACTCTTGGCGGACAATTCGCGCCGAGAGAGACTTTCGAGATCGACACGACTGGCTTCTCGCTTCACTTGGGTGACGGCAATTCAGCCGCGAATTCACTCTTCCTGCGTGTCGATAGTTTTCTGAACGGCGTGGCTCTTACCCCTCAAGATTCTGGACGGAATTTCAACGTAAACGGCGTGACTGGGCCGCTGGTGTTTGGCCAATCCGCCGTAGCGGGTATCGTTAACGGTGTGAACACCCCCTTCGGAGTGATCGACAGCACTCCAGACGATTTTGATTTGTGGGTGCAGGCACAGAAAGGCGCGCGCGACGCGGAAATGGCCAAGGCGCTTGCTGCATCCGGCATGGACGAGCCGGTTCCCGGCCTGCTCGATCTCTACGAGAACGGAATGTTCACGCCTTGCGCGCCCTACGGGACATGCTGGACCGCGAAGGGCGATCCGCCGCCGCTCGCGCCCGGCGAAACTCTCGAGCCGCGTGGTATTCCCGCGATGGCCGATGCGCCGTTCATCGATATTACCGGCTACTGGTACGCGTCCGGTGGCGCCATCACCCAGGAACAAACCGCAGCCCCGGTTAATGCAGGTGCCAGCGTCATTTCGCAATATCCTGGCTATCCGAAGACAATCCCGGTGTTGCGGCAATGGCGCAGCTGCTTTATGAACTTTGGGAACAGCCACGCCGTCACAGTTCACAGTCCTCAAGAAGAGGCCCTCGTTCGATCTCTCAGCACTGTGAAGTGGGACAATCCCGCTTGCCGATTTGGTGGGTGGGTTTATTCGCATTCCGGCCGGAAATATGTGCTCGTTTTTCCAAGGCACCACCATCAGCCGCATCCTCCGGTGCACTGGATGATGGCGGATCGCAAGGAGGCGTTCGTTCCCCGGCACCCCGGAGATAAATCAGGTGTAGTGATGGGAAATTTGCGCCACGGCTATTTCACCGTCGAGCCAAGACATGGCGGCGGACTACAGATCCAGCATGTTATTTATAACGGAAAAGTATCGCTCACGGCTCTCACGCAGGAGCCGAAAAACGTGCATCAAGCGCTGCTCAGCCAGACCTCATCGAACGAACGTCATACCGCGGCTCCAGAAATACGGGGCGCCTTGCTCGACACGACAAATCACAACGAAAAGATATCGGAAACAACGCATGTGTTTGCGTTCTCACCGCCCGTGTCCCGCGCTACGGTGTCATACGCCGCGTTCGACTACCACAAAGAACAATTCGCAGGCATCGATCCGCGAGCGGCGTTCGGCAATGGCAGTGATCAAGCGAAGAGTCATCCCGTCATCTATGCGAGCTTGTATCAGGGACACGCCGGCACGGGCGAGGCAGGCCGTAACAGCGGCGAAGGCTCGTGGCACGGCCCGGCGGGCGCCAGTGCAGGCGGCGGTCACATGAGCGGTGGCGGAGGTCATGCGAGCGCTGGCGGAGGTCACGCGAGCGGGGGATCAGGTGGGAGCCATTTCAGCGGAGGCGGGGGAGGCGGGGGCAGCCACGCTGGTGGGGGAGCATCTGGTGGCGGCGGGGCCCATTCAGGAGGAGGCGGCGGTGGCGGTGGAGGAGGCGGAGGAGGCACGCACCGCTAGCGTGAGTAAAATAGGCGATCACGCCTGTGGTGTTTTCTTCTCCGGAGCGGAGTTACGCGGCGACGCCGAACGATTCGCTTGGAGAGATCGGAAGAATAAAAGCACGGGCAATTTGCCCGCGGTACTCGCAGCCGTTAGTAAAATGGGCGACACGCCTGCGGTGTTGTGGCCTTACGCGGCGGAATCGGCGGGCGAATCGGAAGCGTCGTCGGAATTCTCGTCGTCGGTAGCAGCGGCGCCCTTGGGAGCAGCGGCGGGAACATCGGCAGTGGCTGCGCGGGAGGCGCCGACGACCATCGGCGAAATGGTGAAACTGTTCAGCCCGGAGCGCACCGTGGGATCGTTCTCCAGCCAGCCGCGCGCTTCATTCATATCGTTCGCTTCGAGCACGGCCATGCCGAATCCGTACGCCGGATCCATCACCGGCCCGAAAATCAAAACTTTCCCCTGCTGAAAAAGTCCGGCGAAGTAGGCGACATGCTCGCGCATGTGCGAGCGTTCACCTTCCGTCATGTCCGCGGCAAACGTCGCACGGGGCGGCAGCAATCGCACGTAGAAATGCTTTTTCGCCATGCTAAATCCCCCTCTTGAAAACACAAAGCGCGCAGAACGCCGACAACTTCGCCGTCCGTCCTGCGCGCCGGTTCCATTCGGCAAAATTCGCTCGGCGAAAACTACTCAGCGCCGGCGGCCTTGGCTTCGGCCTTCTCGCCGCCTTCTGCACCTTCGACATGCACCGCCTTGATTTCCAGGCCGTGCTTGTTCATGTCGAAGCGCTGCTTGCGGTCGAGCTTCTTCACGTACTCGCGCGCAGCCTTCGCGACGGCGCCCGGCAGGCTGGAAGCTTCCACGTGGACCGAGTGGTGCTCGCGGCCCTTCGAGCGATCTTCGTAAGCGAACGTAATGTGAAACGTCTTCATAATTCCCCCTTAGGATTTGTTTGGGATGCTCAAATCGTATCACCGATGGCCTGCCGGAGTCGAAGGCAGCGCGTTTTTTGAATTCGTGGCCGGGGCCGCCCGCTCAAGGACCGGCGCGAACAGAAGTCGAGACTGGGGGCTTCGCGCCCGCTGACGTTACCGCACAACTTCGCCAAAAGCCAGATGGCCGCAGACGACGAGTCCGCCGCGTTCGAGGGCGCGCCGGGAGCCGATCACTTCGGGATCGCACCGCGCCGCGGGAATTTTTCCGGCTTCGCGCACCACGCGGCACAGTTCCTGCACGATGTAGCCGCCGAATCCCTTGCGCCGGCCCGCATCGCCCACAGCCATGAAAATGTCGGCGTAAGGCGGATTGTAGTGCGTCAGGTAGCCGCCGGTGGCGACGATGCCGCCGCTCGTCTCCAGAATCCACTCGGTCAGAACTTCCTGCTGCTTCGAAAACTCCTCGGCTTCAGCTTCGGTGATGTGGCGGAACTTCGCGCCGTCCGGCGGGGCAAGCTGCGCGGGCGCCGGGCCGTCGGCGAACAGTACTTTTTCCGCCGAGATATTCTTCGTGGTGTCGAAGAGCATGCGCGTCATCAACGGCATGTTGGTCTGCGCGCGGACGTGCGTGGCACGCGTGTGCGCCAGCAGCTCGCGAAAAATCTCGAGTGCGTCGATGCGGTAGGCAGGCTCGAGGTAAAACTCGACGATGTGGCGAGGGTAATAGCGGTTCGCGAGCGCTCCATAGCCGACCGTGCGGCCGTCGATGCTGAGCGCGTAGGCGTCCGCCAGCCAGCGCGGCAAAAATGAATCGTAGATGATCTGGCAGTGCGCTTCGGCGCGGTACGCCTGGCGGAGCGGATCGATCTCGCTCGCGGGAACTCTTCGGGCCTCAATTTTCATGACGAAGACTGTATCGCAACTCCACACCGGGCCCAAGACCGCGAACTTTAGTAAAATGCGGGGCATGCCAACGCCGAATGTTGAGGGCTTTCGCGAGTACGAAAAGGTCGCGCCGATTCTCGAGCGCATCGCGGCGGGCCACGAAGAAGGTTCCGAAGAGTATGACGTGCTGAAACGAGCGTCGATCGCCTTAATGTTCGTGCTCACGCTTCACGGGGATGAATTCAAAAAGTTCGAAGGTTGGGACCACGATCTCACTCCGGACCAGCAAGCTTACCTAGAGCTTTTGGGTATCGACACCGACGAAGAGGTCGAGGAGTAGCGCGATCGTTCGAGGTTGCGCGTGAGCACCGAGTAGGATGGGCGTTCCCCCCGGTGTGCTTTGAATCTGTCTCCGACAAAGGCTCACCGAACGCCTGGGAGGCTGTCGGACTGGCGCAAACTGCGATACGATGCGCGTTCCCATGGCTACCGCCGCCGGCACAAACACGAATCGTGCTAGGCGGAACGACACGCTCGTCCTCGCGGCCATCGCGGGTGTCGTCGCCATCGTACACATCGCGACGAACGGCCGCTACGGCTTCCACCGCGACGAGCTGCAAACCATGACCGACGCGTTCCACATGGAGTGGGGCTTCGTCGCGTATCCGCCGTTCACGCCGGCCATCGAACGCGTGGGGTGGGCGCTTTTCGGCCGATCGCTTGTGGGGCTGCGCCTTTTTAGCGTGATCGCGCAGGCGCTCGCCATTTTCATCACGGGCCTGATGGCGCGCGAGCTCGGCGGCCGGCGTCTCGCGCAAGTCACCGCGGCATTGTGCGTCGCGCTTTCCCCGCTACCCATTTTCGAGGCGACAGAATTTCAGTATTCGTCGTTCGACTATTTGTGGTGGACGCTGGCCGCGTACTTCGTCATCCGCCTGCTGAACTCGGAGAATCCGCGCTGGTGGCTGGCGATCGGCGCGGCTGTGGGCGCGGGCCTGATGACCAAGTACACCATGGTGTTTTTTCTCGCGGGGATCGCGGGCGGAATGCTGCTCACGCCGGCACGGCGGTATCTGAAGTCCGGCTGGTTCTGGGCCGGCGCGTTCCTGGCGCTTGCGATGTGCGCGCCGAACCTAATCTGGCAAGCGCGCCACGACTTCATTTCCTACCACTTCCTGCATTACATCCACGCGCGCGACGTCCGCCAGGGCCGCGCCAACGGTTTCCTCGTCAACCAGTTCATCCACAATACGAATCTGTTTTCGGTGCCGCTGTGGATCGCGGGCCTGATCGCGTATTTTCGCGACAAGCGTTACCGCATGCTCGGCTGGATGTTTGCGATTCCCTTTCTGCTGTTCTTTTTCGCAAAGGGGCGCGACTACTATTTGGCGGGCGTGTACCCGATGCTGTTCGCCATGGGCGCCGCCCGCGCCGAGACTTGGCTTGCATCGCTCAGGCGCGGCTGGCGCGTTGCGGTGCCCGCTATCTTTTTCACTGGGCTAACGGCCGTCGGCGCTTACGCGTCGCTCGTCCTGGTGCCGTGGATGTCCAGTGGCTGGCAGCGCGATTTCGCGCTTGCGCGCAATGGCGACCTGCGCGAAGAAATCGGCTGGCCGGAATTCGTAAAGCAGGTCGCGCTGATTCGCGATTCTCTGCCGCCGGAGCAGCGCGACGGCGCGCGCGTTTTGGTTGGAAATTATGGCGAAGCCGGCGCGATCGAAGTGTTCGGCCCGGAGTACGGCCTGCCTCAGGAACTCGAAGTCACCAACTCCGGCTGGTATCGCACGTTCCCCACAACGCCGCCGAGCGTGCTGATCGTCGCCGGATGGGACGCCGATGACAGGAACGAGCAACTTAGCGGCTGCCGCCTCGCCGGGCACAACGGCGACCCGCTGATCGTCGATAACGAAGAGAGCCGCGAGCACGCCGACATCTACGTCTGCGACGGCACCCCGCGCAATGGTTGGCGGAAGTTCTGGGACGACATGCAGTGGTACGGCTAGCCGCGGGTAAAATAGGCGATCACGCCTGTGCAGTGTGTGGTGACTCCGTGACTCACCTCCCACGGAAGGGCCGCGGGCAAATTGCCCACGCTACTCGCTGAGGCGCGCGAGCACCATCGGCGTTCCCGCAATGATAGTCACGAGGCGACGCACAGACCGCTCCGCTCCACGAGATCGAGCACGCCCGATGGCCGGCAAGCGGCACTTTGGGAGTGCGGCGGACCGTGACGCCGCTTTCGCGCACGTGCACTTCAAAGTAAACCGATCCCGCGTCGAGTGGGCAGTTTCTCCTGCTTCGCGCCGCGACGGTGTTGTGAGTGTGCCCGGCCTCCGGCCGTGACGGTTTTGTGGTGACGCGCACGTTCGGAAAAGCGGCGTCACGGTCCGCCGCACTCCCATAGAAGTCGGCGCCGGCCTTCGGTCGTGGTCGATCTCAGCGAATGCCCTGGGGGATCGGCCTGCTCGGGACCTGCGTCTCGCGGCAAATGTTGTGGATGCTCAGAAAAGCTACGCGGGTTGGTGGACGCCGGCGGAAAGTTTCTCGGTGGAGGGGAACGATGTAGGGCTGATGAAGCTGCGCTCGGGCACCATGGTGCCCTTGGTAAGCGCCTGCGCCATCATCACGATGGCTTCGCCGGCCGTCGCGGGAGTCACCACGGTAGCCTTTAGCGTTCCGGCGCGCACCCAAGCCTGCCCTGTGGTGGATACGCCATCGACGCCGGTGTACGGCAGCGACTGCCACAACTCGCGCTCGGCCGGATGTATCACGCCGAGCAGCGCTTTGCGCGCGCCGATGGCCATCGCGTCATTCTGCGCGGCCACCACATCGATGTTTATTTTTTTTCCGGAGGTCAGGGTGAGCCACGATTCGATGCAGCGCCGCGCGCTCTCCTTCGGTCCACTGCGCGCGAAGCGCGGTCAGCTTGATCGCGGGATTGAGCGTGCGGTTCAGGCCGACCAGGCGTTCCTTGGTAGCGAAATGCTCCGACGGCCCCTGAATGTAAAGAACGTGGCCGCCCGAAGGCAGTAGCGCGGCGAGCTGCCGGGCCTGAATCTCGCCGACGGCCTGATGATCGGTGGCCAGCGAAAAAACGGGCAGCTTGGAGGTGCGACGCAGCTCGGTGATGTAGTCGGCGTCGCGATTCAGCACCGCCCATCCAATTCCGGCGGCCACGGCAGCTCTGGCCACTTGCGGCAGAGCGGTGCCTCCGATCGGCTCGACCACGATGCCGCTGGGTCGTTGTTCGGGCTGCGCCTGGACGTGCTTGAGGATCTGAGTGCTCTGGGTGATGGCGTTGCCGTCGCCAAAGACGATCTCGACATCCACTCCGAGGTTTTGAGCGGCGGTGCGCGCGGAAGCCGCCTGCTCCATCTGGTAATCGTTTTCTTTGGTGATGAGCGAGCAAATAAAGCGAAGTCTGGGCATCGCGCGGCCCCCTGGGAGACGTCCGGGTCGTCCCATTTTGAAACTAATGCTTTCTGGTCAGTAAACCATAGGGCGAGGCCGTATTAGCCCTGTTTTGTGGAGTCTGTGCGCTTTCGTGAAATAGCGGATCGGGTGCGCCAGGGAGCGACGGCGCGAAGAGTGCGAACTCGTCGCGTCCCCTAGCTTCCCGCTGCCGCTTCTTTTCCGTGGGAGAGCAGGTTGTCTTTGAATTCCTGGACGCAGCGCTCGAGCTGTTTGCACACGTCGCCCACCTCGGCGACATCCGCGCGATTCACGCCTTTGGCTTCAAAGACGAAGCGGACCGCGTCGCGGGTGTTGTCCGGAGCGATGCTGGCGCTGAAATTCAGCACCGTGGGGAAGCTGATTTCGCAGTGAGTTTCGGGCTTGGCCATGGTTCCCTTCTTCGATCGATTCGATGAGCGATTCTCAGGCATGATCATCGGCGTTTCGTCGTTACGAGCAAAGGGACAGCTCATCGCACGAGCTGTCCCCGGTTGCAGTGCGGCTCGGTTCAGTTTTATTTAGACCACGACGACGAGCGCGAGTTGCACGCCCGGATGGAGCTGATCCATCAGGTAGTACACGCCGTTGATGTCCACGATATAGACCGGATCGTTGTAGCCCCACACCGACGGCCAAGCTTGCGCGAAGGTGAACGAATAGCCGCCGTATTCGAAGCGACCGTGCCCGCCGACAAATTCCGGATGGCCGACGTGGAAGGTATGTTCGCGGCCAAAGCTGGAGCGGTACTTGTCATCCGGGATTCGGCCGCGCTGTGCGGTCTCGGTGTGCGTGGTGTGCGTGGTTTGGGTGGTGCGAGTCTCGGTGCGCGCCGGCGCGGGATGCGAGTTGGCGGCGCTGCGCGTCTCTTCGGGCTTGCGGTTTTCGTCCGTCGCGGGCCGGGTAGCGGGCTTAGCGGCGGCGTGCTCGGTTGGTTTCGGTGCGGGTTTGGCTTCCGGCTTGGCTTCGCGTTTCGCTTCGGGCTTGGCTTCAGGTTTAGCCTCGGGCTTCGCGTCCTGTGGCTTGGCCGCGGGCTCGGACTTGGGTTCGTCGTGGCCGTCCTGCGCATACGTCGCTACCCCGCCCGCCAAAAACAGAAGCAAGGCCGCGGTACCAATACAAGAAATCTTTTTCATAGAGCCTCCGCTCGTAAAATTGCGATTCCGCAATGGGACTCGAATGCCGTCGTGATGCATGCGACGGCAGCCTGTGCGCGAGCTTTGTGCGCCCGGGAAACCGTGAAACTTTTTTAGAGCTATGTTGCGGCGCAGAGTGCGATCGCTCGCCCGTCCGCCGCCAAGCGCCTGGGATGCGCGGTGCGGCGAACCGTTTCGTCGTTGGGAAGCATAGCGATTCGAGCTGTTTCAGCGAATACGGCACGGGCTGTATCTGGGCGGAGGAGTTGCGTTAGGGAAAACCCGGTACGTAGCCTTACGCGAGTGCCGTTCAGGAGCGAAAGGCACTCGCGGTGCGCGCGCAGTGGCATGGTTTACTATGCGCTGCACGCTGGGCGCCGGGCTGGGCGGCCGGCGCCGTCGGGCAGCAGCGGTTCAAGCGGCTTCGGGCCCCCAGACTTCCACGTCATCGTCGCGGCGGCTGCGAAGTTTCATGGTGATCACGCGAGGTTCGGGTTTATACGGACTGCGCGTGCCGGAAGCTGCGCCATTTGCCGATCCAGGGGTTGCGGATGTTACGGATGAAATGTGGTCCGGCGTAAGCACAACTACTTTTGCGGCGCCCGATTTTGGGGTAAAGGCCGCTTCGGCGGCTGAACGAACGTGGTGCGGAGTGCTGGAACGGTGATCGATGCGCATGATCGATTCCTCCTCAGTGCGATGCAGGAGCGCGTGTTTACCAGCACGGTAACTGTATGTCAAGTATCAGTACTGTACAAATCTGCGTTCTCCCAAAACGGGAATGCGCCGTACGATGCGCCCGGCAGAAATCCGCCGTTTACCTTTATGCGCCACAGGCCCCGCGGTTCAGCTTCGCGCCGAGGCGTGCGCTGCGATACTGAGCTTACCCCTTCACTGCTTTCTTTTTTTGCGCGCGGAGCTTCGGTTTCCGGCGCGTGTAGGAGACGCCGTGCAGGCTCCGCTTCCCGAAACCGAACCGCAGCGCCTCCAGGCGCTTTACTCGGAGCACATTCTGGACACCGGCCCCGAGCAGCCCTACGACGATCTGGTGAAGCAGGCGTCGTTTATTTGCGACACCCCCATGTCGTTGATCAGCCTGGTGGATCCCACGCGGCAGTGGTTCAAGGCCAAAGTAGGCGTGGCCGCCACGGAAACGCCGCGCGAGCAAGCCTTCTGCGCGCACGCCATCCTGCAGCCGGAAGAAGTGCTGATCGTGGAAGACGCGACCAAGGATGCGCGGTTCGCGGACAATCCCCTGGTCACCGGAGAAATGAACATCCGGTTTTACGCGGGCGTGCCACTGGTCACGCAGGACGGGCACGCGGTCGGCTCGCTGTGTGTGATTGACACGGTGCCGCGCAAGCTCACCGACCGCCAGCTCGAAGCCCTGAAAGTGTGCCGCAACCAGGTCTTGCGCGAGATGGAGCTGCGGCGCAAGACGGCGGCCTTGACGCACTCGCTCGGGCTGCTCGAGGAATCGCAACAGAAACTGCACGCCAGCAAGCAGCGCTACCGCGAACTGGTGACGCGCAGCCTGGGGTTTTTCTACGTTCACGACATGGCCGGAAAACTCCTGCTCGCGAATCCCGCGGCGCACGAAGCGCTGGGTGCCGCGAAAGACGAGCTGCGCGGCAAAAACCTGGCGGACTGGCTGGCGCCGGCAACGCGTCCCGGCTTCGCGCAATACTTGAACCGCATCCGCGACAATCGCTCGGACTCCGGGCTGATGCGCGTGAAGACCAAAGCGGGCGAGGAGCGCGTGTGGCTGTATCGCAACGTGCTTCGCACGGAGGAAGACGGCGAAGAGCACGTGATCGGGCACGCGCAGGACGTGACCGACAGCCGCAAGATGGAAGAGACGCTTCGGACACAGGTGGCGCAAGACCCGCTGACCAAGCTTTTCAACCGGCGCTACCTGGAAGACGCGGTGACCCGCGAAATTCGCAAAGCCGTACGGCGCAAGCGCTCGGTGGCCGTGCTGATGATCGACGTGGACCACTACAAGCGTTACAACGACACATACGGACACGCCGTGGGCGATCAGGTGCTGGTCACGGTGGCCACTTTTCTGAAGAGCGGGATTCGCGCCGAAGACATCGCATGCCGCTACGGCGGCGATGAGTTTGCGCTGGTGTTGAACGAAGCGACGGCGGAGGGCGCGCGCGGACGGGCCGAAGTGCTCGGCGCGAAAGTGAAGGAGCTGCGTTTTGTGCACGAAGCGCGGGTGATCGAAGGGTTCACGCTTTCGATCGGCGTCGCTGCGTATCCGGAGAACGGAAAGACGCTCGCGGAATTGATGGACGCGGCGGACCAAGCCTTGTACCAGGCCAAGCGCGACGGCCGGAACCGCGTGTGCGTAGCCGAAGGCGTGGCCACCACCACTAACGCGAAGTAGAGCGATTTATTGGCGCTTTGCGCGTGAGCAAAATGGGCGACACGGCTGTGCCGCTCGCAGTACGAACGTTTTACGACGCGCCTGCCCAGTAGCACAGGCAATCCTGCCTGTGGGCGGAGCGGTTAAACCGCGAAGCCGGTTTCGACTTCCGTGGCTCGCAACTAGCTCGGCAACGCGCCTAGCCCACGATGCAAATGGATGGCATCAGAGTCTCGAAGATGCCCAGGCATGCACGATGGCTCGCGCTACTCACAACGGAATCGGCGAAAGCGCAATTTGGCGATGAGCACTGGACCAGGGCCATTCCTCCGGCGTTGCAGCCAACCCTGCTTTCACGGGATTGCGTCGAATATAGCGGCAAATGTTTGACGATTGCTCGGGGTCGCGCGACCATCGGTCGAACGACTCTTCCTGCCAGAACTTCGTACCGACGCTCGAAAGCAACTTATTCGCCGCGTTGGCCGTAACACCCTTCAACGACCGCGTGATGGCCGGGACGTCCGCAATCGGCGTCAGGAATACATGAACGTGATTTGGCATTACGACGTATTCGTGGAGCAGATACCGCTGAAATGAAGTTGCGCCTAACTCGATGCAACCGCAGAGCATTTCCGCGACACGCGGATCTTTCAATGAGTGCGAGCCGTAGCCGACACTATCGAGTATTTTTTCGATCGCACGAAATTCTTCAGAGTGTGAAATCGCTCGTGCTTCCGAGATTTCACGCATGCGCTCACGTGGGATAGAACCGTGGAGCCGCCACGTGAGAAATAGAGGCTTGCCAGGCGGATGGAGGTGCGGCAGGTTGCGGCGGTAAATTCGGCGATGCACGCCGGATATGTACGCCTTTCGTTCGCGGACTGCAATTCGCGGAAATACTTATAGACACTCCGTAGTTGCCGCAAGTTTACAGTCGTGGAGGGCAGTCGAGGCGGTCGTGCCTGTGGGAGTAGGGTTGAAGCCGGAGGGGCAAGAAAATAGAAAGGCGACAATCCGGCGGGCTGCCGCCGGTTTGTCGCCCACAGGCAGGATTGCCTGTGCTACCCGTGCGGCGGCGCGCGTAGCGCGCGGCGCACCGGACGAGGTGCTTTGTAGGCGGCTAGTATTGGAGGCCGAGGACGCCGATGTTGGTGCGGGTGGTGTCGGAGCCTAGCAGGAGCGAAAGGTTCGGGCTGACCACGTAATAGACCAGGCCGAAGGTGACATTCGGATTCGTGCCGCTCAGCACGGCAGTGCCGCGGCCCAGAGAGCTGGGCGTTCCGAGCGTGGTCGTGGCGGTGTTCACCGGATCGCCGGGATACACGGCGTTGAAATTGTTGATGTCGATGTTGCCGGCGTTGCCGATGGTGGTCAGGAAATTCACTTCCGCGTCGAGATACTGGCCGTATTGCGACGGGCTGTTGTAGAAAATTCCCTGCGCGCCAAGGCCAACGGCAAGGGCGCCCTTCGGAACCGCGGGAGTTGCCGCTTGCTGGTACGCCGCGCCGCCCGCCACGGCTGCGGTGTCGAGTTCGAGCAGCAACACGGAGCCGGCGCTGGTGGGATATCCCGCGAATTCGGTGGAGCATGCGCCGGATGCACCGATGGTCAGATCGATGCGGCTGTTGGTCGCATTGCTGGTGTAAGGGCACGAGCCAAGCGTAGTGTTCAGCGTCGTGGTGCCCGCGTTATTCAAATCGGAAACGCCGGCGCTGATGTTCCCTGCTCCGCTCGAGGTAAGCACTCCGCCCAGCGCGTATCCGCCCGCGGAGCTGGTGCCGCCGACTGTGAACGCGTAGTTCCCCGAGACCAGATTGCCCGGGCCGTACGGCGCCGCGAGGCCGCTGAAAATATCGCCCGCCAAATAATCGGTGGTGTCGGTTTCGACGGCGCGCAGGTGCGTGCTGTCCACGGTGTAAAAAGCAAAATTCAAAGTGCCTATGGCGGAGCTGGTGAGCGTGAGCGTGCCGCGGCCGGTGTTGGGCTGCGTCACGTCGAACGCATAGGTGCCGTGCAGAGTGGTGTCGTTCGCGGTCACCGTTCCGTTGTCGTTAAAGTCCACCACCGTCGCGGTCTGCGGAATGTTGCCCGCGCCATCGGCGGTGAATCGTCCGGCGGCGGCGAGTTGCTGGAACGCCGCATCGGAGCCGGAGAACTGAAACACGTAGGGGCCGGTGATCACGCTGGGCGAAGTGGTGAGGTCGTTCAAATTTTGCTGATCCATTTCGCCGGTACCGGTGACGTTGGGATCGAAGCGAGTCATATAGGCGTGCTGATTGCTGGTAAGCACGAAGGCCCACGTGCTGCTGGTGCCGCCGCCCGGACCGGCGCTGATTACAGCTTTGCCGCGGCCGTCTGGGCCAACCTGGTAGGTGCCGGTGAATGCCACTCCGCCGGAAGGTCCGCCGAGGAATCCGTTCGCATCGGAAAGGCCGCTGGTAATTTTGCCGTTGCCGTCGGCGACGAAGCTGCCCGCGACGGCGAGGTAGCCGAGGCTGTTATTTCCAACGTAGGAAAACGCGAACGGGCCGGTAAGCGATGCGTCCGAATAAACGATCTGCGCGGTGGCCGACGCGGTGAGCGTGCCGCTTGTGGCGGTGACGGTGATTTGTCCGCCCGGAGGAGGATAGAGCGGCGCGGTGTACAGTCCGGTGTTCGGATCGATGGAGCCGATGTTGCCGCCGTTGGCGGAAGAAACGGTCCAGTTCACCGCGGTGGCAACGTTGTTCAAAATTCCGGTGAACTGATAATTTCCGCCGGCGGGTACCGTGGCGGCCACGGGACTTACGACGAGTCCAGAACCGACGCCGATGGTGATGGCGGCGGTGTTCGAAGTGATCGTCGTGGTGTTCGTGGATGAGCCGGGATACTGCGGCGCTTCAGCGGTGATGTTCACAACGCCGTTGTTGGTACTGGGCGCCGTGGCGGGCGCGGTATAGATGCCGACCTGGACCGAAAGTGTGGACGAAAGAATCGTTCCGATTTGCGGGTTCCCGCCGGCGACGCCATTGACATACCAAGTGACCGCGGTGCTGGTGGTCGAGGTGCTTGTGGTATTGGCCAGATTCACGGTGGCGTTCATTTGGAGCTGAGTATTCAGCGCGACATTCGCCGAGGTCGGCGTGATGGCGATCGAAGTTACATTCACCTGGCCGCTGCCGCCTCCGCACGCGCTCATCGCAATCGTTACTGCCACCGCGCACACCGTCGCAAGAACGGCCCACATCCCAATCCGCTTGTTCATCAGACCCCTTCGATCGTTTGGTGCAAATTTTTGCGCCGTGCGCCTGCGGCACGGCGGCGAGATTCATTTAGGAGCGCGACGCGGCCTGCCGCGCACACGTTCGGATTTGTTACGCGCCACTGGCGCGCCCACACTGGCTTTATGAATAATCGCGGCACAGGGGGAAAAGTTCCAAATTCTTTTGATTCAGCTTCATGCCCACGGGTTGTCAGCCACCCGTGGACCCGGCGGACGCTCCGGACCATCCTTATATAGAGCGGTTCTTGCGGGTCGCCGGTCGCGAGACGGTGCGTCCATTTCTCGCACATTCGCCACAAACGCCGAATCCGCTGCCGCCGTCCGCGCATCTGAATCGCACGGCCCGAAAAAGGACCACCAAGTATAACCAAGAAGTTGCAAAAACGATTCAACCGTTCCTGGGATTCGCAGCTAAAATCACGGGAGCCGTTTTGAGCGCCAGACGGCGCCATCACTCATACCGAGGAGAGTTCGAAGCCATGAAAATGTCCGTGCAGGGTAACCGGGTGGCGCTCGCGGCGCTGGCCGTCGTTTTGGCGTCGGCGGTGTGCGCCGCGCCGAGCCGCGCGCAAACGTCCAACTGGCAGATCGATCCGGCTCACGCCAACGCGCAATTTACGGTGCGGCACTTGAGCATCTCGAACGTCTCCGGGCAATTCAACAAAATGAGCGGGACGATCCAGCTCGATGACAAAGATGTGACGAAGTCGGTGGTGAATGCGGCGATTGACGTCAGCTCGGTGGACACGCGCAATGAAAGCCGCGATAACGATCTGAAGAGCGACCACTTCTTCGACGTGGCCAAGTATCCAACGATGACTTTCGTTTCCACGAAGATCGAAAGCGCCGGCGCAGGCAAGCTGAAGATGACCGGCAACCTGACCCTGCACGGGGTGACCAAGGAAGTGACGTTCGATGTGGATGGCCCCAGCGACCCGATCACCGACCCGTGGAAGAATCAGCGCCGCGGCGCCAGCGCCACCACCACCATCAATCGTCGCGACTTCGGGATCACCACGTATCCCGCCGCAGCGATCGGCGACGACATCAAGATCACGCTCGATATCGAATTCATCAAGAAGTAGGTCCCACTCATCGCGACAACGAGGAGCGCTGCGAACAAGCGCTCCTCGTCCTCTTTGCCGGTAACAAGCACTACGCCAATACAGCTCCGTCCTCGACTACATCCACAGCTCCCGCCGCGGCGCTCAACACTTTGGGAGTGCGGCGGGCCTTGACGCCGCTGTGCCTGAACGATGCTTTGCGCACACTTGAGCGCGGCCGAAGGCCGGCTACACACGGCCGTGCTAGCACGCTTCGTCGCGTCCGGCTTTCAGCCGTGGCCTCTTTTTTTTGTAGCGCTTCATGTCGGAAAAGCGGCGTCACGGCCCGCCGCACTCCCATAGAGGGTTCGGTAGCGCTCGGCTCTTTGCCCAAACGATTCGAAGTGCATAAAGTGGATTTGTGGCCTGACCACCGAAATCACTCGAGCGGCGATTCGACGTCGAATGAGTCCGCAATTCGAATTGCGTCGCACGGCATCGAGAGCACGGTCTTGCGAAATGAAGCGGGCGCTTCGTGGCACTCCCATGCTTTGGGTGCCGACGATCGATGGTGCGCGAAGGAACGCGGGAGCAAGTCGGCAGCTGGCTTGTGACAGGCTAAGGCGCAGCGGGGCTAGAAGGCGCGGTTGGTGTAGATGAGGTAGGCGACTAAGATGAGGCCAAAGGCGGCGGCGACCACGGAGAGCGCGGTGACGGCGCGGCTGGCGGGGCGGAAGTCGCCGCATCGAGCATGGCGCGGGTGCGCTGGTAGCGGATGCACGACAGCACGCTCATAAAAATGCCCATGGCCATGAAGCCGATGCCGATCGCGAGCGACATCCCGCTCTCGGTCTGCGGGCCGCCGCGCAACGCCAGAAATTCGCGCAGCGTGATGCCGAATTTCGCCACCACGAATCCGAACACGATGATGCTGATGCTGGTGCGGATCCATGCGAGGAAGGTGCGCTCGTTGGCGAGATGGTCGCTGGCTTTCGCGGCGTTGGGATGGGGCGATGCGTCGGGCATTGGATTCGCGCGCGGCGCCTCGCGAACTCGCGCTGGGCGCGCAACGGTGCGCAGCGACTACTCTAGTGGAGCGCGCCTTCCCGCTGCAAGGTCCCTGCCGTGCGCTCGCAAACAAAATACAGGAAGCTCCCGGTAGGTCAACGGCACTGGAAGCGCTAGAGTGGCTGCTCGAATCTTTCGCTCGAATATTTTCAGCGACAACGCGAGGAGAAACCGATGACCGATTCAAAAGGACAGAAGTGCGCGCATCCAGTGTGTTCGTGTACGGTGACGTCCGGAAAGTATTGCAGCACGCAGTGCGAAGCGATGGAAAAAACTCCGGACATCGATTGCAAGTGCGGCCATGCCGTGTGCAAAGGCAGAACTGAGCGATAGCGGCGTCTTGGGAGCGGCGGCGCGGTAGCCGAGGCTGAGGATGCGTGTAGTAGAATCGCGCGCGAGGGCTACGCCGTGGCGGTGGCGCGGAAGATAGCTGCGTTTCACCAGGATGACGGCGGAGACGGGTCGCCGACCTCGAGTGCGGGCACACGCAGCATGTCCGGCACAATCCGCCGTGGCAGAGTCGCGAATGGGTCACGCGCGAAGATGGCCGCCGTGAACGCATCGGCCGCGAGTTGCCCTGCACCAAATGCGAGGACGCGGCGAAGTAGGGTCGCCCGCCCGCGGCTGCGGACGACCAGGATGCGATGCGGAAAATAGCGCGATGCATTTTGATTTTGTGGTGTGGCGCGCTGGCGAGTTCCCTGCTGGGCGCCGCGGCGGGTGCGAGTGCGCAGACTGCGCCGCAGGAGCAGGCGCACGGCCCGGCGCTTTCGATCGCGGAGTTGCAGAAGAAGGTGGTTGCGATCGCGGCGACGCATCACGGACACGTCGCGCTGTACGCGAAGAACCTCACGACCGGCGAGACTGTCGCCATCGACGCGCACACTCCGGTGCAGACCGCGTCGGTAATCAAAATGGCGCTCATGCTCCAGGCGTACGAGCAGGTGAAAGCCGGAAAGCTGAAGCTGTCGCAGCCCGTGGTGCTCTCCAAAGAAAATCAGGTCGGCGGCTCGGGCATCCTCTACCTGATGGATCCGGGCCTCACGCTCACGCTGAAAGACGCGATCGCGCTGATGATGACGCTGAGCGACAACACCGCAACCAACATGGTAATCGACGTGGTCGGCCTTGCTCCCACCAACGCAATGCTCGCGCGCATGGGCCTTGCGAATACGTACTTCTACAAAAAAGTGTTCAAGCCGGCCGACGGGCCGATGCCGGCTGATCAGAAAAAGTTTGGGCTTGGCAAAACCACGGCCGAAGAAATGGCGCGCGTGATGGAGTCGATCTACCGCTGCGATCTGGGCGATCGCGACCTGTGCACGCAGATGATGTTCATTATGCGCAACCAGCAGGACCGCGACATGGCGCCGCGCTACTTCCGCAGCGACTCGATCGAAGGCGGCTACGCGACTGCCGACAAGATCGGCGCGCTCGATGCGGTGCGCGCCGATGTGGCGCTGGTTTACACCGTGCGCGGCCCCATCGTGATTTCCATTTTCACGTACGACAACGCCGATACAGAGTGGACGCCTGAGAACGAAGGCGAGCGCACCATCGGCCGACTCGCCCAAGCGATCGTCGATGCATGGTCGCCCGAAGGCCTGGTCACAAAAGTGACCGAGCCCATCGCGCCGGCCGCCGCAGTCGCATTGCCTTCCACCAAGAAATAATTTTCGCGCATGCCGATTGGGCCGCCCCGCGCCATTCGCCGCTGAGCTGAATTGCGAGGTTTGTCCGGTGAAGGCACAGCGCGTCGGTTGCACCACTCGCTCCGCCGTCTCGCCCATTCCGCGCACCGCGCCCACTATGGGAGTGCGGCGGCTCCTAACGCCGCTTTCCCGAATGTAAGCGCCGCTGGAAAACGAGCTACGCCGTAGGCGAGGCACTTTGTACATTGGAGTGCTTCGGCACATCTGCCCGGCCTTCGGCCGTGCACGGTGTGTGCTGGGGTCGAGTTTTGGAAAAGCGGCGTCAAGGCCGCCGCACTCCCATAGTGTTGGTTGCCGTGGATCGATCGCGCACGATCTTAGCGGCAGCGCGGTGCGTACGTTTTCTCCGGACCGGCAACGGCACAAGAAACGGCGGGCGGGATCGCTCGGTTATTTTTTGCGCGCGAATGCTCCGCTATACTGGGGGCATGAGCGTAATCGACGAAGTTCTCGCAGCGAACGAAGTGTATGCGCGCACGCACGAGTTGCGCAGCCTAACGCCCCGGCCGCAGCGCAAGCTGGCCGTGCTGACCTGCATGGACACGCGGCTTTCGATCCTCACGCTGGGCCTGAAGGCGGCGGACGCGCACATCATCCGCAACGCGGGCGGCATCGTCACCGACGACGCGCTGCGCTCGCTGATCGTCTCGCACTACCTGCTCGGCACGCAGGAGTTCATGGTGATCAATCACACCGACTGCGGCTTGACGCACACCACGGAAGAAGATCTACGCCGGCAGAATTCAAAATCGAGCGGGGACGGCGGCTGTGGCACCCGCGTTTTTCTATGCGTTCCAGAATATCGAGGAGAACGTGCGGCACCAGCTCGAAAAGCTGCGCACGCATCCGTGGATACCGAAAAGCGTGGCGATTCGCGGATTCGTGTACGACGTGACGACGGGACGCCTGCGCGAAGTGACCATGGCCGGCGCGGGCGCGCACGCTGCATCAGCGAACGACGGCGCGACATCCGACACTACCCCGGAGGAATGACGCCGCCGAGGCAGCACCGCGGGCAAACTTGCCCGTGTCTTTTCCGGAGGGTTGACTACACCTTCACCGCAAACACCACAGGCGGGTCGCCTATTTTACTCAGAGGCGCTAGGCTTCGAAGTCGCCTTCGGGTTCGGGCAGCTTGTCGCCCGGGCGCGCGAGCCACACATACAGAGTGGGCAGCAGGAAGATGCTCATGGCCAGGTCCGACGATCAGGCCGCCGACGATCACGATGGCGAACGGCCGCTGCGAATCGCGAGCCGATGGCGTGCGACAGCGCGGCGGGCAGCAAGCCGAGCGTCGCCACCAGCATGGTCATCATGATCGGGCGCAGCCGCAGCACGGCGCCTTCAACCGCGGAATCCTCGACGGTGTGGCCGCGCGCGCGCAGCTGATTGATGTATTCGAGCATGATCACGCCGGTCTGCACGGAAACGCCGAACAGCGCGAGAAATCCGACGCCGGACGAAACGCTGAAGTGTGTGCCGGTGATCAGCAGCGCGAGCAAGCCGCCGATGCGCGCCAGCAGCGACGTTGACCAGAATCAGCACGCGCCCATTTGAGCGAGCGGAACATCGTGTAGAGAATGATGAAGATCAGCAGCACGGTCAGCGGCACGATGATCAGCGAGGCGCGCCTCCGCGCGCTTCTCGCTTTCGTATTCGCCTTCCCAATCGATGTGATACCCGCGCGGCAGCTGCACCTGCGCTTTCACCTTCTTGATGGCTTCTTCCACCGCGCCGCCCAGGTCGCGGCCGCGCACGCTGTACTTGATCGCGACATAGCGCTGGTTGCCTTCCCGGTAGATTTCCGAGCCGCCGTCGCGCTCTTCGATCTTGCAAAGCTGCGCGAGCGAAACTCGTTCGCCGGTGGGCGCCAGCAGGCGAATATTTTCGATGGCTTCCTGCGTGGTGCGGATACTGCGGCAGGTAGCGCATCACCAGGTCGTAGCGCGCCTCGCCCTGCAAGACCTGCGTGAGCGCGTTGCCGCCGACGGCGGTTTGGATGGCATCCTGCACGTCGGCGACGTTGATCTGATAGCGCGCGGCTTGCTCGCGATCCACTTCGAAGTTGACGTTCGGCTGGCCCAGCACGCGAAAGACGCCCAGATCCTCGATGCCCTGAACCTGCGCATGACTTCGACGATCTGGTCGGCCTTGTCTTCCAGAACGTGCAGATCGTCGCCGTAGATCTTGGTGGCCAGCTCGCCCTTCACGCCGCTGACCGCTTCCTCCATGTTGTCGGCGATGGGCTGCGAGAAACCCCAGACCACGCCGGGAATTTTCTCCAGCTCGCGATCCATGGCGGCGATCAGCTCGTCTTTGTTCTGGTGAAAGACCGGCCGCCACTGCTCCTTCGGCTTCAAGTCGACGAAATATTCGGTATTGAAGAAGCCGGTGGTGTCGGTGCCGTCGTCCGGGCGGCCCACCTGGCTGGTACACTGCGTCACTTCGGGAAACGAGCACAGCATGATGCGGCGCCTGGTTCGATCACGCGAATGCCTTCGGTGGGGCCGGTGCTGGGCGCCAGCGTGCCGCGCACCCACAGCGCGCCTTCATCCAGGTGCGGCAGGAACTCGGAGCCGATCACCCCGCTGAACAGTCAGGAACGCCGAAAGGCAAAGCGAGCAGACCGCACCGCCAACCGTGACGCGGCGGTGTTCGATGGCCCACTGCACGCCAGCGCGATATCTGCGATTCAGAAATTCCATCACCGGGTTGTGCCACTCGCGCGTGCCTTGCGCGAAAGCAGGAAGCTGGCCAGCACCGGCGCGATCAACATCGAAAAAAGCAGCGCGCCGAGCAGCGCGAACGCCACGGTCCAGGCCATGGGCTTGAACAGCCGCCCTTCCACGCGCTGCAGCGTGAAGATCGGCAGGTAGGCGGTGATGATGATGGCGATGGCGTAGAACACCGGCCGCTGCACCTCGTGCGCGGCGTCGCGGATAATCTTCTGCATGGTCGTTCGGGTGTCCGCGCCTTCTTGCCGCCGGCTCAGGTGGCGAACGATGTTTTCCACCATCACCACCGCGCCATCCACCACCATGCCGAAATCCAGCGCGCCCAGCGAAAGCAGGTTCGCGGGAATGCCCTTCAGGTTCAGGCAGGTGGCGGCGAACAGCAGCGAAAACGGAATGGTCAGCGCGACGATGATCGCGCCGCGCACGTTGCCCAGGAACAGAAACAGAATGATCGACGACCAGGATGATGCCTTCGGTGAGGTTGTGCAGCACGGTGTGCGTGGTGAAGTGCACCAGGTCGCTGCGATCGATGAACGGGACGACCTTCACGCCCGCGGGCAGGATGTGATCGTTCAGCTCCTTCACTTTCGCGTGAATGCCCTCCAGCGCCGCGTCGGCGTCCGCGCCTTTGCGCAGGAGCACGATGCCGGAAACCACATCGTCGTCGTCGATGATCTTGCCGTCCTCGCGATGAATGGCTCGCGCGAACTGGCCGAGGCGGATCTTTGGGCCCTTGCGGCGACCACGGCGATATCCCCGATGCGGAGCGGCGTGCCGTTCTTGGCGGTGATCACGGTGTTCTCGATGTCGCTGACGTCTTTCACCAGGCCCACTTCGCTGCATGTTGATCTGCTGCAGGCCGGCTTCGATGAAGCTGCCGCCCGCGTTGGCGTTGTTGTTGGTGAGCTGCTGCTCCACCTGCGCCGATGCTGAGTCCGTAGGAGATCAGCTTGTTGGGATCGACGCGCACCTGATATTCGCGGGTGGGGCCGCCGAAGCTGGCAACGTCCACGATGTTGGGAACGGCCTTGAAGTTCTTCTCGACCACCCAGTCTTCGAGCGATTTCAACTCCATCACGTCGATACGCCGGGTTGGTGCTGTGCAGCGTGAAGAAATAGATTTGGCCGACGGGGCTCCAGTCCGTACCCATTTGCGGCTTCACGCCGGTGCGGCAGCGTGACCTGCGAAAGCCGCTCCAGCACGCGCTCGCGGTCCCAGGCGTTCGGCTTCCTCGATCGTCGAAGATCAGCTTGATGTCGGAGAGGCCGAAGAGCGAAAACGAACGCAGGTGAGTGACGTGCGGAATGCCGTTCATCACGATTTCGAGCGGAATCGTGACTTGCTGCTCGATCTGCTCGGCGGAGATTCCCGGCCACTGCGTGATGATCTCCACGTAGTTGTCCGCCACGTCGGGATAGGCTTCCACCGGAAGCTGGTGAAAGGAAATCGCGCCCCAGATGAACAGCAGCAGCGCCGCCGCCAGCACCAGAAAGCGGCTCTCCAACGCGAAATCGACTAACCTCGCAATCATCTTCCGCCCCGGGAAATCGTTGAATCGGCGGTTCTCCGCCGGCAAAAATATGGAAGTCCGTCTGCAAAGTCGCCTGAAAACACGCGGTTCAAAAGCCCATTCGGGGAGTAACTGACGACCGTATCGCGACGGCGTCAGGAACCTGTAAGCGCTGCGTAAGGAATCCGTAAATGCGCCTCAGGATTCACGCTGCGCGCGTTGCATTGGCATGTCGGGATAAATCTCCGCCGCGTTGTCCGGTTAAGGGCGCCGGGGATTTATGGATTTGTGTGCGGTGACGCTAAGCGAGGTAGGACGAAGGTGGCGCGCGGCCCGCGGCGGAGGCGAGGAAAGGTCCGGCGCGGAATCCTGTGGACGGCGACACGCGGCCGAGTGCCGCGGGTGCCGCTTGGTGCGGTGTTGCGTGCGCAGTGGCGATGAAAAAATCGGTGCGCGGAGCGAGTGCAAACGGAATGAAGGCGTCGGAGGCGGCGCTCGAGAGCGTGGCCGCGGCTCGCTGGAATGCATCCGGGTAGGCGGACGCTGCGGTGCGGGAGAAATTGCCGTGACCGTCATTCAACAGGATCGCGACGGGCTGGCGGAGCCAAGCCGTGGTGAGGATCAGGTCAATAGCGTGGTCGCCGTTCACGTCGCGCGCTTCGATGCGCAGGCCGCCGCCCGGCGCTTCCACCTGGAACGATTGCGGGGCCTGCGCGGCGAAGTGGAAATCGATCGAGTAGCGCTCCGAGCCGGAGCCGATGTTGCCGCGATTCACGTGCGCGGAGTCGGGGAGCAGGTCGCCGTCGAAATCCGCGATCGCCACGTCCAGGCCCGGCCCGGACTGATTCGCGAGGCGCGCTGCGGCCGTTTGAGAGTCGGTTCCCGCCTGTGGATTATTCGCGCGTGCAGGCAGCGGCGCTCCGAGCGCCACACAGAGCAATGCGAGCAGCATCGCTGCGGTGCCCAGACGCGCTCTCGTTTCGAATTGGAGTTCGAGCTGAATCACAGTGAACCCACTATAGCATTCGACGCGTGCGGCTCAGAAGCGTCACTTCAGTTCGGAGCAGGCGCAAGTGGGCAGGCCGCTACATTGACGGCGTCCGGCGGATTGCATTGCGCTTCAGCTGGTCAGGGCACGGCGAGCCGATGGCAACGCGCGATCCACTACTTCGCCTCACGCGCACCGAGGCCACTATGGGAGTGCTGCGGCTCGCGACCGGCAACCCGGATCTCAAGGCAGTGCGTGCGCCGCGCGGAGAGATGGTTACGCCCGCGATCCACTGAGCGTGGGCCGTCCGCCGCGGCGGAAGCAGAGACGCTCGCGCTCAGACTCGAAAGTCCAAGCTACAGCGCGATGCAGCCGCGCCTTGGAAGTGGCTGCGCGAGTCGAAATTAATTGTTGGGAGATTTAATCTCGGGATCGGCCTGGAGGATGCTGCCTTCGACCAAGTCGGTCTTCACGGTCATTTTCTGGTTGGCCAGCAAATTTATTTCGGTGGTGAAGGGGCGATAACCGGCGAGATCGATTTTGATGGTATGCGCGCCGGGTTCGACGAGCATCCCGCGGCCGAGGCCTTTGAAATCGCTGACGCTGCCGGCATAGGCGCCATCGAGAAACACGGCGGCGCGGTCGGGCGTCACATCGAGCTTGATTTCGCTTTTGGCTACCGGCATTACCACGTTGGGATCGCGTTCGAGGCGCACCGTAACCGTTGTAACGCTGCCCGGCTCGACCACCACTTTCTGATCCTGATCGCGATACGCCGCCTGCCGGAAGGAAAGCTGGTGCTCGCCCGGGAGCAGCAGCACTTTTTTCTGGCCGTGCAGCTCTTTCACGAAGCCGACGTACTGGCCATCGACCCACACGCCGGCGGATTTATCGGGCTTGGTGGCGGGCTTGAACGCCACTTCTCCCGTGATATGCGTGGTGACGGGATTTTGCGGCTCGTTCTGCGCCGCGGCAGCCGCTGGAAAAATTGCAGCCGCGCCAGCTGCGACGAGCAGCGCCACGCGAGCGACAATCTTCAATCTTTCCACAACGATCATGCGTTCCTCCTCGCGAAAGAAAATCAAAGGAATAGCGCCAAAGCGGCGCACGACGGGATGACTGGGCGCTACGATCTAATTATCGGCGTCGGGGGAGTACGAACGAATACAGCGTTGGGTGTATTTCAGCGCGGGCGGCGCGCGACGTGGAAACCGTGGATCTACGCCGATTGAGGGCGCAATGCCCGCCCGGAAGTCTAATTCCGGCGGAGTCAACTGGGCGCAAGCTCCCGCACGTGCTTCATCAGCGAAACGATATCGGTCTTCGACACCACGCGATCGACCGGCACATCGTCTAACATCGGCATCAGGTCGGCATGCTGGGTGAACAGCAAGATGGGCGTGTCCGGCATGATTTGTTTCAATTTCCTTGCCGCGCGCAAGCCGTCCATCACCGGCATGGAGACGTCCAGGATAATCAGGTCGGGCTTGTGAATCACCGCGAGAGCAATCGCCTCTTCGCCGTTCGATGCTTCGGCGCACAGCTCGTAGCCCTCTTCCGATTCGAACAACCGGCAGAGCAGCTTGCGAATCATTTCGCTATCGTCGGCCACAAGCACGGACTTTGGCATGAGCGGAGCGCATTCCGTTGATGACAAGGGCACGGTCCCAAGGAATCTACGCATGCGACCTTGATAACAGGTGGATATGGAAGAAGCGATACCCTGAACGCCTTACGGGGCTGTAGGCAGGAAAAACGATTTAGCAGGGCCGAAAATGGGACGAAGCCGCCCGAGCGGATGAACAATTTATGCGCGGACGCCGGCATCAAGGCCCGTCGTGCAGGCCTCCGATTCCGGGAGGATCGAGAGGCGCTATTCAATGTTCCAGATATACAGAAAGTTTTCGTCGCTGGCGGTAGAGACTTTTCGCCCGCCCTTGCGCGTGGCGCGGTTCAGGGCCGAGCGGACTTTTTCCTTGGACTCGGCCAGATCGACGATGGGTACTTTGATCGCGGCGCCGGGCTTCAGATCGTCGAGGTCGCTCAAAATGTCGCGGACGATCTGATTATGCTTTCCTTTGCGGCCCTGCGGGACATCGGACTGGATCATGGTCTGGAAATGTCTGTTGCCGGTGTTTGTGCTGGCTCGGCGCGGCATGGCAATCGTCCCCCAAACGTCTTAACGTGACGTTATCGTAGCGCTAACCGCACGAGCCATCAAGAAGAACTGTCGCGGCGCATTCGTGAGCTACGGAACCCGACCCTGCGCTCTAGCGGTTCGCTACCTCCCGCCACGCTGTTCTGGCCGCGCGGTGCCGCGTTCGACGCCCAATCCGCACCAAAGAATCTCTTAAAGAGTTCACCCGTATCGCGGGGCCGTTGATACTTTTCAGGTGCAGGCAAGGAGCCGTCCGATGGCGAGGAAAATCAGATTCGAACACGTTCCACTGAAGTCGCTGGGGAACGCGATTCTCTCCGCGGAGGTCTTACCCGTCCTGCCGCGCGCTCCAACCTTACCGTCGAATGCGGGCGATAAGACACAACGTACAAGGCGAGCGTCGAAACGACGGCGGGCTCGATGACCGCGCACTATGAAGTCTTCAAACTGGACAATGACGGCGTTGCGATGTGGGTGTCCACCGCGAAGTCATTCTCCGGGGCGGAAGAACTGGCGCGGAAGCTGGCTTCAAACTCGCCGGGCCGCTACATGATTTTCGATCGCGTCGCTCGAAGCAAGACCGTGATGGAGCTGCAAGCCCCGATGCAATAAGCCCGGCCCGCCGTCGAGCTTGAGCCGCACGACCTCCTGGACGTGCGGCCGCTCGCGGCGCCCGGCGCGCATTTGATTGGAGGAGTTGCTATGCCGATCGAAGTGATCGTAGCAGACGACCGCGACATTATCCGTTCCGCGATACGCCGGCTGCTCGGCGCGGATCCGGAGATCGCCGTGGTGGGCGAAGCGGAAACGCTGGACGAAGCGATTCGGCTGGCGGACCAGATGAAGCCGCACCTGGTGGTGATGGACCTCTACCTCACGCAAAAAACCGACCGTGGAGAATGCCCTGCCGCGCGCATCGCGAAGTCGATTCCCCGCTGGATCGCCGTATCGTTTGCCAACGATGAAGCGGCTCACAGGCTGGCCAAGGGCGCCGGAGCGATCACCCTGCTCGACAAAATCGAGCTATCCGAGCAACTGATTCCCGCGATTCGAAGCACCGCTCTCGCCTGAGGCCATTCCGGCGTCTTCGCGTTGCCGGTCGAGAGGCGTCGCGAGCGCTAGCACGCTCGACGAGATCGAGCACACATCCTGGCGGCACCGAACCCAATGCGAGTGCTGCGCCGGCATCGCGCAGCGAAATCGATGCTGGCTCGCGTCGTATTCGCGTTTCTTCAGGAGTACCGCGGCTGCAACATAACTTCGCGGCTATCACGACGATTGCACCGGGCGCATCGCGGGAGTATTATCGGGATAGAGGCTCCCGTGCCGGTTCGAATCGACGCTCCCCGCCTGACGATCGACGAAGTAGCCGCCGTTTACGGAATTCCGAAGCGGCGCGTGAATCGCATCCTAAAGATGTTCCAAGGTTCCGAGGGATCGGCTTCGGACTCGAGCGCAACAGCGAAGAAGACCCAGGCTGCCCTCGACAGCAACGGGCACAATCCCGCAGTCAACGGCCATGCTTCAACGCGCCTGACGGCGAAACCGTCGCGCAGAAGGAAGCGCAAACGTGGTCCAGCTGCCGGTTAATGTTTTCCTGAACGTCCCCTACGATTCGCGTTTCGAAAATCTCTTCCTCGCCTACATCGCGGGCCTATTCGCGCTCGGACTCGTGCCTCGCGCGACACTCGAAATCCCAGGCAGCACGCGGCGACTCGACAAAATCGTGGGCCTTATCAGCGCTTGCCGCTACTCGATTCACGATCTGTCCCGCGTGGAGATCGACCACCAGCCACCGCGAGTGCCTCGGTTCAATATGCCATTCGAGCTCGGACTGACCGTGGCGCGATTCTGGAAGGCCGAGGGCGTAGAACACGACTGGTTCGTGTGCGAATCCACGGACCGCCGCCTGATGAAGTCGCTGAGCGACCTCAACGGGACCGACCCGTACATCCACCACGGGAAGGTCGCCGGAGTATTGCGCGAGCTGCGCAATATGTTCGAATCGCCGGCCGCTCAACCGACGATTCAGGAGATGACCCGCGTTTATCAGGCAGTACGGAAGCGCAAGTCTTACATCCTCGCCGGAGCGGGCTCGGGCAATGTGTACACCAAGCAGTCGTTTCAGGACTTCTGCGTGCTGGCACAGGCTGCCGTTCAACAATCCCGCCGCTAGCGAGCCTCGTGGCAAGTCGTTCGGGCATCTGGGCCGGACAGCGCGAGCGGCTCTAGCGACGCGCGGTACTTCGCCGCAATCTCAGCTCACATCGGTTCGTCGGCGCTGGGGCCGTAGAGCCCGGGCACGGGAATATCGTTCAGGCGGTAGTACACCGTGAGCTGGCCGCGGTGATGCACCACGTGATTGAAGTAGAAGCTGCGCAGCGCGACCACGCGCGGCATCGCAAACAGCACTTTGCCCTGAAACGCGAACGTCCAGGTTTTCGCCATGTCGGCGTCGGAAAGCTTGGCGATCGCCGCGCGGGCTTTGGCCGATTCTTCATCGAAACGCGCCACGGCTTCGGCGCCGGTCTTCGGATAGAACGGCTTGTAGTCGCCGGGATTCATGTCCAGCTTTTCGGTGCTGGCGATGGTGGTCGCGAAATTGGCGAGCGTGGCGACGTGCCCCGCAAGGCCGGTCATCGAAAACGATTTCGTGTGCGGCTTCCAGTCGTCTTTGCCGGTGGGGTAGCGTTCGAGCATCTTGCGCGTGTTTTTGGCTTCCTGGTCGTACTCTCCGAGCATCATTTCTGCGATCGGCATGGCTGTCACCTCGGTAGGATTGTGCAATAGGGGCCGGCGGAGAGAGTAGGCGAAGAAAAGGCGAAGTGTCAAGCGCAAAGTGTCGAGCGCACAGCCGTCCGCCCTGAACTGTTTTTCCATTACACTTCCCCCTTATGCTGGAGGCTCAACGATGAACGTGGGCGTCGAGTTTCGCGAGTTGATCGAATTTACGGATTACGAGCGGCGGAAGTGGCGCGCGTGGCTCGACGAGCGAGGCGCGGCGGCGCTGGACATCAGTACGGGCGCGCATTGCGACCGCGCGGTGCACACCGTGGGCGAATTGATTCGCCACATTTTTATCGCCGAGCGGCACCACGTGGACCGGCTCGCGCGAAAGCCGGTCACCGACGTCTCCACGATTCCAGCGTATGACATCACCGCGCTTTTCAATTTCGGCGCGGCCAGCCGCCGCGATTTAGTGGCGTTCGTCGCGGCTGAATCGGCGCAGGACTGGGACGTGCCGCGCGAACACGAAATCGTGCCCGGCAAAACGGTCCGCGTGACGCCGCGCAAATTTGTCACCCACATTTTGCTCCACGAGTTTCGCCACTGGGGACAGATCGCCACCTTCACCCGGCTCGACGGCGCCGGCGGCGCCCGCGTGGACTTCCTCTTCAGCCCGGTGATGGGCGGAAGACCGGAACTGTAGCTTCACAGTGCCCCAAGGCTCGGGTCGCTCGGCCCGTACACGCGGCGAGCGCGCCTTCGTGGTATAAGAGGGTATTGAAAGACGTACTTCATCAGCGAGATATATGAAATCGATCAGCGACATCGTGCTTCGAGCAAAAAACTGGCAAGTGTTTGGCGTGTTTGTGGCCGCTGTGGCGGCGGAATTCATGGCTCCCAAACTCGTCGGCGCGGAGCACTCGCGCGCGCTAGACATGCTCTGGAATGCGATTGACTTCCTGTTGATGGCGGGATGGCTTGCGATCGCCGCGCGATTTCTGAATTCCGCGGTGAAGCCGGAGCTACGGCTGAAGCTTTCTGTGTTTTATGCCGCGCTGGTTCTTTCCGCGGCGCTTGCGGCACTAAACGCAGAGCTTCCCGGCAACCGAACTTACGTCGTTGAAGTTTTGAGGTTCTCCGCGCAACTGCTGGCGATTGCCTGTTGCATCTACGCCGTCGCCGTCGTCGCCGAGTTGTTTGTGCGGGCTGAGACCGGCGAGCGCGCCTCCGGAACCGACCTGGTGTTCCACTCGCTGCTCATTTTCCCGCCGTTCTTCCTTCTCGCCGGCGTGTGGTACATCCAACCCGCGCTGAACCGCCTCTACGTAGCGCGCCGCGCTGGTAGCGCGGCTGGTGATGGCTGGCAAGCGACGCCCGCTCCTTCGCCACGATAGATGCGCGCCTCTGCGCGTTTCTGTCGGAGGGGCACGCGACGTCTGCCGCGCTTTACTTATTGACTTGAGAAATAAACTCGCTGGAAATTAACTGTCGATGACTGAGCAACTGTCCATAGACAACGTTCACAAGGTCGCTCTCGATCGATTCCCGGAGATGTATCCGGCCGTGGAGCGTCTTTACGGCTCTTACTATGATCTGGCGAACGAAATCCCCGACGCCTACCCGATATTTGAGGATGTATTTCGCGATTTACTTTTTGACCTGCTCGATCTCGGCGGCGACGATCCACTCTTGCCCCGAATTTTCTCATTTGTCGAAGAGATCGCGGTCTCGTCGGACGAGGACCTTCTTGATCTCCTGAGAATCGCGATTTTAACTCGGATGGTGATTAAGCCTGAACTGCTTCGGGCCGCTTGGCCTCGAATGGGACCAAAGACTCGAGAACTGACACGAACATGTGCTGATTTCAAAGGCGCGACTGGCAATGTGCCCGTCGATCCGTAAGACAAAGAGGAATGCACCTAACGAAGCCTCGCGGTTTGGATTCGCCGGTCGGCACGTCGCTTCGCGCTTTAAGGTGTATGGCAAGAGGACAAGTGAGGAATTTCTTGGCGAACGGGAGAAAGGGCCGGGCCCATGTCTGATCCATTCTGGCTTCTAAGGCCGCCTTACGTCTTCTTGTTACTCGGCATCGCCTCAATTTGTGCAGCGGTGGTGTTCACCTATAAGGGGAAGGTGTGGGTCCGATTCACCGGCTGGGTCTATCGCGCCAAGGAACCGAAGTGGTTTTGGTGGGAGGTCGCGCTCGATTATCTTATTGGTCTTTATCTCGTCGGACAATTCTTGTCGAAGATTTCGGAACGTTCGAATTGAGCCGTCAGCAAGGTGCGCCGTTAGGTTGGAGACCTCCCTTGATTTGTGAGACGTAAAAGACCGGAGGCAGGAAACGATAGTGAGACGCCGTGTTCTGATCGCCGTGATGATCATCGTCGCCTTTGTCGCAATTTTCTTCGGTGGCTGGCAGCTGACTTATCCAGACACCCCAGACCCGAAGAATATGCGATACGTGTTCTGGAAAGCGGGTCTCTACAACATGAGCCTTAGCCAGGCAACGAGCACGATGGTGGGCGACGCCCACAGAGACGAGCTAGTGCTGGGCAAAACTAAATCGCAGTTACAAGAGCGGTTTGGACCGCTTGTACCCCTTGCAGATGCTTCGCCATACCTCAGAGGGTGTTATGAGAACTCCGCTCGGAAGGGAAAGGATGTGCTTTTCGTCGCCAAAAGTTCGTGGATGGTCGTTTTCGATGGCGACACGGCCGTGGATCTCGTGCTCGTGAAAGGCTGCTAGTAACTCTCACTGCCGGAATCTTATGCAATCTCGCTCGGCGCAGTCTTCACTAGCAACGCATGTTTGTTCACCGTCGCTGCGTCGAGCTCGGTGACGCCGCGGCCGAGCACTACGATGCGGTGGAACATCAGCCCTAGTGCGATGCGGTTGCGCTGCCACTGGCGCGGGTTGTAGAAGACGATCGAGCGCAGCTCCGCCGCGCGATTCAGCCCGTGATTGGTACCCCAGCCGCCGTAATACTCACCGCGCTCGCCGAAAAACTGATACGTGATCGCGCGACCATCGAGCTTGTACTCCCGCGCGCTACACACTTCCGCGTCGCGCAGTACCCACCGCTCGCTGATCCAAATCCAGAGCAACAGCACAACCGCGAACGGCGCGTAAGACAGCGCCTGAAACACGGGCTCCACGAAGCCATTCGAAAAAATCCGATTCAGGGCGCTGTATTCGCCGAATCTTCCGCGCGCCGCGGAGAACACCAGCAGGCCCACCGCAATCATAGTCGGGATAAACAGGAGCCACAGCCGCGTCAGCTCCACGCGAACCGCCAGAAAGTCCTGCTCCTGGACGGGCTGCGCGCGGCGGTCTCGTGCGCGGATGGCGGTCCGAACGTAGTACACGTCCTTACGAGGGTGCAGCGCGAACCCGACGATTACCGCGGCAACGATCGCGATCGCCGAACCCGCCTCCACCGGCGCCTCATACGGCGTGAATAGCAGCAATGCCACCAGCAAAAGAAATCCGAGGAATGCAACGTACGCGATGTCTTCCATGTGCGGGTCCGGTGGGTGGCGCGGCCGGAGGGACTTGAACCCCCAACACTCTGCTTCGAAGGCAGATACTCTATCCAATTGAGCTACGGCCGCGTTTTCGAATTGTACCAGTTGCTTTCGAGTGCATCACCAATTCGTGTTTACTGCGCGGGAGCGGCGGCAACCGGAATGCGGACCGAGCCGACGCGGGAGCTGCCTGCGTCATAAACCACCACGCGCAGCTCAGTGGCGCTGGAGGGGACGTTCACGGTGCGCGTGTAGCGCACGCCTTCCTTCACCGCGCGCTCGTAGCTCGACGCTTCGAGCTTGAACGGCAGCGACAGCCCGGCGCGATCCAGCATCGCGTTTTTGGCGTCGAACGCTACAAACGCGATCGCCAGCGTATCGGCGAGCGCTCCGCTCGAATCGGGCGCCACGCGCAGCGCAAACTGCGACGGGTCGAGCGTAAGCGTCAGCTTCATCTGGCGCTTGGCGCCCGGCGCCGGCGGGTCGCTCGCGTCAGGCGGAGGCGGATCGACGCGAACCGTGAAGCGAATTCCAGTCGCCTCGATTCGTCCGCGCGCGGCATCGAGCAGCGTCGCGCTCAAGAGTTCCGCGGAAGGCGCGGGATCGGGCAGCGCGAGGTAGCCGTCGCGCGCCACCACCTGCGCGTCCTTGCGGTTCACCTTGACGGTGAGCTTGTGAAAGCTGCCGTCCCATTCGACATCGCCGGGATAAAAACCCAGCTCGTAGGTGACGCGCGAGGAATCGATCGTCTCGCGCACCGATTTCATGATGCCGTTGGTGTCTGTGAACGCGCGGCCGCCGGTGCGATGCGCGATCGTCTGCATGTTGGAAGTGCGATCGAGGTTGGCGGCCTGTTTCGCGTTTTCCTCGTCGGGATCGGCGTCGGGCGAATCGTCTCGAGTTTCCAGGCCGCGCGCGTCGATGGGATAGATTGCGATGTGGGCCGCGTCCAGCGCGCGAGCGACGAGTTCGTTCTCCGTGGTACTGGCAGGCTTCTTCCCATTCGCACCTTGGGGGACAGTCCCAACATCGAGGTAGATCGGAAAATCCTCGGAGATCCAGATCAGGTTTTTACGTCCCGGCAGGTAGCTAACGTGCTCGGCGATGGTGCGCAGCGCCGCGCCCGTCAACGCAGCTCGATTCCCGGCTTGCTGCGCAGTCGCGACCGCGGCGTTTTCCTCCGCCAGAGGGACGAGCTGGCGGTTGCGAATGTTGGTATTGCCCGGGCTGGGCGGCGTATCGACGTCAAGCAGCTCGACGTCTTCGTTCTTGTTGAGGGCGTCGAGGAGGCTTTGCGCGTCGCTGGAAAATTCGTGCAGCACGCGCAGACGCGAGCCCAGGGCGTAGAGCGCAATGCGGTCCTGCGGCTGGAGCGTGAGCAGCAGCTTTTTGATTTGCGCGCGTGGGAACGATCGGTCGAACGACGGTGTATTGAGCGAATCGAGCAGGATGATGGTCAGGTTCGACGGCGAATCTTCGCGCGCGCCGAGTTCGTTCGAGTAGGTGTCCGGCGGAAGCGATTGCGGAGCGGGCGGCGCGACGGAAGTTTGCACCACGGTGAAGAGATCGATGGGGCGCTGTTTCTTGCCGTCGAAGATGGTGAAGTCGTCTTTGGTGAGGTCGGTGATCGGCGCGCCGTGCTTGTCGCGGACGATGGCACTGACGCTGATTAATTTTGTAGCGACGCGGATGGGTGTTTGCGGTGCGGGCGGTGGAGCTGCCTGTCGCGGCGAAGCTCCGATGCCATCGCCGGCCGCGCAAAACAGAATCACGCCGGCGACGATGATGGTCCCGACTCTCATGCCCACCCAGCCTACATGAAACGCTAACGCCATCTTAGCGCCGTTCTTGCCATCCGTCACGGATGACGCAATCGCATGCAGCGCACCGGCAGGATCATGCCGAGCGTTTGCGGGTGTAGGTGAGCGCGAGGAGGCCGCCGTCGTAGGTTTTGGTTTCGGTGAGCTGAAATTCGCGCTGCGGAAACGTAGGCGGGAAGAGCGGAATACCTTCGCCGATCAGCGTGGGCACCACGCCGAGGTACATCTGATCGATGAGATCGGCCTTCAGAAATTCGCGCGCCAGTTCCCCGCCGCCTGCGTGCCAGATATTCTTGCCGGGCTTCGCACGCAGCGCTTCGACGAACGGTGCGAGCGGCTCGTTCACAAACGTAACGTAATTGCGCCTCCCCGGCTTGAGCGTGCGCGAGAAAACGTAATATTCCATCGCGGCTTTCTTCAGTTCGCTCTCCGCGCCCATCTTCAGCCCGGCTTCATACGTCTTGCGGCCCATCACCGCGGTGTCGCAGCGCGCCTGGAATTCGCCGAACTTGTAATCCCTGGGGTGGAACAGGAAGTCGAGCGTGCCGTCGGGCCGCGCGACGTAGCCATCGAGGCTGATGCCGACGCCGAGGATCATCTTCCGCGCCATGCGACGATCATAAATCCGAAATGCCCTTGCGGAGAAGAGCACCGCTGCGCGCCATCCGTGAATTCAAGCGAAGGGCGGGCGAAGTAGCGAGACGATTACCTATCACTTACGAATCACAACGCGATAACAGTACCCTCTGTTTCGTATCTCCCTTAGTAATCTGGCCAAGTCACACCGAACTCATCCACAGAGGTGCCGCATGGGCCGTCGTGTCGCGCTTGTCCTGGGAATCGCTGCCGTCATCGTGCTGGTGGTAGCTGAGGTCGCCTACAGCCTCCGCGCGTTTCAATCGCCGCCGGCTGTACCTGCCGAGGCGGTCACCGAGAGCCGACTGGTGGCGCTTGTCGCCGGCGGGTCGCTGCCGGAAGACATCGCGGCGCGCCTGGCGAAGTTTGGCGTCGCGTTCCAACCCGATAACGCGTACCGCACGCTGATCCAGTCCGCGGGCGCCGACGCAAAAGTTCTCGCCGCGCTGGAACATGCGAAATTCGTACCACCGCCCGCCAACACTCCAAAAGAAAAGCCCGTGGACGCGAAAGGCCTGCAGTCCCTTGCCAGCGCCGGCCCCCTGATCGCCCAGAAAAAATATGACGACGCTGCGCGCGCCGTCAACGACGCAATTTCCGCCGGCGTGCCGGACGCCGATTGCGCCTTCGTGATGAGCGAAGCCCTCCGCCAGCGCGAAGATTTCCAGCAGGCCTATCAAGTTTACGGAAAGCTGCTCGACGATTCGCCGAGCTTCCCCGAAGCGCAGGTCAAGCTGGCCTACGTCGATTACCGTTTCGGGGACGAACAGGACGCGCTGCGCCTGGCGAAAGCCGCGCTCGCTTCGGGCGCCGGCGGTGCGGAAGCGCACAAGAACGCCGGAGCGGCTCTGGAGGGGATGGGAAAATCCGAAGCCGCAAAGCAGGAATATCAGGCCGCACTCGCTCTCAAACCCGATTACGTCGCCGTGCTCTACGACCTGGGCAACCTTGCTCGCGAAACCAGACACTTCGACGAAGCGGTCGCCTATTACAAGCAAGCGATCGCGCTCGATCCGAACGAGCCCGAAGTGCACCACAATCTCGGGATCGCTTACGACCAGATGGGCCAGAAGGACGTCGCCGTTCGTGAATTTCGCGAAGCGAAACGCCTCGATCCCACCAGCATTGAGTCGCGCAACAGTCTCGGCAAGGAGTTGCTCGCGAATAATGACGCGCCGGCCGCCGCCGCCGAATTCAAGGAACTCGTCGATCTGTACCCGAATTCCTCGATTTGCCACGACTGCTACGGAAGCGCGTTGTTCCGCACCTGGGATTTCGACGGCGCCGAAAAGCAGTTCAACATCGCGCTGCAGCTCGATCCGGACAACACCTGGGCCTACCTCGGCCTGGGCAATATCCGCGAGGAACAGAAGCGCTATGACGAAGCGCTCACGTATTACAAGAAATCGTACGAAGCCGACCCCACGCGCGCCGACGCCTACGTTGGCGAGGGCCGCGTGCTGATGACGCAGCAGAAATTTCCCGAAGCCGTCGCGGTGCTGAAAGAGGGCGTGGCGCAGCGGCCTGACTTCGCCAAATTGCACGAACTGCTCGCGCAGGCGATGGCGGCCACCGGCGACAAGTCCGCCTCGGCTGCGGCGATCGACGAGGGCAAAGCTTCGGTCGCGCTCGACCCGAATAACATTCAGACCATCCTGCATCTCGCTTCCGACTACGAAAAGAGCGGCGACTGGGTGAGCGCGATGGTGGAATACCGCAAAGCTTCGCTCGCCGCTGCTAGCCAGGACGTTCGCGGCAAGGTTTACTATCGCGACGAAACACCGGAAAAGGTCCAGCAGGCATACGCTGACGCGCAGAAACGCTACGAGACGCACCTGAACGCTTTGCGCGCCGCGGGCAAATCCGACGAAGCCGCCGCACTCGAAGCCAAACTGAAATCCGCGACCGCCGCTCCGGGCATCGCCGAGCAAGTGGACGAAGCGATGAAGGCCGGACACGACGCCGATCAAGTTCGCAATTTCGCGGAAGCCGTCACGGACTTCAAACGCGCCGTGGATCTCGCGGACAAAATGCAGCCGCACGATGCGCGCCTGTTCACCGCGCTCGACAAGCTTGGCAACAACGAGATGGGTCAGGACAACGTAGCGGCGCAAGCGGCCTACGAGCGCGAATTCAAAGTCGCGTGCGAGCTCTACGGCGCGAATTCCGGTTCGGCGGCGCAGGCTCTCCAGTCGCTCGCGCGCTTCGAAACTTTCACGCACAATTATCCGTCGGCCGAACACCACTATTTCCAAGCCGTCGATATCGCCACGCACAATTTCGGCGAAGGAAGCATGGAGTCCGCGAAAGCGATCATGCTCGCTGCGAGCGTTTACGTGGCGCAGAAGGATTACGCGAAGGCCGAGCCGTACGTGCTTCGCGCCGTCCACAGCGAAGAAGGCATTCTCGGTAAAGACAGCATGGACCTGGCAATGCCGCTCTCGCAGGAGTGCTACCTGTACGACCAGTGGGGCAAATCGAAGGAAACCGACGCGTGCGATCAGCACCTGCTCTCGATTCTGGAAAAGCAGTTTGGAAAGGACACGCCGTCTCTCGCGCCGATTCTGATGAGCGACGCGAAAGCGTTGCGCGCGCTGGGCCGCACCTCCGATGCGGACGCGATGGAAAAGCGTGTCGCCGCCATCCGCGCACAAAGCATGAGCCCGCCGAACTGACCTGCAGCGAGACAAAAACCTCGCCTGAGGCGAAGCGCGTGCGAAGCGGCGCACCTTTCGTACTAGTGCGAAAGGGCTACAGGAACTACCCATTCTTTCGCCCCCGGCGCGCGGCGCGATGATGGTTGCGTCGTACTTAGCCGTACTGAGGCGCCCCGATGAAGAGTTTCGATTCCTTATCCGTATTGTATGGACTTCTAGCGGTACTTCCCCTGGGAGTGTTCGCGTGGTGGTTGATGTCGCGGCTGGAACGCCGGCGCTCGCCGAGCTGGAAAGATTGGTAGAGCTACCACTCGCACTAGGTGCATTTGCGAATGAAGCGCACAGAGGCAACCGGCGATCGTCCGCGAGCGCAGCCGCGGCCAAGCCTCCGCGCGGTCGCGCTCTCCCGCGCAACAAGGTGACCACGACGTGGCGCGAACGGACTGCGCGAAAAAGCATGCGCGGCGCGTTGACACGGGCGTAACTATGCGCGCTCTCCCGCGTGGTAGAATGCTCCGCATCCCCTTACGAAAACTGGAGAGCGAACCATG
>CAWIUO010000007.1:0-109962 GCA_963839325.1 uncultured Acidobacteriota bacterium | reverse complement strand
TCAGCCGAACGCGGATAAGATTCAGAACGTTAATATGAAGTTGCGTGATATGACTGGCACTGATGACGTGACCGAAGCGAAACTCATGGACCAGAAGCGAACTCTGATGCAACAGCAAGATGAAATTTTTGCTGAAGCAGAGAAAAAGGGTGTGCCTAAATCCACAGTGGATGCAGCGAAACAAGACTACAAAACGTCGCAAGCAATCTACGACACTAACCATGAAATTCAGATGTCCACCACGGGAGTTCGTCCGGGCATGAAGGGTGCGGCAAAGGTTCCTGAAGAGGTTAACGGAAAGTCTCTGATGAACCGTTCAAACAAGATTTACAACACGGGTCGGCTGCAAGAAGGTCTCGGTGAAAAGGGAGCAGAAGCGCTAATTGGTCATGCGGCGGATGCGCTAAAAGTGCAAGCAACTTAACCCGAAATCGATGGATTGCTGGATTGGTGCCCGGCATTGGCAGTGCGGGAGTTGGCGCGTACGAGGCTTTGAAATAGGTTTACTTCTTCCAACTTGGGCGATAGCACCAACCCGAGTGGAAGAAAGCCTGTAGTCCGCAGAATACCGCAGCCCCGATACAAATCATTAGAACTATCAGCATATAAACCTCCTATTTAGAATAGTACCACATTTTCACATCATTTGTCAAGTCAGGAATTCCCCTTGTCCCTCACGATAACTGCCACACTAAATGACCTCACCGGCACCTCTCTAACGCAGGCTGGGCTACGTTCGCATTCTTGTTGGCTACGGCTCGACACCCCCTCAGGCATCGGGAGTGATGATTGTTGCCAGCCCGATTACCGCCTATGCGAACGGAAGTGGGGATATTTCACAGGTGATCCTTGGTAATGACGTTATCACCCTCACTGGAACCACCTATGTTGTCCAGGTGTTCAGCAAACAGGGATCACCCGTGACAGCGGCCCGCTACTCACTCACCGGCACTGGCACGCTCGACCTCAGTTCACTCACTCCCCTTGGTTCAGACTAAATGTCCAACACCGTAACAATCACCGGAACTCTAACCGACATCACCGGCACAGCTACACAGGGTCAGGTTGTCTTCACGCTCCAGAACTACTCAAGCCAGCCGCCCAGCATTTCTGGCTCGGATGTCATTGCCGAAGTACAGACCACCGTTCAGGCCAACGGTTCTGGCGAGTGGTCCGTTACCCTCTTTCTCAACACGGCGATCACGCCCGCGAATACTTTCTACTCCGTCGCTCTCAGTCCCGCTGGCAGCACCACGCCCGCGATCACTGCCTCGTATTCGTTCAACACGTCGGGGACGTTCGATCTGAGCAGTCTGACCCCTTTGGCTGTGATCCCGAGCGCAGCGACCTTGGTCTACGGACAAACTCTTAGCCCACTGGACCCACTGGCCCAACAGGTCCGACTGGTCCACAGGGAAATCCGGGCTCAACTAATATCGGAACAGTGGATATCCAGAGTTACGGCGCAATTCCGAAACCCGGTTCTGAAAAAATAGCGACCGCTCATGTGGCGTCAGGGACTTCTGGCACGACGCTAAAAATAGATTTCACCGAGTATTGGCAGAATGGTGAAGGTATTGTGATTCAAAAAGCAGGGAACGCCTGCACGACTTCAACCCCATCTGCTCCAACTTCAGCAACCATGTTCGGTGTGACAGGCGGCACGACATTCAATTACCAAATTGTTGGCGTGGACCCTTTGGGCGGTCTCACTGCCGCATCATCGGCAATTCAAGTCACGAACGCGCCGACTATTTTCAATCCATCTTTCGTTAACATCACATCCATCAGCGCATCTGCTGGCGTTGTGACTGTGGTTTTCGCAACCAACATCAATGCTGCGATGAATAATACTGTCCATATCACAGGCGCTGCTGGTGCGGCAGCTTCGTGGAATGGTGTGTGGCCCGTCGCCAGTGCGCCGAATGCTTATACCGTTACGTTTGCTCTTTCGGGCGCGAGTGGAACGGGCACAGCAAACACGGGTGAAGGGCGCTTGTCCAATGCGCAGCAAATTTCATCAATCACGCGCAGCGCGGCTGGTGTTATCATTATCACCACGCTTAACAATATTCATGGCTACGTGAGAAACGCCACTTTCAATCCAGCTTTCGTAATCATCAACGGAGTCACTGGCGATACAAGCCTGAACGGATATTACATCATTGACTCGATTCCAACAGCAAATACGCTAACCTGCAACACTGGAAACTTTGTTGCATCAGCTAATATGTGTTGTGGGTACAGCTACAGTACAGTGTTTCGAGTATGTGTACCTGAAACTGCCCGCTCTCGCACAATACACAGTGGCTTACTACATCTACTCCGATTCAGCAAATCCGGGCGGAACGATGAACCTCATTGGTAAATCGTTGGCTGGTGAAATGAACTTCAAAGATTGGGGACCGCTGTTTATGTCTGGATTCGCGGCCCCTTCTTATGTCCCAACGTCCGCGCCGAGTTCGGCGCAAAACCAACTCTTTCTGGTGCAACGATTGTTTCCGGGGGCGGCACAACAACAATGGTCTTGTCCGCATCTATTCCGAATCCATCTAGCGGGCAGCTTGTTGTATCTGATGATACGCAAGCACTCATTGCAGCAATCGCGGCGATTCAGGCCAACTCGAATGTGGGCGGTTCTGTGTCTATCACATCGCCTGATGCGCTTAATGTAGCTACGCCTTCATATATTTTCAGTTATCCGTTGTCTGTCCCGGAAGGCATTAGCTTGAACGTCCAAACGGAATGCCTGCTATACGAAACATGGACGCTTGCAGGAATCAACACTATCACAACGAGCCAGCCGCCAACAAACCCCGTTGCGCCTCAGTTCGGCATCGGCGCATATGCATACTTGAATGCCTATGGTGCGAATCCCGTCATCTATACACCGGGCAGTTTCAATATGACAGATATAGGTGTCCAGCTTCGCTTTAACAGCCAAGGTGGTCCAGTTCAAGGCGGCGGCAATTATCCATATGGTGAGAACGTAAATTTTAAGAATTGCTATTTCATTGCATCGAGCGGCACCACAAATCTCACAAACGCAGTTGGAGTTGTTCTCAACAGTTCTGGGCTTGTTTCTTTTGAGGACTGTCAGTTTTCTGGCTACTCAGTTCTGGGCGGAACACAGGTTGCAGGAAACTGCACGCTTTTGCCATATTTTCCTTCGCTCCTGATTCACTGGTCCGACCAAACATCAAACGGCTGCTCATTGATTCAGATGTACGGGAACTGTTCCTTCGACAATCGCGCAATAGTGATGGACCAGAAAGAATTTACATCGGACTCGACTTGCATCTTTGACTGCGGACGCACAGGCGGCGGTATCGAGTTTCAAAATTCGGGCGCACCGTCGCTAATGGTGTGGGGAGCCAACTACAAACAGATTTACATGGGCGGCTGATTAACGATTCCCAACCCACGCCGCTTATCGCCAACTTGACAACACAATTCCTAAGCAACGTAACCATTGAGAACATGACTCTGGCAGGTGGGAATTGCGTCACAGGGCACCCTGTTTACGCCCTCGAAAGTCGTGGATACATGGGTTCAAATTTTCCAACAGCGGATACTATAAACATCAATCAATCCGTTTTGATGTCCCGTGTAGCTGGTGGAATAATCACCACTTCCGGTGGGACTTCGGACACTCTCACACTTCCCGGTGCGCAGAGCAGTTCCATACTGAGCTATTCGGCTGGTAATTCGTCCGCCGCTACCGACATCCAGAACGGAAACGTCTATATCTCAATCAGCGGTGACGTAATCACACTCAATCACGGAACAACGAGTGGAATGGTGTTCTACGTCACAGCAACGGCAGGATTCTAAATGGCAGCCACAAGAGTTCAGTTTAAGTCCTCAGCAACAGGTCCAACTTGCACATACACATCTAACGTTACAGCAGGAAATACTCTGATTTGCATTTGTCGGGCGGGGACCACTGTCTCCGACAATATAAACGGCTCTTGGACGCAGGGGGTTTTCAAAAACACAGGCGGTGGAACAAGCTGCGGTCTATATTATTTTTTAAACAGCGCGGGCGGGGCAATTACAGTCACCCAAAGTGCATCGCAGGCGCTCATCATTGTTGAATATTCAGGTCTTTCCAACGCTGCTCCACATTCACAAATAGCGCGGCCAGCAGTACGAGTACGTATTCAGCAGGCTCAGTCTCGCCAACGGCAGCCTCGTCACTCTTGATAGGCGGCGTCGCTAACGACGGTGCGAACGGAAACACGGACACCGTAACCGGAGGTTTCACAGACTTCGCTAACGGCAATGGAAACGTATTTGCAGCCGACATTCTGAATGCTGCTGCTGGCACCTACACTTATGGTGGGACATACAGTCTTAGCACGTCGCACCCAAACGCTGCCGTTGTGGCTTCCTTTACAGTCGCACCCACTGGTGGTGGAGTCTCAACCACTCTCGCGGCGGCCCCTGTTCCAGCCACGGTCGTAAACTCAAGCGGCTACTCACTCCCAATCACTTCCCCGACTCTTGGAACGAAGCTCGGGCAGCC
This sequence comes from uncultured Acidobacteriota bacterium, assembly GCA_963839325.1. Taxonomy (GTDB): domain Bacteria; phylum Acidobacteriota; class Terriglobia; order Acidiferrales; family UBA7541; genus Palsa-295. The sequence goes on along the minus strand of CAWIUO010000007.1, from coordinate 105,434 downwards.
CAACCCAATTTGTTTCTGTGACGCCAACGGAAATGAACTCGCAGTGACCGGCTCGACAAAGGGCGCGTTCGTCAACGGCGCACTCCCGGTCGTGCTCTGCGACTCTATCGGTCATCCCTTGGCCGCGCCGTTCGTCTTCACATCAAATGGAAACTCGATCACGGTGAGTGCAACTCTGACCGGAATCAAACTTGGCCAACCAATCCCAGTCGTAGCCACGGACTTCAATGGATTCCCGTACATCCTCTCGGGCTTCACGCTCGGCACGATGGCGGGCAATCCCACAGCTATCACTCTCTGTGACATAAACGGAAACGTACTCACACTCTCAGGAATCGCAACCTAATCCCATGATCGATAATGACCAAGAAATTTTGAAACTCGTCGCCATCACCAGCCGCACGGAACAAAAAAGTAGACGACTTGTGTGCCAGCATCGACAAGGCAATTCCTTTTTTAGTTGAGGAAGACAAGGCGCTAGGTGCTCGCGTTAGCGCTGTAGAAAAGAGACAGTGGTATTGGTCGGGTGCGTTCGCTGCGATAGGGCGGTAATCGGCTGGGTGGCGCACCTGTTTAAAGCACCGATTGGGCACTAATCTCATGCTAGACCCCCTACAAAAAGTAATCACCGCCGCAGAAGTTCGCTACACAGCGGGCGCAGGTCTCGTTCGTAGCGTGTTCAATTTCTTCAACGGGCGCTCGACTTTCTTCGCCCTCGTCTTCACCACCGTGGGGATCATTCAGGAATTTCGCGGGCAGCTCTCAGCTAACTTTGTACTCCTAATCGGCGCGATTCAGGCCCTCATCGTAGTCCACTCCGCTAAGCAAGACTGGCACGATCACCAGACGAAGTAGGAACCCTCATGTTAGACCGCAATGATTTACCCGATGTGGCTTTGTGTGCCTGGAAAGAAGCACGCGGGCAAGGACAGGGAAGGAATGGCCGCTGTGGTGTGTGTGCTCTTCAACCGCGCCCGTGCCTGGGGAAAGTCCCTCCATGACACTGTGTACCAGCGGAACCAGTTCACCTCTATGAGCGTGCCGAGCGTCTGAGTACTCGCTGAAGCCCCGCGCGGGCGATCCTGAATACGCCCTCTGCCTCACTCTCGCTGGCGAGGTGTTCGACGGCACCCAGCCCGATATCACCGGTGGCGCTCTCTACTACTGGAACCCGCGCACCGCCAACTCCCCTTGGTTCAGTCAGCATATTGCGGGCGATCCGATCAACCACCCACAGCGGGCAACAATCGGCGATCAAGTTTTCTACGCTTAGTGTGGTAGGAATGTGTGTCTAATTTGCCGTAACGAGCCCACACAACTCGAAACGAGCCGAAACGTACAAATCCCCCTAAACAGCCCATTTTCAGTGGTTTGTGTTGATAATAGAGGACTTGCAAAACGGCTTGATTATGGTTTTGAGTCTCGCGCGTCTGCCAGTTCCGCCATCCGGGCGCACCGCTGATTCTAGCAGGAAGAATTTCCGTGGGATAGCCCGCCGCGCAGGCTGTCCTCCTACGACCACCAATCTCAGTTAGGCCACGCTCGATCTCGAGCCACCCACGTCAAAAACAGCAACCAAGCTCGTCTTCCAGAGGCCTGATTCATCAGGCCGAAGGATCTCTCCTCGGCCTTTGCAGCGAACGCCCGCCACCTAATTCGAACTCCCCCGTATCAACCTCACTGCCTCCGGCAACGCTGCCGTCTGATTGCCATTTCCGTTCTCCGCTTTATCGTCCGAAGGCACCTGATTCCCCTCACCCTCACCCGGCGCCAAAAACAAATTCGATTCCAGCCCGTGCTGCCGGGTGTACAAATCAAAATAACGCCCGCCCAGCTGCTAGAGCGTTTCGTGCGTTCCCCGCTCGATGATCCGTCCCGCTTCCAGCACCAGGATCTGATCCGCGCGCCGCACCGTCGAGAGCCGGTGCGCAATCACAAACGTTGTCCGGCCCTTCATCAGATACCGGAGCCCTTCCTGAATGAACGCTTCAGATTCCGAATCCAGGCTCGATGTCGCCTCGTCCAGAATCAGAATTCTGCGGGTCCGCCAGAATCGCACGCGCAATCGAAACCCGCTGCCTCTGCCCGCCGCTCAATTTCACGCCTCGCTCGCCCACCACGGTGTCGTATCCGTTCTCGAACCCTTCCGCAAATTCATCCACGCGCGCGATCCGGCACGCCGCCAGAACCTCTTCCTCCGTAGCATTCGGCCGCGAAAACGCCACGTTCTCGCGAATCGATCCATCGAAAAGAAAAGTCTCCTGCAGCACCACGCCGAGCTGCGTTCGAACGAATCGAGGCGCACGGTCGCCAGATCCATGTCCGTCCACCAGCACTCGCCCGCTCACCGGCTTGTAAAACGCCGCGATCAGACCGATGACCGTGGACTTGCCCGCCCCCGACGGACCCACCAGCGCCGTCACCGTCCCCGGCTGCGAATCGAAGCTCACGTCGTGCAGCACCGTCTTGCCCGTGTCGTACGCGAAACTCACGTTGTCGAACTGCACTTCGCCGCGAATCCGCCCGAGCGTCACCGTGCGCGCCGGATCCTCATCCTCCATCGTTTCGTTCAGCACTTCGCGCGTGCGCTCCAGCCCCGCCAGCGCCTCGGTGATCTGCGGTCCGATTCCCACGATCTGAAACACCGGCGCGATCAGCAGTCCCAGGAAAAAAGTGAATGAGAAAAACGTGCCGGGCGTCATCGTGCCGGCCAGAATCTGCCGCGCGCCCAGATACATGATCATCGCGCTCACCAGCCCCATCAGCATCGTCGCCGAAAGGCTCATGATCGACGTCGCCGTCAGCGTCTTCAGCACGTTCTCCAGCAAACGGTTCGCGCCCGTCGCGAACACCTGCTCTTCCCGATCTTCCGCGTGATAGCCCTTCACCACGCGCACGCCGCCGAGCGACTCCGTCAGCCGCCCCGTCACTTCCGCGTTGATTTTCGGCCGCTCGCGGAAAATCGGCCGAATCGTCTTGAACGCCTGGCTCAGCGCCGCTCCAAACGTCAACAGCACCGCCGCCGCCACGCCCGTCATCAGCACGCTCGTGTGCAGCAGGTACACCAGCGCAAACAGCGCCGTCATGATTCCGCCCGCGAATTCGATCAGCCCTGTGCCAATCAGATTCCGAATCCCTTCCACGTCGCTCATGATCCGCGAAACCAGCACGCCGGTTTTGTTTTCGTCGTAAAAGGCCACCGGCAGCCGCCCAATGTGCGCCTGCACTTTCTCGCGCAGCTCCGCGATCATCCGCCACGAAGATTTCGAAAGCAGTTGCGTGAGCGAATACGAGCTGATGCCCTGAATGATCGTCGCCGTCAACACCGCTCCCACGATCGGCCATAGCAAGTGCGTCTGCTTCTTCAACATCACATCGTCGAGGAGGTACTTCGTGGAGGCGGGAAGAACCAGTCCGCACAATCGGTTCACAACCATCAGCGCAAAGCCGCCCGCCAGTAGCCCGCGCCGCGGCTTCAGCAGCGCCAGCACATCCGGAAGCTGCGCCCAATCGAACTTCTTCTTTTTCTTCCCCGTGTCGCCCGCCGCGCCTTTCTTTTCCTGGCGCGAAATCTGCTTCTCCATCCGTTCCATGCCCGAGCTTCGGCTCACCCGCATCGTGTCATTATACGTGGATTCGAATCGCCTCGCCCGCCCACGGTCTTCGCTGTATTGTCCCTCTGAAAATCGGATGGTATCCTTCGTTCCGTGCCGAGAGTAACGATCCACAAAGGAAGCGACAGCGTGGCCAAAAAGAAAAAGTCCGCAACAAAGAAGAAACCCGCCCTAAAGAAAAAAGTAGTCGTGAAGAAGAAATCGGCGTCAGCCAAGAAGCCCGCTCCGAAAAAGAAGCCTGCCCCAAAGAAAAAGAAGTCTGCGAAACGCCCTCGCGGCAAGCAGGAAATCACAGAAACCGTGATCTCCCCGAATCGCCGCGGACTTGGCGGAAGCTCCGGCGGCCAGTCCGGCGACACGCAGGGCCTCTCGCTCCGCGAGCGCGCCGATTCTGAATCAGTTACCGAACTCGAAGAAGAAGGCCAGTATTTCGAAGCCGAAGCCGTTCGCGGCGTCGAAAACGCGCCCGATCCCGATCAGGGCGAAGTCCGCACTCACGAAGTCCCCGAAGACGACGTTCCCGAGGAATATCAAAACGATAAAGAAACGGACACGGACTGAATCTCAGTCCGTGTCCGTTTCTTCTAGTTCTGTGTTCTGTTTCTCTTGAAGCGCTACCGGACCATCATCCGACTAGCGGTGGGTCACTTTGTATTTCTCTCGCAGCTCGGTATTCGGAACGCGTACCTCGTTCGCGTCGAGCGGCTCGCGCGAGTCCGCAACGTACGCATCGCGCCGCACCGTTGTAGCTTCCACGGGCTGGTGCTTCAACGTTTTCACGAAGGAATCCACTTCCTTGGCCGCCTTTTCCTTCGCCACGCCGTAACGTTCCTGAATTTTCCCGATCAATTCATCGCGCCGGCCCGCGATCACGTGAATGTCATCGTCCGTCAGTTCGCCCCACTTTTCCCGGATTTGTCCTTTGTACTGTTTCCACGTGCCTTCCACCTGGTCCCAATTCATTGTACGTTTCCTCCTTGCAATAAAGTCGGATGAGCAGTTCAGATAGATTTTTTAAGTCTGTCTTCTTCCACGTCTGAAAAGTCATAACGCCCTGCTGACACGCACGAACCTGGCCATGCCGCTCACAAATCTCTAAAACACGCCCTCACACCAATTTAACCGCGTCACCTCCTCCGGATCCCACAATCGGTCGCGCGTCGCGCCGTGCAAAATCCTCGCCCGAGCCGCCATTTTTGCACCCCGCCACGGTCTGCCGGGCGTCTCTGCGCTGGCCAGCGCTTTGCTGAAAAACTACAGCAAACCCCGTATCTGAATTCAGCATCTTCTCTTCAGTTTCACGCGTACCTAAATCGCATCACGGCCCCTGCATCGCGTTCGCGGCGCGGATGGTTTCGAGTAATATCGTCCGTATCGCCAGCGACGCTGGCACGCACTCATCCTCTTCTTGCCAAGGAACGCAAATGATCAAGCGGGTCGCGCAGTCTTTCGCCGTACTGGGTCTTTTCCTAGGGATGATGGGGTGCGGCGGAGGGGGCGGCTCGAGCTCAACCATCACCATCGTGATTTCGGCGCCCTCCACCACGGCCACGGTCGGTACGCCGCTCCAATTCACTGCCACGATTACGGGCACCACGGACACCGCCGTCACCTGGCAAGTGAACGGAGTTCCCGGCGGCACCGCTGCCACCGGCACCATCTCCGCCTCGGGCGCCTACCTCGCCACCGCAGTTCCCAGCCCAGCCACGGTCACCGTAACCGGCGTATCTCAGGCCGACGCCACTAAATCCTATTCTCTCCAAATCACTGTTCAGAATGCCGCCGGCAACATCACCGTCAGCGTCACCCCGACCGGCACCACCGACGATCCATTCACGGTTGAAACCTTCGCCAAGCAGACTTTCGTCGCCACGGTCACGGGAACCACAAATACCGCCGTCACCTGGTCCATCAGTTGCCAGACCGGCGGCACAGCCTGCGGCGCCATCGGCAGCACGGGTAACTACGTCGCGCCGAACTCCGTGCCAACGTTCATAGCGTCGGACGGCAGTGTCACCAACGATCTCGTCGTAGTCACTGCCACCTCCCAGGCGCCCGGTGGTGCTTCGGGAAGCAGCACGGTGTACATCAAGCCGCTGAACCAAAACGCGCTCGCCGCTCCTGTCCAGCTAGGTTCCTCCGGCTCGAGCGTCGGCGCTACATGCATCAGTGGCAACTCCGGCTTCTGCTACGGCGGCACGCTTGGCTCGCTGATTACGCGCGCCGGTGTGTCTTACATCATGTCCAACAATCACGTCCTCGGACTATCCGACGATGCCACTGCGGGTCAGGCCATCACGCAGCCCGGAGAAATAGAAACCAATTGTCACACCGCCGGCACCATCACCGTCGCGAATTTCACTTCCTACATTCCATTGCAACCGCAGCCCACCGTACCGGTTGACGTCGCCATCGCGCAGATCATTAGCGGCGAAGTGGATCCCAACGGGAACGTCCTCGAACTCGGCGCCATCTCCAACGGAATTCCGCAGCCCGGCCAGATCGTCTCCGGCTCCGGCATGGCTGCATCCGTCGGCGAGACCATCGCAAAAAGCGGCCGCACCACGGGCCTCACCTGCTCGTCCGTCGAGTCCATCGCCACCAGCGTGGAAGTCGCTTACGAGAAGGGCTGCGCCACCACGACTTCTTTCTCGGTGACTTATAGTAATCAGGTCACCGTCGGGCAGAGTTCGAACGGCAACAACTTCATCGCCGAAGGCGACTCCGGCTCCCTCGCCGTCGACGAATCCACGGCAACGCCGGTCGCGCTGATGTTTGCGGGCGGCGATACCACAGCCATTGGGAATCCCATCGGTGCCGTTCTCACCGCACTGAACAACGGCTCGGCCGCGACTTTCGTGGGCACCGGCACACACCACGCGATCGCTGGTTGCAGCTTGCCGGCGCCCACGGCGGACGGCGTCGTCGCCAAAGGCTCCAGCGCGCCCGTCGCCACCGCGTCTTTACCCGCGAGCGTCACGCAACCCGCGCTCGCCGCCCAGGATCGCAACGCCGCTGACCTGCTGAACGTCCAGGGAGTCTCCGCCGTCGGCACCGGAGCGAGCCTCGATTCACCCGGCGAAGCCGCAATGCTCGTCTTCGTTCCGCGCGGCGGCTCCGCTTCGTCGATTCCCGCGCAAATCAACGGCATCCGCACGCGCGTCATCGAATCCGATACCGACCTGCGGGGTTCGCTCAATGGAGCGCAGACCGCGCGGCTCATGTCCGCCGCAAACGCGCTCGCCGTATCTCTCACGGACGCGGACTTGTCGAACGCCATCAACGTGAAAGAAGCGCACGTTGGCGAACTCATGTCGCACAAATCCGTGCAGGGCGTCGGCGTCGCCGCCAGCCTCGACGCTCCCGGCGAGCCCGCCATCATGATTTATGTTTTGAAGGGCCAGCTCCACGACTTCATACCGGCAACACTCGACGGCGTCCGCACTCGCATCAAGGAAACCACGCCCTTCAAAGCCGGCGTCTCCAAACCGGTCAAAGCCGCCGCCTGCGTGATTCCAAAACAGGCATCGAAGTTGCCCACCGGCGCGAGTGCCACGCCGGCGCCGAAACCTTCCATCACAACGAAGGCCGCGAACTAAATCTTCCAGCGGCAATCGCTCTTGCCCGGCGGCGTCGCTTCGCCGCCGCCTTTCAGTGTTAAACTTGCCGCCACGCAACGCTCATGGCGCCACGCAAATCCGCCCGCCTCCAATACGCCTGCCTCGCTCTGCTCTTCGCGGCGCTGTGCACGTACCAGGTGCGGGCTTGCATGTACGCCTTCCCCGAATTTTTCGGCCGAACTTCCCTAGCTTGGCCCGCCGTCGTGAACTACGTGAACGGAGTTCCCATCGCGGGCTTCGTCGCCGCTGCACCGTACGACGCAGGTCTTCGGGACGGAGACCAAATCGTCGCCGTTAACGGGCGCACGTTCACGGGCCTTGCCGTTCTCGGGGACGCAATCGCCTCCGCAAAACCCGGCGACACGATCAGCATCACGTTTCGCTCGCCGAAAGATTCGGCTGACCGGACCATAGCATTCGCGCTCGATCCCCACCGCATCGCTCCATCCAGGGCCGGCGTCGTGATTCTCGTCGCATTGAAACTCGTACTTCCCACTTTCTGCATCCTTCTTGGCTTCTGGGTTGCCGCCGTCAGGCCTCGTGATCCAGCGGCTTGGTTGATGATTCCCGTCCTGTTCGGTCTCGTTACCGTGTACGGGGCGGGCATCGAATCGTGGGGCCCTTTTCTTCGCGACTTCGGGCAGATTCTCCGGACCGGCATGAATTCCCTTTGGCCTCTTTCCATGCTCTTCTTCGGGTTGTACTTTCCGGAGAACTTCGACTACGTCCCGCCCAAGTGGCTCCGTTGGCCGATCCGAATTCTGGTCGCTGCGCTGCTGGCGTTCTCCGCGCTAAACATCGCAAGCAGCCTCGGCGAGCTCGAGAACTTCTCCGCCATCGCGGGGTTGAACGGCTTCCTGAACCGCTTCGCGACTTTCTTTTTCGTGCTCAACATTCTCGCGGCCAGCGTATTTTTCCTCTTCATGCGTTTGAAGTATTACGCCGCCACGTCGCGCGACGTAAAGCGCCGCTTCAACCTCGTTTATCTGGGTGCGACGGTCGGTTTTACGCCGCTGTTGATACTCGCCGTAATTCAAACCTTCAAGGGCGGCGAACTCGAACAGATGTTCCCGGAATGGCTCGTCATCTTCGCATTCTTAATGCTGCTGATTTTCCCAATCACTCTCGCGTATGTGATCGTCGTCCAGCGCGCCATGGACGTCCGCATGGTCCTCCGCCAGGGCCTCCAATACGCTCTGGCCCGCCGCGGCACATTTATCCTGCAAGTCGTGCTCAACGTAATTGTCATCGTCATCGCGGCTACCGAACTGCAGAAAAAACGCAGCCTCCCGCAGGTCATGGCCATCGTTGGCCTCGGCTTCGCCGCCATTCTCTGGTTGCGCAAGCTCGCCGATCTTCTACGCGCCTGGATCGACAAGCGATTCTTCCGCGACGCCTACAATTCCGAGCAGATTCTCTCTGGCCTGAGCGATGAAGTCCGTTCCATCGTCGAAACCCGACCGCTTCTCGAACGCGTTACCCAGCGCATCGCCGAATCGCTACACGTAGCGCGCGTCGCCGTGCTCACCGAAGATCAGGGCTGGTTCAAGCCCGCCTATGCCCTCGGCTATGCCAGCCTGCCTGAGGCCTATCTGCCCGCCTCCGGCGCCACCATCCAGAAACTGGTTCACGATCCCGAGCCTCTCCGCGTTTACTTCGACAACGAGAATTCCTGGGTAAATTCCTCCGCCATTTCCGAAGACGAGCGCCGCAATCTCACCTCGCTTGATCCGCAGCTTTTGCTCCCCCTGACGATGAAAGAAAAATTGCTCGGCGTGATTTGCCTCGGCGAAAAAAAATCTGAAGCTCCCTATTCCGGCTCGGACCTGCGCCTGCTGAAATCCGTCGCAACCCAAACCGGCCTCGCCCTCGCAAACTCCCAGCTCACCGCCGCAATTGCCGAAGAAGTCGGCCGTCGCGAAAAAATGAGCCGTGAAATCGAAATCGCACGCGAAGTGCAGGAGCGGCTGTTCCCCCAGCGGCTTCAGCCCGTCGTCGGAATCGAATATTTCGGTGGTTGCCGTACCGCTCTCGGCGTTGGCGGCGACTACTACGACTTCCTCGCTCTGCCTGACGGCAAGCTCGGCATCGCTCTCGGTGACATTTCCGGCAAAGGCATTCCCGCCGCGCTCATGATGGCCAGCCTTCAGGCTTCGCTTCGCGCCGAAGCCTCCCGCGCCGCTGGCGACGTCGCCAGCCTTCTCGCACGCGTCAATCAGGCTCTCTTCGACGCCTCATCTGAAGATCGCTACGCCACCTTCTTTTACGGCCAGTACGATCCTGCCACCGAGCAGCTCACCTACGTCAACGCAGGCCACTGCGCGCCCATGCTCTTCCGCGCCGCCGATCATTTCCGCACCATCGATCGCCTCAGCACCGGCGGTCCCGTAATCGGCCTGATCCCCGACTGCATCTACGAACAGGCCGTCGTAAAAATATCCACGGGCGACGAGCTGGTAATCTTCACCGACGGCGTCAGCGAAGCCATGAACAGCAACCTTGAAGAATGGGGTGAAACACGCCTTGCGCAGTCCGTTCGCTCTGCAACATCGCGTACCTGCGCCGATCTCATCGCCCACATTATGGCCGGCGCAGACGCTTTCGCCGCCGGCGCTCCTCAGTATGACGACATGACACTCGTCGTCGTCCGAGTCCTCACAAGCTAAATCCGTGTTACAGCGCTTCCAAGACATTCACGTTCGTCCCGCACCCTTCTGGTGCTTTTCCTCCGGCCGCGCATCTATAGCGTGTAGCTGAATCGCGTGTCCTACGGAGATCACCCATGAAATCAGCCACACTTCTCTCGGCCCTCATCGCCTCTCTGCTTATCTGTGCCGGCGCAACCTTCGGGCAATCTTCCGCTCACGCGGACATCGCAAACGCATCGGGAACCAAAATCGGCACCGCCGCTTTCACGCAATCATCCGATGGCGTACACATCGACGTTGTCGTGTCGCAACTTCCACCCGGCGTTCACGGGATTCACATCCACGCGGTCGGTAAATGTGAAGGTCCCGACTTCAAGAGCGCAGGCGGGCACTTCAATCCGGCCAACAAGCATCACGGCAAGGACAATCCGGAAGGCCCGCACAACGGAGATCTGCTGAATCTGACCGCAGGAGACGACGGCCACGCCACCGCGCATCTTCTCGACCCCAATGTCACTCTCGGCGACGGCCCCAATTCTCTCTTCCAACCTGGCGGCACCGCGATCGTGATTCACGCCGGCTCCGACGATTACAAAACCGACCCCTCCGGAAACTCAGGCGCTCGCATCGCCTGCGGCGTGATCGAAAAGTAGCACCGCAAACAAGAAAAGCGCGCGAATTGAGTCCGCATTCGCGGATCAGCTCGCGCGCTTCGGTCTTGACTCGAAAGCTTCTCTACTGTTCCGAAAAACTGGTTAGTGCCGCCGTTTCGGTGGGATAGTCGCTGAAGATCGTGTGTAGGTTCGTCAGCTTCAGGATTTCTTCCGCGCGCGCGCTCAAATCCACGGCGCGCAGCACCGCATCGTTCCGCCGCGAAGTGTACACCGCGCGGACCAGCTGCCCGATCCCGGAGCTATCCAGGTAGGTCACATCCCGAAAATTCAGCACGATGCGTTTGCGGCCCTCTTCGAATAAATCCACCAGCAACTCGTGTACCGCTTCGCCTTCGATCAAGGTGAATCGTCCTCGCACATCGATGACCGTCACGTCGTTCAATTGTCGCGTGCTCGCGCTAAAACCCAAGACTTCCTCCAGGTGACCTGTGCCAATTACTTTAACGCAGCGCCACCCGCTTGGGAATCTGCGTTCGCCGTCGCTCAATTTTACCGTCCATTACTATTCAATACATACGTAGAAATACGGATTGACTCAGTAGTTTTACGGATACCCATTTTTGCGACGAAACTCGTCCCAAAATTCCGGCCAGCCCATCGTTTGCTCTCCGTCGCGCGCAACGCCCGGGCCTTCCCTTCTGCCGGACAAATCTAGGGCGCGCATCTCCCATCGAGACACAAAACCTTCTCGAATGGGGAAGCTTTCTGAATTTGCTTTCAATCGAAAGCAGACCCGTCAAAAGTCGCTCGGCTTCGCGGCAATATCCCTGTGCGGACTTCTTATCGAGCCCATACATACAAAAAAGTTGCGAATGCGCGGCGAACGTCATAACCTCGCCCGTACTTCGCTTCCTGTTCGCTGAATCGCAAAGAATCGAGGCACATGAGCCTGCAAATGCGCCCCGGGGATCACCTTCGCGAGTTACGCAGTCGTCTTGGTGTCACCACCCGGGCCGTGGAGGATCTTAGCCGCAAAATCGCGCTCGACCGCGGCAACAACGAGTTCTACATTTCCAACGCCTGGCTCACCCAGCTCGAAAACACCGACTCCGTTCCCAGCATCCACAAGCTCTACAGCCTCAGTGTCATCTACCGTTCCAAGATCGCCGATCTGCTCGCCTTCTTCGACATCGATCTGAACGATTCCGTCCGCTACCAAATGGACATGCCGCTCCAAAGTACCCACCTCACCCAGATGGAAGCCCCCGATCCCGACAAAGTCATCACTTTCCCGATTCGCTTTGATCGCGGTTTCAGTCTGGAAAAGACCAACTTGATTTCTCGAATGGTGGAAATCTGGGGCGAAGTTCCGGTCGCTCTCATTCAGCGCCTCGACGTGCGCCACTGCCAGTACGGTTACGTTGGCCTCGACGACTACTCCATGTCGCCCATGCTCCGGCCAGGCTCGTTCGTGCAAATCGATCCGCATTTCAAGCGGGTCCCTCCCTCCAGCTGGCGCACCGAATTCGACCGGCCGATTTATTTCGTGGAGATGCGGGACAGCTATGCGTGTTCCTGGTGCGAGGTAAGCGGAACCCGCTTGACGCTGGTTCCTCATCCGCTATCAGGCTGTTCGGTCCGGCAGTTCGCCTTCCCCGGCGAAGCGGAAATTATTGGGCAGGTGACGGGAGTGGCGATGCGCCTGGTGCCGCTCGCCGAGGCGCGCGCAGACGCGACTCCAAAATTGACAAGGCAATGCTGACGTTCGAGCAAACAAAATCCGTCGCCAGTGGATCGCTCCGCGACGGCATCGCTACTCGGTACGGCTCAAGTCCCTTCCAGGCCGCGATCATTTCCGCCGCCGGCGTTCGACTCCGCTCCGCGTAGGATTCAATCTGTTCCACCACGCTTTTCAGCGGCGACGCCAGCAGTTGCCAGTACGCTTCCTCGTGGCACTCCGCCACCGCCTCGCACGCCACGTCGTCTCCAAATCTCATCGCCAGCCCGGCGTGATAGTACAGCCCAGTGTTGTAGTCGCGCATGGACGCGAGATAGATCAACCGGTCCAGCGGCTCGTTCACCCCAACCAGCGTCCGTCTCCGCAGATCTTCCGCGGCCCTTACCACTTCCATCCGCTTTGGAGCGCGTCGTTCCACTGTTCTTTACCTCGCGGATTCCGCTCCGGCCGCGTCTCTCCTCATATTCACTCTCGCGGCCAGTAAATCCAGGGATTTTGCGGAGATCGCGCACAGCCGGTCCGCCGCTCCCATCGTCCACTCGACGCTTCTTCGAACTCCGTACGGTCCTCGAATCCGCAGCACCAGCTCCAAAATACGGCAAGACATCAAGAATGACGCAAAATCGAACGCCAGAGCGATCTCCGAACGCGTTCCAATATTCGCCTGGAACCGCGATTGCTCCACATGAAATCTGCGAAGCTCTACAATTTCTTCGCGCACTCGGCCGACCCAGGCGATCGCCACGCGTTTCCGCTCTTCCAGAAATCGCCGCTGGACGTCGCTCGGCGTGCAAGCCATCACGAAATCCAGATCCCGCCGGTCGTACAGCCGCGACACAAACTCCGGCGGCAGCAGCCCGGTTTGAAGCCGGTCCAGCGCGCCCCTTGCATCCACCGCCGCTTGACCGCCGCCTTCTGCGCTCGGCGTTCTTTTCCGGCGCGCGAGCAGCCACAGCAAGGTCAGCAGGCCCGCGACGATGAACAGCGAAAATACTAGTCCGATCATGCCCCCACCACCGGCAGGAAACGCGATCGAATGGCCCTCAACTTCTCACGCGTGCGTTCCACTATGTTCTGGTAGTCCGACTCCATCTCCGGATTCGGCGGGGAATTCTTCGATTCGGCGTACGACCACATCGCCGCGCACCAAACTCCCAAAGTAACTACGTAGGCTCCGCTCTGTAGCTCGCTAAAAATCGTCAGATATCGATGGCCCAACGCCACGCTGAAAGCCATGTTCAAGATGCATACCGAAACGTAAAAGCCCATTCCCAGTGCCACACCGCGCGTGTTCTTGCCGAGTTCGATGCCGTAATGCATCGCTAGGGCCGCCACAATTCCCAGGAAAATCGCCTGCACAATTCGCAGGTCGCGGTCGAACCCGTCGATTCGCCGTCCCAGCGATGTGATTTCCATGGGGAGTTTGTGCAAAGCCGCGGAAATTCCGAGCCACGCAAAAATCACCGCAAACGCGCCCAATCCCGCATTTCGCGCGAACCGGTCGGCCCCCGGATAATCCTTAAACGCGTGATGCATGACCTCCAGCACCACTCCGTAACCGATCATCAGCGTGACGAACTCGCTGAGCCAATACAGCTGGCTGTACATCCGGTAGTCGGTTTTGTAGAAATGCCATAAACTCGCGGAGCCGGCGAATACGCAGAACATGTAGGAGTAAAAAATCGGGAAGTGCACGTACATCCGCGTGGCGAGAGCCCGCAGAAGAATCGCGAGTTCCAGGATAAGCCCGACGATCCAGATCGCGTAGCCGATCATCCTCGTTTTCTTGCACGAATCCTAGCACGAACGGGGGAAAGAATCCGGGCAAAATTCTCTCCCCCATTACGTAACTTCCTCATCAACGCCCTAGGCTACCCTGGCTGGCGGGATATAGGGCGGGGGAGTTGGCGACGACCCATCTTCCATTGCCGCTGAAGCCGCAAGCGCCAGCGCTGGCGGGATGTACGGCGGAGGCGTCGGCGATGAACCATCCGCCGACTCCGCGATGGCCGCAACCGCGCGAGCGGGCGGAATGTACGGGGGCGGTGTCGGCGACGACCCATCCGCCACAGCTGCGGCGGCCATAAGCCCTTGCGCTGGCGGAATGTACGGAGGAGGCGTTGGGGACGACCCATCTTCCGCTGTTACCGTCCGAGTTTGAGTTGTTGAAGCATTCGATGCCATTACGGGGCCAAACAGTACCGCTGCTGCCGCGCACATCATCCATCCGGTGATTTTCCGAGTCATGATCGGCTCCTTTACCTTTCGTGGGCCCCTCAGGGCTGCGCGAAGGTAAAGAAGCCGGCTCGTTTCAACAGCTGCCGCGCGGAATTGCTTACAAAACCGAGCAGCCACCCCAAAACTGCGCTGTTTGCCAAGCAACCGATTGGGCGCACCCGCGCCACAGCGCCTTTCAGGCGCCGGCGTGGCCTCGCCTTCCCGGAAAACCTCGGTTTTTGGGGGTGCGGCAACCCGCCGCGTTGCAATCGGGTTACGCGGTTACTAAGTGGAAACTCATGCGGAATATACGGATAGAGACCCGCCCTTGTTTTCTGCCATCCTTATCCCAAGCGAGACATCGATCTCATGAGCCAACAAACTGAAACCCAACAGTGTCCGGTTCCTCCGGTCGGCAACGTTCACCCTGAGCAGATCCGCCAGCACTTGAAAACTCTGGCGCGCCGTCAGATGTGGCTCGGCTCCACTAGCGTCGCCGTCATCCTGCTTCTCACCATCGGTGTCGCCTCATTCGCCTTCCCCGGCCTTCTCAAGGGCGATCCCGATTACGGCTTTTATCTCGATCAGGGCATCCGCGCCCTCGTCGGCTTTGTTCTGGTTTTCAGCGTTTACACCATTTACCAGCAATTGCAGATCGCCCGGATGCGCGACCAGATCGCCGCGCAGGTGGACTGCCTCGCGAAAGTCGAAACTCTCGCCTCTGAGGTGTACAAGCTCGCCGCTCTCGACCAGCTCACCGGCCTCTACAATCGCCGTTCCGGCGAGCAGCGTATGTCACAGGAGATCAGCCGCGCTCAGCGCCATAACCGCCCGCTCACGGTTCTGCTCATCGACCTCGACGGCCTGAAGAAAATTAACGACACCTACGGCCACGCCGCAGGCGACTCCGTCATCAAGGGTTTCGCCGACCGCCTCCAGCGCGCCATTCGAGGCTCCGATCTTGCTGTCCGTCTCGGTGGCGATGAATTCATGGCCATCCTGCCCGAATGCCGCTCCGAGGAAGTCCATCGCGTGCTCGACCGCGTCCGCGGACTCGAAGTCCAGGTCGAAGGCGCCAAACTTCGCCCCACCTTCTCCTGCGGCTGGACGGATTACCAAATGGATGAAACCCAGCAGGAATTCGTCGAGCGCGCTGACAAGGCGCTCTACGTCAACAAGAGGTCGGACAAACGCGCGGGCCTTCTCGATCCCGTTCCGGTTCCCGTACACCAGGCGCAGACCTAAAACACGCAACTCAAACCCGGAATGTTCCTGTGACGAACATTTTTCGAACATTTGCTGAAAAAATCCTTGCGCACCTTTTTTAGTTACTCGTAAGCTAAGACCCAGTTAGGGGAAAGTTACCATGCCAAAAGAAAAACCGAAGGTGAACATCGGAGAAGTCATCAAGTCCTATCGCAGCGACCGCGGTTTGTCGCAGGGCGATATCGAACGCCGCACCGGGCTGCTGCGCTGCTACCTCTCGCGCGTTGAGAACGGCCATACCGTTCCCTCGCTCGAGACGCTCGCTAAGATCGCCGAAGCCATGGAGATCTCGCTCGCCGATTTCTTTCCCGGCAGCGATACCGCCGGCGACCGCGAAACCCGCAAGATGCTCGGCGAACTTTCCGACGAAGAGATTCGTTTTCTGGCGGACATCAAAAAATACTCCACCACGCTCTCCGACGACGACAAAAAGCTCGTGCTCGCGATGATCCGCAAGATGGCGACCATCGTTCCGCCGCCCAATCGCGCTGCACAAAAGCCCGCACCCGTCGCCCGTCGCGCCGAATACTAGCTTCGGAAGGGCTCGAAGTTTGTGAGATGAATGTGTCGCCGGTATTTTGGCGTTACTCGCTCTGGGCCCTTGATTTTCTCATCGGTCCGTTCCGATGGATTTCGCTGGCGCTTGTGGTGAGCCTCATGGTTTCGGCGATCGCGTCTTTTCCCAAGTCCTCTGCATCCCCCGCTCGAAGGAGCTCATTGTTCTTGCCACTTTTGCTACTGCTCGGATTTCCTCTGACGATCGCAATCGGAGTTAAGTTTCAGGCTCCTTCACCCGAAGCCCCGAGTCACGTCGGGACGTGGCTACTAAACGCGCTAACTCTTCTCGCGCTTCTCTTCGGGAGCTACTGCGTTTATCGCGCAAAAGGGATCCGCTGGTTCGTTTCGTCGCTCGTTGCTGCTGAACTTTGGCTGTTTTTCGCCGCCAGTTTTATTGCCGGCATGTCAGTCAGTGGAGATTGGATTTAGACGTGACCATTAGGCTCGTTGAGACCTGTTGACGGGCCCTGCTACCCACAGCTTCTCCAAATTCGTTACAATAGAAGAGGAATGACTCGCAAGCGGCACAACACGGTAGGCGTCAAGGTCGGCAAGATCCAGGTCGGCGGCGGCGCGCCGGTCGTCGTCCAGTCGATGACCAATACCGACACGGCGGACATCGCCTCCACTACCCAGCAGTGCCTCGAACTCGCGCAAGCCGGATCCGAAACTCGTCCGCATCACCGTCAACATTCCCGAAGCCGCCGCCGCCGTTCCTGAAATCAAGAAGCGCCTGCTCGATGCGGGCTGCGACGTACCCATCATCGGCGATTTCCATTACAACGGCCACGTCCTGCTCACCAAGTATCCCGATTGCGCCCGCGCTCTCGATAAATACCGCATCAATCCCGGCAACGTGGGCGCACGGCCAGCGCCGCGACGAGCAGTTCTCCACCATCTGCAAAGTCGCGCGCGACAACGGCAAGCCCGTCCGCATCGGCGTCAACGGCGGCTCGCTCAACCAAGAACTCGTGATGCGCAAGATGCAGGAGAACACCGACCAAGACCTCGGCCTCAGACTCCGAAGAAATCATCAACGAGTGCATGGTGCTGTCCGCCCTCCAATCCACCGAACTGGCGCTCGAAAACGGCCTGCGCAAAGATCAGATCATCATTTCCTGCAAAGTTTCGCGCCCGCAGCGACCTGATCGAAATTTATCGCGACCTCGCCAGCAAGACCGACCAACCGCTGCACCTCGGCCTCACCGAAGCGGGCATGGGCGCGAAAGGGCTACGTCTGGTCCTCCGCCTCGATGGGCATCTCTGCTCAACGAAGGCATCGGCGATACGATTCGCGTCTCGCTCACGCCGCGCCCCGGCGGCGACCGCCGCGACGAAGTTTATGCCGCCTGCGAACTGCTGCAGGCGCTCGGCCTGCGCACTTTCGCGCCGAGCGTTACCGCCTGCCCCGGCTGCGGACGCACCACCAGCACCACCTTCCAGGAACTCGCCGAAAGCATTCAGGGCTACATCCGCGAACAAATGCCGGAATGGAAGCGCCACTACGAAGGCGTGGAAGAAATGAAGCTCGCCGTGATGGGCTGCATCGTCAACGGCCCCGGCGAATCCAAAGCCGCCAACATCGGCATCAGCTTGCCCGGCACCGGCGAATCGCCCCGCTGCCCCGTGTACATCGACGGCAAGCACTTCAACACTCTCGAAGGCACCTACGACGAACTCTCTGCCGCCTTTCAAAAACTAGTGGACGACTACGTCTCCACCAAATACCACAAACGCGAAACTCCCCTCCCCGCCGGAGCCCAGGTCTCCCCGCGCGCCCCCGCCCTCCGCGTCCTTGCATAGAAGCTTGGCGGTTCGCGCAATCGTCGTTGCGTGTCGCTGCAAAATCGATACGCTCGCAACAACCAGAGAACCAAAACGAATTGCTCTTCGCCGACCAAGCCTATAAGAGTGCGGCCGCTTGCCGCCGCTTTGCCCACTCCATCTTCAACAAATACAAACCGGCGCACCGCGCCGCAACAGCGTGGGATAGCCTGCCGCGCAGGCTGTCCTCCGACGAAACACGTCGAGCCACCGGCTCAACCCAGTGTTTTGCCAAACGCCGTGCAACCAGCAAAGCTCGTCATCCAGAGGCCCAATTCATCGGGCCGAAGGATCTCTCTGCGCCTTCTTATCCGCCACACTGAGCCGAGCACGCACTCGTGACTTAGAGCCTCCAACGGATCCATCCGCATCGTACAGCGTTCGCCAGCTCTGTGCCTGTTAGTGTTCTCTTTGCATCTGTGCCCCATCGCTAAATTGTAGCCGCGCCCGCTTTGCTGCTAACCTGCACCCTCGACGCCAACAACCATGTCCTCCACTCCCAACCCGCGCCTCGGCTCTCCCTCCGAATCCAGCTCCTGGCAACTCGGCTTCTGGGGCCTCATCGTCACCCAGTTCCAAAACGCCTTCAACGACAACGGCGTGAAATGGGTCGTCATCTATCTCATTGTCGCCGCCAATTTCCCTGACGCGATTCGCGACAAGCTGATGCTCCTCGTCGGCGCGCTCTTCGCCGTCCCCTTCATCCTGTTTTCCATGCTCGGCGGCAATTTCGCCGACCGTTACAGCAAACGAACTGTCGTGATCGGCACCAAGCTGATGGAAATCGTGGTGATGGCCGTCACCATTTTCGGCTTGTATCTGCACAGCCTGCCGATCGAGTGCGCCGCCGTCTTCCTCATCAGCTCGCAGTCCGCGCTTTTCGGCCCGTCCAAATACGGGCTGCTCCCCGAACTCGTTCCCGATCGCAGGCTCTCTTGGGCCAACGGCGTCATCGAACTCGGCACCTTCCTCGCCAGCATTCTCGCCGTGATGGCCGCCGGATACATGGTCGTCACCTTCCACGGCCGCGAGTACATCGCAGGTCTCCTTCTTCTCGGTTGCACCCTTTTCGGCCTCGCAACCAGTTTTTTCATCACCCACGTCCCCGCCGCCGATCCCTCAAAACAGCTCAAGATCAATCCCATCGGCGATCTCCACGTTCAAATGAAAACCATCCACGCGGACCGCGTACTTCGCTGGGCCGTTCTCGGCAACGCCTACCTTTGGTTCCTCGCCGCGTTCGTTCAGTTTGTGATCGTCGTTTACGGTCACGACGTCCTGAAAGTGAACGACGCCAAAACCAGCTACATCCAGGCTGCATTGGCCATCGGCATTGGCATCGGCAGCCTCGCCGCCGGCTACCTCTCCGGCGGAAAAATCGAAGTTGGTCTCATCCCGCTCGGCGCGGTCGGCATGACCATCTTTGGCGGGCTTCTCTATGGCGAAGGTCACACCATGACCAGCGCCTCGATCCTTCTCGCTCTCCTCGGTTTCTTCGGAGGATTTTTCGCGGTTCCGATTGGCGCCTTGATTCAGCACCGCCCCAAGCCCGAAGACAAAGGCGGCGTCATCGCCGCGGCGAATTTCTGGTCGTTCATCGGAGTGTTCATCGCGGCGGGCGCCTATTATTTCTTCTCGACGGTTCTCCGCCACTCGGCCGGAACCATTTTCCTGGACGGCGCCATTCTCACCGGCATCATGACCTGCTTCGCCGTCTATCTTGTGCCGGACACCCTGATCCGCCTCGCGCTCTGGGTGGTCACGCACACCATCTACCGCCTCCGCGTCCACAATCGCGAAAATCTGCCCAGCCACGGCGGCGCGCTCCTCGTCGCCAATCACATGTCGCTCGTGGATGCTCTGCTCCTCCTCGGCTCCGTCGATCGCCCCATCCGCTTCCTGATGTTCAAAGACATCTACGATCTCCCCTACATCAAGCCCTTCGCGAAAATGATCGACGCGATCCCCATCTCTTCCCAGCTTCGCCCGCGCGACATGATTCACTCTCTCCGCGCCGCCAGCGACGCCATCAAAAATGGCGAAGTCGTCTGCATCTTCGCCGAAGGCCAGATCACCCGCATCGGCCAGCTTCTCCCGTTTCGCCGCGGCCTCGAACGCATCATGAAAGGCGTCGATGCGCCCATCATTCCCGTCTATCTCGACGGAGTCTGGGGCAGCATCTTCAGCTACGAACGCGGACGATTCATCTGGAAGCTCCCGCGCCGCATTCCGTATCCCGTCACGGTCACCTTCGGCAAGCCCATGCCGAACACCGCCTCTGCCTTCGAAGTCCGCGAAGCCGTGCAGGAGCTCCAGAGCGACTCCTTCATGCACCATCGTCATCGCATGATGACGCTCGTTCGTTCCTTCATTCGCACCGGGCACACTCGCCCGTTCCGCTTCGCCATGGGAGACAAGCGCCGCCCGCGCATGAAATGGGGCGCCGCGCTGCTCAGCTCGATTTTCCTCGCGCGACGATTGCGCAAAACCTGGGAAGGCCAGGAAATGGTCGGCATTCTTCTGCCTCCTTCCGTTCCCGGCGCTCTGGTGAACTTCGCCGCCATGATCAGCGGGAAAGTTCCGGTCAACTTGAACTACACCGCCTCGAACGAAACCATCGCCTCCTGCGCGCAGCAGTGCAAACTCAAAACCGTCATCACCACCAAGCTGCTTCTCGAAAAACTTCCCATCGAGGTTCCCGGCGAAAAAGTTCTGCTCGAAGAAGTCGCCGCTGCGCCCGGCCTCGGCGAGCGCCTCGTCGCGCTTCTCCTCTGGTTTCTTCCCGGCCCGCTTCTCGAACGCAATCTCAGCGCCGGGAAAATGCGCACGCTCGACGATCTCGCCACCATCATTTTTTCCAGCGGCAGCACGGGCGAGCCCAAGGGCGTAATGCTCACGCATTACAACATCGCCTCCAACATCGAGCAGATGGGCCAGACCTTCATGCTCCAAAAGTCCGACGTACTTCTCGGCGTCTTGCCTTTCTTCCATTCCTTCGGCTTCACCGTCACGCTCTGGCTGCCCGCCGTGATGGGCATCGGCGTCGCTTTTCATCCCAGCCCGCTCGATCTCGTCGCCGTTAGCGAACTGGTCCGCGATTACAAAGTCACCTTCCTTCTCGCCACGCCCACGTTCCTCCAGGCCTACACGCGCCGCTGCTTGCCTGAAGATTTCGGCAGCCTGGAATTCGTCGTCGTTGGCGCGGAAAAGCTTCCCGAATCGCTCGCTCTCGCTTTCGAAGACCGCTTCGGCATTCGTCCACTCGAAGGCTACGGCACCACCGAATGCTCGCCCGTCGTCGCGGTCAACACGCGGGACTTCCGCGCGCCGGGTTTCCGCCAAGTCGGCGCCAAACGGGGACACATCGGCCATCCGCTTCCTGGCGTTAGCGTGCGCATCGTCGATCCGGAAACCGGAGAACGCCTCGGAGTGGACAAGGCCGGCCTGATGATGGTCCGCGGCCCGAATATCATGAAGGGCTACCTGAACCAGCCCGAAAAAACGGCGCAAGTTTTGAAAGACGGTTGGTACGTCACCGGGGATATTGCTTCGGAAGACGAAGACGGATTTCTCACCATCACCGATCGCCTCAGCCGCTTCAGCAAAATCGGCGGCGAGATGGTGCCGCACATCAAAATCGAAGAAAAGTTGCAGGAACTATCGGAGGCGGTGGAAAAGCGTTTCGTGGTCACGGCCGTGCCCGACGAAAAGAAAGGCGAGCGTCTCGTCGTACTTCACACTGTGACCCCCGAAGAACTCGCTCCGGTCCTCGAAAAACTGGGCAGCGCCGGTCTTCCCAATCTCTGGCTCCCGCGCGCCAATCAGTATTTCCAAATCGAAGAGTTGCCCCACCTCGGCACCGGCAAACTCGACCTTCGAAAAATCCGCGAACTCGCCGCCGAGCTTTCCAAAAAACAACCACCCTCTCCGTCCGACGCCGCCCCCGAACCCGTCCCCGCCGACTCCGAGACCTCAAAAGACTCCTAACTCAGCTTCACGAGGAGCGCCAACCGCGAGTCGTCGGACTGCCTGGCAGGCGGTCCTCCTACGACTTCCCCTCGATATTCTGGCAACCGTCATCGCCGGGACACCCACAAATTGGGAGAGACTCCGAGGTGGCACAGGCCGGAGTTCGCCTGTGTGCTTCAGCAACTGAAGGACGCTGTAATATGGGCTGTCAGGCCGTGCCAGGCCGGCATAAGCCGGCTCGCTGCGAGTGCCTTCCTAAAACACCGTCACCCGAATCCGCAAATACTTCTTCGGATCATTCCGAAAATCACTCACGAGCAATCGCAAGTCGCCCGTCAGCCCCGTCAAGTTGTCGTACAGCGCCGGATCGGAGAACAATTTTCCCGCCGTCCCCGTATTCGAATTCATCTTCGCCGACGCATCCCTGAAATTCGCCGAAGCATCCCTCAAATTGTTGAACAAGCTGTCATCGGTCGCGAATTTCCCCAGCGAACCCTTCCCCGCCCGCACGTCGCCCAACACGCTATTCCCGTTATCCAAAAACAATTTCGCGCTGTTGTACGCCGCCGGGTCGTACACCAACTTCCCCACCGTGCCCTTCTGATCTTTCACTGCGCCGAGCACATCGTTCAAATTCGTCACCGTCTCGTGCGCTTCGTTGTACAAATCATCCGACGTCAGCAGCTTCCCCAGGCTTCCATTTCCCTTTGCCAGCGTTCCGGACATCGAATCGAAATGTTCCGCCGTCGCGTTCAAGTGGTTGTACAGCGCCGGATCGTTGATCAATTTCCCCACCGTTCCGTTGCCCTCGTGAATATCGGCCGCCACCGCCGTGATATCGTCGGACAGGACTGTTAGCTTGTCCATCAGCGCCGTGCCACGCGTCACCATCGCTGCGATTCCCACCTCGCTCGCGCCCGGTACCGTATCGTTGGCACTTAGCGGCGTGCCGCTAAGCCCGCGCGTGATGGTGACGTAGCGATTGCCGAGCAGGCCCTCGGTAATCAGGCTGGCCTGCGATGAAGTTCGAATTTCGTCCTTATAGCGCGAGCCGATTCGCATCGTGAGCTGAATACTGTCGTCTCGGCCCGTCGGCTTAGGATTAATGCGGATCGCTTCCACCGTTCCGATATCCACGCCATCGAGCCGCACCGGCGCTCCCGCCGCCACTCCCTCTACTTCCGGCAAATACGTGTACAGGCGATATTTCGGTCCCAGGCTTCCCGCGCCGGTGACCCAGAAAATCCCGATCGCCAGCGTCAAGAGTCCCGCCAGCACAAACAGGCCAACGCGAAGTTCGCTCCAGGTAATCTGCTTGCGCTGCGCCATCGAAATGCCTCCTCGGGTTCCGCCTCTGCTCTTCCGTTCCTCGCGCGCTCTTCGCTGCTTTATTCGGCCGACGCCAGAAACTTCTTCAGGTACGGGTCCTGCGTCTCCAGCAGGTCGTCCACCGCGCCTTCAAAATAAATCACTCCGTCGTGAAGCACCACCACGTTTGTCGGCGCGGGTGCCAACGCGGCAGCCGCACCGGTCTTCGGCTTCGATGGAACCACGCGCGTCCGATCCTCGCTCATTTCCATCGCTCCGGAATGCACCACTTTTCCCGTTGCCTTGTCGAACCGGAAATTCGCCAGCCCAAACGCATCCTGCACGCGATGCGTCGCCAGCAGCGACGTCACGTCCTGCAAATCCCTTCCGCGCAGGATCAATGTAATGATTGTCTGCGACGTCACCGGATCCAGGCCTGCCGTCGGAGAATCGTAGAACACGATCGGCGGCTTATCGATCAGCGCCCGCGCGATCGAAACGCGCCGTCGCATCCCGCCCGATAGCTCCGCCGGAAACCTGTCGATCGCGTGCTCCATCTCCACGAACTTCAGCGCCTCGCGCACTCGAGTATCGATTTCCGCTTCGTCCGTATTTTCTTCGCGCAGCCGGAACGACACGTTGTCCGCCACATCCATCGAGTCGAACAGCGCTCCTTCCTGAAACACAAATCCCATCTGCCGCCGGAAATGCAGCAGCTCCTTCTCGGTCATCGCACTGACGTCCCGCCCCATTACCGTCACGTTCCCGGAATCGGGATGGATCAGGCCCGCCGCCATTTTCATCAGCACAGTTTTGCCGGTGCCCGTTTCTCCGAGCAGAACTTTGGTTTCGCCATGCTGCACATCGAAGGAAACGCCGCGCAGGACTTCCGAGCCTTCCGAGCTGAGATGTATATCGTGAAACGAAATGAGCGGATCGCCAGGAACGACGCTTTCAGGTTTGCGCTCATTTTCAGCCGGCGTAGCGGCGCGCGTCATGGCCCCGAATTATAGCCTGCCCCACTCCGAAGCCACATACACTCTTCCACTCATCGATGCATGGCTTGCCGGAACCTTCCGCCTTCTCGATAAATGGAGCTTAACGGCACAGCCCCCTTGGACTGCGGGAGCTTGCTATCGCCGTCCGCACGTCAGCCACACCGCCCAACACGCGCCTAGCGGGCAAAGCTTCCCAATCAAAGCCCGCAAAACTCCCCACCGAGACCGCCTGTCTCACCGCAGCACTGTCAATCCGCCTGTAGCCGCAAATCTCCGCGTACGCTAGAATCTACACTTTGTTCACAGCTCTCGAGGCCGACTGACGATGCTCCGATTCGTAACCGCGGGTGAATCCCACGGCCAAGCTCTGATCTCCTGGCTCTCCGGCTTCCCCGCCGGAGTTCCCGTCGATCTCGCTTTCATCAACCGCGAACTCCACCGCCGCCAGCTCGGCTTCGGTCGCGGCGCTCGCCAGCGCATCGAAAAAGACCAGGCCGACATTCTCGCCGGCGTCCGCCACGGAAAGACCATCGGCGCGCCCATCGCCGTTCGCATTGAAAATCGCGACTGGAAAAATTGGGAGAAAGCTCTCCCCGTCGAAGAATCCGAAGACTCCGCCACAAGCCTCGCCGAAGGCGAAAAAAGTCCGCAACGCCCGCTCACCGCGCCGCGCCCCGGCCACGCCGATCTCGCCGGCTCGCTAAAATTTAATCTGCATGACGCCCGCTACATCCTCGAGCGCGCCTCCGCCCGTGAAACCGCCGCTCGCGTCGCCGCCGGCTCCTTCGCCAAACTACTCCTCCGCGAATTTGGCATCCACATCCTCAGCCACACCATCGCCGTCGGCCACGTGAAACTCGAACGCGCCGCCACTTGGCAGGAAATCGAAGCCGTCTGCGAGAATCTCGATTCTCCGCTCCGTTGCGTCGATCCCGAAACCGAAACGCGCATGAAAGCCGAAGTCGATCACGTCCTTCGCGCCGGCGATTCCGTCGGCGGCATCTTTGAAGTCGTCGCGCACGGCGTCCCTCCGGGCCTCGGCACGCACGTCCAGTGGGACGAAAAGCTCGACGCCAAAATCGCTCGCGCCGTCATGTCCATTCAAGCCGTGAAAGCCGTCGAATTCGGCACCGGCGTCTCGAATGCCACCAGCTACGGCTCCGAAGTTCAGGACGAAATTATTTACGACGCCGCGCGCCACCGCTTCGATCGCACTTCCAATCGCGCCGGCGGCCTCGAAGGCGGCATTACCAACGGCAGCGACATCGTCGTCCGCGGCTACCTGAAGCCCATCTCCACCCTGCGGCGCGCCATGATGACCGCCGATCTGAACACCAAAGAAGCCATCAAGGCCGCCTACGAACGTTCCGATGTTTGCGTCGTTCCCGCCGGCGGCGTCGCCGGTGAAGCCATGGTCGCGTTCGAAATTGCCGCCGCCTTCATGGAAAAATTTGGCGGCGACTCTCTTACCGAGACCCGCCGCAACTTCGACGGCTACCAAAAACAGCTCGACGCGTTCTAAAATGAAAAGACACCGTTCCCGAAGAGGTATGTTGGAAAGATGATTCATCCGATTGTGAAGTACGGCGATCCGATTCTGGAGAAGCCCACCAAGCCCGTTGAAAAATTCGACGAGGATTTTCAGGCTCTCATCGCCGACATGTTCGAATCCATGTACGCCGCAAACGGCGTCGGTCTCGCCGCTCCTCAAGTCGGCATCGGCCTTCGCGTCACCGTAATCGACGTTTCCAACGGAAAAAATCCCGAAGCCAAGCTCGTCTGCGCCAATCCGCAAATTACTTATTCCGAAGGCGAGCAGCGCGAAGAGGAAGGCTGCCTGTCGCTGCCCGGCTTCCGCGGTTACGTCGCGCGACCGCAGTACGTCACCATCCGCGCGCAAGACGCCGCCGGCCAGGAATTCGAAATGCGCGGCGAAGGCCTTCTCGCCCGCGCTTTCTGCCATGAAATCGATCATCTCGACGGCGTTCTCTTTATCAATCACCTCAGCATGCTCAAGCGCGACATGATCAAACGCAAAATCCGCAAAATGAAGAAAGCGGGCGAGTGGTAGGAATCCAGTGCCGCTCAGAATCATTTTTTGCGGCACCCCGGAATTTGCCGTGCCTTCTCTCGTCGCTCTCGCGTCCGAGCCCGAATTCAAAGTCGAAGGCGTCGTCACTCAGCCTGACCGCCCGTCCGGCCGCGGCCAATCCCTCGCCAAATCTCCCGTAAAAATCGCCGCCGAACAGCGCAGCATTCCTGTCTTTCAGCCAACCAAACTCAAATCGCCCGAAGTCCTCGCCTACTTCGAAAATCCGAAGCCCGACGCCGTCGTCATCATCGCCTACGGCAGAATTATCCCGGCGCAACTGCTCGCCATCCCCCGCCTCGGCTGGATCAACGTCCACGGCTCGCTCCTCCCGAAATACCGCGGCGCCGCTCCGATCCACTGGGCCATCGCCAACGGCGAAAAAATCACCGGCCTCACCACGATGAAAGTGGACCTCGGCCTCGACACCGGCCCCATGCTCCTAAACTACGAAACCAAAATCGGCGCCGACGAAACTTCGCCCGAACTCTATGCGCGCCTTGCCTCCGCTGCCGCGCCTCTTATAATCGAATCCCTCGAGGGCCTCGCCGCCGGCAAAATCACTCCCACTCCTCAAGACAACACCCAAGCCACTCTCGCTCCGCCCCTCAAAAAAGAAGACGGCCGCATCGATTGGACGCGCACCTCGGCCGCGATCTACAACCGCATGCGCGCCTTCCAACCCTGGCCCGGCGCCTTCACCACCTTCCGCGGAAACCAGTGCTCTATCTGGGGCAAGCCCGTCGTCTGCGAATCCAGCGGGAGCCCTCCGGGCACGATCACCGCCCGGCTCGGCGACATCTTCATCGATTGCGGCAAGTTGACCACGCTTCGCCTTGAGCAAGTCCAGCGCGAAGGCCGCAAACGCATCACCGCCCGTGAATTCGCAAATGGCGAACGCCTTGCCGCCGGTGAATCCTTTGGCAGTTAGCGCCTCGCGCAAAATCGCCTTCGACGTTCTCTCTCGCGTCGCTGCCGAAGACGCGTACGCCTCCGAACTTCTTCACTCCAAGCTCGACGCCTCCGTAAAACCCGAAGACGCCGCGCTGGCCACCGAAATTTCCCTCGGCGTACTCCGCTGGCAGCGCCTTCTCGATACGCTCCTCGCGCGTCACACCAAAAAGCCGATCCAGCGTCTCGACGCCGCCGTCGCCATCGCCCTGCGCATGGGCCTGTACCAAGTCCGTTTTCTCGAGCGCATTCCCGCCCGCGCCGCCGTCAGCGAATCCGTCGAACTCGTGAAATTCGCGCGCAAAACTTCCGCCGCCCCTCTGGTCAACGCCGTCCTTCGCCGCTGCGCCGACGAAGCAAAAGTCCCCGCCGAGACTCTCCTCGCCGCGGCAAAAGCCGAAGCCTCCCGCGCCACGTGGCTGGCAGTTTTGCATTCGCATCCCACATGGCTCGTTGAACGTTGGCTCACCCAATACGGCGAACCCCAAACCATCCACATCCTCGAATCGAACAACCGCCCGCCGCGCGTCTCCTGCCACGCGACCGCTCCCGAAATGCGCGACGAACTCATCGCCGAACTCGAACGCTCCGGCCTCCATGTCTCTCCCGGCACGTTTCTACGCGACGCGTTCTCCGTCAGAGGCGGCAGCATCGCCCGTTCCGCGCCTTTCCGCGCCGGACAAATCGCCATGCAGGACGAAGCGTCCCAAGCCATCCCGCTTCTCCTGAGCGTCGAGCCCGGCCAAAAAGTTCTCGACCTCTGCTGCGCTCCCGGCGGCAAGACCGCCATCCTCGCCCGCGCCGCCGCGCCGAATGGCGTAGTCTTCGCCTCCGACCTCCACTCCCACCGCCTGCGCGCCACTCGCGACCAGCTCGCCCGCCTCGGCGCAAAAAACGTCCA
Organism: uncultured Acidobacteriota bacterium; assembly: GCA_963839325.1. GTDB lineage: Bacteria > Acidobacteriota > Terriglobia > Acidiferrales > UBA7541 > Palsa-295. The sequence goes on along the minus strand of CAWIUO010000007.1, from coordinate 77,119 downwards.
CATCATCCAGCTCGACGCCGCAAAGCCTCTCCCCTTCGCCCAAAAATTCGATCGCATCCTCGTGGACGCGCCATGCTCCGGCACCGGCACTCTCACGCGCCATCCCGAAATCCGCTGGCGCCTCTCTGCCGACCAACTCGCAACTTTGAAGCCGCTCCAATCAGCTCTGCTCGCCATGGCGCTCGCAAACCTCGCACCCGGCGGCCGGCTCATCTACTCCACCTGCTCCATCGAACGCGAAGAAAACGAAGCCATCATCTCCGCAGCCCTCGCCGCCAACACAAAAATCCGCCGCGTCCCCGCCGCCGAAGCCTCTGCTCCGCTCCAAAATAAACTCGCACCCGGAATCGATCCCACTCAACTCTTCGACGCCTCCGGCCAGTTCCACATCCTCCCCGGCACCCACAACACCGACGGATTTTTCGCCGCCATCCTCGAACGACTTGCCTAGCCCCAGCCTGCCTCTACCACCCAATCCACCCGTCGTCATCCAGAGGCCGATTCATCGGCCGAAGGATTTCTCTTCGCCTTCCCGGACCCACACGCGTCCACCAATCAACCGCACTCCCCCGTATTTCTTTCGCACATCCGTGATTGCCAATCCCCCGCCGTGCTAGTCTTTTTCCTCGTATCATCGGCACCGCCGCTACCGACCCATGACCCTTCGCGACAGACTCCAATGGATCTTCCGTATGGCGCTCCTCGCCTTCATTCTCACGTCCGTCGCTTTCCTCAGCGCCATCACTGCTATGCGCTTCGCCATTCAAGGCCGCGAAGTCGCCGTTCCCGACGTCACTGGTAAACCAAGCAGCGAAGCCCAGGCTCTACTTCAAGGGAGAGGCGTCGGAATGAAAGTCGAAGAGCGCCTTTACAACTCCGCGGCTGCCGACACCGTGATCCGCCAGAGTCCCATCGCCGGCTCGCGCGTAAAGATCGGACAGTATGCTCACGTCGTTGTGAGCCTTGGCCCGCAAAAAGCCACCATCCCCCATCTCACCGACCGTAGCATCCGCGCCGCGCGCATCGAGCTTCTCCGCTCCGGCCTGCAAACCGGCGAAATTTCCAGCCTCTACCTATCCGGCACCGAAGACGACTCCGTCCTCCAGCAGGATCCCGCTCCCGGCACTTCCGATGTCACCTCTCCGCACGTGGACATGCTTGTCTCACTAGGCCCTCGCCCCGCAGCCTTCGTCATGCCCGAACTCACGGGCCTGACTTTGGTCGAAGCCGGGCAGCGTCTCGTCGGCACCGGCCTCCACATCGGCAAAATCACCGCAACTCCCGAACCCGGCGCCCTCCATGGCACCGTGCTGGCTCAAACTCCCCTTCACGGAGCCCGCGTGGACGCTGGCTCCTCCATCGACCTCCAGCTCGCCGAATAGTTTTTTGCTCTTTTCCACGCAATGCTCGCCCCCCCGCAGCCTCTTCAGGCGATCAACGCCACCCAACCCTTTTTGAGTGCGGCGGGCGAGCCGCCGCTTTTGCCACCTAACAGTCCCCCGGCACTCCGCTGCCTCGTCCAGCACCCAAACGCTCCCCACGAACGTCAACCGGTACCACGCCTCGCACCCGCGCCCTCACGAAGCAAAGCCGTCATCCAGAGCCCGATTCATCGGGCGAAGGATCTCTCTTCGCCTTCCATAGCCACGCCACCAATGTGTCAACCGAATTCCCATTTTGGGAACATACTATTCTCTTTACATCATCATACCTTTGTGGTAACCTCAGTTCGGGACAAAATATTAGCCCCACAGCAAGCGCACATGCCAAGCGGCCGCCCCTTTCACGCCGCCGGACGCACTCTCCCCGGCATCACCCCTTCTTCCGAACCCAAATTTCTAATCGCGCTTTCGCGATTAGAAATCCTCGCAACTCCAACAAAACAAACCACCGCGCCATTTCTAATCGACGCTAACCAAACATTTTTCGAGACCCAGAAATCGCCGCGGCCTATCGTCATTCGCGCCAACGACGCCGATCCACACGGTTCTCGCGGAGCGCGGAGGCGCGGCCCAACTCGCCGAACCACTGCCGGCCATCCGAGCCGCCCACACCACCCAGTAGCCTCGCTCAACGCAAAAGCCCACCCCATCACCGAACCCTGTGGACTGCGATCGCTCGGCCGCGCCAGCGGACGAACCATCTCCTTGCCACCGAGCCGTCCTCACCAACCCGCAGCCTCGCTCATCTCAAACCGCCACCCCACTCTCGTAACGCCAGGTCCTCGTAGCCTCATCACCCGGCAGCCTTTCACTCTTGCCCCCCAACCGCGCCTCTACCGTGTCCCTGTGTTAGAATTCCGGTGATTTCATGACCTACGCGCGCATCGAAATCCTACCCTCCATCCTCGCCTCCGATTTCGCGAAGCTGGGTGAGCAAGTCCGCCTCGTCGAACAGGCAGGCGCCGACGCTCTCCACGTGGACATTATGGACGGCCACTTCGTCCCCAATCTTTCTCTCGGTTTGCCCGTCCTCGAGTCGTTGCGCAAGGCAACCCGCCTCCCGCTGGATGTGCATCTCATGATCGAGCAACCCGAAGAATTCATCGAAGACTTCGTCAAAGCCGGCGCGAACCGCGTCCTGGTCCACGAAGAAGCCACGGTTCACCTCGACCGGGCGCTCGCGATGGTTCGGGAGCTTGGTGCGGAAGCGGGTGCGGTGATCAATCCCGCTACTCCGGTGGGGATGCTGTCCGAAGTGCTCGACAAGGTGGATACCGTTCTCGTGATGTCTGTAAATCCCGGCTTTGGCGGACAAGCTTTTTTGCCCAATGCATACGAAAAAATTCGCCAGTTGCACGAGTTGCGCAGAAGGTATAATCGTTCCTTCCGGATTGAAGTGGATGGGGGCGTCGATCACGACAACATCGCCCTCCTGGCTCAAGCGGGGGCGAACTCGTTCGTAGCTGGCACATCGATCTTTCACACGGCCGATCCAGCGGCTGCAACGCAAAACCTGAAGCGGCTTGCCGCCGATGCGGTGAGCCTGAAAACCTAACCTTAGCGACCTAAAGGGCTGGATAAGACACGATGAATTCTTCGAAATCGGTTGTTTGGCGCTGTTCGTTTTTGCCGTTCGCGGCGTTGTCCCTGCTTTTCCTCATCGGTCCCGCTGCTCACGCGCAGACTCCCACGCCGCAAACAGGTGGCAGCGGCCAATCCGACGTGGAACCGGCGCCTGCCGACGCAAAACCCGCTGACGCTTCGGACGCCAAGCCCGCCGATGCCGCGCCTGCGGCAACCCCCGCAGCGGCGCCCGCCGCGAAATCGGGTACCACTCCGGCTGCCAGCAGTTCAGCCGCGAAACCAAAGAAGAGCAGAATTCCCTTCAAGCACACCTCCAGCTCCTCGAAGCCCATTAAGCCTCATGTCGTCAAAACCGCTTCCGAAGAAAAAGACACCAGCGGCGGCGCCGAGCCGGACAAAGTTCTCTACGATCGCGCTCAGGACGATTTGAAGCACGGACGATTCACCGAAGGCCGCCTCGCCCTGCAAACTCTCGTCAACACCTATCCGGACAGCGAGTACCTCGCCAAAGCAAAATTGATGGTCGCCGACTCGTATTACAAAGAAGGCGGCACCGGCAATCTCACTCAAGCCATTCAGGAATACAAAGACTTCCAGACCTTCTTCCCGTTCCTCGAGAACGAAGCGTCCTACGCGCAGATGCAGGTCGGCCTCGCGCACTATCACATGATGGAAAAAGCCGACCGCGACACCACTCAGGCGCAGCAGGCTGAGGATGAATTTCAATCTTTCCTGATCAAATATCCGCAAAGCCCGCTCGTTCCAAAAGCCGAGCAGTACCTTCGCGATGTTCAGGAAATCCTCGCCGACGGCGAATTCAAGATCGCTTACTATTACTACTTTACGAAACAGGATTACCGCGCTTCTGCCGCGCGTCTCGTCGAACTTTCGGACCGCTACCCTCTCTATAGCCAGAACGATCAGGCCTTATGGATGCTCGGCGACATTTACGATCGCGCTCGTCAGGTCTCCAAGAATGAGGACGACAAGAGCCACTGGGGCGATCTCGCCGCCAAGTGCTACGACCGCATCGTTACCGATTATCCCCTCTCGAAATCGGCCGCCGAAGCTCAGGCCCGCCTGAAGGCGATGGGTAAGCCGGTACCCACCGCCGATGGGAATGCGCTGATCCGCGAACAACAACAACTCGCCTACGAAAAGACCCATCGTCAGAACCCGATCACCTCCAAAGGCATGAGCATGATCAAGGGCAGCCCGGACGTCACCGTGGCGGCGCGTTACGGCACGCCCCAGATGAATCCTCCGGACGATGCCGTTTCGGCAACCGATGTCTTGAAGCCCGGCGCTCAAGGCCCATCGTTCACGGTTACAGGTTCGGGTCGCACGCAAGCCTCAGCAGACGATAGCAACGGCCCAGTGAGCGTCGAAGAAGCTGCCGGATCGGGACACGCCGTTGACCCGAACGCGGACGCGCAGACCGGCGTTGGTGCCGAAATCATCACCCCTGTCGATGACAAGGCCCAGCCCACGTCCGATGCGCCTCGCGAGCCTCAAGCACAGGTTCCCACGCCAGGCGAATCGCAGGCTGCGACCACTTCTACCCTCGATAATAACGCCGCTGCCGCTGATTCGGGCAGCGCTGCAAGCGCCGATGGCACGGCTCCCACGCCCGCCGCCGCACCACCCGCAAACGTATCAACGGAAAGCAGTTCCGGCGCTGCCGCCGGCAGCCCAGCAGGCGCGTCCAGCAATTCGCAAGCTCCGGCAACCACCACCGCATCGCCCGACGCGTCCACTGCGAAAGCGTCCAGCGCCGCGGATTCCACCGGCGAGTCCACCAGCAAGAAAAAGAAGGGCGTAAAGAAAATTTTGCCGTGGTCCAAGGGTCAGTAAAAAACCTGTTTACTCCCTGCTAACAGCTGGTGCACTCCTGTACCTCGACTTTATTGACGCCCCCCTTGCGGGGTGCTGCAATAGAGTGCGTGCCGGAGTAGGCGTGTCGCTTGGGGTGCCACGCAAGGGGAACAAAGTGCCCAGGATTTTGGTCGCCGACGACAATACAAACATCCAAAAAATGGTCACTCTCGCGTTTCAGGAGCGAGGTGTCGAAGTCGTGGCCGTCGGCAACGGCGAAGCGGCCGTGCGCAAGGTTCCCGATGCCAATCCTGACCTGGTTCTGGCCGATGTCTTTATGCCGGTTCGCAACGGATATGAAGTCTGCGAATTCGTTAAGAAGGATTCCCGCTTCGCGCATATCCCCGTGATTCTTCTGGTCGGCGCGTTCGATCCCCTCGATGAAAAAGAAGCGCGTCGCGTAGGCGCCGATGGCGTCCTGAAGAAACCATTCGTCCCTCCCGATCCCTTGATCGCGATGGTAATGTCCGCGCTCGAAAAGAATCCTCGTGTAATGGCCGAATGGGCCAAGCAGAAGGAAGCCGCGGCCGCCGCTGCAGCGCCGCCTCCCCTGCCGGCCATGGAAATTCCGGCCAAAGCTGAACCCAAGCCCCTGCCCCACTTTCCTGAGCCCACGCCGGAAGAAGCCGCCGTCATATATGGATTTGGCAAAGGTGTCCGCGGCCTCGACGCCGACGAAGAGGAATCCGCAGAGAAGACTTCCGAACCGGCGGCACCGAAAGCATCCGAAGTAAAGAGTGGTCCGCAAGTCGCGAGCGGTCCGAAAACCAGCGTCAGCGCCATCGACGACGATGAAGAAGAGTTCGATGACGTGGCTACAGCCACTGATCGCCGCCGCGCCAACACCGACTTTGAAATTCCCGAGAATGTTTCGGCCGATCCGATTTACTCCTATGGCCGCGATTTCGAACCCATCACGTTTCCATCGGAGAAAGATGTTCCGCCGAAGCACGTAAAGGAAAACCTGGAAGCGCCCGAACCTCCCGCGCAAGCTAAAGCTGCGGAAGTCGAAGCGCCCGCGATTGCGAAGGAAGACGAGACATCCGAATGGGACATTCGCCCGGCTTCCGAAGTCGTCGCATCCGCCGCTCCGGTCGAGCAGCCCGTCGCAGTTCCGCCGGCGGCTGTTGAAGAGACGCCGGCCCTTGAACTGATGTCCGCAGACGTGTCGGAGGAAAAAGCTCCGGCGCCGTTCTCATTAGAATCGAAAGCTGTTGAATCCGGATCCGCCGCTGAAGCTTCTTCGCCGAAGCCGCTGCCCGAACGCGTATTTGAAGCCACGCGCGAAGAAACGCCAACGCCTGCGGTTGCCGCTTCCATCGAGACTCATTCGCACGAATCGCAGCACGATTCCACCAGCCGCGGCTGGATGGACATGATGTCCCCGCTGCCCGAGCAGCCCGCGGCAGCGCATTGGATGGAGAGTCTCTCCGGAAGCGCTCCCGAGACGCGTACGCACGTGGAAGAGCGTCCGCTAGGAGTCGAAGCGACGTCGCATGTCGCAGCCGAGTCTTCGCCTGTGGATGCTGTCGGCGAACTGGCGCACGAAGCGGTGACGCACCAGCCCTCAGAAATCGAATCCAAATCCGAAGAAGCCGTGCTTGCGTCGTCGCCCGCGGAATCAGCTATCGCCGCGCCTGACGCAAGCGACTGGGCCGAACAGCTTCCTTCCGCACCGGGAATCGACCTCGGAGAAAAGTTCGACACTGAGCCCCGCAACTTCGCCGATTCCGCGCCACAATTTGGAAGCTCTTCGTATCACTTCCCCTCGAGCGAAACCGCAGTCCATCAGGATTCCTATGGCGCGCACCAGGCGGATGAGACGGCCCCGATCATCGAAACGCCGGCGGAGCTGATGGTCTCTCCAGCCGACGCGGCGCCTGACGAAGCCGAGCCAGAACATGCGCCAAGCGAGCCGCTCTTTGTCACCGAGAATCTGGATTCGACTTCCGGTTACGCAGCGCAGACCGAAGAGCCGCTGGCCGCCGATCCGCAACCGGAACCGGCGTTCGCCGAAACTGTGGACTCGCAGGAAGGATTGCTCGATCCTGCGCCGTCGTCGTTCTTCGAAACTTCCGAGGCTGTCGCGAAAGAAGAAGACTTCGGCGAACGCATCCCGACTTTGCCGCCCACCAATCGCGAGGCGCTCTCGGACATTCCGTTCCTCATGCCGCCGGCCCTAGAAACCCACGCCGGCGGGAACGGATCGGACTCGAACGTGGTCGTCGATGACGTGGTCCGCAAGGTCCTCGAAAAGCTTCAGCCGCAACTGCAGGAAATGCTCTCGCAGGGCATGAAGCCGCTGCTCGAAAATCTGGTCCAGAGCGAACTTCAGAAAAAAGACCGGTAGGAATTTCCGAGACGGAACGGGCGCGAACGGTTGTCGTTCGCGCCTTTTTATTTCCGCGCCGGGATCTGCTCCGCCTCCACCCACGTTTCGTCGGGATTGTAGGAATCAATCGCCGCCGCGGCGGTCGCGGTATTCGCGCCGAGATCCTTCTGATAGACCACGCCTTCGCGGCTCACTAGGAACGTCATGATCCCCGAATCCTGATACTTCGCCGGGTACGCAACTACGGCAAAGCCACCCGTCAGCTTCCCATTCACGAGGTAGCTCTTCGCGCCGCCATCTGCCTTGTCGCCCTGTGCGGTGAGGATCTTGATGTAGTAACCGTCGAAAACAGGCTCCTTGCCGTTCTCTGCTGCCGCGATGGCATCATTCGCGAACTCTTTCACATGCCCGAGAGTGCTGACGTCTTTGTCATCGGTTGATGGCCAGTAGAGTCCGTCATGCTTGCCAGCCGTGCTAATCACCCGCTGTGCGAACTGATGCGGAGGATTTCCATCGTGCCCCGTCTTTGCGTAAAGCTCCTCGGCGTTGGCCACCGCTTGGACGGCGTCGATCGTCAGAATTTCGTTGCGCCCGATGCGCCGCGACACAATCTCATCAAGCCCGCTCTGCGTGTCGAACTGCCAGCGACCGGCGGCGTTTTTCTTCAAACGCTCGGGAAAAGGATAATTGTCGGCGCCGATGTAGAGCACCAGCGATCCGTCGGTCAGCGCGGCCCACCGGTTCATCCGATCATATTTCTCCACGAAAGAGTCGAGGCCGGCCTTGTCTTCAGTCGCGTCACCGGACTTGAAAATCGGCTGCGACCCCGAGCCGAGCACCTGGACGAGACCGCTCTCGGCGGCGGACTTGGACGCGGCGAGCAACGCCTGACCGGCTTCTTCTGGAGTCGCATAACTTGATTCCACGGGCACTTCAGACGTTTTTGAACCGCTGCAGCCGACAAGTAAAAGCGCCGAACTGAGCACAATCGCGCTTGCCGCACGAAGCCAATTTATTTGTGCCGTGTTCTTGATTCGAAGTGAATCGACGAATCCCATTTCTTCCTCTCCGTGAACTTATACCGCTTCCGTTTACGCGGACGGTTTCGAGCGAAGTCTTCAATCCGAGCATGCCGCCAGAGCGAACAAACTAGCGGCGGCGCCCGCCGCCGGACGGACGCGAGGGCCGAGACGCACGCTGCGGCCGGGGCGCCCGAGCCGGGCGGGAATTCGTGCGACTCTCTCGACCGCGATTGCTCGCGCCACGCGCGTCGAAGCCGTTACCGCTCATATGGGAACGATTCGCGCGATCATTGTCCCGCTGGACACCGCCATTGCCGCCGATCAAGCCGTGATCGCCGTTGCGACCGCCATCCGGCTGATGTTGAACGCCACCATTACCACCAATTAAACCGTGATCGCCATTGCGGCCGCCGTCGGGCTGATGTTGAACGCCGCCGTTGCCGCCAATCAACCCGCGGTCTCCGTTACGGCCGCCGTCGGGCTGGTTGCCATTCGGGCCATACGGGTGCGGGCCATATGGGCCGTCGCCGTGCGGGCCGGGACCCCACGGGTGATAATTGTTGTAATTGTTGTTGGTGTGGTTCCAGTTGTTTCGAGTGATGTAGGTGTTGTTGTTGTGAATGATCGTATTGTGGATGTAGGTGTTGCCTCCGCCGCCGCCGCCCCAGCCACAGTTCCACGTGTTGAACCCCCACCCAAAGCCGCCCCAACCGCCGCCAAAAGCGACGCCTCCGCCGACGAATCCGCCTCCACCAACCGCGGCACCGATAGCGATGCCCGCTCCGAACCCGATGCCTGCCGCCACTGCCACAGCCACCGGCGGAGGAGTGTACAGTGGCACAACGTACGGAGAGCCGTACACGACAGTCGGGTTGTACTCCGGAACGTAAACCACCTGCGGGTTGGCCGGCTTGATAATGATCGTCTGCGGCGTCTGTTGCACCACGCTGATTTGTTGGTTCGACTGCAAATTACCCGCGGCCTGAGCTTTCGCGCGCATAGCCTGCACAGCATTCATCACGTCGTCCTGCTGATTTTCAAACGCCTGGCCGAGGCTCGAAGTCCAGGCAAGATTGTGCGCGAGATTGTCCAGAACCGACGGAAACTGGCAAAGCGCTTTCACGCTCGGATCCCAGGTTTGCTGATTGACCGCGCTCGCGAGGTCGGTGCTGCTGAGGCTCTTGTTCTGGCCGAGCCAGTAATCCGCGATCGCCACTTGGTCGGGATAAGCGGACGCTGCGAGGATTTGCGCGACCAGCGCGTCTGGATATAGCGCGATCGGCGCGACCATCGAATCGAGTTGATCGGTAGTGAGCGGCGCGGTCGTAGCCGAAGTCGATGACGCCGCGCTGGACGACGTTGAACTGGACGACGCGTCCTGGTTCGAAGCGGAGTCTTGCGCTTCTAGGTTTGCGACCGGCGTAACGAAGAGGAAAAGAGCGGCGCATTGAAGGACTGAGACGGATTTCTTGAATCGGTCCACAATCATGAGGGAACTCCCCGGCCCGAGTCGCGAACAGCGTACCGCCGTGCCTGAAGCGTATCGCTGGAGCGGGCGCAGACTAAGATTGTTGTCGAAATGCGATACCTTCCGAGTGATATGGTCGGGGAGTTTATAGCGTGGGGCGTCATCAGGCAAGCCGATTGTGTGCCAATTCCCGTAACGCCTCGATTTGACGCCGCACTTCCCCGCCGCTTATATTCATAAATTACTGTCTCGCTGAAATTCCCGGATGTAAGGAACCGATGCCACTCGAAATCCCGAAAGCCTATGAACCGCAGGAGATCGAAGAGCGCTGGGCCGAAGCCTGGTTCAAGGAGAAGCTTTTCCGCGCCGAGAATTCCGGCACGCCGGGTGAACCGTCGAAACGATTTTCGATCGCTCTGCCCCCTCCCAATGTAACCGGCTCCATTCACATCGGCCACATGCTCGAACACACGCAGATCGACATGCTTGTCCGCTGGCATCGCATGCGCGGTGAACGCACGCTCTGGCTGCCAGGAATGGATCATGCGGGCATCGCGACGCAGTTCGTGGTCGAGCGACATGCTCGACAAAGAGGGCGTGAAGCGGCAGGACCTGGGCCGCGAGGAATTCGAGCGGCGAGTCTGGAAGTGGAAAGCGGAAAGCGGCGGCGCGATCAAACAGCAGATGATTCGCCTCGGCGCGTCGTGCGACTGGACGCGCGAAAAATTCACGCTCGAGCCGGCGCTCTATCGCGCGGTGCTCGAAGCGTTTCTGCGGCTCTACCACGAAGGGCTGATCTATCGCGGGCGCTACATGGTCAACTGGTGCCCGCGCTGCCAGACGGCCATCAGCGACCTGGAAGTGGTCCACAACGAGCGCACCGGCAATCTCTGGCACCTCCGCTATCCGATCGTGGATGCGCCGGCCGGTGGTCCGAGCTACGTCGTGGTCGCCACGACGCGGCCGGAAACGATGCTCGGCGACACCGCCGTCGCCGTGCATCCCGACGATGAGCGCTACAGCGCGCTGATCGGCAAGAAAGTCGCGCTGCCGCTGACGGACCGCGAAATTCCCATCATCGCGGACGCATACGTCGACCGCGAATTCGGCACGGGCGTCGGTGAAAATCACGCCCGCGCACGATCCCAACGACTTCGAAGTGGGCAAGCGCCACGATCTGCCGCAGATCGACGTGATGACCGACGACCGCGCATATGAACGAGAAAGCCGGCGCTTACGCAGGCATCGAGCGATTCGCGGCACGCGGGCGGGTCCTCGAAGGATTTGGAAGCACTCGGCCTGCTCGACAAAATTGCCGAGCACACCCACTCGGTGGGAACGTGCGACCGCTGCAAATCGATAGTGGAGCCGCGGCATTTCCACGCAGTGGTTCATGAAGATGAAGCCGCTCGCCGAAGAAGCGCGCAAAGCAGTGACCGGCGAATTCGGCAAAGACGCCGAAATCGAAGTCGTCCCCGAAAATCAGCGCACGATTCTGCTGAACTGGCTCGAAAACATTCGCGACTGGTGCATCTCGCGGCAGCTCTGGTGGGGACATCGCATTCCCATCTGGCATTGCGCGGGCTGCAAGGAAATGGTCCCGGCTGCGGATTCGCGCGTGGAGATTGTCGACGGCCACGCGCGGGCAGCGAGCGTGCCAACGAAGTGCCCGAAATGCGGCAGCGCGAAACTCGTACAGGACAAGGACGTCCTGGACACGTGGTTCAGCTCGGGGCTTTGGCCGTTTTCCACGCTCGGCTGGCCGGACGACACGGACGATCTGCGGACATTACTATCCAACAAGCCTGCTGATCAGCGGCTACGACATCCTTTTTTTCTGGGATGCGCGCATGATCATGATGGGCCTGCATCTCACGGGCCAAGGTGCGAGCGCTGGCCCTGCAGACGCAAAGAATCGAATTCCCTTCCGCCGACTGTACCTGCATTCGCTGGTGCGCACGGCCGAAGGCGCCAAGATGTCCAAGACGAAAGGCACCGGCGTTGATCCGCTCGAGCTGACGCAGAAATTCGGAACCGACGCGCTGCGCTACATGCTTGCCAGCATGGCCGCGCCCGGCACCGACATCATCCTCAGCGAAGACCGCATACTCGGCGCGCGCGCGTTTGCGAACAAAATCTGGAACGCCGCGCGATTTCTGTTTCGTGAACCTCGAGAAGGCGCAAGCGCTGCTGGCTTCACCTCGAAGAGTTGGCCGCGCCGGAAATTCGCGCGAAGGCGCCTTACGACGCCGGGCGAGGGCGCGTCTGGCTCATCGCTGGATTTTCTCGCGGCTTGTCGGCCGTGGCCGCGCGAAACGAGCAAAGCGCTCGATGAATTTCCGCTTCCACGAAGCGTGCCAGCACATGTACCACTTTTTCTGGGGAGATTTTTGCGACTGGTACATCGAGTGGGTCAAGCCGCAGCTGAACGTCCACCGACCGCGAACGCCGCCGTCGCAGCATGGCGTAACATTTTCGCGCTCCTCGATGCGTCGATCCGGCTGCTGCATCCCGTCATGCCGTTCCTCACGGAAGAACTGTGGCACCGGCTGCCGCAGCCCGCGGATGCAAAATCGATTGCACTCGATCGTTTTCCAGAAGCGCGCGGCGATTGGGCGAACGCGGCGGCGGAAAAACAAATGGCGACGCTGCAGGAAATCATCGTGGCGGCTCGCAACATCCGAGCGGAGATGAAGGTCGATCAGAAGAAGAACGTCGCAGCCGATTTTTCCAGCAAGGATGCACAACTCCGGACGCTGGTGCAACAGAATCTGGAACCGATCACGCGCCTCGCGACGCTTTCAGCGCTGAACGTCTCGGCTGACCATCTCGATCCAACGGGTGCGGCGGTTCGATCGACGGCCGAGTTTGATATTCGAATCGCATACGGCGAAGCGGTCGATAAGGTTGCCGAAGTCGCTCGTCTCGACAAAGAAATCGAACGGCTGAAGAAGGACATCGGAACGAAGCGGGCTCGCCTCGCGGATGAATCGTTCACGAGCAAAGCGCCCGCGAAAGTGATCGACGACTTCAAAGCAACGCTAGCCGCCCGCGAGATTGAACTTGAAAAGCTGGCGGAGCGGCGCAAGCAGCTCGACTAAGTACCGTCCTGAAGCGCCCCCGCCGCTTGTCGCCCCTCGAATAGGCGCGTATCCTGACCTTCGCGCCATGACCAAAAAACGCCTTGCCGGGGACTTGCCCGGCGTAACAGACCGCAGGATCGACGCGCTCGTCGCCCTGCTCGCCGAAAACTCAACGATTGTGATCAGCGGCGCGAAGATCGCCGAAGAAATCGGCGTTTCGCGGCAGAGCGTGTGGCGATGGATCGAGACGCTGCGTGAGCTGGGCGTCAAAGTGAAAGGCCACGCGCGCAGCGGCTATCACGTGGAGCAGGCGCCGGACATCCTCGTACCGCAAATGCTGGCACCGCGGCTGCACGGCACGATGTTCGGCAAGCGCCTTTACCACTACTTCAAAACCGAATCGACGAATACGGTGGCGATGCAGCTGGGCGCGCAAGGCGAACCGCACGGCGCCGTAGTGCTTGCCGAATCGCAAACCGCGGGTCGCGGACGCGCGGGAAGAAAGTGGCTCACTGAAAAATCGGCTGGCATCAACTGCACGTTGTTGCTGCGTCCTCAGATTTCACCGGCCCACGCGCCGCTGCTCACCATCGTGGCGGGGCTCGCAGCTCGCGATGCCGCCGCGGAAGAACTCGACGGCATTCCCGACATAAGATGGCCCAACGACGTATTGGTGAACGGGAGAAAATTCTGCGGGATTCTGACGGAGATGCATGCGGAGCCGGATCGAGTGCGGTACGCAGTGGTAGGAATCGGGATCAACGTGAATCAGACGAAGATGCCGCCGGAACTGACCGGTCTCGCCACCTCGCTGCGGATGGAGACCGGAAAAGTTCACTCGCGGAACGATGTACTGGTGCGGTTGCTGCGACATTTCGACCGCTACTACGATCTGTTTCTTTCGGGCGGAGCGGCGCCGATTCTCAGACGGTTCGCGGAAGTTTCGAGCTATTTTCAGGGCAAGCGCGTGCGGATCACGACTGCGACGGAATCGTTCACTGGCGCGACCGCAGGGCTTGAACCGAGCGGCGTGCTGAGAGTATTACGAGACGACGGCGGCGGAATCGAGCCGGTGATTTCGGGCGATGTGGCGGAGGCCAAGTAATGCTCCTGACCTTGGACGTTGGAAACACGAACACGGTGCTGGGCGTTTTTCGCGGGCCGAAGCTGGTGGCGAATTGGCGCCTGACGACCGCGCGCGACCAGACCATCGACGAGTACGGCATACTGACCCGCGATCTTTTTACGCTCGCGAAGCTTGGCTCGAAAGAAATCGACGGCGTCATCATCAGCTCCGTCGTGCCGCCGCTAAACGCGACCCTAGCTGGAATGGCGGAGCGTTATTTCGGGCGCGACGCGATGTTCGTGATTCCGGGAATCAGGACGGGAATGCCGGTGAAGTATGACAACCCGAACGAAGTGGGCGCGGATCGCATCGTCAACAGCGTGGCGGGACTGGCGAAGTATGGCGGCCCCTGCATCATTGTGGATTTCGGGACCGCGATCAATTTCGATGCGGTTTCAGCGAAAGGCGAGTATCTGGGCGGCGTTCTCTGCCCCGGTATAGGAATCTCGGCCGAAGCACTGTTCTCGCGCGCCGCTCGGTTGTTCCGCGTGGAGATCAAGGACCCCGGACAAGTGATCGGGACCAACACAGTGGCGTCGATGCAGTCCGGATTGTTCTACGGCTACACCGACCTTGTGGACGGAATTCTGAATCGCATGAAGAAAGTTCTCGGCCCAAAGACAACCGTGGTGGCGACCGGGGGACAAGCGTCGCTGATTGGCACGGCTTCACGGCACATTCAGAAAATCGACGAATTTCTGACCCTGGAAGGTTTGCGGATCATTTGGGAACGGAACCAACCGGCGCCTGCCAAGTTGCGAAAAAAATAGGCTCTGCTTTGGCGTTGTTTCGCTCTGCCTTCATTGCTTCGCGTTCGCTACAAACTCATCGGACCGATGGAAACGTTCAACTACTTCAACTATTTCACAGAGATCGAGGAATATTTCTGGCAAAAGCGCGGGGCGCATTTGCTGGTGTCGCCGCTCGACTGGGCGATTGTGGAGACCTGGCAGAAGGCCGGAATTCCCGTTGCAACGGTGCTGAAAGGCATCGACCGCGCATTTGAGAGTTGGAATCGCTCGAAGCGGGCCGCGGGCGGGCGGCAGTTGAAGAGTCTCGCGTATTGCGTGGACGCGGTGCTGGATGCGGCGGCGGAAGCGCAAGAAGCGTCCGCGGGTACGGGACCTCAGGTTCCATCTTCAAAGGCGAATGCAGAGCCGTTTTCGCGCGTCGAGCTTCGCAAATACGTCGAACGGAATGCTGCGCGCCTGCGCGCTGCAGCCGAAAAACAACGAGTGGCATTGCCCCAGCTTGCTGCCCGGCTCGACGAAGCCGCCTCACGGCTCGACGAAGCCCTGCCACTGATCGATTCGCCGGCGGCGTTGGATTTGGAAGATCTGGAGCGGCGGATGACGGTGCTGGAAGAAAAGCTTTCGGCTTCGCTGGCCGCCGATGCGGACGACAACGCTATGCTCTCGATTCGCCGCGAAATGGATCGTTCGCTGGCGCCGTACCGGCGTAAGATGAGTGCCGAACAATTGGTTCAGCTCGAGCGCCAATATTTACAAAAGCGAACCTTCGAGCACTTCGGCGTGCCACGCCTAAGCCTTTTTTATCTGACGTAGATCGCCATCCTGCAATCGCACCTTTCGAGCTCAAAACGAATGCCATCCATTGACGTAAAGATCGAGAAACTGGTTTACGGCGGAGAGGGCCTTGCCCACCACGAAGGCGCGACGGTATTCGTCCCGTTCGTGATTCCCGGCGAGACGGTGCGCGCGACGCCCACGGAGCAGAAAAAGAAATTCGTTCGCGCGAAGCTCGATGAGGTGCTCGAACCTTCGCCCGAGCGGATCGCTCCGAAATGCCGCCATTTCGGCGATTGTGGCGGCTGCGACTATCAGCACATTCCGTATGAGCGGCAAGTGGAGTTCAAATCGGAAATTCTGCGCGAGACGCTGCGGCGGATCGGCAAAGTGGAATGGACAGGGCAGATTACGACGCACCCTTCGCAGCCCTATGGATATCGCAACCGCGCGCAGTGGAAAGTCCGGCCGATGGAGATCGGCGAAGACGGCGTGGCGAAGTCGGTGGAGGGCAAGGCTGCGCTCCGGATCGGCTACTTCCGCGCTGGATCGATGTCCCTTTGCGCGGTGCAGGAGTGCCCGATCGTGTCGCCGCTGCTCGAAAAGACACTGCTCGCTCTGCGTGATGCGTTGGCTGCGGCAAAGCTTCCGCGCGGATTGCGCGAAATCGAGGCCGTGGCGAATGATTCCGACACGAAAGTGATGCTGACGGCGACGTGCGCGGGGTTTCCTTCGCGAGCGTCCGAGCATGCGGCGACGTTTCGCGAAGTGGTTCCCGAGATGGCCTCGCTGCTGTTTCATGATCCCGGCAGCGACCGGATGGAACTGTTTGGACCTGGCTTTATCGAGTATGAAGCGAACGGTACGGCATATCGTGTCGGGCAGTTCTCTTTCTTTCAAGTTAACAAAGTATTAGTGGACGAGATGGCGCGCGAAGTTGTAGATAAAGAGCCGGGCGGGCGGCTGGCGTTCGATCTGTTTTCCGGTGTGGGGCTTTTTACGGTCCCGCTTGCGAAGCGTTTTGGGAGGGTTGTGTCGGTGGAATCGAATCCTGCAGCTACGCGCGATCTGGAATCGAATATCAAGGGTGCCGGCGCGATTGAAGTTCGCACCGCGGACGTCTCGCGCTTCCTCGCGAAAAACAAAGAGCGGCCGCAGCTGGTGGTGCTCGACCCGCCCCGCGCGGGCCTTGAGCCGGGCGACGCAGAGCGAATCGCACGGCTCGCGGCGGACCGTATCACTTATGTTTCGTGCGATCCCCCGACACTAGCGCGCGATCTCGGCGCGCTGCAGCAAGGCGACTACGAAATTGTTGACGTACAACTTTTCGATCTGTTTCCGCAAACTCTCCACATCGAGACCTTGGTTCGCCTTCGAAGACGAAAATGAAGCTGCCCGCGGTCTGGCTTGCAGCGTGTTTCGCCGCAGGCATTGGACTCGCGTCCCGCTGGCGCAGTTCCCCACCGCGATTCAGCTTCATCGCTGCGTTGTGCCTGCTAGCTGGCGGAATTGCGTTATGGCGTGAATTCCGCGCAGCCGGATGGGTGTTGACGCTCGGAGCGTGGATCGCGCTTGGCGCGCTTGCTGTGAGCGTGGAGCGCGCCATCGTTCCGACCGATCACGTTACGAAGCTGATTGCGAACGCGACGATCGATCTATCGCAACCGCTGCGATGGCGCGGAAGGCTACGCGAGACGCCGCTCGATCTACCTTGGGGCCGGCGTGTGGAAGTCGATCTCGATCATGTGGAGATAGCGGATCAAATGGTCTCCGTCTCCGGCGGCATACGCGCGAATTTGTATATGAACGCCCGGACCGAGGATATCGCGGACGATTTTCTGGCAGGCGATCCGGTTCAGATGCTGATGAAGGCGCGGCAGCCGCGGGACTTCAAAGATCCAGGCGCGTTCGATGTGCGCGGGTATCTGGCGCAGCAGCGGATCGATTTGACAGGCGCGCTGCGGAGCGGGCTGCTGCTCGAATACCTCGGCGATGCGCCGGTGCCGTGGCGTTATCGATTCGCGATCGTTCGAGGCGAGCTTCTTGCACGGATCGATGCGCTTTTTCGCGATCATCCGGAGCGAGCGGCGGTCCTGCGCGCGATGCTGCTCGGCGACCGCAGCTTCGTCGATAGCGACACTGTGCAGGCGTTTCAGAAAACCAGCGCGTACCACGTGCTTGTGATCGCGGGTCTGCACGTCGGCGCGATCATTGTATTTCTGCTGTGGCTCGGACCCAGACTGCGTTTGGGCCGCTTAGGCACGGCGATCCTCACTTTGGCTGCGCTCGCCGCCTACGTTGGGATCGTTGAAGACCGAACGCCGGTTCTTCGTGCTGCATTGATTGCGGCGTTTTATCTATGCGCGCGACCGCTTTTCCGGCGTATCGACCTCTTGAACACGATCGCGCTCGCGGCGCTTGCCTTGCTGATCTGGCGACCGTCCTCTCTTACCGATTCGAGCTTCCAACTCTCATTTCTCGCGGCTGGAGTGATCGCAGGGCTTGCGATTCCGTGGATCGATCGAACCAGCGCACCCTACCGCACGGGCCTGGATCATCTGGGCGACGTGACGCGCGACACGGCGCACGCTCCTCGCGTGGCGCAATTTCGAATCGAGTTGCGCGCACTTGCCGCGTGGCTTGCCCGGCAGCGTCCCACGTGGCTGGCATCGCGTATGGAACCGATTCTCGCCGCACCGCTGCGAGTGGGACTCCGGCTTTGGGAGATCGTCCTGCTCTCGTTGGTGATCCAAGTCGGCATGCTGCCGCTGATGGCGAAAGATTTTCATCGCATCAGTGTTTCCGGCCCGGCCAGCAATGTGCCGGCCGTGCTGCTCACCGCAATCATCGTGCCGCTGGGATTTTTCACGCTGCTTGTCTCGTATGTATGGTCTGGATTCGCGGCGCTGCTCGCGAAGCTGCTAGGAGCGTGCGTCGGGGCGCTTCTTGCGGTCGTCACGTGGTTCGCAAAGTTTCCCAGGCTTTCGTATCGCATTCCTGATCCGCCGGTTTGGCTAGTCGTTTGTTTCTTTGCGGCATTTGTAGCGCTGGCTTGTTGTGCCCGAATCGTGATCTCGAAACGCAAAGGTGCGATTGCCAGGCGCCTGCCGGCTGCTCCGATTCGGGCAGCGGAATGGCTCGCAATGCTGGCAGTGGCGGCGTGTGCGGTTCTCGTTGCCACGCATCCATTCCGGCCGCGACTTCCTTACGGCGAATTTCAAGTCACAGTGCTAGACGTGGGACAAGGTGACTCGCTGTTCGTCTCCTTTCCGAATGGGCATACGATGCTCATCGACGGAGGAGGGCTTGCCGGGTCAGAGGTTATCCGAGGTTCGCGTTCAGGCGCGGATATTGGTGAAGAGGTTGTGTCCCCGTATCTATGGACGCGCGGAATCAAGCGGCTCGACGTGGTCGCACTCACGCACGCGCATCACGATCATCTGGATGGGCTGCACGCCGTCCTGCAGAACTTCCGCGTGGGCGAACTATGGATCGGCAGAGACGAAGAAACGCCGGCGTTCATCAGCCTGCTTGCAGAAGCGCGAGCGCGCGGAGTAAGGGTTGTGACAGAAGCCCAGGGACGCCAGTTCAATTTCGACGGCGTTGCCGGCTCAGTTCTTTGGCCGGTCGATGTTTCCACAGTGACCAAAGCCGCGAACGACAATTCCATCGTGCTGCGGCTTCAAGACGGCGCGGAGAAGTTCTTGTTGCCGGGCGACATCGAGAAGCGCGCCGAAAATGATTTGGTGGATGAAAACGCCGCTCTCGCCGCCGACTTCTTGAAGGTGCCGCACCACGGAAGCAAAACTTCATCCACCGATGCATTCGTCGCGGCAGTCGCTCCGAAAGTGGCGGTAGTGTCCATAGGAGTGGACAATCCGTTCGGGCATCCCGTTGACGCAGTCGTCGAGCGCTACAAAGCGGCGGGCGTACGTTTCTTGCGGACCGACCAGGACGGCGCCGTGACGGCAACCACGGACGGCACTTCACTCACCGTGTCAACGTTCGCGGAGGAGCATCCGCAATAATTACTCGTCCGAGCCCGCCGCCTTCGTCGCATTTCCCTTCCGATATTCCTCGATCAGCGCGCGTGCTTCGTCGACTTGCGATTCCAGAACTATGACTTCGAGCCCGTGCGGGCTTTCCGGGTTTTCCGGTATCGGAAACGGATCCGTGGAGACCGATCCGGGGGAGGATATACCCGCGCTTTCGAGCAAACCGCGAATCACCATGGCTTCTGAGGCGCTTTCCGCCATATAGGCGGTTACGACCGGCTCTGGATCGTACGGCGGGTTTTCTTCAGGCATCGAATCGCTCCTCTACTCGCTGCACGGCTCTGCTGCAACATTGTGCATCGGCGTTTCGAGTACTATTGCGCGCCTCGCCTCGTAAGTCCATACTCACTTTGTTGTACTCGCGGGGTGAAGATGGAAAAGGCGATGACCTTCGCACCCACCCAGGCCGAGATTGACGATGAATCGCGCCGCATCCGCCGCCTGCGCATCGTAGTGCAACTCACGCTCTCGGAAATTGCCAGTGGCGGGCTTCCTCTCGAACAGGCCGCGGAGATGGTGGCGGCTACACGCAGCATTGCGCTCGAAATGTTCCCTGGAAAAGAAGGCGCCTTCGATCTGATTTACCGCCCGCAATTTCAGCGCGTAATGCACGCTGTTTACCGCTTGCAGTAGCGCCGCTCAGTAACCGAAGCGGCCGCGAATCCACATCCGCACGAACACCGTTACAAATCCTGCCACCGTTCCCAGCAATGCCTGATACTCGCGGTTTCGTTTGTATTGCGCGAAGGAAAATGACTTCTGCACTGCGCCCGGGATCGGCGCTTGCGCGCCGTATGTTTGTCCCCAGAACTTCGGCAAGAACAGCGGAACGCGACTGGCGTACTGTTCGTATATGGCCCCGAATCGCCGCTTCAGATCAGCTTCTTCGTTGCGCATCACCGCGTAGTAGAAAACGGAGAAGTAGATCAGTACGAGCCCACCGGCCCAGTAGGAATCGCCTGCGATTGCGAAGGCGAGAGCGAGCAGCGCGCTGCCCAGGTAGAGCGGATTCCGCGTTGCAGCGTATGGCCCGGTGACGGCGAGCTCTCGGTCTTTCCAGAGATGCCCGGCCGCAAGGGCGCGAATCGCAAGGCCAAACGCAGCTACACCCACTCCGAAAGCGATCGAGCGCAGCGTGGGCCGCGCGAGAATCCAATACAGCACGGCGACCGGGTAACCGACGCGAACGCGCCATCGCATCCAGAATTTGCGGGGCTGGTTCAAGAAATTCGCCTCAACCGCTCCACGACAGCCGCCGCCACCTGCTCGACGGTAATCGAAAGCATCGACGGCGCATAGTACGCGCCACGCTGATAGGTCGTTTCGGCACCGCGCAAGTTGCGCACCGTCACGTCGTCGCGCGAATACGGACCGTTGCGCGCAGGATCGGTGGGTCCGAACAGCCCGACGCACGGCGCGCCGAGCGCGGATGCCAGGTGCAACGGGCCGGTGTCCGCGCTGACAACGAACTTCGCGCGCTCCAGCACAGCCATCAGCGGGCCGAGCGCGAGTGGAATCGCAACGCACGCGCGACCTGATGACGCGATTACTTGTTGCGCCATCGCTTCTTCTCCGGGCCCAGACGTGACCACGCCGCGCCATCCATGCGCTTGGTTCACTTGCGCGCCCAGTTCGCCGTATCGTTCGGCCGGCCAACATTTCGATTTCCAGCCGCCGCCGGGATTCAACACGAAGTAATCCGAAATGTTGCAGCTCGCGAATTCGCGAGAAGCGGTAGCGCGGTCTTCAGGCGTAATCGTAAGCGAGAATCGCGCCGGGCCCGCTTCTGCTCCTGCGGCTCGTGCGAGCGTGAGATTGTGGTCCACTTTGTGCGCGCCGGCTGGGTTCACAAGCTCGGTGTAGAAGCGCGAAGCGAGTCCTTCACGCGCGTAACTCTCGCGAAAACCGATCCGCCGTGGGATGCGCGCGAAAAACGGAATGAGCGCCGATTTGTAGAGACCCTGAAAATCGATAGCGCATGAGTACTCCCGAGCGCGAAGCGCCTTCACCGTATTCCAAATCGCGCCAAGGCTGCCACGATCCAGAGAAATAACTTCGTTCAAGTCGCGATTCCCTTCCAGGATTCGCCTCCACTTCGGTTCCACGAGCCAGTCGATTTGCGCGCGCGGAAACGCGTCACGCAAAGCAGCGGCCGCCGGCAATGCGTGCACGATATCGCCGAGCGATCCCAGGCGCACCAGCAAGAATCGCATCTCAGCCATCGGACTTGGTGCGCACTCGGGCAATTAGGTCGCGCGTCGAATGATCTTTCGCGTCGCCCACGATCGCGATGCGAATTCCCAGCAAATCGGCAAGCTCGCGCTCCGGCACGGTTTCGGCGGTGTAGTCCGTGCCTTTGGCGTGAACATCGGGGTGCAGCTCGCGTAAAAGTGGCTTTACGTCCAACTCGTCGAAGATCACGACGTAATTGACCGCCGCTAGAGCAGCCACCAAAGTCGCTCGCGCACGTTCTGTGAGAATCGGACGCCCCGGGCCTTTTAACTGGCGCGTACTCGCGTCGGAATTGATGCCAACAACAAGAACGTCACCTTGCTCGCGAGCCGCTTGCAGATAGCGCACGTGTCCGACGTGGAGCAAATCGAAAACGCCATTAGCGAACGTGATTTTACGACCGGCGCGTCGATGCTCTCCCAGAATTTCGGCTAAGCCTTCGCGGGAGACAATTTTTTCGCGGGTGTCCATGCAGGTTCAGCGAGGGTTGGTCGCTTCAGCGCGAAGCGCGGCTTCGAGTTCCGCGCGCGTAACGGTAGCGGTGCGGCGCTTCATCACCACGATCCCGCCGGCGTAATTTGCCAGATGCGCGGCTTCGAGATAACTCGCACCGGCCGCAAGCGCGAGCGTAAAGACGGCAATCACCGTGTCTCCGGCTCCAGAGACGTCAACGGGCGCGTCCGAACCGTAAATGCCGATGTGGGTAACGCGCTCCTTCGCGCCCTTTGCGGCGCCGGAACCCTCAAACAGTGCAAGTCCGTCCTTCCCGCGTGTAACAACCAAGGCCTCGAGTTCGAGGTGCCGCAGAGTGCGCCTGCCGAGGTCTTCGAGCCTGTCCGTGTCCGTGCCGATGGCCGCGTGGTGCGCCGCTTCCACTTCAGGTTCGTTTGGAGTCGCGGCAGTGACCCCAGCGCCGCGATACTCGAGCAATCGGTATCGAGAATCGAGGATGATCCGATTCGCTTGGAGAGATTTCACGAGTTCCGGTGTGGCCGCGCCGAGGCCGTAGTCGGAAACCAGGACGGCTCCGGCTTTTTTAGCGGCGTGTTGAGCGTTTCTTCGGATGCGCACTTGCGTGTCCGAATCGAGAACGCTGTGCGGTTCGCGATCGACGCGAAGCACCTGTTGCTCCGTAGTGTGCGTCCAGCCAGCAAGGTAACGAGTCTTGGTAGTCGTAACCCACTCACGGCTGCGAACGACGCCCACGACGTTCACCTTCTTGCTGCGAAATTCTGCGAGCAGCGCACGGCCGCCTTCGTCATCACCGACTACGCCGACGGCGAGCACTTTTGCTCCGAGATCGGCTAGATTGTTGACGGCGTTCGCGGCGCCCCCCGGATAGGTCTCCGTTTTGCGGTGGCGAAGGATCAGGATTGGCGCCTCGCGCGAGACGCGCGAGATATCGCCCGTGACGAATTGGTCGAGAACGAAGTCACCAACCACGCAAATGGTTTGGCGCGGGAATGCCGCCACCAGATTCAGGAGACGGGAGATATCGATCGAACAGTCAAAATTCGCGACCGTCGCCGCGCGCGGCGTGGACGGACGCGACCGTTTCGTTTTCTTCGAGGCCGACTTCAATCTTGCTTCCTTTCGAATTCCAGCACGATTTCGGGGGAACACGTCGCCATCGGCAAGCTATCACAGCGTTGAA
The DNA here is from genome assembly GCA_963839325.1 of uncultured Acidobacteriota bacterium. GTDB lineage: Bacteria > Acidobacteriota > Terriglobia > Acidiferrales > UBA7541 > Palsa-295. The sequence continues at coordinate 53,720 of CAWIUO010000007.1, read as the reverse complement.
AGTGCGGCAAATGCCGCAGGCCCGGTTTGTGCGACGAACGCGACTCACTTTGCTGAGCCGCGATGCTTCGCGGCACATTCCTGAATAGCCCGCCACAAGTCTTCCTCCTCTGGGGAAGTAATGTTGATCGAATAGAAGTAAAGAGGCAGGCCGAGGTTGGCGTCCGACGGCAGATTAAAGGTGTCCTTCTCGGTGCACACGATCTTTGCAGCGCCGGCCGTAGCAGCTGCGCTCGCAATATCCCGGAGATCTCCTGCGGAATACTTGTGGTGGTCCGGATAATCCTTGCGTCCGACGACGTTGAAATTCCATTGCTTCAGATTTTTCGCGAAGGCTGACGGGTTTCCGATGCCGGAGAACGCAAACCAGCGAATCCCGGGGTCGATCGGCGGCGTGAGGCTCGGCCCGGCGCCATGAATCGGACGAACGGACTCGAGAGCGAAGTCGATGCGGAAAATCGGGGCGCTCGTTTCATGGCGGATCATGGCTTCCACAGCTGGAGCCGAAGCGCTGCGCGTGATCACGACGATATCCGCGCGAGAAATCGCGGAACGCGGCTCGCGCAAACGGCCGGCCGGCAACAATTTTCCGCCGCCGAATGGATTGGTTGCATCGACCAAAGCGATGTTCACGTCACGTGCGAGCTGCATGTGCTGAAAGCCGTCGTCGAGCACGAACCAATCGATTCCCACCCGCTCGAGCTTTTTCCCTTCCTCGTAACGATCAGGGCCGACGCCGAACATTACCGAATCTCCGAGCCGCGATTGCAACATCCTGACTTCGTCGCTTGTGTTGGCCGCACTGGCACCGGCCGTGGCTTCGCCGACGCGCTCGCCACGATATCCGCGCGTGAGGATGCCGACGCGCTTCCCTTCTGCGACCAGGCGTTCCGAGATCCAAAGCACAACCGGCGTTTTGCCGGTACCGCCAGTCGATAAGTTGCCGACGCTGATCACCACACCCGGCAAATGCCGTACATGACGCAGCCCTAACTTATACGCGCGAGCTTTCAGGCGGGCGCCAGCGCCGTAAAGCCACGAGAATGGCGTCAGGAGTAATTGCAGTGCAGTCACCGCGCATCCTCCTGGCTCGTACGCACGCGACGAAGCACGGCTTCGATTTGCTCGAGTGAGCGTTCAGTGGCTCCGCGATTGCGTTCGGCGATTCCTTTCGCGGCCGTTCCGATGTGCTCCCGCATCGCTGGGTCCTGGATGAGCTGCATCCAGACGGTGCCGAGTGCATCGCTCGAACTCACCTGCGCGCCCGCCTTCGCATCGAGAAATGCGTCGGCCATCTGCCGGAAATTTTCCATGTGTGGGCCGAAGACCGGCGGCCGCGCGAACTGCGCAGGCTCAAGAATATTGTGGCCGCCCGTGGGGACAAGCGAGCCGCCCACGAACGTAGCGTCCGCGAAGCCATATAACGCCGCAAGCTCTCCGATCGAGTCGAGCAGGATTACGTCGGCAGACTCGTCGAGCGGGCCATCGAGACGAATCTCGCTGCGCCGCACGACCGTCCAGCCGCCCTCGGCGACGAGACGCGCTGCATGGTCGAAGCGGTCGGGCTTGCGGGGCGCCAGCACGAGCAGCGTGCGCCGCCACTGGCGCTGCACCGTGTCGTACGCGCCCAGCACGGGCTCTTCTTCGCCCGCCACGACGCTGCCAGCCACGATGACAGGCCAGCGCTCCTGCCGAGCGATTTCGGCCTCCAGCCACGCGGAAAACTCGTTCGGCTCAGCGGGTCGAGCGTCGTACTTCAGGCTGCCGGTGACGAGCACCCGGTCGTCGGGCGCGCCCATGTCGATTAATCGCTGCGAATCCTCCGGCGACTGGGCCAGAAGCAACTCTGCGTCTTCGAGTGCCTGGCGAAACATCGGGCCGATGAGCCACTCCCACTTCTTGAATCGCGCGAAGGACTTGCCGGAGATGCGCGCATTCGCGAAAATCACGGGAATATCTGCGCGCCGGGCTTCGCGCAAAAAATTCGGCCAGATTTCCGTTTCCATGATGATTACCGCTGCTGGACGAATTGCGTGAAGTGCGCGCCGCACCGACACAGCCCAGTCGAGCGGAAAATAGAAAATCCCGTCGGCACCGGTAAGCCTTTCTCGCGCGAGCGCCTGGCCTGTATCGGTGGTTGTGGAGACGAAGACGGGCCTTGCCGGATCGACACGCTTGAGCCCGTCGAGCAGCGGCTTGGCGGCGAGGACTTCTCCCACGGACACCGCGTGAATCCAAATCGCGCTATACGCCGCGGCCTGCGCGCGGGTCGCAATCTGGGCCGGAACTCCACCGAGACGCTCCCAAAAGCCGTTCCTAGGATGCCCCCGACGCCAACCACGCAGAAAAAAGTACGGCGCCAACACCAACATGCCCGCGGCCGTTAGGATGCGATAGAAGAAATACATTGAGCGGTGTAGGAATGCACACGCCGGTCGAGAGGCGCTTTCGCACCGGCAAGGTCGGTATTATAGTGGCAGCCAACTCGAAAACGCGCACAACTTCCGCCGGATTTCCGGCATCGGAAAGGCAGACGATGAAATCACTGTGCTCGATCTCAGCTCTCGTTCTGCTATTTGCGCTCGGTGCGCGCGCACAATCCGCGCCCCCAGCAGCGAACGCCGATCCCACCGCAGATCTTCAGCGCGATACGCACAGCGGCCTCACCGTGATGGCCAACCCGCTCACTGACGCCGAACGCGCGAAGTCCATCTTCGGAAAATCCGATCCAACGGCGATCGGGATCCTGCCGGTGGAGGTGTTTCTGAAGAACGATTCGCAGCAGCCGATCCGCGTGGACATCGACACAATTCAACTGACCGTCCATCCAGCGCGCGGCCGCCAGGACCTGGACTGGCTCACGGCAGAAGAGGTCGCGTCACTGATCGCTCATCCGGAAGGAGCGGTTCCGCAACAGCCTAAACGCATAGCTGGAATCCCGCTTCCGACGAATGATAAAAAAGCCCAGAAATTTGCGGCGCAGCTTCGACCGCTCACGCTGGACGGGGAGATCGTTGCTCCAATGTCCACGCTTCATGGATATCTCTACTTCAACGTCAGTCGCGAATGGAAGCTCGCCGAAGGCGCGTCGATTTACGTCCCAAATGTTTACTCGATGCCTTCAAATAAGCCGTTGATGTTCTTCGAAGCGCCGATCGGTAAGAAACCGGCGCCCGCCCCGAGCGCCAATTAGGCGAGCGTCGCTTCCAGATCCGCCAGAATCTGCGTCCAGCCCTGAATTGTGCGCCGCGCGAAATCCTGAAACACACCATCGTGCAATAGCGTCACATCGCACCCGCCCCCGGGCAAGGGTTCAATATCGACCTCAACGCGCGTTTGAGTGCTGGAGTATTTTGGCACGGTCACGTTGAAAGCGATTTTGTGCGGCCGCTCGAGCAGCAAATATTCGCCGACGTGTTCGACGTTCTCCCCGTTGCGGCGATCGACGAACACAAACTTCCCGCCCACGACCGGATCAATCTCCACGCGTACCATCTCGCCATTCGGAGTGGCGAATAGCCACTTGCCCGCTGTTTTAGGCTCGAGCCATGCGTCATAAACTTGCTCCGCAGTCGCCTTGATGTGCCGCTTCGCCTCCACTGTGATTCGTGCCGACGATTCCAATCCACACCCCCGGGGCCGATGACCTTTGAACGCTTTTTCAGACGTAATTCCGCCGCTCCGCCCACAGAACGGGCCACTTTGGGCGGTAAATCGCGCCCGCAAGCCCCGTCTTTTCTTGACGCAAGGTTGGAATCCTGCTAAAAAAGGCAATTCTGTTCTGCATTTTCTACAGTCAGGCAGGCTCCCAGTCAAGGAGTCTTCACCCGGAGGAAGAATGAAGTTTCTATCGTGCGATGGTTTGTGTGTGACCAAAACGGTCACGGGGTGCAACTAATGCGCTCGAAACTCTCCAAGTTTGTGCCCGCCGGACTCGGCGCGGCGAAAGTAGCGGCGATGAGCTTGGCCGCGATTCTGATGACCGCGCTCACCGCGCATGCGGCTCCTGAACCGGCCGGCGGCGAAGCGAATCTGAAGTTGCCCGACCTCTCCTCGGTCACCTTTTTGACGGCGTGAACGGCCACAACCTGCTGCTCTACGGCATCCTGTTCTGCGTTTTCGGATTGGTCTTCGGCATGGCGATTTACATGAGGCTGAAGAATCTGCCGGTGCACCGCGCGATGCGCGAGATCTCCGAGCTGATCTACGAAACCTGCAAAACCTACCTGATCACGCAGGGCAAGTTCCTGATGCTGCTCGAGGCGTTTCATCGCCGTGGTCATCGTGCTCTACTTCGGCTTCCTGCTGCACTACGAAGCCGCGCGCGTGATCATCATTCTGGTGTTCAGCGTTGTTGGGATTATCGGCAGCTACGGCGTGGCGTGGTTCGGCATTCGCGTAAACACGTTCGCGAACTCGCGCACGGCGTTCGCCGGCCTTCGCGGCAAGCCGTTCCCGATCTACCACATCCCGCTCGAGCGGGCATGAGCATCGGCATGATGCTGATCAGCGTCGAGCTGCTCATGATGCTGTTCATCCTGCTCTTCATCCCTGGCGACTACGCCGGCCCGTGCTTCATCGGCTTCGCCATCGGCGAATCGCTCGGCGCGGCGGCGCTGCGCATCGCGGGCGGCATCTTCACCAAGATCGCCGACATCGGCTCCGACCTGATGAAGATCGTCTTCAAGATCAAAGAAGACGACGCGCGCAACCCCGGCGTGATCGCCGACTGCACTGGCGACAACGCGGGCGACTCCGTCGGCCCCAGCGCCGACGGCTTCGAAACCTACGGCGTCACCGGCGTCGCGCTGATCACCTTCATTCTGCTCGCGGTGCACTCGCCCGTCGTGCAAGTCCAACTGCTCGTCTGGATCTTCGTGATGCGCATCGCCATGCTGGTTGCCAGCGCCGTCGCGTATTTCATCAACGACGCCATCGCCAAGGCGCGCTTCGCCAACGCCGACGAGATGAACTTCGAATCGCCGCTCACTTCGCTCGTGTGGATCACTTCGATCGTTTCGATCGCGATGACCTTCGTGATCTCTTACGTGATCGTCCCGACCTCGACGGCGACACCACGCTGTGGTGGAAGCTCGGCGACGATCATCTCCTGCGGCACTCTCGCCGGAGCAATCATTCCCGAACTCGTGAAGGTCTTTACCTCCACCGAATCGCGCCACGTGCGCGAAGTCGTCGCCTCCGCCGCAAGAAGGCGGCGCGTCGCTCGGGCATTTTGTCCGGCTTCGTGGCGGGCAATTTCTCGGCGTACTACCTCGGCCTTGCGATGGTGTCGCTGATGGCCATCGGCTACCTGTTCAGCTTGCAGGGGCTGCAGAACCTGATGATCGCCGCGCCGGTCTTCGCGTTCGGCCTCGTGGCGTTCGGCTTCCTCGGCATGGGCCCGGTGACCATCGCCGTCGATTCCTACGGCCCGGTCACCGACAACGCGCAATCCGTTTACGAACTTTCGCTGATCGAAGCACGTCCCCAACATCAAGCAGGAACTGAAGAGCGGACTTCAACATCGACGCGAACTTCGAGCGCGCCAAGGAATTGCTCGAAGAAAACGACGGCGCGGGAAACACCTTCAAAGCCACGGCCAAGCCCGTGCTGATCGGCACGGCCGTCGTCGGCGCCACCACGATGATCTTCTCGATCATCATGGCGCTAACGAACGGCATGACGACCAACGTGGACAAGCTCTCGCTGCTCTACGCGCCCTTCTTCCTCGGGCTCGTCACCGGCGGCGCCATGATTTACTGGTTCACCGGCGCATCCACGCAGGCCGTCACCACTGGCGCGTACCGCGCGGTCGAATTCATCAAGGCCAACATCAAGCTGGAAGGCGTGATCAAAGCGTCCGTCGAAGACAGCAAGAAAGTCGTCGCGATCTGCACCAAGTACGCGCAGAAAGGCATGCTGAACATCTTCATCGCCGTGTTCTTCGGCACGCTGGCCTTCGCGTTCGTCGAACCGTTCTTCTTCATCGGCTACCTGATCTCGATCGCGATCTTCGGCTTGTACCAGGCCATCTTCATGGCCAACGCCGGCGGCGCGTGGGACAACGCGAAGAAAATCGTCGAGACCGAGCTGAAGCAGAAAGGCACGCCGCTGCACGACGCAACCGTCGTGGGCGACACGGTCGGCGATCCGTTCAAGGACACTTCCTCGGTGGCTCTGAACCCGGTCATCAAGTTCACCACGCTGTTCGGCTTGCTTGCGGTCGAACTGGCGGTTCAGCTCACCGCAGACCAGGGCGCGAACCATCACGCACGTTCTTGCGGCGCTCTTCTTCCTGGTCTCGTTTACGTTCGTGTACCGGTCGTTCTACGGAATGCGGATTAAGGGGAGCTGAACGCGATCTGAAGATTTGGATTGAAAGTCAAACGGCCGCCCGATGAGTATCGAGCGGCCGTTTTCTTTTGCTCTCACGTGATGCTTCGCTGCGTAGGATTTTTGGCGGTTTTGGCGGCTACGCTTTCACGATTCCCATGAATTGCTTCGGATCGTTCGCGTAGCCCGGAAACACTTTCCCAAGATCGCGATCGCCCAGGTGTTTGTAAATCACCTCGCCGAGCACGCTGCGGTAATCCGTTGTAACGGCCAGATCCCTGCCCTGATTGAGCTGGTCGTTTTCCAGTCCCGGGCCACTTCGTATACACTCTGCCGCCCTTCACTGCCCCGCCCATCACGAACATGCAGTTCGCGTGGCCGTGATCCGTGCCGCGATTTCCGTTTTCGTGAGCCGTGCGCCCGAACTCGGACATGCTGACGAACACGATGTCGTCCATCCGGTCGCCCATGTCCGATTGAACGCCGCAACTCCCTGCGCCAAATCGCTTCAGCAGGTTCGCAAGCTGCCCTGTCGCGCCGCCTTCGTTCACGTGATTGTCCCAGCCGCCGCTATCGAGGAACGCGACCTCCAGCCCAACGTCGGCTTTGAAGAGCTCCGCGATTTCCTGCAAGCTCTGGCCGAAGCGGCCCTTCGGATATTACGGCGCCATTCCCCGGCTTGTAAGAGTCTGGATTGATTTTCTTGAGCTGGTCGATCGCCTCAAATGTTTCGTTGCCCACGCCGCGCATGCGCCTGATCGACCGTCTGCGAGTACATGGCCTCGAATCCGCCCTCGACCGTCTGCTGCGGTCCGTTCATTTTGAATTGCTTCAGGTCTGGGATCGCCACTGCCGGCGCGGGGCCTTGCAGCGTGCGGGGCAGGTACGGACCAAACGCGACGGCTCGGAACGGCGTCGCCTGCGGCTCGGGCATTGTCTGCATCGCGCGATTCAGCCAACCGTCTTCGGTGGACTTCATTCCCGGCGTGCCGGATTCCATAAATCCTGCGCGTCGAAGTGCGAACGCGTGGGATCGGGCGAGCCTACCGCTTGCACGATCGCGAGTTGCCCATTGCGGAAAAGTGGCAGCATCGGCTCGAGGCTCGGATGCAGACCGAAAAATCCGTCGAGGTCGATTGCGGACGTCCCCGCAGATGCAGTTCGCAAAGGCTGCGGAATCGCGATCGAGGGGCGCATGCGGTAGTAATTCGGCTCGCCGAACGGAACCACCACGTTCAAGCCGTCCATCGCGCCGCGCTGAAACAGCACGACCATCTTCTTTTTGTTCGGCCGCAGGTCGTGCCGGCCACAGCGCGCTGCAAGGAAAGAAGGCAACGCAGCCATCCCCAGCATCGCGACGCCGCCGCTCTTCAAAAAATATCGCCGTGAAATGGCCATGGCTCCCTCCCTTCTAACGCCGATCCAGTTGAACCTTTACCGCCGCTGAAATTCCGGCGTACCCAGCACCAGTCCAGCGATCAACCCTTCGTTCACGTTCTTGGGCTTGATCGTCGAGGCTCGCCTCGCTTATCTGCGGATCGTTCAGGCGCGACTCGAGTGTCTGGCGTCGGTGGTATCCGCGATCTGTCCGTCGAGGAACAGCTCGATCGATTTCGCGAGCGCCACCTCAGCGTCCTTCGAAGCATCTTCGCCAAGCATATGCGTCAGGTCGGTAGTCGCGCCGCCCATCTTGTCGCCCGCAAACGCCAGCGCGAAATTCAGCCTATTCAAAAGCGCGCCGGTGTTCACCCACGTTTCCGCTTTATCGGAGTAGCCGGTCGGCGGCTGGCAAAGGAACAGCGGCTCGCCCATTCGCGCCACCCAATTGGTGAGCGGCAACGTAATTGTTACTTCCGCGTTTAACGCGCGAGCGGTGCTTGCCACGAGTTCAAACGGCGTCTTCATCTTCGAGCGATACGCGTCGCGCGACCAAAATTCCGGCGAATAGATCATCGTGCGCATCACCGCTGCGAATATCGCCGCCCGTGCTCTCGTAGGTCTTGGCCATCCGGTCGACGAGTGCTGGCGGCGGAGTGTCCGAAACAAAGTGTCGCGCGAGCTTCGTGGAAATAAATTTTGCCGTGGCGGGCTGCGCGGCCAGCATCTTCAGAGCTTCTTCGCCATCCTTCTCGCCGCCGTAGTTGAATGTGTGGCCCATCACCACTTTCTTGCCTTCGTCATGAACCTTCTCGTCGAACTTGTAGGTCGGATCCTTGCGCGGCTCCTTGATCGACCAGCCTGTGAGGCACTCGGCCATCTGGATGACGTCCTGCTGCGTGTAGCCCGCATCGACGCCGACGGTGTGAAGCTCCATCACTTCACGGCCGTAATTCTCGTTAAGTCCTCGGTCCTGCTTTTTCGGCGGAGCGGCCTGCGCGCCCGGAGGTGGTGAGTTCGTAGGCTCCGGGAAAGTCCCGGGAGTCGGAGGCGTGAATCCGCCGTAGCGGGCGCGGCGCATGGCTTTCTCTGCTTCTAACCGCGCGACAGCGGCGGGATCGGCGCTCAAGAAATTATCCAGATAGAAAAGCATCGCCGGACTTTTCGCCGTCGCCAGCAGCAGATCCGGAAATTTGCCCATCGCATGGGGGCGAATCGTGTCGCGCACGTACGAAGTCAGCATCCACTTGTCCGCGCCTTTATTGGCGTACACGTTGAAGTGGTTGAACCAGAAGTCTTCCATCACGGCTTCGAGCTGCCGGTTCGAATACACGGCGCGATCGACCTTCGCCATCGAAAGCTCGGCGGTGATGCGGTTCGGACCGACCAGCTTGGCGAGTTGCTGCTGCGCCTTGTCAAGGTTGTCGTTGCCGGTCATGATCACTTGCGACTCGGCTTCCTGCCGCTTCATATCCTGCTTTTCCTGAAACTGTTCCTTGGTTATGCCCTCTTTCTTCGCCGCTTGATTCGCTTGCGGATATTCGTCCACCAGTTCTTTCGACGACATGGTCAGCGTTGGATAGCGTTTCAGGCGCGCGTCGAGGTCGGCATCCGTCGAGCGACTCGGGGTGAAGTTGCTGGTCGATCCATTTTTCGAGTCCTATCTCGCGGATGTGATCCACGTCGCCGGGGCGAGGGCCGTAGGCCAGACGATTCAGCGCATGCGAGATGGCTTCGTCTTCGGAAAGTTGCGTGATCGGAAGCTTGCCCTTGAACTTTTTGTCGAGCGCGAATGTTTTAGGAGTGGTCTCGGGATTGGAGGCAACCGAATAGGTGGTGCTGTATAGCGTCGCGAATTCCGTCGAAATTTCATCGGCGCCCGCGGTTGGCCGCGGAGCTGCCAACACGAACGCGCCAAGCACGCTGGCTGCCGCGACGCCCGCGACTGCAAGTTGCTCGAGCCGTGAATTTCTTGCGCGCTTTCTGGGCTTCACGAGTGAACGTCCTGAACGAGATGGAAGTCGGCAAGCAACGCCGTTTGACCCTCCCAGTTTAACCCTCGCGCGATTCGAAAGTTGCGGGTGGCGACCTAACAGCCAATGCACAAAAGCGCAGGTTTCTAAGACGCGCTCGCGCGGGCGATAGGCGATAAGGGTATATCTATCAGTACCTTAGAAGGCTACGGATGGTGCCGGACGCGAGTCTCAGCGCACCAGTCTGCGTCTGAACGCGTACAGGTTAAACGGTGCGGGCTCCGCAGCACTCCGCTCCGCGTTGAAGGCCGCGCCAAGGAGCACAACCATCGCGGTCAGGTACATCCACAGGATCAAGCCAATCGCTGCCGCGAGGCCGCCATAGACCGCGTCATAGGGCATTTTCCGAACGTAGAAACCAAACGCGACATCGGTTACCCACCACAGCACCGTCGCCACAGCAGCACCGGGAAACAGAGCGATGATTCCCTTGTGTCCCGGCCGCCCAATCCGGTAAAGAAGCACGAGAACTAGCATCGATAGCACAAACACGATCGCCACCTGCGCCAAAAAAATCAGGACGTTCGTGAGCGCCTGCGACTCTAGCCGGCTTCACGCAGCCAACCGCGCATCTGGCGTCCGAATACCGTGAGCGTGACGAACGTCAGCGTCGGAATAAGCGTGAGACTCAAAAGAATCAGCGAGCGCAATTGAATTTGCCAGTAGGTCAGGCGAAGCGGATCGCCTTCGATCACCCGAAAACCTTCGATGAATCCCGCCATCACTTGCGACCCGGCAATTAAAGTTCCGCCCAGCCCGACCAGAAACCATTTCCACGGGTGCGCCGCTTTGCGCACGAAATATTGGACGACGATTTCTTCGCTTCCCGGCGGAACGATCACCTTCAGCCGCTCGGGAAGTTCCCGGAGCGCATTATGAAACGAGCTTTGGCCGCTCAAGACCCAAGCGCGAGCAACAACATTGGGAAAAACGCCAGAAACATATTGAACGCGATCGCTTGCGCCAGCGTTTGGCAGTCCGGAAAGATCCGGCCCATTCCGCGGAACAAATATGTCAGCAGACGATCCATGAGTGGTTCGCGCCGAATCATACAGGAAACATCCCTGATCGCCTCTAAATTTCCCCGCGCGCGACGCGCTCTTGATGAACCGCCGGGCCCGCGATAAACTTCGCCGTACCAAAAACAACGAAAATTTGGTTTGCGCGCCAACCGTCGCATCGGCGCGGACCCGGCAGCGAATATTCGACTGCGAAGCTTGCGCTCAAGAATTTCGAATTTCACGTTTGGTACGGACACGGGGAAAACCACATGACTGTATCGCCGGAGGGTTCGGCTCCGCGCAGCGAAGAAGTCGTCCGCAAGCACAAGGAATTCATCTGGCCGGCGGTAACGAACTACTACCAGCAGCCGCTCGTCGCCGATCACGCGTCGATGCAATACCTGTGGGACATCGAGGGCAACAAGTACCTCGACTTCTTCGGCGGCATCGTCACGATCGGCGTCGGCCACTGCAATCCGAAAGTCACCTCGAAGATCAAAGCGCAGGTCGACAAGCTGCAGCACACCTCCACGCTTTTCCCCAACGAAGCCATCGTCGCGCTGGCCGAAAAGCTCGCGCAGATCACGCCGGGCAAACTGCAGAAGAGCTTCTTCACCAGTTCCGGCACCGAAGCCAACGAAGCGGCGCATCCTGCTCGCGCGCATGGCCAGCCCGAGCTACGACATCGTGGCGCTGCGGCACGCCTATTCCGGCGGCTCGGCGCTCGCGAAGAGCGTGACCGCGCAAGCGGCCTGGCGCAAGGGCGGAGTGATCAGCGTGGGCATTTCGCACGCCATGAATCCCTATTGCTACCGCTGCCCGCTGCACCTGAATTATCCCGACTGCGGCGTGGCCTGCGCGAACGACGTCGAGAACGTGATCCAGACGACGCACCAGCGGCCAGATCGCCGCCTTCATCGCCGAACCGATTCAAGGCGTCGGCGGATTCATCACTCCCCCGCCGGAATATTTCAAGATCGTCTACCGCATCGTGAAGAATTACGGCGGCCTTTTCATTTCCGACGAAGTGCAGACCGGCTTCGGCCGCACCGGCAAAAAATGGTTCGGCATCGAGCAGTGGGAAGTGACGCCCGACATCATCACCTGCGCGAAGAGCATGGGCAACGGCGTGCCCGTCGGCGCTCACGATCACCACCGCCGAACTCGCGGACAAATTCCAGGGCCTGACGATCTCGACCTTCGGCGGCAATCCGGTCACGTCCGTGGCCGCGCGCGCCGTGATCGAAGTGATCGAAGAAGAAAACCTGCGCGAAAACACCCACGTGGTCGGCGGCTACTTCCGCGCAGAAACTCGAAGAACTGCAGGCAGAAGTATCCGCTGATCGGCGACGTGCGCGGCATGGGCATGATGCAGGCGCTCGAACTGGTGAAGGACCGCCAGACCAAAGAGCCCGCCCCGCAGGAAACCAACGCAGTTCATGGAGCGCGCGCGCGACAACGGCCTGCTGATCGGCAAAGGCGGCCTGTACGGCAACGTGATCCGCATGGCGCCGCCGATGAACATCTCGAAGGCCGACGTGGACGAAGGCATCCGCCTGCTCGACAAGAGCTTCAGCGAAGTCCGTGTCTGACGAACTCGTCGGCCTCCACACGATTTCCGGCGCGCGAGCCGCGGCGCTGCACCTTGGCGTCGAAAACCGCGCAATCGGATACAATTAGAAGATGGCGACCACTACATCAGCGGTTCAGCTTTGCAAAAACTTCATCGGCGGCGAATGGGTCGAATCGAAGTCCACCCAGGTTCTCGAACGCCGCAATCCGGCAAACCAGGAAGACATCGTCGCGCGCATCGCGCTTTCCACACGCCAGGAGATGAAGGAAGCGATTGTCGCCGCAAAAGCGGCGTATCCCGCATGGCGCGAAACGCCGGCGCCCACCCGCGGCAAGATTCTTTTCGCCGCAGCCCGCATGATGCAGGATCAGAACGAGGACCTCGCCCGCCTGCTCACTCGCGAAGAAGGCAAAGCGCTGAAGGATTCGCTGGGCGAAGTGCAGCGCGCCATCAACATTCTGGAATACTCCGCCGGAGAAGCGCGCCGCCTCACCGGCGAAACGCTGCCCAGCGAACTGCCTAAGAATTTCACCTACACCATCAAGCAGCCGCTTGGCGTAGTTGGGCTAATCACGCCTTGGAACTTCCCTATCGCGATTCCGATCTGGAAGCTCGCGCCCGCGCTCGTTTGCGGCAACACGGTCGTACTGAAGCCGGCCGAGCTGACGCCGCTCTGCGCGCTGCGCCTGGCGGAGATTTTCACGGAAGCCGGTCTGCCCAAAGGCGTGCTGAACGTCGTACTCGGTACGGGTGAAACGGTAGGCGACGAACTCGTTCAAAACCCGCATGTCCAGGCGATCTCATTCACCGGCTCGACCTCCGTCGGCCAGAAGATTTACGCCGCCGGCGCTGCAACCCAGAAAAAGATTCAGTGCGAAATGGGAGGTAAAAACGCAGTTGTGATCCTGAAGGACGCGGATCTGCAGCTTGCGCTCGACGCCGTCGTGTCCGGCGCGTTCGCCTCCACCGGCCAACGCTGTACCGCGACCAGCCGCGTAATTATCGAAGACGCGGTCGCCGATGAATTCACTGCTGCGCTCGTCGAACGCGCAAAAACATTCAGCGTCGGAGACGGACTGGAACCTTCCATCGACATGGGTCCGTCCGTTGATGACAAGCAAATGGACACCGTGCTCAAGTACATCGAGATCGGCCGCGGCGAAGCGAAACTGCTCTGCGGCGGCGACCGCCTCACCGATGCTGCGCACAAAAACGGCTACTTCGTCGCGCCCACGGTCTTCGACCACGTGCCACAAACCTCCCGCATCGCGCAGGAAGAAATCTTTGGCCCTGTCCTGAGCATCATCCGCGTGAAGAATTTCGATGAAGCCCTTGCCGCCGCGAACGGTGTACGTTATGGGCTCTCGAGTTCGATCTACTCCACCAACTCGAACAATATTTTTGAATTCGTCGAGAAAATCGAAACCGGGATGACCCACGTGAATTCGCCCACAGTCGGCGGCGAAGCGCACGTCCCCTTCGGCGGCGCAAAGGCCAGCAGCATTGGCCCGCACGAAGTGGGCCACAGCACGATCGAGTTCTACACGGAAACCAAAATCGTCTATATCGACTTCACCGGCCGCAAGCGTTAAGGCAGCGTGTATTCGCCGACGCCCACGCCGACCCCACAAAACGAGGCCACGAATTGCGAGGATTGTTCGATCGCGAAATCTTTCTGGACATTGAAACTCTGCGCCTCTCCCACGAAGTGGACGGCGGCTGGAGCAACATCCGCGGCTTCGGCATGGCCGTCGCCGTAACCTGGGATAAGGAATATGGCTTTCGCCGTTGGTTTGAGGAAGACGCCCGCAAACTGGTCAACGAGCTTGAACAGTTCACCCGCGTAATCACCTACAACGGCAATCGTTTCGACATCGAAGTTCTTCGCGCGTACGCTCCCGTCGATAACGTCCGCAAGCTTTCACTCGACATTCTCGAAGAGATGCACAAGCTGCTCGGCCATCGCATCAAACTCGATCAGCTGGCCAGTGAAACTCTCGGCACCGCGAAATCGGGCGATGGCCTGAAGGCCGTCGAATGGTGGCGCGCCGGAGACAAAGATCGTGTGGTGAAGTATTGCGAGCAGGACGTCGCGATTCTCCGCGATGTGGTCGAGCACGGCCGCAACAAAGGTTTCGTCATGGTGTCCGCTCGCCAAGTCACGGTGCAATGGGATTGAAGTCGATCGGCGTTGCGGCACGCCAACGCGATCGGATACCCGTCCGCAATCGCGACTTCAGCGCACAAAATTCGCTCTTCATCGCCGCGGCACTTTTCATCTTCGCTGCACTTGTAGCTGCGAATGCCGCCGGCGCAGCCGATCCCGACCGCTTTCTGTGGAAGTCCGTGCCCACAGCACAGTGCAAGCTCGACGACAAAATTCCCCTTGCCTGGAATATCTACCAAACGGAAAACAAAAAACAGGCCAATCTCGCGCTAATACTACTTGGCCGGCGGTACCTTGCGATCGACATCAAGGCGAAAAAGGTTTACACCGTGCTGCCGAACGATCTGACGGCCAGAGGATCGAACTGGGAGAGCGGCGATCTCTTCGTGGAGTCTCGCATCCTGCCCACGGACGACTGGACTCTCAAAGATGTGGGCCCCGCCGAACTAGTCCGGCTCACTCTGAAAGACTACGGCCGCACGCTGCAGCTCGAGCTGCCCCACCCCGCCGACCTCCGCGCGTTCTACTAGCGTTAACTCGCGTCAACGCCTCGAGCTGCTTCCGAATCCCGCGCCGGCGCCACGTCGTTCACTCCTCGCCAAACCAACCACACGCAAACTCCGATCATTCCCAGCCATCCGATCGCCCGAACAGCCGACGCAATTTGAATGTCATGGTCCAGCACGCCTAACTTCCCGAATAAATAGTTCCAGTCGTGGATCACGTATTCCGCGTCGCCGACGGTCAGTAACGGCAATTCCATCGCGCGCGCATCGGCCATATACGTTGCCGTCGGCAGTAACTGGTCGAACATAAAAAACAGACAGAACGCCACTCCTTGCGTCTGACGCTGAAAACAAAAGTAGGCCGCAAGCGCGAACGGCGTAAAGAGTTGCAAAAATGTGCCGCCCGCGACGCCGATAAACTCCCCCGCGAATCGAAACAGCAAGTGCCCGCCCTCATGGATCGGTACGAACACGCCATCCATTAGTCCGGGAAACATGCCGCCCCTCATCAGTTCCCACAGAAAAAACAAATAAAAGAGCGTCCATGCGACGAGCAGCGCGCGAGGAACCGGCGACCACGGTTTTTCCAGTGGCTCAAGGAACGGAAACCGCTCAGTTAGTGAATCAGGTAGCTGCATGGGACGGCCCTTAAATCGATTGAACCACTGGCGGGAGAAGAAGTGCATTCAGAGTCGGGCGCTCGTGCCCGAATCGTAAGCCGTACATAAGTAGAGGGAGGCGCTGCGGGGAAGGGATCTCTACTGCATCGATACGCCCGTGACCCAGGGAATGCTGACCAGCCCCTCTTTCACTTTCACATCGACCAGGTCGCCCTTCGTGAAGCGATCGAAGTCCACTCGATCGACGGCGATGCGCTCCAAGTGATGCCCATCCCGCCACGAAGTGACGATCAGCCGCCGGCTTGCGATTGGGCCCGGCATCGAAAACTTGCTGATCACGCGCGCAGGCTCCGTTTTGACCGCCGATGTATCGAACGCTCCATTCGCAAGCAGCAAGAGCGCCAGCAGCCACGGGAGAGGGATTAAGCCGTAGTAAACGCGCTTGAGCGTGTCAACGTCCTGATGCTGCACCGCGCGCCGTTCCAGCCAGATTGCGATGCCCAGCGTGATAAAAAATACCACGCCGATGAAAATCAGGATGCCGTCCAGCTCCAACGCAGGATAACGTCCACTGGCAACGACGAACGCCACTGCGCCCAGCAAAAAGAACGCCGTGCGGTTAAGAAGCTTGCTTCGGAGCGCGAATTCCGCCGCGGACGACGTGAGCCCGCACACGTCACACTTGTCGGCGTCCCGCTCCGCCCCGCAGTTCATGCACCGCGTCATGGATTCGTCGCCATCCGGCGCGCTAATGAGATCCTGCACTTTTATTCACCGATGCGCCCAGCGCTGCCGGCATCTCACTGAGATTAGACACCGCCCGGTGCGCTTTCGTTGCTGGCAACTCGCCCGGCCTCACTTTACCCGCTTCACGCTCGCCGGCTGCACATCCTGGCACACCATATTTTCGTCCCGGCCGTTCGCCAGCATTTCGCAGTCGATGTCGCGCGCCGCGCGGATCGCAGCGTCCGACGTTTCGCCTTTGGCCGTCGCGCAATGCAGCGCGCCCTTAAACGTCATGCAAACCTCATACTCGTTTTGATTCTGCTGCATGGTCGAATGGACAAGCACGCCAACCAGTACCACCGCGCCAATCACCATGATTAAACGGAGTTTCAGCCGGCTCACCGCCATCTTAGCTTCGCTCCGAATTCGTAAATTTCGCCATCAGCGTCACGCACCGCTCTTCCCCTCTCGACGCGCCAATTCAGTTTCGATGTATCGCCGCACGTGCGCGGGCAGTGTTTCCAGCGCCGCCACATCCTTTAAGTCGCGCATCGTCAGGTTTGGCAAGAATGCCAGCACCACCGGCACGGGTGTGTGCAAATTCCGAATTAGTCCGACCCGCACATTGTACTGGACCGACCACTTCGGGTGTTGTGCGATCGCCGCGACCACGCGTTCCGGAACGGCCGCGCTCGCGATCACTTTCAGCACCTGGCTTTCCGTTAGGAATGAATTTCCGAGCGCCAGCTTCATCGCCTGCGGATGGCCCTCCGCGAGGATTGCGCCTGCCACGCGTGCCGGGCCTCGCCGCGCGAGCGTCAGCTTCTCGCCGATCGGAATTTGCGGTACGCGCTGGACCATCACTTCTTCTGCGATGCGCTTCACCTCTGCTGGCGTGGAAGGCGCGAGCGCAACCTTCACCAGATCGAACAGGAAAAGCTGGCGCAACAACGTCAGTGCGGTTCGTCGCTGTGTTTTCGGGTTGCGTACTAAGCCAACGCGGACAGTTTCCGTTGCCGTCCACTCCGACTTTGCAGCCACGGCGGAGAGAACTTTCGTCGGAAGATCGAACCGCGAAAGAAGTGTAGAGAGATGGCTCTCATCGAGCTTCGGATTCTCGAGCAGCGCTAGGAGAGTCTCCTCGTCAGCATCATGCAACAGTGTCTTGATCAGTTCAGCCGAAGCCGTGCGCGCCCCATCGGCACGCCCGGGAACACTCTCAGCCATGCGGCTTTCGCTTCCCCAACTTGATCGCCATCCGCGCGGCGGCTTCGGCTGGCTTCATCGGCAGCGGAATCACGTGCGCGTGTGGCGCGATCTTGTGCAATTCGGCGTCGATTGCCGAGTCGAAGAATTTGCTTCGCCCTATGGTGCCGCCCGCTTTGGCAATGGGAACCGGGCGATCCTGCATCTTCAGTTCATCGACGACGCTTTTCACCAGTTCGCCAAGCGATCGCGCTGCGTTGGTCAGTAGCTCCCGCGAGACGGCATCGCCTTTATCGCCGAGTTCTCCCACCAGCGGAAAAATTCGCGGGAACACATCATCCGGATTCTTGATGACCCAGTCCATCATGCGGGTCCAATCTTTCATCCCGAGCCATTTCAAAAGTTGCTCGGAAAGCGCTGTCTTCGGACCCCGCTTCTCGTCGGCGCGCACCACAGCGGCCACGGCAAGCCTGCCAATATCGAACGCGCTTCCTTCGTCGCTAAACCACGGGCCTCGCCCGCCTGCTCGCGCCAGTTTGCCCTTCGCATCACGACCGAGCGCCGCCGAGCCGGTACCCACTACGAGGATCACGCCTTCTCCGTCGCCCACTCCCGCCGCGAGCGTGATCGCAAGATCCGTCGTCACCGAAACCGCCGCGTTCGGAAACGACTTTTCGAGGAACGTGGCCATACGCTTTGCCACGCTATCCCGGCCCGCGCCTCCAATTCCCGCGCACACGCCGCGAATATCCGTCGATTTCAGCTTAGCGCGTTCCAGTACCAGATCGGCGGCATCGCTCATCGTGAACCACGCTTTCGCATAGCCCGCGCGAAGCGGATTCGAAGGCCCGGCCGTCGCGCGCTCCAGCATCTCGCCTTCTGCATTCGCCAGCACGCAGTCGGTTTTCGTGCCGCCGCCGTCAAAACCCAGGAAGTATCCGCTATGTGCGTGCGATTTTTTTTCAGCCATTCCTCTTCACCTTGCTTGACACTGTTTCCGCCGCGCGGTTAGCATTCCGCGTCCGCGGCCCGGCTCAATGCACATCAGCCTTCTCGATTTCGCGATCCTGATTCTGTATCTCATCGGGATCACCGCGTTCGGCGCCCGTTTCCGCAAAGGCCAGCAGAATCTCCGCGACTATTTTCTCGGCGGACGCACGGCGCCCTGGTGGGCGCTCGCCTGCTCGATCGTCGCTACCGAAACTTCCACTCTCACGATTATCAGCACGCCGGGCATCGCCTACACCGGCAACCTTGGTTTCCTGCAGCTTGTAATGGGCTATGTTGTGGCGCGGGTGATTCTTTGCCTGGTCCTGGTCCCTCAGTACTTCAAGGGGGAATTCTATACCGCTTACCAGCTTCTGGAGAAGCGCTTCGGGCAGCGAATGAAGTCGGCCGCCGCGGTCGTGTTTCTATGCACACGCGCGCTGGCCGAAGGCGTCCGCATCGCGGCGATCGGAAAAGTCGTCAGCGTGGCATTCGGAACCGGTAATCGCACTTCGATTCTCATTATCACTGTCCTCACCATGTTTTACACGTTTGAAGGCGGGATGCGCGCGGTCATCTGGACCGACGTGATTCAGTTCGTGCTCTACATCCTCGGATCGCTCGGCGCGTTCTTTCTGTTGCTTCACAAAATACCCGGCGGGTGGATGGAGGTAACGCAAGCCGCGGCGGCTGCAGGCGGCAAATTGCGTGTCTTCGATTTCGCCTTCAGCCTTACGAAGAGCTACACGTTCTGGTCGGGACTGATCGGCGGCACGTTCCTCACGATGGCCAGTCATGGCACCGACCAGACCATGGTGCAACGGCTGCTTGCTGCGCGGAACGAGCGCGATGCGAAAAAGGCGTTGCTCGCCAGCGGCGTGATTGTTTTTTTCCAGTTCACGCTGTTCTTGCTGATCGGCGTGATGCTATACGTCTACGGGCTGCACGAAACCCTGATCGTTCCCGATGGCGATCCCGACAAGATCTACCCGTGGTTTATCGTGCACCGAATGCCAATCGTGGCGGTGGGACTGCTTCTCGCTTCGATTTTCGCAATCGCGATGTCCAATGCCAGCGGCTCGCTGAATTCGCTCGCGTCGTCCAGCATCATCGACCTCGGCAGGCGGAAAACCGATGATGCGCGCTCGCTCGGCCGCTCGCGTGTCACCACGTTGCTCTGGGGCGCCGTTCTCGGCGCGCTCGGCTTGGTAAACTGGGGCCCGGTTCTCGTCGCCGGCCTCACCATCGCCGCAATCACTTACGGCGCGACGCTCGGCGTGTTCCTTCTGGGCACGTGGAACAAGCGCGCCAATGAAACCGGAGCTCTAGTAGGTTTCGCCATCGCGCTCGTAACGATGATTCTGGTGCGCCTCTTCACTCCACTGGCGTTCACATGGTACGTCCTCGTCGGCACCGTCATCACCTTCGCTATCGGCTCTGCCGTCAGCGCCGTTAGACCGGACACTCGAACAGACGCATAGCAGTTCGTCCCACGTTCAGGCGTTGTCGCCTTGCCGCTCCTGTCGAACGAAATTCTAAGTTCGCGCAGAATAAAAACAGTCAATCCGTGGCAATCTATCCGGACGCATTCGCGGCTTGGAGGCTTTCGATCGAAAGCGAACAGCAACCGGCTCCACAACATCGGCTGGACCTCGTCCGCGCGCTCGGGCCTTGGGCGGCCGGGGCGATCGTTGTCGGCACGATGATCGGCACCGGCATTTTCCTGAAGCCGAGCGAGATGGCGGCGGTGGGCGGATCGGTCAGCGTCGTCTATGCCGCTTGGATCGCGGGCGGACTACTCTCGCTTTTCGGCGCGCTTTCTTTTGCGGAACTTGGCGCGGCCCTTCCCAAAGCCGGAGGCCAGTACGCGTATCTTCGGCGCGGCCTGGGGCCTGTTTTCGGATTTCTCTTTGGCTGGATGCATTCCACGATCGGCGAGTCTAGCTCGGCCGCGTCGATCGCCGCCGGTCTGGCGCGTTTTACCAGTTTTCTGATTCCCGCAGTCGCTGCGCCGATATTTACATGGAAGATCGCAGTTCCCTTTTCGAGTACGCCTTACAACTTCGTCTTCACGTGGGCGCAACCCTTCGCCGTCGCAGCTCTCGCCATCTTTACCTTCATCAACTACCTCGGCGTCCGCCTCGGTGGCCGCGTTCAAGTGGCACTCACGATCACCAAAGTCTTCGCCGTGCTGGCGATTGTCTGCGCGGGCTTCCTGTTCAGCCACGCAAACCCCGATCGGTTTCATCCGTGGTGGCCGGTGCAAGCATCCAGCAGCACGTTCCTCGCATTTCTCACAGCGCTAGCCGCTGCGCTGTGGGCTTATGACGGCTGGGAAGATCTCAATCGCGTCGGTTCGGAAATTGCCGACCCGCAGCGCAACATTCCGCGCGCATTAATCGGCGGCACACTGCTGGTGATGGGAATTTACGTCCTGTTCAACGCCGTATGCTACTACGTGCTTCCGTTCGCCGCGGTCGCAGGCTCAGCGCACGTCGCGTCGGACGTGGTGGTGAGCTTCGCCGGTAGCGGCGCCGCGAAATGGATCACCCTCGCGATGGTTGTGTCCGCGCTCGGTACGTTGAATTCATCTCTCTTGAGTGGCGCGCGCGTTCCGTACGCAATGGCTCGCGACGGCCTGTTCTTCCGCGTCACCGGAGTCGTCCACCCGAAATTCCGCACGCCTTCGGGTGCTCTGGTGTTTCAGGGAGTTCTCGCTTGCTTGATGGCTCTCACCGGAACGTTCGAGGACTTAACTTCGCTTTTCGTGTTTGCCGCGTGGATCTTCTACGCGCTCTCGGTCGTCGCGATGTTCCGGCTGCGCCGCATCGAACCCCAGCTGCCCCGCCCCTACCGCACGTGGGGCTACCCTGTAGTTCCAGCGCTGTTCGTCGCCGGCGCGCTCGCCCTCACGGTGAATATATTGATCGAGCGCCCGATCCGCTCTTCAATCGGCTTGGCGCTCATCCTCAGCGGCCTTCTCTTCTACCGCGCTTGGGCTTCCAACACCGTCGCCAGTTCCACGGACTCAATCTGATCGCGCGCTCCGTGCGTGCGCGGCCGTCTTCACCCTTGTAATCGAACGAAAAACTTTCGCGCTGAATTTCGCGGTTGATAACTCCGGGTGAAACATCGCCAGCATCATCTCAACTCCCTCGACGAGCCTCGGTCCGGGCCGCGCCGTATATGAATTAGCATCGATCGCGAACACGCGGCCGTTGCGCACAGCGGGCATCTCCGCCCAGCGTTCAGCAAGCCGCATCTCGCTGAATTCCCGAGCGGCCCGCTCGGCGCCGTAACCGCACGGCATCACGATCATCACGTCCGCCGCGCACCGGGCGATTTCCTCGGACGTCACGCGAATCGATTTCTGGCCCACGCTCGCGAACACATCAGACGCCTCCGGCTGCGCCACCATCTCCGGCACCCAGTGCCCCGCCACGTAAAATGGCTCCAGCCATTCAAGGCACAGCACACGCACCGGCGCCGCACCGCTCTGCAACACCCGATGACCCACTGCCTCAACTCGCCCGCGCAACTTAGAGATCAGTTCATCGGCGCGTTCTCGCTCACCCACCGCCTGCCCCACGCGCTCGATGTCGCCGAACACATCCTCCAGCGTGTGCGGAGTCAGCGTCAGCACTTCCGGCCGCCGCGCGATCCGGGCCAGCGCCGCACCCAAATCCTCAGGCGAGGCCGCGCAAACGTGGCACAAATCCTGCGTGACGATCAAATCCGGACTGAGCGATTCGAGCAAATCCGCATCGACGCCATAGATGCTTTGCCCGGCGTCCACCAGCGCCCGCACCTGCCGGTCAATCTCTCTCGGATCTGCCGTTGGATCAACGCGCGGCCGGATGAGCCGCGGCTTCTCCTTCGCTTCTTCAGGAAAATCGCATTCGTGGGTAACTCCTACCACGCGCTCGCCGCACCCCAGCGCGAATAAAATCTCCGTCGCCGACGGCAGCAACGAACAGATCCGCTCTGGCTTCGGCCTACTCATAAATGAGATATTTCGCCCGCATCGCGCGAAACTCCTTCAACGCCGCCGCCCAACTCGCGACGATCGTCGCCAGCGACTCGCCTTTCTGCAGCGCCTCAACCGTCGCCGTGTTCCCGACCAGCACGATCATCTTCGCAATCTGAAATTTCTCGGGATACAACGTGCCGAGCGCTTCCGCAATCTCCATCCCAGTTCTCACCGATTCGAATACAGCACCGTCCGTCACTTTCACCTCGACGCCCTCGCACACCAGCCCCTTGTAAAGATCTGACGTCGGCGTGAACCGTGCAGGCCTGAACGCCACGCCCGGAATGCTTTGTCGCGTAAGCGCTAAAGCCAGATCCTCTCCGTGCACCCAAGGCGCACCCACAATCTCAAACGGCGTCCCCGTTCCGCGCCCGACCGAAACTCCTCCCGCCTGCAGAATCTCAATCCCCGCATACGGCAGCACCTCCGCTACCGTCCTCAGATTCGGCGACGGAGGAATCCACGCGAGACCCGTTGCAGAGTAGGTCTCGCTGCGTTTCCAGCCCTCCATCTTCACAACGTGCAGCTCCACCCCAATTTTATTTTCAGCATTGAACATCTGCGCCAGCTCGCCCAGCGTCATCCCGTAAATAATTGGCATCGGGAAATACGCGACAAACGCCGTCTTGTCGTGATCAAGCACCGGCCCTTCGATTCTCTCGCCGCCCAGCGGGTTCGGCCGGTCCAGCACATAAAACGCGACGTGATTTTTCGCCGCCGCTTCCATGCAGTAGCCCATCGTCGCGGTGTAGGTGTAAAAACGCACTCCGGCATCCTGAATATCGAACACCAGCGCATCCAAGCCGGCGAGTTGCTCGTCCCCGGGCTTGCGCGATGCGCCGTACAAACTGAAAACCGGCAGCCCCGTCGCCGCATCCTTCGAGTTGTCCACGCGATCCTGATCGAGCTTTCCGGCAATCCCGTGTTCCGGGCTGAAGAGCGCAACCAGCTTCACGCCATCCGCGTGCGCGAGCACATCAATCGTCCGGCGCCCCTCCGAATCCACACCCGTTTGATTCGTAATCAGCCCGATTTTTTTCCCGCGCAGAGGCGCAAACTGCTCCTCTTCGAGCACGTCAATTCCAGTTCGCGTCCGTGCCTCCGCAGCTGCGATGCCGCCAATGTCGCCCCGATCCGCGCTCACGCGAGCCGTCAACCACCCGCAAGAGCACACCGCCGCAGACACCAAGAACACAGCGACGAGAATCAAAAGAGAACGATTACGGAACACCTGCGAGCCTGATTCGTTGTTGCGCCGAAAACCGTGTGTTATACAAAAGTGCGGTTTCACAGCGCAATTATGCAACGCCACGGATGGTTTCGATGCGCAAATTTGGGCTTTTCTCGCTAGCCCTTTTACTTGCTCATGACTTCGACAGCCCACTCGCAAAAAAAGCCCGCAAAAAAATCTGCCGCAACGCCACGCACGAATCCCTGGGTGGAATCGACGCTGCGCAAAATGACGTTGCGCGAAAAGATCGGCCAGATGTTGATGCCGCTCTATTTCGGCGTCTTTCACGTCCGCCGAAAGCGAGGAATACAAAAATCTCCTGCACCAGGTGACCGTCAATTCCGTCGGCGGATTCATCGCTGGGACTACGCGCGGCCCGCTCGGCATTCAGCGCGGCCAGGTCTATGCTACAGCCGTTCTCACCAACGAACTTCAGCGCCGAGCGAAAGTTCCGCTGCTGATTGGCGCCGATTTCGAAAGCGGCACGCGCATGCGCCTCGACGGAGGCACTTCATTCCCTTCGGCCATGGCGATCGGCGCGACGGGCGATCCGAAGCTTGCTTACACCGCTGGGAAAATTACGGCGATTGAAGCGCGCGCGGCCGGAGTGCAGTGGATCTTCGCGCCCGACGCCGACGTGAACAACAACCCCGACAATCCGATCATCAATATCCGCAGCTTCGGCGAAGATCCGCTGCTCGTCGCCGAATACGTGTCCCAGGAAGTGAAAGGCATCCAGGAAAATGGCGCCATCGCGACGCCAAAGCATTTCCCCGGTCACGGCGACGTGAGCGTCGATTCGCACCTTTCGCTCGCCACTGTTCCCGGCGACCGCGATGAGCTGGAAGGCAATGAACTCGTTCCCTTCCGCGCCGCGATCGCCGCGGGCACAAGTTCGATCATGCCGGGCCATCTTGCGATTCCAGCTTTCGAGCCTGACCCCGATACGCCGGCGACCACTTCGCGCGCCGTGCTCACAGGTTTGCTTCGCGGCGAAATGCAATTCAAAGGACTCATCATCACCGACGCGATGGACATGGGCGGCGTTACCTCCATGTATCCGCCGGGCGAAGCCGCGGTGCGTTCGGTCCTCGCAGGTGCGGACGTGCTCCTGATGCCACCAGTTCCAGACGCGGCAATGGCGGGCCTTCTTCGCGCCGTCAAAAAAGGCCGCATTTCCGAAAAGCGCATCGACGAATCCGTGCGCCGCATTCTTTCCGCGAAAGCGCGCGTCGGTCTCGATAAATCGCGTTTCACGAACGTCGAGCAGATCGATCAAAAGTTCGGCCGGCCCCAGTTTGCAGAAGAAGCGCAGAAGATCGCCGACCGCGGCGTCACTCTCCTCCGCGACACGCCGAAGATCTTGCCGCTCGATTCAACCAAGCCATTGCGCGTGCTGCTCGTATCGCTCAGCGCCGATGCCGACCCCTATCCCGGCGAAACGATCGAGCCGGAAATCCGCGGACGCGTGAGTTCGCTTACGGCGTTGCGCGCGGACACAAAATTCGTCAGCGCCGCCTGCCTGAAGCTACCGCCGCCAGACAGCTACGATGTAGCGATCGCCGCGCTCTTCGTGCGTGTGGCGGATCGCAAAGGCGACATCGCGTTCCCGGCGGACCAGCGCGCGGTGGTCACGCAGATGCTCGCCGCAGGAAAGCCTGTGGTGGTCGTGGCCTTCGGTAGTCCCTATTTGATTTCGAGTTTTCCCGACGCACCGACGTGGCTCGCCGAATTTTCAACGAACGACGTGTCGCAGCGGGCAGCCGTCCGCGCGATGTTTGGCCAGGTTCCGATCCAGGGCCAAATCCCCGTCACCGTTCCCGGCACGGTCAAACGCGGCGATGGCATTCAGCTTCCCGCCACCGCGATGACCCTTCAACCCGCCCCACCCGAAATGGTGGATAGGCTGAAGCCTGCTTTCGACGTGGTGGACAAGGGCGTGGCCGACGATGCGTTCCCTGGCGCCGTTGTTGCAGTCGGATACAAATCGCAATGGGCCGTTCACGCGGCCGGTCATCTTACGCGCGACCCGGATTCCCCAGCAGTCACGCCGGATACGATGTACGACATGGCTTCGCTGACCAAGGTCGTCGTGACCACAACCTCCGTGATGCTGCTCGTTCAGCAAGGACGCTTGAACCTCGACCTGCCCGTCGCGCGATACATTCCCGAATTCGCCGATTACGCAAAATCCGATCCCGATCCCACATGGCGCTCACGCGTCACGGTGCGCATGCTGATGCTCCACGATTCGGGTTGGCCCGCGCATCGCGACTTCTACAAAGTGGGGAAGGATTACGAGTCGATCGTTTCGCTCGTGATTGCAGAGCCGCTGATTCATGAACCCGGCGCACAGGTCGAATACAGCGACCTGAATTTCATTACTCTTGGCGAAATCATCCAGCGCCTCACCGGCGAAACGCTCGACGAGTACGCCAAGGAAAATATCTTCGACCCGCTCGGAATGGACGAGTCCATGTACAACCCGCCCAAAGCGATGCGGTCTAGCGTCGCGCCTACGGAGAACGACACCACCTACCGGAATCGCCTGCTTCAGGGCGAAGTGCACGACGAAAACGCCTTCGCGATGGGCGGCGTTTCTGGGAACGCGGGCCTTTTCAGCAGCGTGAAGGACGCGTCGATTTTTTCACAGATGCTGCTCAACGGCGGCATCTACAACTACAAGCGGCTCCTGAATCGCTCGACGATCCAGCAGTTCACCACGCGCGTCGCCATCGGAGAATCTGCACGAACCGTCGGTTGGGACGTGCCCACGCCTCCGAACTCATCCGCTGGGCACCTGCTATCCCCTAGCGCCTTTGGGCATACGGGCTTTACCGGCACATCCATCTGGATCGATCCCGAACGCGACCTGTTCGTCGTTTTACTTACGAATCGCGTGAATCCGACCCGCGCCAACGAAAAAATCCGGCAGGTCCGCCCCGCCCTTCACGACGCCGTAATCACGTCCCTCGGCCTCGCCGCCGCGCCTACGATTGCCTCGATAACTTCTGCGGCACAATCTCCCTCAAATTCACCCTACCTGCTGATTCCCCGCAAGGCCACCCGTTATACTTAAAGGACGACTGAGGCGGCCGTTGAAACACCTGAAGACGGAACAGCGAAACCCGCGGACGCGCGGTTTGGATTTGAAGAGTTCGCTCGGCATTGTTCGCGCACTGAATCATGAGGACGCAACTGTCGCTCTGGCTGTGCGGCGCGAGCTACCAGCGATTGCGCGCGCGGTGGATGCGATCGTCGCGTCACTGAAAACCGGCGGAACGCTGTTTTACGTGGGCGCAGGGACGAGCGGCCGGCTCGCCGTTCTCGATGCGGCTGAGATTCCTCCAACGTTCGGGACTTCGCGACGGGTAGTGCGCGCACTCATCGCCGGCGGAAGGCGAGCGTTGCAAGGTGCGGTAGAAGGCGCGGAAGATTCAAATTCGAACGGCGCTAAGGATTTGCTTAAAGCCGGGCTGACCAGGCGTGACGTGGTCGTCGGCATTGCCGCAAGCGGCACAACGCCTTACGTGCTCGGCGCGCTGAAAGCTGCAAGGAAAGTTGGCGTGGTCACCGTCGGCGTGACGTCGAATCGTCGTTCGCCGTTGGCGCGCCTGGCAGATATCGCGATTTCGCCGAACACTGGCCCGGAAGCGGTTGCGGGCTCGACTCGGATGAAAGCGGGAACCTCGCAAAAAATGGTGCTGAACTTGCTCTCAACAGCGACGATGGTGAAGCTCGGCAGGGTTTACGAGAACTGGATGATCTACCTGACGCTCACAAATCAGAAGTTAGAACGCCGCGGCACTCGAATCCTACGGGAAGCTACGGGTGCGTCCGCGTCCACAGCGGCCCACGCTCTGCGTCAGACCGGACACGACTTGCCCACCGCAATCGTGATGCTCAAATCCGGCGTAAATGCTTCCAGTGCAAAGCGCGCGCTGGCAGGCACAAGCGGTAACGCGCGATTGGCCATTGAATCGCTTATACGCTCTCAGCATCCCAAGAAAGGTCGGGGCTAAACACATGGACCGGTTTCAAATTCACGGCGGCCGTAAGCTGAACGGTACGGTACAAATCAGCGGCGCGAAAAACGCGGCACTTCCCGCAATGGCTGCGGCCCTGCTCACCGCCGATCCCGTGGTGCTGCAAAATATTCCGCGCGTGCGGGACATCATCACGATGGCCAAGCTGCTGGCGCACATGCGCTGCCGCGTGGAAAGCCCGGACCTGCCGCCCAGCGAATTCATCATCCAGGCGCAGAACGTTTCGATGCACGAAGCTCCCTACGAACTTGTGAAAACGATGCGCGCGTCGATCTTGACCTTGGGCCCGCTCGTTGCTCGATTCGGCCACGCTCGCGTTTCGCTACCGGGAGGTTGCGCGATTGGCGCGCGGCCCGTCGATATTCACATTCAGGCTCTTGAGGCACTCGGTGCAGAAACCACCGTCGAACACGGCTACGTGGAAGCGAAAGCAAAACGCCTACGCGGCACAACTTTTCGTTTTCCGAAAATTACTGTCACTGGCACGGAAAACATCCTTACCGCCGCGGTCCTTGCCGAAGGCGAAACCATTCTCGAAAACTCCGCAATGGAGCCGGAAGTCACCGACCTCGCCGAATTGCTCATCAAGATGGGCGCAAAGATCGACGGCGTCGGCACTTCCACGCTGCGCATTCAGGGCGTGAAAACTCTGCATGGCGCTACCCACGCCATCATCCCGGATCGAATCGAAGCGGGCACGTTCCTCGTCGCAGGCGCGATCACCGGAGGCGAACTGCTGCTCACATCCTGCGAGCCGAAGCATCTGAGCGCCGTGATCGAAAAACTGCGCGCGTGCGGCGTTGAGGTCAAATGCGAAGGAAACGGTAAGATGCGCGTGCGTGCGGCCAAAAAACTCGTCGCACAGGACGTGACCACCGAGGAATATCCCGGCTTCGCCACGGACATGCAGGCGCAATTCATGGCCCTCGCTACCCAGGCCGAAGGCTTCTCAAAGGTCCGCGAAACCATCTTTGAGAATCGCTACATGCACGCCAGCGAAATGATGCGCATGGGCGCAAATATCGAAATCGACGGGAACCTGGCGATCGTGAAAGGCCCAACGCCGTTGAGCGGCGCGCCAGTCACGGCCTCAGACCTTCGCGCGAGCGCAGGCCTCGTGCTAGCCGGCCTTGTCGCGGACAACACTACCCTAATCGACCGCGTGTACCACATCGACCGCGGCTATGAACGCATCGAAGACAAACTCCGCTCCGTCGGCGCCGACATTCAGCGCCTCACCAGCTACGACGAAAATTAACCCGGCGCCTGCAATGGAATAGCCTGCCGCGCAGGCTGTTCTCCTGCGATCGACAACACCCTAAAGTCTTGGGTTGATCGCGGACTTCCCCGTGCAGCAATGGCACCTGTAGGGGCGGGGTGCGCGCTCTGTGCGCAAGCCGGCGCAGCTTTTGTCCGCCAAGCTGAACGCGCCCCTTCACTACCGTGACCGCCCCCAAAAGCAAAAAGGGAGGCGATGTGTTCGCCTCCCTTTTCACTTCCCACTTCGCTGATCGGTTGAAGACTACTGGCCCGAATTCTCCGTCGAACTCGAAGACGCAGGAGCCGGCGCCGAACCCGCGGCGGCCGCGTGCTGCTTGTCGCGCAGCACAGCCTTTCGGCTGAGCCGGATCTTGTTGCCTTCGATCGCAAGCACCTTCACTAGAATCTGATCGCCTTCCTTCAGTTCATCACGAACGGACTTGATGCGCGCCTCCGCGATTTCGCTGATGTGCAGCAACCCATCGGTGCCGGGGAAAATTTCGACGAACGCGCCGAATTCCGCGATGCGGACCACGGTGCCGAGATAGGTCTTGCCGATCTCCGCCGTAGCCGTCACGTCGCGAATCATCTTCAGCGCGTCTTCCGCGGACTTTCCGCTCGAAGCAAACACGTGCACCTTGCCGTCGTCCATCACGTCGATCTTCACGCCCGTAGCTTCCACGATCGAGCGAATCTTCTTTCCGCCCGGTCCGATCAGGTCGCGAATCTTGTCGGTAGGGATGTTCAGCATGAAGAGGTGCGGGGCGTAATGCGAAATCTCAGCGCGCGCGGTGGACATGGTCTGGTCCATGATGTCCAGGATTTCGATGCGCGCTTTTCGGGCCTGCGCCAGAGCTTCGCGCATCATCGAAATGCTCACGCCGGAAACCTTGATGTCCATCTGCAGCGCCGTGATTCCCTGCCGCGTGCCGGCAACTTTGAAGTCCATGTCGCCGTAGTGATCTTCCGCGCCCGCGATGTCGGTGAGGATGGCGTACTTGTTGCCTTCCACCACCAGCCCCATCGCAATGCCCGCGCAAGCGCGCCTTCATCGGTACGCCGGCATCCATCAACGCCAGCGATCCGCCGCAAACGGTAGCCATCGACGACGATCCGTTCGATTCCAGAATGTCCGAAACCGAGCGAATCGCGTACGGGAAGTCCGCATCCGACGGGAGCAAATTCGCCAGAGCGCGTTCCGCCAGTGCGCCGTGTCCGATTTCGCGACGTCCCGGCCCGCGCAGGAATTTCACTTCGCCCACAGAGAACGGCGGGAAGTTGTAGTGCAGCATGAAGCGCTTGAACGTGTCCTTCTCGAAAAGCAGGTCCTGCCGCTGCATGTCTTCCTTCGTACCCAACGTGCAGGTCGAAAGCGATTGCGTCTCGCCGCGTGTGAAGAGCGCCGAGCCGTGCGTCGCGCGGCAGCACTCCCACTTCGCACGTAATCTGTCGCACCTGATCGAACGCGCGGCCATCCGGACGCCGACGGCGAACCAGCATGTCGTCGCGGAAAATCCGCTCGCGCAAACGCTCAAACGCGCGGCCGGTCAGCTTCTTCTTTTCAGTCTTCGGTCTCGGGAATCGCGGCGTAGATCTCCTTCTTGATCTCATCGACCAGCGCGTAGCTTTCCGTCTTGGGATGCTTCGCTGTGTCGAGCGCGTCGCGCAGCTTCTCGCCGTACTTCGCCTGCAAGTCCTTGTAGATCGATTCGTCGAACGCCGGCGCATTCACAGCCACCTTCGTCGGATTCACCTTCGCCTGCAGCTCTTTGATCGCACCGATGATCTTGCTTGATCTCTCGCATGCGCGAATTCCAGCGCATCCGCCACCTGATCTTCAGAAACCTCCAGCGCGCCGGACTCCACCATCACGATGGCTTCTTCCGAACCCGCCACGATGATGTTCAGCGAGCTGGTCTTCTGGTCGGTGTAAGACGGATTCACCACCAGCTTGCCTTCCAGCATGCCGATGCGCACCGCCGCAATCGGCGTCGTGAACGGAATCTTCGAAATGTACAGCGCCGCGGAAGCGGCAGTCACGCCGATCACGTCCGGGTCGTTCTCGCTGTCCGCCGAAAGCACGCTCGAAACGATCTGCGTCTCGTTCGACCAGCCCTCCGGAAACAGGGGGCGCAGCGGCCGGTCGATCAGCCGCGAAGTCAGCACTTCCTTTTCCGACGGGCGCCCTTCGCGCTTGAAAAATCCTCCCGGAATCTTTCCGGCCGAATACGTATACTCGCGATAATCCACGGTCAGAGGCAGAAAATCCTTCTCCGTCGCCTTCGAATCCATGCACGCCGTCGCCAACACCATCGTGTCGCCGTAACGCGCCACCACCGCGCCGTGCGCTTGCCGCGCCATCCTGCCCGTTTCAAACGTTAGAGTGCGCCCGCCCACTTCCAGGCTTACTTGTTTCAACCATCATCCTTCACTTCCTTTTGACCCGGATCACCGGGCACGATCGTTCGGATGCGAGAGTCCTCTCTCGGGGATTTCTTCGAAGGAGATACGGCGAAGGGGAGGAATGCTCACTTCAAACAGAAATACCTGCGCGTCGCGGGCGCCTGCCTGCCCGCACGTCGCCTGAAAAAACTGGTTTGTGCGGAGTGAATAACTGCGGCAGGACTTTCCGACTCGGAATCCGCGTTACTTCCGCAAGCTGAGTCGTTCCACGATCCCGCGATAGCGGTCCGGGTCGCGACGGTTCAAATAATCCAGCAGCCGTCGCCGCTTGTTGACCATCATGATCAACCCGCGCCGTGACGCGTGATCCTTGGCGTGGGACTTGAGGTGGTTCGTGAGGTAGCTGATGCGCTCGCTCAATAGTGCGATCTGCACTTCCGGCGATCCTGTATCTTTGGTGTGCACACGGAACTGCTCGATCATTGCTGCCTTGGCTTCGCTCAACGCCACCCCTCCTCAAATTCGAAACGCCGGGATTACCTATGCGCTCTTTATCTCTTCTTCGACCAAAAAATGTTATCACACACCGCGACGGCGCTCCAAGCGGAGTTTTCGCCTCCCAATGGCGTCAAATTGTGCCGGAATCGCGCCCGATTCCGGGACCAAGTCCCGCTCCCGCACACACCTCTCCGTGCCCGGAGCTTTTCTCCTCCCCAGTCCGTGAAATGTTCCACGTCTTTGACTTTAACGTTTTGGCTGTGAAGTCCAGCGGTTACCGCTTCTGCGTCCGAATCAACGACAGGAACTCTTCCCGCGTCTGCGCTCTCTCGCGGAAGTCCCCCAGCATCGCGCTGGTCGTCGTCGTCGAGTTTTGCTTCTCTACCCCGCGCATCACCATGCACAGGTGCCGTGCCTCGATAATTACGCCCACGCCCTGCCGGGTGCAGCTCTTCCTGAATCGCATTCGCGATCTGGCTGGTGAGCCGTTCCTGTATCTGCAGCCGCCGCGCGTACATATTCACGAGCCGCGCAATCTTGCTCAATCCGACCACCTTCTTTTGCGGAATATACGCCACGTGGCACTACGCCAAAAAACGGCAACATGTGGTGTTCGCACAAGCTGTACAGCTCGATGTCCCGCACCACCACCATTTCGTCGTAACAAACGCTGAACATCGCGCCGTTCAGCAGCTTCTCGGGATCTTGCTGATAGCCGCTCGTCAAAAAACGCAGCGCCTTGGCGAACCGCTCCGGCGTTCGCTCCAGCCCTTCGCGATCGGGATTCTCTCCCAGTTCTTTCAAAATTTGGCGCACCAGACCGGAAATCTTGTCGGTGTCCACCGTCTCCGGTCGCGCAATCGTTGTGGCTTCACTCATTATTCCTGGGCTCCTACGCCCACGCGGCTGCGTTGGGCTCCACAATCATCTCAAAGCTGTTCTTGCTCGTTTCTTCGATTCGCACACGCTCGAGCGTGGCCGACTTGAAACTCTGCAAGCGCCGGAAGACTTCTGCGCAAAGATTCTCCGTCGTCGGCACCCGTTCTCGAAATTCCGCTATCTCTTCGTTCAGATTCTTGTGATCGAACACTTCGATCACGTTCTTCTCGACAAATGGATCGAGTTCTCCCAAATTGGCGATCATCCCCGTCGCGGGATCCACCGGGCCCGTCACAGTGACCAGCACTTCGTAGTTGTGCCCGTGTCCATGCGGATTGTTGCATTTCCCGTAGATGCGCCGATTCTCTTCGTCGCTCAAACCGACGGAATGCAGCCGGTGCGATGCCGCGAATTTGTAGCGCCGCGTCAGCGAAACCCTCATCCATTTTCTCCGTCGGACACATCCGCGTACAAATCGGCCGACTCGTACAAGCGCACGCGGTCCAGCTTGCCCGTTGTGATCCTCGGCTTCAGCAAATTCCAGATCACCACGGCCACGTTTTCGCACGTTGGAATCTTTCCCGCCAGTTCCGGCACTTCCACGTTCAAATGGCGATGATCCATCCGATCGACCACCTCTTCCTGCAAGATCTGTTTCAGTTCTTTCAAGTCGAGCACCATTCCCGTCTGCGGATCCGGCTCTCCAGCGATCGTCACTTCCAGCGTGTAGTTATGGCCGTGCCCATGCGGATTGTTGCACTTCCCGAAAATTCGCCGGTTTTCCTCCGCCGACAACGCCGGGTTGTGGTACACGTGCGACGCTGAGAACTCGACTTTGCGTGTGATTCGTATCATCCTTCCTGCCGGTCGCTACGCATTGCGGGCGCTTCCTTCGTACGTGCGTCCCTTCCACACCACGTGTCCCCGCGTGTTCTTCCACCACGAAGCCGTCAACGCCGCGCGAATACAGCGCCATCGCCGGAAGATAATATTGGATGTAATCCACTGGGTAGAGATTCTTGTAAAGCTCGAGGCCGTAACGCACCAGCCGGTACACCAGCGCGAGCGCAACCACTCCAAACGTCAACTCCCAATCCATCCGCCCGCTGCGCATTCCGTGCCACACGCACCAACCCACCAGCAGCGCTTCGAACCACGGAACCACCTCCGCCAGTTCGCGCACTATCGAGCCAGCCGTTCCGCCGTTCAAGGGATATAGATTCTTCGTCCATCCCTGCCACATCGCTCCAAAGCTGCGGTACATCCGCGTCCGCACTGCGCCCACGGGGGCGGTGAAATAAATTCCGTAGTGGGCTTCCTTCACCCGCCGCGCTAAAGCCACATCTTCCAAAATCTCGCCGCGAATCGCGGTGTGCCCGCCCAGCGATTCGTACACGTCGCGCAAAACCATCAGGTATTGCCCATTCGCCGCGGCATCCTTCGTGTCCGGCCGGCTTACCCGCGCGAACGAAAACCGCGATGCGAGCCGGCAATACACAAACGGAATCAGTACTCGCTCCCAGAACGATTCCAACTCCTGTTCTGGCGAATAGGAAACAAGCACCGCGTTGTGCTCCGCCGCATCGGACAGCGCGCGCCGCGCTGAACCCGGCTCATGAAATGTGTCTGCGTCGGTGAACAGCAGCCAATCGCCCGTCGCTGCGGCCGCCCCCAGTGAAACCGCGTGATTCTTCCCTACCCATCCCGTCGGAAGCTCGCCCGTAGTTACCAGCTTCACCTTCTCTATACGTCGCGCAAGCCCTTCAAGGATCTCCGCCGTTCGGTCAGTGGACTGGTCGTTCACCACGATCACCTCGCCGATCTCCGGCTGCGCGGCAACGGATTCCACGGCGCGTGCTATCGAAACTTCTTCGTTTCGCGCCGGAATGATCGCGGAGATGGTAACTGCAGTTGTCATGTCTCGTCGTTTGAGGCTCGTGCGCTGGAGAAAACCCGTGCTTGCGGCGGCTCAGCCCATTGGATGCTGCGGAGTCAGCGTCGCGCGCGGCCCCCGATTCGAACCAAGCGGTTCGCGTTCCGCTCGCGGATTTCGTATTATAGGTTGCTTGGACAGCGGATTGAAACGCAAACTGATTACGGCCCTGGTTCTCGTCTTTATTGCCGGGATTCTCTATCTATTCGCAACCCCGGACTATCGACAGGGCGAACCGAGCCTCACGGGCAAGACGGCTCCCGATTTCGCTCTCACCTTGAATGGCAAGCCCGCGCACCTTTCCGACTTCCGCGGAAAGGTTGTCTTCCTTAATTTTTGGGCCACATGGTGTCCTCCCTGCGTCGAAGAGGCGCCATCCCTGAATCAACTTCAGGCCCGCATTGCGCCGCTCGGAGGAACCGTCCTCGGCGTCAGCGTGGACGACAACGGCGACGCCTACGAAACTTTCATCCAGCATTACGGTCTCACCTACCCGAATTTTCGAGATACCACCAAGAAAATCCCACTAATGTACGGCACCACCATGTATCCCGACACCTACATCATCGACCGCAAAGGCAAGCTCGTCCGCAAGATCATCGGCGCCCAGGACTGGACCAGCCCCCAAATGACCGACTCCATCAACGCCATTCTTTCCTCGCACTGACCCACTGCGCGCGTCCGATTCCCATTTTGGAACCCACGCTATTCTCTTTACAACTAGTTACCATTGTGGTAACGTGGGTCGGGGCTGAATTCGCGCCCCATGACGAACGGATATGCCAAGCGGCCGCCTCACCCAAGCCGCCGGACGCTCCACTCCCGGCACGTCGCCGCATCTCGCTCCCAGCGTTTCTTCCCCGGCACAGATTTCTAATCGCGGATCCGCGATTAGAATCACTCCTAACTCCAACGCCTGCAACACAAATTCATTTCTAATCGGCACTAACTGGACATTATTTCGCGCTACTTCGAATTTGCAGTCCTCTGGTATGTGTTCCCCGCAGAACCGAATTCTAATCGGCGCTCCCGCGATTAAAATGTTATGGAACTTCATGAAAACAGAGCGCGATGCTACTCGCTAACCGGCTCCAAGTCGGCACTTTTTTGGCCATTTCGAGCAGCTCGTCGTGGGGTAGTCCCGCTTCACGGGACTGCGCAACTTGGCCCGCGCTTCCTCCGGATGTTCAGGCAGCCCCTCAGTATCCGCGAGCGTCGCGACGCGAGCTTTCGGAGTGCGGCGAGCAATCGCCGCATTGCTCAAGCCAGCACCACCTCGGCGACACCGGCGCACCACGCCGCAACAAATCATGCCTATGAACATCAGTTTTCTAGCCTGCCGCCTCGCTCGCCGTTTCGTAGCGAATCAGCGTAAAGTACTCATCGACAAAGGAGCCACCAGCATCCAATCGGACGAACCATGGAACGCGATCCCGTCTGTGGCATGACCGTGGACCCTCTGCGCGCCGCCGCGCAGGTCGAACACGCCGAGAAGAACTATTTCTTCTGTGGCAAGGGCTGCGCGGAAAAATTCCGCGCCGATCCCGAAGCCATGCTCGCCCGCGATCGTGAGCGCCTCGCCGCGAAGGCTGCCGCGGCAATTCCGCCGGCAAACGCCCACGGTTCTCGCGACCTAGTTCAACTCGGAACGCAAGCGCAGCGCACGAGCGAGGCTTCTCAGCCTCAGTCCAACGACATATACGTCTGCCCAATGGATCCCGAAGTCCGCCAAGAACATCCCGGCGCATGCCCCAAGTGCGGCATGGCTCTTGAACCCGAGATGCTCCGCCGCGCCCGCGCCACGCGTCGAATACACCTGCCCGATGCACCCCGAAATCATCCGCCGAGCCCCGGCTCTTGTCCGATCTGCGGCATGGCGCTCGAGCCGCGCACCGTCGCCATCGCCGAACGAGGAAAATCCCGAACTCGTCCCTGATGTCGCGCCGCTTCTGGGTCAGCGTGGCGCTCACGCTTCCGTGCTGGTTCTCGGGATGTCGGACATGATTCCCGGCCTGCCCATCTCAGCGCGTCTCTCTCGAGCGCGCGATCGCCTGGATCGAATTTGTGCTCGCGACGCCAGTTGTCCTCTGGGGCGGCTGGCCATTTTTCGAGCGCGGTTGGGCTTCGCTCGTTAATCGCAGCCCGAACATGTTCACGCTGATCGCGATCGGCACCGGCACAGCGTACCTCTTCAGCGTCGTGGCGGTCGCTGGCGCCGCACATTTTCCCTGCGCCTTTCGCGGCGCCGACGGCACGATGCCGGTTTACTTCGAAGCCGCGGCTGCGATCACGGCTCTCGTCTTGCTCGGGCAAGTGTCTCGAGCTTGCGCGCCCGCAGCCAGCACTTCGACCGCGATTCGCGCACTGCTGAAGCTTGTCGCCGAAAACCGCGCGGCTCGTCCGCTCGCGACGGCACGGAGATCGACGTCCCGCTCGAGCATGTGCAGCCCGGCGATACGCCTTCGCGTTCGGCCGGGCGAAAAAGTCCCGGTCGACGGCGTCGTCCTTGACGGCGAGAGTGCTGTCGACGAATCACTCTGTCACGGGCGAGCCGATCCCTGTGGAAAAAACGCGGGCGCAGCGTCACGGGCGGCACCGTCAACGGCACCGGCACATTCGTCATGCGCGCCGAACGCGTCGGCAGCGAAACCATGCTCGCGCAAATCGTGCGCATGGTCAGCGAGGCGCAGCGCAGCCGCGCGCCCGTCCAGCAGCTTGCCGACCGCGTCGCGCGCTACTTTGTGCCCGCTGTCCTGCCATCGCGGCCGTAACGTTTCTTTCGTGGGCGCTGTTCGGACCCGAGCCGCGCATGGCCCACGCGCCTGGTCAACGCAGTCGCCGTGCTGATCATCGCGTGCCCCTGCGCGCTCGGCTCTGGCCACGCCGATGGCGATCATGGTCGGCACTGGCCGCGGCGCGCTGGCCGGCGTGCTCTGAAGAACGCCGAGGCTCTCGAACGCCTCGAGAAAGTCGATACGCTCGTCGTCGACAAGACCGGCACGCTCACCGAGGGCCGCCCGCGGGTCGCCGCGATCGTCGCCGCAAATCGTCAACGAGTGTCTGAGGACGACGTATCTGCGCGTCGCAGCTGCACTCGAACGCGCGAGCGAACATCCCCTCGCCGCCGCGATCTTGCGGCCGCCGCGCGCTAAGAAAATCGCGCCAGGCTGCCGTGACCGACTTTCTCTCGATCGACCGGAAAGGCATCACCGCAACGATCGATGGCCGCGCCGCCGCTCTGGGTAACCGCGCGCTATTCGCAGAGCTCGAAATTCCTGTTGGCGCTCTGGAAGCGCGCGCCAGCGCGCTCGAATCTGACGGCCAGACCGTTATCTTCGTCGCTCTCGACGGCAGTGCAATCGGCGCTCATCGCCGTCGCCGATCCAGTGAAAGCCACCACCGAGCGCGGCCATCGCCGCGCTCCACAGCGAGAAAATCCGCGTCGTAATGCTCACCGGCGACAGCCGCTCCACCGCTCGAAGCGCGTCGCGCGCAAGCTCGGCATCGACGACTTTCATGCCGGAGTGCTGCCCGATCAGAAAGCGCGAGATTGTGAAAAAACTCCAATCGCAAGGGCGCATCGTCGCCATGGCCGGCGACGGCGTCAACGATGCCCCCGCGCTGACGCAAGCCGACGTCGGCATCGCCATGGGCACCGGCACTGACGTAGCCATGGAAAGCGCAGGAATCACGCTCCTCAAGGGCGATCTGCGCGGCATCGCCCGCGCCCGCAAGCTCAGCCGCGCCACGATGCGCAACATCCGCCAGAATTTGTTTTTCGCGTTCGCCTACAACTCGGTGGGCATCCCCATCGCCGCCGGCGCTTCTCTACCCCTTCTTCGGCATCTGCTCCTCAGCCCCATTTTCGCCAGCGCGGCCATGACCTTTAGCTCTTTATGCGTAATCGCCAACGCGCTCCGCCTCCGCCGTGTCCAACTCTAGCGTTCATTCATGGTCGCCGAAGCGCGCCGACCTCATCCGTAGTTTTACGGAGCAAAACTACGTACGTAAATTTTCCGTAGTTTTACGACTATCCAGCCGCCTGCGTCTGCGCTATCAATTCCGAATGCCCACTAAAACCGTTCAATCCTCGTACGTTCGTAGGCAATTCGCGCAGGATGCTCGCCCGAAGAAGCCGCAGTTCCCTCCAGGAACTCCGATGCTCATCACGTTCAGGCTGCACGACTCGCTGCCGCCGTTGAGCGAAGCTAAGACCGAAGAAGTCCAGAAGCTGCCGGGCCGCGAACGCCAACTCCGCATCGAAAAACTACTCGACGCGGCAGAAACAGGCCCTACGTGGCTCAACGACGTTCGCGTCGCCGAAATGGTCTGCGACGCGATCGAGCGAGGAGAGAATGAATTCCATCGCTACACGCTTCACGCATACGTGGTAATGCCGAACCACGTTCACATGCTCGTTACTCCAATTCACGAGGTCAGCGTGTTCATGAGGTCGCTGAAAGGCGTCACCGCACACCATGCGAACCTGATTCTTGAACGGACAGGGCAGTTCTGGGAATCCCGCTCATTCGATCGCTACAGCCGGGATCAGGAAAACTTCGTAAAAATGCAGAACTACATCGCGAAGAATCCGGTCTGGGCCCGGCTATCAACCAAACCGGAAGATTTCCCGTGGTCGAGCGCACACCGCCGACTCGCGTCGGCGACAAAGCCAACTTAGCGACGCCGCTCGTGCCCAGGCTTCCTTTGCTATAATGCTGCGCATGACACTGATGACCGCTTCCTACGAACTGCAGCAGCGCCTCACGCCTGAGCAGTTCCGCGCGCTCGGCCAGTTCGCCAACACGTACGGCATCCACAGCTTCCGTCTCGACGAAAAGACGAATCACTTGCATCTAGACTACGACGCGTCGCGACTTCGCGACTCCGTGGTAGAAAGCGTGCTGCGCAGCGCCCGAATTCCGGTCGTTCGTAGGCTAGAAGCGGGAAGCAATTAAGAATCCACCACCCACTGCGATCACATCCTCGATCAACGCGATTGGCAGATCTTTGATCTTCGCGCCCGTCACTATCTGATGGCGCACCTGATAACCGCCGAACGTTCCCACCAGAGCTCCGACAATTCCGATCACCGCACCCAGGGTCCAGCCGTGCGCTCCTGCGATCGCGAATGCAGCTCCGCACAGCGCACCCATTACGCAGCGGATCACGACAGACGGCGGAGCTGTCCTGGGGCCAGTCTTTGGCAGCTTGTCGTTGACCAGCTCGCCGATCGCTGCGAGCGTAAAAATCGCTACAGCGATGATCGAACCCATCCACGCCAAATGTGAACCGTTGAGATTGATCCAACCGAGATGCGCAGCCCAGCAAACGACGGCAGGCGCCGTCATAGCGCGAAGGCCGGCTACAACGCCGATGAGAAACGCAAACAGAAACACGAGAGTAGGGGTTGTCATCGCGGCAAGCTATCACACAAACGCACCGCAATGGAACAGAGGCGCGAAGTGGAGTAGGGGGCGCGAACGAGAACGAGTGCAGGCGCGTGCGGGAGCGAGAGGAAAAAAGGAAGGGGCTCTTGCTTGGGATCAAGAGCCCCCAAAGGTCGCGCTCCATTTGGCCCGGCCTAGGCGTGACCGGACCATGGGGTCATCCATCCTAGCTTCCCTCTCAGAGGCAGGTGGGAACGACCTACACCATCCACAAGCAGGCCCCTTCCTCCCCACTTGCAAACGGAGCAGATCGTTGGAACGCGACCCACGCCGTCGCTAGTGCAAGCCGGATGCCCAAGTACGAGGGCAAGCGAGAGAGCTGGCCGTCCTTCATTTTCAATGACTTACGGGTATTCGCGCAGAGGATAGGCAGCTTGCGCGGACCGTTTCGGAACTCGAACAGACCCCCGATTCCAAATCGGAATGGAATGAAGCTCGAAATTCGCGAACGCAGATACAGACGTGAAGGATTCGGTTCGCGCAATGCACATTAAGTGTTTCGCGGCTTGTTCGTCGTAATGCGCTCGCGCATAATAGACATGGCCAGCTTCACTGAATGCGACGTTCGCTCATCTTTGTTTTCGCCGTGGTTCTCGCTCTTGCGGGACTGGCGATAGGCATTGCCAAAGTACGACCGGGGAAGGCTCGCCTTTCGCGAGCGAAGTCTTCTGGCGCAACGAGCGCGAACTCCTTCGCGGGTTCCGACCAAGCCCACATCATCCGGTTTGCCAGCAATCCTCAAGATGCACCGCCGTTTCTGGCCGCGGATCTCGACGGTCTTCCGGTGTCGACCGCGGAGTGGAAAGGCAAAGTGGTGCTGCTGAATTTCTGGGCGACGTGGTGTCCGCCATGCCGGGCGGAGATTCCGATGCTCATCCAGCTGAAGGATCTCTACAAGGATCGTCTGGTCATCGTGGGCGTTTCGCTCGATGACGATCCCGCGGAAGAAGTGAAAAAATTCTCGGTGGAGCAGCGGTTCAATTACCCGGTGATTATGGCGACGCGGCAGATTATTTCGGACTATGGCGGCGTGCCGGCGCTGCCGACTACTTTCGTGATCAATCAAGACGGGAAAGTCGTTCAGAAGCATATCGGCCTGTATCGCAGCTCGGTATATGAGGGCGAGATTCGAGCGCTGCTGGGATTGCCGGTGGAAGCGACGATCCAGACGTTTGAGGACACCGGCCAAATCTTTCTGAAGAATGCGAATCGCGCGACCGAGTTGCCGGATGTAGATTTCACCGGACTGACTGCCGAACAAAAAACGGTTACGCTCAAACGCCTGAATTCGGAGACTTGCGACTGCGGGTGCGGGCTGACCCTCGCTCAGTGCCGCATCAACGACACGAATTGCGCAATCAGCAAAGGCCTCGCTGCAAAAGTTGTGGCGCAAGTGAGCGGAAAACCGCAACCCGCCGATGCGTCCGAGGCGGATGCCCCCGATACGCGTCCGAAACAAGCTCCGGAACCCCACTAGACACCAACCTTCCGAACAATTATTCCTAAGTAATGCTCCTCCGGCGCCCAAGATTCCGGCGGAGTAATCTGGTGCGTAATAGACAACAGTCGCGGGTTCCTTCCCAATCCGTTCTCCCGCTTACGGCGTACTTCAATCAGCCGATAATTAGTTAAACCAAGGTGGCTCGAATGGCTACGCAAATGGTGGGTACGTTCGATCTGGAACGTTATCTGAAAAACTCGAAAAAAGTGGACATCAGCGACATCGATTTGTCGCGGGCGACCCAGTATCCGCTGACCGAAGACGAAATCCACTGCCTGACATACATGATGGATATCGAGTCGCACACCGTGGTGTACCTGCGGAGCATTCTTTCGACCTGCGCGATCGAAGATCCGGACACCACTGCGTTTCTGAGCTGCTGGGCCTATGAAGAGTTTTTTCACGGGCGGACGATTGGGCAATTTCTTTCGGCGTGCGGAATCAAGTTCGGGGAGAACCGGATCGCTGAAGTGCAAAAAGGGACGTCCTGGACCGAGTGGCTGAAGGATATGGGCGCGTCGATGGTGTGCCAGTTCTCGAGGCATTTTCACGGCGCGTATTTGACGTATGGAGCGATCTCCGAACTTTCGACGCTGGAAGGCTATGGAGTGCTGGCGCGGCGGACGCGCAATCCGATTCTTGCCGAAGTCCTGAACCGCCTGGCAAAGGACGAGCGGCGGCATTTTTCGTTTTACTACAACAAAGCGAAGATCGAGTTGCATCATCCGAACGCGCAGCGGCTGACTACGCTTATCATCAAGCATTTCTGGCTGCCGGTAGGCGGCGGAGTGAAGCCGGACGCCGAAGTGAACTGGATCCTGGATTACATTCTGCGTGGCGCGGACGGAGAAGCGGTGGCCAAACGGATCGACGAAACCATCGCGAAACTGCCGGGCCTGGAATGGTTTCACCGATTGGCCGAATGCCGCGCGGAAAGCATTCGAAAGCTTGCACCTGCCGGCGGGCGCGATCATGCCGATCCGATGACGCTCGCGCCGAACTGACGTTCCTGCGTTCTTCATTCCTTAAGTTAATCACCGTTGAGACGCGTCTGCGCCGCCCGCAGCTTTGTTCGTTCCGGCCTTTTCAGCATCTGCGACGGGTTGGTGTAGCGTCGCATTCGCATTCAAAATGACGAGATCAACGCGGCGATTTTTGGCGCGATCGGCGTCCGAGTCATTCGGCGAGACCGGGTAATACTCGCCATAGCCGGAAGCGGAGAGCCTGACGGGATCAATTCCAAAACGAGTGATAAACAGTTTGATGATCTCCGTGGCGCGCGCTGTGGAGAGCTCCCAGTTCGAGTCGAATTTGCGGTTGTGGATGGGGACGTTGTCCGTATGCCCTTCGATCCGGACTTTCATACGTTCGGGGCCGATTACGCTAACGAACTCGGCGAGGGTCGGGAGCGCCTGCGCTCGAAGGCGCGTCGAACCACTATCGAAAAATCCGGCTTCGCGCAGGCTGACGACAATTCCCTCTTTGGTGGGAGTGACGGCGACGAAGCCGCTTGCGAGTTGATCGGCAAGAGCGGATTCGAGTTTTTTCTGGACAATGGCCATGTCGGGTTTGTCGGCCGGTTCGGCATGTTCGAGCGAAAGGCTAGGCGTAGCAGAGATGGGCTGGCCGATCAGGATTGGAGGCGCAGAGGCGGAGGAATCGAACACGCCCATCTGCTGAAATCCGGCCTGGATGGCTTTCGCGAGTTTCCCGACGCGGCGTTGATCGACCTGCGCAGTGGAATACATCACAACGAAGAAGGCAAAAAGCAAAGTGATGAAGTCGGCGTAGGAAACCAGCCAACGTTCGTGGTTGGCGTGGGGGCGATGGCGTCTGGCCTTCATCGCGACACCGCGCGGTTTGCGGTCACGCCGACGCCGATTGCCGCG
This sequence comes from uncultured Acidobacteriota bacterium, assembly GCA_963839325.1. Taxonomy (GTDB): domain Bacteria; phylum Acidobacteriota; class Terriglobia; order Acidiferrales; family UBA7541; genus Palsa-295. The sequence goes on along the minus strand of CAWIUO010000007.1, from coordinate 10,072 downwards.
CCTTCTTTCACAGCGAGCTTTCCGCCGCGCTCTTCGGCGATGAAGCTGAGCAGCTTGGTTTCCAGCATGCGCGGGTTCATCCCTTCGAGAACCGATATGACGCCTTCCAAGACGATTTCGCGACGGAGCTGCGCTTCCCTGCAGCGACCTTTCAATTTTCCGGCAATGGGAAGGAAAAATAAATTCGCCGATGCCACGCCGTAGATCGTGGCGACGAAGGCGACGGCGATGCCGCGGCCGACTTCGTTGATGTTGTCGAGGTGCTGCATCACTTGGATCAGACCGAGGACGGCGCCGATAATTCCCACGGTGGGAGAAAATCCGCCGGCGGCTTCGAAGACCTGGGGAACGTTTTCATCGCGGTCGGCCCGATTGGCGATTTCCAGTTCCATGATTTTGCGGAGTTCGGTGGGTTCAGTGCCGTCAACCGCGAGCATCAGGGATTTCCTCAGGAACGAATCGCCGACTTTGGCGAGGTCGCGGTCGAGCGAGATGATGCCTTCTTTGCGGGCTTTTACAGCGTAGCCGACCATTTCGCGGACGGCCTGAACCGGGTCTTCGGTGCGAGGCACGAAGACGCTCGCCAGGCTGGCGAAGGCAGCCAGCACGACGCTCATCGGAAATTGAAGAAGAACGGCGCCGAGCGTGCCGCCGAAGACGATCAACGCGGCGGTGGGCTGGATGATTTGCATGATGCGCCCACCTTCGAGAGAAAGACCGACGATGATCCCGCCACAAGCGACGATCGGGCCGAGGATACTGGCTTTGTCGATTCCGTTGGACATTTCAGCCGGCCTTCACTTGCGCTGCGTGTGCGTGCGAATGCTCGGCCGCGAGCACTTCGTTATCGGCTGGAGCCGCGATAGAGAGCGCGTGGACGCGGCGGGCGGAACGTTGATGAAAATCTTCGATGCGGGCGAGGATTTCGTGAATGGATTCTTTGACCACGAGTTTTTCGCCGTTGAGGAGGGTGATTGTGGTGTCCGGAGCGTTTTCGATGAGCTTGATGAGATCGGCGTTGACGACGAAGGGGCGATCGTTGAGGCGTGTGAGATGGATCATTAGAGGCTCGCTAATGGAGACGGAGTTGGGCGCGAAGATTGTGTGCAAGAGCGTGGCCATGCGATTCGAGGACGAGGGCTTCGCGGGAGTGCCGATGCGAGACGGTGGTTCGGAGATTGGCGACGATAGAGGGTGTGTGAGGTTTTGGGTTGCAACGCGTCCGTGCGTTCGCTAACGCGGATGAGTCGCCACAGTTCATAGGCGAGTGTGCCGATGCTGGGCTTTGTGTTGAACGAGACTACCGGCTGGTGTGAGCGGCTCGAGTGGCCGGCAGTGGTTCGGCGAGTTGGGCCGCGCCTCCGCGCTCCGCGAGAACCGTGTGGATCGGCGTTGTTGGCGCGAATGACCATAGGCCACGGCGATTTCTGGGTCTCGAAAAATGCATGGTTAGCGTCGATTAGAAATGGCGCGGTGGTTTGTTTTGTTGGAGTTGCGAGGATTTCTAATCGCGAAAGCGCGATTAGAAATTTGGGTTCGGAAGAGGGCGTGATGCCGGGGAGAGTGCGTCCGGCGGCGTGAGTGATGCGGCCGCTTGGCATGTGCGCTTGCTGTGGGGCTAATACTTTGTCCCGAACTGAGGTTACCACAAAGGTATAATGATGTAAAGAGAATAGTATGTTCCCAAAATGGGAATTCGTTGGGGGCGTTGGCGACGTTGCTATGAGAGGCGAGGAGAGATCCTTCGGCCCGATGAATCGGGCCTCTGGATGACGGGGCTGATGGCTTGGGGATGGGAAGTTCGAGAACGATGGAAAGCGTAACGTGATGGCTTGTAGCCGGGAAGGTCGTTGTGCGCGAGACCTGGTGGCGGTTGATCTTCGTGGGGAGCGTTTGGGTGCGTGGCGAGGCAGCGGCGGTGCTGGGCGGAGTGTTGGGTGGGCAAAAGCGGCGGCTCGCCGCCGCACTCTAAAAGGGGTGGGTGCCTGTGATGAAGCGGAGTGAGGGTAGGTCGGTCGTGCATCTTGAGCGTCAGCGGGGGCGATGATGGGTGAAGGAGGAGGTGCGGATGCCGATAACTGCACCGGGAGCTGTGTGCGCGGCGGAAAGGAATAGAGCGGGTAGCCGTGGTTGCGAATTGGGACGATGGAGACACTCGCACTATCGATGATCGTGAAGAATGGGGCGACAGACCTGGCGTATTGCCTGGGGAGCGTGCGCGGGATTGTGGCCGAGATCGTGGTGGCGGATACGGGATCGGGGGATGGTTCGCCGGAAGTGGCGCGGCAGTTTGGCGCGCGGGTGTTTTCGATTCCGTGGGAGAGCGACTTTGCGAAGGCGCGAAACATGGCGCTGGCGAGGGTGCAGTCAGACTGGGTTTTGATTCTGGATGCAGACGAGCGGCTGGATGAGAGCGCGAAAGAACTGCTGCCGGCGCTGCTGGCGAACAAGCGCGCGGCGGGATATCAGGTGAAGATCCGCAACTGGGTGACCAGCATGGCGACGACCGTTTGGGACCGGACGGCCACGCCGAACGACGGAAGCTACGAACCCGCGCGCGGATTTCCGGGATTCGTGGATCACGAAAACGTGCGGCTTTTCCGGCGCGATCCTTCGGTGTATTTCACGGGCAGGGTTCACGAAACGGTGGGGTGGAGGATACAGGAGTCGGGCGGAACGATCGGCGACTCGAAGTTGCTGATCCACCACATGGGGATCGTGCGAGACGCTCACGAGCGCGCTCAAAAGATCAAGTTCTACCGGGACCTCGGAAAACTGAAAGTGGCGGACATGCCCACGAACGCGCAGGCGCATTTCGAGCTGGGCGTAGCGGAGCTGGAAAATTTCGGAAACATTCGGGAAGCGCTTCGCTCGTTTGAGGAGTCCTGCAAAATTAATCCGAAATTCGGCGTCGCGTGGTTTTTTCTGGGAGTGTGCCATTTCCGGTTGGGCGAGTTTCCGAAGGCGCTGGAGTGTTTTCAGCGAGCGGAGCGCTTCGCGCATTCAACGGCGCTGACGGCGGAGATGACAGGAGATACGTATTACAACCTGGGAGATTTTGAGGCGGCCGGTACGTGTTACCGGCGGGGATTAAAGCGCGTTGCGGTGTCAACGTCGCTGGAGAGCAAGATGGGAGTAGCCGAGGCGCGATCGGGAAATGAACGGGCGGGCCTGCGATTGATCCGGCAAGCGATTGAGAAAGAGCCGACGAATCCCGATTTGTACGACCGGTTGATCTCGGTGGAAGTCTGGCTGAAGAATCTGCCTGCGGCGGCCGTGGCAGCAGAACGGAAGCTAGGGGCGGTGGCGGCGCGGCCGCAAGATTTTGTGCGGGCGGCGAGCATTCGAGCGCAGATGAAGAATTGGACGCAGGCGGCGGCAATCTTGAATCGAGGGATCGAGGAATTTCCCGATTCAGAACCGCTGCGGGCAAACCTGTCCAAGATTGAAACACTCTTGAATTCGGCGACGCAGGGTTTGGGTGAAAAAGCGCCGGCGTAGGACTTCCCGGCCCCGCGGATTAAACCCGGCCCAACCTCTGCCGATTCAGTGCCAGAACAATCATCAAAATCCGTTCCGTGGACGAAAAGCCTTCGGCGCGAGGGGAATGACCCGCCGGTGAGAAAGGCTCCGGCCGCGAAACGGACACCGCAGTAGATTCAAGGAGCCATTCACATGGCGCTTAGCGTACTGAATAACATTCCGTCGCTGGTGGCGGAAAACCAACTCGACACAACGCAAACCAACCTGCAGAACACGCTGTACCAACTATCATCCGGATCGCGGATCAACAGCGGTGCGGATGACGCGGCAGGCCTGGCAATCGCAAATGGACTGGAAGCGAACGTTACCGCGCTTACGCAGTCGGTGGCGAACGCGAACGACGGCGTCGGCAGCCTGCAAGTGGCCGACGGCGCGTTGGGGCAGGTGACCACGCTTCTGAACCGCGCGGTGACGCTGGCGACCGAAGCTTCGACGGGTACGGTGTCGTCGGGGCAGCGGACCGCACTCGATGCTGAGTACCAGCAGATCCTGGACGAAGTGAACAGCATCGGGACGAACACCACGTTCAACGGCACCACGGTGTTCGCGGCGACAGGAACGACGACCACGTCGGTGTTCCTGAGCGATTCGACGACGGCGGGCACGACAACGATTGGCGTAAATGTGAGCGCACTTTCGGCGACGGCGCTGGCGTTGAACGGGACGTCACTGACGGGAACGCCGGGATCGGGCGGCGCAACCGATCCGGAAGCGACGCTGACCTTGATCAATACGGCCATCAGTACGGTGGCTTCGGATCGAGGCGCAGTGGGAGCGGGAATCAACCGGTTGCAGGCTGCGAGCAACGTTCTGAACAACGAAGTACAGAACCTGACTTCGGCCGAAGACCAGATCACCGCGGCGGACATACCGACGGTGGTCGCCAACCTGTCGAAGTATTCGATCCTGGAGCAGACCGGAATTTCGGCGCTGTCGCAGGCGAATACGGCGCAGCAGCAAGTGTTGAACTTGCTCCACTAATTCGGAGCAGCCTGAGGGGGCGTCGCGTGCCGCGCGGCGCCCTTTTTGGGTTTTCTTTTGGCGTGAAGCGTGAGGCGGCTGGGAAATGGAAATCAGCTTTCGGTGAGATGTGGGCGTAACGGTTTTGTGGATCGCATCGGGAGAATGAGATGAGCACGACGACTGGCGTGGGGCAGTCGCTTCTGGATGGATCGCAGGCGAGCTCCAGCAGCGGCGGACTGGGAGCGGGGATCGACGTTTCGTCGCTGGTGCAGGATGCGCTGGCGGATCAGTATGCCGAGCTGGCGGTGATGCAAAACCAGCAGACGGCGATCACCAGCGAGCAGACGGCGCTGACCAGCTTCACGAACGACGTGGACGCGCTGCAGACCGCGGCGCAGGCGTTGACGGATCCGGCGGGACTGTTGACGGATGTGACGGCGACATCGTCGAATTCGGGCGTGGTATCGGCGACAGCCACGCCGGGCACGCCGACGGGCACGCACACGGTGGTGGTCAGCAGTCTGGCGACAACTTCTTCGGCGTATTCGTCGGCGGTGGCGACAAGTTCGACGGCGCTGGCGACGGGAACGATTTCGATTCAGGTGGGCGCGAATGCCGCGACGCCGATTACGGTGGACAGCACGGACAATACGCTGGATGGGTTGGCGCTGGCGATCAACAACGCGGGGATTGGAGTTTGGGCGAGCGTGATCAACGATGCGACGGGGTCGCGGCTCGCGATCGAGAGCGACACCTCTGGCGCGCCGGGAAATTTGACGGTTACCGGTTCGGCGGGACTGCCGACGTTTACGCAGGCGGTGGCTGGGACGAACGCGTCGCTGACCGTGGACGGGATTCCGATTTCGAGTACGACGAATACGGTGACGGGCGCGATCGACGGAGTGACTTTGAACCTGACGTCCGCCTCGCCTGGCACTCCGGTGACGATCTCGCTAGGACCCGACGTGACCGACCAGGCCACGGCGATCAACAATTATGTGACCGCGTACAACACGCTCATCGGAGATATCAATACGCAGGAAACCGTCGATGCATCGAGCGGCAACGCCGGGCCGCTGGCGTCGGACAGCACGCTTTCGCTGACGCAGAGCCTGGTGCTGGCGTCCAGCTCGTACCTGATGAACGACAACGGCGCGATTTCCGAGCTCTCCGATCTGGGCATCACGATGAACGATGACGGAACACTATCTGTCGATAGCAGCACCCTGCAGAATGCGTTGCAGAGCGATCCGGGGGCAGTGCAATCGTTCTTCGATTCGACAGCGTCGGGAAGCTGGGGAGCGAACGTGACGAATGCACTGACGACGCTGGCCGATCCGGTGACCGGAGCGCTGACCACCGACGCGAACGGACTGGCGCAATCGCAGAGCAGTATCACTCAGGAAATTTCCGACTTTCAGGACCAAATCAACACGCAGCAAACGCAACTCACCACCGAGTACGACACGGTTGACACTACGCTGCAGGAACTGCCGCTGCTACTTTCGCAGGTGAATTCACAGCTCAGTTCGCTGACAGGCTCATGATGAAAGATCCGGTGCGGGTGTATCGAGAGTCAGCGGTGCGCGGGGCCAGCCCGGTGGGGCTGATCGTGATTTTGTATGAGGAGATTGTGCGGTCGCTGCGGCGCGGGCAGCGCGCGATGCGGGCCGGCACGGTGGAACAACGGACGAACGCGCTGACGCATGCGATCAACGTGATCGGGCATTTGCGCGGCGTGTTGAATTTCGAGAAGGGCGGACGCGTGGCTGCGCAATTGGCGGTGTTTTATGACTTGATGCAGGCGCAGATTCTGGCTGCGAACATCGCGCCGACGGAAGCGGCGTTTGAGACTTTGGTTGCGGCGTTCACGACCGTGAAAGAAACGTGGCAAGCGGTGGATCGCGACGTGAGCGGGCAGACTACGGAGAGCGATGCGATGCAGCTAGCGGCGGCGGTGAAGTTTACTTCGAGCGCGGTGCAGGTGGAGAGCGCCGGCGGCGGCATTGGACAAGAATGAACGAGCCGCTGGCTGAATTGAATGCGGCGCACGCTGCGTTGAAGGCGTGGATTGAGCGTAGTCGGAATTCTCCGGACCCTGCCACTGAAGCCAAGACTTCCCTGAAACGAGTCGCTATGGAGTTGCTACGCGCTGAGCGGGCGATTGCGGCTATGCGTTCTGAAGATGCGCACGGGGCTGAGTTACGAGGCGAGACTGAGGAGTATCGAGGGACGCTCGCCGCGATGAGGGCGCAGATCGAGCATATTGAGGTGATTCTGCGAATGCGGGCGGCGAAGATCAAGAAACGGCAGGCGAAGATCGAAGCGTTGCGTTCGTGGGCGAGTCTCGCGCGAAATATTCATTCTGTTAAGTCGATTTGAGCTTTTCCTTCGCCAACACTCGCCAACCGCACGTCACCGACTGCTGCGGAATGTCGAGCGAGAATCGATCGGATCGCGTAACGCTGATTAGAATCCGTTTGCGGCTAAGGCAGCTGCTTCGATCTTGTAATTTTCCAGCGATATCTGGTCATCCGTAATCTGCCACGTGAACCGCTCGCTCGCAGGCCCGCGCGCGAAGGTGCAGTCGTAACGAAGCATGACCTGCGCCGACCGTTCGTTTCGATAGACAAACGTTTTAGAACCCTCCTCGGAGCTTTGGAAGGCTCCGAGTTTCTGATGTGCTCCCTGTAGGAATGCCACAAAATCCGGCTCGCTCATGGATTGGCGGAGCTTTGCGTCTGAGGCTTGATAGATGGCGGAGTATTGCTCGGAATCGAGCTGCGCGTGAAATTGCACTACGGCTCGTTCGGCGAGATCGAAGTCGCGACGGGATTGAGCGCAGCCGGACAGGAAGAGGCCCACAGCGAAGCAGGCGACAAGAATACGACCGCGAGAGGAAGCGAGTCTGCAGCCAGAATCACCTTCAGAGATGTGTTCATCGTTCATCTAAAAAAGACTAAGGGCATCATACTCGACCACCTAGAGCGATTTTCAACGGGAGCGTCGTGAAAATCACGATCGCATCCAATCTCTCAAAGCGTCCACCGCAGCCGCAGTTGCTGACGAACGACACCAACAATCACGAAGGCTAAACGTAAACGGCATGGCCCAGCACGCCGATCAGGACGAAGGTGAAATACCAAACCGCGTCCGACTGATTCAAGGTGAAGGTTCCCTGGATTGCTCCCGGCGCGACTTCCGAATACTCGATCTTCAGGTTTCTTGTCGATTCCGGTTCGCCTTCCGGAGGAAAAAGGCCGGACTTCATCCGTCTCAATGCATCTTTGGAATCGGAAAGGTATGTGATGGTCGCCGTTTGGTCGTCTCGCAGGTTGAACGCGATTCCGATGGCTTTGTCGTCGCGAAAGTTCGCTGATTTTTCTGCGCCGATCGGCGACGAAGGATCGAGCGCAGCCTGGCTCCGATCGTAGTGGCGAAGCGCCCAGACGGGAGCCGTGGCGTTCACGTATTTCCACTCGGGAAGGCCGGGCGGCAAAGCCCGGGGGCCGGCGTGTCCGGCGATTCTCGAAAGTACGTCGCGCAAATAGTCTCGGTTTGTGGCGACGACCAGGAGATTCGGCTTCGGGAAGGCCACAAAGCTGGTCCATGTGTCGGCCTCCAATTTCTTTTGGGAAATCGCAATGTTTTGTCCTTCGATCTGCTCGAAACCCGCCGCGTTCTTTTGAGCGTCAGCGATAAACGCGCCAGCTACGCCATGGATGTCACCATCGAACATCACAATTTCGCAGCCTTCAAAGCGCATGCCACCTAACGCGGATGGCGGGCGGAAGTGGCGACTCCCTTCGATCGCAAAGATCGCTGGATGGCCGGACAATTGTTGGAGAAGTCCTTTCGGCAGGGTGACCAATCCGGTAGGCAGAGCTTCGAATGATCTGAGCACTTCCTGACGTGACATCGAGTGATTGGGCGTTTCATCGGGTTCGTTGGCGGATTGCGGAAGCGCGAAAGGCCCGTTCGCGACGATCACGGTTTCTGTGTCCGCAGGCAGCCACGAAAGCGCGTCAAGAGCGCTGGGCGGCGGCGAGCCAGCTGCGGAAGCATTCACCTCCTTCTGCCCATGATTTGTGGCGCAGGCCACCAGCCAGAAGTGCCGATGCACACGAAATCATCAGCGCTCTTTTGAGGAGCCCTGCTGGCTTTGTCTGGCCAAACGATCGTATGCGGAGGATCAGGCTGGCTCTCCTAAACCGACGTCACCAACATTGAATCGCTTATTCACCGGCTGTATCGTAACTCTTGAGGTATCGATATCGCGAGAGTCCCATGCGAAATTTTGTGATGGCGCTGTTGGGTTCACTTCTGGTCGTATCGACCGCTATCAACACTGTGCCAGCGCAGGAACCTCCTGTCGCGGCGCGGCTCGAGCCCAGCCTGCGGTTGCAAAATCCACGCCGAATGGGCCTGAGTTTCGGCTGCATCTCGCGATTCGAAATGTAGGCGAAAGGGATCTCGAGGTGGGAAAGGACTTTAGCCGGCTCGCAACGCCCCCCGCGTACATTCAGCTCGGGCTGAGGCACGAGAATGGCGCGCAAATCCCCGTCACGGAGATGACGAGCGATCCGCCCCCGCGACCGGACTGGTATTACTGGACGCGGATCGCTCCCGGCAATTCCTATGGCACGGAAATCGAACTCGACAAACGGACACAATCCGGAGCTCTATAAGCCCGGCAGGTACACGGCTGTAGTTCGGCACATGCAGCAGAAGTGCATCGTTCCTTCTATCGAGATGAGTCTCCTCCGCTCTTCATCACCCCGGAAATGCACCTCAAATCGAACACCATCACGCTTGTGACGGATACGGCGAATAGGCCTCCGCGGATTACTGGAGGTAGCTGAGAAGGGTGGGGAGGTTGAGGATTTTGGCTTGGGCCTGGAGGAGGGTTTGGTAGGCGAGGTCGGCCTGGGAGAAATCGGTGGTGACCTGGTTGAGGTTGGCGCCGTCGATGTTGTCTTCCTGTGTCGCGAGCTGGGTTTGGGCGGCGCTGAGGAAGGTGCCGGGGATTGAAGCTGATTGAGCGCGGTGCCATAGGCGGTTCTCTGGGTTTCGAATTCAGTGGCAGCGGAGCCGAAGGCGGTGTTCGCGGCGGCGATGCCAGTGCCGGACTGGACGGCGGAAATGAGTTGGGTGAGCGAGCCGAGCAGGTTGCCCGAAGGATTCATGAAGAGCGCGTTGCCTGGGGAATGTTAACGGAGACGGAGTCTCCGTCGGCGATTTGACCGAGGTAGTGGAGCTGTTTCCGGCGTAGGTGACGGTGGGAGGGTTGGTAGTGTTGTCGATGACGAAGGGCTGGGTTTCGCTGAGGGTGCCGGCGAATAAATAGGTGCCGCTTACGGTCGTGTTGCCGATGCCGACGATAAAATCCTGCTGCGCGCCGATGAGTTCCTGAGCGATGGCCTGGCGTTGAGAGCTGGATAGATCGGAGTTCCCTGCTTCGACTCCGACTGAGATGGCCGATTGATCACGTCGACCGCGGAGTTCAAAGCGGAGTCGGCGGTTTGAAGGCGCGTGGTGAGGTCAGCCGACGTTCGATTGAAAGGTG
>CAWIUO010000006.1:0-763929 GCA_963839325.1 uncultured Acidobacteriota bacterium | reverse complement strand
CTCCAGGCTGCCTTTGGTTCCATTCGTCTTGCTCGAGTCGATGAGAATCGGGCCGTCCTCGAGCGCCAGAATTCCAGCTTCCCGTGAGACCAAAGTTCGGTGGGTCAGCAGCGGGGAATTCGGTTTCAGATGGTCCTCGAGCCCTTTGGGAAGCGCCGATTCGCCTCCACGATCGAGATCGAATCCTTTTGCGAAAGGCGCTTGCCGTTTAGGTCGTAGATCGCGACGAAACTGATCTGTAGTTGTTGGAACGTCGTGGTCGGGAACTCGGTCTCGATGAACTTTGGCTTCTCGCCGTGCACGAACGCGTAGGTCTGGTCCCATGCAGCGTACTCCGACGTGGTACGGTCGAGAGTCGTAAGCTCGTTGGCGATGGCGCTGGAGGCACGAGCGACGTTCTCGCGAGCGAACTCTTCTTCCAGATTGCCAAATCCGCGATTGAGAAGGTAACGGGAGATTAAGGAGAGGCCGCCGACCATGCCAATAGTCGTCAACGCAATGATCAGCAGCGTCTTGCGCCGGAGCGAAGTGGGGAGCGTCTGCTCAGCGATGCGGAGGGAGCTCAAGAGAGACCTCAAGCGTAATTATATCGGCTGCATAGGACCGTCCGGCGGGTTGGTCGAGAGCGCGTGCCGTAGAGGTACACGGCAGTAAAACGTGGCGGATTGAAAACACCAATGGAATCGGCGCTTGCCAAGGTTTATGCTGCGAGCATCCCGGCGAGCGACCGCTGCATCTTTCAAACTTAGATAGTGAAGCATTCAGGGTAAACCTATGAAAATCATGAAATTGCGGGGTTTGCGGGCGGCGAGTTTGGGTATCGCTCTGGCTACGAGCGCGGGATTTACCCTCGCTCAGGAAGGTCCGCTGCCGCCCGCGCCTGCCTCCCAATCCCAGGATGACAAAACTCCGACTCCGAAGGCGTCCGATCCGACTGCCGACGCCACGAAATCTGCCACCGCGTCGCAGAATAGCGACGGGACTGCGAGTACGACCAGTACAACTCCGGCGACGGCATCTGCGACAGGCGACGCGTCGGCAGCGGGCGGGACATCATTGGGCGCAAAGATCATGGTGCCCTCGGGAACGCACATTCCGCTGGTGCTGCACAACGCGATTTCCACGCGCAGCGCCCGACCGGGCGATCCGGTTTACTTCGAGACGCTTTATCCGGTGATGATCGATGGGAAGGTTGTGATTCCCGCAGGCTCTTATGTAAGCGGCGAAGTGACGGAATCCAAGCGTCCAGGAAGGGTGAAAGGACGCGGCGAACTCGCGATCAAAATGACGAATATGATTCTGCCGAACGCCTACCAGGTGAACCTCAACGCGTCGCCTTCGGGAGCGGGAACGGGCGGCGGCGAGACGACGAACAGCGAGGGAGTAATCATCGGCGACTCGGACAAGAAAGATGACGCCGCTACGATTGCAAAGACGACTGCGGCTGGAGCCGGCATCGGTGGGATAACGGCACGAAGTCCCGCTGGAGTGGGCATCGGCGCGGCAGCTGGCGCAGCTGTCGGTCTCGCGGCGGTGTTGCTCACGCGCGGGCCGGATGCGGAATTGCCACGAGGTTCTACGGTCGAGGCGGTGATCAACCGGTCGTTTTACCTGGACGCAGACAAAATCACGTTTACAAGCCCCGGGAAAGCTTCGGAATTGCCGGGTCCGCCGAATCGCGAACCGGTGCGCTCGACATCGCCGTTCTGACGAAGATCTAAAGCGTTGCCCGAAACTAAGGCGGATCTTTCCGAGCCCGTTTAGTCCGCGTCGGAGGCAGGCTGCGACGAGGCGGTTGCCGCTCGCTCCGTGGAGAATCGAAGCGTTGAGAAAGCTTCGATATTCAACTCGGTTTTTCCACGGACAATCAAGTCGCGAATGATCCCGGCCGTTGCGGGAGCCAGCAGGACGCCATTACGGTAGTGTCCGGTCGCGACCAGTAATCCTTCGATAGAAGCCTTCCCGATGATGGGCAATTCGTCGGGCGTTCCCGGCCGCAAACCTCCCCATGATTCTACGATTTCCGAATCATGCAGCGCCGGGACCATTTCGAGCACGCCCTCGAGAATCTTGCGCATGCCTTCTGGTGTGACTCGCTTGTCAAATCCAGCATTTTCGAGAGTGCTGCCCGCGATTAGCCGGCCGTCCAGCCTCGGCACCAAATAGGCCTTCTCAGAGCGCAAGACGCGCGTCAGATGGACATTTGGATGGCGTAGCGCGAGCATCTGGCCGCGAACCGGATGCGTCGGCGCGAAGTTTGCAATTCGACGGGAGCCTGAGCCGCGGCCCATTCCGATTTCAGAGCAAAATCCACCCGCCGCGATAATCACGTGACGCGCGTGGATTTGTTCGCCGCTCGCGGTCACTCCGTCGCAAGTCGTTCCCCTGATCGTGAGAGACGTGACGGGCTGACTCAAACGGAACTCCACTCCGCTGCGCTGGCAGGCAGCGATCACCGCGTTAACGAGAGCGCGGGGTTCAACGGTCTGTTCTTTCGGGAGCCAGGCGACGGCGCTGATTTCGGAACCCATGGACGGTTCGAGGTAACGCGCAGCCTCGAGGGAAATGCCTTCCGCAGGAAGCCCGAGAGCGGCGTGTTGCTGAAGCAGATGATCGCGTTGCGAAACTCCTGTGGCAGCAAAAAATAATTCAAGTGTGCCGTTCGAAGCAGACGGAACGCGCTGGCCGGAGATCGATTCGACTCGTGCAAGGAATTCGGGATAACGGCGGAGACTCTCTTTCCCGAGTGGCACGAGCGGCAACGCACGGGGCGAGTCGGGACCCGGCGAAAGCATCCCAGCCGCAGCCCACGAGGCTTCGCGCCCCGGTTCCTGGCGGTCGAAAACGATCACGCGCAGCTTCTCTAGCGCGAGTTCAAGCGCGATCGAGCTTCCAATCAGGCCTCCACCGGCAATGGCGACGTCGAACGCAGGCATGGCATTAGTTTAGCAAATTGCAAAGATGGCGATTCACTCGGGGAGCTTGGCCTCGCGCGTCGCCGGAAGGGAATTTTAGAAAGACGCGACGAGTTCGTCGGAAACGCGGCGGGCTTTTTGGGAGAGTTGCTGCGCGCGCGACCAGTCGCCTTCTTTACTCGCGGCGCGAGAGTCGCTCAAGAAACTCTGGATCTTCTGCACGAGGTCGCTTTGCGCCGCGCTGAGTTGCTTGCCACTGGCTTGCTGCAAATTTGATTCTGCAGCCTTGATGTCCTCTTCGGTCTGGCGTTGATACGCCAACTGATCGCCGGCCGAGAGCTGCGGGAGAATTTGGGGCGGGGCGGGCTTGGAGCTTTGCTCGCTCGCTGTTTCGGTGGCGGGTTCCGGAGCGGGTTTTCTCGGCGGAGGCACCGGCTTGGTGTGAACGGGCGTCACGGGAAGCGCAGTTGCAGGAGGCGGAGTGTTTGTCACGGGCGGAGTCGCGTCGGCAACGGGCGGAAGCGCGGTTGTGTCGGGCGCGACGTTGGTGATTGGCTTCGAGTCGGCCACCGTCGGAGCCGGAGGCGCTGGCGCGGGATTGGCGGCCTTTACCGATTTCTCCGAGCAACCGAGGAGCGAGAACGCGCACACACACATCAACGCGAGGCACAACTTCAACACGTTTGAGTTTCGGCTGGGCATTTATCTTTTTTCTTCTGCAAACGGTTGACTGAAATCACGTACTTTCCCGCCAGCCGGCTCGAGGGCGCGAGCCAGCGGCAGCTGGATTCGGAACGTAGTTCCGCGGCCCAGTTCTGAATCGAATTCTATATGACCATTGTGAATCTGCACAAATCGAAACGTGTTGGCCAGTCCGATGCCTGTGCCGCCGGCGCGTGTGGTGAAGAACAGTTGAAAGATTTTCAACTGATCTTCCGGCGAAATGCCTTTGCCCGTGTCGGAAACCGCGATTTCGGCGAACTCGCCACTGCGACGCAGTCCCAGGTTGATCACACCACCCGGTGGCGTGAATTCCGAAGCATTCAACAGGAGATTCAGAACGGCCTGATGCATCAGCTGGCGGTCCAGCATGACGGGGGGGAATTGCGATGGTAAGTCCATGTTCAAGTTCACTTTCGCTCTCTGAATCGACGGGCGCGCCGCATCCACAACTTCGCCGAGAAGCTCGCGCAGATCGGTTTCTTCCAGGGACATATCGACCGGCTTGGTGAAATTCAAGAATGTTTTGACGGCGCGGTCCAGGCGGTCGATCTCGTTGTCGAGCATCTTTACGGCTTGTTGCGGCTCGGGCTCGACGGGCATGTTCGCTTTCAAGACTTCGAGCCATAGTCGCATCGAATTCAGCGGATTCTTCACTTCGTGCGCGACGCCGGCTGTTACGCGGCCCAGCGCTGCCAGACGCTCGGAGACCTGCAGCTGGCTGCCGATGCGTTCGAGCGATTCGACGTCTCGCAGTGTGACCAGCGAGCCCATCGCCACGCCCTGTTCACGCACAACCTGAGCGCTCACGCCGATCCGTTGCGGTCCGCTCGGCCCGTCGAAAGCAATCTCAGCGTTTTCGACGGGCTCGATCTGTTCGCCGCGGACGCCGAGCACGTCATGCAAAGGGTTGCCGGGAGTGAAAATTTCGCTCACGTGTTTGCCTCTTAGCTGATCGAGCGGCACTCCCAAAAACTTTTCCACGGAAGGACTGATGAGCACGGCGCGCCCCGTTGCGTTGAACAAGAGCAGGCCATCTTCGAGGCCGCTCATGATCTGGTCGAGGTTTTCGCGCAACGTGCTGAAGATCTCGCGCACGTCGCGGAGCTGTTTTCCGATGCCGACGATCTTGGTGCTCACAACACCGAGTTCGTCGCCTCGCTCAACGGCCGGTTCGAGATCGAACTCGCCGGCCGAGATGCGGTCCAATTGCTTTGAGATGCGCTCGATGGGTGCGAGCGATGCGCGGCTCACGACGAAGGCCAGCAGAGTGGAGAGCAATACGGCGCCGAGCGCGTACCAGCCTGCCGACGCAAGGCCCGGCAGGATCTCGTCGCGAATCAGCGCGGACGACAGGCCGATTCGAATGTCTCCGAAGGGGCCCGTGCGCAATGTGACGGGAAGCGAGTCGTCATAAACCTGAGGCGGCCCGAGCAGCATGTTGACCTGCTGGAAAAATTTTGCGCGAACCAGCGAGGAGATCGGTGGACGCATCGCGACTTTTTGGCCCCGAAGCGCGGCGTCGGTGGAGACGAGAACGATTCCATCTTTATCGGTGATTGTGATTTCGTAGATCGTGGGCGAATATACGATCGCGGATTCCAGCACGGAGTTAAGTGTGCTGCTGTTATCGAAGGTGCGCCGAATGTACTCGTGAATGTCCTCGGGGCTATTTGAGGCGGGAGCGTCGCCGCGCTGGTTTGCGTCCAGCAGGCTGCTCTCGCAGGCCTGGAGCACCTGCAGTGCGACGAAGTGAGCGCGATCGTCGGCTTCGCGCAGCGTCTGACGCATCAGGCGCGCGATGTACAGGCCGGACACCAGCGCCACCACTGCTAAAACTAGCAGCGACGTCGCCAGCGTGAACTTAGTCTTCAGGCTGAGACGCATCTTTCCGCCCCGCCTCGTATTCTTTCAATTTGTTGTGAAGCGTTTTCAGGCTGATGCCGAGCAAATCGGCGGCGCGGGTTTTGTTCTGGCTGGTCGCCGCGAGGGTTTGAAGGATCAACTCCCGTTCCACCGCATCGACGGTGGTGCCCACCGGGAATCGGATGCCGCCAAGGCCCGGCGTGGCGACGGTAGTGGCACGGCCAAATTCGGCGGGAAGGTGCTGGCGGGTGATTACACTTCGATCCGAAGCGATCGCCGAACGTTCGAGAACATTGCGCAGTTCGCGGACATTTCCCGGCCACGGGTAGGATCGGAACAAGTCCATGACGTCAGTTCCCACAGATGTGACTTTCTTGTCGTGCTTCGTGGAAATGTCTGCGAGGAGTTGTTCGACCAAACCTGGCAAGTCGTCTTTGTGCTCGCGCAGCGGCGGCAAATGAATGTGGAAGACATTCAGCCGGAAAAAGAGGTCTTGGCGAAGATGGCCATCGGCGACGGCCTGGTCGGGATTCTTGTTCGTCGCCGCGACCACGCGAACATCGACCGGTGTTTCGACTTTGCTTCCGAGCCGGCGAACTTTTCGATCTTCGAGGACGCGCAGGAGCTTGGCTTGCGTGGGCGACGGCATTTCGCCGATTTCGTCGAGTAGAAGCGTGCCGCCGTCCGCCAGTTCAAAACAACCGATGCGGCGTTCGGCAGCACCGGTGAAGGCGCCCTTCTCATGACCGAAAATCTCACTCTCCATCAGCGATTCGGGAATCGCGGAGCAGTTAATTGCTACGAAGGGACGCTCCGCTCGCGGCGAGAGCATGTGAATCGAGCGCGCAACCATTTCCTTTCCGGAGCCCGTTTCGCCAGTGATCAGCACGGAGGCCGTGGACGGCGCGGCGATCTCGACCTGGCGCATCACTTCCTGCATGGGTTCGGAGATGCCGACGAGCACGGCGAGTTTTCCTGCGGTTCGAAGTTCGCGGGTGAGGGCGGCGACTTGCTTCTGGTCGCGTGCACGACCGAGCGCCCGTTCAAGGAGCGCACGCAGGACGGGCGGCTTCAGGGGCTTTTCGATGTACCAGTACGCGCCGGCGTCGATGGCCTGCACGACGCGCTCGTCGCTGCCGCGGCCGGTGATGATGATTACGGGAATGCGAAGGATCTCGTCGCCAAGCTGCTTGAGCAGATCGAGGCCGTTCATGCCGGGCAGCTCGACATCCGCGAGGATCAGGTCCGGCTGGAATTCCTGGAATTTTGCCAGCGCTTCCTCACCGCTTCCAACGCCGAGGATGGTCCAATTCCACTTCCGGAGCAGCGCTTCGTAACCCTTGCGCGCGTTTTCTTCGTCTTCGACGATGAGGATGCGTTGCAGTTGCGGCGCTTCAGTAGTCATCAACTTCCGAATCTACCAGCAGTCCGCGGTAATTCCAAGGAAACGAGCCCCGCAGAACACGCTGTTGAGCTTCAAGTTATGCGTGTCGCGAACGGATCGGGCGCGCGATCGCGAGCTGGAGTTTCATGTTCGGCTCAAGAGTTACTTCCTGGCCCATTCCGGCGGTGGACATGAAGGCTTCGGCGGCCGCTTCGGCGGCGCCAGTGGCAGCGTCTTTCGAATTTTTTGCGGCGACGCCTGGTGCCGCACCGGTCATCGCGGCGGCGAGAGCGGCTAGAACTTCGTCCTCGCGCTTTACCGGGGCGTATTCAATGGCGCCTTCGTGGTCAAAAAGCACGCGAAGCTTTTGCGCGTCGGGAGCGTCGATCAGGTTCGCGGCGAGTGGCGCCCATCCATGCGAGGTGTGAATCTCGTCGAACGTCAGCCAGAGGCGAGCCTTGTCCATCACTTCGGCAGGATGCACCTTGCTGACGTGTCCCCGGATCGCCGTCCCCGGAGGAAGAACTTCGCCATCGGCGATCGTAATGGGGTCGATGGTGCGTGCGATAAACGCCTTACCGACTTTGTCCTGCTTGGTGGAGATGCGGGTTTCGAGTGTGACCAGGAAGCGGCTTCCGGGTGCGCCAATCGTCGGGGAATTCTGAGAGTCGGGAGCCGGATCCGGTGCGTCTTGTTGCGGACGTGCGAACGCAGGTAGCGCGAAAAGAATCAGGCAGAAGGCAGCAAAAAAGGAAAGTCTCCAGCGAAGCATGCGCTCCTCCAAAGTTCGGATTGTGCACCTTCTGCTGGAGTAGAAAGCGGACTCAACCATTCTAGCAAAAACACCGCGTCTGTAAAAAAGTTTCGGGCCGCGCTAACGAGTTGGGAAGGACAGCGCGGGACGTAACGGGAGAAAAAAGAGTACTGTTACGGCCTCGGCCTGAATTATACTTCGCTCGGTTTCGCCGCTTTGCCTGGGACGTGTCGCCCCAACTCCCTTTTTGGGCCCCTTGGAATGATGGTAGGGGTTTCTCCGATTGTGCGTACGTACAAGCACATTTAAATCCGAGCGCGAACCGAGCCGTTATCGGAGCCACCGAAATTTGGAGGGGTTCATGAAGTCCGCCGAACGCATCGCACTCCTATTCCTAGCTGGATTTTTGATGGCTGCTCCAGTTTTCGCCGGTGACGATGCGAAGACGCCGCATGCCGACGACTCGAAGAACGCTTCGGGTCCCGAACGCAAAATCGAAGGCCACTCCAGCGACGCCTGCGCCAGCCGGGAACAAGACCGCAGGGGATGCCGTCACGGCTCCAGCACCACCGGCCGAACCTGCGGCGGCAGGTGTTCCTGCTCCGTCGGTCGCACCCGCACCTGGTTTCGTCGATCCGAATGCCGGAACACCGGCACCTATGCCGAAATCCGCGGTGGCTTCAGGCGACTACCAAGCCGCGTCCGCTTACAACGCGAGCATTAAGTGGAACCCAATGCCGGCGCTCGACGGCAATCCCGGCCTTTTCACTCTCGAAACCGGCGACATTCTCCCAAAGGGAGCGTTCGATATCGATGCCGGCGTGAATAAGTTTTCGAGGATGCCGGGCGACATCACTTCGCTGCAAGTGATTCCGTCTTTCGGGGTAGGCATCACGAACTGGCTTTCCGGATTCTTCCAGATCGACGCTCACGATCATATTCATGTGGATGAGCCGAGCTTGCTGAGCCTTTCGTCGGTGAATGCGCTAAATCCTCAATATCTGAATACAATTTATCCGTCGATCATTCCATCGACCGGTTTTCCTCCGGCTTACGTAGAAGACGCGCCGTTCGCCTCGCATAATGGCGGCGGGATCGGTGAGATCGACTTGGGATTTAAGATCGGGCTGCTTTCGGAACGGCACGGCAAGCCGTTGAGCCTTTCGATCCGGAACGATTTTTACATCCCGACGAAAACCGGACTAAACAGCCTCCTTTCGAATGAAGTGCAATACGGAAAATTCAATTACGGCATTGGTGTTGAGGCGAGCAAGACGATCCTGCACCGTACGCTGCTGGTGACGGGCAACTGGTCGTACCGGTTCACACGAGACTCGAAGTTTACTTTTGCGTCGGGCGGCGGCACGGTGACGGAAGTCCTGAACCTCGCGGACCAGATGCAGGTTGGCGCGGGCATGATCGTATTTCCGACCAAACGATTTCAGATCATGACCGAGTACGACGGGACGATTTTCGTCAACAAGGGAATTCAGAACACTACCTTCGGCGCGCGCGATCCCGTGGACAATGTGACCGGTATGCGCCTCTACGTCTGGAAACATGCCGCGCTCGATATCGGATACCGGTACACGCTGAACCTGAACAACCACGTGGACAGGAACGGATTTGTGATCAAGATCGGCGGTGCTTACTGGCCCGAGCAGCCCCTCCCTCCGGATAGCGTGACCGCTTCCTGCGCCGCGGATAAGTCGTCAATTATGGAAGGTTCGAACGAAGCCGTGGTGATCACCGCCACGGGAACCGACGCGAACGGCCGCCCGCTGACGTACACATGGACGGCAAGCGGCGGCAAGGTTAGCGGCGTAGGCCCGTACGTGCGCTGGGATTCAGTCGGCGCCGCGGCAGGGAACTACACGATCACGACGCGCGTGGACAATGGAGCGGGAACGTCTTCGAGTTGCTCGGCGAACGTCGCCGTTCAGCCGAAGCCAGCGCCGCCGGCACCGACAATGCGCTGTGCGGCCGATCCCTCGACCGTGGTGGCGGGAGAACGAGCGAACGTCACGGCGACGGTGAACGACCCCTCCGGCTTGCCGCTCACCTATTCATGGCAGGCCAATGGCGGGCAGGTGGTTGGAACCGGCGCGACGGTGCAGTTCGATACGTTCCGGACTTGCGCCGGGAAGCTACACGGTGACGGGACGAGCCGAGAACACGGCACACGCGGCTTGCGACTGTGCGGCGAACGTGACCGTCACCGCTCCAGCGCCTCCGCCAACGGCCAGCAAAGTCGATTCCTGCGCGTTCAGACCGGGTAGCTCGCGTGCCGACAACGTTTGCCAGCGTTCACTCGACGACGTTGCGGTGAGATTGCAGTCCGATCCGAAGGCCAAGGTCGTAGTGGTGGGATACGCCGATCCGAAAGAGGGGCACGCAAATAAGCTCGCGACGGCGCGTGCCGACAGCTGCAAAAAATATCTCGACGAGAAAAAAGGCATCGACTCCTCTCGTGTCGAGGTCCGTTCAGCGGCCGGCCAAGCCGGCGCAAAGGACAACCGCCGCTCGGATATCGTGATCGTGCCGGACGGTGCGACGTTCTAGCCGCGCAGAGCGGATGGGACCTAGCTGCGGCACCGGCATTGCGCGGCGGCGTCTCAATCTCGTGGCGGCTCGATTTCTGCTCATCGCACGGTTGTCTTAGCCCAGACGACGCGCTAAAGTGCCCGCTGTCTGATGAAAATAGCCTCGTTTCCATCGCCCCGAATGCGCGTCCCACACGCTGTTTTGCTGTTCGCGTGTTTTTTTGCCTCTGCTACTCCCGCCCCTTCGCAAAGTTTCGTGTCGATCGGACCTGCCGGCGGCGACGTGCGCGCGCTCGCGGCTGATCCACTCCACCCTGGATCGGTTTACCTGGGGACGACAGATGGCGACGTCTTTGGGTCCACCGACGCAGGCGAGCAGTGGACGCGACTGGGGCGGACCGGCGACGATCCGACTGCTGTTGTGAGTGCGCTGCTCGTGGACGCTCGCGACGGCTCGACGCTTTTTGCTACCACCTGGACTCGCGGAAAGGGCGGTGAGAGCGGCGCGGTTTACCGAGAGCCGTGATGCCGGCCGAACCTGGCGCTCAGCCGGACTGACTGGTCACGCGCTGCGGGCGCTCGCCCAGGCGCCCACCGATCCAAACGTTCTCGCTGTCGGAGGGCTTGACGGAGTTTTTCTGACGCGTGATCACGGAGCGACGTGGAAGCGGATCACGCCGGATGACTACGCCGAGTTGCGCAACATCGACTCATTGGCATTCGATCCGGCAGATGCGTCCGTGATTTACGCAGGCACGTTTCATCTGCCGTGGAAGACGAAAGATAGCGGCGAGCACTGGCTTGCGATTCATGATGGAATGATCGACGACTCGGATGTGCTGAGCCTAGCCGTGGACGCCGAGAATCCGGCCAAGATTTTCGCGAGCGCATGCTCGGGGATTTACAGCAGCGATTCAGGCGGCACGCAGTGGAAGAAGATCGCCGGAATCCCATACTCGTCACGCCGGACGTACGTACTTAAGCAAGACTGGCGCGCGCCGCTCGATTTGTACGCCGGGACAAATGAGGGATTTTGGACTTCGAAGGACGGCGGAGATTCGTGGAACCGGACCACGGCGGCGGACTTAACGGTTAATGCGATCGCGATCGTGTCCGAGCGCTCCGGCGCACGCGGCGGCGAGGCGCCGCACCGGAGAATCATCGTCGGAAGCGAGCAGCAGGGAATTCTGGTGAGCGACGACGGCGGGGCGCATTTACGCCGATCGAACGAGGGATTCGTACACCAGCGAACCGTTTCCATCGCCACCGGCGGCTCCGGCGGTCGGTCGGTGGCAATCTTACTTGAGGATTCGGACTCGCCCGCCCAGATCAGCGACGACGGCGGCGCAACGTGGAAGGTGATGGGCAATAACGCCAACGCGATTGGGCTCGCTGAAATCATGGCGACGCCCGATGGGTGGCGCGGGACGCTTTCGAGCGGCGGCCTCGCCAGATTCAATCGCGGAGCAAATGCGTGGGTGCGGCAAGGTTCGCTCGCCTCCGGCGGCGGGTTCGGCGCCAGGATTCAAGAACTCGCGTTCAGCGATACTGCTTGGTACGCCGCGACCGACGAAGGTCTCTATGCAACGAAAGACGACGGCAGTACGTGGACGAAGATACCGTTCGGACCTAATGACCTTCCGGTGCGTTCCGTACAGACGAACGCAGCGGGTTCGGCGATCTGGATGGCATCGTCGCGAGGAATGGTCTTCTCGGAAGACGGCGGCAAGAACTGGACGTGGCACGACCTCGACCTCCAGTCGGGCGGCGTACTGAGGCTGGTGTGGTCGGACGACACTTTGCTGGCGTTTTCGCCTCGCGGGGCGTTTTCGTCGCGGGACGGCGGCCGAACGTGGATAAAAGTCGGCCATGGACTGCCGGAAGCGCAAGTTTCAGATGTTTACGTCAAGCAGGGGCGCTGGCTGGTTTCGATGCAGATGGGCGGCATCTTTGAATCCCGAGATTCGGGAAGCTCCTGGACACGGCTGCGTGCGCGTCAAGCGGCGGTGGACGACACCGGGGACTTGTTCCCTGTCTTGGCGGCGGCTCCGGACGGCGAGCACGCGTACGCCGGAACGGCGAACGACAGCGTGGTGCGGATCGACTTTGCCGGCGCCGCGCGATAACGCACTGGCTTCGCAAAAGGCTCATTTCCCGCTTCGCCCCCGGTTCCCGAATCGGTACTAGCCGAGGCATATCCGTAGTTTCAACATATTTGGGCACTTGTAAAAATACGTAGTTTTACGGACTTGTGACTTAGCCCATTCTGGAACTAAACTCCCGCCAACGTCCGACCGATTTGTCAGGCTAAGTGTTCTATTTCTCTCAAAACGGGAAAATTCCGACTTGGCGCACTCGTTGCAACGCGTTCAGGAACGTGACGTTTCAAAAGGAGATTCGCGATGTCCACCGCCACCAGCACGGCTCAGATGATCGAACGTCCCGTCGCGGCCAGCGTTTTGATCGTGGATGATGAAGATTCAACGCGAAGCCTGTGCCGCGATGTGGTGGCGGACGCGGGACTGCGAACGCGAACAGCTTCGACCACCGAGCAGGCGCTCGAGATTCTGGACCAGGCGCCGGTGGATATTGTGATCACCGATTTACGTGTGCCGCACATCGGCGGCCTTGAACTACTGAAGAGAATCCGCGAGTCGTACCCGCAGACCGCGGTGATGGTGCTGACGCAGTACGGAACGATTGAGAGCGCGGTGGAAGCGACGCGGATGGGAGCAGCGGACTACATCACGAAACCGTTTCACATTCCAGAGCTGCGCTCGAAGCTGGACAGGATGGTGAGGCTTTTTGAAGTCGATCACGAAAATCGCGTCCTGCGCGAACACCTGCGCACACGGCCGGGCTTTGCCGGGCTGATCGGCGTTTCGTCGAAAATGCAGCGCGTTTACAAGCTCATCGAGAAGGTGAGCCAGCATGCGTATCCGGTGCTGATTCTCGGTGAGAGCGGCACGGGAAAGGAATTGGTGGCGCGATCGATCCATTTCTCCGGCGTGCGGAGAACAAGCCGTTCGTCCCGGTGGATTGCTCGGCGCTGGTGCCGACGCTGATCGAAGCGGAGCTGTTCGGCCACGTGAAGGGCGCCTTTACGGGCGCGGTGCACACCAAGCAGGGATTGATGGAGACGGCCGACACTGGAACTTTGTTTCTAGACGAAATCGGCGAGTTGCCGACGGATTTGCAGGCAAAGCTTCTGCGAGCGATTCAGGAAAAGGAGATTCGGCCGGTGGGCGGGACGGATCGAATTCCGGTAGCTTCCCGGGCGATTGCCGCGACGAATCGCGACCTCGACGCCATGATCAAGCAGGGAAAGTTCCGGCAAGACTTGTACTTCCGGCTGAACGTGGTTCAGATCAAATTGCCACCGCTCCGTGAGCGAAAGACGGACATTCCCATCCTGATCAATGCGTTCCTAGAGAAGCACAGCGCAGACACGGGGCGTCCGTACAGTTTTTCCGAGCCTGCGATGACCCAATTACTCGCCTACGACTGGCCGGGCAACGTGCGCGAACTGGAGAATGCAGTGGAGCGCGCGACGGCTCTAAACAGCGGGCCGATTCTCGACGTGGCGGATTTGCCTTCTTACGTCGCATACGCGGCGAACCATCGCGCGCCATTTCCCGATGAGTCCTGCCGCTGGAAGAGATGGAAAGGCGCGCCATTTTGCACGCTCTCGACGAATCGAGCGGCGACAAGCTAGCTGCGGCGAAGCTACTGAAGATCGGTAAGACGACCCTGTACCGCAAACTCAAGCAATACGACGCGGAGCGGGCGAAGGGCAGCCACGCAGTGAGTGCTTCGAATTAGGATTGAGCTGCATCGAGAAGGACGAAGCGCACGGCGATGTTCCCGCTTGGGAACCTGCGAATCAAACGCGGAATGCCCGCTCTAATTTTCCTCATGAATCGCGCCGTGGCAGAGCCGAAGTGTGCCCGGCCGGAACATTTCTGACGCTGAACAAGTGTTCTGGCGCGTGGTCCGAATCATGCAGGGCATTACGCATGCACTCGCACGGTGAATTTTGAGACCGTCCGCGCAGGCCAGCGCGGTAACTGGCGCATCGGTTTCAGCAGCAAACCTCGCCTCGGGAAGCGCCGGGGTACAAGCGAAGCTCCTGCAAACCGAAAAAATGGCGGCGCTCGGGCATTTGGTCTCGGGGATCGCGCATGAACTGAACAACCCGCTGACGGCGATCATGGGCTACGCACAACTACTGCTCAGCCACGGGCTCAATCCCGATCAGTTGGCGGAGGCGAGAAAGGTCTTCGAAGAAGCTGAGCGAGCCACACGGATTGTGAAAAATCTTTTGTATTTTGCGCGAGAGAACAAGCCGGAGCGGACCCGCGTCAACCTGAACGAAATCGTAGAGCGCGCTCTGGCCCTGCGAAGCTACGAATTGCGAATACAGAATATTGCGGTGGAATGTTCGCTGTCACCTGAATTGCCCGCCACGCTGGCTGATCCGCACCAACTACAGCAAGCTGTTCTGAACCTGTTAGTGAACGCCGAGCAGGCTTTGGTTCAGTCGCGCGGGAGAGGACGAATCTGGATTCGGACGCGTGCCGGAGGAACGGGAAAGATTGCAATCGAAGTTTCGGACGACGGACCGGGCATTCCAAAGGAAATCGCGGTTCGCATCTTCGAGCCATTTTTCACGACCAAGCCGCCCGGCCTCGGAACGGGGCTGGGACTTTCGATCGTTTACGGGATCGTCCACCAGCACGATGGTGAAGTGGCCCTCGAGTCGCGCGCGGGAGGTGGTGCGACGTTCGTAATCGAGCTCCCAGTGGCGGCTTCGCGGCCTTCTGCGGTGACTTCTCAGATTCATTCCGACGAAGCGCAGCGGGTACGTGTCCCATCGAGGCGAATCATTGTCGTAGAGGACGAGCCAACGATCGCTCAGCTGGTTGTTGACGTCTTGCGAGAGGAGGGACATGCAGTGGACGCGGTGCTCGATAGTCACGAAGCTCTAACGCGGATTGCGCGAAGCCGCTACGACCTCGTGGTGTGCGACTTGCGAATGCCGCGTCTCGACGGTCCCGGATTCTACGATGCACTTGTGCGAAGCGGTAGCCCGCTTGCCGGCCATATCGTGTTCATCACGGGCGATACGCTTGCGCCGCGCACGGCCCAATTTTTGGAAAAGTCCGGACTGCCGTTCCTGGCAAAGCCTTTCCTGGTGGAAGAGCTTCGACTCGCTGTAAATCAGAGACTCAGTGGCGATGGGCTGGCAGTCGCCCCGCCTGCAGTGGATGGAGAGAAATCGTCGAAGGCTCGAAGTGTGAGCCGGAAGGCTTAAATGAAAATGCAGCATGCATACAAGCCCGCGAAGGTTCCGCGCGTCCTTAGCGCATTGCTCGGCGTTCCCTCGGCGCAACTTGCCCGGCGCATTTCGTACGACTTGAAGCGGCAATCGGATGACCGGACGATACGCGTTGCGCCTACGCTTACGCAACTGATCGAAAGCTTCACCGAATCGGTCGCCGAAGTGATTTTTGTCGATGACCAACTTGTCGAGGATGTCCGGCTGACCGAATTTCTAAAGCAAATCACCGGGAGCGCGCCGGTGGTGCTTTTGGCGGAACCCCAGCGCCAGTGCGAGATTGCGAGGTTCGTCGCAGAGGGGAAGCTGGATTTCGTGACGCGCGCGGGCGACTTTGCGCCGCTTGTGGTGAGCTTGCTCGAGCGCAGACTAAGGGAAAACGCGCCGGATTCTGCGCGGCGATTCCGCGCGGAGCAGGAAATCCCCGGCGAACTCGCGGAGATCTTCAGGCACGAGATCAACAATCCGTTGACCGGAATTCTGGGCAACGCCGAACTGCTTCTGGCGCACGGAGCGCACTTCAACTCAGTGGACGCGCAGCGAATTCAGACCGTGGTGGAATTGGCAGTGCGGCTGCGCGAGACAATTCGCCGCGTGAGCGACGCCATTGAATCGAATCCACGCGGGTTGCGTCCCGTCTAGCGGGACGCTTGCGCCCGGCACGGTCGCTGATCAGCAGCGACTGTTTAATTCGGCGCACCAACCGCGGGCGTGTCGGTCAAAACGAGAACCAGGATTCTGCCGTCCGAGTGAAATGTGCCGCCGGTCGCGGTGTGCGCCTCAGTGAGCGGGTCGGCGGGCGTGACGTGTGCGCGGTGAGCCACAAGGCCGGTCTCGGAAAGCGTGTCGTTTACGTACTCGCGCTCGCCGTCGATGGCAGGATCAATCTTGTGCGTCAGTCCGTTATTGCGCTCGTCGCGCTCGAATCCAATATCGTGAGTTGCTGCTACGCACCACAGCGGACGCCCACCGACCACAAAATCCGACTTCCACACTCGCAGGTGATTTCGCGACATGGCCACGCGAACCGGCTCGGCGTGGGCGAATCCGTAATCCTGCGGCCGGCCGAAGAGATAAAGCGTGCTCATCGGCATGGTCAGGTAATCCTTCTTTTCGATGGAGTCTTCGATGGCGTTCATCATGGTGTTGCCGACGGACCGATCCACCCGAACCCAACCGCCGCGCGCAAAGACCTGTTCGATCTGAGCCTGCGTTCCTACGATGAACGCGTTCACCATGTCGCCCGGATTGCCTTTTTCGTCGCCAATGCGCCGCGGAATTTTCGCCAGAATTGCGGGGGTGATTGAAGGCATCGGAGTTTCGGGCGGACCTCCAATCGCGATGGCTGCAGCGGTGGTGAGTCCGGGATCGAGTACCTCGATCTTCACTTGAAAATTACCCTTCGCGCCCGAGGCGTCCTTCATGCTCTGGTTGATTCCTAGAAAAAGGCGGCCGCCGATTGGCGCGACGTATTCGAGGGATTCGCCGACGTCGAAAGCCTGAGCACCGTCATCCGAACCGAGACGCCCGATCAGCGCTCCGTGGCCAGCCGTGGTAACAGCGTACTCATGAATTAAGTCTTCGTAGCTGCGTTCAAGACCTGCTGGTCCAAACGTTTTCCCGTCCGGGTGCTTTTTGTCGGCCGGATAGGTGATCGTTCCGGTCGAAGTGATTTTTAGTTTTTCCCCGCCACGGAGATCGATTTTTGTATCCACCCATTGCTTCGCGGCGTCCACGTCGATCTGAAAGGAAGTGGCGTTCGGCGAAGTGTGCGCGGTGGACGGTGCCTGAGCTACGGCCGGCGCGGTCCACGCGCACATCGATAGCACTGTGGCGGCGAAGAATTCCAACGCTCGTCTCATGTCGATTCTCTTTCGTGCGGAGATGTTTCTAGCTACCCGACAAGTTTTTAGGGGAATGTTTGGTCAGGGTGCTCAGCAGTGTGGCCGCGCACGCCGGAGGCGGCTCGGCGCCATTGAGCACCACAGCGCGCGCATCGACCTTCTTGCCATAGAGCACTTCGTTCGCGTCGTTGTCCGCGCGCAACGTGGACCCGCTTAAGGACACGCCGGCGAAAAGTCCGCGCGAACGTGAATAGGAGAGAACTTCGGCGCGCATCGTCGCGTCGGTTTCCGCGGATGCCGTGCGCCCGACGGGGCCTGCTGACACGGAAGCATCGCCGCCCAGTTTTACTTTGCTGGTCAAAATACTGCCCGCCGCGCGCTCGTTCATTAGTAGCAGTACAAAATCCGTTGCCTGGCCGCCTGCCTGGAACCCAAAACTTCCGCCTTCTAGGGCCATCATCGTAGGAGCGCCCCAAGGCCCTTTGAAATCCGGGCCGCTGCGGCACGTCATCACGCCGCGGCCGTAGCTCGCCCCCACGATGAACGCTCCTTTTAAGACCGAGGGCATGACCACCACGCAATCGGCCTTGTCGATTACGTTCTGAGGGATGTCATCGGGAATGTCCATGATCTCTTTGGTGACGAGTCCGGCGTTTTCCACCCGGTCGCACTCCTTCGAGCTGGCGGCGGACATGGGCAACCCCATAAGGGCGATCAAACCCAAAGCAGTGACGGTTCGCTTCATTTTTCCTCCTGAAATGGTTTGAATCCGTTCTCGGTCAGCGGGTTGGACGCCGGGAATCAGAAAACGAGTCTGCTCTTCTCAGTCTTGTTTGGGCTTTCGGGAGCATACACTCGCAGAAGCAGGGCGGCAACCCAATCGCGACAGTCGAGCCCACAACCCGCTTCCAACACTATTTACATCGGGGCCGAGTTTACCTACCATGTCGGTTGCTTTCAGTGCCGCGACTGGGCGCGCCGCCCCGCATTTTTGCGCCTGGATCCAAAACAACACAAACCATGCCCAGAGCTCCCAGACTCGTTGTGATTGAACCAAACGGCGTGCGGCGCGAGGTTTCGATCGCGACGACGCCATTTCGCATCGGTCGGCAAGCCGGCAACGAACTCACGTTGCGCGACAGCCGCATCAGCCGCCAACAGGCTCAGATCATCGCTGTGAACGGTGCAATGGTGCTCGAAGACATGGGCAGCCGGCACGGGACATTCATTAACGGCGAGAAATCGCTGCGCCATGAGTTGCAACCGAAAGACCGCGTGGATTTCGGGATGGCGGATTCCTACAAACTGATCTACCTGGGCGAGGGCGCGACCATCGAGGAGTTGGTGGAGCGCGTGGAGGCGCCGGCTCCCACGGACAAGGGCTCACGCGAACTGTATCACCTGGGCGTATTGCTCGAGGTGGCGCGCACGCTTGGGACGGGACTTTCGCTCGAGGATGTGTTGACCGCCGTGGTGGATGCGGCGATTCAGCTGACGCGAACTGAGCGCGGAGTGTTGTTGCTCGCAAATGAGAGCGGGGAATTGCAGACGGTGGTAGCGCGAGACTCACAGCGCGGTACGCTTCGGCCGGACCAGTTGCAGGTTTCGCAGTCGGTGGTGAAAAAAGTCGCGCAAACGCGGCGCGAACTCGTGGTGAGCGACACGGGCGAAGATGGAATGAATCAGCAGGAATCGGTCGCGCGTCTCGAGTTGCACACCGTCGTGGCCATTCCAGTGGACAAGCTGCCGGTCATTGAAACGCTCGACGCGACGATCTCCACTCGACAAGGTGAGCTGCTTGGCGTTCTGTATATGGACAGCCATGTACCCTCGAGCGCTTTCTCCGATTTGGACCGAGAGGTGTTGCGCACGCTTGCGCGCGAAGCGGCAACGGTTGTTGAGAATGCGCGATTGTTTGCATCGTCGCGCGCGAAACAGCGCCTCGATCACGAAATCGAAATTGCCAGCCAGATTCAAAAGAACCTGCTGCCGAAGTCATTGCCGAATTTGCCCAACGTTGCGGTGGCGGGTTCCACACTGTCCTGCCATTCGGTCGGCGGCGATTGCTTCGATGTGATCGAGCTTGGCGGCGGCCGCCACGGGTTTTTCGTGGGCGACGTTTCCGGCAAAGGAATTTCCGCCGCGCTGCTCGCGACGCTGCTGCAAGGCGTGTTTTTCACGACGGCCGCAATGGATATATCGCTGCCTGGCGTCTTTTCACGCGTCAACCAATATTTGTGCGAACGCAGCGGCGAAGACCGGTACGCCACGGTTTTTTACGGCATTCTCGACAAAATGGGTCGATTTGAGTACGTAAACGCGGGACACGTTCCGCCGCTGCTGAAGCGGAAAAAGGGCGGCCTGGAAGGTCTTGGATCGGCCAATTTCCCTGTTGGAATGTTTGCCGAGGCGGAATACCAGAGCTCGCGCATCCAGGTGGACCCGGGCGATTTTCTGGTCATCTACACGGACGGCGTTTCTGAGGCGAGTAACACGCGAAACGAACTGTTTGAGGAAGCGCGGCTGCGCCAGATCGTTGAAGACTACAAAGGCGACAACGTGAATTCGCTGGGCGATGCGATTCGCGAGGGAATGCGGGTGTTCACGCAAGGGGCCGCGCAGTCCGACGACATAACGATCATGGTGATCGAGTACAAGGGTAACGGATGATCAAGCGGAAGCCTGCCAATAAATCCGCTCGCGCCCCTAAGACGGACTCGCTGGAACGCGCTCTTTCGAAGCTCAATCCCGAATCCGATCCCGGCGAAGTCGCGTCGCAGGTTGTGAAGCTGCTCGCGCCGGGCCTGGTGGCCGGCGCCCGCCTTTGGCGGCTTGTCAGCAACGCGCTCGTGGTTTGGCGTGAAAGCGGCAATCTGCCCGAGCCTGACAGCGGGCCGATTGAGAAGGTGCTTCAAGGCAAGAATGGCCACGGGCATCACATCTGGATGCTCGGCCAGGGCGACGTCCCCGTCGGCGTTCTGGAAGTTCATCCTCGCGGCAGGCTGACTGCGAAGAACATCGAATGGCTCGCGCTATTTCGCCGGTACGCCGAACTGGCGCTCGAAAGCAGCGACCGGCGCAACGCGCTGATTGAAATGTCCACAATCGTCGAGGCCACCAAGCGCCTGAACTCTACGCTCGACCTGGCGGAACTTCTTAATATTATTTTGCAGCTTACGACGCGGCACACTGGCGCCGAACGCGGAACCGTATTTCTGGTGGATCGCGAGGCGGGTGAAATCTGGTCGCTTGTAGGGCTCGGCCTCGACCAACACGAGATTCGACTGCCGATCTTCAAGGGCATTGCCGGATGGGTGGCGATGCACGGCGAGACGGTGAACCTGGAAGACGCTTATTCTGACCCTCGCTTCGAGCCGGAGGTGGACCTGCGGCTCGGTTTCAGAACCAAGTCCCTGTTGTGCCTTCCGATCCGGAGTAAGAACGACGAGACCATCGGCGTACTTCAGCTCTTGAACAAAAAGAATGGCCCGTTTACCCGCGCGAACGAGAATTTGCTGAGCGCGATTTCCGATCACGTGGCGCTGGCGCTTGAAAACGCGCAACTGCATCGCGACCTGCTGCACAAACAGCGGATGGAGCGCGACCTGGCGCTGGCGCGCAGCATCCAGGTGGGCTTGCTGCCGGACCGCCCGCCAAAGCTTGAAGGGTTCGAAATCGGCGTCTCGCACCGGCCATCGCTCGAGGTCGGCGGCGATTACTACGATTTCATTCCGCTCACGCCCGACACCACACTGATTGTGGTGGCTGACGTGGAAGGCAAGGGCGTTGGCTCTGCGATGGTCATGGCCAATTTACAAGCCACGCTCCACGCGTTGCTCGCGCACGTGCACGCGCTTGAGCGCCTGGTGGAATCGTTGAGTGACATGATGCTCGCCGACACGCGCGGGCAGAAATTCATGACCATGTTTATCGGGCTGCTCGACCGGTCGCACAGGTCATTGCACTATGTGAATGCAGGCCACGTGCAGCCGGCCGTGATTCGTGCTACCGGCGAAACGGATTACCTTACCGAAGGCGGAATGGTGGTTGGACTTTTTCCGGGCGTGCGCTACGAGCGCGGCCACGTGAAGCTGCATCCGGGCGACATCGTGGTCGCCTGCACGGACGGAATCACGGAAGCCGATAACGCCGCGGAAGAGGAGTTTGGTTCGCAGCGCCTGGTGGACATGGTGGCGCGCGAACGGAGCCGGTCGGCGGAAGAAATCGTGCAGTCCGTGCTGACAGAAGTGGACGAGTTCTCTCGTGGAGGCCAGCACGAGGACGATCGCGTGATCATGGTTTTAAAAGTTACATAACGATCGGCTCCGAATATTTCTCCAGCAGCATGCTTCTTTGCAGGCTTCGCAACGTCGAAGAACGCCGCAGCGTTTCCAACTTTGGACCGAGTCCCAATCGCTTTCGCGTTTCTTGCCGTGACAGAAAAACGGCGAAGGGATTACGAAATTGGATACGCGGTTCAACCTGCTCGCAATACGGACAGCAATGCTTCACAGGCTCGTTCAAGCTCGACGGCAGGTTGGGCAGTGTTTCTGATCGATGTGCTCGATGTCCGTATCGAACATGTTATTGCAGGTTACGCAGACGCGATGAATGCGATCAGGCTTGCAATGCTGTTGAGGCGCTCGTGGATCGCGATCTTCTGGGCCGTGCGGATGCTGTTTCTGCTCGCTCATGGCCTCACTGTATCACCCTGCGACGATTCTATAGCTCTCGCCCTACATCCTGCGTTTGCTAAGGTAAGCGGGGAATCGGTCTGTTACAATTTTCTTCCGTCGGGGCATCTCGCGCCGTTCGGCACTCTGAATTCATGGCGGAAAATAAAGCTCGCAAGTGGATCTTGTGGATTGTCGCGGCCGCAGTGGCGATCGCGGCGCTGATGGCCCTCACCACCCACCGCCAGTCCGCTCCCATCGTTCCAGTCGCCAGCATCTCGCGTGACAACGTTGTTTCCGCCCTCTCCAGCAACGGAAAAGTTGAGCCGATCGCTCCCACCACGGCGCGCGCACAGTTCCCTACATTTGTGGAGGAAGTGAAAGCCACTGAGGGCCAGCCCGTCAAGAAGGGGCAGGTGATTGTGGTGCTCGATTCCGCGGACGTGCGCGCGCAACTGTCGCAGGCTCGAGGAGACTTACTCACCGCGCAGAACGACTTGAAAAACTCCCACGGCGGCGGACCTCCCGACGAAGTCGCGCAACTGCAAGGAGATCTTGCGAAGGCGCAAACTCAAGTCGCGACTCTCGAGCAGAAGCAGCAGGTTCTCGCGTCGCTCCTCGCGAAGAAGGCCGCGACGGAGACGGAAGTCGCGGACAACGCCGCCGCATTGGCAACGGCCCGCGCGACGTTGCAAACGCTCCAGCAGAAACAGGATGCACTCGCGCAACGCTCGACCGTGAACGCCGAGAGCGCGGCGCTCCGAGTGACCCAGGCCAAGGATCCCATCTTGGCGCTCGAAGAAAAAATTCGTTCCGCAACCGTGATCGCGCCTGGCAACGGCACGCTTTATTCGCTGCCGGTGCACCGGGGAGATTTTGTGAAGCTTGGAGATGTTCTGGCGGAAATGGCGGATCTGACCCGAGTTCGCGTGCGTGCATTCGTTGATGAGCCTGACTTGGGTTCGCTTGCCGTAGATCAGGCGGTGCAGGTCACGTGGGACGCACTGCCGGATAAAATCTGGACGGGCCGTGTCGAGCAAGTTCCAAAGCAGGTTGTGCCCCGAGGATCGCGCAGCGTGGGCGAAGTTTTGTGCTCGGTGGACAACTCGAAAGTCGAACTACTGCCCAACGTAAACGTGGAAGTTCGCATCCTTATACACGAAGTTCACGAAGCGATCGTGGTGCCTCGCGCTGCGGTTCGATCGCAAAAGGGGCAGCGTTTCGTTTTCGTTTACGATGGCGAGGCAATCCATCGGCGCGACATCCAGGTCGGCGTGGCCAGCTCGGCGAACTATCAGGTGCTTTCAGGATTGCAATTGGGCGATCGCGTGGCCGAGGCGCCCGCTGGCGTGGACCTGGTGGACGGAATGAAGATTCGAGCGACGGAGGCAAAATGAGCAGGCGTCAACCGCGCATGGCACGGATTGTGTTCGCTGGGTTCTTCGCGACCGCCTGGTTAGTTGTGGCGAATATCGCGTGCGCGCGGGCGGTTCGTTCATCAACCCCGGATACAACGGCCCAAATTCAAACAGCGCAGCGGCAATTCAACGCCGGCAATTATTCGGCGGCGATTTCGACTCTGCAAGCGGCCGTCGCGCAGAATCCATCGAGCGGCGAGGGGTATTACTGGCTGGGGCGTTGCTACTACGAGCTGAAAGATTACGACAACGCGATCACCGCGGGCGAAAAGTCCGTTGCGCTGGATCCGAAGAATTCGATCTTTCACGATTGGCTCGGCCGAATCTACGGTGGGAAAGCGGACCGGGATCGCAGTTTTTCCTACGCGCGCAAAGTGAAGAAAGAATTTGAGTCCGCCGTACAGTTGAACCCCGCCAACATCGCGGCGCGACGCGACCTGGAGGATTACGAAATTCAGGCGCCCTGGGTCGTCGGTGGGAACAAGGACGACGCGAAGGCCCAGATGGACGCGATCGTCGCACTGGATCCGGTCGAAGGCGATCTAGCGCGAGCGATGTATGACGATGAGGCGCTTAAGAAACCGGACCAGGCCGAAAAAGACTACAAAGCTGCGCTGGCTGCGAACCCGAAGAAAATCGATCCGTATCTCGACGCTCTTGCTTTTTTTCAACAGCAGAACAAAGCCTCGGACATGCAGGCGGCGATTCAGCAAGCGTCGCAGGTTGCCCAGAACGATCCGAGGCTGACCTACTATCGCGGAGTGGCGCAAGTAATCGCGAATTCGAATCTTCCCGACGCGGAGAAGGACTTGAAATCCTATCTCGCCAGCACGCCGGACCGGAGCGACTGGCCGTCTCACGCATCGGCGCGCGAATGGCTTGGGCGCCTTTACGAAGCGCAGGGCAAGAGGTCTGAGGCTGCCGAACAGTACCGCGCCGCGCTGCAGCTCGACCCCGATCGAAAAGAAACGAAGGCGCGCCTCGCGAAACTCGAGACCGATTCGAAATAATTCCAGGCCACGTCCGAATTCCGGAAATCAAGACGAGCTTTGGTTGCATCTGATTAGAAGATGGCCTCTTTCATCCCAGCGCTGAAAAACAAACCCGTATTTCTGGGCGAGACGTGGAGTCTCGCGCTGCAGGCTCTGCGGGCGAACAAGATTCGCGCCATGCTGACAATGCTGGGCGTAATCATCGGGAGCGCCTGCATCGTCCTCGTGGTAACCGTGGCGCTCACGGCAAAACGATACATCGTCGGCCAAATCGAAGCGGTGGGCTCCAATCTGATTTTCGGCGAGGCGATCAGCCCCGGCTCAGACCGGCCGGAGACCGTCGGCGATCAGATCAATCCTGCCGATCTCGACGCAGTGCGCCGCGAGATTCCACAGGTCGTCGAGGCGGCGGGGACGCACGATATCCCCATGACCGTTGTTGTTGACGGCCAAGAGCGGCCGGTGAACCTGGTTGGCGTCACCGAAGGATTTCAGGAAATTCGGAAGCTAGTGATCACACACGGTCGTTACTTCGATCAAGACGACATGCTCACGCGCGCGAAGGTCTGCTTGCTCACGCAGAAACTCGCCGACGTGATGTACCCGCACGACGACCCCATCGGCAAAGACATTCGCGTTGGCGAACTGCATTTTTCGGTGATTGGAGTTTTCCGCGAACGCGTGTCCACGTTCGGAATTACCGAAATTGTCCCGGAGTCGTTGATCGTTCCTTTCCCCTTGATCAAGTACTACACCGGCTCGGATTTTTTTAAATCGTTCTACGCGCAAGCCGACTCGCCGGAAGATGTTGCCGCGGCGACCGACGAGATCAGCCAGCTTCTAGAGAGCCGGCACCGCCCAGGCGCGAAGTACCGCGTCCAAAATCTCGCCGGAATTCTGGAGGCGGCGCGCTACATATCACTGGCCATGACCGGCGTGCTGATCATCACAGCGCTGATCGCGCTGACGATCAGCGGAATCGGAATTATGAACATCATGCTCGTCACCGTAACCGAACGGACACGCGAAATCGGCATACGGAAAGCGATTGGCGCTCCGCGCGACGCGATTCTCTACCAATTTCTAATGGAAGCTGTTGTGATCAGCGGAACGGGGGCGATCATCGGAATTGCGATCGCGCTTGCCATTCCAGCAATCTTGAATTTTGTGCTTACGCTCGTTCCCGAAGCGGCCGGAATTCACATTCCGGTGTCGGGAATGTCCGTAATCATGGCGTTTTTGGTATCGTGTTCCACGGGCCTGCTTTTTGGTTATCTTCCCGCGAATCGGGCGGCCAAGCTGCATCCCACGGAATCCTTACGATATGAATAGAAAACGAATTTCGACCTTCGGCGCGCTTCTGCTTGTGTTTACGTTTGTCGCCGCTCCCCCAATGAGAGCCCAGGACGACGGAACGTTGACGATGCGGCAGGCCATTGCGATGGCGCTTCAGAACAGCCGCGATCTGACGCTGGCGCGCGTTCAGTACCGCGTTGCAGCGAACGCGGCTAGCCTGGATCGCGCCGCGTTTATGCCGAATCTTTATACCGGCTCCGGCGCGGCATACACGTACGGCTTCCCATCGATTGGCGGAGGCCCACCGGCGATCTTCCAGATGAACTACCAGCAGGACATTTTCAATCCGCTTTTGAAGGCCCAACAGCGTTCAGCGGAAGAGCACGCGAAAACCATGAAGATGGAAATCGACCGGACGCGCGACGACGTGATCGTCCGAACGGCGACCGCATATCTCGAACTCGCAAAAGTTCGGCATTCGCTAGAGTTGATGAGAGCTGAGCAGGTCAGTGCGGAAAAAATCGTCAGCGTAACGCGCGACCGCGTGGCTGCAAATCAAGAACTTTCGATTGAGGAAACGCGAAGCGAACTGACCGCTGCCCGGGTTGCAGAACGCATCATCAAGCTGGAAGGGCGCGACGCCGTCCTCACCGAACAGATTCGCGACCTAACCGGAGTACCGGACTCACAGCCGATTGAAGTGCAGATGACCGAAGAGCCGTCGTTCGCAACGGACGCGCAAACGACTGATCTGACAAACTGGCGCTGCAGTCCGACCGCGGAATTCAGGAAGCGCAAAACGACCGTGAAGCGCAGCAGCAAATTCTACGCGGCGCCAAGCGGGCTTATTGGCCCACGCTCGCGGTAGTTGGCCAGTACAGCATCCTGAGCAAATTCAACGACTACGATGAGTACTACCAACCCAATTCATTTCAGCGAAATAACATCAACGCGGGAGTGCAGATCAACATTCCGATTTTCGCTGCTAAAACTCGCGCAAACGTAGCCTCGCGAAGAGCCAGCTCGAAGAATCGGAAGTGACTCTTGGTAACAAGCGTCAGGGAGTCCGGCTGGACGTCCTGCAGAAGGAGCGCTCCGTTCGCGAGCTGAACGCATCCCGCGAAGTCGCGCGCCTGGACCTGAAGCTCGCGCAGGAGACACTGCAGGTGTCGCAGGCCAAATTTGAGCAAGGACTTTGACGCTTCGCGACATCGAACAATCCAGGCTCGACGAAAGCGACAAATGGGTCGCCTTCCTGGATGCGGATTTCGCGCGCCAGCAGGGCGAGTTGAGCCTCTTGCAGGCCACGGGTCAGCTGGCCAAAGTGTTTCAGTAGGGCACCCAAAGCGGAAACCTAAGCTTGGGGTATCCTCTGTTATCGGGTAAAATGGGAAGGCAATCATTCGGAAGTGGAGATCGCTCTATCTCGTTGAGTTCTGAGGGGGTAATAGTAGATGGCGTCTGTAATGAAAACTTTGCTGTTGAATCCGCCTAGCTTTGAGAAGTTTGACGGGGGAGCAGGCTCGCGCTGGCCGGCCACGCGCGAAATCGAGTCGTACTGGTATCCAGTATGGCTCTCCTATCCCGCGGGAATGCTGCCGGGCAGCCGCCTGCTGGACGCGCCCCGCACCACATTAAGCCCGCCGGAAGTTATCGGATATCTCCCAGGATTATGAGTTCGTGGTCCTGTTCACCTCGACCGTCGGCTTCTACAGCGATCTGAAGATGGCGCGCGGCATGAAGGAGCGCAAGCCGGCGATCAAGATTTGCTTCGTCGGTCCGCAGGTGCAGATCAAGCCGGCGGAAAGCCTGCTGGCGAGCGCGGACATCGATTTCGTGGTGCGCGGCGAGTT
This sequence comes from uncultured Acidobacteriota bacterium, assembly GCA_963839325.1. GTDB lineage: Bacteria > Acidobacteriota > Terriglobia > Acidiferrales > UBA7541 > Palsa-295. The sequence continues at coordinate 736,333 of CAWIUO010000006.1, read as the reverse complement.
CGACTACGCGGTTGTGGATTACGCGAAGGCAAGCCGCTATCCGAAATTCCGAACGCGAGCTAGCGCAAAGACGGCGAGGTCGTCCACAACCCGTCGCGCCCGATGCTGCAGACCGCGGAACTGGATGCGCTCCCGTTTGCCACCGACGTTTATCAAAAGAACTTGGCAATTGAGAAGTACAACGTGCCGTTCCTGCTGCACCCGTTCGTTTCGTTCTACACGGCGCGCGGCTGCCCGGCTTTGTGCACGTTTTGCCTGTGGCCGCAGACGCTGTCGGGCCACGCCTGGCGCGTTCGCTCGGTGGAATCCGTGGCTCGCGAATTCAAGCAGGCGCACAAGATGTTCCCCCAGGCGAAGGAATTCTTCTTCGATGACGATACTTTCAACATTCGCAAGGATCGCGTTCTGGCGCTCTGCAAGGAATTCAAGCCGGTGGGCTTCCGCTGGTCGTGCACAGCTCGCTGCCACAGCGACTATGAAACGCTGAAAGCGATGGCCGATGCAGGCTGCCGGTTGCTGATCGTCGGCTTTGAATCCGGCGACCCTCAAATCCTGAAGAACATCAAGAAGGGCTCAGACGATCGAGATGGGCCGCACCTTTGTGAAGAACTGCAAGAAGGTCGGCATTCACGTTCACGGCGACTTCATCATTGGCCTGCCTGGCGAAACCAAGGAAACCATCGAAAAGACCATCAACTACGCCAAGGAACTAGACTGCGAGACGATCCAGGTTTCGATGGCCCACGCCTATCCCGGCACCGAGCTTTACGATCAGGGAATGACGGAAGGCTTCCTGGCCGGCGAAGCGATCACAGACGACGGCGGCCACCAGCTTCCCCACCTGCAATACCCGGGCCTTTCCAGCGAATACATGGTGGAATCCGTGAACCGCTTCTACGACCAGCTACTATTTCCGCCCGCGCGTGGCATGGCGCATCGTTCGCGAAGCGCTGTGGGACTGCCACGAGCGCAAGCGCCTGTACCACGAGGCGTGGGACTTCCTGAAGCTCCGCGCACGACCGGATCTCGGTCGCCAAGAAGAGGCGTCGCGAAGAAAGCCATGATCCAGGTCAAAGTTCCGCCCATCGCCGGCGAATCGCAAGGCGCATGACGCGGTCGCAAGGCCTGCATCTGAAGACGTTCATTTTTCTCTTATTGATGGTCGTCTTCGGCCCTCTGGGTGACGTCCTTCTGGGCAAAGGTATGAGGGAGCTAGGCGGCCGAATTCGTGGACGCTCCGCGGGCCTGTTACACTTTTTCGCTCGCGCGTTCTCTTCTGGCACTGTGTGGCTCGGTATCGGCCTTCTCACTCGCGTTTTTCATCTGCTTACACGCTCCTTCTTTCCTGGGCGGATTTTAGCTACGTGCAGCCGGCGTCGTCCTTCGCCTATGTGATCGTCGCCTTTCTGGGGCACTACTTTCTCGGCGAAGTCGTCAGCGTTACGCGATGGATTGGCATCGCAATCATCTGCCTAGGCGTTCTGCTGGTCGGCCACACACCGCTTAGCACCACGGAGTCTTCCTGACATGCTGAAGGTCGTTCTGTTCTTCTTGGTGGTTTGCGCGAGCACCGCTGGCGAACTCTGCATCATCCGGGCGATGAAATCGATTGGCGAAGTGAATGATTTCCACCCGATGGCTCTACTTCGCACGCTAGGCCGCGCGATTCAGGTCGGGTATCTGTGGATGGGGCTTGGCGCTAATGGCGGCCAGCTTTTTCTCGATGCTGATGCTGCTTTCGATGGAGAACGTCAGCTTCGTGGTGCCCGCGACGGCGCTCAGCTACGCCGCCGGTGCATACGGCAGCCGCGTCTTCCTGGGCGAGCGCGTAGCGCATTTGCGCTGGGCCGGCGTCGTACTCGTCTGCATCGGAGTGGCGCTCGTGTGGCAGGGTAAGGGTTAGCGTGCGATGTGGTGGACCGCGATTCGCGATTGCAGCGAGCCTGCTTCGCGCTGGCGCTCGTCTCGCCTATTACGCCATAGCGCTGTTCGCGGCCTGGAGATTTTTCGAACGTGTGCCAGTCGGCGCCGTTTCTGACGGATCCTCTCCTCCGCTTTCAGCTCCTGAAACCGATCTATGGTCTGGACCGCGAAACGTACGAGAATTACGCGAGTTTCTGCCGCCAGGATTACCCCGAGTTCGAAATCCTTTTCTGCGGGAGCGACGATCGCGATCCGGCGATCGACGTGATCGAGAAGCTGATCCACGATTTTCCCGCTCAACGTATTCGCCTCCTTATCGGCTCCGAACCGCTTGGTGTGAGCGACAAGGTCAATAAGCTTTGCCGCATGGCGCGCGAAGCAAAGCACGTGATTTGCTGCGTCGTGACCGACAGCGACGTCCGCGTGGAGCCAGGATTTTTGCGCGCTGTAGCGGCGCCGTTCAACGATGCAGCGGTGGGCGGCGTTACCTGTCTCTATAAAGGCCTCACCGACGGTTCGCTGGCCGCCGATCTGGAAGCGACTCGGCAACAGTACGGACTTTGCGGCGGGAGTCCTAGTAGCGTGGCTCTTTGCGCCGTGAACTTCATGCTGGGCGCGGTGATGGCAACCACCAAAGAACGCCTCACCGAAATCGGCGGTTTCGAGGCGTTGGTCGATTTCTTTTCGGACGACTATGAGCTGGGTAATCGCATTGCGAAGGATGAGCGCATCGAGCTGATTTCGTTTCCGGTCTCGATCGTTTATCCGCAACAGACGCTGGGTCAAGCATTTCGGCACCAGCTTCGATGGAACCTGAGCATTCGATTCTCGCGCCCAGCCGGGCACCTTGGACTTTTCTTCACGCAGGGGCTTCCGCTGGCACTGATTGCCGCATTGTTGTCGCCGAAGCTGACGATTGCGGCGGCTTTCATTGGTACGTACCTTGTGCTTCGCTATTCGGTGGCGTTTGCGATTGGCCTGGACGGGATGCGCGACGACCTCATACGCCGGAAGTTTTACTTGTTGCCGTTGCGCGACGCTTTCGCATTCGTGGTATGGGTGGCGAGCTTTTTTCCGCAGACGATTTTGTGGCGCGGCAAGCGCTTCCACGTGCGGGGTCGAAAGTTGGTCGCTTAGGAAGGTATTGCGACTCGAGTCAGCGCTCTAAGCGGGCGCGGAGGCGAGCCGTCAGTGCGGCCCGGTGAGAAATTTGTACAATTCGTTTGCGGCGTCGAATTCCTCGGCGAGGTCTTTCGAACCAAGGCGAGCGCGCAGGTGCTCCACGGCCTGAGTGATTCTGTCGAGCCCGCGGGCGATATTCTCTCGATTGGTCAGCGTGACGTCTCGCCAGAGTGCGTAGGGACTGCCCGCTAACCTCAACGAATCTTTTAAGCCGGGGCCGGCGAGGGTGAGCGGCATGCCTGTCTCATCGGTTTCATCGCGGACCACGCCCGCGAGCGCCACCGCCAGCAATTGTGGCAGGTGTGAAACCACTCCCACGGCCCAGTCATGAGTATCCGCGTCGCACCAAACCGGCTCTGCGCCGATCGTGCGAATTGCTTCCGCGAAAGCTTTCTTGCGCGCATCGGCTTGCGCTTCCACGCCTACAAGCGCGTAGCGTGACCGACGGAATAAATCGGCGCTCGCGTGCTCAATGCCTGAAGTTTCTTTTCCGGCCATCGGGTGGCCGCCGAGAAACTGCGCTCGGCCGCCAGCGAAATGCCGCGCCGCTGCCTGGCACACGAGTACCTTAGTGCTGGAGGAATCCGTGACGAGCGCGTCCGGCCTGGCAGCAGCCGCAATCGCGGCCAACGCGTCGATGGTTGCGCCGATTGGCAGCGCGATATAGACGAGGTCCGCATCACGAACGGCCAACGCCAATTCAGCCGCGCCTTGTGTGATCGCACCGGAAGCGAGCGCGTGCTCCACAACGTGATGGCGATCGAAGCCCGTGATTTCGACATTGGGGAATTTGTCGCGCATCGCGAGGCCGAACGATCCGCCGATCAGGCCGGTGCCAACGATCGTGACGCGTTGAAAGGGAATTGCGCGGGGGGTGGCGTACACGCTAAGAGTCTAATTCAATTCCGGAAATTGCCAAGCGGCTCGGAGCTATTTACGCCGTTCGCGCGCCTGCAAGTTCCGCCGGTCCATCCGCAATCGCTACTTCGGAGACGTCTTCGAGTTTTTCAAGCTGCCGCACCAGAGTCGAACATGGACGTTCGCCGCGAACCGTGACATCGACGTCAAAGTACGAGTCGTCGGACGATGCATTGACGCTCATGCGTATCACATCGAACCGCCGGCGGCGAGCGACGCTCAAAATGCGCTCCAGGCCGCCGTCGGTTCGTTTCACGCGAATTTGCAGGCTGAAGGTGTTCACGACGCGACCTCGTCCATCATCTCGGAATTCGATTTGCCTGGCCCGACGATCGGCCAGACGTTGGCTTCCTGATGAATCAGAACGTGAGCGAGCGCCGGGCCTGGCTGATTCACAAGACGGTCAATCGCCGCATCCACGTCGCTGCGATGTTCCACACGGAATGCAGGTACGCCCATAGATTCGGCAACCAGCGTGAAGTCCGGATTGTCGGAAAGATCGACTTCGCTGTAGCGGCGGTCGTGGAATAATTCCTGCCACTGACGAACCATACCCAGCGCGTGGTTGTCGATCAGCACGACCTTGATCGGCAGCTCGTAACGCCGCAACGTGGCCAGTTCCTGCAAATTCATCATGATCGAGCCGTCGCCGGAAACGTTGATCACTGTTGCGTCCGGGCACGCGAACTGCGCGCCGATCGCCGCCGGCAAGCCGTAGCCCATGGTGCCAAGGCCGCCACTGCTGAGATGTTGCGACGGGTGGTTCACCCGGAAGTGCTGCGCCACCCACATCTGGTGCTGACCCACGTCGCACGCCACGATGCAGTTGTCGCCAGCGCGTTCGGAAAGTTGGCGCAGGAATGCAGGCGCATAGATTTCCGACCCCGGCGCGTTGTAATCCCACGCCGTGGTTTCTTTGGTGAGTAGGCATTCACGCCGCCACGCATCGATCGCCACGGCTTGCGACAGCGCTTTCAGCGATTGCTTCAGATCGCCGATGATCGCCACGTCGGCGTGCCGAAGTTTGCCCACTTCGGCGGGATCTACGTCAAGATGGATTACCTTGGCGTGTGGAGCGAACGCGTTTAGCCGTCCGGTAGCGCGGTCGTCAAATCGCGCGCCGACGCAGATCAGAAGGTCCGATTCCTGCACCGCATGATTCGCAGCCTTCATGCCATGCATGCCCATCATTCCTAGGAAAAGTTCGTGCTTGGCGGGGATTACACCGAGACCCTTCAACGTGGCCACCACAGGGATACGCGTTGCCGCCACGAAATCACGGAACTCTTCGATCGCTCCCGCGAGCCCCACACCGCCGCCGGCGTAAATTACGGGCCGCTTGCTGCATTTGATCAGCTCGAGCGCCCTAGCGATCGATTCGTTGCTAGGAGCAGGCGCAGCCTCGCTCTCGTCGCTCACGTGGACTTTGTAATCCGCGATCGTATTCGCGATGTCTTTCGGAAGGTCAATCAGCACCGGACCCGGTCTGCCCGAGCGCGCGATTCGAAACGCCTCGTGAACAACGCGCGGCAAGTCCTTCGATGAATTAACGATGAAGCTGTGTTTCACCACGGGCAACGTGATCCCGAAAATGTCCACTTCCTGAAACGCATCCGTGCCCATCAAACTCGTCGCAACCTGACCGGTGATGGCGACCATCGGAATGGAATCCATGTATGCGTTCGCGATGCCGGTGACCAGATTCGTCGCGCCCGGGCCGGAAGTCGCCATGCATACGCCCACTTTCCCCGAAGCGCGCGAATATCCATCCGCCGCGAGCGCCGCTGCCTGTTCGTGGCGCACCAGCACGTGGCGAATGCGCGAGTCGATTAGCGCATCGTACACCGGCATAATCGCGCCGCCGGGATACCCGAAAATCACCTCCACGCCCTCGTGTTCGAGAGCTTTCACCAGGAACTGTGCGCCTTTCATTTGGCACCCCGCGCCGCCGCGGTTTCCGGCTTGAGCCACGCCATCTGTTTGCGAAGCTCGGCTCCAACTTTTTCGATCGGGTGATTCTTGTCCTGCTCCAGCAAACGCGAATATTGCGGCCGCCCGGCCTGGTTTTCGAGAATCCATTCCTTGGCGAACGCTCCGGACTGAATTTCTTCCAGAATCTTCTTCATGTTTTCGCGAACGTGCGCGTCGATCACGCGAGGACCACGCGTGATATCGCCAAACTTTGCCGTTTCGCTGATGAATTGGTGCATCTTGGCTATCCCGCCCTCGTAGATCAGATCGACGATCAGCTTCAGTTCGTGCAAGCACTCGAAGTACGCAGCTTCCGGTTGATAGCCTGCGTCCACCAAGGTTTCCCAGCCCGCTTGAATCAGCTCGCGAGCGCCGCCGCAAAGCACCGCCTGCTCGCCAAAAAGATCAGTCTCCGTCTCTTCCGTAAACGTGGTCTGAATCACTCCAGCCTTCGTTCCGCCGATCGCCTTCGCGTATGCGAGCGTGCGATCGAACGCGTGGCCCGACGCATCGTGATGAATGGCCAGCAAGCAGGGAACGCCGAATCCGGCCTCGTATTGGCGACGAACCAAATTGCCTGGGCCTTTTGGCGCCACCATAGTCACGTCCACCGTTTTCGGCGCTGTGATCTGGCCGTAGTGGATGTTGAAACCGTGCGAAAAAAGGATCATCGCGCCATCCTTCAGGTTGGGTGCCACTTCGTTGACGTAAAGCGCCGGCTGCGCCATATCGGGCGCCAGCATCACGATCACGTCGGCATTCTCAGCCGCTTCCGCCGGACCTACCAGCGCCCAGCCATCGGTCTCTGCTTGTTTCCAGGAAGGGCCGCCGCGGCGCAATCCGACGGTTACGTTTAATTTGCTGTCGCGCAGGTTCAGCGCGTGCGCGCGACCCTGGCTGCCGTAGCCGAGTACCGCGATCTTCTTGCCTTCCAGGGCTCTCGAATTCGCGTCCGCATCCCAGAACATTTTCGCCATCGTGTCTCTCCTTAAAATTAGAAAACTCGTACCAAACTTTTTCCTACGCGACGGTAACCGCGCCTTCCGAAGCCGATGTGACGAGACGCGCGTACTTGGCCATCACGCCCGTGGTGTACTTCGGTGCGGGCGCTCTCCATTCGGATTTGCGCGAGGCGAGGTCAGCGTCCACGTCCAGCCGTCGCGCTTTCACGTCGAGAGTGACCATGTCGCCGTCGCGAACCAGCGCAATTGGGCCGCCGGTTGCAGCTTCCGGAGCGACGTGGCCAACCATGAAGCCGTGCGTCGCGCCGCTGAATCGTCCGTCCGTGATGAGCGCGATCGAATCGCTGATACCTTGGCCTACCAGCGCTCCCGTTACCGCGAGCATCTCACGCATCCCGGGACCGCCCTTCGGGCCTTCGTAACGAATCACCACGACATCGCCCGGCTGAATTTTTCGCGCTTGCACCGCAGCGAACGCAGCTTCTTCCGAATCGAATACGCGAGCCGGTCCGGTATGCAGCACGCGCTTGTGACCAGACAACTTCACCACGCAGCCGTCGGGCGCGAGCGAACCGCGCAAAATCGCAAGCCCACCTTCGGGCTTCAGCGGAGCATCGAGCTGGCGAATCACTTGTTGCCCACTCGGCTCGACAACGTCGGCGATCTCTTCGAAAAGATTCCGTCCCGACGCGGTAATTTCATCCTTCAATAGGCCGGCCTTCTGTAGCCGTTGCGCTAGTACCCGCATTCCGCCGGCCTTGTACATATCGGGCGCGTTGAACCGGCCGCCGGGAGTGAGATCGGCGAGAATCGGAGTCTTCGCCGAAATTCGATCGAAATCCTCGAGCGTGAGAGGCACGCCGGCGTCGCGGGCAATCGCCAGCAGGTGCAGCACTGCGTTGGTGGAACCGCCCGAAGCTGCCACCGAAGCGATCGCATTGTGCAGCGAAGCAGGCGTAATGAGCTGGCTCGGGCGAATGTCCTTCTTCAACAAATCCATCACGATCTTGCCGGCAGCAAAAGCCGCATCGTTCTTGCGCGGGTCGGTTGCGGGAATTTCATTCAAGCCCATGGGCGAAATGCCGAGGAACGTGATGGCGAGCGCCATCGTGTTCGCGGTGAACTGCCCGCCGCACGCTCCCGCTCCGGGACACGCTCGATCTTCCAGTTCGCCGAGCTGTTTTTCGGTCATCTTTCCCGCAGCGCAAGCGCCCACCGCCTCGAATACGTCCATGATCGTCACGTCGCGGCCTTCGAACTTTCCGGCCTGAATCGAGCCACCGTAGAGCGAAAGGGAAGGGATATTCAGGCGCGCCAGAGCCATCACAGTTCCGGGAATCGTCTTGTCGCAGCCGCACAGCGCGATCACCGCGTCAAAGGCGTGCGCCCGGACGAATAGCTCGATCGAATCCGCAATCACTTCGCGCGATACAAGGGATGCTTTCATTCCCTCGGTGCCCATCGTGATCCCGTCGGAAATCGTGATCGTGTCGAACTCGATCGGCGTTCCGCCGGCCGCCCGCACGCCTTCCTTCACTTTCTCCGCCAGTGCGCGCAAGTGATAGTTGCAGGGCGTCACTTCGGTCCAGGTGTTCGCGATCGCCACCAGCGGTTTCGCCAGATCTGCGTCCGTGAGGCCCGTGCCTTTCAACATGGCCCGTGCCGGCGCCCGCGAGATTCCCTTTTTTATAGCGTCACTCTGCATGAAAACTCGTCGCTCCCGCTGCCAATCTCTGTGCCTAGAACAAAAAAGCCCCGCTACCGTTTGTCCGGTGCGGGGCGCCTGGCCTAATCGAATCCTAGGCGGGTGGCCCGCAGCTGATAAGGGCTACTCCTACAGCTACTGCGTCCGTTCTGAGGGTTTGTCTCATCGCCTCTGGCCACGTGTGTGAACGCAAGTCCCTTGGTTTCTGCATACTCAGTAGGCCGCACCGACAGATATAAGTCCAATTTGTAATTCTTCATGGAAACATAAAATATAATTATGACCTTTTGGCCGAGCATTTACTTGACGCGGTTTCCGCTGTTTCGTATAGTTGCCGGGTGTTGAGCTCGTTTTATTACCGTTTCGCCTTTACGTACCGCTTCCCTTATTACGGGGAGCGGGCTGGCGAGACGCGCTCAGCAGCACATAGCTAGAACCTAAAAGCGCAAGATTCTCGAACCGCCGGCCGCGACCCTCACTGAGGACGCGGCTTTTTTGTTTTTAGGGCCTTTGAAGGAGGCGCGATGAAGCGCATGAAGATCGGCGACTGGCGGGACAAGATCGACGCCATCGACACCACGCTGCTCCACCTGCTGAACGTGCGCGCCGGCTTCGCGCTCGAGGTGGGCCGCCTGAAAGGGGCCAGGGGCATCGCGCTACGTGTGCCTCAGCGAGAGCAGGAAATCCTCGCGCGTCTGAAAAGCCTTAATCCCGGGCCGCTCGATGAACGGGCTATCGAGACGATTTATCGCGCGATTCTTAGCCAGTCCATCCGAATACAGGCCGAGCACGGTCTTGGCGTTGTCGAGATGCCGTCAAAGGTCGAGAATCTCGGTACCGGCCCCACGGCTGCGACGCGGCGTCGTAAGGCAGTCCGGGCATGAAACTCGCTCCGCATGCTCGCATCGCGTTTCAGGGAGAACCCGGTGCGTTCAGCGAGGAGGCCGCTTTAAAGTTAGCCGGACCGCCCGCCGTTCTCGTTCCCCGCCCAAGCTTCGAATCGGCGTTCTCGGCGATCAACGACGGACTCGCGGATTACATCCTCGCGCCTATCGAAAACAGCCTTGCCGGGTCGGTGCATCGCTCGTTTGACCTGCTCGTCGAAAGCGACTTGCACATCGTCGGCGAGGTGATCATTCCCATCGTGCACAACCTGATCGCGATGCCGGGCGCGAAGTTCGATGGGCTGAAAGTGGTGGAATCACATCCCGTGGCGCTCGCTCAGTGCGAACAATTCTTCATCGCGCATCCGCATTTGAGAAGGGTCGCGGCGGAAGATACCGCGGGCAGTGTTCGCGACATGATGAAACTTGGCGATCCTGGGCGGGCGGCGATCGCGAGCAAGCGTGCGGCGGAGATTTACGGCGGCGAGATTTTGCAGGATCACCTCGAAGACGACCGTGAGAATTACACCCGGTTTCTGCTTCTCGCACCATCCTCAACGGCGAACCAGAGCGTAAATTCAGCAGAGCATTCCGCAGAGAAATTGTCCCTCGTTTTCGAACTCGCGCATTTGCCCGGTGCGCTGTACCACGCTCTTGCGCCTTTCGCGAATCGCAACATCAACATGATGAAAATCGAGAGCCGGCCCATCCGCGGCAAACCCTGGCAGTACCGCTTCCACCTCGACCTGCAGGCTTCGACGAAAAATCCGGAGGTCCAGCGGGCGATTGCCGAGCTGCAGAAGTTTTCCGTACAGCTCAGAATTTTAGGTTCGTATCGAGCGGCCGAGACCGCGCAGGACAATTCAGTTTCTTCCACGGAGAAATCGAGATGATTTTGAACATGAGCGGTCAGGCAACCGAAGAGCAGATCAACCACGTTATGGAACGCATCAAGGAGCTCGGCTGCCAGGCGCACGTCAGCCGGGGAGAGGAGAGAACCGTGATCGGAGTCGTAGGCAACACTCAACAGCATTGGAACGAACTCGAAGCGCTGCGATCGGCGGCCGGCGTCGAGGAACTGATTCGCATCCAGCATCCTTTCAAACTCGCGTCCCGGCGCATGCGGCCCGAAGGTTCGATCATAACCATCGGAAAGGGTGTTTCGATTGGCGGAACCGAAGTCGTCGCCGCGGGCGGCCCCTGTGCCGTCGAATCCGAGGCGCAGATTAACGAGGTCGCCGAGCGCGTCGCTGCTGCGGGCGGGAAAATGCTCCGTGGCGGCGCGTTCAAGCCGCGCTCGTCCCCGTACTCGTTCCAGGGCATGGGTGAAGCCGGGCTCAAGCTAATGCGCCAAGCGGCCGACCGCAACGGGTTGCTCGTGGTGAGCGAAGTGATGGATCCGACGCAGATCGAAATGATGCTTCCCTACGTTGATCTTCTTCAGGTGGGCGCTCGCAACATGCAGAACTACTATTTGCTTCGCGCTCTCGGCGAAATTCAGAAGCCGATTTTGCTGAAGCGTGGCATGTCAGCCACTATCGAGGAACTGCTGCTCAGCGCCGAATACATCATGTCCGGCGGGAACTACAATGTGATCTTGTGCGAGCGCGGCATCCGCACGTTCGACACCTACATGCGCAATACAATGGATATCGCTGCGATTCCGGTTATCAAGTCGTTGTCGCACTTGCCCGTGGTTGCCGATCCGTCGCACGGAACAGGACGCCGCGACAAGGTAGCGGCAATGGCGCGCGCTGCCGTCGCCGCCGGCGCAGATGGCCTCCTGGTCGAAGTGCACCAAGATCCCGAGCGCGCCCTTTCCGACGGAGCGCAGTCCTTGTACCCCGATCAGTTCGACCAGATGATGAAAGAAATTCGCGCGATCGCTCCCGCGGTAGGAAGAGTCATTGCCGACGCGAAAGCGCGTCAGGTCGCAGCGCGTTGCTGACCGCCTGAGAAACGGGAAGCCCAGCGGTCCGTCTTTCGGAACATTTAATGAAGCGGATGCAACTTCGTGCGCATCCAGTAGAATGTACCGGTCCGAAGAGCTGGTAGCGCAACGTTGAAGTGAAGCTCACGAGAGGAGAGAAAATCATGGCTACACGCACCGATAAACGCGGCCCCAGCTACACGCAGCTCGCCTCTGGCGCCGAGAAGTCCAAACCGATTTTGCATCAGCATGCGCACGAAATACAGCCTTACGGAAAAATCGCCAAGCTTCCCATCGCGCTCGATGAGAAAGTCTGCGCGCAAAGCGCCGAAAATCTAAATCAGGTCCTTACGGACACCATGACGCTTCGCGACCTCTATAAGAAGCATCACTGGCAGGTTTCCGGGCACACCTTCTACCAGCTGCATCTTCTGTTCGATAAGCACTTTGAAGAGCAGGATGCACTGGTGGACGCGATCGCCGAACGCATCCAGCTTCTCGGAGCGGTGAGCATCGCGATGGCGTTTGACGTGGCTGAAACCACGATCATCCCTCGCCCGCCGCGCGGCCGCGAAGAAGTTCCCGTGCAGATTTCGCGCCTGCTCGAAGCGCACGAGTTTTTGCTTCGCGAAGTTCGCACCATGGCTCGCCAGGCGGCAGACGCTGGCGACGACGGCACAAACGATCTGCTCGTCAGCCAGATCATCCGTACCAACGAGTTGCAAGTCTGGTTCCTTGCCGAACACCTCGTGGACACGCCCGCCGTTCGCGCCGATCGGTAATCCCCTCGAAAGTACTTGGCCGGGGCGGCGGTTTGTATATAATCCCGCTGCCCCCGGAAGTACATCCTCAAAAACTGACGGTCAAGGAGGAGTCATGGTTCTCGCGTCACTTCGAGCCATCGGCCAGATGCTCGTTTTGCTTATCGTAGTGCTCTTCACGTTCGCGGTTGGCGCTCAGGCCCAGAATGTCTTGGTCGGAACCATCGACAAAGTCGATACCGATGCAAAAACCGTGGCCGTGAAGTCCGCGGACGGGACGGTCACCGTCGTTAAGTACACCGATAAAACCACCGTTCACGGCCTCACGAACGCCACGCACGCAGCGAGCCTGGCAGGCAAGGAAGGCGGCCGCGTGATCGTGCACGATGTTCCTGAAGGCGCGGACACGGTCGGTCGGTCAATCGTGTACGTCGGAGACAAAACCGTCGATAAGACGGACGGCACAATCTTCAAGATCGGAAAGAGAAGCAGGACGGTCTCCGTGAAAATGGCGGACAACACGGTAAAAGTATTTTCAGTGTCCAGCCACGCCACGGTGAATGCTGGGAAGGACGTTTTTCATTACTCAGCCGTCTCGATGAAAGAAGGCGACCACGTGGTGGTGTATTCCACGGAAGAAGGCGGAAAAGCCATCGCACACGCGTTCGACCATCTCTAATCGATTCAAGGCGTCGGCGGTTCGCGGCTCGTTCGATTCAAACTCGGACGAGCCGTTTTCTTTTGCCACGCTACCGACTGAGACTGCGGATCGCGTCCGAGCTAGCTCTTGGGCGCTAGCGAAACGCGGCCGAATAGCGAGCATCGCGCGCACGGCCAAAATTCATGCGCGCGTTGAGGTTGAACGCAAACTCAACAGTCTGTAGAATGAGAGGATTGTTTGTGAGCGCTTGGCCCTCTGTGGACCTGGCCGCGGCCGCGAAGTTGGGAGGTCGTACAATTGGCAGTACATCAGATTCTGGATCTGATTATCCTGGTTCGAGTCCAGGCCTCCCAGCCAACTTCACCAAAGCTTCCGTCACCTGCTCGATTCCGCCTGCCGATTCCCTCATAGAGGTTTTTTGTAGATTGAAATCTTGACAAAGCTTTTGGTGCCGGACGATACTCCGGTGTCTGGCAATGGCGCGTTGTCCTGGGAGGCACGCCTCCAATGCAAACGTCCCGCAGAGATTTCTTCAAGGTAGCAGCGGTTGGCGGCGTCGCCGCCACCGTCTTCGGTTTCGACCTCAAGCCTGCTTACGCCCAACTCAAAGAACTTGAAAATCGCGCGCGCCGCTGAGACGCGTTCGACGTGTCCTTATTGCGCGGTGGGTTGCGGCGTGCTGATTTACACGATTGGCGACAAGGCGAAGAACGTCACGCCGCAGGTGATCCACGTCGAAGGCGATCCCGATCATCCCACCAACCGCGGAACGCTGTGCCCGAAGGGATCTTCGCTCGAGCAGGACATGCTCAATCCGCGGCGGCTGACCAAGCCGCAAGTCCGGCGCCCGGGCGCGACGGACTGGGAGGATATTTCCTGGGATGACGGCGCTGAATGAGATTGCGCAGTGGACGAAGAAAACGCGCGACGCGACTTTCGTGGAGAAGGACGCGAACGGCCGCACCGTCAACCGCTGCGAAGGCATTTCGTTCATCGGCGGCTGCACGGACACCAACGAGTTCAATTATCTGGTAGTGAAAGCCATGAGGAGTCTGGGCTTGGTGTATTTAGAAAACCAAGCCCGTGTTTGACACGGCCCCACGGTCTCAAGTTTGGGACCAACATTCGGACGCGGGGCCATGACCAATGGCTGGATCGACATCAAGAACACCGACATGATGTTGATCATGGGCGGAAATCCCGCCGAGAACCATCCCTGCGGATTCAAGTGGGCGATGGAGGCCAAGCGCAACCGCAACGCCAAGCTGATTTCCGTTGATCCGCGATTCACGCGCACATCCGCTACCGCTGACCTCTTCCTGCAAATTCGCGCCGGCACCGACATTGCGTTCCTCGGCGGACTGATCCGCTACGCCATCGAGAACAACCGCATCGCCAAAGAATATCTCGTCAATTACACGAACGCCGCGTTCATCGTGAAGGAAGGTTTCAAACTTCCGGAGGACGGGCTGTATTCCGGGTTTGACGCGGCGGCGGGCACCTACGATAAAACCACCTGGAATTATCGAGGAGGGCGGAGACTTCAGCGGCAAGACGGAGCGCCGGCACGCGGCGCACGCGGCGCACGCACCCGAACCGGCGCCGGCACACGCCGCGGAGCGCCCGCGCCGCCTCCGCGCGCTGCCGCCGAATGTCGCCTACGACCTGACGCTGCAGCATCCGCGCTGCGTCTTCCAATTGATGAAGCAGCAGTATTCGCGTTACACGCCGGAAACGGTCGAGCGGATCACCGGCATCCCGAAAGAGCAGTACCTGAAGGCCGTCGATATGTTTACGTCTGTCCGCAAAGACGGCGACATGAAGAAAGTCGCGACGATCATTTACGCGGTGGGCTGGACGCAGCATACGTTCGGAACGCAGATCATCCGCACGGCGGCGATGATTCAGCTGCTGCTGGGCAACGTGGGAAGAGCGGGCGGCGGCGTGAACGCGCTGCGCGGCCATTCGAATATTCAGGGCGCGACGGACATGGCCGGGCTGTACGATTCGCTTGCCCGGATATCTGAAAGCGCCCGTTCCCGACGACACGGATCTGGCGACGTATCTGAAGCGCACCACGCCGACGGCGTCCAAACCCGTCGCCGTGGGATTCGATGAACTACTACGCGAACACGCCGAAATTCTTGGTGTCGCTGCTGAAGGCGATTGTACGGCGACGCGGCGACGAAAGAAAACGGATTCGCCTTCGATTATCTGCCCAAAGTCCGGGCAGGATTGTTCCTGGACGCACATCTGGGACGACATGTACAACGGCAAGGTCAAGGGCATGTTCGCCTTCGGAATGAACGGCGTGATGATCGGCCCGGACACGAACAAGAACATCAATGCGCTGAAGAAGGCCGACTGGCTGGTGGTGGGCGAAATTTATCAGGATGAGACCAGCGAGTTCTGGAGGGCTCCGGGAATCACGGCCGACGAACAGAAGAACATCAACACCACGGTGTACCGCTTGCCGTGCGCGGGCTTTGCCGAAAAAGACGGCAGCATGACCAACTCGGCGCGCTGGGTGACCTGGAAATATGCCGCGGTTCCGCCTCCGGGACAAGCGCGGCTCGATCAGGACATCGTCGCGCAGATTTTCCTGCGCGTTCGCGACCTCTACAAGAAAGAAGGCGGAAAATTCCCCGACCCGATTCTGAATCTGAGCTGGGCATATGCGGACGCGGCTCATCCGCCGCTTTCGCAAGTGGCCATGGAGCTCAATGGCAAAGCGCTGGCGGACTTGAAAGACGATACGACGGGACAGGTGATCAAAGCCGGCCAGCAGCTGCCCGGATTTGCGTGGCTGAAAGACGACGGCACCACCATGTGCGGCAACTGGATTTACTCCGGCATGTGGACCGAGGCCGGATCGCAGGTCCAGCGGCGCGGCACGGAAGATCCTTCCGGCATGGGCGTTTATCCCAACTGGGCGTGGTCGTGGCCGGCCAACCGGCGCGTGCTCTACAACCGCGCTTCCTGCAATCCGGACGGCAAGCCGTGGGATCCGGATCGCAAGCAGGTCTGGTGGAACGAAGCGGCGGGAAAGTGGGTCGGCAACGACGTGCCGGACTTCAAACCCGACTCCCATCCGAAAGATCACATGGGGCCGTTCATCATGAATCCGGAAGGCGTCGGGCGATTGTTCGCTCCGATCGGAGTGCTCGCGGACGGGCCGTTCCCGGAACACTACGAGCCGATCGAAAGCCCGATCAAGAATCCGTTGCATCCCGAGCAGTCGAATAATCCGCTGGTGAAGAAATTCAAGTCGCCGTACGACAAGTTTGGCATCGCCGGAGGAGTACAGCATCGTCTGCACCACCTACCGGCTGACCGAGCAGTATCACTACTGGACGAAAAATAATCCGATGAACGTGCAGCTGATCCCGGAGCCGTTCGTGGAAATTCCGGTGGAGCTGGCGGACGAAAAAGGAATTCGCGGCAACGGACATGATCAAAGTGATCAGCGCGCGGGGAACCTACATCGCGAAAGCTTTTGTCACGCGGCGGCTGAAGCCGATGATGATCGACGGCAAGAAGGTCTATCAGATCGGTTTGCCGATTCACCAGGGCTTCCGCGGCATTGATGAAGATGAAGGAAGAGACGCGCGGACGCCGGCGAATTTGCTGACGCCGGCGGTGACCGATCCGAATGCCCACACGCCTGAATCCAAGGGCTTCCTAGTGAAAGTCGAGAAGGCGTAGGGAGCGGACGATGAGCCAGGCGGCAACAGAAATCATCAGAATTTCAGGCCACGCCGGAACCGTCCCGGGCGCCGGATTGAACCGCGAATTCCAAGTCTGCAAGCTGGTGGACACCACCACGTGCATCGGCTGCAAAGCCTGCGAAGTGGCGTGCCTGGAATGGAACGGTTACACCTTCAGCGAAACCACTTTCGACAACACCTACCAGACCATGCCGGAGACGGCGTGGAATTACTGGAACCTGATCAAGTTCAACGAGCACGAGCGCGAAGACGGCAGCATGATGCTGCTGATGCGCAAAGATCAGTGCATGCACTGCGAGGATCCGGGCTGCCTCGCGGCGTGCCCGGCGGACGCGGCCATCGTGCAGTACGCCAACGGCATCGTCGATTTCCAGGAAGCGAATTGCATCGGTTGCGGCTATTGCATGACCGGCTGCCCGTTCAACATTCCGAAATTCAGTCCGACGGCGCGCAAAGTTTTCAAGTGCACGCTGTGCAACGACCGCGTGTCGGTGGGGCTTGAACCGGCTTGCATCAAGGCCTGCCCGACGGGCTGCCTGCATTTTGGGACGAAGTCGGAAATGAAGGAACTGGCGGAGACGCGCGCGGAGCAACTGCGCAACGTTTCCGGATTCGCGGATGCGGGAGTTTACGATCCGGCGGGAGTGGGCGGAACGCACGTGATCTACGTGCTGCACGATGCGAAGAATCCCGAGCTGTATGGCGGGCTGCCGAAGGATCCGCACATTCCGTATTCCGGTGCGCTTGTGGAAAGGACCGCTGAAATGGCTGGGGAATCTGGCGATGATCGGCGGCCTGGTCGGTTTGGCGTTGCACTACTTGCGATTCGGCCCGAAGAAGGAAGAGCCGATTCCGCCGGAAGAAGAGAGGCGCGTATGAGCACCGAGCGCCGTTCCGCGTTCGAACACGAGCATCGAACGCAACGAGGATTTGATCCCGCGTTACACGCTTGGCGAGCGCGTCAATCACTGGATTGGCGCCGTCTCGTACATGTATCTGCTTGATCACCGGCCTGGCGTTCTGGTCGCCGTATCTGTTCTGGATGGCCGCGGTGGTGGGCGGCGGGCCGATCGCGCGCGATTCGTGGCATCCATGGTTCGGCCTGATCTTCACGGCGTCGCTGTTCTGGACGTTCAAAGAGTGGCGCCGCGATATGCAAATTGACGACAGCGATCGCGCCTGGGCCAAAGCGATGCCGGACTACATCCAGAATGAAGACGACAAACTGCCTCCCGTCGGGCGCTTCAACTTCGGCCAGAAACTCTTCTTCTGGGGAATTTTCTACAGCGTGATTCTGCTGCTGCTCTCCGGGTTGTCGCTGTGGTACACGGAGACGCTGCCGTGGAGCTTGCGCTTCGTGCGCTATGCCGCGATTCTGATTCACGCGAGCGTGGCGCTGATCACCATCGGCCTGTTTCTGATTCACGTCTACATGAGCGCGATTCTGGAAGAAGGCAGCTTCGGATCCATGATCCACGGATACGTGACGCGGGCGTGGGCCTGGACGTTCCATCGCACCTGGTATTACCAGGTCACTGGCAAAACTCCGACCCAAACAATGACGGATGCGAAGTGGGATCGCCGCATCCGCCGCGCCAAGAACTGACTTCCACTTATCCATTCGCCGCCGAAGGATTGCGCTATCTACTCGCGCGTCGCAACATTTCAGAAAAGCCTTTACGCGGAATTCGCAGAAAGCTCTGGCGATTCACGCCGAAGATTTCCTCGGACCGGCCGTTGCGGGACGAATTGGATCTTTTTCTTGCTGCTTCCGCATTTTTCCGGATTTCTGTCGTTGATCGAGCAGATTGCGCCGGCGCCGCTGGCGCAAGCCGCTGCCGGCTTGGCGCGCAAAGGGCACGCCGGAATGGCAGCGCGCGATTGAAGATTTCTGGCACGGGGATCTCGGATAGTTGGCTCGCGGCCGACTCTCGACGCGACTCGAGGCCGAACGCGCGGCTGGGGCGATCTCGTCGGATCGCTTGCTGGCGTGGATTTTTCTTCAGCCCTATGCCGAATATCTTGCCGATCATCGCGAAATCGACCGTAGTGGACGGGGCTCCCTCGACCTGTCCGTGTTGCGGCGGCAAGCCGATCGTCGGTGTGCTTGCGGAGCGAGGGCGACGGCGCGAAAGAAGTCGCTGATTTGCATGCTCTGCGCGCACGAATGGGTATTTCGGCAGAATTTATTGCCCGGCGTGCGGAGAAGAGCGCGAGCCGCAGATGGCCTTCTATTCGGCGCCGGAAATCGCGCACGTTCGCGTGGACGTCTGCGACACCTGCCACACTTATCTGAAGAGCATCGATCTGACGAAAATGGGCTTGGCGGTTCCCGTCGTGGATGAACTGGCGACCATACCGCTGGACCTGTGGGCGCGCGAGCACGGCTACGAGAAACTTGCAAATCAACCTGCTTGGCACCTAGTAGGTCACCGCGAACGCTTCGCTCCGGACTCGCTGGGCTGCTCGTACGGACCGAGCGCCCAGCCGACACCGGTGTTTGCCCGGCTGTAACCGGGCCGCATTTCTCACGCCCAGCGTTTCCCGATACTGCCCTACACTAGATACAGACCCAGGGCTGTTCGAACCGGCTGGCTGGCGTGAATCGCTGACGCTCGGGGACCAATCGCATGTCCAAAGTCGCGTTGTTTATTCCGTGTTTCGTGGACCAGCTCACCCCGAAAGTGGGGCTGGATATGGCGGCCGTCCTCGGCCGCGCAGGCTTCGAGGTCACGTTTCCGGAGGATCAAACCTGCTGTGGCCAGCCCGGTTTCAACTCCGGCTACTGGAACGACGCCCGGCCGCTCGCTGAAAGATTTCTTCGCGTGTTCCGCGATTTCGAACTCATCGTATCGCCTTCCGGCTCGTGCACTACGATGATCCGCATCTTTTATCCACAGCTTCTCGAAAATACCCCGTTCTACGAAGAAGCCAAGCAAATCGGCAAACGAGTGTTCGAATTTTCTGAATTTCTAATCAAGGTCGCTAAAGTCACAGACGTGGGCGCCGCGTTCCCGCACAAAGTCACGTACCACGATGCGTGTCACGCCCTCCGCGAACTCCATCTGAAGCAGGAACCGCGCGCACTGCTCGCGGCTGTCCGTGGTCTGGAGCTTGTCGAAATGCCGTTCAGCGAGGAGTGTTGCGGTTTTGGTGGGACGTTCTCGACAAAATTCAGCATGATTTCTTCCGCAATGGGCGATACCAAGACTGGGAACGCTGCCAAATCCGGCGCGGAATTCATCACCTCAACGGACCCGAGCTGCCTGATGCAGATTGATGGCATATTGCGTCACCGGAAGTCGCCGATTCGCACGATTCATATCGCGAGCATCCTCGCGCAGACCGGCGCCTCGCAGGGAGCCGCGCGATGACCACGACGGCCCAGGAATTCCTCCGCAGCGCTGCCGTGAAGTCCGCGGACATCGCGCATCGTCAAACCATCCGCAAGAACATCGACTCGTACGACGTCGCCGTGGCTCGAGGCCGCTCGCGTTTTCAAAATTGGCAGGCCGCCCGCGAAAAATGCCAGGCCGTAAAACGCGAAGCCATCGATCACCTCGACCGCTACCTTGAACAGTTCGAAGCCAATGTGAAGAAGCGCGGCGGCCAGGTCTTCTGGGCGGAAAACGGCGAGCAGGCCCGGCAATACATCGTCGATCTCGCCGCGAAAAATAACGTCCGAACCGTCTCAAAATCGAAGTCCATGGTCGCAGAAGAAATTCACCTCGCACCGGCGCTGGAAGGGAAGGGCATCGCCGTGTTCGAGACCGATCTGGGCGAGTTCATTGTGCAGCTTCGCAAGGAACCGCCGTATCACATCGTCACGCCGGCTATGCACTTGACCCGCGTACAGATCGCCGAGCTTTTCAAGGAAAAGTTGGGTGGAATCGACACGGATGATCCCGAACTACTGGTAGCCGCGGCTCGTGTCGCGCTGCGTAAGGCTTTCTTCTCGGCGGAAATGGGAATCACGGGCGCAAACTTTCTTGTTGCCGATCAGGGACTTGTAGCGATTACCACAAATGAAGGCAACGCCGACTTGGGGATCACGCTTCCGCGCATCAACGTCGTTATTGCGGGAATCGAAAAGGTCATTCCGCGATTGCAGGACCTTGCGCTTTTTTGGCCCGTTCTGGCTGGCTCGGGCACCGGCCAGCCGATGACGGTGTACAACACACTGGTCGGCGGCCCGCGGCCCGCGAACGAATGCGCCGGCCCCGAGGAGTTTCACGTCATCCTTCTCGATAACGGCCGCACCGATCTGCTCGCCGACCCCGAACAGCGCGAAGTTCTTCATTGTATTCGATGCGGAGCGTGCCTGAACGCATGCCCGGTGTACCGCAACATCGGCGGCCACACCTACAAAACCACGTATCCGGGCCCAATCGGCAGCGTGCTCACTCCGCATCTCCGCGGGCTGAATCAGTTCCAGCACCTGTCTTACGCGTCGTCGCTTTGCGGCGCTTGCACCGAAGTCTGTCCGGTGAAAATCGACTTGCATCATCACCTGCTCGAGAATCGGCGCAACGCCGTGAACGAAGCTGAGCGCCCTGCGGCAGAGCGATTCGCGTTCAAGATATGGCGCTGGTCGATGGCCGGCGCTGGCCGTTTTGCATTCCTCGGCGCGATCGGCAAATTGGCACTGCGCGCGTTCTACGCTCTGGGTGCCGAAGGCTCCTCCTTCGATCCGCTCAAGCCGTGGACGAAATATCGCGCCGCGCCGCCGCTTCCCGCGAAATCGTTTCGCTCGCTCTGGAAGGAAACCCGTGCCGCCGACTGAAAATCCCAGCCGCGAAGCCGTTCTCGGACGTATCCGCGCGGCCCTGAAGACTCCGGCGAAAGTTCACGATTCACCCGGACACGTTCACGCCGGTCCGGGTAACATCTTCCCGCCGATCGGCGACCCGCTCGAAAGATTCCGCCTGGAATGTGTCGGCAACAAGACCGAGCTTCTTGTGACGGCCAACTTTGAAGCGAGCGTTGCAGCGGCAAATTCGATTCTGTCCGAGTTGGGCGATACGGAAGTTTTCGTTCAAGATGCGCCCGAACTTCGCCGCGCTGCGTCGCAATTCGGAAGTTCGAGAGAGATTCAATGGTCGAGCGCCGCCGGGCCCCGCGAGTCCGTGTCAATATCGATCACTCTCGCGGAGCTGCTCGTCGCGCAAACCGGCTCGGTATTGATTTCATCGGCCTGCGGCGGGCGAGGCGCGTCGGTTGCGGCGCCGGTCCACATCGTATTCGCTAGCCTAAAGCAGTTGGTTCCGGATCTCGAAACCGCGATGGCGCAGGCAGTCTCTGCGGTCGAGAAAAATTCGTATGTCTGCCTGATTACGGGTTCCAGCCGCACCGCCGACATCGAAAAGATCCTGGTGATGGGTGCCCACGGTCCGAAGCGCCTCATCGTTATCTTGTCGCAGAGTTAGTTCGCGGATTATTCACGCCCCGCACCGCCGAGCCGTGGTTTGCGCTTCAGCACGATCCACCAGCCGCCCACAATCAGAACAAACGCAATCGAGATCAGCCCGCCCGCCGTTCGATCCGGAGTCCGGACGAATCGCAGCTCCACATCGTGCCGGCCTTCCGGCACTTTCAAGAGCAGCTGCCCGGTGTCGTCGGTAGCGATCGTATCGGCAGCCGCGCCGTCGATCGTCGCGCGCCACGCCGGAAACTTCAGCAAACGCAGCCCGACGGTTGTGGGCTCCGTCGCGCGGTAAGAAAACTCCCGACTCTCCGCCGTCCATCGAATGATGTGGACAGCATTCCGCGCCGGGGCCGCCAGCTTGCCGCTAGCCACATCCAGCGCTTCAATCGGAGGAGTCGGAGGTCCGGGCGGATCGCCATCGAGGACATCGCTTCCAGGCAAACTGTAACGATCGGCGCCAACCGGCTGATACTCGTCCGTGCCCTCGTAGCCGTTTCCGGAATGAATGCCGCCTGCGAGTACCGGTATATCCTCGCTGTCCCACCAGCAGTCGCCCGCGATCGCCGCGCTAAGGGCGATCAAAAGCAAGCTCATCGAAGCCCACACGGCAATTTGCTTGGAGCGCCGCACCGGAGCAGCAGCCACGACGAAGGCGAACACAAATCCAAGCGGTCCCATCCATCTCCATGGGAATTGCACAAAGGCGAGCTTCGGTAGAAACTTCCATAGCAAAGTGCTCACCGGGAGCATCATGCCGGCGCTCGACATACCCAGCGCCAGGATGACCCACCAAGCCGCGCCAAGCCGATTTCGTCGGCGCGCCACAAACATCATTGCGATCGCCACGACAAGAATCACGCATACGGCGACGGTGGAAACCTTCCAGTTGAACAACAGAAACTCGGGATCGGTGGAATGCGTGAATAGAAAGTTGTCTTTAGGTTCGAGGAGCGCCACCAGCGCCTGTGAGATTTGCACCCACCGTTGCTCAAACGCAGCGGGCAAAATGTAAAACGCAGCCAGCCCAAACCCGCAGCCCGTAGCGACGGCACCTGCGATCAACGTTCGCAAGCGCCTCTCGAAGACGGCGCCAACCGCCAGAATTAGCACCAGCGAATAGGTCGCAATCACGGCTGCAGGTGCGTTCGTCAGCCAAACGAGCGCGAATGCGGCGGCCAGGGGCGGCGCACCGCTCCATCCATCGCGCATTAAACGCAATGCTCGCCAGATCAAAAATGGCAAAATCGCGCTCGCCAGCAGCTCCGCGAAATCGCTGCGGTAATACACGATGATCAGGCTATACGGGTTCACGGCATACAGCACCGCAGCTGCCGCGGCTTGTGTCGGCGTCAGCCACTCCCGCGCCATCCGCCACATTCCCACGCCGCTGACCACGAGCGCGATCCAGATGTAAACGCCGGGCACTGCCTTCCACGGCAGCACAAGTCCAAGCGCAGCGCCAAGCAGCCACGAGAGCGGGGGATAGAAAATGAATCGTGGTTCGCCGAACCCGAAATTGGCCCACTCCGCCCATCGCGGATAGAAAATGCCTTCGCGCCACTGCCCGGAAACATCCAGCCACGAAGCCATGTGAAATTGAAAATCGTGTCCGGAGGCATTGCCGAGGAACCACATCGGTGCCGTCACCGCAGCCGCGATTATCGCGAGCAGAGCGAAAACTGCCGCGCCATTCCAGCGCGTTCCGCTGCGCGGATGAACTTTCGTCAAGTGGTCTGAGGAATTCAATAAGGTAGTTCGATTCCCGATTCCGCCGTCCGCGTTCGGTCGAAACGCGCGCTAGGCCTACACCGAAGAAAAAGAATACTCAATTGGACCCCCTTGAAGCCATACGCGATTACGCTCTATACCGCGCCTGCCGATAATGCCTCAAGGCTTCTTGCCAACGCGCGAGACAAGCGGTTAGAGTGCTTCGGCGGCTCGATCGCCCCTTCAATGGGCCGGCCGCCTCGTTCTTTTTCGATTTTCACTTCGAAGGATGACCCATGGCGCCAGATCCGAAGCCCAACTTCTCTGCCCAGATGACCGCTGAAGAGGAGCGCCTGCGATCGAGCAGGGACCGCGAAGTCCACTGGAAGCGCTGGGGTCCCTACCTTTCCGAACGACAGTGGGGCACCGTCCGCGAAGACTACAGCCCCAACGGCGACGCCTGGAATTACTTGCCACATGACGTCTCCCGCTCGCGCGCCTACCGCTGGGGCGAAGACGGAATCGGCGGCATTTGCGACCGCCATCAGCACATCTGTTTCGCACTAGCGTTCTGGAATGAGAAAGACCCAATCCTCAAGGAGCGACTTTTCGGGCTGACCAACAAGGAAGGAAATCACGGCGAGGACGTAAAGGAGTATTACTACTATCTCGACGCCACACCGACCAGCTCCTATCTCAAGTACTTATACAAATATCCTCAGGCTGAATTCCCCTACGACCATCTCGTCGAAGAAAACGGCAAGCGCACGCCGCCTCGCTCCCTGAATACGAGCTGATCGACACCGGCGTATTCAACGAAAATCGCTACTTCGACATCTTCATCGAGTACGCCAAAGCAGACTGCGAGGAGATGTTCGATCCAGCATCACCGCGTGGAATCGCGGGCCGGAATCCGCCGCCATTACATCTACTGCCCACGCTCTGGTTTCGCAATCGCTGGGATTGGGGAGACCACGTACGATCGGCCTCAGATTGTTCGCAGTCGACGGGATCGAAGGCGCCGCGCTGCTCGAAATGGACGAATTTCACTACGGCAAGCGCTGGCTGCTCGCCGAAGGCGCTCCCGAAACTGCTTTTCACCGAGAACGAAACCAACACGGAGCGCCTCTACGGCAGAAAAGCCAAACCGCACGCCTTATGTGAAGGACGCGTTTCACCGCTACTTGATCAACGGCGAGCCAGACGCCGTGAATCCCGGATCGCGCAGGGACCAAATCCGCCGCGCATTATTCGTGTCGATGTGCCGCCCGGGCAGAGTTGGACCTTGCGGCTCCGTTGACGGATCAGAAAATCCTTCCAGCCGGCACGCCGCACAAAGAATTCTTCGGCGCCGAGTTCGAAAGCGTCTTCGCCCATGCGAAAGAGCGAAGCCGACGAATTCTACGCCAAGCCGCATCGATCCGGACATGAGCGAAGACGCGCGCCTCGTCCAACGTCAGGCCTTCGCCGGGCTGCTCTGGGGCAAGCAGAGCTATCACTACGACGTCCGCCGCTGGCTCGAGGGCGATTCGACGCAGCCCAAGCCCGATCCCAGCGCGCGTATACGGACGCAATCACGACTGGACGCACCTCTACAACTCGGACGTCATCTCGATGCCCGACAAGTGGGAATACCCGTGGTACGCGGCGTGGGATCTGGCCTTTCATTGCGTCGCCATGGCGCTGATCGACCCCGAATTCGCGAAGGAACAACTCGTCCTCTTCCTGCGCGAGTGGTACATGCACCCGAACGGGCAGCTGCCGGCGTACGAGTGGAATTTCTCAGATGTGAATCCGCCCGTGCACGCCTGGGCCGCTTGGCGCGTTTACAAAATTGCCGGCGCGAGTGCGAGGGCAAAGCCGGACCGCAATTTCCTCGAGCGCGTCTTCCATAAGCTGCTGATGAATTTCACGTGGTGGGTGAACCGCAAAGACGCCGAAGGCAAGAACGTATTTCGAGGGCGGGTTCCTCGGCCTCGACAACATCGGAGTCTTCGACCGCTCCACGCCCCTCGGCCCGGGCAACTTCATCGAGCAATCCGACGGCACGAGCTGGATGGCCATGTATTGCCTGGACATGCTCGCGATCGCGATCGAGCTGGCGCGCGAAGAACCGCGCGTACGAAGACGTCGCCAGCAAATTTTTCGAGCATTTCGTCTACATCTCGCAAGCGATGAACGACATCGGCGGCGAGGGCAGAGTTGGCTCTGGGACGAGACGGACGGCTTCTACTACGACGTGCTGCACCTCGGCGGCACGAGCACATCCCCATGAAAGTGCGTTCGATGGTCGGGCTGATTCCTCTGTTCGCCGTCGAAACCTTTGAGCCAGAGGACCTCGAACGCCTGCCCGGTTTCCGCGAAACGCATGGAGTGGTTCATGGACGCATAATCCGGATTTTTCGCGATCACGTCGATATGAGCCGCATCCACGCCAAAGGGCGCTCGGCTTCTGCTCACGATCGCCAATCGCGCGAAGCTCGAGCGCATCTACAGCTACCTTTTCGATGAAAACGAATTTCTCTCCCCCTACGGCATTCGCGCGCTTTCGAAGTTTCACGAAGAGCATCCGTTCATGCTGCACAGTGGACGGCAATCGTCACGCTCGGTCGACTACGAGCCGGCCGAATCGACCTCCGACCTTTTCGGCGGCAATTCGAATTGGCGCGGGCCCGATCTGGTTTCCGCTGAACTTTCTGATGATCGAGTCGCTGCAGCGCGTCCATTACTACTACGGCGACGAATTCAAAGTTGAATGTCCAACACGCTCCGGCCAGCAAATGACTCTTTGGCAAGCCGCTCGTGACGTTTCGCACCGCTTATCGTGCCTGTTCCTGCGGCGCAACGGCCGCCGCGCAGTTTACGGCGACGTTGAGCTCTTTCAGAACGACCCGAACTGGCGCGACTTGATTTCGTTCTATGAGTATTTCAACGGCGACACCGGCGAAGGGCTCGGCGCGAGCCATCAGACCGGTTGGACGGCGCTCGTGGCAAAGTTGATCGAGCAGAGCGGAGAGTAGCTTTGAATCGAGATTCGTAACTCTCTGCGCGGGCTTAGAAGTCGGTCACTAGCCCCAAACCGAGCGAAACGCGATTGACGTAGCCGAAATATGCGACCGTAAGCACGGTCTCGCGGACCGCCGCGTCGTCCCATCCAGCGGCCTTCAGCGCGTCGATATCCGACTCGAGAATGTCATCCGGAGTCTTAGTCAGCTTCGCTGCCAACCGGAACAGCGCAATCACCTTCGGTTCCACCGGTGCGTTCTCATAGTCGGTGGTCAGCTTGCGTTCCATCGCGCGATCGATGCCGAAGCGGCGTAACAGCTCCATATGGAATTTCACGCAGTAGGACGACGAGTTGATGCTGCTCACCACCACGGCAATCTGTTCTTTCACCAGTTTCGTCAAGGCGCCGTCGCTCATGACTGCATCATCCATCGCTAGCTGCGCCTCGATCACCTTCGGAGTGGCTCCCAGCGACATGAAATAGTGCGGCAGAAATCCCAGCCCCTGCTCGAGCTTCCGGTAAATCTCCTGTAATTGCGGCCCGGCCTGCGCCGGTTCAATCTCGGTCACAAAACCCATCTGGACGCTCCTGAGAATTTGGACGTGGAAACGGGAGACTCTATGGATACAACGGTTGAACGGACGAAAGTGTAACACGCGGGAATGAACGCAGGATTACGACGGGAACGGTACGAGAGCCGGCTTTACTCGGAGGGCTTGTCCTCCACCAACTCGATCAGGACTTTCTTCGCCCCAGCGCCTGTAGCCAGGAAAAAATTCACGCGCGTACCGTCCGCTCCGCCTCGCGCTTTCGGATAGATTGAAACCACGCCGAACCGTGAATGGAGAATTGCCGTTGCGCGGTCCACGTCGAGCACATAAACCTCGATTTGCTGTATGCCTTCGCCGAACTTCTCGACGAATTTGCCGATCGGGCCGGAGTTCGAACCATCGCGGCTCGTCATGATGTCCAGCTCGGTCCCATTCGGGCATCGGAGTTCAAACTCACGCGCGTCTTGATCGGCCGGCACATCCGCGAGTCGGGGTGAGTCATTCGCCTTCCGGACCGCTTCCCACGTTTCCGGCTTTACCGCAACTCCCACGATGGTGCGCCACGGTGAAAACTCGTGAGGCGCGCGGACCAGCAGCTCATCGAATTCCTTGTCGGAACGCCACTCTTCCAGCGCTGGCTCGCACATCGTCACGCCGGCCACGTAAAGATCCCGCGCGGCTTCGAATCGCAACTTTGGGTCATCATTCGCCAGACGGGCGATGGTTTCGGCAATCGGCGTTTCTTCACTCAAGAGAAAGGGGTCCGCTATGGATTTGTCGTCGCGGTCTGCACCGCGTTGATATTGGAGAGTAACACGTAAGTTTCATGGCTGGGAGCCACAGCTACGGGCGTATCCCAACGCTCCCGCTCTTCGCCTGCGAGGGATTCCACGTCAAGCGAGCTGAGCCAGTACGTCCCGGCTGGAATTTGCCGGAAGTAGCCCCGCCCGTCTAGATCGGTCTGCGTTCGTGCTACAAGGTATTTCCCCTCGGCCAGCATGGTCGTCTCGCGATCCAGAGCGCCCTTATTCTTCGCCACCAGCACGTCCCACTTGTGGCCCGGGTCCACATCTTCCAGGCTCAAATCGATTCCCTGAATGCTGGTCGGATTCGCGATGAAGAATGTCTTTACCTGTTTTTTGTAATCTTTCACTTGAGCATCGTATTTCGCGGGATCTTTCTCTTTGTCGGATGCTTTGTATTTCGGCTGCGGAAAAACCACGGTCTGGTCGCCCTGCATCCGGTCGAGATACGCGTCGTAAAACTCGGACACCTCAATCACATCGTCCGGCTTGATCAGCTGCAGAAACGCTTCGCCTGAAAAGTGTACGCACTGATTCTTCTTCATCCAGGCTTTCAATTCCTTGGAGACGTCCAGCTTGTCAATGAAGTCGTTCATTTTCGTCGGCGGTACGGCCGCTTTTGCTTCAGCCTCGATGTCCGAATAGCTTTTGCGGAGTAGATAGAAGTTGACCTGACGCACGGGTTCGTCGATGCCGGCGGCCGCGCGAATGCGCGCGTCGAACTGGATCGATCCGGTCTGGGAATTGGCGGCGCCCGGCCACGCGAGCAGCAGCGCAATCGCAAGAAGTGAAATCGGAGAGGTGAGCTTCATAGCCACAATGCTAGCAGAACCACGTACGCGCGTGAGCGCTGTGGTCCTGAAGGTAAACCCAGGTCCACCGTGCGGATTTCGCAAATCCAGATGGGATGCGTCTAGTAGAGGTGAAACTGCACTTCGATGGTCTGCCTTACAGCTGCCGGACGTCCGTCAGGCCCGCGCGCCGGCGTGAACCGCCAAGTCCGCACGGCCGCGATCGCTTTTTCATCCAGACCCAAGCCCATGCCCTTCACCACTTGGATGTCCGTCGCCTTGCCATCCGGCGTAATCGTCGCAACCAGCAGCACGGTTCCCTGATACTTGGCTTTTACCGCTTCATCGGAGTATTCCGCCTGAGGGCAGTAGAGGCACACCGGGCTTCCGTATCCGCCCGTCCCCGCTGTGGGCACGCCGCCTCCTGTGCCGTATCCTTCACCCGGTCCAACGCCGCCGCCGTTTCCGCTGCCGATTCCGCCGCCGCTGCCGGAGCCAATTCCGCCGCCGCCACCCGAACCGCTCGAATCATTCAAAACTTTGGCAAGGGGGTCGCCCCAGTTCTTGGCATCCTGCTGCCTCAAATTCAATTCGGGGTTTCCGAGCACTGTCGGCGGAACTTGAATCGCCGCGTGCTGCGGAACCACCACTGCGGGCTTCGCAATCTGTTCCATCGCAAATTTTGGCGCTTTGCCGTGGCTCGCGGGCAACAATTCATGCGCGCCACCACCTCCGCCGCCACCCGCTGGCTTCGCGCCCGCCGGGAGCTTTGGCAGATACGGCGAGACCAGAGTGACGTCAACGTTCGATTTCGCGTTCGTAACTGCCGGCGAAAACAACTCGTGCCATAGCGGCAACACGATCAGCACAATCACTAGTACGTGAATCGCCAGTGACATCGCCTGCACGCGCGAAAACTGTGTGTCCTTTGACCAGATGTCCTTCACCGCGATCGGCTTGCTCGTCCCTTTCCACGGCGCCATCTTCGGCGGATTCAGCCAATCCTTGATGTTCTGCCAGAACCCGCCAAAATTCTGGTCCCAGTCCACCAGAAGACCGGAGTTCACGTTTCCGCGCACACCCGGCTTCCAGAATTCACTCAGATTGTCTTTGAAGGAGTCGCCGAACCCAGGATTGTCAAACGGCGTTGGCTTCGCGCCCTTGATCTTCACCGGGCGCTCGGTCATGAACTCTTTGATATTCGAGACGAACATTTTCCATCTCGAACCTTGAGTCGGAGCTTTCAGTCGTCCGAGGCGCAGCCGTGGCGAATGGTCGTTCGGATCGATGGCGGGTTCGGGCTTGGGCTGGTAAGCGATTGAACTGAGTTCGGTCATGTCAGTCCGCCTAAGACTGCCTTCATACACACTCTCAAAGTCTTAGACGCATCCCTCCAAAAAAGGATGTCCGCCCCCTAAGGCTGACACCGTTACAAAATCATTGTAACATATCGATTGCATCTTGTTACCGCGACGCAACCGCTCCGCTTCTTCGGCTTTCGGTTTCGCTTCGTGTCCCGCACTACATTTTGAATGCTGTGGAGAAAGGCTTTAGCGCCCATACATGGCCAAAGACGTTGACCTCAAAAAGACCCTGAATCTTCCCAAAACCGATTTCCCCATGAAGGCGAAACTGCCGGAGCGCGAGCCGGAACAGCTCGCTGCTTGGGAGTCGGCGGGCCTGTATGAACGCATCCTCGAATCGCGCGCCGGCGCGCCGCTTTTCGTCCTGCATGACGGGCCGCCGTACCCCACCGGCGAAATCCACCTCGGCACGGGCCTGAACAAAGTCGTGAAAGACATGGTCGTGAAGTCCAAGTCCATGTCCGGCTTCCGCGCCCCTTACGTCCCGGGCTGGGATTGCCACGGGCTGCCGATTGAGACCAAAGTCGAAAAGGAACTCGGCGGCAAAACCACCAAAGTTTCCGCCGCCGAATTTCGCCAGATGTGCCGTAAGTTCGCCGCGGCTTTCGTCGAGAACCACAAAGTCGAATTCCGCCGCCTCGGCGTCTTTGGCCAGTGGGACAAGCCATATCTCACGATGGATTTTCGGGACGAAGCTTCCATCGCCGGCGCGTTTCTCGATTTCTACGAGAAGGGCTACGTCTATCGCGGCCTCAAGCCGGTGTACTGGTGCATCTACGACCACACCGCGCTCGCCGAAGCCGAAGTCGAATACGAAGACCACACCAGCCCGTCGATCTGGGTGAAGTTTCCGCTCACGCCCGGAGACAAATCGAACGCACTGAAATTGCCCGCCGATGCAAATGCGCTGATCTGGACTACCACTCCCTGGACGCTTCCGGCCAATCGCGCTCTCGCATTCCACCCTGACTTTCAATACGTGCTCGTCGATACGTCCGTAGGGAAGTTACTTCTCGCCGAAGATCGCCTCAAGCGCCGTCGCAACCGAACTCGGCTTCGAAGTTCGCGGCACGCTCGCCACCTACTCCGGCAAAGATCTCGAATCGATCCAGTTTCATCATCCGTTTCTCGAGTACTCCGTGCCCGGCGTCCTCGCCGATTACGTTACGCTCGATCAGGGCAGCGGCATCGTGCACACCGCTCCCGGCCACGGCGCAGACGACTTCCGCACCGGCCAGCGGTACGGCCTCGAATCCTACGCGCCCCAGGACGACGAAGGCCGCTTCACCGAAGGCCTGCCCGAATACAAAGGCAAGACCGTCTTCGAGGCGAATCCCATCGTCATCGGCATTCTGAAAAATCGCGGCATGCTAGTCGGCGAACGAAAAATCACACATAGCTATCCGCACTGCTGGCGCTGCCACAATCCGGTAATTTTCCGCGCCACCGAGCAGTGGTTCATTCAGATGGACGGCGGCAGCGCTAACGTTCCCGCGCCAAAAGCGCCACCTCTGCGCCAAACCGCGCTAGCGGAAATCGACAAAGTGAAATGGCTTCCCGGCTGGGGACACGACCGTATGAAGGAAATGGTCGAGGGCCGTCCGGACTGGTGCATCTCGCGGCAGCGCTTCTGGGGCGTGCCGCTGATCGTGTTCTATTGCGACGCGTGCGGAAAGCAACTGAAAGATTTTTCGGCCTTGCGCGGCGTTCTGCCCTTCTTTGAAAAGGAAGGCGCGGACGCGTGGTTCACACACACCGCTGAAGAACTGCTTCCGTCGGGCACGAAGTGCTCGTGCGGTTCCGCGAAGTTCCGCAAGGAATCGGATATTCTCGACGTCTGGTTCGACTCCGGCTCCACGCATCTCGCCGTCCTCACCCGCGACGGTCTGCACTGGCCCGCCGACGTTTACCTCGAAGGCCCCGATCAATATCGCGGCTGGTTCCAGAGTTCGCTGCTGGTCGGCATCGGCACCCGCGGCGCCTCACCGTACAAGCAGGTCGTCACCCACGGCTGGACGCTCGATGAAAAAGGCGCGCCGATGTCCAAGTCGCTCGGCAACGCCATCTACCCCGCCGAAATTTGCGCTAAGTGGGGCGCCGATCTGCTTCGCATCTGGGTTGTGTCGCAGGATTATTCGTCGGACATGAAAATCTCGGAAGCGATGATGACCCAGCTTGCCGAGGCTTACCGCAAGATCCGGAACACCTTCCGCTTCGCGCTCGGCAACCTTGAAGCGTTCGACCCCGCGCGCGATCTCGTCGCTGACGCCGATCTTTGGGAGATGGACGCCTGGATGTTGCGCCGCACCGGCGCGCTCGCCAAACAGTGCGAGCAGTGGTACGCGAATTTCGAATTCCACCGCATCTATCACGCGCTGCACGATTTTTGCACCGTCGATCTCAGCGCATTTTACTTCGACGTCCTAAAGGACCGCCTCTACACCTTCGCTCCCAAAAATATCGGCCGCCGATCCGCGCAGACCGCCGTGTATCGCATCGCCGGCACATTGCTTCGTCTGATCGCGCCGACTCTTGTTTTCACTTCCGAGGAAGTCTGGAAGTTTCTGCCTCGCGCAGCTTTCGATCCCGAGAGCATTCACATGGCGTCATTCACGCCGCCGGCCCAGCTCGAGGATGCGCTCGACGAGAAGCGCGCGAAGGAATGGGATCGCCTTCTCGTGGTCCGCGAAGAAGTTCTGAAGGCCCTCGAACCCGTCCGCGCCGCGAAGACGATTTCGAGCGGCCTTGAAGCACGCGTCGCTCTGGCCGCCGATGGCGAGCTCCTTGCTTCGCTGAAGAAGTACGCGAAATTCCTGCCGGCGCTTTTCATCGTCTCGCAGGTGGAAATTGCGGAAGGCGATCTGCCGGGTGCTGTCGCCCCTCCGGGGCTGCCGGGTTTGAAGATTCATGTCTCGCGCGCGCTCGGTTCGAAATGCGAGCGGTGCTGGAACTTCTCGACGCGCGTCGGAGAAAATTCCGACTTTCCGACTGTCTGCGAACGCTGCGTCCCGGCTCTCGAAGAGATCGAGCGCACCACCGGCTTGCCTCCAAAGAGCCCGAAGCCCTGATGAGCCGCACGAGCAATCTTCACGCCGGTTCTTCCGCCGCCGTTTCGCGGCCGAGCCGGATAGTGCTCGCGTCGCTTTCCGCAGGCGCGTTCGTTGCCGATCAACTCAGCAAATATCTGGTCCAGCACCGTACGATGCCCGGTTCCGTGCGCGTCTTAATTCCGGGCTTCTTGAATTTAATGCACACAAATAATCCCGGCGTAGCGTTCGGCATGTTCGCGGATTCCGCGAATCCGTGGCGCGCTCCGCTTCTCATCGCCTTCTCGTTCGCCGTGATCGCGCTCCTGGTTTGGCTGCTGGCCACTGGCCGCGCCGGAGCCTGGCTCGGAGAGTGCGGCATCGCGCTCATCCTCGGCGGCGCTGTTGGAAACGTCTTCGATCGCCTCGTCCGCCGCAGCGTCACGGACTTCATCGACTTTCATATCGGCACGTATCATTGGTACACCTTCAACCTCGCCGACTCGGCGATCGTAATCGGAGCATTGCTCGTAATACTGGAACTGTTTCGCGACCGGGCGCATCCTACAAAGGAGAGCGATTAGCCATGCATCCGGTCCTTTTCCATCTCGGCGACATTCCCGTCTTCAGTTATGGAGTTCTGGTCGCCACGGGAGTTCTGCTCAGCCTTTTTTGGGGACGCCACATCGCGCCCCAGGTCGGCATCGATCCCGAGAAATTATGGAATATGGGCATCTACATGGTGCTCTCCGCCCTCGTCGTCGCGAAGCTCTGGCTCATCCTGAGCGATTGGAGCTTCTACGCCGCCAATCCCCGCGAAATCTTCAGCGTGAATACCTTTCAGTCGGGCGGCACGTTCTACGGCGGCCTCGTCGGCTCGATCGGGATGATTCTTCTCTACACCCACTTTCAGAAGATGAACGTGTTGCGCACTTTCGACATTTGCACTGCTTCGCTGCCGCTAGGCCATGCGATCGGGAGGCTGGGCTGCTTTGCAGCGGGCTGCTGCTATGGGAAGCCCACCAGCGTGCCGTGGGCCGTCGTGTTCAAGAATCCGATTGCGGCTCAGATTGCCGGAACGCCGCTCGGCGTTCACATTCATCCCACGCAGCTCTACGAATCGTTTCTCGAGCTTTGCAATTTTGTCATCCTGAATTGGCTGTGGAAGCGGCAGCGTTTCGCCGGACAGATTCTGGGCGCCTACATGTTTCTTTACGGCATCGAACGCGGGATCATCGAATTTTTCCGCGGCGATCCCGGTCGTACCATGCTGTTTCACGACCGCATTTCGCTGATGCAAATCACCAGCGTCGTGTTCATACTGATCGGAACAATTCTGTGGTGGCGTGGCCTGCGCGACAACAAATCCGCCAGCCCGCTCCAGACCGTGGCCGGCTAAAGTTCCCGCTCCCGATTACCAGCTCCCATGCTTTCCGAACCTGAATTCGAAGAAGAGCTCGACGACGAAGCCGAATTGCCTGTCGTTGAAGGATCTGCGCGCACTCCCGCAGGCGTCAGCGACTACGTTGTAGCTGAAGCGGAAGCCGGAGAACGCCTCGATCGTTATTTGGTCTCGCGACTCGCGCACATCAGCCGCAATCAAGTCCAAAACTTGATCGACGAAGGCCGCGTCCGCGTCAACAACGTCTCCAAAAAGCCCTCCCATCGTCTGGAGCTCGGCGAAAAAGTATTCGTCGAAATTCCAGAGGCAACTCCCATCGGCGTCGAGCCGGAAAATATCCCGCTCGAAATTATTTATAGCGACGCGGACATCGCTGTGATCAATAAGCCGGCCGGAATGATCGTTCATCCCGGCGCCGGTGAGGATTCCGGCACTCTGGTTGCCGCGCTGCTCCATCACTTCGGCGGAGCGGAAAAGCTGTCGTCGCTGGGCGGTCCGCTTCGCCCGGGGATTGTGCATCGGCTCGATAAAGATACGTCCGGTCTGATCGTTGTCGCGCTCACAGACGCCGCGCACGAAAAGCTCGTGGAGGATTTTCGCGAACGCCGAGTGGAGAAGATCTACGTCGCCTTGCTCCACGGAAAGCTCGCCGGCGAATCGGGCACCATCGAGCTGCCTATCGCCCGCGACGCGAAACGGCGCTCGCGAATGACCGCCCGCCGCCGCGAAGGTCGCGAAGCGCGAACCGACTGGCGTCTGCGACTCCGGTTCGACAATTTTGCGTTTGTCGAAGCCGAGCTTCACACTGGGCGCACGCACCAGATCCGCGTTCACTTTTCAGCGCTCGGCGCCCCAGTCGTAGGCGACACGCGTCTATGGCGCTCCTCGACAGGAGCGGATCGGAAGGGAGCTGCTTCCGCCGCTCGAGCGCAATTTTCTGCACTCCGCGCGTCTGGCGTTCGATCATCCGATCACCGGCAAACGCGTCGAGTTTCGCGCGCCTCTCCCGGCCGAATTGCGCGAATATCTGAATCGAGTAGGCCGCGCCACGAACTCGAACCCAGCTGCGATTGACGCCGCTCTGGCGGAGTTCCTATAATCGGGTTGGTACCCACGAAATGCGCAAACTGCTCCTGCTCGTCGCTGTACTGCTCGCGCCAGTCTCCGCCGTGGTAGCTCAAGCTCCATCGACGCCCGCCACCGGAAAACCACCGGCTTCCGCTCCGGTGGCGCCGAATTCGCAACAGCAAGCTCCCGGAGTGCCGCAGCAGGGCCCGACCCCTCCGACGATCGTCACGACCACCGGACTGGTGCACCTGGTCGCGACGGTGATGGACCATCATCACGACTTTGTCACCAATCTCGATCAAGTCCGATTTTCGAATTCTGGAAGACGGCCAGGTGCAGGAGATCACTTACTTCGGCCGCGAGACGGACTTGCCTCTCCGCATTGGAATTCTTCTCGACACCTCGAACAGCATCCGCCCGCGCCTCGAATTCGAAAAAGAAGCCGCGATGGACTTCCTGCAAAGCGTGATCCGCCGCAACAAGGATCAGGCCTTCCTGATGACCTTCGACAACGAGCCTGACGTGATTCAGGATTACACCGGCGACCTTGCGTTGCTCACCGACGCGATTCGCAAGCAGCGTGCCGGCGGCGGAACGGCGCTGAACGACGCGATTTACCGCGCTACCGAAAAACTCATCAGCCCTCCGCTTCCGAAGGGACCGAACCACGAAATTCGCCGCGTCCTTGTGGTCATCAGCGACGGCGACGACAATTTGAGCGACCACGCGCTCAGCGAGTCGTTGGACGCGGCGGTTCGCGCCGAAGCTGCTATCTATTGCGTCAGCACCAACACCGACTGGCTCTCGATCAGTGGCGACAAGCCGCACAAGTTCATCTTGAACCCGGGGATCAGGTGCTCGAAAAGTTTGCCGATGCAGAGCGGCGGACGCGTGTTCTATCCGTACAAGGTCGAAGATCTCGCGCAATCGTTTCTCGATATTGGAAACGAACTGCGCAGCCAGTATTTCATCGCGTATCGCCCTTCGAATCCGCAGGCCAACGGAAAATATCGCAAGATTGAAGTTCAGACCGACCGCAAGGACTCGACGTTCGCACCCGCAAAGGGTACTACGCGAAGCCGCCGGCCGAAGCTCTAACCCTCTAGTCCCCGCCGCGAAGTAGAAGCGGGCGACCCAATGGTTTTTCAGGAAAGAGAGCCGCGGAGTGAAATCCGGTGGGTAGGCAATGTAGCTAATTCTGCGGCGCAACGGCTGTGGCGCCGTGCTTCAAAGCCCAATTCATGAATCCATCTGGAGCGTTAGTTACGTCGCGAACGTTCGCGCCCTTGATGCTGGATATGTCCTGCCAGCGGATGTCCTTCAGGTTTGCGCCGTGCAGGTCGGCACCGTCCAAAGTAGCTCCGGCAAGATCGGCTGCCGAGAGATTCGCACCCGTAAAATCGCCCTCGTCCAGCATTGCGCCGCGAAACTGAGCGGATTGAAGCTGGCTCTCGCGGAAATTCGCGGAGCTTAAGTTCGCGTCGGTGAAATCCGCGCTTCGAAAGTCGCTGTTCCTCATGTCCGCGGCATTGAAATTGGAGCGCAAGAGTTTCGCGTTCTGCAGATCGATTCCTTGAAGGAATGCGCCGGACACATCGACTCCGACCAGCGGAACGTGGTCCGAGTTTAACTCCTGCAATGCGTCGAGCCTGCCGCCGCTTCCGCCCTTTCCCTGGGCGGTGTTGATGACCTGCCATGCCTGATAGTGTTTCTGCTTGATGCGATCGCCGGACTCCGAGAAGTAAAAGAGAACCGCGATAAGCACGCTGAAGCTTCCGAGGTAGTCGAGGACTTCGAGGAAGTTCCAGTGGCCGAGAAAGTAGGCCACCCACTCCCAGACCCAATCGAAGGCGAAAAAGGGAACGGTCCACCGGTGTTTCAAACGGGAAACACCGACCGCGAATGGTTCGGGCCGCTCGCGCGGCGTCAGCACTCTCATGGTGGATTCTAGAGTATAAGAGCTTTGACCCGACAGAAGGTTACACGGCTGGAATTTTCGGCGGGCAGTTCACGGCTACCGGTAGGGCGCGTAGTATCCCTTGCGGGCCAGAATCTTCGAGTCGGGGCGCGTGACGTCCACTTGAATTTTGCGGAACGTGCCGTCGCGCTTGATGTTCGTCGGGTAGTAGCCCAGAACGTACTGCGAGCGCAGTTCCTCGGAAATTTCGTCGAAGGCCTTTTCCGAGCGAATTTTCGCTGCGGACTTCGATCACGCGTCCGCCGGTTTCTTCGGCCATCTTGCGCGCCACGCCCGGCCGATCCCGAACGTCGCCATTCGATCGGTGATCAGCATCACGTGAATCACGGCGTCGGAGCGTTGCGCCGCCTCGATCGCGTCCTGCAGGCGTAGCTTGCTGCCGGTGTCCTCCGCGTCGGTCATGATCATCACGCCCTTGCGGCCGGCCTCGGTTGCGAGTTCGTCGTGGCAGGCGAGGTAAACCGCGTCGTACAGGTTCGTGCCGCCGCCCTGGCCCCCGGGAATGGTTGCCCGGCGTCACCACGCCGCCGCCGCCCACGGAATTTACGTCGCGCGCTATGGATGGCGCGGGACAGCACGGAAGTATCCTGAGTGAAATCCGCCAGCAGATCCACGTCGAATCGAACGTCATCACCATGGCTTCGTCCTTCGGCCGCATCACCTCGCGCAGGAAGCGCGACGCCGTGTCCTGTTCCGCGTCGATCATGCGGTCCATGCTGGCGCTGGTATCGATCAGCAGGCCAGCGTGATGGGCATGTTCACTTCTTTCGAGAAGAACGCGACTTTCTGCTCCTCGCCGTCCTCGAAAATCTTGAAGTCTTCCTTGGTCAGGATCGGAAATAATGTCGTGTTGCTTGTCGCGGACTGTGGCGAACACGTTCACCACGTTTGTGGCGACCTGCAGCGGCTGCTGACTTTGAGGGGCTTGCTGCTGCTGCGCGGAGTGATTGTGCCGGAGGCGAGCTTCGATGGATGCGGGTCGCGCCAGGACCGGCGATGCGGGCGTAGCGCTCTTCACCGATGGAACCGCGGAAAACGCCGCGTAACCGGTCGAGCTACCGAGAAATCCCCGCCGTCAGGCCGCTCAACCGCATTGTATAATCCTCCGTGTAAGCAACTTGTCCGTGTTGAATGCGCGTCGAAGTTCCAGCGCCAGAACGGATAACGTTCTGATACGATGCGCCGTGCGCGTTTCCGGATGTTCGGCCGGTTTCACGCGCGGAGCGCCAAAGGGTCACCGAGTGGGACCCAATGGCTCGAAGCGAGACCCCAAGAATGATGCCAACCCTGACGGCCGTGCAGAAATCGATCGTTCGAACCGCGATTGCCGCCGCCATTATATTCCTTTTCGCAGGACGCACCACGCGGGCGCAAGACGCGCCGCAGGACGATCCGCCGAAACCGAACGTGCGGCCGGGACAACTGCCGCCGCAGAGCCCGGCGCCCATCGCGCCGCCCGCGACCGGGACGCCGCAGATTCCCTCGCAGACCCAAACGCCCGAGCCGCAAACGGGCGCGTCCAAGCCGGCGGGGCAAAGCGACACGCGCAACCGGATCCGCGTCCGTTCGGATTTGGTGATCGTTCCGGTGACGGTGAAGAACCGCGACGGAGCGCTGATTGGCGATCTTCAGCGCGACGAATTTCGAATTTTCTGCGACAACGTCGAGCAGCAGATCATTTTCTTCACCTCCGATCCCTTTCCGCTTTCGGCCGTCGTGCTGATCGATAACGATCTTTCGATCAAGTCCGCCGAGCAGGTGCAAAAGAGCCTGACGGCGATATCGGCAGGATTTGGGCCGCGGACGAAGTGGCGCTGGTGACGTACAACGAATTCACCAACGTGGTCTCCGACTTTTCCTTTAACAACGACCAGCTCTTCACCAAATTGAAGCGGCTCGAACTGGATTCGCACTTTCCGGGAGGCCCTGTCGGCGGCCCGCTGACGGCCGGGCCGACGGCGAACGGAAAGAGACACGGAGACCGGGCAGCCCACGCAGCTTGGCGTGCGCCAGGAGCCGAGCACAAGGACATGGA
This sequence comes from uncultured Acidobacteriota bacterium, assembly GCA_963839325.1. Lineage (GTDB taxonomy): Bacteria > Acidobacteriota > Terriglobia > Acidiferrales > UBA7541 > Palsa-295. Next base: position 696,551 of record CAWIUO010000006.1, on the reverse strand, counting down.
CGACGCGATTTACGACGCCGCGCAAATGCTGAAAGGGCGCGGGCGCGACCGGCGCAAGATTGTGTTCCTGATTTCGGACGGAAATAATTCCCACAACAACACGCACAGCTTCGACCAGACCATGCAGCTGCTGCTGGCGAACGACGTGGCGGTGTATTCCATTTCGGTGGGCCACGCGTTCCTGCAGAAACAGACGCTGCGCCTCGAGCATTACGCGAGCAAATCCGGAGGCGACACGTTTTACGCGGGAAAAGACCGCGGCCTGGAAAATCTTTACTCCGACGTGACCGAGCAGGCGCGGAACCAGTACACGCTGACCTTTTCGCCGCAGGACACCGACCGCACCAAAGACTTTCATACGATCGAGGTGCGAGTGCGGCGTCCGAATCTGGACGTGAGCACGCGCGAAGGCTATTACCAGAGCGGGCAGCATTAGACGTCCGGGAGAATTTTCGCGAAGTCAACGACACCGCGAAACTTTTATTTCTTGACATCATTCGCGCTCCATTGAAAACTCGCATTGACGATGGAAGCGCGCGAAAGCGCAGCTGCGTCGCCGGGGAGAAAGTTCCAGGAACTGCGCGGAACCACTCCGAAATAGAAGAAAGGCGCCGCTCGAAAGAGCCGGCGCCTTTTTTTCGATTTGGCTCAGACCCGGTGCGCCAGCGCGAGGGAGACAGAACCGCGCGTTTCATGTACGGTCAGTCCTCGGCGGAACTGCGTCCACAGCACCAGCGGTGCCGCGAATCCATACGAGTTGCTCGTGCGATGGGCAGATGGGGCGATAGTCGCAGAATTTGCAGCCGAAGCCGGGCTTGGCCGGGAATTCGCGCGCGCGGATGCGGTCCGCCACTTCGGCGATTTTTTCGCGGGTTTCCTTTAAAGCTTTAGAGTCGCGGGTGACTCGACCGCCTCGTTCGAAGTCAGGCTGTAGAGAACGAGGCGCGCAGGATCAAGCTCCAGAATTTCCTCGGCGGCGAGTGCGTAAATCCCCAGCTGCAAATCCTTCGCCGCGGCCTTCTTTTCTTTCGCTTTTCCTGTTTTGTAGTCGATGATCTCAACTTTCTTTCCGGAGATCCGATTGATCTGGTCGATGCGCCCGGTGACGATCACGTCGTTGTTCCAATGGCAGCTCGAATTTCTTTTCCTGATACAACACGTCCGCCGGCGCCATGGAGTAGGTTTTGCCAGAACGCTTCGAGCTGGCGGCGGCCTTCTTTCTTGTATTCCTCCTTGTGGTAATCGTCGATGAATCCGCTGTCCGACCAGTGGCGGTCGTAGATCGCGTTGACTTCCCCCAAGGTGACCTTTCCGCGCTTCTTAATCTCCTCGACCATTTCGCGCACGGTGGTGTGCATCACGTTGCCGAAGGTGGCCATGGCGTGCGGGCCGCCGGCGATGGACCACGAATACTGGAACATGTAGCGCTGCGGACACCGGTCGTAGCAATCGATTGCCGATGAACTGAGTTGCAGCGGCTCCGGGCGAGGCGGATGGAAGGCCTTGGCCCAGAGCGCGACGCGGGAATAGGCGCGAGTGGTTTCGCTCGCGGGACCAAAGAGCTGCGTGGGATCGCTGGAATTGGCTTCCGGTCCCGTAGTTTCCGCGAGCGCGGGAAGGACGACCTTGGCTTCGAACTGATGAACGTCCTGCTGCTTGATTTTCGCGTTCATCAGAAAATCTTCGAGGAACGGCGAAGGCTTGAGCCGCTTATTCAGCACATTGGAGAGCGTCAGGCGTTGGCGCGCGCGGGTGAGCGCGACGTAGAAAAGCCTTCGCTCCTCCTGCTGTTGAAAGTCAAACTGTGGCTGCTCCTCTTTCATCAACTGGCCGGGAAACTCGAACACCGGCTTGCGCGTGCCGGAAGGGAAATCGCGATGCGTGAGCCGCAGGATAAAGACGTGCTGAAACTCGAGCCCCTTGGCCGAGTGGACGGTCATCAGGTTGACGGCGTCGTCGGTCATGTCTTCTTCCAGGTGAATGTCGCCGCCGGCTTCGTAGAAGTAGTCGAGGTATTCGATAAAGTCCGAAAGTTTTTTGCCTTCGCTTTTGCGCTGCCATTCCTTGACGAATGCGACGAAGCGCTCGAGGTAGTAGCGATCCTGATCGGTGGGAAGCGGCGCCAGGCCGAGGCCGGAGATGAGTTCATCGACGAGGTCGGAGGCCACTTTGCGATGGGCGCTTGAACGAAGCGCGTGAAGCAGCGCCGTGAGCTCACCGAGGCGAGCTCCCGTGCAGTTGAATGGCGCCTCATTTTTGGAAGCTTCGACTTCGTCATTGAGGGAGCGTTTGTTTTTCGCGGCGCGCTCCGCGAGGCGGACGAGGTCTTTTGGCTCGAGGCCCCAGTACGGAGCGCCGAGGACGCGGGCGAACGCGACGTTGTCGCCGCGCTTCTCGATGATGCGGAGCCACGCAAACAGATCTTTGACCAGCGTGCTGGTGAGAATCGAGAACTTGCGAATGACGAACGGGATTTCCTTGCGGCGAAGCGCGGCCAGCAGGTCGGTGCGGTGGGTGTGCTTTCGGTAGAGAACCGCGAAGGATTTCCAGGAAACGCCTTTTTCATGGAGGCGTTCGATTTCGTCGGCCACCCACTGCGCTTCTTCAGCGGACGTGGCGAATTCGGCGATGCGGACTTTTTCGCCTTCGCGATTTTCGGTGGTGAGATTTTTCGTGGGCAGGAGCGGCGATTTTTCGTTGTGCTGGATGAGTTCGCCCGCCACGCGAAGGATGCGCTGGGTGGAGCGGTAATTCTGCGAGAGTGACACCAGAAAATCGCCGGCCTTCGGAGCGGACTTTCTGCCGGTGACGCCGCAGAAGCGCTCCAGAAAAATGGTGAAACTGCCGAAGGAAGCGCCGCGGAAGCGATAGATGGCCTGGTCGTCGTCGCCGACGGCCACGATGTTGCGGCGCTCGCCCGCGAGAAGCCAGAGCAGCTCGAGCTGAGCGATGTTGGTGTCTTGAAATTCGTCGACAAGGATATAGCGGAACTGATCGCGCATTTGGGCGCGAAGTTCGGCGTTGTCGCGCAGCACGGCGACGGATTCAGCAAGCTGAGCGCCGAAGGTGAGAAGGTTCCGTTCGCGTAGCAGGCGTTCGCTGACGCGATACACGCGCGCGAGTTCCTCCTGCCGCGCGACTTCCTGCTCGGCTTCCTCCAGCGCGTCGGCGTCGAGTTCGGGGCGCGTAGCTTCGTGGTTGCGGCGCATCTCCTGCACGAAACGATCGTAATCGTCGGGAGAGACGAGTTCGTCCTGGCAGCGCGAGAAGAACTCGACGAAATCGCTGATGAACTCGCCGGGTTCTTGAAGGCGGCGGAACTGCTTAAGGTCGAGTTCGGCGATGTGCCGGCGAAGCAGGATCTTATGGTCGATGGTGTCGAGTGCCTGAACGTCGGGCCGGACCGTCTTAAGGACTTTATCGAGGCAGAATTTGTGGAAAGTGCTGAGCCATAGGCCCTCGGCGCGATCGCCAACGGCTTTTTTGACGCGGCTAGCCATTTCGCCGGCGGCTTTATCGGTGAAGGTGAGGCCCAGAATGTTTTCGCCGGAAAGCGAGGGATCGCGTTCGAGGAGAGCGCGGATACGTTCGACGATGACGCGCGTTTTTCCGGTGCCGGCGCCAGCGACGACGAGCAACGGGCCATCGACGTGGTCGATGGCTTTCTGCTGCTGAGAATTGAAGCCGAGGGTGGCCGAATTTTCTTTGGTGGACATGGCCGCGTTGACCGAATCGGTATGGTACCAGATTCGGATGCGGCGAAAACAAAGCGAAGAGGTCCAGTTGAGAGGGCCGGATTTGTAAATTTGCTGTAGGAGTTGCGATTAGAAGCGGGACCCAGTGAGTGTTTTCTTAGAGTTACGGCGGTTTCTAATGAATGAAAGTTGCGGTTAGAAATCTCGGCGTGGCTCATCCGGATGCCTCCGCACGGGTCGGGGAGGCGACTGAGGTATTTCGGATGAGCTGCGTCACCGGCACGTTGAGGTGGCGTGATGAGCGATCGCGAAATTCGTTTTGTGAGCGAGGCATTTTTTTCTCTCTTGCTGGAAGGATAGCAAGAGGGGAAGGAATTTTCGCCGTACGGAAGGACAGTTCAAGGACAGGCAGGCGAGATTTCTTGGGGGAAAGGGCAGACAGCAGTGTCCGCCGCGCGGGGTTGAGAGGGGGTTGTGCGCGCTGAGGCCTTTGGGGCGTGGATTGCGTTGCGCTGCCAAAACTGGCTACCCGACGCTTGGTGGCGCCGGGATCGGAGACGTTGCGCTGGCGATTCCGTGTTATGAATTACGGCAGGGATTTGGTTTATTGGGGGCGTGCGATGAAGCGGAGAAGCGAGGGTGGAATTTGGCGGGGAAGTGGAGGCGCCGGGGCGCAGGTTTGTTCGGCGGTGCTGGGGATCGCGATGGTGGCGATGGCGCTGACGGCGTCGGCGGGGACGAAGCTGGCGTTTTCGTGGAGGAATCCGGCGTACACGGGCGGAAGCTTCAAGAACATTTTGATTCTGGCGGTGAATGGCAAAGCGACGCGGCGAGCGGACTTTGAGGACCGCATGGTGACGGTGCTGGTGAGGCCGGGCGTGCTGGCGGTGCAGAGTTACTCGTTGATTCCGAGGCCGGAGGCGACGCCGATCGATCCGGCGCAACTTCGGGACGTGGTGCAGGGTCAACACTTCGACGCGATTCTGGTGTCGAGGATGACGAAGTACAAAAAGACCGAGACCTACGTGCAGGGCGACGCGATTCCACTGGCGCCGGAGCTGGTGACGTTCTACGGGTATTACGCCGCGGTGACGCCGGTGGTGTACACGCCCGGATACATGCAGACCGATAGGAAGGCGCAGATCGAGACGAATTTATATTCGACGGCGGGAGAGGATGGGCAGCTGGTTTGGACCGGGACCAGTACGATTGTGGATCCGCGGTCACCTACGAACGCGATTAATGATGTGGTGAAGGAAGTGGTGGAGGCGCTGACGAAGGAGCAGGTGATTTAAGGAGTAAGCGTTTAGCTGGGCCAGTCCCATCAGGCCGTTCAGACTCGAGTTGACGCCAACGACGGCGGCAAACGGGGCCGCAACTTCCGGTCTCCGCACTGATACCCGCCTAACTAATTGACATCGGAACAACGGATCGGCAGAATGCCGCTGCCTTTGGGCGTTCGAATTTCTGCCGGTAGGCCTTGAGGCGACAGGACGAAGATGCCGAGCCTACCGTTGGGACCGGTAAAAAGTATTTCCGCTGGTTTGGTCGTGCTGATGGCGGTGAGTGCCACGGGCCTTCAAGGGCACGGGATTGGCGGCACAACTAAAGCCGCGCCCGAGATTCAGAATTCGACGCAAGCGCCATCCCCGGCGCAGAGCCCGAGCGCAGCGTCCAAATCAGGTTCAGTGACGTGCGCGATCAACGCGGAGACCTCGCCGCCGCTGCCGCCAGCTCTGGCCTCGGCGCGCGACCTTTACCGAACCGGAAAATTCGAAGAAGCGATCGCGGCGTACAAGGCAATCCTTCCGTCAGGCGGAGCGGATGCGGCGGCCGCCTATGCGGGCCTGGCGCGCGTTTACCTGAAACAGAAAAGAGTGACCGACGCCGACGATGTCGCGCAGAAGGCGGTGGCGTTGACGCCGGAACGGGCACCCGCGATCGTGGCGCTGGGCGAAGTTTATTTTCGCCAAGGCAAGCTGACGCAGGCTCAACATCTTTTCCTTGCGCCGCTACTGGCGTGCCATCTGGACGCACGGGCTTTTTTGGGCCTGACGCGGTTGTATATCGCCAATCTCGATTTCAAGACGGCCGATCGCGACATCCGGCAAGCGTTCAAGCTCGATCCGGGCGATCCCGACATACGACGCGAGTACGTGGATTTTCTGGAGGGCGACGAGCGGATCGCATTCCTGAAAAAATATCTGGAAGACGCAACCGACGACGACGCAGACACGCGAAGAGATATGCAAATCGGGCTTGGTTTATTAGAAGCGGAAAAAAAAGAAGGCGAACATAGCTGCAAGCTAACGAGTCAGGTTAGGCAGACAGAGACGCGGCTTGAGCCGCTGCTGGACGACCCCCAGCACTTGCGCGGAGTGGGACTGATCGTGCGCGTGAACGGCGTGCCAGGGAGGCTGATGCTGGACACGGGGGCGTCGGGGGTGCTGGTGGACAAAAAAATCGCCGATAAAGCCGGGGTGCGAAAGCTGGCGGACCACGATGTGGAAGGCATCGGAGACAAAAAAGGTGCGGCTGGATACCTGGGTTACGCGGAGAAGATACAGATCGGAGAACTGCAGTTCGAGGATTGCTACGTGACGGTGGTGAACAAGCGTTCGGTGCTCGACGACGACGGGTTAATCGGTGCGGACGTATTCCGCAGCTTTCTGGTGGACGTAAACATGCCGGACAAGAAGTTCAAGCTGACGGAACTGCCGCCGTACCCGGGCGAGCCCGGTGTGGTGCCGAAGCAAACGGGCTTGCAGACGAGCGAGAACGCGCACCACGCGCTGCACGACCGGTATGTTCCGCCGGAGATGAAGGAATTCGCGCCGATCCTACTTTTCGGACACAACATGGTGATTCCGACGCTGGTGAACAAGAAAGGGCCGAGCCTCTTCATCGTCGATTCAGGGGCGTGGGACAGCATGGTGGACTCAACGCTGGCGAAGACTCTGACGAAACTCAGCCTGGACCCGGACACAGAGATCAGAGGACTGAGTGGAAAGGTAGAGAAGGTCTATCGGACGAGAGACGTGACACTGCAATTCTCGCACTTCCAGCAGAAACGCGACGACCTGGTGGCGTTTGATTTGAGGGCATTGAGCGACGACGTGGAGACGGAAGTGGGCGGCTTGTCGGGATTCACGCTGCTCAGCATGCTGGATATGAAGATTGACTACCGAGACGGGCTGGTCAATTTCACGTTTGATCCGAACCGGTTTCACTGAGCGGATGCGAGTTGAAACGAAGCGACGTAAATTGACCGAGGCGCGGCGGCGCGAGTATTCTTATGCCTGGTATAAGGAAATTTTAGAGATGTGGGAGCGGGAGCGATGCAAAAAGCGGTGATTTTGAGTGCGGTGCGGACGCCGATTGGGAAATTTATGGGCGGGCTGGCGCCGCTGTCGGCGCACGGAGCTGGGCGCGAAAGTGATCGCGGAGGCGGTGCGGCGGGCGGGGATCGAGCCGGGGCAGGTGGACGAAGCGATCATGGGGAACGTGGTGCAGGCGGGGCTGGGGCAGAATCCGGCGCGGCAGGCGGCGCTGCGCGGCGGGCTGACGCCGCGCGTGGCGGCGATGACGATTAATAAGGTGTGCGGGTCGGGGCTGAAGGCGGTGGCGCTGGCGGCGCAGGCGGTGATGCTGGGCGAATCGGAGATTGTGGTGGCGGGCGGGATGGAGTCGATGTCGAACTGCCCGTATTTGCTGAAGGGCGCGCGGACGGGATTTCGCCTGGGCAATCAGGAAATGATCGACTCGATGATCAACGATGGCTTGTGGGACGTCGTACGAGAATTATCACATGGGCGTGACCGGCGAGAACGTCGCGGAGAAATACAAAATCACAAGGGAGGAGCAGGACCAGTTTGCGCTGGCCAGCCACCAGAAGGCGATTCGGGCGATGAAGTCGTGTTTTGTTTGGCGTCGCAGATTGTGCCGGTGGAGATTCCGCAGAAGAAGGGCGAGCCGGTCGTGATCAAGTACGGATGAGTCGCCGCGCGAAGATACGTCGACTCGAGGCGCTGGCCAAGCTGAAGCCGGCGTTCAAGAAAGATGGAACGGTGACGGCGGGGAACGCGCCGGGGACGAACGATGGAGCGGCGGCGGTGGTTGTGACCAGCGAAGCGACGGCGGCGAAGCTGGGCAAAAAGCCGATGGCGCGGATCGTGGCGCAGGCGGTGAGCGGCGTGGAACCGAAATGGGTGATGATGGCGCCGGTGGATGCCGTGGAGAAGATTTTGGCTAAGACCGGATGGGACCGCGACAAGGATGTCGATCTGATATGAGTTGAACGAGGCGTTCGCGGTGGCGGCGATTGCAGTGACGCGCGAGCTGCGGCTGAACCCCGAGAAAGTAAATGTGAATGGCGGCGCGGTAGCCATCGGGCATCCGATTGGAGCCTCGGGCGCACGCGTGCTGGTGACGCTGCTCTATGAGCTGCAGCGGCGGAATTTGAAGCGCGGCATCGCGGCGTTGTGCCTGGGCGGCGGGAACGCGGTGGCGCTGGCCGTGGAGCGCGCGTAGTCGATTCGATAAACTTCTTCATATCTTAGGCACAATGGGCGTGAATGCACGCAACCTGGCGTGCGGCGCATCCGTCCCAATCAGCGATAGGCAATTGAATTTTGGCAGACGGGAGCGAGGATGAAAATCGCGCTGAGCATAGGAGTGTGTGCGTTGGCGATTGCGGGCGTGCTTGCGCTGCCTGCGATGGCACAGAATATTCCGGCGCCGACGGGATCGGCCGTGCCGCCTGCGACGGGAACGGCGACGGCGTCGGATGCGGGATGCGGGCCGGAGAAAGAGTCGTTCGAAGTGAAGTCGGACGATTCGAAGCATCCCGTGAGTGAGGCGCCGGCGGGGATGGCGCTGGTCTATTTCATTCAGGACGATACGGACTATTTGCACCGGCCGCGGCCAACGACCCGGTGGGGCCTCGACGGCGAATGGTTGGGGGCGACACAGGCCAACGCGTACTTCTACATGGCGGTGAAACCGGGGCCGCACCAACTTTGCGTAATGTGGCAGAACGCGGCTATCGTGACGGATGGGCGGAAGAGCTCAGCGACGGCGTGGGAGGCGAGGGCCGGCGAGACTTACTATTTTATGGCGCAGGACTTGTACTGGGAAAATCCGACGGGGTCGGCACTGCGCGTGGGGCGAATTATTCCGGAAGAGGCGCAACTGCGGATGAGCAAGTTTGGGTACAGCACGTTTACGCCGAAGAAGTAGAGCGGGCGGCGGGACACTGATAATGACGGCGAGACTTTCATGAAGAAACGCGGCGGCGCGAAGAAGAGCGCGAAGCGCAAGACGAACGCGGTTGGCGGCGCGATCGCGCCGAGGCCGGCGCCGTCGGCGTTTGAGGCGGTGCGGCAGATTGCGCATACGCTGGAGGGCGTTGAGGACGGCGTGTCGTACGGGACGGCAGCGCTGAAGGTGCGCGGCGCATTGTTCATACGGTTGCGCGAGGACGACGACACGCTGGTGTTGCGATGCCCGATCGAGCAGCGCGAGGCGTTGATCGCCGAAGATCCCGATACTTATTTTCTGACGGAACACTACGTGAATTATCCGTGGGTGCTGGCGCGGATGTCGGCGATCAATCCGGCGGCGCTGCGGGATGTGGTGACCATGGCGCACCGGAACGCTCTGGCGGATCAGCGGAAGGGCCGGTCGAGCTCGAAAGCGAAAGCACAGTAGCGCAACGAATCCGCAACGCGATGTTCCCGCCGCACGTCTCATAAGCCGATCGTGGAAGTACCTCAAGGAGAACTTCTATGAAATCCTCGCTCATTCTCTGGTGCGTGCTGGTCGTCACCGGGATCGGAATTGCCCCGAATTCGGCCCGTGCGCAGAATGCGGCACAGGCTGCACGAGCCGGCGCTGTGAACCCGATGACGCAGGCGTGTGGTCCAGCGAATCAGGAATTCGATGTGAAGTCGGCGAACGACGCGAACTTTGACCCGACGACTGCACCGGGAAAGGCGCTGGTTTACTTTCTGCAAGACGACCGGTTCTACGCGTCGAGGCCGAGGCCGACGGTGAAGTGGGGAATAGATGGTGCTTGGGTAGGCGCGACGCAGTCGGATGCGCTGATAGCAGTTGTAGTGGATCCGGGCGAGCATCACGTTTGCTCGGCTTGGCAGGGCGGCGGTGAAGCGGCGCTGGCGCACTTTACGGCGGAATCGGGAAAAACATACTACTTTCGCGCCCAAGACGTGGATATGGACCGGCGCGCGTGGACGACGCCGGGCGTTCTGCTGACGGAGATCGATTCGGATGAAGGCGCGCTGATGTCGGGCCAACTTCGGGTGAGCACTTTCAAATTGAAAAATTGAGACTGATCTGGCGAGCAAGCGAAACACCTGGCGTCCAGGGCAGCAGGCTCCTTGTGGGAATTGTGATAAGTTCTGCGGGCGGTTTCACTTCACAGCGAGGCGATTGACCAGATGTTCTGTCCAGAGTGCCGTTCGGAGTACCGGCCGGGGTTTGCGGTGTGTTCGGATTGCGGCGTGGATTTGGTGGGTCAACTGGTGGCGGAACAGGCTGGGCTGGTTGGCGGGAATGTGGCGGGCGCGGGAACCCAGGCGCAGAACCCGTTGCTGTCGTTGAGCGACGAGCAATACTTTCAGGCGATCTGCGACGTGCTGAAGGACGAGATGATTCCATATACGGACGCGACGGACCATGGCGGCGGAATTATCCCGCCGGTTGGACGACGATTTTTGATTTACGTGGAGCCCAAGTATCGCGAGCAGGCGAAGGCTGCGGTGGAGCGGTTTCAGGAGCAGTTTGCGATTCCGGCGGAGGACGGCGAGGACGAAGGCGCGACGCTGGCGGACGACGTCGTGCCGGCGGATTTCAATCCCGACGATGCGACCGTGGAAGTGTGGCACGGAGACGACCTCGAGCTGCATGACATGATCGTAAGCTCGCTGAATGGGGTGGGAGTCGGATGCGCGACGCACATGGAGAAGTCCGAGGCGGATGATTCGCAGACGACGGTGGCGAATCCAATCTTCGTGCTGCCGGCTGATGAAAAGCGGGCGCGCGAGGTGATTCGCGAGATTTTGGACGCTACGCCGCCGCAGTGATTTGCGCCGAGTGGACGCGGGATCGGGGTTTCTGGGAGTTGAGGGGACGCGGGTGGTGTGGAAGCGTGGGGTGGTGAGAGTCGGCTTGGTGATCGCTTTGGTGATGCTATTTGGCGCGCGCCGTAGTGCGAGCGCGCAGGATGTGGCTGCGCCTCCGGCAACGAGCGACCGAGCGGCGGCGACGGCTGTGAATCCTACGAGCCAGGGATGCGGGCCTGCGGCCGAATCATTCACGGTGACGAAGGGACCGAAGGCGCAAGCTGATTTGCGTCCTGAAGCGGGGAAGGCGTTGATTTATTTCGTGCAGGACGACCGATTTTTTTCGAAGCACCCGCCGCCGACGATCAAATGGGGTTTGGATGGCGCGTGGGTGGGCGCGACGCAGCACCGGCTTTATTTTAGGATGACGTTGGAGCCGGGAGAGCACCGGCTGTGCGCAGAGTGGCAGGTGCCGGACAAGATTTCGAAAAGCACAATATTCGGCGCGGCGACTCTTCATGCGAAGGCCGGCGAGACTTACTACTACCGCGCGGAGAGCGTGTACCGCGGGCCGCTCAACGTGGCGACCTTGTCGCTCTTGCCCGTCACCCGGGATGAAGGGGCGCTCCTGGACTTGCAGAAGGGTTACAGTGATTTCGCGTTGAAGAAGTGAAGCGCGGTGCAGTGCGGCGCTGCGCGGTTTCTTTCACAAACGCAGGCGATCGCTTAAAACTTTCCACGATACGAAAAGCACAGGCGTGCCGCCTGTTTTAGTGGCTGTTCCTTCCTCAGGTGCGCTCCTGCGCGAGGTACGGAGTTAAGTATGATAGCCTCCTCGCGAGGTAGCGAATGAAACGCACAATCGAGTTGCTGGTGGCGTGTGCGGCGGTGGTGACGATTCCGTTTGGAATTGCGTTCGCAGGACACGCCGCGCGAAATTCAATTTCTGGGCTTGCGGTCGTTCAGAATCCCGCGCCGGAGGGCGAGGGCGCCAAACTTTTCGCGGCGCATTGCGCTTCGTGCCATGCGCCGTTCAATCCGGTGCGCGCGCCGTGGCCGCAGACGTTACAGCTGATGAGCGAGCAGACAATCCTGCGAGCCCTGGAAACCGGGAAGATGCAGGCACAAGGCTCGACGATGACGCACGAGGAGCGATTTGTGCTGGCAACGTATCTGGGTCGAAAAGGGCCGGAGCAAACGGGGAAGATGAATGCGTGTCCGGCGAATCAGACGGCGTCCTCGGCGAGCGCTGCGTTGTGGAATGGATGGGGAGTGGATCTCGAAAATAGCAGATTCCAACCGGATGCGGCCGCGGGGCTTGCGAAATCGGATGTATCGCGGCTGCGGGTGAAGTGGGCGTTTGGATTACCGGGAGCAACAGGTGCGGGCGGGCCGGCGACTATCTTTCGAGGGCGAATGTATTTCGGTGGCGGAGACGGCGCGGTACACGCGCTAAATGCGCGGACGGGTTGCCAGTATTGGAGTTTTATTGCGCCGGCGGCGGTGCGAACGGCGATCAGCGTCAGCGACGACGGGAAGATTGCGTATTTCGGCGACGTGCAGGGGCGGGCGTACGCGGTGGATACGGCGAACGGTGCGGTGATTTGGAAGACGGATCTCGATCAGCATCCGTTTGCGATGATCACGGGCGCGCCGAAACTTTACCGCGGAAAATTGTATGTGCCGGTATCGTCGGCCGAAGAGCTTGGGGCGGCGAACCCAAAATATGAGTGCTGCACGTTCCGCGGGAGCGTGGCGGCGCTCGATGCGAAGACGGGAGCGATTGAGTGGCAGACGTACACGATCGCGGAGAAAGCCAGCCGCATGGCGTCCGATTCAAGTCCGAGTAAGGACAGTTTTGGACCGTCCGGCGCTGCGGTGTGGAATTCGCCGACGATCGATGCGGAAAAGGGTGTGATGTATTTCGGAACGGGCGACAACTACTCTGCAGGCGCAACGGCAACGAGCGACGCTATCTTTGCGGTGCGATTGGAGGATGGCAAAACGCTCTGGATGAAACAGCTTACTAAGGGCGATGCGTTCAACATCGGCTGCGTGGTGAAGGACAAAACGAATTGCCCGAAGGATGCAGGGCCGGACTTCGATATTGGCGCGCCGCCGATTTTGCGGACGCTGGAGGGAGGGAAAAAGATATTGATCGTTGGGCAGAAGTCAGGCGTGGTGTACGGGCTCGATCCCGACGACGAGGGCAATGAGATTTGGCAGACGCGAATCGGCAAGGGCAGTGCGCTGGGCGGAATTGAGTTCGGCGCGGCGGCAGACGAGAAGACGGTTTACGTTCCCCTTTCGGATTGGAATCCGGATCCGAAGCTCGGCGGCGGAGTGTTTGCGTTAGATATCGCTACGGGTAAACCGATTTGGAGCGCGCCACCGGCGGCACCCGCGTGCGCAGCGAAACCGGGTTGCAGCGCGGCGCAGCCCGCACCGGCGACCTTAATTTCGCGCGTGGTGTTTTCGGGATCGATGGATGGACACATGCGGGCGTACGACACGGCGACCGGGGCTGTAATGTGGGACTTCGATACGACGGGATCGTTTCCGACGGTGAACGGCGTGGACGCGCACGGCGGCTCGCTGAACTACTCGGGGGCCGTGGTAGCCGGAGGAATGGTTTACGTGATGGCCGGATACTCGATAAACGCGGGAATGCCGGGGAACGTGGTGCTGGCGTTTTCGGTGGATGGGAAGTAGCGCAGCAAGAGCTCCGGGTGGCGACAATCGAGCGATCATGGCCGGTGAGGCGATTTTTAAGCGGGAGTGAGTATAATGCGCGGCACGGATGAGCCTTCCTGCCGGCACGAAAATTGGACCGTATGAAATTGTGGCGCCCATCGGAGCGGGTGGAATGGGCGAGGTGTACCGGGCGCGGGACACGCGATTGGGGCGCGAAGTTGCGCTAAAGGTGCTGCCCGAGTCGTTCTCGCGCGACGCGGAGCGGCTGCGGCGATTCGAGCAGGAAGCGCGCGCGGTGGCGGCGCTGAATCATCCGAACATCCTAGCCATACACGACTTCGGCGAAGCGAACGGCGCGCCGTTCCTGGTTTCCGAACTTCTGGAAGGACATTCCCTACGCAAGGAACTGGATAGCGGAGCTTTGCCCACGCGGCGCGCGGTGGATTACGGAACGCAGCTCGCGAACGGCTTGGCGGCGGCGCACGACAAAGGAATCGTTCACCGGGATTTGAAACCCGAGAACGTATTCGTGTGCCTGGATGGGCGGATCAAGATTCTGGATTTCGGGCTCGCGAAATTGGCGAAGCCGGTGATGAGCGCGGAAGAGGGAGTGACGCAGGGCGCGTCGGTGCAGGAAACGTCACCGGGCATGGTGCTGGGGACGGTGGGCTACATGTCGCCCGAGCAGGTGAAGGGCGAGCCGGCGGATGCGCGGTCCGATATTTTTTCGCTAGGCACGATTCTGTACGAAATGTTTTCGGGGCAGCGCGCGTTCCGGCGGGATACGTCGGCGGAGACGATGACGGCGATTCTGAAAGAAGATCCGCCGGAGATCACGACGACGGGCAAGCCAATCGCGCCGGCGCTCGAAAGAATTGTGCGGCGATGCCTGGAGAAGAAGCCGCTGCAACGGTTTCAATCGGCGCGGGATCTGGCTTTCAATCTGGAAGGACTTTCGAGTGCGGCGAGTGCAACGGGAAGTTCGATGGCGGCGGCAGCGACCGCGCCTGAGGTCGAACCTGCTAAAGCGAAGCCGCGGAGCTGGCTGATTCCCGGGCTCGCGGGATTTTTGTTGCTTGTCGCGGGTGGCGCGGTTGGCTGGCTGTTGCATCGCGGCGCAACGGATGCAGTGCCTTCGTTTCAACAGCTCACGTTTGATCGCGGCCTGGTGTACAGCGCCCGCTTTGGAACCGACGGCCGCACGATTTATTACAGCGCCAGTTGGAATGGCGAGCCGGTCCAGGTTTACTCCACGGATCCAGACAGCCCGGAATCGCGCTCCCTGAACCTGATCAACTCTTCGCTTTTCGCAGTGGGCCGCTCGGAGATCGCCATTTCGCAGGGCTGTCTTGACCGATTCATCGGCGCGTGCCAGGGCACGCTCGCTACCGTGCCGATCGCGGGAGGCGCACCTCGACCGCTTGCAGAAGAAGCTCTCTCTGCAGACTGGAAGGCGGACGGAAGCGAAATGGCGCTGGTCCGGCAAGTCAACGGAAAATACCGCTTGGAATTTCCACGCGGCACTGTGATTTACGAAAGCGAGCACTGGCTCGACTACCTGCGCATTTCGCCGGATGGCAAGTACGCCGCAGTGGCGGAGATGATTTCGATCGACGGAGACGCGGGCGCCTTAGTCGTCGTCGATCGCACTGGAAAAGTGGTGTTGCGCACGCAGAACTTCGTCAGCTTCGAGGGACTGGCGTGGTCTCCCTCGGGTGACGAAGTTTGGATTGGAGTAACCGGTGCTCGAGCGGGGTGGGCCGACACGATTGTCGGAATCGGCCTGAGCGGCAAGCAGCGGGACGTGTATCGAGTTCCCGGAATGCTGCGGCTGCACGACGTGACGCGTGACGGCCGAATTCTGTTCACGCGCGAATCGTGGCGGACAGGGACACTTTTCCGCGGTCCGCACGACACGAAAGATCACGATCTTTCCTGGCTCGATTACGCGGTAGCTCGGGATATCAGCGCGGACGGATCGCTTGTGGCATTCGATGACTGGGGATCCGCGGCCGGAAGCACGTCGCTCGCATACGTGCGGAAAACAGACGGATCGCCGGCCGTGAAACTGGGGGCATGGTGGCTGCCGGTCCTCTCGCCTGACGGACAGTGGGTGCTCACCGATAGCGGCGCGTCGGTGAATAGCGGCCAATTGAGTTTGGTGCCTGTGGGCGCCGGAGAGTCGCGCTCGCTGAGCACTCCGGGCTGGGCACAGATAGCGGTTCTCGGATGGATGCCGGACGGGAAGAGCGTCTATTTCGTCGCGAATCTGAAAGACGGATGGCATGTCTGGCTACAGGATCTGGCGGGCGGGGCTCCGAAAACCATTACTCCGGCGATCACTCCGAAACAGGGCTACAGCGAAACGCACCTCGTATCGCCGGATGGCAAGCTGCTGTTCGCGCGCGATGCCAATGCCAAGCCCATGCTTTATCCGATCGACGGCGGCGCACCACGCGCGATTCCCGGCTTTCAGGCCGACGATATTTGGATTACCTGGACGGCCGACGGAAAGTCGGCGTATGTGTTTCACGACGAAAAATATTCGGCGCCGGTGTATCGCCTGGACCTCGCGACGGGTAAGCGCGAACTCGTGACCACGATCAACGTCGCCGATCCTGCCGGCGTCACTTCCATGCAAGCGGTGCGCATGACGCCGGACGGCAAATCGTACGTGTACTCATATTCGCGTGAGCAGTCGGATCTTTTCGTGATGGAGGGTGTGCACTGATGCGGACCGGGGTGCTGGCACTTGTCGTGTTCGCGTTAGTGGGTGGCGCAGCGAATGGTTTCGGCGGCGGACCTGCCAAGCAGACGGCCGCGGCGGTTGCGCCGGGCACGAGTGACGAGCAAGTGTCGCTGTACGTTCTCGACCCGCACATGAGCGGAGGGAAAAAGGGAATCGAAGTGGTATGGCTGCCGCAGCCACTGCAGAAATATTGCATCGGGAAAACGGGACAGCAGTGCGCGACGATCGACTATTGCATTCGCACGACGAACAAGCAGGCGAAAATGTGCCAGAACCTGAGCGAGGATACGCAACACATCACTTTTCCGGCGGGTATGAAGCCGAAGCGCATGTTGAGCGTGACGTACTTTACCGTGCCGAAGATTGACAAGTTTCCGACGCTTACAAAATATTTCGATGCCGAACCAGCGGGGGCATTCGATCACTTGTCCAACGAGAGGCGCATCAAGGCGAAGGTGAAGTTCACGCGGACCGCGGATGATGACGGATTCGAGCTGGAGGAAGTGTTGGCAGCGCCGCAGTCGTAAATGCCAATGCTTCGGCCGGGTGCCGGAGACGCACAAGCGCTCTTGCGAAACCTGGAGTCGCGCGTCGCGTCGGACGACGCTATCGACTGCAACGAAGGTCGCAAACGAAATAGACCCAAGCTTAGAGCGCTTGCACGAAACGGCGACGTTTAGCGGTGCTGGTTGGCGTCTTCGGCGGACAGCTTGATCTCCTGGCTGGCTTGCGCGAGAAGTTCTTTCGCGCGGCCGGCGTGGCCGCCAAGGTTGTAGTGATTATCCTTCTGAGCTTCGTCCACTTTGTACCATGCCTGTTGGATCAGCTGCTGAGCCGCGCGCATGTTTCCGTGACGGTCACCGACGTCAACAGGGGGCGCCTGGGCGAAGAGTACGGCACCGAGAGCGAAGGACGCGAATAGAGCGGTTCCAACGGCGAGGACTTTCCGAGTCATAGATTTTTCTCCTGGATTTAGTTCGCGGCGCTTCATACCCGCGAGTCTGGCGGGATGATACGAAATTTCAAATTTCGGTTCTAGAGAAAAAATCGCGCGGCGAAAACCGCGGGGCGTGAAGGCGAACTTAACGTCCAACGGCGACGCGCAGTTTGTCGGTGGCGATGGCCACGGGGCCGGAATAGGAAGCGCGGATGGAGTTGCGGACCTCGAGTTCGTGGGATTCGACGTCGGGAGCGGTGTGGCTGAGGAGCAGGCTTTTCACTGCCGGCCGCATGGGCGGCTTCGCCGATTTTTTTCGGGGGAGTGTGAAGATCGTAAAGCTGCGAGGGCGAACCCGGAGGATCGAGCACGGCGCAGTGGAAGATCAGCAAGCCGGCGCCTTTCGCGAGTTGGATGAGATTGGGGAGAGCAGAGGCGTCCATGTCGCCGGAGAAAACGACGGACGCCCCTTTGTAGGAAATGCGGTAGGCGACCGAGGGGCAGTCGCCGTGGTGCGTGGCGATTTCTTCGATGATGAGGCCGTCGCGATCGACGATTTTCGTGAGCGGAGAATCGAGAGCGATAGCGAGATCGTGGATGTCGAAAGTTTCGTCCGCTCCGAAGGTTTTCTGGTAGGCAAAGGCGCCGTTTTTTCCGACGAGCAGATCGACGAAGCGCGACGTTTTGGGGAAGAGGCCGGCGCCGTCGGGGCCAAAGATGTGATAGATGATGGGGCCGTCGGCGCTGAGAGCGCGCGCGTTCAGAAAGCCGGGGAGGTCGCCCGCGTGGTCGATGTGGAGATGGGTGAGGAGGACGGTATCGACGTTGTCGAGGTCGAGATTGAGTTCGCCGATGCGCAGGAAGGCGCCGGGGCCGGCATCAACGAGAATGCGCGGAGTGCCGTCGAGGAGCACGATGTAACTGGAACTGGCGCGGCCGAAGGGACGCGGGCCGCCAGAGCCGAGCACGATGACTTCAAGCGGTGACTTGGAAGACGTGGCGGCATAGAGTTGAGCGGGAGCGATGAAAAGCGTAGCTAGAATAAGTACGAAGAATTTATTCATCGCAGCGGCTCCTTGCGAAATCTGTCTCATCGCGTAGTGCATGTTATACCCGGCGTGTGGATTTGAAGCGAAAGGTTAACCGATGAAGACGTGGATGGCTGTAACGGTGTGCTTGATCGCCTGTGCAATTACGCCGGTGGCGCGGGGGCAGGTGCAATACGGCGCGAATGCGGAGGTTGGGAAGTACGCGGAGGTCAACGGGATTAAGGTGTATTACGAGATTTATGGAAAGGGCGAGCCACTGCTGCTGTTGCACGGGAACGGAGGCTCGATCGCGGGATTTTCGTCGCAGATCCCGGAGCTTGCAACGCATTTCGAGGTGATCGCGGTGGACAGCCGCGCGCAGGGAAAATCGAGTGACGCCAACGTGGAGATCACCTATGCGTTGATGGCGTCGGACATGAGCGCGTTGATCGATGCGCTGCATTTGGGCAGCGTCTATGTTGTGGGATGGAGCGACGGCGGAAACATCGGGCTGGAACTTGCGCTCGCGCATCCGGAGCAGGTGAAGAAGCTCGTGACGTTTGGCGCGAACTACACGCACGTGGACTACGGGGCTCCGGCCGACAAAGTGAAGATGGCGCCGGATGATCCGCGCGTGGCGCGAACGAAAGCCACCGTGACGGAAGCCAAAAAATCCACGCCTACACTGACACCAGAGGTGCGCAAGAAGCTGGACGATTTGATGGAGAAGTATCCCAACCTGACGACGGCGAATCTGGCGAAGATCGAGTGTCCGGTGCTGGTGGTGGCGGGCGACCACGACGCGATCCGGATGGAGCAGACCATCTCGCTTTACCGGAGCTTGCCGCACGCGCAGCTTTGGATCGTGCCCGGCGCGACGCATTTCGTAGCGATGGAGCAACCGCAGTGGGTGAACCGCGAGGTGGAGGAGTTTTTATCGACGCCGTATCGCGATATTTCCACGTACTACTGGATGAAATTGGTGCAGTAGCGAAAGGACGGGCGCACGATGCGTTCGCATTTTCGCGCGAACGCATCGTGCGCCCTAAATTCACCGCGCCTTGTCCGACGCTTCCGGGACCTGAAATTCGGTGCGGATGAATGGCTTGATTCCGTCGGCACCGCCTAAGCCGAGACATACCAGATGGCCTTCGCGTTCTAGATCGATGTGAAAGTTGAAAAAGGGGCAACACTTTTCTTCGGCTGTGACCCACTCGACAAGCTGCGTAAGCGAGACATCCGAAGGGCTGAACTGAAACTCGTAACCCTTCTCGGTTTCCACGATCTCTTTCCGGACTCGAATCAGGTATTCGGTCAATTCCTTATGACGCTGACGCTCGACCGGGTCCATCGCTTTCAAGTTGCAGTAAAACCTGGATTGAAAGACGGTTCGGCGCGCTTCAGGCGACTTGGCGCCGGCGGCGCCGACGTTCGAGGGTGAGCACGCCGCAATTAGGATCGCGGCCGCGACCGCGGACTGCGTCTTTGTTCGAAAGCTCGTGTGATTCATATATTTTCTCCTTTGGGGATTGCAATGCCCCATTCGCTGATGCTAGAAGTTAAAGTCAACTTTAAGTCAAGCGGCGAATTCGAGATCGGAGAGGGACCATGAAAATTGGTGAGCTGGCGCGGCGAACGGGCCTGAACGCCTCGGCAATCCGGTATTACGAGCGGGTCGGCTTGCTGGCGCCACCGCATCGCACGAGCGGCCAACGCCGCTATCCGGAGGAAGCCTTGCATCGAGTGCTACTGATCTGCTTTGCGGGGGAGATGGGATTCACGCTTGGCGAAATCAAACTGTTTCTCACCGGGCTGCGCGAAAACGCTCCCGTTGGGCCGCGATGGAAAAGCCTGGCGCAGCGCAAAATCAAAGAGGTGGAACTCAGGATCGAGCGATCGCGTAGATTGAAATCGCTGCTGGAGAACATGCTGGAGTGCCGGTGCGGGTCGCTTCAAATCTGTGTCGATCGGCTACGGCTGTGCAAGAACCTAAAGGAAATCAGCAACGAACGGGTGGCCTTGCGAATGCGATAGTTCAACCGCTTCGCGACTCGGGTTGAGACTCCGTGCGCTTGACGCCCATTCGCGTGGTGTGTTCCTGTAGGCTGCGGAAATTTTACGGAGGAATCATGGCGGTGGATGCGATCAAGACGGTGGCGGTGCTGGGCGCGGGGACGATGGGAAACGGGATCGCGCACGTGTTTGCGCGGTCCGGTTACAAGGTGATTCTGCGGGACGTGGAGCAGCGGTTTCTGGAGCGCGGGCTGGAGACGATTTCGAAAAATCTCGATCGCGAGGTGAAAAAGGGAAAGTTGGCCGAGGCGGACAAGGCGGGCGTTCTCGCGCAGATTACGCCGACGACGGCGACGGACGCGCTGCGGGGGGCGGATTTGGCAGTGGAAGCGGTGCCGGAGCAACTCGACTTGAAGGTGCGCCTATTGAAAGATGTGGATGCGGCGCTGAAGCCGGGAGCGATCCTTGCGAGTAACACGTCTTCGATTTCGATCACTGAGTTGGCGGCGAAGACGTCGCGGCCGGAGCGGTTCATTGGAATGCACTTCATGAATCCGGTGCCGGTGATGCAGCTGGTGGAAGTGATTCGCGGATTGGCGACGTCGGACGAGACATTCGCGACGATCATTGCGCTGTGCGAGAAGCTCGATAAAAAGCCTGTGGCAGTGAACGATGCGCCGGGGTTTGTATCGAATCGCGTGCTGATGCCATTGATTAATGAAGCGGCGTTCGCGGTGATGGAGGGAGTAGCGACGCCGGAAGCGGTGGATGCGGTGATGAAGATGGGGATGAATCATCCGATGGGGCCGCTGGAGCTGGCGGATTTTATTGGGCTGGATGTGTGCGTCAACATTCTTGAGGTGCTGCAGACTGGCTTCGGAGATCCGAAGTATAGGGCGTGCCCGTTGTTGCGGAAATATGTGGCTGCGGGTTGGCTGGGGAGGAAGACGGGGCGGGGATTCTACAAATATGCGTGAGTTCGCCTAGCGCGTTGCAGGGCGCTGGAAGTTAACGGCCGAGTGGGAGGTAACGAGGTCTGCCCGCTACTTGCCCACTTGAAGGGCTTTGGAAAAGAGTCGAACGAGCCATCCAGCACAGCGCGAAAAATTTTGGAAAAAAGAACTTTCGCCTTATCTTCGCCTATGCTATTCTCCGCCTAGAAATGGCGGGTACATGGGCCGGGTGGTACACTCAGCCAAGACCCCAACCCCAGCTAAATCGCAACACCAACAAGAGGTGGCACTTCGATGAACGACGAAAAGACAAAGAACCTGGACCTTGCAATTTCTCAAATTGAGAAACAGTACGGCAAAGGCTCGATCATGCGGCTGGGCAACAAGGACGTCCTTGTTCCCGTGAACGTGATCCCGACCGGCTCGATTTCGATCGACTCGGCACTCGGCGTGGGAGGTTTTCCGCGCGGGCGCGTGATTGAAGTGTACGGACCGGAATCCGGCGGTAAGACCACGCTTACGCTACACGTGATCGCGGAAGCACAGAAGCTGGGGGGCCAAGCCGCGTTCATCGATGCCGAGCATGCGCTCGATCCGGTGTATGCGCGGAAGCTGGGAGTGGACGTGGACAATCTGCTGGTTTCGCAGCCGGACAACGGAGAGCAGGCGCTGGAGATTGCCGAGGCGCTGATCCGGTCGAACTCGGTGGACATTATTGTGGTGGACTCTGTGGCGGCACTGGTTCCGCGAGCGGAACTGGAAGGCGACATGGGCGACGCCCAGATGGGATTGCAGGCGCGGCTGATGTCGCAGGCGCTGCGGAAGCTGACCGGCATCGTGGCGAAGTCGCGCACCTGCCTGATCTTCATCAACCAGATCCGCGAGAAGATCGGCGTAATGTTCGGAAATCCGGAGACGACCACGGGCGGACGCGCGTTGAAGTTCTACGCGTCGGTGCGTATCGATATCCGGCGCATCCAGTCGATCAAGGAAGGGGATCGCGTGGTGGGATCGCGGACGCGAGCCAAAGTGGTGAAGAACAAGGTGGCGGCGCCATTCCGCGAAGCCGAGTTCGACATTATTTATGGCGAGGGCGTGTCGCGCGAAGGCGATTTGATCGATACGGGCGTGACGGCGGGCATCCTGGAAAAGTCGGGCACGTGGATTTCGTACAAGGCGGACCGGCTCGGGCAGGGGCGCGACAATGCGCGGACGTTCTTGAAGGAAAACGTGGATATCCGCCACAAGCTGGAGCAGGAGATGCGCAAGCATCTTGGACTGCCGAACTCCCATGGAGCGTCGGAAAACGGAACGGGTAAGGCGCACGCGGAAGGCGCGAAGCCGAACGGCGATGCGCACAAGGTGGAAGCGGCGAAGCCGGCAGCGAAAGCGGCCACGGCGGGACCGTCTAGGGCGTCGAAATAGGCTACACCTAGAAAGAGTGAGTTGTGAAAACGGCGGAGCGATTTCATCGCTTCGCCGTTTTTTTTGTAGCTGACCGGGGGCGGCCGAGGCTGACGCACGCAGACACAGTGTCTGCGTTACGAACTGTTGGGGCGATCTCGAGCCGCGGGCGAGAGTGCGCTAACGTGGAGTGAGCTTCGCAGGAGGACCCCCTGCGCGGCAGGCCTATCCCACTTCGATTTTCGACGCAGGCGAAACTGTACTTTGGGACAGGCCGTGGCGGTTGAGCACTCGGGGCCCGAATGCAGTTGCGCAGGACTGAGGAACTTTCTTACACTGAAGTACCGCGCTGGAGTTCAGGCCGGCGCCAGGGCCATAAGAAAAATGTTTCGCGAGAAAGCCCCAGTCCAGACACTGGTTGTCGCATTGTCGTTGTTGCTTGCCGGCGCTCCGAGCAGCGCCGTAGCCGCTCCGTCTCCTACCGCGTCAAAGGTCGCAGCAAAATCTTCGAGCAAACATCATCGCCGCGGTCGTGTAGATAAGGCTGTGGACCCGACGAAGGGCGACGATGCGGATTTCGACGATCCGGTCATTCGGCAACTGGCGATCGATGCGCTGGGCCATTCGAACGGCTCGGTGCTGGCGATGGATCCTTCGAACGGGCGCATTCTGACGATCGTGAATCAGAAGATGGCGTTTTCTTCGGGATTCGAACCATGCTCGACGATCAAACCGGTGATTGCGCTGGCGGGATTGCAGGAAGGCGTGATCACGCGCGACACGATGCTGAAGATTGGCCGGCGTCGCTACATGGACCTGACCGAAGCGATGGCGCATTCGAACAACACCTATTTTGAAGAAGTAGGGAACCGGCTTGGATTTTCGCGGGTGCACACGTACGCGAACGAAGTCGGACTGGGACAGCGCGCTGGCTACAACATTCCGGAAGAACAGCCGGGGCTTCTGCCTTCTTCTCCGCCGGCGTACGGCGGCGTAAAGCGGATGTCGAGCTTCGGCGAGGGAATCCGGTTGACCCCCCTGCAGCTTGCTTCGTTGGTCTCGACGCTGGCGAATGGCGGAACTCAATATTTTCTGCAATATCCCCGTACGGAAGCTGAACGCGAGAATTTCACGCCCCGCATCAAACAGCAGCTGGACATCGCCCCACTCTTGCCCGATCTCCGGGAGGGTATGCTCGCGGCTGTGATGTACGGCACGGCGAAGCGGAGCTACGACCCGGACGGCGAACAGTCGCTCGGTAAGACCGGCACGTGCAACGACGAAAACCTCGGCGGCCGTCTCGGATGGTTTGTTTCGTATGCCGACCAGGCGCATCCGAAAATTGTGCTGGTAGTGCTGATTCGCGGCGGTTCGCGGTCGATCAGCGGCCCGCGCGCCAGCGAGATCGCCGGGCACATCTACCACGGCTTGCGCGAGAAGAATTACTTTGCGGAAAACGCGCAGCGCATCCAGTCGATCCCTGCCGGCGCTTCGCAGTAGAAAACGTCCCGGTCTTCCTCCGGACGTGTCCACGCAATTCGCACCGTTACTGGCTGGCGCATTTCGTCCCATTTCTCTTTTCGCGAAACCTTCGCCCTTGTTATCCTCGTAGCCTCGTAAACGATGGAACCGGAAGTCAAACCTGTGAAGAAGCTGCCGACCGCTCTGCGTGCGGATCGGGCTGTGGGTGACGCTGTTCGCTGTAGCAGCGGTGGCGATCACGCTTTCGTTCCGCATGAGGTATGCGGCGGAGGATGAGTTCGCTTCGGAGATTACGGGCGCGAACGTAGATGCGCACCGGATCCAGGAACAGATTGAGGTCTTCACGGACAAGGTGGTTCCGGCGGGACATCCTTTCAACGCCATTTTGCAGGAGCTGGGGCTGACGCCGGACCTTTCGTCGCGCATCGTGGCGTCGGCGCAGTCGGTTTTCGACCTGCGGCATTTGCGCGCTGGGAACCGGCTTTCGGTGGGACGCTCCGTGTTCGGCGAGTTGCGCGAAGTGAAATATCGCATCGACGCGGATCGCGTGCTGCATATCGCGCCGGCAGGGAACGATTTTCACGCGGAAGTGCAGACGATTCCATCGGAGACGCAGACAAAAGGCGTCGCGGGCGAGGTTCATGGCTCGCTGTTTGGCGCGGTGATCGACGCGGGCGAAAAGCCCGAACTGGCAATGCGGCTCGCGGATATTTTTGGCTGGGACCTGGACTTCTACACCGACCCGCGGCCGGGCGACACCTTTCGCGTGGTTGTAGAGAAGAAGGTTCTCGCGAACGGCGAAATGTCGTCGTACGGCCGAATTTTGATGGCGGAATACAATAACGGGCCGCGGAGCTATCGCGCCGTGCTGTTCCACGATCCCACGGGCGCGCCGGCGTATTACACGCCGGATGGGAAGTCGATGAAGAAGGCGTTTCTGCATTCGCCGCTGAAGTTCCAGGCGGTGATCACTTCGCATTTCAGCAACAGCCGGTTCCATCCGATCCTGAAGGAATACCGGCCGCACCTGGGTATCGACTACGCAGCCCCGACAGGAACTCCGGTGCAAACGATCGGCGAGGGGCGCGTGATTTTTGCGGGGCCCAAGGGCGGCGCGGGAAATCTGATCGAGATCCAGCACACGAATGGATACACGACGTACTACATGCACCTGTCGCGAATCCTGATTCACTCCGGGCAACACGTGACCCAGGGCGAGACGATTGGCCTCGTAGGAATGACCGGGCTTGCGACAGGGCCGCACCTCGATTTTCGGATTCAGAAGGGCAAGGATTTTGTGAATTTCGAGCGGCTCCCGCTGCCGCCCTCCGATCCGATTTCGAAGCGGGACTTGCCGGCTTTTGACCAGGCGCGTGATTCGGCGGAAGCACTGATGCCGCCGCTGACGAAGGTGGGGACAACCGCCCTGGCCAGCAATGCTACTCCGGCTCCGGTTTCGACACCATTTCCCGTGCCCACGGGCGCTTCCTCGAGCCAGTGACCTCTCCAGTTCGGGCGTGGTCCTCAATCAAGTTGCGTTCGTGCAAGATCACTCAACCATTCATTTGTTTGTGCTAATGAGAGCCGGCGGCGACACGAAACCCGGGCCGGGTTGCGCGTTGACTTGGGTTTCCGCGGCAGCCTAAGATGCAAGTTTGAGCGTTGCCCACACGTGAGCGACCAAACCGTCTCGCACTACCGAATCGTCGCGAAAATCGGCGCAGGCGGAATGGGCGTGGTCTATCGTGCGCATGACGACCGGCTTGGCCGCGACGTGGCGCTGAAATTCCTTCCTGAAGAACTTAACAACGATAAGAATGCGCGCGCGCTGCTGATTCGCGAGGCGCGTACCGCATCCGCGCTGAACCATCCCAACATCTGCACGATTTATGACGTGGGCGAGGCCGACGGGAAGAGCTACATCGTGATGGAGTTCGTCACCGGCCGGCTTCTGGCTGAGCAGATTCCGGAAGAAGGACTGCCTGTCGATACGGTGATCCGGTATGGCGAGCAGATCGCGGACGCCATCGCCCACGCGCACGAACGCGGAGTGGTTCACCGCGATTTGAAGACGCCGAATGTAATCGTGATGCCGGGTGGACGGCTCAAGGTGCTGGATTTCGGTCTGGCGAAGCACATGACTCCGGGCGAGATTTCGCTGAAGACGCAATCGATAAGCACGCTGACTTCGGAAGGCGCGATTGTCGGAACCATGCATTACATGGCGCCCGAATTATTCCGTGGCGACCCGGCCGACGCGCGCAGCGACATTTGGGCGCTGGGCGTGGTGTTGTACGAAATGGTGAGTGGAAAGCGGCCGTTTCGTGGCAGGACTTCGTACGAACTAAGTTCGGCGATTTTGCACGATTCGCTACCGCCCTTGCGCGACAACGTGCCGCTGGGCCTGCGCGCGGTGATCGACCACAGCTTGGCGAAGGATCCGGCGCAGCGATATCAGCACGCGAGCGAGGTGCGGGCGGCGCTGGAGGCGTTGCGAACGAACTCGTCGGTGATCCCGGCGAGCGCGATTCTGCCGTCGGGCGTACAGCCGGCGATCCCGGCGGTGGGCTGGTCGCGGGGCAAACGCGCGGCGATTGCTTCGATCGGAGTTGTCGCATTGCTGCTGATCGCGGCGTTAGTCTGGAAGCTGGTGGAGGTGAAGTGGCGCGGGTCGCCTTCCGTGGGCGCGGCGTCGATTCAATCGTTGGCCGTGCTGCCACTGGAAAACCTGACTGGCGATCCCAAGCAGGATTATTTCGCGGACGGGATGACGGACGCGTTGATTACCGAGCTTTCGCAGGTTCAGAAGCTGCGGGTGATCTCGCGAACTTCGGTGATGCAGTACAAGGACAAGCACGAAAGCCCGGCGGAGATTGCGCAGGAACTCGGCGTGGACGCGCTGGTGGAAGGGTCGGTTTTGCGATCGGGCGATCGTGTGCGGGTCGCCGCAGAATTGGTGCAGCCGCAGACGGGACAGAATTTGTGGGCGCACAGCTACGAAAGAACAAACACGGACATCCTGGCGCTGCAGAGTGACGTGGCGCGCGACGTGGTAACGCAAATTCAAATCGAATTGACGCAGCCGGAAAAGGAGCGCCTCGCGAAATCTCGGACGGTGGTGCCCGCCGCGTACGACGCATACCTCCAAGGAAATTTTCAGGCGGCGAAACGAACGGGCGAGGCATTGACGCAAGCGGTGGCGGACTACCGCGAAGCGATTCAGCTCGATCCGACGTACGCACCGTCGTATGCGGGACTGGCCGGAGCGCTGACGCTGGAGGCGGACTACACGGACGTGCAGTCCTCGGATGTGCTTCCCGAGGCGGAAGCAACCGCGGCGAAAGCGCTGCAACTGGACGACAGCCTGGCGTCAGCGCACGCCGTGCTGGGGCAGATACGAGCCTACCGGTTGGAATGGGATGGCGTGCTGGATGAGTTCAAGCGGGCGATCGAGCTGAATCCGGGCGACGCGAACGCGCACCACTGGTACGCCCTGGCGCTCGCCGATGCCGGACAAAACGAACAGGCTATCTCAGAGATGAGGCTGGCGCAGGAACTCGATCCGCGATCGCTGATCATCAACGCGAACTTGTCATGGGTTTTGTACTTGGCCGGCGGGTACGACGACGCAATCGCGCAGGCGAAGAAGACCGTAGCTCTCGACCCGAGTTTTGCGGTGGCGCACGGATATCTGGGGCAGGCGTATCTGGCGAAGGGCGACGATCAAGCGGCGCTGGCGGAGCTGCAAAAAGCGCTGGAGCTTTCCGGAAACGAAACTTCCTTCAAGGCCGAACTGGGGAACGCTTACGCGGTGGCCGGGAAGAAGACCGAGGCGCTCGCGATTCTGCATGAACTGCTCGAGATGTCCGCGCGGCAGTATGTTTCGCCGTACAGCATCGCGCTGGTTTATGTGGGACTGGGACAAAAGGATGAGGCGTTTCAGTGGCTCAATAAAGCCTACGACGAGCGATCGGTGCGCCTGATCAACCTAGCCGTACATCCGCGGCTCGCTGCTTTGCGATCCGATCCGCGATTCGCGCTGCTCGTAGAAAAAATTGGCCTTCCGTTCCACCCCGTTGCGACTCATTCGAATTGAGACTGTGGCGTTTTTCTAGCAGGGCGGCCGCCGGCGTGAACTCGCTTGACGCTACATCGAGCGTCAACTACACTCGCGCCGTTCCGGGAATTCCGGCAACGCGGGCCACGCTGCTCGATATGACGAAGAGTATGTGGGTTGTGCGAGGAGACCGAAATGGCCACCGTGAAGTTCACGCTGAAGAACATTACGAAGGACATTGAAGCGGCGGAGAAGAAACTGCGCGCCCTGCGCGGAAAAGTGATCGAGGCCGACCAGAAAAAGATCGACCTGAACCTGCGCAGCTTGGAAAGGGCCCGGGGAATTATCGGGGTTGTGTGCAGACCACTCGCGCATTACGCACAAGTGTTTCGAACGAAAACGAAGAAGTAGGACCGCCCATCGGGAAGCCACAAGAGAAACGCGGTTCCCGTCGATTTGAAGCGAATGCACCACTGCGAAGGAGGCCTAAATGGCCACGATTAAATTCACGCTGAAAAACGTTACGAAGGAAATCGAAAAGACACGAGAAGAAATTAAAAGCGCTGCGCGGGAAAGTTGCGAAAGAGGACCAGAAAAAGATCGATCTGAATTTGAAGGCGCTGAAGCGGTCGCACGGAATCGTTCTGCACGTTTGCCGTCCCCCCACGTTGTACGGGCAGACGTTCAAGACCAAGAAGTAACGCCGGACGGGCGCGGAGATTCCTACGCGTCCGTCCGCTCCCATCCGCATGGCCAAAGCGAAACAGACGCTGTTCCGGCGTTCTCCGTGTTTGATTTCCTACTGGAACGGCGGCGATCTGATTTTCCGAAATTACGCGATCGGCAAGGGCGCAACGGCAGCGCCACTTGCCGCTGAAGTGCTGCATTTCTTCCGGCACTGGCTTTCGCTTGAGGCGCTCGCGCGCCAACTTCCGAAATATTCGACCGCTTCGCTGCGCGCGGCCGTTGCCGAGCTTGTGCGGCATTCACTGTTGCAGCGTTCGGACCGCAAAGAAGATCCACTCGAACGCTCCATGCACGCCTGGAATCATTGGAATCCCGCTGCGGGGTTTTTCCACTTTACGGGACGCGACCTGCCGTTCACTGCCGATCTGGTGCGCACGCTGCATTACATGGAAGAGCTGACGCACGAAAAGGCGATGCCTATGCCGGTCAAACGCTACCCGCGAGCCGTGAAGACGCGGCTGCTGGCGGAACGCGAGCCGGCGAATTTCCGCGCGTGCTGACTTCGCGCCGAACGTGGCGAAGATTTGCGGCCGGGAAATCTATCGTTCGCAGATTTGAGCACGCTGCTGGGGCTGACGTTTGGAGTGCGCGAGTGGGCGGACGTGCCGCCGCTGGGGAGATTCGCGGTGAAAACTTCGCCGTCTGGCGGCGCGCTGCATCCCATCGAGGCGTATCTGGTCGCGCGGGATGTGGAGAGCGTGGCGCCGGGAATTTATCACTACGATGCGAGCCGCCACCAACTGGAGCGCTTGCGGCGAGGCATGACGCGCAACCGCATGTCGGATTACCTCGTGGGACAGCGATGGTTTTCGGATGCCTGCGCGTTTGTGGTGATGACCGGCGTTTTTACGCGCACGCAATGGAAGTATCGGTATCCGCGCGCGTATCGCGTGGTGCTGACCGAGGCGGGACACTTGTGCCAGACGTTCTGCCTGACGGCAACGTGGCTCGGGCTTGCGCCGTTCTGCACCATGGCGATTGCGGATTCGAAGATCGATCGGGATTTGGGAATCGATGGCGTGACCGAAGGATCTTTGTATGTTGCTGGTGTCGGGATTCGTCCAACTGGCGTGGACTGGAAGACGGCGTCGTTACCGATCGATCCGACCGGAAAAACGCGAAGCTTTCAGCGGTAGATTCGATCGGTGTGAAAATCTCCTGCTCGGAACTCCAAGGCGCGGGTCACAAAAGCAAGACGACCGCCCAAAAATCAGGCGAACGCCCCCAATTAAAATTCCAATTCAAATTTAGAGTTCTTATGCGCGGACTTCCCAGGTGTCGCCGGCGCGGAGGAGTTTGCCGAGGTCGCCTTTGCCGCGCTTGGCCTGGACGTCCTGGATCTGCTGGTTGATCAGATCTTCGTAGCGAGGAATGCCTTCGATGCCGCGAAGGACGCCGATAGGAGTGGGGAACCCTTCCATCGTATCCATGCGCGAGAGCGCGAAGGCGTAGAGCGGGTTCGGATCGGAATCGTTGTGGATGAGCAGATCGCTCTCGGTGATGCCGTTGCCAAGCGTGACGACTTCGAGTTCAAGACCGCGCATGCGAATGCCTTTGTCGCGATTCTTGCCGAAGATGAGCGGCTTGCCGTGGACGAGTTCAAGCACGTTGTCGTGCGCGTTTCTTTTTCGGTGAGTGTTTCCCACGCGCCGTCATTGAAGATGTTGCAGTTCTGCAGAATTTCCACGTAGGCGGAGCCGGAATGCGCGGCAGCTTTCTTCAGCGTCTCTTTCAAGTGCTGCTGGAAAACGTCCACGGAGCGCGCGACGAACGTGGCTTCCGAGCCGAGCGCGACGCGAAAGCGGATGGAACGGCCGATCGACGGAGCCGAACGGAGTGGACTTCGCTTTCTTTCCGACTTCGGACGTCGGCGAATACTGGCCTTTGGTGAGGCCGTAGATCTTGTTGTTGAACATCAGCACTTTCAGGCCGACGTTGCGGCGCAGCATGTGAATCGTGTGATTGCCGCCGATGGAAAGCGAGTCTCCGTCGCCGGTGGCGACCCAAACTTCCAAGTCCGGACGAACAAGTTTCACTCCCGTTGCGATCGCGGGCGCGCGGCCGTGGATGGTGTGGAAGCCGAACGTGTTCATGTAATACGGGAAACGGCTGGAGCAGCCGATGCCGGAGATGAAGACGAAATTCTCGCGCGTGACGCCAAGCTCGGGAAAAACCATCTGCACGGCGGAGAGAATCGCGTAGTCGCCGCACCCTGGGCACCAGCGGATTTCCTGGTCGGTCTGAAAATCTCGCTTCTTGTAAATCGGCAGCGTATCGGTAGCCAAACTGTTTCTCCCTGGATCGCGTCCTACAGAACGCCGAGCAATTCCTCGATCTTGAATTCGATTTCCGACTGCTTGAACGGCTTGCCCTGTATTTTACTGTAGCTGATGCGCGTCGACGAGGTACTTCGCGCGGAGCAGCATCACGAGCTGGCCCATGTTCATTTCGGGGACCAGGACTTTTTTGTAGCGCCTCATCACTTCGCCGAGATTGCGCGGCAGCGGATTCAGATGGCGCAGATGAACGTGGCCGACTTTGCGGCCCTTGGCGCGCTGAGCCTTCATCGCCGCTGTGATCGGGCCGCTGGTCGAGCCCCAGGCGACGATCAGCAAATCGCCCTCGGCGTCGCCTTCGGGAACGAGGTCCGGAATGTCCTGCGCGATACGCGCGACTTTTTCGGCGCGGGTGCGAACCATATGCTCGTGATTGAGCGGGTCGTAGCTGATGTTCCCGCTGACGTCCTGTTTTTCGATCCCGCCGACGCGATGCTCTAGCCCCGGCGTGCCCGGAATGGCCCACGGACGCGCGAGCGTGTCCGGATTGCGCTTGTACGGCTGAAAGCCTTCGGGATTCGTTTCGTACTTCACCGGAATTTCCGGAAGCTCGTCGAGCGTGGGAATTTTCCACGGCTCGGCGCCATTCGCAAGGTAGCCGTCGGAAAGAACGATGACCGGGACCATGTACTTGATGGCGATGCGGCTGGCTTCGAGCGCGATCCAGAAGCAATCGCCCGGCGAAGATGGAGCAAGCACGGGAATCGGAGCTTCGGAGTTGCGGCCGAAGAGCGCTTGCAGCAAGATCGGCTTGCTCGGTTTTCGTCGGCAGACCGGTGGAGGGGCCGCCGCGCTGAATATCGCAGATCGACGAGCGGCAGTTCGACCGCAACTGCAAGGCCGAGCGCTTCGGTTTTCAGCGCCATGCCTGGGCCGGAAGTGGTGGTGATGCCGAGCGCGCCGCGCGTAAGCCGCGCCAATGGCGGCGGTGATGGCGGCGATTTCGTCTTCGGCCTGAAACGTCATCACGCCGAAATCCTTATACATCGAAAGCTCGTGAAGAATGTCCGACGCCGGTGTAATGGGGTATGAGCCGAGGAACAGTTTTACGTTGGCTTTTTGCGAGGCAGCCACAAAGCCGATCGCGATCGCGGCGTTGCCGCTGATGTTGCGGTAGAGGCCGGGCTCGAGTTTCGCAGGCGGAATGTCGTAGGTGACCTGAAACGATTCCGAAGCGTCGCAGTAACCATAGCCAGCCTTCATCGCGAGCAAATTGGCTTGCACGAGGATCGGTTTGCTCTTGAACTTGTCGTTCAGCCAGCGCTCGGTGGGTTCCATCGAACGGTTGTAGAGCCAGTAGCACATGCCGAGCGCAAAGAAGTTTTTGCAGCGGTCCATGCTCTTGGTGTCGAGGCCGAGATCCTTTAGCGCGGCGCGCGTGAGTTTCGTGAGCTCGACTTTGAAGAGGCGGTAGCCGTCGAGCGAGTGATTCTCGAGCGGGTTTTCACGTCTGGTTGGCTTTGCGCAGATCGGTCTCAAGAAAGTGAT
This sequence comes from uncultured Acidobacteriota bacterium, assembly GCA_963839325.1. Lineage (GTDB taxonomy): Bacteria > Acidobacteriota > Terriglobia > Acidiferrales > UBA7541 > Palsa-295. Next base: position 663,886 of record CAWIUO010000006.1, on the reverse strand, counting down.
CGAGATTGACGATCAGGATGCCGTTCGGCTTCAGGTCGGCGAGGTTCATCTTCAGCGCCGCAGGATTCATGGCGATCGAGCGCATCCACAGCGTCTCCGGGCGTGTAAACGTCGGTGGACGAAAAGTGAACCTGGAATCCGCTGACGCCGGGGAGCGTTCCCGCAGGAGCGCGAATTTCGGCCGGGAAATCGGGGAACGTGGCGAGATCGTTGCCGAACAGCGCAGCCGTATTGGTGAACTGGCTGCCGGTGATCTGCATGCCGTCGCCCGAGTCGCCGCAGAAGCGGATCACCGCGTTCTCCACGGTTTCGCGTCGGCGCGCCAGGGGTTCAGTGATCGTCGAAGCCATTCGTTTGCCCGACCTCAAGATGGATTAACGAAGCAATAGCGCTTCGTATTAAAGATGCGCGGATTGTCTCGCAGGATGCGGCAGGATCCGTGTTCGATCGAAACGGCGGACAGTGGCTGCGCGTCTCAATGTTAGGCGGTCAATACGCCGGTGCGAATCGTTCGCGAGAGGAGCTATGTGGCAGCGCTCGATCAGCGCGGACGCAGCTCAAAGAAAGCCCGCGAACGAAGCTCGTGCATCTTCTACGTTAGGTTAGCATAAGGCGTGGAATTTCGCGCTCGACTGCGCGGCGGGTGTTGCCGTTTGGATGCATCGAAAAATGAGATTGGACTTGCTCACGCTTCTTCAGAATCAGGTACGCAAGGTGCCGCCTTCCACGGCGCACGCCGTGCGGCGCTGGTTTTTTCATCTGGGCGGCCCAGGCCTCATTCTGCTGGGCATCATCGATAGCTCGGTGATTCCCGTACCCGGTAGCGTGGATGCGATGACGATCGTACTCTCCGCTCACGAGAAGACGCTGTGGATCTATTACGCGGTGATGGCGACGGTTGGCTCGGTATTCGGCGCGTTTCTGACTTTCCGGATCGCCAGGGCGCAGGGCGAGAAAGCGATGGCCAAACGCTTCTCACCTCGGACGATCAAAAAAGTGAATTCCATTTTCGAGCGGTGGGGATTCAGCGCGATCGCTGTGCCCGCGTTGCTGCCGCCGCCGATGCCGATGGTGCCGTTTGTGATTGCGGCGGGCGCGATGAAATATCCGGTGTCGAAATTCCTTGCGGCGCTGACGCTCGGGCGCGCAATCCGCTACACGATCCTGGCGTATCTGGGCGCGAGGTACGGGCGGAAGATTTTTGCTGTGGTGTTGGCGCACGGATGGACGGTGCTGTACGTAACGATCGGGCTTGGAGTGGTGGGATTCTTAACGTGGTTTCTGCGCTTTCGGCACAAGAAGCCGGCGTTCGCTACGGGTGGAGGCTGAGTGCCCGTGGGTCATTTTGGAAGACCTCTCCCTTTACCTTTTTCGCACAGTTTCCCAAGGTTCATCTCGACTCCCCCGGGGAAGTGCTAGCTTTAGGAATCGCCCCTGGGAGTTGTGTGTGACCGAATTTGAGGACCCGAAAGCGCCCGGCGCGGAAAAGCGCCGAAGTACGCGCATCATTAAGTCCGTCCCGATCACGGTGATCGGTACGGATGCGCTCGGGCAGCCGTTCCACGAAACCACGCACACCGTGATGATCAACTGCTATGGCTGCAAGTATCAGTCGGTTCACTACGTCCCCAAAAACACGTCGGTTTCGATTGAAGTCCATCGGGCGCACCGCAAGCTGCCGTCGCGAAGCGTGAGAGGCCGAGTGATCTGGGTGCAGCGGCCGCGTTCGTACCAGGACGTCTATCACATCGGATTGGAGTTCGAGGTCGCCGGAAATGTGTGGAGCCTGGCTGCTCCGCCGGCGGACTGGTTTCCGTTTCCAGGGGATGGCGAAGACAAAAACGAGCCGGAGCCTCCAAAGCTTTCGATGGCGAGCGCGCCGAGCCGCGCGAACGGATCGGACCAGGTGCACCTGGTGCCGTCGTCGGTGGCAGTCACGGAAGATTTCGAAGTGGATGTGACCGCAGAAATTGCAGCGGCGGCGAAAACGGCACCCCACCGCGCGCCGAACGCCGACAGGTTCCGCGACCGGCAGAACCTTTCGATGCGCGAGATGGTTCGCGAGATCGTGGACGAAAAAATCACCGAACATTCGGTCACAATGCGGCGCCACATCGACGACTCGCTGCAGCGGCTGCTCGAAAAAGTCTACGAACGCATGCAGGCAACGGCCGAAGAATCGAAGCAGGAAATCCGCGCGATTCGTGACTCGCTCTCGGTGGTACCACCGCCTTCTTCTGCGGCAACAGCCGCCCTAAACGGCCGCCCGAACCGCCGTCGGCGCGGCAACTTTTCGAATACGAACGGCAAATCGTAAGCCTCCGATTTCCACAGCGTTAGCCCTTCCGGACGGGAAAAATAAAAGGACAGGCTGTCCCTAAGTACCATTGACTTTCGCTTTTACTTCGCCCATAGTGGCGCAAGATAGTACGACCCAAAGGGGCGTCTGATGGCATTGACGAAACGACAGAAAGAAGTGCTCAACTACCTGGTGGGATTTCTGAACAAGAACGGCTACTCGCCGAGTTTTGAAGAGATTGCGCACGCGCTGAAGCTCACCTCGCTCGCGACGGTGCACAAGCATCTCTCCACGCTCGAGAAAAAGGGATTCGTGCGGCGCGGCTACAACCAGAGCCGCTCGATCGAAGTGCTGCAGCTGCCGAAGCCAGTGCGCGAGCAGGTGATGGACCGCCATGTGGTGGAGCTGCCGCTCGCCGGCCGAATCGCTGCGGGCCGTCCGCTGGAAGCCGTGGAGACGAACGAGACGATTTCGCTCGCGGACTTTGCGCGCGGGCAGGGAACGTACGTGCTGCAGGTGAAGGGCGAGTCCATGCGCGACGATCACATCCTGGACGGCGACTACATCGTTGTCGAGCAGACGCAAGTGGCCAACCCAGGCGAGATTGTGGTGGCTCTGGTGGGTGAGGACGACGCCACGGTGAAGCGTTTCTACCGCGAGCCGGGCGGGAAAGTTCGTCTCCAGCCCGCGAATTCGACGATGTCCCCCATCATGGTGGCTGCGTCGGATGTGAAGATTCAGGGCCGCGTAGTGGGCGTCCTGCGGAAATATTAGGTACGGCGCCCGTGAGCGGGCCACGAGAGAGGCCGGTCCAGTGCTCGTCCATGGCTGGGCCGGCCTTTTTTATTTGCTGATGAGGATGAAATTCCGGCTTGCGCTTGGGCGCATCTCGGGTTCAAACTCTCCGAGCCGCTACCCAGCAGCCCTCAATCGTTGCCCTGAAAATGGGGCGCCCTTATCGGGTGAGACACATCAGTTTCATTTTGAATTTGGCACCGCTCCATCGCGGGACTACATTCAGAGACCCGGTCCTTATATTCACGTGATTCTCTGGGCTCCTCCGGGCTTCGGCCGAGGAGGGCAGATGTGGGGAGACAAAAAGCCCGACGCAGGGTCCACGGGTCCGCTCGCTCCGCAGCAGCAGGCGAACGGGCACACGGTTCAGAACGGCAGCACGATATCTAACGCGAACGCGCCGAGTGCGAAGGCACCGGCTTTCACTGGGGAGGCAAGAACAATGGCACCAGATTCGACGTACCCAAGCACGACGCCGGGCGGAATCGCGCGGCTCGGATCCACGCTTCACGTGAAGGGCGAAATCACCGGCAATGAGGATTTGCTGATCGATGGCAGCGTCGAAGGCCTCGTTCAGCTGGAAGACCGCAAGCTCACGGTGGGCGCCAGCGCGAAAGTCACCGCGGACGTGATCGCGCGCGAAGTGGTGGTCTACGGCAACGTGAAGGGCAATCTTCGCGCCCGCGACCGCATTGAGATCAAGAAGGACGGCTCGGTGGTCGGCGACCTGACCACCGCGCGCATTTCGATCGAAGACGGCGCCTACTTCAAGGGCTCCATCGAGATTGACAAGACCGGCGACCTGGCCGAAGGCGCGGCAGCCGGCGTCCGCGGCAAGAGCACGGCGACCGCGTAAGCGGCCACGTCGAGCTCATCGTCGAATAGTTCTCGGGAAGTCCAATTATTTAGGGCCCGCGAGGTTTGCCTGATGGCCGGCCGCGGGCCTATCTTTTTTGCGCAGAGTCGATCTTCGTTTAGACCTGAGTTTCAGGCCCCCAATTGACATTCGGTTGACAGAGATAAGGGCATACCTTAAACTCTACGTTTGTCTCTAGAAGGAAAGGTGTGACTAGCTGATGGCTACATATATACCGCGGGGACGTCAGGCCGAAGACCTGATGGTGGGCAAGAACTGGTTCGTGATCGATGCGAACGGAGTGGTGCTGGGCCGTTTGGCGACCAAAGTCGCGCGCATGTTGATCGGCAAGGACAAGCCGACGTACACGCCGCATCTGGATTGTGGCGACCATATTGTGGTTGTGAATGCCGAAAAGGTGAAGCTGACGGGGAACAAGATCGACCAGAAAGTGTACCGCCGTCACAGTGGATGGCCGGGCGGGCTGAAAGAAACCCCGATCCGGAGAATGTTGGAACGTCGTCCAGAAGAGGTCGTGCGTGAAGCGGTTTTGGGGATGCTGCCCAAGAACAAGCTGCGGGCACGAAGAGCAAAGAAGCTGCGTGTTTATGCCGGAAGTGAAGGTCTTGCGCGCCACACCGGACAAAAGCCTCAGCCGATCGCGCTGTAACCTCGCACCATTCGGACTCTAAATTTTTGTGTTTGGCGGAAATCTCCGCCGGGCCTACTTGTCTCCGCGGCCTAGCTGCGGAAACGCGATTCACGAGGGGGAGCTTTGAGCTCAACGAATACGTTTCAGGGAAAAGTGAAGCAGCACTACGGCACTGGCCGCCGCCGAGAATCCGTGGCGCGCGTGTACATCAAGCCCGGCGCGGCGAAGTTCACCGTGAACGGAAAGCCGGTGGAAGAGTATTTCCGGAACGTGGCGTGGAACAAGGCGGCGACCGAGCCGCTGTCGTTCACGCAGATGCAGGATCAGCTCGAAGTCCGCGCGGTGGTGAAGGGCGGCGGAATCGGCGGGCAGTCCGGAGCGGTGCGCATGGGACTTTCGCGCGCTCTCTCGGTACTGAATCCGGAACTGCGGCCGGCGCTGCGCACCAATGGATTCCTGACGCGGGATTCACGCATGAAGGAACGCAAGAAGTACGGACAGAAGGGCGCGCGTCGCCGCTTCCAGTTCAGCAAGCGCTAATGCTTGCGCGTTGCGCGGCTCGTTGATGCGAGCGGCGCGACACACAAAAGTTTGGACCCGGCTCCTGAATACGATTTTGTAGGCGGGGGCTGGGTTACATCACGGCCGGCAAGAAGCCGGCAAAAAAGGAAGCTGCCGAGCGGAGCGAACTTCGAGCCGCCGGAAAAAGCTTCCCTTTCTGAAAAGGAGAACCATGGGAGTCGAGATCACAATGAAAGAGCTGCTGGAGGCCGGTGTTCACTTCGGCCACCAGACGCGCCGTTGGAACCCCAAGATGAAGGAATACATCTTCGGGGAACGCAATGGGATCCACATCATCGATCTGCAGAAGACGCTGAAGATGTTCCGCGAAGCCGCGCGCTACGTTTCGGAAATCACGTCGCAGGGTAAACGAATTCTATTTCTCGGCACCAAACGCCAGGCGCAGGAAGCCATCGCTGAAGAAGCGAACCGCTGCGGCATGTTCTATGTGAACCACCGCTGGCTGGGCGGCACGCTGACGAACTGGGTCACTCTTCAGAAATCGATCAAGCGCCTGAAGCTTTTGAAGGCGATGAGCGAAGACGGGCGCATGTCCGAACTTTCGAAGAAAGAGGCGGCGCGCCTGGATCGCGAATTGAAGCACCTGAAGCAGAACTTCTCGGGCGTGGAGAACATGACCACGCTGCCGGATGCGATGTTCGTGATCGATCCGAACGCGGAACTGATCGCGGTTCGCGAAGCGCGCCGGATGGGCATTCCGGTCGTGGCGATCGTCGATACGAACTGCGATCCCGATTTGGTGGATTGGGTGATCCCAGGCAACGACGATGCGCTGCGCGCGATTCGCCTGTTTACCTCGAAGATTTCCGACGCAGTCGTTGTCGGCAATCAGTCCTTCGAGCAAACGCAGATCGCCGATCAGAAGTCGGTGGACGGCGCGGGCGAAGATGGACCCGATTACGTGGACACCAGCGCGTACGAAGTCTATGAGAAGCAGGAAGGCGATTTCGTTGAAGGCGAGCCCACCGAAGCGATAGCGGAAGAAGCCTTGCCGCTGCCGACCGAGGACGAAATTCAGCATCGGTAGAGATAACCTCGACGGACCGGGAGAATCAGACCCGGTCCAGCACGCAGGCAACTCCGGTTTTAAATTTTTCGCGGTAAGGGCGGGTGTTGCGCCGAGTCTTGGGCGGCGGAACGCTTAGCCGGAACTTATAGAAGAGGGATTGGTGTAGCGATGGCAACTCCAGAGGGAAAGCCGAACGTATCAGCGCAACAGGTGAAAGAACTTCGCGACCGCACCGGCGCGGGATTTGCCGCGTGCAAGGATGCGCTCGCCGAAGCCGGCGGCGATATCGAGCAGGCGATCAACGTGTTGCGGAAGAAGGGACAGGCCGCAGCGGCGAAGAAGGCGCAGCGCTCGACGTCCGAAGGCCTGGTGAGCAGCTACATTCACGCGGGCGGAAAGATCGGCGTGCTGATCGAAGTGAATTGCGAAAGCGATTTCGTGGCGCGCACCGACGATTTTCAGCGGCTGTGCCACGACGTAGCGATGCACATCGCTGCGCTCGATCCGCGTTTCTTGAAGCGCGACGAAGTGACCCAGGAAACTCTCGACCGCGAACGGGAGATCTACAAAGATCAGGCCAAGCAGACTGGCAAGCCGGATGCCGTGGTGGAGAAGATCGTCACCGGCAAGATGGAGAAGTTCTATGAGGAAAATTGCCTCTACGAACAGCACTTCATTAAGGACGAAGGGCTAACGATCAAGGAATTGATCGACCAGGCCATCGCCAAGATCGGCGAGAACATCACCGTGAGCCGCTTCAAGCGGTTCAAGGTGGGCGAGCTGGAAAGCGGCAAGGACACCGCCGCGGATACAGCGGTCGCGGTGCCGTCGGTCTAAATTGAAACGAACCATTTCGCAGAAAGAAAATCCGCCGCAACCACGGCGGATTTTTTTTGCCTGCGCGATGGTTCAATTGCGAACGGGACGTTGAAAATTCAACTTCGGGCCTTTGATTGCGGGTATCTTGCGGGGCGAAGGTGCGTGTTTCTCTGTTAGAATGCTCGGCGAGCCAGGGGGCTGGCCAATCCTGCGATGACGAAACCACAGTTAGCCAAAGATAAAAAAGCGCCAACCGGCTCGCCAGTGTACGAAAGAATCGTACTGAAACTCTCGGGTGAGTCGATGTCTGGGCCGAATGAGTCCGGCATTCATGCCGAGACCGTGCACACCATGGCGCGCGAGATCAAAGAGATCCGCGACCTCGGGGTGCAGGTGGCCATCGTGGTTGGCGGCGGCAACATTTTTCGCGGGACGCGGCAGAAGGATTTGGCGATCGAGCGCGCGACCGGCGATTACATGGGCATGTTGGCAACCGTGATCAACGGATTGGCTCTCGTGGACGCCCTCGAAAAAGTGGGCTGCCATACGCGCCTGATGAGCGCGATCGAGATGCATCAGGTGGCCGAGCCGTTTATCCGGCGTCGCGCCACGCGGCACCTGGAAAAGGAACGCGTGGTGATTTTCGCGGCGGGCACGGGCAATCCTTACTTCTCCACGGACACCGCCGCTGCGCTGCGAGCCATGGAGATCAAGGCGAACGTGATCCTGAAGGCCACGCGCGTTGACGGCGTTTACGACGCCGATCCGGAAAAGGTGAAGAACGCGAAGAAGTTCGACCGGATCACCTACATCGACGTGCTGCAGAAAGGCCTGTCCGTGATGGACTCGACGGCGATTTCGCTCTGCATGGACAACAAGATGCCGATCGTGGTGTTCGATATGAACGTGGAGAAGAATTTGCGCCGCGTGGTGCTGGGCGAGCACGTGGGTTCCGTGGTGACTGCGAGCTAACGCAGGCGCGCTGCTCGAGAATTCGGAGGCGATTTTCACGATGACTGCAATTGCATCAAGCAAAGACGCGATGGTTCAGGCGCGAACGCGCATGGAAAAGGCCGTGGACGATTTCCGCAAGGAGCTTTCCACGGTGCGCACCGGGCGCGCGAACGTCTCGGTGCTCGATCATGTGCGCGTGGACTATCACGGCACGCCGATGCCGATCAATCAGCTCGGCACGATGAACGTTCCCGATGCTTCGACAATTGTGATTTCGCCATGGGACGCCGCGGCGGTGCCGATGATCGACAAAGCGATTCGCACCTCCGATCTGGGCTTGAATCCGACGAATGACGGAAAAATCGTGCGCGTGCCGATGCCCAGCCTCACCGAAGACCGCCGCAAAGAGATGGTGAAGCACATTCACAAAGTCAGCGAAAACCACAAGACGGCGCTGCGAAACGTCCGGCGCGATATCAAAGAAGCCGTCGAGAAGCTCGAGAAAGAAAAGAAAATGAGCGAAGACGACCGCAAGCGCGCCATCGACGAACTGGACAAGCTGACGCAGTCCGAGACTAAGAAAGTCGATGACCTGCTCGCGCTGAAAGAGAAAGAGCTGATGGAAATTCGGTAGTCTGGTCCGCCGCTGCGTCCTACGCGGCTCCGTTGTTTATTCCCGGTGCATGCCCTTCCATGATTGATGCCCGACCCAGCATCACTGCGCAGCGCGTGGCGATGCGGCGCGCGGCTCATCAACTGTTCGACAATCCCAAAATTCTGGAAGACCCTATCGCGCTGCCGATTTTATCGGCGGAAGCGCAGGAGCTCGTCCGCGCTGAAGCTCGGAAGTCGCGTGGAGTTGCGTCATCGTCGTTCCGGGCGTTCTTAGTGGCGCGCAGTCGCGTGGCGGAGGATGAGCTCGCGTCCGCCATCAAGCGAGGGGCCACTCAGTACGTGATTCTCGGCGCGGGGCTGGACACATTCGCGTATCGCAATCCGTATCCGGCGGAGCAGCTTCGCGTTTTCGAAGTGGATCATCCGGCCACCCAGGCTTGGAAAAAAAAGCGGCTCGAAACGGGGCACATCGCGATTCCGGAATCGTTGACGTTCGCTCCGGTAAATTTCGAAACGGAGTCGCTTGCGAACGGACTTGCCGCGGCAAGATTCGATCGCTCAAAGCAAACGTGTTTTTCGTGGCTCGGCGTGACGCCCTATCTCACGAGGCCGGCAATGTTTTCGACGCTTGAGTTCATCGTCGGTTGCGCGAAGGGCAGCAGCGTGGTGTTCGATTATGCGAGGCCACGCGCCAGCGTTGGATTTCTAGGTCGGCTCGCGTTCGACGCGATGGCTCGAAGAGTGGCCCGAGCCGGCGAGCCGTTTCAATTGTTTTTCGATACGGCGGAGCTGGAGCGGGAACTGCGAGGCGTTGGGTTTGCAACAGTGGAGGATTTTGGCGCGGAAGAGTTGAACTCCCGATATTTTCAGAATCGCGGCGACCGCCTGAAGATGCGTGGGCGTGTGGGTAGAATTGCGATTGCGCGGACGTAAGCGCGTACAGCGGTCGTGCAATTGTTCGCGACGCTCCGACCGCGAGCCACAACGCTTCACGATCGGGGATGAGAGATAACAGCCGGGTCGGCGATCCCACTAATTCAGCGCGCGCACGTCTTCGGGCAGAGCCAGCGTGAAGATGCATTTGCCGCTCGCCGCTGAACAACTGAGCGTCCCACGACGGACGAGTTTTGCGGGCGACGCATCGGGAAACGCCGCGCCGAAATCGATGGTCTTCAGTTTATCGGCGAACGGGCGAAGATCCTGGCTGCCGTTGATAAACTTTGCGGCGTCCACCACGGGACGCTTCGTGCCTGGAGCAGGCGGCGACAGCAGCACGAAGAAGTCCGCCTTCGCATCCTGCTTCAGACCTTCAGCGAGAGAGAAGTCGCGCATTCTGATGAGCGATGGCCTGGCCTTCGCGACTAGCGCGTCGATTCCTGTGTTTGTTCCGAGCAGCACGATCAATCGCGCTTTCGTCTCTGGGACAGAGTGCTGCGCCGCCATCGCTTCCGCGTAGAGCTTGATCGCCTCGTCTTTCTGGCCCCGTTTTTCGAAAATTTGCGCCAGATGATCGCCCACTTCGCCGTGCTGGTTCAGCAGCCACGACGCGCGGACGTAGCGCTCAGCAACATCATAATCGCCCTGCTTGAAGTGAACCCAGCCCAGCGTGTCCCAGTAAACGCCGATATTCGAAACCTGGCCGAGATCGTCGAGCGTAAGGTGCAGCAGGCCGACGTTGCGCAGCGCGGCGGCCGTAGTCGATACAGCGGACTCGGCGTACTGACGCGCCTTCTCGAGTTCGATTCCGTTTTCAGCCAGGTCGTACGCAACGTTATTCCACACCACGGGCGTCTGCGCGATTTCGATCGCCTTCTCAAAAGCGGCAAGCGCTTTTTCTTTCTGGCCTGAATTCAAAAGCGCGCGACCCAGGCTGACTTCCAGCTCCGCATTGTCTGGCGCGAGAACGGTGGCTTTATCGAGTTCCGGAACGGCGTCCGCGAATTTGTGCTGCTCCAGATAAATTCCGCCCAGTGCGGCGTGCGCTACGGGATCGAGCGGATTGATCTCGATCTGCTTCTTAAACGCTTCCGTCGCTTCCGGATATTTTTCCTGCTGGCTTCGCGTGAGGCCCAGATAGTTGTAAACGTGCTCGTCGTAGGGATCGGCTTCGATCTGCTTTTGGAATGCGGCGGCGGCATCGTCAAACCGGCCGAGGCGCAGATACGCGAGTCCCAGATCGTTCCAGACTTGCTTGGTCTTCGGATCGATTTCGGCGACGCGCTTCAGCAGCGGAATAGCCGCTTCGGGATTGCCGGCATTCAGCGCGGCGATGCCGGATTCCAGAAGCTCATCGGCGGTGGCCGTCTTCGGAATGTCCGGCGAGCCCGGCGTGGGATTGTCCACTTGCAGCGTTTGCGATTCGTCGGCGTCCACAGTGCGCGAGAACGTTAAGTATTCGCTAGTGCGCGACGCCGGAAGCTCGCGCAATTTGAAGCTGAGGCTGCGCTCGGCGGTGAACGTGCCGTCCGTAAAATGATAGCTGGATTTGTAAGCCGCATAGTCGCGATCCACGTTCACGCCAAAGGGTGGCTGTGCCGTGAAGCCCTTTGGAAGCGTCATGGTCAGGCGCTCAGTGACGTCGAGGGGGCTGCCCAGCTTGATCGGATCCACTTGATCCTCGGACGCATCAGGCAAGCCCAGCGACAGCATCGGAATGATCACCTTGCTTTTCTTGCTGGACCAATCCAGAAAGCCCGTCTCCGAATATTCCATGTCGAGTTCGAACGGATTCGCGGTGTCGGAAGGATCGCTCGGCTTCACGCTCGTCACTTCGCCTTTGATACCGTCGAGCGATGCAATCGTTTGGCCCAGCTCTTTCCACTGGTTTTGCGGCGTGCGGCGGAACGCGACACGCAACACGTATTCGTTGTCGCCACGCAGAAAATATTTCAGCTTCACGTTCAACTTGCCCAGTTCGGTCACCTGCGCGTCCAGCTCGACGCGTTGCGTTGAAATCCACGGCGGATCGGCGGGCGTTTCAACGAGCTTGCCTGCGCCGTCCGGAGGAATCAGCAGCGCGGATTTATCGCGCAGCGGCGAAGCCAAGAGGCGGAACGGCGCGACCTCGGCCGTGGAATCCATCCAGATCAGCTTGCCGTCGTAGGGGACCGCAGTGATCAAGTGATCGAACTGCGATGGAGACGGAACGGATGGATCGATTTTTCGCGCCGACGGAATCAAAACAGCGTCCGATGGAATGTCGATGGCATTCAGCATCGCGGCGAGCAGCGTGACTTTGTCTTTACAGTCGCCGTATTGATTTTTAAAAACGCCGGCCGCGGTGTGCGGCTGAAACCGGCCCAGCCCGAACGACAGGCTGACGTAGCGGATATTCTGCGCGACGTAGTTGTAGAGCGCAGCCATTTTATCGAGCTCGGTGGTCTTGCCCTGAACCAACTCCTGGGCTTTCGCGCGAATTTCCGGAGTCGGCGTGGTGCGGCCCTTTTCCAGATCGGCGTACCATGCGGCCACGGCGGCCCAGCTTTTGAACGTGGTGATCTGGACGTCCGCTTGTTTTTCTTCGGAAGGCTTTGTTTTTTTCTTTTTCAGTTCGTCGTCGGTCGGCCTCGAAAGCAGGCTGTGCTTCCACAAATATACCGTTCGGCCGTCCAAATCTTTTTTCGAGAACGAAGCGGTATGAACCGCGGTTGTTTGCCCATCGACGTTCGAATAGTCCGCGGATTTCACGATCACCGCGCGACCCGCTGGAACGTTGATTTCGAGCTGCTCGTCCAGGATGATCGCGTCCTGCAGGAAATATTGTGAATACCAGAATTCGTTCGGCGCGAGCGAGGTGACGGTGCGGGTGAGGATGTCGTACTCGATGGTGTCGCCCGCGTGCAGCGAAGGAACGGTGATGTGTTTTTCTTTGTAGTCGGTGTATTCAGGCGCGTCGCGTTCCACGGCGGCCGTCATTTCCTTTATGGCATCGGGAGCGGCGGCAATCACGGTCCCATCGGGTTTCAGGACGTGCACGTACTTCACGTCCATCTGTTCGTTCGCGGAGCTGAATCCGAAAACCAATTCGCCGAGTTGCTGCACGCCCGCATCGCTCTGCACTTTGATCCGCGCGGTGAGATCGCGTTCGCCGGTGCCGTCATTTTCAAATCGGACCTTGGTGACGTACTTTTCAACGACGAAAGGCTCGCTCGAATAATCGGGCGCGAGCTTTTGCATTGGGGCGGGCAGGGGAGTGGGCTGCTCGGAGTGAGGCGGCGACAGTTGCTGCTGCGCTGTAACGGAAGCTGCAAAAAGAAAAATGCCGACGAAGGCCGCCCAGAGGTTCTTCATCCCATCTCCCAGTTGAATTTCGCCCGGACACAGTTTAGGGGCGAATGTGGGCGGGAGTAAATGCCGGTCGAGGCGGGAGTTGAGTAGATGCAAATTGGAGCCGTGCGTGGGCGAACGCAAATCGCGAGAGACCGTATCGAGCTTTCCCGGAGTTTCTTCAGGGCAGGGCGCACTATTCGTCTGGGAATTCGTAGTAATATATTGAAAAGAAGCCACTTACAGCGACTCCGTGCAGCGCGGGCGGATCTCAGTCAATTGTGTCTAAAGCGATAACAGTTTGTGGTACCATTACGCTGTTCGCGTAGGGCGAGCGACCCAAGCGCCCCGGTTTTGGAAGTCGGGAAATTTTGAAGCGGTTGCCCTTGGCACGAATCGGACCAAAGCCCGCGATTTGTTTTTTGGATTGATTCGAGTTGACAAGGGCTGCTGATTCTCCTATACTTCCGCGGTTGCTTTGAGCTTTCGCATGTGTGGTGATTAGGGAAGTCTTTCGGACTCCGGAACAGAGAACGACGGATCGGAGAACGAAAGAGCGGCCGAAATGGGGCGCCAGCCCCGCAAAGCCGTGACAGCCTCCTCCGCAGTCGAATCGATGCAGTTCACTCCTTGGGGTGAAGTAGCGTCATCGCGGAGTACCTAGGTTTAATCCTACGGTTTGGCACCTTTTCTGTTCATTCACTCGCCGATTTTTGCGCGGGTTGGAACTTTGCGCGCCAAAATCGAAATTTTCGATTCATCAGGTTGAGGAGAGAATTGTGCCGACGTTTTCACAGCTAGTGCGTCACGGCCGCGAAAAGATTCGCGTGAAGACCAAGTCGCCCGCTTTGGAAGGTTGTCCTGAGAAGCGCGGCGTGTGCGTCCGCGTCTATACCCAGACGCCGAAGAAGCCGAACTCCGCGCTGCGCAAAGTTGCGCGCGCCCGCCTGACCAACAGCGCTGAAGTCACCACCTACATTCCCGGCATTGGGCACAACCTGCAGGAGCACTCGATCGTGCTGGTTCGCGGCGGCCGTGTGAAGGACCTGCCCGGAGTTCGCTACCACATCATTCGCGGCACGCTGGACGCCGCAGGCGTTGAAAATCGAAAGCAAGCGCGCTCGAAGTACGGCGCCAAGCGGCCGAAAGCCGCTCAGAAGTAGGAGGCCGATAGATGCCACGCAAGGGTTGGGTACTGCGCCGCAAGATTCCCGGAGATCCGGTCTTCGGAAGCGATCTGGTGCAAAAGTTTATCTCCAGCATGATGTACGACGGCAAGCGCGCCACCGCGCAGTCGATCTTCTACAACGCGATGGATCAGGTCGCGAAGAAGACCAACGACGACGCATTCAAGCTTTTCAAGAAAGCTGTTGAGAACTGCAAGCCCGCGCTGGAAGTCAAGACCCGGCGCGTAGGCGGCGCGAACTATCAGGTTCCGGTGGAAGTGAACCCGTTCCGCAAGCAGTCGCTCGCGATTCACTGGCTGGTGCTCTATTCGCGCACGCGCAGCGGCAAGTCGATGACCGACAAGCTGGCTGAAGAAATCATGGACGCAGCGAATGGCCGCGGCGGCGCCGTGAAAAAGAAAGAAGACGTTCACCGTATGGCGGAAGCGAACAAGGCTTTCGCACATTATCGCTGGTAAGCACGGGCCCAGGGACACATGCCACGTCAGGTACAACTCGATCAGACCCGCAACATCGGGATCATGGCTCACATTGACGCCGGAAAGACGACGTCCACCGAGCGCATCCTGTTCTACACGGGTGTGACCTATAAGATCGGCGAAGTTCATGAAGGCACCACGGTCATGGACTGGATGGAGCAGGAGCGCGAGCGCGGAATTACGATCACGTCCGCCGCGACGACGGCTTCCTGGACGCGCTTTGCGAAGAAGTATCGCATCAACATCATCGATACGCCGGGCCACGTGGACTTCACCGTCGAAGTCGAGCGTTCGCTCCGCGTGCTGGACGGCGCGGTCGCGATTTTTGACGCTGTCGCCGGCGTGCAGCCGCAGTCTGAAACTGTGTGGCGCCAGGCCGACAAGTACCGCGTTCCTCGCATTGCTTTCATCAACAAGATGGACCGCATAGGTGCCGATTTCGATCACTCGGTCCGCTCGATGCGCCAGCGTCTTTCTGCGCACCCGGTTCCGCTGCAATTCCCGATTGGCCGTGAAGATAATTTCATCGGCGTCGTAGACTTCATCGAAGAGCGCGCCATTATCTGGAAAGATGAAACGCTCGGCGCGGAATACGAAACCGTGCCTCTCGAAAAGTTGTGGGACGCGGAATATCTCGCCTCGCATCCGGCCGTAGCCGTCGCCGTGAAAGCTTCGGCGCTTACCCCGGAGTTTTACAAAGAGCATCGCGACAAGGTTGTCGAATACATTTCCGAGCATGATGACGCCATCATGCACAAATACCTCGAACAGCAGAAAATCGAGCCGGCCGAGTTGCGCGCTTCGCTGCGCAAATCCACGATCGCTCTGAAGCTGGTTCCTGTGCTCGCTGGTTCCGCCTTCAAGAACAAGGGCCTGCAGCCGCTGCTTGACGCAGTTATTGATTACTTGCCGTCGCCTGCCGACGTGCCAGCGGTCGAAGGTACGGATCCGAATGGCGGAGCGACTCTGGTGCGCAGTGCATCCGACGACGAACCGTTCGCGGCGCTCGCGTTCAAAATCATGACCGACCCGTTCGTCGGCCACGTCACCTACATTCGCGTTTACTCCGGCGTGTTGAAAGCCGGGCAGAACGTTTACAACTCCACGCGCAAGACACGCGAGCGCATTGGCCGATTGCTCCGCATGCATGCCAACAAGCGCGAAGAAATCGATTCGATCGAAGCGGGCGACATTGCTGCCTGCGTCGGCCTGAAGAACGTCACCACCGGCGACACTCTGTGCGACGAAGACAAGCCGATCGTTCTTGAGAACATCGACTTCCCGGCGCCCGTGATTCAGGTTGCCATCGAGCCGAAGACCAAAGCCGACCAGGAAAAGATGGGCATCGCGCTCGGCAAGCTCGGCCAGGAAGATCCCACGTTCCGCATGCACACCGATGCGGAAACGAATCAGACTTTGATTTCGGGAATGGGCGAGTTGCACCTGGAAATCATCGTCGATCGCATGATGCGCGAATTCGGCGTGCAGGCCAACGTCGGCCGTCCGCAAGTCGCATACCGCGAAACGATTTTGCGCGAAGCCGAGGGCGAAGGCAAGTACATCAAGCAGACCGGCGGACGCGGCCAGTACGGCCACGCTGTCATCAAGCTCCATCCGCTTCCGCACGCGAACCACGACGACATGCACGAGTTGTCGGAAGAAGAAATCGCGGAAATGGCTAAGAACATTGGCGGCGGCAAGGGCGGCAAATACAGCTTCGACAAGGAACATCGCCTGCTGTTCATCGATAAGGTTGTCGGCGGATCGGTTCCTCGAGAATTCATCAAGCCGATCGAAGACGGCATTCGCGAAGCGATGGAAACCGGCATTCTGGCGGGCTACGAAATGGTGGACGCTGCGGTGGTTCTCACCGACGGCAGCTACCACGACGTGGACAGCTCGGAAATGGCGTTCAAGATCGCGGGCTCGATGGCTTTCAAAGATGCTTGCAAGAAAGCCAATCCGAAATTGCTCGAGCCGATCATGCGCGTCGAAGTCGTTGTCCCGGAAGATTACATGGGACCGGTGATCGCGGATTTGAACTCGCGGCGCGGCCAGATGCAGGGCCGTGAATCGCGCGGCGGCACGGAAATCATCAACGTGCTGGTTCCGCTCTCGACCATGTTTGGCTACGCGACGGAAATCCGCAGCCGCACGCAGGGCCGCGGCAGCTTCACCATGCACTTCTCGCACTACGAGCAGGCACCGAACAACATTTCGGAAGAAATCATCAAGGGCAAGAACGGCGACAGCCCGAAGCGGTAAGTCTTTAAAACGAATTTAGCAGCGCAGAACGGTTCGACACAGGAGCTGAGAGAGAAATGGCGAAAGAGAAATTCGAGCGAACAAAGCCGCACGTGAATATTGGGACGATTGGTCACATCGACCACGGCAAAACGACATTGACGGCGGCGATCACGAAGGTGTTGTCGAAGAACAACCCGAAGGTAGCGTTCCGGGCGTTCGATTCGATCGATAACGCGCCGGAAGAGCGCGAGCGCGGCATCACGATTGCGGTTTCGCACGTGGAGTACGAGACGCCGAACCGTCACTACGCGCACATCGATTGCCCGGGCCACGCGGACTACGTGAAGAACATGATCACCGGCGCGGCGCAGATGGACGGCGCGATTCTGGTGGTGGCGGCGACCGATGGACCGATGCCGCAGACGCGCGAACACATTTTGCTGGCGCGGCAGGTGGGCGTTCCGTACATCTGCGTGTTTCTGAACAAGTGCGACATGGTCGATGATCCCGAGCTGCTTGAACTGGTTGAGTTGGAAGTACGCGAACTGCTGAAGAGCTACCAGTTTCCGGGCGACACGTTGCCGGTGGTACGCGGTTCGGCGCTGAAGGCCCTGGAAGGCGATGCGAAGTGGGAGAAGTCGATTCTGGATTTGATGGAAGCGGTGGACAAGAACATACCGCAGCCGGTACGGGACATTGATAAGCCGTTCGCGATGCCGATTGAAGACATTTTCTCGATCTCGGGCCGCGGCACGGTGGTGACGGGCCGCATCGAGCGCGGCAAAGTGAAGGTGGGCGAAGAAGTGGAAATCGTGGGCTTCCGTCCGACGATGAAGAAGACAGTGACGGGCATCGAGATGTTCCGCAAGCTGCTGGATGAAGGGATGGCGGGCGACAACGTGGGGTTGCTGCTGCGCGGCACGGAAAAGGATGAAGTCGAGCGCGGACAGGTGCTGGCCAAGCCCGGCTCGATCACCCCGCACACCAAGTTCAAGGCTGAAGCGTACGTATTGACGAAGGAAGAAGGCGGCCGCCACACGCCGTTCTTTACGGGCTACCGTCCGCAGTTTTACTTCCGGACGACGGACGTGACGGGCGACGTAAAGCTGCCGGCGGGGGTAGAGATGGTGATGCCGGGCGACAACGTATCGTGCGAGATCACGCTGATCACGCCGGTGGCTTTGGAGAAGGGCTTGCGCTTCGCGATTCGGGAAGGCGGACACACGGTAGGGGCCGGCGCGGTCGCCGAGATCATCGAGTAAATTATGGCCAACGGCGAAAAAATTCGAATTCGTTTGAAAGCGTACGATCACCGCATTCTCGATCAATCCACGCGCGAGATTGTGGACACCGCAAAGCGCACCGGCGCAGATGTTGCGGGACCGATTCCTCTGCCCACGGTGATCAACCGCTGGACCGTGCTGCGCTCGCCGCACGTGGACAAAAAGTCGCGCGAGCAGTTTGAAATGCGCACGCACAAGCGGCTTGATCGACATTCTGGAGCCGACGCCGGACACGGTGGACGCGCTGATGAAGCTCGATCTTCCGCCGGGCGTGGACGTAGAGATCAAGGCCTTCGGCCGCGAACACGCAACGAAGTAACGCGAAAGAATTCAGCAAGGCTGTACGGCGCGGCTGCCCATGCGGCTGCGACTTACGAAGGAAAGAGCGAACGAAATGGCAGTCAACGGAATTCTCGGAATCAAGCTGGGCATGACGCAAGTCTTCGCCGAAGACGGCACGGCGGTACCGTGCACGGTGCTGCAGGCTGGCCCGTGCGTGGTGGTGCAGCGCCGCACCAAGGATAAAGACGGCTACGACGCCGTGCAGCTCGGCCTGGTGGAATTCATCAAGCCGCAGCGCGTGAACAAGGCTCGCACCGGCCACTTCAAGAAGGCGAATGTCGCGCCGATGCGCTACCTGCGCGAAGTGAAGATCGAAGACTCGAAGGACGAAACGAAGTCCGGCGACCGCGTGCTGGTCGAGAACTTCAAGATCGGCGAGTTGGTCGATGTCACCGGCGTCAGCAAGGGCAAGGGCTTTCAGGGCGGCGTGAAGCGCTGGCACTTCCGCGGCGGCGACGCGAGCCACGGCTCGATGTTCCATCGCGCACCGGGCGGCATCGGCGCCAGCTCGTTTCCGTCGCGCGTCTGGAAGGGCCAGCACTTTCCCGGGCCACATGGGCAACGAGCGGAAGACGATTAAGAATTTGAGAGTCGTGAAGATCGATTCCGACGAAAATCTGCTGCTGGTGCGCGGCGCCGTTCCGGGCCCGGCCGGCAGCTACATTTTGATTCGCAAAGTAAAGACTCTGTAGTCGCAGCGGATACTGAGGCCTACGGGCCCGATAAAGAGAAAACGACGATGCCAGTTGTGGACGTGAAAAATCTCGAAGGCAAGACCGTCGGCCAGGTTGAACTCGCCGACGACGTGTTTGGCGTCAAGCCCAACCCGCACCTGCTGCACGAAGCTGTGCGGCACCATCTGGCGGGTGAGCGCGCCGGCACGCACAAAACGAAAGACAAGAGCGAAGTTTCCGGCTCGGGCAAGAAGCTGTGGAAGCAGAAGGGCACGGGCCGCGCGCGCGTCGGCTCGATCCGGTCGCCTCTCTGGCGCCACGGCGGCACGGTCCACGGGCCGGTGCCGCGCAGCTACGACTACGCGCTTCCGAAGAAAATGGTCCTCGGCGCGCTGCGCTCGGCGCTTTCGGCGAAGCTCGCCGAGCAGAAGCTGACGGTTCTCGATGGCTGGAAGCTCGATTCGCACAAGACCAAGCCGTTCGCGGAAGCGCTCGGAAAGCTGCGACGGCGAGACCAAATCGTTCTTGCTGGTGGAATCGGGCGACAACCTGAATCTCGAACGCGCCAGCCGCAACATTGAAGGCGTCACGCTGGTTCCCGCGGCAGGTCTTGAAGCGTACGACTTGCTCCGCCACGAACACTTGATTCTCTCGCGCGAAGCAGTCGCGAAATTAAGCCGTTCGCTTTCGGCGACGCCGGCCGGAAGTTCCCGTGCAGATCGAACCTGCCCCTGCGGCGGCAAAGCCTGCTACGGAAGCCAAAGCGGCAAAGGCTCCTGCGAAGAAGGAAGCGGCGCATAAAACCGCGAAGAAGCCAGCGGCCGGGAAGCAATCCAAGTCCAAGCCAAGCCAAAGGGAAGAAGGGTTAAGCCATGGATAGCAAGATTTTCAAAGTCATCCGGCGGCCCATCATCACCGAGAAGGGCCTGGGGGTGAAGGAAACGCAGCACACGGTGGTCTTCGAAGTGGCGAAGGACGCCACCAAGACCGAGATTAGCGAAGCCGTGCAGCGCGTTTTCAAGGTGAAAGTGGATCACGTCCGCACCGCGGTGTTTCACGGCAAGTTCCGCCGCCGCGGACGCGCGGAAGGCTTTCGCAGCGACTGGAAGAAAGCGTACGTTCGTCTTGCTGAAGGCGAAAAGATGATCGAATACGCCGAGAACATGTAGTTTGCGGCAATACCCGGGCCCGTAGGCCGGCAGCAAGCAAGAGGCAACGATGGCACTGAAAACTTTTAAACCGTACACACCGTCGCGGCGCTTTTTGACGATGCTCGATAAGAGCGAAATCACCAAGCAAACGCCGGAAAAGTCGCTGGTGGAATCGCAGAAGCGCACCGGCGGACGCAACTCGCACGGCGAAGTCACCTCGTGGCATCGCGGTGGCGGACACGCGCAGAAGTACCGCGCGATCGATTTCCGCCGCGACAAGACCGGAATCCCGGCGAAGGTTGCGGCCATCGAATACGATCCGAACCGCTCGGCGCGCATCGCGCTGCTGCATTACGCGGACGGCGAAAAGCGCTACATCCTGCAGCCGGTGGGCCTGGAAGTCGGCATGACGGTGCAGAACGGAGAGGGCGCGGAAATTCTGCCGGGCAACGCCCTGCCGATTCCGCACATTCCTCCCGGCACGATGATGCACAACCTGGAGCTGTACCCCGGCAAGGGCGGCCAGGTGGTGCGCTCGGCGGGCGGCGCAGCGCAGTTGATGAGCAAGGAAGGCGACTTCGCACTGGTCAAGCTGCCTTCGGGCGAAGTTCGCAAGTTCAGCATCGGTTGCATGGCCACGATCGGCCAGCTCGGCAATCTCGACCATGAGAACGTGACCTACGGCAAGGCGGGACGCACGCGCTGGCACGGCAAGCGCCCGACGGTGCGCGGCGTGGCCATGAACCCGGTGGACCACCCGCACGGCGGTGGTGAAGGCCGCGTGAAGGGTAATCATCCGCAGACTCCGTGGGGCTTCCCCACGCTGGGCGCGAAGACGCGAAAGAAACGCAAGAGCGAAAGCATGATCGTCGAGCGTCGCAAGTAGTTCTCGACGGCAGTAGAGGTAGAACGGCACGGACCCGGCGCGGGGGAAAAATGGGGAGTCACGAAATGACAGCAGCCCGTTCATCTCGTCGTCGTACCTCCCGGCGAGCGACTCGAAACCGCAAGACCGTTTCGCGCCGCGCAGTCAAGCCGGCCCTGAAGTCCACGGCGAAAGCCGCCGCACCTCAGGTGCAGTACCGGTTGTGCCGGTCCGGTTGGGCCGTGATTGTGGAAACGCAACCGAACGCGCAGGGGACGCGGTTTGTTTGTCCTTTCTGCCCGATGTCGCACCGGGTATCCGGGCCGGTTCGCGGATTCAAACGAGTTCGCCGCGCGCAGTGGATGAAGCTGCGGCGGGTGGAAGGATAAGGACACAAGATGCCGCGTTCGCTGAAAAAGGGCCCGTTCATCGACGATCACCTTCGCAAGAAGGTGGAAGGGATGAACGCGCGCAACGAGAAGAAAGTTTTGAAGACCTGGTCGCGCCGCTCGACGATTCTGCCGGACATGATCGGCCACACGATCGCTGTGCACAACGGGAAGAAGTTCATCCCGGTGTACATCACCGAGCAGATGATCGGTCACAAGCTGGGCGAATTTGCGCCGACGCGCACGTTCAAAGGCCACGCGGTGAAAGCGGCGCTCGAACGCGCGGCTGCTGCGGCTCCGGCGGGCGGCGCGGCGCCGGCTCCGGCGGCGAAGTCGTAACGGATTGAAGGAAGAGGAATAGACGATGGCGACGGCAATACAAGCGGCACCACAAATCGGCGGAGTGGCCAAGGCGCGGTACGCGCGCGTGTCGCCGCAGAAGGCGCGCCTGGTGATCGATCTGATCCGCGGCAAGCGCGCCGAAGAAGCGCTGCACACGCTTCGCTTCACCAAGAAGCGCGTGGCGAAAGAAATCGAAAAGACGCTGCGCAGCGCCATCGCCAACGCGGAACGCAAGGCCGAAGACGCCGGCGAGACGCTCGATGTCGATGAGCTTTACGTCACCACCTGCTATGTGAACGAAGGACCGCGGTGGAAGCGCATGCGTCCCGCTCCGATGGGACGAGGATTCCGCTACCAGAAGCGCACTTCGCACATCATCGTCGAAGTGGCCGAGCATCAGCGCGCCGTCACGCAGCGCGTGGAAGCGGCGGCCACCGAAGAACGCGAATCCAAAGGTGTGAAGGGCGCGGTCCGCAAGGCGCGCAAGGCCCTCGAGCAGCGCAACAAGCAAGTTCCGAAAAAGAAGAAGTAGGAGGACAGTTTGGGCCAGAAAACACATCCGTACGGTTTTCGTCTGGGCTACAACAAGGGCTGGAAGTCGCGGTGGTTCGCGAAGAAAGACTACGCCGACTTGTTGCATGAAGACGTTCAGCTTCGCAAGGTGCTGAAGGAAAAGCTGAAGTCCGCCGGCATCAGCGGCATTGACGTCGAACGCGCCGCGAACAAGCTGGTCATCCGGATCTACACCGCGCGTCCGGGAATCATCATCGGCCGCAAGGGCTCGGAAATCGACAAGCTCAAGCAGGACGTACAGAAGCGGACCAAGCGCGAAGTGCACATCGACATCCAGGAAGTGCACCGTCCGGAACTTGACGCGCAGCTCGTGGCGGAATCGATCGCGCTGCAGCTCGAAAAGCGCGTGGCATTCCGGCGCGCGATGCGCAAGTCGGTGGATTCGGCGCTGCGTTTCGGCTGCAAGGGCATCAAGGTTCGCGTGGCGGGCCGGTTGAACGGCGCGGAAATCGCGCGCAAAGAGTGGTACCTGCAGGGGCGCTTGCCGTTGCAGACGCTGCGCGCGGACATCGATTTCGGAACCGCCGAAGCGCACACCACCTACGGCGTGATCGGCGTGAAGTGCTGGATTTATCAGGGCGAAAAGATTCCGCAACGCGGAAAAGCAAAGCAGCAAGTGAAAGAGCTCGCGCAAGCGTAAGGACACGGACAAGCAACTATGTTGATGCCGAAAAAAGTGAAGTACCGCAAGCAGCAGCGCGGGCGCCGCACCGGCAAAGCATGGCGCGGCGGAGCGCTGGCGTTTGGCGAGTACGGACTGAAGGCGCTCGAACCGGCCTGGATTACCGACCGGCAGATCGAAGCCTCGCGCGTGGCGATTTCGCGGTTCATCAAGCGCGGCGGAAAATTGTGGATTCGCATTTTTCCGGACAAGCCGTTCACCAAGAAGCCGGCCGAAACTCGAATGGGTAAAGGCAAAGGTCCCCCGGAGAACTGGGTGGCGGTGGTGAAGCCCGGACGGGTGATGTTTGAAATGGCCGGCGTGGATCTGGCGACGGCGACCGAGGCCATGAAGCTGGCGTCGCACAAACTGCCGATCCGGACCAAGTTCGTCAGCCGTGCGGAGGAATTGTAATGGCAGAGCGGAAATCGGGAAAAATGGAAAAGCTCCGCGATCTGGATAAGAACGAGCTCGACGTCCGTCAGAGCGAGCTTGCCGAACAGATCTTCCGCCTGCGCTTTCAGCTCTCCACCGGCCAGTCCGAAGGGTTAAGAAAGCTGCGAGAAGCCAAGCGCGACATGGCGCGAATCAAGACGCTATTGCGTGAGACCGAATTGAGGAAGGCGTAATGGCAAACGAACAAGCAGTAAATGCCGCGCAGGTAGACGCACAAAGAGCGTGGCGTGCGTCAGGAACTGACCGGCGTGGTCACCAGCACGAAGATGCAGAAGACCATCGTGGTGAAGGTGACGCGTGCGGTGCAGCACCCTCTGTACCAGCGAGTGGTGCGGCATGCGAAGAAATACTACGCGCACGATGAAACCGGCGAAGCGCATGTGGGCGACACCGTCCGCATCGTTTCCACCCGCCCGCTTTCGAAGCTGAAGCGCTGGCGTTTGCAGGACGTCGTGCAGCGTTCCACGCGCGCGTTGCCCAAGTCGGAAGCTTCTCGGGCCACCGTCGCGAAGGCATAAGAACGAACCAGAAGCAAAGCGGCATCGGTAACAGGGGAGCAAGAAAATGGTTCAGATGCGAACATGGCTGACGGTGGCCGATAATTCCGGCGCGCGCCAGCTTACCTGCATCCTGCCTGTCGGCGGCGATGCGGGTCTTACGGCCAGCCTGGGCGATGTGATCACCGCGGCTGTGAAAGAAGCGGCGCCGGATAGCGCGGTGAAGAAAGGCAAAGTGGTGAAGGCCGTCGTGGTCCGCACGCGCAAGGAACAGCGCCGCAAAGACGGCACCTACATCCGCTTCGACGACAACGCCGCTGTCTTGATCAACGATGCCAACGAGCCGGTCGGAACGCGCGTGTTCGGCCCGGTGGCGCGCGAATTGCGCGACAAGAAGTTCACCAAGATCATCTCGCTCGCGCCGGAAGTGTGGTAACGATGCCCAGACCAGCCACCAAGCCGTCACCCATGAGCGTTCGTCACGGCGACACCGTGAAAGTGATTTCCGGCCGCTCCAAAGGCAAGAGCGGGAAGGTGCTGTCGGTGAATTTGGACAAGAACACGATCACCGTCGAGCACGCCAACATGATCAAGAGGCACACCCGCCCGAACCCGAACAAGAACATCAAGGGCGGAATTTTGGAGAAGGAAGGCCCGGTTCACGTTTCCAACGTGATGCTGGTTTGCCCGGGTTGTGGCAAGCCGACGCGCATCGGACACACCACCTTGCCCGATGGCCGCAGAGTACGAAGTCTGCCGCCGTTGCAAGGCGACGTTTGAAAGCTAGTACCACAAGGCGAAGAGAGACTCGAAGATGATTACCCGTTTGCATGAAAAATACCGGAAGGAAGCGATGCCCGCGCTTTTCAAGCGCTTCGGTTACACGAACTCGATGGCCATTCCGAAGGTGAAAAAAATCACCGTCAACATCGGAATGGGCGAAGCCAGCGAGAATGTGAAGCTGCTGGATACGGCGGCCGCCGAGCTGGGCCAGATCACCGGTCAGAAACCGGTGATCACGCGCGCGAAGAAGTCGATCGCGAATTTCAAAATCCGCCAAGGCATGCCCATCGGCTGCATGGTCACGCTGCGCGGCGAGCGGATGTACGAATTTCTGGATCGCTTGTCGGCCATCGTGCTGCCTCGCGTGCGCGACTTCAAGGGACTGCCGCCGAATTCGTTCGACGGCCGCGGCAACTACACGATCGGATTGAAAGACCAGCTGGTGTTCCCCGAAATCGACTACACGCGCGTGGACAAGATCAAGGGCATGAACATCACCATCACCACTTCGGCGCGAAATGACGAAGAAGGCCGCGAGCTTCTGAAGTTGCTCGGCATTCCGTTCCGCGCGGCGACTCAGGCTTAAGGAGAATTCAAACGCATGGCTCGCACCAGTCAAATCGCGAAGACCAAGAAGAAGCTGAAGTTCAAGGTCCGCCAACGCAACCGCTGCCGCATCTGCGGTCGCGCCCGGGCGGTCCTTTCCAAGTTTGAGATGTGCCGCATCTGCTTCCGCGGCCTGGCGCTGAAGGGCGAGATCCCCGGCGTCGTGAAGTCCAGCTGGTAAGGAAGAGAGAATGACGACTGATCCGATCGCCGATTTGCTGACCCGCATCCGCAACGCCGCGCGCGCCAAGCACGCCCGTGTGGACGTGCCGTCTTCGAAGCTGAAAGTGGAAGTGACGCGCATCCTGAAGGAAGAGGGTTACGTCGCGAATTTCAAAGTGGTGGAAGAACAGAAGGGCAAGAAGACGCTGCGGGTGTTCCTGCGCTACACCCCGGACCGCCGTAGCGTAATCACGAACCTGAAGCGCGTTTCGCGTCCCGGCTCGCGCCGCTACGTCGCGAAGACCGGCATCCGCCAGGTCGTCGGCGGAATGGGCATCTCGATTGTCTCCACCGCCCAGGGCTTGATGACCGGACAGGCCGCCCGCAAAGCAGGAATCGGCGGCGAAATGATGTGCGAAGTTTGGTAACCCGCTAAGCCAAAGCATTTGATTTTCTGATTTCAAGGAAACGAAACACATGTCGCGAATTGGAAACAAAATCATCCCGGTGCCCGCGGGCGTGAAGATTCAGATCAAGCCCCACGAAGTCGAAGTTCAGGGACCGAAGGGCAAAATGAACGTGCCGCTGCCGAATGGAATCTCGTTCGAGCAGAAAGACGGCGTCCTGACGGCCAAGCGCCAGTCCGACGACCAGCGTGCGTTGCACGGCCTTTCGCGCGCACTGGTTGCAAACGCCGTCACCGGCGTCACCACCGGCTTCAAGAAGGATCTGGACATCGTCGGCGTCGGCTATCGCGCGGAAGTCAAAGGCAAGAACGTAGTGCTCGCGCTGGGCTATTCGCATCCGATTGAGTTTCCGATTCCGGAAGGCATCACGGTCCTGGTGGAGAAGCAGACCCACCTGGTGGTAAGCGGCGCGAACAAAAATCATGTCGGCCAGGTCGCCGCGAACTTGCGCGCCCTGCGTCCGCCCGACCCGTACAAGCAGAAGGGCGTCCGCATCACGGGCGAGAGATTGAAGAAGAAGGCTGGCAAGGCCGGCGCGAAGTCCGCGGCCTAGGCCACAAGGAGAAAGAACGTGGCAGCACCGGTTCGCAGTTTATCGCGGCAAGCGCATCGCCGCAGAATTCATGTCCGGACGCGCAAGCGCTTGATCGGCACTTCCGATCGGCCGCGCCTTTGCGTGCATCGCACCTCGAAGCACATTCGCGTGCAGGTGGTGGACGACCAGAAGAACGTCACCATCGTTTCCGCCAGCTCGCTCGACGCCGCCGTCAAGAAAGACATCAAGGGCGGCGGCAACATCGCGGCGGCGAAAGTCGTCGGCAAAGTGATCGCGCACCTCGCCAAGGAAAAAGGCGTCGAAAAAGTCGTTTACGATCGCGGTGGTTATCAATATCACGGGCGCGTGAAAGCGCTCGCCGAAGCGGCCCGGGAGGCGGGCCTGAAGTTCTAACACCCTATGTCGAAACAAGAGCTCAAAGATACGTTGTCGGTTCGCCAGATTATCTCCACGAACCAGGCGAACCTGAAAGACCAGGTCGTCTCGATCAACCGCTGCACCAAGGTCGTGAAGGGCGGCAAGAACCTCAGCTTCTCCGCGCTCGTCGTCGTCGGCGATCAGAGCGGCCATGCCGGATTCGGAATGGGCAAGGCGCGCGAAGTGCCCATGGCCATTCGCAAGGCCATCGAGTCGGCCAAGAAGAACATGGTGAAGCTCAACATGAAGGGCTCCACGATTCCTCACCAGGTTCTCGGCCGCTACGGCTCGGGCCAGGTGCTGCTCAAGCCCGCCCCCGAAGGAACCGGAATCATCGCCGGCGGCCCGGTCCGCGCCGTGATGGAAGTAGCGGGAATTCAGAACGTGCTGACCAAGTCGCTCGGCACCTCGAACCCGCACAACGTGATCAAGGCGACGTTCGACGCGCTGATGCATTTGAAAGACGCAGCCAAAGTAGCCGAAGGCCGCGGCAAGGGAGCCGAAGAAGCAGCCGCAGTCTAGCGCTTCGCGTTCACGCACATGACCACTGAAAAGAAGAGCACGAAGAAAGCATCCGGAACTCTGAAGATCAAGTGGGTGGTCAGCTTCATCGGCTGCCCGCGCAGCATGCGCCAGACCGTTCGCGGCTTGGGTTTCCGCCGCATGCAGCAGGTTTTGGAAGTACAGGATACGCCGTCGATTCGCGGCATGATCGCTACGCGTACATCATCTGTCGTTGAGGTTCAGAATGGCTGAGAAACCGACGCTGTCGAATTTGAAGCCGCCCCGCGGGTCGCGTCACCGCAAAGTGCGCGTCGGCCGCGGCATGGGCTCGAAGTTGGGAAAAACGTCGGGCGCCGGCAATAAAGGCCAGCAGTCCCGCCGCGGCTATTCGCGCCGTCCGGGATTTGAAGGCGGCCAGATGCCGCTGCATCGCCGTTTGCCGAAGCGCGGATTCACTTCGCCAAACTCCACCACGTACGCCGTGGTGAACGTGGAAGAGTTGAACGGGTTCGAGAAAGGGTCACACCGTCTCGCCCGAGCTGCTCTTTGGCGTCGGGGTACTCCGCGTAAAGCGCGAAAAGCTAAAAGTCCTCGGTGACGGCGAATTGAAAATCGCGCTCACCGTGCAGGCGCACGCATTCAGCAAATCGGCGGAAGAAAAGATCGCAGCCGCCGGAGGCAAGGTCGAAGTCATTCGATGAACAAGCTCGTCGTGGCATTCCGGAACATTTTCAATACGCCGGACCTGCGCAACCGCGTGCTGTTTACGCTGGGTTTGCTGGCCGTGTATCGCCTGGGCGCGTTCATTCCCACGCCGGGCATCAACACCGCGCTTTTGCAGCAGTTGTTCCAGCAGAACCAGGGCTCGGTTCTCGGCATCATCGACCTGTTCAGCGGCGGCAATTTCCGCCGGCTGACGATTTTCGCGCTGGGCATCATGCCGTACATCACGGCCTCGATCATTCTGCAGTTGATGGTCGTGGTTTGGCCGTATCTCGAACGCCTCCAGAAAGAAGGCGAACTCGGCCGCCGCAAGATCACGCAGTACACGCGCTACCTGACGATCATCCTGAGCGTGTTCCAGTCGTTCACCATCGCTCAGACGCTGATGCGCCAGAACCTGTCGGGCCAGGCGCTGGTCTATCACCCGGGCGCGCGTTTCGTGTTGATGACCATGCTGACGCTGACTACCGGCTCGGCGTTCATCATGTGGCTCGGCGAGCAGATCAGCGATCGCGGCATCGGCAACGGCATGTCGCTGATTATTTTCGCGGGCATCGTCGTCGGCCTGCCGCGCGCGGTGACCGATCTGTGGGACAAGGCCAAGACCCAGCAGTGGGGATCGTTCACGCGCCATCGCCATCATCGTCCTGATCGTGCTGATGCTCGCCGTGGTGGCCTTTATCGTCTTCGTCGAAGGCGGCCAGCGGCGCATTCCGGTGCAGTACGCCAAGCGCGTGATGGGCCGCCGCGTGATGGGCGGCCAGATGACCTATCTGCCGCTGCGCGTGAATTCCGGCGGCGTGATTCCGCCGATTTTCGCCAGTTCGCTGCTCACGTTCCCGCAGACCATCGCGCTGCTTTTCGCGTCGAAGTCCGAAGGCTTCACCAGGTTCGCGAAGGCGATCAAGTGGGGCGAGCCGCTTTACACCGTGATTTACGTGACGCTGATCATTTTCTTCGCGTTCTTTTACGTGGGCATCATTTTCAATCCCACCGAGCTTGCGGACAATATGCGGAAGTACGGCGGCTTCATTCCGGGCATCCGGCCGGGGCGGAACACGTCGGAACACATCAACCGCATCCTGCGCGCTTGACGCTCGTCGGCGGCATTTATTTGGCGATCGTTTGCTTGCTGCCGGAGTGGATGATTTCCGGCATTCACCTGCAGCATTTGTGGCTGGTGGGCGATTGGTTCGACCACCACATGTGGCGCTTCGTGCTGGACGGCTTGAACGTGCAATTTTATTTCGGCGGCACTTCGCTGCTGATCGTCGTGGGCGTGGCGATGGATACGGTGCAGCAGCTGGAAGCGCAACTCGTCATGCGGAATTACGAAGGATTTGTGCGCAAGGGCCGCGTGCGAGGGCGCCGCAGTTAATGGCGGCGCGTTAACGTGGCGCACGCTGTTGAAACGAGCGCTGATTTTTCTCGGGTCCTCCGGGAGCCGGTAAAGGCACCCAAGCCAAGCGCATCGCGAAAGAGCTTGGCGTGCCGCATCTTTCGACCGGCGACATGTTGCGCGAGGCTGTAGCGAACGGCACCGAACTCGGCAAGCAGGCCAAGCCGATCATGGAGCGCGGCGAGTTGGTGCCGGATTCGATTGTGCTGGGGATGGTCGAAGAACGGTTGAAGCGGCGCGGATTGCGCTCAATGGCTTTATCTTCGACGGGTTTCCGCAGGACGCTGCCGCAGGCCGAGGAGCTCGACAGGATTTTGCAGCGCGGCGGATTTGGCAAGCCCGCTGGTGATCGAGTTTCAGGTGAAGCCCGAAACGCTGATCAGGCGGGTGTCGGGCCGGTGGACCTGCAGCGTGGGCGGCGAGATTTACAACGTCCACGACCGCGCCGCCGAAAGTCGCCGGGCATCTGCGACGTGGACGGCGGCGAAGCTGGTCCAGCGCGACGACGACCGGCCGGAAATTGTGAAAGAACGGTTCGCGGCGTACGAGCGGCAGACCAAACCGCTGGCCGAGTATTACCGGACGCACGGCGTGCTGAAGCCGGTGGATGGAGCGCAAAGCGTGGATGCAGTCACGCGAGCGCTGAACGAGATTGTGAAGGGCGCGGAAGGTCGCGATGGTCATCTGTAAATCGCCGTCGGAGCTGGAAAAGATGCACCGCGCCGGACTGATCGTCTGGGGCGCGCTGGAAAAAATGCGCGCCATGGTGAAGCCCGGAGTCAGCACGCAGGATCTGGACGAGTTTGCGGAAGCCTTCACCGCCGAGCATCATGCAAGGCCGGCGTTCAAGGGCTACCGCGGGTATCCCGGATCGGTTTGCACTTCGATCAATCAGGAAGTGGTGCACGGGATCCCGTCGAAGTCGCGGCAAGCTGAAAGAGGGCGACATCCTCTCGATGGATTTTGGTGTCGAGTTGGACGGCTACTATGGCGACGCGGCGCTGACGGTGCCGGTCGGGAAAGTCAGCCCGGAGCGCGAGAAGCTGCTGCGAGTGACGCGCGAATCGCTCGAGCAGGCGATCGAAAAGGTCCGGCCGGGCAATCGGCTCGGCGATGTTTCGGCCGCCGTGCAGGCACTGGGTTGAAAAGAACGGCTATTCGGTGGTGCGCGAGTTTGTGGGGCACGGCATCGGCACGCAGATGCACGAAGAGCCGCAGGTCCCGAATTACGGTTCGCCGGGCCACGGCCCGCGCTGCAAGAAGGCATGGTGCTTGCCATCGAGCCGATGGTGAATACGGGCGGCCCGGCGTTCGAGTGCTGGACGATGACTGGACGGCGGTGACCACCGACGGCAGCGATTCGGCGCATTTCGAGCACACCGTTGCGGTTACGGCGAATGGGCCTTGGATTTTGACGCGTCCGAAGGACGCAGCAGGGCCGGTTTGGTAAGGGATCTCGAGCATCTAATTAGAGCGGAGAAACACCGGGTAACGACAGGAGCGCATGAATCGCAAGGCCAGACCAGAAGAAAGAGAAGTCGAGCGAAGGCAGCGGGAAGGAAGACGCCATCGAAGTGATGGCCACGGTCGATCGAGCCGCTTCCGAACGCCATGTTTCGCGTCGAGCTCGAAAACAAGCATCAGGTGCTGGCGCACATTTCCGGAAAGATGCGGAAGAATTTCATCCGCATTCTGCCGGGCGATCGCGTGGCGGTGGAGCTTTCGCCGTACGACCTGACGCGCGGCCGGATCGTTTACCGCTACAAGTAGCAACGCGCTGCGCAGCAAAGCGCGCGGCAAGGACGAGTGAACAGTGAAAGTTCGGGCATCGGTAAAGAAAATTTGCATGAAGTGCAAGATCGTTCATCGGCGCGGCGTGGTGCGTGTGATTTGCGAAAACGCCAAGCACCGCCAGCGCCAGGGTTAAAGGCAAGGAGAACAAGAGAATGGCACGTATCGCAGGTGTGGATTTGCCGCCGAACAAGCGGCTCTGGATTGGTCTTGACGTCGATCTATGGCATCGGGCAGTCTGCGCGCGCAGTCGCATTGCGGAGAAGGCCAACGTGGAACACACCAAGAAGATCAAGGACCTGACGGAAGAAGAAGTTGACCCGTCTGCGCGCCGCCATCGAAGCCGAAGGCCGCGTCGAAGGCGATCTCCGCAAGGAGATGCAGATGAACGTCCGCCGCCTGATCGAAATTCAGTGCTATCGCGGATTGCGCCATCGCCGCAACCTGCCGGTGCGCGGCCAGCGCACGCACACCAATGCGCGCACCCGCAAGGGTCCGCGCAAGGGCGCCGTCGCAGCCAAGAAGAAGACCATGGCGCGCAAGTAATGCATTCGAAGCGCAGCACGGCTCCGGATGAAACTGAAATCGAGTAGAGCGATAGGGAGAATCAAGCGTGGCAAAAGAACCGAAAGCAGCAGCGGCGGCGCAGCAGCACCGGCAGCAGGCGCGGCAAAGACCGCCAAGCGCAAGAAAGAGTTCCGCAAGAAGCGCGAAAAGCGCGTGGTGCCGCACGGCGTGGTGTGCATCCAGGCGACGTTCAATAACACGATCGTCACGCTCACCGATCCCGACGGCCGCGCCGTCAGCTGGTCTTCGGCCGGCTCGGTCGGCTTCAAGGGCTCGCGCAAGGGAACTCCCTACGCCGCGCAGCAGGCCGCTGCAACGGCCGCGGGCGTCGCGCGCGATCAGTACGGCATGAAATCCGTCGAAGTTCGCGTGAAGGGCCCCGGCGCAGGCCGCGAATCCGCGGTTCGCGCGCTGGCTTCCTCGGGCTTGCACATCAACGCCATCAAGGACGTGACGCCGGTGCCGCACAACGGTTGCCGTCCGCCGAAGCGCCGCCGCGTCTAACGCAAGATTTGTTGGGGCGCGGCTGCAATCGATTGGCCTGCGCCCGATTTTGTAGCGTCCGCCTTCCGGTGGGCGATGCAAAAAAGCAGTAGCCTAAATGAAGTGGATCAGGAAGAAGGGTCGCCAGCCCGTAAACTGATCCCCAAGATGGATAAAGGAGAACGTTAAGTGGCAAGACATCGTGAAGCAGTTTGCCGGCTGTGCCGCCGGGAAGGCCAAAAGCTGTTCCTGAAAGGCCTGCGGTGCTTTACAGAAAAGTGCGCCATCGAAAAGCGAAACTTCGTTCCGGGCCAGCACGGCCAGGCGCGCCGCGCCAAGATGGTTGGCTACGGCGTGCAGTTGCGCGAAAAGCAGAAGGTGAAGCGCACCTACGGCTTGCTCGAACGCCAGTTCCGCAACTATTTCGAGAAGGCCGAAAAGCACCAAGGGCCCCACGGGCTCGAACCTGATCGTCATGCTCGAACGCCGTCTCGACAACGTCGTCTACCGCATGGGCCTGGCCGGATTCGCGCTCGCAGGCGCGTCAGTTGGTGCTCCACGGCCACATCCGCGTGAAGGGCCACAAGGTCAACATCCCCAGCTATCTCGTGCAGGTCGGCGAAGAAATCGCGCTGAAAGACAAGATGCATGAGAACGCCATGGTCCTCGAAGCGCGCAATCTCGCCAAGAGCCAGGGCGTGGCTCCGTGGCTGGACATTGATCCGCGCAGAATTTCAAAGCGAAGGTTGTGGCTATGCCGCGTCGCGAAGACGTGCAGACGCCGCCGATGAACGAACAGCTCATCGTCGAACTCTACTCGAAGTAATTCCGACGTAGCGCTCAACATCGCGAACATATTTACGTTGAATGGTTTGTTGCAGGTCCGCCTCGGCGGGCCAGGAGGAACATTAGATATGTGGAAGGGCTTTCAGAAACCAAAGCGTTTGGCAGCAGAACCGGAGTCGCTGACCGATAAGTTCGGAAAATTTTCCGCGCAGCCGTTTGAGCGCGGATGGGGAACCACGGTCGGCAACTCTCTGCGGCGCGCTCTTCTGAGCTCGATCGAAGGCGCGGCCATCACCGCCGTGAAAATCGAAGGCGTGCTGCACGAATTTTCGCCGATTCCGGGCGTTGTGGAAGACGCCACCGACATCATCCTGAACCTGAAGCAGGTTCCGCTGAAGTTGAACACCGACCAGCCCAAGACCATCACGCTCGATCGTGGATACGCCGGGTCCGGTCACCTCCGCGAAGATCGAAGAAGACGCGGACATCGCCGTTCTCGACAAGAACATTTACATCGCCACCGTCAGCGAAGGCGGCAAGCTCGAACTCGAACTGCGCGTGAAAAATGGCCGCGGTTACGTGGCCGCCGACCGCAACTTCGACGAAGATCTGCCCGATCGGCTACATTCCCATCGATTCGATCCACTCGCCGGTGCGCAAGGTCAACTACGCCGTCGAAGCCGCCCGTTTGGGACAGATGACCGATTACGAAAAGCTGACGCTCGAAGTCTGGACCAACGCCGCGATCACGCCGCAGGACGCCATCGGCCTGGCCTCCAAGCTGGTGAAGGACCACATGAGCATCTTCATCAACTTCGAAGAAACGCCCGGATCTGCCGGAAGAAGTCGTCGAGAACTTACAGCGATCCTCGCCTGGAATTCCTGGACCGCTCCGTCGAAGAGCTCGAGCTTTCCGTCCGCTCCTACAATTGCCTGAAGAACGCGAACATTCAGAACCTGCGCGAACTCGTGCAGAAGACCGAATCCGAAATGCTGAAGACCAAAAATTTCGGCCGCAAGTCGCTGAACGAAATCAAGGACATCCTGCACAAGATGGGCCTGAGCCTGGGCATGAAGTTCGACGAGCACGGCCGCATCATCTGGCCGCCGCTGCCCAGCCAGACCGCGCCGCCGACTTCCGGAGGAAACGCGCCGGCTCTGTAGCGAGCGCGCGGATAACCGCTCATGAGACACCTTAACTCAGGATCCAAACTCGGGAAGCAGCCGGCGCATCGCCGCGCCATGCTGCGCAACCTGGTGACCAACCTCATCGAGAAGGAACGCATCCACGACCACCATCCTGCGCGCCAAGGCCGCCCGCCGCTCGCCGAGCAGATGATCACGCTCGGCAAGCGCGACTCGCTGCACGCGCGCCGCCAGGCGGCGGCGTTTCTGATGACGCCCGGCGCCACCAAAAAGCTCTTCACGGATCTCGCGCCGCGCTTCGCCGATCGGCCAGGCGGTTACACCCGCATCATCCGCGCCGGCTGGCGCATCGGCGACGGCGCAGAACTCGCCATCCTGGAATTCATCGGCTCGGAACTGAAGAAGAAAGAAAAGAAAGCACGCCGCAAGCCGACCGAGGAAACTCCGGAAGAAGAGACCGAAGAAAAGGAAGCCGTCGCCAACAAGAAGTAAGCTTCCTCGCACGAGAAAACACAAAAGCCCGGAGCCGCAACTCTCGCCTCCGGGCTTTTTCTTTGCAATCTTGGCACAGCCAATCCTGACTGTGCGGGAGCGTGGCTCCCATTTGTTTTCGCGCTCGCTGCGACGCCTTCACGACCGGTACGAGTCGAGGCCGCCGTCATCCAGAGGCCGATTCATCGGCCGAAGGATCTCTCTTCTGGTGTCCCGATCGAGCAGCACTGCCTATTTTTCGGCATTAGCCCGCGCCAACTCCGCGAGCGCCAACACCGTCCTCCAATTCCGCGCCGTCCCCACCGTCTTCAATCTCGAATCAAAATACTGGCTCGTCAGCTTGTTGTTCGCCAGCCCAGTAGGGAACAGCAAATACACCTCGCGCCCCAGCACCGTAAACGAATCCCCCGGCGACCGCATCGGATCGAGCAGCGCCACATTCTCCGCCATCGGCTCCTCCGCCAGAAAGCTCACGTGCGGCCGGTCCTTCTCCTGATCGCACTTCGGATACGGGTTCGCAGCAATCACCGCCTCGAGCTCTTCCGCAGTCCGTAGCACCACCGGCGCCTCGAACCCGAATCGCTTCGCGATCTGCGCCTCAATCGTCGCCGCATCGATCCCGCCGGCGGGCGCCGTGAACGCCACGTTGCCGCTCTGAATGTACGTTGTCACCTCGCGACATCCGCACTTTTCGAACACCGCCACAAGGTCCTTCATCGACATCCGCTTGTGCGGCCCCAGGTTGATCCCCCGCAGAAGCGCGACGCAACGCCCGCTGACTCCGAACCTCGCGCCGCCAGCGGGCGACGGCCGCGCCTTCACCCCAGCCTTCGCAGCTTTCCTCGTACTGCGCGCTTGCTTCTTCACCGCCATCGCCTTACTTGACCCCCAGCCACGCGTCGTAAATCGCCTTCTGCTGCGCCGTCATGTTCTCTATCGGCTTCAACGTGTACGTCGGGTGCGGATTCACCGCGTAAGTCAGCGAAAACTCTTTGAACTCGCCAAGCCGCACAACGGTCAGCTTGATCGTGTCTCCCGGCTTGTGCGCCCCCAGTTCCTTATCAATCGCATCCGAGTCCATCGCTCGCCCGTCGATCGCGTAAATCTCATCGTTGAAGTCAAGGCCCGCCGCCTCAGTCGGCCCGCCCGGAATAATGTTCTGAATTTTCAGATGTCCGTCATCCGCGGAAGTCGTGGTCAAGCCCGCCCACCCCTTATTCGGATCCACCTTCTTCTCCACCGAAATTCCCGCGTAGCCAAAATACTGCTCGTAGGGGATCGGCTCCTTTCCCGAAATATACTTCGCGAAAATCGCGCTCACATCCGTTCCCGCCACTTCCGAAGCCGCCTTCACCGCATCGTCCGGCTGAAATCCCGGCTTGGGCAGCGCGTAGCGCGAGTAGAGCAGCCGCATCCAATCGTCCAGCGATTTCTGATTGTTCGTGTCCGCGCGGATCGCAAAATCCAGGATGTGCCCCATGATCTGGCCGCCGTCGTAGTACGAATAATTCGTGTTCCGCAGATTGTTTTCCTGCGAAACCACGCTGCGCGAATACCACGTGTCCCAGCTGGTATCTTCGATGCTGCGTTCGCTCCGCCCCGGCAGCGCTTCGAAATTCGTGATCTGCCGCGCGATCATTTCCAGGTACTTCTCCGGCGTAATTACGCCCGCCCGGACCATCGCTAAAGCGCCGTAGTAGCTCGTCAACCCCTCCGAAATCCATAGCGACGGCGTATGAACCATCTGCGTGTAATCAAACGGCCCCAGCGGCAACGGCCGCAGCCGCTTCACGTTCCACGCGTGAAAAAATTCATGCGACGCGACAAACAATTTCAAATTCGCCTGATCCCCGTATCCGGCACCGGATCGGTCGAATCCCAGTCTTTCGCGAAGTCGATCTGCGTCGAATTCAAATGCTCCAGGCCGCCTCCAGTCTTGGGCCAGATGTGAAAAATAAAGTAATAATCTTTGAACGGCGCGGCTTGCCCCATCGTCCCCGCCACCGGCTGCCACATCCCCACAGACTGCGCCACGATCTTCTGCAAATTATCGACGAACTTCGAAAAATCCGCTTTTCCGACTACGTCGTGCACGATCACGTGATACTTCGTCCCGCTCAGATCGAAATCCTGTTCCTGATAATCTCCGATCTCGAGCGGCGCGTCCGCGAACCAGTTGTAATCGGCAGCGCGGAAAGTGTGATCCGAGGTATGGTCCATCCCCGTCGCGACTTTCCATCCAGCCGGAACGTCAATCGATAGCTCCGTCGGCCGTTCCTTGCCGCCAACCAAATACATCCACACCGACGGCCCGCCAATGAACGCATGCCGCTCGTTGTACTGCGCGATATTGTTCTGCAGCGTGTTCGCGAAAATCTGATACGTCACCGTCACCGCCGTCGAACCAGCCAGCTCAATCTTCCATGTCTGGCTGTCCGTCTTGCGCCACTTCAGTTCGGTGCCGCCGCCCTCCGGACGCGCGTGGAAACCCTGCACGTTCGCCGAATAGTTCTCGATGTAGTACGACCCCGGCGCCCAATCGGGAATCGCCACCTCCGCCGTCGCGCCGGAAAGCCCGTCGATGTGCATCGTGATGTCCATCAGGTGCGAATTCGGCCGCTCAAATTTCAATTCATAGCGGATCGGGCCGGCAGGAGCAGTCTTGGCGGGTGCGGACGCAACAACGACGACAAATACTGCGAGCAGCAGCGAACCAATCATCTTCGAAGCAATCTGAAACCGTGAGGGCATGGGATGTCCTTTC
Organism: uncultured Acidobacteriota bacterium; assembly: GCA_963839325.1. GTDB lineage: Bacteria > Acidobacteriota > Terriglobia > Acidiferrales > UBA7541 > Palsa-295. The sequence continues at coordinate 626,247 of CAWIUO010000006.1, read as the reverse complement.
TGGAATTTTGTTATTCGACGTCGGTCGGCTCCATCGGTGTACCGGAAAAATGAGGCAGGCCGCGTTTTTGTCGCGCGTTGCTCCACAGCATTAGCACTCCCGCCGCGATCTGCGCCACGATCCCGCCGAACGAATCGATGAATACGTCGGCCACCCGTGCCGTTCGTCCCGGCACGAACGACTGGTGAAATTCGTCGAACGCGGCGTAGCAGACCACCAGCAATATGCTCACCAGCGCCCAGCGCAGATGTGTTCCTTTGTGCCCCGCGCGGATTCCGCGCAGCACAAGCAGGCTGAAAATGAAATACTCCGTGAAGTGCGCGCTCTTGCGGATGTAGTGGTGCAGCAACTCGAGCGTCGCGGGCGATGCGTGGGGCAGCAGCCATTTGAGGAACGGAATAATGAAGTGGCTCGTGTTCTCCGAACTAAAACCGGCCGTCGAAAACAGTGACATCACCGTACCCCAAAGCAGTGCGGGCCACCATCGTTTCAGCCACGCCATGCTAACGGGTTCGCCCGCTTCGCAGCGAAGGGCCCAGGGAGTACGGGCAGGGAAACCTTTCGATCGAGCGCGGGCCATGCGTTTTTCGAATCGCCATTACTCCAGCCTGTAATTCGGCGCTTCGCGCGTGATGATCACGTCGTGAACGTGGCTTTCGCGCAAGCCGGCTGAACGAGATGCGGATGAACTTTCCGCGCTCCTGAAGCTCCTTCAAATTCTGCACTCCGGCATAGCCCATCCCGCTCTTCAGGCCCCCGACGAGCTGTTCCACCAGCGCCGCCAGCGGACCCTTGTAGGGCACCTGGCCTTCGATTCCTTCGGGCACCGATTTACCGCGCGCCGCGCCTTCCTGCGCGTAGCGGTCCGCCGAGCCTGCTTCCATCGCGCCCAGCGACCCCATGCCGCGGTACGACTTGAAGGTTCGGCCCTGGTAAAGAATCGTCTCGCCCGGAGACTCTTCGGTTCCCGCGAACAGGCTGCCGATCATCACTGCATTCGCTCCTGCAGCAATGGCCTTTGTAATATCGCCCGAAAACTTGATGCCGCCGTCCGCGATCACCGGAACGCCCGAGCCTTTCGCGGCTTTCGTGGCTTCGATGATCGCGGTGATCTGCGGAACGCCCGCGCCGGTCACCACGCGCGTCGTGCAGATCGAGCCGGGACCGATGCCGACCTTCAGTCCGTCCACTCCAAGCGCGATCAAATCGCGCGCCCCTTCCATCGTCGCCACGTTCCCCGCCACCACTTCCAGTTCCGGCAGGCTCTTTTTGATCGTGCGAATCGCGTCCATCACGCGCGTGCTGTGTCCGTGTGAAGTGTCGATCGCCAGCACGTCCACTTTCTCGCGGGCCATTTCCTGCGCGCGTTCAAGGAAATCGCCGGTCGCGCCAATGGCCGCGCCCACGCGTAGCCGTCCGTGATCATCTTTCGTGGCGCTGGGGAATTCGATTTTTTTCTGAATGTCTTTTACGGTGATCAAACCCTTCAAGTTGAAATCGCCGTCCACCACCAGCAGCTTTTCGATGCGGTGCTTCTGAAGGATTTTCTCTGCTTCATCGAGCGTCGTGCCGACCGGAACCGTCACCAGCCCGTCTTTCGTCATCACCGCGCTTACTGGCTGGTCCAGATTCCGCTCGAACCTCAGGTCCCGGTTCGTCATGATGCCCACCAGGCGCGTCCCGCGCGTCACAGGCAAGCCCGAGACTTTGTACTTATTCATGATGTCCAGCGCTTGCCGGACGGAAATTTCGGGCGCGATCGTAATCGGATCGACGATCATGCCGCTTTCAGACCTTTTCACGCGGTCCACTTCTTCCGCCTGCCGGTCGATCGTCATGTTGCGGTGAATGAAGCCGATGCCGCCCTGCCGCGCGATGGCGATCGCCAGGCGCGCGTCGGTAACCGTATCCATCGCGGCGGCCACGATCGGGATGTTGATCGCGATCTTCTTCGTCAGGCACGTGCGCGTGTCGGTTTGCGTCGGCAGCGTCGAGACTCTTACCCGGCAGGAGCAGCACATCGTCAAATGTGAGCCCTTCGGGGATGGGACCGTCAATCATTGCTTCTCCTGTGCGTGTGAAGGGCCGTCGCGCGCTTCCATGCGAGGTGAAAGTTCAGTTGTAGGTCGGAATTGTTGCGGGAGACCTTCATGAGTAAACAACAATTTTATGGGTTAAAGCGATTCAATGCAAGCCGCGCTCCCACGGCTCGCAGCGACGCAAAAGTCATTTGAAAACGCGTCCGAGCGAGCGCGCCTCGGCGCCCAGTCGCTACGGCTTTTCCGTTTCGCGCTTCGCTCGCGCCTCGGCCAGCATTTCCGCCACCGCCGCAACAGCCGTCCGCGTTCTCGCCATGCGCTCGCGATTCGCCTTTGATCCGTCCAGTAGCTTCTCGAGGCTGAACAGCCAGTCCGGTTGCTTCATTTGTTTTCTGAACTCCGCGACGTACGGCTGAATTTTCCCGTACTGGAAATACATTTCGCCACAGGTGTCATACACCAACTGTTCGCTCAGGGCACCGCTTGCCACGAACGCCGCCACCATGTCCCAGTAGCCGTACACCTGGAACAGGAAGCCGCTCTGCTTTCCGCCCGCTCGTACAATGTCGAGCATTTCCGCTGCTGACGCGGGCAGAAACGCGCCTCCAATGTACGAGCGCGCTTCGCGCATCACTGTCTCACGCCGCAATTCGAAAAGCTTCACCATCAATTCCGCTTGCCGGATGGCAATCTCTGGAGAGATTTTCCTGCCGCGCTTCTTCATATCGATGTTCGCTCCGTTACGCGATTCGCATCGCCCTCGAGTCCGTGCAACTCAAATCTTGAACGCAGTACACGATAAGGAGCGTTAGGCGAAAACAATCAGCCCAGATCCAGCGGGTAACGCAAGGGAACCGATGTCGCCGGCTTCTGCCCAGGCCGGACGCCGCGGCGATCACCAGATATTCGCGTTCGCTGAGCCCGATTAGAACTGCATTGTAATACGAATCTGGCCCGCTCCCACTCCGGCGCTCGCACACCGGCTGCTGGTCAGCTTTCTATCGGACGCGTCCGGTCGCCGGGAATCACGTCCACCAGCTGGATCGATTCCAGCGAGTGTTTCCAGTGCAGGATTAGGAACGGCGTGGTTTGCTGGTCCAGATACAGATCCTGCCGCATCAAGGCCCACGGACTCACGTACAGCGGTGCGGGCATTTGGCCGCCGAGCCGGTCAGGCGTGTAACCGAACGCCTGAATATCGCTCGCCACATCGCGCTCAACAGCGACGAACTCGTCCACCGGCGGCTTCGGGTCGATTCGCCGGTCGTGGTCAATCGTAACTACGCGTTCACGCAGTCGCCCCGGCATCCGCGAAGCGTTTTGCGACGAGAAATGGTAGATTGCCACGGCCAGCGCGCCTCGGAAACCCGAAACACAAGTCTGCTTTTTGCTACCCGGCTCAGGAACGCACATGCGCTGGTTGGTGACGCGGTCAATGAAGCCCAAATCGTCGGTCGTGATCGCCCCATAGGACTTCACCGACATTTCCACTTCGCAGTCCGGGGTCTCGAAGCGGTAGCTCGGCTCGGATGACGGCTTGTGCTTGGTCACGAGCGTAGCCGCCGGTAGAAGGATTGCCAGATTTCCGAGAACGGATCGCCGGGTCGGGGAGTGCATGATCATGGCCTCCAGTCTTCCTAGGTCGGCGCTGTGATCCGATTGACTCAAGCCTTTCAGTCGCTCACGCCTATCGCGCCCAAAAGTTCGCTTTCGGTTTTCCGGCGGACGCACCGGCTTTCCCGCCGCGGCCCTCTGCTTGTCACGCGAGTCGGCTCTCCTCGATAGCGCTGGGATACGTCGATCCCTCCGGCGCCGAGACCGCGCTGCGGTCCCTCCCCCTGCAAAAGCTTTGCCACTCCTTCTCCTGTTGGTTGTATAGAGGAGAAGCAGTCGCTCCTGTTGGATATAAAGAGGAAGCCGCTCGGAATCAGATACGGAAGGCCCCTCGGGAATGTTCCGTCACCCTTTTAAATCGCAGAAACAAGCTTGCCGGATTGCGGAAATGGGACAGTTTCGCCCGAAATCGGACAACCGAGCGCTCACCCCGCGCAGGCTTCGCTGTGGGTTGCGCTCCCTGTCATCGTTGCTTAACATTGTTCCAGTGAAAGAGTTTCGACCTCTCAGGCCTCTCCGCAATCCCCACGCGATGACCATCGCCTCGAATTTCTGGCCTCGTCCCGTGCCGCGTCTTCCTCCAAGCGTCACTCGCGATTTTGAAACTGAACCCGGCACCAAAGTCCGCGGTGATTGCCACTGGCAGCGCGACCCTTCAAAACATCCGACGCTGATTGTGGTTCACGGCCTGGAAGGTTCGAGCGCTTCCGGATACGCGCTGGGTACGGCAGAGAAGGCCTGGGTCGCCGGTTTCAACGTGGTGCGGCTGAACCAGCGCAATTGCGGCGGCACCGAGAAGCTCAGCCCCACGCTCTATCATTCCGGGCTGAGTGTAGATATCCTCGGCGTCGTCGCAGAGCTGATCGAGCGCGACGGTCTGCCCGAGATTTTTACCGCAGGCTACTCGATGGGCGGGAATCTCGTGCTGAAAATGGCTGGGGAACTGGGCGACGCAGCGCCCGATCAGTTTATGGGCGTGGTGGCGATTGCTCCCGCACTGGACCTCGCCGCTTGCGCGGACGCCCTCGAGAAGCGCGAAAACTTCATCTACCAAAATCACTTTGTCACGCGGCTCAAGCGCCACATGCGCTACAAGGCAAGCCTGTATCCCGACATTTATCCGATGGAGCAGCTCAAAGACTTCGCAAAGGTGAAAACCGTCCGAGGGTTCGACGACGCCGTCACAGCCCGCTTTTGCGGATTTCGCAGCGCCGACGATTACTACGAGACCTGCAGCGCGTTGCGCGTCATCGCCGGCATTCGCCGCCCAACCCTGATCATTACCGCGAAAAACGATCCCTTCGTGCCCTTCGAGCCGTTTGAAGATTCGGCCATCCGCGAAAATCCCTTCATCACCTGCATCACGCCCGACTACGGCGGCCACTGCGCCTTTATCTCCAACTCCAGCGGCGACGAGCGCTTCTGGGCCGAAGCCCGCCTGGTCGAATTCTGCAAGAGCAAATCCCTGCTCGCCGCGAATCCCGAATTCTAACCTCGTTCAGCCTCCCGCAAAGAGGAGGCGGCCCTCCCACGATCACCCCACCCCGTCGTCACACTCTCGGTCTCATGTGGAGACGCAATCATGAAAGCAAACCCGGCGTCATTCAGAGGCCCAATTCATTGGGCCGAAGAATCCCTCTTCGTCTTTCCGTTCCGGCGCATCCCGCCCCACTACGAAATCGGCCTCTCCAGCGACTCCTGAAATCCATACGTCAGCAACCTCGTTCCGCCCGACTCCGCCACCACCATATCGTCCTCGCACCTCATCCCAAACTCGCCCGGCACGTAAATCCCCGGCTCATTGGAAAAGGTCATCCCAGCCTGCAGCACCGTCGTGTTTCCACGCACCAGGTAAGGCGACTCGTGCCCATCCATTCCGATTCCGTGCCCGAGCCGGTGCTCGAAATATTTGTACCCCGGCCCGTATCCGGCATCGACAATCACTTTGCGCGCCGCATCGTCCACCGACCCGCACGCATGTCCCGCAACCGCCGCTGCAAGCGCAGCGTCTTGCGCTCGCCGCACAATCTCAAAGGCTCGCTGAAATTTTTCCGACGGTTTCCCCAGCACGCCCATCCGCGTTACATCCGACTGGTAGCCTTCCACCACGCATCCATCATCGATCATCACGCCTGTGCCTTCGCGCAACACCTGCTCTTCGCGCGAGCCGTGCGGCAGCGCCGACGAAGCCCCAAACGTCACCGACGCCTCGCCCCGCAGCCCCATCTTCGCGTATCCGCGCTGCACCATTCGCTCCACGTCCTGCTGCGTCATCCCCTCGCTCAGCGAAACAAACGTCGCCTTGTACACCGCGCAGGTAGCCTCGCAAGCCAGGCGCATCAACTCCAGCTCGTGCTCGCTTTTCACCGCGCGGCACCCGACCGTCACCGGATCCCCGCTCGTGTACGTTAGCGACGGCACCGTCTTCCGCAGCCCATCGGAGAACATGTACGCCGTCGTCTGCTCAATTCCCACCTGTCCCGTGCGAATCCCTCGCTCGACAAACCATTTCGCCGCCACCGCGTAAGGGTTGTCATCCTCTTCCCACGTTCGCACCTCGATCGGCCATCGCAACTGCTCCCGCAGCCGCGCCTCTTCAAACGTAGGGCAGATCAGCAGGGCATCACCCTCTCGCGGAATCAGTAGCGCCAGAATCCGTTCGCTGGGCCACCACCGCAGCCCCAGAAAATAAGTCAGCGTCGTCCCCGGCGCGATGAACACCGCATCGATCTTCGTGCTCGATGAACCCGCCATTCCGGAAGCCGCTGCCGCCGATTCGCTCATCAATTTCTGTGCCTTCGCGAATCGCCCTTTGTGTTCTTCCGTAGTAATCGGCTTCACGCGATCCCCCAGCGGCTTCAGCGCGTCAAACGGCGCCGGCAATGCGCCGCCACCACCCGGTGCCTGGATGATGGCGTCGGTCGCATCTGCGATACCGGCCGCGCGCACAGCGCCCGCCGCCGTAGCGGCCACCCCCGTCGCAACAGCACCAGCGCGCAACACATCCCGCCGCGAAATCTTCATTCGCGTCTCCCCGAAACTCAGATTTTGATCATGAAGTAAATCAGTGGAAGTGCGAAATCAGCACCGCGTCTGTCACTGTCCGCCCGCGCGCTAGCGCCATTTGTTTCCCATCCGGCGAAACCGCAAAAGAAAAAATCCTCAAATCGGTGAAGTTCGTCACTTGTTTCGGTGCCGCGGATGGCGCGCCCGGAGCCGTCGCCACCGGTTGTGCCCACAGATTCGACACTCCGCCGCGCGTCACTGGATAGAGAATCGCGCGTCCATCCCTCGTCCAACTCAGCAACGACACCGCATCTTGGTTGAACGACGCGCCGTCGGGCGCATCGTACATGTGCTCGATCGCGCCCGTCGCAAGGTTCATCACCGCCACCTTCGGCGGCTTCGAAACGTCGGGCGTGTACGTTACCGCTGCCGTTTTACCATCAGGCGAAATTGCCGGAGCGGCGATGATGTCACCCGTTTTCGAAATCTGCGTCGACGCGCCGCCGTCGATACTTACTTTTTCCAGCGTTACCGTCTGCCCGCTCGACACCAGATACAGCACAAACGTCCCATCCGGCGAGCACGCCGGCAATATATTGATCGGCCCTGCCGAAATTGCCTTCGCGTTCGAGCCATCTACATCGGCTCGATAAATCTTGATCGCGCCGTCGTCCCCGAGTGACGCGAACACAAATCGTTTGCCATCGCCGCACGCCGATGGCCCCAGCACCGACATATTCCCCAGCGCAAGGTCGCGCGTATCGCTTCCGTCCGGCGTCGTTGACGCAAATTTGAGCGTGCCACCCGCATAAATCGAATAGAGAATCGCGTCTGGCGTCGGCCAAATGATTCCCGTGCGCCCGTCCGCGCGCTCGATCCCTGAAGTAATTTGCTTGGGCCCCGAAAACGCCGTCCCCGCCGCGCTGCTCGTCCACAAGCTCGAGGTAATCGACCACGCCACCGTTGCCAGCGTCTGGCCGTCGCCCGTCACGCTTGTGCCCGAGTAGTAATTCAAATCGTTGGTGATGCGCCGCGCTTCTCCCTCGGGATACGTCAGCTCCCAGATCTGCGAATTAAACGTCATCGTGTTCAGCGGCGACGTAAACACAATCCCGGAACGATCCGGCAGCCAACTCAGCCGGTTCAAATTTGCAAATCCTCGCGATCCAAGCGGCTTCACTTCCTTCGTATCGAGGTCCATCACTTGAACCATATTGCCGTTCGGACTTTTTGCATCCACCCGCGCCAGCGCTAGCTTTTTCCCATCGTCCGACCAGCTCGGCCCCACCCCGTTGTACATGTCGGGGAAGTGCACCGTCGAGATCGCCTGTTCGTTGCCGCCGTTCGCGTCCGACAGATAAACCGCCGAAGAATTCGTCTTCGACGAAATCCGAATCCATGCGATCCGCTTTCCGTCCGGCGAAAACGCCACCGCGCTATCCACGTCCGTCACCAAATGCTCTGGCGTTCCGCCGAGTGAGGGCACCTTCCACAAATTCCCCAAGCCCGATCCTTCGGCTTGGCTGCGGTAGTACAGGTAATTTCCGTCCGGCGAAAAAACGATGTCCTCGAGTTCCGCATCCTCCGTCCCCGGTACCACTTTCGCAGTGCTGCCCGTGCCCAGTTGCCGCACCCAGATCGCGTGGCCTTCTTTCGAGTCCTGCGTGTAGGCCAGGAACTTGCCGTCGCGCGAGATCGTCACCGAGTGAACGTTGCCTGTTGTCGTCGCCGGCGAAATCTGCATCTGCATGAACGCGTCTTCGCTCGAGTGCTTCACCGCCGCGGACTTCTGGTCGGGCTTGTAGATTTTGAAGTAGTAAAACCCGCCCGCTATCAACAGAAAAATCGCAATCCTCATCCACGCCGGCAGCGAACGAAACGCCGACTTGATGCCCCAACCTTCGTCGTCTCGGTCGCCGCGATCGCGGCGGTTCCTGCGGTCGTCGGGATCGACGGGCGGAATGGGCGGCACGGTGACGCCAGCCGCTGGTACGGCCGGCGTTTGTCCCGCAGCCGGTGAAATTTGCGTGGCCGCTGTCTGCCAGGTCGAACTCTCGCGTCGCGCCCCGGGCGTCGGCGCTGGACTTTGCGCCGTCCAATTGGTCGCCGAGCTTCCCAGCCGCCCCGAATCCACGTCGCGCTTCAGCCGTTTCAAGTCGCCGCGCAGCTCCGCTGCCGTTTGGTAGCGCAGGTCGCGCTCTTTTTCGAGCGACTTGCCAATAATCTCCTCGAGCTTCGGCGGCATCGCCGGATTCAGCGATGTCGGCTGCGCTGGCGTGCGATTCAGGATCGCATCGAAAATCACCGCTGAAGTGCTACCGGTAAACGCCGCCTGCCCGGTCGCCATTTCGTACAGGACCGCGCCCACGCTAAAAAGGTCCGTGCGCGCGTCCATCTCTTCGCCTCGGGCCTGCTCCGGGGACATGTAGGCGATCGTCCCGATCGCGGAGCCTGGGCTGGTGAGAAACAGATTGTCGCTCGTCGGTGCCGTCACCGAATCCCCGCCGCCCACTGCCTCCGCCACGCGGCGCGACGCTCCCTGTTTCGCAAGGCCGAAGTCGAGAATCTTCGCCTGTCCGCGCGAGGTGATGAATATATTCGCGGGCTTGATGTCGCGGTGAATGATGCCGCGCGTATGAGCGGCATCGAGCGCGTCGGCGATCTGCGCCCCGTAGTCCAGAAGGGAGTCGGTGGCGATCGGACGCCCGCCAATCCGTTCGCGCAGCGTCTGCCCTTCCATCAGTTCCATCACCAGATACGGTCGGCCGTTGTATTCGCCCGTATCGTGTATCGTGCAGATATTGGGATGGTTAAAGGCGGACGCCGCGCGCGCTTCGCGCTGAAAGCGCTCTAAAGCGGAAGGGTCTCGTGCCAAGTCTTCGGAAAGGAATTTCAGCGCCACCTGGCGGCCGAGGCGCGTATCTTCCGCGCGGAAAACCTGTCCCATTCCGCCCGCGCCGAGGGGCTCGATGATCCTGTAATGGGAAATGATTTCGCCGATCATCTTTTCGCGTGAGCGTTCATCGTAGCCAACAACCCTCCCTCACGCAACGCCCATTCGATAACGTCTAAAAACTCCGATATTGGCGCAGCTGACGTTAGGGCGCACGCTGCCTTCGACGGCGAGCAACCTAGCGCATCCCAATCCTGGCAACTTCTAAGTGCCCGCCCCGGTCGAACTTGGCGAGGACGCCAGTGAAACAGGCATGTTGTGCCTGTATTTCTTCGTTTCGTGCGATATTTTCAGTTTTACATTAAGTAACTACTGTGCTAGCATGAGTTGGAGCTAAATAGTAGCCCCACGATAAACGCTCATGCGACGCGGCCGTATCCCTCAAGCCGCCGGACGCACCACCCCCGGCACAACGCGGGCGCTCGTTCCAGGCATTTCTTCCACGGAACGAATTTCTAATCGCGGTTCCGCGATTAGAAACGCTCCTAACTCTAGCGCCTGCACCACAAATCCATTTCTAATCGGCACTAACTGGACATTTTTTCGAATGAGTGGAAAGCCACTCATTCGCACTGAGAACTGGCAGTGCCGGTTCGAACGTGTCGTTCCCCGCTTCCCACGCAGGTCACGGAGTGCGGAAACTTGTCACCGCTGCGCCACCAGTCGATCCCCAGCACAGAGTCGTCTCGCTAATCCAACCCACTCATCCTCACCACGATCCAGTCCCGCCCGAAGACGCCCGGAGTACTCGCGGGTTTCCATCTCATCGTCGATTCACACCGAGAAGTGCCGGGGGTACTTCGAATGTGCAAACGGCTCGAAGTCGGCCTATTTTCAGCCCGCGTCAGCACTTTCGCGCCCTGTGCTAAACTCGCTCCAACACTCATGCCCCCGCGCGGAAAATTCATCGTCCTCGAAGGTATCGACGGTTCAGGCAAGCACACCCAGATCGAGCTTCTTGTCCGCGCCCTGGTCTCCCGCGAAATCGATTTCTCGCAAGTCGGCTTTCCCAATTACGACGGATTCTTCGGCAAACTCGTCGCCCGCTTCCTCAATGGCGACTTCGGCCCGCTCGAAGCCGTCGATCCGCACTTTTCGGCGCTGCTCTACGCCGGTGACCGCCTCGAGTCCAAGCCCGAACTCGAGCGCGAACTGATTGAAGGGAAGACTGTCGTCGCCGATCGCTATATAGCCTCAAACCTCGCGCATCAGGGCGCGCGCACGTCGCCCGAAAAGCGCGCCCCGTTCCTGAAATGGCTCAAGCAGCTCGAATACGAAATTTATGCGCTGCCGCACGAGGACTTGGTCATCTACCTCCGCGTTCCTCCGGCCGAAGCGCAACGCCTGGTCGCCAAAAAAGGCAAGCGCGAGTACACCCAGCTCGAACGCGACATCCAGGAAGCCAACATCGCGCACCTCGAATCCGCTTCCGCCGTCTATGACGAACTCGCGAAGCAGCCGCACTGGATCACCATCGAATGCTTTGACGCGGCCACAAAAAAATTGCGCTCGCCGGGCTCAATTCATAAAGAAGTCGTCGCAGCCGTCGAGTCGCGCGTGCTTCGTCCAACGTACGTGAACTAGATGTCAGGAAGGGCACCGCTTTAGTGGTGCCGAAAATGGCGCGAAATCAGTGGTTTTAACCCCTGAGGCACAACGATCGATCGCAATCCGCATCGATCAAATAGTTTGAGGAGAGGGAACTAAGCCACATGGGCTTCGACGAATTTCTCGGCAACGGTCGCGCAGTCGCCGCGCTTCGCGGCATGTTGCGTCGCGAGCGTCCGCCCAGCGCCATGCTCTTCTCTGGCCCGCAGGGCATCGGCAAATACACGCTGGCCCGGATGTTCGCGCAGGCCGCGAATTGCCAGCGCATGAAAGACGATTTCTGCGGCGAGTGCGACTCCTGCCTCCGCATGGCCCCTCTCGCTGATCCCGCGCCACTCATCGCCGCGGGCCTCACCGAACGTGGCGAAAGTCCAGACGCTTCCGCCGTCGAGCGCATGCCTCTAATCATCGAGCCGCATCCGGACGTCTGGCTCCTGGTTCCCGACCCAGTCCGCAAAAATTCGCCCGTCGCTCGTCCGCTGATCCGTGTCGGCCAGCTTCGCGCCGTTCAGCGCGCCGCCTACTTCAAACCCCAGGGCCGCCGCCGCATCTTCATTCTCGAGGGCGCGGACACCATGCGCTGGACCGACGCCGACATCTTCCTCAAGATCCTCGAAGAGCCGCCCGATTCCGCCACGCTGATCCTTCTCGCTCCGAAGCCCGACTCCATGCTTCAGACCATCCGCTCGCGCTGCCTCCAATTCCAATTCGCCCCGGTTCCCACCGACGAGATCGTCAAATTTTTGAAGTCTCAGAAAGAAGTGAAGGTCTCCGACCCGCTTCTCGCCGCCCAGCTCTCTGCCGGCAGTCCCGGAATGGCACTTGCGCTCAACCTCAAAGAGTCCCAGCGCCTCCGCCTCAGCGTCCTCAGCCTCCTCGATCAGGCCGCCGGGGCCGGGAAATACTCCGAACTCTTCGCCGCCACCGCCCAACTCGCCAAACAAGAGAAGGAATCCTTTGAAAATATTTTGCCGGTGTTCTATAGTCTGCTTACAGACCTTCTCGAACTTTCCCAAGGTCCCAAAAGCCGTCTTCCCCGAAATCCTGATCTGAGTCGCGAGCTGGAAGCTTTAAGCAAGAAGGTCAACTGGGAATGGGTCGTCCGGGCTACCCAGGGCTTGGACCGCCTCGAAAAACGTCTCCGGCGCAATGTGGGCCGCCAGCTGGGCCTCGACTCTCTCCTGATCTCGCTGGGAACGCGGTAATCACAGCTTTCTTTGAACTTTTTTAAATTCATCGCAACCGAATCCCCGCTTCGACAGTCATAAGTAGTATCACCGGCAAGGAGCAGTCATGGTAAATCGTAAACTTTTTCGCCCCGCTTTGACGGATATTAAAGAACCGCCTCAGTTTCAAGCGCGCCCCACGCCCGTAGCCGCTATTCCCGCGAATACGCGCAAGAAACCAGCGCCACCCGAACAGACTCACGCTGAAAGTTTTTACTATGTGAAACAGATGCAGGCCAGAACACCTGTCTCCGTCGTGCTACTCGATGGGGAAGTTCTGCACGGTTCGGTCGAGTGGTATGACCGCGACTGCATCAAGCTCACCCGCGTCGGCAGTCCGAATCTGCTCGTGTACAAGCACTGCATCAAGTACTTGTTCAAAGACGGCGAGGACGCCGCTCACGGCGGCAGTGCGAATTCCAACGGCCACAATCACGACGACTAATCGCTCTTCATACTCGGATCGCGGAGTTCCAGACCCCGCGATCCCTTTCTCTTCCCGTTCACTTCCTGGAAGGAAACGGTCCTACGAAGAACGTCATCAGCGCCTTGCCTACGAGCCGTTTTTTGTTGTCCCGGATATCGCAATCAACCACCGACGTGTGCCGGCCGATCCTAACCACCTCGGCCACCGCCGTCACCGAGCCTTCGCTAATCGCTTCAAGGTAATTGATCTTCATCTCGATCGTCGCCACGCGCGTCCCCGGCGGGCACGCCATATACGACGCCAGCCCTCCCGCCGTATCCGCCAGCGACGCCAGCACCCCGCCATGCACCACGCCGTGAGCTTGCAGGTGCTTCTTCGCGACTTGCATCTTGATCACCACGCGGCCGTGCGTCGCTTCGGCCAGCACGAATCCCATGTGCCTTGTAATTCCGCTGTCACGGAGGCGTTCGCGCAGCAGCCCTGCAAGCTTGCGTTCGTGTGCGTTCGCCTTCTTCGCCATGGTTCAAAGCCTCATTGTTTCGGCGGAACGGCCGCGTTCACCGAAACTTCACGCATCGGACTGCCGCTTCCGCTCGTCTAATGTCGAGGTGCGCACGCGGAATCTAGCACCCGCTTGAATGGCGCGCAACAGTCGCACGCGATGCCGGCACCTTGCTGCATCGCTTTGGCGGCTGATAGAGTCTCACGGGGCCCCATGAAAATCGGCATCACCTGTTATCCAACGTACGGCGGTTCCGGCGTTGTCGCCACCGAGCTTGGCATCGAACTTGCCGCGCGCGGACACGAGATCCATTTCATCAGCTACGCGATGCCGATCCGGCTCAGCGAGCCTCGATGACCGCATTCATCTTTCACGAAGTCGAAGTCACGTCGCTATCCGCTCTTCGACCATCCGCCCTACACGCTGGCTCTCGCCACCAAGATGTACGAAGTGGCCGAGCAAACCCGGCTCGACTTGCTGCACGTCCACTACGCGATTCCGCATTCGGTAAGCGCGATGCTGCGCGCAAATGATGGCCGCGCCGCGCCGCCTGCCGTTTATCACCACGCTGCACGGCACCGACATCACACTGGTCGGCAGCGACCGCAGCTACCTCCCCATCACGCGCTTTTCCATCGAGCAAAGCGACGGCGTCACGTCGATTTCTGCGTTATCTCCGCGACCTTACCTATCAGCGAATTTGACGTGAAACGAGCCGATCCAGGTCGTGCCGAACTTCGTGAACTGCGACATCTACAATCGCGCCGCAGGATCAGTCGGGCCGCGAGCGCTGGGCCAAGCACGGCGAGCCGATTCTGATGCACCTCTCCAACTTCCGTCCAGTGAAGCGCGTCACCGACGTTGTCGAAATTTTCGCCCTGCGTGCGCGAGAAAATTCCCGCCAAGCTCATCATGATGGGAGACGGCCCGGATCGCGGCGCCGCGGAATATCTCGTGCGCAAAAATCACCTCACGAAGGACGTCTTCTTTCTGGGAAAGCAGGACCTGGTGCAAGAGAAGCTGGGCTTGGCCGATCTTTTCCTGCTCCCGAGCGAAAGCGAATCGTTCGGGCTGGCCGCGCTGGAAGCGATGGCCTGCGAAATGCCGGTGATCGCCTCGAACGTCGGCGGTCTGCCCGAAGTTGTCGACGCACGGCGTCGATGGATACCTGATTCCGCCGCACGACGTGGAAGCCGCAGCGAAATACGCCCTGGAGATTCTAGAGCGTCCCGATCGCGGACGCGCGATGGGGAAGCAGCGCGCGCGTAAATGCCAAAGCAAAATACTGCGCGAACGACGTAATTCCGCAATACGAAGCCTACTATCAGAAAGTCCTGGATGGGAAAGCCTGACAGAACGTCAGCGAAACTAGACAGCTCGCAAAACGCCGGCCGCGATTATCGTTCCAAAAACGGCACAGGTTTCAGCGAGCTAACCGCGGAATTGATTTGATCCTGCGTGATCGCCGCATTCGACCCGCCCGATATCAGGAAGATGAATCGGAACTGACGATCCTTCTCGTCGAACGCTCGAACCGCAACTGCCCGTCCCTGCGCCGGATCGCCGAACTGAAAGCCCTTCACCGTGCCCCAATCGAACGAACGGAACGCGCCGCCCGCATTCAGATCCGGACCGAACGCCAATTTCCAGCCGAGAAGCGTGTGCTCGCGTTGCGCGTCACCCGCATTCATGAATGGCGAGATCACGCTCGGCGCTGCGCCGTACACCTGTTGATACAGCGCATAGTTCGAATCGACCGGAGCCCCGGCGAATACTGCTGCGAACTTTTGGTATTCCAATGGATCGGATTTCTTCAGCGAGCCGACGGTGTCCTTCTGCGTGTCCGGATCGTAGAACACCAGCACCTCACCGGAATCAAACCGGACGGTCGAGTGCGTGAGCGATTCGACGGCCTTATATTTTCCGGTCCACGGAGCGTTGAATTCGAAATTGTAAAGTTTGATCTGCTCGATTTTGCCGGTGGGCGCCGGGGTTGGCGCGAGCGGCTGCGGCATCTCCGCAACCCATTCGTTGGAACTGGCGAGCGATTTCGCCTCAAGCCACGTCAGCGTCTGAAGGCCATACCTCAACGAAAAAATCGCCACCAGAATGGCGAACGCAGCTAGCCCGATCGCGGGCCAAGCGCTGGTCTTCTCGCCCGAGTCGTCCCGCAGAAGCGTGTCTTCGGCTGTAATCACGCATGTATTCTACGCCAACGACTCGGCGGATTGTACAGGCGCGCAACTCCTGGGAGCCGGAGCGGGCGGTCGTGTAGCGCGGGCGCCAGCAACTATCCGGGGAATAGCTTTTTTACTCGTCCACGCAGCTTCACCAAGCCACGGGCGGCCGACGGCGGCAGATGCTGGAACTCCTGAAACAGCGTGTCCATCGCTACCACAAACTCCAGCATCTCGCCGATGCGCTTCCGCGCGTAGGCTTCCGACGGGCCGGCTTTCCCCGCTTCGTCCACGCATTCGTGCAGCACACGGACGGTAGGATCGATTTCGCGCTTCTTGCGTTCTTCCAGGATCACGCGAAACATCTCCCAGATATCTTTCATGGATTCGAAGTGCTGGCGCCGGTCGCCCAGCACCGGAGCGACGCGTACGATGCGCCAGCCGAGAAGTTCGCGCAGGCTGGTGCTGATGTTCGAGCGCGCCACCGAAAGCGTGGTGGCGATTTCGTCCGCCGGCATCGGGCGCTGTGATAGGAACAGCAGGGCATGAACCTGGGCGACGGTGCGGTTGACGCCCCAGCGCGTGCCCATTTCGCCCCAGTGCAGGATGAATTTTTGCGCTACGGGAGAGAGGGGAGCTACAGTTCTTTCACTCGTTTCTGTCATAACTGAAGATACTGCTGAAATGAGATTTCTGTCAAGACAGAAACGGACGGGTCCGCAGCAGGCGAGGCATTTAGGTGGCGGGCTGTGCCATCGGAGCCGGCTTTGGTGGGGGCAGCGCGTCGCTCGGAAGTTCCAGCACGATATTGACGGTGATGATGTCTGCGACTTTGTTGAACGGCATGTTGTGCGTCATCCCGAAGTCTCTCCGGTTGATTGTCAATGTCCCGTTGACCTTGTGCGCGCCGTTCGGCCCGATCCCGGTCTCGATCGAGATGGTAACTGGCCGCGTAACTCCGCGCA
This sequence comes from uncultured Acidobacteriota bacterium, assembly GCA_963839325.1. GTDB lineage: Bacteria > Acidobacteriota > Terriglobia > Acidiferrales > UBA7541 > Palsa-295. Next base: position 609,730 of record CAWIUO010000006.1, on the reverse strand, counting down.
GGGTAAGATTGCCCGTCATCGTGAATTTATGCGGATCGGAATCGGCCATCACTCCGTCCGAGACGAATTTAATCTCCGGATACTGTGCCACGTCGAAGAAATTCTTGCCCTTGACCTGCTTGTCTTTGAATCCGCTTCCGGTGTGAACGCTGGCCGCTTCGATCTGCAGTTCGAGCGTGGAGTTTTCGAGATTATCGCTGTTCAGTTTGAAGCTGGCGTCCCACTGCTGGAAAACCCCGGTGACTTTTGCGAATGTGGAGTTCGCGTGAAACTCGATCTTGCTGCTTTCCTTTTCGACGATCACGACGCGCTCTTGCACCGGAGCGCTTGCGAGGCCAACGATCAAGACGCCGGACAGAATCATCACCATCGGTTCACGAATCATCGACACTCTCTCCCCGGTTTTCTCGAATTGGGCAAACATGCTGGGCCGTGGGGCAATAACGGTTCCAAGAAAACTACCAGAACCCGGCATACGCTGCTGCCGGAAATCGTGCACACTTGCTGCTCGGCGCCGCGCCGAATTTCCGCCGTTGCCCGTGCCATGTTTGGGGTTAAGATTGCCGTTCGAATTTCGAAATTGCCATGAAGCTAATGCTAAAACAGGACGACGCCGCGGCAAAATATCGATATCTGTTTCTCTTTCTGCTTTTGCTCAGCACCCTGCTTTTGTTGCCGTACGCGGGCGACACCGGCACGCGTTACTACTGGTTTCGGGCGCTGGGCATCGCGCTGACCGCCTTGAGCGTGTACGCGGTCAGTTTTGGGCGGTCCACTTTGATCGTCGCCCTGTGCCTTGCGGTTCCAGCCGCCGTAAGCCGCGTGATCGTTCCGAGGCAGGACGCCAGCTTGATGTCCTTGCTCACCATTCTTCTGGCATTCGCGTTCGACGTATTCGTACTGATTACGATCTTCCGCAGAATCTTCCGATTTGAGCGCGTTACCGCATCCACGATCCTGGGCGCGCTTTGTATTTATCTTCTGCTTGGATTCTCGTTCTCGAATCTCTACATGTTTCTGTCCCGGTTGCAGCCGGAGACTTTCTATCTGGTTCCCGGAGTGAACCTGCACACAACGATCCAGTATTCGGACATCACCTACTACAGCTTCGGCTCCATGACGTCGCTCGGCTCAGCGGGCATCATTCCTGTGACCCCGCAGGTGCGCTCGCTGACGGTGGTCGAAGCGATTCTCGGATTGCTGTATCTCGCCGTGTTGGTGTCGCGACTTGTCGGGATGTACCACATCGGAATGAGCGAAAAGGCTTTGTCCGATCAACTCCCGCCTACAAATCCATAAAAGGGTCAGCCGTGGCGAGCTCCGGAATCTCGATGTGGATCTGTGTGCCGTCGCCTTCCTGGCTGCGGATATCCATCTTGAACTGGTCGCCATAGAGAAGCCGCAGCCGTTCGTGAACGTTGCTGATGCCGATCCCGCCGCCGTAAACTTCGCGCCAGGCGTTCGGTGGAGATGCCCACGCCGTTGTCTTCGATCTCGATGATACACGCGACCCTCGTGTTGGCGCGTGCGCACATGAATTTGCCCGCCTTCGAGTCTCGGCGCCAGTCCATGCTTGATGGAGTTTTCGATCGATCGGCTGCAGCAGCATGCTGGGGACGAACACCTCCAGAGTCTCTTCGTCGATCTCTTTGAAGATTTGCAGCTTGTCGCGCCCGAAGCGGATCACCTCGATATCCAGATAGTCGTCGATGAACTCGATCTCCTCGCGCAACGGCACGAACGTTTCGTGCTTGCGCAGCAGCCGGCGCAGAATGTTCGAAAGCTTCAGCACCACGCCGCGGGCCATGTCGGGATCGAAGCGGATCAGCGATGACACGGTATTGAGCGTGTTGAACAGGAAATGCGGATTGATCTGGCTGGTCAGCGCGTCCATACGCGCGCTTGAAGCAGGAGCTGCTGGTTCTGCTCCAGGTTCATTTCGATGCGCGTGTTGTTCCAGATCTTGATCATCATCGCCACGCACATCAGCGACGAGAGCACCACCAGCGCCATGTACCCCACGTCGTGGGGTGATAGGTGAACAGCCACTGCGGCGGTACGACCTCCGCCAGCTCAATCCCACCACATTGAACAGCGGGCACGCCAACAGCGGCAGCATCGCCCAGTTGCCCTTTGCGTAGCGGATGCCGCGCCAGACCCATCCGGGGATGCTCAAAAAAAGAAACGGCCCGAAGTGCCAGACGTCTTCCTTTTCCGGCATCACTTCGCGAACCACTCCCGCGAGCAGCCCCACCAGCGCGGCAGCAGGGCTGGAGAGCCATTCGTGATTTCCAAACGCTGGCAGGCTGATCAACGACCCGCCGAGCAAACCAACCACACGACCGCCGATCAGCCCAAGCAAGAACGACCCCTCGAGCGTCAGGTCAAAAAACCGATACCCAACAGCCGCAGCAGCACTCCGATGGCGAGCGGCGGCGCGAGGAACAGAAGCAGCATCACTTTCTGGTCGGAGTCTCGGATTTCGGTGAACAGCAGCTTGCGGAATGAGCTGAAGCGCACCAGCAGCGCGGCGAGTGAGGCGGCGAAGCCAACCTTCAGCACCAGGATGAAAACCAGGTCTTGTCCGCTGCCGAGTGTGCCCATTCGTCTGGAAAATGGCGCGTGAAAAAGCGCGAATCGCTTTTACGTTAGCCAAAGCGGCGAGCGATGTAAAGGGAAGTGCTTCAATCCCTTGCGGGTGAGCGCTCAAAATGGCCTGTCGCGATGCGCGATTTTGGGACTTCGCTTCTTGACTCCTCCCCGGCGCACCTTTATACACAGAGCATGGCCCATGACTTCCTGATATATGACTTCGGTACGGACGAAGAGACGGCACAGCAGGCGCGGCATAAAGTGGAAAGCTGGGCGCAGGGCTTTCGCCTTGGCAAGAAGCTCCTGCTGAAGTTCGAGCGAGTGAACGATGGCGCGGGCGATGATGGAGAAGATAAGCACGCGAAGGCTGCCGGAGCGAAGAAGAAAGCCGAAGGCCGAAAAACAGCTGGCGGCAAAGTACACGCAATCGTGAGGTTGGATTTTTCGCCGCACGAAAAGCTCTCGCACCAGCGCTGGTTGGATCGAATTCCGAGCGAGGAGCCGTTCAAGTCGGCGAAGGGCAAGGTGGTGCGCGGAAGCGATCCGGCGCATCGCGAAACATCGGAACGATTTGAAGCGCTCGACTAGCTCGCGCCAAACCGAAGCGCTCGACGAGCTGGCACTGAACCGAAGCGCTCGACGAGCTGGCACTGAACCGAAGCGCTCGGCTAGCTCGCGCGGCCCCGCCCCGGGAGAGCACAGAGTTCTGCTTTTGGAAGCGTTCGCAAGCTCAGCTATAATCAGCGCTGGTCCCAAGACCGGCGAACTTAGGCGAAACTAGGGAGCCGATGGCGACGCAGGCGAAACTCAAGTCCCAACCGTTTGACGCTACGAAGTTCCACGGGTTGGATCGGGATACGCTGATCCATCTCTACCGCACCATGTTTCTCTCGCGCAGGCTGGACGATCGCGAAATTCAGCTCAAACGCCAAAACAAAATTTTCTTCCAGATCAGCGGCGCGGGCCACGAAGCCGTGCTTGCCGCGGCTGGACTGGTGCTCAAGCGCTCCCACGACTGGCTCTTCCCGCACTATCGCGATCGCGCGCTGATGCTGATGATGGGCGTCACGCCGCTGGAAATGCTGCTGCAGGGTGTCGGCGCGAAAGACGATCCGGCTTCCGGCGGCCGCCAGATGCCCTCGCACTGGGGCCATCGGGATTACCACATCGTTTCGCGCTCTTCCCCCACGGGAACGCAATTTCTTCAGGCCGTCGGTGCGGCGGAAGCGGGCGTTTACTACAATCATTTTCCGAAAGCGTACGATCAAGCGCGCAAGGCTCCTCTCGGCGGCAGTCTCGCGTTCTTCAAGGACGAAATTGTTTACGTCTCGTCGGGCGACGGAACCACCAGCGAAGGCGAATTCTATGAATCCCTGAACACCGCGACGAACAGCAAGCTGCCGATGCTGTACCTGGTCGAAGACAACGGCTACGCCATTTCCGTTCCGGTGGAAGTGCAGACTCCAGGCGGCAGCATTTCGAAACTCCTCACCGGATACCCGAACCTTCACATCGAAAATTGCGACGGCACGGACGTGCTGGAAAGTTACGCCGCGCTAAAACGCGCCGCGGACTTTGCCCGCTCGCGGAAAGGTCCGGCGCTGGTGCATGCGCACGTCGTGCGGCCTTACTCGCACTCGCTTTCCGACGACGAGAAGCTCTATCGTAGCGAGGCCGAACGCTCGGACGAAGCGCAGCGAGATCCGCTTCCGAAGTTCGCGGTGTTGCTCGTGCGCGAAGGCGTGCTCGACGAGGAAGAGATCGAATCGCTGGAAACCGAAGTCGATCGCGAAATTGTAGAAGCCACCGATCGCGCTCTTGCCGCCGAGCCTCCCTCCGCCGACTCGATTTACAAATGGGTGTACTCGCCGGACATCGATCCCACGTCAAACGACTTCGACGCCCAGCCGAAGCGCGAAGGGCATCCCAAGACCATGGTCGAAATGGTGTCCGCCACGCTTCTGGATGAAATGAAGCGCGACGAGCGCATCGTGGTGCTGGGCGAAGACGTTGCCGATTGCAGCCGAGAGGATTCGCTGCCGAACGTGAAAGGGAAGGGCGGCGTGTTCAAAGCCACGTCCGGCCTGCAGCGCAAATTCGGCGGCCACCGCGTTTTCAATTCGCCGCTCGCGGAAGCCAACATCATCGGGCGCTCGATCGGCATGGCGATTCGCGGCTTGAAGCCTGTCCCGGAAATTCAGTTTTTCGATTACATCTGGCCGGCCATGATGCAGCTTCGCAACGAGTTGGCGACGATGCGCTGGCGTTCGGCGGGCCACTTTAAATGTCCCGTTGTCATTCGCGTTGCCATTGGCGGCTACCTTACGGGCGGCGCGATCTATCACAGCCAGTGCGGCGAGGTCACCTTCACGCACATCCCCGGATTGCGCGTGGTGATGCCTTCCACGGCGCTGGATGTGTGCGGCCTGCTCCGCACCGCGATCCGCTCCGACGATCCCGTCCTGTTCCTCGAGCACAAGCACCTGTATCGCCAGCCCTACAATCGCTCGGAATATCCCGGCCACGATTTCACGATTCCATTCGGGAAGGCGCGCTTGGTGCGCGAAGGCTCGGACGTAAGCATCATCACCTACGGCGCCGTGGTGCATCGCGCGGAAGTCGCAGCGGCGGAGCTGGCGCGCAACGGCATCTCGGCGGAAATTATCGACCTCCGCTCGCTCAGCCCGTATGACTGGGACGCCATCGCCGCCACAGTTTCGCAAGACGAATCGCGTGCTCGTCGCTTACGAAGACACGCGTTCCTGGGGCTACGGCGCCGAAATCGCTGCTCGAATCGGAGACGAGCTTTTTGACCGGCTGGATGCCCCGGTTCGCCGCGTGGCAGCCACCGACACTTTCGTCGCGTACCAGCCGAAACTGGAGGACGCGATCCTCCCGCAGACCGAAGACATTGTCCGCGCGGTGCTGGACCTGGCTTCGTATTAGCCCACTGCCCCGCGATCGCGTCGCCCAACGGGCCCTATTCAGGTGGAACTATTGCGGGGCGTGAAACGTATCTAGGGTAGGAGCACGAAGTCCGGCGCAGGCCGTACTTCGGGAAGGAGCAACCATGAACTGCGTAGCGTGCCAGAAAGATCTCACTGCCAACTCGAACTTTTGCTATTTCTGCGGAGCGCGCCAGCCGAGCGCGCCGCCTTCCATTCCGCTCAGCCAGAAGCGCCTGATGCGGTCCGCTGACGCCAAAATTGGCGGCGTGTGTGGCGGGCTTGCCGAGTATTTGGACGTCGATCCCACCGTCGTGCGTCTCGTGTGGTGCTTGATCACGTTCTTCACTGGGCTGGTTCCGGGAATTATCGCCTACCTCGTCGCCTGGCTCGTGCTGCCCGCGCCGCCCAAGCTGTCAGTTGAAGTGATCCCGCCTGCGGCGCCTCCCGCGCAGGGCTATACGCAGCCGTCATAAAGCGACCCAAGCGGCGAGCGGACCAACCGGCCCTCAGTCTCGATCCTTGCCACCTTTCGGCTTCTTCGAAGGGCGTCGCCCGGCCCCGCCCCCTCCGGCAATCGCGTGATCGAGCGAAACCAAGCCCCCGCCGACGGCTGCGAGCGCCAGCGAGCCGACCGCCAGAGCCAGGGGGAATTGGTAGTTGTCCACTGCCATCGGATTCGCGAGCAGTTGGTGTACCTTCACCAGTGCCACTGCCATTTCGACGAACAAAAATAGTCCTGCCACGCGAGTGAACAGCCCCACAATCAGCATCGCGCCGCCAAAAAACTCGATGATTCCGGCCAAATACGCGAAATAGCCGGGAAAACCCATGTGAGTGAAGGCTGCTATCGCGTCGCGCGTGTGCGTAAACAGCTTCGGATACCCGTGAAACACGAAAATTACTCCCAATCCCAGGCGCAAGAGCAGCAGCGCCACCGGCTTCAGCTTTTCCAATCCGTCCATTCCGTTTTTCCCCAGGAGAGAAATGAATTCACAAGAATGCGCGCCGCATTGTAGCAGAACGGTTCACGCCTGCTTCTTCCGCGCTCCTGGAAACTTTTTCTGTGGGCGCGTTTCGAACTTACTCCACGGTTAGTGTAAAATCTTGCGTCACCCACGGAGCCTATTGAGAGATGACCCAGCCTAGTCGCACGATCGGAATCGTCAACGGAGGAGGAGACTGTCCCGGTCTGAACGCCGTGATTCGCGCGGCTGTGCGCACTGCCAAGCTGGAGCACGATTGGCGCGTGATTGGCGTCACCAATGGCTTCAATGGACTGATCTGGCCCGAGCAATCGTTCGAGCTGACCATGGAGTCGATTCGTGGGATCCTCCCTCGCGGCGGCACCATTCTGGGAACCACGAACCGCGGCAATCCGCATTCCTTCCCGGTGGAAGAAAACGGCAAGACCGTGATGCACGATTATTCCGGCCGCGTGATCGAGAATATGAAGGAAATGGGCATCGAAGGCCTGATCGTCATCGGCGGCGATGGCACTCTCACCATCGCGCACCAGTTCGCAAAGCTCGGCGTGAAGGTTGTCGGCGTGCCCAAGACCATCGACAACGACCTGCTCGCCACCGAATTCACCTTTGGCTTTGATACCGCGCTTCACGTAGCCACCGACGCCATCGATCGCCTGCACACCACCGCCGAGAGCCATCAACGCGTAATGGTTGTGGAAGTAATGGGGCGCGATGCGGGATGGATCGCGCTGCACTCCGGCCTTGCCGGCGGCGCCGACGTCATTCTGATCCCCGAAATTCCGTTCACGATTGAGACCGTCTGCGAAGCCATCAATCGCCGCCAGGCCGCGGGCCGGAGCTTTTGCCTGATCGTCGTCGCCGAAGGCGTAAACCTTCCGGAAAAAGACGCGCTCGGCAACCCGTTTCCGAAGACCTATCCGGGACAGGTGGGCAACGCGATCGGATTCGCCGTCCGCGAATATTTGAAGCGCGAAGTCCGCGTCACCGTGCTGGGCCACGTGCAGCGCGGCGGATCGCCCAGCCCGTTTGACCGCACCCTCGCGACGCGCTTCGGCGTTCATGCTGTCGATCTGATCGCCAAGGGACAGTACGACCGCATGGTCTGCCTGCGCTCGTCGAAGATCGAATCGGTGCCTCTCACCGAAGCCATCGGAGCCAATAAGCTCGTTGACCCTTCCAGTGACTACGTACGCGCCGCTCGCGCCGTCGGCATCACCTTCGGGGATCATCCGTAAATGAAGAAGTTGCTTCTTGGTTTTGTGGTTGTCCTCGTTGTTTGCGTTGCGTTGTTTCTTCGCTTCCGCACTCCTTCGAAGCCCATCGAACTCGCCTATTCCGGCAATCGCCACACCACGCTGTGGAGCACCTCCGCGCAAGTTCGCGAATCGATCGGCACGCTCAATTTCGGCGAACGCCTGGAAGTTCTTCAACGTTTCGAAGATCAGGTGAAAGTCCGGACATCCACGGGACAGGAAGGCTGGATTCAGGAACGTGACTTGATGACTGCCGACGTGTGGCAGACCGTCAAGGACCTCGGCACGGCGGCCGCCGCGATGCCTGTTGAAGCCGTCGGTCACACGCGCGCCATCGCGAATCTGCATGTCGGGCCGGGACGAGACACGCCGCGAATCCGCCAGCTTGGCAAGGATGTTCACGTCGAGATGCTCGAGCGCAAAGTGCCGGAAGTTCCTTCGTCCTCGAACCCGAACACCGACGATGCGGGCGAGACCACGCCGGGCGCGAAAAAGAAGACTGGTGGCTGGTTCGCGCGAATACCCCCGACGAAGGATTCCTCGCGGGATGGCTCCTCGGGCGGTTCGTAGAGCTGGACGTCCCCGCGCCGCTGCCGGATTACGCCAACGCGGCTGGAATGCGCATCGTCGGCTGGTTCGAGCTGAATCACGTCAATGACGCTGACGGAGTCGCAAAGCCGCAGTATCTGTTGGTCGGCGCGCATGGGCCGGAAGGGCTGCCGTGTGATTTCACGCTGCTGCGCGTCTATACCTTTGCCGTAAAGCGCGAAAGCTACGAGACCGCGTTCATCGAGAGCGACGTGTGCGGCAAGCTGCCAATGGAGATCACTAAAGCCACAGAGCCCGGCGGCGACGTGGCGTTCTCGTTTAAAAACATCACCGAAGCAGGCCTGGAAGATCGCAAATACCGCTTGATTCAGACTGTCGTCCGCCGCGTCACGGAAGGCGGCCAGCCCGCGCCGCGAAAACATAAACGTTAATCACCGCGAATCACGCCGCTTCGAACCGCACCGCCCGCCTTCGCAATTGCGTTACAGTGAAAATATGGATCGCGCACCCCGGCTCGCGCTCGCGTTCGCACTGGCAGCATCGCTCGCTTCCGCCACTTGCACCGAACGTGCTTCGGGACTTGCAACCACCGTCCCATATCCGCGCCCGCCCTCCATCGACTACTTAGACGGCTGGGGTGTGAAGGGCAACGATCCCGGCCAGTTACAGGAGCCTTCCGCGATTGCCGCCGATTCGCTCGGTGATGTGTTTGTCACGAACTCCGGCAATGCCTACATAAACAAGTTTGAAGCCAACGGCACGCCGCTGCTCTCGCTGCAGGAAGACGGCTTGAATCATCCCGAAACCATCTCGGTGGACGAGGGCGGCGCTTTCTACGTCGGCGATCCGGTTCGCGACAGCGTCTTCATTTTTCTGCCCAGCGGCGATAAATACAAAGAGCTTCACCTCAAGACCAAGCCCAGCACGGAAAATCAGATCAGCATTGCCGTGGGCGACGACGGCCTCATCCACGTGCTCGATTCCAATGCCGGGAAAGTTTTCACCTTCACGCCGCGCGCCAGGCTTTTGCAGACATGGGAACCAAGCGCGGGCGGCTCCACGGCCAGCCGCTACGGCCCGCTCACGCGCGCATCCGACCAATTTCTTTACGTCGGCAACTCGGCCGGCACAATTTTGAAGTTCACTCGTGAAGGACAACGCGTCGGCGAAATTCGGGCTACCTCCAGCGCCGCACGTTGGGACACTTCCGCCGGCTTCGCCATCTGGAGTAATCATATTTTCGTGATGGACCCGGACGGCCACACGCTGCACGCCGCCGGCATGGATGGCGCCACCACGCTCGATATCGATCTTGCTCCGCAACTTGGCCAGGGCCACCGCGCGCCGCCGATCATTGCCGTCGATCCGCAAGGTGACCTGCTGGTCCTCGATCCGCTCGAATGCCGCATTTTGCGCTACCTCATTAAGCTCTAGGAACGCCTCCGCCCGCGTTATCATCCCAACGTATTTCGCTCGCGGAGATCCGTCATGCCCCTACTAATCACCGAATCCGAAGTGAAATCCCTGCTCACCATGCCCCTCGCGCTCGAATGCGTCGAGCAGTCTTTCGTACGGCTCGCTGATCGCACCGCTGAAAACCGTTCCCGTACACGCCTGCACGCCGGAAAAACCTTCCTGCATTACATGGGCGCGACGGATTTGACGGGCGGCTACATGGGCTTGAAGATCTACACAAGCGTCAATCGTGTGCTGCGCTTCCTGATTCCTCTGTTCCGAATCGAGACCGGCGAGCTGGTCGCCCTGATCGAAGCCGACTACGTGGGCCAGATGCGAACCGGCGCCGCGAGCGGAATCGCCACGAAATATCTGTCTCGCGAGAACTCGAAAACAGTCGGCATCATCGGGACCGGGCTTCAGTCGCGAACCCAGCTCGAAGCCATGTCGCTGGTGCGCAAGATCGAAAGTGCCCGCGCCTACGGCCGCGACCAAGTGCGACGCGAGAGCTTCGCAAAAGAAATGTCGGAGCGTCTGAAAATCCCTGTCACCGCCGCCGCTTCCGCCGAAGAGGCCGTCCGAGCCGCGGACATCGTTATCACCTCGACCACTTCGAGCGCACCAGTCCTCGAAGGCCGCTGGCTCGAACCCGGAATGCACATCAACGCTATCGGCGCGAATTTTCCGCACAAGCGCGAACTCGATGCCGAAGCGATCCGCCGCTGTAACGTAATCACCGCCGACTCACGCGAGCAGTCCAAGCTCGAATCCGGTGACTTACTTCAAATGTATGCGGATGACGCTCGCCGCTGGATGGAAGTGCAGGAAATCGCAGACGTCGTTTCAGGAAAGGTTCCGGGCCGGAAATCGCCAACGGACATCACGCTGTTCAAGTCCAACGGCATCGCCATCGAAGACGTGGTGACCGCCGGAAAAATTTACGAGCTTGCGAAACAAAAGGGAATTGGACGAGAAGTTCCGATGTGGCAGGAAAGCGCTAAGTAAGAACAACGATAAGCGAGGCTACGCTCGCGGTTGGCTTCGCAGCCGATTCAACTGTTTGAAAAGCGCGTCGCGCAACCGCAGCTTGGTATCTTCCGGCAGCGGCGCGGGCTCGGAATTGCAGAAGATCTGAATCGTCTTTCGCGTCGTATCGACCACTACGCGGCAGTCCTCGCAGCCTTCCAGGTGCTTTTCGATCGACGACTTCAGAATCGGATCGAGCGCTTCGTCGAGGTAGTTCGTCAATTCCTTGATGATGTTTCTGCAGTTCACTGATTATCGCTCCGCCGGAAATACTTGTTCAATTTCTGCCTCAGCTTGAGCCGCGCGCGCAGCAGCCTCGATTTTACCGCGGGCACGGACAGCCCCAGTACCTCCGCCGTCTCTTCCGTTGATAATTCTTCGATGTCTCGAAGCTGGAAAACGATTCGGAAAGGTGGGTCCAGCTCGGCGATCGTGTCGGTCAGGATTGTGCCCAGTTCGCTTTGCTCGTAGCGCTCTTCCGGCGAAGGACCCCAGTCCTCCACCTCGCGCGGCATGGACTCTTCGCCCGTTTCGATTTCCTCGTCCAGCGAAACCTGGTTCGGCCGGCGCTTGCGCAGCTTCATCAGCGCCTGGTTCACGGCGATACGCACCAGCCACGTGTAAAAGCGGGAGTTGCCCTGAAATTCGCCGAGGTGCTGGTAGGCCTTCAGGAAGGCCTCCTGCATGGTGTCTTCCGCGTCTTCGCGGTTTTGCGTGATGTTCTGGGCGAGGCGGAAGATCTTGCGCTCGTACCGGCCAACGAGGGTCTCAAACGCCGAAATATCGCCCGCTTTCGCGGCTGCAACGAGCACAGGCTCGTCTTCTTTCACCACCGTCGAGGGCAGCTGGGCGCGCGGCTCAACCGGATTCATCTTAGGAGCGCTCATGTGTGATGTTTGACCTCAAATGGTATCACAGGTGAGCAAGCCCGCAGATTTCGCGCCGGAACTCGCGATGCCGGGAAAACGCCCTATTCCGTCCTAGAAACGCCTCCGGAGGTTGCCTTTGCGCACTCTCGCCGCACTGAGGATAATTATTCTGGGGATTGATGGCCCTGCCGCCTGGGCGGGGAAAGCTGTCTGTCTCGCAAGTGGCATTCGCTCCGAAGGACAAATGCGCACACTTCCGGACTATCTTCGCAAGGGCATGAAAATGATATTGATCGGCGCCAACCCCGGCGACCGGTCCGCTCGTGTGGGCCATTATTACGCCGGCCGCGGCAACCAGTTCTGGCCGATGATGTACGACTCCGGCGTGATTCCCGAGCCGCTCAGCTACGAGGACGACCGCCGGGTGCTGGAATTCGGCATCGGCATGACCGACCTGTGCAAGCGTCCCACGCGCGCTGTGGACGAGCTGGAACGGCAGGAATTCGCCGAAGGCCGCGTGCTGCTCGCCCAAAAGCTCGAAGACCTCCGGCCGCGCGTGATCGCCTTCAATGGGAAAATGGTCTTCGAGAAATTCACCGGGCGCGTCTGCAAGCTCGGCCTCCAGAAAGAGAAACTTTACGGCGCGCACGTCTTCGTCCTACCCTCCACCAGCGGCATCAACACCGGCAGCGACCACGGCGTGAAAATGAGGTATTTTAAGAAACTCGCCGTCCTCCTGAAGAGTCTAAAAGACTAGGAGATTGCCCGAACATGAGTTCTGCCGACCCCCGGAACAGATCAATCCTGCGCCTATCCGATACCGCAGAATCAGATGCCGCAAGATTCAAAGGCGCCCCGCGATCCGAACCTTCTCGTGCTAGAGGAGCGCAACGGCGCCATCGTCACGATTCGGCTGAACCGCCCCGATAAACTGAATGCCTTGAATGTGGAATTGGGGGACGCGCTGGTTCACGCGCTTTTGAGTGCCGTGGAAGATCGCTCGGTCCGCTGCGTCGTGGTTACCGGTGCGGGCCGCGCGTTCTGCGCCGGCGGCGACATCGCTGTGCTTCGCGATCTGCGCCAGCGCAAAGACTCGAAAGAATTCGAGCGCTTGCTGAAAGCCGGAAAAGAAATCGTCATGGCCATGGCCACGATGCCGAAGATTGTGGTGACGGCGGTGAATGGTCCGGCCGCAGGCGGCGGCATGAATCTTGCGCTGGCGGGCGACATTCGCATCGCCTCCGATCAAGCGAAGTTCGCCGAGTCGTTCGTGCAGATCGGCTTGTTCCCCGATTTCGGTGGCACGTATCTTTTGCCGCGCATCGTCGGCGCTGCGCGAGCTTCCGAACTTTTCTACACCGCCCAGTTGCTCTCGGCGGACGATGCCTTGAAACTTGGCATCGTCTCGCGTGTGATTCCTCAGGCGGAATTCGAGGCGAAACGAAGAAGCTCGCTGAGTCGCTTGCGACGCGGCGTCCATGGCGCATCGCGACGTGAAGCACCGTATGAGTTCCGAAAACCGCAAGGAACTCGAAGCCGCTCTCGAAGAGGAGATTCGTCTGCAGCTCCACTGCTTCGAATCGGAAGACTGCCTCGAAGGGCTGAACGCCTTCGCCGAGAAGCGCAAGCCGAACTTCAAAGGCCACTGAAGCCCGTATACTCGGCGTCCCGGCCGCTTCCGAATTTTCTTTTCCTTACAACTTGAGCGATGATTCTATTCCGGCGCTCGACTGCCTCTCGTAGACGCGCGCCGTTGCGTCCGAAGAAAGTGGGAGAGATATGACCGAAGACTTGATGGCCAATATCGAAATTACGCCGCGCGAAGTCGAAGCCGCACTCGCCAAGGACAAAAGCATCCTGTTCATCGACGTGCGCGAGCCCTGGGAGCACCAGCAGGCCCACATCGAAGGCTCAAAGCTAATCCCTCTGCGCGAGATTCCCGCGAATCTTCAGCAGATCGAAACGGCCGACAACGTCATTCTGTACTGCCACCACGGCATGCGCAGCCTCGATGCCGCCGCGTGGCTCCGCCAGCAGGGAGTCACCGGAGCGCGATCGATGTCCGGTGGTATCGACCGCTGGACCACGGAAGTGGATCCGCTCGTGCCGCGCTACTAGCCGTAAGCCGCTCCAATTTCCAGCGAAAGGAATCTCAGCATGCCGAAGAAGACCGCCGCGAAATCCTCCAAGCCCCGAGCCGCAAAATCGGCTCGTGCCCGCGCGAAACGGACGTCCGTGCAGTTCCTGCAAAAGCCCACGTGCACTTCGTGCCGCAACGCGCGTGCCTACATGGAGAAGCGCGGCTTCGACCTGCATTTCCGCGACCTCGACAAGCAGCGCCTCAGTGCCGCCGAACTCGAAGAACTGATCGGCGACCGCGATCATCGCGACTTTCTGAACACGCGCAACGAACTCTATCGCGCGAAAAATATGAAACAGAATCCGCCCAGCCGTGCCGACGCCATTCGCATGATGGCCGAAACTCCGAACTTGATCCGCCGGCCGGTGATCATCGCGGGCGGACGCATTGTTCTGGGCTTCGACGAAAAGGGCATCGACAGTTTGTAGAATTTCAATCGCGCCCGCGCGGCGCTTTCGCGCGCGTAACTTCAGGAGTTCCGCCAGCTCGTGGAAGTGAAAACGATCGGCATCATCGGTGCGCGCGGCGACGGCAGCAGACTCGCCTGCGCAGCGCTACTCGGTGGATACGACACGATCCTGGAGGACGTGTCGCCCGAGATCCTGGCTCCGGCCCGTGCAGTCGATTCGCTCAACGATCGACGGTCTCGTTGCGAATGGCAAGATTCCCGCCGCCGAGCGCGATTCAGCGCTTGGTAATCTTGCAACTTCGCACTCGGTGGAAGACGTGACCCGCCAAGCCGACCTGTTGATCGACGCGCTACCCGAAGAGCTGGAAGTGAAGCTCGAAATTTTCACCATCTTCGACAAATTCGCAAAGCCCGGCGCGATTCTCGCCAGCACTACACGCGAGACGCCAATCGCCGATCTCGCAGGTATGACGTTTCGAACGGAGAAATGCGTCGGGCTGCGCCTGCTCAGCGCGCCGAAAACCGCTCCATCACTCGAGATCGTCCGAACCGCGCAAACGTCCGAAGCCACAATATCCGCCTGCTCGGAAGTCGCTCGCCGGATGGGTTTGCAAGTGACAGTGACAGAAGAGCGCGAATCGTGACGGCGCCTCCGCAGCCCGCTCCATCGCCGCTGATCGAAATTCTCGCCGAGCGCATCGCCGCAAACGGCCCGATCACTTTCGCCGAGTACATGGAAACGGCGCTCTACCATCCCAAGTTCGGCTATTACTCCAGGCCAAACACGGCGATGCGCCGCGACTATTTCACCAGCGTCGATGTCAGTCCGCTTTTCGGCCGTTTGCTCGCGCGGCAGTTACACCAAATGTGGCTCGTGCTCGGCCGCCCAAGGCCGCTCAATCTGATCGAAGCTGGTGCCGGCTCCGGAGCGCTCGCGAAAAGCATCCTCGATTTCCTGGCGGCGCAATTTCCTGAATTCTACGACTCACTCCGCTACGTTGCGGTGGAACGCTCCGAGTCACGCCGCGTCGCACAGACTCAGTTGCTCGCAAAGCATTCCGCCCACGGCAAGTTCGAATCGGCGGCTGACCTGCCCGCGCAGCTCGAGTCCGGAGTCGTCTTCTCCAACGAATTTTTCGACGCGCTCCCCGTCCATCGCGTGATTGGCTCGCCCGCCGGCTTGCAGGAGCTCTACGTGGGCCATGGCGCGAACGGCTTCTTCGACCAATCCGGCCCGCTCTCCTCGCCCGCGCTCGGCATTTACTTCGAGCGGCACGGCATCGCGCTCCTCCCCGATCAACAAGCCGAAGTGAATCTGAAAGCCTGTTCCTGGATTCGAGAAGCGGGGAAGCGCCTGACGCGCGGCTTCGTCCTGACTATCGACTACGGATTCGAAGCCGCCGAACTTTTCAGCGAGCGCCACATGCGCGGCACTCTGCTCGCCTACGACCGCCATCGCGCCAGCGAACGCTATTTTCGCGCGCCGGGAGAGCAGGACATCACCGCGCACGTGGACTTCACCGCGATTGATCGCGCCGGTCAGCGCGGCGGCCTGGTCCGCACCGGTTACAACACGCAGGCCAATTTTCTACTGGCACTGGCCCGAGAAAGTAATTTGGCAGATGTAGAGTCAGCCGGCCAATCGGAAGTGGAAAACGCGAAATCCCGAAACGCCTTCAAAACGCTGATTCATCCGGAAGGAATGGGCGAGACCTTCAAAGTCCTCATCCAGCACAAAGGCATCGACGCAGCGCCCACGCTAACTGGCCTCAGCCCGCTTTAAATCGACTCCCAACGCAAAATTAATTAGCCGTCGAAGGACGCTTCAGAACGGGCTTGTCCGGATCGGCTGCGGGCGACGGAGGAGCAGCGTTCGCAGGCGCGGCGGGAGTGGCGCCAGCAGTCGCCGCCGGTGCCGAATCGTCACCATTGTAGGGACGTTGCAAATAGCGCCCGGCTTCGGCCTGTGCACCCGCCGTATCGTCGTTCAAATGCTGTGCCAGGCTGTACTCATTCACCGCGCGCTCGCGTTGGCCGAGCAAATCGTAAATCTTACCGATATAGATGTGGCTCCAAACTTCCGTCCATTTCGGATCGGCGTCGCCGCCCAACGCGGCGCGGAACGCGTTCGCCGCCGATTGGTAATTCTTCTGGTAGAACATCGCCTCGCCCTCGCGGAAATGCGCGAGAGAGCTGCTCGGCTGCGCGTCCAGAGCCTGCTGATACTCCTGAATCGCCTCGTAATACTTGCCGAGCTCGGCGTCGCCCTCGCCGCGCGCAATCAGCGCGCGCACCCGCAGCCTCGATGTCGATTTCAGCAGGTTGTTGTTCGGATCGATCACGATCCCGTTCGGCTTCGGCCTGCCGAAAGTATTGATCACAAACGGCTGCGTGGTTCCGGTCACCAGAACCTTCGTGACCACCGGATTTCCTTCCGTGTCGATCCGGATTTCCACCGGCATGCGGAACGTATCGAGGTCCTGGTGGATTTTGCCCACCACTTTGAAACCCTGTCGCGTGCGGTACACGATGTATTCGAGCTTGAACTCCGGCACTCCCGTCGAGTTCAACCACTCCGAGAAAAACGACACAAGATTTATCGGCGGCTGTCCCTTCACCGGCGGCGGCACTTTCGTCGCCGCCATCTTTTCGAAATCGTTCAGCGTCGCGTTTTTTCCGTCGTACTTCTTGAAGAAATCGCGCAGCAGCGCGGTGAAAGCGTCGTCGCCGATTTCGGTGCGCAGCATGTGAAACACCAGCGCGCCTTTGTCCGCCACGATCGACTGATATTCATTCGAGAAATGTCTGCAAGCGCGCGGCCTGCGAAATCGGCGCGGTATCCTCATACATCAGCGCGCCCACCGCGAAATCTTCCAGCGCCTTGTGCAGCCCCGCCGCGCCGTCGGCTTGTTCCGCATACATCGCTTCGCCGTAGCGCGACAAGCCGTCGGTCAGCCAAACGTCCGACGCGCGTGGAAGGCATCACCCGCGATCACCCCACCACTGTTCGGCGGCGAGCTGCGAGAGCAAGCCGTTCGTTCACCCGTTGCGTCCATTGCCGCGCGCTGATCAGCAGTAGCCCCGGCGCGGCGAACCCGCTCACCGTGCCGTCGGGCAATTGCGCGATCGTCAGCGGCGCGTCCTCGATGCGGCAGCGGTCCGAACGCATCCGAAAAATACGACATGATGTGCGATAGCGAAGTGGCGTACGCGTTCGCCGTGTTGGCCTGCACCGGCGGCGTGTAAACCGAGACGTTGAAGCCTTCCGCCTGCGCCGGCGTCAGTTGCAGCGGGCCTGCCACGAACGTCCCGTTCGAAGCCGCCTGCTTGCAGTGAAACACTGTAAGACGCCTGGCCCTGTGCGTTCTCTCCGATTCCGGGGCCATCGTCGGACGATCCGCCTTGCCCGTGCCGACCACGGCCATACGTGTCCGGCACGGTTACCTTGAATGTGCCGGTGTAGCGGTTCGTCGGATAATTCGTCAGCGGGAACCAGCGCGACGGCAGCAGCAGAATACGCCGACGTTTTGTCCACCGAAGCGAACCGCACGCCGCGCGTCGGGCTGTCGTCTTCGCTCGAGACCGGCCCGGTGTAGTCGAACACCAGGGTAACGGTGTGGCCCGGCGCGACCGCATCAGTCAATCCGACGGTCAGCATCAGCGGGGAATTCGCGTCGCGCTCGAATTCCAGCGGCCGTCCGCCCGGCACCGTTACCGAATTGATTTTCAAATCCTGATGCAGCTCGACGACAACGGTTCGCGACACCTGCTGGGCGATGAACTCCACTTTCGCCAGGCCCGAGATGGTCTGGTCGTCGGATGCAGCAACACCTGCACGTCGTAATTGTTGGCGCGGAACGGAAATGACTTCGGCGCCTGCGCCTGCGCCGCGCGAGGCACCAACGCGGAGAGCGTTATAATCGCCGTGAAAATTGCACGGTAGCTGGCGGGAAGCCGGTGGAGCGTGCGAGAGAATTTCAGCAAGAATGAGTACCTCTTGAGCCGTCGAGAATCCCTATCCCCTTCAGATACAGATTCAACGCCGCTAGTTGCCCCAGCCAAAAAGGTTACAACATCCCCGCAAAAATGTCCGCAGCACGCTCGATCGCGCCGCCCGGCCCGAGTTTTGCTCTCACTTCGGCAAGCCCTGCCACTGCTTCCGCGCGCGCTTCGGGCGAATCGAGCATCCGTCGGACTTCCCGCTCCACAGCTTCCGGAGTGAACTCGTCCTGAATCAGCTCCGGCGCTACCTCGCGCCCCGCAATCAGGTTCACCATGCCGATGAACGGCGTGCGAATCAGGTGCTTCACGATCGCCGCTGTCGAGGGCTTCACGCGATAGATCACCACCATCGGAGCGCCCAGCAACGCCGCTTCCACGGTGGCCGTCCCGCTCGCGACGATCGAGCAGTCGGCCGCAGCCAGCGCGTCGTACGTCGCACCTTCAACTCGACTCACGGGCACGCCCGTCTTCGCGTATCGCGCAAAAAATTCCGCGCTCAGACCCGGCGCGGCGGCATGCACGAATTGGATGCTTCTGTCCGACGCAAGTCGCTCGCACGCCGCCACCAACCGCCCGTAATTCTGCGCGATTTCGCTCGGCCGGCTTCCCGGCAGAATCGTCACAATCTTGCGCGCCGGATCCAGCCCGTGGCGCGCGCAAAATTCCTCGCGGGTCATCGTTCTCCGCACCGTATCCACCAGCGGATGGCCCACGAACGTCACTGGCACACCGGCCTCGCGATAGATCGGCTCCTCAAACGGAAAAATCACCACCATGTGCGCGACACGCCGTTTCACGATTCGGACACGCCCGGCCCGCCACGCCCAGATCTGCGGCCCAATGAAATATCCCACCGGAACGTGAATATTGTTCATCCGGCGCGCCACGCCCAGGTGCGTGCCCGGCGAATCCACCAGAATCGCAAGTTTCGCCCCGCGCGCCTGTGCCGCACGCTTCAGCCGATTCTGAATGCTAATCACTGTGGGAATTTTGTGCAGCACCTCGGAGATGCCCAGCACCGCCACTTCGTGATAGTCGGCGACGAGTTCGACGCCCGCTTCCGCCATCCGCCGCCCGCCCATGCCGAAAAACTTCGCGGCCGGACGTCCGCTCGGCGTTGCGCCCAACTTCGCGCGCATCGCCGTCGCCAGCTGCGCCGCATACATGTCCGACGAAGCTTCGCCGGCCGAAAGCAGGATGGGAGTTTCGTTCATGCTCGAAGCGAGATAGTGGCAGGAATTGCGGCGGGCAACAAGCGCAGTCCGGCGAGACATACGCTTGAACCGATGTGCTTCAGACTTTTACGCCTTTCGGCGCCGTGAACACATCATCCTGCACGTTGCCGGTGTTCAGAACGCTTTTCGGCTCGAACAGCATCACTTCGGCTTCTTCATCCGCGCACGTCCGATGTTCGACGCCGCGTGGAACCACTACGCATTCGCCCGGCCCCAGCGATACGATGTGGTCCCGAAATTCCACACGAAACCGGCCCTTCCACACGAAAAAGAATTCGTCCTCGGATTCGTGATGGTGCCACGGAAATTCGCCCTGCACTTTCACGATCTTCACTTCCTGGCCGTTCAACTCCGCCAGCACTTTCGGCCGCCAGTGCTCCGCGAACAATCCGAATTTCTCGTTGAGCTTGATCGCTTCGGGCATGGCTTGCTCCTGCCTCCGCGCAAAAACTACGCGCGTCAATCGCTGCTGGAAACCGGTTCGGAAAATCCGCTCTCGCGCCCCGCCGCCGGAAGCAGTCCCGCCGCAAGCTCCTGATCCTTGTACTGCAGTTGGTACAGGCGGTAGTAAATTCCGCGGAGGCCGAGCAGCTCCTGATGCGAGCCCTGTTCGCGCAGCCGGCTTTTGTGGAACACGAGGATTCGGTCGGCGTGCTGAATCGTGCTCAACCGGTGCGCAATCACCACGGCCGTGCGTCCCTTCAGCAGGCGATCGAGCGCTTCGCGAATCAGCAGTTCCGTTTTTGTGTCCACGGACGATGTTGCTTCATCGAGAATCAGGAATTTCGGATCGTGCGCCAGCGCGCGCGCAAAACTCACCAGTTGCCGCTGCCCCACCGAAAGCGTCGAGCCTCGCTCGCTCACCTCCGATTCCACGCCCTTCGGTTGGGAATCCAGGTATTGCCCCAGCCCGACCTCGCGCAGCGCGCGCTCCGTGGCCGCGCGATCGATCGTCGCCGTTCCCAACTTCACATTCGATTCAAGCGTGCCGGTAAAGAGGAACGGATCCTGCAGCACGATGCCGAACATCTTGCGCAGCGTCTCGAGTTCCAGCTCGCGGATGTCGATGCCGTCCAGCAGAATCTGCCCGCGCTGAATATCATAGAAGCGCAGCAGCAGCTGAATCATAGTCGTTTTGCCCGCGCCGGTGTGTCCCACGATCGCCAGCGTCTCGCCGGGCGTCGACGCGGAAAGAAACGTCGCGCAGCACCCACTCATCTTCCTTCGGGTTTTCTCCGCCGGTGTAGGAGAACCACACATTGCGGAACTCGATCTCGCCGCGCGGCGCGTCGATCGTGTGCACCTTCGCCGGCGGAAACAATCGTCACCGGCTCGTCCAGCAGCCGGAAAATTCGCTCGGACGCGGCCATCGCGCTCTGCAAAATGTTGAATTTCTCGCTCAAGTCCTGAATCGGCCGGAAAAACCGCTGCCCGTACATCATGAACGCCGCCACCACGCCGATGCCGATCGTTCCCGCAATCACGCGCGTGCCGCCCACCCACGAAAGCAGCGCCATGCCGGACATGCTCAGAAATTCCACGCCCGGATAGAACAGCGAGAACGCATCAATCGCGTCCTTGTACGCGATCATGTGCGTGCATGTTCAGTTCTTCAAACTGCGCCCGCGATTTCCTCTCGCGATTAAACAGTTGCACCACGGACATGCCGCTGACGTGCTCCTGCAGGAACGCATTGATTCGCGCGATGGCCGTGCGAATGCGGCGGTTCGCGTCGCGCACGCGGTTGCGGAAGAAATACGTCAGCAAAATCATGAACGGCAGCGGAGACAGCGTCGCCAGCGCCAGCAGCCTGTGCCACTTGAAGAGCACTGCGGCCATGGCGAAGAGCAGCACAAAATCGTTCAGCATCGCCACCACGCCCGACGCAAAAAGATCGTTCAACGCGTCCACGTCGGTCGTCGAACGCGTCACCAGCCGCCCGATCGGGCTGCGGTCGAAAAAACTCATCGGCAGCCGTTGAAGGTGCGAGAAAATTTCCTTGCGCAGGTCGTACATCGTCTGCTGCCCGACCCACTGCATGATCCGCACCTGCACGTATTGGAGTCCAAAGCTCGCAAAGATCGACCCCGCGTACGCCACCACCACCCACAAGAGGCCCATCAGCGCCACGCCGCGTGGAATCGCTTTCTCGTAGCCCGGCACGATGTATTTGTCGATGCCCAGATAAAAAAGATACGGTCCAACGAGCTCCACTGCCGTGATCGCCAGCGTGAACGACACCGCTCCCACCACGTGCCAGCCGGTACGGACGCAGGTATTTCAGCAGCCTGCGCGTCAGCTGCGAATCGTACAGCTTGCCGAGTTTCTCTTCTTCGCGGAAATCGCTCATTCGCGCGCCAGCTCTTCTTCCAGCATCTGCTTCTGATTCAGATCCGCGTAATAGCCGTTTAACGCCAGCAATTCATCGTGCGTACCGCGTTCGATAATTCGCCCTTCGCGCAGCACCACGATCTGATCCGCGTTCTTCACCGTCGAGACGCGGTGCGAAATCACAATCGACGTGCGCTCGCGCATCACGTCGCGCAGGCTTGCCAAAATCTTTTCTTCCGTATCCGTATCAACGCTCGAAAGCGCGTCATCCAGAATCAGAATGCGTGGCTCGCGCACAACCGCGCGCGCGATCGACGTCCGCTGCTTCTGCCCGCCCGAAAGCGTAATCCCGCGCTCACCCACCATCGTTTCGTAATTTTTCGGAAAGCTGTTGATCTCGTTCGGAGAGGCTCGCGATTTCCGCCGCTTCGTAGCACCTGATTCTCCAGCGCCGTCTCCACGCCGAACGCGATGTTCTCCTTCAGCGTGTCGCTGAAGAGAAACGTGTCCTGCGGCACGTACCCGATCGCGCGGCGCAATTCGGCGAGAGGGAACTCGCGAATCGACCGTCCGTCAATAAGCAGTGTGCCTTCCGGCGCCTCCCACAGCCGCGCCACCAGTGCCGCCAGCGTCGATTTCCCGCTGCCTGTTGGGCCTACGATCGCGAGCGTTGAGCCTGCCGGGATATGCAGGTTGATGTCTTTCAGCACCGGCGGCTGCGCCGTCGCGGGCGCATCCTTCTTTCCCTCCGGAGCCGTCGGATACGTAAACGTCAGGTGCTTGAATTCAATGTCGCCGCGGATTGCCGGCGCAACCGCAGACGTCTTCGACGCTAAATCGGTCGATCTCGCGGGGCCGCTTCCATTCGAAGAAACCACGCCCGTCGTCTCGTCGTCGCAAATGCTCGGCTTGGCATGTAAAATGAAATTCAACCGGCCCATCGAAGCCGCGCCGCGCTGAAAAATATTCGTCACCCATCCCAGCGCGATCATCGGGAACACCAGCTGCCCCAGGAACCAGTAGAACGCCCACATCGTCCCGACCGCGAATCTGTGGTCGATCACGTCCTTGCCGCCCTTGCCCAGCAAAATCACAAACGTCACGCCGATCAGCGCCGTCAAAAAGGGGAAGAACAGGCTCCAGGTGGAGATCAGCTTGATGTTCTGGTCCACGTAGTCGCGGTTCGCGTTGTCAAACGCTGCAATCTCCTGCTGCTCCTGCGCGTATGCACGAATCACGCGAATGCCGGTGAGATTTTCCTGCGCGCGCGTCGAAAGCGTTCCCAGCGCAGCCTGAATCTTTTCGGACAGCCGGTGAATCGTCTCGCCAAAAAACCGCACCGCGAACGCCACCACCGGCACCGGAACAAACACCCACAGCGCCAGGCTCGGCGCCAGCTTAAACATAAAATAAATCGCCGGCAGCATCGTCACCACGGTCGTCGCGCTGTACATGATTCCCGGGCCCAGTACCATGCGCACCGCGTTCAAATCGTTCGTCGCGCGCGACATCAAATCGCCGGTGCGGTTGCGCACGTAAAACTCCGGCTCCATCGCCACCAGCCGCTCCAGCATGTCGTTGCGCAGGTCGTATTCGATTTCGCGCGACACCCCGATCAAAATCCAGCGCGTCCAGAACGAGAAAAATCCCTTCACGAACATCACGCACACCAGCACGATGCAAAAAGCGCCCAGAGCGTGCCGGCTCAGCGGCGAATAAAGGCCGATCAGCGGCGTCAATAAATGGCGCGCGTAGCCGTGCAACGTGGTCAGAGTTTGCGGCGCGCCCTGCAGGCAATCCGTGATCATTCCGATGATCAGCTGTGGCAGCGCGCCCACCGCGCCCATCAGCGTGAGCGTGATCAGCCCAACCGTGGTCATGCCTTTGTACTTCCGCAAATAAGGCAAAAGCGTCTTCAGATCGTTCCAGCCCGAAGATTTCTTCTTCGGCTTGGCGGGCGACGAATCGACGACGGACGCGGTTTGGGCGGCTGCGCTCACAGGCGGACTTGCGACTCCGGTGTTTCGAGTTGCGGTACTTCGCTTAGAAATTGCGTGAATGTCGAATCCAGCGACTGGTAGCGGTTCACTTTCGCATTCCAGCGAACGCCGAGCGCGCTGATGTGCCCGCCCTTCGGAGCGACAATCGGCGAGAAATACATCACCAGCCCTTTCGTCGCGTCTGCCCGGTCCAGTTGCAACCGCCAGCCGTTCACCGGAGCAAGCGGAATCGCTCCGAGAAAACCTTTTTCGTTTTCCAGGTGTTCGTCGCCGCGCAGAACTTCTTTCCACACGTCGCCGTTGTGCTGCAGCACCACCAGCCGGTTAAACAGAATTCCCGGCGCCACACCCGGCGGCGTAGCCTTCAGCGCGTTGATCGCCAGGATCTGCTGCTTGCCGTTCTTTGCCAGATCGCCGTAAGCGAGCACCGTGGTTTCCGCGCCCAGCGACTTGTCCGCCACACTTTGAATGTCGTCTGGAATCTGCAGAGGGGCATCGGGCGTGCCGCCCACGTTGCCGGTCGGCACGGCGTTTGCGCTCGGCGCCTTCGCCGCAGTCGGTGCGGGCGTTTCCTTTGGAGCGGTCGAACCGCCCCCGCTACACGATGTAAGCATCAACGCCGCTGCACCTGCGAACGGCAAAAACCCCAACTTTCTCAATTGGTTCAACGGTAGAAAACTCCCGGACCGGATCATTGGATGAAGTGCGCGGCTGCCGTGCCTTATCAGACCTTCGCAGCCTTCGAACGTTAGCAGCCCGCGCATTGATTCTAGCGTGCGTACTCGCCGCGCGAAAGTAAACTCTCCGCGACTCAATTCGCTACCGTGCCGCGATGATTTCTTCCATCCGCGCTTCGAAATTCTCCTCGCCTTCCGACCACAACTTCACCCTCTCGACGGGCAACGCCGTCTCGATCCGCCGCGCCCAGTCGAACAGCTTCTTGATGTTCTCGCGCGTTTTGTCCTTATACATCTGTAGATTCGCGGGCTGCTTCATGGATTCCAGAAAAAGCGCCTCTTCCGGGCTTTGCGGCGCAGGACGTGTCTGTCGGATGCCCAGCAGCCCTCCGTGGCCCGTGAAAAAGTGTTCGAGCCCGAGATTCGCCTCGAAGTGGCCATTTTCCTTCCACAGACCGTCGTCGTAGCCCTCGGCGTTGCATCCGACCGTCAGCGCTTCTGGAGCCTGCTGCCACGTGGGTGGTTCGCCGGCGAATGTCCACAAATCCCAGTTCGAACGCACCATGTAATTCGAATCGTCGTGTATGTGCGGAGTCGCGAGTTCCACGATGCCCACCGCGTCCATCGGCGCCGACCGCAAGTCCAGTTCGAGCACTGGTGTTTCGGAGGAATCCAGCGCGCGGATTTCCAGATACCGGAAGCCCGGAAGCTTCTCCGAGTGGGGAACTGTGCCCAGGAATGCCCCGAACCGCTCCAGAATCGAGTCTTCGGGGAAGTCCTTCAGCCACACACTGAGGAATGCTTGATTGGCCATTCATCCATTATAACGGTCTGCCGCTCCGGACGTAACGCGTGCGAACGCCGGAAATCACTCGGTGCTGTAGCGCACCTCGTAGTGCGTCGCGAAGTTCTCGATCCGGTTCAGCAGCGCCTTGGCCTCCGACTCAAACACCGGAATCGCGTAGTCCGGTCCCGCAAACTCTTTCACCGCCTCAAGCGTCTCGAAATAGTTGATCACCGCGAATTCCGATTCGATCGAGTCATCCTTCCTCAAAATCGTCCCACCCAGATAGCCTTCGATCGCCTTTAGCTCCGCCAGCACGCGGGTCTTCAACAGGTTTTCGTAGGCATCCGCGTCTGCCCGCTTGGTCCACCCGCGCCAGTGTCTTGCGATCACGGTTTGCTCCTCGCTTTCGACTTCCCACTCCAAAATGATTTTGCCCGAACGCGCTTCGGAGTCAAATAGAAGTGACGCGAATACAATTCGAAGGGGGTCAAAGCAGCTAAAGCGTGGAAAAAACTTACTTCTTCCGGCCTGACGAGCCGGGGCCCGGCAGATCGCTCTCGTCCGTCTTGTAAGCGTCCGAAAGTCCGAGCAGCCGCTGCTTCAGTGTGTCGCCCACGCCGCCCAGCACTTCGGCGCACGTGTCGCGAATCCGTTTCTCGGCCGCCTTTGCCACCGTATCCAGCACCGATTGCGAATGCTGGCCCAGCGACGTCGCCGAAGCGAGCAACCACTGGTTCGATGCGTTTTCGAGGCGCGTTTTGTAGCTTTCGATCGATTCTTCGGTAGTCCGTTGCAGCTGCTGCATCCACTGCTTCTTCTCGGCTTCGCGCTGCGCATCCCACTGCTCGATCATCGGCACCAGGTGCGATTGCAGGAACTGTCGCGCCTGATCGACGCCCACGGTCATCTGCTCGTCGAGTTGTTTCTGGAATTCCGAGAGCGATGTCTCGCGGTTGTACTCCATATCCGAACGCGCTTTTTCAAGCGTCGATTCCGCGGCGCTTTCAAACCGCTTCAGCGAATCCGTGGTCGCGCGGTACACCTGATCCGAGAACCCGGCGGTGACCATCTGCGCCGTCTCGCTCATCTTCTCGCGCTCGCGCCCGATCACTTCCTTGGCCGCATCTTCGATTTGCGCCGTGCTGTGCTCCACGTACGTGCGCCGGTAGTGATCCAGTTCGGACGCCAGCAAGCTCGAAACTTCCGCCGCACGGTCGCGCAGCGTGGTCGTCGATTGCTCCACCGCCTTTTCCAGCGACGCCTGCATCGACGTCTGCGCCTTCTTCTGGTACCACTCGGCGGTCTTCAACATCTGGTCGTAATGCTGGTGCTGAATCTCGCTGCCGCGCTGCCCGAGTTCCTCCTCGATCTTCGCGACCGTTTCGCGCCGCGTCTGCTCGAGTTGCTCCGGTATTTTCGCGGTTTCCTCGCGCACCCGCGCCAGCGCCGCCTGTATCGCTTCTTCGGACGCCACCTGCGCCTGCTCGCGAATCGTGTCCTGTATTTGGTCGGCGCGGTCGGTCGCCTCCTGAAGCTGCTGGCGGATCCCGGTTTGCAGCAGCGTCATTTCCTCGGTGGCATGCTGCACCTGCGTCAACGCGTTTGTCTGCAACTCTCCGATCTGCCCCGCCGCGTTTTGAACGTGCAGGTTCGCCGTTGATTCCAGTTGCGCGAACTGGTCGGCCACATTCTTCGCGTGGTCGCTCGCCAGTTTTCCCAGCTGCTCAGTGGCGTTCTGGACGTGCGCGCTCGCCGAGTCTCGCGTCCGCGCGATTTCGTCGGTGGCATACTGCAAATGATTCTTGATGTGGCTGTGGGTTTCGGTAGCGCGGGTCTCGGCGCTTTTCAATTCGTCGAGCGCTCGCCGCACTTCGCCCAGTTTCGGCGCGAGTTTCTGGTCCATTTCCCCGGAAACGCGCTCCAATACTTTCTGCGCGGACGCTTCGATGGCCGGCTCGATCTGCTTCGCGCGCTCCTGAATCACCTGCTCGGCGCGAACCGTGATTTCCTGGTATTGCGACGCCAGATATTCATCCAGTTGCTGCTGCGTTCGGTGTAGCGCCGTTTGGGTCGCTTCGGCCAGCTGCACCTTGGCTTCCTCGGCGCGCTGGCGTTCCTGCTGCAACCCGGCGCCGGCTGCTTCGATCCGCGCGGCGGCCGATGCGATCGCTTCATCCAGCGACGCGCGCAAGCCCTGCGCCCGGTTCGCCACATCCAGCTCGGCTTGCTTCACGGCCGTCTGCGAAATCTCGCTGGCCTTCTCTGCGATCTTCTGTGACGCCGACTCCAGCGTCTTCTCGAACTCGGCGTTCCACCGCGCACGCGCCGCTGTCCCGTCTTCTTCAGCCTGCTCGAGCGTTCGCGAGCGGACCGTTCCCGCCGTGTTCTCCAGATTCCTGCGCCAGTTCTCCAGATGCTGCTCAGCGGCTTCCGGCGAAGCCAGAATGCTCAGCGAAGGCGACGCCGCTTCGCGGTCACGGATCGCGCGGTCCACTGCCTCGGCGACGGACTGCTGCAGGCTCAACGCCGCCGTTTGCTCCGCGGCGCGCTTGGCCGCTTCACCCGCGGCACTGTTCACAGCGTCTTGCACCGCGAGGCGAATTTTCTCATCGAGGCCCGCCGCTGACGCTTCCGTCGTCTTGCGCGCTTCTTCCAGAATGGACGTGGCACGCTCTGTGGCCTGTTGCGTCACCGATTTCAGCGCTGAATCCGACACTCGCTGCATCGATTCCTGAATCGCCTTCTCGACGGCATCGCGCAACTGCGCGTCCAGTTGCTGCCGCGCGGCGGACATTTTCTCGCTCACCGCAAGCGCCGCGTCATGGCGCAATGTCTTGTCCAGATTTTCTTTCGCTTCGGTCACCATCCGCGCCATCTGCCGCGCGAGCACCGCTTGCTGGTCCGCCGCAGGCGGAGCAGGAACCACGTGAATCTTGCTGTCGCTGGTGGCAGGCGCACCCGGAACCACTCCCTGTGGAATTCCGGGAGCCCCGCTTTTCGGCGGATTCAGCGTGGGCGGCGCAGCAACCACCGGAGCGAACGGCGCTGCGGGCGGCGCACTCACCTTCGCCCCATGTGGCGGAGCCGGCGTGCTGGATTTCGGTGGCGCCGGAATCGTTGAAGCAGAAGCCGGTGCCGTAGTCGGGCTGACTGGAATAATCTTCGCCGCCGGAGGAACAGCCGTAGCCGGCGCAGCCGGAGTAATTTTGAATTCGGGAACGCCGCCGAGCGGCTCACCCGAATAAACAGTTGGCCCAACGCCTGCCGCGGGCGAAGCTGGCGCGCTCGATCCAGCAGCAATTGCCGGTGCCGTCGGAACAGCGGGTTGCGCCGCAGGCCCCTCCTCCGGCGCGGGTGCCCAATCTTCCGGCGGAAACGCGATACCCCAAACATTCCCCGCGTTATCGAACTCGAGCCCGATTTGAAAAAGCTCGCGCACCGTGCGCGGTCGCTGCACCCACACCACCCGGCCCTGTATCTGGCGCGCATTCGCACCCGCCTCAAGCCGTGGCACTTCCAGATTCACCAGGGAATTCTTCGGAACGTAGTGTTTCGACTGGTACTTGCAGCCGTGGCAGTTGACCATCACCGTGGTCGTCCGCTCTTTGAACGGCTGTCCGAGCGCATCGGTACCCGAGACCGTGATGGGCACGGCCTGCACGATACGCGTGCTTCGCCGCTTCTGCGGTACGGGATCGTTGGACAGGGAAGACTCGGACACCCCAACCCCTCCGAAGGCTGATTTCCAAGGGTAGCACCTCCACGCACCACCGGCAGGCCGTCAACCCTCCGAGTGCGTAAAGGTACTTAACTGTCTAGGAGCATTCCAACAAGGCCTGCAGGCCGGCCGGCAGGGTGCCAACCAGGCCCATTTTTATTGTGGTTTCGATGGTTTGGCTAGCGTGGATTCGGCGAACTTTTCGCTTCGTGAGCCCTGCCCGCCAGAGCGTCTTTCAACTCTTTCGCCACCCAGAGCGGCCCTACCAGGAAATAGATCACGCCCTGAAAAAACGCCGGCTTATTGCCCTCGATCCTGTGCCCGGCCAGCAACAGCACCCAGCCGCCTACGAACAACGCTAGCCCGATCTTCCAGTACGTAAAGCACGCCAGCAGAATCCCGGCGATGATCACCGGGATTCCGATCCCGTGGAGCACCTTGTTCGCCACGTTTGTATGTTCGTGGTCGTATTGCGCCATGTATTTATCGAGTGTGGACAAGAGCGACCTCCGGAACCGATTGCCTCCTTATACGCTGAGCCTGGTCCGCGTGCAAGTGCGACGCATCTCACGAACACCGGTTGCACGGTGGAATGATTGCTCTCCCCGGCGCTAGACTGTACGTTCGGGCGGGACGCACACAAAACGCAAGGGAGCTCGAATCTCTTTCGATGAGGAACTTTTTGAAGTGGTTTGGAATCGCAGCGCTGATCTTCGCCGTGGCCGCCGTTCTTGCGCTCACCGTCTTCGCATCCAAACTCAAAAGCGAAGCCAAATCGCGAATCCAGACCTACCTGCAAGAGCGCTTTCAGAGCGATGTCCGTTTCACCGATTTTGACGTCTCGCTCTACCCGTTGCCCGGCGCCACGATCGACGGCCTCGCTCTCTACCACAAGGGCCGCACCGACATCCCGCCACTCATCAAAATCCGCCGCGTCACGCTTCGCACCGGCATCTTCGGCCTATTCGAACACCACGTCCGCATCCACAGCGTTCAACTCGAAGGTCTGGTCATTACCTTTCCGCCCAAAAACAGCGGCGCCCGTCCCGAAATTCACCCGTCGCAGGTCGATCTCGCCAAGAAATATCCCGTACTGATTGATCGGATCGACGCGGATAACGCCTTAATCTCAATCGCGCGCGCGGACACCGCCAAGCCGCCCCGCGATTTTCCCATCCAGCACCTGCACATCCAGCACTTTAGTTTCGATGGCCCCGCGCAATTTCAGGCCCAGCTCACCAACGCCGTTCCCACCGGCGAAATCGACGCCGCGGGCGACTTCGGCCCGTGGATTCCAGACGAGCCTCGCGAAATGCCCGTGAGCGCGCACTACGCCTTCAAAAACGCCGACATGGGCACGCTTCGCGGCTTAAGCGGCACGATGCAATCCACCGGCGTCTTTAGCGGTCCGCTCGATTATCTAAACGTGAAAGGCTCAACGGACATTCCCGATTTCGCCTTGCACATCAGCGCGCATCCCGTCGCGCTGCATACTGATTTCACCGCGATCGTCGATGGCACAAACGGCAACGTGATCCTAAAACCCGTCATCGCGCATTTTCGCCGTACTACCTTTGTCGTGAACGGCGAAGTCGTGGACCTCAGCAAAACCGAAAAAGGCCGCACGATCCTGCTCGATGTCGTCGCCAAAGAAGCTCGCATCGAAGACCTGCTCTTCCTCACCGTGAAAAACGATCCGCCGCTCATGACCGGCGACACCCAATTCACCGGCAAAATGGAAATTCGAGAGGGTGACGAAGACCTGCTGCAAAAGCTCTCCGTCAATGGCGCCTTTGACGTCGCTCAGTCCCATTTCACCAGCCCCAATGTGCAGCAGAAAATTGATTCGCTCAGCCGCCGCGGCCAGGGTCATCCCGGAGACAACCTGATTGACGACGTTGTCTCCGACCTGAAAGGCAACTTCGCTCTCGCCCACGGCGTAATCAATTTTTCGGATTTGGATTTCAGCGTCACCGGCGCGACGGTGGACTTGCATGGCAGCTACGGCATGGAAACCGGCGCGCTCGACTTCCACGGCCACCTGCTGCTTCAGGCCAAGCTCTCCCAAACCGTGACCGGCGCAAAATCCTTTTTCCTCAAAGCCGCCGATCCGTTCTTCAAAGGGAAAAACGGCGGCTCTAGCGTCCCGATCAAAATTACTGGCACGAAGGACCACCCGGAATATGGTTTAGATTTGGGAGGAAAGAAAAATTGACTGAACGGCGGAGCTTCAGCTCCGCCAAAGCTGCATCGCCGATCGAACGGCTTTAACCGCTGAAATCATTTACTCACGCGCATCGCGCGCGTGGCCATATCTAAAGTTCGCGCCGGCCTTCCATCGCCTTCGACATCGTCACTTCATCCGCATACTCGAGGTCCGAGCCCACCGGAATTCCCATCGCAATGCGCGTCACCTTTACGCCGAGCGGCTTGATCAATTTCGAAAGATACACGGCCGTCGCTTCGCCTTCCGCCGTCGGGCTCGTCGCCACCACGATCTCTTCCACCGCGCCGCCCTTCAATCGCTCGATCAAGCTCTTGATCTTCAGTTGATCGGGTCCGATGCCTTGCAGCGGCGAAAGCGCTCCGCCCAGCACGTGATACAGTCCATCGAACTGCCGCGTCTTCTCCACCGCCTGAATGTTCGTCGCCTCTTCCACCACGCAGATCGTCCGCTTGCTGCGCGACGCGCTCGAGCAGAAAATGCACGGGTCCATGTCCGTGATGTTGTTGCACACCGAGCACTCGCGAATTTTTTCCTTCGCTTCTCGGATCGCATCGGACAGCGCAAACGCCTGCTCGCGGTCCACTCTCAGCAAATAGAATGCGAGCCGCTGCGCCGTTTTCTGTCCGATTCCCGGCAGGTGCTTCAATTCGTCGATCAACCGCGTTATCGAGGGAGCAAAATCAGGCATGAAACTCCGTTCCACCGGAAAAATCTGCTGCTAGAAAATTTCGTAAGAAGGGAACGACACATCTCGGAAGTTCGCTTGCGGTTCCGCGTTATTCCGCTTAGAAAAGGCCCGGAATTTTCAGCCCGGCAAGACCCGGCATTCCGCCGGACAATTCCTTCACTTGCTTGGCAAGCTCGTCGTCCACGCGGCGCGCCGCTTCGTTCACCGCGGCCAGGACCAATTCTTGCAGCATTTCCTGATCCTTGCCCTTGAACACATCGGGTTCGATCCGCACCTCGGTCAGCTGTTTCTGCCCGTTCATTTTCACGGACACCATTCCGCCGCCCGCCGTCGCTTCCACGGAAATTTCGCCGATCTGCTTTTCCAGCGTTTCCTGCGCTTGCCGGAACTGCGCCAGCATTTGTTGGAGAGCTTTCACTTCCATGGGTCACTCCTCGCCCGGGTGCCGCACGCTCGATATCCGTCCACCGAACTTTTCGAGCATCGCCCTAACGATAGGATCCTGTTCGAACCGCGATCGCAATTCAGACTGCTTTGAAACAGCCGCGCGACTTGAATCCAGTTTAACACACACGCGCAGCGGTTGGCCGAGCACTTGCTGCAGCACTGTGCGCAATTTCTCCATCGGGTCCTTCGCCTGCAGCATTTCGGAGATGTTGCGGCTCTCCGCTGGAAAAATGAGATGCAGTTCGCCATTCTGCGTTTGCCACGCCGCCACCGATTCCAGCATCGACGCCAGAAATTTCGAACTCGAGACGCCTGCGAGAATCGCAGCCACCTGTTCCGACGTCAGATCCTGCAATTCCACGCTCGGCGTGAATTCCATCGGCGCAGGCGTTTTCGTTTCTGCCGGTTTCCGTGCAATTTCGTTGTTCTCTGCTGCCACGGGAACGGACTTGGGCGCGGAATCAGCGGCCGATGTTGGCCTCGTTTCGAAATTGTGGGCGCTCACCAAGCTCAGTGGAGCTTGCGGAATTGGCGCTGCCGAAGGATTGGAAAACGCCGGAGCGGCAGCCGCCACGTTCATCGACGCCGCGCTGCTCGCCGTCGCGGGCGCGAAGCTCGTCGCCCCAAATCCCACAACCTTCGCTCCAACGTTCGAATCGCCGTCAACCGAAGGCGCCATCCGCACCGCCGCGCCTCCATAACTAACAGGTTGCGCGGGCGCCGACGAATTCAATCCCTCCGAAAATTTCCGTCCGCCGCTTCCCGCAGAGCCTCCGCCCCGCGTCGGTCCTCCGAACGAACTGCTCCCGCCACTTCCTGCCGCTCCGCCGCTCGAACTCTTCGCCGCCACGCGCATTTCGCCGCCGCGCATCTCCGTCAGCAATTCTTCCAGTGGAGCGAGCCTCTTCGCATTGATCATTTTCAGCAAGCCCAGCTCCAGATGCAGCCGCGGATCGGGCGCGTGTCGCAAATCGCTGTCCGTCGCCATCAACAAATTGAAAAAGCGCGTCAGGTCTTCCTCGCTGAATCGCGAAGCTTGCTCGGTGAGCCGCCCGCGTTCGTCTGGTGGCGCCTGCACCAATTCCGATTCCGCGCCGCACACCCTCGTCACCAGCAAATTCCGGAAATGCCGGATCGACTCGCGGCAGAAATGCTGCAAATTTTGTCCGTCGGCGATCAGCCGGTGAACCAGTGCCAGCGCTTTCTCCGTGGACTGCTCGGAAATCGCGTTTACCAGATCGTCCAGCACGCTTTCCGCAACCACGCCCAACAGCTCGCGCACGTTCTCGTCGGTGATTGTGTCGTCGCTGTACGCGATCGCTTGCTCCATCAGCGATAGTCCGTCGCGCAGGCTGCCTTGCGCCGCGCGCGCCAGCACTGCCACCGCGCCCGGTTCGATCTTCAGTTTTTCTTCTTTTGCGATGCGTTCGATCTCGCCTGCGATCTCGCGGAATTCCAGCGCATGAAAATTGAAAAGCTGCGCGCGAGACTTGATCGTCTCCACCAGATCTTCCGCTCGCGTCGTAGCCAAAATAAAGATAACGCCCTCCGGCGGCTCTTCCAGCGTTTTCAGGAGCGCGTTCGAAGCTTCATCGGTTAGCTGGTGCGCTTCGTCGAGGATCACAACCTTGTATCGGCCCTTTGCCGGCGCGTACCGCACCATCTCCCGCAGTTCGCGGATCTGGTCGATGCCGCGATTCGACGCCGCGTCGATTTCCAGCACATCCAGCGAACGTCCCTCGGTTATCTCTCGGCAGGAATCGCAGGTGTTGTCGGGTTCCGCACTCGCGCCCTTCGCGCAATTCAACGCCTTCGCCAGAATGCGCGCCGTCGTCGTCTTGCCCACACCACGCACGCCCGCAAATATGTACGCGTGCGCCACGCGCCCGGACTGGATCGCATTCGCTAGCGTCCTCGTCACATGGTCCTGTCCCACCACTTCCTTGAACAGGCTCGGCCGGTATTTGCGCGCGATGACCTTATAGCTCATGAAGCTGGCACCTTCCCGCTTGCGGACGCGATCCCGCATCCGCCGGTTGCGCCATCATCTCAGATTTTCTTGCGTGGGAGTGGTCCGTCAGAAAATTTGCCGCGCGCGCGGCGCCTGTGTAAACCGGAATTACGAAAAGTACGATCGTCTTGGCCTCGTTCATTTTCGCGCTTTCAAACTCGCGCGATTCCGACAGCGATGAGAGGAACTTCGGGTACTCCGCGGCACACGAGACTGGCCCGCTACCGTTGCTCCCTTCCGGGCCTGGCGGGGTTTGCGGGGAATCGTTGCACAGAGCCCGAAGTTCCACTCACGGGCAGTCACACGGAAATTTTGCGGCGAAACTGCCTCGGAAATCTTAGCACAGCGGTTCGGCACGAGAAAGCGAACCGCCGCCAACGTGTTCTCGTTCAGTGTCGCAATCGAGAATGTTCTCGCGGTGTGCCGGTTCTCATAAGACGCTGACGCGATCGAGGACGAAATTTCGATTACCGCGCCGCGAGCGCAGGACTCATCGCATGCGTCGCGCGCCACTCACCGGGAGAAGTTCCTTCCCACTGGTGGAACGCGCGGAAAAACGAATTCGCATCCTCATACCCGAGCAGGTATGCGGTCTCATTCAATTCCAACGAAGAGTGCAGCAAATAGTGCCGCGCGAGCTCGCGCCGCGCTTCAGCAATCAATTGCTGGAACGTCACGCGCTCACCCGTCAGCCGCCGTTGTAGCGTCCGCGTGCTTACGCGTAGCTCCCGCGCCACACTCTGAAGCTCCGGCCGCTGCCCCGCAAGTATCTTCTTGAGTGTCGCTTTCACCTGCTCGCGAAACGTCTTCTGCGCGAGCTGCTCGCTCAGCTCCGCTTCCAGTTGCGGCGCGACGATCGCCAGCAAATCGGCATTGTGCGTCACAAATCGCCGTTCCAGCTCCGCTTTTTCGAACACCAGTAAGTTGGTCCGCGCCCCAAACTTCACCGCGCACCCGAAATGCCCTTCATACATTTCCCTGCGCGCCTCGGGCCGCTTGAACTCCACACGCTTGGGCCGCAGCGGCATGCCGGTACCGCGCCGCGCGATCGACACCACCCACGCAAAGCAAATGTCGATCAGCAGTCCCGGCTCATCGCCTTCCGCCAGCAGCCACTCAAACTGCACGCGGCACTCCTCTCCGCGTTCGACCAAATGAATTTTTTCCGGGCACGTTATCTGTTTGTACCGCGCCATTCGCTCGAGCGCGTCGCCCAGCGAATACGCGGAGAGCGCCGCGATCGAAACCGGATCGTAGCGCTCCACCCGATTTTCCGTCCCAGCCTTCAGTCCAAACGCCGGGTCCTTGCTCTCCTCCGCTATCCCGCGGTAAATCGCAAACAGCTCCTCGGTGGAAACATAAATCTTTTCCTTGTCGAACAGGTTCGCCGGCAGGCCGGCTCGAAGCAACACAGCTTGCCGCGAAAGGCCCAGGTCTTCCAGCCTTCGGACCAGCGCGTTCGCGATTCGGAATCGATCTGCCACGGTTCTCCGCCTCGATGGTTTGTGTTACTTCAGCGACGCCATATCGATCACGAAGCGGTACTTCACGTCCTGCTTCAGCAGCCGGTCGTACGCTTCGTTGATTTTCTGGATCGGAATGATTTCCACATCCGACGTCAAATTGTGCTCGCCGCAGAAATCCAGCATTTCCTGCGTCTCGCGAATCCCGCCGATCCCGCTCCCCGCCAGGCTCCGCCGGCCCATGATCAGGTTGAACACCGAGATTGGCTCGGGCTTCTCCGGCGCACCCACCTGGCACAGCGTTCCGTCGAGCTTCAGTAACGCGAGATAAGGATTCAAGTCGTGCTCCGCCGAGGCGGTATCCAGAATGAAGTTAAACGATCCCGTGTGCTTGGCCATCTCGTCCGGATTCTTCGATACAACGATTTCATCCGCGCCAAGCCGCTTCGCGTCCGCCGCCTTATTGGGCGACGTGGTGAACAGCACCGTATGCGCCCCCAGCGCATGCGCGAACTTCACGCCCATATGTCCCAACCCACCAAGCCCGACGATTCCAACCTTCTGTCCCTCCCCAACTTTCCAGTGGTGTAGCGGCGAATACGTTGTGATGCCCGCGCAAAGCAGCGGCGCCGTCCCGGCCGGATCGAGATTCCTCGGCACGCGCAGCACGTAATTTTCGTCCACTACGATCGAGTCCGAATATCCGCCATACGTCACGCCGCCGGAAATCTTGTCCGGAGCGTTGTAAGTGAACGTCGCAAAGTTGATGCAGTACTGCTCTTCGCCCGCCTTGCAGTTTTCACAGGTCCGGCAGGAATCCACCATGCAGCCCACCGCCGCCAGATCGCCTTCCTTGAACTTCGTCACGGCGTTTCCAACCTTCACCACGCGTCCCACAATTTCATGCCCCGGCACGCACGGATATGCCGTCGGCATAAAGCTCTTCCATTCGTCGCGTGTCTGATGCAGGTCGGAGTGGCACACGCCGCAGAAAAGAATTTCGATTTGCACGTCGTGCGGCTGAGGCGCTCGGCGCGTGAAGCTGTGCGGAGCGAGCGGGGAAGTCGCGCTCGTCGCTGCGAATGCCTTTGCTGGGTACGATTGAGGTGTGGCGTTCTCTTTCGCGGTTGCTGGCTGCGCTGTCTGGCTCATGTTCGGGGTCTCCTTGGTCCAATGATCGACCGCTACTTTAGACGATGGCGCGTTCCACAAGCACTAGCAAAACGCGCCAATGTACTCGCAAAACGCGCCACCATCGAGCGGGCCTCCAGGTCATGCCGGAGATTCCCTCCATCTTTTATAAATCTAAGAAAAGGAATAGCTTACGCGTCCGTGAGCGCGGCTAATTCGATGAAAAACCTGCGTCGTAAGTGTAATTCGTCCCGTCGGGGTTTGTTATCGTGATGCGTTGCGGACCGGCCTGCGTCGAAGGCGTTGTGACTTTCAGGGTGTTGGTGTCCACGAAATTTGTGGAGGCGCTGGCGGAGCCAAACAATACTCTAGTGCCGTTCACAAATCCGCTGCCGCGGATCGTGACCGTCGTTCCGCCCGACGCCGGGCCTGAACTCGGCGTCAGCGTCCCGATGCTGAGTGGAAGCTGGGCAATCTGGACCACGGCCAATCCGTCGGTGGTAATGATGAACAGGCGCGATCCAGTTTCATCGATCGCCATCGCATCCAGCGCTGTCCCGACCGTGAAAGGTAAATCGATCCGCAGGTCCAGCCGACCGCGGAGCGTATCGAATACGTCAATGCCGCTGGTTTCCGGCTGAAAAATCAGGCTCCCCGAGGGGTGCATCACTTCGCCCGGTAACGTCTGGAAATTAGACGAACCAGCCTGCAGGTACACCAGATCCTGCATGAGGTTCCGGTAGGACATGTCGGGACCGAATGCACCGTTGTCCGCGGCGTAGAGAGTTCCGTCCGCGTCAACCACGGACGTTTGAAACGAGTAGCTGATGCCGGACGTGTAACTGTCCGCCGCTACGTCCCAGACGGCGATAGGCAACTCGCCTTCGAGGTAGGTACCGTACGTGGCGAATACTTTGTTCCCGTCCTGGCTCGCTGAAATATTCAGAGTGAGGCACTGGAACGCGCTCAGCATCGACGCGCACCCGTTCGAAGTTCCGCACCCGAAAACGCCAGTCGCAAGGTTCAAGACGATGAAATATCCGGTCCCCACGCTGGAGCAAGTGATTTGAATGACGGCCGAGTTGGTACTGGTGGTGGCGATCGCGAGTGGGTAGCATCCGCCGCTCGGAGTGAACTGGCTGGAAAGGTCGGCGGTTCCCGAAACGCTGAGTGCCGCAGGGTTAATGAGCGAGAGGGTGCCGTCGCCCGTGTTCGTCACCGCGAGGATCGTGCCGTCCGGCGTGAGTGAAATTCCAGCGGGACCGTTTCCGACGGGGATCGGCGCCAGAAATTTCTGCTGCTGCAAATCGTAAACCGCAACCTGATTCAAATTATAGTTCGACGCGTACAAACGTTGCCTGGGCTGGTCATAGACGACCTGTGCCAGGGCGCCCGCGGTGTTCGCGATCTGCACGCTTTGCAAGTACTGGAAACCGCCTTTCGCCGTAGCGGTTCCGGTCGGCGTTGTCACCACCACGTCGGCCGGACCCGCTGTCTGCGACGCGGGCGCGGTGAAATTCACCGTGTCGAGTGGGAACGGGTAGGGGCTGTAGTCGATGCCGTCAAATACTTCGGTGACAGCGGCAGTTTGCCCACCCACCGTCACGCCGACCGAACTCTGCTGAACTTCATAAGCAAGCCCGTATCCCCGGAGAGTCACCGCCGTGCCGCCCGCCTCGGGTCCCGCCGAAGGCGCGATGGAAACAATATCCACGCCGTAAGTGTAGGCATCGGGCCCAATGCTCAACCAGCCGTCCGGATTCGTGACGGTCACGTTGACTGGGCCGCTTTGTTGAGCGGGCGGCGGTGTAAGCTGCGCCGTCGTCGGGGGCTGGAACGTCACCTTCGTAGCCGGTGTGACTTCAGGTGAGCCGGGCGCGGCGCCGAAAAAGATCTGCGAATTTTGCGTCAGCTCGCCCCCGACCGTGAGCGTACTTGTTCCCGGCGAACTAGCCGTCCCGTAAGGCGGATTCAGGTGTGCACCGTAGATTTCGTCCGCACCCAGGGCGCGCGGCGAACTGGCATCGACGAAAGCGATTCCCATTCCTTCGCCCACTGGCGCGAAAATCATGCCCGTCTCGTCGATGTCTGGCTGCAATTCGTTGGAGAGAAAACCGCCATAGGATGGGACCATTCCTTCAATCGAGAGCGTTTGAGCATTCATGACGATCACCAGCACCGAATCGGTGACCGCGTAGAGTGTGCTTCCGTCGCGGCTATAAATAAGTCCGGTCGGATCCACTTGGCTATTGAAGGCGACGGTCGCGAGCTGGTCGAAGCTCGAATCGAACAGCGTAATCTGCGAACCGCCTTGGCTCGAAGACCCCGTCAGCGCGGCGAGCTGCGTACCATTTCGATTGACCGCTAGAGTTCCGTACCCCATGTTGAAGTTCTGTTGTCCCACCACGTTGTCGGTTGAGCTGGAGAACAGGACGATATTCGACTGGCCGCTCATCGCCACGGTCGTATGGTCTGCGCTGCGCGCGAACGAAATCACCCCGCCCTCGGGACCGACGGTCAGGAAACTCGTGTAGTTTTGGTTCGCCGGATTCCACAGCACCGGAACAGAGCCGTCCATTATGAACAGAATCTTGCCGTCCGCGAGCGTC
The DNA here is from genome assembly GCA_963839325.1 of uncultured Acidobacteriota bacterium. Lineage (GTDB taxonomy): Bacteria > Acidobacteriota > Terriglobia > Acidiferrales > UBA7541 > Palsa-295. Next base: position 570,177 of record CAWIUO010000006.1, on the reverse strand, counting down.
ACCGGAAACATCGGCGCCGTGATCTGCGGAGGCCCGGGAAGATAGTCGTCGGGAACAACCACCCTTTGCGTGATCTGCAGCGTCGCCGGATCGATGATGAAGAACGAGTTTGTGTCCGAGCCGACGATGACCTCGCTTCCGTCCGCCGTGATGTCGATTCCTCGTGGTACGGGCACCGACAGCGTCGCGACCGTGTGTGCGTCGGTCGATGAATACACCACAACCTGATTCAGCTGATTTACGGCCGTGAACACCTGTTTGTGGGCCGGATCGTAGATCGCGCCGGTGGGATCGTCGTCGGTCCGGCGGAAGGTGCTCCGGGAAGCCGGCCCGGTTGACGGATAGGGATTCGTGACCGTCAACGAGAGCGTGGCCGAAACGATCACCGAGCCCGCCGTGCCGGTTACAGTGATCGGAAGGTTTGTCGCGGCGGTGACCGCGGGCGACGATGTAATTTGTATGTTCCCCTGCTGCATCGACGGCGAGAGGATCGGGCCTCCCGACGTGGTGATTCCTTCGTTCGGAATCTGCAGCGGCGTCGAAATCTCGACCGTGGAAACCCCGGGACTCAGCGTTCCCGAATAGGAAACGCCCACACTCACGGTCTGGTTTGGACCGATCGAAATGCTCGATGGGCTCAGCGTCAACTGAATCGAAGATGGCGCCGTTACCTCCAACGTGAATGACACCGAATGCGACAGCGAGCCGCTGGTCGCCGTTACCGTCACCGTCGCAGAAGTGATGGGCGCGGTCGCCGCCGCTACGAAGCTGAGGCCTAGCGCGCCGAAGCCAGACGTACCGCCGGCCTGAAAAGTTGCGCTGGCGGGGGAGACGGTCACGCCGGCTGGCACTCCGCTGACGGAGAATGTCACCGATCCGCTGAAATTCCCGACCGGAGAGAAGTTGATCTGTTCGCCGTTCCCGGTGCCCTGGACGAGGATCACCGGATTGTTAGACGCGCTGATCGAGAAATCGCCCTCGGCAGGCGGCGTTGTCCCTCCTCCACCGTTGCCTCCGCCTCCGCACGACGACAACAACAGAACCGTGAGGAACCAGAAAACGGCGCGCAGGCGCGAGCCAGCCATTCGATCCGCCTCGACCACAAACGCAGTCCTGAGAAATGGCACCATATAGCAAGTTACAAGTGAACCGATCCTACAACGGCGCCACCCAGGCGTCAAAATGTACTCCGCTTTGAAATTCACAATCCGTACTGCGCACGCCCTACCATGATTCCCCGTTTACACTTGGAACACCGTTCGCCATTTCCTCGCCTCCGCTATCGCCCCAGCAGGTATGATTTCTGCCGGGTGATTCCTCCGCACCCATCCGCTGCGCCAGCGGCAAACCCCACGTCAAGGGGCTAGCTCAGGTGTGTCTTGAGCGAGCGGCGGGGACGGCCAACGTCTCCGTCGCGAATCGGAGGCTCCAAATGAAGCGTGCTGTACTGTTTTCGGCTTTGCTCGCTCTGCTGCTTTGCTTCACACCCGTGGTTCAGGCCCAATCGCAACCCACCGCCATTCCGCAGGGCACTCAGGTCCGCCTGACCCTCATGAACGGCCTCACCACTTCTGTCGCGCGCGACGGCGATCCATTCACCGCCATCGTCGCCGAACCGGTTTTCTCCGCCAATCAGCTCCTGCTTCCCGCGGGAGCCAAAATTCACGGCACGGTCACCAGCGTCCAGCGCCCGAAGTGGTTCGCCATGGAACGCGGCGGCGCCACGCTCAACCTGGTCTTCAATTCCGTCGAAATCGAAAGCCGCATTTTTCCCGTGCAGATGAGCATCCTCTCGCTCTACACCGGCAGCGCGGACGACACCAAGAAACGCAAAGACCTGAAAACTACCGAAGGGGTCGTAATCGAACAGAAGCGCGATCTAAAGGGCGACATTATGACCGGCGGCCTCGGCACCGGCGCGGGCGCAGTCGTTGGCTTGATCTTTAGCAACGTTGCGCGCGGCACCGTCATTGGCCTGGTCGGCACCTCCGCCTACATTTGCGCGAAAAAGGGCAAAGACGTCGATCTCCCGGCCCAAACCGGAATGCTCGTCCGCATGGATTCCAACCTGTCGCTTCCAACCAACATCCTCCGCACCGCGGCGAGCACGCCGATGAGCGGCGGCAATTAGTTCAACGCCGGCAGGGAGGCGGAAGGGCGGAGTTTTAACTCCGCCGTCCCACGGCTGACACTCTTGCGGCTTCAGCCGCTGAAGCAGTTCAACTCCACAAAAGCCGCGTGCAGCCTTCGGCCCGGATCACTCCGGAGCCGAAGGACTGACGGCAGCGGCGACGCGGAAATCAGCTGCCTTTATATCGAGAGGCGGGAGACTCACCGCTCCCTCGTTCGCAATTTCCGCGCCGATGCGTTCACGCTTGGCCTTGTAGTCGCTGCACTCGCGCACAATTAACAAAATCATGCGCTCCGGGTACGCCAAGCGCTCTTCTGTAGCTTGGCTCGGGTGTGCTACCGCCGTGGCCACTTTATCGAGTCGAGCTCATTCTCTTCGTCGAGCACCAGTTCCACTTCACGCCCCGTGGCTTCCACGTACGGAGCAGCCGTGAATCCCGGCGTCCGCCCCGGTTGCGCATTCTTCAAGACGTGCGCGATCTTCTTCATTTCGTACAGAACTTCGCGGTTGCGATCGAGATACCGCGAGCAATCCCGCACCGGAAACGTCACCCGCAGCACCGGGTAGTTCGCCTCGCACATTACGATTTCCTGGCTCACGCGGAATCCTTTCACCACCATCGCGTGCTCGCACGACTGGCAGAGCGACGGCCCTTCCACCGGCGTGCCGTTCTTCACGTAGGTGCCCATTGGTTTTCCCTCCTTTCCGGCCCGCTCTTCGCGCCAAATCTCTCTCGTACGAATTTCGGACACACCCGTACTGCACTCGCGCGAGCCAGAGCTTGCGCGACAAAAATCAACGACACAAATGAGGCGATCGGAGCGCGAAATTCGCGAGCAACGACGAATTCAGCGTGCAGAAGGCGCGAGGTTAAAAGCGAATTCGAATCGTAGGCGTCGGAAACGACAGGGCTTAACGTGAGGGACTGCGGTGCATTCGGCCACAATCCCAGCCCGGAGCCAGCGCTCCCAGCCTCTCGTTCGAATTGTGTCTGTATATCGTCATTCCAGATGTTCTCCAGCGCTGGCGATAGTAAAACAACGGCTATGATAAGACAACAGTAAACTTGCGAACGGCGAAAATCGATACCTTACTTGCGCAAAATTCGCGGCGAAATGCGTCAATCGGCAGTTGAACCCCGGAGCGCCGATTCAAGACGCCTGAGCGCATGGGCAGCTACGCCTGCCAAACGTTCCCGCAGTGTCCGCAGCGCGTCGGCTCCCGGCCCACGAGCAACGCCAGCAACCCGATCGGAAAGAAGCAGATCGAGACCACAATCGTCCACACCGGGAAACCGCTCCGGTTCGCCATGTTTCCGCACTTCGGACACGAGACCTGCGCCATTCGTTTCGCCCCTTTTTTACGCGGATACCAACCTCAGAATCCAAACGCCCGCCAGCCCGGCCATCGCCATCCGGCTTCCATGTCGCGACACCTGACTCACCACCCCGGCATGCCGCTCAAACACCAGAGCCATCGGCCGCGCCAAAATCTGCCACGCCAACAACGCCGCTACCGCGAGCCCCGCCGGATTCGCGCGCCACGCCGCCGTGAAATCCAAGCGCAAAACGCCAAGCAGCGCGTGAGTGACGCCGCAGCCCGGGCACGGAATGTGCAGGAAATATTGAAACAGGCAGCGGTGCGGAATACGGAACAGTAGCGGCGCGCCACAAACGGCTATAATTGAGGAAACAAACGCGTTCACATGCTCCCGTCGCTCCGGCGCAATTGCCAGCCGCACAAGCAACCAGTTCGGAAGGAGCAGGATTTCCATGCGCCTCGGTGTCGCGCGAAGCGAGCCCGAATGCAGCTGCTTTGCGCGCATCTCGGGAAGTATCCAACGGCTTGGTCCCGCACCCAAGCCGAATCTGAAGCGCCGTGCTCCGGATTGAATACTACGCGCGGCCTGATAGGAAGAGGCTGGAGGGAACTCGTAGCCAGCAGGTCCGCTGTCAGAAAATATCGGTGGCATTCCAGCGCGGTGGCGGCTTGGGAATTTCGGGTTATAACTGCAGTCGCCACGGAAGAAGGTCCATCGACTCTACAGAATTATTTCCGCCCTATTTACGGTAACGCTCAACGCGCGCGCCCCTACAACCCTTGATCGAGCGCCCCGAAGTCCACCGCCCACACGTCTCCGGGCTGCAGCGTCGCCGCTCCGGCGCACCATCCATTGCGATACTGCTCGGTGCGCGCCACTTGAAAAAGCGACGGACTCGCAAGGCTTGCCGGTCCCTTGCCCCGCAACACCCGGATCGCCACCACGCTCTCCGGCGCAATCTCGCTCCGCAACGTGAACTTGCAACCGCGCCGGCTCACGTTCGTCGTCTCGGAGCGCTCGGTGAAAAATTTTCCGAACCGGTCGAACCCGCACACCTCAATCGCGAAGCGCAACGCAATCCGGCTCTCTCGGGCTGGCCCCTCTGTTTCGTGTCCACCGCCCAACGCATCCCGGAATGATCGCCTCTTGTTCATGGCCCCACCTCTTCGCCGATCGAAGCGCCTACCCACCGCCTACCCACATCCACGTAGCAATCCATCGACTCACCCAACGATTTACCCACTTGGTCGTCCGTCGAGTCGCGCATCGACTCGCCCACCAACTCGCCCACCAACTCGCCCGCCGTCTCGCGCACTTACCTGCACCTTCCTCTTTTGCTCCCGATGTTTTCGCCGTCAGCCCGGCGCGCCGCCTTTCGCCGCAGCGGCCTTTTGCTTCGCAGACCGCTTCAAAAACCGGTACAGGCTCGTACGCCCAATCCCCAACACTTGAGCCGTGCGCACCCGGTTGCCGTTGCACACGTCCAGCACGCGCTGTATGTGTACGCTGCGAACCTCGTCCAGCGGCAACGGGCGCCAGTTTTCTTCCGTCGCTCCCGCGCGTCCATGCGCGCGCTGCAAGTGCGTGGGCAGATCGTTCAAGTCGATGAAATCGGTGGTCGCGGTGATCGCCGCGCTGGCCACCACATTTTCCAATTCGCGTACATTGCCAGGCCAGTCGTGCTGCAATAGTGCGATGTGTGCGCGCCGGGTCATTCCCTGGAACGGCTTGCCGTACGTCTGGCTGTACTTTTTCAGGAAGTGCTGCAATAGAATCGGAATGTCCTCCGACCTCTCCGAAAGCCCCGGCACGTGAATCTCAATGCTGCTCAACCGGTAAAAAAGATCCTCGCGGAAGCGCCCGGCCAGAACCTCGGCGCGCAAATCGCGATTTGTGGCGGCGATCAACCGCACATCCACCTTTTTCACTTCCGGCGAACCGACGCGCTGAACCTCCCGATTTTGAATCACGCGCAACAGTTTGGCCTGCATTTGCAGGCTGGTCTCGCCGATCTCATCCAAGAACACCGTGCCGTTGTTCGCGTATTCAAAAAGCCCCGGCCGCGTATCCGTCGCACCGGTGAACGCGCCCCGCACGTGCCCAAAAAGCTGGCTCTCCAGCAGCGTATCCACCAGCGCCGAACAATTGCACACCGCGAAACGGTTTTGCGCCACCGGACTCATATGGTGCAGCGCCCGCGCCACCAACTCTTTCCCCGAACCGGTCGGCCCGCTCACCAGCACATTGGTGTAGTGCCGGGCGATCTTCTTGGTCAGGTCGAACATCTCGAGCATCGCTGGACTGCGGCCCACAATTCCGTGAAACAACAAATTGTCCAGCAGCTTGTCTTCCAGGTCGCGAATCTGCACGTTCCGTGTGAACGATTCCGCCAGATCGTCCAGCGTGCGGATCAGCCGCGCGTAATCCACCGGCTTGCACAAATAGTCGTACGCGCCGCGCTTGATCGCCTCAATCGCCGAGTCCACCGAATAAAATCCGGTCACCAGAATCACATACGTCGAAGGATCGCACTGGAGCGCTTTCTCCAGAAACATCAGCCCGTCCATCGCAGGCATCTTGAAATCCGCAATGACCACCCGGCACTCGCCGAGCCGCACCTTCTGCAGCACCTCCTGTGCGTTTGTGGTTCCGAATGCGAGGAAGCCCGCCTTATCCAGGCGCGTCCGCGTCAGCTCGATCTGATCGATCTCGTCGTCCAGAATGCAGACCTGTAAATTTTTTCTCGCGATTTCCGTCGTGGGTCGTTCTTGAAGTGTAGGCATGCGGAACACTAAGGCACGCTCCGTGCCACTTTGAGCGGCCGCGCGGGAAGGGAACAGAACGATCGAAACGCAGTGCTCCACTACGAAACGCCAGTTTCTAACTAACTTCTTGTGCGCACTTTACAAATCGCATTCCCGGTCCGTAGCGCATTTTGTGCTTTCTATTCGCGCCGATTCCGTACACTCGACTCACAAATTTCGATCCCGAATCGGCTCGCGTGTCCCGTTTCGGTCGAGCCATTCAGAACTCAAGCCAGATCCTGCGCCGTCAACATCATCGTTCCCACCGTCTCCTGAAACGCCATCCGCGGCTGCAACTGCTGCACCAGCACGGTCGAAAGCCCATCGCGCTTTTGCAAAATCTCCACGGCGCGGTAGGGAATGGGGAAGCTGTTGCTCCCGCCCAACTGTTGCGCCAGCCTCACAAACACCACCGCCTGCGCCGCCAGTCGCGCCCGCAGTTCGATTTTCTTCCCCGTTCCTTCGCTCCATTCCAGCGTGGTTTTCTCGACGAAGAAGTTCTCCTTCTCGTCCCAACCGGAAACTTCCACACGGTAGCTCGTTGGATTCTCCATCGGTATCTCCATATCCTGTCGCGTCCTCTCGACGCTGGAATTGCAGAACCAATGCCAAAGCGCTCCGTCGCGGCTACGTTCACCCGCAAGGATTTATCGTCTGCGCTCGCTCGCTGGCGAGCGCGTTCCATGTTCCTAAATTGCAGTGTGTTCGGATGTGAACCAGTGGGGAACTGCGACCGTGCGGCTAGACCGCGAAGCGAAACTCAGCCCCAGCGCGAGCCCGGATACAGCAACATCAACCCAACGTGAAAAACGTACCCGAATATTTGGTCAAACGCATACCAGGCCACAAGCAGCCCAAACATCGCGAAGCCGCCCGTGCGCACCCAGTTCAAATATCTGAGCGCCGCGCTCTCCGGCATCAGCAGCGTCACCGCTGTGCTTCCATCCAGCGGCGGCACAGGTAGAAGATTGAATGTTCCAAGCAGCAGGTTCAGCACGAAAACGATACTCAAAAAAGTCGCTGCAAATCCCGCCACGCCGGTTCCCACTGCCTCCACCACGTGCGTGAAGCCCACAGACTCCGGCATCGAAAACGCGCCCATCGCGATTCCCGCTCGAATCGCAATCCCGGACAAAATCACCAGCGCAAAATTCGCGCCCGGACCGGCCAATGCCATCCAGGCAGCCCGCCGCGGGTAGCGCTGCTGCCAGTAAGGATCAAACGGAGCGCTCGCCCAGCCAATCATCCAGTGCACTAAAAAGTACGAAACGATCGGAACCACCACCAAACCGATCGGCTCCCGGCGAATGTGCGGCAGCGGATTCAGCGACGCTTGGCCGCCGCTAAACGCGGTATTGTCCCCGCCGATTTTCGCCGCCAGCGCGTGCGCGCCTTCATGGCACGTGGTCGAAAACAAAAACACGATGTACCAGATCACGCCCAGGATCAGAAAATCCGGAGTGATTTCGCTCATGTTCATATCGCGCTAAGACTAGTGTTTCGCCGCTGCTCGCGCAAGTGAATCCGCCGCAACCGTTCGCGCTCCAAAATTTCTTGACACTTATTGCTACCGGGTCTACGCTCCACGAACCAGCAACAGATGTTCCGGCCCATGTCGAGTTCCAGTCACATCCCGGGTGGGGATGAGGGTGGTAATCATGGCCTCCAAGAACACAACCTCCGGCACCGTCCGCGCCTGCACTCCGCGCGAGTTTGAAAATCTCCTGCGCCGCACCCTGAAAAAGCCGTTGGCCCAGCGCCCCGCGTCGCTTCGCGTCGTCTGGTCGCGCCCCGCGCCGCTCACCGAAGTCGATCCGTTCGACGACGGCCGCTACGACACCTTTGAACCGCCCAGGAAATAATTGCGGCTACGCATCCTGCACCGGCTCACAGTTTCGAAGCACAATTTCTAACTACAGTTCAGTTGTGTGGATTGGTTACGCCGTGAAGGAACTTCTGCGACGAACGCACCGTTCGCCCGTCGCGTCGTTCTCAAACCGCTCCTGCTCAAACGAACTGCGTCGCAACTTCGCGCGCTCTACCGGAACCAGCCCGAGTCCGCGCCGGCTTTCCGGCCTTCTTCCGCAAGCTCTTCCAGATTCTGCTGCAAGTCGGCCTTTTGTCCTTCGAGCCGCTTGATCTCCGCGTTCCGGTCTTCCACGATGATCACGCCCTGCTGCGCTCCCGACGAGGGATCCACGCTCACCGCGCCATTCTTTGCAATGTCGTCCTGCACGCGCGCGATCTGTTGATCGATCTGCGCCATTTGATTTCGAATCGCCTGCGCCCGCCCACGCCAGTACGCTTCCTGGCTCTGGCCTTGTACCGGTGCCGCGGAGTTCGCGCCATTGCCACCGCTCGTGCTCGCGCCGCTGCCCGTCGCTCCAGTCGAACCGCTATCCGATCCCGAGGAGCCTACAAACGAAACGCCGTGGCTCGAAAGGCTGCTCATGCTGTCGTTGTTATAGACCTTCGCCGGTGCCGCCGCCGTTCCGGAAGCCTTGGCCTTCGCAGCCTTCGCTTTGCGCGCCGCCTCTGCCAGTGAATCTCCCGGCGCCGCCGATTGATCCTGAAGTTGCGCCTCGGTCGATGCTGGGGCAGCCGCCGGTGCAGCGCTGGAATTCTGCGCCGGAGCGGACGATTGCCCGTCGCTCTGCGCCGTCTGTGCCGGTGTTGAGGGCGCCGCCCACAGCGCCAGCACCGCCGCCACCGCAAATGCCTGCGCGAACGTCCTCGTCCGCAATCCAATCATCGTCGGGCGGCTCAATTCCGCGCCCTCTGAACTCTCCCCTCGCACGCGCTCCGCTCTGTTCTCGCTCATGGCTCGCTCTCCTGATTTTTCCGGGGTCTGCACACGAGGATGGAGGGCCGCTCCGCAGCGGTCAATGGTACGGCAATCGCATGTATCGCGACGGTAACGCCGCCGGCACGCTTTTCTTTCGCCTCGATCAAGCCTTCGCAGGCGCCGTCATCGCATTGTGACTGTTGAATTTAGCAGCCGTGCGCAACTGAGCGGCTAGCGACTCGCACTGCGACAATCGCCACCGAATCGCACGGTTTGCACTACTTGGTACGGGGGGAACTTAGGAAGGGAAATGGCTCCGGGGCTTGGACTCGAACCAAGATTCTAGGCTCCAAAGGCCCATGTGCTACCAATTGCACCACCCCGGAACGGGAACGAAGATTGTAGCAGACAACCCCGCCTTTTGTTCCCGCTCGGCCCGCACACCGCACGCCGCACACCGCACTCAAATCCATCCCCCGAACGGTGCCGCACCCGCGCGTCGGACAGTCCAGCTTCGCGCGACAGTCCTCTTGCAGACTGCCATCATTCCAACGCTCGCCACGAATGCCGAACTCAACCCCTCCCGTCGCGATTCGGCTTTGCACCTGCCGCTCCGTTTTGCCTTCAACGGGATGCGCTTCCAGGACCAGTTGCACTACCACGTCACGTCCTAAAGTGAATCCCAGTAGATTCTCCGATCCACACGGTTCTCGCGGAGTGCGGTGGCACTCGCCCCCGGCGGGGACCACCGCCGGCCTCCCAAACACTCCCCTCCATAAAAGTAGCCTCGCCCCAGAAAATCCTTACCGGTAGGAACCTCTACTTCGTCGCTGCGCCCGCCACCACATCCACATCAAACACGCCCGTCTCAATCACGCCGCCGCGCTTCATCTGCGCAAAAATCCTGTATTTCCCCGCCTTCGGAAACCCATACGGAAAACTCACCGTCGCCGACGGCCCGCCCGTCATCACGTCCGTCGACATGCCAGCCATCCCCGGCATTGCCGCCATCGCATCCCCGCCTTTCGCCGTCACGCCGCCACCAGTCATCGGCGGGTTCGCCATCTCCACCGCCGCCATTGCCGCCGATCCGTCCGGATGAATATGCGCAAACACGCTCCGATCAAAACTCACAATTTCCGCGTGCCCCGCCATTCCCATGTACGGCTCCACATCCGTCACCGGTTTGCCGTTCGCATCCTCCAGTCGAAACCGCAGCCACACAAACTGATTGGCCACTAGCGGCGCCGTCCCGCGCACCCAAACCATCTTGTATCCATCCGGCAGCGCTACCACCGGACCATCCTGACCTTCGACCGGGACCGCATTCGACGGCGCCACGACAGTCATCGAGTCATCCCCACGCAAGCCGCCCCACCCGAAATCAAGGGGGCCCCCGTAAACCGGCACTTCTACCTCCGCCGTCATGGTGTCCGGAAATCCCGATTCGCGCACCACGTCCGCATACACCTGGTATTTCCCGGTCGGCATCACCGGCAGCGGAATCTCAAACGTGTCACTTACATCCTCAGCCTTCCCCGAAGGCGTCTCGATCCGCGTCGGATGCAAATGATAAAAAACATCCAGCCCCGGCTCGCGCACCAAAAACAAATGCATCAAGTGCCCGTGATCCGGCACCAGCTTTGTCATCACCGTCTCCGGACGCAGCGAGTGCCATCTCGACTTCTGCATCTCCAACGTCAGCATCTGGCTACCCGGGCGAACCGTCACCTCCAGCGACGGCGCCTCATAAATCATGTTCCGCGCCTTCGCCACCGCCTCCGAATTCCACCACGCGTTTCCGCCAAACAAAACCAGCAGCACGATCGCCGTCGCCACTCCCATCGCAATTCGCGCGCGCCGCTTGTTTTGCGCGGGCACCGCTTCACCCGGCGCCACTGCCGCCTCCCGCGTCGCCGCTCCCATAATCGCGATGAACGCCGCCACCAGCAGCGCCATCAGTGCAAACAGCAAGATCCCCAGCCCACGCTCCATGGGCAGCGTGGCTCTCGCCGCCGCCGGCACCGGCACCGCCAGCTCGCCCGGTCCCTGCGCCCCGTTAACCTTCAAGCGAACTTCCCACGAGCCCGATTCCATCAGCCAAATGTTTCCGGAAAAGTATTGCGGGTCTTCTTTTGCCTGGGCGAGCACATCGCCTTCCGGCGGATACTTCGCGCCGGGCCCAACAATGTAGGTCGGAACTACCGAGATCTTCGTGATCCCCGGCGTAGCGCTGAGCACTTCCACGCTCGCCACTCCCGGAATCATCTGCGGCGTCCGCACCGTCACAATCAAGTGATACGGCCCCGCCGCTCCCTGAAAATAAACGTCCGGGCTTCCCACATGCCCGAAAGAGGGAATCGCGCCCACGGAAAGGACGAGCGCCGCCGCCGCTGCCAGCCAACTCCGCATCCGCGATCTCTTCGAATCGAGCATCCAGACCCTCGCGCGCATCGAGAATCTACCGCCGCAGCCGCGAGATTCCATTTCCCGCCGACAGCCCCACCCACGACGTAAAAATCGCCGTCAGCGTCGCAATCCCCATACCCTTCAAAAATTCTCCGGAAGTTTTCGCCACGTCGCCGAATTCCCATTGGAAGTGGTACTCCGACGGCGACACCGCGTACGGAAAATATCCTTGCCCGAAAATCCAGTTACGCGCCGCGGGCGTGATCAAAAATTCCCCGAACGGCCATTGCACCGCCAGCATCGCCGCCACGTACGTCACGCCCAGGACCGTCGCCAGCAGCCACTTATTCTTCGCGCCCCATCGATTCAAAATCAGATCCATCAGCACCGCCGGCACGATGATCAGCACCGGAAAATCCAGCGGAACCATGTGGGTCACGTTGGTAAACACGGGTCCCAGCTTCGGCGTCGCCGGAAACAGCGGCATCACCCACAGCTGCCCCAGTTCCCACACCGTATAAATCGCCGCCACCACTGTCGCGCCCCACCGGTAGCCGCTCGCTCTCGCCATCGTCACCAGAAAAATAGGTATGCCGAGTGACACCACTCGATAAAAAATCGTCGAGTGCATGTCCGATGCGCCGGTGTACTCCGAAATCAGCAGCAGGTGCAGCGCCAGCATCACGCCGCCCAGATATAAGAAAAGCCTTCGCAGTTTTGCTCGCCGCTCGCCTTCTGCGCGATTCATCGTGCTCGCCAGCAGCAGCAGCGCGCCGATGTTTACGCCCATGATTCCCGCAGCCAGCACCATGTGCGGCGGGCTGACGATTTGCACATCCAGCCCGAACGAGTTGTGCCACCAGTTATCGAACGGCGCCGACGTCACCATCGTCACGCCGCCCCAGCAAGCAAGGAACGCGCCGAACGGCCCGCGAAATCCCCAAACGCTCACGCCCGCAGCCTTCGCCGCCGCATCATGCCCAAATGTAGTTGAAAAAATCAGGTAAGCGCTCACAGCCGCCACTAAAATCCCGCCGAACTGAATCGCCAGATGCGCCGGCGTCCAGAACGTGTCGCGCCCAATCGTCATGTGCCACGAAACGTCCCAAAATAATCCAAACACAACAGCCGTCACACCCACCACGCCGCACCACACATACCACGGCGCCGCCGCTGCGCCCGTTTCCTTCGCCCCTAAGTAGGGAATTGCCGGTGATGCGCTCTGCGCCATATCTCCATTACTCCCGTCCGCCGCGATAGTTACAACGGTTTCGGAGCGCATCCGCGCCCTCGTATCCGCGAGCTTCAGCTCGTGGCACAGACATTCGTGTCTGTGCGTACCTCACATTCTGTGAGGTACGGGTTTGGCCCTGCCGAATTCGCGCACCGTCACCGGACTTCGCCTCCCATTCACCTGTTGTCGGGTAGCCAGTCCTGCGCACACGACGAGTTGCTCGCATGCATTCCTATTCTTCGTCCATCCCCTGCGCCGCCGCGAGCCGCTGAATCGTGCCGAGGTCTTCGAGCGTTGTTGTGTCGCCGCTGATGTTGCCCTTCGTCGCCAGCTCCCGTAACAGCCGCCTCATAATCTTCCCACTCCGCGTCTTCGGCAGCCCATCCGCAAACCGTACATCCGCCGGACGCGCAATCGACCCAATGGTGTTCGCCACGTGCTCCATCAAATCCGTCCGCAGCTCCGCCGAGGCTTTGTGCCCCGTCGCCAGCGTCACAAAACACACAATCGCCTCGCCCTTGATCTCATCCGGCCGCGCCACCACCGCCGCTTCCGCCACCGCAGCGTATCCCACCAGCACGCTTTCAATCTCCATCGAGCTCAGCCGGTGTCCCGCCACTTTAATAACGTCGTCCACGCGCCCCAGCACCCAGATGTATCCGTCTTTGTCGCACTGCGCCGCGTCTCCCGCGAAATACACCCCCGGAATTTTGCTCCAGTAGTCGCGCGCGTAGCGCTCATCGTCGCCGTAAATCGTCCGCATCATCGACGGCCACGGTTTCTGAATCGTCAGGTATCCCGTTTCGCCCGGCCCGACCGTCTCGCCCTTCATGTTCACAACTTTCGCGTCGATCCCCGGCAGCGGCAGCGTCGCCGAGCCCGGCTTCGTTGGTGTCGCGCCCGGCAGCGGCGAAATCAAAATCGAACCCGTCTCGGTCTGCCACCACGTATCCACAATCGGGCAGCGATTTTTGCCAATCGCTTCGTAATACCATTTCCACGCCGCGGGATTGATCGGCTCTCCCACCGTTCCCAGCAATCGCAAACTTTCCAGGCTGTGCGGCGTGATCCACTCTTCGCCCCACGCCATAAACGCCCGCACCGCCGTCGCCGAGCTGTAAAAGATCGTCGCCTTATACCGGTCGATGATTTCCCAGAAGCGATCCTTCCGCGGAAAATCCGGCGCACCTTCATAAATCACGATGCTTGCGCCGTTCGAAAGCGGCCCGTACACCACGTAGCTGTGCCCGGTCACCCAACCAATGTCCGCCGTGCACCAATACACATCGTCTTCCCGCAAATCGAAAACGAGCCGCGTGCTCCACGTGGCCTGCAGTCAAATATCCGCCGACTTGTATGCAGCACGCCTTTCGGTTTTCCGGTCGTCCCGCTCGTATAAAGAATGTAGAGCGGATGCTCAGAATCAAACGGCGTCGCGACGCATTCCTTATCCGCTTTCTCCTCCAGCTCGTGCCACCACAAATCGCGCCCGTCTTTCCACGGCACTTCTTCCTTCGTGCGCTGCACCACCATCGATCTTCAGGATCGACGGGCAATTCTTCACGCGCATCGTCCGCCGTCTCCTTCAGCGGCACGATCTTCCCGCGCCGGTATCCGCCATCGGCCGTAATCAAGACCTTCGCCTGCGCGTCCGCGATCCGGTCCGCCAGCGCCGTCGCGCTGAATCCTCCGAACACCACCGAGTGCACCGCGCCGATTCGCGCGCAGGAAAGCATCGCGATCACCGCCTCGGGCACCATCGGCATGTAAATCGCCACGCAGTCGCCGGGTTTCACGCCCAGCCCTGCCAGCGCGTTCGCAAATTTGCAGACCCGCTCGTGCAATTCCGCGTACGTGAACTGAATCGCCGATCCATCCTCGGCCTCCCACATCAGCGCCGGCTTGTTCCCGTTTTTCTCCAGGTGCCGATCCAGGCAGTTGTGCGAGACATTCAGCTTCCCGCCCACGAACCACTTCGCGTGCGGCAAATTCCATTCCAGGGTCTTCACCGGCGGCTCGAACCACTCGATCAGCTTCGCCTGCTCGGCCCAGAACGCTTCCGGATCGGCCTTCGCCGCATCGCACACAGCTTCTGGTACTCCTCCATCGAATCGACGCGCGCCTTCTTGCTGAATTCCTCCGGCGGCGCTACCGCCTTCTCTTCCAGCACGTGTGGATCGAACTCCTGCATCACGGTAAACCCTCCAGTCGATTCGGCCCGGATTGCGCAGCGGGAACAAACGAACCTACGGTATTGAATCGCCCTGCATTAATCAAGAACCTCCCTCCGCTGTCCGCCTCCCCTCACGTCTTCTCCGTGCGCTCCGTGGCCTTTCTCTGTGTCCTCCGTGTAATGTCTTGCCTTGTATCCTCACGGCCGCTGCATCCTCGCAGCGTAAACTCAGTACATGCCAAGCCCATACACGACCGCCCACATCCGCGGCATCGCTTTCGGCGCCGCAATCCTCACGGTTTTCGGTCTGTTCTGGGCGCTTGCCGCCCTGCTCAACTGGACTGCTCACCCGCGCTGGACGATCGTCCTCGCCCTCTTGATCGCCGCCTCCCTCATCGCAGCCAGCGCATTTCAAATTCGTTCCCCCGGCGGTATTCCCGCGCCGGATCCATCCAAAGCCGCCGCCGAAGGCCGCAGGTCCGGCATGCTGTTCGGTATCATTTTCACCCTCGAGGGCGTCTTCATCGCCCTCGCCGCAGTCTTCCTCTCCCGCCACCACCTTGATTACTGGATTCCCGCCGCTACCGCATTCATCGTCGGCATCCACTTCCTGCCGCTCGCCCGCGTTTTCCGTGTGCCTCTCTACTACTTCACCGGCATCCTTGCCGCCGCAGCCGCCCTCGGCTCCGCCGCGATCTCCAATACCAGTGCTCGCTCCGTCTTCGTCGGTCTCGCCATGACTGCCATTCTCTGGCTCTCTGCCATCGCCGCGCTGCTGCAATCCCGCCGCCACGCCTAAGTTCCTAACAATTTGCAGCTCCCGAACTGACATTTCCCGAATTGCCTCTTTGTGTCCTCGATTGCCGATTGCATCGGCTCACCTTTCCGCACAACATTCCCGAGCAGCTTTTACTACGGCCCGCGTTCTCTTTCCTGGGGAGTCCGTTTTTATTGTGCAGGCGCAAAGATGCGTCCTCGTCTGCGAGTTCCAGTACGCGCCCGTCACGCCCCAATCCTTAGAGTGCGGTGGCAAGCCACCGCTTTGCCACCCGTGCCGCTCGCCCCACCCAGTCGCCTCGCCGCGCACCCAGCCCCATGCATGCAGCTCCGGTCATCCAGAAGCCGCTTCAACGGCTGAAGGATCCCTCTTTGCCTTTGTAGCCGGGATCCGCGCAAATCCGTGAGTAGCACTCCTGTCAGTTCCATCCGCTAATCGAAACGAATAAGCGTCTTGACACAGTAGTTAGCTTATGTAGGATGGAAACACTTCAGGGGTCACAGATGCAAAAACGTGTCGCTACCTTTCTCGCATTACTGATCTGTACGCTCGGGATCGTCTGTTGCGGAGGCGGGGGCGGCGGCTCAACAATCGGTCCAACGCCTGATTTTGTGCTCCTGGTCCAGCCGGTCACGATCGCTGCCGCTCCCGGAACTTCGATCACCGCGCAGATTCAGGTTCAGTCCGAGAATGGTTTCGCGGGGCAGGTCTCCGTCACGATTTCCGGACTGCCTTCGGGCGTCACTGTTTCCCCGGCCGGCGCGATTACCGTTCCGCCAGGCCAAACCCAGACAGTCACCTTGAATGTAGCGAGTTCGGCACAGCTCGCTTCATCCACCCTTACGTTTCAGGGCACGAGCGGCAGTCTTTCTCACTCCAGTTCTGCCACTCTGGACATCGAAGGCGAATCCTCGATTGCTTTTAGCATCATGCCGATTGACGCCACCCTTTATATCGGCAGCACTCTCGCTCTGAACATCATGCCGGAGGTCAGCACCCCCGGCGCTTCCAATTTCACTCTCACCTACGCCGCGCCGAATTTGCCCGCTGGCGTAACGGCCGCGTTCCAGCCGGCTAGCGGTTCGCCCAGCACGCCGGTCACGCTCACCCTCACCTCGTCGTCCAAGACGCAGCAATCGTTCTCCACTACCATCAATGTCGTCGCCACGCGCTCCACCGATTCCGCCCAGTTTGACGGCAACGCCACAATCTACATCTACCCGCTGCCCGGAACTCTTCCCGGCAATCGCCTGCCACCGTTCGCATGGACGAGTCTCCTGCCTCCGAGCGCGTTCTTCGATCCCGCACACGGCAATTATTTCGTAGCCCTCACCAGCATGAATCGCGTCGACGTGATTTCCGCAGCGACTCAGACAATTACCAAGCAAATTCCGGTTCCTAGTCCCAAACGTCGCCATCACGCCCGATGGCTCGCGCATCCTTGTCGGCACAATGGGACAGAACGTGTACTGGATCGATACCACCAGCTTCGCCGTCGTCCGCCAGGATACGATGCCAACGATCCAGGGCCAGTACGTCACTCCGCAGATGGCCTTTCCTACTTCAAATGGTTCTGTACTAATCGTTTCTTGGCTCGTCCCACTTTTAACGCGCTCCTCGAGTGGAATCCTTCGACGGGTGCCATCCGCACCAGACCGGAAGAGGGCGTCGGTTTTCAGGGACCCAATACCGTGGTTTCTGAGTCGGCCAATGGTTCCGCCGTCCTGTTCGGCGCCGGCAGCCCGTCGGCGGTTTACTTGGCTGCCACGGACAGTTTCATTAGCATCGACACGAACGGGGTCTATCTTCCCGCCGCGAATCCCTCCGGTACCGAGTTCGCTCTCGCCGAAGGCGACACCACCTATTTCTACAACGCCAGCGGTTCGCTCATTGGTCAGACGGCGCTCAATATTCAGCAACGCCCCACCGGCGCTGTCTTCAGCGCCGACGGCAAATACCTCTACGTTGTCACGCCTGGCACACTGCCGCTCATTTCGGTAATTGATGCCACTTCCTTCGCTCTCATCGGCCAAGCGCCCGCGTACACCACTTTCTATCCGTACGTGACCGGACCCTACGGCATCGATACGATCGAATCGCCATTGGCCGCCGACTCAACCGGGCTGATTTTGGGATGGGTTGACCACGGCGCAGTTTTCGACGACGCAAAGAACATTCAGAACTTCAACCCTTCGCTCTACTTTGGTGCGCCGCAGGGATTTCTGATCAGCACTCCGGATGAAGGGCCCGTCGCTGGCTCGACCTCAACCGTATTCACCACGGAAGACTTTCCCCTTCTTCCTGACGTGTGGTTCGGCGGCACGCGCGCCACAAGCTCTTCGTTCAACGCCGCCAATCAGGTTCAGGCGGTATCGCCTCAGGCTCAGAGCGTAGGTCCGGTGGACGTCAAAGTCGTTGAGCCTACCGGCGAGCTGGGCATTCTGCCCTTGGGCTTTTCGTACGGAACCACTTTGATTCCGTACGGCACGTTCGCCTCGCCTCCGTCAGGTGGTGGCACGGCCGATCTCTTCGGCTATGGCCTGGACGCGGATACAACTCGCAATTTCTCCGTATCTGTGGGTTCGACTTCCGCAGGCCTGCTCTCCGACAACCTCGTTCAGACCGAACTCTCCATCGGATTTCCGACGCCCATGCAACATGCCGTCTTTTCGATTCCTGCCGGCACGCAGGGACTTCAGGACATCAACGTCACCACCAGCGTCGGTCAGGCCACGCTTCCCAAGGCCATCCGCTACATCACCGGCGTGTCCGACTACTCTTCCACAGATGACCTGACGGCAACTCTCTACGACAAGAATCGCAACCAGCTCTACATCGCGGCGCACGATCACGTTGACGTTTTCAGCCTTGGAACCAACGCTTTCGTTACTCCCATTCCATTTCCTTCAAACTCCGGTCAGAAAAAGATTGCCGGATCTCGCTCTAACTCCCGACGGTTCGAAACTGCTTGTTTCCAATGCTCCGGACGGCTCCGTGGCGGTCGTCAATCCCGATAGCCCGTCGAGCGGCGCCTACGCCGTCGCCATTCCCACCCTCGATGGCGTCACTCTGACCCCCGGCAGGCTCGTCGCCACCAGCCTCGGCACGGCTTTTGTCGATGTGCTGTCGCCGAATCCCGCCAACAACAGCACACCAACGGCCATCTACCAGCTCAACATTTCCGCGAAACAGTTTTCATCCACGGTCGCCCCGATCGGCCCGATCTTCGGCTCCGAATACGTCTCGGCTTCCGCCGACGGCACCGTCGTCTTCGTTACCGTTCCGAATGACAGTGGCGGCGTCATGTTCAGTTGGAGCGCCGCCACGAACACGTGGATGACCAACGAGATTCAGCAGTTCACGGCCGACGCGGCCGTCTCCGCCGACGGGAATACGCTCGCCAGTTTGATCGTTGATCCCAATTCCGGTGTCGGCCTTCCGCCCTACATTCTCGATCAAGCGGACAACGTTCGCTGCCAGGTAGGCGTTCTCGACGTCGCCTTCCCGGGCTACGGTTCTGGAATCCAGGTTGATGCCACGGGTGCTCTGGTTTACGTTCCCAGCGGCTACGGCATCGACATCTTTGATACTCATCACTGCGACTTGCGTGAGCGCCTCTTCCTCACCGAGCAGGTCCAGACCCAGGACACGACGCCTACTGCGGTCGATTCCACGGGTCAGCACATCTACCTCCTCACCAGCAACGGTTTGACCAGCGTCACGCTCGACGCTGCACCACTCTCCATCGGCCATCTCGTGCCCGCAAACGGCGCCGCGGGTTCGTCCATCACCGTTCGTGGCACCGGTTTTGTCCAGGGGACATCGGCCACCTTCAACGGCACGAGCTCTGCAGTGACCTTCGTCGATGGAAGCACGATCCAGGTCACCATCCCGAACTCCCTGCCAGCTGGCGCTGTCTCCCTCGCCCTAAGCAATCCCGACGGCACCACCTACACCCTCGATAACGCCTTCACGATTCAATGACCCTTGGCCGTACTCGACGACTCAACGCTCCCGGGAAACTCTCGACTTGATGACAGCCTCCCAACCCTTAGAGTGCGGTGGCAGGCCACCGCTTTGCCACCCATGCCGCCCACCTCGCCCATCCGCCTCGCCGCGCACCCGACCCAACGCAAGCAGCGCCGGTCATCCAGAAGCCCCTTCAGCGGCTGAAGGATCCCTCTTAGCCTCTGTAGCCCGGATCCGCGCAAATCCGCCCGGCCCCGTTCCAAGATTGACATCTCGTTACTAGTGTGCTAACATCAATCGTGTAGTCGTATCAGCTCCAATGGAGCGCCAGTTTGCGCAGCTCCCCACAACCAAACTCACCCTCCCAACCAACAGTTCCTCCTCACCCCCCAATTTCTAATCGCAACTTTCAATTATTAGAACTCCCCGTAAGTCATAGAAAACACTCACTAGGCCCCCTCTCTAATCGCAACTCTTGCAACAGATTTCTCGGTCCGTTTTCCCGCCTCCGCCATCCCGAACCAACCCCCCGAATCTTGTGGAACTCCTCCCCCCTCCAAAACGAATATGTAACGAGAGTTACAGCAGGCCGTCCAATTTAAGCGATGACCAAAGGCCAGGCTTTGAACGACGACGCGCTCCTGCTTCGCCGCATTCTCGACGGCGAGGAAGAGGCTTTCACGCTCCTCTACCGCCGCAAGCACCCGGCGATCTATCGCTTCGCGCTGCATATGAGTGGAAATTCGGCTCTCGCGGAAGACGTGACTCAGGAAGTCTTTATGACCCTGATCCGCGACGCCAGCCGCTTCGATCCCGAGCGGGGAACTCTCGGCGGGTTCTTATACGGCATCGCGCGAAACCATCTGCGCCGCCGCTGGGAGCAGGAACGCAATTCCGTTCCGCTGCCTGAAACCGCTGATGAGCTTGACGTGATTCTCGCCACCGGCCCGGCGGCGCGAAATCACTCCGGCGGCGCGAATGTCACCGCGTTCCCGGCGCCACGCGATGAATTTGTTTCGGGCGAATCTGTCGCGCGTGTTCGGCAAGCGATCGCTACGCTGCCGGAGAATTATCGCGAAGTCGTCATCCTTTGCGAACTCGATGAGCTCAGTTACGAAGCCGCGGCGGAGTTGCTCGAGTGCCCGGTTGGCACCATTCGCTCGCGCCTTCACCGCGCGAAATCGATCTTGATGGAAAAGCTGCGCGAGCCGCGCCCAGTTCGCAGAATTTCGGCGATGGGGCGTTGACCGTGCTGGCCGGCAAAAGGGAATGAATATGAAAGAGAATCGAACTCCGATCGACTGCGTGCAATTCGGCGAGATGCTTCCGGATTTCGACCGCCCCGGCACTCTCGGCGCCGAGCGGTCCGAAGAAGCGCTGGCCCACGCCGAATCCTGCGCGCCATGCGCCACCTTAATGATGGAAGCCGAATCCCTGAACTACGGCCTACGCCGTCTCGCGGAAACCGCGGTTGGGTCCGAAGCTCCCGCTCGCGTCGAAGATGCTCTGCTTCACGAATTTCGCCGCGCAAAAGCAGTTAAGTCGCGCAGCAAACTCCGACGCGATCTCGTCGTTCTCGCCATCGCCGCCTTGGTTCTTCTCGCTGTCGGACTCGGACTCTATCGTCATCCGTGGAACACAGTTAGCAAGCAACAGCTCCCAGCCGTCGCTCAGAATGCAACACCTTCCGGCGTCGATGCTTCTGCAGCTTCGGCGGAAAATTCCGCGAACAACGGAACCGAGCCCTCTGCGACGGAATCCTTGACGGAGCCGTCAGACAACGAATACGCCACCGCCTTCGTTCCGCTTCCTTACGCTGACGATCCGTCGGAAACCCAGGGCGGCGCAGTGGTTCGTGTCGATTTGCCTCGCGCGAGTCTGGTCTCGATGGGAATTCCCGTCGCCGGTTTGAATGCCGGCGATCACGTCGTCGCGGACCTCATGCTAAGCGAAGACGGCACTCCGCAGGCCATTCGCCTGGTTTCGCAATCGAATTCCGCGCAGGAGTTTTAATTTTGATGACGCTCAACGAACGCACGCAACGAAGGACGACACGCATGAATCCTAGGACCTCGCGCTTCGGAATCGCGCTTCTTCTCGGTGCCGCGGCTCTCCTCGCTGGCACGGCTAACGCGCAGGGCGGTCCGCCTCCCGGAGGCCCCGCGGCTTCGGTCGCATGGGTGGCCCCGAAGACGAAATCCGATTCCTCGGCATTGAGGGCGGCGCGGGCGAAAAAAAAGTCGTCGGCGCTCCGTTCAGCGCTTCCTTCACCGCGCAGACCACCCAAACTCTAGCCGACGGCAACAAGATCGAACGCACCACCACCGGCACCGTCTCTCGCGATAGCGAAGGCCGCGTCCGCCGCGAGATGACCGTGCCCGCCGGACCGTGGAGCGATCGCTCCAACACGCCCACTCACGTGGTCTTCATCACCGATCCCGTCGCCAATGTGAACTACGTTTTGAGAGTCGATGACAAAACCGCCGTACGCTTCACGCCGCCATCGGCCGATGCGCGCGGTCATCGCGATCCAAACTCAGCGCGGCATGATAACGACGCGACCACGATTTCGCTCGGCACCCAGACCATCAATGGTGTTTCCGCCGAAGGCACTCGCATCACTCGCACCATTCCCGCCGGCGCGATCGGCAATCAGAGTCCCATTCAAATCGTGATCGAGCGCTGGTATTCGCCCACGCTCCAGATGTACGTGCAGAGCAAGCGCTCCGATCCGCGCTTCGGCGACACCACATTCCAGCTCACGAACGTACAGACCGCCGAGCCGCCCGCATCCCTGTTTCAGGTTCCGTCCGACTACGCCGTCAGCGCAGGCAAAGGCCACGGAGCCCGCGGCGTTCCGCCGCCACCTCCGCCGCAGTAGTCGCGGCCGAAAAATAAATCTGTCTCCGTTGCACAATCTGTACTCGCGGGTGGGCGCATCCCACCATGCTCCGCCCGCGAGCCCACCTCTCGAATCGCGCGCCGAATTTCCTGATAAAATCTCAGCGTCGCCGATAAAATCCGCGCACATGAAATCTGAATCCGAATATCGCAAGGAACTCGAAGCCGAAGGCTTCACCCACACTTTTGTCTGGCAGGACAGCCCAAACGCTTCGTACTCCGACCACACCCACGCCGGCCTCACCGCACACATCATCCTCGACGGGGAAATGCAGCTCACCATGAAGGGGGAATCCGGAATTTTCCGCGTGGGAGACCGCTGCGATGTTCCCGCCGGCGCTGTCCACTCCGCGAAGATGGGCCCTCGCGGTTGCCGCTATCTAATCGGTGAGAAGTAACCTCGAATTCTTTACAGCGCCCGATCCATCAACTCGACTACGTGCATCACTTCCTGTCCGGTCTTTCGCTTCACCGCTCCCGCGCGCAGTTGCAGTATGCATCCCGGATTCGCCGTCACAATCGCCTGAGCCTTCGTCTCCGCTACCGAATCCATCTTCTGGTCGAGTAACTCAAGCGACGTCTTCGTCTCCGTGACGTTGTAAACCCCTGCCGATCCGCAACACAGCTCGGACATCGGCATCTCCACCAGCTCCACTCCCGGAATCGCTCGAATCAGTCGCCTCGGCGCCTCGCGAATCTTCTGCCCATGAACCAGATGGCACGAATCCTGATACGTCACGCGCAGCGGCACAGGATTCAGCTTCGCCGTCACTCCCAACTCCGCCAGAAACTCCGTCACGTCCCGCATCTTTGCCGTGAACTTCTCGGCCTTCGCTGCATCCGCCGTTCCCGCCTCAAATAAATGTCCATACTCTTTCAACGTCGAACCGCACCCCGCCGCATTCGTCACAATCGGCGTCGAACCCGCCTCCACCCGCGCCGAGGAACGCGTCGAAATTCTTCGTCGCCATCTCCCGCGCCACGTCGCGCACGCCCGCATGTGCCGCCAGCGCCCCGCAGCACGCCTGTTCCTCCGGCACCACCACCTCACATCCGTTCGCTTGCAGCACGCGAATCGTCGCGCGGTTCAACTCGCTGAACGTCACCTGCGCCACGCACCCCGCGAAGAACGCCACCCGCGCACGCTGCTCGCCTCGCGCCGGGTACGTCTTCCCAAGTTCGCCGAAAAAAAACTCCGAGTCGATCTTCGGCAGCAGCCGCTCGCGTTCGCTCAATCCCAGCAAACTCAAAATTCCGGTCCCGCGCGCCACCGCAGCGAGTCCCGATCGCTGGTAGAACTTCAGCCCACGCGCCACCGCCGCAATCCGCTTCGGGTAGGGAAGCAACTTCCTGTAAACGAAGTCTCGCGCCACGCGCGACGCCCACGGCCGCTTGTATTTCTGCTCGATCTGCGCACGAGCCATCTCCAGAATCTTTCCGTACTCTACGCCCGACGGGCACGCCGTCTCGCAGTCCCGGCAATTTAGGCAGCGGTCGATGTGCGTCACGAACGATTCGCCCAGCTCAAGCCGCCCTTGATCCACCAGCTGGATCTGCCGGATGCGCCCGCGCGGCGAATCCGCTTCGCGTCCCCAGAGCCGGTACGTCGGACAGTTGTTCACGCACAGCCCGCAGTGTACGCACCGCGAATAATCGTCATACTCCGGTTTGTCCGTCGCGCTGAAGCCGCTGAGCGTAAGCTGAAACTCGCGGTTCGCTTCGTCGTGCGTCTGCCCACCACTTCCCGGTGTCGCGGTGCCGCGCGCGGTGTCGCCCAAGCCTTCTCGATTTTGCGGAGGCGTGTCCATGCGCTCGCTCAAATCCCTCCCACGAATCGACCCGGACTCAAGATTCCCGCAGGATCAAACGCCTTCTTCACTTTGCGCATCTCCACCCAGTCCGGCGTCTCCACGCCCCAGACCTCAATCTCGCTCTTCCACGAATCGGGGCACCAGGGCACCGTCGCGTGCCCGCCCATCTCCACGCACGCACCCTGAATTTCTCTCGTCAGCTTCACCACGCGAGCCTTCGCCGCAGCATCTGCGCTTTCCGGCAGCAGCGCCACATATATCACTCCAACGCCCCGCGCCATCGCTACCCATTTCATCTCGCTCGCCGCAGCCGCCGCTGAAATCTTCGCAATCGCCGGCTTCATCTTCGTAGGCACAACGCCAATCTTGATCACCGTAGTCGCCGGCGATGATGCCAGCGCAATCGGCACGAACTCGCGTTTCCGCGCCCACGCCGCGGGCAGTGTATCGCTCGCAATCGTCACCGCTGTCGCGCCGGATTCCTGAGCGATCCGCTTCAAATCCGATTCGTATCGCGCGAGAAGCGTATCGTGGCCCGAGTATCGCGTCGTCAGCGCCCACTCGTTGTCCGTCAGCAGCCCGTCCGGCATCGGCTCGCGTTCGATCGCCGCTCCCGCGCTTCCCGCAAAACAGATCTGCTGTACCCGGGCTGAAAATATCGAGGGTCATCGGCGAAAGCGCCGACCGCGCGATCCGGTCGCGCATCTCGATTGCCCCCTCAAACCCACCAAACCGCGCAATGAACCCACGAACCCCCGTCGGCATCGGAAACGTTTTAAAATTCAGCTTGGTGATAATTCCGAGCGTGCCCATCGAACCGATGAGGAGCTTGTGCATGTCGTAACCGGTCACGTTTTTCACCACACGCCCACCGCTCTTCGCCACCACGCCGTCACCGGTCACAAACTCCGCGCCCAAAAGAAAATCTCTCGCCGTGCCGTAAAGTTGCCGCTGCGGCGCCTCGATCCCCGACGCGATCGTTCCTCCGATCGTCGCCCGCCTTCCAAACGCCACGCCCAGCGGCAGCATCTGCCCGTGCTCCGCGAGCATGCGGCTCAACTTCGCGAGCGGCATCCCGGGCTCGACGCTCAGCGTCAAATCCCCCGGGTCGTACGAAATCACACGATCCATCCGCGCCAAATCGACGGCGAGGTCGTATCGGCTCGGCGGCGCACCCATCGAAAGCTTCGTCCGCGCGCCCGCGGCGACAATCGCAAGCTTTTCTGCAGCGGCATGCCGCACGATTTCCGCCATCTCGGCCGCGCTAGCGGGAAACATCACTTGGCTCGGGACGAGCCCGCCGATTGCATACGCAGCAAGCGATTCCATATCCGTCTTTACGTGTTCGCTGCCCAGAATGTTCGCGATTTGAGAGCCAGCCGTCATTCGAGGGAAGCGCCCGAGCTAAGCGGCGCGACCGGCGCGGAGTGGATTTCGCCGCAGCCTCTTTTCGAAGGGAAAATCTTGTCCGGATTCAGCAGCCCGGTGGGATTAAACGCGGTGCGCATCCGGCTCATCACTTCCAGCTCCGATTCACTGAAAAGCAGCGGCATCAACCGGTCCTTCTCCATCCCGACGCCATGTTCGCCGGTAATCGACCCGCCCTGGTCGATGCAGAACTGGATGATTTCGTCCGATGCTGCGAGCACCCGCCGAAACTGCTCCTGGTCGCGCTGGTCGAACAATATCAACGGATGGAGATTCCCGTCACCCGCATGGAAAATATTGCCGATCTGAAATCCGTATTTTTTTCCGATGGCATCGATCTGCCGCAACGTTGCCGGCAACTTCGTCCGCGGAATCACGCCGTCCTGCACGTAATACGTCGGCGACAGGCGACCAACCGCACCGAAAGCATTCTTCCGGCCCTTCCACAGCAGATCGCGCTCGCGCGCATCCTTGGCCACGCGAACCTCGCGAGCGTGGTGGGCGCGACACACCTCGGCTACATCCTGCGCGTGTTGCTCCGCCGCCTCGCGCAATCCGTCCACTTCAAGCAGCAGCACCGCCGCACAATCCAACGGAAATCCCGCGTGAACGTAAGCTTCTACCGCGCGCAGCGTCCACCCATCCAGCATCTCGCAAGCCGCCGGAGTGATTCCTCGCGCCGTGATGTCCGCCACGGTCTCCGTCGCGTCATCGAGCGTCTCGAAAATCGCGAGCAGCGTCTTCACGCTCTCCGGCAGCCGCGTCAACTTCACCGTAATTTGTGTCACCAGCGCCAGCGTTCCTTCCGATCCCACGAAAAGGCCAGTCAAATCGTAGCCTGGCGAATCCGGCGCCGCGCTGCCAACGCGCACCAGCTCGCCCGACGGCAGCACCATCTCCAGCGCCAGTATGTGATTCGTCGTCACGCCGTAGGCCAGCGTATGCGGCCCGCCGGAATTTTCCGCCACATTTCCGCCGATGGTGCACGCCTTCTGGCTCGAAGGATCGGGCGCAAAGTGCAATCCCGCATTCGCCACCGCCGCGCTCAAGTCTGCATTCACTACTCCAGGTTGCACCGTTGCCTGCTGGTTCTCGATGTCGATATCCAGAATTCGGTTCATTTTCGAGAACACCACTACAATCCCGCCGCGCCGAGCGAGCGCGCCGCCGGAAAGTCCCGTGCCCGCCCCGCGCCCGATGATCGGCGTGTTGTGTTTGTTCGCGAGCTTCACAATTTGGATCACTTGTTCGGTCGATGTGGGAAATACGACGCATGTCGGCCGCGCCGTTTCTACCGAGCCGTCATATTCGTAGAGCAGCAAATCCTCGGGCCGGTGCAGTACCGGTTCCGAGCCAAGGAGCGATTTCAAATCGCGGAGAAGAGGAGAGTCCATCAGCCTGTCGCGCCCGCCGCGGCGCGCGTGTCTCGCAGATTCACTATAGTCGCCCGCGCGATTATGCGTCAACGCGGCTGCGGTCGGTGATTTCGCCTGTATCGTCGAACGGCTCGTGCGCCCTTCACGCCGCGGGTGTATTCTTTCTCGGCTGTCGGTCGCTCCTCATCGAGGCTGCTCTTGAGCAAACCTAAACTCCTCGTCACGCGTACGCTGCCATCCGCCGCCGAGAAGATTCTTAACGACAACTTCGACGTTGATTACGAGCGCGAACCTAAAGGCATCGCGCGCGACGAACTGCTCCGCCGCGTCGTTGACAAAGACGGCCTGGTCTGCCAGTTGAACGAAACGATCGACGAAGAGCTCCTCGGCGCCGCCCCCAATCTCAAAATCGTCGCCACCGTTTCCGTCGGATACAACAACATCGACGTCCCCGCCTGCACGCGCCGCAAAATCGTCGCTACGAACACTCCGGGCGTCCTTGACGACACCACCGCCGACTTCGCCTTCGCGCTGATTCTCGCGGTCGCGCGCCGCGTCGTCGAAGGTGATAATTATCTCCGGGCAGGAAAATGGACCGGCTGGGACGTCGGCCAGCTTCTTGGCGCTGACGTGTGGGGCAAGACCCTCGGCATCCTCGGATTCGGCCGCATCGGTAAAGAAGTCGCGCGCCGCGCCGGCGGCTTCAAGATGCCAGTGATCTATTACAATCGCAGCGGCGCCGACGCCGCGTCCGAACGCGAAGTGAACGCCACGTATGTTGACATGGACACCCTGCTTCGCGAATCCGACTTCCTGAGCATCCACACGCCGCTCACTCCGGAAACGAAACACCTGATCTCCAAAGATGCTCTCGCGAAAATGAAGCCCTCTGCGTTCCTGATTAACACTTCGCGGGGCCCCGTGGTCGATGAGGCGGCGCTCAATGATGCGCTCGAAAATAAAGTGATTGCCGGAGCCGGCCTCGACGTCTACGAACGCGAGCCGGAGGTCTTACCCGGTCTGATTCCGCGCCACAACGTCGTGCTCGCGCCGCATCTCGGTAGCGCTTCCGAGGAAACGCGCACGAAAATGGCCGTACTCGCCGCCACAAACGTCGCCGACTTTTTCAGCGGGCGCCGCTCCTTCCAACCCGCTCAATCCCGAAGTTCTCGTCCCATGAAACGCATCGCGCAGGAAATCTTCCGGCATACGCTCGCGGCGATCGATATTCACGACGCGCTCGAACGCCGCATCGACCGCCGCGGCCCGCTAATATCCGGTGCAGGCGCAGACATCGACCTCCGCGACTTCCGCGAAATCGTCGCCATCGCCTTCGGCAAAGCTTCGTTCTCGATGGCTCAAGCACTCTCCGCGATTCTCGCTCCGGATTTTAAAGTGCAGGGAATCGTAGTCGGCCCCGACGCGCAGCGCCGCGCGCTGCCCGATTGGGAAGCATTCTCCGGTAGCCATCCGCTTCCCACCGAATCGAGCTTCGCCGCGGGCCGCGCGATTCTTGATCGTCTCGCGCGATGCGACGAAAAATCGCTAGTCCTGTTTCTGATTTCCGGCGGCGGATCGGCAATGGTCGAATCTCCGCTCGATCCTTCGCTTCACTTGGAAGATTTTCGCCAGCTTCACTCCGCCCTCGTCGGCTGCGGCGCGCCCATCGAAGAAATCAACGCAATCCGCAAGCATCTTTCCGCGGTAAAGGGCGGACGCCTCGCCGCCGCCGCGCCTCGCTCGCTGAAATTCACCTACGCCATCAGCGACGTTCCGCAAGGCCACGAATCCGCTCTCGCTTCCGGTCCTACGCTGCCCGATCCCACCACCGTCGCCGATGCTTACGCCATCGCCGCGAAATACGATCTCGTCGCGAAATTCAGCCACGCCAGTCGGCGAATCTTCGAGGAGCGCGCCCTTCAGGAAACTCCGAAGCACGGCGACGCCGCTTTCTCGCGGAACCATTTCTTCCGAATCCTCGGCGAGCACGAGCTTCTTCACGCATCGCACCACGCCTCCGAAGCCGAGGGTTTCCACTGCCTCGTCGATCCGCTCACCGACGGCTGGCCGCTCGAACGAGCCGCAAATCATTTGCTCGAAACGCTGGAAAACTTCCGCGCGGATAATCCCGGCAAACGCGTCGCGCTTTTCGCGGGCGGGGAATTGAGCAGTCCGGTCGAAGGCGAGGGAATTGGCGGCCGGAATTCCGCGTTCGTGCTGACGTGCGTTCCGAAAATTGCCGGAAAGCACATCGCGGTATTGAGCGCAGGCACCGACGGCATCGACGGCAACAGCCCCGCCGCCGGCGCTGTTGCCGACGGACAAACTCTAAATCGTGCTCACGCCTTCGGAATGGACGTCGCTTCGTTCCTACAAGCAAGCGACGCCTACACTTTCTTCGCCCGCCTCGACGATGCCATCGTCGTCGGACCCACCGGCAACAACCTACGCGACCTCCGCATCCTGCTTACGCAATAAAGAAAACGGCTTGCCGCCCCGCGCAACCACGCGCGAACCGTCAAGCCGTCCGTAACTTCAGTTGTACGCCGCGGATAGCTTAATTCTGCGGCGGTGCGGCCGGCTTCGGCTGCTCGCCCGAAGCCTTCGCCTTCAACTGCTGAATCTGCGCCTCCACGAACGGCGCCGACCCCAGGCTCAACCCGCCCGACTTTAGCAAATCCTCCAGGGGCTGAATCGCGTCCGGATCGCCCCGTCGCGTGAGCGCAAACACCGTGGTGAACTTGATGTCGATGTAAGGCTCCTGCAAATACGAAATCAGCGTTTGCGTGATGCTCTTGTTCTTCAAATCGAGCATGCTCACCGATGCGATGGCCGCCGAGCGCGTGTCAAGATCCTTGCCCGGCGCCGACCACTCCAGCAGCAAAGGCACCGCGCGATCGTCGCCCAACGCGCCAAGCCCCTCCAGCGCCGCATTGCGCAGCGTATCGTCCGGCGAATCCGATTTTACCGCCGCGGTCAGCACCTCATAGGCGTTCGGCGCCTTGATCCCGCCAAGCGCGGTCAACGCCGCTCCTCGCACGCGGTAAGCCTTATCGTTCGCCGCAATTTCAGTCAGTTTCGGTCCAAGCTTAGAGTCGTCCTTGAATTCGCCCAGTTCCTGCACGGCCACGGAACGCACCCACGGCTGAGGATTGTTCAGCGCTGCGAGAATTTGCTTTTCCGCCGCGGGACCGCCGATCTTTCCCAGCGCCCGAAGCGCTTCGTTGCGCACTCCCCAGAAAGAATCGTGCGACGCCGCATCTCCAAGCGCTGCGATGCCGTCTGGGTAATCCTTGTCCAACCCGAGCGCGACCGCCGCATCGGCGCGGTCCGCAACGTCCTTCGCATTATTCAACTGATACACGTAGGCTACAGGCTCTTTCTTGAAGTCCATCGACTTCAGCACCTTGTCGCCCTTGTCGAAAAGCACCATCAACGGTGCGGAGTCGGCCGGCAGCGTGAACGTCTCGTCATCCTTGCTCACGTCGATCGTCGTGGTCTTCCGCCCCGACGCCGTCGTCACTTCCACATCCACCGGCATATCGAACAGTCCGACCATGCCTTCCACTTTTTGCGTTTGCTTCACGTCGAGCTTCAGCTGCTTCGTGGTCGGATCGTATGTGTAACTCACTTCGTATTTCGGAGCACCCGCGCGCCAGACCCACTGGTGAAAAAATTGATCCACGTTGATATTCGTCTGCTGCTCGATCGCTTTCTGCAGGTCCGCTGTCACAACGTTTTGTCCGCGGTTCACTTCCAGGTAGTGGTGCAGTCCGTTGAAGAAATAATCGTCGCCCAGCTTGGTGCGCAGCATCTTCAACACCCAACCGCCCTTGGTGTACTCGTTTCCCGCAAACTCAATCGCATCGCCTGTCTTGCGCTCCACGATCGGGTGCGGGTAATTCCGCTTCTGGCGGAACCATCCGTTCTGGTCGCGCCAGAATTCATACGCCGCTTCGTCCGCGCCGTAATGTTGCTCGGCCCAGTAGTGCTCGAAATATGTCGCGAAGCCTTCGTTCAACCAGATGTTCGACCAGTCCTTGCACGTCACCAGATCGCCGAACCACTGGTGCGCCAGCTCGTGCGAATCCAGATCGTCCGAGCCGCGGCTTTCCTCATCGGCGAGCGCCGGATTCACCAGGCCGCGCGTCGTCAGCGTCGTCGCGCTGGTGTTCTCCATCCCGCCTTCCACAAAATCGTTTACCGAAGTTTGCGCGTACTGCGCCCACGGATACTTCACGTCCAGCTTGTCCGAGAAGAGGTCCAGCATTCCCTTGGTGCGCGAAAACGTCGCGTCGATCGTGTTTTCCTGTCCTTTCGGAACCACGAATCGCACCGGAATTCCGCGCCATGTTTCCGTCTTCTCCACAAACTCGCCCGCCACCGCCGTGATCAAGTACGTCGAAAGCGTCTGCTCCTGCTTCCACGTCCAGGTCTTCGTCCCGTCCGATTCATCCTTCGTTCCCACCAGCTCGCCGTTCGATACGGTGATCCAGCTCGCGGGCACCGTCATGCTCATTTCCGACGTCGTCCGGTCGTTCGGATAGTCGTAGATCGGAATGTAGTAGCGCGTATCTTCGGACTCGCCCTGCGTCCAAACTTCCTTCGGCCGGTTCGGATAATTTTTGTCCGGCCCGACGAAATACAATCCCTTCTTCGGCGATCCCTCGTAGCGGATGAAAATCTCGTGCTTGTCGCCCTTCTTCGACGGCGCGTTCAGCGGCACCACCACGTCGGTCTCCGTCACATTGTATTTCGCAGCTTTGCCGTCCAGCGTCACAGCGTCGATCTTCAGGTCAACGGAATCGAACTGAATTTCGCTCACGTTGTCGTGCAGCATCGCCACCGAATGCGTCACTTCGCCGTGAAAGCTCTTGTGGTCGAAGTCGAACCACAGATGCGTCTTCACATGCTGCAAATCGTAATCGCGACTCCGCGCGTACGGTTCATCGGCGCGGCCCTTCGCGGGAATCAATAAAATGGCGGAAATCGCGGCTGCAACGCTCAAAACTGCGCCCAGCGCGGCGCGTTGCCAGTTCGAACGAATCATCGTGCCTCCAAAGTTGGGTTACGCGGCCCACGGCGCGGAAAAATACCTCCGCGCAAACTTCTAGTATAGACGCGGTTCGCGGCGCTTCGTTTCGCTTTTGTGAAAGATCGAATGCAGGCTCGCCACAATTCAGAATCGATTTAGAACAGTCCGCGCAACATTCCGCCATCGACCGCAATCGTCACGCCGTTCACGAAGCTGGCCCGTTCCGACGCCAGGAACGCCACGACTGCCGCAAACTCATCCGGCCGCCCGATCCGCCCTACGGGAATCTGCGCGGCGGACTGCTTCTCGATCTGATCAACGGAAACGCCTGCATCCTTCGCGCGCTTCTCGAAGAGTTCTTCCAGGCGGCCCGTCGCCGTGAATCCCGGGCACACGTTATTCACTGTGATCCCGTAGCCGCCGAACTCTCCGGCCAGCGTCTTCGCCATGCCGGTCACCGCCGCGCGAATCGAATTCGAAAGCATCAAACCCTCAATCGGCTGCTTCACCGATGTGGACGTGACCGTGATTAGCCGTCCCCAGCCGTTGCGCTGCATTCGCGGCAACGCTTCACGCGCAAACGTTGCCGCCGAAAGCAGCGTCGAATCCACCGCTTCCTGCCAGTCCTTCGGCGAAAGCTCTAAGAACTTCTTCGGCGGTGGCCCGCCGCCATTCGTCACGCAAATATCGATGCGCCCGAATTTTTTCTCTGCAGCATCCACGAACGCCGTGACCTCCGCCGGATTGCCCACATCCGCCGTGCGGGCCAGCACTTCGCGCCCGGTCAATCTGGAAATTTCCGCCGCGGCCTTCTCGATCTTTGCCGTATTGTGCGAGCAGATCGCCAGCTCGCACCCTTCCTTCGCCAGCTCTTCCGCCACAGCGCGGCCAAGTCCAGTGCTTGCCGCCGCGACGATCGCCACGCGTCCCTTCAGTCCCAGGTCCATTACTTTTCCTTCCCCGCGCCTTCGCGCAAGTACGAATCGTTCTTCGTGATCCAGTCCTCGCGCCTCGGCGCAAAAAAGTCCAGATCCACGGTATCTTCCATCGCCTCGGCCGAGTGCGGCACATGCGCGGGAATGATGAAAAGCTCGCCCGCGCGCAACGTCACCTCGCCGTCATCGAACGTAAATTTCAACGCGCCGGAGACAATCAGCGACACCTGCTCGCTGCGGTGCGAATGCCTCGGCACGATTCCGCCCTTCTTTATAATGATCTGCGCCACGGTGCAGTCTTCTCCGCTCATCATCTGGCGCGTAATCCGCGGGTTCAGCTCTTCCTTCTCCAGCTTGTCAAACGTCGTCGCCTTCAGCATTGGTCCACTCCGTGTGCATTATCGCGAACCGTCATCGTCCAATGAATCGCAGCCGCCGTCAACTTCGCCTCCCGCGCAGCCGAAATCCATTTCATTCCGCAAATTTGATTGGCTCTGCGGAAGCGTTCGTCTAAGATGCCGGAATGTTTAATAAAACTTTAGCGCCCACCCGGCTTGTGCGCCCAGCCCTCTTAGCCGCCCTATTTTTCGCATCCGTCGCGCTCGCGCGAGCGCAGACCATCCACGTGGACGCTTCGCACCCCTCCAACACCATCGATCCCGCCGTCGCCCTCGGCGCGGGCATCGACCGCCTGCCCTACGGCGCCGCCGACAAACTGTATGTCCAGCCCACCATCGATCACGTACTCTCCGCCGGCTGGCAAATGGTCTCCTACCGCCAGAACACTGAACTCCACATGGAAGCCTGGCACTGGAATCCCGCCGGTACGTGGAGCGATCCGTCCGGAAGGGGAAGCGGTTACTTTACCGGCAGCACCGAACTCGGCGCGCCCATTCGCCACTCTTACGGATACCCGCTTCCGCATCGCGGCGTCACACGCGACGATGGCACCGACTCCGACGGCTTCTCCCGCCTCGACGACGGCGACCTCAACACCTACTGGAAGAGCAATCCCTACCTCACCCAGAAATACACCGGCGAAGACGACGCTCTCCACCCGCAGTGGGTGTTCCTCGATTTTCAAACTAATCAGGACGTCGACGCGATCCGCATTGCCTGGGCCGAACCGTACGCCACAAATTATGTCGTCCAGTATTGGACCGGCGAGGATCCGATCAAGAAGCCGACCATCGGCGTCTGGCAGAGTTTTCCGAAGGGCGTTGTCACCAACGGCAAAGGTGGAACGGCGGTACTGAAACTTGCCGACATGCCCATCTCTGTCCGCTGGCTGCGCGTGCTGATGACGCATTCCTCCGGCACTTGTGATACGCACGGCCCATCCGACCCGCGCAATTGTCTTGGCTATGCAATCCGCGAACTCTACGTCGGCACCCAAACGGCCGACGGCAAATTCCATGACCTGATGCGCCACATTCCCGAGCAAGACCAGACGCCTACCTACTGCTCGTCCGTCGATCCATGGCACGACGCTTCCGATCTCGATGAACACGCCGGCGATCAAGTCGGCTTCGACCTTTTCTACACCGGCGGCTACACCCGCGGCCTACCCGCGATGATTCCGATCGCCATGATCTACGCAACCCCCGAAGACTCCGCCGCGGAAATCGCCTACATCGAAAAGCGCGGCTATCCCATCGCCTACGTGGAAATGGGCGAAGAACCCGACGGGCATTACACTCCGCCCGAAGATTACGCCGCGCTCTACATTCAATGGGCTGCCGCGCTCCACAAAGTCGATCCCGAAGCTGAAACTCGGCGGCCCCATTTTCACCGGACAAAATAAAGACATCGAAGTCTGGGGTGACGACCAGGGGAAAACGTCGTGGACCGGCCGCTTCGTCGATTACCTCAAAGCGCACGGCAAGCTCGACGAACTCGCGTTCTTCTCGTTCGAACACTATCCGTTCGAGCCATGCAAAGTGCAGTGGAGCAGCCTTTACGACGAAGCCACGCTCGTCACCCACATCGCGCAGGTCTGGCGGCAGGACGGGGTTCCGGAAAACGTACCGCTCTTCATCACCGAATCGAATCTTTCGTGGAATTCTTCCGAGGCGTTCGTGGACACGTTCGGCGCACTCTGGCTGGCCGATTACGTCGGCGCCTTCCTCTCGAACGGCGGCGCGGGCGTTTCCTATTTTCACTATTTGCCGCTCGGCGTCGGCCGCGGATGCAACGGATCGCTCGGGACCTTCGGAATGTTTTCCGCGGACCGCGATCTAAAGATCCAGCAGGATCTTTCGCAGTTTTTCGCCAGTCAGCTCATTAATCTCGAATGGATTCGAGCCGGGAAATCAAGCCGCACAAACTCTTTCCTTTCACGCAGCGACGTGGAAGACACCGCCGGGCACAATCTCGTCACCTCCTACGCGACGCTGCGCCCCGACGGCCAGTGGGCGCTCATGATCGTCAACAAAGATCAGGAAAACTCGCACACCGTGAAAATTCAGTTCGACGACGGTCCCAACGCTGCGAAATATTTCTCCGGCCCCGTCAGCGCGATTACTTTCGGCAGCGAACAGTATCAGTGGCATCCCGGCGGAGAATTCGGCGGCAAAGCCGATCCGGACGGCCCCGCAGGACGCTCGACCATCGCCGCCTCAGCCGCAGCAACGGAATACACCCTGCCAAAGCTTCCGTTACTGTTCTTCGTGGAAATATTTCGGCAGGAAAGAAATAGCGGGGAATCGAACTTTCAGCGATGTGCCCGAACCCAAGTCACGTAGCGCTCAAGCTACGAACCGATATCCGAGTCCGCGCACCGTCAGCAGGTGCTTCGGTTTCGACGGATTTTCTTCCAGGTACCGCCGCAGCCGCACGATGAAATTATCAATCGCCCGCGTGTCCGTATCTTCGCGCAAGCCCCATACGTCTTCGAGGATCGACTTGCGCGTGACAGTTCGTCCCTTCGCGCGAATCAAATGCCGCAGTAGCTTTGCTTCCATCAATGTCAGCTGGATCGTGCTCTTCTTCGTCTTCAGCTCCAGCGTCCCGAAGTCGATCGATCTCCCCGCCCAGGTGAACACGTCATAGTCTTCAACGGCGGTCGAAGTCGCGCTCTTCTCGCGCGCAGCGCTTTTCGCCGCAGCCGCCTTCGGGCCGCCGCGCATCCACTCGTGCCGCCGCAGCAGTCCCTGCAGCCGCGCGAGAAATATCGGCAGTTCGAACGGCTTCGGCAAATAATCGTCCGCGCCCGCCGCAAATCCTTGCAACACATCCTCAGGCCGCCCGCGCGCCGTCAAAATCAGTACGAGTACGTAATTCTTGGCCTTGCGTAACTCGCTGACCACTTCAAATCCATCTTTGCCGGGAAGCATCACGTCCAACACAACGGCATCGAACTCTTCCTTCTTCGTCAGCAGGCGGTCGATCGCCGCTTCTCCGTCGCCCACCACCGCCACGCTGTAGCCTTCCGCTTCCAGGTTGAACCGCAACCCTTCCGCCAGATGCGCCTCGTCCTCCACCACCAAAATCCGGTTCATGCGTCGCTTCTCGGAAGTTCCAGCGTCACCGTGGTGCCTAGCCCTTCGCCCGCGCTCTCTGCAAACACGCGCCCGCCGTGCGATTTCGCAACCGCGCGCACGATGAACAGTCCCAGCCCCGTGCCTTTCACTTTTGCCACCGCGCGATTTCTCACGCGATAAAATCGCTTAAAGATCCGCTTCAACTCGTCCGCCGGAATTCCCACGCCGTGGTCGCGAATGTTCAGCTTCACCAGTTTTTCGTCGGCTTCCAGTTTCACCATCACATCCACTTTGTCGCCGGAATATTTGATCGCGTTATCGAGCAGGTTCGAAACCGCCGTCCGCAGATCTTCCGCGTCGCCCTGCACCTTCAGGGCGTTTCCATTCGACGGCCCGTCGAACTTCATCATCCCCGGCTCCAGATGGTGCCGCGATTTCGCCAGCTCAATCGATTCGCGTACCAGATCGCCCAGATCGATCTCCACTTTGTCCAACTTCGGAGCCTTGTGCCGCGCCTCGCCCGCTTTCAACACTTGATTCACCGTGCCCAGCAGGCGATCCGTATCGTGCAGCATCAACCGATAAAATTTCTGTCGCTGCTTTTCATCCAGCTCGCGCCGCTGCATCGTTTCCAGATACAGCCGGATCGACGCGATCGGCGTCTTCAGCTCATGCGTCACCGCATTCACGAAGCTGTCGTGCTGCTCGTTCAACCGGATTTCGCGTACCAGAAAACTCGTATTGATCACCACGCCCGCAATCAGCAGCGCGAAAAAAATCACGCCGAAGAACAGCAGCACCGTCTCGCGCCAGTTCAGGATGATCCAGCCGACCTGCAGCGCCACTGCTACCGCCACCAGGCAACTGCCCAGTACGATAAAAAACGCCATGGTTTTGCGCCGGCCGGAGATCTTCATGGGCATTCGCTGAATTGTACCGCCGGAAGCTCCCGCCGCGGCCCGCGATGTGTCCACAAATAAAAAGAGCCGCACACCGGTGAAAGTGTGCGGCTCGAAATTCAAATACATCGCTCCGCTTCTACGAAAGCGAAATTTACGCCGAAGCCATATCCGTCTGCACATCCGCCGGCAAAGTGTCGGCGTGTGACTTCACTTCCTCCGTCGTCGGAAGTTGCGCCACTTTCACCTGCTTCGCCAGCCCCAGCTTCTTCATCAGCCAGATGAAGTACCAGTTCGTATCGATCTCATACCAGGTTAGGCCGTGCCGCGCCGAAACCGGATTCGCGTGATGATTGTTGTGCCAGCCTTCGCCCCAGGTGAGCAGCGCCACCCACCAGCTATTCGTCGAAAGGTCGCGCGTCACGTACCGCCGCGATCCCCACGAGTGCGTTGCCGAATTCACCAGCCACGTCGCATGTAAACCGAGAACGGTGCGGAAGAAAATTCCCCACAGCACGTACGGGATGCCGCCAATCGCCAGCAGAATCACCCCGAGCACGATCATCGGCACGTAGTGATACTTCGTAATCCAAACGTGAAACTTGTCCTTCGCCAGGTCCGGAACGTAGCGCGCCAGCGTCGATGTGTCGTGATGCATCGACTTGCCCATCAGGATCCAGCCCATGTGCGCCCACCACTTCCCGTCGATCGGCGAGTGCGGGTCGCCTTCCTTATCCGAAAACTGGTGATGTATCCGGTGCGTGGCCACCCAGAAAATCGGGCCGCCTTCCAGCGCCAGCGTCGCGCACACGGTCAGAACGTACTCGATCCATTTCGGAGTTTTGTATCCGCGGTGTGTCAGCAGGCGGTGATAGCAAACGCCGATGCCCAGGCTCGTCGCCACCCACCACAAAAGCGCCGCCACCATCACTGGTTTCCAGCTGAAAAAGAAAAGCGCGGCGATCGCTCCGACGTGAAAAAGGCCCATGAAAATCGCGGTCACCCAGTTCACTTCGTCGTTCGCCTTCTGCTTCTTGCTCAGGATTTCGATATTCGGTAGCGCTGTGGCCACGATGTTTCCCTCAGTGCGAAATGATGGCGTGCCGGCTGCGGCTCGGCCGCCCTAACAGGTTCAGAGTACCAGTCCCCCCGAAATTTGTTTGTAAGACTTCTGTAATACCCACCTACTCGGTACCTGTCCTTCCCCTCCTAAATGTAGGCAAACACGAAGCTTCCGGCTTTCCCAGGCGTCGAAACGGGGCGCGCTCACGCGCATGACTCGTTACCCTCGGCACTTTCGCCAATTTTTGCGGGATTTCAGGTGTTCTGCGGATTCGCGCTCGTAAGCACGTTTGCTACTTTCACCCGGGCAGTTATACAGAGCCGGTGGCGCCGTCCCGCAAGGGAGTGACTGCACACGGTAGCCCGGAGCGGGCCTTTGCAGTTTGATCGCTCTGGAAGCTCCCCGCGCCTCCGGCTCGTCCATTACTAGCCTCACATCGAACGTCCCTGCACGTCCTCAAGTTTTAGCGCAAAGTTCAGTCATCCTGAGCGTAACGAACGTTCTCTCTTCCTTTCAGTGCAGCTACACGCAGGTGTCCGCTGCCCTGCTCACGCGAACCCGGCCGAACTTCTCCCAGCAACAAGCACACCCAAGAATGTCCACTCGCGCCTCCGTATTGTGAGCCGCCAACGTGTTTGTTAAGCTGGAAGTGCCGCGCTCCACGGAGAGGTGTCTGAGCGGTTGAAAGAGCTCGCCTCGAAAGCGAGTGTCGGGGAAACTCGACCGTGGGTTCAAATCCCACCCTCTCCGCCATTTTTCAAACGTGTCCGGCCCGGACACGTGGGTAGCAAAACGCCCCCGAGACATCGGCGTCAGTTCTTCCCGACGGTGCAAATGTCGCCTCTGTGCCCGCCGAATTAGAATTGCCCAAAGGCACCGGCCTTTTTCTCTACACAGTCTCCCTACCGTTCAAAGCTGTTGCCTGAACCCCCGGCTTTCGCCGTCCGGTTGAGTCTTATGTCGATTTGGCCCCTTTCGTGCCTGTGCTGCTACGTCAAGCGGAGTCTCGACGCGTGGAGAAATACGCCTTCTGTCACCGTTCGTTTAACTTCAGTTCTGTGTTTTCCTTCGAGCAGGATCCGGAATGGAAACGCGGAAATGATCAAGCGTGGCGATGCCCATTTACCCGAGCTCCGTATGTCGCTAAATCTTTCTTAGAACTCCTCTTCGACGAAGACATCAAGAAATTCTTATTCCTGGCTCTGCCATTGATCGTCGTCAGCATATTCGCAATCCATTTGAACGCTTCATTCACAATGGACGCACACGCGTTCCTAAGTCGGTGCGGGCTCGGCAAAAGCGAAATTGCCACACCGCCTTCGCACAAGGAGCATCGCAAAACGCGCCGAAAAGCTTCTGCATTTCAGGCGGCTCATCCCGGAATTATGACCGCGCCGACGTCGGCAAGCGGAGCTTGGTCGGCGCCACAAGGAAGTTGGAAGCCAGCTGATCCCACGTCTAGCGACTCGAGAATATGTTCGAAACGATGTTCCTGTGTGATGGCAG
This sequence comes from uncultured Acidobacteriota bacterium, assembly GCA_963839325.1. Lineage (GTDB taxonomy): Bacteria > Acidobacteriota > Terriglobia > Acidiferrales > UBA7541 > Palsa-295. Next base: position 530,137 of record CAWIUO010000006.1, on the reverse strand, counting down.
ATCGGAATGGCATTCCATTGATCCAGCGCCACGCGCCGCTGCCCGATCAGGTCATTGGATCCAGGCTCGAGGAAAACCCGAGAGACCGTGAACCAGCCAATGGCGCCCGCAAGTCTCCTGACTTCGCCGTTGGAGGGCCGTCCTCCAGTCCCGTGCCTTAGTAGGTTTTTATCTCGTGGCTCGAGAAGCGTGACAGAATCCTTGGTAATGTTCGCTGAACGAACGAGTTGGAACCTCGTCCCCAACGCACTGACCGTCGCCCTCGATCGTTTTCGCGCGTCGGGCCGGCGACTAATCGACCTGACGTGTTCGAACCCAACTGCATGCGGCTTCACGTACGACGACCAAGCTATCCTTAGCGTCCTCGCAAATCCACTCGCCTTAAGTTACGAGCCTGATCCGCGCGGTCTTCTCGTCGCGCGCCGCGCAGTCGGTGAATATTACGCCGCACTCGGCGCGACCGTTGATCCATCGGCCATCACGCTTACCACCAGCACCAGCGAAGCCTACTCCTTCGCTTTTCGCACCCTGTGCAATCCCGGCGATGAAGTCCTGATCCCTGAACCCAGCTACCCGCTCTTCGAATTCCTTGCCGAAATTCAGGACGTCCGCCTGGTCCGCTACCCGCTCCTCTACGATCACGGCTGGCAGATCGATTTTCACGCTCTGGAGCGCGCTGTCACCGAACAGACGCGCGCCGTCATCGTCGTCCACCCAAACAATCCCACCGGAAACTACGTAAAAGCGCACGAGCGCGTGCGGTTGAACGAGATCTGCGCCCCTCGCGAAATGGCAATCCTCGCCGACGAAGTCTTTCTCGATTTCGCCTTGAAAGAAGCCGGAACGCCGCGGGAGCCCATGAGAACTTTTGCGAGCAATACCGGCGTTTTGACGTTCACCATGAGCGGCCTTTCCAAAATTGCCGGCCTTCCGCAAATGAAAGCCGCATGGCTCGTCACCAGCGGCCCTGCCGACCTCAAAGCGCAAGCCCTCGAGCGCCTCGAAGTCATTTCCGACACGTTTCTCTCGATGAATGCTCCAATCCAACATGCGTTGCCCGAACTCCTCGCGCACCGCCACGCATTCCAACGCGATTTGCTCGCCCGCGTCCGCACCAATCTTGCCGAACTCGATCGCCAGCTCGCCGCGCAGAAATCCTGCTCGCGCCTGCAACTAGAAGCCGGCTGGTACGCGATCGTGCGCGGCCCGGCCACGCGCTCCGATGAAGAAACCGCGATCGAACTTCTCGAAAGGTACGGCGTCTCCATCCATCCGGGCCACTTCTACGACTTCCCGGGCGATGGCTACTTCGTCGTGAGCTTGATTACACCGGAGAACGACTTTAAGGAAGGGACCAGCCTGCTGCTCAAATCTTTCTGATTCGTGGCAGCGCGCACGCAGGCCGCGCCAAGTCGCCTCACCCGACCACAATCACCGCAGCCGTCCCGGCGGGTCCGCCACATCAGGTTCATCGATCTTCAGTTCCGGTTTTTCCGGATCGGGTGTGGCCATCGGCGCCGGCTGCGGAATTCCCACGCCGCGATTCATCTCCAGATGTTCTTTCGCGCATCGCGGGCAGTAGCCCTTGCCCGTCTCGTCGTCGCGAAAGTTCGCCAGCTCGTAGCATCCATGCACGCAATCGCAATATCCAGTGAGCGAGGCGGTTTTGATCGGTACAAGCGCCATTCCATCGACCTCTGAAAACCGATTGTAGTACGAATCACAGTGAACACACCCGTACGCAAAGCGCAGCGCACTGAAGATGAAGTAGATCTAGACGTGCTCGAGCTGCGCCAGCCGGAACGGGTCGCCAACTTTGTCGTGCAGCTCCAGCCACACGCGCTCCGGATGCGACAGGAAAACTTCCACGACTCTCGGATCGAATTGCTTGCCCGAAAATCGGCGAATCTCGTCGCGCGCCGCGGAAATCGGCAGCGCCTTGCGGTAAGGCCGGTCCGAAATCATCGCGTCCAGCGTATCGGCCACCGCGAATATCCTCGCACCCAGCGGAATCTGCTCGCCCTTCAGTCCACGCGGGTAGCCAGTGCCGTCGTACATTTCCTGGTGCGACAACACAATTTCCGCCGCTTCCTTCAGGAAGGGAATCCGCTCCAGCACCGAAAAACCAATCTCGCAGTGCCGCCGCATAATATTGCGCTCTTCCTGCGTCAGCGGTCCCGGCTTACGCAAGATGCTGTCCGGCACGCCCATTTTTCCGATGTCGTGCAGGAACGCGCCGCGCGCGATGTGCCGCAGCAGCCCGCGATCCACGCCCATCGACTTCGCGATCGTAATCGTAAATGCCGTCACGCGCTGGCAGTGTCCTTCGGTCTCCGCGTCCTTCGCATCCAGCGCGCCGCCCAGCGCCTCCAGCGTGTAGTCGTAAGACTGTTCAAGATCCTGCAGCGCGATCGATAGCTGCTGCGTCCGCTCCGCCACCAGATGTTCCAGGTCGCTCTGGTAGGTCCGGTTCTCCATCACCAGTCGGCGATGTTCCAACGCCCGCCGCACGCTCAGGTGCAGTTGATCTTTTTCGAACGGTTTCAGAATGTAGTCGTAAGCGCCCGCGCGAATGGCCTCCAGCGCGATCGAAATATCGTGCATCGCTGTGACCATGATCACAGGCACGTCCGGATCTTCCTGGCGAAGTTCGCCCAGTAGCTTCAGCCCATCCATTTCGGGCATCACGATGTCGCTGAGCACCAAGTCGAACGTGTCGTTGCGGAATGCGTTCAGCGCCAGGCGCCCATTCGCGCACACCGTGCAGCGATAGCCCTGCGCGTCCAGCAAAGTCGATACGACTTCGCGGATCGCTTCTTCGTCGTCCACGACCAGTATTTTTTCGGGGTCCAAGGTCATCTCCGAGTCTTCCCATTATATAAGCACCGCACCCCGCGCCCGGTCCGTTCGGTGTCGTATCTTGCAACCCGGTGCTGCAACTCGCAATAGCCGGCGTCTATACACCTATCGGCCATGCTCACGCTAAGCCCAGCATTACGTCTTACATAGAGGGCCCCGCGACGAAAGTAGTGGCCGCCTCGCTGCATACCAGGCTCCGCTGCGGCCCGGCGAAACCTGATATTCTGTAGTGAGTCGCTCGAACGGAGGAAGGGATGCGGCGGTTTGCAGGACTGCTTTTTGCTCTGATTTTCGCGGTGGCTCTGTTTGCGCAGCAGTCCGCCACGACTCCGCCCGCGCAGGCTGTGGCGCCTGGCGCCGCGACCCTCGCCAAGACAGCTACGTCCCCCGACCCGCCCGCAACCAGCAACGCCGACTTCATCAAAGCCGCCGACGAAGTCCTCGCCCAGATGAGCAAAATTCTCGACCTGCCCATCAAGGAGCCGCTCAAGAAAAGCCTTCGTTCCAAGCAGGAAGTCCGCGATTACCTTGTTCGCGAAGAAAAAGAAGACCGCAACGACAAGGAACGCTACGCCGACGACAAAACCCTCGAAGCCTTCGGTCTGATCCCGAAAGGGTTCCCACTCGATAAATTCATGATCGACGCCCTCACCGATCAGGTCGCCGGCCTCTACGATCCGAAAGCCAAAGAGTTCTACATCGCGGACTGGATTCCCGCGGACGAGCAGAAGTCCGTCATGTCCCACGAGCTTACGCACGCGCTCGAGGATCAGTCTTTCCACATCGATCCATGGATCAAAGCCGCGCGTCCCAATGACGACGCCGAACTCGCTCGCGACGCCGTCAGCGAAGGCTCTGCCATGGCCGCGATGGTGGATTACGAAATGCTCGATCAGAACGTCGGCGTGCGCGACATTCCCGACGTCACGCTGATGATCCGTACGGGCGCGCTGACCGAGATGGAGAAAGACCCCATCCTGTCGAAAGCGCCGCCGTTCATCCGCGACCAACTCCTTTTTCCTTATCTTGCCGGTGTCGGATTCACGCAGTCGTTTTTGAAGGATCGCAGCGGCTGGAGCGATCTCCACCAGATCTTCGACAAGCCTCCTGTATCCACTCAACAAATCATGCATCCGGAGCTTTATCTTCACGGAGTCATGCCGGAGAGCGTGAAATTGCCGGACTGGAAAAACGTCGTCCCGCAGGATTGGAAGCTGCTCGAGGAAAACGTGATGGGCGAATTTGGCCTGAACGAAGTGCTGAAGCAATTCATCGGCGTCGATCGCGCCGACCTACTTTCACCCGCATGGAAGGGCGATCGTTACGCAGTTTTCGAGAACGAGGAAACCAAAGAGACGCCGCTGGTGTACCGCCTGGCGCTCGACAACTCCGACGACGCGGCGCGCTTTTTCGGCCAGTACAGCGAAGCGTTGGAAGTGAAGCACGCCAAGCGCACCGAGCTTTTCCGCCGCCCAAATTACTTTCAATTTCAGACGCCAGAAGGCGGCGTGTACTTGCGTTGCGTCGGCACTACCTGCATCAGCGTGGAAGGCGCGTCGCGCGAAACTTTCGACAAAATCGACGCCGCAATCGGTTGGCAACCCGCACCCGCCCCGGGCACTGCAGTTCCGTCGCCCGCCTCCGCTTCGCACTCCTTTACTCTGGAAATCGCGCCCGTGTCCGGTTCCATGCACCTGTGAAGGCGCGTCGAGGCGACCAGCATCGACGCAGCAGCCGTTGCATTTGAATTTCGAGTTTGAATTTCTTACGAGTCCATCGAAGCCGTCACCACCCAATTTCCGACTCGTTCAGCCTTGCCGCTTTTGCTTTTCCGGGTGCCGGACCCTTTTTGCTTTCAAAAGGGTTCGCAATCACAAACGTTCCTACGTCCGCGTATCCATCCCATCGAGCAACGTCTTCCCAGCCTTTCTTTCCAGCCGCGCGAGCCGGTGCTCGAACCGCTCGCGATATTGCCGGTGCAGCGCCGCGCTCAACACTCCGCCTGATTTTGACTTTCGCAGCTCGCCCAGCGCGTGCTTCACCAGCACAGCGGCTTCATGGGGTTCACCCGCGGCGTGCTCGTGATAGATCGCGAGTTGCTCGAACGCCTCAAACCCCTCGCGCGAATTTCCCACCATGCTCTCCCAAAGCTCCCGCGCCAATACTAGGTCCCCGTCTCGCTTCGCCATCCGCGCCAGCGCCCGCCGGGCCAGCCTATCCGCCTCGGCCGGCAACGATCCGCTCGATTGATTGTGCATAGTGTTTCCGCGCCCGCGTAGTCTCGCCGCGCCGCTCGCAAATGCGCGACACGCCAAAAAGCTCCAGCGGGTCGCCGACTGTGCTTCTCCGGCTCGACGAGCAGGGAAATGATGCGGCTCGCCAGTCCCGCCAGCCCGCGCAGATCCATCTGGTTGTGCTTGAAGATTTCGATCACCGGCTCCACGGGGCCGCCGCGCAGATAATCGAAATAAAATTGCGGAATCATCGCGGAAATCACGTCGGCACCGCGATGAAATCCCAGAACGTGCTTTTCCAGTTCCGCGAGGCGCACCGATCCAAGCCGGATGCGCCACAAATTCCGCGCGGGATGCAGAAAATCGAGATGTGCCGCGAGAGCCGGCACCTTGCATCTTGCGTGTCATGCGGTAGCGCGTTTCCAGCAGCGGCCAGTCGAACGATTTCCCGTTGAACGTGACGAGCACGCCGCGCTCCGCGATTCGCTCCGCCAGCGCGACCAGCAGCGAATGCTCCTCGCTGTGGTCGCGCATAAAAAACTGCTCCACCTCCAGCCCGCCCGCATCCCACCACGCGATTCCCACCATGAACGGGTAAGTTCCCGTGCCGCCCGTCAGCCCCGTGGTTTCGGTATCGAGGAACAGCCACTGCGCTGGATCGCACGCCTCTTCGGGCGCGCTCTGGAGCGAGCAGGCGCAGCGCTCCGCGGTCGATTTGTCCATCGGGAGCATCGTGCGCCGATCGCCTCCGAGAACCACTTCTTCACGCACAAATGTTCGCCGAGATGGTTCTCAATCGTTCGCGCCTCGAGCGCCGCCGCGAGCTGCTCCGCGCCATCCGGCAGCGAAGCCGTCGCGCTCCGCACCGGCGCCATCGCCGCAGTCCGCACCTGCCGACGCAACTCCACGCGCTCGCGCCGGCTTCAGCGCCGCCAAGCGATGCGAATTTATTCAGCACGTAGTGCCGCAGCCTCTGTCGACGTTCGAATGCATTCGTTCCGTCACGCGCACAACCTCTCCAAAATCGCGAGCGCCGCTTCCTTGGTCCGCTCGCTTTTCTCGCCCGCCGGCCCAACGCACGACGGACACCCCTTTTCGCACGGGCACGCCGCAGAATCATCTCGCGCGTCTTCCGCAGCAGGATATCGTGCACCTTGAAGAGCGGCTCGCTGAATCCGATCCCGCCCGGGTACGCGTCGTACATATACAAATTCGGCTCGAAGAATTCCTTCATCTCGGCTGGGTCGCTCGTCGCCGGTGAAAACTCCTGCCATTCCGCGCCCACGCCCGGCGATGGCGGCCGCTCGCCAACGGCGGTTCCCAGGTCGCGCCCGTCGCACATCAGCAGCAGCGTGGCCATCGACGCCATCGCGTACAGCAATCCGAAAATTCCGCTTTGCCGGTCCGATAGCGCGAACGGCAATTCCACCAGCAGCTTGTTCGCGAGCGTGATCCAGAACGCCGTGGTGTGCATCTCGTTTTCCGGCAATTCCAGCTTTCCCGCGCCAATGTTTTCGTTCGTGAAAAACTTGATCTTCTTGAATCCCACCACTTGCGACCGCACCAGCACGTCGCCGTGTGCCCGCATCGCCGGCCCCGCGATCCGCTCCTCCTCCGCGATTTCCAGCACGCGCACCTGCGTGTAGCGGATCGCGTCCGTGTAGTAATCCACGTTCACGGACTTCACGTACGCCTTGCGCTCGTCGAAATCCAGCCGCTCGACGTGGTATTGCTGCCCCTGTGAATGTAGATCGCCTTCGGATGTACGGTCGTGAGCGCCGACGAAAAATCCACTTCGCCGATCACTTCCGGCTCGCCGTCCTCCGTGCTCTCCGGATGACCCGTAATATCGATGATGATGAAATTGTCGATGGTCACCGAGCGCAGGCTCACGGTATCCGCGGGATACGCTTCCTGCACCCAGTGCCAGTTGTCGCCGCTGCGGTGCAGAAACCCCGCTTCCGCCATTCGCTCGCACAGATTCTGGCACATCGACCGCCGCCGAATTTTTCCTCCGGCGCAATCGGCAACTCGAACGCCGCACACTTCAAATGGTTCACCAGAATTTCGAGATTGTCCGGCTGGACGTAGGCGTGCTCCGGCGAACGCCCAAAGAAATAATCCGGATTCTGCACGATGAACTGGTCAAGCGGCGCGGACGACGCCACCATCACCGCGCACGAACTTCCGTTCCGCCTTCCCGCGCGACCTGCACGCTGCCAAGTGGAGGCGATCGAGCCCGCATATCCCGCCATCACGCTCGCGTCCAACGAGCCGATGTCAATTCCCAATTCCAGCGCGTTCGTCGCCACCACGCCGCGAATCCGCCCTCGCGCAATCCGCGCTCAATCTCGCGACGCTCGCCCGGCAAATATCCGCCGCGATACCCGCGAATTGGCTCCGGCTCGCCCGGCATCGGCCGGTTCGCCTGCTGCAAATAAGTAAGCAAAACTTCCGTGTGCAGCCGGCTGTTGGCAAAAACAATCGTCTGCAACTTCCGCGCCAGCAGTTCCTTTGCCACGCGCGTCGTTTCGTTCAGATAGCTGCGGCGGATGCCCAGATTGCGATTGATCATCGGCGGGTTGTAGAAGACGAAAAGCTTCTCCGCTGCCGGCGCGCCGTTTTCCTCGATCACTTTCACGTCCGGGCTTTCGATCAATTGCGACGCCAGCTCGCCCGGGTTCGCAATCGTCGCCGAGCAGCAAATGAATTGCGGCTTCGATCCGTAAAACTGCCGCAATCCGCGCCAGCCGCCGCAGCACGTTCGTCAGGTGGCTGCCGAAAACGCCGCGGTAGGTATGCAGCTCATCCAGCACGATGTATCGCAAATTTTCGAACACGCGCGTCCACTTGGTGTGGTGCGGCAGAATCCCGGTGTGCAGCATGTCGGGATTGGTGACGATCACGTGTCCGCGCTCGCGAATCGCCTTGCGCGCGTCGCTCGGCGTATCGCCGTCGTAGGTGAACACGCCAAAGCAATCGTCGAGCCGCGTCGCCAGATCGTGCAGCTCCGTGAGCTGATCCTGCGCCAGGGCCTTGGTAGGGAACAGATACAGTGCGCGCGTGTCCGGATTTTCCAGCACCGCGTTCAGCACCGGCAGGTTGTAGCAGAGGGTCTTGCCCGAAGCCGTCGGCGTCACCACCACGAAATTCTTTCCCGAGCGCGCCAGCTCCGCCGACGCCGCCTGATGCGAATACAGCTTCTCGATTCCTTTCGCGCGATACGCCGCTGCCAGCTCCGGACGTATCCAGTCCGGCATCGGCCGGTACTCCGCCTCGCGCGCAGGCAGATGTTTCACCGCCGTCAATACTTCGCCTGCGCGATGCCGCGCCGCCAGGCCCTCCAGAATCTCCTGCACGGTATCGAGCGTTGTCTGCGGCCGGATTGAAAGCTCGTTCGATAGCCCCTGATGCGGCGCTGCCATGAACCCTCCGTTGCCTCGTTTCGGTCGCGTTTCGGCGGGCTTCCGCCCACCCGGAATCTTTCGCCTTTTGTTCGCTGAGAGTAGCACGCGCACAGACGCCGCGCAACGACGCTTGCGAGCTTTCTTTCCGGCGCGGCACAATCGGATCCGTCAGCCACTTCCCGCGAGCGCCGAACCACGCCTGCTATACTAAAAGTCTGCTATGAAATCGCAAAAGAAATCGGCGCGCAAACGCGGCGCGCACATCGTCGCCACGGCCGACCTGCCGACGCGCTACGGCCGCTTCACCATTCATGGCATCCAAGGCGCTGAAAAAGACGAAGAAGCCGTCGCCATCCGCCACGGCGACCTGGCGCGTGCGAAAGCTCCGCTGGTTCGCATCCACTCGCAGTGCCTTACCGGCGACGTCTTCACTTCCGAACGCTGCGATTGCCGTGCGCAGCTCGAACTCTCGCTCAAAAGCATCGCCAAGGCCAAAGCTGGAGTTGTTCTGTATCTGCCGCAGGAGGGCCGCGGCATTGGCCTGATCAACAAGCTGAAAGCCTACCAGCTTCAGGATGCCGGCCTCGACACCGTCGAAGCTAATCGCAAGCTCGGCTTCGCCGACGATTCCCGCGACTACGAATTCGCCGCCGACGCTCTGAAAGCCCTCGGCATGAAGTCCGTTCGCTTGCTCTCGAATAATCCCGACAAAGTTCAGCAACTCGAAGCCGCCGGCGTCAAAGTCGCCGAGCTCGTCCCGTGCCGCCCGCGCACAACAAAGCATTCCGCGACTTACCTGAAGACCAAGAAAAACAAGATGGGCCACCTGCTGTCGGGCATTTAGGTGTCGGAAGGAAACTGCTCGGCGCACTGCGAACGGGGACAGAGCCGAACGATCCTACTGGTCCTTGTGGATTTTTCGCCTGACGTCCGGCCAGAATTCCTTAAACATCATTTCCGCCGCGTCGAACGCAACCTGCTCACCCCAAACGGAAGCCACGTTCGAAAAGTTCCGTTCGTCTTGCGGGTGATAGGTGTAGATCGATATCGCCGCCGCCGAGCCCGAGCCAAAGACCTCCGAAACGTTGAATTGGTCCTTCCCGTTGTCTCCCCTGGTTACAACCAGGCGCTTCAACACGTGGCCCGTCCGGCTCGTGAAGCTGCCTTGCCCCACGCGGAAGTAGCGAGGATCCTGTTTGAATACCACGGGGAAACCGAACTCCACCATGTAACTCTCGATCGTCCCGTCGCCGAACTGGCTCGCGTATCGCTTCGCGTAACCGTCGAATCCCTGTCCGTAACCTTTTTCGCTGTTCTCCGCCTGACTGATTCCTGCCAGTAACCCGTACCACAAAAACTCGCCCGGATCGAACGACGACCGCGTTACCAGCCGGAACTTTTGGCCCGCCGTAATCGGCCCGCTGTACGACGATTCCTCCACGCTAAAGAAGTCCGGATACACCCAGAGGATCCGGCTGTTCGATCCGCCGTTCTTCTCTTGTACGGACTGCTGTTTCGCGGTTTGACCCGGCTGCACGTGCGTCGTCGAGTTCTGCGGTGACGGTGTTGGCGTGGCTTCGGCGCTGCCCGAGGCCGAACTCGACGTCGATTGTTGGCTTGAGGTAGATGTCGGGGCTGGCGGATTTGCATCCGCCTGTTGAGCCTTCAAGATCGAAGGCGTGACTATCGCGAAACCGGTTACCAAGAAAACGCCTGGAAGAACAAATCGCTGCCGCCAATTCATCATGAAATCCTATCACCTCGTAAATTTAGCCTGCGAGCGAAAACTATCCGGCGGAGTATCGGGGCGAGTCGTTGGATTCGGATTGCGCTCTTGCAGTTGCACTTGCGCTGCCGATTCCAGTGATGCTTGAAGTCGCGGCGCTCATGCATCGCTTGCAATCGCAAACCCAGTACGCCGTCGGTACGCTGAAGATGCTAGCCGCAGGCATCGTCGCGCCGACACTTCAAGTCGGTTACTCGATCCTCATTCGAACGCAAACTCCACAGTACTAGGACGCGCGACGAACGTTACGGATGTATTTGAAGTTTCAATTTGGAATTGCGTTCAAGAATGAATTGAAGTTTCTTCGCCGTAAAAAGCAGAAGGCCCGCCTTTGGAGCGGGCCTTCGAGGGGAGAAAGTTCAGAAGGCCACTGCGCGGTGGGCCAAAGAACTCTTTCCTCGAGCGCAGTCTAGTAGAGGGGTGAAAACGAGTCAAGCACGAAAGGCAATTTGCAGCAGCTTCGTAAACCCATGTAAATGTTAGAGATAGAGACCGGCGCCGTGAAAAAAGGATTTCCAAGCAGAAAATTTTCCACAGGGTCTTACTTCGGGGGCTTGCCTTCTATTCCGTAGAAGTCCTCTGCATTGATGGGCTTACTGCCTAGACCCAGCTGCAGCACTTGCATCGTCGAGCTGCGATCGAACACGCGATCCGGCAAAAACCGCTTCGTCACCAGCCGAAATCCGCCGAAGCCGATTCCCGCGATCACCGCAAACAAACAAATCACGCCCGTCCCTTCGATCGCGCCGACGATCATCGCTCCAATCGTAGGTTCCTTGAATTGGAACGTCGGTTCGCTCCACGTGACTTCCGCGCCCGATTGGATCTGATCGAGCAGCGCGTTCGCTTCCGCTTGATTGCGCGCGCCGGAAACGATTGCCAGCATGGTCACCGCTCGCCGCGCGAAAATCGGCGCTGCCGTCGCACTCGCGTCCTTTGGATTCACGTGCAGATCGCGCTGAATATCATTCAATCGTTTTTGCGCTGACTGCGGAGTAGGGAAGTCCGCGAGCACGAGGCTCAGTTCCCGTCCGTCCACGCGATATTTCGCGACTTCCGCTTCCGCGCCGGCATAAAATCCCAGCCAGTCATCCTGCGCCACCGGAAAAAACTCGTTCAGAGCCACGGGTCCGAGCACGTACTTGTCGGAACGATCGATGAATCCCTTCACGGGCAAATGCTCGGTCAAGTCCGGCAACGGCCCGTCCGATGACTTCGGCTTTACCGCGCTTGCCAGGGCATCCAGATCGGCGCTGTGCTTCGGCAGGTCTGCGCCACGCGCATCGATCACCAGATTTCCGATCAAGATCAGCGCGCGATCGCTCGATATCGAGGAGTGCGCCGCGGCAGCAGCATGCTCCATGTCAACGGATCGTAGGTAGGAGTACAGCCCGTACGCGCCCGTCGGGTCTTTCATCTTGTACAGCAGGACTTTGTACGCGCCCGAGCTGTCGCCGTAGTTCTGTGCTTCCACGGACTGCAACTCGTATTCCTTCAGCACCCTCTGGCTGGGTAGCAAAAAGCCGTCGGTAGCTTGCAGCTGCGCGCCGTATTTCTGGCCTGCGTGACCCGCAAACGCACCCGGAAGCAGGCCCTGCGCGCCTGCGGTGAACGAGAATAGCGACACGAAGAACAGCGCGGCAGCGAGCCGCAAGAGGGATTTGCACATATGCATCTTCATTAGACGCCGGTTTGCTACTTTGGGTTCCCCTCGGCGGCCACCGTGGCGGTGCCTCCGCCGGACCCTATGTGGTTGTCTGAGACCAGTTTGGACTTGTCGTAGGAAAGGCTATTCACGCTATCCAGATACGCGGCAACACCCCGGTAAAGGCCATCGGCCACGCGCTGGCGCTGGTCGGTCTTTCGCAGCATCTTCTCGTCGCCCGGATTGCTGATGAACGAAATCTCCGAAAGCACCGACGGCATGTTCGCACCGATCAGTACCACGAACGGCGCCTTCTTCACGCCGCGATTTTTCTCGCCCGAGCTGACCAGCTGCATCCGGTGCGACAGCGAATCCTGTATATCCGATGCCAGTTCTTTCGATTCTTCGATCTTCTCGTTGCGCGCGATTTTCTTGATGATGTCCTGCAGGTCGTGCATCGATTCCTGCGCCTGGGCGTTTTCGCGCGACGCCACTTCCATCGACTCTTCGGACGTCGCGAAGTTCAAATAGTAGGTTTCGATGCCGCGCGCCGCCGAATCGTGGCTGGAATTCGCGTGAATCGAAATAAAAAGGTCCGCCTTCGCATCGTTCGCGATCGCCGTGCGCTGCTCAAGCGGAATGAACGTGTCGTCTTTGCGTGTATAGACCACTTCCGCGCCCGGGAGCTTTTGTTCGATTTCCTGGCCGAGCCGCAACGCCACGTCGAGGCAGAGATCCTTCTCCATCAGCCCGTGCGGTCCGATCGTTCCCGTATCGTGCCCGCCGTGGCCCGGATCGATCACAATCCGGCTCACTTTCAATCCGAGTGCGCGCGAAAGCGACCGCTGCCCGTCGCGGGTCGGCTTCGATTCCGTTGGGGCATCCGCCGTTCCCGGCTTCGGCTTGTAGCTCGCGCTCAAACTGTTCTTGGTCGCCGGCGTCGGGCCCGGCTTTGCCGCCGATTTTGGCTCCGGTTTCGGAGTATCCGTCGCAGTTGGCATCGTGTTCGAAGCGTGCACCACATTTGTTTCCGCCGCAGCCTGCGTCGGTGACGTCGCGCTAGGGGCGATGGGCGAATTTGTCACTGCGCCTGATCCGTTGGCCGCGTGAACGTCGATTACCAGGCGGTACGGATTTCCGAGCAGCATCGCGTTGTAATCGCGCGCACCGTTCACGTCCAGCACCAGGCGCACCACGCCGTCCTTGTTCTGCCCGATTCGCACCGACTTCAGCAGCCCGTCCTTCACGTCGAACGGCTTCTTCCCGAATCCGGCGGGGATCTTCGCTTTGTGTAGGTCGAAGTAAATCCGGTCCGGTGCGGTGATGCGTGCCGCATCGAACGCCACGCTGCCATCCAGCGTCACCACGATTCGCGCCGAACGGTCCGTGTTCCAGGTCTTCAAAGCCGTTACCATCGGCACGCCGTGCGCGCTCTCTTTCTGCTCGAGCACCGGGCCTTTGATATCGGGCAAATCGGATGCGACCGGTGCGGCCGCCGCGGCAGGTGCAGAAACTGGGGACGACGCCGCGGTCGATGTCGTCGCGCTGACCGGCGTAGCTTTGGCCTTTTCGCGCGCGTCGGCGATTTCTTTCAGCGCTTCGTGTGCGCCGCTCGCCTTGTCCGACTTCGGATACTGCTTCAGAAACTGCTTGAACGCGATCTCCGCCGCGTCCGTTTCGTGCAGGTCGTAATCTTCGATCATCGCGATCGAATAGAGCGCCTGGCTGCGGTAATGGCTTTCGGGGTACTGCTTCAGCAGGAATTGGTGCGCCTGAATCGCGTTCTGGAAATATTTCGGATCGAACACGCGGCCCATCTGCTCGTACAGCTCCGCTTCCGCGATCAGCGACGGAGTCACTTCCTCGGCCGATGTCGAAATCAGGTAAACCTTGTGGTAGGCCGCGATGGTCGCGCGGTAATCGCCGATGGAGCGGTCCTGCAGGGGATTGCTTTCGAGCGCGGTGCGCATCCGGATCGCCCGGTCAAACTGGTCGCGCGCCTCGGTTCGTTTGTCCGCGCGCGCAGCGTTCGGCGCAAAAGCCCACGCCATTAGCGCAAACACCAGCGCCAGACACTTCGCCGTTCGATTGAGTTTTCCCAATGCCACGAGCGTCTGCTATTCGTTTGTGAAAGTAACGCGGCCACCCGTGTCAGCCACCTTTCGCACGGGCGTTCTTGGCGGAGCCCAGTGCGTGGGGTTGCTGCTCGAGTTGGATTCGAAATACCGGTCGCTTACCTTCCGAACGTAGTTTTGCGTTTCCGCGTAAGCGGGAACGCCCCCAAACTTGTCCACCGCATTTTCGCCGGCATTATACGCAGCCAGCGTGCGTTCCAAATCGTTGTCGTAGCGGTCCAGCAGTGTCTTCAAATACGCCGTTCCCGCTTCGATATTTTGCGCCGGATCGAACAGGTTTCGCGCGCCGTACTTGTGCCCTGTTTCCGGAATCAACTGCATCAATCCCACTGCGCCCTTGCGCGAAATCGCCTGCGAATTCCAGCCGGATTCAGCCTGAATCACTGCTCGAACCAGGCCCGCATCCACTTTGTGCCGTTCCGCGGATTCGTTCACCAGCCGGTCCAGCCGCGACTCGTGCGGAGCCGCTGAAACCGGTGGCGGCGCGAGCGTTACATCCGAGAACGCCTTCGGCTCGCCGTAACGCGGCTCGCTGCCCGGAAACGGATTCGCCAGCGAAACCTTCGCGACGGCAGGCGAAGATGCCGACGTAGAACTGATAGTACTCCTACGGCCGGGTTTCGGGGAATCGGCATTCACATAGACCGTTTTCCCGTGCTCATCCACCATCTTTGTGATCTGTCCCGCTGCAGGATTCGAACACGCGAGCAGCATCGCGGTTGCGAGCGCAGCCGCGCTGAGCGAAGCCAGCGATGGTTTCGATGCTCGAATCACAGCACGTCTCCCGCGCAAGCGCACTCAGACGCCGCGGCATTCGTGCAGCCGCAATCGTCCCAGAGCGCAGCTAGAAAAACGGCGGGCGTCTTCGAAGCCGACCCGCCGTAAACGTCTGTCTTGATTGAGATTATAGCAATCGGTCGAGAAGAGGGTAAACCTGGTCGATAGCGTTTTGTAGCCCGGATGTGTCTTTTCCGCCAGCCTCTGCCAAATCGGGTCGCCCGCCGCCGGAACCGCCCACCAGTTTCGGCCAGTTCCTGGACGATCTTCCCGGCGTGCAGCCTTGGGATTCAGGTCCTTCGTAACCCCTGCAATTAGAGCCACTTTGCCGTCGTCGGCGGTCCCCAAGGACCACCACGCCGGAGCCCAGCTTCTGGCGCAGCGTATCGACCATCTGCCGCAGGGCTTCGCGGTCGACATCCATCCACTTTGGCGGCAACCACGCGCACGCCCTTCACCTCCTGCGCCTCGCTCGACCAGATCGTTGGCCTGCGAGCCGGCAGCCTTGCGCTTCGAGGCCTTCGAGCTGCTTTTCGAGCTGCTTGACTTCTGTCGAGTTGGCGCTCGAGCGGCGGCGACGAGCTTCGTCTTCGCCGGTGTTCAGCAGTCCGGCCACGGCGCGCAGCGTGGTGATGCGCGCGCTGGTATTCCGCGAGGGCGCGGTCGCCGGTGATGGCTTCGATTCGGCGCACGCCGGCGGCCGCCGACTGCTCGGCGACGAATCTTGAAGACGCCGATTTCGCCGGTGCGGTGCACGTGCGTGCCGCCGCAAAGCTCCTTGCTGTAGAAGCCGCGCGGCGACGCGGGATCGGGAATGGTGACCACGCGGACGTTGTGCTTCGGGATATTTGTCGCCGAAGAAAGCGAGCGCGCCGGAGGCGAGCGCGTCGTCGATATTCATGATGTCGGTCTGCGATTCGGAGTTCGCGCAGGATTTCTTCGTTCACCTGCTGCTCGATCTCGGCGAGTTCGCTGGGATCGACGGCGGCGAAGTGCGAGAAATCGAAGCGCAGATGATCGGGCGCGACGAGCGAGCCGGCCTGCTTGACGTGCGTGCCGAGAATATTGCGCAGCGCGGCGTGCATCAGGTGCGTCGCGGTGTGGTTGCGCATGTTGCGCGCGCGGCGCACCGGATCGGCTACGCGTGGCCACGCGGTCGCCCACGCGCAAGTCTTCCTTCGCGACGACGCGGTGCGCGACCAGCCGGCTGACGGGATAATACGCGCCGCGCACTTCGGCGACTTCGAGCGCTCCCGAGTTGTCGAAGAACGCGCCGGTGTCCGCCACCTGGCCGCCGGATTCGGAGTAGATCGACGTGCGGTCCAGCACGATTTCCGCTTCGGCGCCGGCTTTGATTTCGTTGACCGCGCCGTCTTTGGTGACGATGGCCTCGATGCGGCAGTCGTTCGTCTTGCGTGCCGAAGTAAAAGTCCGGCTCGGTCTTGAAGTCTCGCCGAGCTTCGCATAGACCGGATTCGCGGCTTCCTTGTGCGCGCCTTTCCAGGACGCCTTCGCGCGCGTGCGCTGCTCCTCCATGCGCGCGGTCGAAAGCCGGTCCCAGTCGACTTGAAGCCCTGGTCGCGCATCACGTCTTCGATGAAATCGAGCGGCAGGCCGTATGTGTCGTAGAGCTTGAAACGCTTTCTCGCCGGGTAGCGCACAGCTGAGCCGGTAGCTGTTCGCTTTCTGTCAGGTCGCGCAGCGCCGGCAAGTCCATCTTCGAGCTTCTTCAGTCCGACCTCGACTGTGCGTCGCGAAGCGCGCGCTCTTCCTCGTCCAGCACACGCTTCGACTCGCGCCGGCGTTCTCCGCTAGTTCGGGATAAGCATTCCGCATTTGCTCGCGCACGGCGTCGGACATCGCCGACAGAAACGGGCTCGGCGCATCGAGCACGTGCGCGTGGCGCACGGCGCGGCGAATGATTTTGCGCAGCACGTAGCCGCGGCCTTCGTTCGAGGGAATCACGCCGTCGGAATCAGAAAAGTGGCGGCGCGGGCATGGTCCGCGATGATGCGCAGTGAAGCAGTCCGACTGCGGCTGACAGCTTTTCCGTCGCTTGTCCAGATCCACGTTGCAGAGTTCGCGCGGCCTCGCTTGATCAGCGGCATGAAACAAATCCGTATCGAAGTTGCTGATTTTGCCCTGCAGAACGGCGGCGATGCGATCGAGGCCCGCGCCGGTATCCACGGACGGCTTCGGCAGCGGATTCAGCTTGCCGCTCGCATCGCGATTGAACTGCATGAAAACGAGATTCCAGATTTCGACGTAGCGGCCGCAGTCGCAAGGGAACTCGCAGTCCGTGTGGCCCAGCCTGATCGGACGCTGCCGGGCCCATGTCGTAGTAAATTTCGCTGCACGGGCCGCACGGGCCGGTGTCGCCCATGGCCCAGAAATTTTCTTTGAGGCCGGGAATCGCCATCACGCGATCTTCAGGCGCGCCGATGGCCTTCCACAAATCCGCCGCTTCGGATCGCCGCCCAGCGTCTTGCCCGGCGAAATTTCCGCGCCGCCGAACACCGTGAAGTAAAGCTTCTCGACCGGAATCGCGAACCAGTCAGGCGACGTGATCAGTTCCCAGGCGAAGGCGATCGCGTCCTTCTTGAAATAATCGCCGAAGGAAAAATTGCCGAGCATCTCGAAAAACGTGTGGTGGCGGTTGGTGAAGCCGACGTTTTCGAGGTCGTTGTGCTTGCCGCCCGCGCGCACGCACTTTCTGGCAGGAGGTGGCGCGCGTGTAGGAATCGCGCTGCTCGAGGCCGAGAAAAACGTCCTTGAACTGGTTCATCCCCGCATTGGTGAATAGCAAAGTCGGATCGTTCGCCGGGACGAGCGAAGAGCTGCGGACCACGGGATGGCCCTTCTGCTTGAAGAATTCAAGGAACGTGCTGCGAACTTTGTCGCCCGTCCACTTGGTGGCGGATGGATTGCCGGTCAAAGGTGCCCTCAGTTGGCGTCAGATCGAATGAAGCAGGATGCCGATGGCTTGCAACTCAACATTATTGCAGATGAGCCATGGAGCCGCAAAGCAGCGCAAGCAACGCGTCCCGACCGGTGTGAAATCAGCGCGCCATTCAAATCAGAAAGTCCGTTGGTTGGACGCCGGCAAGGGTGCACAATCGGCTGTCGTGGCTACCGAAAAGACATATGCACCGAACGCAAGCTCAACTTTCGTTGAGCGCATCACTACGCTGCTTCTCGCTGGGAAAGTCCCCGAAGCCTTACGCGTCGCCCGTGCCGCCGGCAAAAAATTTCCAGGCGACGCGAACGTGCTCACGCGCTTCGGGGACGTGCTTTACATGTCGGGCGAGTTGCGCGAGGCGGAGAAGAAGTACCGGCGCGCGATCGAGCACGACTCTGGTATTTTTCAAGCGCACTACGGCCTGGGCTCCATTCTGCGAGCCAACGGCGCCTTCTCCGCCGCCGCGCAGAGTTTCGAGCGTGCCCTCGCCATCGAACCCGATGACGCCGACGCCCGCATCGCCCTTGCCGGTTACCGCTTCTCGCTGGGCGAGGTGGACGCGGCGATCGACGATTACGAGCGGATCGCGGCGCAGCGAGGCGTCGATCGCGAGACGGAAACGAAAGCGCGCTTCGAGATCGCCAAAATAATTCCCGGAAGCCCGACGCGCGGAAACCCGGAGATATTGAAGGCGCGCACGGTGTGGGCGGCGCTTGCCGAGAAGAGCCTGCGCGCTGGACAGAAGAAAGGCTTGAAAAGCGCGAGGCCCCCGGGAAAATCCGCCTCAGCGCGCTCCAAGTCCGCGTCCGCGAAACTCACCGCACCAAAATCGAAACCACCCGCGACCGCCAAATCCAAACTCCGCATCGCCTACATCTCCGCCTTCTTCGGCTCGCGCAACTGGATGAAGCCGGTGTTCGGCGTGATCAACGAGCACGACCGCTCAAACTTCGAAATCCATCTGCTGCGCGACGACGAAACGCCCACGGCCGCTTCCGGCTACCGCCGCGCATCGCGACGACAAAATTCACGACATTACCGCCTTGAACGACGACAGAGCCGCGCAGCTGATCCAGAAACTCGGCATCGACGTTCTAATCGATCTGAACGGCTACAGCTATGCGAGACGGCTAGGGCTGATGCTCCGCAAGCCCGCGCCGACGCAGGTGGGCTGGTTCAACATGTACGCGACGACGGGCATGCAATCGTACGACGGAATCGTCGGCGATACGGAAGTGGTGGAAAACGAAGAGGCCGCGTTCTACACCGAAAAAATTCTGCGCGTGCCGGGCACGTATCTCGCTTTCAACGTGCAGTATGAAACGCCGGACGTTGTGCCGCCGCCGTGCCTCAGCGCGCCTGGGCGGGCGCTTACGTTTGGCTGCCTTGCGCCGCAGTACAAGATATCGCCGCCGGTCCTTGCCGCGTGGGTGGAGATTCTGAAAGCGACCCCGGGCACGCGACTGGTTCTGCGCAGCACGTTCCTGAGCGATACGGGAAATCGCGGGGAAATCCACGCACGCTTTGCGAAGCTGGGCATCGCGCCGGAACGCGTGATGCTGCATCCCCCGGTGGAGCATTTCGAATTCCTGAAGACCTACGCGGAGATCGACGTGGCGCTGGACACGTTTCCGTACAGCGGCGGGACGACCACGATGGAAGCGCTCTGGCAGGGCGTGCCGGTGCTGACTTTCGACGGCGACCGCTGGGCCAGCCGGACGAGCAAATCGCTTTTGCTGGCGGCGCGGTTTGAGGATTGGGTGATGCCTTCGCGCGAGGCGTACATCAAACGCGCCATCGATCTGGCGCATTCGGAGCGGACGCCGGCGATGCTGGCGGCGCGGCGCGATGGAGTTCGGTGGGGACTGCTTTCTTCGGCGGTGTGCGATACCGCGCGGCTGTGCGGAGACCTGGAGGCGATTTACAAAAAAATGGCCCGGCGGACAGCGACCGACCAGCGTCGATAACCGCCGTCGCTTCGCTTCCGCCGGGCTGATATTCGAACGGCGGTTGAACTACTCCACCCAGGTCTTGATGCCTTTTACCGTCAGGTTCTGGACGTTCTTCAGGGGGACCTTCTTCAATTTCTTGGCCGAGGACTTCTTGGTTTTCTTGGTCGCCATCTGCGTATCCTCCGTTGAATGCCGCTTGATTCGGCCCTGCTGGAACAGACGCGCTATGGATATAAGCAAACCGAGTGCCAAGGTCAAATGCGAAAATGCGCGGCGGAAGGCGCGTGAATTCAGAGGAATGCCCGGCGAGCGCGGAAGCACCGTGCGCGTGGTGTTGAAAATATGAGCGAATGTTGAATCATTCAACGAGGCTTCGAGCGCCGGAAGCAGGGCGAAAGATTCATGTGCGCTGAATGGATTGCGGGGCAGCGGGGCCCGGGATCAAGAGTCCTGATCGGGTGCGCTCGAAGATTCGGCGTCCGGCTCGGCATCGGGAAGCTCGGGCAGGTCGCCGCGGGTGACGCCTTTTAGTTCGGCGCGGATCACTTCGGAGGAGAACCCGGCGCTGAGAAGGTTGCGGTAGAGCGAGGCCAGCTTCTTCTGTTCGAGAGGGCCGCGCAGGTGGGCAAGCTTGCGGCGGATGCGCTCGCGGACCAATGCCGCTTCGTCGTTATCGGCGAAGACGGCGGCGAGCGCGGCTTCGATATGGCGGTCGGGGACGCCTTTGGCGCGGAGGTCGCGGGCGATGCGAAATTTGCCCTGGCGGCGGATGCGGGCGTGCTGCGCGGCGAAATTCTGGGCGAATTTGGCGTCGTCGAGATAGCTCAATTCGCGAAGACGGGCGAGGATCGGCGGCACGAGTTCCTTATTTTCGGCGCGACCTTCGAGGTATTTCTTCATTTCGTGGACGGAATAGGCATGGCGCATCAGCGCGCGCTGCGCGGACATATAGAGCTGCTCGGGAGTTCCGAGCTTGCGGGCGGGCTTACGGGAGCGCATGCGAACGAGAATAGTCTTGCGGCGAAAACGGCGCAACCGAGTAGGCGCACCCTAAAAACAAAAAGGCGAGCCACTCGCGCAGCGCGCCTTGAAAGCTGATTGCGTTGTTCGCGGCTACTTGCGGTCGAACTCGGTCATGGCGCGTTCCATGTCTTCGCGGGCGGTATCGGCCGACGAGCGGACACCCTGAACGCGGAGGCGGAAATCGTCCGGGTTGGAAGCGCGGGTCAAAGCTTCTTCGAGAGTGATCAGGTTACGGCTGTACAAATCGAACAGCGACTGGTCAAACGTCTGCATGCCGTACTGGCTGGTGCCGGCAGCGATCGCGTCGCGGATCATGCGCGTCTTATCCGGGTTGATGATGCAATCGCGGATGTAGCCGGTGTTGACCATGACTTCCACGGCGGGCACGCGGCCGCTTCCATCGGTCTTGCGCACCAGGCGCTGGCTGATGACGGCCTTCAAAGTTCCCGCAAGCTGCAAGCGAATCTGTTTCTGCTCCGGCGGAGGGAATACCGCGATGATGCGCTGAATGGTTTCCGTCGCATCCAGGTGTGCAAGGTCGAAAGAACCAGGTGGCCCGTTTCGGCGGCCAGCAAGGCGGTCGAAATCGTTTCCAGGTCGCGCATTTCGCCGACCAGAATCACGTCCGGGTCCTGACGCAGGGCAGCGCGGAGTGCGGTCGAGAACGATGCAGTATCGACTTCGATTTCGCGCTGGTTGATGAAGCCCTTTTTGTCGCGGTGCAGATATTCGATCGGGTCCTCAATCGTCATGATGTGTTCGGCGCGCAGGGAGTTCACGCGGTCGATCATCGCGGCGAGAGTCGTCGATTTACCGGAACCGGTGGTGCCGGTTGTGAGAATCAGCCCGCGTTGCTCTTCGCAAATCGTGTTGATGATGCGGGGCAGCTCGAGTTCTTCGATGGTGCGAATCTTGGTGGGAATGACGCGCAGAACCATGCCGACGTTGCCGCGCTGCTGGAACACGTTCACACGGAAGCGGCCTAGGCCGGCGACGCCGTACGCCATGTCGAGTTCGGCGGTTTCCTTGAATTTTTGCTTCTGGCGGTTCGTCATCATGCTGAACGCCATCGAGAGCATTTCTTCCGGCGTGATGCGGGGCACGTCGGTCAGGCCGCCCAGGTTGCCGTCAACGCGGAGATACGGGTGGTTTCCGACCTTCAGGTGCAAGTCGGACGCGCGGCTTTCGACGGCGCGGCGCAGAAGATCGTCAATATTGATTGCCATGGATTCCTCAGGTGCTGTCGCTTCAAGCCAACGTAGCACGCGGGGTGGGGGCCAACAATCGGGATACCGAGGGGCGGTGCCAAAAGTGGCAACCTGTTCGAAAGGGCAGGTTTATTGCCGAGGCGTGTACGGGGAACTGGTACAGGCGCGGCGGTCGAAGTAGCGCGGGCTACCTGCCCGTGTATTTAGCTGTTTGTGGGTGAAGGAAGAAACACGGGCGAATCGCCCATTTTATTGAGGGGCGGCGCCGTGAGTACCGCGGGCAACCTGCCCGTGTATTTAGCTGTTTGTGGGCGAAGGAAAAAACACGGGCCGCTCGCCCATTTTACTTCGGCGGGCTAGGCGGGGCCGCGGTCGGAGAGGAAGATTTTGTCGTAGAGCACAGCGGCGAGCACGCCCCCAAGCAGCGGTCCCACCCAGTAAACGCCGTGGTTGGTCCAGTGCCGTGAGGCCAGCGCCGGCCCAAACGTCCGCGCCGGATTGAACGACGCCCCCGTAAAAGGCAGCGCAAAAATGGCTCCCGCCATGACGGTGAGGCCCGCGGCGAACCCGGACGCGCGATGATGGTCGGCGTGCTCGCCCACCGTCGTGGTGAAAAAGATGAAGACAAGGATGAACGTCAGCGCGCCTTCGAGAAGCATTCCGTGGAACCGCGTGAAATCGGCAGCGAGATTGGGAGTGACTGTCCCGAGGACCTCAGCGCGCCAGTTCGCCTCCGGCAGAATCGCGAGGACCAGATAGGAAGCCGCCACCGCGCCGGCCAGTTGCGCGATCCAGTAGAACAGCGACTGCAGCGTGCTGAGGCGCTTCGTGACCCAGAAGCCGATGGTCACCGCGGGATTCAGATGCGCGCCGGAAATGTGTGCGAGCGCGACGATCAGGATCGCGTAGGTGAGGCCGTAGGCGGTGGCCACGCCGAGTGTGGTCAGCCCCGGCTGGCCGTTGGCGCGCAGGTACTGATCGGCGGCAATCGCGCCAATCGCCGCAAACACCAGCGTGAACGTCCCGAAAAATTCCGCAAAAAGCTTCTGTGGAAGCGTGTACAAGAATTTCTCCCGCGCGCGATTCTACTGGAAGGAGACTACTCCGTCAAAGAAGCGGGATCCCCTGGTAATGCGCCGCGTCGGACGTAAAAAAAGCGCGGGCAAATTCGCCCGCGCCTCACAAACACTCCTTTGAAAAAGAGCCTACCGCGTCGCTGCGGGCACGGCCGCGTTTACCAGCGCCAGCCAGTTGTGGCGGTCGGCTTTGCGGCCTTCCACCAGCGCGAAAAATTCGTCCTGGATCAGCTTGGTGATGGGGCCGCGCTCGCCGGCGCCGATCTTGATGCGATCGACCGAGCGGATCGGCGTAATCTCCACCGCCGTGCCGCAGAAGAAAACCTCGTCCGCGATGTAAATCATCTCGCGCGGAATCACCTGCTCCGCGACGGGGATGCCGAGGTCCTTGCAAATCGTCATCACCGTGTGGCGCGTAATGCCCGGCAGCGCGGAATTTGCCAGCGGCGGAGTAATCACCGCTCCATCGACCACCAGAAAAATATTCTCGCCCGAGCCTTCGCTCACCAAGCCATTGGAATCGAGCGCGATCCCTTCCACGTATCCGTTCGCGCGCGCCTCCATCCGAATCAACTGCGAATTCATGTAGTTCGCCGCGGCCTTGGCCATTTGCGGCAACGTGTTCGGCGCCGGCCGGTTCCACGAACTCACGCAAACATCCACGCCGATCTTGTGCCCATCCTCACCCAGATATTTTCCCCACGGGTGGCACGCCATGTACGTCTCGATCGGACATCCATGCGGATCCACGCCCGCCTCGCCATACCCGCGCAGCACCACCGGCCGCGTGTAGCCCGACGGCAGCTTGTTCACGCGAATCAATTCCATGTTCGCGTTGCACAATTCCTCCACCGTGAACGGCACTTCGATCCGGTAGATGTACGCCGAATTCCGCAGCCGCTGCATGTGGTCCTTCAACCGAAATAGTGCCGGCCCCTGCGGCGTCTCGTAGCAGCGAATGCCCTCAAACACGGCCGAGCCGTAGCTCACCACATGTGACAGCACGTGAATCTTCGCGTCGTCCCAATTGATGAACTTGCCGTTGTGCCAGATTTTCTCGGTCTTTGGAAAGGGCATGGTGTGCTCCGTGCGTTGCGGAAATTCCGCAAAAATGCGGCGCGAATGCAGATTAGAGGACGCCGCCAACGGTGTCAATCACGCGAACCTGCTAGCCCACGCGTGTGCCGCTACCATTTTGGCTCGCATGCATTACAAATATTGATTGAACGAACGTTTGCAGTCGCCGCTCACCGCGCGCCATCGCCCAGACTATCGTCCCGAAGCCTGCTCGCCGCGCAGCACCATGCACGTTGAACTCGACCTCGCCACCAGATCGCCCTTCGCATTGGTCACGTCGCACTCCACCATCCCAATGTATCGCCCGCGCTTCACCACTTTGCCGGACGCGCGCAGCTTGTCGTTCCACACCGGCTTCAAAAAGTTAATTTTCAGCTCCAGCGTAGTGAACGATTCGTCTTCTTCCAGTGTTGACGCAAAAGAAATCCCCATCGCCGCATCCGCGATGTCGCACAGCACGCCGCCATGAAGCGTCCCCATCGGATTTGAATGCCTGTCCGTCGCGTGAAGCTCGATCACAGCGTGGCCTTCTTCGAGCGACGCAATTTCGAATCCGATCAGAACGCCAATGGGAGCAAAAGGTTTCCCCGACGCGATCGCCTGCTTCATCGCTTCCACTTTTTTCGCCACAGCACGCCTCGCTAGCGCTAATGGTCGTCCTGCGCCACGTCCACAGCTCGCGGCACCGAGAATCCGGAGATCCGGCTCCACGCGCTGGTCTTCCAGTTATCCATGACTTGCTGGTCCAGGATCCAGGGTGGCACCGCGGTGAAAAGATGCCGCGACAGCGCCTCCAAAAAAGGCTCGTACAGCTCTCGCAGCTGCTTCAATTTTTTATTGGTCTCGTCCGTGTAGCGCAGTTCGTAGCCCGCTTCCTTCAGCGCATTCCGAAGCCGCGCGTACTCCTCTTCAGGAAGGCGGTCTTTCTCCGGACTCACCGGCCGCGCATAAAACACCTGCGACAAATCGACGAGCGTATGCCTGCACATCGCAAACGTAAGCCGCGCCTGCCGCGAGCACGCGTTATCGCCCATCGCGATCAGCAATGCCGTCGAGTCCAGAATTGTCGTAAGCGCCGCGATCCACGATTCGTTGCTGTGCTGCGAGCGGAAATAGCTCACCACCGGATACGAGATGTGGCTCTCCAGCAGCTCGGCCGACCAGCGCTCCCAATCCACAAAAAGCTGCCGCAGCGCTTCCATGCCGTGCGGGCCATTGTGGCGCCTCAGCAATTCAGCGGCAGTCGGAGGAGAACCCGCGCGCGCATCCAGCAGCACAATGCTCACTTCGCGCCGCGAGAACGCCGAATAGATCACCGGCAAATAACTGATCACCAGCGCCAAAAATCCGAGTCCGAGGCCGCTTTCAAAAACCACGAGGACGCGTTCAATCGCGGTATGCGGCGTCACGTCGCCGATGCCCAGCGTAAAAAGCGTCGTGCCGCTCAGGTAAAAACACATCCCCAGGCTTGGGCGCGAAGGATCGTATTTTTCGTTGCCATAGTAGAGCAACGCGAAACCCACCAAAAGCGCGCCCCCCCAGAGCGCAAACAGCACCAGCAGCGAAAGCGGGCCGTAAAAGCTGAGAAATGTTTCCCGCTGCCGCGTTCCTTTGATATGCCGCGCGATCCACTTCCACGGCTTCCAGGTGCAAACGTAAAACAGGCGCGTCAGCCGAAACCAACGCGTTACGCGGCGCGGCAGCACCACCGTCTCAAACGCTTCGAGAAGTACGAGCAGGATGATGAACAGGCCAATGAAGGCCACCGGTCTCATGCAGCGGACTCCAGCTTGGCGGTGAGCGAAATGTCCGCCTTGAAGAGCCGCGAAACGGGGCAGTTGGCTTTGGCGCTCGCGGCGGCGGCATCGAACGCAGTCTGCGAGAGCCCCGGCACTTTTGCGGTCACTTCCAGATGGATTTTTGAAATCGTCCACGCGCCACTCAGATTTTCGAGCGTCACCGTCGCGGTCGTCGCCAGTTTTTCCGGCACGGCGTGGATCGTCCCAAGCTGCGCGGAAAGCGCCATGGTGAAGCAGCCCGCGTGCGCGGCGGCGATCAGTTCTTCCGGGTTCGTGCCTTTCGCGTTTTCAAATCGCGTCACGAAGGAATACGGCGCGTCGTTCAGAATTTCGCTCTGCGTGGAGATGCTGCCGTGGCCGTCTTTCAGGGAGCCGTTCCATACGGCGGATGCGGTGCGTTCCATGTTGAGTCTCCTGTCAATGGGTTCGCTGATGGTACGGCGCGCCCCATCCGATGTAAACAGGTTGGATGTAAGCGCGCGGGTGCCGGATGGAGAAAATTTTGCAGTGAGCCCGCGCCCGGCATTCAGTCGGGGAGCGAGTTGGGCGAACGAGATGACATCCAGCGTTAATTCGAGTTCGAACTGGGCGCGGGAGCCGCGTCCGTGCGGTCGAGATAATCCATGGTGTTGTGGACCCGATTTAGCAGCGTGCCGTTGACGGCTTCGTATGCGCCGAAAGCAAGAAACGGGATCAACGCGACCACCACCCACACTTTCGCGCGAGGCGAGACTTTTTCTTCGGGCTCCCAACGGAAAATCCGGCGCGCAATTTCGAAGGCCACTAGCAGGCCCACGGCAAGGGCGATCGAATCGGTCAGGATTTCAGGCACGGTGGCGCGGTGGGTCATGGCGCTCTGAAATCCGGTAGCCAGGTAAGTGGCCGGCGAAAATAGAGTGACGTATTGAACCCAGCGGGGAAACACGCTGAGTGGAATCGTCGCTCCGGAAAGAAACAGAAAAACCATCCAGATCAACTGGTTGATGATCTGCGTTTCCTGCATGGAGTTGGTGACGCTGGCAACGATTAAACCGAACGCGGAGAAAGTAGCCGACCCGATCATCACCAGCACGAAAATTACCGGAACGTTGCCCCACGAAGCCATGTGCAGCACGTAGCGACCGACCAGCATTTCGACGACGATGAACGGCACCACCAGAATGAAGTTGGCGATGATGCTTGAGGCCAGCATCGGGCCTGCGCCAACGGGCGCGAGCCGGAAGCGTCTAAGTATCCCTTGTTCGCGGAAAGTGACCAACTGGACGCTCAATCCCCAGAAGCCGCCCATCACCGTGAGCGTGAGGATGCCGCCGAAAATGTAGCTGATTTTTTCCGGCGAGCTTTTGCCCCAGATCATCACAAACAGAAACAGAAAAATCATGGGCATCAGCAGGCTGAAGAACAGGAACATTTTGTTGCGAGTCGCCAGTCGTATGCGGACTTTGATTAACGCCCAGGTATTCGCGATTGCGTTGGCAGCCATGTTTATTCCCTCAGTCTCCGGCCGGTCAGTTCGATGAACACATCCTCGAGCGACGGCGAATACATTTCCATGCTTTGCAGCTCGTTGTTGTCGGCTTCGAGGTGCTTCACCAGCGAAACGATCGCCTGCGGGGCGCGCGACGCGTAAAGAACGTAGGTATCCCCCATCGTCCGAAAATCGGACACGCCTTCGAGCGCGCGCAGGGCGGTTTCCTCGGCGGGTCGCGCCAGCCTTACTTCGATACGCGTCGTTCCGGCCGAAGATTGCTTCAGCTCGCGCGGCGTTCCGGTCTTGATGATTTTTCCGTGATCCACGATGGCCACGCGGTCGCACAGTTTTTCGGCTTCTTCGATGTAATGGGTGGTGAGCAGAACGGTTTTTTTGTCGCGGCGCAGCTCTTCGATGATGTCGTAAATCTCGCGCCGGACTTGCGGATCAAGCCCTGCCGTCGGCTCGTCCAGGAAAACCACCTTCGGATTGTTCACCAGCGCCATGGCCAGCGCGAGCCGCTGCTTCTGCCCGCCGGACAGTTCTTTGTAAAAAGCGTTCTTTTTTTCGGTCAGCTGGAATCGTTCCAGCAGCGCCGTGGTGTCCGCGCGCTCGCCGTAAAATTCCGCGAACAGGTCCAGCGCTTCCTTCACCCGGACCTTGTCCGGCAGCGCCGTCGATTGCAGCACCGCGCCGATCTGCAGCTTGAACTTGTTGCCGGCCTTTTCGGGATTCAGCCCGCAGACCCGGACTTCGCCTTTGTCGGCCGTGCGCATGCCTTCCAGGATTTCCACGGTGCTGGTTTTGCCCGCGCCGTTGGGGCCGAGCAGGCCGAAAACTTCGCCTTCGTCCACATGGAAAGATATGCCGCGGACGGCTTCCACTGCGCCGTAACTTTTGTAAAGGTCGTTAACTTCGATGATGGCTTCCGGCAAGATGCGTGTCCCCAGTAAAACGAATCTACTTCTATATCACACCCGCGATTGGCGCGCGATGCGGCCGCGCGTCGCCTAGTTTCGGACCGACCGGCGATTCGGGTTTTTTCGTTTCTTCGGCTTGGGTTGTTTCTTTGGCTTGCGGGGCGCCCACCCGTATTTTTTGAAGTCCATCGAGAGGCCGTGGACCTGGACGCCTTCGGATTCCAGCAGCTGCCGCTGCAGCGACGCGGTTGGCTCCGGCAAACGGATCTTTCCGCCCGCTCCGACTACGCGATGCCAGGGAACTCCGTGCCCTCGCGGGCAAGCGGCCAGCGCGTAACCCGCCGCTCGCGCCCCGCCACGGAGCTTTAGGGCTTTCGCCAGCGCTCCATAGGTTGTTACGCGCCCGCGCGGTATTTGTTTCACGAGCTTGTACACGGGAAGCCAGGACATCGTCGCCTTTTGTATCTTAATTCCAGAGCGAGGATTCTCGTTCGATCCTTGCAGGCAACCCTCTTTGCACGCTCGAACGATGTTTAAGACCCAATTAAGGGCGGATAGCAACTCACCAACTCGCTGTCTAGACGGATAAGAACACCGAAGAAGTGAACGGCACGCTTCGAGCAAGACCGAGCGCTTTGTTCACGTTTGTAATCTCGGCTTGCCAACGTTCTTCGGTCAACGATGTTTTCGAGATGGGATCGCCTAAGAAGTAGATATTCACGAGAAATGCTCGAACTCGGGCAACCTCTCTAAGAAAGTAGAGTGCAGCGAATCGGTTTGCCGATTGATAAACCCCGCTCATCCAATCAAGATCGGGCGCTACGCCGAGCCATGTTTTCGTGGCATCGAGCGCCAATCGAATCTTTGCTGCGCTCTTTTCTGAAGCACCACAGCCGGAGCCATAGATCTCGTCTACGTGGCTTTTCGCTTCCACAAGCACGCACCCGTCGCGTATTTGAGCCATAGCGTCCCAGCACGGACCGCGTCGCGGCCAGAAGTTTGACAAGATCGGTGCCAGCTGACCAAAACCGACACGTTCGAGAAATTCCGAGTCCTGGTATTCAGCATAAGAGTCCGCAGCCAGCGGCGACACCCAACGAAATTCATCCTCGGCCACGCTGTGCTGCAAAAGGGACCGCGCGATTGCCGCATTTAGGAGGGCAGCTCTTTCGTTAACGTAAGTCTGAATTTGCTTTTGGCTTCCTGCGCGCGCCCGACCAGTTGAGTCCGTTCGAGCGGATTTCCTAGCGTGATCCACTGGTCGCCCTCCGAAGTGCGCGACGTTATTCCCGCTGGCGAACAAGATACAGCACGGCGCGCGGGAAAAGAAACACCCCACGGACCTCCGTCTTCGTTTTGCTCCCGAACCGCGCCCCCGCCCCGTTAGTAGTTGATTATCAGGTGCCTTCGTGTTAACATCAGTCGTGCGCTTTTTTGAAGGCACCGGAGAACCCGGCTATGCGTTATCAGCCGAACTTGAGCCACGCTGCGACCGTCGTAGGACGGACGAGCGGGCTCCTCCGGCCCGGGATTTCCCCCGTTTCTAACCGCAACTTTCAACTATTAGAAACGGCCGTAACTGCTAGAAAACAATCATCACGCCCACGTTCTAATCGCAACTCTTACATACAAAATTTTGGGGCCGTTTTTGCGATTCGGAGGCATCCCGGATCGTTTCGGATCTTAGCGAGGGCCGCGGCGAGGGCGGGCGAGATGTGCCCTGGTGAGGGTCCAAAGCTGGCGTCCCTTTTCGTGGCGCGCTGCGACGGCGGCGGCTGCCCGCCGCAATACGAAGGCGAGCGGCGCGACTCTCGCGGATACGGGAAGGTTAACCGTGGAGCGGTGGATGGCGAGACATGGGGTGGTGCGCATCGGGCGCTCGCGATGCTCCGGCTTCGTGGTGGCAACTGCCATCGGCTCCTCAGGTTGCAAACGCGACCTGCGGGGCGCATCCGGGTTTAACACAGTGGGCGCTTTAAAGAGCGAAGAAGCGGGAGAGGCACGATGGCGAGGATCGCAATAGCGAGCGCGAGAAGCAGAGCCGCAGCCGGGAGGAGTAGGAGGCCTCGGCGGGCGGCAGCTTACGGCTCGCGCTCTCTGCACCCGCAGCTACCGTGTGCGTGGCTGGGCATTCGTGCCTCAAAAGTAATAACGCATTGGAAGCAGGGGCACGAGTTAGCCCATCTGTACCATTGTGAATGTAGTGGAGCGTTCATACACTACGCACAGTTTCGTCACCGTTCCGTAAGAATCGGGGGATTCCCGGAGGTGACGAGGGGAGCAGAGGTGGCTTTCGTCAGGCGCAAAGGCAACTCGTACTTTCTGGTGCATAACGTGCGCCGGGAAGGAAAAGTGCGGCAACTGCACCTGGCGCGTTTGGGGGAGCGGCCGAAGATCACGGATGACGTGGTGCGGCGCGTATCGCGCAATCATCCTTTTCTTCAACTGGATTGGCCCAGCCTGCGCGAGCAGGTGAACAACCGGGCGCCGGTGTTCGACGTTCGATCCCCTTATGTGCAGACCCTCATGCACGCACTACGCAACCTTAACCTGGACCTGGCCGATCTGACGCCGCCGATGCTGGTGCTGGCGGATCGAGCCAATTCAAGCCGAGAACTGGTCACGCAATTACGATTGCTTCGATCTACGCTCGAGATCAAGTTGAATCAGTTCGAGCGAGGCGATCTGGCGGTCGCGAATGGCGGCAGGAAGTTCCGGTAAAGGGAATCACCGTGGGCGCGCAAGCACTACAACTCGACCCGACCCAGCGCAGCGTGGAATCTCGGGATTTCGAGGCAGGGCTGAGGCGGAAGATTGTTGGGCAGGATGAAGCGGTGCAGGCGGTGGTGGACCTGTATCAGGTGTTCCGGGCGGGACTGAACTCGCCGGGACGGCCTGTGGGGAATTTGTTGTTCCTGGGCCCGACGGGTGCGGGGAAAACGCGCGTCGTCGAGGCGACGGCCGAAGTGCTGTTTGGAGATCCGCGCGCGGTGATTAAGGTGGACTGCGCCGAGTTTCAGCACTCGCACGAAATCGCGAAATTGATTGGCTCGCCCCCGGGATATTTGGGGCACCGGGAGACGCATCCGCTGATCACCCAGGAAGCGCTCGCGCAGTATCACACCGAGAAGCTGAAGATTTCGTTTTCTGCTCTTCGACGAGATCGAGAAAGCCAGCGACGCGCTGTGGCAGTTGCTGCTGGGAATTCTGGACAAGGCAACGTTGACGCTGGGCGACAACCGGCGCGTGGATTTGTCGCAGACGATGATCTTTCTGACGTCGAACCTGGGCGGACAGGAAATCACCGAGCTGATGGTCGGCGGGATGGGATTTGCGCCGGTGAAGCAAGCGGACACAACCGTGCGGCTGGACGAAAAAGTCGAGAAGACCGCAGCCGAAGCGGCGAAGCGCAAATTCGCGCCGGAATTCATGAACCGGATCGATAAGACGGTGGTGTTTCATCCGCTGCGGTCGCAGCAGCTGGAACAGATCCTCGATATCGAACTGGGAATGGTGCAGCAGCGCGTGCTGGAAACGGCCAAGGGACGGTTCCTGTTCCGCGCCACGCCGCCGGCACGGGAGTTTTTGCTGCGCGAAGGGACGGACTTGAAGTACGGCGCGCGGCACCTGAAGCGGGCGATCGAGCGGCATCTGGTTTATCCGCTTGCGAGCCTGTTGGCCACCGAACAGGTTTCGCTCGGCGATGTGATTTCGATCGATTGGAACGGCGGCGAATCCGGCTTGATGTTCTTGAAAGAAGCCGAAGGCGCGCTGATTCCGATGGCTTCGCCTGCCTCGGGCTTGATGTCCGATGTAGCCACGGCAAGCTCCGACGGCCGGCCGGAACTTTTCCCGGCAGCCGCTGCAGCCGTGGACTTGACCGCGATCCAGCGCGTTCACCCGGTTGCGTCGCGCGGCGTCCCGGTCGAAAAAGCCAAAATCGACAAGAAATAAATTTTCATCCGTCGGAAAGGTGCGAGCTTTAGCTCGTACGTAACGCGAGCCGAGCAAAACCGCTTCAGCGGCTGAAGCCGGGCTTCAGATTCGGCTCAATGTACGAACTAAAGTTCGTACGTTCCGGCGAGCAAAGAAAAACGAGTTCATCCTTCGCGGGATGCGACGCGGCGTGCTGCAGCCTGACGGCTCGGCACGCCGCGTTTTATTTGGGGGATCAATTTTGAGCAGCACCGTTTCGGCGGAATTGCCGAGTTCGGCGGCGGAACGGAGCTATTCTTCGGTGTATTCCAACGGCTCGTCGAAACTGCCGCCGTAAATGTTGGGGACTCGGGCGCCCATCGGCCGCAGGTAGGCACAGAGTTGCCCGCGATGATGAATGGCGTGGTTGAGCATGAACTGGAGATACAGCACAGCGGGCTGGTTGTACATTCCGAAGAAGGGAATTCGTGTGGCCCAGAATTCGGGAGTCAGTTTTTTTACTTTTTCAATTTTGATCGCGAAGGCGTCATCGTAGAGCGAAGCAATGTCAGCGGGCGTGGTATCCGCGGGAACGGTTTCCTCGTCGTCTTCCATTTCAAACTTTCCGATCAGGAAGCTCCGCAGAAACCATATATCCACCGAAGCGAGGTGCCAGGCCAGTTCGATCGCGCTGCGTGAGTTTTCGTGCGGGCGATAATTGCAGTTCTCGACGGGGACGGCGTGCAAAACTTTTGAGGTGGTGACGCCTTCTTTTTTTACGGAGGCGAGGAAGATGCTTGCGAGGAACTCCGCCTGTTCGGGAGAAAGCGCGGCGACCTCGATTACGTCCTTCATGGTTTCCAGCGCAGAACCGGCTTGCGCGCGGCTGCGACTTCGTCCAGGCGGCCGACGCGCGTCGAGTGCGGAGCAGTCTTCACCAGTTCCGGATTCGACTCGGCTTCGGCAGCAATCGACTTCATCGCATCGATGAACATGTCCAGCTCTTCGCGCGACTCGGATTCCGTAGGCTCGATCATCATGGCGCCGGGAACGATCAGCGGGAACGCGGTGGTGTAAGGGTGGAAGCCGTAGTCGATCAGGCGCTTGGCGATGTCCATCGTGTTCACGCCGCGAGCTTTCTGCCGCGCGTCGCTGAATACCACTTCGTGCATCGACGGCAGGTCGTAGGGGAGATCGAACAGGCCTTCGAGGTTTTTGCGGATGTAGTTGGCGTTGAGTACCGCGTCTTCCGTGGCTTGGCGAATGCCGGGACCGTACGCCAACGTGTACGCCAGCGCTCGTAACAGAACGCCAAAGTTCCCTACGAATGCTCGCACACGGCCCACCGATTTGGGGCGATTGTAATCGAGCGCGTAGGAGCCGTTTTCTTTCTTCACGACCACGGGCGTCGGCAGGAACGGTTCGAGAATTTTCTTCACCATCACCGGTCCGGCGCCAGGTCCACCACCGCCGTGCGGAGTGGAGAAGGTCTTGTGCAGGTTCAGGTGCATCACGTCCACGCCGAAGTCGCCCGGCCGCGTGACGCCGGCGAGCGCATTCATGTTCGCGCCGTCCATATAGAGCAGGGCACCGCGTTCGTGCAGGATGTCGGAAATTTCCGCGATGCGCTCTTCGAATACGCCGATGGTGCTGGGATTGGTGAGCATCAGCGCGGCGACATCTGGAGTGCAGAACTCGCGGAGATGGTCGGTATCGATCTGGCCGCGGTCGTTGGATTTGATGTTCTTTACTTCGTATCCGGCGATTACAACGGAGGCAGGATTGGTGCCGTGCGCGGAATCGGGAATCAGCACGGTGCGGCGCGCGTCGCCACGGCTTTCGTGATAGGCGCGGATCATCAAGAGGCCCGCAAGCTCGCCCTGCGCTCCGGCGGCGGGCTGGAGAGTGACGGCGTCCATGCCGGTGATTTCCAGCAGGCACTTCTGCAGATCGTCGAGAATGCGCAGACATCCTTGTGACAACTTCGGCCGGCTGTTCGGGATGCTCGGTGGCCAGGCCTTCGAGCCGCGCGACGAACTCGTTGACGCGCGGATTGTATTTCATGGTGCAGGAGCCGAGCGGGTACATGCCGAGATCGATCGCGTAATTCCATGTGGAAAGGCGGGTGAAGTGGCGGATCACTTCGATTTCGCTGACTTCGGGGAAGCCTTCAACGGAATCGCGGCTGAATGCAGCGCCGAGCGCAGCGGCCGGATCGACGGCGGGGACATCGAGCGGCGGAAGCTCCATGCCGCGCTTGCCGGGCAGCGAATGCTCGAAGATCAGGCTTTCATTTTGGCTGACGTGCTGGCGCACCTTGCGGATTTGCGAGGCAGGCGCTTCCAGATCGGTGACTTTCGTATTCAATTCCGACTTCTCCTTCTTCCAAGAACGTATGCAGCAGACCGATGGATTGCCGGCGGCCTATACAGGCTGCTCTAAAATTGCGCGAACGGCGGAAGCGAACCGCTCGATTTCGGCGCGGGGCATGGTTTCCGTGACGCAGACCACTCCGCGCTTGGTGAGTTCGGGATAATGAACGCCGAGTGTGTACGGTCCGATGATTTTTTCCTTCAGCAGCGCGGCATTGATCATTTTCACGGAGCGCGGGAATTCGAGCGTGAACTCGTTGAACGATGGGCCCGAGAAAGCCAGCTTCACGCCGGGAATTTTCAACAACTCGGCCTGCGCGAAGCGCGCCTTCGAAAGATTCTGATGTGCCTGCTCGCGGATGCCCTCCTTGCCCAGAAGGCAAAGATGGATTGTGGCGGCGAGAGCGTATAGAGCTTCGTTGGTGCAGATGTTGGAAGTGGCCTTCTCGCGGCGAATGTGCTGCTCGCGCGTGGCGAGCGTAAGCACGAAGCCGCGATTGCCTTCGGCGTCGGAGGTTTGACCGGCGAGGCGGCCGGGCATCTGGCGGACGAATTTGTCGCGCGTGGCGATGACGCCTACGAACGGCCCTCCGTAGCTTGGCGGAATGCCGAAGGCTTGGCCTTCCATGGCGACGATGTCGGCTTCGGTGGGCGGCTTGACGATACCAAGCGACAACCCTTCAGCGATGGCGGTGACGAGCAGGGAATTCTCGGCGTGCGCGGCAGCAGCGAGCGCCGGAATGTCTTCCAGGACGCCGAAGAAGTTGGGCGACTGGACGACAACGGCGGCGGCCCTTGCGAGCTTTTCCTTGGTGAGTTGCGACTGATCCAGCTGGCCGGAGGCGGTGAACCCGATCTCCTCGACTTCGAGGCCGAGATTCTTCGCGTAGGTGCGCGCCACCTGGCGGTATTCGGGATGCACGGAGCGCGCGATCAGGACAGAGTGGCGATCGGTGATGCGCTCGGCCATCAAGATGGCCTCGGTGAGCGCGGTGGAACCATCGTACATCGACGCGTTGGCGACATCCTGACCGGTAAGCTGGCACATCAGCGTCTGAAATTCGAAGATCGCGGTTAGGGTACCTTGCGCGAACTCAGCCTGATAGGGAGTGTAGGAAGTGAGAAATTCTCCGCGCTGGATCAGAGCGTCCGGAACAACGGAGCGGAGATGCTGATATACGCCAGCCCCGAGAAACGAGGTGTAGCCGCGCGTATTTTCCGCGGCGCGATCCTGAAAATAGCGGATGATCTCGCTCTCGGAGAGCGGGCCGGGCAGGTTCAGCGGTTTGGTGCAGGCGAAACTTTTCCGGGATCGAGGTGAAAAGTTCGTCGATCGATTTCGCGCCGATGTCGGCGAGCATTTCGGTTCGTTCGGACGGGCTTTTGGGCAGGTAGCGCATTCCGTTTAGTGTTCCTTCGCTTTTTCGGCGACGTAGGCTTCGTAGGCGGTGGCGTCCATCAAAGCTGAAAGTTCGCCGGGATCGGAGAGCTTGAGTTTCACGAGCCACGCCGATTTGTGCGGGTCCTGATTGATCTTTTCCGGAGCGTCGGTGAGCAAGGGATTCGCTTCCACGACCTCGCCGGATACAGGGCTGAAAATCTCGCTGACGGCCTTTACGGATTCCACGGTGCCGAAGGACTGTCCGGCTTTGATGGCGGCGCCGGGCTTGGGCATTTCGACGAAGACCACATCGCCGAGTTCCTGCTGGGCATAGTCGGTGATACCGACCGTGCCGACGGAGCCGTCCACGTGAATCCACTCGTGGTCTTTGGTGTAGCGGTAATCAGCCGGGTACATTCTTACCCCCTATTGGATGCGACTTTGCGGTTGAGGACGCTTGTAAAATGGCAGCGGAATAATGCGCGCAGCGGCAGCCTGTCCGCGGATGTTGATGTCGAGCGCCGTACCGACCGCAGATGAATTCGGGCGGAACGTAAGCCATGCCGATGTTCTTTTTGAGATAAGGCGAAGGGCAGCCGCTGGTGACGGCGCCGACTTCGCGGCCGGCGATGGAGACGGGATAGCCGTCGCGGCCGATGCGCTTATCGAGCATTTCGAAGCCGACCAGCTTGCGCGGTACGCCTTCCTGTTTCTGTTTCGCGAGAACGTCGCTTCCGAGAAACGGCGCCTTTTCCATTTTGCAAATCCAGGCAAGGCCGGCTTCCCAGGGAGTGGTGGAGTTGTCGATTTCATGGCCATAAAGGCACATGCCCGCTTCGAGGCGGAGCGTGTTGCGCGCGCCAAGTCCGCAGGGAATCATCCCGTGCGGCTTCCCAGCTTCGGTGAGGGCGTTCCACATTTTTTCTGAAAGCTGTGGATCGAAGTACAGTTCAAATCCGTCTTCGCCGGTGTATCCGGTGCGGGCGATGAGGCAATCGGTGCCGCTGACTTTGCCGAATGTGAAATGGTAGTAGCGGATCGGAGCAAGATCGACGGGTGTCAGTGGCTGCAGAATTTCCTCGGAGCGCGGTCCTTGAATCGCGAGCTGCGAGTAGCGCGGGCCGGTGTTTTCCACGCGAGCGTCGAATTTGTTGTTGGCGACGATGTGAGCGAAGTCCCCGTCCTGGTTGCTGGCATTGACGCAAAGCAGAAAGTGCGTGGGCGAAATTTTGTGGACGAGAAGGTCGTCCACGAAAGTGCCGCGGGACGTCATCAGGCCGGAATAGTGGATCTGGCCGATGGCGAGCTTTGCGGCATTGTTGCAACTGACCCACTGGACCAGCTTTTCGGCTTCGGGGCCCGTGATTTCGAGCTCGCCCATGTGGCTGACGTCGAAAAGGCCAGCGCGAGTGCGGACGGCCCCATGTTCGGCGAGGATGCCGGAGTATTCCAGAGGCATATCCCAGCCGCCGAAATTCACCATGCGGGCCCCAAGCTGGCGGTGGACTGCGTTCAGAGCTGTCTTGCGAAGTTCGGTCGCTGCCGGCGTGCTCACTCAGTTCGTCCTGAAAAAATGGCGAGAGAAACCTTAAACATCGAACCTAGCATGCGTGTTTTGGAGTGTCAAGAAACGCACCCGGCCATCGATTTTGGCGCGGATGAAGCGCGAGAAATCGAGTGCGGAAGCGGGTGTGACGGGTAGGGAATTGCGCGCGGCAAGGCGCTTGTGAGGTGGGTTGGCGTGACCTACGATTGAAAGGCTGGGGCGAACCGCGTCCCTTTCGAGGCTCCGATGGTACAGACGACGTTGTGTTCGCAATGCGACAAGCCGGAACGGAATTGCACCTGCGAGAAGTACTGCTGCCACTGCCATTCGCAATTCGGCGTCCGGATGGCCGTGGATGGGATATATTACTGTCCCGACTGCCGCGAGGCGTGCGACGTGGCGTTGGCCGATTCGGATGACCACTGAACCAGCGCGGACGGAGCTCCTGCTCCACGACGACGCGCGGCTGATGGCCGCGGTAGGGGCAGTGATTTGTTTTTGCTCGACGCGCTGCGGATTGACGACGGAGTCGCAGGAGGCGTTGACGTCGGCGGCGGTGGAGGCGTGCAAGGAAACGTTTCCGTTACTGATAGCGGGAGCAGCGAGCGAGCCGGAACTGAAAATGGTGGTTTCGGATTATCCGGATCGGGTGGAAGTGGAAATCCAGCACGAGGGCGAAGCGACGCCGACGGCGGGACTGGATTCATTCGCGGGAAACTTGCAAGCGGCGGGCGGCGCGGGCTTGAATGCGGCGCTGCAGAAAACCAGCGTGGACCGCGTGCAGTATGAAACGAAGAACGGCGTATCGCGGATGACATTGATCAAATATTGCCAGCGCGGGGCGACGGTTTAAAGCGCGGCGAGCGAAATTCCTTCCGGATTATTTCCCGAAA
The DNA here is from genome assembly GCA_963839325.1 of uncultured Acidobacteriota bacterium. Classification (GTDB taxonomy): domain Bacteria; phylum Acidobacteriota; class Terriglobia; order Acidiferrales; family UBA7541; genus Palsa-295. The sequence continues at coordinate 491,702 of CAWIUO010000006.1, read as the reverse complement.
ATACTGAAGCGAAAAAAGGAACGACGCGCCGAGGTGTGCTCCGGCGCGCCGCAGATTAACTTTCGAATTGACGGAATTTAGATTGGCGACGCGAAAGCTTTGGTTTGGATCAGCGACATCAACTCGTCCTGCGAGACCGGCGCGTCGATCTTGAGGCGATCGCCAGCCGGGATGATGGTGACGTGGTCAAGGGTTTTGGCCATGGTGGGATCGGTTTGCGCGGCCTGGTAACGACGATACATCACACCCGCTTGCAGAGCGGCGGCCAGAGTGTTGGCGTCGTTAACGGAGTCGCAGACGGCTTGAAAGTGGGCATCCACGCCGCTATCGGCGTTGACGAAGATAGTCATGGCGTGCATGCGATCCATGATCTGGCTGAGCCTGCGGGAACTGGCTGGCCTGCGGCAGGAGCTGTTGCATGGCGAGATGCGTGTAGTTCTGGTCCAGTACGGCCCAGATGATGCCGTTGCCGTTGGCTTCGTTGATCAGCGGGAAAAGGTTGTGTTGGTGGCATGCTTTCGGCGGCGCCCATGCGGACGTTGATCAGTTTCTCGAGCGCGGAGCGGTGGCCGAAGGCGGCGGTGTTCGCGTCGATGAACGTGAACAGGATGTCGCTCGCGCCGGCGCCGGAGCCAAAGGCGTAGAGGTGGTAGCCCTGGACGTCGAACACGGGCAGCTTTTGGGCTTGAATTTCGCTTCGCTGGAATTGGGATCGAAGCTGCCGAGCGCGACGCCGACCATTTCTTCGCCCTTGCCGTTGGCGATGCCGCCCCAGGCGAGTTCATCCACCTGCGAATTGGGATCGACGCCTGCGGATTCCAGAAACTGCTCGAACTGGACGAAGCGCGACGGGCAGCAGCTGGTCGCGGAGCTGCGGAAACCAGGAATATTTGCGCGATGCTTTCAGGTCGGCGTAGGCGAATTCTCCGACGTCTTTGGGGAACATGCCGATCACCGAAGAGCTGAGAGTCGCGGCGAAGACGCGCCTGGGAATCGCGGTGATGGCGCCGATCAATACGGCGGCGGCAAGCACGGCGAGAATTGAGATTCGTACGATTCGATTGGTCACGTTGGTATTCCCCTCAGTTCAAATTCAGGATCCACAAATTACGAGCATCAAGAAACCGGGCCGGCGACGCGCGCAGCGAGCGATGCGGATTCGGTTCGCAAATCGGCGGCGAATTTCGAGTCGGAGATCGATTCCAGATTGATCTCCACGTTGGCGAGCGCGCCGTGAACCGCGGCAGCGGCCATCAAACGGCCGACGCGGATATCCGAAGCCATCGAGGCGCTGGACATGGCACGCAGTGCACCGAGACGGTCAAAAGCGTCGGCAGCCTTCCGCGCAACTTCAAGAGGCACAGTGGCGGCTCCGTGGAGGGCAAGCTGGATGGCTTCTTCGCGATGCGTCTGCTGTTCAGACGTTTCCTGGGGCAGTTTGTAAGCAGCCATTACGGGCTCAAATGACGCTGCGTCGCGGTCCACCGCCTCGGAGAGGAACTTGGAAGCGGCGTGAAATTCGGAGACGGCGTCGCTGAGCTGTTCGACGTGAGCGGCCTGGGACTTTTTTTTGCGCGAAAGCCCAGCGACCATCTGGCCGAGGCTTGCGCCGAGCGCGCCAGCAAGCGCGCTGACCGATCCGCCGCCGGGAACGGCGGTTGGCGCGGCAACGGCATCGAGAAAAGGCTGAGCGAGCGATGCGAGTTTGCCGGGACCTTCAGACATAGCGCCGCCCGAAAGCGACGCCTGCATACGATTTTCAAACACCTGCGCGGGCGAAAAGTTTTCGAGCTGGAGATAGAAGTCGGCGGTGATTTCGATGGCGCGCTTGGGAATCAGGCCGACGATTTCGCTGCCGACGATGGAGACGCCGTAGCGTTCGGCTTCGCGCTTGACCATCTCGAACACGCGGTGGAGAGGCGTCTGCTCGAAGTCGGTCAGGTTGATGGAGACCTGGGCGAGGTTGCGGGCCTTCAGATCGACGCCCATGGCTTTGACGTAGCGCAGACCGCCGTTGGAGAAGCGGATGTTCTTGCCGATTTTCTTGGCGATTTCGATGTCGTGCGTATTGAGATTGATGTTGTAGGCGACCAGGAATTTTCGCGCGCCGACGACCACCGCGCCCGCGGTCGGGTGGAGCGCGGGGCCGCCAACGTCAGGCGCGCGGTCGGGATTTCTGGGCGCTTCGACGACGAGGGCTTCGAATTGGCCCTTGGCGAATATTTTCCAGGTTGGCCCGCTCGGGACGCTGCGGCGGCGGCTTCGTAGAAATAGACGGGAATTTTGAAGCGTTCCCAGATTTCGCGGCCGACGTTTTTGGAGAGCGCGACGCAATCCTCGATGGTGACGCCTTCGACAGGAATGAAGGGAACTACGTCGGTGGCGCCAAGGCGGGGATGCGCGCCGGTATGTCTGGTGAGGTCGATGAGTTCGGCGGCTTTACCCACTCCGCGCAAGGCGGCCTCGGCAACGACTTCGGGTTCGCCGGCGAGAGTGATGACACAACGATTGTGGTCGGCGTCGCTTTCGCGATCGAGCAGGTACACGCCCGGAACTTCGCGCATGGCTGAGACGATGGCGTCAATTTTGGCTTCGTCGCGGCCTTCGGAAAAATTGGGCACGCATTCAACGATTCGTTTCATTCGGTCCGTTCGAGCTTTCGATTAGAGGTTTCGTGCGTGGATGATGGCACCGCGTTTCATCGTGAGACTGCACAAGTTCACACCAAAATAATACGGGATTTCGCGGTAGTCGGCCACGTCGAACGCGGCGAAGTCGGCGTATTTGCCAACCTCGAGCGAGCCGATGCGGTCGTGAACGCGGAGAGAGTAGGCGGGATTGATGGTGGCTGCGGAGATGGCTTCCGCGGGAGTCATGCGGAGCTGATTGCAGGCCAGCGAAAGAATCACGGACATGCTGAGCGTGGGGCTGGTGCCGGGATTGAAATCGGTGGCAAGGCCGATGATCGCTCCGGCGTCGATGAGCTGGCGCGCGGGCCCGTAGTGCGCGAGGCCGAGATGGAAGCAGCAGCCGGGAAGCATGGTGCAGACGACGTTGGACGCCGCGAGGGCGCGGATGTCGGCATCGGTGAGCTTTTCGAGGTGATCGGCGCTGGCGGCTTCGAGTTCGATCGGCGAGGCGAGCGGCGCCCGTATTGATGAGCTGTTCGGCGTGGATACGCGGAACGAGACCGGCGGCGCGGCCGGCTTTCAAGATTTTTCGCGATTGGGCGACAGTAAAGGCGCCGCGGTCGCAGAAGACGTCGCAGAATTCCGCAAGCCCGGAGAGAGCGACGGCGGGGATCCATTTTTTAGCGACGAGATCGACGTACGCATCGGGGCGTTTTTTGTATTCGTTAGGAACCACGTGTGCACCGAGGAATGTGGAATGGATGTCGATCGGCTGTTCCTGATGCAGTTCGGCCTGGAGCGTGAGGATTTTGCGTTCGCTTTCCCAGTCGAGGCCGTAGCCGCTTTTGGCTTCAATGGTGGTCGTGCCGTGGGCGCCGAAGTCGCGAAGATTTTTCAGCGCGCGGCGTTTCAAGTCGGGCGCGGGGGCGCGGCGAAGTTTTTTTACGCTGTTGCGGATGCCGCCGCCCGCGTGCGCGATTTCTTCGTACGTGGCGCCGGAGATGCGCATTTCGTATTCCGCGGCGCGGCTCTCGGGAAAAATGAGGTGGGTGTGGGAATCGACGAAGCCGGGGAGAACGACGCGTCCGCCGAGATTCAGTTTTTCGGCGCGGCGGGCTCGCGGAAGCTTTTCGATTTTTTTGCGGGGGCCGATGGCGACGATGCGGTCTTCGTGGAGGAGCATGGCGCCGTTGCGGATGATGCCGAGGTCTTTGAGCGCTTTGCCGCGGCGGGGTGCGGGGCCGCGCAGAGTTAGAAGCTGCGAGCAGCCGGTGATGAGCCAGTCGGGCACGGAACGCGTTGATACTAACTCTGCGCGCTTCAAAAGACTAGGAGACGGGACGGAGCGCCGAAGAGCGGTCTTGCCCGCTAGGCGCGTGAGCGAGCTTCGACGAGTGTCGGTTTGGAAAGGCGGTAGCGAGGTACCGCAGTCTAAGGCGCGTTGAGCGCGCAAAGAGAAAAGCTGTTTCGAAGTACGCCTACGCGCTGGCGGCTTGGGCGAGATAAGCTGGCGCGAAAACTTCGTTTACGAAAGTTTCGATTGAGGTCGGCGTGGTGTTGGCGGCGTTTCGCGGTTCGAGAGGCTTGACGGTGCCTGCGGCCAGACCTTTCCAAAGCTCGATAAGTAGGGTGGCGAGATTTTTGCTCATGCCGGATTGAACGAGCGCAGGCTCGAGCATCATGTACGGCACTTGCATGTAGCTGAGGCCGGGTTTGCCGATGGCGTTGCCAACGATGGCGACGACCTCCTTCATGGTGACGTCGCGCTGGCCGTGCAGCTCCTGCGTCGAGAAACCGGCGAAATCGCGCGCGGCGAGGCGGCGAGCGGCGTACGAGCCGATATCGCGCGTGGCAACCATGGGCGCGGGGACATCGGACGGCGCGGGACCCGGCAGGAAACCCATTTTGCGAAGCGGCGCCACGCTCATGAACAGGTTGTCCATGAAATTGACGGCGCGGATGGAGTGAACGTTGAGGCTGGGGATGGCTTTGATTTTTTGCTCAAGGTTGTGCAGGCCGAGGACCGGGCCCGTCTTTTCGCGGAAGCTCTGCGCCGATGGAAGATAGAAGCACGACGTGCCTGACGCCTGATTTGGTGACGGCTTCGACGTAGGCGTCGGTGATCCGGGCTTCGTCGCCGAGGACGTCAGACGATTGAGGATTACTCGGAAGCATCAAGTAGATGGCGTCCGCGCCTTCGAACGCTTTGGTCATTGTGGCGGCGTTGTTCGCTTCACCGACGAAAGGCTCGGCGCCTTTTTGCGCGAGAGGTGCGAGATGCTCGGCGCTCCGGCCGATGGCTCGGACTTTTTCGCCGGCCGCAAGTAGAGCTTCGACTGCGGGCTTGCCCGTGTTACCCGTCGCGCCTGTGATTACGATCATGAGTGTGCTCCTGCGGATTGGATGCGCGCCGATAAGGAATGCGCTGAATTAAATCATCGGGATTTTGACGCCGGATTTTTTGGCGAAGGCGACAGCTTCGGGATAGCCGGCGTCCACGTGGCGCGCGACGCCGATGCCGGGATCATTTGTAAGCACGCGTTGGATGCGATCGCGCATTTCTTTGGAGCCATCCGCGACTGTCACCTGGCCCGCGTGGAGCGAGTAACCAATTCCGACGCCGCCGCCGTTGTGAATTGACACCCAGCTCGCGCCGCTGGCGGTGTTGAGCAGAGCATTGAGGAGCGCCCAATCGGCGACGGCGTCCGAACCATCGAGCATTTTTTCGGTTTCGCGGTAGGGCGACGCGACGGAGCCGCAGTCGAGATGGTCGCGGCCGATGACGATGGGACCTTTCAGCTCGCCGCTTGCGACGAGGTCGTTGAGCGCGACCCCGAAGCGGTCGCGTTCGCCATAGCCGAGCCAGCAGATGCGCGCAGGCAGACCCTGGAACTTGACGCGCTTTTGCGCGAGCTTGATCCAGCGCGAGAGTATTTCGTCGTGCGGGAACATCTCGAGGACGAGCTGGTCGGTGCGGTGAATATCCGAGGCTTCGCCGGATAGCGCGACCCAGCGGAACGGTCCGCGGCCTTCGCAGAACAGCGGGCGAATATATGCGGGGACAAAACCGGGGAAATTGTAGGCTTCCTTCACGCCATGATTGAAGGCGAAGGTGCGGATGTTGTTGCCGTAGTCGAAGGTGACCGCGCCCATTTTCTGAAGCATGAGCATGCCTTCGACGTGCTTCGCCATCGAATCGAGCGAGTGCTGTTTGTAACTCTCAGGATCGGATTTGCGGAGCGCGGCGGCATCGTCGAGCGATATGCCCTGAGGCACGTAGCCGAATATGGGATCGTGCGCGGAGGTCTGGTCGGTAAGAATGTCGGGCACGATGCCGCGGCGCGCGAGTTCGGGAATCACGTCCGCGCAATTTCCAACCAGGCCCACGGAGGCAGGCTCGCCCTTGCGCACGGAATTTTTCAGGATGCGCAGAGCTTCGTCGAGATCGTTGACCATCACATCGCAGTAGCCGGACTTCACGCGGCGCTTGATGCGTTCGGGATCGACGTCGATGCCGAGGAATGCAGCGCCATTCAGCGTGGCAGCGAGTGGCTGCGCTCCGCCCATTCCGCCCATACCGCCGCTGACGACGAGTTTGCCGGCGAGGTCGCCGTTGAAATGTTTGCGGCCGGCGGCGGCGAAGGTTTCGTAGGTACCCTGCAGAATTCCCTGCGAGCCGATGTAGATCCAACTGCCAGCGGTCATCTGGCCGTACATCATCAGGCCGGCGCGATCGAGCTCATCGAAATGCTTCCAGTCACTCCAGTGGCCAACGAGATTGGAATTCGCAATCAGGACGCGCGGCGAATGTTCGTGGGTGCGGAATATGCCGACCGGCTTGCCGGACTGGACCAGGAGCGTTTCGTCATTTTCGAGGGAGCGGAGCGAGGCGACGATGGCGTGGTAACAGTCCCAATTGCGGGCGGCTTTTCCGCGGCCGCCATAGACGATCAGGTCTTCAGGCTTCTCGGCGACATCGGGATCGAGATTGTTCATCAACATGCGCAGCGCGGCTTCCTGCTGCCAGCCTTTGCAGGAAAGGGTTGAGCCGCGCGGGGCGCGGATGGGTTGGTAGCCTGCGGCGGATTCAGTGGCGAGAGGAGCCATGGACGACCTCCGTGAGCATCTTAACGCAGTCGGGGATACAAGGTGAAACGGGCCACGGCAGAGGGCGGTTCTCCGCGCGATGAAAAAACTCGACTGAGTTCCGAGAAGTGCGAGCGATGCGCTGGTAGTACCGAGGGCGGCGGTGGATGCACTGCAGACACTTCGGATGGGAGTCGCGCGTTGCGCCGTTCTATAGGGATGGGCTACATTTGAGACGGAATATGGCCTACTCCTCACTCTCCGTTTGCCTGCTGGAAACGATCGACAAACTTCCAAACCCGAAGGCGCAGATTTTCCGCGGCGCGTCGGGATGGGAGTCGATTTCGTCGCAGGAAATGCTGCGGCGCATCGCGGGCCTCGCGAAGGCGCTGGCGGAGCTGGGAGTGAAGACGGGCGATCGCGTGGCGGTGTTTGCGCCGAATTGCCCAGAATGGCACATCGCGGACTTCGCGATCATGGGACTGGGCGCGGCGGGCGTCCCGGTGTACTTCAATGAGTCGGTTGAGCGGCTTTCCTACATTTTGAACGATTCGGGCGCGCGGGTGGTGATCACGGCGGGCGAGCAGCAGGCTCGCAAAATTTCGGAGAATCGCGAGCGGTTTCCGGGGGCGGAGCACGTTATCTCGGTCGCGCCGCCTCCGGACCTGCGCGGAGAGATACTGAAATACGAGACGCTGACTGCTTCGGCGGGCGATGCGGACGTGGCGGAATTCCGGCGGCGCGCGGAGCAAGTGGCGCCGAGCGAACTGGCGACGATCATCTACACGTCAGGAACGACGGGCGAACCGAAAGGCGTGATGCTGTCGCACGCGAACCTTTCGTCGAACGCGATCGATTCGTCGGCGAGCTATAAATTCGAAGCGGGGGATTGCGGACTTTCGTTTTTGCCGCTGGCGCATGTGTACGAGCGGGTGGTGGATTACAGCTACATGTTCCGCGGAATCAGCGTGGCGTACGTGGAGCATATCGAATCGGTGGCGCAGGCGATTCTGGAAGTGAAGCCGACCACGCTGGCGGCCGTGCCGCGGTTCTTCGAAAAGATTTACGCGGGGATTCTGGAGAAGGGTCACAAGGAAACGGGCGCGAAGCGCAAGATTTTCGATTGGGCGCTGAAGGTGACGCAGGAATCGGTGCCGTGGAAGGCTTACGGCAAACCGGCGACGACAACGCTTCAGTGGAAGTGGAAGATCGCGAACAAGCTGGTGTTCACGAAGATTCGCGAGGGGCTGGGCGGGCGGATCCGGACGTTGTGTTCGGGCGGAGCGCCGCTAGCGCCGGAGCTGGCGGAATTTTTCTGGGCGCTCGACTTACCGGTGTATCAGGGATACGGTCTGACGGAAACTTCTCCTGTGGTGACGGCGAGCACGCCGGAGCAATTCAAAGTAGGGACGGTCGGGCGGGTGATTGCGAACGTGACGGTGCAAATCGCGGAAGACGGCGAGATTCTGGTGAAAGGGCCGAATGTGATGCAGGGCTACTACCGGAAGCCACAAGAGACGCAAAAAGTGTTCACGCCGGGCGGGTGGTTCTGCACGGGCGACATCGGACGGATCGACGAAGACGGCTATCTGATCATCACGGACCGCAAGAAGGAACTGCTGAAGACCTCGGCGGGCAAGTTTGTGGCGCCGGCGCCGATTGAGAATGCGTTGAAGACATCGCCTTACATTCTGAATGCGATCGTGGTGGGTGACCGGAGGAAGTTCCCGGCGCTGCTGGTGGTGCCGAATTTCCCGACGGTGGAGTCCGAAGCGAAGCGGCAGAACCGGGAATTGGGGACGCCGACGCAGATGATCCACGATTCGTGGGTGCGGAATCTGATTTCAGCGGAGATCGAACGGCTGACGGCGCCGCTGGCGCAATACGAGAAGCCCAAGCGATTCTCCATGATCGAGCGCGACTTTACCTACGCGAACGGCGAACTGACCTACACCTTAAAGATGAAGCGGCGGGTGATCGAGCAGCACTATGACGATGTGATCGCGCAGATGTACGCGGACGTGGAAGAGCCGAAGCCGCAGCATCAGGCATGAAGAATTTCAAGAAGTGCGGCTTGCGAAGTCTGGAGCCAGAGGATCGGGCCATGGGCGACCAATTGATCATTGCGGGGCGCGCGTTCAATTCGCGGCTGATCGTGGGAACGGGGAAGTACCGCAGCTTCCAGGAAATGCGGCGGGCGCACGAGGCGTCGGGCGCGGACATGGTGACGGTTGCGGTGCGCCGCGTAAACCTGACGGACAAATCGAAGGAATCGCTGCTGGACTATATCGACCGCAAGAATTTCTTCATTCTGCCGAACACGGCGGGATGTTACACAGCGGACGAAGCGGTGCGCGCGGCACGGCTTGGGCGGGAAGTGGGGCTTTCGGAGTGGGTGAAACTGGAAGTGATCGGCGACCAGCAGACGCTGTTTCCCGACACGGGCGAATTGATCGAGGCGACCAAGACTCTGGTGAAGGAAGGCTTCATCGTGCTGCCGTACACGAGCGACGATTTAATCGTGGCGCGGAAGCTGGTCGATGCGGGTGCGGCGGCGGTGATGCCGCTCGGCGCGCCGATAGGATCGGGGATGGGATTGCAGAATGCGGCGAACTTCCGCATATTGCGCGAGCGAATCACCGAGGTTCCGCTGATTTTGGACGCGGGAGTAGGCACGGCATCGGACGCGGCGATTGCGATGGAATTGGGTGCGGATGGAGTGTTGATGAACACGGCGATTGCTGAAGCGCACGACGCCGTGTTGATGGCCGAAGCAATGGGATCGGCGGTGGAAGCGGGACGGAAGGCATTCCTGGCCGGTCGGATCGAGAAGAAACTTTACGCGTCGGCGTCCAGTCCGCTGCATGGAGTGGTTCGGTAGTTCCGTTTTGAGAATTCGTTTTGTGGCTTCGCTTTGTAATTAGGGCTCATCCCTTCCTGGAAGTGCTTGCGCACGGAATCGCTGTCGGCGATGCTGTGCCGATTCGTTCTGATGGCTGAATCCAAACCCAAAGCAAGATTCGCTTACATCGACTGGCTGCGCGGGCTGGCGTGCCTGATGATGTTCATCGTGCACGGTTTCGACTCGTGGCTGCGCTACGACCTGCACGAAACTCCCACCTATAAATGGTCGCAATTTCTGGGAACGATCCCGGCGCCGCTGTTTCTTTTTCTGGCGGGAGTGGCGCTCGCGCTGGTGACGGACAAAATGAGGCGAGCGGGCGCTGGCGCGAACGATATCGCGCGACGGTCGATCGCGCGCGGCGCTGAGATTTTGGCGCTGGGCTATTTATTTCGAGTGCAGGAATACGTGCTCGGATTGCCGAAGTCGCCGTGGACGGACCTGCTGCGCGTGGACATTCTGAACACGATCGGACTCTCGATCATTTTCATGGGCGTGATCTGCTGGATTGCGCGAAGCCGCACGGGATCTGTGGCGTTGAGCGCGGCACTGGCGTTCGGCGTGGCGATGGTGACGCCGCCGCTGTATTCGACTTGGCGTCCGCGGTGGCTGCCGTGGTTTTTGGAGTCGTACATCAACGGGGTACACATCTACGATCAGCCGCAAGTGTGGCTGTTTCCCATTTTCCCGTGGGTCGGATTTGCGTTTGCGGGGCTGGCGATCGGATTTTTGCTCTTCAGCGATTGGGGAAAGGAACACGTCTGGTCAGCAGTTGCGTTGACCGGTGTGGGAGGCGCGGCGCTTCTGGCTGCGTCGCTGTGGATCGATGCGCATGGGCCGACGCTGTATGCGTCATACGACTTCTGGCACACCAGCCCGAATTTCTTTTTTGCGCGAGTTGGCGTGATGATGGCGATGCTGCCGCTGGGTTACGTGTGGTGCCGTTGGGGAGTGGGCGAGGTTGGATTCAGTCCGCTGATCCAGATGGGAAAGACTTCGTTGCTGGTTTATTGGGTGCACATCGTTTTTGTGTACGGGAGGCTTTCGTTCCTGCGGAAGCACCAGCAGACGATTCCCGTGGCGACGGCGGGAATCGTGGTGATTTTTGTGGCGATGGTGCTTTTGTCGATCGCGAGAACGCGATCCGACGGGCATGGAGCGGAATTTCGCGCGTGGTTCCGGCGGAAACTGGGAATGGCGGCGGCTTAATTCTTGGGAGCGGCTGTTGCGGGCGTAGAGCGAGGAGCGTCAGCGGGTTTTTGTTGCAGATGGAACACTACTTCTCCGGGCCGCGCCAATCCGATGGCGCGAGCCTGTCCTTCGATGGTGCCAGGGTCGGACTTCAAATCCTTCGCGTCGTTCTGCAATTTCGAATTTTCGTCGTCGAGCTTCTTGATCTCGGTGCGAATCTGCTGGGCTTCCATCTGGGAGCGGCGCATAGCGAGCACGCCGTGCGTTCCGAAGATGTCCTGAACGACGAGCAGCATGAGGCCGACGATCAAAAAGTAGAGCGCGTTGCGTTTGAAAAACTCGACGAGATGCTCGAAAAAAGGGAGCTGTTCGGCCGGGGTGGCGTTGACGCGCACGGAATCGGCTTGTTGCGAATTGCTTCGGTTCACTGGCTGATCCATGCGCTCGCCTCCTGTGCCAGCTTTTCGGAGGCGGATTGTGTGGCCGATTCGGTGTAAATGCGGACCACGGGTTCGGTGCCGGACGGTCGCATCAAGACCCACGAGCCGTCGTCGAAAATCAATTTGAGGCCGTCGAGGCGATCTTCCTTCGCTACTTTCCTGCCGAGGAATTCCTTGAAATCGGATTTGAGGCGAGCCGGCAATTTGGATTGCGCTTCGCTGGAAAGGTGCAGGTTGTCGCGAACGGGCCAGTATTCGCGGCCGACGCGTTTGAAAAGATCGGCAAGTTGATCGTGCAAGGATTTCTGGCGCGCGGCGATCATCTCGGCGACCAGAAGGCAGGCGAGAATGCCGTCCTTTTCAGGGAGGTGGCCGCGAATGGTCATGCCCGCGCTTTCTTCGCCGCCGAGTGCGATTTTATCTTGGCGGAGAAGCGGGCCGACGTATTTGAATCCGACAGGCGTTTCGTAAGCTTGCACGCCGTGGAGCTTGGCGACCGCGTCGATCAGATGCGTCGTAGCTACGCTGCGCGAGGCGCCGAATTTACCGGGGCGGGTTTCGAGCAGGTAATCGAAGACGAGGCCGAGGATGTGATTCGGCTGCACGAACGAGCCATCGCGATCGAGAATGCCAAAGCGGTCGGCGTCGCCGTCGGTGGCGAGACCGACCAGAGCTTTGTGTTCGAGAACGAGTTTCTTGAGCGGCGCGAGATTGTGTTCGGAAGGATCGGGGCCGGAGCCATCGAACAGCACGTTGCGATGGGTGCGAATCGAATGTACGGCGATGCCGTGATCGGCGAGGATGCGATCGAGCCAGCCGGCGCCGCAGCCGTGGAGCGCGTCGTAGGCGAACGTTGCGCCTTTGAGCTTCGAGAGAACGTCGAAGCGAATCATTTTGTTGAGCTGCTCGAAATAGGGAGCGCGCGGGTCGATGTGGTCGAAATTGTCGTCGATATCCTGAAACGGCGTCTCGTCTTCGGGCAGCGCGTCGGCGCGTTTTTCGATGTCTTTGGTGATTTCGGGAAGCGCGGGGCCGCCGTCGGGGCCGGAAAATTTCAGGCCGTTGTATTCGGCGGGATTGTGGCTGGCGGTGATGTTCACGCCGCCGTCGAATTTATTGTAGATGATGGCGTGAGCGATCACTGGAGTCGGTGTCGGCTCGGGGCAGAACCTGACGGTGCACCCCTCGGCTCGCAAGACGGTAGCAGCGGTGCGGGCAAACTCGGGCGAGAAGAATCGCGTATCGTTGCCGACGATGATCGTAGGTTTCGTCTGAATTGCTTTGGCGTGACCAGCGATGGCGGCGGAGGCGCGACGAACACCGGAGAACGTGAACGTGTCGGCGATAATTCCGCGCCAACCGGAAGTTCCGAATTGGATTCTGGTTTTGGTCACAGCGAGCTATTGTATCTTCAACTGCGCGACGTGGGCATGCAAGTTCCAATCGAATTCACATCGCAAGAGTAAAGGTCCGGGAGATGGGCGAGAATACCGAGACAATTGTAGTTCTGGCGACTTGCGGGTCGCGTGCGGAAGCGCGGAAGATTGCGCGGCTCGTGGTGCGGGAGCGCCTGGCGGCGTGCGCCAACCTGGTGAGTGCGCCGGTTGAGTCGGTGTTCCGGTGGAAGGGCAAGATTGAGAGCGCGAAGGAATATCTGGTGGTGATCAAGACCACGCGGCCGAGATTCGCGAAGTTGCGAGCGGCGATCCTGGAAGCGCACAGTTACGATGTGCCGGAGATTATCGCGCTGCCGATTGCGATGGGGTCGGCGCCGTATCTGGAATGGATCGCAGAGTCCGTGAGAGCGAAGTAAGGGCGCCGCGCCGCTCGAATGGCGACACGCGCCTAGCGAATGTGCGCCAGAGCCTGATCGAGGTCGGCGATCAGATCTTCCACGTCTTCAATTCCGACGGACAAGCGAATCAAACCCTGCGTGATTCCGATCTGCGCCTGAATTTCCGGCGGGATGGAGGCGTGAGTCATTAGCGCAGGGAGCGAGATCATGGATTCGACGCCGCCTAGGCTTTCGGCGAGCGAGCAGAGCTTGGTGTGATTAAGGACAGCTTTCGCTGCGTCGAGGGAACCGACTTCGAAAGAAATCATGCCGCCGAAGCCGGATTGCTGCCGCTTGGCGAGTTCGTGGCTGGGATGTGACGGCAGGCCGGGATAAATCACTTTTTTCACTTTCGGATGCGACTCGAGATATTTGGCGATGGCGAGGCCGTTTGCATTGTGGCGGTCCATGCGGACAGCGAGCGTCTTAATACCGCGCGAAACGAGGAAGCAATCCATTGGTGCGAGGCCGGCTCCGGCGGAGCGCTGAATGAAGTAAATCTTCTCGGCGTCTTCGGGTCGGCTGAGGACGACGGCGCCGCCGGTGCAGTCGCTGTGGCCGTTCAGGTACTTGGTCATCGAATGGACGACGATGTGAGCGCCGAGCGAGAGCGGCTGCTGGAAGTAAGGGCTAAGAAATGTGTTGTCCACTACAACCGTAAGATTTTTCTCGCGCGCGAAGGCGGAGATGGCGGCGATATCCGAAATGTTCATGGTCGGATTGGTGGGAGTCTCGACGTAGATCATTTTCGTATTGGGTTTGACGGCGGCTTTTACTTTGGCGAGGTCGGAAGTGTCGATGTAGCTGAATTCGAGGCCGAAATCGACCAGGAGTTTGGTGGTGATGCGGAAGACGCCGCCGTACACCGCTTGCGAGAGGATGGTGTGGTCGCCGGGGCGGAGAAGGCGGAACACCGCGTCGATTCCCGCCATGCCGGAAGTGAAAACGAACGCAGCGGAGCCGCCTTCGAGTTTTGCGAGAGTCCGCTCGAGGGCCTTGCGGTTGGGATGGCTGGTGCGGGCGTAGTCGTAACCCTTGCTTTTGCCCATCTCCTCGATCACGTAGGTCGAGGTCTGATAGATCGGAGCAACGATCGCGCCGGTGAGCGCGTCCGGTTCCTGGCCAACGTGGATGGCGTCGGTCGAAAAACCCATGGTGAAGCCTCCTCGAATTCTTGCTGCGCACCGCTGGCTTTTTACCGTATGGCGGCGAAGCGCACCCCATCCTGCAAGACCGTTCTATTGCGCTGAACGTTCGGGGTGGAAGTTTATGATACGACAGGGGCAGGGCGGGTGTGGCGCGTGTTGGCGCACTAGGCGCGAAAGATAAACCGCACAATTTGGTTGGCTTACATCGAGAGGGTATCGCGCGGGGAACCTTCAGGCGACGGACAGCCGTCCAGAGGAAGTTTGAGTGCTTGAGGGCGGGCGTGGATTGCAGTACAAAGGATGAGCGATGAGACTTGTCCCATCCAGCGGCTTCGCAAAAACCCTGGTTCGCTCAACGATCTTCCTGTTGTCGATGAGCTGCGCCGCGTTCTGTGCTGCGGCGCAATCGAGTTCGGCTCAGAGCGGTTCAAGCCCATCGAATCCGCCGCCGGCCACGACACCGCGTAGCCAAACCGGCGGAAACGGGCCGGTGACGGACAAGGCGCCTGCTCCGGCGCAAAATTCGAAAGACAAATCCAGCGACACGGCGACGACGGACGACACGACCACGAAGGTCCGTTTGCGGGTGACGAACAATCAGGACAAGCCGGTGCCGAATGCGAGCGTGTACGTGCGATTCAACGAATCAGGCGGACTTTTCCACAAGGATCACCTGGCCGAGATGAATTTCAAGACCAATGACGACGGTTCGGTGAAAATTCCTGAAGTTCCGATTGGGAAAGTGTTGATTCAAGTGGTGGCCAAGGGCTATCACACCTACGGAAAGTGGTACGACATCGCAAAAGATCCGGATCTCATCGCGATTAAGCTGGACCCGCCGCCTCACTGGTATTAATTCCCAATTCTTTTTGGTGCCAAACCTTTCGCGAAGGCGGATTCCTGCCTGAATAGGTTGCGGAAAATTATTTTGCGATGCGCGCGAGCATCGGGCGGGAAGCGCGCGAAAATTTTCGGGCATGAATGCACTGAAATTGTGCAAATTGCAGAAAGGTGCGGAATTGTTGGGGATGATAAACGTTGATCGGGAATTTCCACATGGATTTCAACAGAACTGTTTAAAACTTTTACAAAGCGTTCACACGAAGAGTGGAATTGGAAAAGCGATTGGCCGCTCGATTGCAATGCGGCGGATAATTTTTCCAAATCGTTTTGTCTCGGAGTCATTCGCGTATTTTCGATCGTTGACGCCGCGGCCTCGCCTAATTTTTCCGCGATGCAACCGGCGTGCTATCATCCAGTTCCGTCCACGGTGAATCCCACTCCATGAAAGAAGTGATCCTGAACGCCGACGATTTCGGGCTGACGCGCGGAGTGAACGAAGGAATCGTCCGCGCGCATCGCGAAGGAATTTTGAGCAGCACGACGCTGATGGCAAACGGGTTGGCGTTTGAAGATGCGGTACGGCGCGCAAAAGAAAATCCAAAGCTGGGCGTCGGGTGTCATCTGGTTCTGATCGGCGGAACGCCAGTTGCGCCGGCGAACGAAATTCCATCGCTGGTGGACGCGGAGGGCAATCTTCCAGCGACGTTGCCGACATTTGTGGCGCGAGTAACGTCGGGACGGATTCGCGTGGACGACATCGCGCGCGAATTGCGGGGCCAGATTGAAAAAATCCGGCGCGCGGGCATCGAGCCAACGCACGTGGACACGCACAAGCACACGCACGCACATCCGCGAGTGTTGAACGTGGTGTGCCGCGTCGCGAAAGAATTTGGAATCAACCGGATACGGCAACCGATCGAAAGCTTTCGGAAGTCGTGGCTAACCACGGCGATGGACCGGAAGGGGACTTCAGCGCAGGTCGTCGCTGCGGCTGCGGTCCGGACGATCGCGCCGAAATTCCGATCGACGCTGAAGAAGTACGGGATGACGACGCCGAAACATTTTCTGGGCCTGGCGATGACGGGGCAGGTGGGGCCGGAGACTCTACGGAGGATGATCGAGTCGCTGGACGAAGGCACAACGGAGATTATGTTTCATCCCGGGGTGTACGATGACGCGTTGGCGAAAACAGGAACGCGCCTGCTCATGCAGCGCGAGCTCGAGCTGCGGGCGCTGACCGAACCCGGCGTTCTTGATGCGCTCGAGGAACGCGACGTTCGCATTATCTCCTATCGGGAGTTACACTAACGAAATGCAAGAAGTTCCGAGCGAGGCGCCGCGGTTTTCCCTGGTGGTGCCATTCCACGACGAACAAGACAGCGTCCGCGAGCTGCACCAGCGGCTGAGCGACGTAATGACCGGGCGATATGAGCCGATGGAGTTCGTCTATGTGGACGACCAAAGCTCGGATGCGACTCCGCAAATCCTGACGGAGATCGCGGCGAGCGACCCGCGCGTGTCGGTTTTGCGTTTGAAACGGAATTACGGGCAGACCACGGCGCTGGCGGCGGGATTCGACTACGCGTCGGGCGACATCATCATCTCCATGGACGGAGACTTGCAGCACGATCCGTCGGATATCCCCAGGTTGATCGATGCGATGGACGCGGCGAATGCGGATATCGTGAGCGGGTGGCGCGAAAAGCGCGTCGATAACTACATCATGCGGCGGCTCCCTTCGCGGATCGCCAACTGGATGATGGCGAAGCTGTCGGGAGTGGACATCCACGACTTCGGGACGACTTTCAAGGTCTACCGCCGCGAAATCATCAAGGACATTCCGCTCTACGGCGAGATGCACCGGTTTATTCCGGCGCTGGGCGCGTGGAACGGCGCGCGGATTATCGAAGTTCCCATTAAGAACATCGAACGGCCCGGCGGAAAGTCACACTATGGCATCTCGCGGACGTTCCGCGTTTTCTTCGACATCATCACGATCCGTTTCCTGATGAAGTACATGACCCGGCCACTGCACTTTTTCGGGCCGCCGGGAGTACTCGGACTGCTATCGGGCGGAGCGATTCTGTTCTTCCTGATGCTGGAGAAGTTGTTCACCCACATGGATGTGATTGTTGAGCACGGACCACTGATGGTGCTCGGCATGATGCTGTTCCTGTTCGGAGTGCAGTTGCTCGCGGTAGGCCTGGTGGGCGAGATGCTGATGCGCACGCATTTCGAATCGCGTCGTAATCCTCTGTACCGTGTGGAGCGAGTGTTTCCGTCGGCACGCAGCGTTGAGGCTTCGGCATACCGGCAGGAAAAACCGCTTGCTACCAGCGGCGGCAGCCGCTAACTTCCTCTCCGTGTCCGGCATCCTGTGACCGGGCAGAGAACTTCAATTCCACATTTGTCGCGAGCGCGAATCCTGTCCGCGACTTCCATGTTCGTTCAAGGAGATTGCATGTTCATCAAGCGAGTGCTGAGTGCGGCTGCGGTTTGTTGCTTGTGCGTGGTAGCGCTGGGAGGAACGGCTCAAGCGCAATTTGGGATGCAGAGGCCCCCGTCTCTGGGAGGACTTTTCAATCCGGTGATCGGGTCCGGAGCGGATTACGACATGACGACGTCGAAAGGCGAGAAGATGACGATGGGGATTTCGATCGTGGGAAGCGACACGATCAACGGCAAGCAGGGCTATTGGATGGAGTTTGCGATGACTGGCGGGAAGTTGCCGCAGCCGATGTACATGAAATCGCTGTCGGTGGTGGACGGCAACTCGATGATTACGCAGCGGATGATCTTGATGATAAATGGAACGGCGTACCAGATGCCGGACCAGATGGTTCAGAGCAATAGCAAACCGACACAGACCAACGCCATGACCGACGGGCAGAACCTGGGCTCGGAGACAGTGACGGTGCCGGCGGGCACGTTCACGGCCGACCATTACAAAACGAAGGACGGCGACGACGTGTGGATTTCGAAGGACGCCGGTCCCTGGAGCCTGGTGAAGATGCAGAGCCACGAAGGGACGTCGATGGTGCTGACGAAAGTGGTTCACGACGCGAAGGATCAGATTACGGGGACGCCGGTGCCGTTCAGCCCGATGGCGATGGCGCAGGCGCAACAAGCACAGCATCACTGATTCCTGCGAGGCAGTTTTCAAAGCAAAAAGGCGCTCCGGAGGCTAATCGGAGCGCCTTTTGCTTTTTCACGCGTGAACTTTTACTGGAAGTCGCCGGTTTGCCGATCATGAGCGCGTTCGGAGGCATCGGCGATTTGCTCGACGGTGCTTTCGATGGCGCGGATCGGGGTAGAGACGTAAACGTTGTCGTCGTGATCGACGACGCTCACGATCACCGAACCGCCTTCTTTCTTGACCACGACGTGTTCGCCGGGTTGCGTGACATCGACGAGCGTAACGTCCGCAGTGTCGTCGAGGCCTTCGAGCGCCGCGCGTACCGTGGGCATCCAGGGCTTCAGTTCGCGAGCGGCCTGGCCGAGCTTATCGGGCGGAACGAAATGCGCGGCGATCGGAACGAGGGATGCGGGAGCCAGCACGAAGACGTGGTGCGGGTCCGCACCCTTTTCGACGACGTTGACTTCGATCATGCCTTCGCTGCAGATCAAGCCGACGCCCGCGACCATTGTACCGAAGATTCCGAGAGCGATCTTTCCGAGTAGAACCATAATTCACCTCTTTCATCGAATGCGTGGTTGCGACGCGATTAATCGGCCGGGTTGCCGTTGGAATCGACCCAGATGCGGATGTGTTGCGTGGCGCTGGTGACGGTAACGAGCAGCGAATCGCCTGCATCGCTCAGAGTTTTGAGCGCGGCAGCCACATCGACTTCGTTGTTCTTGGCGGTGGAGAAGAGGGCATCGACGACTTTGAGAGGCACGGTGATATCGACCTTCTCGTTGTCTTTGTCCTTCTGGATTACGTGAACGATCAAGTTTCCGCCAGACTTGGCGACACGGACGTCTTCGTCTTTTTGTTTCACGCTGACGAATTCGTTGTCCGGAGTGGTGCGGATGGCGTCGAGCAGGCCTTTGATGTCGATGTCATTCAGTTCGGCGTTGTCGATGTGCACGATGCCGTTCTGGAGCTTGCCTTTATTTACGGTGGGGAGAACCTTCTCAGCGATGGAAAGCGGAACGTTTACGGCGACGCTCTCGCCTTCTTTGGAATCCTGCACGCGGACGTGGAGATATCGCTCGGTGGTTGTGCCTGCGGCACCAGCCGCGAAACTGGGAACGGAGCTGGCGGCGCACGAACCGGCCAGAATTAGAACCGCTAGAAAACTGGATGTTTTTCGCATTGGAGTGAGCCTCCTGGGCTCGTCTTGCAGGAAGGTACGCGAGGGGGCCGGAGAATGTTCCGTGGAAGCGGGAAAAATGTTCGGAGGGCTCGGGTGCGGTGGGGCGCAGCTAGTCGCGCTGTGGCTTGAAGTAAACGACGGCGAGGGGAGGCACCTGAAGTTTGATGGACCACTGGCGGCCCATCCAGGGAATGGGTTCGGCTTTGACGCCGCCGGAGTTGCCGATGTCGGTGCCCTGGTAGTGCGCGGAGTCGGTGTTGAGAATCTCACGATAGAAGCCGGAGGCGGGCACGCCGACGCGGTAGGAATCGCGGACCACGGGAGTGAAGTTGCACACCACTACGACATATTCGTCGCTGTTCTTGGCGCGGCGGACGAACGAGAGGATGCTGTTCGCGGCATCGTTCGCGTCGATCCATTCGAAGCCGGCCCACTCGAAATCGACTTCGTGGAGAGCGCGCTCGGTGGAGTGCAGTCGATTGAGATCGACGATGAGCCGCTGAATGCCGCGGTGAGGAGGAGACTGTTCGAGCGACCATTCGAGGGAGGCGTTCTCGTGGAATTCGTGGCGCTGCGCCAGCTCGGCGCCCATGAATAGAAGTTTTTTGCCGGGGTGGGCGTACATGTAGCCGTAGAGCAGGCGGAGATTAGCGAACTTTTGCCAGTCGTCGCCCGGCATCTTTTCGAGAAGGGTGCGCTTGCCGTGCACGACTTCATCGTGCGAAAGCGGCAGGACGAAATTCTCGTTGAAGGCGTAAATCATGGAGAAGGTCAGCTCGTTCTGGTGATGCTGGCGGTGGACGGGATCCAGGGCAAAGTACCGGAGAGTGTCGTTCATCCAGCCCATGTTCCATTTCAGATCGAAGCCGAGGCCGCCGATGTAGGTGGGCCGCGAGACCGCAGGCCAGGATGTGGACTCTTCGGCGATGGTCAGTGCTCCGGGATGGCGTTCGTGGAGGACAAGATTGAGGCGCTTCATGAACTCGATGGCTTCGAGGTTTTCGCGGCCGCCAAACGGATTGGGAATCCACTCGCCCGGTTTGCGCGAATAGTCGAGATAGAGCATGGAAGCGACGGCGTCCACGCGCAGTCCGTCGATGTGGTACTTGTCGATCCAGAAGAGCGCGTTGGAGATCAGATAATTCTGGACTTCGTTGCGTCCGTAGTTGAATACCAGCGTGCCCCAGTCGGGATGCGCGCCACGGCGAGGATCTTCATGCTCGTAAAGATGAGTGCCGTCGAAAAAGCCGAGGCCCTGGGCGTCGCGCGGGAAATGAGCGGGCGTCCAATCGAGGATCACGCCGAGATTTTCCTGGTGGCAGCGATCGACGAAGTACATGAAGTCTTTCGGGGTGCCGAAGCGGCTGGTGACGGCGAAATAGCCGACGGCTTGGTAGCCCCAGGAAGCGTCGAGCGGATGCTCGGTTATGGGGAGTAGTTCAATGTGCGTGAAGCCGAGAAATTTCACGTAAGGAATCAGTTCGTCGGCAAGCTCGCGGTAGGTGAGCCAGCGATTTCCCTCGGATTCGCGGCGGCGCCAGGAGCCGGCGTGCAGCTCGTAGATGGACATGGGAGCATGGAGCCAGTCGGCCGATGTGCGGGCGTCTAGCCAGGTGCGGTCGTTCCATTGATAGCCTTCGATATTCGAGACGACCGAAGCGTTCTTGGGTCGAAGCTCGCCGGCGAAGCCGTACGGATCGGCTTTTAGGCCGATGTGGCCGCCGGCGCGGGAAAGGATTTCGAATTTGTAAACTTCGCCTTCGGCAAGGCCGGGGACGAAGATTTCCCAAATGCCGGTGGTTCCACGAGGGCGCATCACATCGACGCGGCCATCCCAGAAATTGAAGTTGCCGACGAGGCTGACTCGCAGAGCATTGGGAGCCCAAACGGCAAAGTGAACACCGGAGACGCCGTCGATCTCGCGCACGTGGGCGCCGAGTTTCTCGTAGTTCTGGTAATTGGTTCCTTCGGCGGAGAGATAAAGATCGTATTCGGTGAGGACGGGAGGGAACGCGTAGGTGTCGAAGGATTCGTAGGAATTTCCGTCGGCGTACTGGAAGCGGAGCTTGTAGGAGTTCGCGGGCGGCGTTTTTTCGCCGAGTGACGTGGCGATGGCGGAAGGGAATGTCCCTTCGAATATGCCGGATGGGTGCACTTTCGACATTTCGAATGTCGAGCCATCGGCGAGCCAGACGGCGACGACGGCGACGGCGTTGGGGCTAAAGTTGCGAACGACCAGCGAGAGGCTCCCCGAGAAGTTGGTCCAGTGCGGGCCGAGAAGCCAGAAGGGATCGGAGTGCTCGCCGCGAGCGAGGCGGTCGAGGCCGTCGCGCAATTCGGCGGAAGCGTCGGCCAGAGGAGTTTGGTCGTTTTTCGGAGTCATGCGGTCGTTGGGCGCGGCGAACCGCGGTAGAAGGCCCGAGTCATCTTACCGGAGGCGGGGCGGCGGACCAACCCAAAGTGGCAGGATCCGCAGTGTGGCGGCGCCGGTTACTTCTGGACTGGTCCGATGTTACTCGGTAGGCTAGCGGCGGCCCGTGGGGCTAAACGGTCGGACCGAGAGCGAAGGAGATTGCAGATGAGAGCGTGGACGAATTGTAAGGCCGGCGTACTGCTCGGCGTTCTGGCGATTGCGATGGGCGCTGTGAGCGTGACGGCGCAGGAAGCGGACCAGACGAAGCTACCCTCAACTCCGAAACAAGCGGTGCTACAAAGCTGGAATGACGCGGGGAACCAACTGATCACCATGGCCAACGACTGGCCGGAAGACAAGTACGGCTATAAGCTGACACCGGAAGTGCGGTCTTTCAAGGAAGTCCTGCTCCACGTGGCAGGATCAAACTATGACCTGATCAACAAATTGGCCGGAACGAAGCTCGGCGATGGCGCGAACGATCCAGATCCGACGAAGTACAAGACGAAGGCGGACGTGGTGGCGTTCCTGACGAAGTCGGTAACGGACGGGGCGGCGCAGATCGGAAAGGGCGGTGATGCCGGAGCGCTGAAGTACCTTTATCTGTGGATCGGATACACCGAACACATGGGCGAGCACTACGGGTTGCTGGTGGCGTACTACCGCGCGAGCGGCGGAATTCCACCGTCGTCAAGAAAGAAGTAGGAACTGAAGACGTGGCGCCGGGCGCGCGAGGCTTGCCGAATCAGATCGGCACGCTTCGCGCGTTTGTTTTTGTGGCCCGCAATTTTCAAGAAATTCTACGTGAAAACGCAACAAAAACAGGCCTTCGCCTTAGGTTCGTACCCTTCGCTTTAGTAACGTAAGTCTCACCGAATGTGCACGTTTGGTACGAACGTACCATTGTCGGGGTGGTGGGGCATCCCTAGTCTGATGAAAAGGGCGATCTGTGCGCGTCGCCTAGGGGTAGGGGCCAGCAACGGAACCATGTCCACGAAAATTTCAGATTTGCATCCGGGGAAGAACGGCTTCCTGCGCAACTGGAAGCGGGAACGCAACGGCGAGCGTTCCCATGGACCGTTGAACGCGACGATCGCCGCCGAAGAGCCTGCCGAAGTGGACCGGAATTTTCAGCTTTTGTTTAGCGCCAATCCTCACCCGATGTTCGTGGTGGAGCGCGAAACCCTCGAAATATTGGAAGTGAACGCGGCGGCGACACGCGGATACGGCTATTCCCGCGAGGAATTCCTGAAACGGAAGGTGACCGATATCTGTTTCGAGGAGGAAATTCCGCGGCTGCTCGAAGTGTCGGGGCGCACGCCCGCGACGTTGTTCTGCCAGGGACACTGGCGGCACCAGAGAAAGAGCGGCGAGATTTTCGACGTGGAAGTGACAACGCAGGGAATTCAGTTTGCGGGGCACGACGCAGTGCTCGCCGCTGCGCTGGACGTGAGCGCGAGGCGTGCCGCCGAAGAAAAAATCGCAGAGCAGTCGGCGGCGTTGCGGGCGTTAACGGAAAACAACCCGCTGGCGGTGGTGGTTTTGGATGAGAACCGCCGCATCAAGATGTGCAACCCGGCATTCGAGTTGATGTTCGGCTATCACCAGGCGGAAATTCTGGGAGCGGACCTGGATGGGATGCTGGCTCCGGATGAACTGGCAGCGGAAGCCGTTAGCCTGACGAATCGGGCCACGGCCGGAGAAGTGGTACGCGTGAAGGGAATGCGGAGGCGCAGCGACGGCTCGATGGTGCACGTGCAGATCGTGGTGGTGCCGCTGATCGTGAAAGGCAAGCGCACGGGCACGTTCGGGATGTACGAGGACATTTCGGATCGGCAACGCGCCGAACAAGCGCAACACGAAGCGGAAATCCGACTGCAGACGCTTTTTGAAAACGCGGTGGAAGGAATTTTCCAGACCACGCCGGATGGACAGCTGCTGAGCGCGAACCCAGCGCTGGCGCGAATGTGCGGTTACGACAGCCCAACCGAATTAATATGCAACGTGCGAGATCTTTCGAAGGATTCGTACGCCGATCCGGAAACGCGGAAAGCGTTCAAGCGGAAGATGGAGCAGGACGGATTCGTGCAGGCGTTTGAGTATCAGCTGGTCAGGAAGGACGGGACGAAAATCTGGGTTTCGGAAACGGCGCGGTGCGTGAGGGATGACTCGGGCGCCATCGTTTCGTACGAGGGCACGCTGGAAGACGTGACCCAGCGGAAGCGATCTGAACTTGAGCGCCAGGTGAATTTCGAAATCATCCACGCGGTCAACGCGACGGATAACCTGAACGATTTGTTGTTGCGCATTCACCAGTCATTGAAGCGGCTCCTGTATGCGGAGAACTGCTTCGTGGCGCTGTATGAACCGGCGACGGGGATGTTCCATTTTCCGTTTTTCGCGGACCAGTTCGACGTGGCGCCTCCGCCGCAACACGTGGGGCGCAGTTGTACGGCGTACGTGTACCGCACCGGCCGCGGGATGTTGATTCCGCAGAAAGCGTTCGACCGGCTGGCTGCGGATGGGGAAGTGGAACTGGTAGGAACGCCATCGCCGACCTGGCTGGGCGTGCCGCTTCGCACGCCGGCCGCGACGATTGGCGTGCTGGTGGTGCAACACTACGAAAATGAAGACGCCTACACCGAGCGCGACCTGGAATTCCTTGCGTCGGTGGGTGGACAGATCGCGCTTGCGATCGAGCGGAAGCGCGCGGACGCGAAAGTGCGAGACAGCGAGGCGCGTCTGCGTGTGCTGGTGGAACAACTGCCCGCCGTGTTGTGGACGGTGGACAAGAATTTGAGATTCAGCTCGTGCCTGGGCGCGGGACTTGCGCGGTTGGGGCTAACGCCGAACCAACTTGTGGGAACATCGCTGCTCGATTATTTCGAGACCGCGGATCAGACGTTCATGCCCATTGCGTCGCACCGGCGGGCGCTAGCCGGCGAGCCGACGACGTTTCACGTGGAGTGGAAGAACGGTTCTTACGCGTGCCACGTAGAGCCGTTGCGCAGCCCGGACGGCGAACTGGAAGGCGCAATTTGCATGGCGCTGGATATCACTGACCGGAGGCAGCTGGAGGAACAGCTGCGGCAAGCGCAGAAGATGGAAGCGGTGGGACGGCTCGCGGGGGGGATTGCGCACGACTTCAACAATTTGCTGATGGTGATTCAGGGCTACGCAGACTTGCTGACCGAGCGGCTCCCCGAAGGCGATCCGCTGAGGCGGAACGCGGAACAGATTCAGACCGCGTCTCAACGCGCGACTTCACTGACTCGGCAACTACTGGCGTTCAGCCGCAAGCAGATGCTGGCGCCGAAGGTGCTGAACGTCCAGAGCGTCGTGGCGGACATGGAAAAGATTTTGCGGCGGCTGATCGGTGAAGACATTCTGCTTGAGTCAACATCGGCGGCCGATCTGGGCCTGGTGAAGGCCGATCGAAGCCAGATCGAACAGGTCATCCTGAATCTGGCGGTGAATGCGCGCGATGCGATGCCCGATGGCGGGCGACTGACCATCGAAACGGCCAACGTCGAGCTCGACTCCACCTGTTCGCATCCGCCTGCGATGCTTTCACCCGGCAAATACGTGATGCTGGCGGTGACGGACAACGGCTGCGGCATGGATGCGGAAACGCAAGCGCACATATTTGAGCCGTTCTTCACCACGAAAGAAAAAGGAAAGGGCACCGGGCTTGGACTTGCGACCGTGTACGGCATCGTGAAGCAGAGCGGCGGGTATGTGTGGGTGTATAGCGAGCCGGGACGCGGAACCAGCTTCAAGGTTTACTTGCCTCGAATCGAAGAGGCGGCGGGTGTGGGCGGCCGGGACACGAAGCCGGGCGCGCAGTCCATGCCGCGCGGCTCGGAGACGATCCTGCTGGTGGAAGATGAAAAGGGCGTTCGGGAACTGGCTCGCGAGTACTTGAAGACCTGCGGATACAACGTGGTGGAAGCGGAAGATGGCCATACGGCGTTGGAGCTGGCGGCGATGCATGCGGGCGCGATCGACCTGCTGATGACGGATGTGGTGATGCCGGGAATCAACGGCCGGGAACTGGCCGACCGGGTGAAGGCGCAGCGGCCTGGGATCAAGGTGCTGTATATGTCCGGCTATACGGACCAGTCAGTGGTGAAGCACGGGATTCTGGAGACGGATGCCGTGCTGCTGCAAAAGCCGTTCACGATGGCGACGCTGGCGCTGAAATTAAGAGAATTGTTTTCCGAAGAGACGGTTCACGTTCGATAGCACCAGCGCTGGCCAGGAACAATTGCCGGCTCGTGGCTGATTTCCCTGACAAACGGGTTGAGAAGAGTGGCGGTTTCGTTGGACCTGTGTGCCCTGTTGAAACACCTGGGGTTCGCGGTTGCGGAGAAGTGGGAGATGCTCTGTTAGAAACTCCCGAGAAACATTTGGCGCGCGAAGTGCAAACGCATGATCTGCGCCGGGCTTCAGTGAAAAAAAGTCCGGCTGTGCCGATAGAGTCATTGCAGGTCTGCATTTACGCGGGGGCGTCGATGGAAACTCGAGATACCGTGACCGAGGATCTAATTGCGGAGCGAAGGCTTTGGACGGCGGTGGTGGTGAGCGCGGTGGAGGAATGGCGATCCGGGTCTTTGCGCGCGCGGCGGGAAGCGCAGCAATTTTTGTTCGAGAATAAACAGGACTTCGAACTGGTTTGCGCCGGAGCGGGACTGGACGCAAACGACATGCGGCTGCGACTGCTGAAGATCGGACGGATGGTCGATCTGGACGGCTCGTTCGTCGCATAAAGACGTCGTAATCAATATGCCCGTTGGAATTCGCGCCGAACTTTGTGGATGGCGCAACTTACAGTTGGCGTAGAATTTGCTTCACCCGGGCAGCGACGGCGTCGCGCGCCGGGTTCGATGACTCCCGCGCTTCAATTTTCCAATACTCCTGAAAAACAACTCCTTGTCCTGTCCGCTCGTACGCACGTGAAAGTCGAAACGGTGGCGGAAATCCGGCGAATTCTGGCTGGGCCGCTCGATTGGGATTATCTAATCTCCGAGTCGCTGGAGAACTCGGTGACGCCGCTTTTTTACCGTCAGTTGCGAGCTTTGGCGTGGGACATGGTTCCGGCCCAGCGGCAAGACAACCTCAATACCGTTGCGAAATCGCTCGCGGTGCGGGCGATGTATCTGACTGCGGAACTTCTGCGGCTAATCGACTTGCTGAAGGCGCGAGGCGTTCACGCGATTCCGTACAAGGGGCCGGTGCTCGCGGCGCAGGCTTACGGGGACTTCACGTTACGCGAATTCGAGGATCTGGATTTGATTTTGCCGCAGCGCGAGATGCCCGTGGCGAATGAAGTCGTGCTTGGACTGGGATACAAACCGAAGTACGACTGGATACTTTCGGAAGGCGCGGCGGCGACGCTGGTGCCGGGCGAGTACAACTACCGCGACGTGTCGCGCAACGCCATCATCGAGCTGCATACGGAGAAGACGCTGCGGCACTTTCCCGTCGTGCCGGATATCGGCGCGTTCCTGCAAAAGCTTGTAGCTGTGCGAATCGCAGAACGCGATGTGATGACGTTTGCCCCGGAAGAGCTTCTGACGATGATTTGCGTTCACGGGTCGAAGGATTTTTGGGAGCGGCTTTCGTGGATCGCAGATGTGTCCGAGCTGGTTCAATCGCAGGCCAATTTCGATTGGGCGAGAGCGTGGCAGTTCGCGGATGGTTTGAAAGCGGGGCGGATGGTTCGGCTTGGACTGGCGCTTGCGGTGGCGCTGTTCGAGACGCCGATCGCTGCGGAAGCAGCGGCGATGCTGCGGGCGGATACGACGGCAACCGAGCTTGCGGACTCGGTGGCGCGACGATTAGTGCAGCGGCCGTTTCAGACGTTGAGCGGTACGGGGCGATTCAACTTCCGGCGGAAAATGCAACCGAGCACGGCGACGGGATGGAGATATGCGGCGCGGCTGGCCGTGGTGCCCGCCGAGGAGGATTGGGAGATGGTGCGGCTGCCGCCCGCGCTGGCACCGCTGTACGTCGCGCTGCGGCCGATCCGATTGTTGCGGAAATATGGATGGGGCGGAAAGCCGTAACCGAATCGCGATCCTCGCGAATTCCTGCGAAACTTCCCATTCGAAACGGGTTTGGAAGCTGTAGGGCCTCTGTGCTTCAGCCGGCGGCAAGCGATTGTTCGTCTTCGGGCACAGGGAGTGAAGATCGGACTCTCTGGTTCGAGCTTGCGGACTAGGATGGGTACCTGGCGCAGAGCCAGCTTCGAGGAAAGTTCCGCGAATCCTGGGAGCTAGAGTTACATCCTAATTGGATGTGGGCCGCGAGAGTGCGAGAGTTTTGAGATGAGACCCCAGGGGAGCGAATGAGCGCCGCGTCTGCCGTATCACCGGTTCGAGTTGCACCCGGCAACGAGGCTCCGCAGACGGGTGCGCAGGTCCACACCAACACGATCGGCGCCAAGATTCGCGCGCAGGGATCGGCGTGCGTGCGGCTGCTGAATGGCGACATGTATCCATGGTTTCGTGCGGGCGATCACGTATTCGTGCGGCGCTGGGATTTTCAAATGTTGCGCCCCGGAGATGTGATTCTTTTCGAGCGCAATGAAGATTTCTTCGTTCACCGGGTGCTGCGCCGCATTGAAGGTAGCAGCGGAGCAGCGAGCGCCGTGATCACAAAAGGCGATGCGCTGGACGCCGCGGATGCTCCGGTAACGGCGGCGGAATTCGTGGGCCGCGCGCGCCGGATTCATCGGCGAAAGCGGCATATTGACATCGAATCGCTGGGGCAGTCGATCGCTGCGCGGCTGCTCGCGCGAATTTCACCGCTGAGCCGGATCGTTTACGCGCCTTTGCGATTCGCGAAACGGCTCCTCTCTTAGTCATTCAAGTTCCCGCGAAATATCATTCGACCAGGTTTTCTTGCGGGCGGACGTGCGCGTGGGGCCAGAGAGTCAATCGAGCTGGCTAAGCGCGGACGATCATAACTTCGGTTGATTTGACCAGCGCTGCCGCGGTTTGTCCGGGTTTGAGGCGCATCTCGCGGACGGCGTCCGCAGTAATGATCGAGGTGATGCGCTGGCCGCCGATCGAGAGCGTCACCTGGGCCATCAAGCCGCTCACTTTTACGGAGGTCACGCGGCCAATGAGCTGGTTGCGGCCGCTGATCTTGCGAAATCCCCCGCGACGCTCGGAAACTTCGGCTTTCTCGGTAGCGCGATAGAGAAATCGATCGATTTCCTTTTCGGGTATGCGGTGGTGTCCGCCGGCGGTGGTGACTGTGAGAATCTTCTTTTTGTAGATCCACTGTTTCAGGGTGGGATAGCTGACGCCGAGGGCTTGCGCGGCGTCGCGCGGAGTGAAGAGTTTTGGATTCGAGGCCATGGTGGATGAGCGGATATGATTCGCCGACTTGTGTCGCCGCGAAACGCGCGCTCGCAGCCCGATGCTATGTCCGCTTGCTATAGGGTGTCAATCTGCGATGGAGCGCCGCCACGCTGGGGGAATCACGGACCGTTCATATACCGAACTGAGGGAGTGAGGTAGAATCGGGAAGTCAAAGCGAACGGGACCCGCAATCCTCCTGATGATTCCGCATGCGAACCGCAGAGTAGGAGTCAGCAGAGCACAATCGAATGAAGCGAAACCGGGCGCGCCGCGAGCGCATCCGACTCTGAAGAGACGAATTTCTGAATCGACCGGAGGAAACTATGAGCTCGACCGCAAATACCTCAGACGCAACCAGCGCGAATGCGCACGGTGAGAATCCACTAAAGGCCCTGATCAATTTCGGACAGTCGGTGTGGCTCGACTACATCCGGCGCGACCTGATCTCGACCGGGGAACTGCAGAAGCTGATCACGAATGACGGCTTGCGCGGGATGACGTCCAATCCGTCGATTTTTGAGAAGGCGATCGCCGGCAATCCGGATTACCAGAAGGACCTGAACGATCTGGCCAAGGACAAAAGTCTGGACGCGAAGGCGATTTACGAGCATATCGCGATCAAGGACATCCAGTCGGCTGCGGACGTGATGCGTGCCGTCTATGACGCGACGAAGCACCGCGACGGATATGTGAGCCTGGAAGTTTCCCCGTATCTCGCGCATAAGACGGCGGAGACGCTGGACGAGGCGCGGCGTTTGTGGAAGACCGTCGATCGCAAGAACCTTATGGTGAAAGTGCCGGGCACGACGGAAGGCATTCCTGCCATCAAGCAATTGATCAGCGAAGGCATCAACATCAACGTGACGCTGCTTTTCGCGCAGGACGTCTATGAGAAGGTGGCCGAAGCCTATATTTCCGGGCTGGAAGCGCTGGCGAAGAACGGCGGGGACGTGAGCAAAGTGGCGAGCGTGGCGAGCTTCTTCATCAGCCGCATCGACACCTTGATCGACAGCGAGATCGACGCGAAGGACAAGACGACGACCGACGCGGCGCAGAAAGCCACGCTGGCAAAGATTCGCGCGCAGGTCGCGATTGCGAACGGTAAGCTTACGTATCAGGCGTACAAGAAGATTTTCAGCGGGCCGCGGTGGGAAGTGCTCTCATCGAAGGGCGCGCAAACGCAACGCGTGCTGTGGGCCAGCACGAGCACGAAGGATCCGAAACTCAGCGACATCTATTACGTTGAAGGATTGATCGGGCCGGATACGGTGGATACGATTCCGCCGGCGACGTTCGATGCGTTTCGCGATCACGGCAAGCCGCGCGCCAGCCTGGAAGAAAATGTGCCGGCGGCGAAAGAAACGATGGATAACCTGGCGAAGATGGGAATTTCGATGAAGGCCGCGACGGACAAGTTAACCGAGGACGGCGTGAAGCTTTTCGCCGACGCGTTTGACAAGCTGCTCGGCGCGGTGAAGACGCAGGTAGCGAAGGTGGCGGGAGGGGCGCAGTGAACAAGCTGACCTACAAGCTGCCCGACAACCTCGCGAGCGCGGTACAGGGGACGCTCGCCGACTGGAAAAAAGGCGACAAGGTGAAACGCCTGTGGGCGGGCGATGCGACGCTGTGGACCAATCAGGACGAGAGCAAGTGGGTCGGTTGGCTCACCGAACCGGACAAGCCAATCTCGAACGATACGAGATACAGCGACTACAAGAAGCTAGCGGAGGATATTCAGAAAGCTGGATTCACGCATGCCGTGCTGCTGGGTATGGGCGGATCGAGCCTGTGCGTGGAAGTTTTCGAAAAGACGTACGGGAAGATCGCGGGCCATCCCGAAATGCACGTGCTCGATTCGACCGATCCTGCACAAGTGCGGGCGGTGGAAAAAAGCGTTGATATCGCAAAGACCGTTTTCATCGTGGCGAGCAAGTCCGGAAGCACGCTCGAACCAAACATTTTCAAGGAATATTTCTACGACCTGGTCTCGAAAGCTGTCGGCGCCGGGGAAGCAGGAAAACGATTCATCGCGATCACCGATCCCGGTTCGCACATGCAGACTGTGGCGGAGCAGGATGGATTCCGCGCGATTTTCTACGGAGTGCCGAGTATTGGCGGGCGGTATTCGGCGCTTTCGAATTTCGGCAAGGTGCCAGCGGCCATTCAGGGCGTCGATCTGGCAAAGTTTCTAGCAAACGTGGACGAGATGGTGAAGTCCTGCGGTGCGTCGGTGGCTGCGGATCAGAATCCCGGCGCGATTCTGGGAGCGATTCTCGGAACTTTGCAAAAGACGGGCCGCGATAAGGTGACGATTTTCACGTCGGCTGGAATTTCGGATCTGGGCGCATGGCTCGAACAGCTCATCGCCGAATCGACAGGCAAGCAGGGGAAGGGACTAATCCCCGTTGATCTTGAAACGATTGGCGCGCCGGAAGTGTACGGCACGGATCGTATCTTCGCGTATTTGCGGCTGGAAAATTCGACGGACGCGAAACTCGATGCGGCCGTGTCCGCGCTGGAGAAGGCCGGGCACCCGGTGGTACACATTGCCGTCGGCGATATCTATGAGTTGGGCGAGGAATTTTACCGCTGGGAAATTGCGACGGCGGTGGCAGGCTCGGTGATCGGCATCAATCCATTTAATCAGCCGGACGTTGAGGCCAGCAAGATCGAGACGCGGAAGCTGACCGACCAATATGAGAAGGAAGGGAAGCTGCCGGCGGAAGCGCCGTTTTTCGAGGACAAGGGTTTCAAACTGTTCTCGGATCCGAAGAATGTGGAAGCATTGAAAGCGGCAGCAGGCCCAAATCCTACGTTGGTGAGCTATTTAAAAGCCCACCTAAGCCGAATCAAGCCGAACGATTACTTTGCGCTGCTCGCGTACATCGAGCGCAACGACGAGCACAAGAAATCGCTGCAGGTTTCGCGGCTCGCTGTGCGGGATAAGAAGCGAGTGGCGACATGCCTTGGTTTCGGTCCGCGATTTTTGCATTCGACTGGGCAGGCCTACAAGGGCGGCCCGAATTCCGGTGTGTTTTTGCAGGTTACCTGCGACGATGCGGCGGATTTGAAAGTGCCGGGACACTCGTACACCTTTGGAATCGTGAAGGCGGCACAGGCCCGCGGCGACTTTCAAGTACTGGCGGATCGCGGACGCCGTGCTTTGCGCGTGCATCTCAGCGCGGACGTGGCCGCGGGGCTGGCGGGCTTGCAACAGGCGATCGCTGAAGCGCTTTCATAGTTCGTGAAGCACGCGACAGGATTCTACGGGCGGAGGACGGCTTGACCGAGCACGCGAATTCCTTCGAATTTCACGAGGAAGAGTCAGGCCGTCCGGCGCACCCCTGCATCATGGTCATTTTTGGAGCTTGCGGCGACCTGACCAAGCGCAAGCTGATTCCCGCGCTTTACAATCTCGCCAAGAGCGATTTGCTTCCGCGGAATTTTGCGATCATCGGCGTATCTCTCCAGGAATCATCGGACGAAGCGTTTCGAGCCAAGGCGACCAAAGACATTCATGAGTATGCGACTGTCGAGGTCGATGAGTATTCGTGGGAGTCTTTCAAACGGCGTCTGTACTACCTTTCCGGCGATTTTCAGAATCCCGAACTATTCAAGAACCTCGGCGAGCTTCTTCAGAAGGTGGAGATCGAGCAAGGAACGCAGGGAAACTGTCTTTTTTATTTGGCGACGAGCCCTTCCTTCTTCCCGATCGTGATTCAACAACTGGGCGCTGCGGGGCTGACGCACGAAGAGAACGGCAAGTGGAAACGCGTAGTTATCGAGAAGCCTTTCGGACACGACCTGGCGAGCGCAGTGCACCTCAATAAAGAAATCGGAAAAGTCCTCGACGAGCACCAGATCTACCGCATCGACCATTACCTGGGCAAAGAAACGGTGCAGAACATCCTGGCGTTCCGGTTTGCCAACGGCATTTTCGAGCCGGTGTGGAACCGTCGCTATGTAGATCATGTGCAGATCACGGTGGCGGAGGAGCTGGGCGTTGAGCTGCGCGGGGATTACTACGACAAAGCCGGCGCGATGTGCGACATGGTGCCCAACCACATCCTGCAGCTCATCACGCTGACGGCGATGGAGCCGCCGATTTCGTTCGACGCGTCATCGGTGCACGACGAACAGACCAAAATATTGCGCGCGATTCAGCCGCTGAATCCGGAGCGCGTGTTAGACCATGCTGTACGCGGACAGTACGGCGAAGGCGTGATCGACGGACGTCTTGTGCCGGCGTACAACACCGAACCGAACGTGAAGCCGCATTCGACGACGGAGACTTTCGTGGCGCTATCTCTGAGCATCGATAGTTGGCGGTGGGCGGGCGTGCCGTTTTATTTGCGGACGGGCAAGCGGATGAAAGAGCGAGTAACCGAGATCGTGATCCGATTCCGGCGGCCGCCGTTCGTACTGTTCCGCAAAACGCAAGTGCAAGGCATTCCGCCGAACGAACTGGTACTGAATATTCAACCGGACGAAGGAATTTCGCTCAGCTTCGAAGCGAAGGTGCCGGGGCCCGTCGTTCGGCTCGGCGCCGTCAATATGGATTTTCAGTATGCCGACTACTTCGGAACGACGCCCTCGACCGGCTACGAAACGTTGTTGTACGACTGCATGATGGGCGACCCGACGCTATTTCAGCGCGCGGACATGGTGGAAGCTTCGTGGACCGTGGTGCAACCGATCCTCGATGTGTGGAAGGCGATTCCGCCACGCGATTTTCCGAATTATGCCGCAGGAACGTGGGGTCCGGAAGCCGCGATGGAGTTGCTCCGTCGAGAAGGACGCGAGTGGCGCGATCCTTCGCGCAAGCCCCTCACGCTGAAAGACACGCGATTGAATCATCCCGTGGGACACTTCACTTCCCTTCTGAAATCGTAGCGCGTTCGCCGGCGCTTGGAACCGTTCGCGCCACCGCATACAATCCTGCTGTGATTCCTGCACGTGGAAAATCCCGGGCACGGCGCTTTGGTACCGGCGTTGGGGAGCGCCTGTGAAGAGCCGTCGCGATGCGATGGCGAGCATTGACGGCAAATCGTTCGACGTGTGCGTGATTGGAGGCGGCGCCACCGGTTCGGGGTGTGCGCTGGATTCGCAGCTCCGCGGGCTGAGCACCGTTTTGCTGGAAGCGGGCGATTTTGGGTGCGCGACGTCGAGTGCATCGACAAAAATGGCGCACGGCGGCGTGCGGTACTTGGAAGAAGCGATTCGCGGGCTGGACCCGAAGGAATATGCGGTGCTGAAGCGGGCGCTGCACGAGCGAATTCATATGCTGCGCAACGCGCCTCACCTGACGCGCACGAAATGCTTCGTCACGCCGTGTTTCAACTGGGTGGACGTCGCTTACCTGAAGGCCGGGCTTACGCTGTACGACTGGATTGCGGGGCGCGACGGACTGGCGCCGAGCGAATTTATCTCACGCGAAGAAGTTCTGCGGAGGATGCCGAAACTGGCACACGAAAAGCTCGTGGGCGCCGTGGTGTATGCGGATGGACAGTTCGACGACGCGCGATACAACCTGGCGCTGGTCGAGACGTTCTGTCAGGCAGGCGGCGAAGCGCTGAATTACGCGCGTGTGACCGGATTTGCGAAGAACGCGAGCGGGCGAATCGTTGCGGCGAATGTGAGCTGCGAGCTCACGGGCGGTCAATTCGAGGTGCGAGCGCGCGCGTTTGTGAATGCGACCGGCGCGCGAGCCGATACGATCCGCGCGATGGCATCGGCGACGCTGAGGCCGCGGATGAGGCCGAGCAAAGGAGTCCACATCCTGCTGCCGATCGATGTGTTTTCCAGCGAGAACGCGATGTTGATTCCCAAAACCGACGACGGACGAGTGCTGTTTGCGATTCCGTGGTTCGGGCGGTTGCTGGTCGGAACCACGGACGACGAGGTGAATGCCGGTGACGAGCTTTATGTGACGCAGACGGAGGTCGAGTATCTGCTGCGTTATCTGAACCGGTTTCTTGAACATCCGGTGTCGCGAGAGCAGGTGCTGAGTGGAACGGCCGGTGCGCGGCCTCTGGTAAGCTCGGGCGAAGAATCGACGGACACGAAGCGGCTGGCTCGCGATCACGAGGTGGA
Source organism: uncultured Acidobacteriota bacterium (assembly GCA_963839325.1). Lineage (GTDB taxonomy): Bacteria > Acidobacteriota > Terriglobia > Acidiferrales > UBA7541 > Palsa-295. The sequence continues at coordinate 456,433 of CAWIUO010000006.1, read as the reverse complement.
AGTGGAACCGCAAAGCGGCCTCGTGAGCATTCTGGGCGGCAAGTGGACGACCTATCGAGCGATGGCCGAGGACACGATCGATGCGGTGCAGACGCGGCTCGGTGGCGAGGGATCGAGCTGTGCGACGCTGAACCACCGGCTGGCAGGTTCGGAAAATTACTCGGACAGCTACCTGAATTCGCTGGTGGAGCGGTTTGGAGTGAGTGCAGAGGTGGCGCGGCACCTGGCCGAGAAATTTGGAACGCGCGCCGAGCGCGTGACGGCGCTCGCGGCGGCGGATGTGAGTCTGGCGAAGCCGATCGTCGAAGGTGCGCCGCCGATTTTGGCGGAGGTCGTCTATTCTGCACGTTGCGAAATGGCGATGACGATTGAGGACGTGCTGGCGCGGAGGACGGGTTTGCAATTGTGGAGCTGGAAAGACGCAGTCGCCGCGGCGCCGCGAGCGGGAACACTACTAGCGGCGGAGTTGGAGTGGACGCCGGAGGAGACCGACGACGCGGTGCGGGAATATGTCGAAAAAATCCGGCAACTTGCATCGCGCGCGGGCGTCTCGGTTTCATAAATCTTTTTCGCGGCATCCGTTTTTTTTGGCCATACATTCATACCGCTTTGGGAAGGCGTGTGATAGAGTTCCGCGCATCGATACTGTCGCCGCAGCGATAATTCGATGACCATCGAGCCTCACGTCAGAGCGGGTAGCGCGAGAACGCAAAGCCGGATGTTCGCCAAGTTCGTCCTGCTTGTGGGCATCGTTTCCTGCGCCGCCGTCGCGGTTTTCGCGGATCCCCAGCCTCAGTCGCTCATCCCGAATATTTTCAAGCCCGACTCGACACCCGCCGACCACATCTACGGCCTTGCGCTGTTCGTTCTTTCGATCACCGCGGCGATTTTCGTTTGCGTGTTTTCGCTGTTGGCGTACGCCGTGGTGAAGTTTCGCGCGAAGCCGGGCGACGACGCGCACGAGCCGGCGCAGGTGTACGGTAGCAACCAGATCGAACTGGCGTGGACCGTGATTCCGGTGCTGATCGTAGTGATGCTGTTCCTTGCCACGGCCCGCGTGGTGGCGCAGGTGCAGGACGCGGTGCGGCCGCCGGGAGCGATCGAAGTGACGGCGATCGGGCACCAGTTCTGGTGGGAGTTCCGTTATCCGGGGCTGGGCGTGATTACGGCGAACGAGCTGCACGTGCCGGTGAGCGATCCGGCGAACCCGACGCCGACATTTTTGAAGTTGCTCTCCGCGGATACGGATCACAGTTTCTGGGTTCCGCGGCTTGCGGGAAAGACGGACCTGATTCCGAATCGCGTGAATCACATGTGGATCGATCCGCATCACGAAGGCCTTTACCTTGGCCAGTGCGCGCAGTATTGCGGAACGCAGCACGGATTGATGCTCTTGCGCGTGTATGTAGATTCGCGGGCGGATTTCGATGCGTGGGTGCGCGCGCAGGCTGCTCCGGCGGCAAGAGCGACTGGCACAGATAACGAGGCGACCGAGGGCCGAAAGGTATTCGAACAAACGTCGTGCATCAACTGCCATGCAGTGCAGGGAACCGTGGCCGATGGAAGATTCGGACCGGACCTGACGCATTTGATGAGCCGGAAGACCATTGCTGCGGGCGCGGCGGAAAATACGCCCGCCAATTTGAAATTGTGGGTGCAGAACCCGGACGCGATCAAGCCGGGATCGTTGATGCCCGCGATGCGGCTGAACGAAAAAGATCTGAACGCGTTGACCGCGTACCTGGAAACGCTCCGGTAAGGCCGGAAAGGAGGGATCGTGTCGTCGGAAACGATGGCGCTTACGCCGCACGCAGTCACGACCGGGTCCCTCGCCGAGCGTTTGCACGAGTGGGTAACAACGGTCGATCACAAGCGACTCGGCATCCTTTATATCGGCTATGCGCTGCTGTTCCTGGTGATTGGCGGAATCGAAGCGGTCGATCATGCGCATTCAGCTGATGGAGGCGAACAGCACATTCGTTTCGCCGCAAGTTTTCAACCGCATGTTCACGATGCACGGCACCACGATGATTTTCTTCGTGGCGATGCCGATCCTTTTCGGATTCGCGAATTACCTCGTGCCGCTGATGATCGGCGCGCGCGACATGGCGTTTCCGCGGCTGAATGCGTTCAGCTTCTGGATGACGGCGTTCGGCGGCGCTGCTGCTGTATTTCAGCTTTGTGGGCGGAGTCGGATTGTACGGCGCGGGCAGCGCGCCGGATGTCGGTTGGTTCGCGTATGCGCCGCTGACCTCGAAGGCGTTTTCGCCCGGGCACAGCACGGATTTCTGGACGCTGGGGCTGATCGTTTCGGGATTCGGGAGCATCGGCACGGCCGTCAATTTGATCGCCACGATTGTCTGCCATGCGCTGCCCGGGCATGACGCTGCAGCAAAATGCCGCTGTTCGTGTGGATGAATCTGGTGATGTCCGGGATGGTGCTTTTTGCGATTCCGCCGCTTACCGCCGCGCAGATCATGCTGTTGCCTGGACCGCTATCTGGGCGCGCATTTTTTCGACACGCAGGCGGGCGGCTCGGCCGTGATCTGGATGCATTTCTTCTGGATCTTCGGACATCCGGAGGTCTACATCCTGGTCATTCCGGCGTTCGCGTTTCGTTTCGGAAATCGTTCCGGTGTTTTCGCGCAAACCGATTTTCGGATACCCGGTGATGGTGGCGGCGACGGTGGCGATCGGGTTCGTGAGCTTGAGCGTATGGGCGCACCACATGTTCACCGTCGGCATGAATTCGTACGGCGAATACTTTTTTCGTGCTGACCACGATGGCTAGTGGGCATTCCCGACCGGCATCAAGATCTTCAACTGGCTGGGCACCATGTGGGGCGGAAAGATCCATTTTCAAGACGCCGATGCTGTTCTGCATCGGATTCCTGTTTCAGTTTCTGATCGCCGGGCTTGACGGGAATCATGCTGGCGGCGGCGCCGTTCGACTGGCAGCTGAGCGCGATCTTATTTCGTGGTTGCGCATTTTCACTACGTGATCGTTGGCGGAATGCTGTTCGCGCTGTTTGCGGGCGTTCTATTACTGGTTTCCCAAGATGACCGGAAAAATGCTCAACGAAACGCTGGGCAAGTGGCATTTCTGGCTGTTCGTCATCGGCTTTCACCTGACTTTCGATTTCATGCACATTCCCGGGCTGCTGGGATGCCGCGGCGAATCTATACGTACGAGCCCGGGCCGCGGCTGGGAGATCTGGAACCTGATCGTCTCCGATCGGCGTGATTGTTCCAGGGCATGCGGCAATTCTGATTTTCGTCGGTGAATCTGATCTGGTCGTACTGGAAGGGCAAGGACGCCGGCAACGATCCGTGGGACGCGTGGACGCTGGAGTGGGTCCACGTCTCGCCGCCGCCTGAATACAACTTCGCGATGATTCCGACGTGCACAGCCGCCGGCCGCTGTGGGATCTGAAACATCCTGAAGATCCGGACTGGAAATATGAATAGAGGACGCTACGCGCGATGAGTTCGACCGTACTGACGCCGCCTGCCGATCGAGTCACCGTGGACGCTGCCGTCGCGCGGCCGCGTGGGGATGTTCTGCCTGATCGCGGCCGAATCGGCGATCTTCACGATTTTCGTGGTCGCGTACGTTTTCTACATCGGCAAGAGCCTGACCGGGCCGACGCCGCAGCGATGTGCTGGAGCTGCCGATCTTCAACACGGTCTGCCTGCTCTCGAGCAGCCTGACGATTCATTTGGCGATTAGCGCGCTGCGCAGAGGGACAGATGCGGAGCGTTTGCGGGACTGTGGTGGTTGCTGACGTTCGCTGCTCGGCGCGATTTTTCTGGTCGGCACGGGCACGCGAGTGGCATCACCTGATTTACGACAGAGGGCTGACGATCCAGACGAATCTTTTCGGCACGACGTATTATTCGCTGGTCGGGCTGCATGCGTTTCACGTGATCGTCGGTCTGCTGGCCTGTTGATCGTGATGGTGTTCGCGTTGGCCGGGCGGGTGAAGCAGGAACACGCCGAGCGCGTCGGAGGTGTTTTCGCTGTACTGGCATTTTGTGGATGCGGTCTGGGTGGTGGTGTTCACGGTGGTTTACGTGATCGGACGTTAAGGATGGGCAGCGAAGCGATGAGCAGCGAACTGGAAAACGCGGATCGCAGTACACGGGGCCTCGCGCACGTACGGTTGCCCGCGCCGACCGCGTGGCCGATCGTGCTGGCGTTTGGCGTGACGCTGCTTTTCGCCGGACTGGTGACCAGCGCCGCGGTGAGCGTTCTCGGGGCGATTCTCGCGGTCGCCGGGTGCGTTGGGCTGGTTCCGCGACGTGCTGCCGCACGAGCGTCATGAAGCAGGTGCCGGTGGAGCCGCTGAGCGCAGTGCCAGTTCGTCACCGAACGCGCACGAGGTCAAGATTTTCGCTCTCGCGCCCGAGCACGCCCGGGCTTTTTTGCCGATTGACTTACTACCCGTTTCCGCCGGAATCAAGGGCGGCCTGGCCGGCGGCGTCGCGATGGCGGCGCTCGCGTGCGCATACGGCTTAATCAAGCAGGGCAGCATCTGGTATCCGATCAATCTCCTGGCGGCGGCGATTTACTCGCAGTCGATGAAGTTCGGCAGCATGTCGCTGAATTCGTTCCAACTCGATAGCTTTCTGGTTGCTTGTGTAATTCACCTGATCACTTCGCTGCTGGTCGGTCTGCTATATGGCGCGATGCTGCCGATGATTCCGCGAAGGCCGATTCTGCTGGGCGGATTTATCGCGCCGATTTTGTGGTCGGGACTGCTATATACAGCTGCTGGGAATCTTGAATCCGCTGCTGGATAAGAAGATCGACTGGCTCTGGTTCGTGGCCTCGCAATTCGGATTTGGGATTGTCGCGGGGCTGGTGGTGTCGCGGCAGGAGAAGGTATTCACGCGCCAAAATATGCCGTTCGCGTTGAGAGCGGGAATCGAAGTGCCGGGAGCGATGAGCGAAAAACGCTCGGGCGAGCCTCCAGACGGGGACGCGCAGCCGTGATATACCGGCGCGCAGTGCGGTGTTCGCGGCGTTCGCAATCGCAGCCGCACTGTTGCGTTGTCGGGTGCACGAGCCTGCCGGGAAGACCCGCGTCGAATGCGATTCCCGTGCAGCCCAACGACGTTCTCGATTTCAAAGCGCTGTATGCGCAAAACTGCGCGGGATGCCACGGCGCGGACGGCAAAGGCGGCGCCGCTATCGGCTCTGGCAGATCCGCGTCTATCTGGCGATCGCGGACGGAATCGGACGATTCGGAACGTAACGGCGAACGGCGTGCCGGGAACCGCGATGCCTGCCTTTGCGCAGAGCGCGGGCGGAATGCTGACCGATGCGCAGATCGACGCGATCATCGCACGGAATCGAGCGTTGGGGGCGCACCGAAGCCCTGCCGACGGGTCGCCACCGCCGCCATACGCTTCGAGTCGAGCCGGGCAACGCGTCGCGAGGCGCCGGCGTGTATCGCAAATTCTGCGCTTCGTGCCATGGGATCGATGGGAAAGGCGGCGATCGGGCGAGTTCCATCGTCGATCCGGCTTTTCTGGCGCTGGTGAGCGATCAGGAGCTGCGCACCACGGTGATCGTTGGGCGGCACGGACCTGGGCTCGCCGAATTGGCTGCGGCGACGTGGCGAACGAGTGCATGAGTCCGCGGAAGATTGACCGACGTCGTCGCGTGGCTTGCGTCGCAGCGGACGGCATATCCCGGACAGCCGTATCCAATGCGACGCACGGCGGCGGGAGAACATCAGATGACGCGGTCGAGCAAAATCTTTCGCGCCGCGCGGTGCTGATGAAGATCGCGATTCGCGTTCAACGGCATCGTCGGCGTGGTGCTTGCCATGCCGGTGTCGGATATTTGCTTTCGCCCGATGATGCGAGCGCGGAAGAACGGCTACCTATCGTGGTTCCGCTCGGCCCGGTCTCGACAATTTCCCGCCGGACAGACGCGGCTCGCGACGTATCGCAATCCCGGTAGTGAATGCCGTCGGACGGGGAAACGGCGCGACATTGCCTGCTGGGTTCGCCACGTCGACGGCGACAATTCCAGGTTTTCGCGATCAACTGCGCGCATCTGGGATGTCCGGTGCGCTGGTTTCCGCAGTCGGGCTTGTTCATGTGCCCGTGCCACGGCGGCGCTTACTACGAGGACGGCTCGCGCGCATCCGGACCTCCGGAGCGCGGCTTGTTCGAATACACGCACAAGATTGAAGAACGGGAAACTCTGATGATCGAGGCGGGCGAGCTGCCCACGCCGGGCGGCGCCGCGGCTAATCAAGATCTCGACAGGCATCACGATGCGCCTGATCGAGAAAATCGGAGCGTGGTTCGACGCGCGGCTTGCAGCTTGGCGCGCCGATCCGCGAAACGATGGAGCATCCGGTGCCGCGAAAGCACGGCGAGCTGGTTTTATGTGTTCGGCAGCGCCGCGCTGGTCGTTTTCGTGCTTGCAGCTGGTCACCGGCATTCTGCTGGCGCTGCTCTATGTGCCGTCCGCGGGCGAAGCGTGGAACAGTCTGCAGACTCTGAATCACCATGTGACGCTCGGCTGGTTTATTCGCGCGCTGCACGGCTGGGGCTCGAACTTCATGGTCGCCATCGTGCTGATCCACATGGTGCAGGTGTTTCTGTTCGGCGCGTACAAATTTCCGCGCGAGCTGACCTGGGTCGTCGGCGTGTTTCTGCTGCTGATGACGCTCGGCATGGCGTTCACCGGCCAGGTGCTGCGCTTCGATCAGGACGCCTACTGGGGACTGGGCATCGGCGCGTCGATTGCGAGCCGCGTGCCGGTGATGGGGCCGTGCGATCGTGAATCTGTTGCTGGGCGGACCGATCATCGCCGGCGCCACGCTGTCGCGATTCTTCGCGCTGCATGTGTTCGTCGATTCCCGGGACTGCTGATCGGCTTCGTCGGCGTGCATCTGTTGATGGTGCTGAAGCTGGGGATCAACGAGTGGCCGATGCCGGGACGCGTCGTGCGGCGCGCGACCTACGTGAAGGAATATCACGAGCTGACGCACAAAGACGGCATACCGTTTGTGCCGTCGCCGTCTGGAAGGACATGTTTCTTCGCCGGCGATCCTGATCTTGTGCGTCGCGGCTGCGCCGCGTATTTCGGACCCTTCGGACCCAGCGGCCAGCCGGATCCGACCATTATCCAAACCGCGCCGCGGCCGGATTATTTCTTCCTGTGGCTGTATGCGGTGCTGGCGTTGCTGCCGCCGTCGATGGAAACTCCGGCGCTGCTGATCGGGCCGGTCGTCGTGATTGGCGGCCTGCTGCTGCTGCCGTTTGTGTTCGGCGAAGGCGAGAAGAGCTGGAAGCGCCGGCCCGTCGCGGTGTCTCAGATTCTGCTGATCGCGGTCTCGCTCGGCACGTTCACGCATCTGGCCGAGTTACACGCCGTGGAGCCCGGTCATGGACGCGTGGAGCGGCGATCCGATTCCTACGGAGGATTCTGGAATGGCCGGACGCCGCTCGAGCGGCAGGGCGCGCTGGTGTTTCAGGCCAAGCAGTGCCACAACTGCCACTCGCTCGGAGATGAAGGCGGGCTGCGCGGACCGGCTCTGGATTCGGTGGCCGTGCGGCTGACACGCGATCAGCTGATCCGCCAGGTGATTCAAGGCGGCGGAAACATGCCGGCGTACGGAAAAAATCTGACGCCGCCGCAGACCACGGCGCTGGTCGCGTTTCTTGAAACGCTGAAACCGGCAGGACAGCCGGCAGCGCGGAACGCGTCGGAAGCTCTGGCCGGAACCAGTTCGGCGACGCCGCAGAGCGCGCCCACACCGAAGCCTTAGCAGACCGATGCTGTCTCCACTTCAAGAAGCTCTTCGTTCCTGGACACCTCCTGTCGGCGTAAATTTCACGATCGCGCTATCGCTCTACTTCTATGTGGTGGGTTGGCGGCGGCTTCGCAAAGCCAATGCAGAGGCTGTTCCCGGTTCGTGGCTAGCGGCGTATGCGGCCGGCGTATTCGCGTTGTGGCTCGCTATCGGCTCGCCGCTGGAAGCGCTGGACGATTCGTCGTTGCTCGCGCATATGGTGCAGCACATGCTGCTGATGATCGTCGCTCCGCCTTTGATTTTGCTCGGCGCGCCAGCGTTGCCGCTGCTTCACGGGCTGCCGGCGCGGTTTGTGAGGGGTCCGCTGAGTGGGGTGCTGCGATCTGGAGCGGTGCAACGCGTTGGGCAATTTCTAACGGAACCGCTGGTCTGCTGGATTTCGGCGATGTTGACGATGATCGCATGGCATCTGCCCGCGATGTTCGCACTGGCGTTGCGATCGAACGGGTGGCATGAATTCGAACATGCTTGCTTCTTCGGGACTTCGATTTTGTTCTGGTGGCCTGTGGTGCAACCGTGGCCGAGCGTGGCGCGCTGGCCGAGATGGACGATGCCGCTGTACCTTCTATTCGCAGACATCGCGGGAAGCACAGTGTCGGCATACCTCACTTTCTCCGACGCGGTGCTCTATCCCTCGTACATTACGGCGCCGAGGATATTCACGTTGAGCGCCATCGACGATCAGGTGGCGGCGGGTGCGCTGATGTGGTTCTCGATGACGATCGCGTTTCTTGTGCCGGCGGTGGTGCTGACGGTGCGATTTCTTTCGCCGGAGCCAACGCGGCGGAATGCCCACGCGTCGTGAATCGATTCAGCGCTTGCTCCGCCGGAAGAATTGCGCGAACACGCTTGGAAGGCCCATTGCGTCAGGGTTTTGCTGTATGGCTCCGGGGGTGGAGTAGCGTCGTACAATCGCTAGGCGATGACAGCGACAAAATTTGGCCGCGCTCTCCGAGATAATACCGACAAGCGGTTCGATTCTCCTGTAAAATTTCTTATCAGCTGCACCGGCTTTCGATTGGAAACGCCGGCTGGTTCGCCCGCCCTGCGTTCTTGTTTGGAAACGCGCCAAAACGCATTTTGAAATGTTCCGCTAGGGAAATTGTCCGCCACGCGAGCCGTGTGGCCGTTGTCGAAGCACAATGAGCACCACCATCACATCCATTCCGGTTTCGGGCGAGCCCGAAGAGCCGATTCGCGCCGAACTTTTCAGCGCGGAACGGCTTGAACAGCACGCCGAGAGCCTGGCCGCGGCGCAGTTTGTTTCCAGCGGGTCCGATGCCGGTCGGCCGCTGATTCCGCGCGTCCTGGAAAACGGGCGCGTGCTTCTGGATTACTACCGGGCGACGGCCGAAGCGATTCAGCACGATCAAGCGATCACGCCGGCGTCGGAATGGCTGGTCGATAACTTTTTACATCGTGGAAGAGCAGCTCCGCGAAATTCGCGACGATTTGCCGCCGGGGTTCTACCGCAAGCTTCCCAAGCTGCCGCAGGGCCATCTCGAAGGCTATCCGCGCGTGTTCGGTGTGGCATGGGCATATGTGGCGCACACAGACAGCCGCTTCGATCCGGAGGTCTTGCGGTCGTTCGTGTCGGCGTATCAGAGGGTTCAGCCGCTCACGATCGGTGAATTGTGGGCGGTGGCGATCACGTTGCGGGTGGTGCTGGTGGAAAATCTGCGGCGCATCGCGGAGCGGCTGGTGCAGCAGCCGCAACGCGCGAGCGGTTGCGGACGTGCTCGCGGATAAAGTGCTCGGAACCGGCGGACAAACGCAGGTGCCGGCCGAGGCTCTGCTGAAAGAGTACGAAAACAGCAAGCTGGACCGGGCGTTTGCGGTGCAGCTGGTGCAACGGCTGCGCGACCTTGATCCGAAGGTAGGCACCGATCCTGGTTGGCTGGACAAGCGGCTCGCGGAACAGGGAACCACGCGCGACGAAATCGTGCGCGCCGAGCACCAGGAACAGGCGGCCATGACCGTCACGGTGCGCAACATCATCACCAGCATGCGGCTGATGACCACGTTCGACTGGCAGACTTTTTTCGAGAGCGTCAGCCTGGTCGATGAAGTGCTGCGCGATGGACAGCGCATTCGGAGAAATGGATTTCGCGACGCGCGACTATTACCGTCACGCCATCGAGGATCTTTCGCGCGGTTCGAAATTTTCGCGAGCTTGAGGTGGCGCAGCGCGCCGTGAACCGCGCGCACCACGCGCAGGGTCAGCGTGGACCGGACGGACAGCCGCTCGACAGCCGGCATTCCGACCCCGGCTACTACCTGATCTCGCACGGGCGGATGGAATTCGAGCGCGAACTCGGGATTCAAAATTCCGTGGCGGCGAGGCTTGCTGCGACTTTACGTGCGCGCCGCCGTGCCGGGATACCTTGGAACGATTCTTTTGCTTACGGCGGCGATTCTCACGCTGCCCCTGCTCCATGCGGCCGAACAGGGCACGAGCCTTAAGCTACTGCTGCTGATGGCACTTCTGGCCGTGATCCCGGCGTCGGATCTGGCGATTTCGTTGATCAATCGCGCCGTGACCGATCTGCTCGGCCCACGAACGCTTGCGCGGCTGGAATTGAAAGACGGCGTGCCGGAGTCCCTGCGAACCATCATCGTGGTGCCGATACTGTTGACGTCCGCAGCCGGCGTCAGGGAGCAGGCGGAGCACCTGGAAGTCCACTACCTTGCCAATCCCGACGGGGACTTGCGGTTTGCCATTCTTTCCGATTGGCTCCACGGCGACCAGGAACGGATGCCGGGAGACGAAGAGCTGCTCGCCGCAGCCATAGCCGCGATTGCGGCGTTGAACAAGGCGCACGGCCCAGTTGCCGACGGCGGGGATAGGTTCTTCCTGCTTCACCGCCAGCGCACCTGGAACCCGCAGGAAAACGCGTGGATGGGTTGGGAGCGGAAGCGGGGAAAACTGCACGAATTGAACCAGCTTCTTGCGCGGTTCGACGACCACGAATTTTCTGCCCATTGCAGGTAAACCGCCGCAATTGCCGTCGGACATCAAGTACGTAATCACGCTGGATGCCGATACGCGGCTTCCGCGGGGCGCAGCGGATCGCCTGGTGGGTACGATGGCGCATCCGCTGAACCTTCCCAAATACGATCCCGCACAAGGGCGCGTGGTGGATGGCTATTCGATCGTGCAGCCGCGAATTACACCCACGCTGCCGACGGATCGCGAGGGTTCAATTTTCCAGCGAATTTTTTCCGGGCCCGCGGGCATCGATCCGTACGCGTCAGCGGTCTCCGACGTTTACCAGGATTTGTTTCGGGAAGGTTCCTACACGGGCAAAGGCATCTACGACGTGGATGCATTCGAAACCGCGCTGGACGGAAAGGTGACCGAGAACACGCTGCTGAGCCACGATCTTTTCGAAGGGATTTTCGCGCGGGCGGCGCTGGCGTCGGACGTTGAGCTATTCGACGAGTATCCATCGCACTATGAAGTGGCGGCATCGAGGCAACATCGCTGGGCGCGTGGCGATTGGCAGCTCCTGCCGTGGATATTCGGCAAGGGCGGATTGCCGAAGGACAAGGCGCGCAACATTCATATCCCGGCGATCAGCCGCTGGAAGATGCTGGATAATCTGCGGCGATCGCTATCGGCACCGGCCATGTTTTTGACGATGGTGGCCGGATGGCTGATTCCGCAGCTCAGCCCGTGGGTTTGGACGCGATTCATACTGACGACGATTTCGATCCCTGCTCTGGTGTCCTTTCTTGTGGGGTTGAATCCACGGCTCGGAGGAATTTCCAAACGCAGCCACATTCGCAACGTCCTATCGGATCTTTATATAGGTCTCGCGCAGATTGGCGTGACGATTACGATGCTCGCTTTTCAAGCCTGGCTGATGACCGACGCGATTTTGCGGACGCTGGGAAGGTTGTGGTTTACGCACCGGAAAATGCTGGAATGGACGACTGCCGCGCAAGCGGGGCGCCGAGCAGACCTAAAGTTGGCTGGAATTTACCGCCGGATGATGCCGAGCGTGTTGATTGCAATCGCGGTTCTGTTCTCGGTGGTGCTGCTCCGGCGTGGGGCGCTGTCCGCCGCCATTCCGTTTGCGCTGCTATGGATGGCCGCTCCGGCCGTCGCGCGATGGATCAGCCTGCCGCCGAAATTGCCGGAGCTTGAACCGCTAGTGGCTGCCGACGCCCGGGTTCTGCGGCAAATCGCGCGGGCGACGTGGCGCTATTTCGAAACATTCGTAACGCCGGAAGAAAATTTTCTGCCGCCGGACAACTTTCAGGAAGACCCAAAGCCTGTGGTTGCGCATCGGACGTCGCCGACGAATATCGGGTTGTACTTGCTCGCGGCTTTCTCCGCGCATGACCTCGGATGGTGCGGCGCGACCGAGGTTGCAGATCGGGTCGAAGCGACGTTCGGAACGCTGGCAAAACTGGAAAGCTTCCGCGGCCACTTCTACAACTGGTACGACACGAGGGACCTGCGCCCGCTCGATCCCAAATATGTTTCCACCGTCGATAGCGGAAATCTTGCTGGAAATTTGCTGGTCATCGGCAACGGATGTCGGGAACTGGTCCGGAATCCGTGGGATGGCAAGTGCATGCTCGAAGGTCTGGAAGACGACGTTCACCTGCTGCGCGACGCGACGGCGCGAATCGCGGATCCGAAGCGAACGCATACCGTGACGCGGAAGCAGATGAGCAACGCAGTAGATGCTTTCGCCACACTGCTCTCGCCGGTGCCTGCCAACGCGATGGAGTGGAGCGTAAGGTTTGCGGACCTGCATGACCGGCTGCAGACGCTGGCCGATATCGGGCAAACGCTGGCGCAGGAATCGGGCGATGCGGCGGACGCGGAATTGCAGGCCTGGGCGGAGGCGGCGAAAAATTGCGTTGAAAGCCATGCGCGCGACGTGCAGATCGCGATTCCGTGGCTGCGGTTTGCCGCTGAGGACATTCGCAAACTCGAAGAGCGGCACGCGCGCAATTCCGCAGAGTGGAACTGCCTGAATGCTTGCTTTGAGACATTGCCGTCGCCGGAAGAAGCGCCGGATCGTTTCGAAGCCGCGGTCCGCGCACTTTCCGACGCGCGCCAGAAAGCAATTCAGGACGGTGGGACCGACCGCGAGCTGGTACCGGAAATCGACGCCCTGATCGACGCTTTCAACGCGGCGGCGAGTGAGGCGAAGTCGCTGGTGCGGAGGCTGTCAAACATCGCGCAGACTTCGAAGAAAATGTTCGATGCGATGGAGTTCGGGTTTTTGTACGACACGTCGCGGAAACTCTTCGCGATTGGTTATCGCGGAACGGACGGCGCCCTGGATGGAAACTGCTACGACCTACTGGCTTCCGAAGCGAGGCTGGCGAGTTTCATTGCGATTGCGAAAGGCGACGTGCCGTCGTCGCACTGGTTTCATTTGGGACGAGCGCTTACGCCCGTGGGGCGCGGCTCGGCGCTGATTTCCTGGTCCGGCTCGATGTTCGAGTATCTGATGCCGGCCCTGGTGATGCGATCGCCGGCGAACAGCTTGCTGTCGCAGACGTACGACCAAGTGGTGTTCCGGCAGATCGAATACGGAAACGAGCGCGGAGTGCCGTGGGGGATTTCGGAATCGGCGTACAACGCGCGAGACATCGACTTCACGTATCAGTATTCGAGCTTCGGCGTGCCCGGATTGGGCCTGAAGCGTGGATTGATTGAGGACCTGGTGATCGCGCCATACGCCACTGCGCTGGCTGCGATGATCGAGCCGGCGGCAGGCCGTTAAAAATTTCGCGCGGCTGGCCGATGCAGGCGGGCGCGGCGTCTATGGATTCTACGAGGCGCTCGATTACACGGGAAGCCGGCTGCCGGAAGGGAAGTCGGTCGCGGTGGTGAAGGCGTACATGGCGCACCACCAAGGAATGTCGATCATTGCATGCGCGGATGTGCTGACCGACGGAGCGACGCAGAACCGGTTCCACGTGGAGCCGATCGTGCAAGCGACGTCACTCTTGTTGCAAGAGCGAACTCCGCGAGACGTTCTGGTGGCGCGGCCGCGCGCCGAAGAGGTATCGGCAGCAGCGAAGGTGAGGGCGTATGTCCCGCCCGTCGTGCGTAGGTTCACGAACGTAAACGAACCGACGCCGCGCACGCAGTTGCTCTCGAATGGGCGGTATTCGGTGATGCTGACGTCGGCGGGATCGGGCTATAGCCGCTGGCACGACATTGCGGTGACAAGATGGCGCGAGGATGCGACGCGCGACTGCTGGGGCCAGTACATTTTTCTTCGCGACGTTCAGTCCGGCGCGGTGTGGTCGGCGGGCTACCAGCCGACTGCGGCCGAGCCGGATTCATACGAAGCGACGTTTTTCGAAGACCACGCCGAAATTATCCGGCGGGACCGTTCGATCACTACGTCGCTGGATGTGCTGGTCTCGCCGGAAGACGATGCGGAGGTCCGGCGCGTTTCGATCAGCAATCTGGGAGTGCGCGCGCGCGACATTCAGGTGACGTCTTACGCTGAGCTTTCTCTGACGTCGCAGGCGGCCGATGTGGCGCATCCGGCGTTCGCGAATCTGTTCGTCGAGACCGAGTTCGTGCCGCAAGTGGCGGCGCTGGTGGCGACACGGCGGAAGCGATCGGACGACGAGCCGTCCGTATGGGCCGCGCACGTGATGGTGGTGGACGGCGAGACGACGGGAGATCTGCAATACGAAACAGACCGCGCGAATTTTGTGGGCCGCACGCGAAGCCTGCTCGATCCCGTTTCGGTGATCGATGGCCGCCCGCTCTCGAATACGGTGGGAGCAGTCCTGGATCCGATCCTTAGTTTGCGGCGCACAGTGCGCATTCCGCCGGGTTCCACCGTACATATCCTGTTTTCGACGATGGTTGCCGCCAGTCGCGACGATGTGCTGGAGCTTGCAGACAAGTACCGCGACTCCCGAACGTTTGAACGCACCTCGACACTGGCGTGGACACAAGCCCAGGTACAACTCCATCACCTGGGAATCACCGCCGAGGAAGCGCACGTGTTCCAACGGTTGGCTAACGCAATGCTGTATCCCGATCCGATGCTGCGTCCTCCGTCAGACGTGCTCGCGCAAACGAATCTGGAGATCAACACATTGTGGTCGCAAGGTATCTCGGGGGATTTGCCGATTGTGCTGGCACGCATTGACGATCCCGGAGACGTGGACTTGATTCGCCAGCTTCTTCGCGCCCACGAATACTGGCGCATGAAGGAAATGGCCGCGGACGTGGTGATCATCAACGAGAAAGCGCCGTCGTACTTGCAGGAGCTTCACGGTTCGCTCGAGGCCCTGGTGCGAAGCTCGCAGATGCGGCAGGCGCCGGACGCAAGCGGCGCAAACGGAAAGGTGTATCTGTTGCGCGACAACAATTTGCCGCCGCAAACTCGAGCGCAGTTGCAGGCGGTTGCCCGAGTCGTGCTTTTGAGCCGGCGCGGGACACTGGGAGAACAGGTACTGCGGACACAAGCTGGAGACGCCGCGCCGGAGTATCAACCGAAGCCGATCCGCGCAGCAAAACGGCAAGACGTCCAGTTGCCGTTGCCGTTTTTGCAATTTCCCAACGGTCTTGGCGGATTCTCAGAGAATGGGCGCGAATACGTGACCGTGCTGAGCGAAGGGCTGCGGACGCCGGAGCCGTGGGTGAATATCGTGGCCAATCCGAATTTTGGATTTCTCGTGTCGGAGTCCGGCGCGAGCTTCACATGGTCGGAAAACAGCCATGAGAATCAGCTCACACCGTGGTCCAACGATCACGTATTCGATACGCCTGGAGAAGCGATCTACGTTCGCGATGAAGCTACGGGAGAGGTGTGGACTCCGACAGCGCTGCCGATTCGGGACGAGGCGGCGACGTACATCGCGCGGCACGGGCAAGGCTACAGCCGGTTCCAGCACGGATCGCGGGGCATCGTGCTGGATCTGGTCCAGTTCGTTCCGCCTGACGATTCCATCAAGATTTCGCGGCTTACGGTGCAGAACGAGTCGGGGAGAACGCGCCGGCTCTCGATCACCGGATACGCGGAATGGGTTCTGGGCAGCGCGCGGAACACGACGGCTCCGTATTTGATCACAGAACTGGATTCGCAATCCCGGGCGCTGATGGTGCGAAGTGCGTGGCTGGGCGAATTCGGCGGACGAGTGGCGTTCGCGGATTTGAACGGAAAGCAGACTTCTTACACGGCGGATCGGGCGGAGTTTTTGGGGCGCAATGGATCTCCGCAACATCCGGCTGCTCTGGACACCGGGACGCCGCTCTCCGGCAAGATCGGCGCCGGTCTCGACCCCTGCGCGGCGCTGCAGACCAGCATCGAGCTTCGGCCCGGAGCGCGCGCGGAAGTGGTTTTTCTGATCGGCCAGGGCCGCGACAGAGATCAAGCCCGCCAACTGATATCGCGTTACCGAAGCGCAGACCTCGATGCGGTGCTTCTGAGTGTTACGAAAAACTGGGACGACATCGTGTGCGGCGTGCAGGTGAAGACGCCGGACCCGAGCATGGACGTGCTGCTCAACCGCTGGCTGCTGTATCAAACGTTGTCTTGCCGGATCTGGGGGCGCGCCGGCTTTTACCAGTTGAGCGGAGCGTACGGGTTTCGCGATCAGTTGCAGGATGTGATGGCGCTGTCCGTGGCGAAACGCTCGGTGACGCGCGAGCAAATCCTGCGTTGCGCCGCGCACCAGTTCGTGCAGGGCGACGTGCAGCACTGGTGGCACCCGCCGTCGGGGCGCGGCATCCGAACCAGGATGTCCGACGATCTGGTGTGGCTGCCGTATGTGGTGACGCAGTACCTGGAAGCGACGGGCGACGTGAGCGTGCTGGACGAGGTTGTCCCGTTCATCGACGGCCAACTGCTCGAAGCGAATCAGAAGGAATCGTATTTCCAGCCGCGCATATCGGACATCAAGGCGACGGTGTTCGAGCATTGCGCGCGCGCGCTGGATCGAAGCCTGAGCGTGGGCGCGCATGGACTTCCGTTGATGGGCACAGGCGATTGGAACGACGGGATGAACCGCGTTGGGCAGGACGGCAAAGGCGAGAGCGTGTGGCTGGGTTGGTTCCTGCACACGGTGCTATGGGAATTCGCCAAGGTGGCGGACGCTCGCGGCGAGATCACGCGCGCCGAGTCTTGGCGCATTCACGTGAGCGCGCTAAAGGCCGCACTCGAACGCGAAGGATGGGACGGCGAATGGTATCGCCGCGCGTACTTTGATGACGGCGCTCCGCTGGGCAGCGCTCAGGATGCGGAATGCCGGATCGACGCGATCGCACAATCGTGGAGCGTGATGAGCGGCGCTGCGGAGAAGGGCCGCGCCGCACGCGCGATGGCAGCGGTGGACCAACAATTAATTCGCAGGCCAGAGGGTTTGATTCTTCTGCTCACTCCGCCGTTCGACCATCCGGTTCACGATCCCGGTTACATCAGGGGGTATCTGCCGGGCATTCGCGAGAACGGCGGGCAGTACACGCACGCGTCCACATGGACGCTGATCGCGTTTGCGGCGCTTGGTGACGGAGATAAGGCGGGCGAGCTATTCCGCATGATGAATCCGATCAACCGGTCGAATTCGCGGGCGAGCGCGCAGAGATACAAAGTTGAGCCTTACGTGCTGGCGGGAGATATTTACGCGGAGGCGCCGCACGTTGGCCGCGGCGGCTGGACCTGGTACACAGGATCGGCCGGATGGCTGTATCGCGCGGGCGTGGAATGGATTTTGGGACTTCGAGTGCGGGGCATGCAGATGTCCATCGACCCGTGCATTCCTCGCAACTGGCGCGAATATTCGATGGAGTTCCGGTATCACGCGACCACGTATAGGATTCGAGTGGAGAATCCGTCCAGTGTGGCGAAGGGCGTTGTGCTGACGGAACTCGACGGTAAGATACTGCAGGGTTCAGCGGGCATTCCATTGGAAGACGACGGAAGAACGCATCAAGTGCGTGTGGTGCTGGGGTAAAGCGCGCGCGTTGGTAAGCGTCTCGCAGGGATGCGCGTAATCACAAAAAAGGCGCTCCCGCCGGGGAAGCGCCTTTTGAATGCGGAATGCTGAATCTGACTAGCTGGAGGCGCGAGTCAAGAGCCCGGAGACCAGCGACACCAGGAACAGCACGAGGAAGATGAAGAACAGAATCTTCGCGACGCCCGCGGCCGCCGCTGCAATTCCGAGAAAGCCGAAAACACCTGCGATTAAAGCGATCACGAAAAAAGCCAACGCGTAGCGCAACATAAATCCTCCTTTAGTCTTGCATGGTCAAGCTTCTTACTTGCGGATTCCCGCTAAAAATTAAACGCTCGATCAGGCTGCGTTCGCCCGGTGCGCGCGCTTAAGCACAACCTTATCGGGCCGGACGTCCGTCTTTTTCTTGTGCTTTGCGCGATACGAATAAGTCGGAAGCGGCTGACTGGTGCGCAAGGACAAATTCCAACGCGGAACGATCGGTTTACCCATCATCGACGGGAAATATCGTCCAAGACGCTTTTGTGCTGTCGAGGCCGCCACCAATAGGATCACCGCCAAAGCCACGAGTACTACCACCACAAGAAATTCGTTCAACCGATTGGAGAGAAATGCGATCAACGACGTCAGAGAACCGACGATGAGAATCGCGAAGTTTGAAATCGCCCTTTGCAAGTGCATGGATGCGGTCCTTTTGAACGATTGCATCTCTCCAGCTCAACGCGGGAAGAGTTGCAAGTCCCGATAACTATAAGTGGGACGCCGTTTGCACTAAATCGGGGGGATTCCCTAGTACCATCCGGAACTTCTTGTAGCCTGGAAAAAAGTTGGACGGCGATCCAAACGGCAGCTCTTCCGGACAGGATTCGCGATGAAGTGTTACAGGCACAGCCATGCCGGCATACAGGGATTCACGTATTGTCGTTCTAAGGGGAATGGCAATACTGGTAGTGCAATCTGACCTGATCTTCGCGCGCAGATAGTTCAGCGCGGACCAAGTGAATGGATTTTTGATGCAACGCCGATGCCGACGCTCGAAATGCGCCTTTTCGATTCGGATTGACCCGGAACGTGGCGATCCCGCTGGGAAGGATTGGAATGCTGGAGTTTTTCCAAAAACTCGCGAACCCCAAGTTCGTTCCTAATAAAGCGGCGTTGCGCGATCTGGAGCTGGAAGTCGCGCGGGGCAAGAAGGCGGAAGCCGAGCTACAAGCGTCGAGGGACGCGTTGGAAACGCAAGTGAGCGCCCATATGGCCGATCTGGCGCGCACCAACACGCTGCTCGAGGAAAAGATTCAGGAGAATCAAGCGGTAAATGCGACGGTCAGCGCGATTGGAGAGTCGATCCCTTTCGGAGTATGGATCTACGAAAAAAGCGGGAAGGTGCGGTTCATCAGTAGTTCGCTGCTGGATCTGATGGACGACTAAGATCGACGACGCAAAAGGCAAAAATTGGACGGAACTTCTGCCGCCAGCGGCCAGGCAGCGAGCGCTCCGAGGCGTGGGCGAAATGCATGGGCACGGACTGCTCGTGGGACTTTGAATTCGAGCTGCCGAAGAAAGATGGGACGTTCCACACGATTATGAGCCGCGGCGTTCCGGTACGAAACGCAGCGGGAAGCGTTCTGTACTATGCGGGCGTTCAGCTCGACGTAACTGAACGCGTTCGCATGACCGAGGAGTTGAAAGCCGCGCACGAAAATCTTGAGACGCAGATCCAGAAGCGGACGGCCGAGTTGAACGAAGCAAACCGGCAACTGATGCTCGATCTGGTGGATCGGATGAAGGCGGAAGAGGCGCTGCGAAAGAGCGAGACTCAACTGCGCGCTCTTTTCGATAGCTCGCTCGATGCCGTATTGGTACTCGACGATAACAGACGTTTTGTGGACGCGAACCCTTCGGCGTTGGCGCTGTTCGGCATTTCGAAGGACACGCTGAACGATTTTACGCTGGACCAATTCATCGCGCCGCGCAAGAAGGAGCAATTCCTGCAGGAGTGGCCCGCCTTGCGCGCCGAGACCGAACACTGGGGTGAGCTGGAGCTGATGCGGGCGGACGGCACAGGACGCACCGTGCAATTCAGCTCAAAGGCAAATTTCCTGCCCGGGCGGCACTTGGCGAATTTTCGCGATATCACGCGGCGCAGGGAGGCGGAGGAATCGCTAAGCGCGCTGTCCCAACGATTGCTGCAGACCCAGGACGAAGAGCGGCGGCGGATCGCACGCGAGCTGCATGACAGCACGGGCCAATGCCTCGCCGCCGTAAGAATGAACCTGCAAATCCTGAAGGGCGAGGAAGAGCGGCTGACGCCGAACGCGCGCAAATCGCTGGAAGATGCGTTCCATACCTCGAGTCAGTGCGCGAACGACGTCCGGACGCTTTCTTACTTGCTGCATCCGCCGCTGCTCGACGAGCTAGGCCTGATCGCAGCGCTGGGCTGGTACACCACGGGATTCGCAGAACGGAGCGGCGTGAAAATCACATTGGACGTAGCGCCGCAGGAGATGCAACTTCCTCAGGACGTCGGAACAGCTTTGTACCGCATCGTGCAGGAGTGCCTGACCAACATCCACAGGCATTCCCACAGCAAGACGGCACGCATTCGGCTGGTGTTGCAAAACGAACAGATCGAGCTCAAGGTGAGCGACGAAGGCCGCGGATTGCCCGCGGAAAAGCGGGAGATCCTGGAAGAAGGCGTAAAGGGGCTGGGCGTTGGAATCGGCGGCATGCGGGAACGGGTAAAACAGCTCGGTGGTACACTAAAAATCATTCCTGAAAATCCTGGGACCACAGTCATCGTAACTTTGCCATGGGAGGCAGATTATGCCAGCACTACGGCTTCTGGTAGCTGACGATCACGAAATCGTGCGGAAGGGCTTGCGGGCTATCGTCGAAACGGCTCACGATTGCGAAGTGGTAGGCGAGGCTACGGACGGCCGCCAGGCCGTGACGATGGCCAGGGAGCTGACTCCCGACATTGTCGTACTCGACCTTGCAATGCCGTCGCTGAATGGCCTGGAGGCGGCGAGACAGATTCTGAAGAACCGTCCGCAGACAAAGGTACTGATCCTCACGATGCACGAAACCGATCCGCTGATCCGGCAGGTGCTCGACGCGGGCGCGCGAGGCTACATTCTGAAGACCGACGCTGGACGAGATTTGGTCTCGGCGATCGAAGCGCTGCGGCGCAACAAGACATTCTTTACGTCCAAGGTCGCGCAAATGATCCTGGATGGCTTTCTGAAGGGGGATCCGAAGCCGACGGACAACCAACCGGCCGGCGGCCGCCTGACGGCGCGGCAACGCGAAATCGTTCAGTTGCTCGCCGAGGGAAAGAGCAGCAAGGAAGTGGCAGTGGCGCTGGGATTGAGCGTGAAAACGGCTGAAACACATCGCGCCAACATCATGCGTAAGCTGGACTGCCATTCAGTGAGCGAGGTGGTGCGTTATGCGATTCGAAACAAGATCATCGAGGCGTAACCAGTTCCGTACGTAATAGTTGCGCGAAACGATTACGCTCTACAGCATTAACCGTATTTCAATTGCGAGTGCTTGCTGTTTTGCTGGTGGCAGGCACCAAACGCGGGCCAAGATGCGTGGCGAGAATTCGAGCGGGCGCCACGGAAACATCGCAGCCCGCGTGAGCATGAGGAGCTGGGAGTGTCTGAAAAGCCGTTGCGGATCCTAATTGCCGACGACCAGCCGTATATTCGAAGGGCCGTAAGGGCGCTGCTCGAATCCCGCGCGGGTTGGGAAGTTTGCGGGGAAGCCTCCGATGGGCGGGAAGCCATCCGAAAAACCGAAGAGCTGCACCCGGACATCATCGTGATGGACATGTTTATGCCGAACCTCAATGGCCTGGAGGCGACGCGGGAGATCCATTCCGCGCACCGGGAAGCGAAGGTTCTGATCCTTACTCTGCACGACCTGCCGGATCTTTCGCGTGCGGCGCGAGACGCCGGCGCCAAAGGCCTGGTTTTGAAATCCGATTCCAATCTGTTTCTGATCCCCGCAATCGAGGCCATCGGGAATTCCGAGATGTACTTCGCGTACAAGCAATAAAGCCCGCCGTCGTGAGTTCTCGACTCGCTTACAGCCTATTCCCGCCGCAATTTCCAGTGAAGGCTGGATTCCCCGGAAAACACTGAGGCGGTTTAATGGTGCTTGAAACCCAGCATCCCGCTCGAACGGAGGCACCATGAATTGGGACCAGGTAGAAGGGAAGTGGAAGCAGTACAAGGGCGAAGCCAAGGAGAAGTGGGGCAAGCTCACGGACGACGATCTGAACGTGATTCACGGCCGCCGCGAGCAGCTTGTCGGCAGAATTCAGGAGCGGTACGGCATTCAGAAGGAAGTCGCAGAGAAGCAAGCGGACGAGTTCGTAAAGGCCCTGCGGGAAGAGCGCGCTCGTTCTGCGAAGGCTTGAACCGTTTGGACTTTGTCTCTGCCGATAAGTTTCATAGCCGGGCGGGAGGCTCGCAATTCGGGCCTTCCGCCCGTTTTTTATTTTCGTTCCCCGAGCGTAGGGGTCAAAACTACTAGATTCACCCTATGGATACGGCCCAATGTGGAGCCTACCATCGGTTCAAATGATAAAGGCTTCAGCGCACAACTGAAGCCAACCTGATTTGCTTCCCAAGGCAGGAGCCGCTGATGTCCCCCTGAAACTGGCGGCTCCTCCCACCTCCTGTTCAAGCCCCGTCCAGAGATCCACCGTTCGTTTCTGCGGTAGAAAACCACCTTTGGTTCGATACGAAAACCGCTAAGTGTTCGTCTAAACTTACAGTTGTGAGGAAGCAACGACCACAGAGCTTCGGAGAATTGTCGCGCCGTGAGCTGCTGAAGGCACTCGGCGGAGGGGCGGCGTTGTCTCTGCCGTGCCTGGCGCACCCTTTTCTGTCTGTGGAAGCGCGGAACACAGCCAAGAAGCAGGCGAAGGATCAAACGCCGCTGTCTCCCAGCCTTCCGAAACCCAGCTACCTCTCAGCTACAGACGATGCCTTCCTGGAGCAGTTGCAAAGGGCAATTTTCCAGTATTTCTGGGAGCAGACCAACCCGGCCACCGGGATTATCAAGGATCGCTGCAATGTCCGGGGAATCGACAACGGGATACTGGGCAGCATCGCCGCTACCGGCTTCGGCCTGACCGCGATTTGCATCGGGGAGAAGCGCGGCTACGTCTCCACGTATCAGGCTCGAGAACGCGTGCTGAGCACGCTGCGATTTCTGTGGAAAAAGCTCTCTCACGAACACGGATTTTTCTATCACTGGGCCAATATCAATTCCGGCGAACGAATGTGGAACTCCGAAATCTCCTCCGTCGATACGTCTCTGCTCCTGTGCGGCATCCTGACCTGCCGCGAACATTTTCAGCACACGGAGATCAGCCAGCTCGCGCACGATATTTTCAACCGCGTCGATTGGAACTGGCTATCGGAGGACACTAAGATCCTTCCACATGGCTGGACGCCGGAGACCGGTTTCCTGCAGTACCGGTGGGACAGCTATAGCGAGATGATGATG
This sequence comes from uncultured Acidobacteriota bacterium, assembly GCA_963839325.1. GTDB lineage: Bacteria > Acidobacteriota > Terriglobia > Acidiferrales > UBA7541 > Palsa-295. Next base: position 433,121 of record CAWIUO010000006.1, on the reverse strand, counting down.
ATGTACCTGCTCGGCCTCGGCTCGAGCTCGCATCCATTGCCGGCTGATACGTGGAACGCGTGGAAACGCACGGAATTCGACTTTGACGGCATCAAGTTCATCGGCTCCTACGCGCCGCTCTTCGTTCATCAGTATTCGCAGGCGTGGTTCGATTTTCGCGGCAAGCACGATGCGTACGCCGATTATTTCCAGAACTCGATCCTGGCGACGGAGGTCCACAAACGTTTTTGCATCAGCCTTTCAAAGAAGTTTCCGGATTACAGTGACGATCTGTGGGGCATTACGGCCTCTGATTCCGCGACCGGCTATCAAATTTGGGGAGGACCGCCTTCCACTGGTCCGATCGATGGCACGGTCGTTCCGTGCGCGTCGGGCGGGTCGCTTCCGTTCATGCCGGGGCCGGCGATGCGCGTTTTGCGGACGATCAGCACGCGGTTTGGCGCGGGGACGTGGAGCCGCTACGGATTCGTGGACGCGTTTAACCCCCTGAGAAACTGGTATGACAGCGACGTCGTCGGAATCGATTCCGGCATTATGATGGTGATGGCCGAAAACGCGCGAACCGCATTTGTGTGGGACATGTTTATGAGAAATCCGGAAGCGCAGCGGGGAATGGAGCGCGCCGGTTTCAAGCAAGTGCAACCGCTCGCGCCCCAGGAACTTGTGGAGTTACATTTGCGATCGCAAGCCTAGGTCGTGCTGCCGCAAGCTACCGGTAGTTCGCAGCCTGCAACTCATACATCTCTGCGTAGTGGCCGCCGACGGCGATCAGCTTGTCGTGGTTGCCTTCTTCCGCGACCATGCCGTCCTTTAGCACCAGGATCCGGTCGGCCATCTTCACCGTTGCGAAGCGGTGCGAAATCAGCAGCGCCATCTTGCCGGTTGTAAGCTCAGAGAAGCGCTGAAACACTTCATGCTCGGAGCGCGCGTCCAGTGCAGCCGTGGGTTCGTCGAGAATCAAAAGCTGCGCGTCGCGCAGGTAGGCGCGGGCTAGAGCGACCTTCTGCCACTCGCCACCCGACAGATCCATGCCGCCTTCGAACCGCGAGCCGAGGACTTGGTCGAAGCCCTTCGGCAGGCGGCGAATCGCGTGTTCTGCAAGGCTCTTGTTCGCGGCTGTGCGGATGCGGAAATTGTTGTCGCGGTCCGCGATGCGGCCCATGGCAATGTTTGCCGAAGCCGTCATTTCGTAGCGCATGAAGTCCTGAAAGATCACGCCGATTTCATTCCAAACGGTTTCGAGGTCGTAATCGCGCAGATCTTTTCCGTCAAGGAGAATTTGTCCCTCAGTCGGTTCGTAGAGGCGCGTCATGAGTTTTACGATGGTGGTCTTGCCCTGGCCGTTTTCTCCCACCAGCGCAATGCGTTCGCCGGGCGAAAGCGTGAAGCTGACGTTCTTGAGCACCATGCGCGGATTTCCCGGATAGTGAAACGAGACGTTGCGGAACTCGAATCCGCGCTTAATAGGCTTCGGCGCCGGCAGGCCGTGCAATTTGTTGACGATTTTCGGCTTTACCGCGAAGAATTCCAGCAGGTCCGTCATGAACAGGGCCTGATTCGCGATGTTTGAGAAGGTGTTGAACACTGCCTGGATGTTCGTGCTAGCGCCCGCGATTGCGCCGGCGAGGAAGGCCATCATACCGATCGTGATGGCTCCGGCGACGGTTTCATACATCACGTAAGCGTACGGGCTGTAGTATCCCGCCGAAACAACCCACCCAAGCAGCGAGCCGACCAGCAACCGTCGTTTCGAAAGAGCAAGTGTCTGCTCGTAGAGCTGTCCGGAGATATCGCTGTAGCGGCCGATCAAATACGGCGCCAGCCCGAATAGTTTGAGTTCCTTCACGCCTTCTTTGCTGCCGCCCAGCGTGCGCAGGTAATCGAGTTCGCGGCGCTGGGGAGTTTGCTGAAAGCTCAGCGAATAACCGCGGAATGCAAAATGAGTTTCGCCCAGGAACGCGGGGAGCACGCAGGCCACTAGCGCGAAGAGCAAAACCTTGGAGAAAAGGAAAATTCCGGCTGCCAGGCTGACCGTGGTCACGATTTCCTGAAGCAGGCGGCCCGCAAGCTCGATCATCTGCACCCGGTCAATGCTCTGCACGCGCGCTCGTTCGAGCTTGTCGTAGAAGGACGGATCTTCGTAAGTCGTCAGGTCGAGCTTCGAGGCGTGACTCATCAACCGGATGCTGATGTGTCGCGTGAATTTTTCAGCAAGCGTTTGATCGCAGAACGTGACCAGCCTGCCCAGAGTGGCCGCGATGCCCGCGAGCACGAACTCCAATCCAACCAGCCACCAAAAGCTTCCGGGAAGCGCGGTTTGATGCGCGGTGTGCTGGTAGATCGCGTCAATAATTACGCGCGTCACAGCCAGCATCGAAAGCGGCATCAGTGCGGCAAGAATGCGAAGCGACGCCTCAGCGACCACGATGTGCGGCGCCGCGTCCCAGACAAAGCGCATGACCGGCGGAATATTTTTCAGGGCCTTCAGTCGTTCGCCCCATCTAGGGTGGGGCGGTGGTGCGGCGGGTTCGGCGGCCGGGCTGGCCATGTTCGTCTTCTCCTGAGATTTCAACTACGCCAAGCGGTGGAGCACGTTTCGTGCCACGAGTACTAGGCCGTAAATCATTGCTTAATATAGACTTACTCGAATTACGGAAAAATACCTACGTTGTTCAACCGTGCAATTTTTACGCGATTGCATAATCCGGCGACGCCCAGTCTTCGTTCGCTGCGTTCGGAATTCGCGCGTGTTGTGTGGATTCAATCGGCTGGCTCTACCTGGTGAAGTGATTATCCGACGCTTCGAGGCGGGACAAAGTCTTTTCGGCTACGCGTGTTTCCATAGCCAGAACGCGATCCGTGCAGCGCCGCGTACGGCATCGAACTCCGAGCTACGCGCGGCATTTGTGGAAGCGCGGCCGCCCCGGCGCTGCGAATCGCCGCGTTCGTACCCTGAAAGCATCAACGCTCTTAGGGCAACGTGCCCAGCCTTCTAGACCTTTCACCGGATAGGAAGTGCCGGCGCGGATTGGCAGTATTGGCGAAGCAATTCGTCCGTATGTTTTGTCTTTAGGCCAGTTTTCTCAATTCAGGAACTGTTCACGAAAAGGAAGCGCTTGTTCAAGGAGGACGACAGCATGCATCGATTCACAAATTTTGGAAAACGCTTGGTTTTCGACTGCGCGTCGATGGTATTCAGCGCGTCGCTGCTGGCGGGCACGCTGATGGCGCAACAAGCGCCCGACAACTCGAAGAATAACCAGGGAGACGCGAGCAGCGGTGCCATGACCGCGGGCAAATCGGCGCAAAATCCGGCGGATCGAAACATGACCATGAAAATCCGCAGGTCGATTATGCACGACAAAACGCTTTCGACCTACGCGCACAACATAAAGATCGTCACGCAGGACGGCAAAGTGACCTTGAAAGGGCCGGTTCGCTCCGACGACGAGAAGGCCAACATCGAGGCGAAAGCGGTTGCGATTGCCGGGGCCGACAACGTCAGCAACGAACTTGAAGTAGCGCCGGCGCAATAAGGTTTCCGTAAATCGTACTTATACAGCGACAGAAAAAAGTTCAAAGGAGAACACAACATGTCCGATAGCAAGAACGTTGCGGTGTTTGGAATTTTTTCCACGGTAGCGTCGGCTGATAACGCGACCGATATTTTCGTGAAGTCCGGATTCGCCGCGTCCAACATTTCGGCGCTGATGCCGGAAAATCTGGGACAACGCCAAATCGGTACCGAGAAATCGACCAAGGCTCCGGAAGGCGCAACGGCCGGAGCGAGCACGGGTGCGGTACTGGGTGGTGCGCTGGGTCTGCTTGCTGGAATCGGCGCTCTCGCGATCCCGGGTGTGGGGCCGCTAATCGCCGCAGGCCCGATCATGGCCGGACTGGCAGGACTCGGAGTCGGCGGCGCGGTCGGCGGGTTTACGGGCGCGCTAATCGGACTCGGTATTCCCGAATACGAAGCAAAACGCTACGAAGGCCGGATCAAGGAAGGCGGTATTTTGCTTTCGGTCCACTGCGATACGTCCGAGCAGATCAAACGCGCCAAGGAAATCCTGAAGGTCGCCGGCGCCGAGGATATTTCCTCTACGGGCGAATCCTCGTCGGATTCCAAGGCAAATACCCGCGTGGCCGGCGCCAACCGCTAGCTCGATTCACGCGAAGACAGTTCGGCCGGAGAGATCGCTCGATCTTTCCGGCCGTATTGCTGCGTTGGTTTATTCTGCTCGGAGAACTTCGACCGGGTCGAGCGAAGCTGCGCGCCGTGCCGGAAGAAACGCCGCCGATAGAGCGCACAAAAGCAGCAGTAAAGCCACGGCCGCGAGAGTTGGCGCATCCCACGAGGCCACTCCGAAGAGCAGCTTGTCCGCCACTCGCGCCAGCAGCACCGCAGCCACGAGACCCAGCCCTACACCCACCGCCGCGATCCGCCCCGCGTCCCCGAGAATCATTTTGTAAACCGACCGCGGTTCCGCTCCCAGCGCCATCCGCACTCCGATTTCGCGCGCTCGCTGGCTCACCGAATAAGAAATCACTCCGTACAAGCCAACAACGCTCAGAAGCAGCGCCAGCGCCGAGAACGCGCCGACCAGCCATGCTGACGAGCGGTGAAAGTACGCGGTCTGCGACAGCGCGATCCGTTCGTCCATCGTCAGCGCGAACAGGGACGCCAAGCCCGAATCGGTTTTGCGCACGGACTCCATCAACATCGGCAGGGCAGCGGTCGGATCCTGCGACGTGCGCGCCATGATCACGAATCCCGTGTCCGGATCCTGGCTGAAAGGCAAATATTCCGCCGGCCAAATTTCAGTGTCGAGCGACCCCTCTCGAATGTCCTCCACTACGCCGACGATTTCCTTTATCGAATCGGGAGAGAGACCCATGTCGCCGTACTTTTTGCCGACCGGGTCTTCGCCCGGGAAATATTTGTTCGCGAGTGTTTCGTTTATCACGGCCACTTTGTGCCCGGCATCTTCGTCCGCGCGTGTGAAGAAACGCCCTCGAATCAGCCGCGCCTGTATGGTCGAAAAATAATCGGGCGTAACATCTCGTTCATTGACCTCGTTATGCTCGCCGCCGAACGGCTTCCCCACGAAGCGGATCCAATCCGTGTTCCCGTTAAAACTGACGGGCGCAATCGTTGCGATTGCCGCCGACTGCACACCGGGCAAGTTCGCCACGTCGTTCACCAGCCGCCGGGCCAGCGCCGTCTGCTGCTCAGGTTTTTCGTAACCGACCATGGGTGCGCTGACGAGCAGGGTCGCCAAATGATCGGAATGAAAACCCAGCGGCACCCGCAGCACACGATAGAGACTCTGCGTCAGCAGTCCAGCGCCCACCAGCAACACGGCCGCGATCGCCAGCTCCGCAACTACCAGATTCGATCCGAGCCGCCTCCATGATGTGGATGACGCGCTGCGTCCGCCATCCGCCATTCCACTGTGCAATTGCTCCGCCCGGATTCGCAGCACCGGCACGACCGCGAATAGCACCGCAGCCAGCAACGTCACTGCGAGCGCGTATGCAATTACAGCGGCATTCAATCCGAGCCCGCGCAACATCGGAAGTCCGGCCAGCATGTCCGGCGATACCAGCTTCAAAAGAACCCGCATCGCCCACGCGGCGAACAAAATCCCGGCGACGCCTCCGGAAACGACCAACACTAAACCCTCGATCGCGAATTGCCGCACCAGCCTCCCGAAGGACGCGCCCATCGCCCCGCGCACCGCGATCTCTCTTCTGCGGCTTTCCGAACGCGCGAGCAACAAGCTGGTTACGTTCACGCACGCGATGATCAGCAGCAGCAGCGAACCGCCCATCAACATCATCAGAATTGGCCGAACGTTTCCGGTGACTTCCTCGCTGAACGGATAGGCCGTTCCTCCTTGCCCGCGATTCGAGTCCGGATACTGTTTCTCGAGTTGCGCCGAGATGGATTTCATTTCCTGGTCCGCGGCTTGAACGGTAACGCCGTCTTTAAGCCTCGCGATTCCGCTTAGGTTGTGGCAACTTCTGCGCTCCTCGCAGGGGCTGAGCGGTTCCATTGGGGACCACACTTCTACCTCGCCGAGTACCGCGAATTGGAATTCCTTTGGTAGCACGCCAACCACCGTGAACGGCACGCCACTGAGCGTCACAGCTTGTCCCACCACATCCGTACGTCCGGCGAAGTATTTCTGCCATCCTCCATAGCTCAGCACGACCACCTGCGCTTTGGCGGCGTCGTCGCCGGGCTGAAGCGGGCGCCCGAGCAGCGCCTTCGTTTGCAGAGTGTCGAAGAAACCGCCGCTCACTCGCGCGCCGCGCACCCGCTGTGTCCCATCCGCGCCAGGAAGCAAAAAACTCCGTCCGGTGTACACGTCAAACCCACCGAAACTTGTGCTCGATCGTTTCCAGTCGAGAAAGTCGGGGTAGGAGAGCACCGCTCGCGGAATCAGCGGAGTCACAGTTTCTGTCACCGCGACAATCCGCGATGGATTCGGATAAGGAAGCGGCTTGACCAGCACCGCATTCACGAACGCAAAAATCGTCGCGCTCGCACCAATTCCCAGCGCCAGAACCAGAATTGCCGTCGCGGCAAAACCGGGATTCTTTCTGAGTTGCCGCACTGCGAATCGGAAATCCTGAGCCGCGCTCTCGAACTGAAATGCCACGACGTCGTGGCTTTCCTCCACGGTCCGCGTCGCGTTTCCAAACGCGCGCTCCGCTGCTTCGCGCGCCTCCCGCTCGCCCATCCCGCCCTCCACCAGATCCTTCTTTTTCTGTTCACGATGGAACGCCACTTCGTCGCTGAGATCGTTCGCAAATCGTTCCCGTGTGAAATACAGCCACAGCTTCCGCAGGATTGCTGTCATTGAGCCCATCGCCGTATCACGCTCCTTCCAGCACGCGGCCGATTGCCGCGACCATCTGTTCGAACTGCGTCAGCTCCAGGCCAAGCTGTTTTTTCCCGGCGGCCGTGAGCGAGTAGAATCGTGCCCGGCGGTTGGTATCTGTCGTTTTCCACTCGGTCTTCACCCACCCTTGCAGCAGAAGCCGCTGTAGCGCAGGGTAAAGCGAGCCTTCTTCCACGGTGAGGAAATCGTCGGAAAGCCGTTTAATCGAGAGGGCGATTCCGTATCCGTGCAGCGGCGCGCGGGTAAGCGTTGTAAGAATTAAAAGATCCAGAGTGCCGGGAAGAAGCTCGCCTTTCTTGGCCATATCCAATATATAGACTATCTATGGATAGGATGTCAATGATTGCGGGACGGATCGCTCGCGGGGGCAAAGATCGCTGAGGCATTGTGCGACCCGAATCGAGGACGGCGTGATTCTTACCGGGAGGTGCTTCCGGAAATGTGAACGGGGAATGCTAGAGTCGTCTAGCCTCAATCAGCGAAACAATTCCATCCACGGTGTCGATCTTGGCGAGGTCAAATCCCAGCTCGGCGAAGTCCAGTCCGAATTTTTCTTCCAGGAAGACGACGATCTCTACGCCGTCCACCGATTGTAGGCGGCCGCTCAACAGGAGCGAATCGCTGTCGGAGAACTCCGCGGACTTGCCTTCGCGGTTGAGCAGTTTGCTGAGGAAATTGCGAATAACGGTTCTCGGTTCCAGGGCTGTTTTTGGCTCCAATTTTCCCTCACATCCGAGGTGCCTCTTAGATGCGCCAGATTACGGATCGGTCCCGGAGCCTACGTTGGGAACTAGTATCCGGAAAAATACGAACGAATCAAGACCAAATCTCGTATTCCGAGTCAGAATTGCGTGAATGAGTCGCGGCGGCAAGCGGCGTTTCGGATTGAAACGGATCGCGGACTCGTTCGGTGCAAGCAACGCTGCAGTGTGAATCATGCGCGGTCATACGTCGGAAATTGCGCGGTTAGGCTACTCCCGACGCTGAGTTTGCCAATCGCGCGATCAAGGCATTGCGGTCCACCTTGCCGTTCGCGTTCAGGGGAAGGACGCCGACGTAATGGACGACGCTGGGCACCATGTACGAGGGCAGCCGGGTGCGAAGTTGGGATTTGTGCGCGTCGTCAGAATCTGACGCTGATGCCGCGACAAAAGCAACGATGCCGGAGGCTGAGCCGTGTTCGACCGGCCATGCGACAGCCGCTACAGAGTCGGTGTGATAGACCGCGCGTAGGTGGGTTTCGATCTCTTCCAGTTCGACGCGCATGCCGCGAACCTTCACTTGATTGTCGAGCCGGCCGAGGTGGTGAAATCGTCCAGCGGCATCTTGAAACCCAAGGTCGCCGGTGCGATACCAGCGTTTGCCGCTCCATTCAACGAAATGGCGCTGCGTCTGCTCTGGATCGGCGAAGTAACCGCTAGCCAGTTGCGCGCCGGAAACGAGAATTTCACCGGGTGCGGCGCCGGATGGCTGCATTGCTTCGTTAATGACAATCATTTCGGAACCCGGAAGCGCAGGACCGATCGAAACCACATCGCGGCCCGGCGTCACATCGGCGATGCTTGAAAATCGCAGGCCGCTGCACACCACTGTTGCTTCTGTCGGACCATAAAGATTGTCGATCACGGCGTTAGGAGCCGCTTTTTGAAATGCCAGGGCCACTGAAACTGGCAGGGGTTCTCCGGCCAGCAAAACGTGACGAAGACTCGGCATCGAGCCGGGGCTGAGCAGCCGCATCCGGTTCATCCACGCGCCGACGGATGGCACCGTGAAGGCGACGGTCGCTCGCGATTCCTGGATGAAACGAATCGGCGCCATCACCTGTCCCTCAGGCACCACCCAAAGGCTCGCGCCGCGTGCCCATCCGCAGAACATATCAAAAACGGAAAGGTCGAAAGTGATGGCAGTGATCGCGGCGATTCGGTCCGCCGGCGTGAGTTCGTAGCGTAAGTTCATCATTGAGACGAAGTGCGTCACCGCTCGCGACGGAATCACCACGCCCTTCGGCGTGCCCGTGGTCCCTGACGTAAAGAGAATGTATGCCGGATCCTCTGCAGCCACCTGCGCAGGAATATCGCCCGCGTCAAATGGCGGAAGGTCTTGGGCGCCCTGAACGCCTTTCGGATGTCCCGCGTCGAGGTGGTCGTCGATTTTGGTGGGGAGGAGTATCTTGCCGGGGCTGGCGCGCAGAACCTTGTCGGTAAGCAGTGCCGCGCCTTCTTGATCGACGATTAGCGCCTGCAGTTGGGTTCGTTCGAGAAGCTGCACCAGGCGGTCTTCCGGCGACTTGACGCTGAACGGTACGTAGGCGGCCCCGGCCCAACTCACTCCCAAGATGCCTGCGTACGCCTCGACGCTACGCGAAGCGAGAATCCCGACGCGCGCCGGTTTCGGACCGGCAGTCGAGCGCAGCCAGCCTGCCACGCGTTGTGCCAGGTGTCGAAGCTCCGAATACATTACGCGTCGCTCGCCCGCGACGACGGCAATGCTGTCTGGAAATTTTAGCGATGACTCAAAAAAGGGAAGCGCGAGGTTGTGGTTCATGCATCCGGATCTCAACGTCGATAATATCAGTTCGCGCGATTCACACGGAGTCAGGAATCGCCCGGCGGTCCATTGGACGCAACGTCAACGGAACAAAATATCCAGCTGCCTTCGGTATTCCGGCCACGCTCGGCTTGATGTAAGCTCTGGGGCGCTTGAGCCAAATAAACATCCCCGGCCCCGTCGTGGGCGACGCATCCAGCGGTAAATCGCGTTCTCTCAACAGTCCGGCACAGGTGTTGTTTGCGAGTTTGATCGGCACGACGATCGAATTTTTCGACTTCTATATTTACGCAAACGCCGCCGTGCTGGTGTTTCCGAAGCTGTTTTTCCCGAAGGCAGATCCGGCATCGGCCACGCTGGCGTCGCTTGCGACGTTTGCCATCGCATTCATCGCGCGGCCGTTCGGCTCGGCGTTTTTCGGGCATTTTGGCGACCGCATCGGCCGAAAGGCGACTCTGGTGGCGGCGCTGCTAACGATGGGTACTCTCGACCGTTGCGATTGGAGTCGCTGCCGACGTACGCGAAGATCGGAGTGGCCGCGCCGTTGCTTCTTGGCGCTGTGCCGCTTCGGGCAGGGGCTGGGTCTTGGCGGCGAATGGGGCGGCGCCGTGCTTCTGGCCATCGAAAATGCTCCACCGGGAAAGCGCGCCTGGTATGGCATGTTTCCGCAGCTCGGCGCGCCCGTGGGGTTCCTTTTCTCGGGCGGATCTTCCTGTTCCTTTCGCGATGGCTGACCGACGAGCAGTTCTTCGCTTTCGGCTGGCGCATCCCTTTTCTGGCCAGCGCCGCGCTTGTGTTGATCGGCCTGTATGTGCGGTTAACGATCACCGAGACGCCGGTGTTCCGAGAAGCGCTCAGCCGGCAGGAACGCGTGCGCGTACCGATGATTGACGTCATCTTTAAATTCCCGGGACCGTTGTTCGTTGGAACGGTCTCTTCGCTGGCGACGTTCGTGCTTTTTTATCTGATGACGGTATTTGCGCTTTCCTGGGGCACGACTGCGTTGCACTACAGCCGGAACGAATTCCTCTTGCTCCAGTTGGTCGGAATTCTTTTTTTCGCGGCGACGATTCCCATCAGCGCCATGCTGGCGGAGCGCGGCCGCCGCAAAACGCTGCTCTGGGTGACGATCGCGATCGCGTTGTTCGGATTGGTGATGGCGCCGATGTTTTCGGCCGGTACGCGCGGTGCCGCAGCGATGATGATTTTGGGGTTGTCGCTCATGGGGATGACGTACGGTCCGCTGGGTACGTTGCTCTCGGAGTTGTTTCCGACGTCAGTGCGCTACACCGGGACATCCCTCACGTTCAACCTTGCCGGCATCTTCGGTGCGTCGCTGGCTCCGTATATCGCCACATGGCTGGCAAAAACGTACGGCCTGCAGTACGTCGGCTACTACCTCGTCGCGGCTTCGATTCTCACGGCCATGGGACTTTTGTTCGTCCGCGAAACCAAGGACGCGCAACTCTAGATTTCATGCAACCGCCCAGCTTTCGCCGCACCCGGTAAAACCGCTTCCTCGGCGGCCCTGTTATAATTCTCTGCAGCCCGATCATGAAACGCCACGTTCTCATCTTCGGTGTGGTCGGCGGCCTGCTGATCGCCGCTCTCCAATACAGCGAATACCGCTTCGTGGTGATCGAGAATTCCCTCGAGATGTACGGCGCGCTGGTCGCGATCCTGTTTTCGGCGTTCGGCATCTGGCTCGGCCTGCGCATCACGCGCAGTCGCGACACGGTTCGCGAAATCGTGCGCGAAACCGTGGTGGTGAAAGAAGTGCCCGTCCCCGCGGAGCCTGTCGCGGAATCGCCCAACTCCTCGCTCGCTCCCTTTGCGCCCAATATCGCACGCCAGCAGACACTTGGCATCACCGCGCGCGAAATGGAAATTCTCACCTTGGTCGCCCGCGGCCTGAGCAATCGTGAGATCGCCACGCAGCTATTCGTTTCCGAAAATACCGTGAAGACCCACTGCGCGCGCGCCTTCGACAAGCTCGGAGCCGCCCGCCGCACCCAGGCCGTCCAGCGCGGCAAGGAATTGGGGCTTCTGCCGTAAGCGTGAAAGTGATTGCGCGTTAAGATTGGCCTGGACGCCGTTTGCGTACGAAACTCCGCTAAGCCGCGCGACGTGACACGAGTTTCTGATCGAATTTCGCGTTTCCGGTTAAAACCTGAATCAGGATTTGTGCGCGCTCGAAGAAGGTTCGCGGTATGTCGTCGGGAAGCTATACTTCCGGCGTGCGACAACCTATGCGGCATGTTCTGGCGCCTCGCGTTACGAAGGCCGTTCTCGTTCTGGCGATTGCGCTTTTCCACACGATTCTGGTGGTGAACAACATCACGGATTACGGCTCCAACTACGAGTTTGTGCGCCACGTCCTGATGATGGACTCAACTTTTCCGGGCAACCACCTGATGTGGCGCGCGCTTAGCTCGCCGCTCGCGCATACGGTCTTCTACGACAGCATCATCGTCTGGGAATCCCTCACGATGCTTCTATGCTGGTGGGGCGGTGCCCGGTTGCTGAAATCGCTTCGCGCACACGAGGCGCAGTTCGCCGCTGCGCTGAACGTCGCCGTGATCGCGCTGACCACCAGCCTGCTGATGTGGCTGGTGGCGTTCCTCGATGTGGGGGGCGAATGGTTTCTGATGTGGCAGTCGCAAACATGGAATGGTCAGGAAGAGGCGTTCCGGATGTTTACCGTCGTCGGCGTGGTGCTTTTAGTTCTGTTGCAGCGCGAGCGGACTCCCGAGTAACCGCGCAACTCGAAGTGTAATCGTGCTGGGATTTCACTTGGTCCGTTTCACGATTCATTTTTGGTGCAGGGAATACAGTCGAATGGACATTGAACGCTGCCTCGCAGTGCTATTGTCCTATCCGGTCGTCGTCTTGTTGATTGCCGACTGGGCTTCGGCTTGGCCTGATCGTGGAGTCAGTAAAAAAGGTTTCGTTTTGACGGCTGAAATGCGGGCACGAATGGAGGCCGTCGGACGGAAATTGATTCTGTTCCGATTGGGCATTCTGTTTGTAATTCTTTGGGCGACCAATAGAAGCCTCCTAGGGAGCCTCACACAGTCAGCCTCGGCGCACATTCCATTATCGGGCGTTACGGGGCTCACGATCGGGTTAGCGTTACTTCTCGCGAGCCGATTCCTCTCACCAATTAATGGTTACTTTAGTGGTGGGCCGATCGGGCTATGGATGGCGATTTTTATCGTTGGGGCAGTCGTTGAAGAAATCTGGAGAGCGATTTGCATAGTGGATTTTCAAGAGATTGGATGGAGCGCACCGGCGACCGCGCTCATCACTGCGCTGGTCTTCGCCGTCGCGCATCTTGCAGGCCGGCCCTCCCGCATTTTGCCGGGTGGTTTTTTATTCGAAGTCATTGTCGGGTTCGTTCTGGCAGTCAGCTTCTTACGCACTGAAAGCCTCGTCGCTCCAATCGGAGCCAGCCTTCTGTACTTTCCCATCAGTTTTCTCTTCGCGCGAAAAACTCTCGCCCGATATACCGAAACTCCCTGATCGCGATCCAAAGAGGGGTAACGGCTGGGTTACGCGGCCCGTTTGTATGATGTGGACTTTTCTCGCTTCTGGAGTCGTCGTTTTTATCGTTGGTGCGTCCGCTATACGTCACGGCAGCAACTAACAACAGCCGAGCAGGTCCCGATTAGTCGCGCATCGCGAAATATGGATTTGATCGGAGTTCACGTGTCGGATTACCGCGTTTACACGGACTTAACGCAAATTAAATCCAATTCGTGACTTGGATTGAGATGGAAACGGATTCGAAAAGACCGCGAGCCAAGGCAAATGGGGTATATTCGTTTGCAGCCGAAGGGCAAAATGGAAATTTCGGTCGAAACTCATCGAGGAGAAATCATGGCCAAAGTCAGCGCCTTTGTTTTCGCAATTTTCACGATGGCCCTGTTGTGCTATGCGCCGCCGGCGTCAGCCCAGGTCGCCGTCAGCATTGGAGTAGAGCCCGTGTGCCCGTATGGGTACTTCTCGTATGCACCGTACGGCTGCGCGCCTTACGGCTACTACGGACCCGATTGGTTTGTTGGCGGCGTGTTTGTTGGAGCGGGCCCCTGGTTCCACGGCCCTGCGCACTTCTCCGGCCATGTCGATAACCGGTTTGACCCGCATCACGGTTACAAAGGACCGGTGCCTGTGCGCGGCGAAGAGCCCAACAACAACTTCCACGGCAACGAGGCGAGAGATGGCAAAGGCCACGTAGTCAAAGGCGATCATGACGCCGGCGGCGAACACGCGCTGCCCGGACATCAGGAGGGCGGCGGCCACCGCTAGAACGCGATCCGCGTGGTGTGACAGACTTCTGTGTGGTCGTGTTACCGGGCTAATGGCTTTGATTGGATTGCCCTTGTCCGGTTTCCGCTGCCCGCTCAACCGGTCGATTAAAGACCATCGAATCGGTTGATCCGCCAATACTTCCGCCGAAGAACCGATCGATTTGAGTGACTTGGCTCGAATCTGGCGAGAGCAACGTTCCGGCTGAGCTAACTTGGCCAGCGCCTTTGTCATTGTGTTCAACGAATGCAGGTCAGCGCTGGGTGTTGCGTTTACCTATTGAGACCACCCGCGCTTATCAGGACTGGGGCGGTTCTTTCGCTTTTTGCTCAGCCCGAACGACGTCCGAACGACTATTTTTGCCGAACCAGATCCTCTGCAACTCGGTCCATATTCCTCTCGAAGTCGGGCCGAGAAATTGCTCATAGTCGCGATTGCCTCTGGCGAATACCTGGTTTGTTGCGTTGCTGGCCAAATGGCCAAGCGCCGGCTTGGCCCGCGTCACAGCAAGCCTACGAAAAAACCTCCCGTGCCGAGGCTGGCGTCGCGCCCCGGGCCTGCTGCCGTAACCTAATGTCTCTAGCGAGTCACCCGAAAGCACGATTTCCGCTTCCTTCCGCTAAAATCATCCAAAAGTATGACGACAGCCGGCCCCGCGATACCGCATCATGGCCCCACATTGAGCGTCACCAGGAGCCGCACATGAAGAAAACCGTCCTCACCTTTGGCCTGATCTCCGGCGTGATGATCTCCGTCCTGATGGGCCTGTCGCTTTTGCTCGCCAGCAAGATCAGCAACGGGCACAGCATGCTGCTCGGCTACACCATGATGGTGGCGTCGTTCCTGCTGATCTACTTTGGCGTGCGCAGCTATCGCGACAATGAGCTCGGCGGGCAAATATCGTTCGGGCGCGCTTTCCTGTGCGGCATTCTGATCACGCTGATTACCACCGTCTTCTACGTCGCCGCGTGGGAGATCATCTACTTCAACTTCATGCCGCACTTCATGGATAGCTATTTCGCCGCGCAGATTCACCGGGTTCAGTCCGCCGGACTCGATCCTGCCACCACCGCCGCAAAGGTCGCTGCCATTCAGCACTCGCAGGAGCTTTATCAAAACCCATTGGTCAACATGGCCTACACTTTCATCGAGCCGTTTCCCGTCGGCGTTATCATTACACTTGTGTCCGCGGCCGTGCTGCGGCGCAAAGGACCGGTCGAACGCGGCGCCGCTCCCGCAGTAATGGCAACGTAACAGAGGATGGAGTAAATTTTGGACCTCACGGTTCGTTTTGCAATTCATGGAGGAAGGGAAATGGAAAAAGTGACCGGTATCGGTGGATTTTTCTTTCGCTCGAAAGATCCGAAAGCGCTGGCGCTTTGGTATGAGAAGCATCTGGGAGTCGCGCCGATCCCGACGGGCGCGGGCCAGGAGCCGTGGGAGCAAGAGGCAGGAACAACCGCGTTCGCTCCTTTCAAAGAGTCGAGCGACAAATTCGGAGACCCCGACAAGGTCTGGATGCTGAACTTCCGCGTGCGGGATATGGACAAAATGGCGGCCCAGCTTCAGGCCGCGGGAATCGAGGTGAAGGTTGACCCGAACACCGACTACGGCAAGTTCGCCCTTATCCACGATCCGGAAGGGAATCCGATCGAGTTGTGGGAGCCAACCGAGTAACCCGCCCTGACAATTCGCAAAGCCATAGCCGCGTTCGAGCGCAAGCTGCGCATGCGATCTGGAATGGGATCTCAGAATCTAAGCGGCGAGACAACGAAGAAAAAGAAGAGTGGTTGCGGGGGTTGGATTTGAACCAACGACCTCCGGGTTATGAGGCCGAAAAATCAAAATGTGGCGCGTTGATTCTGTGCGACTTGTCTACATATTGAACGGCTAGAGTTCTTTCTCAAGTCTTTCCAAGACCTGAGGTCTGGTTCGAATGGCAAAGCTTACGTGTTCCACTCCACACGTTGGAAAAAACGAGGCAGCAAAAGGCACATTAAGAAGCTTTGGCGCCGGTTTCGCACCAGAAACAACGGTGGCGCAGAAGGCAACTGCAGTTTGCTCCTGATTTGATTCCTTTATGACACCTTTACGACGTCCGTGGGGTGTGCGTCGCTATCGCGCGTCTTTCGGACTCACCGCATCAATCCAACCATACTGTTGCTTTCCGTAGAGACCTATTATGGCCAAGTTTCGCCCAGACCCCGCTTGCGATCCGGGCGACGGCGCAGAGCCACCCGGCTGGTGAACCGCAGGTTGCCGCGTTCCCAGCGTACCTCTAGCGCGGCGGGACGTGGAGGCAATCAGACGGTAGGTTGACGAGTACGGCCCCCTAGACGAGGGTCAGCGGGCGTGGGCGAGGGCTCCCTGAAGGCCTGACTCTGGGGTGCGCCCTCAAATGCTGCGTGATTTCGAGAACCCCCTCGCGCTCACGCGCCTCCCAACGTAACAAACTCGGAACGCTGGGCTGAAGCGCATCACGCGGGGGTACCGGAAGGACGGCAACTTGGTTGCGCATCACTAGGATTGAGTCCGGTCGCCCAAGCTGTCGCCCGCTCGGTTAGGATCCCGAAGCCGTCGAGTGCTTCGCTTTCTTACAAGCATCCGCGCCCGCTTCGGCTATCTTCACATCATTGTCCACCGTGCTGCCGCTCGCGCCGATAGCTCCAATTACGTCTCCGTTGGAATCATGAAGCGGAATCTCGCCGCCGAACGAGATCAATCCGCCGTTGGAAATTTCGATTCCGTATAGCGATTCGCCGGGCTGCGACATTTTTCCGAGCTTGGCCGTCTCCATGTCGAAGTAGCGAGCGGTCCGGGCCTTTTTCACTCTGATATCGATGCTCCCGATCCAAGCACCATCCATGCGCACAAAGGCCTTCAGATTGCCTCCGGCATCGACGATCGCGATGTCTTCTTTCACCTGCGCTTTCGGCTTTGCTTTGCGCGATCTTAAGTACGTTCAAAGCTGTTTCGAGCGTCAAGTGTTCTTGCATTGGTTCCTCCATGTTTGATTCAGTTGAGACTGTTTGGCGATTTAATTACCTCAGCCCACGCAAGTAAGCGGCAACGTCCTGCAGTTGCTCTCCGTTGAATTGCGTAAGGTTCGGCATTTTCGCCCCCGGCTTGATCGATTGGGCGTGCATCACCCACGCCTCTAAATTTCCATTGGTATTGGGCAGCGTATTTGAAGCCAATCCCATCCGCGACCCGAAGTGAGTCAGGTCAGGGCCGAACCGGCCGCCGGCCATGGTTCCGCGAATCGTGTGACAAAAACCGCACGGCCTCGAAAGAAATACTTGCTGGCCTGCGATTTCTTGCGGCGTCGTCGGTTCAGCGGCGTCGTTGCGCTGCGCAACAAGCCATTGTTGATATTCCTGAAGCGGCTGGGCAACGACCACGATTTTCATGTGTGCATGTTGCATTCCGCAGTATTCCCCGCACTGTCCGATATAGACACCGGGGTTGTCCGCTTCGATTCGCACGCGATTCGTTCTCCCCGGAACCAAATCTACTTTCCCGTGCAGCGACGGCACCCAAAACGAATGGATCACGTCATCGGAAACCAGTTCAATATTCACACTGCGACCGATAGGAATGTGAATCTCGTTCGCGGTGACGACATGCTGGTCAGCCGGGCCGCCAATGTACTCGACCTGCCACCACCACTGATGTCCGGTCACACGAATTTCCGCCGCGGTCGGTGCTTCGCGATTCACGGGAAAGCCTGAGAGCACACGGAGGCTGACGAAGAAAATCACGGCCAGGATCACCAGCGGAACAGCTACCCCGCCCACGAAAATCCACTCGTGACCGCCTTCCGATTCGACCGGAGGCTTCTCGGAGAGGTTTCCGCGCGGGCGGGTTAGGACCATCAATAACAACAAAAACATCGCAGCGGCGACAGCCGTTAGCACGATGTACACGAACCAACTGAGGTGCGAGATGTGGGCGGCCGAGCTTCCGGCCGGCGGCAACGTGGACTGCGGCCCGAGACCTGCAATCAGGCAAGACAGCGCAACCTCCAAGAAAAGATGTTCTCTCATGGTCGCCTATTCCGGAGGCTGGCTCTTGCGGCGTCCGCAGCGTCTTAATGTAAGAAACGAGTTGCCAGATCTGATCGGGGTGGGGAACTTTGTTCCCCACGCAGGCATCCCCTTGGATCGGCCTTCGGCGATAGATGAAAAAATCTCGGCGTCCGTGCTGCCGTAGAGCCAAGCTTGGTCGCGCAAGCTGGGTCCCATCCCCCCGCCGGCGTGACCGCCGTGGCAACCGTAGCAGTTGTACTGTACAAAGAGTTTTAGGGTTTTGCGGCGGAGCGATCGTTTCCAAATGGATTAATCGGCTGTGCCGCCACTCCGCCACCGCCGGGCACTGGTCCAACCGGGACACCGACAAATGCCGCTGCACCGGATGGCGCACTGTCTGCCGTTTGTGACCGGCAACTAACGCAAACGAGAGCCAGTATTCCTATTCCGCTAAGAATCAACCACTGTCGTCGCATAATCACCTGCCCGACCGATCCGAAAGGATCGGAGTAGGGACCGTCGGCATGCCGTACTGCTTCAAGATGTCCGCAATTTGGATTCTGTTTCGCTCAAGAAACGAATTGAGTTGGTTCAGGAGCGCGTGATCTTCCCGCCGGACTGCCATCGACATATCGAATACAAGCGGAATATTCCCGACAACGGGAGGAGAAACGGAAACGATCCTCAGGTCAGTGGCGGATCTTTTTGCCAGGTAGCCCGCCACAGGGCCCCAGACAATTGCGACATCCACGTCGCCATTTTCGACGGCCGTAATCAGCGTTGAGGTCGAGTCCGAAACTGCGTAGTTCGGAACCAACCGGTACCACCGAATATTCGAAGCCATGCCCCGGTCGAAAAGAATCTGTGCTGCAGGCGAACTGGCACTGTCATGTCCGATTACGTTCACGCCGATGTGGGTGTTTCGCAGCGATGGATCATCGAACTGTAGCCCCCGCACGGCTGGATGGTTCTTCCGCGTTACGAAAACATAGCTCGAACGATAATAGGGATGAGTTACAGCTGCTTCATCGCTGGCACTAGGAAGGCTCATCACCACATCGCACACCCCGGCGTTCAAGGTCTTGCGGAGGTAGTCGCCCCGTTCGGGAGCCCAGACAAACTGGACTGAGCGCCCCAGGTCTTTGGCCGCAAGCTTCGCGATCTCATTTTCAAACCCGCTTCCATCCGAGTTGGAATACGGAAGATTACCCGGATCGGCGCAAACGCGAAGATCGTCTGCGCGGGCGCTAAGGCTGCAAAGAAATACAAACGAGACCGCCAGGAGTTTAAAGACCCGAAGACATACAGCACCCCTCCTGGAGAAGTGTATTTCTTGATTTCCTTCATGGCCCCGACCACGCGAGCCCCGCGTACGGATCGTCCGCGGATACGGATGGAAAGGCGACCGCGCCCATCCACCCGCCGATTCCAGCATAGACCGCGACATATTGCTTTCCATCGGGACCGAGATATGTCATCGGATTCCCGACGATTCCTGGAGCGACGTTTGAAACTTCCAGAGTATTTTCCCGGTGTGCGCGTCCACGGCTTTGAACCAGCGGTCCATCGTCCCGCAGAACACCACGTCGCCTCCTGTTGCGCAGCACCCCACTGTATAGCGGAGAACGGCGGTTCCTTAATCGTCCACGCCGGCGCGCGCGTTCTTCACGTCCCAGGCAACCAGTACTCCCTGGTATCCGCCGGACCCCGGTTTCATCTTTACCTGGCGCCCAGGTGCGGAGTTCCCGCGATGTAGCCGGCCTCTCCAGCCGCCATAATCCATGCAGGTGTTGTGCGCCGGGATGTATAGATAGCCCGGTCTCGGGGAGAAAATGAGGAAGGCACGAATTCCTTGCCGCCGGTCGAAGACGGGCAAATATCCCGTGCCACGGAATTCCGATGCGTTGCTTTGTTGCAGGATCTTCTGAGGCCAGTGCCCGTTTTCAAATCGTACGCCGCGCGACCAATTTACTGGACACAAACTTCTCCGCCGACAGCAATTCGCCGGTCTCGCGATCGAGCACCAACACGTAGCCGTTTCGCGCCGGGTGAATGAGCAGCTTTCTTTCGCGGCCTCCCCAGTCCATATCCACCAGAATGTTTTCCATGATTTCGTCGTAATCCCAGGCGTCATGCGGCTCCACTTGGTACGCCCATTTCGCCATGCCGGTTTCCGGGTTCCGCGCCCAAATGGTGGTGGACCACTTGTTATCCCCTGGACGCTGGTCCGCGTTCCACACTCCGGGATTGCCGGTCCCGTAGTAAATCAGATTTGCTTCCGGATCGTAGGACACCCAACCCCACTGCGTCGCGCCGCCGATTTTCCATTGGTCGGATGTCCAGGAAGAAACTCCAAGATCTTTCCCCTGATCCTTCGGATAGAACGCCTTGAAGTCGCTGCCTATCAAGACGTCCTTGTCCGGGCCGGTATGATACGCGCACCACACTTCCTTTCCCGTTGTGAGGTCGAGACCGACCGTTTTGCCGCGCACCCCGAGCTCGCCGCCCGCGTTGCCGACGATGACGCGGTCCTTGACGATGAGCGGAGCCATCGTTACGGTCTCGCCGAGACCAATGTCGCCCACTTTTGTTTTCCACACTTGTTTGCCGCTCTTGGCGTCCACCGCAACGACGTTGTCGTCGAGAGTCGCATAGACGATTTTTCCGTCACCATAGCTTCCGCCTCGATTCACAACATCACAGCAGGCGACGCCCTCGGAGCGAATGTCAGGATTTGGTTGGAAAGTCCATTTCACCGGCCCGGTCGGATCTTTCAAATCGATCGCTATCAAATTATTCGGGAACGGTGTGATCACATACATCGTGTTATCCACGACCAGCGGGCCGCCTTCGTGACCGTTTGGAATACCGGTGGCCATCGATGTAATCAACCGTAGATTTCCCACATTGGTTGTGTTGATCCGATCGAGCGAACTAAACCGCGTGTGCGCGTAGTCGCCCGCCGGAATCCGCCAATCGCCGTTGGCCACAGGACTGATCAAGTGAATTCCAGCCAAGGTTCCGGGAGGATCCATGCTGGATTCCGCGCGAGCCACCGATATCCTGTGGCGAGCAATTCCGAAAAGAAGGCCTGATGAAATAAGGGCGACAACGGTTAGCCACTGCGCTCGATCTCTCATTTTTTCCTCACCGCAACGTGTAGAGGTAGGCGGCGGCGTCCTGCGCCTGGCTTGGAGTCACACCCAAGTCAGGCATCGCCGTTTTGGGTTCCACCGTCTTCGGATTTAAAATCCACTTCGCAAGATTTTCCGGAGTGTTCGGCAGCTCGCCTGCAATAAAACTCCGCCGGGCGAACATCGTGAGCGGCGGGCCGACCAGTCCTGAAGCCCGCGTATGCCCGGAATTGTGTGACACGAGCCGCAGTTTTTTTGTTCGATGATCAGTTTTCCACGAACGGCGGGGCCATCCATCAAGACCGGATGTATGCGAGTGTGATTGTGGAGGTAACCTTTCGAGAACGACGCCCAGATACCGGCCACGATCAACAACGCCATCAGGATTTGCACGGCGCGCATTATCGAGTCCTCGTGCAGACGGCTAGGAAATAGATAGGAAGCGATGCCCAGCCGATCGCGCAGAGAAAAATTGTGTTGGCGAACAGTCCGATCAGCAGCATGTATTGTTGGCGACCAGGCGCATCGATCTCGAATATCGATTGGGTTTCGGACATGCGCCGCAGACCTGCGAAACATGAGCATGCCCCTGCCAAAGCGGTAGCAAAGCAAAGAAGCGTAACCATGAGCAGCGCCAGATGGCCCGCTGAGCTCTGCACCGAGCCGCTACCCCAAATGCAAATCTCCGATGTGATCAAGACCGACCCGGCGCCTTGGAGGGCCCAACCAGAACCGCCCGCCAACACTCCAAACCATAGCCTCCAGGGGCTGATCGTCGGCTCGTTGGCAATGACATGCATGGACACGAAATGCTCACCTCAAATGAGGCAATACATACAGAATGAACACAACGACCACCCACACTGCGTCCACAAAATGCCAGTAAAGCGCCGCTGCATGAAGCGCTTGGTGCGGCGAGCGAGTTCCTACCCCAAGCTGTGGCAGGAAAACGACGAAGCTTAAGATCAACAGGCCGGCAATGACATGAGCGGCATGGAATGTAACGATCGTGTAGAAAATGGATCCGTACACGTTCGTAACCGGAGTAAGCGTCTTCAGATGTTGGTGATACTCGAGTGCCTGCACGGCCATGAAGATTAGGCCCAGAAAGATTGTGGCGACGACTGCGGCGCGGGCCCGAAATTCGAATCCGTATTTCAATTGCTGCTCGCCCCAGGCGATCACCGCGCTGCTAAATAGCAAAATCACGACCATGCACAAGGCCAGCGCGAGCTTGGGGGGTTCCTGGTTTGGCCAATACCACGAGCCATCATTCAGAAAGAAATAAGAGAAAAAGAGAACCACGAATAACGACGCTTCGGTCGCGATCGTCAATTTCATGCCGAAAACGCCGCGGCGATCTTCCACGGTGGCGACTAATGCGCCGCGATCCACAACTGGCGGCATTGTGGCTGCAACTGTGCTCACGCCGTCGCCTCCCGCCGCTTTTCTGGCCACAACCAGCACATTGCGATAGCTGCAATCAAAACCACGCCGCCTAAAGCTGCGAGCAAGAACTTAAACACCAGCGCGCTCAAAAGCAGCGTGAGCGCCAGCGCCAGCAGAAGCGGTATCAGAGTTTCCCCAGGCATTTCAGCAACCGCCACCACCTGGGCGTCCAGCGGGGTTGTGGTTAGCGTTTGCCGCCCGTGATCGAGGACGCGTTCATCGCGCGGGTCGGCCATCTCGTCGTAGTCATCCCACAGCGGATGACGCGACACCACAGTTGGTATGTGCACGAAGGCGTACGACGGCGGGGGCGACGGAATCGACCACTCAAGACTGTCCGCGAACCACGGATTGTCTCCAGCCAGGGCGCCGTGGCGTTTGCTATATAGGAAATTTATGAGCGTCAACAAAAGGCCCATGCCCATAATGAAAGCCCCGACGCTCGACGCAAAATTCGTCTTTTCCCAGCCCACCCCTGAAGGATAGGTGTAGATCCGTCGCGGCATTCCCAGGATTCCCGAAAGGTGCATCGGAAAAAATGTGAGGTTAAAGCCGACAAAAATGATCCAGAAGCTCCACTTGCCGATGGTTTCGTTCATCAGCCGTCCCGTCATTTTCGGCATCCAGTAATACAGGGCCGCAAATACCGGGGAGCAGATTCGCGCCGACCAGAACGTAGTGCAAATGGGCAACGACGAAATACGTGTTATGCACTTGCCAGTCCACGGGTATCACCGCTGTGACAATTCCATTCAGGCCTCCAATAACAAGCGCGGCAAGGAAGCCCATCGCAAAATGGAACGACGCCGTCGTCACAATACGGCCCTTCCACATCGTCGCGATCCAGGCGAAAACCTGAACCGCGCTGAAGATCGAGATCGTCATGCTGGCCGCGCTAAAAAACTCATCGCCATCATCGGCATACCCACCGAAAACATATGGTGCAGCCACACTCCGAAGCCCACGACGCCCGTCAGGACCGTCGAGATCGCGACGAAGGGGTAACCAACGATCGGTCGCCTGCTGAAAACCGGAAGCAACATGGAAATCATTCCTGTGGCGGGTAGAAAACCACGAACACCCACTGATGGCCGAAGACCAAAACAGCTGTTGCCACAAAAGGGCCACGCCGCCGCGAGTGGGATCGAAGAAATGGAATCCCCACTGGCGGTCCAGTTCAAGGAAGACACACGCGGCCGTTAGGGCAGGCAGTGAAAATACAATCGCGAAGGAAATCGTCATCGTGCTGTATAAAAACAGCGGCATTTTGCTAATGGCCATGCCAGGTGCGCGCAGCGTGAAAATCGTCACGATGAAATTGATTGCGCCGACCGTGGTGGATACAGTTAAAAGAATCAGCGCCAGCGCCATGAAATCCATTCCGAAATCGGGCGAATAACGCGTGAGCGTGTAGGGTGCGTACGCAAACCAGCCGATGCGGAGCCTGAGAAACCAACAGGCTCGAATAGAGAAATATTCCGGAAAGCAGATAGGTCCAGTAGGAAAATGCATTCAAGCGCGGAAACGCCATATCGCGAGCGCCAATCATCAGTGGGATCAAGTAATTCGCAAAACCCGACAGGATGGGTGCGGCATACCAATAAATCATAGTGATTCCGTGCAGGCTGAATAACTGGTCGTATACTTGGGGGCCGATCGCGGTCTGGTTGGACCACCCTAGTTGCCAGCGAATCGCGAGCGCTTCGATTCCACCGATGGCAAGAAACACAAATGCGGTGACGATGTAACGAAGTCCGATTTCTTTATGGTTGACCGTGGAGAGCCATCCCCACAGTCCTTCGGGCGTCTTCCAGATACGTTCGAGCCTACGGTCTATGTCTGAGGGGGTCGACATGTCCGTCCCTGAGCTGCGGGGGCGATGGTGGACCGCGAAAATAAATCGGACAATACGGAATCTCCGTAAACCCCAGGCTAAATTCCATGTATTGTCGTCGAAATCTGTAGATGACGGTGTTGGATACGCCGGTGGCAAAAAACTAACAAGTGCTTACGTGGAGATCGATTCTGGACTCGGTTTCGGAACTGGGCTTTGTATTCGCTCGGAAGTTACAAAAGAGATGTCCGAGCAGCAAGAGGGGTCGTCACCCTGAGTGTGAGGATTTCACATGGTTCAAAAATCTATCCAATTCGTGCCGGGTGATCCTGCAAGATCTTGGCCTCGTCTTTCTCCGAAGCTCTGCAAACCACTGCGACCATCAGGTACCGCTGTCTGTCGATGGCATCAAGAGAAACCACGGAGTTCGTTGATTTTCGGATTGGCGTGTTGTACCCTTGCCATTCGTAGAAATAACAATCTTGGCGATTGGCTAAGTGCTGTACGGATTAGGATATGCGGATCACTGGACCCGCATTGCGTTACTCCTCCGCGATACTAGCGGCTGTTGCTGCTCTCTTCCTTCGAGGACTGCTCACACCTCTGCTCGGAAACGAGATCCATATCTCACAGTTTGGCTGGCGGTTGTTTTTTCCGCGTGGTATTGCGGACTTGGTCCGTCCATCGTCACTACCGTTTTAGGGGCACTAGGCGTTTGGTGGTGGTTTCTGCCGCCGTCTCACTCTTGGACCATTCAGGACCGCAGCCGACGTGTATGGGCTGCTTGGGTTCTTGGCCTTCTCAAGCGCGATCATTGTTCTCGGGGAGTCGAATCGTCAGGGATTTGCCGCTCGGTTCAGGCTAGCGGCTATTGTTGAGTCGTCCGCCGATGCCATTGTCAGTAAGAATCTCGATGGTGTTATTACGAGTTGGAATCGGGGTGCCGAGCAGCTGTTTGGGTACAGCAGAAGGCGAGGCTGTTGGTCAACACATAACACTTTTAATTCCCGCCAACCTTCGCCAAGAGGAGACAACGGTATTCTTGAGCGGCTCCGGAGAGGCGAGCGAGGTTGAGCATTTTGAAACTGTCCGCAAACGCAAAGACGGTACGACACTCGACGTTTCCCTGACAATCTCGCCGGTCAGAAACCGCGAAGGCCGTGTAATTGGGCGCATCGAAAGTCGCGCGCGATATTACACAACAAAAACAGGCTCGAGCGAGCTTTGCGTGAGAGCGAAGAGCGTTTCCGCGCTCATTGTTGAGACTACACCCCGATTGCGTGAAGCTCGTCGCCCCCGATGGCACTCTGCTTCACATGAATTCATCCGGTCTGCAGATGGTTGGTGCTGATTGCGCTGACGCGGTCGCAGGCAAGAGTGTCTATGACCTGATTGAATCTAAAGACCGAGACCGGTTTCGTGCCTTCAACGAAAGAATCTGCCGGGGCGAGAAAGGCTCTTTGGAGTTCGATATTGTCGGACTCCGCGGTCAGCGCCGCCACATGGAAACCCATGCCGCCCCTCTTCGGAACCTTGATGGGACGGTCGCGCAACTTGCTGTGTCGCGAGACATCACGATGCGCAAACAAGCCGAAGAAGCTGTCAAGGAAAAGGAACTCTCCGCGCGTCTGCTTAAACTTCAGGATGAAGAACGAAGACGTATCGCGCGCGAATTACATGACGGAGTAGGGCAACTGCTCGCCGCTATGAGTATGAATGCTTCTAGGCTTGACGGAGAGAAGTCGAATCTAAGCCCCGATGCGGCACGATGCGCGGAGGAGAACTCCAAGCTGATCGACCAAGTTTCGGCGGATATTCGCACGATGTCCTATTTGTTTCATCCACCTTTGCTGGACGAAATGGGACTGGATTGCGCGCTGAAGTGGTACATCGACGGATTTACCGAGCGCAGCAAGATCGCCGCTGCATCTGGAACTCCCGGCGGATTGGGAGCGGCTGCCGCAGGACTATGAGTTGTGTCTGTTCCGGATTGCCCAGGAGTGCCTTACGAATATCCATCGCCATTCAGGGGGTTCGACCGCGCGACTGAGGCTGCTTCGCTCTCTCGGAGAAATTAAACTGGAAGTGAGTGATGATGGTAAGGGGACTCGATCACGAGACTCAGTCGAAGATTGCCTCAGGGGAGACGGTGGGTGTCGGTTTGCGCGGAATGCGGGAGCGCGTAAGGCAGTTGGGAGGCAATCTGGAAATCCGGTCGAATGGTCATGGAACCATCGTGACTGCAACTGTTCCCATTGCAGTATCTGGAAGATGGCCAACTCCAATCTTTTGGCGGAATGCATGGACGAAGGGCTACTTCAGCATAACTTGCAGAGACATTGACGCCGTCATGAGGGTGAGGCGGGCGCGAAGCCGATTGGCAACCTAGACGTCTATCCCAACCGTCGGTAACGTGTAACTCTCTCGACTTTTTCGCCCGCTCGCGTGATCGATCGCTCTATTCCAGAGCATCCTTCGGCCCTCACTAGCTCGAACGATCCGAGGCCGAAATCCGGCGGGTCTCCCGGGGGACTCAGACTGAGGCTGTAATTCTCGCCGGTTATCGAGCAGTTCGAAGCAAAGCCCAATTCCGTCATCCCGCACCGCGTGATTGTGCGCACTGAAGAAGGTAACATTTTCACTCTTCACATCCTCCTGTACCCAGGCCTTCACCTTTCTGTCGCGCACTCCGCTGAAAGAGAATGCGATGCCTGGAGCGAAACCCCAAAAGCAGCGGCTGGCGAACTACCAAAACGGGCGGGAGCGACCCCACTTTTTCGGCTTTCAGCCGCCCAAAAAGTGCGTGGGGTCGCTCCCGCCCTCTTCAACACGACGCGACAATTGCACTGTCGCGTCCACAGGCGAAGGCACCGAAGAGTAGTAAGGCACGCATAGCGACGGGGCCGTTCCAACAGCTGACAATCCTCAAGGCGAAATTATTTTCGCTTCTCAGCGACACAAATTTCCTTCCCAGCACTGAATAGGTAAGTAGAGGAAGAGATCTTGCCTCAGTCTCTTCCTGTGCGGGAGCCGTCATGGAGCCCGCGTTATCAACCATCAACTGATCCCCAGTGGTCACCTGCCGGCTGGCGTGGGGTTTGATGGACTCGCCCAAGTCCATCAATGAGGTAGCCCCACTTCCGGCCTTCTAATTTTGGTGAGGAGGACGATCGATGGGTCTGGTTCGTTCGCACATATGACCGCAGTACTGACGCACAGCTGGACTTTGACAAAGCTTGCACTGACGAAAGGAGAAACGACGTGGCAATCCTAAAATCACCGCCAAGGCCACCGAAGAATGAAACGCTACAAATTCGCGTTGAAGAGGAAATCAAAGCGAAGCTCCACAAGTACGCTGAGTTCATCAATTCCTCCGAATCATATGTCGTCAGCGAAGCCTTGAAATTGCTGTTTCGAAAGGACACCGAGTTCAAGACTTGGCTTGAAGAACAACCTCCAAACGGCGATCAACCGAAAACCAGAGGGAACTCTTTTCGAGACAGCCAGCGAGACATGAAATCCATAGGCCCGTTCGATAATCCGCAACAATCGGGGCCACAGGCGAGAAAGGAGGCACAAACATCGCTTTCCCCCTGTCGACATCTTAGTCGCAATGTTGCCACAACCGGGTTTCGCGAACAATTGGAAATTAACTGTATGGACCAGCCGCAGATTTCTGGAGATCCATTGTTGCTGTCATCGGTGCGAAATCATCGGTTCGGTCGGAGGCTCATGAGTGAGTCGTTCGTTGACTCGAATTCGGGAGAGCGCTCCGATTTTACCTGTCGCGCGAGCCAAATGGGTCCGACTGTTTTGGATTCGACCTTCGCCTGCTTCCCATTCTGAAGATTCTTCTGATAATGTTGCAACCGCACAGAATCAACGGGCCACGGAAGGAGCGTGGTCCATGGCAAGAAGGAGATGGCAAGAAGGAACCGTTTATTTAAGACGATGCAGGACTTTGCCAGATGCTTATTGGGGCCGTTACTTCGAAACTGTTGAAACTGAGGCTGGTGCGGTGCGGATTCAACGCAACGTGCGTCTTGGCGAAGCGCGGCAGCTCACGAAACCTCTGGCGAAAAGGGCACTCAGGGAACTCGTGGATAGAGCCAACAACTACGAACCTGTAGTGTTGCGATCGCGGACGATTGGCAAGTCTGCTACTCCGTTCTCTGTGTTTGCGGCACATTGGCAGGATGATGTTCTGATACACAAAAAGGCGTCAACTGCCGCTACGGTGCGAGGCCACATTAACAACTTGCTCATCCCAGCTTTTGGAAAGTTGGCGATGGGCGATCTTGATTCGGAAGCGTATCCAAAAGTTTCTGAACGGTCTAACGGGTCACTCAAGCCCAAAGACGATTAAGAATATCTGGACCACGATCCGAATTATGTGGAATTCGGCGTTGGCTTGGAAATACGTGGTCGGAGAATTGCACGTTGACCTTCCTAAATCTCGACGGCTTCGAATGCGTTGCTATGCCGTCGAGGAAGTGAAGCGTATGCTCGCCGCTGCACGTGGTGCAGATCAAACGTTCTTCTGGCTCGCGGCAGAGACCGGGCTGCGTGCGGGGGAACTGATCGCGCTTCGCGTCGGCGACGTTGACCTCACAAACCTGTCTCTTGAGGTCAGCAAGGCAATTTGGAACGGGGAAGAGCACAACCCGAAAACAGAAGCGGGACACCGAAACATCTGCATCTCCTCCCGCCTCGGTGGGCACCTGGCGGAGTACATTTCGAACCGCGAGGAAGGCTTCCTGTTCCGAACGACTACCGGTAATCCCTGGGACACCAGCAATGTGCTCGAACGTAAGCTCAACACTTTGCTGGACCGCGTGAATATTCCGAAGATTGACCCCGTACTGTTGCGAAGGATGGTCGGGAAAGACAGAAGCACTGATCAAGCGACTCGTAGCGAAAAGCGTGCGGCATCACTCGGGCTGCATTCATTTCGTCACACGAACGCAACAGCAATGGATTCCCTGGGTATCCGCAACAGCTCCTAAGCTGCGCCTTGGTCATAGTGGAAACGGCGTGACGGAGAGCTACACGCACACGTTCAGTAGAGATGAGCGAGAGGCAGCAGAGAAGTTGGGGGAACTGTTCGGTGTAGGATGGCCAGAGAAAGGTGAGGCGAAAGTGATTTCTTTCCCAAGTCTTTCCCAAACGAAACAAAGGCTTCCCGAAGCAGTCAAGGAAGCCTTTGTGAATCAATAAGATTGGTTGCGGGGGTTGGATTTGAACCAACGACCTTCGGGTTATGAGCCCGACGAGCTACCAGGCTGCTCCACCCCGCATTGAAAGCATACCGGAAGAGAGAGGGTTGGTCAAACCGCGCGAACTTGGTCGCGCAAATCAAGTGTGAGCCGCATCGCGAATTCGGAACCATACCGCGAGCGGCGGCCGAACGAATTCATGAGCGGTAGGGAGCGGCAAGAGAGCCGCGACGGGAAAAACGGCGAAGATGAGTGCGCCTCGCAATACGGCAAGCCGAGGTGGGAGAGGCCGGAGCTACCAGCTACTGTACGCGTCGCCCGAGAACGGAGACATGTCTTCGGACGCGGAATGAATATCGGAGATTCCGTTGCAGGTCTGCTCGGGGCTGAAGGAGATGTCGTCTTCTTTGGTGACCCAGTCGGGCTGGTGGGTCATCGGGTCTTTGGGAATCCGGCCAATGTAGTTGCTGGTCACCAAATCGTCCAGCGACGATGGGCCGCACTCTTTGTCCTCGGTGTATTCCTGGATGGCTTTGCGGAGAACGTCGAGGTCGGACTTCAAGGCGGCTTCGTGCGCGTGCCTGACCGAGCTTTGATACTGGCCGGCGGCGATCGTGGCCAGGATCACGACGATCGCGACGACGACCATCAGTTCGAGAAGCGTGAAGCCGCGCTCGGCCGCCCCGCCTTCCAGTCCGTGATTTCCTCGCGATTGCGTTGAAGCGCATGCCAGTGTCTCCGGCTTACCAGTCCGAATATTTCGTACCGTCCAGCCCCGTTCCGCTGGACTTTGAATAGACGTCGAAGACGTTACTCCCGCCCCAGGACGTCGAGTCCGGATCATCCTGGACGGATCGCATTCCCCAATCTTTTGTTTTGGTCATCGGGTCGATCGGGACTTCGCGCAGGAAACGTATGCGTTTGTCGGGCGCGCCGGTGAGCTGCATCGGCTTCACCAGGCTGTCGAGATCCGGAGGGTAGCCTTCGGTACCTGCGGCGACCTTTATTTTCCCCTGGTCGGCGGCGTCCTTGTAGCGATCGATCGCGTCGCGCATCTCGCGCAGGTCGTAGCGCAATATTTCTTCCTTGTCGCGCTTCACTTTATTGCGAGCGAGCGGCAGAGCCACGCCGGCAAGTACCAGCAGGATGGCGCAAGAGATGACCAGTTCGAGAAGCGTCAGGCCCGATTGCGTGGTGCGCGCGCGACGCTCCTGGATCGCGTTGGTTTCCAAGCGGTAATCGTGCTCGACGAATTCGACGGATCGCCAATCATTTGAATCAATGAACCTGGATCGTCGCCTCGCCCGAAACGATCGGAATCGGCTGCTGCTGCGAGTTATGCGCGTTGACCTGGAGAATCTGCAGGTGCGTGGTGCCCGGAGCGACGGCGCGAACCACGAAACCGAGAAGCGTGCCGGTCCCGTTTACTCCGGAGGTGCCGGGCTGCCGCGTGGCGGAGACGACCACTTCGCCGCGCTGCGCATCCATGCGTTGAACGATCGCGATGTTTTGCGCGCCAGCCGCGCCGCCCAGGAATCCGCCGTCGCGAACCTCTTCCACCTGAACCACGGCCGGATCGAAGTGCACCAGCAGGGGAACGGTGAAGAGATCGTTCACGTTCGAAATCGCGAGGCCGATGGTGGTCGTGTCGCCCGGCTTGAGCGCGGTGGTGACCGGTTCAAAGTGCAGTTGCACCGCGGCGTCCACAGGAGCCGCGCCGGGTTGCGCCACGTTCATCGATGTGGGCGAAACTCCGGGCGTCGTTGCCGCGCCTGCTCCTGGGGCCTTCGCTGCGGGAGCCGGTTGCGGCGGAGCAGCGTCGCGATAGACGCGCACGTTGGAATCGGTGCCCGCGCCAATGTACTTGCAGATTTTCCGACGTGATCGAAGGGAAGCGCAAAATGTGCGGCGTCAGCACGATGAAAATTTCGTCTTCTTCGATTTCCTTGCTGTTGTCCGAGAACATGTATCGCAGGGCGGGAACTTCGCCGAGCCCCGGGATGCCATTGATGTTCTTCGTATCGGTGCGTTCGATCAACCCGCCGAGGATGCTGACTTCGCCTTCTTTCAAGCGGATATCGTGCTCGATCTTTTTGCTGGCTGATCACCGGCTGATTGATGCCGCCGATGTTGCTGGTGCCGGTGATCTGCGAGACATCCACCGAGACCTTCATGCTGACGTCGCCGTCCGGGTGCACGCGCGGAGTCACGTCGATGTTGCACGCCGACGTCGATGTATTGAAACTGCGTGTTCACCAGAGGGTTCACCACGCCTGCGCCGCCGGTAGTTCCCACGCCGACGCCGGCCTGAAAGCTGCCCGTCGCGACCGGAACGCGCGATCCGATCTTGAGCGTCGCCTTCTGGCCGTCGGTAACGCGCACCTCCGGGTCCTGAATGATTTTCGTGCGATCGTCGGTCAGGATCGCATTCGCCGTCGCGCCGGGCAGCGTGAGGCTGTAGTCCGCGCGTCGAGAGTTTCTTCAAATTATTCAGCGTGACCTGGGCGACGCTCGACGGTGGTCGAAGTGGTGGTGCGTGGAACTGGAGGAACTGCTGTCGAGGTGCTCGGCTGAATCGACGCGCGCGGAGTGAACGCCAGCGCGACGCTCTGGCCGGGCAGAATTCCCAGGTTGCGCAGGCGGTCCATGCTGGCGGTCATCACCTGCACGTGGATCAGCACTTCGGGCTTGGCCTTGTCGATGTCTCGAATGATTTTCGCAGCCAAGCCAGTTTGTCCGGCGTGTCGCGGATCACGATCGCGTTCTGCGAGTTCACCTGCTGCAAGCGGCGCAAGATCGAGAAGCTGGCGCAGGCCGTTGACGACCTCGGTCAAGTCCTGCGGCGTAAGCGTGTTCGACAGATAGAAAGTCTGAACTTCTTCGTCTTCCAGGTCCTTGCGCTTCTGCGGCTTATCGGGGGCCACGAAAATCACGCTGGGCGTGATCGGCTTCCAGAACGATTTGCTCTCGAGGCAAACCGCATCGAGCGCCTGCTCGAGGGTAACGTTGGGCAGCTCGGCGGTGATGCGCCGAGACGTGAAGTCGGGATCGAAAATCACGCTGACGCCCGCCATTTTTGCGATCGTCTCGAACACGACCCGGCGTCGTTGGTCATCTTCAGGTTGATCGGCTCGGTCGAGATCGGCTTCAGCTCGGGCGGACCTGACAGGATCTGCTCGTCTTCGGGCGGTGTTGTGTTTACGGTTTGAGAGGATGCTGCATCTCGCGCGGCGAGGGTGTTCATCACGCGCTTGACTTCCTGGTCGGCGGCGGCGTTAGATGGATCGAGCATCTGCGACTTCTGGAATTCGGCAAGGGCCAGCTGCAAGTCGCCGCTCTTTTCGGCCTTGCTCGCCGCGATCCATGTGGCCTGGCCGGCGTCAAAACGCGCTTGGTGGCGCGGAGCTTGTATTCGGGGTTGGTGGGATCGGCGCGGAGGGCGCGGTCAAAATCGACGAGCGCGGTGTCATAATCCTGGACGCTGCGAAGCCTTACGTCCGGCGTCGTAATCCGAATTTCCCTTCGGGCAGCCCGCCAACAACAGGGCAGCGCTCACCATAGACGTTAAGATTGCTGAACGACGTAACAATGGTCCTCCGAAGGGGTTGGGGTCTTACTCTAAAAGTCTAGCATCCGCCGCATTGATGCGGCAAGGAATGGCCCGTACGCCCGGTTAGACGCAACAAAACACGAAGTGCTTACCTCAAAATGGTTACTGTGCCGTAAAAACACAGGCACCACGCCGGAACTGCGCGGGAATCTGCGACTTGCGGCGGATTGTACGCGGCGGCTATGATGGATTCACCGTGAAAACGAACTACGATAAAACCCAACACGAAGGCGTGAAGATTGTTTCGCAGAATCGCGCCGCTTCGCTACAACTACGAGCTGCTCGATCAGCTGGAGGCGGGAATGGTACTGGTCGGCACCGAAGTGAAGAGCCTGCGCGAGGGCAAAGGCTCGATCCGCGAGGCCTACGCGGAATCCAACGGAAACGAGATGTGGCTGGTGAACTGCCACATTCCGGAGTATCTGCCGGGCGGATTCCGCAATCACGACCCCCTGCGCAAACGGAAGCTGCTGCTGAACCGCCGCGAAATCGGCAAGCTGCATAACCCAGACGCAGCAGAAGGGCATGACCATCGTTCCGACCAAGATTTACTTCAGGGACGGCATCGCGAAATGCGAACTGTCCGTGGCCAGGGGCAAGAAATTCCACGACCGCCGCGAATCCGAAAAACAAAAAGAAGCCAAACGAGAAGCCCACGAAGCGATCGCTCGCTCGCGCAGGCGCTAAGGACGAAAGGAAGACTATGCAGATTCAACTGGAAACGCAGCCGTACTCTTCGATCCAGGCCGACGCACTCGTAACCTACGTTTTCGACAAAGAAAATAGCGTCGAAGGAGTCCTCGCGGATCTGAATCAGGCCATGGACGGCCGCCTCGCCGCGCTGGCGGCGAGCGGCGAAGCTGACCGGCAAATCGCTGCGAGATGGTGCTGGTGCATTTTCCGGAAGGGCTCGCCGCGAAGCGGCTGCTGCTCGTGGGAGCCGGGAAGCCGGACAAATTTGCCGTGGCCGACTTGCGCAAGATTGCCGGGCTCGGCGCTGCGTTATCTGAAATCGCGCGGCGTGAAGAATTGTATTTCTGGCGCGAGAAGGGCAGCGCGGCCCGGAGGCGGCGCAGGCGGTGACCGAGGGGCTTACGATCGCGGACTTTGAGTCGGACAAGTACCACACCGACAAGAAAGAGAAGGACAAAAAGGAGATTCAGTCCGTCTCGCTCGCGGTTTCGATTCGCCGCGGACTTGAAGAAAGCACTGGACGACGGTCGAGTGATCGGCGAGTCGCTGAATTTTGCGCGCGACCTGATCAACGAGCCGTCGAACAAGCTGACGCCGCGCATGCTCGCCGCAAAAGCCGAAGCGATGGCCAAAGAAGTCGGGCTGGGCATTGAGATTCTCGACGAGCGCAAGATCTCCGAGCTGAAGATGGGCGCGTTGATCGGCGTGGCGCAGGGCAGCGTCGAGCCGCCGCGCGTGATCGTCGTGCGCTACGAGCCGCGAAAATCCGCAAGCCCGATGCGCCGGTCCTCGGCCTGGTCGGCAAAGGCGTGACCTTCGATACCGGCGGCATCTCCATCAAGCCCGCCGAACAACATGGAAAAAATGAAGTACGACATGGGCGGCGGCGCCACCATGCTCGGCGCCATGCGCGCGCTGGCTTATCTGAAGCCGACCGTTCCGGTGATCGCGGTGATTCCCGCGACGGAGAACATGCCCGGCGGACGCGCGCAGAAACCCGGCGACGTGCAGGTGGCCATGTCCGGCAAGACGATCGAAGTGATCAACACCGACGCGGAAGGCCGCCTGATTCTCGCCGACGGCGTTTTTTACGCGCGCAAGCTTGGCTGCACGCACTTGATCGACGCCGCGACGCTCACGGGCGCGATTCGAAGTGGCGCTCGCGAACGTCCACGTCGGCGCGTTCGGCACGCCGCGCGAGTATCTGGATCAATTCCTCGAAAGCGACGAAAGCCGCCGGCGAAAAAATGTGGCCCATGCCGATCGACGACGAGTATCGGGAGATGATCAAGAGCAACATCGCCGACATTCGCAACACCGGCACAGGGAAGGGCGGCGGCGCGATCACCGGCGCGTGGTTCATCAAGGAATTTGTGGATGACACGCCGTGGATTCACCTGGATATCGCGGCGACGTGCTGGGTGGATAACGGCCGGCCGTGGCTCGCGAAAGGGCCGACGGGCGTGGCGATTCCGTCGATCGTCGATTTCGCGATGAAGTTGTAAGCCACGAAGGCGCGCGCGAACGGCCTGCCTGCGGCGGACGTTTCGCGCGACGTTGCGGTAGTCGCTTCGCGACTGTTTTATTGTCGCGGCTAAAGCCGCGACCCGCAAAGTAAAGGTAACGGCGCCTGCAATGCGCCGGCAAAGAATGAACAATCCGCGGCTCTCGGGAAACTGTGAGCCGCGGATTTTTGCTTTTAGTAGGCGGCGGCTACATTTTGTCGGGTGCGGTGATGCCGAGCAGGCCGAGCGTGGTGACGAGCTGCTCGCGGACCAGCGCGGTGACAAGCATGAGGAACGCCCGCTTTTCGGGCGTCGATCTCTTTCAGGATCGGATGCTTGTGGTAGAACACGTTGAAGAGTTGCGCCAGCTCGAACGCAAAACGCGTGAGGACAGAGGGCTCCTGCGAGTTGATCGCCAGCTCGATGCGCGCGTCGAGCGATGCGGCCAGAACGACGACATCCCAAATGTCGTCAAACTCCGGCGCTGCCAGATAAGCCGACGCGTCCAGAGTGCCCGCCTTCAATGCCGCCATGTTTGCGGAATTTTCCGCCGCGATCGACGGATCCTGCTCGGCGCCTTTGCGCAAAATTCCGTTGATGCGCACGACGGCATATTGCACGTAGGGTCCGGTCTCACCTTCAAAACTCAGGGCATCTTTGAAATCGAAGGCGATCACTGTGTTGCGGGTGAAGCGGAGCAGGAAATATCGAATTGCGCCGATCGCAATCGCGTGCGCAATGGCCACTCGTTCGGGGTCAGGCAACTCAGGATTACGCTGCTCGACTTCGTTTAGCGCGCTAGCTTCGAGCCGGTCGAGCAGATCGTCGGCTTTCACGCCTTGACCTTTTCGTCCGCTCACTTCGATGTACGGTTTTTTAGCGTCTTCCGGCGGAATTTCGTATCCCAGTTCGACCGCGCAGCGAGGCGTGAGCGCGACGACGCTATACGAGAAATGCTTCAAATGATCGGCCGCCTCGCCATATCCGAGCGCCCGCAATCCCGCGACGACTACCTCCTGCGGATAGGTCTGCCGTGCGTCGATCACGTTGAAGACTTCGCTGGCGTGTCCGAACGCCACGGGCGGATTCTGACCCGGCGTTGCGCTGGTCACCCAAACTTCGCGGCCGTTCCACTGCGTGAAGAAAGGTTGGTAATAGAAGTCACGATTGAGAAGGCCGAATTTCCAAAGGTGATAGGCGATGTCCTTTCCGACATAAGTCACGGTACCGGTTGAGCGGACTATGATCTTGGCTTCGGCCTCTTCGGGATTTTCTTCTTTAGGAACCGGAGGCGCATCGGCGTCAGCCGCAGGCTCGGCCTTGTCCGACGGCAGCTTCATAATCCAGCAACCAGCGTTCTTGCCGCTGGTGGCCATCTCAATCGCGCCGCGCGACTTCAACATTTCAAATGCGGCATCCCAAAATTTCAGGTGCAGGATTTCGCTCTCCTGCGAGAGTAAGTCGTAGTCGATCTCCAGCCGCCCCACCGTGTTCAGCTGGCACATGACAATCGCGTTTGACACCACTTCCGCGACGCGTGCCGCATCACCGTGGTCCTCTTCGATATCTTTCAGGGTCTGGCTCCGCAGCGTGAGGCGCAATTTGTCTTCCGCGAGCCAATTCGTCACGCGTGCGTATAAGTCCCAACACAGGTAGTCGAACTTCGGTCCGGCAGCAAGCGCTTTCACTTCATCGAGTGATTTTTTCTCGATGTGGAGGAATCCCAGCACGACGTCAGCGACCTGAACGCCGGTGTTGTCGATGTAATTCTGAACTTCGACGCGGCGGCCCGCGTGGCGGAG
This sequence comes from uncultured Acidobacteriota bacterium, assembly GCA_963839325.1. Lineage (GTDB taxonomy): Bacteria > Acidobacteriota > Terriglobia > Acidiferrales > UBA7541 > Palsa-295. The sequence continues at coordinate 396,087 of CAWIUO010000006.1, read as the reverse complement.
GATGCGTACAAACGTATCGCCGAGAACGGCATTGCGGAGATGGCCGATGTGCGCGGCTTTATTGGGATTGATGCTGGTGTGCTCCACCATCGTTTTCGGAGTGCTGGGTCCCGCGGCCACGGCCTCTTGCCCGGATTCAGCTACGGCGGCGCGGAGAAACGCAGCGCGGTCAAAGAACGCATTCAGGTAACCGCCGCCGGCGACTTCAAGACGCGCGATCCCGGCCGGGGGAGGGAAGTTCGCGGCAAGTTCCAGCGCGATGGCGCGAGGGGCCTTCTTCAGCCGCTTCGCAAGCTCGAACGAAACCGGCGATGCCAGATCGCCCATGGCCAGCTTTGGAGGGCGCTCGGACACCACTGGAACGTCGATCTGATATTTTTCACGAATGTGCGCTGCGAGCGCTTCGCGGAAACGCGATTCAACGACTTTGTACACAGAGCTCCTTGAGGCTGATGAGACACGAAATTATAGGGGGAGTCGGAGGGAGGGTCAAAGGCGGTTGGCCGCTCGCCGGTAACGGCGCGAGGGAACTGAGCATTGGCGGCAAGTGCAAAACGGCAAAGTGTACCTAAGGAAATGGTGGTGCGATGATTGTTATCAACGAGTTGCATGCGTTCCCTTCCCGCCCGTGTACCCAAGGAAAATTTCGATCCCAGCGAAAGTTGGGGGCGGTTTGTGTGCAGGAGGAGTCGCGATTGAATTGGAACCACGCTGTTCGAAGGGAGCGGTATCGCCGTACGTGGGGTGACCCGCGAAAAACATTGAGTTAGCGTCGATTAGAAATGGATTTGTGGTGCAGGCACGGGAGTTAGAGGAGTTTCTAATCGCAGAGCCGCGATTAGAAACTCGAGTTGCGTAAGTAGAGTTCGCAGGGACCGGCGCGATGCCGGGGGTGGAGAGTCCGGCGACAAGTGGTGGGGCACCGCTTCGCATATAAGCGTTCGTCACGGGGCGTCGATTCAGCCCCGACTCACGTTACCACAATGATAACTAGTTGTAAAGAGAATAGTGTGGGTTTCAAAATGGGAATGGCCGATGAGCGGGTGGCGGCCTGGCGGGCGGCGCTCCGACGGACGGCACACAGGCAGTACGTCTATGCCACGAACTGCTCCGCAAGGTCGATCAGGTGGCGATCGCGGCGCCGTGGATCGAAGGGAGATGGATCAGTCGAGGAGCGTTTGTGAGGCGGTCCGACGCTGTGCCGGGCTGAATTGACAGAGGTGGAGGCGCAAACTACTATCGTTTTTCTTTGTTTTTGGCGGGATTGTCGCTGTGCGGGCGTGAGCAGCTGAATCCCGGCAGCATCTAACGATAATGACGCGCGTACGAACCGGCTTCTTCGATTGTTTCTCTGGGATTAGCGGCGACATGGTGCTGGGCGCACTGGTGGACGCGGGCGCGGATTTGCGCGTCATCGAAGTCGAGCTGCGCAAGCTGGGGCTGGAGGGTTGGTCAATCTCTGCGGAGAAAGTGAAGCGCGGAGCGATTGCCGCCACGTACGTGAAAGTGGAGACGAGCGAAGGCCATCACCACCGCGGGCTTTCGATCATTCTGGGGCGTATTGAAAAGGCCGAGCTGCCGGTGCGAGCCGCCGAACGCGCCACGCGGATTTTCACGCGGCTGGCCGAAGCTGAAGCCAAAGTTCATGCGATGCCCGTGGAGAAAGTGCATTTTCATGAAGTGGGGGCAGTGGATTCGATTATCGACATTGTCGGGGCGTGCGTCGGATTCGAGCTGCTGGGCCTCGACGATTTTGTATGCTCGGCGATGGACGTCGGCGGGGGAACGGTGATGACGGCGCACGGGATGTTGCCCGTTCCCGCTCCTGCGACAACGGAGCTGCTCGCCGGAGTTCCGGTTCACACGAGCGGGGTGCAAAAAGAACTGGTGACGCCGACCGGAGCGGCCATCGCCACGACGCTCGCGTCCAGCTTCGGACAGGTTCCGGCGATGACGATGCGAGCCGTGGGTTACGGCGCGGGAACGGCCGAGTTGAAAGAGAAAGCCAATGTATTGCGGATTCTGATCGGCGAACGCGACCACGCTACTCTTGAAGATTATGGCGCGGGCTGGGATCTGCCGGTGAGCGTGATCGAAGCGAACGTGGACGACATGAATCCGCAGGTTTACGGCTACTTCGCGGAGAAGGCTCTGGCGGCCGGTGCGCTGGATGTGTGGTCCACGGCGGCGCTGATGAAAAAATCGCGGCCGGGAATTGTGGTGACGATTTTGTGCGAGCCGTCGAATGCGGGGCGCATGATGGACCTGCTGTTCCGCGAGACGACGACGATCGGCGTCCGGACTCATGAGGCGCAGCGCAAGATTCTGGATCGGGAGTTCGTGCGCGTGACAACGGAGTGGGGCGAGGTGCGCGTGAAGGTGTCGCGGCTTGCAGGTGCGATGGTGAACGCTGCGCCGGAATTTGAGGACTGCAAGAAAATCGCGGAAACAAAAGGCGTGCCGCTGAAAACGGTGATCGCGGCGGCTACGTTTGAATTTCAAAAGCGTTTTGAAGGCGTAAAGACCAATTAGGAATTCATGACGGACGAACAGAAAAAATATTACCTGACTACGCCGATCTACTACGCGAACTCGCGGCCGCACGTGGGGTCTGCCTACACGACGATCGTATGCGATGCAATCGCCCGATACAAACGGATGTGCGGCTACGAAGTAGCGTACCTGACGGGCACGGACGAGCACGGGGTGAACATCGAGCGCGCCGCGGAAGCCAAGGGCGTGACGCCGCAGAAACTGGTCGATCAGAACGAGCAGATCTTCCGCGATTTGTGGAAGCTGCTGGGAATTTCGATTACGGATTTCATTCGTACGACGTCGCCGGAACACGAACGCGCGGTGCAGACGCTGGTGCGGCGGACCATGCAGCGTTCGGCCGATGCGATCTACAAGAAGCGCTACGAAGGCCGGTACTGCATCTACGACAACGCGTACGTGAGCGATACGCCGGAGCCGGCGAATTGCCAGATCTGCGGGCGCGACGCGGAATTGATCTCCGAGGAGAATTATTTTTTCAGGCTGTCCGCATACGGCGATCGCTTGCTGAAGCTTTACCAGGAACATCCGCACTTCGTGCAGCCGGATTTCCGGATGAACGAAGTGCGCGCGTTCGTGGAGGCGGGGCTGAAGGATTTGTCGATCAGCCGGCAATCGATCAAGTGGGGAATTCCGTGGCCGGGCGATCCGGACCACGTTTTTTACGTGTGGTATGACGCGCTGACCAGCTACATGAGCGGAATTGGTTATGGCGAAGGCCCCGATGGAGAGGGCAGCGCGAAGTTCAAGAAGTTCTGGCCGGCCGATCTGCACATGATCGGAAAAGAAATCATCCGGTTCCATGCGGTGTACTGGCCGGCGTTCTTGATGGCCGCGGAGCTACCGCTGCCGGAAAAGATTTTCGCGCATGGTTGGCTGCTCTTCGAGCAGGAAAAGATGAGCAAGTCGAAAGGGAATGTGGCGTATCCGGAGCCGATCGTGAAGGCGCTGGGCAATGACGCGCTGCGCTACTACCTGATGCGCGAAGTGGTGTTCGGACAGGACGGCAATTTTTCGCGCGACGCGCTAATCACGCGTTACAACGCGGACCTGGCGAACGGGCTGGGAAATCTGTGCAGCCGCACGCTGACGATGATTGCGAATTATTGCGGCGGCGTGGTACCGGAGCCGACGCCCGCGCCTCAGCGGCTGTTTGAAGTAACGTCGGGCGCATTCCATTCGATGATCCGGCATTCCTTTGAAAACTTCGAATTTTCGGAAGCTCTGACGCAGATCTGGGCGCTGGTGGCGCTGGCGGACAAATTCCTGGCGGACGAAAAACCATGGACGATGGCGAACGATCCAGCGCAGAAGAGCGAGCCTCGAACAAGTGCTTTACGGCGTGGCGGAGTCGGTGCGGGTGCTGTCGATTTTGGCGCATCCGGTGATTCCGGAAGCGACGCAGAAAATTTGGGAGCAGCTCGGACAGACCGGCAAGATTGAGGATGAACGGATCGATCGCGTCGAGTGGGGCGCGTTGAAGGGCGGCACGCGGATCGGAAAGATCGAAGCCGGTGTTCCCGCGCGCGGATAAAAAACAAATTCTGGAGAAAATCGAAGCCATGGAAAACGAGATTCGGAATCCGGGAAGCGCGGATGCGGCGGCAGCGGGCGCGACCGAGGCGGACGTGCCGAAGCCGTCCAGCGCACCGGCGGCGCCGTCGGGCGCGGCGGCGACGGTGGCGAGCGCAGCGGCTGCGCCGGCCGTGGACGCAAAGATCGGAATCGAAGATTTCGCCAAGGTGGAGCTGAAAGTCGGCCTGGTGAAATCCGCGGAGCGGATTCAGGGAGCGGACAAGCTGCTGAAGCTGCTGGTGGATATCGGCGATGAAGTGCGACAGATTCTGGCGGGCATCGCGCTTGGCTACGCGCCGGAGGAATTGGTGGGCCGGAAAGTGGTAGTGGTCACCAATCTTGCGCCGCGCAAGATGCGCGGGCTGGAATCCAACGGCATGCTGCTGGCTGCGTCGGCCGGGCCGGACGGGAAACCGGTGCTGTGCACGTTTGCAGAAGATGTGCCGGTTGGGTCGAAGGTGAAGTGAAGCGGTAAATCCTCGAAATGAAGCTCCCAAGCGCGTGAAGATGCGCACCCTCTTAAGAACGAAAGGGTTGCGGCACCCGGAAAAGCAGAATCAAAAGTAAAGACATAACGGCGGGCGACGCGTTCGCGGCGACGGATCGTTCGAAAATTTCAGATAGACCGAAATGCGAATCTTTTAGGAGGCTCGCGCGTGCTCGCATACAATTTTCGTGTGGACAGGCGGGAACGAAACAAACTGTCGAGGCTGAATCGAGGTTGAATCGGCGATGAGGATCGTGGATTCACACGCGCACCTGGAGTCGGAGGATTTCGACGCGGACCGCGCCGAGATGCTCCAGCGCGCGCAATCGTCGGGCGTGGAGTCGATTCTGGCAATCGGCAGCGGTGGCTCCGGCCCAGACCGGCTCGACGCGGCCATCTCCGTTGCCAAAGATTACGACTGGATTTACGCCACGATTGGCATACACCCGCAGCATGCGGCCGAGGCGCGCGAGGAGCATTTTCCGAAGCTGGCGGAGCTGGCGAGAAATCCGAAGGTGATCGCGTGGGGCGAAATCGGCCTCGACTATCACTGGCCGGAGCCGGCACGCGAGGTGCAGCACGCAGTCTTCCGCCGTCAGTTGACCTTGGCGCGGGATGCGGTGCTACCGATCGTCATCCACTGCCGCGATGCCTGGGACGATTGCCTCGCGATCCTGGAGTCAGACTGGGCACCCTTAGGGCTGGGCGGCATTCTGCACTGCTTCACCGGTACGCTCGAGGACGCCCGCCGCGGCCTCGATATGGGCTTCATGGTCTCGTTCGCCGCTAACGTGACCTACCCGAAAATGCAGCACGTGCGTGACGTGGCGAAAGAGCTGCCGCTGGATCGCATGCTCACGGAAACCGATTCACCGTACCTGCCGCCGCAAAAATTGCGCGGAAAACGCAACGAGCCGGCGAATGTGGCGGAGGTAGCGCGGACGCTCGCGACTGTGAGAAACTTGGGCAGCGACGAGGTAGCCGCGACCACGGCGGCGAATTTTCAACGATTTTTCAGGCTAGGCGCGAGCACTCCCGCCCTGGCAAGGTGAAACCCGAGAATGGCCTTCGCCGTTCCCATCGCAAGAGGCATATTCGACCTGATCCGGGAGGATCTGGCGCTCGTTGAACAGGAAATCGCCGCACAGAACAGCGCGGCGATCCAGCCGGTTTCGGAAATTTCAAAATATTTGAGAGAAGGCGGCGGGAAGCGGCTGCGTCCGGCGCTGTTGCTGCTGGCTGCGGGAGCGTCCGGCTATCGCGGGAAGGGAGCGATCCGGCTGGGCGCGGTGGTGGAGATGATCCACAGCGCGACGTTGATTCACGACGACGTGATCGACGGCGCGGACACGCGCCGCGGGCGGCCGAGCGCGAATGCGCGGTGGGGCAACCACATGAGCGTGCTGGCGGGCGACTGGCTGTACATGCAGTCGTTTGACATGGCGCTGCAGGAGCGAAATTTCGCGGTGCTCGATATTCTGATCGAGTTGACGCAGAGCATGGTGGAAGGCGAGCTGCTGCAGTTGACGCGGCTCGGCCGGATTGATTTGACCGAAGCGGAAGCCACGGAGCTGGCGTACGGCAAGACCGCGGGACTGTTTAGCGGGTGCGCGCGGCTGGGCGCGGTGCTGGGCGATCAGCCGGAAAGCGTGGTCGAGGCGCTTGCGGAGTATGGCAGGAACGCTGGGCTCGCGTTTCAGCTGGTGGATGATTTGCTGGACTTCACGGCGTCGCCGGAACAGCTGGGCAAGCCGGTGCTGAGCGATTTGAAGGAAGGCAAGGTGACGCTGCCTTTGATTTTTGCGCTTGCGACCGCGAACGGGCACGGAAATGCGCGCGGGCTGGTGGCCAAAGTTCTGGAAGAGCGCGATTTTGTGAGTGTGCGACCGGAGCAGATCACCACGTTGGTGCGCGAGACGGGAGCGCTGGACCGCTCCGCAGCGCTCGCGCGGGAGTATGTGCGGCGCGCGAAAGAGTGTCTACAGGCCGTGCCGGACACGGAGTACCGACGGGCGTTGATGGCCGTCCCCGATTTCATCCTCGAACGCGAGAATTAATCTCGTACATTACATTCCCGACGAGCAGGACGCGTACTTGAGTGGGACGCGGGGTAGTCGCGCAAGACGCGCGATCACTTCGACGCCAGCACCGGCTTCACTTGGCCATATTCAGGGTTCTTCCATAGGTCGCTGCGATACTCCAGCGTGTTGGCCGTAACCTGCGCGACTTCGTCCCCGTAATATCTCGCGACGACGTGTAGAGCCAGATCAATGCCTGAAGTCAGGCCGCCTGCAGTTGCGATTTTGCCGTTCTCCACGAAGCGCGTTCCACTGACGAAGCGCACCGCGGGATATTGCTTCTGCATGCTCTGCTGAAACAAATGGTGCGTGGTAGCGGTTTGGCCGTCGAGCAAGCCGTAGCCCGCCAGCATGTCGGCGCCGGTGCACACCGACATAGTCACGTCGGCGCCGGCCGAATTCGCGAGAAGCCATGCTTTCTGGGCGGCCGTGCGTCCTGACTGAGCGGGAATGACGATCACTTGCGGCTTAGGTGCGTTGTCAAAACTATAGTTCGGGACGATGGTGACGCCCTCGGCAGACACAGGACTCAGCGAGTCGGAGACGGTGTAAAGGTTGAACGGCATGATCATGTCGTCGCCGTCGGATTCATGCCAGGGCTTGCCGTCGTTCTTCAGCATCGTTTCGCTGAAAACTTCCCACGCACCCGCGATATCCAGGATGTCCGCGTTTTGCGAGACCAGGAACGCTACGTTGATCTTTCCGGTAGCGGGTGCTTTCAGCGGATGAGTTTCTTGCGACGAAGCCGGCGGTTTGCCGGGCGCCGCTGCGTGGCTCATGAAGACGGCCCCGCTCAAAATACCCGCAGTTATCACGGCCATGCAAAATGCTTTCGTTACGCTCCACATAGGATCCTCCTTGGACTTGGCGGCGATCACGCTCAAGTCATCGACTCGTGCAGGCTGCATTTCACAAGTGAAAGCGGTAGCGGAATTCGACGTAGAGCTGGCGTGGATCGTTGTAGTGGAAACCGCCGAAGGTCAGGCTGTTGTCGAGCTGGACGCGGCGATTGGCGATGTTGAGAGCTGTGAACGCGACAGTGTATTTCTCCCTGAAGGTCTTGCCGAGCATGGCGTCGAACGTGGTATGTGCCGGCAAGTAGTTGCCCGGATACTGAACGCCGGGCAGGCCGTTGGTGAAGCCCGAGCCGTAGTACATGTTCACCGAGCCGATGGCGTTCCACGGCAGATTCGCGTTGAAGCCGGCGTTCAGCGTGTTGCGCTGGTCGTGATCCACGGGCGCGTAACCCGGTGGAATGTAGAGAGGGCATTCGGAAGGATCCACGGGCGTCGGACAGACCAAACCGCCGGTAATTGGACCCGTCGCTTGCGCGATCTGATTGGCATAAGCGAGATGAGCCTGTCCACGGTGCCAGAGGCGTGGCGAGCGAATGGTCATCTCCCAGCCTTGAATCAACGCGGCGTCCCAGGTGATCGGCCAGAATAGATTCGACTCGCCGATGTTGTTGTGGTCGAGCCAATTGGTGGCGCGGGTTTGGTAAGTGTCGGCATCGATGGTCCAGCCGTAAACGGGAATGGTGACGCCGAACTGATGTTCGTTGTCGCGCTCGCCGCGGAGCGGAGCGAAGGTAAGCGCTTGACTGTTGGCTAACAGTTGAAGCGATCCGGTCGCTGTCAGGATCGGCGGTGCCTGGTAATAGTCTCCGTAGAAGGCCCGGAAGACCCAATTGATCTTGGGGATTTTGACGGCGACTCCGAATCGCGGGTCGGTGGCGTTTTCCACGATTTGAGGAAGCGTTCCCACGGGAGGCGCGTAGAAGTGCGAGTAACGGACGCCGGCAATCAGCGTAAGCCACGAGGTGATTTTGAACTTGTCGCTTAAGAAAGCCTCGGCCAGGCCTCCGGTTGCTTGCGCTGAAGACGGCGGGTAATTCGAGCAGCTCGGCGCGCAATCGACGAACGTGTTGTCGAAGTAGTTGTTCTGATGTTGCGCGAAGCCGTAGAGGCCGCCTTCCAGATCATTCTTCCAGAAGTTCGCAGCCAGGGAGCCCTGTGCGCCGAGGTAATTCGCGGCTTGATTCACGTTGGTGATGACGGGAGTATCGTTGGGCGAAGCGTTATAAATCGCGCGATTGTAGTGGTAGAACGGCGAGACGTTGAGCAGCAAATTCGGACTAAACGTGTGGGTCCAGGTGAAAGCGACGTAGCCGTCGCGTTCCGTCTCACTGTCGCGCAAGCCGTAACTGGGATAGTACTGGTTGCCAACAGAGTTCGGATCTGGATCGTAGGGGATCTGGTAGAAATCCTGCCGCAAGGAAGCGACGAGGCGGAGCTGATTGTTGGAGTCCGGATTGAAGATAAGCGAGCCAAAGCCTCCGTAGCCGTTCTCTGCATCGTGAACAACCTGGCCGACGGGCGGCTGAAGGCCGTAGTTGCTGCGGTTGCCGTTGACGCTGAAATAGTAGGCGAACTTCTCGGTGTGGCCGCCGAAGTTCACCTGATCGTTGGTCTGAAACCAATTTCCGGCGGTAACGACGAGTTCACCTTCATTGTTGCGTTCAAAGCCGCTGCGAGGCACGAGATTGAAGACTCCGTATGTGCGATCGCCATAGTCGGCTTCGTAGCTGCCGCGCTGGACTTCGAGGTAGTCGATGTCCTTGGGATCGATCTGAGGCGCGAGGTTCGACGCGATGTTGGTATTAGGAATGGTGACGCCGTCGATCAGCCACTCGAACTGGTGTCCGCCGCGCATGTGAAGCATGTCGTGGGTAACGTACGCCGCGGGCACGTAGTCGGTGATCATCTGCATTGCGTTGGTGCGATCGGCTCCGGGAGTGGCCGCGATGTCGGCGCGGTCGATCAGAGTGGTGGGAGTGACGGACTCGGTGTTTACGGTATCGGCCGAGGCGGAAACCACGGTGGTCGAGTTCACGGTGGCGATCGAGAGTTGGAAGTGGAGAATCGGGGCGGTATTCGAAGTGACGGTGAGGGTTTGTTGCGTGGAGGTGAATCCAGACTTGGTCACCGTGACGGAATAATCTCCGATCGGGACGGCTTGAAACGTAAATTCGCCATCGGGATTGGTCTGAGCGGACTGCGTGTAGTCGGAGGTCGAGGCCTTGAGGACGACGGTTGCGTCCAGAATGGGACGATGTTGAGGGTCGTGAACCACGCCGGTGATCCGGCCGTAAATGGTGGCGGAAAGCCGAATCGGCAACGCCACGCAAAAAATCAAAGCGAACGAAAAGATAACGAGCTTTCGCACAAAAGCCTCCCAGAGATTTTTTATTTGAGCTGCGCTTCGCTGCAGGAGTTAAGCGCGGGGAGGCTGGAAGGGCGATGCGTAGAAACCAGGCAAGGCAAGTTCGATGGGTGCGGCGACGGCGCGCGTGATGTCAACTGCAATGCGGATCGAGGTAAGGTCGGAAGGCCTGGTAGGCGCGATGGGCGCGAGCAGGCCGTAATTCATCTGGTGCCGGTTACCGCGCATGGCGCAATCGAAGGCACAGGAGTGGGCGGCTTCCGACGCGGGCGCGGCTGCGGCGTGATGGCAGTCGGCATCTTTTTCGGGTGTGGCCGGCGCGGGTTGCGGCGCGTGATGGTGATGGGGCAGGCAGCACATGCCGTTGCAGTCGGGCATTGCGTCCGCGGCGCCGCGGGCATAGAGCGCCAGCGGCGCGGCGAGCAAAGCGAGGAGTACGAGGATGGCTTGTGCGCGACGAAACATCGGAGGGAGGATAACACAGGTACAGCGGGGCATGGCAGAGGTGACAGAATTTTTGCGCTGCCGGGGTGGGGCCGGTTCCGTTGTCTGGAGCCAGAGAGGCGTGGGGTGGAAAATATGCTGCCATTCAAACTGATTTATACGGATGGATACGATCTGAATCTGGGCGCGCATGTGTTTCCGTCGCAGAAGTACAAGATGGTGCGAGACCGGTTGTTGCGCGAAGGGATTGCGGATGGAGGGGATTTTCTCGCGCCGCCTGCGGCGAGCGACGAGGATGTGTTGCGCGTACACACTCCGGAATACGTGCGGAAATTGAAAACGGGGACGCTGTCGCGCGCGGAGATTCAGAAGCTGGAGGTGCCGTATTCGGAGGAATTGATCAGGGCGTGCTGGCTTGGAGCGGGCGGATCGATTCTGGCGGGCCAGAGGGCGCTCGCGGATGGGTGGGCGGCGAATATCGGCGGAGGATTTCATCACGCGTATCCGGGGCACGGCGAAGGATTCTGCGTGATTCATGATGTCGCTGTGGCGATTCGGCGGCTACAGCATGAGGGAGCGATTTCGAACGCGATGGTGGTGGATACGGATGTACATCAGGGAAATGGGACGGCGGCGATTTTCGCGAAGGATCCGTCGGTGTTTACGTTGTCGATCCATCAGGAGAACAACTATCCGTTTGTGAAGCCGGCGTCTAGCATGGATATCAATTTGGAAGATGGGGTAAAGGACGGGGATTATCTGGAGGCGCTGAACGCGGGGTTGAAAAAGGCATTTGCGGACTTTACTCCGGAGATTTTGTTTTACGTGGCCGGAGCGGATCCGTATCGGGAGGATCAACTTGGCGGCCTGGCGTTGACGATGGAGGGGCTGGCGGCGCGGGACGAGCTGGTGTGCGAGTACGCGAGGCGTGTCGGAGTGCCGATGGCTTCTACTTTTGCGGGCGGGTATGCGAGGAATGTGGGAGATACGGTGAAGATACATTCCGGGACGATTTTGGCGATGAGGGAAGCGGCGGCGAGTTGAGGGACCTTGGTTGCTGGAGCGAGTAGTCGATGTTCGAGGCGACGTGGCGCTGGTTTTATCGATGTGTGGCAAAACCCCGCACTCCGCGAGATTCGCCGGATTCGGCGGCGTGAGAGAGGCTGGACTGAAGTGGGAAATGGCGCGCGTTGCGGGGAGTAAAGGTAAGACGAGGTTGGCTGTCCGACCCGGCGGTTAGTTGGAGGCGGACAGGTCGGACTGGATGGCGGTGGTTAGGGCTTCGCTGAAACCTTCGGGTGGGTAGCCGTTGACGCGATAGGTGATTTTGCCGGACTGGTCGATAACGAGAACTGTGGGGAGGGATTCGACTTTGAAGAAATCGTCGAGGCCGTCGGCGTAGAGAATGGGGACGTTCCATTTTTCGCGGGCGACGAAGGGAGCGACGAGCGATTCGTCTTCGTCGGTATTCACGGCGTAAAAATTAATGGCGGGATTTCCGGCGTAGGCGCGCGCGATTTGGACGAACTCGGGTTCAAGTTCCCGGCACGGGCCGCACCAGGTAGCCCAGAAACTGAGGACCAGAACTTTTCCTTTCAGAGGCGCGAGGGGCGTGGGCTTACCGTCGAGCGAGCGCAAGGTGAATTCAAACGGCTCGGTGGCGTGTTTGTTCACGGCGGCGGGATCGTATGTGTTCGAGGGCGTGGGCGCGGCGGTGCGGTCGTACGCGGCAAGAATCGCCTCACCGAGGCCCTTTTCGCTTCCGTGCACTTGTTTATAAACGTTGCCGAGCTTCTGGCGCAGCGCGCGGCGATCGAGTTTTGCGCTGCTGCCGCTATCGGGCAAGACGAAGGCGAGAGTGTATTGGTCGATCGCCTTCTGATTTTCGTGCTTCATTTCGGCAATTTCGCCGAGCTGCTCGGCGGCCGCGGCGTTTGGGCGGATCGAATAGCTTTTCTCGAGATCTTTCACCGCCGCGTCGTAGGTATGTTGCGAGACTTCGATCTCGCCGCGAAGGCTGTAGAGCGCTGAAAGCAGGTCGTTGTGCTGGGATTGCCATTCGGCGATGGAGCTGCGCTGCGAGCGTTCGTCGGCGGTGGATTTTTCGATGCGATCAATCACGCGCGACACGTAGCCGCCGGCGCGAACAAGGCTGCCGTCGTCGCCTTTTTTCTGGAGGAGGCTGACGGCGAGCATCATCATTTCGGAATCGTCGGGATGGACGGCGATGAGTTGCTCGGAGTAGTCCAGGGAGCAGGCGTCGTCCTGAAGTTGTTCGCAAGACTCGATCAGCGCGCGATAGACGCCTGCTTTGCGCGGCGCGTCCGGAAATTTCTTTAGGTAGGCTTTCAGGTTGCGGACGAGGGCGGCGCGGTCGTTGCCGGCGTCATTAATGGCTTTCTGAAGTTCGATTTCGGGGTCGGCGTCTTTTTTGGAGACGGCATCCTGCGATTTTTTAGATGGGGCCGGGTTCGCCTGCGGGTTTTGCGCGAAGCAGGGAACCGCCACGACGGACAAGTAGAAAATCGCGACGGAAAAACTCCGAGAGCGAACGCTGTGGTACGCGATTGCGCGGGCCGGGAGAGGAAGTTCCAAGACATCCAGACGGAGATTCTACCCTGAAAGCGCACCGGCGGTAAGGAATTGGGAGCGCGGCTACTTCAGGGTGATGCTGCCGGAATTGGTCTCGACTTCGACGCGCGCTTTGCCGTCGCCGATGCGTGCGCGAAGCTCGTGCTTATCGGTGGTGCCTTCCATGGAGATGGGTAAATTCGCTTCGATATCGCCGGAGTCGGAGCGCGCGTAGAGCCGCATGCTGGCGGAGGCCGGCACACCGAGGGTGACGTCGCCGGAGCCGGTTTTCAGATCCCAATACGTGGTGCCGGCGGGATCGCCCTGGACTTCCACATCGCCAGATTCGGTATGCGCGCGCACGTCGGAAGTCGTATTCGTGATGGTGACGCTGCCGCTGGCGGTGTGAGCCTCGACGGAGTTGCCGGGATTTTCGATTTCGATGTCGCCGGAGCCGGCGTCGAAGCGCACCGAACCCGTCACGTCGGAAAACTTCACGTCGCCCGAGCCGGTGTTTCCCGTTACCTGACCCTGAATCTTCGAAAGCTCCACATCGCCGCTGCCGGTGCGAATTTGGACGTCGCTGCCGATCCCGGAAGCTTTTACTGCGCCCGAGCCCAGCGTGATATTCGCGGGGCCTTTGATGCCGGAGACTTCCAGATCGCCGGAACCGCTGGAAGCGTGAAGCTCGGTGTCCGGGGGACTTCGATGGTGTAGTCGATGGAGACATTGTTCATGGAGCCGCCGGTTTCGCCGATGCGGATCAGATTGCCCTGTTGCGCGACGGGCGGATTGGCCACGATTTCGTTGATGCGGCGCTGGCCGCTTTCGGAGGACCAGGAACTCACAGAGATGTTGCCGTGGATGTGGACTGTGCCCGGGGCGCCGGCTTTGATGACGGTGTCGCCGCTGCCTGCGGAAAGCTGGAGCTGCGTGGGTCCGTTGACGGTGAGGCTTTTATCGAATTCACCCTCCGCGGAGGACGAGCCGGAGCCGCAACCGGAGAGCGAGAGCAGTGCGATGCCGGCTGCCACGAGAGCGAGTGCGTTACGGAGACGAAGACGAGTGTTGGTCATGAGTGAGAAAACGCGCGCGTTATGGCCCGCGAGCGGTACCCCTTCCTATCAAGGATATACGCAGTAGCGCAACCGGAAGTTCAATCGCTCGAACCTGGGAACGCGCGGGGCTGCGCGGACCTTCGTGCTAGTAGGGTCGCCTACTTCAGTTTCAAAAGCGAATTCAGCGAGCCCTGGCGGTAGCCTTCGAGATCGAGCGTGACGAAAGCGAATCCGGCAGCGCGCACTCCGATTGAAATTTGGGCGGTGATGGCCGGGTCGAGGCCACGAGCCAGTTCGTCCTTTGCAAGCTCGATGCGGGCGAGTTCGCCGTGCGCGCGGACGCGAAACTGGCGGAAACCAAGCGCGCGCAAGGAGGCCTCGGCGCGGTCGATCTTCTCGAGAATTTCGGGAGTGACGGCGATTCCGTAGGGGACGCGAGAGGATAGGCAGGCGGACGCGGGACGATCCCAGGTGGTGAGTCCGGCGCGTTGCGAGAGCCAGCGGATTTCGGCTTTGCTGAGAACGGCGTCGAGTAGCGGCGCGAGAACGTGATGCTCATGTGCGGCGCGATGGCCGGGACGGAAGTCGCGGGTGTCGTCGGCGTTGATACCGTAGGCGATGGCTTGCGTACCGCGGGCGCGGGCGAGCGAGTCCATTTGCTCGAAAAGTTCGTTCTTGCAGTGGTAGCAGCGGTCGGCGTTGTTGGCGACGTACTCGGGATTTTCGAATTCGGAGGTCTCGATGAATTCGTGACGGATGGCGGTGGCGGCGATGAATTTTTCGGCTTCGGTCGCGATCGTGCCTGGAGAAGCTGGGCGAGATGGCGGTGATGGCGACGGAACGTTCACCGATCGCTTGATGGGCAGCCCAGGCCAGGTAGGCGGAATCGGCGCCGCCGGAGAACGCGATTAGGACCGAGTCAAGCGCGCGCAGCGAATCGAGGAGCTGTTGCTCCTTGGAGAGCGCGGCGGATTGATCGAGGGCGATGGCGGTTGCGGCGGTCATTTTGGTCGTCTCTGGATCGATTTTTCGGTTCGCTCGTAAGCGCGATGAAAGTATATCGCTGAAAGGGCTATTGGAAATCGAGGAGAACATCAACCTTGGCGTCGATGGTGTCCTGCTGGAGAAAGTGGCCTTGCTTGTCGTAATGCACGGGGAGGCCGGCGAAGGCCTGCTTGATACCGTTGTCGAGGAAGTCTTGATAGGCGGATTCGTCGAAGACGGCGTCCGGCGGGATGGTCCAGGCTTTGCGAATGCGGCGCTCGCCTTCGAGACTGAGTCCGGTGAGGACGAGCTTGCCCATGTGGTATTGCGGGCCTTCGTTGATATTTGCGGTGTAAGAGACGCGTGCAGCTTTTTCGTCGAAGTGCGGCTTGAGGTCGAGCTTGAAATCGAGGTAGCCGCGCTGGCGGTACAGGCCTTCGACGTGCTGGACGAGCAACGCGAGACGGTTGGCATCGACGGGATCGTTGGGTTTGAGATCGACGAGGCGGCCGAGTTCGTCGCTTTTATCGCGGTATTGCCGACCCATTGAATCCCGGCCCAGGTGAACTGGGGCCCGGGGACGATGGGAATGGTGACGTCGAGCTTGGCGTCGAGCGGGTTGGCGGTGCCGGGAGCCAGCTTCGCAGTGGGCTGCGGAAATTCGGCGCGCAGGTAGGCATGGCCGAGATAGACGGGCCGTACCTGTTCAAACGTGAAGAGCTGGATCAGGGAGCGCGAGTAGGGCTTGCCGACCAGATCGGGCAAGCGTTCCGCGATAGCGGCGTCTTTTGAGGCGAGGTCATCGGAAAACGAAACGGAATTAATGGTGAGAGCGACATCGTCGGCGCGAAATTGTTGGACCTGCTGGCCGGAGGCGGGGTCGCCGACCAGAGTGTGCGACACGTGGGCGTGGATGGAGCGAGTGTCGAGAAACTTTTCGATAGCTTGAGCGATGCTGTCGGGATCCGTGCCGCCGAAGGGCGCGGTTCCATCGAACAGGACGCCGGACTGCGCGAGCGCGCCGGTGATTTCGGCATCGGTGACCCAGGGAAAATTATCGAAGACGACGGGGGCGGCGGGAGCGTCGATTACGTCATAGGTGACACGCACGCCGCTCGGGACGCTGGAGAATTTGTAGTTCACCGAGTTGAACAGGCCGAGCGCGGCGAGCTTGTCGGCGCCGGCTTGCAGCGTGTCGCGATCCACGATCATGCCGGGTTTCATGCCGATGGCGGCGGCGATTTGATCGGATTTGAAGCGGGCCGAGCCGGCGATGGTGATGGCATCGAGCCGGGCGGTTCCGGCTTTGGCGGATTGCCCAGATGCATGTGTAGCAAGAGAGGCGAAAAAAAACAGGAAAATTCCTACCAGAGCGGTGAACGCGACTGAGCGGGGCAGGGACACGCCACGGACCATACGCTGATTCTAGAACATCTGGCGCGCCGGCGGAAATGGCGACGCGACTCCGCGGAATAACGTCTCGCTTGGCGACGCGCCCGTCGCCGGGCATGCGCCGACTACTGGAACACGATGTGAAGATTTACCAGCAGGGCGGCCGGGTCGGGTTGCTGATTGAGTTTCGGATGCGGGTTCTTAATGCCGTCGCGTTGAAGTTCGGGAAACGCGACTTTCGAGAGGAAATCGAACATGTAGTTGGCGTCGTAGATGTCGCCGGGCTTGAGCTTCCACTGTTTTGCGAGGGTGGCGGCAACGCGCTCGGGGACACCTTCGAAGGTGACAACTCCCATGTGGTACTGGCTGCCCTCTTTAATTTGAACGGAGTACGCGGCGAGTTTGGCCACGTCGTCGAGTTGCGGTTCGGGGACGATCTGGGCGTTGATGTAGCCGCGCGAGCTATAAAGTTTTCCGGCGTTGTGGAAGCCTATGTCGATCTTTTCGGTGTCCGCAATTTGGTGCGGAGCCATGGCGAAGGCTTTGGATAACTCGTCCGCCGAAAACGCCTGATTGCCGGACCAATTGATGCTGCTGAGCGAATACTGGTCCCCCTCTTTCACAGTAAGAGTGACGGCCACGTCGAACGACGGGCCTTTGGCGGATGGGTCCACCAGCGCCGCATGGGGAGGGGAGAACTCGGCGCGGAGGTAGCCGCGCTGATGGTAAAGCGGCAAGAGGCCGGTTCTGGCGTAGCCGGCGACATCGAGTGCGGAAAAATTCTGGCCGATCAGCGCGCTCACAGCGGTGGCGAGTTGCTGCGACGTGACCTGGCGCTCGCCGGAGAAGGCGATCGATTTGATGGGCATCGGAGCGCCATCGACTCGGAACAAAAGCGAGCTGACCGGTCCGCCGAGGGCGGCGTAGGGCATGAAATTCACTTCGCCCGGGAGACCTTTTTCGTGCAGGAAATTTTGGAGAGCGGCACGGGCTTGTCCGGTGGATTCGCCGCGCACAGGCAATTTGCCGTCGTAAAAGATCACATGCTCTCGAAGAACTTTGTCGAGGTCGGAGTCCGTAAACCAGACGAAGTTGTCAAAGGCGCAGGGCAACATGTCCTTCGTCTCGACAACGGCAAATTCGACGGAGAGGTCCTTGCCGCGCGTGGTGTAGCGGTAGTTCACGGAGTCGAAGGCGCCGGAATTCGCGAGACGCCCGGACGCGGACTGGATATCGGCAAGCGCGACAATCGTGCCGGTTCGAAGCCCGGAGGCGCGGATGATTTGGTCCTGCGTAAAGCGAGCGAGGCCGGTGGTATGAATCGATACAAGATTGAACGAGGAAGCCGCTTGCGCGCCTGCGATATACGGGATCAGCAGGGCGACGAGAACCAGCAGTGCGATTCTGGCTACGAGCGAGCGGTAGGGCATTGCGTCGAGTATAACCGAAAGTGTACTTAGCCGCGAGTCTCACTCGACGGTGACGGATTTGGCCAGATTACGCGGCTGATCGACGTCGCAGCCGCGGCGCACGGCGATGTGATAGGCGAGAAGCTGCAGCGGCACGATTTCCAGAATCGGAGCAAGAAGCTCCGGGGCGTGCGAGATTTCGATCACGTGCGTCGGCGATCGAGCGGGCGAGATTGTCGCCTTCGGTGACGACGGCGATGACGATGCCGTCGCGCGCATCCACTTCCTGCATGTTCGAGATGGTCTTTTCGTAGCGCGTCATCGACGAAGGGCTCGGACTCATCGCGCGTGGCGATGACGACGACGGGAAGATTCTCGTCGATCAGCGCGTTCGGACCGTGCTTCATCTCGCCGGCGGGATAGCCCTCGGCGTGGATGTAGGAGATTTCCTTGAGCTTGAGCGCGCCTTCGAGTGCGATGGGGTAATGAATGCCGCGGCCGAGGTAGAGAAAATCGGTGTGGCGGAAAAGCTGGCGAGCGAGATCTTCGATCGCGGGATCGCGGTGCAGGACTTCTTCGATCTTCTGCGGAAGGCGGGTCAGCTCCTGCATGAGTTTGATGTTGGCTTCGGGAGCGAGCTTGCCGCGAACCTGGCCGAGGTAGAGCGCGGTGAGGAGCAGCGCCGTGAGCTGGCAGGTAAAAGCCTTTGTGGAGGCGACGCCGATTTCCGGACCGGCATGCGTGTACATCGTGCCGTTTGCCTCGCGCGTGAGCATGGAGCCGACAACGTTGCAAATGCCGAGAATTTTGGCGCCTTCTGTGCGGGCTTCGCGCATACGCGGCGAGCGTGTCGGCGGTTTCGCCGGACTGGCTGATGGCGATGGCCAGGTCGCGTTTGCTCGACGATGGGGTCGCGGTAGCGGAACTCGCTGCCGTAATCGACTTCGACGGGCATTTGCGCGAGACGCTCGATCATGAATTTTCCGGCGAGACCGGCATGCCAGCTGGTGCCGCAGGCGATGATTTTCACGGCGTCGAACGCGCGAAACTCCGTCGGGCGTGATGTCCATTTCGTCGAGGAAGACTTTGCCGGTGTCCTGCGAGATGCGGCCGATGAGCGTGTCGCGGACGGCGCGGGGCTGCTCGAAGATCTCCTTCTGCATGAAATGCTTGAAGCCGCCCTTTTCCGCCATGATCGGGTCCCAGCTGATGTGCTGGGCGAGCGCGGGTGATGGGGCGGCCGTCGAAATCGGTGAGGCGCACGCCTGTGGCGGTGAGGATCGGCGATTTCGCCGTCGCCAGGAAAGAAAACGCTGCGCGTGTGCTGCGAGGATCGCGGGAATGTCGCTGGCGACGAAGAATTCATTTTCGCCCAGGCCGACGACGATGGGCGGGCCCAGGCGGGCGGCGACAATCTTTCTGGGGATCGCTTGCGCGGAAAGCGCCACGAGAGCGTAGGCGCCGGTCATCACCTTGACGGCTTTCATGACGGCTTGCTTCAAGATGCGCCGAGTTCTTGGAGATATTTTTCGAGCAGGTGCGCGATGATTTCGGTGTCGGTTTCGGTGACGAACTTGTGGCCTTCGGCGATGAGCTGGTGTCTTCAGCTCGATGTAATTTTCGATGATGCCGTTGTGAACGACGACGATGTCGCCGGTGCAGTCGCGGTGCGGATGCGCGTTTTCTTCGGTGGGGCGGCCGTGCGTGGCCCAGCGGGTGTGGCCGATGCCGTAGACGCCGTCGAGCGGCGTGATCGCGGATCGATTCTTCCAGATTGCGGAGCTTTCCGGAGGCGCGGCGAATCTCCAGTTTGCCGTTTCGCCTGACCGACGGCGATGCCGGCGGAGTCGTAGCCGCGATATTCGAGGCGTCTAAGGCCTTCGAGGATCAGAGGCACCACCTTTTTGGGGCCGATGTAGCCGACAATTCCGCACACGGTGAATGGCTCCTGGGAGGCGCGTTGGAATGGCGAAGAGGGATTGCGCGCCTGAAATTAGGTTAGCACAGCGGAGACGAAGAGCTGGGGAAGCGCGGAAGGAGTGTTGCTACCGGTGACGCGAATTTTATTAAAAGCGGACAGCTAGAGAGCTGCGGGGATTGGCAAACCGTAGGCCGCGTCTGCCGGAGTGCGTAGCAGCAATGTGAGACCGCCAGTCGCTGTGCTTGTCGACTAGTGGTCGATCGGAGGAGGACCGCCGGGAGGCTGTCCGACGCGCCGACTAGTCGAGGATTTCGAAGCGGAATTCTTCCATGATGGGTTGGTGAGGACGTCTTTGGCGATTTTTTCCACCTGGGTTTTGGCTTCCTCGCGGCTGAGGCCATCGAGCTGGCAGGACGAAGAATTTTCCCTGGCGGACGTCTTTTACTTTGGCGTAGGAAAGGCACGAGAGTGCGCGTTGAATGGTTTGTCCCTGGGGATCGAGGACGGTGGACTTCAGCATGACCCAAACGTGAGCTTTCATCGCACGATTGTACCAGTGCCGGCCAGGGAAATTTTGCGGCGGCGCGAAAATTGGAAAGCGGTATTTTTGCTCGTCGCGAAAATCGGGAGGAAGGTTTGTCGAGCTTGGATAGGAAATGCTCGGCGAGCTTTGCTCGACGAGTTGAAGACGTTGGTGAGACCGATGGACGAGGCTGCTTGCGAATATTCGGTGAGCAGGTCGGTGTGAAACAGAGCCGGGTCGTCGGTGGAGAGCGTGACGAGCAAGCCGCGCTTGATGAATTGCGGGCAAAGGATGGTCTTCGAGGGCGGCTTCGGGTTTGCCGATTTGTTTTGCGAGAGCGCCGGTGCAGAGATTGCTGGTCGGACAGTTTTCAAGCACGATGCGACGAGTGATCAGCCTTTCGGCCAGCGCAGGATCATGCATTGTCGGCGATGCCGTGGCCAATGCGTTCCGCGCCGAGAATTTGACGGCTTCGCGCACGAGAGTCCGGGCCGCCGATTTCTCCCGCGTGGCACACGATGCGCAGCCCTTCGTGGCGAGCATGATCAAAGGCGGGGCGGAAATTTATCGGTCGGGAAGGCGAGTTCGTCGCCGCCCATGCCGAAAGCGACCACGCCGAAGTTTTTGCAGCTGGCCCGCCTCAACGCGCGACTTTGAGAGCTTCTTCGCGGCCGAACTGGCGCGCCGCGTCGAAAATCCACGCCATTTTAAGCCGGCTGAAAGGGACGCTTTCGGCGAGGAGCGAATCGCCTGAACGTTCGCTTCCATATTTTGCGAGCGGCGGAGCATCACGCCGGTCGGAGATCGTGACCTCGGCGTAGACGACGTTTTGAGCGAGCAGTTCTTCGGCGAGCTTCCTCGTGATAAGCGCGTAGTCTTCCGGAGTCTGCAAGTAGCGAAGTGACCCACTTGAAAGTCTGCAGGAAGCCGTCGAAATCCGTGTAGCTGTAGCGCGCGAGGACGTATTCGCGGTTGAGCGCGACTTCGTGGCGCGCGGCCAGTTCGACAGCGGTTTCCGGACGAATCGAGCCCTCCAGATGAAGGTGCGTTTCGGCCTTTGGAAGGGTGTCAACGACGGTCGGGTTGCGGGCGAGTTTGCGTTCATATTCTCTTTCGCGGCACGAAGTTTGTGCGAATCGAAATTTGTGCTATTGCGAAGGAAGCTGGGGCCGGCCCGCATTGATCCAGGACGTCATCCAGATAGGACCCGACATCGGTCGCGGCGTTCGAGAATTGACTCACGAGAATGGCTCCGGCTTGCGCATAGAACCGGTCGTAAAAGTCCTCTTTATATTCGGTAAGACCAGTGTGTGCGCGGCGATCGGCAAGAAGCACAGGTTCAAGCCAGGAGTGGGAGGTGAGAACCATTTCAAAGGCGTGGTCCGTGGGATCGTGGATATAAACCGCATCGTTGGTTTTGACGAAGAAAAAGAGCTGATAGCGATCGACCAGGCCCGGTGCCGAAGCGCTCGTTGACGCCGGGCTGAAGCGAGAGTCTTCCGTCGAGATTGGTGGTGGTGTTGAAAGGATCGTGCGCGGCGATGACGTAATGAGCCAGATGCCGCGGCGTTGGTGCTTGGACTCGGTCCAATTGCGATCGCGGAAGGCGTCGGTGAGTTTCTTGCTGTAAACGCCGATTTCCCACGGGAGCAGGCCATACTGATTCAAGGTGCGGCGGTTGTATTTCGCGATGGCGGCGTTGTAATCGCGGGGCAGCGCGGTGAATGGAAACTGGCCGTAATGATCGAGCTGGATGAAATCGGATTGTACCGGCGCGGCCGAAGCAGCGCCCGGTAGCTTTAGTCCTGAGCTCGGAGTCGTGGCGGCCGGCGCCGACGGTTCCGGGCGCTTTACGTGCTGGACGAGATATTGGCGATTGGCCTGAAAAAACGGAAGCATGTCTTCGGGGCAGGGTATCGACGGCTTTATTGGTGACCAGGCGGTCGGCGGTTCTCACCCCAACCGAAGGAGGACGCCAGCGCGATAAAGAGAATTGCGATTGAAATGAAGATTGCGGCCTGAACACCACGGCGCATCAGTTGGGCTTCCTTGCGGCCTCCGATTGCAGATTGGCATCGGAGAGCTGGCTGTGCCTGCGACCATAGATAATAGTAGAAGCAGAGACCGATGAGTAGCCAGACGAAGAAACGAATCCAGTTGGTGATGGGAAGGCCGGCCATCAGAAGCAGGCAGGTGAGAATCGTCATGATCGGGGCGAGCAGGCCGCCGGGAGCTTTAAAGGCGCGGGGACGATCGGGCTCGCGGAATCGAAGGATCAGGACGCCGCCGGCGACGAGAGCGAAAGCGAAAAGCGTGCCGATGTTGGAAAGGTCGGCGAGGGTGCCGATGTCCAGCAGTCCGGCGGGAATTCCGACGACAAAGCCGGCGACCCAGGTGGAGAAATCCGGCGTGCGGAAGCGTACGTGGACGCGGCTGAAAACGTTCGGCAGCAGGCCGTCGCGGGACATGGCGAACCAGACGCGGGCCTGGCCGAGTTGGAAAACGAGAAGCGAAGAGATCATGCCGGTGAGCGCGCCGAGCAGGACGATGAGCTGGATGGTGCCTGAGGTCGAGGCGCTTCAGGGTGTTGACGACAGGAGCAGCGTCGTCGAGCAGGGTCTGCCAGGGCACCAAACCAGTCAGCACGACGACCACGGCGATGTAGAGGACGGTGCAAACGACGAGAGTGGCGATGATGCCGATGGGGATATCGCGTCTAGGGTTGTGGCATTCTTCGGCGGCGGTGGAGACGGAGTCGAATCCGATGTAAGTGAAAAAAATAATCGAGCCGCCGGTGAGAATGCCGGGCCAGCCGTTGGGTGCGAACGGATGCCAATTCGCGGGATGCACGTAGCGCGAGGCAAAAATCACAAAGACCATGATCGCGGTGATCTTCAGCGCGACCATGATGTTGTTGGCGTCGGCCGATTCGCGGATGCCGCGCACCAGAACCACGGTGAGCAGCATCACGATGATGAAGGCGGGCCAGTTGAACCCGAAATGCCAGCCGGGATCGTACAGCGTGCGGCCTTGAAGATCCTGCAGGCCAGCGGGCAGATAGGCCGGCGTGATCCAGCGCAGATTGGGATGGACGCCAAACCAATCGAGCAGGTTTACGACGTGCGCAGAGAAGCCGACGCTGACGGCCATGTTCGACACGGCGTACTCGAGAATTAAATCCCAGCCGATAATCCAGGCGATCAGTTCGCCCATGGTGGCGTAGGTGTAGGTGTAGGCGCTGCCGGCGATCGGAATCATCGCGGCGAGTTCGGCGTAGCAGAGCGCGGCGAAGGCGCAGACGATTCCAACGAGAACGAAGGAAAGCGCGATGGCCGGTCCGGCTCCGGGGCGGCCGAAGGATGCGGAATGATAGATCAAATATTCGAGCAGCGGAGCGTTCAGGACGGAGCTGAACTGGAGTTTCTGGCCCGCGATGGCGGTACCGATGATGGTGAAAATTCCGGAGCCGATGACGGCGCCGATGCCGAGAGAAGTGAGGCTGAGCCAGCCGAGCGACTTATTGAGGCGTTTTTCCGGGCTCTCCGAATCGGAGATGAGGCTGGTCGATGTCCTTCTTGCGGAAAAGCTGTGCACCCAATCAGCACCTTCCCCAGGCGGATACGCGCGACAAGACTTTAGCTTGAGAGGATGGAGTTCGCAACGGGTGCCGTGCCGCGAGGAAGCGATTCGCGGGTCACTAGGCGAGCTGGAGATTGGCGTAGCGCTCGATGAGTTTTTTTGCGCCGTGATCCTGGAAGCTGATGGTGAGGCTGCGGTCTTCGCCTTCGCCATCGACGTCGATGATGGTGCCGACTCCGAAATTGGCTGGCGGACGCGACGACCGATGAGCGAGTTCTGGAGACGACTGCGCGCTTGGCGGCGGGTTTTCGTGCGCGGCTGCCGTACGGTGTGCCGTGCGAGGTCGGGCGGCGTAGTAGGCGTTCCGAATATTCGGGGTCGGGCTCGTAGCGGCGCGCTTCGCCGGGCTCGGATTGCGAGCCGGCCGCGGTTTCGATCATGTGTCGCGGGGATTTCGCTGATGAAGCGCGAGGGAAGCGAGGCACGCAGGCGCTCCTCGCCGTACGTGCGGCGGTACACGGCGCGAGAAAGCACGAGCCGCTTTTTTGCGCGAGTCATGCCAACGTAAAAAAGGCGGCGCTCCTCTTCGAGTTCGGGATTACTGGACAGGGCCCGGGAGTGGGGGAGCAAGCCCTCTTCGAGTCCAGCGAGAAATACAGCGTCGAATTCAAGGCCCTTGGCGCTGTGAAGCGTCATGAGCGAGACGGGAATGGTTTCGTCGTACTCGTCGGAGTCGGCCACGAGAGCGGCGTGGTCGAGCACGTCTTCGAGCGTCTGGCCCTGCTCGGTGGCTTCGGCCATGGCGTTCGAAAGTTCGCGCAGGTTTTCGGCGCGGGAGGTGTGCTCGAGATTGTCCTGCTGCTCGACCCAATCCAGATAGCCGGAGCGGTTCGAGAACGCGCTTCGATGAGTAGCGCGGGCGTGAGGTCTTTGCAATGCTCCTGCAAATCCTCGATCAGCTTGCGGAAGGCGGATAATGCGCCACTGAACTTTTTGCCGCTCGCGAAATCACCGGATCGAATGACGCCCCAGAGAGATTGGGAAGTTTCTTTCGCGCGCGATTCGAGCGCGGCGACGGAAACGGCGCCGATGCCGCGTGGAGGGACATTCAGGACGCGGAGAAGCGCGACATCGTCTTCCGGATGAAAGATCAGGCGGACGTAAGCGAGAGCGTTGCGGACCTCGGCGCGCTCGTAAAAGCTGAAGCCGCCGACGACGCGATAGCGAATGTTGTAGCGCCGGAGAATTTCCTCGAACGAGCGCGATTGCGCGCCAGTGCGGTAGAGGACGGCGACACGAGCTTCGGAATCGTCGCGAAGGACAGGAGCGATCTGCGCGACGATGTATTCGGCTTCGGCGAAGGAGTCCGCGGCTTCGTAGAAGCTGGAGCGTGTCGCCATCGCCGAGGCTGGATTTCAGTGTTTTGCCGAGACGGTCGGAATTGTTCTTCACGACGGCAGCAGCAGCGTCGAGGATGATTTGCGTGGAGCGGTAGTTTTCTTCGAGGCGGATCACTTTGGTGCCGGGGAAAAATTCCACGAAGCGCTTCAGCATCGCCCGCACGAGCGCCGCGCCAGCCGTAGATCGATTGATCTTCATCACCGACGACGCAAACATTTTTGTGTTGGCCCGCGAGCAGACGGACGAGCTCTTCCTGCGCGCGGTTGGTGTCCTGAAATTCGTCGACCATGATGTATTGGAAGCGCGAACTCCAGGCGGCGCGAATCGCGGGATTGTCTTTGAGCAAATCGACCGCGCGAAGAAGAAGGTCGTCGAAATCGAGCGAAGCTGCTTTGCGGAGAATCTCTTCGTAAACGCGGAAGACTTTGGAGATATCTTTGCGGGCATCGTCGCGCGCGGTGGTGGCGGAGGATTCCATTTCGTCCGCCGTGATGCCGTGATTTTTCGCGTGGCTGATTTGGGAGCGGACGGCGCGGGGCGGGTAGTCTTCGGTTTTTAGTCCGGCTTGCGCGAGGGCGCGCTTTACGGCGGCGTTTTGATCGTCGTCATCGTAAATCGCAAAATCGCGCGGCAGGCCGAGAGCGGCGGCTTCTCGACGGATCAGCCGAGCGCAGAAAGAATGGAACGTGGAAACCCAGACATCCATGGCGCTGCGGCCGGAAGCGCTAAGCAGTGCGGTGAGGCGGTCTTTCATTACTCCGGCGGCTTTGTTTGTGAATGTGACAGCAAGTATGGATTGCGGCGGAACGCCTTGGTCGATCAAATGCGCGACGCGATAGGTGATGACGCGCGTCTTGCCGGTGCCTGCGCCGGCGAGAACGAGCACGGGACCCTCAGTGGTGAGGACGGCTTCACGCTGGCTTGCGTTCAGACTATCCAGAAGAGATTCGGATGAGTGCGGAGCGTTCACGCAAAAATTCTATCCGACGGGGATGGATTCAGCAATTTTCGCGGCGAGAGAAAAATTCGCGGCGCGCCCGCCGGTGAAGGGAACTGCGGCGAGTCTGATACAATCGCATGACTTTTGACCTCGTGTTGAACCGGGAGCAAGCGCTAGCCTCGTGAAATCCCATCTATTTCTGTGGTTGCAAGGACTGGTGCTGAAGTCCGGCGGGCTGGGCATGTTCGTGGTGACGTTTTTCGATTCATCCGTGCTGGCGTTTCCTTTTTTCCCCGATGCGGTGGTGATGCAGTTGTGCGCGGCGAACCCGACGCGGATGCCGTACTACGTTTTCATGGCGGCGACGGGCTCGCTGAGCGGATGCATCCTGATTTACTTTCTGGCGAAGAAGGGTGGGGAGGCGTACTTCCACCGGCACGCGCGCGGGAATGCGGAAAAGATCAAGCAGTGGGTGGAGCACAACGCTTTCCTGAGCGCGTTTATTCCCGCGGTGCTGCCACCGCCGTTTCCATTCAAGCCGTTCGTGCTTGCACAGGGCGTGTTCCAGGTGCCGGTGCGAACGTTCGTCGCGGCGATTCTGCTGGGCCGGGCGCTGCGATATTTCCTGGAGGGTTTTTTCGCGGTGAAGTATGGAGACGCGGCGCTGGGATTTCTGAAAGTGCACGGAGCGGCGTTTGTGCTGGGAATTCTCGGTGTCATCGTGCTGCTTTATTTCGTGATGCGCCTCGCGTTCCGGACGAAAGCGGTCGAAGAATAGTCCCTGCCTGGTTTGTCAGAAGCTAATTTCAATTCATAACTATTCGCGCGGGCCGGATGCGTTGTAGAAGACGGTTTGCTGTGCGAGCCGGCCTGCGGGCGTGACGAGGATTTCGACGGCGAGGTTGTCGGGCGATTTGTCGTTGGACTCGAATCGAAGATCGCGCAACCGCACTCGGCTGCCAGACTCGCTGGTATCGACACTGGCGAGAGGGAAGCGGGCGTAGTTTAAGAACGTTTTTGCGATAGCCGCAGCGCCGGCTGCTTCAATCGCCGCCGTCGCATCGGGTTTGTTGTGCGCAACGGCACGGTCGGGATCGAAGGATTCACCGGGCATGAAGGGAATCTCCAGTTCGTCGAGCGCGGTTTCGGTGGAAACGATCCCTCGCCAAGTGAGAGGGGACGCGGTGGGAAAGGCGCCGACGGCGAGCGGCGCTTGACCTGCGTATTCGCGAGAATCGAGCAGTGCGATGGCGCTTCTGTGAAGCATGGCGCGCACTCCGATGTAGGCGAAGAAGACCGCGAGACCGATCCGTGCGGCGAGCACACCGCGGGGCGCGATATCGTGATACTCGCCAATCTCTTCACTCACCATCGCGATGAGTTCGGGAATCGCGAGCGCAGCCACGAGAATGAGAGCGATCCAGATTTCGAAGTGCGGAACGAGATCGAACGCAGTCCAGTGCGTGCGAAACGGCCATAGCGGCTGGAAGCCGACGTCAGTGGCGGCATCGAGAAGCAGGTGGAGCGCAATTCCTGTGGCGCACACCGCGAACGCCGGCGCGAAGCGCAGCGGCGCGGATCCCTCGGGCTGGAAGCGGCGCAGATGGCGGCGGTCGATCGCTACAAATATGACAGCGAGGACGCAGGCGAGGGTGATCGACGAGACGAGTGAGTGCAGCAGTGATTGGTGGAAGCGAAGAAATGAGGCAGGGCCGAAGAAGTAGGTGAGCAAGTCGAGGTCAGGCGCGAGGCCTGCGACGAGGAGCATTGCAAATCCGCGGCGCGGGAGATGCGTTCGTACGGCGCGGGCGAGGACCAACGAGCAGAGGGCGTGCGTGAAAGGGTCCACCGAGCGTCCTTGTAGAGCGCTGCGCGCGAACTATACCGTAAGCGCGGCGGGCGTGACGATGGAAAGCGCGTCAGGCACAATGCGAAACGAAAGCGGGAGCTGGCCGATCGGCTCGCCGTCCACCTGCGCGAAGACGGTGCTGGCCGACGCAGGCTCGCAGATTACTTCCGTGTCCTTCCACGCGTCGATGCCTTCCATCGTGCGAAGCTTGCCGAGCCACAGCGCCGGCAGGCAGGCCAGGTAGCGCAGGCGGCTGCGCGTGGCGTTGGTGAGCATTTCGAAGGAATCTTCGAAAAGGTTCGCGCCCGTCGTGATTTTGAACGGGCCGCCGTAATTCACCGTGCGGCCGATGACGATGATCGAAGCGCGGCGCTGCTGGCCGCCGGAGTGCACGATCATTTCGGGAAAATCGTATCTGGAAGAGCTGGCGCGCGCCTTCGGCCCAGTAGGCGAGCACGCCGGCTTTCTTTTTCAGCTCGGGATCAACGCCGTTGACGATGGCGCCGTCCGGACCCGCGCCGCCGACGCTGAGAAAGTAGCGGCCTTCAGGCGGAACGTAGGCGGACTGGCCGCCATTGACGTGCTTTGCGACGCCAAGCGCGATGCGGCGCACAAGTCCGTCGGGAATCAAGCGCGCGGCGTGGGGAATGTCCCAGGGAATGCCGAGTTCCTTCGCGAGGATGTTGGCGGTGCCGGCGGGAAGCAGAGCCATGGGAACCTGGCTTCCGGCGAGGCCGTTGATGACTTCGTTGATGGTGCCGTCGCCGCCGCAAGCGATCACCATTCCGCGGCGCTGATCGACGGCTTGGCGCGCGATGTGCTTGCGCTGTTCCGGCCGCGGTGGTCGGCGCGAGTTCGGTCTCGATGCCTGCATCACTTCGAGGATGCGGACGGCCTGCTCGATTTCGGCGAAGCGGCGATGGCGGCGGCCGCCGCTGGTGGGGTTATAGATCAGGAGCGCGTCTGTGATTGTCGTGAGGCATGTGGGCGCGTGTCCGAGGCTCTCCCGTTTCATCTGTTACTTACAAGTGCGTAATCCGGATGCGGCGAATGCGCATTGTATAATACACGCCGCTGCGCAACCCACAGCATCATCCGACACGAGGATTCCATGGCCGTTGCCAAGATGAAAGCCAGCAAAGCGCAGAAGGAAATCGAGACGCTGCGCGAAAAAATCCGGCACCACGAATATCTGTACTACGTGGTGGACGATCCGGAAATTTCCGACGCCGCCTTCGACCAGCTGATGAACCAGCTGAAGGCGCTGGAGGCCGAGCATCCGAAGCTGGTGACGCCGGATTCGCCGACGCAACGCGTGGGCGGCGCGCCGCGCGAAGGATTTCCAGCGGTCGCGCACAAGACGCCGATGGGCAGCCTGGACAATGCATTTTCGTTCGAGGAGCTGGGCGAATTTCGACCGGCGCGTGCGCGAGCTGACAGGCCGCGAAGAAAGTCGAGTATGTGACGGAGCATAAGTTCGACGGGCTGAGCATTTCGCTGCTTTACGAGAAGGGCGCGCTGGTGCGCGGCGTGACCCGCGGCGACGGCACGACCGGCGAGGACGTGACGCCCAACGTGCAGAACGATCCGGTCGATTCCGCTGTGCGATCGATCCGGCGCATGCTGAAGAAAGCCGGAGCTTGCCGGCGACGTTTCGAAGTGCGCGGCGAAGCGATCATGACGCGCAAGGCGTTCGAGGCCATGAACGAGCAGCAGGACGCGAGCGGGCGGCAAAATTTTCGCGAATCCGCGGAATGCGGCGGCGGGCGCGGTGCGCGTGCTCGATCCGAAGATCACGCTTCGCGGCAGCTGGATTTTTTCGCTTACTACATGCTGGTCGATGGGCGCGCGCCGAAGAAGCGGCTGTCGGAAGTCCTCGAGACGCTGAGCACGTGCTGCATTTCAAGGCGAGCGACGACTGGAAGCTGTGCCATTCGCTCGAAGAGGTCGAGAAGTACATCACGACAGCTGGGACACGAAGCGCGAAAAGCTGGCGTACGAAATCGACGGAATCGTGGTGAAGGTGGATGAGATCGCGTTGCAAAACGAACTGGGATTCACAGCGAAGGCGCCGCGCTGGGCGATCGCGTACAAATATCCGGCGCATCAGGAAACCACGGTGCGTGAAGCGAAATCGACGTCAGCGTGGGGCGCACCGGAGTGCTGACGCCGTTCGCGGTGTTCGAGCCGGTGCAGATCGGCGGCGTCACGGTGGTGAAATCGACGCTGCACAATCATGGACGAAGTGCGAGCGGCTGAACGTGCACGCGGGCGATACCGTGCTGGTGGAGCGCGCGGGAGAAGTGATTCCGCACGTGCTGAAAGTGGTGAAGCACGGCACCGAGGAAAAGACGTTTCGAGATGCCGGACGAAGTGTCCGGTGTGCGGCATGCGCGTTCATCAGGCGGAGGGCGAAGTGGCTTACCGCTGCGTGAACGTTTCGTGCCCGGCGCGGCGGAGCGGAATCGTTCCTTCATTTTGCCGGGCGGCACGCGATGAATATCGACGGGCTGGGCGACAAGATCGTCGATCAGCTGCTCGAGAAGGGACTGGTGAAGGATTTTGCGGATCTCTACAAGCTCGACACTCGAAACGCTACGCGGCCTGGAGCGGATGGCGGAAAAATCCGCGCAGAATCTGCTGGACGAAATCGACGCCAGCAAAAAGAACAGCCTGGCGCGGCTGATCTATGCGATCGGGATTCCGTTCGTCGGCGAGCGCACCGCGCAGCTTCTGGCCGCGCATTTCGGTTCGATGGAGAAATTGGCGGACGGCGAGCGCGGAAGAATTGATGGAAGTGACGCGAAGTCGGGCCGAAGATCGCGGAAGGCGTGCGCGAATTTTTCTCCGAGTCGGCGAATCGAAAGCTGATCGAGCGCCTGCGCGACGTCGGCGTGAACATGAAGGAGAAAAAGCAGCGCTGCTGGACACGCGATTCGCGGGCATGACGTTTGTGTTCACCGGCACGCTGGCCAAGCGGTCGCGCGAAGAGGCCGAAGCGCTGGTCGCGGCGCATGGCGGGAAGGCGGGCGGATCGGTGAGCAAGAAGACCAGCTACGTGGTGGTGGGCGAGGACCCCGGCTCGAAATTCGAGAAAGCGAAAGCGCTGAAGGTGCAGATTCTCGACTGAGGACGAGTTCGACAAGCTGCTGAAATAGTGTTCATCGTCGCGCGAATCGCATCGCGGACTCGTTCATATCGGATATAATCAGGAAAGCGGGTGAGCCGGGTGATCGCCGGCTTGCTTCCCGAAAGGGAGGCGGGCGGGAGGAAAGTCCGGACTCCGATCGCCGCGAGCTCGAAAGAGCTGTGCGGCAGTAGGGCAACGCGCCTGGTAACGCCAGGGGGTTGCGCGCTGAAGCGGGCGAAGGTTCGCGGCAGCGGCGCGGCTACGGAAAGTGCCACAGAAAATCAAACCGCCGGTGAGCTAGAACCTCGGCGGCAGGCTAACGGAGAAACCGACGGCCCGCCAGTTTCGGTGATAGCGCGCCTGGTAAGGGTGAAAAGGTGGGGTAAGAGCCCACCGCCCGGGTGGCAACATCCGGGGCACGGCAAACCCCGCGTGGAGCAAGGCCAAATAGGAGGGGAGGGCTGGCCCAGCCCGTATGCTGCATGTCCCGCTTGCGGGATGCGCGGTTGCGACCCTCGGGTAGGCTGCTTGAGTCTCCGGAGCGATCCGGAGCCTAGAGGAATGATCATCGCGCGCGGAAGCGAGAGCTTCGGCGCGACAGAATCCGGCTTACAGGCTCACCCGCGATTTTTCTTCATGCGAATTTTCCGGTTTCGTTTCTGCGCGTTACATCCCCGACTGAGTTCATCTTTCTTAACGTCATTGCGTTCTAATCGAACTTAAATCAAGGCCAGAGTCTGACAACGCTGGCCGATGTGCGGAGCGCCACGAAGCGGCGAACGACAGGCGAAAGTGGGGCCTTTCTCGCCGTCGGCCGGCCTTGAGGAAACCAATGTCTATGGCGAAGAAAGGAAATTCCTGTCGCTCGGGAAGGAGGGGAGCGACGCGTTGACGGTGTTGAGGTTGCGGTTACGGCAATTGGGTAGGGGCATGCTCTTTCCAGGGGGCGGACGCTTATGGGGCTCCTGGAGCGTTCGATCCGCTAGATTCGGCGGGCTGAGGAATCAAAGGCCCCGAGGTGAGAAGTGAAGAAGATATTTTCGATATTGGCGATTTTGGCGGTGAGCGTTTTCTGCGCGGCGGGTAACGCGAAGGCGGATGGCGGCGGCAGCGGCGGAGATTTGCTCTACACGATTACCGGACCTGCGAGCGATCCCATCACGGTAACGTTTGAGCTTCCGGTGAACCCCACGATCGGCGGCCCGGACAACTACAACATGGGCTTTGGATTTCAGGTCGAGCCGATCGATCTGACGGTAAACGGAGTGGCGGTTCCGAACGATTGCCTGTATTTCTACAATGTGAATTGGGAAGGCGGCCTGGAGGACAACAACCTGCTGTTCAGCTTGATGAATCCGAACGGAACGTTCACGCCGCTCTACAGCGGGCCGGAATCCGATCCAACGATGTTGCTGCTGCCCGGGCCGATCACGCTGAACGATTTCGATACCGAATCCGGCGATTACACGCTGACGGTTTCGGCGGTTCCCGAGCCGGCGTCGCTGATCCTGCTCTGTACGGGTATCGTTGCGCTCTGCCTGATGCGGAAGCTTCGCACGGCGTAAGCGAAAATAAATCGCGAACACGAATCGAGGCGGTTCACGAGGCGATCACGCGCCGTGTGAACCGCCTCGTTTTACGTTGGCCCGGCAATTCTCGAATTGCGGGCTCCCGGCTGACTC
This sequence comes from uncultured Acidobacteriota bacterium, assembly GCA_963839325.1. Lineage (GTDB taxonomy): Bacteria > Acidobacteriota > Terriglobia > Acidiferrales > UBA7541 > Palsa-295. Next base: position 363,289 of record CAWIUO010000006.1, on the reverse strand, counting down.
GCTATGAGCCCAGGCGAATGTGGTTGAGCGAGGTGAGCAAACCGAACGCGTTGAGCAGCCAGAGCACGACGCAAATTACAACCACGGCATTGAGGATCGATTTGATCGTCCCCTGCATGGGGATGAAGCGGTTGATCAGCCAGAGCAGCACTCCGACCACGATCAGAACCAAAACGACATTCATTAACGGCATGGAGAAGCCTCCTGCTTTCGCAAAGCATGTTTAGAGTTTGCGTGAGTGACGATACTTCGCAAGACATGCACGGTCCATACAGGGAAGCGCGTAGGCAAGGGGATGCGTTCTGTTAGGCGCGACTCGCCGGCGGTCGGCGACAGGATCGGCCGACTGGAACGGTGCTTACGGGAGGGCTGCGCTCAGATGCGTAGAGCGAGTACGCGGTCGATGGTTTCGAACAGTTGCTCAGAGCGGATAGGTTTGGAAACGAAGGCGTCCATTCCCGCGGCGAGGCATTTCTCTTCGCCACCATTCACGGCGTGAGCGGTCATGGCGATGATGCGGGTGTGTGAGTGGCGGCGTTTGTCGCGTTCGCGGATCATGGCGGTGGCTTCCAGTCCGTCCATGTTGGGCATCTGCACGTCCATGAGAACGAGTTCGTAGGGACAACGCTCAAGCTCCGCTAAGGCTTCTTGGCCGTCGGCGGCGACGGTGACGTCGAAGCCGCGATTTTCGAGCAGGCGAACGGCGAGCCGTTGATTGACCAGATTATCCTCGGCGATGAGCACGCGTCCGCGCGACCGCGAGAGATACGGAGCATCCGCCGGTGTTTCCTCTGCAGCCGATTCCGGCGCGGCTTGCTCGACGACTGCGCAGATGGCCTTTAGAAGCTCGGCCTGGCGAATCGGTTTGACCAGATATGCCGCGATACCGAGTTCGGTGCATCGGGCGGCGTCGCCAATTTGGCCGGCGGAAGTGAGCATCATGATCGTCGCACGCGCGAGCGATGGATCGCTTCGAATTTGCTCTGCGAGCGAAAAACCGTCCATATCGGGCATTTGGCCATCCAGAAGAACCAGCGGAAACGGCCCGCCGTTTTCTTTGGCACGCTGAAGAGCTTCAAGGCCGGCGCGGCCGCCTTCCACAAGAGTGGGGCGCATGCCCCAGCCCGTCAAAATTCCGGCGAGAACGCGCCGGTCCGTGAGGTTGTCATCGACCACGAGCACCGTCATGTTCTTAAGCCGCTCGGGCTCCGCAGCGGTGGCAGCCGGTTGAACCCCAGCGACGGTAGCCATCCGTACGGCGAAGTGGAACGTACTGCCGACGCTGGGTTCACTCTCCAGCCAGATCTGGCCGTCCATCAATTCGACCAGGCGCTTGCAGATCGTAAGGCCCAGTCCGGTCCCGCCGTATTTTCGGGTCATCGAGCCGTCGGCCTGGGAGAAGGCTTCGAAGATACGCGCCTGCTTTTCGCGCGGGACGCCGATGCCCGTGTCCCGAACGGCGAAATGAACTGCCGCGGGATTGGCGGGCGAATCGCTGTGTTTGGAACTGACTTGGACGGTGATTTCGCCGCGCTCGGTGAACTTTATGGCGTTGCCAACCAGATTGATAAGCACCTGGCGGATGCGGCCGGGATCGCCGAGAAGCGTTTCGGGAACGCCGGGATCGATGTCATAGATCAGCTCGAGACCTTTCTGATGGGCGCGGAAGCTCAGCGCTTTCATGGTTTCGCCGACGCTCTCGCGGAGATCGAAGGGAACGATCTCCAATTCCAATTTACCGGCTTCGATTTTCGAAAAATCGAGAATGTCGTTGATGATCGAAAGCAGGGATTCGGCGGAGAGCTGGACCAGGCCTACGAATTCTCGCTGCTCGGCGGTGAGTTCGGTTTCGAGAACGAGTTCGGTCATGCCGAGAATGCCGTTCATCGGCGTGCGGATTTCGTGGCTCATGGTCGCGAGGAAAGTGCTTTTGGCCTGATTCGAGCCTTCGGCGGCTTCTTTGGCTTCGCGCAGATCGCGTTCGAAGCGCTTGCGTTCGCTGAGGTCGCGGATGAAGGCGGCAAAGTGGAGCGACTGGCCGCGGCGGAATGCGGATACCGTGACTTCGGCTGGCACCTCGCGTCCGTCGCGGGTGATCGTGGGAATCTCGAATCGTTTGGTGGCTGCATCTCCCGCCATGAGCTCGAGCAGCTCGAAAAGTTCAGCGCGATATTCGTTACGAGCTGTGGCCGGAACGACCGTATCGACGAGGGAACGACCCAACATTTCGCGCGAGGGCCAGCCGAACATAAATTCGGCCTGCTTGTTCCAATCGCTAATGCAACCGTTCGCATCCATTTCCGCGAAGGCGTCAAAAGAAGTCTCCAGAATTTGGCGAGAGCGATGCTCGCTGGATTCCAACTCCATCGCCTGCGCGGAGAAGCGGCGGTCAACCAATGAAGTGATAACGGTTAGCCCCAGAACCATGAACGTGACGCAAATTATGCTAACCGTTCCGAGCGCGGAGATACTCAGGGCATGACGGACGCTGCCTTCGATTTCGTCCGCGGCTGTAAAACTCGCGGCAGCCATTCCGGTGTAATGCATCACGGGAATCGCGGCGCCCATAACGATGGCGGCCGCAATTTTGCGGCCCCGACGGTTCTTGGCTTCGTTGCGAAGAAAAAATACGACCGAGATCGCCACGAGCGCAATCAGGATGGCGATGGCGACCGACAATACGACCAAGCGCGCGTCGTAGTGACACATCGCCGGAAGGCGCATCGCGGCCATGCCGATGTAATGCATCGCTGCAATGGCGCCGCCCATGAAGAGGCTGCCAATGAACGCAAGCGGCGGCTCCATCGTCGGCCGACTAACGAAGAATAGTGCGACAGCACTTGCGAAGACCGCGGCGAGAAGAGACGCCAGGACCGTGGGCCAGTCATACAAAACCGGAACAGGCAGACGGAAGGCAAGCATTCCGATGTAGTGCATCGACCAAATTCCCAGGCCCATCGCCGACGCGCCGCATGAAAGCCAGATCGTCCGCGCCACACCTCGCGCGGATGTGACACGGCCGGCCAGGTCCAAGGCCGCATACGCGGCCGCGATGGCGATCAGTACTGACAGCACTACCAACCGATAGTCGTACGAGCCGGACAAGACATGCACGGGTTGCGGCATAGGATGTTGAGTCTTGCCTCGCGCGGTAGTTCGACGCTACAAATTCGAGTGAGCGAATAAAGCGGCAGTATTGAATCGAGTGCCGCGCTCGCGCAGACGCGAGGCTTGGAAGGGAATTTCAGTTTTCACGGGCGCGAACGGGAAGTCAAGGCGGTGGAGGAAAGCGAAGCGGAAAAGTAACGATTCAAATTGAAACTGCTTGCTGCGTATGCGGCTAAGAGACCAGGCTCGACTCGAGCGGTGCGAACGCGGAGGGGATGGAAGCGGCCCCGGTTGGGGTCCGAGCGCGAGTGAACCACACCATGCCGTCAAGGCGTCTCTCGAGTTCAAGCTGAACCAGACCGGCTTCGGTAAGGGCGCGGCGGAGGTCGATTTCCTCGAAGCGCCGGTTGAAGCGCGCGGACGTGGCCCACGCGATCATTTTCCGGGTATCGCGACGGGATAGGGCGTGACGCACGCAGTATGCGCGAGCGTTGGCGATGGACATCGATGCATGGGGGTCAAGGAATGCGACCGTGCCGTCAGGCCGCGTGACGCGGACGATTTCGCGGAGCGTGTCGGCCAGGTGCTCGACCCAGTAAATCACCCCGGTCGCGTACGTGACGTGAAAAGTGGCATCCGGAAAGGGAAGCTGTTCGGTGGAGGAATGGTGAAACGCAACGCGTCGATCGGGCGCCAACCTGCGCGCGAGCCGTCGCGCGATGCGCAGCAGACTACGGCTTCGATCGACGCCGGTTACATCGTAGCCGGAGGCGGCTAAGCCTCGCGCTACGTGGCCGGGACCGCAGCCGACATCAAGAAATTTCAGATGGGCATTCATGTCGGCCGGGGGGAGTTCAAGCGACTGGACGAACTCACGCCGAATATCCGCTTCGGGACCATTGGACAGTTTACGCGCGTAGTAACCCGCACCGGCTTCGAAGAGGAATCTCTTGAAGGGATCGCGTAGCAGGTCTCGGATGGGCATAGAAGTATGGGCGATTCAATTTGCCGGCAGAGTATCAGATGCACTCTAAGCCGCCAGAGATTTACGCTCGAACTATCTTAAGTGACGAGCCTAGCCTGTCGCAGTCAAACGTTTGTCAGATACAACGCATGGCAGCCGCGCAGAGCGTGGGCTTCCCGCGGACGATCAGCGAAGCCGCGTGCGCCTCTCCGGATTCATGATGTGGAGATTCAGAAACGAGAGGGTGAGCTTCCAACCCAGCTCCGCAGCGGCGGCATTGTAGCTGGGGCGCGCGTCGCAGAAAAAGCCGTGATCGGCATTCGAAATCTCCACGTTAACGAAGGCTTTCCCGTCGCGGTGGCAGGATTCGACGATCGGACGAATCTGATCCTGCCCGATGTGCTTGTCCAGGCCTCCCCAGAAGAAGAGCATGGTCGCGCGCAAATTCGGGATTTCACTGAGCAGCGCCGGTGCGATGCCACCTCCATAAAACGATATCGCCGCCTGAATCGGGACCGTGGCGCAGGCAAGGAAAGAAACTCGGCCGCCAAGGCAAAAGCCGACGCTGGCAATGCGTTCGGCTCGCACGAAAGATTGCGCGCGCAACCAGTCGTAGGCCGCGTGGATGTCGAGCTTCAAGGTTTCCGGAGTAATCGCTTTCAGGTGGGCGGCAGCCGCGGCGAAATTGTCATACGCGACTTCGAATCCGGCAGGTGCGGTGCGATGGTAGAGTTCGGGTGCGATGACGACAAGACCGGCACGGGCGAAACGGGCTGCCACGTCGCGAATGTGCGAATTCACGCCGAAGGCCTCTTGAAACAGGAGAAGGCCGGGAAAGGTCCGTCGCCTTTGGGGCGGGCTGCATAGGCGTCCATCGAAGTGCCATCGGAAACGGAAAGCGAAATCTTCTGCGAGACGACTTCGTCCATCCAGCGGGCTCCCCTGGGGCGCGAGCAAAAAGGCGTTGATAGAATAGCGATGGCGCGCCGGAGTTGGAAGCGCGATTTCCGACCCGAAAGATGAACCGGGCGACGCCAGTAGGACATCCAAGCTACGTCGGGTGGATATCCAGATCGAGGGAACCGGAATGAATATGAACGAGTACGTGACGCTGGGGCGCTCCGGCCTGCGGGTTAGCCCGCTGGCGTTGGGAACGATGACCTTCGGCACCGAATGGGGCACAGGTGCGGACGAGAAGGGATCGCGCGCAATTTTCGATCGCTATCTGGAGCGCGGAGGAAATTCGATCGATACGGCCGACGGATACACGAAGGGCACCAGCGAGACGATGCTGGGCAAATTCATCACCGAGGCGAGAGTGCGCGATCGGGTAGTGCTAGCGACCAAGTTCACGTTCAATGGACAGGCGGGCAATCCCAACGCCGGCGGAAACGGACGCAAGAATATATATCGGGCGCTCGAGAGTTCGCTGCGAAAGCTGCAGACGGACTACATCGATCTGTATTGGCTGCATGCCTGGGACCTGGTCACTCCGGTGGAAGAAGTGGTTGGCACGCTGAGCGATTTGGTGGCCGAGGGAAAGATCCGATACTACGGATTCTCGGATACTCCAGCGTGGTACGTGGCGCGAGCGCAGACGCTGGCGGAGCAGCAGGGGAAAGCGCCGTTGATCGCGCTGCAACTCGAGTACTCACTGCTCGAACGGAACATCGAGCGCGAACATATTCCGGCGGCGCAGGAGCTGGGTCTCGGGATCTGTCCGTGGAGTCCCCTTGGAGGTGGGTTGCTGACGGGAAAGTACGTGCGCGAGGGAAACTCCGGCAAGGGCGAAGGCAGGCTCGAGGTACAGAAAAATCGCAACCCCGCGTTCTCGAAGTTTTCGGAGCGGAATTTTCGGATTGTGGACGCGCTGAGCGATGTGGCGATGGAGTTGGGCAAGCCCGCGGCGCAGGTGGCGCTGAACTGGGTAGCGACGCAGCCAGGCGTTACGTCCACGATCATCGGCGCGACGAAGATTTCGCAGCTCGATGACAATCTCGCGTCGCTCGATTTCACTATTCCGGCGCAGTTACGTCGAAAACTCAGCGAGGCCGGCGCGATCGAGATGGTCCATCCCTACTCGTTTTTCGGAGGAGAGATCAACGCGATGATCACGGGCGGGGCGACGGTAAATCCGTGGACCGCTGCTCGAGCGACTGGAGGCCCGGCGGTGGTTCCGCCGAAGCCGAAGGCCGCAGGGGCGGAAAAGTAGCCGGCGCCGCCATCCATGAAAAAATATCGAGGGCCGGCGACGGATCACTTCAACGGGGAACACTTTTTCAACCCGGACCACGCACAGCTTCGCGGCGTAGGAAGCATTTTTCAGTGGCTGAAGAACCGGCAACCGGGCCCGTGGAAAAAGTGGACAGATGCGGCACCGGGTCCCACTCCACCCGAGCGTGTGACCGGTGGCGACCTGCGAGTGACCTTCGTCGGGCACTCTACGGTGCTCGTTCAGATGGACGGGCTGAATATTCTTTGCGACCCGGTCTGGTCGATGCGGGCGAGTCCCGTTGCATTTGCCGGACCCAAACGGCATCGGCCGCCTGGAATCCGCTTCGACCAGCTTCCGACGATCGACTTGGTGCTGCAGAGCCACGATCACTACGATCATTTCGACGTCCCGACGTATAGAAAAATTGCCGCCGCCAAGTGGGGAACGAAATTCGCGGTGCCGTTGGGCGTTGCAGACCGCTTAATTTCGAAGCGTCTCGCCAGAGCCGGCGAGATCAGCGAGCTTGATTGGGGCGACTCGGTGCAGGTGGCGTCGCACGTCCGCGTGACGGCTGTGCCGGCGCTGCATTTTTCCGGACGCGGTTTGCGGGACCGTAATCGTACTTTGTGGTGCGGCTACGTGGTGGAAGGCCCGTCGGGGCGCGTGTACTTCGCCGGCGACACAGCCTACGGTACGCACTTCCGGCAAATCGCAGAGCGCTTTCCGCAGGTGCGGCTCGCGCTGATTCCGATCGGCGCCTACCGGCCGCAGTGGTTTATGGGTCCGGTACACATTTCGCCGCAGGATGCGGTGAAGGCGCATGAGGATTTGGGAGCTTCGACTAGCGTCGCAATTCACTTTGGGACATTTCGGTTGGCGGACGACGGTGAGGACGAGCCAGTGACCGAATTGCAGAAGGAATTGAATACCCGGAAGGTGGAACACCGATTCTGGACGCCGGAGCCGGGTGAGGGAAGGGACGTCCCTTGAGGCGTCACGGTCAGCGGCGCGAGATCGCTTCGCGCTACTTGTTGCGCGTCGCTAGGACTGTTTCAAATGTGGCCTTCAGCAAGCGTTCAATCTCGTCGCTGGGCATGGCGGTGGGATCGACGAGGTGTTCGAGCAGCAAAGCGTGCGAAAACGCGCCAAGGGCCGTGGCGGCCGCCGGCCCTGAAACCAAAATGTCGCGAGCGAGCGCAGGACGAACGCGATCCCAAATCTCCTGTTTCGAGCAACGCATCGCGCGATTCCGCGAACGAAGCCGCGCCTGCGCGCGCGGGTGGCGAATCGCGTAGAGCTTGAATTCGAGCGAGAGCAGCGCCAGCCTGCGATTTTTCGCGAACTGCGCGTAGAGATCGCGCAGCGCGTCCAAGCGTTGCCCGGGCGTCTCGTATTTTTCGAGCAGAGCGTTGACTTCCGCCATACGTTCCGCGACCCAGTTTTCCAGCAGCGCGAAAAAGATGTCTTCTTTACTGTCGAAATTGGCGTAGAAGGCGCCGCGGGTGTAGCCGGCCGCGGCGGCGATGTCTTCCAGACGCGCAGCTTCGAAACCGTCGCGGGCGAAGATCGATTCGCCGGCGGCGAGCAACTTGCGGCGGGTAGCTTCGGTGCGGGCTTTTTGGCGTGAGGCGGTCGCGGTTCGAATCCGAACAGCGGCTGTACCCTTTCGGCTTTGTGCGATCCCTTTCACTGTTTATTTTTAACGCGCCGCTCGCGTCTTTCGCTTTGCAACATACATACATGCATGTATATAATATCCGCAAGCGTATTGCAACAGGGAGCGAAGCTTGGCAGCAGCCACAATGACAATGGACCACGCGTTATGGCGTCCGCGCCATAATCCGTGGCTGGTGGCGCTGACCGTGACGCTGGCGACGTTCATGGAAGTGCTCGACACTTCCATCGCCAACGTCGCGCTGCCGCATATCGCCGGAAGCCTTGGGCGCCAGCTCGGACGAATCCACCTGGGTGCTCACCAGCTATCTGGTCTCGAACGCGATCATCCTGCCGATCAGCGCATGGCTGGCGACGCGCATGGGACGCAAACGGTTTTACATGACGTGCGTGGCGCTGTTCGCCGCCAGCAGTTTCCTGTGCGGGCTGGCGCCGAGCTTGGGCATGCTGGTCTTCTTCCGCGTGCTGCAGGGCGCGGGCGGCGGAGGATTGCAGCCGAGCGAGCAGGCCATTCTGGCCGATACGTTCCCGCCGTCGAAGCGCGGCATGGCGTTCGCCGTTTACGGAATGGCGGTGGTGGTGGCGCCGGCGATCGGGCCGACGCTCGGCGGATGGATTACGGACAACTACAGCTGGCGCTGGATTTTCTACATCAACGTGCCCGTCAGCATCATTTCGCTCTACCTCACGCACAAGCTGGTGGAAGATCCTCCGTATCTGCACGAGGAACGCGAGAGGCGCAGGGGAGTTGGCATCGATTACATGGGGCTTGCGCTGGTGGCGCTCGGCATCGGCGCGCTGCAAATGGTGCTGGATAAGGGGCAGGAATCGGATTGGTTCGCGTCGCACTGGATTCTGGGGACGGCGATTGCGGCGGTCGTACTGCTGGTTGCATGGGTCATCTGGGAGTGGAGACATCCGCATCCGATCGTCGAACTGACGCTGTTGAAGAAGCGAAACTTTGCCACGGCGATGTTTTTCATGTTCGTGCTGGGCATGGTGCTGTACGGCACGACGGTGCTGATCCCGCAATTTCTGCAGTTGCTGATGGGCTATCCGGCGGAAAGTGCCGGCGAGGCGTTGGCGGGCGGCGGGTTCGCATGATGTTGATGATGCCGATATCGGGCATCCTGGTATCGAAAATGGACCAGCGGCTGATGATGTCGTTCGGATTCGGCGTGACGGCGACGGCGCTGTACTACATGACCACGCACATGACGCTGGGCATGGATTTTCGGACAGCCGCGATGCTGCGCGTGTATCAGGTGGCGGGGCTTGCGTTTATTTTCATTCCGTCAAACACGCTTTCCTACGTAGGCGTTCCCCGCGAGAAGAACAATCAGATTTCCAGCATGATCAATTTTATCCGGAACATCGGCGGCAGCATTGGCATCGCGCTAATCAGCACGCTGATCACGCGGGGGACCCAGCGTCGAATGACCTACCTTTCGGCGAACATGAACAATGGCAATCCGCGATTCCACCAAATGCTGGATGGATTGGTGGCGACGCTTCGCACGCAGGGAATAAGCCCGGCCGAGGCGACTAAACAAGCCTACGGACGAATCGCCGGGCTATTACAACAACAGGCGACGGCACTCGCTTACACCGACGTCGTGTCGTGGATGGTAATCGTTGTGGCCTGTCTTGTTCCCATGACTTTCCTGATGAAAAAGCCGCCGAAGGGCGGCGGCGAAGCTCCGCCGATGCATTAGCGCAGTTTTTCTCGAGCGCATCATTTCCGTACCTGCGTTGTAATGTTCCTTCCCGGCTCGTTCCAATTTTATTCACTGAACATTTGCTTCGCGTGGCCGACTCATTGAAGATAGTGGTCCAATTGCGCCGGGCCGGGACGCGCGCCGGCTCTCAAGCCAATATACGCGAGGGAACGATGGGAGAGATCAGCACTCTTTTCTGGGATAACGGCGGCGTGATTCTCACCAATGGTTGGGACCGCAAGGCGCGACAAGCCGCAGTGGCGAAATTCGGCCTCGACTGGGCGGATTTCGAAGACCGACACGAATTGATGCTCAATGCGTTCGAGACGGGGCACTGCACGCTCGATGAGTACGTGAAGCGCGTGGTTTTTTACCGGGAACATACTTTCACGCCAGAGGATTTCAAGAAGTTCATGTTCGACCAATCGCAGGCGTGGCCGGATGCGCTTGCATTTCTGGGTTCGATCTCGAAACAGAAAAAATATCTCGTGGCGGCGCTGAATAACGAGTCGCGCGAGATCAACGAATACCGCATCAAGACGTTTCGCCTCCGCGATTACTTCGAGGCGTTCTTCTGTTCTTGCTATCTGGGCGTGCGCAAGCCCAACGCGGGAATCTACAATTTGGCGCTGCAGATCACGCAGTCCACGCCGCAGGAATGCGTGATGATCGACGACCGTGGGATCAACCTGGAAGCTGCGAAAGAAATCGGAATGCGCACGATCCAGGTGAAAAGTCTGGCGCAGCTCAAGACCGACCTTGCGGCGCTCGGAGTCACGGCGGGATCCTAGCGACCCGCGCCACACCGGAAGCGGACGGCGCGGCATCGAATTCAGAGGCGAGGTAACCCTTCATGAAGTTAAATACGCGAGTGTCGGTGGACATCGACGCGCTGAGCCACGCGGTGCTGCAAGAGATCGTCGCGAATCTGAAGGATGCGGTCGCGAAGCGCGGCGAGTTCGCAATCGCGCTTTCGGGCGGCCACACACCGGCGAAGCTTTATTCGATGTGGGCTTCGACCGATCGCTATCGCAATGAGACGCCGTGGAATCTGGTGCATATTTTCTGGGGCGACGAGCGCTACGTGGGCGCGGACGATCCACTGAGCAATTACCGGATGACGCGGGAGACGCTCTTGTCGCATGTACCGATCCCCGAAGCGAACGTGCATCCCGTTCCGACGCAGTTGCCGACTCCGGCCGCCGCGGCTGAATCGTACGAGGCGGAGCTGAGGAAATATTTCGGCGCGTCGTCGCCTGCGTTTGATGTGACGCTGCTCGGAATCGGCCCGGAGGGACACACCGCATCGCTCTTCCCGAATTCTCCCGCACTGGAAGAAAAGACGCGCTGGGTACTGCCCGTTGTTGCGCCGGCAACTCCGCCGAACCGCATCACGTTCACGCCGGTCGTGCTGAACCAAAGCAGGAACACGTATTTCCTCGCTGCGGGAAAAGACAAGCGCGCGATTCTGGACGCGATTCGAGCCGAGCCGGAGGACAAGGTGAGCGAATATCCGGCGGCGCGAATCCGTCCCGTGGATGGACGCGTGATCTGGTTTCTCGATCGAGCCGCGGCGGAATAATTCAGGGCGCGCCGAAGAGAAAATCGAGCAATCATTCAGTTTCCGTTCGCTTGTCCCGCAGGACAGGCGGTTTTCCACACCGAGTACTACCTTCGCCTGTATCTTCGTACCATTGACCCATCTTCTCCTGCCGACTAAATTGCAGATACGGGCACGCGCAAGATTTTCAGCGGGCCGTATCAAGACGCATCGGGCCGGACCCGCATGGGATCTGTCGCCGGTGCTGGGCGTGGCGTCATCCGCAGTCTGAATCACTCAAAAATAAATTCCTCGGGGTGTGGACCGTTGAAACTCGAATCTTTCAAGATTGCTGCGGCAACAACGCAAAATTCTCCGGTGAAACCGGCAGGCTCGGGATTGGCTGCGGTTGCTCATGCTGCGAGCGCCGCTAACAAAGCCGGGGTAGCGCCCGTTGGCGGCGGACCGATCTCCGGAGAACAACGCCGAAAAAGCCAGCGCGTGCTGTTGCGCGTGAAAGCGAACATTCACGTGGCATTGCAAGGGAAGCCGGCGACGATCGAGGCGACGACGCTCTCCGTATATAACCAAGGCGCGATGGTCGTGCTGAAGCAGAGCCTGCCGCCCGAGACGAAGCTCATTCTTGAAAACGTGGGGACGAAAGAGCGCGTCGGGTGCCGCGTGGCGAAGGCTTCGCGCGAAATGCCGGAAGGTTTCCACGTGCCGGTGGAATTTGACGCACCAGCGCCGAATTTTTGGGGAATAGCGTTTCCGCCGACGGATTGGAAACCGCACGACGACGTCTAGAAAGTGCGGGTGGTAATTTGCGGTCGCTACGAGCCGAACGGCAGATTCTTCAAGTCCAGATTTCCGCCGGATAGAATCATCCCGATCTTCATTCCCCGGCCTTTGAATCTTCCGGTCAGCGCCGGGGCGGCTGAGACGGCTCCGGACGGTTCCACCACAATCTTCGCGCGCTCCCACAAAAGCAGCATCGTCGCGATGATTTCTTCTTCGCTCACCAGCTCGATTGCATCCACGTAAGTCCTAATCGCCTGGAAAGTAAGCGGGCACAGTGTGGCGCGCAAGCCGTCGGCAATGGTGTGCGTCGATGCCGCAGGCTCAATCTTGCCGGAAGCGAAAGAGCGCGAAGCGTCGTCGGCGTTGCGCGGCTCGGCACCTATTACGTGAACTTGAGGATTGGCGGACTTTGCAGCGATCGCCGAGCCGCTTAGCAATCCGCCGCCGCTGACGGGCGCGATCACCACATCCAGATCGGGAACTTCTTCCAGCAATTCAAGCGCGGCCGTGCCCTGTCCGGACATCACGCGCGGGTCGTTATAAGGATGAATCAAGTGCGCGCCGGTCCTGGCCATCACTTCGGCGGTGACCGCTTCGCGCGACGGAATGTTCGGCTCGGAGAAAGTGATCTGGCCGCCGTAGGCTTCCACGGCGCGAATCTTGGCAGGCGAGGAGTTGTGCGGCATCACAATGAACGCCGGAATGCCACGCTCGCGCGCCGCGAGTGAAACTGCCGCGGCATGATTGCCAGAGGACGGAGCGGCGACGCCGTTCGCGGCCTGCTGGTCGGTGACAGATAAAACCGCGTTCGTTGCGCCACGAATTTTGAACGAACCCGTCCTCTGCAAATTCTCACATTTGAAAAATAGCTGTGCGCCCGCGATTTCATTCAGCGACGCGCTTGTGAGAACCGGCGTCCGGTGAATGTGGGGTCTAATGCGGGAATGCGCTTCGCGAATCGTGTCGATCGTGACGGCCGGTGTTTCGGATTGAATCGTGGATGGTTTCGAAGTCATCGCGGCGAATTCGATGTCTCGATCATCTTACACCAGAGCCTCGGGTCGTTTCCGGTCACTCCTAAACATTAAAATCATTGACTGGTGGTTGAGCCGGTGTAATTCTGCGGTCACCCCTTCCTGTTTCCAATCCAAATGAGTAATCCGGCGATGGTCGCGACAGGAGAGGTGTATGCCCCAGCCCAAATTGGAAGAAGATCGACGCGTAGCACTACGGAAGGCGTATGCGCTTCCGGTGCGGTACACGGTGCTGACGGAAGAGCTTGTCAGCGTGCCATTTGCAAATCCAAGTGCGGACGCCGCCCATCGCTCGCACGCACTTCCTGAGTCTTTGCGAACGCGCCGCGATGGAGAAACGGTGAATCTTTCGGAGCGCGGAATTTACTTCACTTCGCGTGAGAAGGTTAGCGTCGGCGAGCCGCTCGAAATCTTTTTCACTTTGCCGACGGAGCTGACGGGCCGCGGCGCGGAACAGGTTTGCTGCCGGGCTCGCGTGGTGCACGTGGACCGGCTGAGCGACCATGATGGGCTGACAGGAGTGGGAGCGGCGATCGAGCGGTTTGAGCGCGTCTCGAAATCGCGCTCGTGGGACAACTAGGGCCGCTTCTCAATTATCTAGCGGCCGGAACCGTAAAGTTCACCTTTGCGACGGAAGTATTGTCAAAGCGGTCGGAGATTTGAACCGCAACCGTGTGCCCGCCCGGTGCGAGGCCGCTCACTGTGAACGAGTACGACTCTTTCGGCGCGTCCGACAGCAGACCAACCGGGAAAACGATGTACCATTCGCCGGCATCGACACTGTAGCGGGCGTGGTCGATTGCAATCGAGGAGCTGATCCCGTCGAAAGTCACTTTCGCGCCACCCGGCGTGCCTTCGGCGCGCAATGCCTCGATCCGCGGCGCCGTGTTTTCGATTTCGAAGCGGTCGCTCGCGAGTTCACTGGACAGCGACATCGCCGGTGGATTGGACGGCAGGTCCGACGCGACGATCTTTAGATAGTACGGTCCGTCGGGCATCGTCGAGGTATCCCACGAATAGTAGCGCTGCGTGAGCTTGTCCTTGAGCAGGCGCCATGTGGTTTCGCTTTCGGGCCGGTAATAGACGGAGAAAAGCAAGTCGTCGTCGTTATCGTCGTGCGCCTGCCAGACCACGCTCGCGTAGCCTTTTTCTTCGAACCCCTGCGGTGGAATTTCGGCCTTCGCAGCTTTCGCGGCGTTTGCGTCCGGCGTCGTGGTGATGAGCGGAAACATCGTCACGTTTTGCCGCTGGGGCATTTTGAGCTGCACGGGCATTGCGTTGCCGGGAGCGGAAGCGAGCGACGGAAATCCTTGTATGCGGACGTTGGGATCCTGAATGACGACATCGTCGATCACCGGAGCCACGTTTTCCGGCTGATATGCGATCGTGACCCACGAGACGTCCGGAATATCGCCGGATCCGCTGGCGCCGTCCACGAAGACCGCTTTCCACTGAACAAACCGAGCGGGCGGCGCCGAGACGTTGTCGCCGGACGCATTGGTGTACGGGCCGGCCCAGGGGCTCCAATTCTTCTCCGGGCTGGCAGTGTTACCGGAGCGGACGTAGAAGGAAACTTTCCCGTGTGTCGCGCCGTTTTCACCCCACCAGGTCAGGCGACCCCAGTGAGAGTAGAGCTTGGCGTCGAAGGTTTGCGATTCGTACGATGCCGCTGGATTCAAAGCCGGGTCCGAGAGTGAAAACTTTTCCGGGATTTGCCGTGCCGGCGAGGACTTTTCCATCGGGTCCGGCGATCAGAGCAGGTTACCTGCGAAGAAGGCGTCTTCGCGATGGTCGAGTACACGGTGTCGCTTTCCAGCTCGATGATCGCGCCCTTATTGCCCGTGCCAAGCAGGACTTTTCCAGTGGAGGAAAGTCCCATCGAGAAGACGAGGTCTTCGCGCGAAGTCCACACGGTAACAGGTGGCGCGTCCGGCGCGATTTTGACGACTTCGGATCCACCAGTGGTGGAAGGGAAGAACGGAAATTGCGAAAGGAGCGGCGCGGCTTGTGCGGTGCCGCCTGGCGCGATCGCTTGCGACTGAATAATGGGGGACTGCGGCTGCGGCGGGAACAGCTATCTGTCCCGCGCCCGCGGGCGTGCGCTGCTTTTCACCGATCGACGCGGCATAGAGATTTCCTGAGGCATCGGTGACCAGGGAGGTCACTTCTTTTTTGTTGGTTTCGTAGATGACGAACGACGCGCCAGCTTCCGGCGGCGCCGATGCGGCCTTGTGAGTAATGGCGATGCGAAGAATTAGGCCGTCTGGATCGGTGCCGACCAGCAAGTTGCCTTTGCAGTCGAATGCAAGTGAACGGGCGTGGCGCTCGTCGCTCTGATAGAAGAGCTTGCCCTTGCCGTCGGGAGCGACAGCGAAAACTTCGCCTTTGTCGCCCGTGCCGACGAACAGATCGCCTTGCGCGTCGATTGCCAGTGCCCAAATGTATTTCGTTTTGGGATCGAAGAAAGTGGATTGCATGCCGTCGGGAGTGACTTTATAGACTTTTCCGTCCGGCGAGGTGCCGACGTAGAGATTGTCGTGCGAATCGAAAACGATCGCCTGCGCTGAAAGTTCGCCCGATTGAAAAACGGTCGCCGGCTTAGCCGGATCGTCGAAGCGCAGGACTTTCGCATCGGAACCGCCTGCGGCGTACACGCGCCCGCGCGAGTCCATGCGCAGCGCCCAGAGATACGCAAGATTAGGATCGGAGTAGGTGGCGAATTTCGGCGCGGGCGTGAGTTTGCCGTCGCTGCGAATGGCGACACCGTTGGGCGTGCCCTTTTCGAAATCCGAAGATTCGGACTGGCGCCAGAATCGAGTGTGCTCAGCATAAAGCAGCGCGGGGGTTGCAGCGGCGAGAACCAGCAGTCCCGCGAGTAGTCTTCCACGTGTCATCCGTCCGAATCTCCTTTGCAGAAACCGCTACTTCACTGTGATCGTCAGCGTGCGCTCGCCGGATATCACCTGGTGCATCGGCACGGACCATTCGCCGGCCGTGGACTGGAACGTGAGCCGCGCGCCGGTGGGATTCTGGCGCTGATCGAGAACGTTGATTTCCGATGCGGGAGCGTTGGGCATGATCTTGTCTTCCACCATGAGCGTGGGCGTGGGCTGAAGCAATGTCGCGTAAAGGCGATCGTTCTGGCGTTCGAGATTGATCAGGCGGATGAGCTGCTTCGAGGCCGGGGAGCTGGCCTTGCGACGTCGCTTCGGCGGCTTCCACGTTGCGATTCACGTAGTTCGAGTCGCTGATCACCAGTTGCAACTGGCCGCGCGCGGCCTGTGCAGGGATGGTGATTGGGATTTCCTGCACGAACGAAGCGCCGCGATAGGGGCGGAGCTGAACTTTTACCGCGACCCTATCGCCTGGGCGCACTTCGACTTTGTCGAGCCACGCACCGTCGATGGTGGCTTCGCGTCGCTCGGGCTGCGAGACGACGCGAATGTGGACCGCCTCGATGCGCGGAATTTCGTACGGGTTCGAGTAGATTTTCGCGAAGACCGCTTGTACGTCGGTGGCGACGAAAATTCCCGCGGGCACGGGATTGTCCGTAGGCGCGAAGAGATCGCTTATGCGCACCGGCGAATGATCCTTCACGTCGATTTCGCCTTCGAGCTGGAGTGTGGAGCCTTCGCCGTAGGCCGGCGAGCCGACGATGCCGTTAAACGTGGTGACGGCGACGAGCGTTGGCGTGAGCTGCGGACTCTCGATTACCTCGAAGTGATATTTTTTCTCGGCGGTGGGGGTTTGCAGCGTGACGTCCACCGGAATCATAGGCGGTCCGTCGCCGAGCTGTCCCATGATCGCGGTAAGGCGATCCTGCGTGAAGGTGCCGATTGTGGCGCCCGTGGACATGATTTTCGTCGAGGCCATCGCCGAGTTCAGCGTGGTGATCACATGGCCTCGCGCCATGGGCATGGCGATCGATCCGAAAGAGAAGACCGGATGGCCACAGGCATAGACCCGGCCGGCATCGACGCGAGTGACTGTACAGCCGGGAGAAATTGAAAGATCGCCGCGGACCAGTTCCATGCCGACCATGTCGCCGGGTTGGAGCTTTGCGTCGTCCGGGGATGCGGGAGCCGCGCCGCCCGCCGCGAGCGAAACTCCCCAGGCTGAGAACTGTTTTGAGAATTGCGCGATTGTTTCTGGATACAAACCGGACGCGATCATCGGCGTCTCAATCGGGACCAGATACTGGCCGCCGCCCACACCTACCGAACGCGCCAGCTGATCCGGAACGTCGATGCGAGTTGAAAACGCGAGCGGATTTTCGGTTGGAGCGTCCGCAGAGCTGGCCTTCGCGGCTGAATTTGGCGCCGGAGGATTCGATTTCTCGACGTCCAGCATGTTGGCGATCGGAGTGACGCCGCCGATCGCTTCCTTGGTGAAGAGTCCGAGTTTCAACGAGAGAGCGCCGGCCAATTTTCCATCGAAATAGACGGGGCTGCCGCTCATTCCCGCGACCACGCCGGAATGCTCGGCCTTTTCCCCGAGAAGCTGGACCAAAATGATGTCTTCCTTCGGTCCGATTGCGTTTTGAATCACACCGAGCACCACCAGGTCGATTTTTTCGATGTCGTCGCCCTGGTAAATCGTATAAACGACGCCTTTCATGCCGGGTTTGACGTCGCTCAGCGGGAAAAATTCCGATGAAACGCCGGCGTGAACGGGAAAAACAAGAGCAAGGAGAAGGCCGAGGAAAAGTGCGGCGTGCAGTTTCCGAAGCGCCGATGGCATGAGAATTCGATGATACGCGGCGGTTTCGCGGGATGCAAATTTCGGCATGCTAGAATCGCTGGATGGGAAAACGGAGTATTTCGCCGGGTGGAACGATTAATGGAGTGGTGGAACTGCCGGGAGACAAATCAATCTCGCACCGGTACGCGATTTTGACGGCGCTGGCGGAGGGAACCAGCGAAATTCGCAATTATTCCTCGGCGGCGGACTGCCGGAGCACCCTCGAATGCCTGCGGCGGCTCGGGATCGAAATTGAGGTGACGCCGGAGCGCGTGAAAGTTGCCGGCAAGGGCCTCGATGGCCTGCAGGAATCGCGGAAAGACCTGGACGCAGAGAATTCCGGCACCACGATGCGATTGCTCTCCGGCGTTCTCTCCGGCCAGTCTTTCAAAACGACGATCACGGGAGATGGATCGCTGCGGCGACGGCCGATGCGGCGAGTGATGGAGCCTCTGCGCAAAATGGGCGCGGAGATTTCGAGTGCCGAGGGCGATAAAGCGCCGCTCGTGATTCGCGGCGGAAAGTTGAAAGGCATCGAGTACACGCTGCCGATCCCGAGCGCCCAGGTGAAGTCGGCGGTGCTGCTTGCGGGGATGTACGCCGACGGCACGACCACGGTGATTGAGCCGGTGCGCACGCGTGACCATACGGAATTGGCTTTGCGCGAGTTCGGAGCAGCGGTCGAGGTGTCGAAGGGCGCGGTGAAGATCAAGCCGCGACCGAAGTTGCAAGCACGAAGCCTGATCGTGCCGGGCGATTTGTCGGCAGCCGTGTTTCTGATTGCGGCCGCGCTGATTTTGCCGGAGTCGCAGGTCATGCTCCATAACGTGGGGCTGAACCCGGGTCGCGGAAAGGTGCTCGACTTTCTGATTTCGCTGGGCGCGTCGATCAATCTCGCTTCTGTGCAACTTCGCGACGGCGAATTGATCGGCGACGTCGCAGTTCGATTCTCGCCGCTGAAAGGCGGAACGGTTTCCGGCGCGATGACGGCCGAAATGATCGACGAGCTTCCGATGATCGCGGCACTCGGTCCCTACACGGAGGACGGCATCGAGATTCGCGATGCGCAGGAGCTACGAGTGAAAGAAAGCGACCGCATCGCGGCGATTGCCGAAGGCCTACGCCGGATGGGCGCGAAAGTAGAGGAATTTCCGGACGGCCTGCGCGTCGGAGGGAAGAGCGATGGCAATCTCCGCGGTGCGACGGTCGATCCGAAGGGCGACCACCGTATCGCGATGGCGTTGGCGGTCGCGGGGCTCGGAGCAGATGGCGATACGACGATCCGCGACGCGGAATGCGTAGGCGTGTCGTTCCCTGAGTTCTTCAAGACGCTTGAAAAACTGCGCGGCGCAGAAGCTTAAGAGGACTTGCGGAGCGAGATCGACCCATAGCTAGTGACGATCGAGATTTTTGGGCCAGACGAGCCGACGCGGCCCATGATTTTTCCGTTCCCGTTATCGTTCGAAGTGTCGAGAGTGGGATTGTCGAAGTCGCTGTCCACTTGACCCGAAGTCGAGACGGCGTTGATCTCGAAATTCGATTTCTCGGGCAGCGTCAGCTCCACGGCTCCGGACGCGTTGGTAATGCTAATGTCCTCGCGCGGCGGCTCTGAGTCGCCGACCTTCACGGTGCCGTTTTTGTCGTTGATCTGCAGTTTGCCAGCGACGTTCTCAGCGTCGATGTCTTTATCCTGCGTGACGAGCTTTGCCGAGCCGGCCACATCCGAAACCTCGATGTTGCCCGAATCGAACTCCAGCAAGCCGGTGAGGTGGACGAGCTGCACGTCCGCTTTTTGCGAAGTGTAGTGCGTGTTTTTCGCGACGTTGCGCACGCGGATTGGGCCGTAGAATTCTCCGCTCACAATTGCATCGCCGACGACATCGGTGACTTCAATTTCGCTGCCTCGGCCGCCGACGCGGACACTCCCCTTTACGTTCATGATCCGTGCATCGCCTTTGGCGATTGTGGCGCTGACGTCCGAGCCGCTGTCGTGCACTTCGATGTTCCCTTGATTTGAGACAGCGGTGACGCTGCCCGCAATGCCCGCTACATTGATGTCCCCATGTCCGGAATTCACTGTGACCACGCAGGACTTCGGAAGCGTGATCTCCAGATCGACTTTCACCCGCGCGCGCGCATCGTCCTGGTTGGTGGGGTGGATCAGGTATCCATCGGCGGTCTTATCGACTTGCACATCGACGATGTTTACGCGCTCCTGAGCGGCATGTTCGCTTGCGCCGTGCGCGGATTTGTTCGCGCTCACGCGAAGATCGTTATCGTCGGTGGCATGTACGTTCACATCCCCGCGATCCGTGTCAATCGTAACGTGCGAGCCGGCCGGAATCGGCCGGCTGGGCAACTCCTGCATCGCGGTGGCATCCTGGTTGAACATTCCGATGTCGATGTCCATGTCCGGGTGGCGCTCGCGAAGGTGCGAAATCACCGACATTCCGGCGAGTAAGAAGAAAATCAGAATGAGAAGCGCCGCCTCACCTCCGGTGAGCAGGGGTGGCCGATTCTCGTTCGTGCGCTGAGCCGCGAGATTGTCGATCAATTTGGCGATGCCCCAAACGATGAGCAGCAGCGGCCAGAAACGCCAGATCACGTGCCACAGGCGAAAGTCGGGGTTGAAACGCGCGAGCAAGAACAGCACGCCGAGGAGAATGCAAAGCAGGCCGGGGAAGATGGAGCTGCGCTGTGGGTGGCCGTTGGTCACGCGATCCTCACGAACCGATGTGACCCTGCTTGGGCGCGAGCGCCTGCGCGACCAGCAAAACTCCGAGAACGATTAAAAGAATCGGCCAAAGATCGAAAAAGCTGTACCGGCTGTATTGGACAAATAGAAAGAGCACTCCGACGGCAATCACCATAATTGGGCCGACGAGTCCGCGGAGTTTGCAATACGGACAGCCGCAGCGAGTTGTTGTGACCGCGTCCGGCATGTCGACTCCTAGGACGGCTTCTTGATGCGATCCCACACCAGCCACACGCCGACGGCGATCAATGCGATCGGCCAGGTGCGGTGAAACCATTCGCGATCCAGAAAATCAAAGTTGCGGAGAAGCAGCAGCACGCCCAGCCCAATCAGGACCATCGCGCCGATCGGTTTCGCTGATGTGGAGTCGATATTGGTGATGCCAACAGGCTCGGGAGTTCCCAGCAAGTGCGCCTTCGCGGTGCGGTACGCTTCGATCGGCATGTAACAGTAGAAACATCCGATCGCGACGCCGAAGAGCGCGCTTAAGCCGCCGGGAAGATCGGTGCTCTCCATCGCGATTAGTCCGCCGAAAATCAACACGTGGATCAACGCTTTCACGTACTGGCCGTTGTACACCGCGCCCAAGCCCGGAATCAGGCCCAGGACCGCGGCAAGGCCGGGATTCGTGCCCTCCTTCGCGGCCTGATTCGGCGTTCCGACCAGGAGATTGCCGAGGCACGGTTCGCAGTAAAGCGCGCCCTGCACTTCGCGCGTGCATTGAGGGCACATCGGTTTACCGCAGTTGCGGCAATAGCCTGTGGCGGGTTGTTCGGTGTGAACGGCACAATTCATTGGGCGCTCCTGTTCTTTGCGGTCATCGACGTGGAAAGGACCGCCAGCCGCATGGACGCGTTGCTCGTGGCCGCCCAGCCTCGGTTCACGTAAGTCGCCAGCATCGCGACGGCGCGCGCCTGACTGTGGCCGGGTTTCGGAGTGGTCTGCGACTTCTCTTGAGGATTGGAACTCTTGGGTGGCTGCTCGTCCGGCATGGGCGAGGTTTCAGGCGACGGCTCGTTCGACGGCTGCAAGCGCGACTGAATCTCATAGACCACGCGGAGGTCGTTCACGTACTTCACACTTCTCGCGTAAGTCAGGTGGGCCTGTCGGTTGGCTGCGCGAAACGCGGTCACCGGGCTTAGATCGGCCTTCTTCAGTTTCGATGGCGTGAAACCAGAGGCGTAAACGAGGATCAGTGCCATCGCTCCGATGGTTACAAGTCCCATCACGAATCGCGGTTGGACAAAGCTTCCGGTCCAGCCAAACCAGGTTTTCCAGTTGGCCTTTTCTTTACGCGGGCCTGTGGTCGCATTCACGATGCGATCGAACAGCATGGGCGGCGCCGGTTCGAGCTCGAGCGCGTGCATGCGAGTCACCAGGCTGCTCACCTGCGCAACCATCGACGCGCAATCTTCGCACGACGCGGCGTGCGCCTTGAACGCGTCCGTCTCGGTAGGCGTCAAAAGCCCGTCGAGGTAGTCGCTGAGCCGTTCTTCCGTGTTTGTGCAATTCCAGTTCATGGCTCTCGGCTCCGAATATTAATTCGGTCGCAGTCCCATCGATTCCAATATTTTCGCCAGCTCAATCCGCCCGCGATTGATTCTGGACTTCACGGTTCCTTCCGGAACCTGCAATACCGTCTGAATTTCGCCGTACTCCAGGCCCTGCAGATCGCGCAGGATCACGGCTTCGCGCAGCTCGGGTGAAAGTTTCGCCAGACCCTGCTGCAATTGCGCGCTCAATTCCGATTGGAGCGCCAGCTTGTCCGGCGTTCGCGCCGAGGACTCCTTGTTCTCGATCTGCGGCATCACGTCTTCCATCGAATCGGTGATGCGGTCGCGTCGCGTCCGGCGGTAGTGATCCACCAGCAGGTTGCGGGTGACGCTGGTCAGCCACGTCGGAAATGCACCGAACGTCGGCCGATATGTCGGCAGCGTCTTGTAGATTCGAAGGAAAACTTCCTGACTCATATCCTCCGCCTCAGTGCGGTTCCCGGTGAACCGGTAGCAGATGTTGAACACGCGGCGCGCGTGCCTGCGTACAAGTTCCTCCCAGGCCGATCCCTCGCCCTGGAGACAATCGTGTACCAGTTGGGCGTCGGGCTCCAAGCTTCCTTAGCCTCATAACTTCGCCAGCTTGCGGCCTCATGGATGTAACGCAATCCGGTCCCGAAATGTTCCCTAACGTTCGGAATCGGACAGTCAGGTGCAAGCGGTTGCGATCCGGTTCGGCGAGTGCCTGTTCGGGACGCATCTTAGCCGCGCAGGCAAGGGAAACACAAGTGTTGTGACGCGCGAGGTTGAGTCGGGCGAATGCCAGGCGAAGGGCCGCCTTGACACTTCTTGAAGCTTGCTGATACGGTTCGTGCGAATGCCACGCAATCTCCGCCGGATTCTCCTGCTGTTGCTCGCCGTCGTGGTGCTCGGCGGCCTGGGTTACAAGTTCCGGAATTCGATTAGCCTGCAAGGATTTCAGTGGTGGATGGTCGGCGACTCGTTGCGCAGCGCACGGATTGCTCTGCTGCTGCTGGCCGGCGCGACGATTTATGTCTGCTTCGCGATTCGGGCGTTGCGCTGGATGCGCTTTTCGCGCTGGCTTGGGCCTTCGAACTTTGCGAGCGTGTACTCGGCGACGCTGAGCGGATTCACGTGCACGTTTCTGCTGGGTCGAGCGGGCGAACCGATTCGGCCTGTGCTGATCGCGAAGAAAAATAATCTGTCGATTCCCGGAATGTTCGGCGTTTACGTGCTGGAGCGTATTTCGGACATCGCCGCGACGGTGGTGCTGGCGATCACAGCGTTGCTGCTTTTCCATCGGCATGGAATCGCGGGTGCCGATAGCACGCTGGTAACGAAAATGCGATCCGCGGGAGCGGTGCTAACGCTCGGGCTCGTGTTCGTGATCGCGTTTCTGGTTTATTTCCGATATCACGGTGCGGCGTGGCTCGCTGAAAAATTGAAACATCCGGCCTGGCGCCAAGGCTGGCGCGCGAAGGTTGTGGTGCTGCTTGAGGGTTTCAGCGAGGGCTTGCAGGGGATTCGCACGGGCGGAGATTTGCTCGCGCTAATTGGTTACACGGCCGTTCACTGGATTCTGGTCGCCTGCTGCTACTTGTGGATCGCGCACGCTTTCGGCGGAAAACTCGCTACGCTCTCATTCGCCAGTTCGATCCTGTTGCTGGTGTTCTCGATGCTGGGGTCGGCGATCCAGCTTCCCGGCGTGGGAGGCGGCGCGCAAATTGCCACGTTCCTCGCGCTCACGGTGACGTTCGGCATTGCGACCGAGCCTGCGGCGGTGACTTCGATTATGCTCTGGCTCATCACATTCGCTTCTTGCTGCGTCGTCGGGCTGCCACTCCTGCTCCGCGAAGGTTGGTCGATGGGTGAACTTAAGAAGATGGCTGTGAGCGCCGAGCGCTCAACCGAGGAATCGGCTTTGAGCGGTGAACTGCCCAATTTGGAGGGGAAGCGAACGTGAAGTGCCCGTTCTGCGCCAATCTGGACGACAAAGTCGTGGACTCGCGCGAAGCGCGCACCGGCGACCTGATTCGCCGGCGGCGCGAATGTTTGCGGTGCAACCGGCGCTTCACCACCTACGAACGCATCGACGAAATTCCGTACATGGTGATCAAGAAAGACGGCCGCCGCGAAAAATTCGAGCGGCCGAAGGTTTTGCAAGGACTGTTGAAGGCGTGCGAGAAGCGGCCCGTGCCGGTCGTGAAGCTCGAATCGATTGTCGATGAACTGGAACAATTCGTCAGCGAAGCGCCGGATCGCGAGCGCACCACGTCCGAGATCGGCCAGGAAATCATGCACAAGCTGAAAAAACTGGATAAGGTGGCCTACGTTCGATTCGCGTCAGTCTATCTGGATTTTAAGGACGTGAAGGAATTCATGGACGAATTGAAGGGGCTGCTCAAAGAACGAACTAAGAAATAGCTTTTCTCAAACCTGCCACACCCCCGCGGCAAATTTCTTGATGGTGTGAAAACCAAGATGTTCATAGAGTTCGACCGCTTGTTTGTTCACGCTCGTCACGGTTAGCGACAGCGCCTGATATTTTCTCCGCCGCAGCGCTGTAATGGAAGCTTCCATCAACGTGCGCCCGACTCCATGTCCCTGGTAACCGGGCATCACGCATACTTGAGTGGTGTGCGCGACGCCTTCGGCGACAGTTGAAGTGAGAACCATTCCGACCGGTGGTTCGCCCAACGCGGGCCGCGCAAGCAGCGAAGCTTCCGGCAAAAACTGGCCGCAGCCGGGAAGCAGAATGATATTGCGCAGAAACTTCATCGCGCCGGCTTCTGTGCGGTACTGGTCGTTGATCTCGCCATCGACGTGGTTTGCATACGCGAGCTGAATGAGCCGCGCCGCCGGTTCGAACGCGCGATCACTCCACGTTTCCAGGCGTAATGCGCCCGTGAGCGGTTTTCCTGAAAGTTGCGCCTCGTCGAGCGGCAAGTACATGAACTGCCTGGTATGAAGGCGAAAATACTGCGAAAGGAAATCCGGGTCGAGCTCGGTGC
Source organism: uncultured Acidobacteriota bacterium (assembly GCA_963839325.1). GTDB lineage: Bacteria > Acidobacteriota > Terriglobia > Acidiferrales > UBA7541 > Palsa-295. The sequence goes on along the minus strand of CAWIUO010000006.1, from coordinate 338,215 downwards.
CGAACGGCATCAGTTGGGCTTCCACTCGCACGAGACGAGGCGTCGCGTGAAGGGCAGCGACCATCTCCGATATCAACCGGCGGGTAATCGCGTCCTGATCGCAATCCGAAGAAACGAACAGGCCGCCGATCAGGCCCTTGTATTCTTCGAGGACGTAAAACGCGTAGCCCGCCGGCTTGCCGTTCTCGGTGACCACAAATCCGCCTAAAGCCCGCGAATCGATGAATTTGCGGATCAATTCAATGGAGGGGCGGTAGTCCCAGTGAAGCTCATCCCGCCAGCGCCGGGTTTCCTGCTGGAAAAGCGGCTCAAGCAATCGCGACGGATACTGGCGAAGATCGACAATTTCCATGAAGTAACCGAAGTCTATCAGCGGCCCATTATAGCCACGGACCGCGTTCGCGCCCAAGGGTACCTAAAGTGTCCGAAGCGTAACGGTACGAGTCCATGGGCCTTGCGCGAAGTGTGCTAGCATCGGCTTGACGGAGCCCAGACCCGGCAACAACCTGTTCTGCGCCCGACACGAACAGATGGCCGTCAACTCCGATACTAGTACGCCTAAGAGAAGTCTAATGAAGCTGCTTTCCGGGCTTCTGGCTATCGTTCTTTTCGCTATCGTCGCGATCGCGACAATCTCTGGTTTCCTTCTATATCAGGTCCTGCATCCTGTTCGCACCCCTGCGACTTTCGATCTGAACGTGATGATGGGGCATCCCGTCGCGTTTTCGTTTCCTGCGCCGAAGGGAGGGCAGCGCGAGGGCTGGTTTTTCCCCGGCCTCCGAGGAGCGCCGACGGTGGTGGTGTGCCACGGCTATCTTTCGCAGCGTGCCGATGTGCTGACCCTCGTCTCGGCGCTGCAAGACCAGCAATTCAACGTCTTCGTGTTTGATTTTTCGGGACACGGAACGACTCAAGGACTTTCGACGCTCGGCTATGAGGAACGAGGCGAGCTGGAAGCCGCGATCAGCGCGCTTGCCACCCGTGACGACGTCGATCCGAAACATTTCGCCGTTTGGGGCACCGACATGGGAGGCTACGCAGCGCTGGAAGTAGCTACCACGGACCGGCGTGTGACCTCATTCATAGTTGACGATCCCTATGCCGATCCTCGCGACATGCTTCAGTACCTGGTGAAGCCGTCCGGCCTGACCGTGATTCCGTTTGTCAGCAAGTTCTGCGACTTCGGTTTTCGCATGCTGAACTACCCGTACCGCGACGATCCTCCCGTGACCGGCCAGCTTGGAAAAACCGCGGGAGATCCCAAGCTGTTCATGCTCGCTGACGATCGTCCTGCGCTCGGCGATGCCACGTTGAAATTGTTCACTCACTCTCCCGATCCGAAGCAGCTTGTCCGCAATCGCTCCGCTTATGCCGTAATGAGCGACGATGACCGCAAAAACTACGAAAACCAGGTTGTGAGCTTTTTCCTGCTGAACATCCCGCCGACGACGCGCCCGGTAAAGTAAAGCTGCGCTACTTTTGATTTTGATCGCGGGGAGCGTTGAGCGGCGCATCGGTCTGGTTCCCTTCCGTATCCACGCCGCTCCCGCTGACCGGCACATAAAGAATCCCCTGGGATAGTGCGCTGAAACGCCGCTCGGTGCCGTCCGCGTGACGGATCTCGGCGTAGCCCTTGGCCGTCGTCAACACTGTGCCGGGCTCGGCCGTTGCAGGAGTCCATTCGGGAAGCTCGTGGTGCGCGTAGAACGCCAGGCCATAAATCCAGGAGCGCTGCAATTCGTAGGTGAAGAAGCGATGGGTCGAGTTCTGGGCCACGTAGATTCCGTGCAGACGCGCCGACACGAACGGATCGAGCGCGGGCAGCAGGCGTGAATTGGCAGCTTCCAGAGTTGCGACCACAATCAACGCGTTCAACGCGACCAGCCAGAAAAACTTCTGCTTGGCGCCCGTAATGAGCAGGAGCGCGGCGATGGTCACTGCGATTGCCGCTGCCACGATTCGAATGGCGGACAGATCGAAATTGTTCGTGACGTACTCCGGAAGCTTCTGGAATCGGTACACCGCCGCAAAAATGAGGCCTGCCCACGTGGCGCCGACCAGCGCCGCCACGCCGATTGCGCGTGCGCGGCTGCGGCGGAAGGTGGCCGCTGCGCTGGCCGTGGCCAGGAGACTTAACGAGGGTATGCCGGGAAGAATGTAGCTGGGCAATTTCGATTTCGAGAGACTGAAAAACAGAATCGGGAACAGCGCCCAGCACGCAAAGAAAAATTCCGGAGAGTTGCGCCAGGTCTTGAGTTTTAAAGCAGCGGCTGATTCGCTGATTGCAGCAGCGAGAAAAGCCACCCACGGAACCAGCGCCAACAGCGCGATCGGAATAAAAAACCAGAACGGCTGTATGTGCTGAAACATCGGCGTCAGGTAGCGTTCGAAATTGTGTTGATAGATAAAGACGCGTAGAAAGTCCGGATTGCGCAGGGCGCATAACACGTACCAGGGAAGCGCAACCAAACAAAACGTGACGATGGCCATCGGATGCGCGAGGCGGAGTGCCGCTCGCCACTTCTTTGTAACCGCGGCCCATACGGCGATCGCGCCGCCCGCCAGAATCAGCGCGGCCGGGCCTTTCGCGAGAACGCCGAACCCGAGGAAAGCACCGAACAGACCCAGAACGAAATACTCGCGGCCGCCGTCTTCGTCGCCAAGCTTCGCGCCAGCGCGTCCGAGAGGCAGAAGGATTGCGGCACACGTCATCGCGAGCGTGACTGAAGCGCTGAACAACATGTCCGGCGTCGCGGCGCGCGCGAAACCGATGCCAGCAACACTGGACGCGAATACGATTGCCACGGCGATTGCGGGAATTGACGACGACTCGTCCTCGCGAGAACAGAACCTGCGCGCAAGCCAGGCGATCGCGATGGTTGCCGCGAGAGCTGCAAAAGCCGACGGCAAACGCGCGGCCCACTCCGGCGAGAGCCCGAGTTTGAATCCGAAGCCGGCGAGCCAGTAATAGAGAACCGGTTTTTCGAACCACGGAGCGCCATAAAGCCGCGGCGTGATCCAGTCGCCGGTTTCGGACATCGCGCGCGCAATCCACGCGTAGCGCGGCTCGTCTGGACCGACCAATCCGAGCGCGCCCAGCTGGCCGAAGAGACAGACGCCGATGACCGCGGCGGCGAAAACTTCCGCTGCCGTCTGTCGCGACTTCGCGCCTGCACGTCCTGTAGTAGCGATCGTCAAGACCGCCGAGTTTAGCACTGGCGGCCCGGGATTCGCGCGCGTCAGTGCGTAACATCGCATAGCCGCACACTGGCGCGCACGGCGGCCCTCGCGGATAATGGCACTCGATGAAGGAATGGCTGGAATTTGCCGCGGCCTGGATTGGCTTGAAGGCGCTGGGAATTCTTCCGCGGCGCGCTGCGCGATTTGTCGGAGCCACGTTCGCGTCGGCGGCCTACGCGCTTCGGACGCCACTGCGCAAAGCGGCGATGTTCAATCTCCAGCTTGCGTTTCCCGATTGGGACGACGAGCGGCGCGCCAGCGTGGTTCGCGGCATGATCCGGCAAATCGGATGGATGGCGGGTGAGTTTTCGCAGTTCCCGCGCTACACGCCGGGAAATATTTCGCGCATCGTGGTGATTGACGGGGAAGGGAATTTCGACGCAAGCGAAGGCTCGAGGTAAAGGCGTTCTCTTTCTCACCGGGCATATGAGCGCCTGGGAACTTTCATCGTTTGCGCACGCGCTCTATGGGCATCCTCTCCATTTTTTGGTGCGGCCGATCTCAAATGCGCGCGTCGATGCGCTGATCAACGGCTATCGTTGTCTTTCCGGCAACCGTCCGATCGACAAAAATAAATCCGCGCGCGCGATCCTGAAAGTCCTGAACGATGGCGGCACCGTAGGCATCCTCGCCGACCACAACACCTCGCTCGACGAAGGCGTTTTCGCCGACTTTTTCGGAATTCCTGCATCGACGACTTCCGGCCTCGCGCGGTTGGCCCTTCGCACGGATGCCGCCGTTTTGCCGGGTTTCATTCACTGGGATGCCGGTCAAAATAAATACATACTTCGATTTGAACCGGCAGTGGCGTTGGTGCGCACGGGAGACGAAGAGGCCGACATTCGCGCGAACACGCAACGTTTCAACTGCGAAATCGAAAAGTACGTACGCGCGTATCCAGACCAGTGGCTGTGGGTGCACAGGCGATGGAAAACGCGTCCGCCGGGCGATCCGCCGATTTATCCGGACTAACACACACGCAGAGGGCTTCAAGATTGCGAAAGTATTTATGCGAATCCGATGAGGTGGATATGACTCGAACCGCTGGAGAACTTGCACAGTATTTGGGAGCCACGCTGCACGGGGATGCTTCGCTGCATCTTGCCGGCGTCGCAAGCCCCGAACGCGCTCGCCCTGAAGATTTGATTTACGTGAGCGACGCCCGTTCGCTCGGTCGCGCGCATGCCTCCGCCGCGGCGTGCGCCATCGTCGCTTCGCAGCTCGAACTCCCGGGCAAGACCGCCATCGTAGCCGGCGACGCGAAGTTCGCATTCGCAAAAGCCGCCGCCTGGTTGATGCCGCGGCCGCCACTCCGGCCTGAAATTCATCCCACTGCGCTCGTTGCCGCCACCGCGCAACTCGCGCCGAACATTCGCGTGGGTCCCTATGTGGTCATTGAAGACGATGTCGAAATCAAGCGCGGGTCGAACATTGAGGCGTTCTGTTTTCTGGGACGCGGCAGCTACGTCGGCGAAGACTGCCGGCTGCATCCTCGCGTAACGCTTTACGCCGGAGCGCGGCTTCACAATCGCGTCGAACTTCACACCGGAGTCGTGGTTGGCGCGGATGGATTCGGCTATGTCTTTGGCGAGAGCAAGCACAACAAGTTCCCGCAAATCGGCACCGTGGAAATTGGAGATGACGTCGAGATCGGTTGCAACTCCGCCGTCGATCGGGGTTCGCTGGACGCCACGAAAATCGAACGAGGCGTGAAGATCGACAATCTGGTTCAGGTCGCGCACAACGTAACGATCGGCGAGCACTCCGTGGTTGCCGCGCAAACAGGCATCAGCGGCAGCAGCAAGCTCGGTAAAGGTGTGATCGTAGGCGGACAAGTGGGGATCGCCGATCACTGCACACTCGAAGACGGTTCCATCGCCGGCGCTCAGGCAGGTATTCCGACGGGAAAGACCATTCGCAGCGGCCAAACGGTCTGGGGCACGCCCGCGCGTCCGATTGAACGCTTCAAGGAGCTCTACGCTCTATATTCCCGGCTTCCGGATTTATTCGCGCGGCTTCGCAAGCTGGAGGACTCCGCGACAAAATCGTAGTCCACCCGAAGTATTCGGCTGCGAATTCGAACCTGGTGAAACGCAATGCACGTCCATAAAAAAGCAGCCAATCCGCCTCTGCGCACATCTCATCGCTGGTAACAGACGGCTGGTTTTCGATTGACCATGGGTGCGAACCCACAGAGAATACGTGTGTTATAGGATTTAGCGGCACACCCATCATAAAACTGGCGGCATCCCGGCTTCGATCGCGATGATTTTGGACCTTGGCGATTGCACCAGAATGAAGCCGCCTCTCAACCTCCACAAGTATTCATAGGCTGCTCGGCGGCTATCAAGCCGGATTGAAAGTGGCCAAGGGATTGGATGACGCCGGAAGCAGGTTTGCGTTTTAGGGAGACGGCTCGAGTGGGCTCTTTGGGAACCGCAGTCGGGCGCAGTCGAGATATCGATTCGCAGGTTGAGCACGCGGTGGCGCGCTCGACGGAATGGTTTCTCTCCGCTCAAAAGCAGGACGGCTACTGGTGGGGCGAGCTGGAAGCCGACACCACGCTGGAATCGGATTACATCCTCTATCTCCATATTCTGGGCCGCCTGAAATCCGAGAAAGTCGCGAAGCTGGCGAGCTACATTCGCGCGCATCAATTGCCTGACGGCGGCTGGAATATTTTTGAAGGCGGTCCTTCCGAGCTAAACGCTACGGTGAAGGCATACGTGGCTTTGCGCCTCGCTGGGGATGCCACGTCATCGCCGGATCTGATCGCGCGCACGAGACAAGGTCCTCGAACTCGGTGGGATTGAGGCGACGAATTCTTACGTCCGGTTTTACCTTGCGATGGTTGGCGCGGTGGATTGGTCGATCGTTCCCTCAATTCCTCCAGAGTTGATGCTTCTTCCAGACTGGGTTCCGATCAACATTTACGAAATGTCGTCATGGACGCGCGGCATCGTGATTCCGCTCGCGCTGGTTTACGCGCACAAGCCGGATTGGAAATTGCCGCAAGGCGTAACCGCGACCGAGCTTTTCAAAAATCCCGGCAGCAAGCCGAAGTCGTTCCAGTGGGACAATTCGCTTTTCTCCTGGAAGAATCTGTTCCTCGCCCTCGATCGCGGCTTGAAATTGTACGAGCGGCTTCCCTGGAAGCCATTTCGCAAGCGCGCACTGACGATCTGGCCCGCAGATGGATGTTCGAGCGGCTCGAACGCAGCGAAGGCCTGGGCACGATTTATCCCGCGATGATGAATTCGATTTTCGCACTACTGGCCGAGGGTCTCGACGCGAACGATCCGCTGGTCGCTCGCGAAATGAAATTCCTCGAGAGCTACGAAATCGACGAAAACGATACGATCCGCGTGCAGCCTTGCATTTCGCCCGTTTGGGATACGGCGATAGCGATGGTCTCGCTTGCAGAAGCGGGGCTGGATCCTTCGCATCCGTCGCTTGTCGCCGCTGAACGCTGGGTGGTTTCGAATCAAATTCTTGGTCCGGGTGATTGGCAGGTGAAGAATCCCGAGCGCGGAGCCAGGTGGCTGGGCGTTTGAGTTTCAAGAACGATTTTTATCCCGACGTTGACGATACCGCTTTCGTGCTGATGGCGCTCGGCAGCGTTGCCGATCCGGAGTCCGGGCGCTTGCGCCGCTCGATGAGCCGCGGCCTTTCGTGGTTGGTGAGCATGCAGAACGAAGACGGCGGCTGGGGCGCGTTCGATCACGAAAACAATTTGCAATTCCTGAATCACATTCCGTTCGCGGATCACAACGCGATGCTCGACCCTTCGACGGCGGATGTGACCGCGCGAGCGATGGAATGCCTGGGCCAGATGGGTTGGCCCGCGGATCATCCGGTGATCCAGCGCGCGAAAGCATTCATTCGCCACGACCAGACTGGCGACGGCTCGTGGTTCGGCCGATGGGGCGTGAATTACATCTACGGCACCAGCAGCGTGCTGCGGGCCATGGAAGCGATCGGCTCGGCGAACGATCCGCGCTGCGTAAAAGCCGTCGAGTGGTTGCGCACGGTTCAGAATCCCGATGGCGGCTTTGGCGAATCGATTCTTTCTTACTACGATCCGAAGCTGAAAGGGCAGGGCGCCAGCACGCCATCGCAAACGGCTTGGGCGCTGATCGCGTTGTTGGCGGTCGTCGGGTCCCGACGATCCCACGGTCGAACGAGCGATTGCGTGGCTCGTGGAGCGTCAGAATTCCGACGGTTCGTGGGACGAGAAGGAGTTCACAGGCACCGGATTTCCGTGCGTCTTTTATTTGAAGTATCATCTGTATAGGAACGCTTTTCCGCTCTACGCACTGGCGCGACACAAGAATCTGCGCACGGGCAAACGGAAATTCGCGGCAGTCCAAATCGGACCGGAAGAATTGCGGCTGCCGGCTCAGCTGCATGTGTAACGCTACCGAGCCGCCGGATAGAATTGATCTTTCAGGCGGCCACATCGAACGGTTGCCGGCCATGGCGTTTCATTCACGCGCCAGATTCATCCCACTCGAGGTTCTCCATCTGGAATGTTGATACTGGTCACGGGTGCGACGGGATTCGTGGGTAGTCACGTGGCGCGATTGCTCGCCGCGCGCGGCGATCGCATTCGTGTTCTCATTCGACGCACCAGCCAGTTCAAAGCCCTCGAGGGCGTGCGCGTCGAGCCGGTCGAAGGTGATCTTCGCGATGCGGTATCGCTCGCTCGCGCAATGGAGGGCGTGCAACGCGTTTTTCACGTCGCCGCGGACTACCGGCTTTGGACGCGGCATCCTGAAGAAATTTACGAAAGCAACGTCGGCGGGACGCAAGCGGCTTCTCGAAGCCGCTGGCAAGCCGGCGTCGAACGTTTTGTTTACACCAGCACGGTGGCGACGATCGCTGTTCCGCGCCACGGCGCGCTGCCCGAACGAAAGTACAGCGCGCCTCGATCGACGAAATGATCGGCCACTACAAGCGTTCGAAGTTTCTGGCCGAGCAGGAGGCCATCGAAGCGGCGCGCGCGGGCGTGCCGGTGGTGATCGTGAATCCCACCGCGCCCGTTGGGCCGGGCGATTGGAAGCCCACGCCGACGGGAAAAATCATTCTCGATTTTCTGAACGGCAAAATGCCGGCGTACGTGGACACGGGCCTGAATGTCGCGCCGTCGAAGACGTTGCCGCCGGGCATTTGCTCGCCGCCGAAAAGGGACGCTTCGGCGAGCGCTACATCCTCGGCGGACGCAATATGACGCTGAAGCAGATTCTCGACGCGCTTGCGCCAATCGCCGGCCGTCCCGCGCCGCGCTTACGCTTGCCACATGCCGTCGCGCTGGCAGCGGGCTACGCGGACGAATTTATGTCGCGAATCGCGGGGCGCGAACCGAAGATTCCCGTCGAAGGCGTGAAGATGTCGCGCCATCGCATGTTTGTGGAGACGCGAAAGGCCGAGCGGGAACTGGGCTACGCGCGATCGAGCGTCGAGGCGGCGCTGGAGCGCGCGGTGCGCTGGTACGAATAGAACGGCTACGTGCCGCAACGCGGCGGTGCGAAGCGCGTCGCTCGCAGCGAGCGCGGCATAACATGAATGCGATGAAAATTCTGGTCACCTTCGCGCTTGAAAATGAATTTGCCCCCTGGCGAGAGCTGCGGAAGTTCGCGCCCCGGTAAGCTCGGCGATCGCTCGGACTTTATCGGCTTCCAGTCGGCGATGCCGAACGTTAGCGTTTTGCTGACGGGCGTCGGCCGCAACAGGCTTGCGCTCGCAATTACGGATGCCATCCGCAACGGCTCGGAACCGTATCTCGCTGCATTTCGGCGGGATTGGCGGGCGCGCTTCGCCGAAGAGTATGCGGTCGGAGAAGTCTTGGCTGCGCGTGGCATCCTGTCTGAACGATCCACGACGCAGGCAGAAGTGACGTGCACGGAGCGATCTTCTATCGATCGGCGAGAGCTGCGGAGCCACCGTCGTCGAGAGTTCTATACGTCGAGCGAGCGTTGTCGCCAGCGCAGAATCGAAGAGCGCTCTCGGCGCGCGCGCAGATGCAGTCGAGATGGAAAGTTTTGAGATTGTCGCCGAAGCGCAATCGTCGGGCGTGCCCTCGATAGCGATCCGCTCGATCAGCGACGAGGCGAACGAAGACCTGCCGCTCGACATGAGCCGCGTGTTCTCCCAGGGAGGCCAGGTAAGCCTGCCTCGCGTACTCGGGCAAGTCGCGCGTCACCCCGCTTCGATTCCCGGTCTGGTCCGGCTTGGCCGCAACAGCAAGAAGGCGGCTGAATCTCTGGCGCGGTTTCTGGACTCTTATATAGGAGCACTCGCGCGCGAACTCAGTGCCGCTCGAAACCAGAACGAGCAGCTGCGGCGTATTAGCTTCAGTATGAGCCAAACCATTGCACCGATCGCACGCCGCCAAGCCGCAGCACGAGAAGCGTTCCGCACATGCGCGCTGGGGTTTATCGCGGCAAAGGGCACGTGGTCGTCGAAACCGTCCCCGTGCCCGAAATTGGCGAAGGCGAAGTCCTGTTTCGCGTGGCGGCCTGCGGCATTTGCGGCACCGATATCAAGAAAATCCATCACGGCTTCGTGAATCCGCCGCAAATTCTGGGTCACGAACTGGCCGGCACGGTAGTTGAAGTCGGCCGCGGCGTTACGAAGTTCAAGCCGGGCGATCGCGTGGTGAGCTTTCATCACATTCCGTGCGGCGCTTGCTTCTACTGCGAGCAGAAACTCTTCTCTCAGTGCGCGGGTTATAAGAAAGACCGGACTGACGGCGGGACTTCGATCCGAATGGCGGAGGATTCGCGGAATACGTTCGCGCGATGCCGTGGATCGTCGAGCGCGGGATGATCGCGCTGCCCGCCGACGTCACGCTTCGAAGAAGCCACATTCGTCGAGCCGGTGAATACCTGCCTCAAGGCCGTGCGCAAAGCGCGCGTCGCATCCGGCGAAACCGTGCTGGTCATCGGGCAGGGACCGATCGGAATGCTGCTGATGATTCTCGCGAAGTACGAAGGCGCGGAAGTTTACACCAGTGACCCGATGCCGGGTCGCCGAGCGGCCAGTCTGCAGTTCGGCGCAAAAGAAGTGTTCGATCCGACCAGCGCCAATCTGCTCGAAGAATTGCGCAAGCGCACCGGAGGGACGGGGCGCGGACGCGGTGATGCTGGCCGTGCCCAACCCGTCATTGGTCCCGGAAGCTCTGGCACTCGCGCGGCCGGGCGGTCGCGTGCTACTGTTTGCTCATAACGATCCCGTCATGCAGTTGGGTTTCCCGGCGGCAGCCGTTGGGGTCGAAGAAAAGGAAATTCTCGGGAGTTATAGCGCCTCGGTGGACGATCAGGCGGAATCCGCGGCCCTTGTGTTCGAGCGGCGACTGCCGGTGCGGGAGTTGATTTCGCACCGGTTTCCGCTTGAAAAGATCGCCGATGGCTTGCATTTAGCCGCTCATCCGGCGGACGATACGTTGAAAGTGGTGATAACTCACGAATGAGCTCGCATACGCAACAGCAACGGACACATGAACGCCGCGGTTCTCTACGGCCGCGGAAGACCTGAAGATTGAAAGCGTCGATATTCCGAAGCGTCGGCGCGGACGAGGTCTTGGTGCGCGTGGAAGTGGCGCTGACGTGCGGCACCGACCTAAAAGTCTGGAAGCGCGGTTATCACGCTCGAATGATCAAGCCTCCCTCGCTTTTCGGGCACGAACTCGCCGGCGTCGTCGAGAAAAAGGGCAGTGCCGTGAATGGCGGCGTCCGCAAGGGCATGCGCGTGCGTGCCCGCGAATTCCGCGCCTTGCAATATTTGCTTCTACTGCCGGAAGGGCCAGCCGAATCTCTGCGAAGACCTGCTATTCAATAATGGCGCATATGCGGAGTACATCCGCATCCCCGGCCGCATCGTTCGCGAGAATATGCAGGAAATTCCGGACCACGTCACTTTTACCGACGCTGCCATGGCCGAACCGCTGGCTTGCGTGCTGCGCGGCATCCACGAAACCGGAATTCGCGCAGGGGACACCGCGGTCGTGATCGGCTGCGGAGCGATCGGTCTGAAGTTCATTCGCATTCTTTCGCAGCGCAACGTCAGCGTCATCGCCGTCGGCAAACGCAAGAATCAGATGGAAGCCGCGCGAGCGCCTGGGCGCCGTGGCCGCATTTGACGTCAACGAGATCGACAATCCCGTAAAGCACGGTCCGCGATCTCACCGAAGGCATGTCGCGGCGCCGACGCCGTGATCGAAGCCGTTGGCCGCCGCGATCAGCTGGGAGTGGGCGCTGCAGATGGTGCGCAAGGGCGGCACGGTGAATCTGTTCGGCGGATGTCCCACGGGCAGCGAAGTAAAATTCGACCCCGCCGCGCTGCATTACTCCGAAATCACGATCAAATCGACTTTTCATCACACGCCGCGATTCATGCGCGAGGCGCTTGAAACCATCGCGCGCGGCGAAATTCGCGCGAGCGATTTCGTGACCGGCGAAGTTGGCCTCGAAGGTCTGCCTCACGTTTTCGAGCACATGAAAAATCGGAAGGACGAGCTGAAAACCGCAGTGATTCCGTGATGTGCCGCTGCGTCTGGGCTGAATGCTTCCCACTCCTGAACTGGAAATTGCGCGCAACCTTCCTCCTGCGGGTTGCACGCCCGCCGAAGCCGAGCGATACACGCGCTGGCTGGCCACGCACCACTACGAAAATTTCAACGTGGTATCGCGGCTGCTGCCGAAGGAACTCCACCAGCATTTCTATAACGTTTACGCGTATTGCCGTTGGTCGGACGACCTCGGCGATGAAGTCGCCATCCCTGCGCGCGCCATCGAGCTTCTGGACGCATGGGAAGTCGAGCTGAAACTGATTTATGCGAGTGGAGCCGGACCGTCGCATCCGGTCTTGATCGCTCTCGCGCAAACGATTCGGGCCAAGAATATTCCGATCGACTCCATTCAGCGATCTGCTGAAGGCCTTCCGGCAGGACCAAACCATTCGCCGCTATAAAACCTGGGCCGACGTTTACGACTACTGCGTTTACTCGGCGAATCCAGTAGGACGGCTAGTCCTCTATCTCTGCGGGTATCGCGATGAAATGCGGCAGAAAATGTCCGACGATACCTGCACGGCGTTGCAGCTCGCGAATTTCTGGCAGGACGTTTCGCGCGACCTGGAAAAAGGCCGCATCTACATTCCGCTGGAAGCGCTAGCGAAGTACGGGCTCACGGAAGGCGACATCGTCAACCAGCGCTTCGACGCCCGCTACGTAGCGTTGATGAAGGAACTGATTGCGCGCACGCGGCAGCTTTTCGCTGCCGGGATGCCGCTCGCGAGCACGGTGGCGCCGTTCCTGCGCGTGGATCTCGAGATGTTCAGCCGGGGAGGTCTCGCGATTCTCGATGCGATCGAGGCCTCGGGGTATGACACGCTGCGCACGCGGCCGTCCGCTTTCTAAATGGACGCAGGCGAAGTTGCTGGCGCGCACGCTGGCGAAGAAGACGTTCGCTCGCGAGGACGGGCGTAAGACCGGGCAGTTTTCTGCGACGCGGGTGCGCGCTGTGGCGTCGCCACTTCGTTCGGACGCTGCGACGATGGGCGCGGCCATCGGAGGTGCTTTCGCGGGTTTGCCGGTGCGGACGCGAAGCGGACCGTACACGGCGGAGGTCCGCGAATCGTACGCGGAGTGCAATCGTATTGCGAGGGCATCGAAGAGCAGTTTCTATCTGGCGTTTTTTGGGCTGCCAAAAGAAAAGCGGAACGCGCTGTGCGCGCTGTACGCGTTTATGCGTTTGATCGACGACGTTTCCGACGAAGCCGGAGACCTCGAATCGAAGCGCCAGGGCCTCGCGCGTTGGCGCGCCATGCTCGATGACGCCGTCGATGGACGAACCGCCGCGCACCCGGTTCTTCCGGCGCTCGCGGACACGATCGCGCGCTTCGGTATTCCTGTCCGTTATTTCCACGACTTGATTCTCGGCGCCGAGATGGATCTGACGATCGCTACATACGCGACGTTCGATCGCCTCACCGAATATTGCTATCGCGTCGCCGGAACCGTTGGCCTCACGTGTATTCACGTCTTCGGATTCAGCGACCCGAAATCTCCTGACCTCGCGGAACGGCTTGGTCTCGCTTTTCAGCTGACGAACATCATTCGCGACGTCGGCGGCGACCACGCGATCGGCCGAGTCTATCTTCCGCAGGAAGATCTGGACCGCTTCGGCGTGGCGCAAAGCGAGCTTTCGGGTCCGGTCACTTCGAAGATTCGCGAATTGCTGGAATTCGAAGCCGACCGCGCCTGGCAGCTTTACGCAGAAGGCGCGCCGCTCGTTCAACGCGTTGACGCCGATAGCCGCGCCACGCTGTGGGCGCTGATCCGCACGTACAGCACGTTGCTCGCGCGCATTGAAGACCGTGAGTTCGACGTTTTCTCTTCGCGGGTATCACTTTCCAGCGCGGAAAAAATTCAATACCTCCTGATGGCGGGAATGAAGGGTTGGTCGAAGAAGGATGCCCTCGCAAAACGTTCTGGTGATCGGCGGCGGTCTGGCGGGCCTTTCGTCCGCCGTCGCACTGGCTGACGCAGGACACAAAGTCCAGCTGCTCGAAAAACGTCCGCACCTGGGCGGACGCGCCACGTCGTACACGCTTCCCGACGGCAACGAAGTGGACAACTGCCAGCACCTTACGCTCGGCTGTTGCACCAACCTCGCGGATTTTTATCGGCGCGTCGGAGCGGCCGAGAAAGTGCGTTTTTACGACACGCTTTATTTCGCGGACAAGTTCGGACGACGCTCAACCATGCGAGCGGTTTCGCTTCCTCCGCCGCTGCACATGATGCCTTCCTTTTTAGCCTTCGAGGCCCTGAGCTTCGCGGATAAGCGTTCGATCGCGAACGCTATGCTCGCCATCGCGACGGCCGGCGGCACACCCGCGAACATCGAAGGCGTCTCGATGCTCGACTGGCTGCAACGCATGAAGCAGACGCCGGGCGCGATCGAGCGTTTCTGGCGCGTGGTCCTGGTGAGCGCGCTCGATGAAGAGCTTTCGCGGAGCGACGCGCGCTACGGCATCGAGGTTTTCTGGAAGGCATTCCTGGGAAGCAAGCTCGGCTACACGATCGGCGTTCCCACGGTTCCGCTGGCTGATCTGTACGACGGTTGCGAATCTGAACTTATAAAACGTGGCGGGTCCGTGCGAATGCGCTCCGGCGTGAAAAAGATTTGCGTGAGCGAAGGAACTTTCGCAGGCGCGACACTCGAAGACGGGACGCAAATCAGCGCGGATGCATGCGTCGTCGCTGTGCCTCAAAATCTCGTCACCGAGCTACTTCCGGCGGAAATGAGCGGCGCCGGTACCGCACTCGAAGGAGTGCAGCACATCCAGACCTCTCCGATCACCGGTGTGCACTTCTGGTTCGACCGGGGAGTGATGAGTGAACCGTACCTGGCTCTGCTCGATCACACTGTGCAATGGATCTTCAACAAAACCCAACTCTCAGCAAACGCTGAGAACGCGCCCGGCATCAAAGGATCAACGCAAGCAGGGCAATATCTCCAGCTCGTCATCAGCGCCTCTTACGATCTGGTTCCCAAATCGCGCCAGGAAATCATCGAACTGTGCCGCCGCGATCTTGCCGACGTGTTGCCTCTCACGCGTGACGCGCAACTTATCAAAGCCACGGTGATCAAGGAAATCCATGCGACGTTTTCACCTTCACCCGGTGTCGATCGATGGCGCCCTTCGCAGCAATCGCAGCGTGAACGGCCTCGCCCTGGCAGGCGACTGGACCAGCACCGGCTGGCCTTCCACCATGGAGGGCGCCGTGCGCAGCGGCTACCTCGCCGCCGAAGCCATCACGTCCGGCTTCGGCGCGCCGCAAAAATTTCTTCAGGCGGACCTGCCGTTCGAAGGTCTGTCGTAAGTTTTGGGCTAGAAAAGCAGAAAAGTCGCGCTCTTAAAAACAATTTTCATTCCCGGCGCCCAGGCGCCGGAACGCCCATAGCGTTTCCCGTAACATCCGTGGAATTCACAATTTGCAAAAACTCTTTCGTTGTATGATGACGCAACCCCTTAGGAGGCTCCATGGAGCGGAAGTATAGGCAAAGGGGCTACAGCGACCGCGATTCCCAGGACAAAAAGAGAGATCGAACCGAACGGCCCCCAAGCGGCGAGCCGCGTCCCAAGCAGCAGGATTCCATGGGACCACGTACGCCGCGCATGGTTGGAACTGTAACCAGGGCGCGTTGTTCGAGCTGTGGCGCGGTCCTCATGCCCGGCTTTGATCCCGGCGGCGAATGCCCCCGGTGCCACACCGCATTGCATAGCTGCAAGCAGTGCGTGCATTTCGATACCGGACGTCAGTTTGAATGCACCCAGCCGATCCCGGAACGAATCACTAAAAAAGACGCCAAGAACGACTGCACGTTTTTCGAGTACCGCATGACCGTCGAGAAAGACACTTCGCCGGTTGCGTACGCCTCAGCCAGCTCAACGGCCGCGGCCACTCCGGGGCGCCCGAACGACGCCCGGAAAGCATTCGAAGATCTTTTCAAGAAGTAACTTCCTGGCAGACGTCCCTTCACACAGCTCGACCGCCGCCGCGCACGGGTGTGCCTGAATTATTTCGGCGGCATTGGGAACAACGTTGGAGTCTTCGCGGGCTCGTCGGCGATCGCCTCAAGCTGCGGATAGTGTTCACGCAGCGGGTCGGGTACCGTTCACCTTTGCGTGCGTGAGCAGATGGATGAGCTGAAGCGCGTTTACGATTCCTTTTCCTTGAAAGTGATTGTTGGTCACGACGAACGTCGAGCGCGTGTGCCCAGCCACCGTCTCGATACGCTCGGTCCACGGAAGCAACTCCTGCTCCGAGTACAAATAGTTGTAGCGCTCCGAGGGCGGCGAATCGGGATCGTCCGTGAACCATGTGTCATAGCGGCGGCCATGGAGGCGGATGTATCCGACCGGGGAAGTCGTTCGCTCGCTCGGCTTGATCGAGTGCCCGATCACCGGCTGATCGATGTTGCAGAAACCGACGCTGCGCTTATGGAGAAATTCGTAGAACTCCTTGTGCGACCACGAGGAGTGCCGCACCTCTACGACCAAAGGATAAGACCGAAACTCGTCCACCAACCGTGAAAGATGCGCCAGATTCACCGGCGTGTTATGGAACGAATACGGGAACTGTAGCAGCACTGCGCCGAGCCGGTTCGCCGACTGGATCGCATCGAAACCCAGCCGCACCTCGCGAACGTCGGTCGCCGAGGTGCTCGCTTCGTGCGTGAATTTTTGCCAGAGCTTCGCGGTGAATAGGAAACGGGGATTCGCGGCCGTGCGGGCGACCCACTGCTTCGCCAGTGCCGCTTTCATCGGATAGTAAAACGAAGTGTTGATCTCGATCGTGTCAAAAATGCGCGAGAGAAATTCCGCCTCGTGAAATCCCTTCGGTTTCGGCGAGGGATAGACGATCGACTTCCAGTCCGGATACGACCAGCCTGCGGGCCCTACATAAATATTTCGTAATCCAGCGGAGTCAATTTTCGTGTCTGGCGGCATTTATCGGTTCGATTCTCTAATGTGATGAACACGAAACGAGGGTAAGACCGTACTATTGACCGTGTCAAACCAACAGAGCACGCTTTGATTTTCAACCGCGCCACCGCCGGATTTCGACACTCAAATTGTTCGAGTGGTATTGCATCGGACGATGCGCGGGACTATGCTGAAAATGCCTCGATGACTCTGACCATTCAACCTTCCCATTTACACCAAAGAGGGTGTCCGAATGAAAATAACGTACAGCCACATCGAACAAGGCTATCGCATTACGATCGAGCATGAGACCGAGCGTCACACCGATAAGCTGAATCGAATCTTAAAACGGTACGACCCCGATCTGGTACGCCTGCATGAATCCCTCGAGAAAAGTCCTCATAAGCCCGAATACAGTTTTTCAGTAAATCTAACGTTGCCTACGGGCACGATGCACGCCACCGGCGTAGGCGCCGATCCCCTCGGTAGCGCGAAGGCTGCGTTCGCCGAGTTGGAAAAGCAAGTGACCAAGCATCAGCAGAAACTCCGCAAGGATTACGTTTGGAAGCGCAAACGGCCCGTCGCCACGCTGGGCCAGCTGCGCGAAGCGCCCGCCGACTAAATCTCTGCTTCGAATCTGGAACGCCCGCGCATGGTGGATTCAAACGGTCCATCCTTGCGCGGCTTTCCGCCTGCTCTCCGCGTGATTGGCGTAGCGTCCGAATACCAGTTAGCATGGGCCGTGGCTGAATATCTCGGCGCTCTCGATCAAGGCACCACCAGCACGCGATTCATCGTCTTCAATCGCGCCGGCGAAGTTGTATCGATGGCCCAGAAAGAGCACCAACAGATTTACCCCCGGCCGGGTTGGGTCGAGCACGATTCAGAGGAAATTTGGCGCAACACGCAGGAAGTCATTGCCGGCGCAATGCGAGACGGCGGACTTTCCCGTTCGCAGTTGGCCGCAATCGGAATCACCAATCAACGCGAAACGGCGATCTTGTGGAACCGCTCCACGGGCAACGCCGTGTCGAACGCGCAGGTCTGGCAGGACACCCGCGTTGCCCCGGACGTGGCGCTTTTTTCGCGAGAAGGCGGACCCGATCGCTTCCGGAGCGTCACGGGCTTGCCGCTATCGACCTATTTCAGCGCGCTGAAGATTCGTTGGATGTTGCAGCACGTGCCCGGCGCGCGCGAACTCGCGAATTCGGGCGATCTGCTGTTCGGCACGGTCGATTCGTATCTCACCTGGAAGCTCACCGGAGGACCCTCCGCGGGAATTCACATCACCGACGTATCCAATGCAAGCCGCACACAGCTCATGAATCTCGTCACGCTCGACTGGGATCCCAGATTGCTTGCCCATTTCGAAATTCCCAGAGCCATTTTGCCGCGCATTCGGCCGAGCAGCGAAGTGTACGGGAACGCCAGGCTCGATCCGATCTCAGGAGTTCCCATCGCAGGCATTTTGGGCGATCAGCAGGCTGCGCTCGTCGGCCAGGCCTGCTTTAAACGCGGTGAGGCAAAAAACACCTACGGCACGGGCTGCTTCCTGCTGATGAACACTGGCATGAAAGCCGTGTACTCCACCTCGGGCTTGCTCACCACCGTTGCCTATCAATTCGGAACTGAGCCGGCACGCTACGCGCTGGAGGGTAGCATCGCCATCACCGGCGCGCTGATTCAGTGGATTCGCGACAATCTCGGCTTGATCGAAAAGAGCTCGGACATCGAGACGCTGGCGCGCACCGTCAGCGATAACGGCGGCGTTTACTTTGTTCCCGCATTCTCCGGTCTTTTTGCCCCGCATTGGAAATCGGATGCGCGCGGAGTGATCGCCGGCCTGACGCGTTACGCAAACAAAGGCCACCTCGCGCGCGCCGTTTTGGAAGCCACCGCGTTTCAAACGCGCGAAGTGCTCGAAGCGATGGAGCAGGATTCCGGCATCAATCTCGACGTTCTCCGTGCCGACGGCGGAATGGTAGGCAACGAGTTGCTCATGCAATTTCAGTCCGACATTTTGAATCTGCCCGTCGTTCGTCCGCGAACGCGCGAGACCACATCCCTCGGCGCCGCCTACGCCGCAGGCCTTGCCGTCGGCTTCTACGCAAGCACCGCAGAGTTGGAAACGAATTGGGTGGCCGACCGCACCTGGACGCCGGCAATGTCCGAAGCGAATCGAGCGACTCTGTACTCCACATGGAAGAAGGCCGTTACGCGTTCGTTCGATTGGGGCGCATAGTTCGTATCCTGCGAACGCTTTGCGCCAGCGACGGTGACGGAGGCATATCTGCACCGGCCATCCACACGCGCTTCTGCTAGTACGTCCGTACAGCTGTACGAATTTGTTGCCACTCAGCGCACGACTGTACTTCCGCTTACTTCCTCCCCTCCGTGGTTTGGATATCCTTGATACAGGGAGCTTTCGCGCCCGGAAAACGGCGGAAAAGAGCCTGAAACTTTCTGCTTCGCCTCGTGTTTCACATCGCAGGGAGCAGGCGAGTCCCAAAGCCCAGGTGGGGCGCAATTCGAATTAAAAATTTAGCGAACGTCCTGATTCGGGAGGAGTCTGCAATGCGCAAGCAAACGTTACTTCTGGCACTGGTTCCGATCATGTTCTTGGCGCTGGGGATCGCCGGTGCGGCGCCCTCGGCGTCGGCGCAAATTGCCGTTGGAATTTCGGTTCACGTTGGGCCTCCGGCGCTGCCGGTTTATGTGCAGCCGCCGTGCCCCACGGAAGGCTATCTTTGGACGCCGGGCTATTGGGCCTACGGCGCCGCAGGTTATTACTGGGTTCCCGGAGTTTGGGTTGCTCCTCCGCGAGTCGGCCTGTTGTGGACGCCGGGTTACTGGGGATACGCGGGCGGAGTGTACGGCTTCCATGCCGGATACTGGGGCCCTCACGTCGGATTCTACGGCGGCGTGAACTACGGCTTCGGCTACGGCGGCGCGGGTTTCGTCGGCGGCGCGTGGCGCGGCGGAGTGTTCGCCTATAACACCGCGGTTGTGAACGTCAACACCGGCGTTGTGCGCAACGTGTACGTCGATCGCACCGTCGTGAATAACACGACTGTCGTGAATCACACCAGCTTCAACGGCGGTCCGGGCGGAGTCGCCGCTCAACCGACGGCGCAGGAACGTTCGTACGCCAGCGAAACGCACGTCCAGCCGACGGCCGAGCAGACGCAGCACGAAAGTTCCGCTGCTGCTGACCGTTCAAACTGGGCTTCCGAAAATCATGGCCGTCCGGCTAACCCGGCGATGAGCCACGTCGGCGAGCGGCAGGAAAATCAGCAACAGCGCATTGCCAACGGCGTCCATTCCGGTCAGTTGACCGCGGGCGAAACCAAGAACCTCGAGAACCGCGAGTCGAACATCAACCACGAAGTGTCGGCCGATCGCGCGGCAAACGGCGGTCACCTCACCGGTCAGGAAAAGGCCCAGGTGAACGCGCAGCAAAATCACGTCAGCAATTCGATCTATGACGACAAACATAACGCCGCCACTCAGCCGGGCACGAACAGCGAAGTCGGGCAGCGCCAGAACAACCAGCAGCAGCGCATCGCCAACGGCGTCTCCAGCGGTCAGATGACGGCCGGCGAAGCGGCTCACGCGGAAGGCAACGAGCAGAAGATCAACCAGCAGGTCCACGCCGATCGCCAGGCCAACGGCGGCCACCTGACCGGCTCGGAAAAGAAGCAGGTCAACAAGGAACAGAACAGGGAAAGCAAGCAGATCCACAACGAGAAGCACAACGACAAGACGCAGCACCCGAAGTAAGCGGCCCGCCCGCTGGCCCGGCGCAACTACGGGGCAGCCCGTGGTCTGAAATGTAGGACGGGGACTCTTTGCCCGGCGAGCGCGACGCGCGCCACCCGGAAAAAGGGTTCCCGTTTTTTTTCGTGTGCGGCTCTTGAGTATGGCGTTTGCGATGCGCGACAATCTTGGCGTGACGACCACTTCCAAAATCTCAATTCTTGCTGAGACCAAAATATTCGATCCCGCCGACGGCTTCGGCCGGGTTAAAGACGCCGTTCAGGTCACCGATTCGTCCGTCGCGAAACGCGGCGATCGCTGGTGGATGTACCTCGCGGGCCGCGTCTCGGGAAGAGAAGCGATTCAGATCTTTAGCGCGTCGCTTCCCGCCGGTGCGCCGCTTTCTGCGAGCGGCTGGGCTCTGACTCCAGATCCGAGCGATCCCGCAAAGACGGCGATGCTCTCTACGCAAGATCGCAGCGCGCCGTGGGATCTGAAAGGCGGTCGCCACTGCCCGTCATACGTGAAAGGTTGGGATCCGACGCGTGGGGAGTGGGTCGAGCGGATTTACTACGCGGGCGGCGCGGAAAATCTGATGGGTCCGTACACGATCGGATATCTCGAATGGGATGGCGAGCGGTGGCAGGATCAGCCTGAGCCGGTTTTTGTGGCGCGTGAAGAGTGGGAACGCGGCAGCGTTTACGAACCGAACCTGATCTACGCGGGCGGGAAATGGCGCCTGTGGTACGTCGCTGGCTCAAATGTCGAAAATCATCTGGTGCAGGGCTACGCAGAGAGCATCGACGGCCGCACGAACTGGTCCGATCGCCAGATCGTTTTCGCGCCCGATGAAAAAGTTTTCGACTTCTGCGTCGCAAAAACCGGGAACGGCCATGAAGCGGTTTTTTCCCGCGTACACGTCGCGGCAGGCGAGGCTTCTGCAAGCACCGGCCTGTGGTGGTGCCGCACCGGCGCGAAGATTCCCTCGCCTAATATGTCCGATTGGAGCGAGCCGATTCAGCTGCTGACCGCCGCCGATAAAGGCTGGCACTCCGGCCCGTGGAAGCCCTCGCTTCAGTTCCACGAGACCGACCCTCATCGCCGTTTCGTTTTCTTCGATGGCATCTACAAGAAAAGCGAACCGGGCCCGTTTCCCTTCAACTTTACCCTCGGATGCCTCGAATTCGCGGTCGAGTAAATTAGTACGCGGGTGCGCACGACGATTCCACGCAAACGCGCGACTTGGTCGCCCGAGACCCTTCATTTCAGGTAAAC
The DNA here is from genome assembly GCA_963839325.1 of uncultured Acidobacteriota bacterium. GTDB lineage: Bacteria > Acidobacteriota > Terriglobia > Acidiferrales > UBA7541 > Palsa-295. The sequence continues at coordinate 316,450 of CAWIUO010000006.1, read as the reverse complement.
TATTCGGATTGATTGTAGGGGCGTAGCTCAGTGGTAGAGCAGCGGCCTTTTAAGCCGAAGGTCGTGGGTTCGATCCCCACCGCCCCTACCAACCATCTCGCTGGCCGGCAGGCACTTAACAAAAGCACGCGGGGGCAAAAAGGGGCAGATTCGACTGATGATCCGGTTCTGTGTTTTTTTTGCGGCACGGGTGACAACCGGACGCACCGATCTCAGAGTTCGATCAGTCCTTCTTCGAAGCTCGCTCTCAGGCGGTTAGCCGCGCTTGTCCGGTAACGCGGCGAATCAGAACTTGAGAATAACGCAGCCGCTTCATTGCGCCTCGAACCCTGAAATGTAAAAATGCAGCATTGGGAAGGCCGCTATGTTATCGGTTGCAGCCACTGGACAAATCGGCGATTACGATGCAGCGTGGCGAAACTACAGAAGCCGCAGGAACCAATTCCTTTTTCTGCTAATCGGGTTGTTACCCGTTTTCACGTTCGTCGGGTACTTTACTCGAAGCCTCCATGCGCTCTGGCCATACGGTTCTATCGTTGGTGTTTCGTGGCTCGTTCTGCTGATTATTACCCGGATTCGCTTGTCGGAGTGGCCTTGCCCGCGTTGTAGGAAACCGTTCTTCACTCGGGCTTGGTTCGCTTTCAGCGACCCGTTCGTTCGACGCTGTTTCCATTGTGGATTGCCGAAACACTCGGACGGCTAGAGTTCCATCTACGGGCGATGGATTTTTGGGCCTTCGATCGGAGTCGTTAGAGATCGCGCCGTTACCGGACGAGTGGTTTTTGAGGAATTCGAGAGTCGCGTAGGGTTGCTCCGCCTCGTGCTCTAAAATGGCGTCACTCTCCCGAAGAAAACTCTTCTCGACGCAGGATTAGGATCCTTGGAACTGAGGGAACGGCGAGGCGAAGATAAAAGTGGCCGATGCCTGCCAGACCGAGCATTAGGCTCGGGTTTCCACCGGCTGAAGTGCCACAGGGCCATCCATCGTCAGTTGGGACCGAAAGTTTCGATTCCTGTCGCAGCAACCGCTAACACTGCTTTACATGCGTCGGAAGCATCGGTTCCCAAGACCGAAGATCCATAGCGAAGGACCTCGGCGTTGCCAGCGAGCCCGTGGCAAAGGGAATAATCCGCATTAGGAGCGTGCAGCCGGGCTTGCACTGCTCGGCGCGTTGTTTCCAGGGCCACACGCGCCTCGGCCTCACAGGCGTTGTCCTCGAGAATTTCGTACGCACGCAGGCGGGATAAGGCGATTCCGGGAGCACCGTGGCACCAAGCAGTCGCGAATGGCAGCGCCTTGCGACTCGGTCGAGGTTGGCCTGGCGTTTCGCGCAAATCGGGCCAATTGCGCTGAACGGGATCGTACCAATGCCGCTCGTAGGCAAAGGCTGCTTGCGCCGCCTTGCGATACTTCGCATCGCCGGTGGCCTGGAACAGTTCGACAAGCGCGTGACCAATGCCAGCCGCTCCATGGGCAAAGCCCGTCAAATTTCGGCTGGTGGGCATCGCTGAACAGGGCCACGAATAGCCCACCTTAGATTTGTTCGCATTGTTCAGCAGTTTTCGCGCGAGCGGTAAGCACAAATCGAGCAGACCTGGCACGTCCAGCATATCGCGCAGTATCAGCAAGCCGACGATGGTTCCCGCCTTGCCAAACATGAAGTCGAACTCCCAGTTTTCCAGTTTTTCGCGCCGACAGCGCTGAACGATTCGCAGCGCGGCGCGAAGAAGCTTCTCCTCTTCTAGAATTTTTCCCGAGTCGCGCGGCAACTAATGCGATTCCGATCCACCCAGAAAAAAGGCCGGGGCGAGCGGGACCAGGCAAAATATCGAGATGCGAGAGGGCCTGCGCAATCGCGCCGAGCGCAGTGCGGCGCACGTCCGCATCTCCGGTCTGCGCAGCATAGCTCACCGAGAAACAAGGCGACGCCGCTGGTGCCGGAATACAAGTCAGGCCCGAGCGCACGTAATGTTGCGTTCCCCTGGGGAGTAAGGCTTCGTTCCAGAGACTGGAAACCGACCCAATTGCATTGGTTTCCATGCCAAATTGCTTGTCGATTGATGCGAGAAGCGATACGCGCAGCCGCATCCAAGTAGTCGTTCGTGGAGTAAGAAGCGGGTCCATTTCACTAGAGTCCGGGCGGCGGACTCGCGCACCTTTGACTCGAAATTTATAAATGTCAGCGGAGCCGGGATTTAGAAACGGAGTTTCAAGGCTGATTTCGTTTTCGGCGAAGTGCGCTTCGACGATCTTTCAGTCGATCGGATAACGATTTGCGGCCTTGCTGCCACGCGCGAAACATGCCTTCGGCAAGCAAGCGGCAACGATGCGTTCCAAAGCTATCTTGTTTCGTGCCGGGATCTTCGGCAAAGCCGAGACCGGGGCCGAGGCGCTTGGTGAAAGCGGGAACCCGTTCATTCAGCCTGCCACTTATCTTCGGGTAAATTCGTTCGACAATCTGCGCGACCTGCGCGTAATCGCTATTCGGCACGTAAAGTACCGCGGCGTCACAACGGCTGAATGCTCCGCGGTCGTTGACCACCTTTAACCTGAATGGAAGGCGAGCACAGTTGAGTCCGCTAGTCAGCTCCTGCATGAGCGGAACAGCGGCTTCAGGGCGGAGGTTCCAGTAGAACCGCACGAGCTTCGCGTTGTCGGAATTCGGGAATTCAACGTTGCTGACGGCCATATAGAAGCCAGGAGAGATTCCAAGGAGTTCTTTGGGAAAGCGCAGGCTCAGCCGGGCGGCCGGATCGGGCAAGTCGCCGTTCCCGGTGCGGCAATCGGCTTTTGTACGCGAAAGTGCAGATCATCTCTTTGAGCAATGAGTTCGTTGTTGGGGAGGGATGTGACCTGCCATCCTTCCGCTAAATAGCCGGCGCCGCAGTTGGCACTGGACAGCTCATCTACGAATTCGCCGACGTTTTGGTGAGTGAAGGCATTCGCTTCTCTCACCGAAGGCGTCGCGGTTCCCTGGCAGTAGAAATCCGAGTAAAGCTGGCTCTGCAGTGTTGACAATAGCCAACTCTGAATCGCTTTTTGCGCCGAGCGCCCGCTCAAAGTGCAAGGTGAGTCGCGGCGATGGTTTTCCAAACCAGGAGTACTTGCTGGACGAAAGAAAGGCCGTGGCCTGAATCGCGCCCTCGATTTGTTCGCGGCAGTTAGTCATGGCTGGACGCGATCCCAAACAGCTCGACGGCGGCTTCCTCCGGGTGCGCCAGAATATTCATCCCCAGTTGGACCAGCGAAAGAATATACGTGTTAACCGAGGAAAGAGCCGCGCTCACCTCAAGGGCCATGACGAAAAAACGCAGCGCCGAAAATTTGACGGCGCGAAGCAGGAACTGATCGGATTTCGAATTCTGCAATGCCATGCAACGGCGCGTATTGGTTCCAGAACGAGCGGACTGAGGGCTGAATCTTGTCCAATGGACAATCCGCAAGGTGAATAAACCGATCCAATGGACTGGCGGTCATCAGCGGAAAGGAAAAAAGCCAAAAACTGAGATATTCGGAGAATAGGGAGCCGACATCCCAAGCGGAGTCGCCTGCGCCCGCGAATTCGAAATCTACGATCTTTACCGGCCGCTTGCCGCGACGCAAGGGCACGGGAATCAAGAAGTTCTCGGCCCTGATGTCACCGTGAATGAAGCCGGAAGGCTGCCATTCGTGGCGCAGTTGGTCGAGGTGGTCAGTCAAATCTTTCTGTTTTTGAATGATTTCGACGAGCTGCAGGCCCGCGCGGCTGACGTTGCGATACGAAGCCAGCGTGGGCTGATGAAGAGAGAGAACCGACGCCCGCGGCGTGAAGCTTTTTTCCTTCAAGTTCAGGTTCGCGCGGTGCAGAGCCGCCAGAGCTTCGGCGGCCTTTTTGGCGGAGTGGGAGGAAACACGGCCGAGGCGCTGCTGCTGCTCGCGGAGAGTTTCAGCATCCTCGGATCAATTCCAGGATCAGGATGTGTTGGTCCGCATCGTACGCGCAAAACCTGGCCAGGTGGGTGGCGACGCCATTTTTTTGGTTGCCGGAGAAGAGCTGCCGATAAATGGCGGCTTCGCGGGACAGGGTCGCAATGCGGTCGGCGCCAACCGCCTGCTTCAGCAGGTAGCAGCCGTCGGGGCTGACGATCCTGTAGTTGCGATTGCGGCGGGAATTGTCGAGGACGGCGACGTTTCCATCGACAACGCATCGCGACGCCGATTAAATCGCGAGACAGAAGGTAAGGAACAACTTCATGCTGGCTCAGCATGATCAGTAGCGCCAGACCGCCAAATCTCAATTACTTGTCTTCGACGCGAGTCAGTTCATTGCCATCGTTCGGCTGCACGCACGGGTAGCAATACCAGAACCACGACGAAACGGCGACGAAACTATGCACGCGCTCGCCGGCGAATGCGGAATCAGGCAACCCATCGATTTTCGGCTCATCGGCTGCCCGAACTTCCGGGGCGGCTATTGGGCCACGGAGATATTTCCGCTGCGTGCGCTGAAGTGCCTCTGCCGATCACGAGCTGTCATATTCCCGCGTGTTTTTTGCGCGTGCCGCGTTTGTTGCTCGCCGACGGCGGGAGATGGGGTTGTTCGTTTCTAATGGACGGGTTCTGTCGTTAGGCATTCGGGACGCATACTCGTTAAGAGAGGGCGCACGGAACCCAGTTTCTTGACGCTGGGAATGCGCTTCGCGCGGTTCTTCGTCGCTTTCTTTGCCTTGCTGGATTCTTCTCTGCCATGTTATTGTCTCCTGCGATTTGAATTGGATTCAACTGAACCTATGGTCGGAGTCCCTAAGTCACGTTGATGTTAAGCTGCGAATTCTTCATCTCTCCCGCGCCGCTGGGCGTAATGCTGATAGAAAGGAAACTGCGGACGCGTTGCATATTCGCATTCCATCCGCGCCAGCAGGAATCCCAATCTGCCGTGGATCAGACTTTGGCGATGGTTATGTTCAGTTGGCCAGCGGGGCTGAAGCCAGCGTAGCCACTCCGAAACTTTCCGCCTCCCACTAAGATTTCCGGTCGCGGCCGCGGCTCCCGCCAGGATGATCGCTTGGCCTGCGCCGCCGCAGCAGACACTACCCAGACCTGCTCGCCATTTCCCGCGCCTCTTTTGCGCGTGCCGCATTCTCCCGTCGCCGACGGCGGGAGATGGGGTTGATATCGCTTCATAATGGCCCCCGTCTGTCGTTAGGCATTCAGCACGCATACCCATTAAGCGCCGGGCGCTCGGAATCCAAGTTTTTTGACGCTGAGGAATGCGCTGGAGCGTCTCTTAGTCGCCTTCGCTCATTTGCTGCTTTTCTTCGCTGCCATAACTCACCTCCATTGATTTGGATTCCGAAGATTCTGACCGCAGTCGTCAGGTTTCCAGCCCCAGCCTGCAGATGTCAGGTGCCGCGCGATAGTCGTTCAGTCTTGTCGAACCTATTCGGCTGCACCAGTGCCGATGCTTATTCTCTTTACGTAGAGCGTGAGAAGCGACTCTCCCCCAAAGCCCGCCGGTTACTGCCCGAGCGTTTATCAGCGAGCCATGCTGAGAACGGACTCGCTGAGCGGCTTCACGCTGCCGCTCCGTCGCACTGCATCTAGTTCTCCGTAGACTGACTTATGCAGAGTGCGCACGGGTGCCAGGCGCTTGACGCTGGGGACGCGCTTGGAGCGGTTCTTGCCAACCTTTGCTGGTTCGCTTTCCCTCTGCCTTATTGTGTTCGTCCGCTGGTGTCGCATTCCATTCGCAAAGGACGCACGGCATTCAACTTCTTGACGCTCGGAATGCGCTTTGCGCGTCTCGCGCCAGCCTTCGCTGGTTTGCTGCTGAGCTTTGATGCCATGACTCACCTCCATCGATTTGGATTGGGATTCAGATTCCGCCCTTACCGACGCTTAACCGCAGCTCGCACGTAACGAACTTGCTCAGCGGGTTCACGCTGCTCCCACGTCGGACTGCATTTAGTTCGGAGTAATCGATTTCTGCAGAGTGCGCACGGATTCCAGCCGCTTGACGCTGGGAATGCGCTTGGAGCTGCCTTTCTATCGACATTTTTGGTTTGCTCGCTTGATTTGCTGCCATATGTTGACCACCTCCTAGGTTCATTCTGTTTTGGCATTAGACGCTGAACTATGCGGACTAAATGTTCCGTCGAATCGCTTTTCCGCCGGAGTCGCATGCGTCGTTTCTTCGCCGACTTTTTCAGAATCAGCCTTGCTTACCCCGGGTGGCGCCAAAACTGCGCCGCGTCTAATCCGGGGGAGTTGATTTGTGTAAAGTTCGAACGGACGCCAAGCGCTTCACGTTGGGAATGCGCTTGGATCTATCGTTTTTCGCTTTCACTGGCTTGCTGGATAGCCTCATTGCCATTAATCACCTCCATTGATTTAGGTTCGGAAAATCTTCAAACTTGCTTCGCGGCGCCCCGATGCGTGGTGCGCTTCGCGTCATCGCATTGTCTCGACCGAGCTACACGACCACAGTTACGAAGCGCGTGCAGTGTCGAGCAAAACCTTAGGAGATTGGCTCTGCCTGGGACCCCCCACTAATTGGCCGAAGCTCGATCCGCCGTTTTAGAGATAACGATCTCAGTCAGCGGCTTAACCCTTGCGAGGTTCTTTCCCTGGAGCTTCTTGATTGGTTTGCTGGCGGCCATCGTCGTGTCATCTCCTTTACCCGGAAGCGTCGTGCTACCGATTCCAGCTTCTCTATCTAGGTAATCGGAAACGGCGGGCAAAAGACGACAAGGACGCAAGAATATTTCGCTATTGCAGTCCAGCCGCAAGGATTTGAGAAGGGGACTGTTTGCCGGTCAGGATGGGTTGAGCTCGCCTAGCTGCCGTTCACCGGTGGCGTACCGCGACGCCAGATTTGACGCTGCGATTGGCGAATCAGGAAGTCCCCGTTGGGTAGCTTGGTCTTCCAATGGACGAACAGCGCCGCCCGCTGTTTTTCCAGTTCGGTTGCGTCGTTAACGTGTCCGGCTTTGCGGAGGAGCACTGCGAGCGCCGTCCAGGTCCGGGCGATACACGTCGCGTCACGAAGATCCTCGTCGAGATCGGGTTTCCAGGCCACGAGCTTCGCCAGGAGATCCTGATACGCTCCTATGGCGCTAACGATTTGGCCTGTCTCCGCGTAATCGTCCGCTTGAGCCTGCAACGCGTCGTAAGCCTCGCTCATCGGCTCGACTTTGTCCGCCGGGTAGAGGCGGAGGTCGCGCAACGGTAGGAACGCTTTGTTGATGCGCTCTCGAGCATCCTCACCGCGCCCAATCCAGCGCGCCGCGTACGATGAGGCGGCGAGCAAATCCACCTCAGCGAGCTGGGAGCTCGCATTCGGTTTTATTTCCCTGAGGCGGGCTATTGCGTGGTCATAGATAGCGAGAGCCCTGCGGGGATCCTGATGCCGCAAAATATTGGCGAGCTGGACGCTCGTACTAGCCAAGGCGAGCCGGCTCATGTAATCGCTGGAATCCTTGCTGGCCAGGTCCTCGCCGATTTCCATTCCTTGCTGGATGGGTGCCAGTGCTTCGTGGGATCGCCCAAGGGTTGGCTCTGCATCTGCCTTCCCCAGGATCAAACCTTGGGTCAACAGGGCGTTCGCCAGATTCACTCGCAATGCCGGTTGACCGCCCGCAGCCTGAACTTGTTGAAGTTCCACCGCCCTTTTCGCGTCGTTGAGAGCTTCGACGAGGTCGCCCGTTTGCCAGCGAGCAATCGCCAATGTTCCGATTGCACTCCCCTCCACTCGGCGGGCGGCTGGAACAGGCTGCACAATTTCGAGGGCTCGGTTTGCGGCCTGTATGGATTTGTCAAAATGCCGCGTGTCGGCATACGCTCTGGCGACGTTTTGTTCGAAGTATCCCATGCTGTAAACCTCATGCGGGGTAAAGTTTCCGCCAAGCCGCATGAATCGATCGACCAGATCGCCGGTCTTGTTCGCCCATGAAAGTATTTCTTCAATGCGCTCCTGATAGCTCGCCAATTCCATCCGATCGTGCGCGATAGTGGTGGCAATGAATAACCCGCGCTGGTTCCGCGGGTCTTGTGCGAGGACCGCATCGACAAAGCGTTCTGCGTTATCGAGGCTGACCTTTGCTTCCGCGAACTGACCCAAATTGGGAGAGGTAGGGTCACCTTGTGCGTGCGCGACTCGTACATACGCGTAGGCAATCTCGAGCTCTAACTCTTTGTCTCCGTGAACGTCGCTGCCCAGCGACGTCAAATACTGCAGCGAATCAGAGACGATTTGCATTCTGACTTTCGTCGATCCCGGCAGACCCCTGATGTCGTTGTCGAGTTCTATAAATTTATTGGCCAGTTGGCGCACTTGCACGAAACGGCGTTCCGCCACCTTGCGTTCGCGATTTGCAACGAAAAGTCCCGCCGAGAGGCTGCCAATCACCAGAACAACGGCGGCACCAGTCAGCGTCACGGTGGTGAGGTTTCTTCGAACGAATTTGGCGGCGCGATAGCCAATCGTATCGGGGCGCGCGCTAATCGGGTCGTGACGGAGAAATCGCCGTAGATCGTCCGCGAAAGCCTCGGCGGAGACGTAGCGCTCGGCTGGATTTTTCTTCAGCGCCTTGCCGACGATCGTGTCCAGATCGCCCCGAACATGCCGCCGCAGTTTTTCCGCCGACGAGCCCCGTTTCATCGCCATGGCTTCGTCTCGAGGGCCCACCGCGTCGGATAACCGCCGCGGTTCGGTTTCCGTGATGGCCTTCACAAGCTCCGCCGGCGAGTGCGAACCGGGGCCCGCCGGATGCTGCCCCGACAGGAGCAGGTAGAGCAGTACTCCCAGTGAATAAACGTCGGTTGCCGTGGTAATCGCGTGACCACTCACTTGCTCCGGAGCGGCAAACTGCGGCGTCAGCCCTCCTCCGCCTTCCAGCGTGAGTTGCGTCGCCGCCCCGGGACTTGCGCCTTCGGCAAGCAGCTTCGCGATTCCGAAGTCCAGAAGCTTCACTTCGCCGCCGTCCGTGACCAGCACGTTCGAGGGCTTGATGTCACGGTGAACGATTAAATTCGCGTGGGCGTGGGCGATTGCGCCCGAGAACGTCCAGAAACAGTCTGATCCGTTCATCCACATCGAGCTTGCGCTCATCGCAATACTCGTCGATCTGCTTTCCTTTCACGTGCTCGAGAACGAGATATGGTTCTCCATTCGGGGTGACGCCGGCGTCGATCAGTTCCGCGATGTGAGGGTGCGCGAGTTGACCGAGAATCCTGCCCTCGCGCTTGAATCTTTCAGCCGCTGTGCGCGAAGCCACCGCAAAACGCAGAAACTTCACGGCGACCTGGCGTTCGAAGCGGCCATCGACGCGTTCCGCCAGCCACACGTTGCCCATTCCGCCTTCGCCGATGCGATAAATCAGCTTGTAGGCGCCGAGGGTATCTCCGGTTAAGGATGGTTCGTTCGCCGGCCGCGCCGGCTCAACTTCCAGAAAATGCTCCTCGGCCAGGACGTGATGTTCTTCCAGAAGCTTCTCAAGGAGCTCGGCCAGCTCGGGCCGTTGCGCCCGGAACTCGGCCAGCCAGTTCTCGCGTTCCCGCTCAGAAAGCGAGAGCGCGAGATCCAGGTGCGGACTTATTTCTTGCCATCGCTCAGGGTTCAAGGCAGACACGCTCGGTCAGGCCTCCAGGTCTGCTCGAATGGTGCGATGAAGGTAGATGCGCGCTTTTTCCCACTGGCGTTGTACGGTTCGTTCAGAGACGTCTTGCATCGCCGCGATTTCCTGAAACGAAAAGCCGCAGAAGAACTTCAAGTCCACCACTTCGGCCAGCCCGGGCTCCGCCTTCGCGAGTTCGTCAAGCGCATCGCTGATCCGGACCAGCTTTTCGCCATCCACCGGATCTTCAAGGTTGGTTCCAAGCGTCGTAATCTCGAATTGGCCGCCCCGCTTTTGTGCTTGGCGGTTCCGAGCGTGATCGATAATCAGGCCCCGCATCACGCGCGCGGTATAACCCATAAATCGGTTGCGGTCAGGGAAGGAGGTTCCGTCGCGTCCGGCGATCTCGATGTATGCCTTGTGCAGGAGAGTGGTAGCGCTGAGGGTCATGTGCGCACCGTGCCGCGCCAATTCGTGCTTCGCGAGTCGGCGCAATTCTGCGTAAAGCGCGCCAAACAACGCATCGGCAGCCGGTTTGCCGCCGCGTTCAGCCGCTTGCATCAGATCGAGTAGCCTGGGCGCGCTTCCCACGGCAGCCCTCCCAGTACCCAATTTCGAGGGTGCTCATTCGCAGAAATTTGGTGGATTATACCCACAATCTCGATCTACGAGAGACAAATCCTACAGTGCTGTGGTATCTCCAAATCAATGGGGCTTCGCGAGCGGTTCCGGATTTGTTGGCCGACAAGTTTCTGGCACTACGGGCGGCCGATTAGGCGGTCAGCCTGCAGACTTCTATTTTGGGGATGTTTCCACCGCTGTCATTGCTTCTGGAACGGTTGCGGAATCGGCCCAGAGTGGCAAATTTTCGTCCGGATGTCGCAGCCGTACTTGCATTCAGCAGGGCACGGAGCTGGACCGAACGCGCTGCCTCCCGTCGGGTCGTAGCACCCGAAGGACGGAACCCAGGTAAATCCCTTCGGGCAAGCGCACGATCCCGACGTTGTCAGTGTCGTGCCTTGTGGGCAACCGCAGACTCCGGCTGAGTTTCGCACCTGGATTCCAGGGCACGGCGGCGGAGGCACAGGCGTGACAATGGAATTAGACTGGCATTTCAGCGAATTGGGATTACAAATCCAGAACGTCAACGACGCACCAGCCGTCGTAACCGGAAACGAGCCGAGTCCCGACAGCCCCAACGCAATCACCTGGTTCGGGAGGAAATTCATCGTCGAGAACTGAATCGCGTTTTGATCGATCAGATTGCCCGCTTGCCAGAAGTCCGTATTGTCGTTCAGCGTTAACATCCCTGCGCCATTGTTCGTCGATCCGAAACCGCTACCGTTGATGGTCAAGGTAAGCTGCGGGCCAAAGTTCGTCAGATTCACGCCCGAACTGCTAAATGACGGCATAGTGTTATCGGCGAAGCCCAGGCAGGTCTGCTGCGCGTTCGACCAATGGGAAGCCACCGCCACCGGTTGGCTGGGACCGACACCCACCGCATTGGTAAACGCCTGAATGGGTCCGGCATTGGGAACCGTCTGCCCGGCTTCGCAAAGATCGGCGATCTCTCCGGTGAATGGAGCGCTGGCATGCGGAGGAATAATCGATATGTTCAGCGGAAACGGATCGGTGATCGCTTCAATCATCTCGTGCGTCAGGCTTTCGAAAAACGCGCCCGGTTCCTCCCCCGTGAAGCACGCTGGGGCCGACATCACGATGGTGTAGATCGGCGTGCCGCTGAACGGTACGTTGAACGGAATAAAGGAAAAGTCTGGCAGGCCGTGATAGTGCCAGGCCGACGCGCCCGGGATTGCCCCTGTCCCGCAAAAACCTACGAGCCACAAGTCGTTCTCAATGCTCGACTCCGGCAGGATCACGTTGTATAGCGCCGTCGAGCTCTGAAGCGCGGCCACGTTGTCGTGTTCGCATTGGATGAACTGCGAAATGCCCGGCCCGCCGGGGACGAAGAATCCGGGAGAGTTGGGCGCTTTTTGCACGCAGTTGCTGTTCGGCAGCAAACCGCCTTGGAATGTAGCGGATTGGAAGCCGTATTCGGAAAGCGCGCTCATGTAGGTGCTGTTGACGATATTCGCGGTCGCAGTATCGACTTTCCCGCGCAATAGATCCGGGTTATCTGCGTCCCAGTTACTGTCCCAATAAATATTGAACACGCTCACCGTTGGCAGCGTTTGATTTGCCGTTGCTGTCGTTTGCCCCGATGCAATTTTCGCAGAGGCGCATATCGACAAAAGAACGAACAAGCACGAATATGTGAGTCTCCATTCAAATGTCTTAGCCATCAAGAACTCCCTTACCGGTCGGCAGACTGCAGTCCAACCGGAGTGCGCTCCCGAGAATTTGGCCTTTTGTTACAAATTTAATATCTAATGAAAATTATTATGGTAAGTGCGTTTAGTACCACAAAACGTATAAAAATTGAAGAAAGAATGCGGCAGGAATCCGACCTGACGCCCTCACGATGCAGTCCGGTGCCTATCGAACGCCGTCAGCTTAGCGGCCAATCCGGTTGCTCGCGCTTGCGCTGCTCGCTGCCACCCCGTGGCGGGGGCCACAAACGCATTCAGTTCTCACTTTCTTAACCTAATGTTCTCGTCGTGCTGACCACTCGCTTCGCCGCGATGAGCCACTCAGGGCTGATCCAATTGCTATTGCGAGCTGTTCGCTTTCGGACGTTCGCTACACCGCACGTATCTCTGCTCGAATTCGTGCCTCCCGGTGGAACTTCCATCGTCTAACGCACGTAACACTATCGAGCGCGGGGTGAGTCCGCGCGGCGCGGCTCTCGCCCGCATGCGAGGCGCACCGCAGTCTCGGAGGTGATCGATGGGAAATTTCAGCGCGCAGCTCCGGCAGGTGTTGCGTCGTCTGGGCCGTGCGCCGCTTTTCACCATTATCACGATCATCACGCTGGCCGCCGGAATCGGCGCCAACGCAGTCATTTTCGGCGTCTTGGACGGCGTGCTGTTGAAGCCGCTTCCGTATCCGAAGCCCAACGAACTGGTCGGCGTGTGGCTCACCGCGCCAGGGATCAACATCACCAACCTGAATATGTCGCCGTCCACTTACTTTATCCTTCGCGACCAGAACCAGTCCTTTCAAGACATCGGCTTGTACACCGGCGATTCGGCGAGCGTCACCGGCACAGGCGAGCCGGAACAAATTTTCGGCATAGACGTAACCGACGGCGTGCTCCCGCTCCTTGGCGTAACTCCGGTGCTGGGCCGCACCTTCAACCGCGCGGATTGCGAACCCGGCGCTCCGGACACCATCGTCCTGACGTACGGCTACTGGCAGCACAAACTCGGCGGCGATCACTCCGTCATAGGTCGCACGCTCACCGTTGACGGCAAGCCGCGCCAGATCGTCGGCGTCGTACCCAAAAACTTCGTATTTTTGGACAACCCGGACATTCAGTTCTTTCTTCCTCTCCAATTCGATCGTGCCAAACTCAAGCTCGGCAACTACAGCTTCGAAGGCGTGGCGCGCCTGAAGCCCGGCGTCACCATCGAACACGCCAATTCCGATGTAGGACGTCTGCTTCCCGTCGTCATCCGCTCCTTCCCGCCTCCCGAAGGTTTCAGCCTCAAATTGTTCGATAGCGCCCGGATCGCACCAGCGCTGCGCCCGCTGAAGGAAGACGTGGTCGGAGATATCAGCGGCGTCCTGTGGGTTCTGATGGGCTCAATCGCCGGCGTCCTTCTGATTGCCTGCGCAAACGTAGCGAATCTTCTGCTCGTCCGCGTGGAAGGCCGCCGTCAGGAACTCGCCGTGCGTTCCGCGCTCGGCGCGGGTTGGCGCCAGATCGCTGGAGATTTGCTTCTGGAGAGTTTGCTTCTCGGTGTCCTCGGAAGCCTTCTAGGACTCGGCCTTGCGTACGCGGCTCTTCGCGTCCTGGTGTCGATGGCTCCCACAGGCCTGCCGCGCGTGAACGACATCGGCATCGACGCCAGTGTGCTGCTGTTCGTTCTCGTGGTCTCGGTTCTGGCAAGCATTCTGTGCGCCGCGATTCCAATCCTCAAATTCGCAGGCGTTCGCGCCGCTACTGGTCTTCGCGAAGGTGGCCGCGCCATGAGCCAGAGCAGGGAACAGCACCGTGCGCGCAGCGTTCTCGTGGTCGTGCAGGTGGCTCTCGCGCTCGTTTTGTTGATCTGCTCAGGACTGATGATCCGCACCTTCCGCGCGATGATGCACGTCAGCCCGGGGTTCACCGAGCCGGCTCAGGTGCAATCCTTCCGCGTCGGCATCACGGAAGCGATGGTTCCCGAAGCCAAGATCGAAGAAGTCACGCGCATGCAGGAAGAAATCCTCCATAAAATTCAAGCCATTCCGGGTGTGCAGTCTGCCGCTTTCTCCACCAAAGTCCCGCTCGACGGCAACAGCTCCAACGATCCCGTGTTCGCGCAGGACAAGACCTATCAGGACGGCGGCATGTTGCCGCTGCGGCGATTCAAGTTCATGACGCCGGGCTACATTGCCACCATCGGCACGCCGATGATTGCGGGCCGCGACTTCACATGGTCCGATCTCTACGATAAGAATCTGGTCGCCATCGTCTCTGAAAATCTGGCTCGCGAAGAATGGGGCTCACCGCAAAACGCGCTAGGCAAACGTATTCGCGTGGCTTCCGTGGACGACTGGCGCGAAGTGGTTGGCGTCGTCGGCGATGTTCACGACGACGGCCTGAATAAAGACGCGCCTGCCACCGTGTACTGGCCCATGATGATGTCGAAATTCGAAGGCCAGCCCCTGAGCGTTCGGCGCGACGCGGCTTTCGTCATCCGCAGTCCGCGCTCCGGTTCGCAGGCGTTCTTAAACGAAGTGCGGCAGGCGGTCTGGTCGGTGAACGCAAACCTTCCGTTGTCGGACGTTCATACCGTTGATTATTTTTATCAGCGTTCGATGGCGCGGACTTCTTTCACCCTCATCATGCTCGCCGTGGCCGGCGCGATGGCCCTTCTACTTGGAGTCATCGGAATTTATGGGGTGATTGCGTACTCGGTCACCCAGCGCCGGCGCGAAATCGGAATCCGCATGGCCCTAGGTGCGCAACAGCAAACCGTCAGCGGCATGTTTGTCCGCCACGGCCTAATTCTTACGGCCATCGGAGTGGTCTGCGGTTTGATCGCCGCCGCCGCCGCGATGCGTTTGATGTCTTCGTTGCTCTTCCACGTGAAGCCCGTCGATCCCGTAACCTACTTGGGAATGTCGGCCGGCATCGTGATCGTGGCCTACCTTGCGAGCTACGTTCCTGCTCGAAAGGCTTCGTCCGTGGATCCGATGGACACTCTGCGGGCCGAATAGCTCGCGCGCTGCCGCTGGCGAACGATTTCCCGCAAACGCCGAACCCCGGACGCGCAACAAACCACAAACGCTCCTCTGCAATTCATCCCCCGGGGAATCCCGGTTACTCGCGTTTGAGCTACAATGCGCGGCCATGAACCACTCGAAGCCCTATTTGAACAGACTTCGCATCGCGCTCGTCGGACTGGCGGCCGCGCTAGTCAGTTCCGCTTTTGTCTTCGCTCAATCGCCCGAAGCGTTTGACGTCATCATCAAGAACGGCCACATTCTCGACGGCACCGGCAGCCCGTGGTACGCCGCGGACATCGGCATCCGAGGCGACCGCATCGCCGCCATCGGAAAACTCGATTCTGCTTCCGCCCCGAAAATCATCGACGCGCAGGGCCAGATCGTCTCGCCCGGATTCATCGACATGCTCGGTCAATCCGAATGGTCGCTGCTCATCGACAACCGCTCGCTCAGCAAGCTCTCCCAGGGCATCACCACCGAAATCACCGGGGAAGGCGGCTCCATCGCTCCGCAAGACCCAAAAACTCTCCCCTCGATCCAGCCCTTCCTCGATCACTATCACCTCACCTTGGACTGGACCACTCTCGACGGCTACTTTGCGCGTCTCGCGAAAAACGGCACTCCGATCAATCTCGCCACCTACGTCGGTGCCGCGCAAGTTCGCGAAGCCGTGATCGGCGATGATGATCGCCCACCCACGCCCGCTGAACTTGAACAGATGAAATCGCTGGTCGCTCAGGCCATGAAAGACGGCGCGATGGGCATCTCCACCGCGCTCATCTATCCTCCCGGCATCTACGCGAAAACGGACGAACTGATCGCCCTCGCGAAAGTTGCCTCCCAATACGGGGGAATCTACGCCACGCACATGCGCAGCGAAGGCGCGTCCGAACCTGAAGCAATCGACGAGGCGATTCGCATCGGCCGCGAAGCCAATATCCCTGTCGAAATTTTTCACCTGAAAGTAAGCGGCAAATCGCGCTGGGGCAGTATGCCTGCCGTCGTCCGGAAGATCGAAGCCGCTCGCGCATCGGGCATTGACGTGCGCGCCGATCAGTATCCCTATATCGCCGGCGCTACGGCGCTGGCCTCTGCGCTGCCGCCGTGGGTAGCCGACGGCGGCACCGAAAAGCTCCTCGCCCGCCTCCACGATCCGCAAACCCGCGAAAAAATCAAAGCCGACATGGCCGGCGATCACAAGGATTGGGAGAATTTGTATTTCGATGTCGGCGGCGGCTCCGGCATCCTGATCGCAAGCGTCTTTTCGCCGGAACTGAAGAAGTACGTCGGCAAGTCCGTCGCTGACGTCGCGAAAGCAGAAAGCAAGCCCGAACTCGACGCTCTCTTCGATTTCATCGTCGCCGACGGCGCGCAAACCGGCGCGATCTACTTTATGGCCAGCGAGGAAGATCTAACGTACGGGCTGAAGCAGCCGTGGACCTCCATCGGGCTGGACGATGGTGAAATGTCGCTCGACGGTCCGCTCTTCGAGCCTCACACCCACCCGCGCACCTTCGGCTCGATGCCGCGTTTTCTGGGCCATTACGTCCGCGACCAGCACCTCATGCCGCTGGAGCAGGCCGTCCGCAAGATCACATCGATGCCCGCCACGCGCGAGCACCTCACCGATCGTGGCCAAATTCGCGTTGGCGCATTTGCGGACATCACTGTCTTCCACCCGGACACGATCATCGACGAGGCCACCTACTCCGAGCCTACGAAAGTCTCCAAAGGCGTGAGCTACGTGCTCGTGAATGGCAAATTGGAATTCGAAAACGAACATCTTACCGGCGCGACGGCAGGTCGCCCGCTTCGTGGCCCCGGCTGGATCGACCAGACTTCGCACTGAACACAAAACCGCCGTCGGGTTAACGCGAGCCTCGCGCAAACTCCGACGGCGTGGTGCTTCCGATCCGGTTCAAGATTTCCAGCGCTACGACCGCCCTGCCTTCGCCTTCATCACCCGCGGACGCGATCCTTCATTCTCATCTTCGTTCTCGTCCGAGCCCTGCCCACTCGCCTCGGAGTTGATCGTCGTCGAGAGTTCAGTCAGCTTCTGGTCCGTTTCCTTTTCTTCCTCGTACGTTTCGTTCAACAGGTTCACTGCGTCCGACTCGCCCAGCAATTCCGCGAACGCTTTGGCTGTGCCGTACGCCGCCATCTCGTAATGTTCCACGCGTTGTGCCGCGGCGATCAGCGCGGCATCCTTCACTTCGCCTTCGTATTCGCTGTCGATCGCCTCGCCGCCTTCGGATACCAGCCCTTCCATCGCCTTGCATTTCGTGCCCGTCGGTTTTTCGCCCATCGCCTGGAAAATCTGCTCCAGGCGCTGTGCGTGCCCGCGGGTCTGCTGCAGGTGCGTCTCGAATCCGCCCCGAAGATCATCGGACGTCGAAGCCTTCGCCATTTTCGGCAGCGCCTTGATCAGTTGCTGTTCCGCATTGTAAATGTCCCTCAGTTGCTCGATATAAAGGTCTCGAAATGTTTCCTGTTGCGCCATGAATCCCTCCAGAATTGAATTTCATCCCACCTTCTGACGATAGGGTTTGCTGTCCGTGCCGGCCATCGGGCAAAGGGTCTAATCTTCACTTTGGAATCCCGTAAGGGCAACCGGCGCTTTGCGCCACTTAAGGGCTATCGTAATCGCCGCCTGTTGCGGCGCCGGACGCGCTTAACCCTCGTGTTTGCTTCATGTTCCCGAAGTGTAATAACTCTCTGTGAACGCCACCGTACCTTCGCTTACACCCCGCGGCCTGCCGACCCTAATATGAACAAGCGATTCGCTCGGCAATGCCTCTCGATTACTGAATTGTAAGAATTCAAGCCCATTAATACGCATTTCGCGTATGTGGGCCAAGTGATCGTTGTAGCCGCGGGAAGCCGAGTCTAACTTGAACGTAAGCCCGATGCGCTTAGGCGCGCACCGGGTCGTAATTCGAAGCACTTGGGGCATCGAACTTGGGAAACTCACCGGAAGCGCTCGTTCGCCGCAGTTCCAATGTCGTATCTCGCGTTGTTGCGGGCGAAGCCATCGTCATCCCGATTCGTCGCGGCGCGGCGGATATGGACTCGATCTTCACCTTTAACGACGCCGGCACCAAGCTTTGGTCGCTGATTTCAGACGGCCAGGGCCTCGACGCATTGGCGGCGCACCTGCAGTCGGAATACGGCCTCTCTCCGGAGCAGGCATCGACCGACGCCGCTGCGTTCATGAGCGATCTCAAGCAAGAAGGTTTGGTCGAGCCGGCCTAGCTCTAAGCTGTGATCCCTGTGGGGACAGGGACTTGGGATGAACGAACAGACTTACGCCGCATTCAGCAGCGGTCTGCATAGCCGCTACTTCGGGAAGCGCTCTCCGGTCGAAGTGTCGATCGAGCTTACGCGCCGCTGCCCGCTTGAATGCAAGCACTGCTACAACAATCTTCCGATGGCGGACGCCGCCGCTCGCAAAAGCGAGCTGACCCTCGCGGATTACCGCCGCCTTCTCGACGAGCTTTTCGACGAAGGTACTCTCTGGATTCTCTTCACCGGCGGCGAGATTTTCGCCCGCGCCGACTTTCTCGAAATTTACACCTACGCCAAGCAGAAGGGCTTCCTGATCACGCTTTTCACCAACGGCACGATGATCACCACCAAGATCGCCGACTTCCTTGCGGAATGGCGTCCCTTCGCAATTGAGATCACTCTTTACGGTGCCACCAAAGAAACCTACGAGGCTCTCACCCAAATCCCCGGTTCGTTCGCGAAATGCATGCGCGGCATCCGCCTGCTCCTTGAGCGGAATCTTCCCCTCAAGCTTAAGACCGTCCCGACCACCATCAATCGCCATGAAGTGTATGAAATGAAGCGCATGGCCGAGCAGGACTTTGGGGTCGAATTCAAGTTTGATCCGCTCGTCAATCCCCGTATCGACTGTTCGCAAAGCCCGGTGGAAGTCCGCCTCAACACCGAAGAAGTCGTCGCGCTGGATTTTCACGATCCCAAGCGCTACCGCGATTACACCAACTTGCTCGCAAAAGATCTGGCGAAGCCTCTGGTCCCGCACGACGGCCAGCGCTACTTCTGCGGCGGCGGCGTCACCGCCTGCGCCATCGATCCCGAAGGCCGCATGAGCATTTGCGTCCTCTCGCACCAGCAAACTTACGACTGGCGCAACGGCACGGTCCGCGAAGGCTGGCAGGACTTTCTTTTCCGGACGCGCACCCAGCCCAAGCTCCGCGCCAGCAAATGCGATGCCTGCCGCATCAAGTCGTCGCTCTGCGCCATGTGTCCCGCCAACGGCGAACTTGAAAACGGCGATGCCGAATCGCCTGTCGATTTTCTCTGTGAAGTCGCGCATCTGCGCGCCATGTCTCTGGGATCGGAAGTCCCGGCTCATGGCGATTGTGAATATTGCAGGGGCGGCGCGCATTACGAGCGCGTCGCACGATCCGCTGACAGAATTCGTAATGGCCAGATTGATGTCGGTTCCTGGGTACCCGCGCCTTCCACCGCGCCTCCGTCTTTGCTTCCTGTTCTTCAGGAAAGCTCAGGCTGCGGCTCCGCCCCCGGTGCTGGCTGCGGTTCCTGTGGTTCACACGGATAGAAATGCAAAGAGGGCTGCATCGACCATGATGGAAGAAAAACAAATCCAGGACGAACGGCGCAAGCAATATGAGCCGCCGAAGATCATCCGCGTGAGCCTGCGTCCCGAGGAAGCCGTGCTCGGTCATTGCAAAATTCCCGGTGCCTCCGGCCCGATCAGCGCCAGTTGCGCTGCCGTGACCTGCAAGAGTTTCGGCTCGTGACCTCCAGCGCCATGAATGCCATGATCGCCACCGACGCCATTCTCGAGCTTTCCGCCGCGAACCGCACGCGTACGCGCTTCTCCGCCCGCATCGGTGGAATCTCGCTCGGCGTAACCTCCGGCCACGCCGCGCTTTCCATCGTTTGCGATTCCGAGCTGCGCAAATTTCTGATTCCCGACCAACGCTGCGAGATCGAGTGCAGCGCCCGCTTTGTCGAATCTTTGAACGATCCCTCCGGCGAGCTGGTTTTCGATTCCGGCGGCCTGTGGAAGCTCTACCGCAATTCCGCCGGCTATTGTTTCCGCTTCGCCACCAGCTTTCTGGGCGACATGCCCTATAAGCAGGCGCTGGTCTCGCACGATTTCACCAAAGTTCGCATCGAGCTTGTGCAGCGCTATTACGATCCGGCTCAAGCGTGGAATCCGCTCGAATACCCGCTCGACGAACTGCTCTGGATTCATCGCCTTGCCGTGAAGCAGGGCGTTGAAATGCACGGATGCGGCGTCGTCACGCCCGATGGCCGCGGCTTCCTTCTCACCGGCCACTCCGGCGCGGGCAAAAGCACCTCCGCTCGCCTGTGGTCGCGCAATTCCTCCGCGCGCGTTCTCAGTGACGACCGCATCATCCTTCGCCTCGAAGGCGATCGTGTCTGGATGTACGGCACTCCCTGGCACGGGGACGCGGGCATCGCTGAAGCGGAACGATTTCCTCTCGACGGCATTTTCGTCCTCGAACACGGCTCGGAAAATCATTTGCACCCGCTGAATCCGACCCGGGCTTCCGCCGAGCTCTTCGCGCGCAGCTTTGTGCCGCACCACTCCGTCGAGGGCCTTAATTTTATTCTCGAATTTTTCGATCGCCTCACTTCGAGTGTCCCGTGTTTCGCATTCTCATTCGTTCCCAATGGAACCGCCGTGGAGGCGCTGCTTGCTTCGAGCACCGGAAAAAACGTCGCGGCGTGATTCGCGCCTTTTCTCGCGCCTGGTCGCCGATCTTCTCCGTTCCGGCGTGCCGGTGCGCTTTCGCGCCGAGGGCAGAAGCATGTCGCCCTCTCTTCAAGGCGGCGAGTTCGTTACTGTCGAGCCTGTCGGGGAAGACTCTCTTTCCGCCGGCAACATCGTTCTCACCGACAAATCTGAACGTTTACAAGCGCACCGCATCGTCGCGCTCCCGTCCGGCGGACCCACGCTGGTCACCCGGGGCGACGCCGGCTGGCATCCCGAAACAATTCCGCTAGCCAACGTGCTGGGGCGCGTAACTCAATCCGAAAGAGACGGCCAAATCATGAACCACCACACTCGTGTCGCCTGCTGGCGAGCCGCGATTCGCACCTTTACGAAACGTGCTGCCACTGCCGTCGCCGTCAGGCTTCGTCGTTCCGCTCCCGTCGCTATTTTCGCGATAATCGCGTGCGCATACTTTGCCGCCTCAGCCTCCTCGGTAGCGGCACAAACGGATTTGGCACTTACGTCCGCCGGGTCTCCATCCACCGTCTCTCCGTCCGGCGACATCACCTACACGCAAGCCGTCACCAACAACGGTCCCAACGCCGCCACCACAGCCGTCCTTTACGAACAAACTCCCGCGAACACGACATTCGTCTCAATGACGGCACCAACCGGATGGACCTGCGCAACGCCTGCCGCGGGAGCAACGGGTAGCGTAACCTGCACCGATGGCGCAAACCTGAATGCCAACACCACCGCCACGTTCACCTACATCGTCGCTGTGAATTCCGGCACCGCCGCGGGCTCCACCATCTACAACTGGGCAGACGTAACCTCCCAAACCGCCGACACCCTCCCGTCGAATAACAGCATCACAAACAGCACCCTCGTTGAAACCGCAGGCGACTCGGACCTCGGCGTCACTGTTTCAGCATCGCCTACTCCGGTGTTCGTCACGTCTCCGCTTACGTACACCATCGTGGTGACCAACTACGGCCCGGCCGCCACCACTGCGTCCACCCTCACCGACGCTCTTCCGACCGGCTTCACCTACGGTTCCGTTGTCACCAATCCGTCGTCGGTCACCTGCACAGGCACTGCGACAGTCACTTGCGCGCTTGGCGCCATCGCGGTCGGCGCTACCGCCACGATTAAAATCACCGGCACAAGCTCGGGAACCGCTTCATCGCTCACAAACTCTCCCGCGCTTTCCGCCACCGCTCCAACGGACCCGTACTCCGGCAACAACTCCGCCACCGTAATAACCGTCGTTCAGCCGCTGGTTTGCGCGTCGCCCGGCAACGACGGCGCTGCCCCCACGTTCAGTGGCATCGTCAACGCTTACTATCCGCCGTCCGCCACGGGCACGCTTGCAGCCGGCTCGACATCCATCAAACTCGGGAAGGTTGCCACCGGTGGCGCCACCACCGTAATCACCAAGGGCGACCTGCTTCTCGTCATCCAAATGCAGGCCGCGACAATTAACTACACAAACACGGGTGCCTACGGCGATGGAGTAGCCGGCGATCCGGCTTTCGGTTCCACCGCGCTCAACGGAGTGGGCAACTACGAATTCGTCACCGCTGCATCCACTCTCAAAAATAATCAGGGTGGCACTCTCACCATCGCCGGAGCCGGTAGCGGCGGCGGCTTGCTCTACTCCTACCTCAACAACGTCGCCACAGGGACTCAGGGCGCCGAAACGTATCAGGTTGTCCGCGTGCCGCAGTACACCTCGGCCACTCTCAATTCCAATCTGAAGGCTCTCGCCTGGAACGGCGCCGTTGGCGGAATTCTCGCCATTGACGTTCAAAATCAGTTGACCCTTGGCGGCACCGTCGCACTCGATAGCGCCGGCTTCCGCGGCGGCGGCGGTCGAAACTTGGGAGGCGGTACGGGCGCTTCGACGGACTACCTCACACTTTCCACGAACAATGCAAACGGGTCCAAGGGCGAAGGTATTGCCGGAACCCCGGCCTACATCGCGCCCGCCACAATCACGGAAACCACCACGGCTACAGCCACGGGCCAGACCTATGTCGAAGGCATTCCCGCGGGAAGCTACGCGCGTGGCGCGCCCGCTAACGCGGGCGGCGGCTCCACGGATGCTAACCCTGCGGCGAACAATGAGAACAGCGGCGGCGGCGCGGGCGGTAACGGCGGCATCGGCGGGACCGGCGGTTTCGCCTGGAGTACTGCCGGCATTGTAGGCGGTTTCGGCGGATACCTGTTTCCCGCTACTACCAGCTCTCTCGTCATGGGCGGCGGTGGCGGCGCCGGAACCACCAACGACGGCTCCTATTACAACCCGTCCTCCGGCACCGGCGGCGCCGATTGCGGCGCGGACTGCACCGGCATTTATAGTAGCGGCGCTCCGGGCGGCGGCATTGTGATCATTCGCGCCGGCTACGCCACCGGCACAGGCACGATCACTTCGAACGGCGGCACCGCTCTCGATCCCGAAAACGATGGTGCAGGCGGCGGTGGTGCGGGCGGCTCGATTTTAGTTTTCACCAACAGCGGCGGACTAACCGGTCTCACCGTTCAGGCCAACGGCGGCGCAGGCGGCGATACCTGGCAGACTGAGGCTCCGGGCGCTTTTCCCGGTAACCGCCACGGCCCAGGTGGCGGCGGCGGTGGCGGAGTGATTTTTCTGTCATCGGCCCCGCTCAGCTCGTCCGTGAACGGCGGTTCCAACGGATATTCCACCACGGCCAACGATTCCTACGGCTCAACTCCCGGTGCGAACGGCTCCGTCTCCCAGAACTACACCATCACTCAAGTTCCCGGTGTGCAAGCCGGCGCCTACTGCTCCAGCGCTGATTTGTCCGTTACCAATGCCGGCACTCCTAATCCGGTCACCCCCGGCGGCACCGTCACCTACACGCAGGTCGTCACCAACAACAGCACCACCGACGCCGTTAACGCCGTCTTCTCCGAGAACATTTCTCAAAACACCACTTTCACCTCAATTTCCGCTCCCGCCGGCTGGACCTGCACCACGCCCGCCGTCGGTTCATCCGGCTTGATCACTTGCACCGATCCGGACGTCGCCGGCTCTTCCTCCGGCACCTTCACCGTCGTCACTGGAATTCCCGTTGCGACGGCCAGCGGCACCCAAATTTTGAACACCGACTCGATCTCCTCGGGCACCTACGACCCGAATCTTACGAACAACACCGCGAGCGTTCTCACTCTCGTCGCCGCATCCACGTCCGCCGACGTCGTCGTCACCAAGACCGCCAACGTCTCGCAAGTTTCGCCCAGCGGAACCATCACCTATTCCATCGTTGTGAAAAATAACGGGCCGTCTGCCGCTGCCACCAACGTTTTCACCGACGCCACTCCCGGCACCACCACTTTCGCGTCGCTCGCACAGTCCGGAACGGCATGGTCCTGTACCACGCCCACGGTGGGCACAGCCGGCACTGTTTCCTGCACCCTCGCAACTCTTGCCGTTAACGCCACCACCATGTTCACCATTGTCGTCAACGTACCCGCCACTCCAACTTCCGGCACGATCACCAACTCCGCCAACGCCAGCTCTTCTACCGTCGATCCGAACCCAAACAACAACACCGGTACCGCGTCCACCACGATCCTTCCGGCCACCTCTAACAATCTGAGCATCACCAATACCGCGACGCCGTACCCTGTTTACGCCGGCAAAGACGTCACCTTCACTCAGGTCGTCACCAATGCGGGCCCCGCAGCGGGAGCGCTCGTCACTGTATCCGGTTCCATCCCGACCGGTTCCACATTCGTATCCCTGGCCAACCCCGCCGGATGGACCTGCACCACCCCTGCGGTCGGCGGCACGGGCACCTACTCTTGCTCGATCCCCACGCTTGCTTCGGGCGGCACCGGCACCTTTAGCCTGGTCGTCCTCGTTCCTACCGGCACCGCCGGCGGAACGCAGATCTCGAACACCGCGACCGTCGCTGAAACGCCAAACAACGACATCTCCACCGCGAATAATTCCGCCGCTGCCAGCACCGTCGTATTTGGTCTTTCGCAGGCCGACGTCGCCATCGTGAAAACGGCCGCCCCGGCACTCGCCGATCAGGGCACCAATCTCACCTACACCCTGCAGGTCACCAACAATGGACCTGCCGCCGCGCAGAACGTCACCGTCTCCGATCCGCTTCCCACCGAGGTCACCTTCGTTTCCGTGAGCACCACGCAGGGAACCTGCACGCAATCCGGCGGTACGGTCAGTTGCTCGCTTGGTACCGTCACCAACGGCGGCCTGGTTTTCATCACCATCAACACCACCGCCTCCACCTTTAGCTCAAGCACCAACGTAGCCAACACGGCGTCCGTCACATCGACCACTTCCGACCCGAACACGACCAACAACATTTCGTCCACCATAACCACGATCGTTTCACCCACCGCCGTCACCATCACCGGTTTCCGCGCGGTCGCGCAGCCGGCAGGTGGCGTTGTTCTGGAATGGCGCACCAAGTCCGAGCTCCGCAACCTCGGCTTCCACATTTATCGCGAAGACGCTTTGGGACGCCATCAAGTCGATCCGTCCTTGATCGCCGGTGCAGCCCTTTTCGCGCGCGGGACTTTGCCGCAACACGCCGCCAAAACCTATCGCTGGCTCGATCCGCAGGGAACGGCTCAGTCCTCTTACACTCTGGAAGACATCGACCTCAACGGAACGCGTAGCACACACGGCCCCGTTGTTCCTGAAACTTCGAACGAACCGCTATCCACCGGGCCGCAAGCCGCTCTGCTCAGCCAGTTTAACCAGCGCCTCGGGACCGCTCTGCCGTCGCGCACCTTGCCGCACATCGTCAATTCATCGCCGGCAGCGCCCTCGACTCCGCCGGTCGCCTCGGGCACTCTCGATACCATGCCCGCCGCAAAAATTTCCGTAACCGCCGAAGGCTGGTACTCCGTCACCGGCAGTCAGCTTTCTGCAGCCGGTTTCAATGTCACCGGCAATTCCCAAACGCTTCAGCTTTACGCCGAAGGCGTCGAACAGCCGATCCTGATCGTTGGAAATCCATCCGGCGCGCTCGGCCCCAACGACGCCGTCGAATTTTACGGAACACCGATTGACACGCCATTCTCGGGCACTCGCATCTACTGGCTCGTCAACGGCTCAGCGCCCGGCAAGCGCATCACCGCCGCGCCTTCCACCAGCTCAGCGGCGGCCGCACCATCTAGTTTCCTTTCGACGGTTCTTCTCCAGCAGCGCACCACCTATTTCGCCGCGCTCCTCAACGGCGAAAACAACGATAATTTCTTCGGCGCGTCCGTCACTACCGAGCCTGTCGATCAGGTCCTTGCGGCCACCAACACCGATCCTTCGTCCAATCTCCAGTCTTCAATTGACGTCACGCTTCAAGGCGTCACCGCGGGCGCTCCTCACTCGGTCAGCGTGTCGTTCAACGGCTCAAGCCTCGGCTCCATCGAGTTCAACGGGCAGGCCAACGTCACTAACACATTCCAGATTCAGAATTCGCTGCTGCAGGAAGGGAACAACACCGTCACGCTCACCGCTGAGGATGGCGAAGATGACGTAAGCCTTGTCCAATCCATCGCGCTGCACTACCCGCACACCTACGCAGCCGACTCCGATTGGCTCGAATCTACCGCGCCCGCGAATTCCAAAGTTTCAATTGCAGGCTTCACCAATCCAAGCGTGCAGGTTTACGACATCACCGACCCGCTCAACATCGCCGCGCTCTCCGGCACCGTTCAGCAGTCCGGCTCCGCCTATTCCGTCTCCTTCACCACGCCGGCGGGTACCGCAGGCGCTGCGCGCACGCTGCTCGCTCTGTCCGCGGACCAGATTGCGCAGCCGTCTGCTCTCGCGTATCACTCGCCCACGGCGAGCTTCACCACGCGCGAAGGCTTCGACGAAATCATCGTCACCACATCCGATTTCCAGTCCACCTTGCAGCCGCTGCTCGACCTCCGGGCGTCACAGTCGCGAACCGCCCAGGTCGTCCTGATGGATCAGCTGTACGACGCCTACAACTACGGTGAGCGCACGCCTTTCGCCCTCCAGGCGTATCTGCAGCACGCTTACGAAACCTGGCGCGTCCGCCCGCAGGATGTTTTGCTCGTCGGCAACGCTTCCGTCGATCCGCGCAACTATCTCGGCTTTGGGTATTTCGACTTCGTGCCCACGCGCCTGATCGAAACCGCGGCCTTCAAGACCGCCTCCGACGACTGGCTCACCGACTTCGATCAGACCGGCTTTGCCTCCATGCCCACGGGCCGATTGCCGGTACGCACCGCCGCCGACGCGTCTCTCGTGATCTCCAAGATCGTGACTTACGAACGCGGCAGCTCCAACGGAGCATGGAATTCCCAGGCGCTCTTTGTTGCCGACCAGAACGTGGGTTCGGATTTCACGGACGCCGCCACCGCCGCCGTTTCCTTGATGCCGCCGTCCGTCACCACCACAAAAATCCTCGCGGACACCCTCGATCAGGGCACAGCACAACAGGAAATATTAGCGGCGCTGAACTCCGGTTCGGTCCTGGTGGACTATTCCGGTCACGGCTCCGAGCAGCAATGGTCTTTCGAGGACCTGTTTGACAACACCGCCGCGGCCGGTCTCACCAACGGCAGCCGGTTGCCCGTGTATGTCCTGATGGATTGCCTGAACGGTTTCTTCCACGACGTGTACGACGAAAGCCTCTCCACCGCGCTGATGCTTGCTCCGAACGGCGGCGCCGTCGCGGTCTGGGCTTCGTCCGGGTTCACCACCGAACCTCCGCAGGCCGTGATGAATCAGGCGTTCCTGCACGCGATCGCCTCGCAGCCATCTCTGCCTCTCGGCCGCGCTACCATGCAAGCCAAGAAGGGAATTGCCGATCCCGACGTTCGCCGCACCTGGAACCTCTTCGGCGATCCGTCCATGCAAATCGCCTTCCCACAATCCAGCTCCCCGTCGAAATAGTCGGCGACGCTCCGTCGCGCCCGCCTTCTTCGAGTGGCGTAGGCACTCATGCTGCTGTCGCGACCCGCTTCAGCAGGTCGCTTTTCGTCGTCGCGACGCTCACTGCGAATCCTGCCTGTTCATCCTGGCCTATGAATCCCGCACCTTGCGTCCGCCCCGGCGCAGGCCAGCTGCCTGCTCATCTTCGCTTTTGATTTCCGCCAAGCTGAGCGGAGCGAAGAATCCCTCTTAGCTCGCCGCAGCGCCGCCAACGATTCCTCCACTCGCACGGCGAACTACGCTCCCACACGCAATTCCTTTACAATCCCTCATGGTCCGCACCCCCGCATGATCTCCGCCAATCGCCTTCAACGCGCTATCATCGCCGTCCTGGCTGCAGCTATCCTCATCTACCTCGCCGACTACGCCATCCTCAAAATCCGCGTCTCTACTGGAAGTGGCGCGAGCGCCTTCGACTCCATTCCTATCATCCAGGGCACTCCCATGAAAGACGGCCGCGTCCAAATTTTCACGAGCGACTCGCAAACCGAAACCTGCGTCCGCTCCCTGTTCCCCCATCTCGGTTATCGCCCCTGCTGGTACGTAAGACAAAACCAGATGCAGCTCATCGGCGCATCAAACATTCCACCTACCTGGCCTCGCAACATCTCTTTTCTTTCCGGCGAGTTCGCGCACGCATGAAGCATCTGAAGTGAATCCACGTGAAATCTCAAACTGAACCGGTTTTCAACGAATTGCACCCGCCGAGTAGCGTGGGCAATCCTGCTCGCGGCCTCTGTAGCAACATCGTCCCACCACCCGAGATTCCCCGCCGAAAGCCCTACTCGCGTAACCCTCACCGCCCTCGCACAATCTTCGCCGTAGTAATCGCCTGACCCACATGCCTCTGCGTGTGATCAGCCACATGCACCAGTAATCCGCCAATCGTAGTCGGCAATTTTTTCGCACCCACAGCTCGAATCTCTTCAAGCTCGCCTGTTGAAAACTTCCGCACCCGCATCGCAGCGCTCTCCAGCGCCGCTCTCAACTCTGCAAACACGTCCTCGCTCCGTGCCCCCGTATCCATCTCGGTCTTGAGCGCCGCCACCTGTGTCGCACTGAGCGCCCGCCCCTCCGCATACGTCAGCAACCGATCCAAACTTCGCGCGATATGCCGCAAGTGAAACGCCACGGGCGCCACTCCCGCCGGTCGGGCGTTCAAGTCTTCATCCGACAGCGCTTCGCACCACTTCTCCAAATCCTCGCGCGCCAGCTCCAACGCATGCAGCACTCCGCGCTGCACCGCCGCCACATCCCTCAACGTTCCCCTCAGCCACGGCTCAACTCGGTGTTCGTCGGACACTCTCGCCTCCGACGACACCTTACAGCACTCCGCCACAAATCAAAAAGCGCGCCGCAAACTCCCAGCGCGCCCACCATCGCGAATTCCGGATCCTTGGAGCCGATTCATAGCTTCGCAGCTCATTTTTCGCTCCCGCCGCGGCGGGATCCCTCCTCGCTTTTCGCTACCGCCTCCTACGGGTTTTTCGGTTTCCCGTTGTCGTCAGGCTTTGTGGGTGCCGCGGGCTTGCCATTCATTTTCTCCACCGCCTTCCGCACCTCGTCCATGCTCATCGTCGGACTCGTCGGCCCCGCACCCCTCGATGACGTACCTGCCTTCCCAGCCTCCGCAGGCGTACTCTTAGCGGCACTCCCGCTGGGCGTTGACGGAGCCGCTGTCGGCGCAGCAGCGCTCCCGCCCGTCGCGTCATTGCCTACATCCCCCGCCCCAGCGGCCTCCGCGCCAGCCGCTTTGTCGTTGCTCTCCTGCTGATACAGCACAATCAACGAGATCCGCCGGTTCGACGGGTCCAGCGGCGCATCCGGCTTCAGCAGCCGCTGATCCGCGAACCCTCGCACCTGGGTCACCTGATCCGCTCGGATTCCGTTCTGCTGCATCAACCGCCGCGTCGAATTCGCGCGATCCGCCGAAAGTTCCCAGTTCCCATAATTTCTTCCATCCGCGAACGCCGTTGAGTCCGTATGCCCCTCCATCGCCAGCTTGTTCGGCAGCTTCCCCAATTCCTGGGCCAGAATCTCCACGATTTCTTTTCCGTCCGCATTCAAATTCGGGCTTCCGCTGTCGAAAAAAGTTCCGTTCGCCGACTCCATCAGCTCGATCCGCAGTCCCTCGCTCGTAATCGTCATCTCGATATGGTTCTTCAGCTTCTCGAAATTCGGCATCTGCTTCATCGCCTTTTCGCAGCTTCTCTTTCAGCTTGCGACATGTTGTCGTTGCGTCATGCAAAATCTTCTCGCCCGACCCCCGCGATGCTGCTTCCCACCTTGTTCGCCGTGCCTGCGGGATCCTTGAAATATCCAGCCACCGCCTCCTTCACCTGCTTGCTCGCTATTCAGCAGCCACAGCACGATAAACAGCGCCATCATCGCGGTCACGAAATCCGCGTATGCCACCTTCCACGCGCCGCCGTGATGCCCGCCGTGTCCGCCTTTTTTCTTGATGATGATGATGGGTTTCGTGGTCATCATGACTGCCGCTGTCTCGCGGCCGCGTCAGAGCTAACGCGTCAGCCCTCACGCGCGCGGCCGAATTACGCAGCCGGCGCCTCGCCTTTCTCTTTCAATCGCTTCTCGGCATTCCTGGAACGTCGGCCGCACGTGCCCCGGTATCGCGCGCCGCCCGATCTCCACCGCCATGCTCGGCGCCATCCCTTTCATGAACGACACGATCATCACCCGCAGCACCTGGTAGTACGCGTGCTCCTCTTCCGCCGCCTTGCTCATGTTCTGCGGCAATCGGCCCGACCAATCCGTAACACAGCAGAATCCCCAGAAATGTTCCCACCAGCGCCGCCGCCACCTTGTGCCCGATCTCCTCCGGCGGCCCGCCGAGCGCGCCCATCGTGATCACCACTCCCAGCACCGCCGCCACAATCCCCAGCCCCGGCAGGGAATCGGCCATCGTCGAAAGCGCCGTCACCGGCTGTGCCGCCTCGTGGTGATGGACCTCCATATCCGTCTCGATCATCTGGTCCGCGTCAAACGGCTCGATGCCGCCGCTCGACGCCATCCGCATCGTATCGCACACAAACGCCAGCGCGTGATGATCCTTCAGGAAATTTGGATACTTCGAAAAAATCGCGCTCTGCTCCGGATTGTCGCTGTCCGTCTCCAGCGCCATCAGCCCCTCCTTCCGCGCCCTCGAAAAAGTTCGTACATCATCTTCAGCGTCTGCATGTAACGCTCTTGCTGAATCCCGATCCTTTGAAGGCTCCGGCGATCCCACCCACGATCTTCTTCAGGATGTGCATCGGATTCGCGATCAGCACCGTGCCGATCGCCGCGCCGCCGATAATGATCAGCTCCGCCGGCTGCACCAGCACCTGCATGTTGCCGTGCTCCATCAGGTATCCGGCCACCACCGCGCCGAACACCACCAGAATTCCCATGATCGTAAACATCGCAACTATCGCCCTCCGCGTCCAGTTCGAAAAAATCGCGCTTCGACTCTCGGCACCACAAATTCTCCCGTGCGAATTCACGGCATGATCGTGGTGCAGTTGCCCCCCGCCTTCACACTCTCTGTCAGCGCCTTCTCCGCACGCGCTACGATTGTTTCCATCGTGTCGCCGTTCCGCACCGTCGTCCCGCCGAACGAAGCCGTCAGCGAAATCTCATCGCCCCACCACTTCAACTTCGAAGCGCTCACGATATTCCGCATCCGGTCGGCCACTGCCACGATCTCCTGCGCGCTGCAATCCGTCAGAATCGAAAGGAACTGCCGTTGCGCCCACCGCCCCAGAAAATCCGTTGGCCGCAGCGTGTTCTCCAGCGAATCGGTCACCACCCGCTGAATCGTTACCAGTGCCGCCGGTCCGTAACTCGATCGCAAATCATCCAGCCCATCCACCTCGATGCACAAAATGCTGAACGGAATCGGAAGCTCGGCGAATGTCACCAGCCCTTCACGAAGATGCGATTCCATGTACACCGACGACGGCGCGCCTGTCGTCTGATCGATGTATCCATAATCCTGCAATTTCTGCTGCCGCCGTTCTCCTTCCGTTGCCGTAATCGTCGCCGCAAAACTCTCCACCGCACCCACAATGCGACCCGTGGCTGTTTCGAATCGGAACCGCCTGCATCCTTACCGGCACTCGATGCCCGGCCTTATGCCTCAGCGAAACTTCCGCCACCACCGACTTCCCATCCCGCAGCACCGCCTCCAGCGCCTTCGCCGCATCCGCCGTCACCGCCTGTCCGTTTTCCTTTTCCGCCAGCAGATTCTCCCGGCAGATTCGCCCCACCACTTCTTGTCTCAGATACCCCGTAATTCTTTCCGCTCCCTCATTCCAAAAAACTATCTTCCTCTCCGTATCCACCAAATAAACGCCCGTCGATAGACTCTCCAGCACCGTGCGATAAATTTCCGGGTCGTCGAAGGCGGACATCGAGCGCTCCAAATTGAATCATCGGAACTTTCGCTCACGAGTTTAGGGAAAGCTAAGAAGCCCGTGCGTCGCGTGCAATACACTTGCCACCGGTCGGCTCCACGCACTGCCGCCTGCATTCCGCGTACCTCCGCGTTTACCTCCCCGTAACAAACGTGTATGAATCTGTTATCGTTCCGAAGTGCTGCGGCATGTGCCGCTTGCACTCATAAGGGGAGAACAACTCGGATGGAGAAGCGTAATTTTCTTTTTGTGTCGCTCACCGGTCTGATCAGCGACATCGCCTGGCAAGTAGCCAAGGAAGGCAATGAAGTCCGCTACTTCATCGGCGACAAAAAGGAACGCGACATTGCCGACGGCTTCGTCGCCAAGTCGAAAGACTGGGAAAAAGACGTCGACTGGGCCGACATCATCATCTTCGACGACACGCTCGGCCAAGGCGAAAAAGCCGCCGATCTCCGCAAGAAGGGCAAAAAAGTCGTGGGTGGCACCGCCTATTCCGATCGCCTGGAAGACGACCGCTCCTTCGGCCAGGAAGAGCTGAAAAAAGCCGGCGTCAACATTCTGCCTTACAAGGAATTCGATGATCTTCGACGACGCCATCGAGCACGTCACCGAAAATCCCGGCCGCTACGTGATCAAACCCAGCGGCGAAGCGCAAAACGTGAAGCGCCGCCTGTTCGTCGGCGAAGAAGACGACGGGCAGGACGTGATCCACATGCTCGAGGCCTACAAGAGCGCGCTCTCCGACGAGATCAAAATCTTCCAGCTCCAACGGCGCGTCACCGGCGTCGAAGTCGCGGTCGGCGCCTTCTTCAACGGCAAAAATTTCATCCATCCCATCAACATCAACTTCGAGCACAAGAAGCTTTTCCCTGGCGAGAACGGCCCTCCCACCGGGGAGATGGGCACGACAATGTTCTGGAGCGAGCCCAACCAACTCTTTAACCAGCACTCTGCTCAAGATGGAGCCCAAGCTCGCCGAAGAAGGCTACGTTGGATACATTGACCTCAACTGCATCGTGAACCACTTGGGCATCTACCCTCTGGAATTCACCGCGCGCTTCGGTTATCCCACCATCATGCATTCAGCAGGCGGGCATGATCACTCCGATCGGCCAATTCTTTCTGGGACCTCGCGAGTGGCATCGACCCGAAATTGAAAGTCCGCAGCGGCTTCCAGATCGGCGTGCGCATCGTCATGCCTCCGTTTCCGTTTGACGACGACGAAACCTTCGACTCGTTCTCGAAAAATGCCGTCATCGTTTTCAAAAAGCCGCCCAACGACGAATACCACATCGAAGACGTGAAGATCGTCGGCGGCGAATGGCTCGTCGCCGGCACGTCTGGCGTGATCCTCACCGTTACCGGAACCGGCCAGACCATGAAGCAGGCTCAAGCGCAGGCCTATTCCCGCATCAAAAACGTAATGATCCCCAACATGTACTACCGCACCGACATCGGCGACCGTTGGCTCGAAGACAGCGACCGCCTCCACACCTGGGGCTATCTCCGCTAGTGGGATAGCCTGCCGCGCAGGCTGTCATCCTACGACCACATCCCTCTGGACGCGCAATTACGCTGTCGGATCGACAAGCAGCATCAGCGGGCGCAGAACCAATCGCGCCCGCTCCCGCTCGTCTTGCGCTCAACTTCCGCGTGAGCTACAGTACGCCTTCCAAAAAATGCCCGTCGCCCACGATCACGAAAAACTAAAAATCCTCATCCGCCGCTCCGCCATCCGCAAGCGCGTCATCGAAGTCGCCCACAAAATCACCCGCGACTACAAAGGTGAACGCGTCCATTTGATCGGCGTTCTCAAAGGCGCCTGCATCTTTCTCTCCGACCTTGTCCGCGAAATCAATCTCGAAACCTCCATCGACTTCATGGCCGTCTCCAGCTACGGCAAAAAAAAAGAAAGTTCCGGCCAGGTGCACGTCCTGAAGGATCTCGAAAGCAGCATCGAAGGCCTTCACGTCATCGTCGTCGAGGATATTCTCGACACCGGCCTTACTCTCAGCTATCTGCTGCGCGTCCTCCAGCAGCGCAAACCGAAATCCCTTCGCGTCGCCGCGCTGCTCGATAAGCCCTCACGCCGCATCAAGCCCGTGCAAGGCGATTACGTCGGCTTCAAAATCCCTAATGAATTTGTCGTCGGCTACGGCCTCGACTACGCTGAACGCTACCGCAACCTGAAAGACGTCTGCATTCTTGCTCTGGAAAAGTGATAATCGGTCCATGCCTCCGCAATCCGCTTCCGAAATCGCCGCTCTAATCGATCACACGCTTCTGAAACCGGACGCCACCGAATCCGAAATTCGCAAGCTGTGCGACGAAGCCCGCGAACACGGCTTCGCTTCCGTTTGCGTCAATCCAACGTGGGTTCCGCTCGCCGCGCAACTTCTCGAAGGAAGCCGCGTCAAAGTTTGCACCGTCATCGGCTTTCCACTCGGCGCCACCAGCACCGCCGCGAAGCTCTGCGAATCTAAAGCCGCTCTCGCTCAAGGCGCTCAGGAACTCGATATGGTCATCAACGTCGGCGCCCTGAAATCCGGCCATCGCGAGGTCGTTGAATCCGATATTCGCGCCGTCGCCGAAGCCGCTCACCATGCTCACGCGATCTGCAAAGTCATCATCGAGACCTCGCTCCTGACTCGCGAAGAAAAAATCCTCGGCTCTCAACTCTCGAAAGCCGCCGGCGCTGACTTCGTCAAAACTTCCACCGGCTTCGGTTCCGCCGGGGCCACCATCGACGATGTGAAACTCATGCGCGAAACCGTCGGCCCGGATCTCGGCGTGAAAGCCTCCGGCGGAATCCGCACTCTCGCCGACCTGCGCGCCATGGTGGCCGCCGGTGCAACGCGCATCGGCGCCAGCGCCGGCGTAAAAATTGTGCACGAAGCTCGCACCGGTTCCGCGGAGGCTCCCGCTCAGCCGCGCACTCCTTCGAAAGACGCCTACTAGCGCTGAAAATAATTTCGACAAATCCGCCATCGCGCCCGAGCTCCTGCGCCGCACCTGTTATAATGTCGTCATTCGATCGCCAGTTCAGCGTAACTGTTTCGTTCTGAATGTGTTATGAACCATACCTCAGCAGGCGCTGGGGCGTTTCCTTTGCCGATGGACGCTGCCAAACTCAATTCGAAAATCGATGTGCCCGCCGAAACGCTGGCCATCCTCGCCGAAATCACTCAGGAAATTAATGCCTCGCTGAACCTCGACGAGGTCCTCGCCAGCGCCGCCGCGCAGATCAAGCGTCTCATCGACTATGAGATTTTCGCTGTCCTTCTCCCCGAAGAGGGCACCAATCAGCTTTATTTTCGCTTCGCCATTGGTCATCGACCCGAAGTCGTCGAACACTGGCGCATCCCCATCGCCGAAGGCATCATCGGCGCCGCCGCCTCCACCGGCCTTCCGATTCGCGTCGCGGATGTGCAACACGATCCGCGCTATCTGAGCGCCGTCGAAGGCGTCCGTTCCGAACTCGCCGTTCCCCTGGTCGTCCGCGGCCGCGTTGTCGGCGTTCTCGATATCGAAAGCAGCCAGCCCGACTACTTCACGCCCGACCAGCAGAATATTCTCACTCTCGTCGCCTCGCGCATCGGCACCGCGGTCGAAAACGCCAAACTCTTCGAGCACGAGCGCAATCAAGCCGAAACTCTTCTGCTCCTCAACGAAGTCGGTCGCGAAGCCAACTCCACTCTCTCCGTCGAAGAAGTCTTGCGCCGCGCCGCCGAACTCACCAAGCGCCTCATCGACTACCAGATTTTCTCAATCCTGCTCTACGACGAAACCGATCACGTCTTCCGCCATCGCGTCACCGTAAAATTTGGCCAGCGCGTCCAGGAAAAATTCGCCGTGCCCGCGCATGGCGGTATCGTCGGCGCAGCTGCTTCGCTAAAGCGTCCCGTCGTCGTACCTGACGTCACGCTCGATCCGCGTTACCTGCTCATCAATCCCGAAACGCGTTCCGAGCTTGCCGTCCCCATGCTCATCAAAGACCGCGTCGTCGGCGTCATGGACCTCGAAAGTCCGCAGCTAAACTACTTCACTCCCGATCACGTTCAGGTTCTCTCGATCCTTGCCGCGCATCTCGCCGTCTCGATCGAAAACGCGCGCCTCTACGAACAGGTCGCTCGCGACGAAGCCCGCATGGAACGCGACCTCAGCGCCGCCCGCCGCATTCAAGGCGCCTTGCTTCCGCGATTGCCCGGTCCCGAGTACGGGCTCGATATCGCCGCTCGCGTTGTCTCCTCGCGCGAACTCAGCGGCGATCTCTACGACTTTCTTCGTTACGGTCCGCAGGAACTCGGCGTCGCCGTCGGCGACGTCGCCGGGAAGGGAAGCGCCGCCGCTCTTTACGGCGCTGTCGCCATCGGCACGCTTCGCAGCCTCGGTCCGCAAAAGCATCGCCCCGCCGAAATGCTTCGCGCCATCAACGGCTTCCTCGGCGAACGCCGCATCGAAGGCCGCTTCATGACCCTGTGTTTCGCCACATGGCATCGCGGACGCCGCAAGCTTCGCGTCGCCAACGCCGGTCAGGAACAGCCGTTTCTCTGCCACGCGGGAAAATGCGAACGCATCGACCTGTCTGGTTTTCCGTTGGGAATGTTTGAAGATGCGGAATACGATCAGCGCAGCTTTATTCTCGACCCCGGGGACGTCGTCGTTTTCCACTCCGACGGCATCGGCGACGCCCAAAATATCGCCGGAGAATTCCTGGGCCACACCGGCCTGGCGCACATCATCTCGCAGTATCACGGTCTCACCGCCGACGGCCTGGCCGACAAAATCCTCGAAGAAGTGGACATCTACTCCGGCGGCAAACACCCCGCCGACGACCGCACCTTAGTCGTCCTCAAAGTAAAGTAGGTGGCATAGCCTGCCGCGTAGGGCTGTCCTCCGGCGATCCAGCCTTACCAATGCAGCTCAGTCTGTGCGGAGCTATCGACCCGCCGCATTCGCTCGTGGGGTAGTCCCGCTTCGCGGGACTGCGCAACCTACCCCAAGCCTTACCGTTCCCACATGCACGACCGCCACTCCACTACAAACCCGTCATCCAGAGGTCCGGTTCATCGGGCCGAAGGATCTCTCTTCAGCTTTTGTGCTCGCGAGCACCCTATTCCTTCTTCGCGCCCGCCGCTGGCGGGAACAAAAATCCCCTCACCGCCTCATTAAACAATGTCGTCTGATCCACAAACGTCATATGCCCGCTCTTTGGCAGCACCACGATCTCCGACCCCGCAATCTTCTCGTGCATCTGCTTTGACAAAGACTGGTCCACCTCGTCATGGTTTCCGACGATGATCAGCGTCGGCACATGAATCGTCGCCAGCTTGTCCACGTATTCCACCGACTTTAAGTTCCCGTCAATCACGTACTCCCCGTCCGATCCCCACATCTCCCGGTAAACGTCCCACGCAATTTTTCCGTCATCCAGCGGATCGTAGTTCGCATCCGGATGGTTCTGATAAACGTACGGAAAATATCCCTCGCCCCACGCCGCGGTCATGTATTCGTCCGTGTAGCGCCCCTTTTCCCATTCGCGCCCGTGCCCGAATAATCCCTGTTTCTCCATCGCGTCGATTCGCCCGCGCAAATCCGGCGACATGTTTTCCTTGATCTTCACGAACACCTGATTCATCTCGCTCGTGCTCGGAAACGTGCTGCACAAAATCAAATGCGTCAAATTCTGTTGGTACTTCAACGCATACGCTTGTGCCAGCACGCCGCCATACGAATGTCCAAGCAGCGTGATCTTGCCGAGCACCAGCGCCTGTCGCACCGCCTCCACGTCTTCCACCATGTTTTCCACGGTGTAACCCGCCGGATCTTCCAGCCGTCCCGATTTTCCCGAGCCGCGCTCGTCGATGAACACCAGCTTGTTCCGCCGCGCCAGCGGCAGCAGGTACGGCAGAAAATAATCGTGCGTGGCGCCGGGTCCGCCGTGAACGATCACGATCGGCGCACCTCGTCCCACGGTTTCGTAATAAATCATCACTCCGCGCGCGTCCACCCAGCCTTCATGCATCGGATAATCCACCGCGGCCGGCGGCGGTGCCGGATGCACAGCCGAATCATGCGGCCCCGGAATCGCCGCCTGCGCTCCAGCGCGCGGCATCAACGCCAGCGCGCACCCAGCCGTCAACATCGCCTTCAACCATTTGCTTTTCATAGAACACTCCTGGCGGGACGTACCACGTAAACGCCGCGACGGTGCAAAAAGTTTTCTACCGCTCGCTCCACCGCAGCTTGCTTCTCAAAATTTCGTAGTACGTCATCTTCGGCGGCTTCACCACCTGGACTTTATTCGCGGACTTCGTGATCACCACGCGATCCTTCGCATCCAGCTGGAATCCGATCTGCCCGTCCATCGTCAGGTAAACCGGCTCGTGCGACACCGCAAAATCCAACTCCACGCGCGCCGTGTCCGGCACCACCAGCGGCCGGTTTGTCAGCATGTGCGGGCAGATCGGCGTAATCACAAACGCATCCAGGTCCGGATGAATGATCGGTCCGCCGGCCGCGAGCGAGTACGCCGTCGATCCCGTCGGCGTCGCCACAATCAACCCATCCGCCCGATACCGCCCCACATGATTCCCATCCACGTGTACGTCGAAGTCGAGCATCCGCGCCAGCGCCGCTTTATTCGCCACCGCATCATTCAGCGCAATCTGTTTGTCGGATGTTTTTCCGTCATGCACAATCTCGGCCTGCAGCATCATCCGCTCGCTCAGCTTGGACTTGCCTTCGAGCACCTCTTCGAGCACCGGGTACAATTCCTCCAGGGTCACGCTAGTTAGAAATCCCAGCCCACCCAGATTCACCGCGAGTATCGGAACTTGGTTCGCGCCCATCGCCCTCGCCGCCGAAAGCAGCGTCCCGTCGCCGCCAAGCACGATCAACCAGTCGATCTTGCCGCCCATCTCATCGCGGCGCAGCCCGCGTTCCGGCGCTCCCACCGTGCTCGCCGTTTGCGGATCCAGATATATCTGGACGTGTCTCGCCGCCAACCATTGCATCAGTGGTGGCACCACCGACGACACCATTTCTTGGATAGGCTTGCAGACAATTCCTGTGGTGCGGATCATCGTAGGAGGAAAATTCTACTCTACCCCTTTGCGCGGGCGTGCAGAAAAAACTCCTGATTGCCCTCGGTCCCTGCAACGCGGCTCGGCCGCACGCCCAGAATCTCCAGTCCCAGACCCTTCGCCGCGTTCACCACGCTGTCGATCGCTTTCTGGTGCAGGGCAGCGTCTTTCACGATACCGCCCTTTCCGATTTCCGCCTTCGCCAGTTCGAATTGCGGTTTGATCAGCACCAGATATTCCGCGTACCCTCCCGCCGCGGGAACCACCGCTGGCAGGACCTTCGTCGCCGAAATAAATGATACGTCCATCACCACCAGCTCCGCGCGCTCCGCCACATCCTCCGCCGCCAGATACCTCGCGTTTTTTTCGATGAATTTCACACGCGGATCTTGCCGCAGTTTCCAGTCCAGTTGGTCGTTCGAAACGTCCACGGCATACACGCGCGTCGCTCCACACTGCAACAAACAATCCGTGAACCCACCCGTCGAGCTGCCCACATCGAGGCACACCTTCCCATCCGCCGCCACGCCGAAATCCTCGATCGCGCCTTCCAGCTTCAGCCCGCCCCGGCTCACATACTTCTGCGGCTCACCGATCAGTTCCACTCGCGCGTCGGACAAGACCGCCGTCCCGGGCTTCGTCGCCTTCTGCCCATTCACCAGTACGCTTCCCGCCAGCAGCAGCGCCTGCGCTCGCTCCCGCGAAGGCGCAAGTCCGCGCTCGAAAATCAGCACATCCAGCCTTGTTTTTCCAGTTTTCACTTCAGAACTTTCCAATTCCCGCATCGCACGATGGAACGTCGAGCTTCAGTCCCGCTAAATCACGCTTCTGTTTTTAGTCCGCCATCCTGAGTCTGCCGCGGAGGACGAAGCGCGCCCTTCGCGCCCGCCTTGGCGGGAACCCCTCTTCGTTTTTTCCCCGCGTTCATCCACGCCTGTGCGCCCTATGCCCTCCGCGCCACCAAAAATTTCGCCAACGTCCTCAACGGCGTCGCCCGCTCTCCAAAAACATCCAGCTCCGCCAGCGCCTTCGTCTCAAGCTCCGTAGCAATGTCCTTCGAAACTTCCAGCCCGTGCAGCGCCGGATACGTCGCCTTCTTCTGCGCCTGATCTTTGCCCGCCGTTTTCCCCAGTGTCGCCGAAGACTCCTCCACATCCAGAATGTCGTCCACCACCTGGAACGCCCATCCGATGTTCTCGCCAAAACTCAAAAGCCTCGTCACATCCGCCCGTTCCGCGCCGCCCACAATCCCCCCAGCTACGATCGAAGCGCGAATCAGCGCCGCCGTCTTCGACCGGTGAATGTATTCCAGCGTGCCGTGATCGCAGGCCTTTCCTTCCGCCTCGATGTCCGCCACCTGCCCGCCAATCATTCCGCGGTTCGTTCCCGCCGCCTCCGCGATCATCGCCAGCAGCATAATTCGCCGCTGCGGTTCCACCGCGGACATCGCCAGCGTCTGAAACGCCAGCGTCAGCAGGGCATCGCCCGCCAGAATCGCGATCGCCTCGCCAAACACCTTGTGGTTCGTCGGCTTGCCGCGCCGCAGATCGTCGTTGTCCAGCGCCGGCAGGTCGTCGTGAATCAACGAATACGTGTGAATCAATTCCAGCGCGCAGCCCACATGCACCGCCGCCACCGGCTTCGGCGAAAATACCCGCGCCGCCGCAATGCACAGCAGCGGCCGGATTCGTTTTCCGCCCGCGAACACGCTGTACCGCATCGCCTTGTGAATCGAAGGCGGCGCGGTCGTCTCCGGCGGCAAAATCTGATGCAGCGCCGCCTCAACGCTCGCGTGATCTTTTTCAAACTGTTCCGGAAGTTTCATCGGGTCCTGGGGACGAAATCAGCGTCCTTCTCGGACGCAACCGCGCGCGCAGGCGCTCTCGCGGCTCACTTCTCGTCGTCCACATCGAACGGTTCGGCCACGACTTTGCCGTCCGTCTTTTTCAGCAGAATCTCGACGCGCCCTTCCGCCTCTTCGAGTTGTTTCTGGCACTCGCGCGACAGTTTCACGCCTTCCTCGAAAAACTTCATCGCTTCGTCCAGCGACAAATCCGCGCTTTCAAGCCGCTTCACCACTTCTTCCAGGCGCGCCAGTGACTTCTCAAAATCGCCCTTCTTCGGCGCTTCCACGGTCTTATTCGGTGCTGGATTCATTTTTCGCTCTCCATCCGCTCCGCCGAAGCGCCGCGATCGCGCTATTTCTGGCAACCCTTGCACCAGAACGTCGAACGCCCGCCCTGCGCCGTCCTCGAAATTGTTGCCCGCAGCGCGCGCATTTCTTTCCCTCGCGCCCGTACACTTTCAAAATATCCTCAATCCCTTGAAACCACCAATTCGGGTCGCGAAAATTCGGCGCGGGGTGAAGGCAGCATTCTAACGCACGTCGCAAAACCGTACCAATGCTCTTGTGCAGTCTCGCCGCTTCCGCCGTGCTCAAATCCTTCGCCCGCCGCATTGGCTTTAATCGAGCGAGCCACATCGCCTCATTCGAATAAATATTCCCGATCCCGGCCACCTTTGTCTGATCCAGAAGAAAAAGTTTAAGTGGCATCGCCGACTTCGCTAGCAACTCCTCGAACCGCTCTCTCGTAAACTCCTTCGAAAACGGATCGATTCCCAACTTTCCCAATCCCTTGATCCGACTGGCATCCTCCTCGAACTCCACCCGCCCGAAGTGCCGCTCATCCACAAACCCCAGCGTCCCCTCGCGAAATGAAATCGCCACATCGATATGTCCCGTCGTCTCTGGCCCATCGAACCACACCAGGTGCCCATCCAGCCGGAAATGCATCACAAGGACTCCGCGATCCAGCTTCATCACCAAAAATTTCCCCAGCCGCTCCACGCTCACCACGCGCCGCCCCGGCAGACTCCTTTCGATCCGCGCCGCCTCCCGCTTCGCCCCGCGCCCCGACGGCGGCCTCACCGCAATCGGATGCAACACTCGCACCCGCACAATCCGGCGCCCCACCACAAACGGCCGCACCGCCCGCACCACCGCCTCCACTTCCGGCAACTCCGGCATTGTTGCGCCTCGCCTCCGAACTTAATCAGTCATCCTGAGCAGAGCGAAGGATCCCTCTTCGGTTTTCTCGATGCCGCAACGAAAATTCCGTCCAGCCTCAAGCTAACTCGACCACACCGCACAGCTGTAAACCAACTTTGCGGAGCGCGGTGGCTCGTCCGAAAGTGGACGCGTCTCCCCCGGCCGCACAATGCAGCTCCGGCACGAAGTCGCCTCGCCGATCTCCGATTATTCGACATGCAGCAATCCCAATCTAGCACCCGCCGCGCCGTGCGAACTCCGCAACCCAAGTCCTCGGACAGCTATCCCTCGCCGCCTCCCCTTGCTAAAATTCCCTAGATGGGCCCCTCCTTACCTCTCCCATCCGAACGCGTATTCCACGCGCACCCACGCCAATCCTCGCCTAAACGGGCCATTAGGGAATCCCGCCCGTGATCGCCCTCCACCTCTTCGCAGTCATGGCCCTCGTCGGCGTCAACGCCTTCTTCTCCGCCGCCGAATTCTCGCTCGTCGCCATCCGCCAGTCCCGCGTCCGCCAACTCGTCGAAGAAGGCGACGCTCGCGCCAAAATCGTCGAATCCCTACTCGGAGACCTCAGCCAGGTCGTCTCCGGCGTGCAAGTCGGCATCACCCTCGCCAGTCTTTCCCTCGGCTATCTCGGCGAAATCACGCTCGCCGGAATCCTCACTCCTCTCGTTCAATCCTTCTCCAAGCCGTGGGCCGCGATGGTCACCCACGCGATTGCCCTCATCGTCGCCTTCGGCCTGCTCACGGTCTTGCAAGTCATCCTCGGCGAACTCGTCCCGAAATCCCTCAGCCTCGCCCGCGCCGAAAAAGTCGCGCTGCTCATCGCGCGTCCCTTCTCGTGGTTCCTCACCACTTTCCGCTGGGCCATCAATCTTCTCGACGGCGCCGCCGAAAAAATCGTCCGCGCCCTCGGAGTCGTCGCGCCTCACGATCACACTCAGGCCCGCTCCACCGAAGAGCTTCAAGTGATGATCCAGCAGGCTCACGACCGCGGCCTTCTTCCCGCCGCCGAAGTCAAAGTCATCCAGTCCGCCATGGAGATGGGCGAAGTCGCCGTCCGCGAAGTGATGATCCCGCGTCCCGATGTCCACGCTCTCTCCAGCGTCGCCACCGTCGATGAAGCCATGCGCATGTTCGCCACCACCCAGCGCTCGCGCATTCCCGTTTATGAAGGTTCGCTCGACCACATCCTTGGCTTCGTCCACATCAAGGACATGATCTGGGTTCTCCTCGACCGCTCGCGCCGTATCGAAGACCACCAGCCCGTTCCCGAATTCAGCATTCGCGCTCTGCTGCGCGACGTTCTCATCGTTCCCGAATCGAAGTCCGTCAGCGCGCTGCTCGCCGAATTTCGCTCGCGCCGCACCGGCCTCGCCATGGTCGTCGATGAGTTCGGCAGCATCCTCGGCCTCGTCACTCTCGAAGACATCCTCGAGCAGATGGTCGGCGAAATTAACGACGAGTTTGACGTCGTTGAACGCCCGCTCGAACTTCCCGATGGCGGCGTCGTTTTCGACGCAGCCCTCAAGATTCGCGAGCTTGAGGGCCGCTACAACATCACCCTCCCCGAGGATCCGTCCTACCAGACCATCGGCGGCTTCGTCCTGAATCGGCTCGGCTTCATCCCTCGCGGCGGCGAAAGTTTTGAAGACGACGGCTTCCGCTTCACCGTCATGGAAATGGATAACCGCCGCATCTCGCGCGTAAAGATCAAACGGCTTCCGCCTCCCCAGCCGCTCCTCACCGAACCCAACGAACTCGGCCAAGCCGCTCCGGCCGCGTCGAATTCGGATTCCGACGCCGATCACGACGACGATAAAATCCCTGCGCGCTCATCGTCCACGAAAACCGCGGCTCAGAAATCGCACGGCC
This sequence comes from uncultured Acidobacteriota bacterium, assembly GCA_963839325.1. Taxonomy (GTDB): domain Bacteria; phylum Acidobacteriota; class Terriglobia; order Acidiferrales; family UBA7541; genus Palsa-295. Next base: position 272,391 of record CAWIUO010000006.1, on the reverse strand, counting down.
GCGCTCGCGAGCACTCCGCCGAATCGCGTGAAGCGAAAGGCTCCGTCTCGTAATGTCTGCGCTCCGCGTTCCACCGATTCTGCGCTTCGTCGCGCTCCGGCTGCTTCTCGCGTTGCCCGCTCTCTGGCTTATCGTCACCATGGTTTTCCTGCTCGTTCACATCGTGCCCGGCGATCCCGTCGCGCAAATGCTCGGCGAGGGCGCGCGCGCCGAGGATCTCGAACAGCTGCGCCACGCCCTGAATCTCGACCAGCCGATTCGCCTCCAGTATTTGCATTACATCACCGGCGTCGTCCGCGGCGATCTCGGCCAGTCCTTCCGCTTTCAGCAGCCCGTCGCGCAAAGTGATCGCTCGAACACTATCCAGCCACGCTCCAGCTTTCCATCGTCGCGCTCGCCGTCTGCGCTCTGATCGGAATTTTCGGCGGCATCCTCGCCGCGCAAAAGCGGGGAACTGCCACGGACACCGCCGTCGGCGTCCTCACCCTCTTCGGCTTGTCCGTTCCCAACTTCGCGCTCGGCCCCGTGCTGATGCTCGTCTTCGCCGTCATTCTCGGCTGGCTTCCCGTCACCGGACGCGGCGGCCCATCGCACATGGTCCTGCCTGCGCTCACGCTCGGCGCCGCGCTCGCCGCAATTCTCACGCGCATGGTCCGCATCTCCGTGATCGAAGAGCTTTCCAGCGACTACGTCCGCACCGCCCGCGCCAAAGGCCTCTCCGAATCCGCCGTCCTTTTCAAACACGCCTTCCGCAACGCGCTCATTCCTATCCTCACCATTCTCGGCCTACAGTTCGGCGCGCTCCTCGCCGGAACCATCGTCACTGAAACCATTTTTTCCTGGCCCGGCATCGGCCGCCTCACCGTGCAGGCCATCAATGCGCGCGACTACCCGCTTCTCCAGGGCTGCATCCTGCTTATCGCCGTCACTTACGTCTTCGTCAACTTGCTCACCGACGTTATCTACGCCGTAGTCGATCCGCGCGTGAGGTTCGAATGAATTCGCTCGCCGCACGAATCTCTCGTAATGCGGAAGTTCACTTCACTTTATTGGACTTAGGTTTTAGCGCCGTCATCCTGGGCGGAGCGAGGGAACTCTCTTCGCTTTTTGCTGCGAATCACAAACTCTCCACGAGGCTCGCATGACCGCCCTTCGCGAATTCCTGAAACACAGCGGCCCCGGCCGAGTCGGCTTCGCCCTCACGCTTTTACTAGCAGTAATCGCGCTCGCCGCTCCGCTCATCTCTCGCTACGATCCCGTTACGCAAAACCTCCCCGCGCGTCTCGCGCCTCCCAGCGCCGCGCACTGGATGGGCACCGACGAGCTCGGCCGCGACGTTTACGCCCGCATCATCTACGGCACCCGAGTCTCCATGCTCGTCAGCGTCAGTGTCGTCTTCGGTGCCGGACTGATCGGCCTCGCCATCGGCGCCATCTCCGGTTACTTCGGTGGTTGGTTGGATCGCCTCACGAACGTCGTCCTGATCAACGCGTTTCTCTCGTTCCCGGGAATTTTACTGGCGATCGCGTTCGCCGCGTTCCTAGGTCCAAGCATCCGCAACGTTATCCTCGCCCTCGTCATCACCGGTTGGGCGGGTTACGCGCGTCTCGCGCGCGCCCAGGTTCTGCAAGTGAAGGAATTCGAATACGTGCTGGCGGCGCGCTCACTCGGCGCATCGCACGCGCGTATTCTCTCGCGCCATTTGCTTCCGAATATTCTTCAGCCCGTGCTCGTCCAAGCCACCAGTCGGAATGGCCGGAGCCATCCTCGCCGAATCCACCCTGAGTTTTCTCGGCGTCGGCGTCCTCGCGCCCATGCCCAGCTGGGGCGCCATGCTCAACGACGCCCGCGGCCACCTCTTCGACGCCCCTCACCTCGTCGTCTTCCCAGCCCTGGCCGTAATGACCGCCGTCCTCGCCTTCAATCTCCTCGGCGACGCCCTCCGCGACTGGCTCGACCCCCGCATGCGCTCCTTCCTCCAAGTCGCGTCCCAACTACGCTAGCGCTCTTCGTGGGGTAGTCCCGCTTGGCGGGACTGCGCAACGCCGCCCGCGTCTCAATGAAATGTGAGCGCACCAGTCCGCCACCCGCTTCAGTTTGTCTAAGAAAAAAATCCGGAGGGAACTACCCTAGCCACTAACCCCTAGCCACTTCTTTACCCAACCTCCACCACCACCTCCGACCCGCGCGCCACGCCCAACGCCCGCGCCGCATTCCCCTTGTTCACCGAAATCTCCAGGTATCCGCTCGATCCCACCAACGCCACCGCTTCGCCCGCGGTGCCTTCTGAAAAAGTAGCCACCATCCGCTGAATGATTCCCGTCCCCACGCGAATCGTAAACTTCGCATCCGCAGTGAACAGCGCCGGCGCATCCTCGGGCTTCAAATTCGTAATCAAATTGCCAAAGTGATCCACCCGCAGCACAATGCACTTGATTGCATTTCCGTTGGCCTTCGGTTTCGGAATCGCAAATCGCACGAAGTCCGTGATCTCGTCGCCAAAACTCGCGGTCTGCCACGTCTTGCTCAGCCACGCCGCGGTCGGCGCGAAAATATCGCGCCCGTGAAATGTCGCGCTCACCGGATTCAGAAAGTAGTGCTCGGCCGTGATGTGCCATGCATGAATCGATTCGCTCTGGTCGTACACCGCCGAGAGCACTCCGTTATCCGGCGCCACGAAGTAATGCGTATCGCCCGCTACCAGTATCGGACGTCGCGACGTCCCCACGCCCGGATCCACCACCACCATGTGAATCGTCCGCGGCGGAAAATATTTATTCGCCTGCCCGATGGTCAGCGCCCCATCAAGTATGTCGTGCGCCAGTACGCTGTGCGATATATCCACCACCGTCGCTTCGGGGTTGATGTTCAGGATCACTCCCTTCATCGCTCCCACGTAGTGATCGCTGGTTCCGTAATCCGTTGTCAGTGTAATGATCGGGCGTGCCAAGTTTCACTCCGCGCTATCGCGCACTAATTTCCTTCGACCAGCATATCCCTCACCGCCAATCCCCGCCCCAGCAGCCGTCAACTCGCTCCCCCAATCAGTAAACTCGCGTGGCACAGACACTCCTGTCTGTTTGCCTTTGCTTGGACTCTGGTCGGCCTTCGCTTGGCCCGTCCGCGTGCCGCACTCCATTTGCGGTCACAACTGCGCGCGTCCTCCCACACGCACCACCCTCGTCCCAAAGCGCATCTCCCCCAGGCTAAAATTGTCCAGACTCTCGCGAACTGCGTCGGTTAACCGCCGCGGGTTTCGGTTTTAGGTTTAACTCAGTCATCCTTCGTCCGCCGCGGCGGACGAAGGATCTCTCTTCGTTTTTCGTCCGTAGGAGACCTCCACCTTCCTTGACCCACCCCGTTCCCACCGCTATCCTGAATCTCACCCACGAAAAAAGTATGCTCGTCTACCTCGACCACAACGCCACCACCCCCGTCGAATCCTCCGTCCTTGACGCCATGCTTCCGTACTTCTCCGAATCCTACGGCAACGCCAGCTCCATTCACTCCTCCGGCCAGCGCGCCCGCGCCGCCGTTGACGCAGGCCGCGATTCCGTCGCCCGCCTCATCGGCGCCAAGCCCTCCGAAATCGTCTTCACCAGCGGCGGCACCGAAGCCGACAACCTCGCGCTCTTCGGCCTGATCGAATCCGCAAAATCCACCTCACAGCCGCGTTCGCATCTCATCACCACCACAATCGAACATCACGCCATCCTCAACGCGGCTCAACACTCCGCCAAGCTCGGCCTCGACGTCACTTTCATCCCCACCGACGCGTCTGGCGTAATCGACCCCGAAAAAATCCACGCCGCCCTCCGTCCCGAAACATTCCTCATCAGCGTAATGCACGCCAACAATGAACTCGGCACGCTCCAGCCCATCGAAGAAATCGCACGCATCGCCGCCGAAGCCGACGCCTATTTCCACTCCGATGCCGTCCAGTCCGCAGGAAAACTCCCGCTCGACGTCAACCAACTCGGTGTCGATCTCCTGACACTCTCCGCCCACAAAATCTACGGACCCAAAGGTGTCGGCGCCCTTTACGTCCGCTCCGGCACGCCCATCGCCCCGCAACTTTTCGGCGGCCATCACGAGCGCGACCGCCGCCCCGGCACCGAAAACGTCCCCGGCATCGTCGGCTTCGGCCGCGCCGCCACCATCGCATTTCAATCGCTCGCCGGCGGCGAAGACGCATCGCGCATCGCACAATTCCGCGACACGCTTGAGCAGGGAATTCTCGCCGCCATTCCCGGCGTCCGCGTGAATGGCGATCCCTCCCGCCGCCTTCCCAACACCACCAACCTCGCCTTCAACGGCATCTCCGGCGAAGCCCTCCTCATCGCTCTCGACCTCCTCGGAATTTCCGTCTCCACCGGCGCAGCGTGTTCCTCTGGCGCCGTCGAGCCTTCCCACGTCCTTCTCGCCCTGGGCCTCTCGCACGCGCAAGCCGACGGCAGCATCCGCTTCAGCCTCGGCCGCTCCACCACCGCGCCCGAAATCGACTACGTCATCTCCTCCGTGAAAAGCACCGTCGAACGGATGCGCAGCCTCTCTCCCGTGCATACAACTCCAGCCACCCTGCGATAGAATAAGAGTGTGGGATCGCCTGCCGCGCAGGTTGTCATCCGACGAAGGTCGCCATAGCGACAAGCTCGAACCCTGACGGATCAGCGTGCGAACTAAGAAGAGTCTTTTAACGTAACGCTCGAGCGACACGAGCCGTGCGCCGGCTTCGCCAATGTAAATGTCTTCACCCTCACAACTCGACGCCCCGCCCGACTGCCTGGCCGACGTCCGCCTCGACACCTGCGCATCCGCATCAACCGTGCAGTCAGGCACCACCGCCGTAGCCATGAGCGGCGGCGTCGATAGCTCCACCGTCGCCGCCATCCTCCACCACCGCGGCGACTCCGTCCTCGGCCTCACCATGCAGTTGTGGAATCAGCGCCGCCTCCCCGAAATGCAGCCCGCAGACGGCGCCACGCCCGCGCACCGCTGCTGCTCGCACGATGACGTGTACGACGCCCGCCGCGTCGCCGAACATCTCGGCATGCCGTTCTACGTCGTCAATTTCGAACGCGCCTTCGAACTACCGTCATCAAGCCCTTCGTTGCCGACTATCTCGAAGGCCGCACGCCGATCCCGTGCACCATGTGCAACAATCACGTCAAGTTCGATCAGCTCCTCGCCACCGCGCGCCAGATCGGCGCCGAGCGCATCGCCACCGGCCACTACGCGCGCATCCGCTTCAATCCCGAAACGCAGCGCTACAACTGCTTCGCGCTCGCGACGAATCCAAGGATCAAACCTACTTTCTCTTCGGCCTCAAGCAGGAGCAGCTCGCCCGCACCGATTTTCCTCTGGGCGAACTGGCCAAGCACGAAGTTCGCGACGTGGCTCGCCGTCTCCGCGTTCCCGTCGCCGAAAAGCCCGAGAGCCAGGAAATCTGTTTTGTGCCCAAGTGGAAATTACGTGAAGTTCATCGCGAAGCTATCTTGGAAGAGCAGGGAAGCGCGCTGCCGGAAACCCCCGGCGACATCGTCAACACATCCGGCGAAGTTCTCGGCCGCCACAACGGTCTGCACAGCTTCACCGTCGGCCAGCGCAAGGGCCTCGGCCTTTCAACCGGACAGCCCATGTACGTCGTCGCTCTCGACCGCGCTCAAAATCGCCTCGTCGTCGGCGAAGACCGCGAGCTGCGCACCACCACCTGCGAAGTCCGCGACATCAACTGGATTTCCTTCGCCTCTCTCGACTCGCCCGTCGAAGCTATGGTCCGCGTCCGCAACCGCCACGAACCCGCCCTCGCCGCAAATCACGCCGCTCGACTCGACTACCGCCCGCATCACCTTCGTCGATCCGCAGCGCGCCATCACTCCCGGCCAAGCCGCCGTCTTCTACGCGCATGACGAAGTCCTCGGCGGCGGCTGGATCCGCTAGTCGCGCGCACGTAGGGTAGACATTCTTGTCTGCGCAACGCAGCCCGCGATTCCATGAAGTGTGCGCGCACCAGTGCACTAACGCACCTTCACACCTTCACACCTTGGCACAGGCACTCTTGCCTGTGCGCCTTTTGTCTCCGCCCAGAATTCGAATCCGCGCACACCACGACAGCCGCGCCTTTGACGTCATCCAGAGGCCCGTTCACGGGCCGAAGGATCTCTCTTCGCCTTTTGTAGCCACACCCGGACGCGCTCTTAAGTAAGAAAAAGTAACTCAGGAGGGAACTTCACCAGCAGCAACTCAACCGCTCAACTTCAAATAAACAGCTCTTCGTCCGCCTCAACCCCGTCCACATCCGCCGCCGAACGCGCCCCGCCGCTCCGCACATTCCTCAGCAGGTCCAACCCCACCTTGATCCCCTTCATCACCGCGGACACTTGCTTGATCGGCCCCCACAGCGTCGACCGGAACTTCATGCCCGTGTCTTCCACCACTTCCAGCGCGCCCGTAAGAATCTGGTCCGCTCGGATCACCTGAATCCGCAGCCGCTCCACAGCCTCCGTGAACACGCGGTCCACCTTCTGCGCCTGTCCGCGAGCGATCCGCGTAATTTCCGCGCCGTCGCCCATGATGCTCGCGATTCGCGATTCGGAATCGTCCAAAATCCGGCTCGTCCGCAGCAAAATCGGGTCCACGCGCGACTGCAAATCCGTCGCAATCCGCGTGAACTTCTCGATCGCCGTCTTCATCTGAAAAAACATCGCCATCAAGATGGCCATCTGCAAAAAAATGGCCACCGCGGCAATTACGATGAACGCTTCGACCCACCCGGGCATGAAGTCCTCGGTTTATTTGTGCGGATTAGGAGACTTTCGATTCGCGCCGGTACGTGTCTTTGCCGGCTTCCACCGCCGTCGAAACCGCTTCCTTCTGCCGCGCCATGATTTCCTTGCTCCGTTCGAGCAAATCCTCGGCGCGCTCGCGCAGTTCGCGGGCCTTCTTCTGTGCGAATTCGCGGCCGTCGTCGGCCTTTCCGGTCAAATATTCCCGCGTCTCTTCGCCCGACTTCGGCGCAAACAGCAGTCCCACCAGGGCTCCGATGCCCATTCCTACGATGAAGAAACTTACCTTGGATCCCGCACCATTTTCACTCATCTCACACCTCGCAACGACGAGAGTAGCATAGCCCGCGCAACCCGCGCAAAGGGGTAAACACCCTACTTCCTTCGAATTATTTTCGCCGCGCCCTTCCGCAACCCTTCAATCCTGGGGTAGACATTCCTGTCTGCGCAACCCAGACCGCACCTCAATCAATGTGCAAGCACCAACGCGCCTTCCCGACTGGCACCACCAATCCAGCCCCGCGCCGCACCTTTTTGCCTTCAAAAGGGTGCGCGTCGCCCAACAATCCGACAACTTCGCAGGCTCCCTACGAACGGATCCCTCCGAACGCCGAAACTTCCCCGAATCTCGCGGACTGCGGTGGCTTCGTCAGCGGGACGAACCACCGCCGGCCACCCAACGCAACTCGCGCACAACGAAGCCTCGCACAAGCACCGTCACTTCACCGCCTCCGAAGTGTCATGCAGCGCGTTGTAAACGCGCATCGCCTGCGCCTTCGGCACCTCCTCCACCAGCTCCTCCACCGTCAGCCGCTTCAACTGCGCCACACTCCCGAACCGCCTCAGTAGCTTCCTCGCCGTCACCTCTCCCACTCCCGGTATCTCCGTCAACGAAGTTTTTAGCCTCTTCGCCGTCCGCCGCTGCCGGTGAAATGTCACCGCAAACCGGTGCGTCTCGTCCCGAATCTCTGCACCAAGTGCAGGACCGGCGAATGGTGATCGAGCACGACTGGCTCATCCTCGCGCCCCAGTACATACAAAATTTCTTCCTTCTTCGCGATGCTCGCCAGCGGCTGATTGATAATCGCCAATTTATCGAGCGCTTTCGCCGCCGCGTGCAGTTGCCCCAACCCTCCATCGATCAGGATCAAGCTCGGCATCGCCTTGTTCTCCGCTTGCAACCGTCCGTATCGCCGCGCAACTACCTCTTCCATGCTCGCGAAATCATCCCGCAAAATCCCCGCAGCCTTCTCCGCGTTCTCCGGCATCGCTTCGCCGCGAATAATGAACTTCCGGTAGTCGCTCTTTTTCATCTTGCCCGCTTCCCACACCACCATCGACGCCACGGTGTCCGATCCCTGAATGTGCGAAATGTCGAAGCACTCGATCCGCTTCGGCGGTTCGGGCAATCCCAACGCGCTCTCCAGCGCCTCCGCGATCGCCTCGCCGCTCGGTTTCAGCACGCGGAACCGCTGCACGAAAGAATGCTTCGCGTTTTTCTCCACCAGCTCCAGAAACGCGTGCTTCGTCCCGCGCTGCGGATTGAGAATCTCCACCCGATGCCCGGCTTTTTCCGTCAACACTTCTTCCAGCAAGTCGCGATCCTCGAAATCCATAGGCGTATGGATGAATCGCGGCAGGTACGCGGCATCCAGGTAAAGCTGCTTCAGCAGTGACGTCAAAAATTCCGCCGGCTCAAACTCCTCCAGATCTTCCCAGTAGAAATCCCGACGGTCCACCACGCGCCCGCCGCGTAAGTGAAACACGTTCACCGCGACTTGCGGAGGCTCCGCGTACCACGCCACCACGTCCGTATCGTCCCCATCCGCGGCCGCGATTTTCTGCCGCTCTTCCATTTCCTCCAGCGTCTTCAGCAAATCCCGGTAGCTCGCCGCCTCTTCAAACCTTTCCTCATCCGACGCGCGCTGCATCCGCTCTTCCAGGCTTCGCGAAAGATCGCTCCGCCGTCCTTCCAGAAAAAGCTTCACGTCCCGCGCCGCTTCCGCGTAACGCTCATCCGTCACCAGCCCGGCCACGCACGGCCCCAGGCAGCGGTGAATGTAGAACTGCAGGCACGGACGCGGGTGCGATCGCGTCAAATCCACGGTGCAAGAGGGCACTCGAAAATGCTTGTGAATCAAATGCACCAGCCGGTACGCGAGCCGCGCCGGGAAGTAGGGCCCAAAATAAGTCGATCCGTCCTTGTCCAGCCGCCGTGTCACGTAAACGCGTGGAAACTTCTCGATACGCCGTGTACTTGATGTACGGGTAGGTTTTGTCGTCGCGCAGCAGCACATTGAACTTAGGCTTGTGCTGCTTGATCAGATTGTTTTCGAGCGCCAGCGCCTCGCGCGGGTTATCCACCACGATGTACTGCAAGTCCGCGATCTCGCGCACCAACGAACCCGTCTTCGCGTCCTGCCAGCGCGACTCCAGAAAATACGAGCGGACGCGGCTCCGCAGCGAATTCGCCTTCCCTACGTATAGAATTTTCCCCGTCGCATCCTCAAACAGGTACACACCCGGCTGCGTGGGCAGTTGACCGACTTTTTCGCGGAGTTCCATTCCAGCGCGGTACAATACAAGCAGGGCAGTGGGCTGCGCCTCGCGCGCCCTCTGTGCAACTCTGATGATACCAAACGGAATCTAACTCCGACGACACGCCACCATGCGCGCGAAACTCCTCAAATCCGTTCCGCTCGCCATCGCGTCGCTTGCCTTCTGCGCGGCGTCCGCCACTTTCGCGCCCATTGCTTCGGCAATTCCGCAGCAATCCTCGCAAACACCGCAGCCTCAGCAGGGCGATTCTTCCACGCCGCAGCCGCCGCCCGACAATTCGCAGCAACAGCCGCTTCCTCCACCGCCCAAGCCGCAGCGGCCTGATCGCCCTTCGTCGAGTTCGTCCTCGAGCAACGATGATGCCCCGCAATGGTCGTCCTCGAAAAAACAGGACGACGCCGCTGATCCCGACGACTCCTCATCCGACCCGAATTCCAAGCCGCAGCCAAAAAAGAACGGGCCGAAGTACACCGACGACGATTCTTCCGACTCGTCGGACGCATCCGGCAAGCCCGCCGCCTCCAAAGCCAAACCCGGCGTACTTGCACCTGAAAGCGATCCCTCCTGGGATCCCTTTCACGCCGCGCAGGACGTTGACGTCGGCACCTTCTATATGCACAAAGGCGACTACGATGCCGCCATCACGCGCTTCGAAGACGCGATTCGCCTTCAGCCCAATTTCGCCCGTCCGCGCACACTCCTAGCCGAAGCCTACGAAAAAAAGGGAGACAAAGACGAAGCGCTGCGCTACTACAAGGAATATCTCCACGTCCTACCCAACGCCGCCGACGCCAAAAAAATCCAAAAGAAAATCGACCAGCTCTCCTCCAAGTAAATCGCTGCACCCCATCGTCAATCGTGGGGCAGGCACTCTTGCCTGCTTGCCTCAGCCTTTGCTTTTAATCCGTCATCCAGAAGCCGCTTCAGCGGCTGAAGGATCTCTCTTCGCCGTTGTGGTCACCTCACCGGCATCTTGTCCAAAAACTTCATCGCCGCCCCGTACTCCGCGTATCTCTTCTCCTCCCTCCGAAACTCCGGCCCGTGCGACTCCCGTCTGCACCTTGCAAACTTCATCGGATGCTTCACGTGCAGCATCTCGTGATACATCACATACGCCACCACAAATCTCGGCACGTTCGGCCGGTCCAATTGCCGGTTAATCACAATCTGCTGCAGCGCCGGATCAAAACACCCCAGTTGTGACCGCCACGTCCGCGCGCTCCAGCTAAGCGTCGGCTTCGGTAGCGCCGCCTCGAAATATCTGCCGTTCAGCTCGTTGAACATCGCATCCAGATCGTGATGCGCACCCGTCGGCCGGTGCGACGCTCTCCGCCCGCGTTTCTGCCGCAGCGTATGCACGCGCTCGCGCACATCGTGCGAGTACGAAAACGCCCGGTACGCCTCTACCAACTCCTTCGGCGCCCGCCTTCGATAAAGCCGCCCCAACAGGATCGCCGCCGCCGCTTCGATCACCACCGCCGGCGCATCCTGCAATGCATCTGACAGCCGAACCTGCGCCACGTCATGACGCAGCCGGATCGTCAGAGTCAGCCCCGCATACGGGTGGTATTCCACCACAAACTGCGGCGGCCTTCCTTTGCATCCAATCCGCGTAAATATTCTTTGGAAGATGGCGTCCCCGCCCGGCACGAGGATTCGCTCCCGCCGCTTCGTCAATTCGGCTTCCTCCGCACCGGAACCGGCGTCAATTCCTTCTGCGCCGCGGCCACGTCGTTGATCGCGTCCTGCGTTCCTTCCAGCGCGTCGTCGAGCGTGTCCTTATACAGGTCGTATTCCGGGCCGCCTTCGTGCAGTTTCTGCAGCACCGTCATGAACTCCTTCGTCTTCGTGTCCATCGTCTTCAACGCCGGCCGGATATCCGCCTGCTTCTCTCGCGCCAGTTCGATCTGATCTGCCGCATCGTCCACGCAACTTTGATAAGCATTCAGCAGCCCGTTCAAAATTTCCGACCGCCTTCCCTCGGGCGTCTTCCGCGTCAGCTCGTACTGAAATTTCTTCAGCCGGTCGTCCGCGAAGGTGATAAATAGCTTCATCTTCTCGCCTGGTTCGTACGCGTCACGAATCTTGTCGCTCTCGGTCTGAGTTAAATAGTCCTTCCGCGGTTCTTGCGCCCCGACCCGCCGCGCGAAAAGTCCCGTGCTCAAAATAACGGCACACACCATCGCCGCTGGGATCAGCGATCGCACTGGAAAAGTCGGGAACATCGTCCGGCGGGGCATTAGGGCCTCCTACGGCTTTGGAGCGGCCGGCGCCGGGGCATCGCCTGCGTCCGGTTGTTTAGGAAAAAGCTCGCGCAACAGTTTCCGGTCGAGATCGTCCATCTGGCTGCGCGCTTCCTGAAACGGCGCCTGCTCGTCCGTCGTCAACCCGGCAAGGATAGCGTCGATTCGCCGAAGCGTCTGCCGTACCGAAATCTCGAGTTCCCGGTAACCTTGCGGATGCTCTTCCGGGTCGCGCCCCTTCGCCTCGAGCGCCGCGTGTGACGTCGCCGCTTCCTCCGCCATTTGCTCTACGATGGCGCCCGCTTCCGCCGCGTTGTCCGCCTTCAATTGCGCCTGCACCTGCAGAAATTCCGCATCCGCCAGTTGCGGCAGAATCCGCGCCTTCTTCACCGGGTTCGTCTCTTTCACGAACCGCGATCGCAACTCCGCCGTTTTGTCCGGCTGGGCCACGCCGGCCCCGAGCGTCAGAGTTAGAACGAGAATCGTCGGCCGCAGCATTTCTCTGCGAATCTTACCTCTTTTTTTCGTCTATCTCACGAGTCAGAGTCCGCGCCCGCGCCGCCGCTTCGAAATACATGTCGCTGTTCTCGTCCGTGTTCATCTCCAGAAACTTTTTGTACGCCGCCAGCGCCTCCGGCTTCTGCCCCAGCTTGTCGTAACAGCTGCCCCGCACAAACCAGCTTCCCAACGGCAGCGCCTCTCGTTTTTCCAGCAGCTCCAGCGCCTTCAGCGTCGCCGGATAATTCTTGTTCAGGTATTCCGCCACTATCAGATCCTTCAGCACATCGTTCGAACTCGGATTCGCCTTCAGCGCCACGATCAGTTCGTTCGCCGCGTCCCCGTAGTTCTTGCTCTCCAGCAGTGCGTGCCCCAGCTCTGCGGGATAATCCGCATTCGCCGGCTCGAGCGCGATCAGCTTCCGCAGCACCACCGCAAGCCCCGCATAATCCTTCTTGTGAAAGAAAATCGACGCTCGCAACTTCAGCGCACTCGCGGTTTCTGGCGTCTTGGAAGCGGCCGCCGCCGCATCCAGCGCTGCCAGCGCCTCATCGTCTTTTCCCGCGTTCGCCAGCAGCGACGCTTCCGCCAACTGCGCCGCCGGATCGCTCGGCCGCAGCGCCGCGTACTTCTTCAGTTCGTCCGCCGCCGCGTCCGGCTTATTCTCGAGTGTCAAACTCTGCGCCAGCCCCAGATGTTCCGCCGGCGCGTTCGGCTGGATCGCCAGCGCTTCCCGAAATTCCGCCTCCGCCTCCGGCCCTTTTTTCTCGTCCAGCAGCACTCGCGCCAGCGAAGCGTGAGCATCGAAATTCTTCGGATCGATCTTCACCGCCGCCGCGTAACTCTTCTCCGCCTCCACCGGCTTATGCGTCCCCTCGTACGCAACGCCGAGCGCAAGGTTCGCCGCCATCTCGTCCGGCTTCAGCTCCACGGCCTTCAATAATGGTTCGATCGCCGCTGCCGGATTGGTCTGTACCAGCGTCAATCCCAGATTCAGATACGCCGCCGCCATGCCGGGATCGAGGTCGATCGCTTTCCGGTATTCCTGCGCGGCCTCTGTAGGTTTTTGCAGCGCGGTGTACGTGTAGCCCAGTTGAAAATGAACCGAAGCCTCATCCGGCTTTTTTGCGAGGAAGTCCTGATAATCCTTCGCTGCGGTCGCGTAATCCTTCGCGTCCAGCGCTGCCTGCGCATCCGTCAGCAGCTTGTTCAGCGCCGCCGCCTCCGGATCCTGCACGATCCGCTTTCGCGACGTCCCGACCGTCTGCGCCCCCGCCGCGCTGCACCATAACCCAGCGCACGCTATCAGCGCGCAGCACGCGAGCGATCTAAAAATCACGTTCATGCTTTCGTTGAACTTGAACTCGGTCCCGCATCCGTCCGTGAATTGGCCGTCGCCGCAATCTTCCCGCCGCCACCGTTTCCACCGTTGCCGCCTGCGCCGCCATTCCCAGCATGATGGTGCCCGTTTCCGTTCGCCAGCGCCCGAGCCAGATATTTCCCCGTGTGCGACTGCGAATTCCGCGCCAATTGCTCCGGGGTCCCCGCGCCCACCACTTTCCCGCCCGCGTCTCCGCCCTCCGGCCCCATATCGATCATCCAGTCCGCCGATTTGATCACATCCAGATTGTGCTCGATGATCAGCACCGACGCGCCGCCCTCCAGCAATTTCCGGAACGACGTCAGCAGCTTCTGAATATCGTCAAAATGCAGCCCCGTCGTCGGCTCGTCGAAAATATAAAGGATGCCGGTGTTCTCTGATCGCGTCAGATGCGCCGCCAGCTTCAACCGTTGCGCCTCGCCGCCCGAAAGCGTCGTCCCCGATTGTCCCAGCCGCAAATAGCCCAGCCCCACTTCATCCAGCACGCGCAGCTTCGACGTAACCTTCGGATAGCGGCGCAAAAAACGCGAGCGCCTCCCGCACCGTCATCTGCAGCACATCGTGAATGTTTTTCTCCTTGTATCGCACTTCGAGCACGCTGCTCTTGTACCGCGTCCCGCGGCATTCCTCGCACACCAGCTCCACGTCCGCCAGAAACCGCATCTCCACCGTCACCGTTCCATCGCCCTGGCACGCTTCGCATCGTCCGCCCGGAATGTTGAACGAAAAATGTCCCGGCGTGAATCCGCGCTTCTTCGCTTCCGGCGTCGCCGCAAACACTTCGCGAATCGGATCGAACGCCTTCAAATACGTCGCCGGATTCGACCGCGGCGTCCGCCCGATCGGCGATTGGTCCACCATCTCCACCGCCGTGATCGCCTGGTCGCCCTCGATCCGGTCGCAGAATTCGCGGTAATTTCCGCCCGTGCGCTTCGCCTGCAACGCCTTGTAAATCACGTCGTACACTAGCGTCGATTTTCCCGACCCCGATACGCCCGTCACCGCCACGAGCATTCCCAGCGGCACGATCACGTCCACGCCCTGCACATTGTGGCTGCGCGCTCCGAAAATCTTCAGGAATTTCCCCAGCGGTTTGCGTCTCCGCGCCGGCACCGCAATTTTCAATTCGCCGCGCAGATATTTGCCGGTCAGCGAATGCGGATCCTTCATGATCTCTTCGCGCGTTCCGCTGAAAATTAATTTTCCGCCGTGCTCGCCCGCGCCCGGTCCCAGATCCAGAATCTTGTCCGCCGCCAGAATCGTATCCGGATCGTGCTCCACCACCACCAGCGTGTTGCCCAGATCCCGCAGCCCCTTCATGATCTCGATCAGCCGCGTCGTATCCCGCGGATGCAGCCCGATCGACGGCTCATCCAGCACGTACAGCGCGCCCACCAGATGCGATCCCAGCGACGTCGCCAGTTGAATCCGCTGCGACTCGCCGCCGGACAACGTCGATGTCAGCCGGTCCAGTGACAAATAATCCAGCCCCACCTCATCCAGAAATCGCAGTCGCTGCTGAATCTCTTCCAGCACCTTCTCGACAATCTCCGCCTCGGACTCCGTCAGCGCCAGCCCCGCGAAGAACGGCCGCGCCTCCTTCACCGTCATCTGGCAAACTTCCGTGATCGACTTGCCCGCGATCTTCACCGCGCGCGCCTCGGCCCGCAGCCGCGTTCCTTTGCATTCCGGGCACGTCGCATATCCGCGATAACGGCTCAAAAACACGCGTACGTGCAACTTGTATTTCTTCCGCTCCAGCCACGCGAAAAATCCCTTCACGCCCTCGTAGCCTTCCTTCTTGTCGCCGTCCAGGATTGCGCTTTGCTGCGCCGTGGTCAGCTCGCGGAAGGGAACGTCCACCGGAATCCCTTTCGCGCGCGCGAATTTTTTCATCTCTACCGCCAGCGGCCGGTACCGCGGCTTGGTCCACGGCTCGATCGCGCCATCCGCCAGCGACTTGCTCTTGTCCGGAATCACCCGGTCCAGATCGAAGTCCACCGTGTTTCCGAATCCCTGGCACCGCGGGCACGCGCCGTACGGATTGTTGAACGAAAAAAGCCGCGGCTCCGGCTCCTGATATTCCGTGCCGCACGTCTTGCATGTGAACCGCTCGTTGAACGTCATCCGTTCCGCCGCGCCTTCCGGCGTATCGGGCACGAATTCCAGAATCGCCTCGCCTCGTCCCTCGCGGTACGCGATCTCCACCGAATCCACCAGCCGCGGACGCATCTCCGGCCCCGTCGCCAGCCGGTCCACCAGCACGTACACCGTCTTCTCGAAATCCACGTCCAGCAATTCTTCCGGCGTTGCAAATTCGAAAACGCGGCCGCCCTGATACAGCCGGTTGAATCCGCGCTTCCGCAAACCGAGCAAGCTCTCGCGAATCGTCTCCTGCGCCGGCTTCTTTTTTCCTCGCGCAGCCGTCGCGCTCACCGAACTCACAGCTGCACCCGAAGCTGGCGCCGCGCCGGTGGCCGCCGCTGCCGCCGCGTCGCGCCTCAACTCAAACAGCACGTACAAACGCCGGCCCTCCGGCATCGCCATCACCCGCGCCGCAATTTCATCCACCGTGTCCTTGCGAACCTCTTCGCCGCCGTTCAAGCAAATCGTGTGCCCAATTCGCGCAAACAGCAGCCGCAAATAATCGTAAATTTCTGTCGCCGTCGCCACGGTCGATCGCGGGTTCCGCGTCGAATTCTTCTGCCGGATCGAAATTGCCGGAGAGATACCGGTAATCTCATCCACGTCCGGCTTCTCAATGCGCTCCAAAAATTGCCGCGCGTATGCCGACAGCGACTCGATGTACCGCCGCTGTCCCTCGGCATACAACGTGTCAAACGCGAGCGACGACTTGCCCGATCCCGAAACTCCCGTCATCACCGTGATCGCGTTGTGCGGTATCACGAAATCGATGTTCTTCAGGTTGTGTACTCGCGCCCCACGCACCCGAATCTCTTCCGCGTCCGCCACCACCCCGCGCTTCCCACCCGCACTCGCAGGCGCACCAGTCCCCGCGCCCGACTTGCTATGCAGCAACCGGTCCCGATCCTTATAAGCCTGCGATTGTCTGGAGATTACCGCTCCCGAGCTTCCTGTCTCGCCCTTGCCGACCGCTGCACCGTCTCTTCCATCTCCGGGTAGGGAACTGCGGGACGCATCGCTTCGGACACCCGTCCCCGCAACGGAAACACCCTTCGGATCCAGCTCGAACGCATCAGTGGGCTTCGTCGGCATAGGTCTAAACCACCGATTATACGCCGACCGTCAAATCCTCAGCAAACACCCCATCCAATTCCGTCAGGCGCCACCACGATCCCGCAACTCATTCTCCGTTTGCGTGCAAAAGCGCGATGCGCCTTAGACTGCGGTGGCTTGCCACCGCCGTACCCACCTCAGCCCCCTCACCACCCGACCACGCGCCTAGCGGGCAACCCACCCGAACCAACTCCCGCCGCGCGCCCGAATGCCCACATAAAAGTGCATCGCTGCGAACGCCGCGAAACGCCCAAATTCATCGCATGGAGTAGAGGATCGTGTCTGCACAACGAACGTCTTTACTCGCTTCAACCTCGCGTTCTCCCGTGCTACTCTCCCGCCTTCAAATCCTCTGTGTAGGAGCCTCGCATGTTCTCCGGCGCCCACATCATCCTCCAATCCAAAAACGCCGACGCCGATCGGGCCTTCTTCCGCGACGTCCTCAATTTCCCCTCGATTGACGCCGGCCGCGGCTGGCTCATCTTCGCCCTCCCTCCCGCCGAAGCCGCCCTCCACCCCTCCGAATCCAACAGCGCGCACGAACTCTACCTGATGTGCGACGACCTCAAATCCGTCATCGCCGCTCTCTCAGACAAAAACGTCCCCTTCTCCCAGGTCCACGAAGAACGCTGGGGCTCCGTGGTAAAAATGCGTCTCCCCGGCGGCGGGGAACTCGGCCTCTACCAACCCAAACACCCCACGGCTCTCCATCTGACTGCGAAATAGCTTTTGCCTCTGCAGAGAGCGCGATTACTTTTCCACACGGCGAACCGCCGCCGGCCACCGACCGCAACTCCACCACGAGGAAGCCTCGAACGCCGAGCGGGTTGTGGGGAAGTCCGGCTTTGGCAAGCACACTTTCGGCCCGCCCTTGCCCGCAACTCATTCTCCGCCGCGAGCAAGAGCGCGGTGCCTTAGACTGCGGTGGCTCGCCACCGCCTTGCCCACGTCAACGCCATCACCACCCGACCACGCGCCCAGCGGGCAACCCACCCAAATCAACTCCCGCCGCCCCGCTTTTCAGCGTTTCAGCCTTTCAACTCAACACCCCAGTTAGTCCTTGTAAACCAGTTACCCTTATGTCATAGTAGAAGTCAGTTGATAGGTGAATGAAAAGAGAATAAAGATCATGTGACGCGCCGGACGCCCTCTTCCAACATCCGGCACCCTCCTGTCCATCGCCTCTCATCCGTATTTCCACTCACGCCTCTCCGTAGTTTCCGGCATTTCTAATCGTCGCGGTGCGATTAGAATCACTCGCAACTCCGGCGCCTGCACCACAATTCCAGTTCTAATCGTCACCAACAAACCGTTTTTTCACGAATCTTCGAACTTGCATTCCTCACTTACGTATTCCCCGGGAACTCGAATTCTAATCGGTGCTCCTGCGATTCAATTGTTACGGAACTTCATGAAAACAAACCGCGATGGTACTCGCTAATCGGCTCCAAGTCGGCGCTGTTTCAGACGAGCTCGATCGCTTCGTGGCCCGCATCCGCCGGAGCAAACTCCGTTCGCTGCACCTCAGGAACAAGATTCATCGGAACCCCATGAAAACAATCACCACGACTCGTTTTTGTCCGCCACACTTTTGCGGTTCTGCCCACCCAGCGATAAGTCCCGGCTCAATCTCCGATCCCGCCCCGCTTTCGTGTTACTTTTCAACATCACCATCCGTATCCTCCTTACAAGAGGCCTCCTACCATGCCCATTGAAAACGATTGGCCCGAGCGTCCACGCCGCCCCCGTCGCAGCCCGTCCATCGCTGGGGCGTTGATCATCATCGCCGTCGGCGTATTTCTGCTCATCGTCAACCTCTTCCCGCAGTACGACGCGTGGGGCGTCCTCAGCCGCTACTGGCCTGTCGCCATCATTCTTCTCGGCATTGGCAAAGTCTGGGAAGCCTTTCAATACCGCGGCGCCCCGGGCAGTCGCGACACCGCTCGCCCCGCCTCGGCTATGCCCTACATTGTGCTTACGTTCGTCGTCCTGCTTTGCGTCGGCATGTGGCGTCAGTCCAAAGTCCAGGCCAGCCTTCACGATTCCCACTCGCTCGATCTCGGCGCCGCAAAAGATGTCAATGCCAAGCTCGAAATGGCCACCGGCGAACTTACGATTGCAGGCGGCGCGGACCGTCTCCTGAACGCCGACTTCAAATATCTGGCGTCCGACGGCAAACCCGTCGTGGACTATTCCGTCGCCGACGGCCGCGGCAACATCAACATCACCCAGCCCAACGACAGCCACATTCGCATGCTCAATTCGCGTAATCTCTGGGACCTGCGCTTTTCGAACCAAACACCTCTCGATCTCGACGTCACTGTCGGTGCGGGCGAAGCCCGGCTCGATACGCGCGGGATCGATCTTCGGAATCTCTACGTCAACATGGGCACAGGTGAGCTGAAGCTCGATCTCACCGGTCCTCGCCGCCAGAATCTCAACGCCACCATCAAAGGCGGCATCGGTAGCGCCGATATCGAGCTTCCGAAAGACGTCGGCGTCAGCGTCCACGCCAAGGGCGGCATCGGTGCTGTCATCACTCACGGCCTCACCGATCGCGACGGCGAATACATCAACGCCTCCTTCGGAAAAACTCCCTCCACGATTTTCGTCACCATCGAAGGTGGCGTCGGCAAAATCGAACTCAACGAGCAGCCGTGATCTCGTTCATCGCCGGAGCGTCTTCACCACTCGCGTCCCGACGCGCCCGCTATTCCGTTCGCGCCCCAAGCATTGACACAGCAAAGCTTCGCGCGCATACGCTACCCTCTTCGGCCACGCGCACAGATTCGCGCAAGCGCGCCCCGTACCGGTGAAGCCATGACTCGCGAAGAATTGATGAAGCTCCTCGAAGACGTTGGCGCGGTTCGCACCGGCCACTTCGAGCTTTCCAGCGGCCGCCACAGCGGCACCTACATTCAATGCGCGCTGGTCCTTCAATTTCCCGAACACGCTGAGAAACTCGGCCGCGGCCTTGCCGCAAAATTCAAAGACCACGCCATCGGCTGCGTCGTTTCTCCCGCGCTCGGCGGACTCATCATCGGTCACGAAGTCGCCCGCGCTCTTGGCGTTCGCGCCTTGTTTGTCGAACGCGACCGCTCCGGCCAGATGGCTCTTCGCCGCGGCTTTGAAATTAAGCCCGGCGAACGCATTCTCGTCATCGAAGACGTATGGACCACCGGCGGTTCCACCCGCGAAACCATCGGCGTCGTAGGCCAGGAAAACGGCCTCACCGTCGCAGCCGGCGCGATCATCGATCGCAGCGGCGGCAAGCTCGAGCTCAACGTTCCCGCGCGCGCCCTTCTCGAACTCGAAGTCGCCAGCTACGAACCCGATGAGTGCCCGCAATGCCGCGCCGGAGGCACCGCCACGCGTCCCGGCTCGCGCATGTCTCGCGCACAATCTTAGAAACTTTTACAATCCGTGCCGCAACGCTCCCCGCGTTTCGGTGTTGAATATCTTGAGCGCGCACCCGAACCGCTCGAGCGAAAATGAACTCAAAACAAAATCCAAAATTCGCCCCCGGCGCCCTGATCTCGGCGGTCGTAGCATTTGCGGCGATTCTCCTCCTCGTCCTAGCTCCGCCTCGTGGCCGCGCTTCAGACAGCGACAAACATCCCGGCACCATCGACGTCGGCGGGCGCACCCGCACCTACTTCGTACACACTCCTCCCGGCTACGCGGGCGACGACAAACTTCCTCTTGTAATGGTCCTTCACGGTGGTGGTGGCAACGCCGAAAACGCCGAGAGAATGTCCGGTATGAGCGATAAAGCTGACGCCGCTAACTTCCTTGTCGTCTATCCCGACGGAACCGGCGGCGTAGGCGAACACTTTCACACCTGGAACTCCGGCAACTGCTGCGCCTACGCTCTAAGAAACGACGTCGACGACGTCGCCTTCCTCCGCGCCCTCCTCGACAAGCTCGAGTACGAATACGCCGTCGATCCCAAGCGCGTATTCGTCACCGGCATGTCCAACGGCGGAATGATGGCCTACCGCGTGGGCTGCACCCTGGCCGATAAAGTCGCTGCGATCGCTCCTGTCGCCGGCTCGCTCGATATCGAATGCAATCCGTCGCAGCCCGTCTCCGTCATCGCCTTCCACGGCACCGCCGACGAAAACGTCCCGTACGACGGCGGCGTCGGCAAGAAGCAACTCGACGCTCCCCGTGAAGACAAGCCCGTCTCCTACGCCATCGGCTTCTGGGTCAAGCGCGACGCCTGCAACGCCACGCCAAAAAAATCCGAGAAGGGAACTCTGCGCACAGACGATTACTCCGGATGCGCCGACGGCACCGCGGTCGTCCTCAACACCATTGTCGGCCAGGGCCACGCCTGGCCCGGCAGCCCGCATATTCTCCGTGGCCTCGCCGACAAGCCCGACCCAACCGTTCCCGCCACCGACCTCATGTGGGACTTCTTCCAATCTCACCCAAAGCTATGATCCCCCGCGCGCTCACCACCCGTCCGCCGCACATGCGATAATTCCCGTCGAAGATGCAGAACATCAAAATCACGATCGCCTACGACGGCTCCGCCTTCCACGGCTGGCAATTCCAGCCCGGCGACCTGCAGACCATCCAGGGCACCCTGCAAGAAGCTCTGCGCAAGATTACGCAGGAGCGCATCATGATTCACGGCGCCAGCCGGACTGACGCTGGCGTCCATGCTCTCGGCCAGGTCGCCCACTTCAAAACCAAGTCCAACCTCACCGCCCAGGAACTCCAGCGCGCCATGAACGCGTTGATGCCTCCCTCTGTCCGTGTCGTGGAAGCCTCCGATGTCGGCCAGGACTTCCACTCGCGCTGGCTCGCACAGGCAAAAACCTATCGCTACCGCATCTACCGCGGCCGCATCCTTCCGCCGTTCCTCTATGGCCGCGTCCTGCACTATCCGTGGGAGCTCAACGAAGACGCCATGTCCGCCGCCGCACGCCAGTTCGAAGGCGAGCATGACTTTAGCTCCTTCGCTGCATCCACCGGCTCCGAAGAAGACGACAAGGATCGCGACATGATGCGCGTCATCTACTCCTCTGAAATCGTCCGCGACCCCGCAAACTGCGAGATCGCTTGCATTGTGCGCGGAAAGTCATTCCTTCGTTATATGGTGCGCAAGATTGTCGGCACTCTGCTCGAAGTGGGAAAAGGGAAGCTCGACGTTTCCGATATCCCGCGCATCTTCGAGGCTCGCGACCGTTCGCTCTCCGGCCCCACGGTTCAACCCCAAGGTCTTTATCTCGTCGGACTCGAATATCCCGATCCCACTAATTCCTGGGCCACATTCAAGGCCCAGCGCCGCGCGAAGGTATAACGAAGCTCCATGCGCGAAGCTCATCGCCCGCCAACTGATCTACAATCCAACGCGATGCCGGTAAACTCCACTCCCACCGCTTCTATCGACGCGGCCACCATCGACTCCGTCGATCCCGCCACCAACGAAGTCACCGCACGCTTCGCCGTCGCTAATCCAGCCGATCTCCCTGCGATATTCACCGCCGCTCGTCTTGCGCAAAAGCAATGGTCCGCGCACACGATGAAGCAACGCAGCGTTGCAATCGCCCGGCTTCGGGATGCCATTTACGATCTCCGTGACGAGATCGCCGCCACCATCAGCCGCGAAACAGGGAAACCTCGCGTCGAAGCGATCTTCGCCGAAATTCTCGTCGTTCTCGATACCGCCGATTTTCTCTCTCGCCAGGCGCCGCGCTGGCTGCGTCCCGAGCGTGTTCCTCACCACAACATCGCCATGAAGGCCAAGTCCGCGTGGACCGAGTATCACCCTCACGGCCTGGTCGCCATCATTTCGCCCTGGAATTACCCGTTCTCGATCCCGATGGCGCAGGTTATCTCCGCCCTCGTCACCGGCAACGCCGCCGTCGTGAAGCCGTCCGAGTTGACGCCCGCTTGCGGCGCGCTGATCTCCACGCTCGTCCAGCGCGCGGGAATTCCCGCTGGACTCGTACACATCCTGCAAGGCCGCGGCGATCTCGGCGCTGCGATCATCGAAACTGGTCCCGACAAAGTTTTCTTCACGGGCAGCGTCGCCACCGGGACAAAAATCGCCCAGGCCTGTGCCGCGAAATTGATTCCGTCCGTCCTCGAACTCGGCGGCAAAGATCCGATGATCGTTCTTGCAGACGCCAATCTCGATATCGCCTCCAGCGCCGCCGTCTGGGGCGGCTTCATGAATTGCGGCGAGACCTGCATCTCCGTCGAGCGCATTTATGTCGAACAGCCCGTCGCTGATCGATTCACGCAATTCTGCGTCGAAAAAACAAAAAAGCTTCGGCTGGGACCGGCCGCCGACTCCGGCGCCGAAATCGGCCCGATGATTCAGTCTCGCCAGCTTGAGAAAGTCGAAGCGCAGCTTCGCGACGCTGTCGCCCGCGGCGCGCGTATTCTCACCGGTGGGATTCGCCGGCCGGACATCGGTCCAAATTTTCTCGAGCCTGCCGTCGTTGCCAATGTCGATCACTCGATGGAGCTCATGCGCGAAGAGACCTTCGGCCCGGTGATCGCAATTCGCGCCGTCGCCTCCGCCGATGAAGCCATTGCACTCGCAAATGACTCTCCATTCGCGCTTAGCGCCAGCGTTTGGACCGCCGACACAAACCGCGGCGCCGAAATCGCCTCGCGCCTGCGCGTAGGTTCCGTGATGGTCAACGACGTCGCTAGCTATTACGGCATCAGCGAAGCGCCCCACGGCGGTCCGGGATCGAGTGGCTGGGGACATTCACACGGCCGTCTCGGCCTCCTTGAAATGGTGCAGACGAAATATATCGACGTCGATCGCTTGTCCCGCGTGCGTAAGCCCTGGTGGTTTGGCTACTCCGCCGAACTTGCCGCAGCCGCCGACGCCTTCGTTCGCGCGATGTTTGCGCCGAATTGGCGAAAGCGGCTCGGCGCCGTACCCGGCAATCGTGGAGCGAAAGGCGTTGTGTTTCGCAAGGACCGCGTGTGACGCGGAACAGGCGTTCGAAAAATACGCTCCCGCGCCTCGAGACTAAAATCTCTGCGATAATCAGGCCAGTGCCCACGGAGCGCGCGAGATGACCGAAGCCGCCGAAACGCCAATCGTGCCGTCGCACAAAGTCAGACGTCTGAAGCCAAGACAGCGCGCCTGTGACGAGCTGAACGAAAAAGGGAAGCACTGCTTCGGCAATCTCAAACGCTGGTACGACTACCCGCAAGATGTCGAAGGGCTGGTCGGCGAAAAAAAGGAAATTTATCGCTGCGAATTTTGCAAGACGATCTACACGCCCGATCTGTCCGGAGCGCCGAACAGCTTCACCGTCCGCTACTGACCCGAATATGCAGAACGACCTGATCTACGACTGGAACAAAATCGGCGCACCGGAGATCGCGCCGAAACGCAAGATCGCGCTGAACGATGAAACCCTGCGCGACGGCCTTCAGAATCCCTCCGTTCACGACCCAACAATCGCCGAGAAAATCGAAATCCTGCACCTGATGGAATCGCTCGGCATCGACACCGTGAATATCGGCCTTCCCGGTGCCGGTCCCCGCGCTTATGCGGACACCGAAGCTCTCGCCCGCGAAATCGCCTCCTCGCGGATGAAGATTCGCCCGAACTGCGCGGCGCGCACCCACAAGAACGACATTCAACCCATCATCGAGATTTCCCAGAAAGTGGGTTTTGCGATCGAAGCGGCGACATTCCTCGGTTCGAGCCCGATCCGCCGCTTGGTGGAAGATTGGACCGTCGATCACCTGCAGCGCATCACGGAAGACGCCGTGAAATTCGCGGTCGATGGTGGCCTCCCCGTGATGTATGTCACAGAAGACACGATTCGCACCGACCCCGAAACGCTTCAACTTCTATATTCAACCGCGATTCGCGCCGGCGCTCGCGCTGCCGTGTTGTGTGACACCGTTGGCCACGCGACGCCCGCCGGAGCGCACAATTTAGTCAGTTTTGTGATCGAAAAGATCGTGAAGCCATCCGGCGAAAAAATTCGTGTGGACTGGCATGGCCACAATGACCGCGGCCTGGCCATCGCCAATTCGCTGGCTGCCATCGCGGCCGGTGCCGATCAAGTTCACGGCGCTGCGCTCGCGCTCGGCGAACGTGTCGGCAATACGCCGATGGAATTGATGCTCGTGAATCTGAAGCTGCTCGGCCTCATCGATCACGATCTCTCTAAGCTGCAGCAATATTCCGACGCCGTTTCGCGCGCTACCCACACTCCGATTCCGCCGAACTATCCCGTCGTCGGCCGCGACGCTTTTCGCACCGCTACGGGCGTTCACGCCGCCGCAATCATCAAAGCGTATAAGAAGGGCGACCGCGATTTGGCCGATTCGATCTACAGCGGCGTGCCTTCGAATTTATTCGGTCTCGAGCAGATCATCGAGATCGGCCCGCTCAGCGGCCGCTCGAACGTGATCTACTGGCTCGAAAAACGCGGCATTACGGCCACGGATGAGCTCGTCGATCGAATTTTCGCGGCCGCCAAGAAATCCGACCGGATTCTCACGGATGCTGAAATCGAATCTCTCGCCGGCTTGGCGAAGACGACGCATTAGCGCCATGCCGATTCTCGAAAAATCCGGGCCAAAACACGTGAAACTCGCGCATATCTGCGGTATCGTTTTCTTGATGGCCTCGCTCTCCACGCGCACCGCGGATGATTCGATCGAGAAGCTCGCTGAGTCTTCTTCGGTGGCGCACGGCCTGGACTGGATCGAAAAAAATTCCGACTGGATCACCGACCAGCAGATTCGCATCACCGAAATTCCCGCTCCCGAATTTGAAGAAGGCCGCCGCGGTGAATATCTGAAACAAGTCTTCGAGGCCAACGGCCTGCACGTTCGCGTCGATAAGCTTGGCAACGTAATCGGTGAGCGCGCCGGCTCCGACCCGAACAGCGTCGTGCTGCTCGCCGCACACCTGGACACCGTTTTCGCGCCGGGCACCGATGTGCACGTGAAGCGCGATGGCTCGCGGCTCACCGCACCCGGTATCGCGGACAATGGCGCCGGGCTTGCCGCTCTCATCGGTCTCGCCCGTGCCATGAAGGAAGCGCAGATACACGCCAAGAGCACGATCGTGCTCGCCGGCGACGTGGGCGAAGAAGGCGAAGGAAATCTGCGCGGCATTCGCGCGCTGATCGAAGCGTATCGCTCAAAGCTCGTCGCGGTAATTGCTGTTGACGGCGCCTCCACCGAACACATCACCACGCAGGGAATTGCCTCCCATCGCCTCGAAATCGCAATTAGCGGCCCGGGCGGCCACAGCTGGTCGGACTTTGGCGCTCCAAATCCCATTACCGCCCTTGCGCGCGGTATCGTTAGGTTTTCCAACGTCCCCGTTCCCGACGATCCGCGCAGCTCTTATAACTTCGGAACCATCGAAGGTGGAACCTCTGTCAATTCCATTCCCTCTAGGGCGGCGGTAAAAGTCGATCTGCGCTCCGAACAGGAAGCCGAAGTCGCCAAGCTGGAGCGCGCCTTGCGCGAAGCGATGCAAACCGGCCTGCGCGATGAACTCGCCGCCGCGAATGAATCAGCCGACGCGCTCCAGATCAGCTTTCGCTCACTCGGCTCGCGCCCTGCCGGAAAAATTTCTGATAACGCGCCTCTCGTCGATACCATCCGCAACGTCGATCGCTTTCTCGGCAATCGCTCGCGCCTTGAACGCAGCTCCACCGACGCCAATATCCCTCTCTCGCTCGGCGTTCCGGCGGTTTCACTGGGCGGCGGCGGAAAGGGCGGCGGTTCTCACACGTTAGCCGAGTGGTACGACTCCTCCGGGCGCGATCTGGGCCTGAAGCGACTGTTCCTCGCCACACTGACGATCGCCGGCGTGCAACCCTAAAATGCAACGTCTCGCACGAATCGGGCTTCTCGCCGCGCTGGGAGCGACTGTGTGCGCCACTCTCCCGCGCGAAGCCAACACTCTGAAGAACCCCGAGTTTCCGAAATTTATTCCGCAAACCGCGCAGCACCTCCTCACGCCGCGCGGCGGACCGGCCGACATCCTTCTCACGAACGGCCAGATTTACACCATGGATCCGGCGCATCCGTGGGCCTCGTCCGTTGCGATTCGCGGCGAGTCGATCATCGCTGTTGCATATTCCGCTGCGCCGCCTGCTTCCGGCGCGGCACCCGGCACTCAGCCGCACCCCGCGGGCGACGAACTGAAAAACTTTCGTGGTCGAAATACGCGCGTAATCGATCTCCACGGCGAGTTCGCCATGCCGGGATTTAACGACGCGCATCTGCACCTCGCCGAAGCCGCCTACAGCAAGAACGACGTGAACCTGCTCGCCACCGCTTCGCTGGCCGACTTTGAGCAGCGCATCCGCGTCACTCTGAGCTTCTACAAGCCCGGCGAGTGGATCGTCGGACGCGGCTGGGACCACACTCTCTGGCCTCGCAAGGTTTTCCCCACGCGCGAAGACCTGGACGACGTCTCAACCGAGAATCCGATCTTCTGCGAACGAATCGATGGCCACGTCGCCGTCGCCAATTCGCGGGCCCTGGAAATTGCAGGAATCACTGCGAAAACGCCCGACCCGCCGGGCGGCCACATCGAACGCGATCCGAAAACCGGAGAGCCGACCGGACTTCTGGAAGAAGACGCCGCGATGGACTTGGTCGCGTCGCACATCCCTCCACATTCGGTGCTCCTGCGCGCACGCCTCTTTGGAGAAGTTCTTGAGAAGGCGGCGAAGTACGGCGTTACCTCGGTCCAAGACAACTCGGTGATGGCGCTGCAGGACAACAACGACTACGGCTGGCAGAATTTTCTGGTTTTGCAGCAAATGCGGAAAGAAGGGAAGCTGCCCGTGCGCATCACCGAGTGGCTGCCGTTTGCCGCTCCGATGGAAACGCTAAAACTGATGCGCGATACCGGCGGCACTACCGATCCATGGCTCAAAACGGGCGCACTCAAAGCGCTACTTGACGGATCTCTTGGCTCGCGCACCGCGGCGATGCTCGCGCCGTATTCAGACGCGCCGAAAACGTCGGGGATCTTGCGCGAAAGTCCGGTCACGTTCATGCCCATGGCGATCGAACGCGACAAAGCAGGCTTCCAGCTTGCCTTTCACGCGATCGGCGATAAAGCCAACCGCCTCGCACTCGACACTTTCGCCGCCGTACTAGCCGCCAACGGCCAGCGCGACCGGCGCGACCGCATCGAACACGCGCAAGTGGTGGCGCCCGACGATTTCGAGCGCTTCGGAAAATTGGACGTGGTCGCGTCCATGCAGCCCGCGCATTTGCTCGACGATGCGCGCTGGGCCGAAGCGCGACTCGGACCGAACCGGTCGCGCGGCGCCTACGCCTGGCTCACGCTCGAAAAAAGTGGCGCGAAGCTCGCCTTCGGCACCGATTTTCCGAATTACGAATCGATTGACCCGCTGCAGGGAATCTATGCGTGCGTCACGCGCCAGTTGATGGATGGCACGCCTCCCAAAGGTTGGGAACCGCAGGAGCGCTTGCCCATCGACGAATGCCTCCGTGCCTACACCACCGGCTCGGCCTACGCCGAATTCGAAGAACAATCCAAGGGCACGATCGCGCAGGGCATGGACGCGGACATCGTCGTCTATCCCGTAAACCTTCTGCAGATTCCTCCGCCCCAGCTGCTGAAGACAAACGTCGTAATGACCATCGCGGGCGGCAAGATTCGCTACTCAGCCACTGCGCCCCAATGAGTCTCTCGCAGAGATCGGCTAGTGCCGCGAAGGCTTTGGAGACACTTCGAACATCTCCAAGACCTTGCCCAACGCACGCGGTTTGAAGAGTTGCTCTAGCTGTTCGGTGATTCGTTTATTTTTGAGTTGCGTATTACACAGGGGTACCTCGAAGTATCTTGAACGGAAGTGCGCGACTAGCGCTCTTTCTAGAAGTCCCCAAGACTGAAGCCCGGATCTCCCTTCGCACGAAACAACATGGACATCCATTTCGCGCACTCCGCGTTGTCTCAGAATTATCTTCGATCGTTGCGCGACGCTCTCGGCGATTCTTTTTGATGCCCTTTTTTGTCGTCCCAATGTAGAGAATTCTCGATCGACCGTCCTTGTACTTCAGTGGTTTGCGTGCTGCCAAAATGTATACAATCTTCTTTCGTTTTAACGCTCTTCGGTAGACCGTCATCGCAGGCTTGGGGTTAACAGAAATCCTCATCGAACCTCCTCTTGGTCGGAGATTACCATGCGTGGACTTAGATTGCGGAGATATCGCATCGAGGATCGTGTAGGTTCCGAATGATCTTCACTAGCATGTGCGAGCCGTACCAGGGAAAACAGACTCAGTCGCTCATGATCACCAAACGCATCCGCGCAGACATCGCGCTCACCGTCACAGCGCTCATTTGGGGCAGCACGTTCGTCGTGGTGAAGGACGCGCTTGCCGACGTCTCCGTCTTCGTGTACCTCGCTGTGCGATTCGCGCTGGCAGCCGTCGTGATGGCGCTGTTCTTCTGGCGGTCGCTGCGCACGCTGAATCGCGAGTCGATCTGGGCCGGCGCGCAAATCGGCTTCTTCATGTTCGCGGGCTACGCGTTTCAGACTACCGGCCTGCAATTTACGTCGCCGTCGAAGGCTGCGTTTATCACCGGATCGAGCGTAGTGATCGTTCCGCTTGTACTGGCGATTTTCGGACGCAGGCGGCTGAATGCGTGGGTGTGGGCCGGCGCATTCGCAGCGCTAGCGGGACTCTACTTTCTAACGGTGCCGCCCGAAGGCCTGGATGCGCTGAACGCCGGCGATCCGATCGTCTTCGGCTGCGCCGTGTCGTTTGCCGTGCACATGATTTTTATCGCGCGGTACGTGCAGAAACATTCGGTAGGCGCGCTGGCCGTAGTACAGGTTGCGACCACGGCGTTGCTCGCGACGATCGCGATTCCTATTGCGTCCGCCGCTCACCTCGAACAGCCGCATTGGAAGTGGAGCGGCACGCTGGTGTTTGCGGTTTTGGTTACCGCGCTCGGTTCCACCGCTTTCGGCTTCTCGGCGCAAACCTGGGCGCAGCAATACACGTCGCCGACGCATACGGCGATCCTGATCAGCCTCGAGCCGGTGTTTGCGGCGATCACGTCTTGGTTCGTCGCGCACGAACACCTGACCGGGCGGATCCTCACCGGTGCCGCGCTGATTTTTGCTGGAATTATTCTTGCGGAGTTGAAAGGCTCCGCGCCTGCCGCGCCGGAATCGGCCGAGCCGTTCATACAGCCGGACCCGCCGAATCTCTGAGAACAACAGCCCGCTAGTTGTGATGTGCGGATTGCGGCGCGTTCGAGTGGTGCTTCACGTCCACCGCGTCGTACATCTTCGGATGCTTGTGGCCCTTCGCTTCAAACGAAGAGATCTTGGTCTCGTGCACCAGACGTCAGGCCGATGTCGTCCAGCCCCTTCAGTAGGCATTCGCGGCGGAACGGATCGATCTCGAACGCGTAGCGCAGCCCGGTCGGTCCGTCACGACCTGCTGTTCCAGATCCACCGTCACGCTGTAGCCCTCTTCTTCTCCGTGCGCTTGAAAATCTCGTCGATCTGCTCGTTCGTCAGCGTGACCGGCAGAATCCCGTTCTTGAAGCAGTTGTTGTAGAAAATGTCCGCGTAGCTCGGCGCGAGAATCGCGCGAAACCCGTAATCGAGAATCGCCCACGGCGCATGTTCGCGGCTCGATCCGCAGCCGAAATTCGCGCGCGCGATCAGCACGCTGAGCGCCTTTGTAGCGCGGCTGGTTCAGCACGAACTCCGGATTCGGTTTCTCGCCCGGCAGGTAGCGCCAATCGTAGAACAGCACGCGCCCGTAACCTTGCGCGCGTGCAGCAGCTTCAGGAATTGCTTCGGCACCATCTGGTCGGTGTCCACATTCACGCGGTCCATCGGCGCAACCAATCCGGTGTGCTTGATGAAAGGTTCCATGCTTACTCGGCTCCGTCGAGGTCTTCCAGTTTGCGGATGTCCACGAAGTGGCCTTCGATGCGCCGCGGCCGCGGCCATCACCGGGCTCACCAGATGCGTGCGGCTGCCCTTGCCCTGGCGCCCTTCGAAATTGCGATTCGACGTGCTGGCGCGAGCGTTCGCCGCTGAGAAGCACGTCGTCGTTCATTGCCGATGCACATGCTGCAGCCCGCATCGCGCCATTCGAATCCGGCGTCGCGGAAAATTTTGTCGAGGCCCTTCTTCTTCCGCTTCCGCTTTCACCACGCGCGAACCCGGCACCACGAGCGCCTGCTTGAGCGACTTCGCAACGTGCTTGCCCGCCACCACTTTCGCCGCCGCGCGCAAATCTTCGAGCCGCGAATTCGTGCACGAACCGATGAACACGCGATCGAGCGGAATATCCTCGATGCGCGTTCCCGGCTTCAGGTCCATGTAAACCAGCGCGCGCTCGGCGGCTTTGCGATCGACGGGATCCGTAAACGATCCTGGGTCGGGCACGCGATCCGACACCTGCGTCACCATTCCGGGGTTCGTTCCCCACGTAACCATCGGCGCCAAATCCTGCGCGTTCAGCGTGAGCGTCTCGTCGTACTTCGCACCCGGATCCGTCGCCAGCGACTTCCAGTACGCCACCGCTTCCTGAAATTCCTTGCCGCGCGGCACAAAAGGCCGGCCTTCCATGTACGCGAATGTAATCTCGTCGGGCGCCACCATCCCCGCGCGCGCGCCGCCTTCGATGGACATGTTGCACATCGTCATGCGGCCTTCCATTGAAAGCCCGCGCACCGCTTCACCCGTGTACTCGAAAACGTAGCCGGTGCCCCCCGCGATTCCGATCTTGCCGATCACTGCGAGAATCATGTCCTTTGCTGTGACGCCATGCGGCCGCTTGCCCTCGATCGCTACCTTCATCGTTTTCGATTTGAATTGCGAGAGGCACTGCGTCGCGAGCACGTGCTCAATTTCGCTGGTGCCGATGCCGAATGCCAGCGCGCCAAACGCGCCGTGCGTGGAGGTGTGGCTGTCGCCGCAGACGATCGTCTGTCCCGGCTGTGTGATTCCAAGTTCGGGGCCGATCACGTGCACGATGCCCTGATTCTTGCTGTGCATGTCGAAAAGGTGCACGCCGTACTCTTCGCAGTTTTTAGCCAGCGCTTCGAATTGGCTGCGCGCGTCTGCGTCCACCACCGGCAGCAGCCGGTCCTTCGTCGATACGGAGTGGTCCATCGCGGCAAACGTCAGCTCGGGCCGGCGCACTTTGCGCCCAGCCGCTTTCAGCCCTGCGAACGCCTGCGGGGAAGTCCCTTCGTGAATCAGGTGCCGGTCGATGTAGATGAGCGAAGGTTGGCCCGGTTCTTCGTGTACCACGTGTGCATCCCAAATCTTCTCGTACAACGTGCGTCCTGCAGCCATTTGGTCGATTCCTGCGCGCGGAGATTCTGTTGCAGTCGTGCCGTGGAGCGTGGCCCAAAATGTTCGGCCAGTCACATTGTAACAATTCTGTTACTTCACGCCAAACCCGGCTCGAAAGGATCTACCAGGTGAAGCCACGGGAAGCCGGCGGCCATGCGCCGAATATCTGCCGGAGTAGAACGATCCGGCCCAGATGGTACGCGTTATGCGCGGCGAGATTTTCAAGTTGCTCGCGAACCGTCATCGTCCGCGACGGATGGCCGGGAGGGGAAGGGCACACAATTTCGCGCTCAAGTTGCGCGCCGTCTCGCGTGATTGCCGCCGCGTCCTCTGTTCCTGAAAGGAATCGCTTCTGAACCGATGCCCACGCCTCGCCGGCGATCTGTTCCGGCGTTGGAAATCCGACGGACGCGTGTTCGGGACACGGCGTTTCGATTCCTCGCGCCCAATCCAGCGAAATCTGCTGCCAGAATGCGAGATGCCATACCTCCGCGTAGATCGTATGCGACGCCCCCGGAGTCGGGCGCACCGCAAGCTCAGCATCAACGCATTCCAGCACGCGCTTCGGCGCCGCATGCGCCACCTGCCCGATCAGCAGTTGTTCGAGTTCACCTGGGCTCTTCGTTTGCATCGGGACGCAGAGTTGCTCGACTGCAGAATTTAGTAGGCCACTGTGAAGCGTTGTTGCTTGAACTTCGGCTTCTCGATCTCGTCTAGAATCGCCACGGCGTAGTCTTCCGCGGAAATCTTGCTCTCGCCCTTCGCGTCTTTCAGCATCTGTTCCGTGCCGATGCGATAGTGTCCCGTTCGCTTTCCGGGTTCGATGATCGCCGGCGGGCTTACCGCCGTCCAATCGAATCCAGCGAAGCCGGCCTTGCGGAATACATCCAACGCCTCGCGATGCGCGAGTGCAACGGCTTTCCATTCAGCGGGGAAGTTCGGAGCGTCCACAAGCTGAAGCCCGGGCGCGACCTCCAGGCTGCCCGCGCCGTTCACGTCGATCAATCGAATCGGCTCAACGCGCGTTAGGCCCTCCACCAGCGCGTGCGCCGCCTTCACCACCAGATTTGCGTCGGCGTTTTTCGGCCCGTACGCGCTCACTACCACATCGTGGTCCACGGCCGCGTCTGCCACCGACTCGGGATCGAAAATATCGCCGGTAATGTACTCGAGGTTTGCTTTGTACTCGCCGGTCTTCGATGTATCGCGCACCAGCGAGGTGATGCTGTGGCCCCGCGAGAGCGCTTCGTTCATGATTCTCGATCCAATCATTCCGCTCGAGCCAATCAACATGATTTTCATCGTCGCTCCGCCTTCACTCGAATCGGTTCGTTGTGCGCCGCTACGTTTGCCCACCCGCCGGATGCAAACGCATGTGCATCGGATTGGGCAGCCTATACTGAATCAGCTTACACGTTGAGCCAAGTTTTTTCGGCGCGTGAAATGGACCCGCTCCGGGTGCACGCCCAGAATTGAAATTCGAATGGAAGAGGGGAACGTTACTTCGCCAGGGCAGCTTCAGCTTCGGCCAGGCTGGAAAACGTCTCGAACAGCGGCGCCACGCCGGTGAGTTGAAGCACATTGTGAACTCGGTGATTTAGACCCACCAGGCCCAACTTGCGTCCGGATTTGTGGCACGATACGAACGCGCGCACCAGCGCTCCGATTGCTAACGAATCCATCGACGGCACGTCCGTCATATCAATAATCAGGACGGGTGAATCGACGCCGTGCAGCGCCTCGATAAACACCGGAGAAGATGTGGAAGTAAGCGCACCCTTGAGCGATAAAATCTTCTGGCCCTGGGTACTTCCGTCGCTGGGGATCACTCGAAAAGGTTCGTGCGTCATTGCGCGCATTGTAGTCGAATCCGCTTCACGGGCGCAACGCAGCTCGCTCCGAATTTAAATTTCGGCGGGATTTCATATCTTCCGTCGTTCGCAACCGGTTCGTGGTAGCGTGAGAGCGTCGAAAATGTCGGCCAGAGCCCAACAATTCGGGTTGCGTGCATCCGCGATGACTGCCGCGGCGCTTCGTGTCGCCATTTTGACTTCGCTTGTGATTGGCACCTCATCCGTTTCGCCCGTCCGTGCGCAGCAATCCGCCGGCTCCGCTCCCGCCGTGGTCCAACCCGGAGCCCCGGGTCAGCCCACCAAAAAACTGCCCTCCACTACCACCGGCGCCGCGCCCCACTGGACGCAGGCGGATGTCAATTTCATGCAGGGCATGATCATGCATCACTCCCAGGCCGTGGAGATGACCGCGCTGATTCCAACTCATACACAGAACAAAGAACTCGGAGAGCTGGGCGACCGAATCAGCAGCTCGCAGTCCGACGAAATCAAAATGATGAAGCGTTGGCTTGCCGCCCGCGGCCAGGCGACCTCGATGGCGATGCAGGGAATGCCGGACATGGATGCCTCGGGCCATCCCATGGCGCTGATGCCCGGAATGCTTACGCCGGAACAGATGGACGCGCTGCGCAAAGCACGTGGCCCTGCGTTCGATCATTTGTTCCTCACGGGAATGATCCAGCACCACAACGGCGCGCTGATCATGGTGAAGGAACTGTTTGACACTGCCGGCGCGGGCCAGGACGCCGACCTCTTCGATTTCGCTACCGACGCCGACAACACGCAGCGGGCCGAGATCAAAATCATGCAGTCCATGCTGGAAAAAGAAAACCTTAAGGAGAAATGATGATCCCAGTGCATCGAGTGGCATGTCGATTTGCCGGCGTGGCTGTGGCCGCGATGGTTTTGAGTTCAGCAGCGGTGGCATTTCAGGCGCAAGCTCCGGCTCCGGCGGACGCACCGCCCGCCAAAACCGCTGTGCCAGATAATCCGTTCGCGCCGCAACCCGCGCCGCCTTTGCCCGCGGGCATGACCGGATCGGACGCAAACGACCCCCGCTACAAGCTCACGCCCGGACTGTTCGATGCCGGTGAAACCTCGATGGGCATGAAGCATCTCGCGCTGATCAAGAAGCCCGAAGCCTTTCAGCTCGGCGCCTCTGAGCCGGACGATCCAAAAGTCGCGAAGACGATTGGCCAGCTCGGCATCGGCGACGCGAGCAAGATGCCCAAAGAACTGCGAATGGTGATCGCGCAACTCGCCTTCGCTAACTCGGACCTGGCGTTCGAAGGGAATCATCTGTTTCAGGGAAATTTTTACGGCGTAAATATTTTTGACATCTCGAATCCCGCGAACGCCTCGATCGTCACTTCGATGGTCTGCCCCGGAGGCCAAGGCGACGTTTCCGTTTACAAGAATCTGATGTTCATGTCCGTCGAAATGCCCAATGGCCGCCTCGATTGCGGAACGGAGGGATTTCCGGCTGACCCACCGCCGCCGGCCGACCAGCCACAACAGCGCCGCCGCATGCCGTCAGCGCAGAAAGACCGCTTCCGCGGCGTGCGAATCTTCGACATCTCTGACATCAAGAACCCAAAGCAGGTGGCTGCGGTGCAGACCTGCCGCGGTTCGCACACGCATACGCTCGTGGAAGATCCCAACGACAAAAACAACGTGTACATCTACGTTTCCGGCACCTCGTTCGTCCGTCAGCCCGAAGAACTCGCAGGTTGCTCCAATCAAGCTCCGGACAAGGATCCCAACACCGCGCTGTTCCGCATCGAAGTGATCCAGGTTCCCGTCGCCTCGCCTCAAGACGCCAAGATCGTTTCCAGCCCGCGTGTGTTCATCGATCCTCGCACCGGCGCTCTCAATGGCTTGAGCAACGGCGGCAGCCACGACAAAGATGAAGAAAAGCCGCAGGATTCGAATCAGTGTCACGACATCACGGTCTATTCGGCCATCGGACTCGCAGCGGGCGCGTGTTCGGGCAACGGAATCCTTCTCGATATCAAGGACCCCGTTCACCCGAAGCGCGTGGATGCCGTGAACGATCCGAACTATTCCTACTGGCACTCCGCTTCATTCTCGAATGACGGAACCAAGGTCGTCTTCACAGACGAGTGGGGCGGCGGTCTTGGCGCGCGTTGCAGGCCGAACGATCCGAACAAATGGGGCGCCGACGCGATCTTCCACCTGAACGACGACAAGCTGGCCTTCGCAAGCTATTACAAGCTTCCCGCCGCGCAGGGCGACACGGAAAACTGCGTCGCGCACAACGGTTCGCTGGTTCCCGTGCCGGGACGCGATATCGAAGTCCAGGCCTGGTATCAGGGCGGCGTTTCCGTGATGGACTTCACCGACGCGTCGCACCCGGTCGAGATCGCTTACTTCGACCGCGGGCCGATCGATCCGAAGATGCTCGTGCTCGGCGGAGACTGGTCCGCATACTGGTACAACGGCCACATCTACGGTTCGGAAATCGCGCGTGGGTTGGACATATTCGAGCTGACGCCGACGCAGCACCTCACCCAGAATGAAATCGACGCCGCCAAGACGGTTCAAGTGGACACGCTCAACGTCCAGAACCAGCAAAAAATCGTCTGGCCCAACAAGTTGGTCGTCGCAAAAGCCTACCTCGATCAGCTCGAAAGGTCGCAGGCGCTGCCCGCGAACAAAATCGCGTCGCTGCGCAAGGAAATTGCCGCAGCAGAGAAGTCACACCTCAGCAAGGGCAGTGTGGCGAAGCTCGCCAGTTCTGCGACTAAGCTGGAAACCGATGCTTCATCAGCGAAGAGCCCGGCGGACGCGCAACGGCTTCGCGCCCTGGCTGGCGTTCTGAAGAGCCCGGTCGCGTAGCAGAATCGCAGCTTGCGTC
Organism: uncultured Acidobacteriota bacterium; assembly: GCA_963839325.1. Lineage (GTDB taxonomy): Bacteria > Acidobacteriota > Terriglobia > Acidiferrales > UBA7541 > Palsa-295. The sequence goes on along the minus strand of CAWIUO010000006.1, from coordinate 235,604 downwards.
GGAGTTCTGCCCGAAACGCACGGCGGAACTCCGGCGATAGCCTTCGCAATTTCAGGCAAGCGACTGCCAGCCAGACGAGCGCCCTGGCCCCGCAAAGATGATCCGGCGAGGTGAAATGGCGAAACTTGGCCGTTCATGTTACAATTACGTTGTCTTAGTTTGATGTTCGTACTGTTTGCTTCCAGGCGTAGCTTTCCTGTCTGCAATAGAGTGACAGTTTGAACCGCTCGCTCCGATCTTGGCCCGGATACGGTTGTGCAAGGTCGGTTGAACGTCTGGAATGCGCTTGTGCGCGCCCGTTCGAACCACAGAGCGCGGGCATCGGCCGGGCACACGATCAGTGAACGCAGCAAGCTTTTTATCCGGGAGCCGGACGTGCAACCTCCGCTCCGACAATCTTCAGGAGGATGAATGGCCACCACCTTTCAGAAGCGTCAAAAGGAAATGAAGCGTCAGGATAAGGCGCGCGCCAAAGCGGAACGCCGCGCCCAGAAGAAAACCGGCGAGCCTTCCGATGGAGTCTCCGGAGACGGCATCGCCTGGGAAGAGGGAATCGGAACGCCGAACGGTTTGACGGTCCCCGACTTCGAATTCGACGAAACCGAAACGCAATCCTAACCGAACTCCGATTCGCCCCGGTCCAGCAATGGGCCGGGGCTTTTTTGTGTCCGGAGCTCGCGTCTCACGCCTCGGCTCAGCCCCGTATCCGCAACGAATCCCGCGAAACCAGGCTCGATTTTCCGGGTTTGTTTGAGTGCTATACTGGACCTCTTAGGCGCCAGAACCGGCATTCCCGACACCGGCCGGGATTCGACTGGCTGGGCACCACCGGTATTCGCGCGTCGTACCCGCCGTTTGAGCGCACGAAGGAGCACGGGGATGGGGATTCAATTCCAGGAAGTCTTCGGCTGGGTTCGCCGTCGCAAAATATTTGCCACTCTCCTGATCGTCTTCACGTTGGGCATCGGAATTCTGATCGGCACGCTGATTTCTGGCCGCGCGCAAGCCACGCACGACCAAGCCGCCACCGGAGCCACGCTCCTCGCCGTGCCCGATCCCGTTGTCCTCTCGAACGCCTTTTCTGGAATTTCGAAGAAGCTCGGTCCCGCTGTCGTGAATATTTCGACCACCCAGATCATCGACAAGCCCAAAGGCACCAAAAAGCCGAAGTCATTCACCGATCCGTTTGAGGATTTCTACAACAAATACTTCGACACGCCGGACAACGGTCCCGACGCGGAACGTAGCCTTGGCTCCGGCGTCATCGTCGATAAAAAAGGCTTCATCCTCACCAACGACCATGTGATCGACCAGGCCACAAAAATTCAGGTCAGCATGGACGGCGATCCAGCGAAGTACAACGCCCGCGTAATCGGCACGGACAAGGACACCGACCTCGCCGTAATCAAAATCGAAGCCGACCACGAACTTCCCGTTGCCCGTCTTGGAAATTCAGACGGCGTGCAGGTCGGCGATTGGGTGCTCGCTTTCGGAAGCCCGTTCGGCTTGAACTCCACAGTCACCGCGGGCATCGTCAGCGCGAAAGACCGCACCAACGTCGGCCATCAGTTTCAGCGATTCATTCAGACCGACGCCGCCATCAATCCCGGCAACTCGGGCGGCCCGCTGGTCAATATGGCCGGCGAAGTGATCGGCATCAACACCGCGATCTACACCGGCGGGCGCGGCTTTGAAGGCGTGGGCTTCGCGATGCCTTCCACCGCCGTGATCAGCGTTTACAACCAGCTGATCACCAACGGAAAAGTAACGCGCGGCTCGATCGGCATCACCTTCCAGGAAGAGGTCAGCGCCAATCCAATATTGATGAAGGAACTCGGCGCTCCCTATGGCCTTGAGGTCGAGCGCGTCGAACCCGGCAGCCCGGCGGAGAAAGCCGGTATCCAGGCGGGCGACGTGATCACCAACATCAACGGCATGCCGGTCCACACCGGCGCCGACCTCGTGAATCCGATCGCGCAAACTGCGATCGGCGAAAGCGTCCAGGTCCGCTACGTGCACGACAAAGTCGCGAAAGATGTCTCGCTGGTCGTCGCCGACCGTTCGAAGATCTTCCCGCAGACCGCGCAGGCCGAAGACGCGCAGCCGGGCGAAGACGACGACCAGGGCCAGCTTGGGCTTCACGTGGAAGAACTCACCCCGGACCTGGCCCGCAAACTCGGCATGGGCAAAATGACCGGCGTGGTGGTCACCGAAGTCGATCCCGCCAGTTTCGCCGAAGACATCGAATTCGGCCGCGGCTACGTGATCACCGAAATCAATCACGCGCCGATCAACGGCATGACCGACTACAAGGCCGAAATGGCCAAGCTCAAGCCCGGCGAGCCGGTTCTTTTCAAGGTCGCGACGCGCGGCGATAACGACAAAATCCTGACGCTCTTCCTGGCCGGCGCCGTTCCGACCGTGGTCGCCCGTTAGGTCGCCCGCTAGGTCGCCCGCTAGGTCGCTCGACAGGCCGCAAAATGGGCCGCGTCCGGGCCGGCATTAGCGTTTAAGCGCCCTTTTCGGAAGGCCAGCTTGAGCGCGGAATCGGATGAGCCATAATTTAAGGGAGCCAGAAACCATGCGACGCGTGCCCAACCCGCGCTTACTACTGTCGCTCGCCGCGACGGCGCTGCTGCTTGTCGGATCCCTCGGTCCGATCGCCAAATCGGCTTCCGCGCAATCATCCAGCTCCACCACCGCTCACAGAAAGAAGAAGTCCTCGCACCACCGCTCGCGCCGTGAGCCGTTCCAGAAAGCTCCCACGCCGGACCGCATCTCCGAAATTCAGTCCGCGCTTGCGAAGCAAGGCTTCTACCAGGGCGATACCAACGGCAAATGGGATGGCAATACCGTCGCTGCGCTGCAAAAATTTCAGTCCGCGAACAATCTCGACGCTAGCGGCAAACTCGACGCCGGGAGCCTTCAGAAGCTCGGCCTCGGCTCCAGCACCGCCGGCCTCAATCCCCCGACGCCTCCAAAGCACTCGTCCCCGTCCGGCAGCTCAACCGTTTCGCCGGCGAAAACGCAAAGCGCCGCGCCGGTGAACTCCGCCTCCAACTCCGCAATACCTCAACCTCGATAGGGTTGGCTTTTGATTAAACGGCACCCTCACTGTCAGACAAGCCGTGGAGCGGACGCTCTTGTCCTCACGTCTTGGCTCGTCTTCCTCACTGCCTTCAGAAGTCTAGCTCCACGTCCATGTCCGTTTTGTGCCGCCTTCTGAAGCCACGATTTCGCGATTTTGAGATCGATTTGCACTCCATCGCCTTCGAGATACTGGCGTGCCAGGTTATATTGCGCTTTCGGATCTCCCTGTCGCGCCGCACGCTTCATCCACAGCAGCCCCCGGTGTAAGTTTCGTTTTGTTCCCAAGCCGTCTAAGTACGCGACTGCTAGGTTGCACTGCGCCTCTTTATCGCCGGCATGTGCTCCGCCCAAGTAGAGCTCGAATGCCTTTCTCGGATTTTTTCGCACGCCGCGTCCGAGATCATAATCCAGAGCAAGGTTAAACTTCGCACCGGGGTGGCCCCGTTTGGCCGCGGCCGACCACCACCGGCGCGATTGCGCGAGGTTCTTTGGCACGCCGCGTCCATCGCGGTACGAGTAGCCAACCGCGTATTGCGCGTGCACGTATCCGCGACGGGCCGCCGCGAGCAGTAGCGGGAAAGCTTTGCTGTAATTCGTCTTTCGACCGATGCCATAGAAATATTTGCGGCCTTCTTCCAATTCGTAGTGCTGGGCGCGACGTGCGGGGCTCATTGCGAGTCTCCTCGCTAAAGATTGTACTGCTGCTGTTTCCGTGGCGGGACCAATGCTGAGGCAAATGCGCTCGCGTTGACGCCGTTGCCCCGCAATTGCTACTCTGATTCTTCGCTCACGTTTGCCGCACTGATTCAATATCAGCCAAATCGAGCACGAATCTCTCGGAGGAATACGCATGGCCACTTCAAGCACCTTGGCGAAATACAAAAACTTTATCGGAGGCGAGTGGGTCGAAGCCCGCAGCGGCAAGGCCATTGAGAACCGCAACCCCGCCAACACCGATGAACTCGTCGGCATTTTCCCCGCCTCCAATCAGGAAGACGTGAACGCCGCCGTAGCTGCGGCAAAAAGCGCCTATGACGGGTGGCGTCTCACCCCCGCGCCCAAGCGCGCCGAAATTCTTTTCCGCGCCGCCGAAATTCTGATCGAGCGCAAGGAAGACTATTCGCGCGACATGACGCGCGAGATGGGCAAGGTCCTCGCCGAAACGCGCGGCGATGTGCAGGAAGCCATCGACATGACCTATCTGATGGCCGGCGAAGGACGCCGCCAGTTCGGCCAGACCACGCCTTCCGAGCTGCCGAATAAGTTCGCGATGTCTGTGCGCACTCCCATCGGCGTCGCAGGATTGATTACGCCGTGGAATTTCCCGATGGCGATCCCGTCGTGGAAGGCGATGCCCGCGCTCGTCAGCGGCAACACCGTTGTGATCAAGCCCGCCGAAGACACGCCGCTCTCCACCTACAATCTGATGCAGGCGCTCACGAAGCGGGCCTGCCGCCCGGCGTGATGAACATCGTGTTCGGGGATGGTCCCTCCGCCGGTGCTGCGCTTCTCAATCATCAGGACGTTCACTTGATGAGCTTCACTGGTTCCACCGAAGTCGGCCGCATCGTCAGCACCGCCTGCGCGCCCACATTCAAGAAGTGCCACCTCGAAATGGGCGGCAAGAACATCATCATCGTGATGGACGACGCGAACCTCGATCTCGCCGTCGATGGCGCGCGTGTGGGGCGGCTTCGGCACCACCGGCCAGCGCTGCACCGCCGCGAGCCGCGTGGCCGTGCACAAGAAAGTTTACTCGCGAGTTCGTGGATAAATTCGTAGCGCGCGCGAAAGCGCTGAGAGTCGGCGACGGCCTCGATCCCAAGACCGACATGGGCCCCTGCATCAACGAACAGCAGCTCAACACCGTGATGAAGTACGTTCAGATCGGCAAGGACGAAAGCGCCAAGCTCGCCACCGGCGGACATCCGCCTCGATAAGGGCACCTTCGCAAAGGGCTGGTTCCACGAGCCGACCGTTTTCACCGACTGCGATCCGAAGATGCGCATCTGCCAGGAAGAAATTTTCGGCCCCGTGGTGTGCTGTGATTCCGGTGGACAGCTTCGATGAGGCCATCGACATCGCCAACGGCGTGAAGTACGGCCTGTCCGCCTCGATCTACACGCGCAACGTGAACAATGCTTTCCGCGCGCAGCGCGACCTGCAGACCGGCATCGTTTACGTGAACGCTCCCACCATCGGCGCCGAAACACATTTGCCGTTCGGCGGCATCAAGAACACCGGCAACGGTCATCGCGAATCCGGCGAAGCGGCGCTCGATTTCTACTCCGAGTGGAAGACGGTTTATATCGATTACTCCGACCGCCTGCAGCGCGCCCAGATCGACAACGCCGAGTAGCTTCGGCATCGCGTCATCCGCACCGAAAAAGCAAAACGCCGGAGGCCGCGACGAGCGGCTCCGGCGTTTTTGTCTTTCGCGCGGCCGAAGATGTCGCCTAGCTCATCGCAGGTTCAACGGGCACGGCAATCGGCTCGATCACCGGCGCCGGCGTGGGATTCCACACCGGCTGCATCGCTTCTGCCGAAGAGCGGTAATCGCGGTACCACAGTGTTTCGCTCGCGCGCTGCCAGAGCCGCGTCCCGATCCAGAACAGGATCATCAGCTGGCTCAGCAAAAACGCCACCACGGTCGATGTGGGCGGCAGCATCATCATCCACACATGCAGTCCCAGCGCAAAAAGCGCCCAGCCGATAAACGAAATTCGGAAGTACAGCCAGAAAAGCGAGAAGAAATTCTTCGCTACCAGCACCGCGGCTAGCCGCAGCGCCTTGTGCATCCGCTTTTCATCCTCGAACACGGCGATGACTTGCGCCATATCGAACCAGAGCCGCACCACCATCAACAGAAAAAGAATGACCACAGCCCACGCTTCGATCACGTGGACCGCAGGGAAGGGGGAGATCGATTTCTCGTCGATGCTGTTGTACATCGCCCCGGCAAGCGCGCCGAGAATCACGATTGGTATCAACGCGACCGCGAAGTACAGCATCAGCCGGAAAAATCGCCAGAAATGGTAGCCGCACGCTTCGAAGAAATTGCTCGTCTCGGGACGCTCGTCGCGAACGTAGGTGGCGATAATTCCCCCCGTCGTGAACAGCATAAAAATCATGTAAACCAGCGCGAAATACGTGCTGCCGCTGTTGGACGTCTGAAGCGGCGCATCCGGCACCGTGGAAAGTTCCGCCAGCGCCGACAGATCGAATCCGTTCAGCAGGCGCTTCGACGCAAGGCTGTGGTTGATTCCGTCGGCCAGCCGGTCCACGCTGCCGCTCGCCGCGAAAAACGAAAGAATCACGCAGATCGCAAACACCCACCACACCAGGCGCTGCCACTTCCACGTCAGCCTCGCGCCTGCCAGGAATGTCTTCGGCTTCGATACCGCCATTCGATTCGCTCCTTCGAACTACCGTTTCCGCTCGTCCATTCTGACGCCCGGCTAGGTGAGCCACGCCAGAAGCTGCGAAACCCACTCGCTCGCGAACACAAAAATGTTCCGCATTTTGTGCGTCGCGCGCGGATCCTCTTCCACCGTGTAACTGTTGTTGAAAAGATTGCGGTCCATCGTCACTTGATTCTGAGGATCGATCTCCGCGGAAACCACTTTTGCCTGGCGGTCGTACTGGTAGCGCATCCATCGATCCTGCCCGTCCCAATGCTCCGTCGCCGTTGAGCCGTCGTCGAATTTCACCAGCACGTCCACCGGGAAAAGAAAATCTCCCGTGCGCCTTATCGTCACATACGTGCGGTAAACCTGATCCTTCGACTTCGAGCTGAATGCCGTCGCCTCCCACCACTTCAGCGGGTCGGAGTGCGCGTTAGCCACTTCGTAATCCATCACCTGCGTCCCATAGACGGCCTGGCTGAAGTACCAGTGCAAATCCTTGCCGGAAACTTCTTCCACGGTCTTAATGAAATCTTCGCCGGTGGGATGCGTGAAGCGGTAGCGCATGAAGTAAGTGTGGAGCGCTTCGCGCATCGTATCCTCGCCGATCACTTTCTCAAGCGTGAGCAGCATTGTGGCGGTCTTGCCGTAGGTCACGCCGCCATACGAATTGTTCGAGTAGAATTTCCAGCCCAGCCGCGCGATGGGGTCGGTATCCGCCGCGCTCAGGTACATGGTCCGTTCCGCCTGATCCTCGCTGAGTTGAGCGAACGGAAAGTTCATGAATGAGTTCTTGCCGTACAGCGCGTCCATCACTTTCACTTCGGTATAGCTGTTAATTCCTTCGTCGAGCCAGGCTTCCTCGAATTCGTTTGTCGCCACCATCCCGTACCAATACTGGTGTCCGAATTCGTGCTCCGTAACGATCTCCGGAAGGAGAATCTGTTTCGGCATGTTCCAGCTGGTGTCGCCGGTGATCAGCGTGGGATATTCCATGCCGCCCGCGTCGCTGCCGCCGTGCGGGGGATCGATCAGCGTGATCCGGTCGTAGGGATACGGCCCGTACCACTTGTCGAACATGGTGAGCGAGCCCTTCAGCGCCGCCACGTAACGCGGCGCGCTCGGCATGTTGCCCGGCGAGATCAGCACGGTGATCTTCACCGGCTGCGCGCTGCCTTGCCAGGTATCTTCCACTCGCGTGAAGCTCGGGCTGGCCGCCCATGAAAAATCGTGTACGTCCTCCGAATGATAGGTGAGCGTCATCGTTCCGTCGGGATTGTCCTGGCTCGAAACCAGATCGCCGCCCGCACCCACAACCTCATTCTTCGGTAGCGTGATCTTCACGTCGAACGTGCCGAAGTCCGCGAAGAATTCCGTGCTGGCGTGGAACTGGTGGCAGTTCCACGCGTTCTTCCACCACACGCCGACCTTCGGAAACCACTGGCCGACCATGTCGAAGTCGTGTTTGTAGCCCGTGCGCTCCACCACTTCCGGCAGAATGTCATGGAACGTAAGGCTGAATTTAACGGTCGCCCCCGGCGGCACAGGCTTCGGCAGCGTCACCTGAAAAACGGTCCGGTCTTCCGTGTTGTCGTCATCGGGATGGGTGAACTCCATCTTGTCCGTCAGGTCCACGCCGTCCGCATCCAGCTTGCTCACCTTGATCGCGCCGTAATGCAGCGGATCCCACGCCGAGCCGGGCCCGTTGCCGCGCGTTCCCGAACGGTGAACTTCCGTCATGAACGTCGATTGCGGCTGAAAAGCATTCAGGTACAAATGGAAGGGAAACGTCTGCTGCGCCTGGCCGGTCAGATTCAGGTAGCTCAAAGTCTCGGTGGCGTCGATGGTGTGTTTCTTCGGATCGAGCTTTGCGTCGATCACGTACGCAACGATGCGCGTGGAAAGCGTCTTCGGCGCGCCGCTCACATCCGCCTTCGCATGCTCGACCGTCGAACTCGCGGCTTTCGGAGCGACGGCGCTGGACTGCGCCACCGCCGCCCTGCACACGCTGAAACACGCCAGAAGAGTGCAACACCACAGAACCGTTCTCATTCATCCTCCGGCGCAAACGATTGCTTTTTCCGCCTGAACATTTATCGCGCCGTTAACAATAAGCTACGCTGGAAAGTCGCGCAAGCTCGTTTGATTGCCGCAGCTTAGCACCGGGTCCGTGGCGTGAGCCTGGCGACCAGGGTAGCGTTCCGGCGCATGCGAATTCGGGCCGAGTTGACGCGCCTCGCTACCCCGACTAAAATTGACGTATCGGGAAAATCCCCTTACGGCACTCGAATACGTGCTGATAGCATTCGGCTCAATTCAAATGACCCCAGTCATCCTGCAGCAGAAGCGGCACCAGCAGATTCTGACGGACGTGGTGCGCGACTACATCGAGACGGGCGAGCCGGTGTCTTCGCGCAGCATTCGCGCGCGGCACACTGGAGCCGCTGAGTCCCGCGACCGTCCGCAACGTGATGGCGGACCTCGAAGACGGCGGCTTTCTTTACCAGCCGCACACTTCCGCGGGGCGCGTCCCTACGGCGGCGGCCTACCGCTTTTTCGTGGAGCAAGTGGCGGCGCAGGCGACGGCCAGCCCGGAAGACCGCCAGTGGATTCGCCGCGAGCTGGAATCGGCGCAGACGCCGGAAGCGGTGATGGAGCGCGCCAGCCACGTGCTTTCGGCCGTGTCGCGCGGACTGGGAATTTTTATTTCGCCGCCGCTGGCGCGCAGCGTCGTCGAGCACTTACGATTTTTGCTGCTGCCGGACAATCGCGTGCTGGTGATCCTGATCACCAGCGGCGGCCAGACGCGCGATAAATTGATTCGCCCGGAGCGCACGTTTCCTGCAGGAAGATCTCGATCGCATCGCCGATCATCTGAACCGGCATTACGTAGGCTGGACGCTGGAGGCCATGCGCGCCGATCTGCGCGCGCAGGTGGAGCGCGACCGCGAGCAGTACGGCCGCATCGCCGGAGACGCGCTGATGCTTTGCGACCCCGCATTCTTGGCGACAGCAGCGAACGCAAAGTCTATGTGGAAGGCGCCGCGCAGATCGCCTCTTCGCGTGAATTCACCGACCAGGACCAGTTGCGCGAGCTGCTCGAGGCCATCGAAGAAAAAGACCGGCTGATCGCGCTTGCTGAGCGGCTGCATCGAAGCGCCCGAGCCGGTGCACGTGGAGCTGGGGCTCGACAAAATGTCCAACGCCGGAAAACACCTGGCGCTGGTTTCGGCCTCGTATTCATCCAACGATCAGGTGCAGGGAACGCTCGGGATTCTCGCGCCGATGCGCATGCACTACGAGCGGGTAATCACGGCTGTGGCTTTCATGGCGCAATTTTTTTCCGAAAGATCAACAAGGGAGTTGATCTGTGTCTTCACACAAACGACAAGGTCCAGCAAGACCGGATCCGGACGAAAGCCGTCGCGGAGGCTCCGGCGCGCCGATGGAATCGGCCGACGAAGCTGATCCGGCCGGCGTGGACGCTCGAGCAGGTTCCGAAGGCTGGTCGCGACGCAGATCCAAAAGCTGCAGAGCGAAAAGCAGGAACTGATGAACACGCTGGTCCGCCGCCAGGCGGATTTCGAGAATTACCGGAAGCGCATGGAGAAAGAGCGCCAGCACGATCGCCACCGCGCCACGGAAGTCCTCGTCGAGCAGCTCTTCCGGTGCTCGATGCCTTCGACCGCGCCCTCGAGAACGCCGACGATTCGGCTTCGCGGAATACATAAAGGGATTCGAAATGATCCGCCGCCAGCTTGGGACTCGCTCGCCAAGCAAGGGCTCAAGCGCATCGAAGCGGTGGGCAAGGAATTCAATCCGCACTTCCATCACGCGATCGAGCGCGTGGAGACCACCAGCACCCCGACGGCATCGTGATCGGCGAGATTGCAGCCCGGCTACGTGTTTCACGACCGCGTGCTGCGGCCGGCGATGGTTCGCGTGGCCAGCGCAGCCCGACGCGAAGCCGGCGTCGTCCGCGTCTCGCGAGAACATCCTGACGCGACCTGCCGCATCCAATTTCGAAAGACGGAATACATGGCATCGAGCACGGAGTTCACGATTACTACGAGTTTCTCGGCGTCGCGCGGGACGCCTCCGGCGATCAGATCAAGTCCGCCTACCGCAAAGCGGCGCTGAAATGGCATCCGGACCGCAATCCGGACAACAAAGCCGAAGCCGAAGAAAATTTCCGCCAGGCCTCGGAAGCCTACAGCGTCCTCTCCGATGCACAAAAGCGCTCGATTTACGACCGCTTCGGCGCATGCCGGACTGGGCAGCCGCGGCTTTGATCCACCGGCTTCAATTCGTACCGTCTTCGAAGAATTTCAGGACATCCTCGGCGATCTTTTCGGCTTCGAGGACGTTTTCGGCGGCGCGCGCGCCGCGGCGGCAAGCGTGGCGCGCGCGGCCAGCGCGGCGCCGATCTGCGCTACGACATGTCGCTGACCTTCGAAGAAGCCGCCGCCGGCGTCAGCACCCAGATTCGCATATCCCGCGCGACGAATCGTGCGAATCCTGCAAAGGAACCGGCGCGAAGCCCGGCAGCGGCATGTCGCCTGCAAGACCTGCGGCGGCCGCGGCCAAATGTCCTACTCAGCAGGGATTCTTCTCGATCACGCGCACGTGCCCCGCCTGCCAGGGCGCCGGGCAGGTGATCCGCGACGCCTGCGTCTCGTGCCGCGGGCAGGGCCGCATCGAGCGCGAACGCACCCTTGAAGTCGGCATTCCGGCCGGCGTCGATTCCGGCACGCGCCTGCGCATGGCCGGGCAGGGCGAGCCGGGCACGAACGGCGGCGCGGCCGGCGATCTTTACATTTTTCTCGAAGTGAAGGAGCATCGCTTTTTTCGAACGCCGCGGCGCGGACTTGTATCTGCACGATTCCGATCAGCTTTCACGCAGGCCGCACTCGGCGCGAAGATCAAAATCCCCACGCTGAAAGGCGAGGAAGATCTCGAAATCCCGGAAGGCACCCAGTCCGGCCAGATTTTCCGCAAGAAAGGCAAAGGGCCTGCCCAACCCGCACGGCGGCAAAGGCGATCTCTACGTCAGCGTTCGCGTGGTGATCCCAGCGAAAGTCTCGCGCGAACAGCGCAAGCTGCTCGAGCAGCTGGGCCAATCCCTGAAAGTCGAAAACAAGCCCGCCGAGCGCAATTCCAGCTTCTTCGACAAAGTGAAAGACATCTTCGGCTAGAAAGCCCCAATGGAACGGAATCGTGCGCTTGGCGCAGTAGTCTTCGTGTTCTCTGCATTTCTCGGTTTTCTCCGTGAAATGTTCAGCATTTCTGTAGCCTAACGACAGTCGCTCAAGCTGCTACAATCTGCCGATGCGCCGCCGCTTTTTCGTGGACAAATTTGAATCCGACTCCGCCACTCTCCACGGCGAAACCGCCGAGCACCTGGCCGCGTCCTGCGCGCCGAACCCGGCCAGCTCTACGAACTGAGCGACGGCGCCTCCGTCTGGCTCGCTCGTATTGAAAGCGTAGGCCTCCGAAGCGCGGCGAAAATCGCATCGAATTCTCGCTCGTCGAGCAGGTCGAAGCCTGCGCTCCAACGCTCCAGTCTCACTCTGCTCATCTCGCTCATCAAATTCGACCGCTTCGAATGGTGCCTCGAAAAAGCCACCGAACTGGGCGCCACCGAAATCATCCCGCTTGCCGCTGATCGCACCGACAAACCGCTTCTCGCCGCCGCCGAAAAACGCCACGCGCGCTGGGAAAAAATCCTGCATGAATCCGCGCAGCAATCCCGCCGCCTCGCCCCGCCAAAACTCCATCAACTCACCGCGCCCGCGAAAGCCTTCCACGCGCATGCAGACGGCCTAAAGCTCCTGCTCTCCGAGCGCGCCGACGCGCCGCCACTCCGCCGAGTCCTCTCCGCGTCAGCGAATAAGACGCCGGCCGATGCCTCCCTCGCCATCGGCCCCGAAGGCGGCTGGACCGACTCCGAAATCGCCGCAGCCCGCGGCGCGAACTACGCCGAAGCCTCCCTCGGCAACCTGATCCTCCGCACCGAAACCGCCGTCCTCGCCGCGCTCTCAGTAATTCAGTTTGCGCTCGATGCACGATAGCCAAAACGCACCCTCGCGCGTCCAACCAACCGTGAACTTCTGCGCCGCATCGAACTTCACACTCTCGTGCATCGCACCCGTCGCGCTTGGAGCATCGCCGTTCGCCGTGATATAAATATTCGAGGACAGAATGGTGGAAACTCCACAGTCTGGCTCTGCCACGCCGCATGACCCCGAACCGCTGCCGCCTTTGCGGGCGAACTGCGCACGTGGACGCGCGATCTGGCCATTGCGCTCGGTCTTGCGCTGGTCATCATGATTTTTCTGTACCAGCCGGTGAAGGTCGAAGGCACCAGCATGGCGCCTTTGCTCAGCGATCAGGAGCGCATCTTCATCAACAAGTTCGTCTATCGTTTTGAGCCGATTGAGCGCGGCGACGTGGTCGTTTTCTGGTATCCTCTGGACCGATCGAAATCGTTTATCAAGCGCGTCGTCGGGCTGCCCGGCGAGACCCTCGAGATTCGCGTTCGGTCATGTGTACATCAACGGCAAGGAAGTCGCCGAGCCGTACGTTCCGGCGAATTATCTGGACGGCTCGAGCTACGGCCCGGTGCAGATTCCGCCGGGCGAATTATTTTGTGATGGGCGATCATCGCGATAGCTCCAACGATTCGCGCGTGTTTGGCCCCGTCGGCCGGCCTTATATTTACGGCAAAGCCGTTTTTGCCTACTGGCCCGTGGATCATTTCGGTTCGCTCACGGGTAGCAGCACTTCGTCCACGGTTAACGCGGCATCACGAAATGCGCTTCGGAGGACACACTGACGCAGCACCCCGCAGGGCGCGCGATTCTCGCGCTCGAAGACGGACGCATCTTTAACGGCCGCGCGGCCGGCGCTCGCACGCGCCGCGGCGGAGAAGTCGTTTTCAATACCAGTCTCACCGGATATCAGGAAGTTTTCACCGATCCCAGTTATTCCGGCCAGATCGTCTGCCTCACTTATCCCCACATTGGCAATGTTGGCACCAATCTCGACGACGAAGAATCGCCCGAAGCCCTACATCGAAGGTCTGATCGTGCGCGAATTTTCGCCGCTCGCTTCGAACTGGCGCTCGCAGGAATCCGCGCAGCATATCTCGAGCGCCACGGCGTTCCCGTGATCTGGGACATCGATACGCGCGCCCTGGTGCGCCATCTGCGCGATGTCGGCGCGCTGCGCGGCGTCGTCGCAACCGACGGCACTCCCGCCGAACAACTTGTTAAGGAAGCTCGCGCTCTTCCAACCATGGCCGGACAGGAACTCGCCAGCCGCGTCACCTCCGCGAAGTCTTACGCGTGGACCAAAGGCTCCGTGGACCTCGCTGCTGCGCGCGCCGCTGCGGCTTCCGTCGGCGCTTCTACGGCCGCCGCTCCTGCTCGCGCGAAGTCGCATTTCCGAATCCGGCGCCGCGCGCCATCGCGTCGTCGCCTACGATTTCGGCATCAAGCAAAATATTCTGCGCCTGCTGGTCGATCACGGCTGCGACGTCACCGTCGTTCCGGCGAAAACTTCCGCCGAAGACGTTCTCGCGCTGAAACCCAACGGCGTCTTTCTTTCGAACGGCCCCGGCGATCCCGAGCCGATCGACTACGCCGTCGAGAACATCCGCAAGCTGCTCGGCCGCGTGCCGATCTTCGGCATCTGCCTGGGCCATCAGCTTTGCGGCCTCGCGCTCGGCGGCCGCACTTTCAAATTGAAATTTGGCCATCACGGCGCGAATCATCCGGTAAAGAATCTGCTCACGCAGAAAGTCGAAATCACTTCGCAGAATCACGGCTTCTGCGTCGATCCCGATTCGCTCCCGTCGAGCGACGTGGAAATCACGCACGTGAACCTGAACGATCACACGAACGAAGGCATGCGGCACCGCTCGCTGCCGCTTTTCAGCGTGCAGTATCATCCGGAAGCCTCGCCCGGCCCGCACGACGCCCGCTACCTGTTCGACGGTTTCATTGAGCTATGATGGAAAGTGAGTCGCTGGTAGCGAACTCACCGGGCGACTCATGTCCGCGCTCAAGCGCAACTTATAGCGCGACTTTTTAGAGGACAATGCCGAAACGCACTGACATCAAGAAAATTCTGATCATCGGCTCCGGCCCGATCGTCATCGGGCAGGCCTGCGAATTCGACTATTCCGGCACGCAGGCCTGCAAGGCGCTGCGTCGGAAGGGCTACGAAGTCGTGCTCGTCAATTCGAATCCCGCGACGATCATGACCGATCCCGAAATCGCCGACCGCACCTACATCGAGCCGCTCTCGAAGGAATATCTCGAAGCCATCATCGCCGTCGAGCGCCCCGACGCCGTTCTGCCCACCGTCGGCGGACAGACCGCGCTGAATCTTGCCGTCGAACTCGCCGAAGCCGGCATTCTCGACAAATATAACGTGAGCTTGATCGGCGCGTCGCTCGACGCCATCAAAATCGCCGAAGACCGCCTGCTCTTCAAAGACGTCTGCCGCCGCATCGGCCTGGAAGTTCCGGCTTCCGAAGTTGTCACCGACAGTCGCCGAAGCCGTCAAGTCTCGCCGACCAGCTCGGCTATCCCGTCGTGATTCGCCCGTCGTTCACCCTCGGCGGCACCGGCGGCTCCATCGCCTACAACCGCGAAGAATTCGCCGACCTGATCGCCCGCGCTCTCGACGCCAGCCCCGTCCATCAAGCGCTGATCGAAGAATCCGTCCTCGGCTGGAAAGAATACGAACTCGAAGTGATGCGCGACTATCGCGACAACTTCGTCGTCATCTGCTCCATCGAGAATTTCGATCCCATGGGCATCCACACCGGCGACTCGATCACCGTCGCTCCCGCGCAAACGCTCACCGACAAGGAATACCAGCGCATGCGCGACGCCGCGGCCGCCATCATCCGCGAAGTCGGCGTCGAAACGGGCGGCTCGAACATTCAATTCGCCGTCGATCCCGCAACCGGCCGCATGACCGTGATCGAAATGAACCCGCGCGTTTCGCGCAGCTCCGCGCTCGCCAGCAAAGCCACCGGTTTCCCGATCGCGAAAATTGCCGCCAAGCTCGCTCTCGGCATGACGCTCGACGAAATTCCCAACGACATCACCAAGAAAACGCCTTCGTCGCTTCGAGCCGACCATCGACTACGTTGTCGCGAAAATCCCGAAATGGCAATTCGAAAAATTTCCCGGCAGCGATTCCACGCTCACCACGCAAATGAAGTCCGTCGGCGAAGTCATGGCCATCGGCCGCACCTTCCAGGAAGCGCTGTGCAAGGCGATTCGCGTCGCTCGAGCCCAGCACCGCGTGGCGCGCACCCGCTGAAGTCACTACCGCGCTGTTGCGCGAAAAGCTCAGCGTCCCCGGCCCCGACCGCATTCACTGGCTCTTCGAAGCCCTCGAGCGCGGCATGACCCGCGACGAAGTCTGCAACCTCACCAAAATCGATCCGTGGTTTATTCGTCAGATGGAAGCGATGCTCGAAGTCGATAAGCGCATTGCCGCTACCAGCCTCGCGGAAATGCTCGCCCGAACTTGCTGCTCGAATCCAAGCGCTCCGGCGCGAGTGACGAAGAAATCGCCAAGCTCTGGAACGTGAAATCCGCCAGCGTCCGGGCTCGCCGCAAGGAACTCGGCGTTCAGCCCGTCTTCAAGCGCGTCGATACTTGCGCCGCTGAATTCGAATCCTTCACGCCGTACCTTTATTCCACCTACGAAGAAGAAGACGAATC
This sequence comes from uncultured Acidobacteriota bacterium, assembly GCA_963839325.1. Classification (GTDB taxonomy): domain Bacteria; phylum Acidobacteriota; class Terriglobia; order Acidiferrales; family UBA7541; genus Palsa-295. Next base: position 219,364 of record CAWIUO010000006.1, on the reverse strand, counting down.
CTTCGCCGTCGATCGCCCGAAAGTCGTGATCCTCGGCAGCGGACCCAACCGCATCGGGCAGGGAATTGAATTCGATTATTGCTGCTGCCATGCGGCGTTCGCGCTGAAAGAAGACGGCTACGAAACCGTCATGGTGAACTGCAATCCGGAAACGGTCTCCACCGACTACGACACCTCCGACCGCCTCTACTTCGAGCCGCTCACCCTCGAGGACGTTCTGGCCATTCTCGACAGAGAAAAGCCGCAAGGCGTGATCGTGCAGTTCGGCGGCCAGACGCCTCTGAACCTGGCGCTCGAGCTCAAGCGCAACGGCGCGCAAATCATCGGCACCGATCCCGAATCGATTGACCTCGCCGAAGATCGCAGCGTTTCGGCGCGCTGCTCAGCGAACTGAAAATTCCGCAGCCCCGCGCAGCCTCCGCCCTCGAACCCGCAGGAAGCCGTAAGGCTCGCTTCCGAAATCGGCCTGCCCGTTCTCGTGCGCCCAAGTTACGTCCTCGGCGGCCGCTCGATGGTCATCGCCTACGATCTCAAGACCGTCGAAGAATACGTCGCGCAAGCCGCCCTCATCGGCGGCCTCTCCGATCCCAAGCGCCCGATCCTGATCGACCAGTTCCTCGAAGACGCCACCGAAGTTGACGTTGACGCTCTCGCCGACGGCGAAGACGTCGTCATCGCCGGAATCATGGAGCACATCGAAGAAGCCGGCATCCACTCCGGCGATTCTTCCTGCGTGCTTCCATCCGTTTCGCTGAAGCCCGCAATTCTCGAATCGCATCCGCGATTACACTTCGCGCCTCGCGAAAGCGCTGAACGTCGTCGGCCTGATGAACGTGCAGTATGCGATCCAGCGCGACACGGTTTACGTTCTCGAAGTCAATCCGCGCGCCTCGCGCACCATCCCCTACGTCAGCAAAGCCACCGGCGTGCCGCTCGCGAAAGTCGCCGCCCGCCTGATGACGGGCCGCAAGCTTCGCGATCTGCACCTTCCCACCGTCGAAACGAACGGCGTGAAGGAACTCGCGCTCCACGATTTCTACGCCGTGAAATCGCCGGTCTTCCCGTTCAACAAATTCCGCGGCGTCGATACGATTCTCGGCCCCGAAATGCGCTCCACCGGCGAAGTGATGGGCATCTCCTCCACGTTCGGCCTGGCTTTTGCCAAAGCGCAACTCGCCGCCGGCCAGCGCCTGCCGCTCAAGGGCACTGTCTTCATCAGCGTCAACGATCACGACAAGCGCCACGTCGCCTTCGTCGTTCAGGATCTTGCTCGCCGCCGGGCATTAAAGTCGTCGCCACGCGCGGCACCGCCGCCGCGCTCGCCAGCGCCGGCATGGAAGTCGAATCGGTCTACAAGGTGAACGAAGGCCGCCCGAATATCGTCGACCTCATCAAGACCGGCAAAAGTCGATCTCGTCATCAATACGCCGCTCGGCCGCGAATCCTTCTACGACGAAAAATCCATTCGCCGCGCCGCGATCCGTTACAACGTTCCTTGCATCACCACGCTTTCCGCCGCCAGCGCCGCCGCCCGTGGAATCCGCGCCATGTCCGGCCACGCCGTGGACGTAGCCGCGCTGCAAGACCTTCACACTCGCAAATCCGCAGCCGCCGTAGAAAAGTAGCGGTGTCCATTGCACACGCTAGTCTTACCGGTCGTTGCCGTTGCTTTTCGCCTTCGACGTCATCCAGAGACCTGATTCATCAGGTCGAAGGATCTCTCTTCGCCCTTGTGCGCATTCGGCAAAGCCGGCGCGCACCATGACAAAATCCGCGCGCCCGTGTTGTAAAATGCGGCGATGAATCTCCAGGGAATTTTCGCTCCGCTCACCACCCCCTTCGCTCCAGACGGCGAACTCGATTACGCGGCATACGCCGCCAACATCGCGCGCTTCAACACCACGAGCCTCGCCGGTTACGTCATCAACGGCTCGACCAGCGAATCCGTCCTGCTCCGCTGGAGCGAAGTCTATCGCCAGTGGGAAATCGCGCTCGAGCACGCAACGGGCGGCAAGGAGCTCATCGCCGGAACCGGCGCCGAATCCACCATCGAAACGATCGCGCACACCAATCACGCCGCCAGCCTCGGCTACCGCGCCGCTCTCGTCCGCACCCCGAGTTTCTACAAGCCAGCCATGACCGAAGACGCGCTTGTCGAGCACTACCTCCGCGTCGCCGACGCCGCAAAAATCCCGATCCTCGTTTACTCCGTCCCGATTTTCACCCACGTCGCCGTGGAAGCGCCCGTCGTCGCGCGCGTCGCCAAGCACCCGAACATCATCGGCATCAAAGACAGCGCCGGAAACGTCTCCGCTCTCAGCGCTACAATCGCCGCCGCGCCGAAGGACTTCCAGACACTCGTCGGCGCCGCCGCCACTCTTTTCGAATCCCTCGAAGCGGGAGCCTCGGGCGCGATCCTGGCGCTCGCCAACGCGTTTCCCGAAACGTGCGCCGAAATTTACGCGCTCAGCCGCGCCGGTGAGCGCGCAAAGGCTCAGGCCCTCGCCCAAACTCTCAACGCGCCCGCGAAAATGTTCGGCCCGCAGTACGGCATCGCCGGCCTGAAATACGCCATGGACCGCGCCGGATACGCAGGCGGCCTCACGCGCCTGCCGCTCCTGCCGCTCACCGATGCAGCGCGCCGGGAAATTGACGCCATGCTCTCGAATCTCAGCGCACAAGCCGTGCATCAGACGTAGAAGCCTTGGGAAAGGCCTGCGCCGGCGCCCGCGCAAACCGCGTCGTGCCAGCCGTGCGTTCATGGGAGAGCTTTTGCAACTCCGAAAATTCACACCAATCGCAGTCGCCGCATCCGTGTAAAACGAACTCCGGCCTCGCGCCTCACGCTCGGACGTGCCCCTCATGACGCTCGAGTCGCACTGCATTTCCTTCCGTGAAATTCCCCAGACCACGAAAATCTTTTCGTCGTTCCTCGAGGATTTCTCGAAAGTCTCCCGCTACTACGCCTACCCGCCCACGCTCGACGGCTTGAAACAATCCGCTTCCGCCGTCACACTTGATCCCGAATCGCGCCGCACCGTCGTCGAAGTGCTTCGCGCGCAGAATCAATCCTTCGGCTCCTCGCCGAACGCGTTCAAAAATCTCGATCGACTCGCGAACGGCGCCGTCGCGGTCGTCACCGGCCAGCAAGTGGGCCTCTTCGGCGGTCCGGCCTACAGCATCTACAAAGCGATCACCGCCGCGCGGTACGCCGCCGAGCTCACCAAACTTGGCGCCGACGCCGTCCCCGTCTTCTGGCTCGCCACCGAAGACCATGACCTCGAAGAAATCGACCACGCCTCGTGGGTCACATCGAAGGGTCTGCACGAATACAAGCTCGAGCCCGAGCGCGCCGGCGAAGCCCGCCGCGTCGGCGAAATTATTCTCGGCCCCAAAATTCAGGCGCTCGTTTCAGAAGCCGCTTACACGCTGGAAGGCCCGAATTCAGACGCAGTTGCTCAGGCCCTTCGCGAGTCCTACACCGCGCAGGACACTTTTGGCTCCGCCTTCGGCAAGCTCATGGCGCGCCTGCTCGGCGATCTCGGAATTATTCTGCTCGATCCGCTCGAGTCCCGCCTGCACCGCGTAGCTGCGAAAATCTACCGTCGCGCGCTCGACGAATCGGCTCCGCTCCGCGACGCGCTCATCGAACGCTCCAAGGAACTCGAACGTGGCGGCTTTCACGCCCAAGTCAAAGTCGCGCGCGAATCCACTTTGCTCTTCTTCAACGTGGACGGCCGCCGCGAACCGCTCCGCGAACGCAACGGAAAATATTTCGCCGGTAAGTCCAGCTTCACTCTCGAAGAACTCCACGCCGCCATCGACCGCGATCCCGAAGCTTTCACGCCCAACGTTTTGCTCCGTCCCGTCGTCCAGGATGTCCTTCTGCCCACCGCTGCCTACGTAGGCGGCCCCGCCGAAGTCGCCTACATGGCCCAGACCGAAGTCGTTTACAAGAAGCTCCTAGGCCGCATGCCCGCGATTCTGCCGCGCGATAGCTTCACGCTCGTCGAGCCCGCCGTCGCGCGCCTGCTCAAAAGATACAGCCTTTCATTCGAGCATCTCTTCGCCGGCCGCCAGAAACTACGCGGCAAAATGGAACAGTCCTCGCTTCCGCGCGCCCTCGCGGCAAAGTTCGATGCCAACGAAAAATCGCTCCACAAACTTTTTGCCACCTATCGCGATCCGCTCCAGAAACTCGACAGGACGCTCCTCGGCGCTCTCGAGTCGGCCGAGAAGAAAATGCTGCACCAGTTCGCCCGGCTGAAAGGCAAAGCCGGCCGCGCCGAGAATTTCCGTACCGGAGTGCTCGATCGTCACGAGCGCATCATCATCGACGCGCTCTACCCGCACAAAGGCCTGCAGGAACGCACCCTCAGCGCGCTTCCGTGGCTCAGCCTCTACGGCGGGGAACTGATCGACAGCCTTGAAACTCACGCCGGCGAATCCGGCGCCACATCCTCTTGCTCGCGCCAACACCAGGTCGTCGTTCTCTAGCCCTGTCCGTCTGGCCAGCAGCCTCGATTCCCGGCGGCCATGCTAAAATGCGGTCCGCACAATTCGGATTTCCTGCAATCGGCGGAGGCCTGAAATGAAGATTACTCCTGGGAAGCGGAAGGGCCTGGAAGCGGTCAGCGATTCGCGCGGTGTGATTGCCGCCGCGGCCATGGATCAGCGCGGCTCGCTGAAGAGCGCTATCGCCAAGGAAAAAGGCATCGATAAGAAAGACGTCACCGCCGCAGATGCTCGAGGAGTTCAAGACCGCCGTCTCGAAGCGCGCTCACGCCGCACGCCAGCGCCATCCTGCTCGATCCCGAATACGGCCTGCCCGCCGCGCAAGCCCGCGCTCGAAGAATGCCGGCCTCCTGCTCGCCTACGAAGACAGCGGCTACGACAACACGCAGCCCGGCCGCCTGCCCGACCTGCTCGACGATCTGGTCCGTGCGCCGCCTGGTCGCCGCCGGCGCCGACTGCATCAAGATCCTGCTCTACTACACGCCGTTCGATCCGCCCGAGATCAACGACATCAAGCACGCCTGGGTCGAGCGCATCGGCGCTGAATGCACCGCTGCCGACGTTCCGTTCTTCCTCGAACTCGTCGGCTACGAAGAAGGCGGCGACGAAAAGGGCATCGACTTCGCGCGCAAAAAGCCCGAAATCGTCACCGCAGAGCATGGCGGAATTTTCAAAGCCGCAATACGGCGTGGATATCCTGAAAGTCGAAGTCCCCGTCGAACATGGCCTTCGTCGCCGGCACGCAAAGCCTGCAAGGGCGACTCCGCCTACACGCGCGACGAAGCCAAGGACCATTTCCGCAAGCGCCGCCGCCGCGGCGAAGAAGCCCTTTATCTATCTCTCCGCCGGCGTCGAGCAATGACGTCTTCATCGAAACGCTCGATCTCGCCGCCGAATCCGGCGTCGAACTTCTCCGGCGTGCTTTGCGGCCGCGCCACTTGGAAAGACGCAATTCCCGATCTACGCCAAAGCAGGGCGTCAAGGCTCTCGAAGACTGGCTCGCCGATCAGGGCGTGAAGAACATCGAGAACGTCAACGCTCACCTAACCGGCGCAAAGCCCTGGTACAGCTTCTACGGCGCCGCGAACGCCGCCGCACTCGGCGATTAATAGCGGTCCCCAAGCACCTCGTCCTCAGAACGGCACGGATCGCGCCTAACCTCAGCGCCTCCGTGCCCTCCGCAGTTCTCCGCCGTTCTCCGTGAAATGTTCCACGCTTTTGCTTTTGCGGTTGTAGTTTGCGCGTCAGCGCACTTTCCACTACAATGAATGTTTCGGCAGGTCGCCACGAAGCGGCTGTAGTGTATCCCAGCATCTACGGAAGCCGCCGTCCGCCTGCCGGAAACCTCTGAAATGGCAGAAGATACCACTCCAATCAGCCTGGCCTTCGACGACGCCGACGAGTATCGCCCGGAAGCTCCTCCACCACCCGAAATTCCCGCCTGGAAAGATGGCAGCATTCGCATCGGCATTCACACCTCCATCGCCGGAGACATCTCCGGCGCTCTCGAAATCGCGCACGGCCTCGGCGCCAACGCCCTCCAGATCTTCTCTTCCAGCCCGCGCATGTGGGACCGCGGCATCTTCCGCATCGCCGAAGCTGACGCCACACGCTTTCGCGAACGGCGCAAGGAACTCGGCCTCGGTCCGCTCGTTATCCATTGCAACTACCTGATTAACTTAGCGTCGCCCAACCCTGTGTTGCGCACTCGCTCGGTTCAGGCATTTCACGGCGAGCTTGTCCGTGCCGTTGCACTCGGCGCCGACTTTCTGGTCATTCATCCGGGCAGCAGCCGTGACACCACTCCAGAAGCCGCCATCGCCTCCATCGCGCAAGGAATTCGCCAGGCCGCGCGCGGGCTGAAGCTCGGCGATCTGATCATCCTGCTCGAAAATACCGCAGGCCATGGCGCGTCCGTCGGCTCGAAGTTCGAGGAGCTTCGCGCCATCCTTGACCTGCTGCGCGATCATCAAGTAGGCATCTGTGTGGACACCGCGCACACTTTTGCCGCCGGCTGGGACATCCGCACCGCCGAAGGCCTCGACTCTGCGTTGCAGCATATCGATGCGACCGTCGGCCTCAAATCCGTGCACGTAATCCACGCCAACGATTCCAAGACGCCTCACGGCTCGCGTGTCGATCGCCACGAGCACATTGGCAAAGGCAAGATCGGCCTCGATGCTTTCGCCCGCATCCTGAATCACCCGCAACTTGCAGGCCGCGCGTTCATTCTCGAAACGCCGATCGACAGCCCGGGCGACGACAAACGCAACGTCGCGGCGCTCTGGAAATTGCTGGGCCGCGAAATCCGCGCCACCGGCGAAGGCATGAAGCCTCGCCCGCACCGCACAAAATCAGCATCGAACCAAAAGAAAAAAGCCGCCGGGAAACGGCCCGCACCAAAAAGCAAAAAGTCCGCGAAATCCGCCTCCAAATCGAATAAGGCGAAATCGCGCAAACGAGGAAAGTGAACTTGGCAGAGTCCGATCCCCGTCACTCTTTTTACGATCCCCAGCAAATCGAACTGAAATGGCAAAAAGTGTGGGCCGAAGAAGGCGCCTTCAACGCCGACGAGAGATCCCACCCGCAAAAAATTCTATCTGCTCGAAATGCTGCCGTATCCCTCCGGCACAGCTGCACATGGGCCATATGCGGAATTACACCATTGGCGACGCCGTCGCCCGCTACAAGCGCATGACGCGGCTTCAACGTCCTGCACCCGATGGGCTGGGACGCCTTCGGACTGCCCGCCGAAAACGCCGCGATCAAAAACAAAACCAAGCCGCGCGACTGGACCCTCAAAAACATCGCCGAGATTTAAGCGCGTCCTCCGCCGCTTCGGATTCAGCTACGACTGGCGCCGCGAAATCTCCACCTGCGAGCCCGAATACTACCGCTGGAATCAGTGGTTCTTCCTCCGCATGCTGGAGAAGGGCATCGCGTATCCGCAAAAAAAGCCGGTGAACTGGTGCCCCGCCTGCGGAACCGTCCTCGCCAACGAGCAGGTCATCGACGGCTTCTGTTGGCGCCACGAAGACGTCCGCGTCGAAATTCGTGAGACTCGAACAGTGGTTCTTCCGCATCACGCAATATTCCGACCAGCTCCTCGACGACATGAAGCCGCTCGAAGCGCGGCTGGCCCGAGCGCGTGCTCACCATGCAGCGCAACTGGATCGGCAAATCGCGCGGCGCGCGCGTGAAATTTAAAGTCGCCGCTGTTGCCGGCGAATCGCATCGAAATCTTCACCACGCGCGATTGACACGATCTACGGCGCCTCGGCGCTCGTGCTTTCGCCGAATCACCCTCTGCTGCCGAAATTGCTGGATGGCTCGCCCAACGCTTCCGCCGTGACGCGCAGTGGAAGGCCATGCGACTGAAGCGAATCGGCGCCGCCGATCTCGCCACCGCCGAAAAAGAAGGCTTCTTCACCGGCCGCGTCGCCGTAAATCCATTCTCCGGGGCCGAAGTTCCGATCTGGGTGGCGAATTTCGTTCTCGCCGAATATGGCACCGGCGCGGTCATGGCCGTCCCCGCGCACGATGAACGCGACTACGAATTCGCGACGAAGTATCATCTGCCGCTGAAGATCGTGATCCAGCCGCTCACGGGCGATGCCGCTTCCCTCGGCAATTTCACCGCGGCCTACACCGAGTACGGCCGCCTCGTCGATTCCGGCCCCTACTCCGGCCTCACCACCGACGAAGCGCTGCAGAAGATGGCCGCCGACGCGAAGGCGAAAGGTTTCGGCTGACGCGGAAATCACCTATCGGCTCAAGGACTGGGGCATTTCTCGCCAGCGCTACTGGGGCACGCCGATCCCTGTGATCTATTGCGAAAAAGACGGCATCGTCGCGCGTTCCCGACGATCAGTTGCCCGTCATGCTTGCCGCGAAAACGTGGATCTCACCGGAGAAGGTCGGTCGCCGCTCGCCAATGTCGCCCGAATTCGTAAACGCCACGTGCCCGAAATGCGGCGGCCCTGCGCGGCGCGAGACCGATACCATGGACACTTTCGTCGATTCGTCCTGGTATTTCTATCGCTACACCGACCCGCACAACACCACGGCGCCGTTCGATCCAAAGACAAAGCCGCATACTGGTTCCCGATCGATCAGTACATCGGCGGAATCACCCACGCCATTCTGCATCTGCTCTATTCGCGCTTCTTCTGCAAAGTGATGCGCGACATCGGCCTGGTCCAGCACAGCGAACCGATCACGCGTCTGTTCACCCAGGGCATGGTCCAGAAGGGCGGCGTGGCGATGTCCAAATCGCGCGGCAACGTCGTCGGCGCCATCGATATGGCCGACCGCTACGGTTGCGATACCGGCCGCCTCTACACGCTCTTCGCCGCTCCGCCGGAAAAAGATCTCGAATGGAGCGAGGAAGCCATCGAAGGCGCTTCACGTTTCCTCACGCGCCTTTACAAACTCATCGCCAGGCACGCTCCGGAAATTACATCAGCCGATTCGCGGCGTAACTCCGACGCCCCAATCGAAATCAGATCCGACCGCGAACGCCTGCTTCTGCGCCGCGTCCACCAAACTCTGAAACGCGTCACCAGCGATTACGAAGGACGCTGGCACTTCAACACCTCCGTCGCGCTCATCATGACGCTCGTGAACGACATTCACGCACTCGAGCCTCTCAACGAAGGCATCAGCCCCGAGGTCCGCAAGCAGGCTCTGGAAATCCTGGTCCTTATGATTTCGCCGATGACGCCGCACATCGCCGAGGAACTCTGGCAGATGCTCGGCCACACCACAAACCTCACCCGCGAGCTATGGCCCAAATTCAGCGATGATCTCGCGCGTGAAGACGAATTCGAAGTGATCGTTCAGGTCAACGGTCGCCTGCGGGCCAGGCTCATGGTAGAAGATGGTTTGCCGGAAACCGAATTGACCGCCCGCGCCGTGGCCGACGAAAAAGTCGCAAAAGAAATCACCGGCAAGCAAATCGTCAAAACCATCGTCGTTCCGAACAAGCTGGTCAACATCGTCGTGAGGTAGCGGCGGCGAAATCGAGCGAGGGATGAGCCAGATGACTCCAACAAGCGGCGTCGCATCGCAGAAGGATCCCGCGAGCCTCGTAAGCACGCGGCACGGTATCGTCGTTCTCGACTTTGGCGGCCAGTACACCCAGCTCATCGCCCGCCGCATCCGCGAGCAACAGGTTTTCTCCGCCGTGCTTCCTTGCACCGCGAAGCTCGACGAAATCCGCGCACTAGAACCCGTCGGGATCATCCTGTCCGGCGGCCCCAGTTCGGTGTACGACAAAGACGCGCCCTACTGCGACCCGAAAGTCCTCGACCTCGGCGTCCCCGTACTCGGCATCTGCTACGGCATGCAGTGGCTCGCTCACACTCTCGGCGGAAAAGTTTCGCCCGCGGAGCGACGCGAGTACGGCCGCGCCGATCTCGAGCTTGCCTGCGACTCCAGACTCTTTGGTGGCGTTCCGTCGAAGCTGAAAATCTGGAACAGTCACGGCGACAACGTCATGACCCTGCCGGACGGCTTTGAGATTACGGGCCGCACCCACAACGCCGTCGCCTCCGTCGAGCACCCGCACAAAAAGCTCTACGGCGTCCAGTTCCATGTGGAAGTGAATCACACCGACCGCGGCACGGACATCCTCCGTAATTTCATCTTCGAAATCTGCGGCGCGAAGCAAAATTGGAATCGCGCCGGTTTCATCTCCGCCACGGTTGATTCCATCCGCAAGCAAGCCGAAGGCGCTCGCGCAATCTGCGCGCTCAGCGGCGGCGTGGACTCCGCCGTAGCCGCCGCCCTTGTTCATCGCGCCATGGGCGACCGCCTCATCAACGTCTTCGTCGATACCGGCCTGCTCCGCCGTAACGAATTCGAAGACACGCTCGCGCTGCTTCGCGACCGCCTCGGCCTCAATGTAATCGGCGTCGATGCCTCCGCTCGCTTCCTATCAAAATTGGCCGGCGTCACCGAACCCGAAAAGAAACGCAAAATCATCGGCAACGAGTTCATCGAGATTTTTGCCGAGGAGCAGCGCAAACTTGTCGCGTCGTCCGAAAACGGCCTCCCGGTAAAGTTCCTCGTGCAGGGAACTCTTTACCCCGATGTCATCGAGTCCGTCAGCGTGAAAGGCCCCTCCGCGGTCATCAAGTCGCATCACAACGTCGGCGGCCTCCCCGACGACATGCCCTTCGGCCTGATCGAACCCCTCCGCGACCTGTTCAAAGACGAAGTCCGCCTCATCGGCAGGGAACTCGGCTTGCCCGAAGAGATCCTCGTGAAGCATCCGTTCCCGGGCCCGGGCCTCGCCGTCCGCATCCTCGGCGACATCACCCGCGAAAAGCTCGAAACCCTCCGCGGTGCCGACGTCGTCGTCGTTGACGAGATCAGAAAAGCCGGGCTCTACAACAAAGTCTGGCAAGCCTTCGCCGTCCTTCTCCCTGTCCGCAGCGTCGGCGTCATGGGTGACGGCCGCACCTACGGCAACGCCGTCGCCATCCGCGTCGTCGAATCTCTCGACGCGATGACCGCCGACTGGTCCCGCCTGCCGATGGACGTGCTAGAGCGCATGTCGCTCCGCATCGTCAACGAAGTCCCCGGAGTGAACCGGGTCGTTTACGACATCAGCTCCAAACCGCCAAGCACAATTGAATGGGAATAAAAGACTTACAGGTTTGCAGAAGAATTAGTTCCAAAATGGAACTGGGTTTTTGGGGTACACTCCACCCGATACCCGCGTGGGTCCTTTGCATCGACAAGTTCCAGCCGTCGCCGCTACGCTAACCGAACTACCGGCTAGCCATTTTTTGAGCCATGTACAACAGCAGGCGGCGGTCGCCCTCATCGATTCGGCCCAACAGACGGCGGAAGCGCCCAAGTACGCGCGCTTCTTTGCCACGGCTTCCCCAAACGATATCGTCCGCCGACTTGCGCTTGGGCAGGTTCGGCAGAACGGGCGGTTCTTCGCCGTCGTAGAAAAGCTGGTAGAGCGGTACTTCCATCGCCCGGGCCAGCTTCTCTAGGGTTTCGATCGCCGGCACTGTATGCCCGTTTTCGACGCGCGAAATGTAGCATCGAAGCAGGCCAGTGCGCTTCTCGATGTCGCCCTGGGAAAGTTCTTTGGTTTCACGTAGAAGACGGATGCGGTCTCCGATTATCATGTTGGTATTATCACATGCTCGATACGCCGTCGCAAGCCCAAACTAACTCCTTATCCCCATGTCATTTTATTGCTTGAAACCAAAATCCGATGCCTGACGTCCCAAAGGATGTGGCAGCGACCGCCTCCGCACTGTCCGTTCCGGCGGCCCGGACCGAGAGGGCCGGGAAGGAGTACGAGCTCGTCCGCCGGGCTCAGGCGGGCGAAGAAGCCGCCTTTGAGGAATTGATTCGCCGCCACCAGCAGCGCGTGTTCGGTTTGGTCACCGGAATTTTGCGGCGGCGCGACGACGCGGAAGACGTCGTACAGCAAGTCTTCCTGAAAGTCTTCGTCTCGCTCAAGCGCTTCGATCAGCGCTCCGCCTTTTCCACGTGGCTGTACAAGATTTCGGTGAACGAGTGCTGGGACTACCTGCGCAAGCGCAAAGTCCGGCCGCTCACCTACGAAGCCGATCTTTCCGAAGATCAGGTTTCGCGCCTCGATGGCGTCGCCTCCGCCGAACGACCGCCGGAAAATCCCAGCGACCGTGCCGAAGCCCGCGACCTGCTCGAACGGCTGCTCGAAAAATTGCCGGAGGAAGACCGGCAGCTTCTGATGCTGAAAGAAGTCGAAGGTTTCTCGGTGCAGGAATTGGCCGAAATGCTGGATTTGAACGTGAATACTGTAAAAGTAAGGCTGTTTCGTTCTCGCGCACGGCTCATGGACGTTTACAAGCGCAGGCTCGAATCGAACACGGCACAGCCAAACTCACCCAGGATAAAAAGGGGCTGATCATGGGGTTTAACCAAAATCGCGAAGTGCCGGGAGCCTGTCCGGAGTTCGAAGCTCGTCTCGAAGACCGCGTCTCCGGCGAAATTTCCGCCGCCGATGCCGTCTCTCTCGACGAGCATCTGCAAACCTGCAACGGCTGTCGCGCCGCCCTCGAATACGTTTCGTTCAGCTCGCGCTTGCTTCGCGTCGCCGAACCCGTGGCGGATCCTGGGCCGGCTTTTGCCCACATGGCGATGGCCGTCATTCGCCAGTCCGAACGCGATCGTGGCGACGAAAAATCGATTTGGAGCCCGTTCGTCTCGCTCGCGTGGAAATTTGCGGCCACCTCCGGCGTCGCCCTCGCGCTGCTGCTCACTTTCGATATCTCCCGCCACCGCGGCGTCTCCCTCGATGGCGCTTACGTCGCTTCCGCGGACGACTCCGGATTGTTTTCAGACGCCCATTACACCAACAACGACCGGGATGATTTCCTGATTCCTCCAACGGACGGAAACCATGGCCAACACTAAGACCCGCAGTGAAGCGGCCGTACTCGTTTTAATCGTATTCTTATTGGGTGCGCTCGCCGGAGGCACCGCCAATCATCTGTGGGGCGAACGGGTCTGGGGAAAGCAGCTTCCGCCCGCGGCACCCACGCGCGAGCAGATCGTCGAACATATGACCAAGGAACTGAATCTCACTCCCGAACAGCAGCAGCGGTTTGGCGCGATCGTCGACGACACCCGCTCCAAAATCCATTCAGACTACTCTGCCGCCGACGCCCAGCGCGATCAGCTACGGCTCGCCGGCCGCGATAACATCCGCGCGATTCTCACTCCCGAGCAGCGCCCGAAATTCGACGCCATCATGCAAAAGCTCGACGAAGACCGCAAAAAAGATCCGAGCGCCCACTAGGCCGCGCGCGGGCACCCAGCCGGCCCAGCCCTTCAGCTTTTGCGAGCTTCGATACGAGCACAGCGCCGCCGACGCCACGCCCTTCTCTGTGACCTCCGCAGCTCTAGCTTTTCTCAGTGAAATGTTTCGCCGTTCGGCTCGCTCGGCGTGCGCAAACTTAAAACGGAATATCCTCGTCCGAAATTTCCGGCCCGCTCTGCGATCCCGGCTCGTCCGGCACGCCCGCCTCAAAATCCGGCTCCGCGCCGCCACCGCCGCGCGAACCACCGGCCCCGGAACCGCCGCCGTAGCTGCCGTGCGACGCTCCGCCACCCGCGCCGGCCGCCGCTCCGTCCGCCCGCCCACCCAGCATCCGGAAATTTGTCGCCACAATCTCGAAGCTCGTCCGCTTCTGGTTTTCCTTGTCCTGCCACTCGCGCGACTGGATTCGCCCCTCGATAAAAACCAGCGAGCCCTTCTTCAAATACTGCTGCGCGATTTCCGCCTGCTTTCCCCACACCACGACCTTATGCCATTCCGTCCGCTTCTGCCGCTCGCCGTTTCGATCCTTAAACGTTTCGTCGGTCGCCACCGAAAAATTGGCCACCGCCTGTCCGCCTCCGGTAAACCGCGTCTCCGGGTCGCGTCCCAGCCTTCCCACCAAAATCACTTTGTTCACCGACATGTCGTCTCTTCCTCTTCCTCGAAATTCCGATATCCCGCGAGTATATCCGAACCGCCGTGCTCCAGTGCTGAAATCTCCTTGTTCCGGCCGAACAGCGCCCGAACCCAACTTTTCGCTCGCTGTCCGCCCAGTGTTCGTAAACGCCCATTCCGTGATTGCGGATTTTCCGGAAGAACTTCTAAATTTTGGAGAAAATCCGCTAAACTTCTGCCACTCAGTTTCAGCCATCGATACAGAAAGCTGAAACCAAACACGTTGCACGAAGTTGTTAACTTTTCGTTTTTTTTTCGGCGCGTGGTAACGCAAATGCTCTTCGATTGGACATAGTTGGCCGCAACGTGGAGCGGGTCTTACGGATTCGGTGGAATCTCCGCTTCCGCTTCGTAGCTCTGGGGGAAAATATGCTTCGTTCACTCCGTCTTGCACGGTTTTTCCGCATTCTTCTACCCGCGCTTGTCTTTGCGATCCTGGCAACGTTTCCCTTAGTAGCTCACGCTCAAAATGCCACCATCAGTGGCACGGTACTGGATGCTTCCGGGGCGGCAGTTAGCGGCGCCAACGTCACCGCCACAAACGTGGCGACCGCCCTTGACCGCTCCACCCTTACGAATGACACGGGCTTTTACCGCATTTCCAGCCTCGCGCCCGGCGTCTATAACATCGCCGTCTCGAAGTCCGGCTTCAAAGTCGTGCAGTTTCAGGCCATCACTCTCACCGTCGATCAGACCTTGACGCTCGATGCGACCCTCGAAGTCGGAACGATTTCGAACGTCGTTGAAGTTCAATCGAGCTCCGTCGCGGCGATTGACACCGAAACTCCGACTCTGAGCAACGTTGTCGAGCACCAGACTTTGACCGAGTTACCCTTGATCCTTCGCGATCCCTACCAGTTGGTGCTGCTTGGTCCGGGCGTCACTCAGTCCGACGGCATGGGTGGCGTTTCAGTGAACGGCGGCCGCGAGCGCAACAACAATTTCCTGCTCGACGGAAGCGATAACAACGATACCGACGTTCCCGGCGGTTTGGGCGGATTGGACGCCGGTAATCCGGACTCGACGGAGGAATTCCGCGTCCTCACCAACAATTTCGCGCCCGAATTTGGCCGCAACAACGGCGCCATCATCGACGTAATCACTCGCAGCGGCACAAATACCTTTCACGGCGACCTTTTCTATTTCGGTCGTTGGGACGCGCTCGGCGCCCGCGACTACTTCAATCACCAGATTGATCCGGAGACCGGAGACCTCGCTCCCAAGAATCCGTATGTCCGCAATCTCTACGGCGGATCGTTTGGTGGTCCCATCATCAAGGACAAGACCTTTTTCTTTATCAACTACCAGGGCGATCGCTTCGTCACGTCGTTGACGAACACCTCCACCGTTCCAACGGCCGCCTACAAAACCGGCATTTTCAATTACACCAATCCATCCACAGGCGTCTCTCAGGCGATCAACATCACTAGCCCCGGCGCCGGCAACAACGCCACCGGCGTCGGTCTCGACCCTACTGTCCAACAAATTCTCTCCTACTACCCCGCGCCGAACATCGTCAATTCCGATGGCATCACCGGCTTGCTATTCTTTCCCACCGAATCGCGCCAGAAAGACGAAGACGCCACCATCAAGGTCGATCAAAAGGTCGGCAAGAACAGCGATCTCTACGTCCGCTACATATTCAATTGGTTCCACGATCCGGATCCGTTTCACGACGATGAACTTCCCGGTGGCCTGGGCGCGGTCTCCTCGTATGACCGCACTCAGGGCTTGGCCATTGGCTTGACCACAACTTTCGGCGCGACTCTATCGAATGAACTTCGATTCGGCGCCAACCGGAACAACGCCGGCTTCGGCTGCACCGGCGTGGGAACTTTCAACAGCATTACCAGCGCATCCGGAAACTTCATTGATCCCGAAGGCAACGGTGCGGACTTCAGCCTGCCCGGTTTTACCAGTTTCGGATGCCAGAACCTTGGTGATTCCAACGGTCAGAGCCGCAAAACCGGCACCTATTCCTATACCGACAACGTCACCAAGGTGCTCGGCTCGCACACACTCAAATTCGGCGGCCAGTTCCGAGATGTTTACTCGAATAATAACGACAATTTCAGCTCGCGCGCGGCTTTTTCCTTCAGCCTCTACAGCGATTTCGGAGCCTCGGCCGCAGTCCTTCAAAATCTGTCGCCTGGCGTTGACAACCTGAATATCGAAAACGAGAGCTCAGGGCTTCTTGGCCTCGTCGCGGTTCAGAACCAGACTCAGTATTTTGACCTCGCGGGCAACCGTCATGCCACCGATGAACTCAACTTCGCTCAGCACGAAACCGCGGTTTACATCCAGGACGAATGGAAGGTGAAATCCAATCTATCTGTCACCTACGGCGTCCGCTGGGAGTATTACGGAGTTCCTTACGAACGGAACGGCGACTTGGCCAATCTGTTTGTGGACCCCAGTGGGCAGGCTCCGTTTACCTTCACTCCTGTTGGTCCGGGGACCGGACATCAACTCTACAAAAGCACGTACAACAATTTCGATCCGCGCGTGGGTTTTGCCTGGGATCCGTTCAAAACCGGAAAAACGTCGGTTCGCGGAGGAATCGGACTTTTCAGCGACCGTGTGTATGGGAACCTAATCGGTGACGTACGCGGCAACCCGCCGTTTCAACCGAGTGTCTATAATTATCCCTTTTTCAGCACCGGCACGGACGCCGGAACGCAGGTTCAGAATCAGCTCCCGCCAGCTCAGCAATCCGCCTCTCCCGTCGTTGACAACGAAGCCGGAATCTTTCCCGATATTTTCTCGGACCACATTAAACCCCCGCTTGTAACCACATGGAACATCGGGGTTCAGCGAATGGTCGGTTCCAACGTGACCTTCGAAGCCAACTATGTCGGCAACCATGGCACCCGGATCCTCCGCGTGGTCGATGGTGCGCCGCCACAGCCCAATCTCGTTGCCCAGCTCGAAGCCTATTGCGTCCCTGGAAACGCGTTCGGCTGCAACGAAGCCACCCTTCAGAACGGAAACCTATTCTTTGGCGCCGAGAATGGCGTTCTTCCGTTCGACGCCGTGAACAACAACGCGTTCTTCGACGCCTTCTTTGACGAGAGCAGCGGCCATTCCTGGTACGACGGCTTGCAAACACAGGTCACCGTCGCCAACTACCACGGGCTGCGGATTCAGGGCTCTTATACCTATTCCCACGCTCTAGACGACTCATCCGACCCGCTCGTCACTACCGCGGGAAACGGCAATTTCCCCGTGGACTCCTTTGACCTCCGTCGTGAAAAGGGAAACTCCGGCTTTGACACTCGCCACCGCGGGGTCATCAATTTCACCTATCAGGTGCCGGTAGGTCGCGGAAAGGCTCACTTCAGCGAGGGCGTCGTAGGTCGCGCCCTCGAGGGCTGGGAACTCAGCGGCATCGCCGCCTTCCAAACCGGACTGCCTTACGACATCTTCGGGATCGCCGACACGCTTCACACCAACATCGACGACCGCGCCACGGTGATCAACTTCTCGACTCTCAAGAACACCCCGGCCATGGGCGCATTCGTTCCGAGTTCGGCCGTCTTCACGGGCGAGAATCCGGCGTCCTTCAATCCCGACGATGAAAGCGTGATGCCCATTCCATTCGACATTCCCTCCAACGTCGGCCGCAACCACTGGTATGGCCCCGGCATTAACAACTGGGATTTCAACTTGTCCAAGACCACGGCGATCACCGAACGCGTCCACCTCCAGCTTCGTTTCGAGTTCTACAACATGTTTAATCGGACTCAGTTTGCGAAGCCGGACAACGTTGTCGGCGATCCCAACTTCGGCTATTCCACCGCGCAGGTTGGCCAGAACGACGGAACCACCGGCGCTCGTCAGGTCCAGATCGGAGCGAAATTGAACTTCTGATCGCGAGCCGCGTCCCGCTCGGCCCTCTTTGCCGGCGCCCTCTCACGCAAGTCATCGCCTAAGAGGGCGTTGCTTTTTTCGGTCTGTCGTTGCAGGTCAACGGCGCTCGGATTATGCGGGGGCTGTCCCGCGCCACGCACGCGGTTCTGGTATCATTTCGCTCGCGCTTGAACCGGAGGTTCCCCCATGGAACAGAATTTCAAGAATCACGCCAAGTTCGTCCCCGCCTTCCACTACTTCGTTGGCCCCGTCCTGATGGCCAACGTCGTCATCTCGATCATGCGTGCGGTGCATCTTTTCGATTTCGACCACGTTTTCGCCGTGCTCGTCGCGCTCGCTCTCCTGGTGCTGGCTTTCCTCGCCCGAATCTTCGCGCTCACCGTCCAGAATCGCGTCATTCGCCTCGAAATGTGGCTCCGCATGCGCGAACTGCTGCCCGCCGACTTGCAGCCGCGAATCAAGGATTTCACGGTGGGTCAACTCGTCGCCCTTCGTTTTGCCAGCGACGCCGAACTCCCCGCGCTCGCCCGCAAAGTTCTCGACGGAAATCTCACCGATCGACGCTCCATCAAGATGCTCGTCCAGAACTGGCAACCCGATCATCTCCGCGCCTAGCTGAGCATGTGAACCGCTGCAAATGTGGGTGCGGGTTGCCAGACTCTCACAAGCTTGTGCGGTTATCTCCAGCGCGCAACCGGACCCACTTCCTTGTTGCCCGCAAGCGGGTAGGCCGCCGCAGCACAAAGCCACGCGCGGCAGCGGTCGTCTCTGGCTTTTCCCTTCGCTCCGCTCAGCGCTCGCCCAAAAAAAATCGCGGCAACCCCGCCCACTTCAATGAGCGCGACCGCCGCGATCGATCTTGCAGCCGAACCGTAATTCGACTCTTAGCGCGTTGACGTTCTCGTCGTCGCCACTCCCAATTCCTTCAGTTTCGCCTGCGCCCTCCGCGCTTCATCCGACCCAGGGAACCGCCGCACCACTTCCTTCAAATCCCGAATCCCGGTCGCCTTCATCCCCAGTTCAAGCTCCGCCATCCCTTTTTTTAACATCGAAGCGGACAGCTTGTAGCTCTGCGGATAATTGTTCAGCACCAGGTTGTACTGCGCGATCGCATCCTTGTAATCCCCCTGCTGATACGAAATCTCGCCAATGTAGAACTGCGCGTTCGACGCCAGATCCGTATTCGGATAGTTCTTCACGTAGTCGCCAAACTCCTGCTGCGACATGTCGTACTTTCCCGTCGTGAAATCCCGCAACGCGTTCTGATACAAAGTGTCCGATGCCACTCCCGGCATTCCCGCCGGCGCCCCTCCCGTCGCCGGAGGCGCAGCCGCAGCACCCGCTCCCGCCGGCGGCGCTCCGCCACTCGGAGCCGCGCTCGGCGCCGCTCCTGGAACCGGCGCCGAGCCGCCCGCCAGCCGCCCATCGATACTCTGCAGCGTGCTTTGAATATCGTTCATCTGCGACGCCAGCTTGCCAACGCGCGCCTGCACGTCCTGAATGTTGTCCGAAATTCCCTGGGTCTGCGAAGCCATCCCGTCGATCTTCGCGCCGTCGTTCGCGCTTGATTCGCCAACGCTCTTTTGCAGCGCGTCCATCCGTCCGCTCAGCGCATTCGTTTGGTCCAGCGCCTGCTGCACCAACGTTCGCATCGACGCATTGTTCGAATCCACCGCGCTCCGCAGCGACTGCTGCCCTTGCAGCAGTTGGCTCACCTGTTCCTGCAGTTGGATCATTTCCTTCGACACCGCGCCTGTCGGCCTCGGCGCCAGCATCGAACCGAGCATTGCGCCCGTCAATATCGCCGCTCCGGCGAGAGCTACCGATCGTGTCCGCACAGCGTGCCTCCTGAAAATCGAATTCCCATCCCTAGAATAGGCCAAACAATAGGCCAACGGGCGCGAACCCGCAAAATCGGTCCGCGCCCGCCGCCTCAACTTCCGAACCGCAATCTACTTTGCCGCCACGAAGTGCGCCCGCCGATTGTCCTGCCAGCAGCTCTCCGTTTGCTCGGTGCAGAACGGACGCTCTTTCCCCAGCTTACCGTGTCCATCCGGTCCGCCGCGATTCCCAGCGAGATCAGGTAATTCTTCGCCGACTGCGCTCGTCGCTCCCCCAATCCAATGTTGTACTCGGTCGATCCGCGGTCGTCGCAATGTCCTTCAATCGTCACGCGCACTTGCGGGTACGAGCGCAGGAACTCCGCCGTCTTCGATAGCGCATCTCGAGCATCCGCCCGCAACTCGGCCTTGTTGAAGTCGAAGTATGCGTCCTTCACGTTCTGCTCGAATAGCTCGGTCATGCTTTCGTTGCCGTTGTTATTGTTTCCCGTTGTCACCGGAGCGCCGGCGCCGATCGTTACCCGGGTGCTCGCCGTCGCCGAGCCGCCAAGGCCCGTCGCCGTGATCGTGTACGTCGTTGACGTCGTCGGATTCACCGGCGTCGATCCCGTCACCGCAACCTTGCCAACGCCCGGCTCGATGTTTGCGTCGGTCGCGTCGGTCGATTGCCAGTTCAGCGTCACAGTATCGCCCGCCTTCGCCGAGCTGGGCGAAGCGCTGATCGATACCGTCGGCTGCGGCGCATTCACCGGTGGCGGCGCGGGCGTTTTGCCCACCGCTACCGTCTTCTTACATCCTCCCGCCACAAGCGCTACTGCCGCGAACACCGCCAACATCCCATAAGTTCGGTAATTCAATTTCTGCACGGAGAGCCTCCTTCGGACTCGATCCAGCGCCTTCCCGGATCCGGCCGAAACAATTTTAGGTTTTTACCGTTCTAGCTCAATTGTGTTGCTGCTTCGTGTTTCTTCCGCAACTTCTCATACTCGCCGCCCCCGGCTGGGAGGGAAGCGAATCTCTTCGATCGCCCGCCTACTTCGTTGACCAGTTCGGCGATTCGTTCTGCCCTTCGTATGTCAATTGCCGCGGCTCGCTGCCGTCCGCCAGCATCGACCAGATCTGCCGCGTTCCCGTTCTCGTCGATTCGAAGACGATGTGCCGCCCATCCGGCGCCCAGCTTGGCCGCTCGTTTCGTCCCGCATCGCGCGTCAACTCCACCAGTTGCCGGTTCACGATGTCCATAATGTATATGTCGAAATTTCCGCTCGGCCGTCGCCACGAAAATGCCAGCAGCTGTCCATTTGGTGACCAGGCCGGGTCCACCACGTAGCCCATATCCGGCATGTCCAGCCGCTGCACGTCCGTTCCATCCGAATTCGCAAGGTACAGCACCGGATCCCCGGCCCGGTCGCTTACGAACACCATCTGCTTTCCCGTCTTTGGATTGAATGCCGGCGATGTGTTCACGCCCGCCGCAAACGTCAACCGCTTCAGCTTGCTCCCGTCCGTACTCGCGATGTAAATCTCCGGATCGCCGTTCTGGCTGGACATGAACGCGATCTGTTGCCCATCCGGCGTCCATGCCGGAGAGCTGTTCGACCCGCGATACCGCGGAAACGAAATCAACCGGTCCGAATCCGTCGAGTAAATGCAGATCTGCGCCGACGTCACTCCGCGATACGGCACGTAGCATGTAAACGCGATCCGCGTCGCATCCGGCGACCACCGCGGCGTCAGCGAAATCGACTTCAGATGCGTCAGTTGGTGCTGGTTCGCGCCGTCGTAATCCATCGCCCAGATCTCTTTGTTCCCGCCCTTCGAGCTGACGTACGCAATCTGCGTCTGCGCGATCCCCGACCGATCCGCCGCCCAGCACTCCCACAATATCGTCCGCGAATTGGTGCGCCAGCTTTCGCGCTCCGGCATCCGTCAGCGGCGCCGCGATACACTTTCTGCAGCGCGATCGGCGCGTTCGGATTGTGCACGTCCGACAAAAATCCCGCCGCCGCTAAATTCGTCCCCTCCACGAACAAATTCCCGTACGCCACCATGTACGCGTTCGCCGGATCGGCCGACCAGTCCGCTGGCTTCAACTCGCTTGGCTGGCTCGGAATCGCCGTCGGATAAAAGCTCGGGCTGACCAGATCAATGATTCCGCAGAATTGCAGGTCGTTCCACAGCGTGTCGTGAAATGTCTTTTCAAACGGTTGCGCCGCCGCCGACCGCGTCGCGAATTCCGGCGCCGCCACGCGCGCCTTCGAAACGCCAAGTCCCGTGCCTGTCTTGAACCAATCCTGCGCTTGCGCGGCCGGACCTGCGCACAAAAACGCCGCGCACAGTATCGCCGCCGCTACTCCCCAGGAAATTCTCGAACCCGTCCGCAGTCTTCGAATCATCGTCCGCCCTTAGCTGCTTGCCTTCCGCCCCAACGAATCACCGCTTGAAATCGAACCAGAACTCCACGCTCACCCGCGATCCCGAATAGGCCGGAGGCAACCGGTCCATCGGGCTTGAATCTCGAATCGCGCGTACCGCGCTTTGGTCCACCGAAGAATTCCCGCTGGATTTCGTGATCTGAATGTTCGCCACGCTTCCGTCGCGGTTGATGTCAAACGTCGCCACCAGTCTCGGCGCAAAACTGATCCCGGGATCCACCGTCGATTGCAGCCAGTTGCTGCTCACTTTGCCGCTGCACCGCCTCGACGTACCACGAAAACCGGTCTCCAAAATTTCCGCCGCCCACGCCGTCGAACGACATCCCCGCCTGCGTCGTCCCCGCGCCCATCGAAAACGATGAGTAGGGAACTGCCGGCGTTCCGCCTCCGCCATACGGCACCGCGTTCTGCGGCGGCTTTGCTGTGTTCTCTAACACTTTCGATGGCCGCGTCACATACTTGGGCGGTTTGTTTTTCTCGAATTTCGGAATTGGCGTCGCGTCCACTGGCGGCGGAGGCGGCTGCGTCGGCTCCGCCTTGTACAGTCCCTTCGATTCGTCCACCACGCGGTTTTCCGTTTCCACTTCCGGCCTCGGCATCGGAATCGCCGGCACGCTTCCCACCACGCCCACCGTAATCGCGCCGCCCGGTCCGCCCCACGAATCGCCGCGATGGTCCATCACCACCGAGCCGATCAGCAGCGCCGCCAGCACCCCGTGCAACACCAGCGAAAACGAAAGCGGTCCCTTCAGCGTCTCTGGTGCCGTCCGGGTTGCCGTCGCCGATGCCATCTCACTTGATCTGCGCGCGTTCGCTCAGCGGCTGCGTCACCACGCTGATGTTCTGAATCCCCGCTTGCCGCAGCGCGTCCACCACCGTGGCCCAGCTCCCAAACGGAACCGACTCGTCGCACCGCACATACACCGTTTGCTTCGCGAGGTCGTGCGATTGCTGCGTGATCGCACCGCCAATGTCGTGAATGTTGATGGGCTTGTCGTTCAGATAGATGCGTTGCGCGCGGTCGATGGTCACCACCATGCGCACTTCGGTCAGCTCTTTCACCGTCTTGGTCTTCGGCACGTCCACTTCGATCCCGCTCTGCAGGATCGGCGCCGTGATCATGAAAATAATCAGCAGCACCAGCACCACGTCGATGAACGGAACCATGTTGATTTCCGAAAGCGTGGTCCCGGTTTCTCTTTGTATTTGCGGCATGATCCTGTCGCCTGATGTCTCTCTCATCTGTTTGATGGATCTGCGATGCCTGCGGTTAGCGCGCCGCTCGATCAATTTCTTTCGCGCGCTATCGGGCGTTTCGGTTTAAGCGCTGTACAGTGTTTCGATTTTCGAAACGAATTCGGACGCGAAACTGTCCATCCGCGCCGCCACTCCGCGGATTCCACCCACGTAATGGTTGTAGGCGATTACCGCGGGAATCGCAGCAAAAAGTCCGGCCGCCGTAGTGATCAGCGCTTCCGCAATCCCCGGCGCCACCGCGCGCAGGCTCGCTGAGCCCGCATCGCCAAGCCCGGAGAACGCGTCCATCACGCCCCACACCGTCCCAAACAGCCCAATAAACGGAGAAACCGATCCCGTCGTCGCCAGCCACGACATCCACTTTTCCAGCCGACGCACTTCTTCGCCTGCCGCCACCTGCATTTCCACGCCAACCGCGCGCGGATTCTTCACCCGTGGCGGCTCGCCGCCAGCCCGCGCGTTTGTCGAATGCAGTTGCGCTTCCAGCTCTTTGTAGCCGGCCTGATAGACCGTCACCAGCGGAGTGTCGCCCGCGCCCGCCCGCAGCGTGTTTGGATCGGGTAGTCCGCGCCCGGCGCGGAACATTTGTAGGAATTTTTTGGTTTGTGGTTCGATTTGCCCGAAGAGCCGTGACTTCTGAAAAATGATGGCCCACGAGAAAACGGAGAGAAATAGCAGGATGCACAGCACCACTCGCGCCACCCAACCCGTCTGCTCTATCAGCGTGCCGAGCTGGCCCGAGACAAGATTCAACGCCAGGACAGAAATTGTTGCCCCCAGATCGAAAAAGTTTTACAAAATCGCCCCGAAACACCGTAGCACACGCATCCCACCACTTTCAAACGAATCGCCCTTCTACAGCATTCACCTCGTACCATCTTGGACACAATTTTCCCCTTCCGCTTCACTTCATCAACCGCACCCAACCCATTAGAGTGCGGCGCCGAGCCGCCGCTTTGCCACCCAACCCTCCTCCACTCAGCAGCCTCGCCACGTATCCAAATACTCCCCCTCCACCATCCGCCGTTACCACCCATGGCTTCCCGCCCGCGTCGGACCATCCCGCAAAGCGGGATGGTCTTCCTACGACCGCTCCTTCACGCTGCAGCCCTCGCACCGCTTGCATCTCCCAATCCTAAAACATCCACCTCCGTCATCCAGAAGCCGCTTCAGCGGCTGAAGGATCCCTCTTCGCCTTCTGTTTCCACGCCGCCCAACGCTAATTCCCGCCGCCCTCTCGCGCCGCCCAGCCTCGACCACGTCACAACTTCTCACGACCTCCCAACCCACCCCACCGTCATCCAGAGCCCGATTCATCGGGCGAAGGATCTCTCTTCGTCTTCCATAGCAGCGCCATCAACGCTTCAACCGCATTCCCATTACGGGAGCCCCCCTATTTGCTTTACATCACTATATTTTTGTGGTAACGTGTGTCCGGGGCCAAGCAGCAGCTCCACGTCAAACGCACATGCCAATCGGCCGTCTCCCCCAGGCCGCCGGACGCTCCACCCCCGGCATTCCGCCGCTCCTCGCCACCGCCCACCCCCATCACCCACAAGCAACTGCAAAGCTGGCTCATCGCAGCCGCTTGACCCGGCACCCTGCAACTTTGGAGCTCGCCATTTCTAACCGCAACTTTCAACGATTAGAATCGCTCGTAACTTCTACAAAACACTCACCGCCGCACAAGTCTAATCGCAACTCTCGCAACATATTTTTGAGCGTTTCTCTACGCCCCTTGGCTCACCCCATGACCAGCTCGTTCCTGTTGGCGCGCCCCGCCGCAACCAAGCTAGAATGAAACAGACCCAAATGCCGAAATCCTACGACATTGCCCTGGAGTCGCTGAACGGTGCCGTTTCAGCGCCGGACAAGCCCGCGCCTCTGCCTTTGCGCGGTGACTCCGGAGCGGCTGCCGAAGGGAAATCCTTCTACATCGAAACCTTCGGCTGCCAGATGAACGATCACGACACTGAAAAGGTCGAGGGCGTCCTGCTGGCTCGCGGTTACCATCCCGTTGCCTCGCCCGCCCAGGCCCGCCTGGTCCTCTACAACACTTGCAGCATCCGCGAAAAAGCCGCCCAGAAAGTTTTCTCCCGCATCGGCGACTGGAAAACTCTCGCCGACGGGAAAATCGTCGGCGTCCTCGGCTGCGTCGCCCAGCAGGAAGGAGACGCCATTTTCGAACGCGCTCCGTGGGTCAGCCTGGTCTGCGGTTCCGCGAGTTACACGAAGCTTCCGGATCTTCTCGAACAAGTCGAAGCAGGAAACAAGCGCGTAACCGGCCTGAGTCTCGACATCGACGAAACTTTCGAAACCGAACTCACCCGCCGCGACAATCCCTACCGCGCCTACATCACCATCATCGAAGGCTGCGATTACTCCTGCGCCTACTGCGTCGTCCCTAAAACCCGCGGCCCCGAACGAAGCCGCCGCAGCGACGCCGTTCTCGCGGAAGCTCATCGTCTCGCTCAAGCGGGCTACACCGAAATTCAACTCCTCGGCCAGACCGTGAATTCCTATCGCGATCCCTCGCCGAGCGGCATGAAATTCGTCGATCTTCTCCGCGCGATCTCCGCCGTACCCGGAATTCGACGCGTCCGGTTCACCACGTCGCACCCCAACGACTTCCATCGCGAGATTATCGACGCCATCGACGCGACTCCCGCCCTTTGCGACCACATCCACCTGCCGGTCCAGGCGGGCTCCTCGCGCATCCTAAAAGCAATGCGCCGCACTTACACGCGCGACGAGTACCTCGAAAAGATCGAGTGGATCCGGGCGGCGCGCCGCCCTATCAGCATCACCTCGGACGTCATCGTCGGCTTTCCCGGAGAATCGGAGCAGGACTTCGAAGATACGCTCAGCCTCTTGACCATCGCGCAGTATGACGGCGTCTATGCTTTCAAATATTCTCCGCGACCGAACACGCCGGCACTCTCGATGGAAGACGCCATCCCCGAAGAAGAAAAGTCGCGCCGCCTCGCCGTCTTGATGGAGCACCAGCGCCGCATCCAGATTGCGCGCAACGAAGCCCTCATCGGCCAATCGTTCGAACTCCTCGCCGACGGTCACAACCCGCAGAAAAAGCTCTGGGGCGGACGCACCAGTTGCAATCGGCTATTGAATTTCACTTCGCCGCTCGATACTCTGCTCGGTAAATATGTTTTTGCGCGCGTCACGCGCGTCGGCCCGAATAATTTGTTCGGAGAGCACCTCGTCTGAGTTTTGTTTCGGCAGTCGCAAGTTGGGTACACGGAGGCCACCATGGAACTCGAAGTTAAGATTCGAGGCTTGATGATGGATCCCGTCACCAACATGCCCGTTGTAGTCCTGAAAGAAACCGCGGGCAACGGCGTCCTACCCATCTGGGTCGGCATTTACGAAGCCAACGCCATTGCGCTTGAAATCGAAAAAGTTCAAACCCTTCCTCGTCCGATGACCCACGACCTGCTCCGCAACGTTCTCACCGGCCTGAACGTCCACGTCAGCCGCGTCGTCGTCTCCGATCTCAAAGACGACACCTTCTATGCCTTGATCTGGATGGAGCGTGACGGCCAGGTCCTTGCGATGGACTCCCGTCCCAGCGATGCACTTGCTCTTGCACTCCGCGTCGATTGCCCGATCTACGTCGAAGACGAAGTGCTCAAACGTTCGCGCACCGCTTCCGCAGTCACCGAAAAAACGTCCAGCGAAGAGCTTCGCAATTGGCTCGAGAACCTGAACGACGAGGATTTGGGCCGCTACAAGATGTAAGTCTTGGAGCGGAATCGGTCGCCGCGCGGGTCGCCGAAATTAAAATCCACAGAACAAATGGGTTACCTTCATTTTTCGCTTGCAGTCGGGCTCCGAGGCTCGTAAAGTGAGCCTACTTGTTGTAGTACTAGGGCTGAACGCTTCAATATATGGGCCCGCGGTTGCCACACGGGGGAACGAGGGGCACATCGAGTGACCTGCGTAATCGCCATCGCGAATCAGAAGGGCGGCGTCGGCAAGACCACCACTTCCATCAATCTAGCCGCCGCTCTCGCTCTCAAGAAAAAGAAAACTCTCCTCATCGACCTTGATCCTCAATCCAACGCCACCATGGCGTTCTTTGATCCCCGCGAAATTCAAACCACCATGTACGACGTCTTCGCCGAACATCCGGCGACCATGGACAAAGTCATCCGTCCCACAAAGGACCCGTGCCTCTATGTCGCTCCCGGAAAGCTCGCTCTCGCTCGCCTCGAGCAGCAGCTTGCAGGCCAGTTCGACGCTCCCTATAAGCTGAAGGACGCACTCACTCCTTTCTTGAAGGATTACGAATACATCGTTTTCGATACACCGCCGGCGCTGGGAATTCTTACCGTCAATGCGCTCGTCGCCTCGACCCACCTGTTGGTTCCGATTCAAGCCGCTTACTTTGCGATTGAAGGCACCGACGACCTGCTCGAGACCTACGGCCGCATCCGTTCGCGGCCCAATCCTGCGCTGAAAATGCTCGGCGTGGTGATCACGCTATTCGATAAGCGCACCAACATCTCGCGCGATACCCACGAACAGATTCGTTCCGTTTTTGGCGACGCGCTCTTCAAGACGCGCATCAGCAAGAACGTGCGCCTCGAAGAAAGCCCCGCCTACAAGGAAACCGTCTTCGAATTTGCGCCCAAGTCTTCCGGCGCCGAAGACTACAAGAAACTCGCTCAGGAGGTAGTGCAACGTGTCGAAGCGGATCGGGTTACCCGTCACTCTCAAGATGCGGCATGACGCGCACTACGTAGAAACGCTGACCAGCTTCAGCGGCGCAGCCGTCGGGCGCATGATCCCGACGGACAAGATTCGCCCGAACCCCGACCAGCCCCGCAAGGCCATCGGCGACCTGCGCGAATTGACCGATTCGATCCGCGAGAAGGGCGTTCTCGAACCGCTGCTCGTCCGCTACGTTCCGCGAGAAGACACCTATTACATTATTTCCGGTGAGCGCCGCTACCACGCATCGAAAGCCGCCGGCCTGCATGAACTTCCGTGCATCGAGAAAATCGCCGACGACGCCGAGACTCTTGAAATCGGCTTGATCGAAAATCTCCAGCGCAAAGACCTCACTCCATTCGAAGAAGCCGACGGCCTTCAGCGCCTCGCTGACCATTTCGATTACACCCACGATCAGATCGCAAAGAAAATCGGCCGCGCGCGTTCTTCGGTCACCGAAACCATGTCGCTGCACGTGATTCCGGATTCCGTGCGCAAAGCCTGCGTCGAGCGCGGCATTCTTTCGAAGTCGGTGCTACTCCAGGTCTGTCGTCAACCGAATGAAAAGAAGATGCACGAAATGGTCGCCCGCATTTCGCAGGGCGGTCTTACCCGCGATGAAGCTCGTCGCGCACGCCAGGAAGAAACCGCCTCGGCACCGCGTCCCCAGCCTTTCCTTTTCGATTATCGCGCCCACGACGACTCGTTCCACATGCGCGTGCAGTTCCGCAAAAGCCAGGTCACTCGCGAAGAGCTAGCCTCCGCCCTCCGCACCATCCTGCGCGAACTCGAATCTGGAAGCGTCAACTCCTCCGCCGCATAGTCGCGGCCGGAAGGGCGGACCTTTAGGCCCGCCGCAGCCCTAGACAAAAAAACCGGCTTTAGCCGCTGAAGCAAGTGCCGCCGCCGTTTTGATCTCGCAAAAAGCGCATCCATTCAGCGGCGCAAAACAACTCTGCTAACCTACGCCGTGGAACTCACACCTGCACAAATCGCAACTCTCCAGGCCCTCCACGCCCGCGGCTTCCAAATCGTCGCTTTCCCGATGTACGCCACCCACATCGGCATCCGTCGTGGCAACTGCGCCGCACTCCTCACCGCTCTGGGCTCCGGCACGTTCGAGCTCTTCGGAACGCCATCCTTCATGATCGGTGAGAATATCGCCGTTCGGATCAAGGATGGTTCGCGGGAGTGGTTCGTCTGGAAGCAGCAGCGTGTCGAAGCGACGCCTGAACGCAACGCTGAACTGGCTTCGTTCGCGAGCGAAATCGCTACCGCACTTCTTCCTCGGGTCTAAGCCGCATCGTCGAGTGCGATCCGAATTCAGCGAATGCTGGTTCGTCGCAGCCGTGTCCCGCATCGAATCTCTAGGCAGCGGCAGTTGAAATCCACGCGCAGCCATCGGACACTATCTCCATGCCAGAACGTTATGACGTGATTTGCATCGGCGCCGGCCCTACTGGCCTCGCCTGCGCCATCGACGCACGCCTCGAAGGCCTCACCGCCCTCGTGATCGACAAAGGCTGCGTCTGCAACTCCCTCTACCATTACCCCACGAATATGTTTTTCTTCACCACGCCCGAACGCATGGAAATCGGCGATCTCCCCATGACCACGTTCGGCGGCAAGCCCACGCGCGCGGAAGCGCTGAAATATTACCGCCGCGCCGTCGAGCGCTACGCCATTGAAGTCCGCCAGTATGAAACGGTCGATCGCATCGAAGGGCGCGACGGCGATTTCACAGTTCACACCGTGGATGGACACGATCGTGAGCAAAGTTATCACTCGCGAAAGATCATTATCGCGACAGGTTTCTACGATCATCCAAATCCGCTTGGCATTCCCGGCGAGGATCTTCCGCACGTGTCGCACTATTTCACCGACGCGCATCCGTACTGGAATCAGGAAATCGTTGTGATTGGAGGAGGGAACTCCGCGGCGGAAGCCGCGCTCGATCTTTTTCGCGCAGGCTCAAAAGTCACGCTCGTGGTGCGCAAGCCGGAGATGGCACCAGGGTTGAAGTACTGGGTGCGCCCAGACGTCGATAACCGCATCGCCGCCGGTGAAATCCGCGCGCTTTTCAATACGCATCCGGTGCGCATCGAGCCGGGCCAGATCATCGTCGCGGACGCCCAGGGTAAGAAACAAACTCTGCCCGCCGCTCACGTCTTCGCTCTAACCGGATATCATCCCGATTTCGATTTCCTCACGCGCGCTGGTATCGAACTCGACGCCACCACCAAACGACCGCGCGTGAATCCCGAGTCGCTCGAAACCAACGTTGCCGGCATCTACGTCGCAGGAGTCGTAGTCGGCGGCCTACAAACCTCGCGCATTTTTATCGAGAACGGCCGCTTCCACGGCCGCCAGATCATTGCGGCGATCGCAGGCAAGGGCAAACTTCTCGATCGCGAGCCCGTCGCAGCTCCAGGCGAATAAGTTACGCCGCGCGTTTTCGTCAAGCCGCCTTTCGCCGCTAACTACGTCGAGCGGTCCGACGACACACATATCCCGCTCCGAGGCTGCACGAGAATCGAATAGCGCTAAGTCGCTTAGGTTGAAGCGGAGTTAGAAGCTGTTCCGCGTGCGGGCCAGGGTTCGAGCAGTTTCTCTTTGCGGTAGATCAGTGAGTTGATGTCGTACGGGGCGAGTTCGAGGCTGTGTCCATGCGTGATCGCGTCCGTAGGGCAAGCCTCTACGCAATATCCACAGAAGATGCAGCGCGAATAATCAATGTTGTAAACCTTTGCGTACCGCTCACCCGCAGAAATTCGATTCGCGTCCGTATTCTCCGCAGCTTCAATATAGATGCAGTTTGCAGGGCAAGCCGCAGCACATAGGAAGCAACCCACGCACTTCTCAAATCCGTGCTCGTCGCGCTGCAGTACGTGAATGCCGCGATATCGGGGCTGCACGGATGGGGGGACATCGGGAAAGCTTTCCGTGGTCGTCTTGCGAAACATCGTGCGGAACGTCACGCTGAAACCCTTGTATAGGGTCACAAATGTTTCGCCAACTTCTCGGATCAGGGAAGCCATCTCCAATACTTTATCAGAGATATCGCTGTCGGGCAATTTGGCGAATTTGACTGGGCAGCGGGGCGCCGATGAGTGAACTCACCCGTTTCCCCAGGATTTGCTCGAAGTTCTCATCGGCCAGGTTCGAAAGGTCCGGATAGAACTGGGGCTGGTTGGATTAACGCCTCCTTGCCCGGTCACCGAGCGACGGCGTGCCCGATATCTTGCCAAGCGGCGAAGAATCATTCGCTTCTCCGACATTCATCGCGCGGATGGTCAGCCCAATGCACGAGGCCTGCGGGAGCCACCAGAGTTTATTCCATTTTTCTGACCGCGCCATGCGAAGCCCAAGTACATTCGCCGCAGTTGCGAGCGTAATCCCGCCCGCGTTGCTCCGATTGAATGGAGAAAGCGATCCATTCTGAGTAGCGCTGAGAAACATCGACAGATACGTCGCCTTCGTAAGATAGGCGTACTTTTTCGAGGCAGGCCTGAAATACGCGGCTCGAATTCCTAATTGCGGAGAATTGAAGGCGGCCAAGGAATGTAGCGAAGCCTCGATATCCTCTTCAAGCGTTAGGGGTATCTCGACGCTAATCTTTATCGAATTCGGGCTGGAGTTGCTGAGCGACTCTTGCCCGTCAGTTTGGCTGTGCTGCTGGAGAGACTGAGCACTGGCCGATGGAAGCGCGAACAACAAGACGCATTGAATTACAGCGAATAGAATCAAGTTTTTGCGGATTGTTTTTGGACGCATAACCAAAACAGTGCATGGCAAGCGCCGAACCGAAACACGATTCTAGATTGACGTCTCATTGATTTCATTGATCTTCGCGTCCAGCGCACTGCTTTCAGTTCCACGTAAGGTGTCCCGCCAATCCAATTTGAAACGACTCAGCCCAGTTTGGAACTCAACAACGCCTTCTCCGCCCGAGGCACGCCCTTCCGGCACTTTCCGTGTTTGCCGCCGCTTTGCCGCAGAACCCATAGGTTAGTGTGATGGGCAGATTTAATGTGGGAGGTGGTTTTTGGGATCGGGGAGTTGGTGGCGGAAAGTGTAGATAATTTGGTGGAGGCGATTTGATGGAGATGGTTTGGTTTAGATTTTTGGTAGGAGAGGTTTTCGGAGTGGCGGGGAAGCGTACCGGAGAGGGGCTCAAGGTGAATTCGAGTTACGGGCGCGGCGGCAAACATTTCGCAAAGCGGGATGGAAGGTTTTCTCCGTGCTGCGCGACGAAAGAATAGCCCAGGCTGCATTCGTGAGTTGGGACGGAGTGCCGGGGCATCGCGGTCGGTGCGTCCCGCGGTCCTGGGGGAGCGTAGAGTGGCGACACCAAATGGTGAGCGGATGTTGGAAGCCGAGAGGCTACCGCAGCTGGATCGGTGGGTGGTGATGGAGTGCTGCGGAATTTCGAGCGGTGCGAGGTGCGTTCCGGAGACCGCGTGGGACGGCGACGTTGAGCGCTGAGAGGGCGTCGCGAGAAGAGCGGCGAACCCGCGTGGATTGGTTGGCTCTAATGCGTCGCGGCGCAAAGAGAGCGACGGCGGCGACGATGAGAGTTTAGCGGGTGTCGCGAAAATATAGATACCGCCGCTGAGTTGATGGGTCGGGACGGAAACCGGGGATTGATCGAGGCGGCGCGGTCCCCGGGGAATGCGGTGCAATGACGTCGCGAGTTGAGTAGAGACTATGGCAATTAACCATGCGCGATGGGGGCTCGCAGCTTGGGATGCATTGCGCGGATCGTCAAACTGAGCGGCCCGGCGGGCCGAAGAGACTGCTAGATGGCACAGTTGAGAGTTGAGCGGGTGTTATTCCGGCGCCGCAACCGCGGTCCAGCGGAGAAATCGTCGGTGCGGAGGGTGAAGTCGGCTGTCCAACGCGAATTGAGATACAGCCCTTCGATGTTGAGCGCGGATCGGTGACAAAATCGTTACGCGGAGATTAGCGTTTGGCGATATTGGCAACACAAATCTTTTCGGGGGAAAGGGGACGGCGCCGAGGGTTCTTGAGTGCCATTTATTTTCTGTGCTTTTCGCTGAACTCTCACGCACTCGCAGGGCTTGACGTCAACGGTGAGGCCAAAAGCGTGAATTCGAGATGCGAGACTTGGCGGAGCGGCTTCGCTCGAACCAGACGGGTAACACTGGTTGGAGATAGCTTGGACAAGTTACTAAGTGCACTTGCGGAGGCGTTGGACGGAACTTGCAGTCGGCGTGCCCGAGGGTGCGATTTCAATGCAAATGAGGATTCGCCGAATGCTCGCGGGCGCAGCGACCTCGCGCGAATCGTACACGATAGGCATCGAGCTGATGGTTTCTGATGGGAGCGTGGAATGAAAACTGGCTGGCGTGCGGTGGGCGGGCCGTTACTGCGGGCCTCGGAGGAGGCGCGAACAATGGTCGCGACGGGGGAGTTTCGATTGAATAGCGATTGGGCGTTGAGGATCAAAATTGAAGGCGTGCGAAACGCGAGCGCCGCGAATGGGTCGGGCGAGCGCTCAAGAAATGTAGCGCAATCGAACTGGGGACCGCATGATTGCCGGTCCAGAGAACGCTCGAGGTTTCGATCGAAGTTCGACTCGAACTGGGCTTCCTCGCGGGGTGTCATCGTGAGTTCGTTCGCGATCACGTCCAGCACGAATCCCGAGATGCTTTCCGGCGAGATGGCGACTGTCCGCGAAGAGCGCGAAACAGGAGCAGAGTCCAACGCGGAAAACCTCTCGAGATCGAACGAGTGCGCGGACTGCGGAGTTGGCGCGACGGAACGGCGGATCGGTTCGACGTCAGGGGTGGAAACACGGCGGAGCGTCCGAGGACGACGATCGCACGCGCTTTGCTTGGACGGGCGTAGCGTTTGGGAGAAGGCAAGCAGCGGAGCGGGAACCGGAAGCGCGGGAGTGTCGAAAACCGGTCCGATGAAGCAACTTGGGATTTCCGACTCGCCGGCGAGGTCCGTTTCGCGAACGCAGCGTAAGTCCTGGTCGTGGGATTTGCGGCGTTCGAGGAGCCAGCGGGTGAGGCGAACATCGGCTTCGGCGGCGATCCACGCTTCAAGAGCTTGTGCGATTTCCTTGCGGATAGTGGAAATTTGGTTCAACCGGGCAATTTCAAAGCCTTCCAGGGAGGCTTGGGAAGCGGTTGCCAGATACTCAAAAGGAGGCTGGGCGGCCGTCGTCATGAGCTAGGTACCCCTTTCGCAATTAGGATGTGGCCGAGGCGCGTCTCATTGTGAGACGGTTATATTACAGTTTGGTTACTCGCCGGAGGCGAGGTGAGCAAGAGGTTGTGGGAAAGCTGAGGAAATGGCGGAGGCCTGTGGAAATCGCCGCAGCGGCTACAGCATGGCCACGAGCTGGGCGCACCGAGGAAATGGGAACGTCGAAGCGAGGTTTTGGCACGGGAACGGGCTGAGAAATGCGCGAGAAAGATTTTAACACCGGGCTGCGAGGGGTGCTGTTTGAAGCGCGGCATTACGCGCGGATGGGCGCGGCGGTCTGGTTGTACGGATGGCTGGTGTTGCGGCAGACGCACGAGAGTGGCGGCGTCGGATATGTGCTTGGAGGCGCGCCAGTTACGTACCGCGAGATCGAGGAGGAAACTGGATTCAACCGAAGGACGCTCGAGGCGTGGATGCGAGCGCTCAGGCGCGAGGGATACATCGAAACGCACAAGCTTCCAGCGGGGATCAGCATTCAGATATTGAAGGCGAAAAAGCACCGGGCCCATGTGGCCTCGGCGAGAAGTACATCGACGAACGCCGGACAAGCGACGATGAGTTTTGGCGCGAATGCTAAAGACCGGGGATCGGCCGGATATTCACAGGGACATGTACGAGGATGCGCGGGCACGCTACGCGAAGTTGCGGGATGGGGCACGCAACATAGCGTACTGAGTCGGCGGAAAAACGAAAGGAATCAGGAGCTTGCAGCGCCGATACGTAGTTCATCCGTAGTGGGATTAAAAGAAAACTCCGACGGAAATATTCACAGGCGTGTGGAAAACCATGGATGTGCAAATCCTGATCAGTTACAGAGTACGATGCGGTGGGAAACTTCTGGCACCTGCTGCAACGACAATTCGAAAACCCTTCCTGTAGAGCAAATCCAAAGACAACTTCCTCCGCAAAACGAGATTCGTCGAGCGTTTATGCTCTCCGAGCCGAGCGTTCCGGACCAACCTGGAACGCAAGCCATTCCCATTGCCACGCACGAATCCTGGAACGGCGAATCGGAAGCCGGCCGTTCACGCCAAACGCAATTTCCGTGGGAACTCCGCAAACGAATGCAGCTGATGCGAGCGCAGCGGGAAGAGGAGTTGCGCCGCGAACTCTACGTAGGAACCGGACCGGAGGGCCGCCGCTGATGAAGAGCGAATGGACGATTCGCAGGGAAGTGGGCCACGGTGGAGAAATTCCGCGGGGATGGCAACTGGCGTGGTACGAGCCGCGACGGCGGGTCGGCGTTTATTTTCCGGCGCCGCTGCACCGGCTCGCTCGGGGATTGCGGGAACTGATGCATCGAGTGCGAATTGCAGTGGAAGCGCCGGACAGTGAACGCGCGGAAATTTTCCAGATGCAACGCTTGTATCGCGAGCAGCAGAAGTTTGCCGAAGAATACGCGCGCGGATACCTGGCGGGATGGCGCGAGTGTTTTCATTCGTGTTTGACGGCCGTGGAGGAAGAGCTTACACGGGGCGACGAAGGCTGGGATATTCGCGCGTTGTTGCCGGAGCCGCCGGATGGGAGGAGCAATTGAGCGCAGCCGAGATGGTGATTTTGGAGCAGCAGGAAAGCGTGCCGGTAACGCGGCCAGTGGAACGCGTGATGCGCAGGCGAACGTTCCGGGCACCGTCGCCGACTCCAGATCAACGCAAAGCGACTACGCCGCAGGCGAGCGGGGCGACATTAAAAGCGCGCGAGGTTTTCGTCGCGTGCCACGATCGTTACCGCAGCTTGAGCGAATGGATGGAAGAGGGGCGAGGCCGCGTGCGCGCAGTGTCGTTGGAATCGCCAGCGATGGGTTACCAGTGGAGGCCGGAGCGAAGCCGCGCGTGCGAGTACGTTGCGGACTTTGAGCGGATCGGGCGGCAAGCACTGCGGCGTCCGGAGTGGAAGGGACGGCTCAAACTGTTTGAGATTTATTTCCTGCATTCGATGGAGTATCGCGAAGCGATCAAGCTGGTGGGCGTGGCGGAAGGAACGTTCGACTACTGGATGGCCGAGGTCCAGCGCGCGTGCGGAAAGGAATTTTCGAGGTGCGGACTGTTTCCGCCGTCGAGATATTTTCTTTCGACGTAGGGCGGCAGCGACGGCAAGCGCGACGCGCTAAGAAGAACGCGGGATACCGAACCAGCTCACGAGGCGCGCGAAGAGGATCGCGACGAATTTGAGCAGCGGGACGGGCTCGAGCGGAATCGACTGCGCGAAATCCTTGACGTCGTCGATGGTTGGCGGCGGAGGATCGGGCCGGAGCACGGGATCGTTTTCCGCGCGATCTTTCACCAGGTCGGCGCGGGCGAGAGCCATCTGGCGCGTCCAGTACGCCGCGAGATCCTCGCCGCATTTTTCACATTTACCGCTCGCGCGCTGCTCGTGCCAGCATTTCGGGCAGCGATAGAGCAGCGTTTGATGGCAACGCGTGCAGAACTGCGCGGTGTCTAAATTTGGTTGCGAGCACTTGGGGCAGGGGAGCATTTTCGCGTCGGGCGGCGTTCGTCGAGAGCCGGACTATTTCGCGGAATCTTTTTTGGGGCGAAGCAGGGCGAGAAGCGAAAGGCCGCCGGTGAGCGGGATGGCCAGGACGTTTTTCACCAGGCTGGAACGGCGCTCGAGGCGTTCCTGCGCGAGATCGCGCGTGTCTTTTTTGGCATCAACGACGGCGACGATGTACTTCAGGAAATCCACACCGCACTTCTCGCAGGAGCCGCCGGTGCGCTGCTCATTCTTGCAGGCTGGGCAGGTGTAGCGGAGCGTCATGTGGCAGCGCTGGCAGAAGCGAGCAACTTCGCGCGCATCGGCGCCGCATTTTGGGCATTTTACGGTGCGAGGGGCGGGTGCGGAGGTCATGGGACCGGGAGCCAAGGTGTTGCTGCGCGACGACGCCCGAGTTGCGGTGGGAGCGTCGGGCGATGTCGGCTTCGGCGCGGGCTCTGTAGAGACACCCGGAACAGTGGGCTTGGTGGAGTCTGCAGCCATGCCCCTATTTTAGGAGCGCGTGCTGCGCCGCGGGCTGCGCACCGAGACGGATGCTGCGTGCAAGGCACCCTGTTCGCAAGGACAGGTTCGCCTGAGTGCCGCCGAGGCATGTGAATTCGGATCGATAGGTCGGATTAGAGCTTGGGCGTGCGGAGTCCGCGGGTGAGCGCGAAAATCAGCGCGAGCAGGAACAAAATGAGGAACAGGTAGAAAACGAGTTTGGCGATGGCGATTGCGGCTACGACGAGGCCGGCGAACGCGAAGATGCCGGCGACGAAAGCTCCCACCAGAAACAGAATCACCCAGCGCCACATGAGAAGCTCCTCGCGATTTCCAAAGCTATGATACATCACGATGCGAAGCTGCGTTTGGGCCGCGCATCGTTCGACGAACGACAAAAAACCCGCCGGCGGTTCGGGCCGTACGGCGGGTTCGGTCTAATCCTCAATTGACGAGGGCTAGCGGCGGCGTGATTTGCGGCGAGCGGCCTTCTTGCGCGGCGCGACTTTTTTGGCGACCTTGCGAGCGGACGACTTCACTTTTCGCGCGGCACTCTTCGCCACTTTCTTTACCTTCTTGGCGGCGCGCGCCGGAGCCTTCTTTGCGCGAATGGATTTGGCCTTGCGTTCGACCTTCGTGATGATCGGCCTGGTGACGTTGCTCACCTTCGCGGCGATCGAGCCTACGGTTTCGCCAATCGACTGCGCTACGTCACTGAGTACACTTTCGTGATGCGTTGTTTCGTCGGCCATCGGGCCTCCTTCGTTGATTTCACTCCCACCCAACTCAATTCCGGTAAAGCTGCCAAAAGTTCCGTTGTTCTGGAGCCAATATCCTACGACGAGGACTTCGATCCTGCCACCAGACAAACTACTCCGCCAATCAACGCCAGCCCGCTGAGGATTGGCGGAATGGGGACGTTGTGCGTGGTGTCTTTCGTGGCGTGAATCGGTCCGATGTCTGCCACATCCTTTCGCGTGGTGTACGAAAACCCCTGATAGGCGAAGCCGACGATGCCGAGAATGATAAGCACGATTCCTGCGATGGATAATGACTTCATGGTTGTCTCCTCGATTCGAACCTGAGCAGAAAACAGTGAATGGCCTTCGTCATTTCAAAAATCAACCTATTCTTCGGTCGGCGCCGGAATTTTCGGGACGTCGATGCCAAGCGCCGTGGCGAGCGCGATGGCGTGATCCTGCTCGTCGAGCAGAATTTCGCGAATGTGCTCGCCGATGGCGTACTCGCCGAGCGCCTCGCATTCGTTCACGCGCTGACGGTACTGCTTGATGGTCTCGGTTTCGTTGTTCAGATCGAAATGCAACATGTCGGTGGCTTTGTCGGACGTCTTCACCGGCTTCGGAGTGACGGATGGCATCCCGCCGAGAAAGTCGATCTGGTTGGAAATCACGAGAGCGTGATTCAACTCTTCGTGGGCGTGCTTTTCGAGTTCGCCGGCAATGTTCATATAGGCCGCGCCCTTCAGCACCTGGGAATAATTGACGTACGAGATGATGGCCTGATACTCGCGCGAAAGATCCTCGTTCAAATTGGCGATCAACTGCTCCCGCGTGATTTTCTTTTTGCCGTTCTTTCCGTTTTCCTTGCTGGCCATCTCATCCTCCGCTGAATGTGAACTGAAATTGAATGGGAGCGACGTGCGCGAACGTTCGCCGTTTCCCGCTGGCGCAGTCCCTGACTTTCGCACCTGCTCGATGAACGCTGCGTGAACGGGGACATTCCGGCGATCGGCCGCGCCTCGCGGCACGGAGCCTCTAGGTGTCCCGAAAGCTGAGCGAGTGTAGCAGGTCTCGCTAACGCCGCCATCGCGGAAACAAGTAGCGGGGCCGCCTTTTTCGCTGTACGCGGGAAACTTTCAGTACAGTTTCGCCTCGCGCCGACGTACACAATTTGACGTACCCGCAGATGAGCCGTTTTGGTGTGCGAGTGTTGCCAGAGGCGTTATAATGCGGCTCGAAACCAAGCGAATCTGCGCTGATTCGCCGCGCGCGAAAAAGGGGTCTCTGCCATGTCAATCGGCCACAAATCCGTTACCGGAGTGTTTGAAAAATACGCCCAAGCGGAGTCTGCCGTGGAAGACCTGGAAGAATTGGGTATCAGTGGCGGCGATGTGGTGTTGATTCCCGGCGCTGCCACCGACGTGCGCGCTCGCAGCTACATTGAGCGTTCGCGGAAGCCGCTGCATCAGGGCGAGCGCTTCGCGGAAAAAGTCGCCGACGCGCTGCACCTCCGCAAAGAGGATTCGAGGGTCGAGAGTTCCTGGGTCGGCGTGGACGGCCAGCCCAAGATGCCGGTGAACGATCCGCTGGACATTGAGGACGCCGAACTCACCGATCGCGATCCGGCGCTGGCGGGGCCGGCGGTGGTGATCGTTCGCCTGCTGAACGAAAAACTTGAGGACGAAGCAGCGAAGGTGTTGACGGACAACGGTGCCGTGGAGATTTTTCGCGAGGTCGAGTCTGCCGGCGGCATGACCGCGGACCAGCCCGAAGCGACGCCCGCGCGCGCTGTGGCCGGCCCGGGCGCGGAAATGGGAACGGGGAAGGCTACGACCGGTTCCGACGATACCGACCTGCAAGGCCGCGGACAAAAGTTCAAGTCGCAGGGTGGGTCTAAGGACTAGCCGCGCGCCGCGTCACGATCGGCGGAAGTCAAGCAATTCACGATAGTCACCGCGATCGGCGGCGCGCGATGATTTTACATAGGCTTCTCGCATTCCCGCCGATGTCAAGTTATAGGACGACGGAACATCGAATTGCGTAAAGCCGTAGCTTGACGCTGTCGGACCGCCGTTTGCTCCGCCGGCTGCAAAAACCTGCATTCACTCCCTTTTCGTTGACTTGGCTGGCTACCTCGCACTACTATCCGGCTCATTCATGCTACGATTTGCTTTCGATTTCTTTCGTTTTGCTGCGAGGCTGATCTCCGTGTCAGGGCGCCAGTTGTCTTGCACAGACTGTTTCGACGTCGTCGCTTGCAGCGATCGCGCTTCGTTCAGCGGCGCGGCGCAGGCGAAAGTGGAAGGGCGCGCAGAAAGTCGGCCCCATCAGAATAGTAATGTGATCGTTGCGGTGGAGGATGCACGGGGGGACTTCTCGGTTCGTCCGTCGACGCGCGGCCGCCGGCCGAAATGTTCTCCGCGCCGGATGCTCTGTTGAGCTGGCGCACGGTGCGCGGATTTCGACGCTCAGATTATCCGCAGGCGCGACGGCGACGGTCGAACTTTACCGACGAGCTTGGCAGTGGCGATCAGCTCGTCACGACATTCGCCGGCTTCGACGGTAAGCCCGATATCGTGCGCGTGTTGCGCGTTTACCGCGATTCACCTTTCGGCTCAGTCGACGATGCGAGTGGTGAATTCGGACTAAGCGGCGCGATCACAGTCCACTCGCTGCGGTGATCCTGATAAACGTCGTAACGACAGGGCCCATTGTGGGAAGCAGCCAGAATCGGATCACGACCGTGAACGTGCGTCCGAGATCGACCTCGGCGGGCGGAGGCGCGCGAGCGAGTTCTGTCTGACAGCTTCAGCGAAGACCGGCCCAGCGAGCGCATCTACGACCTCGGCAAAGCGCCGGACTATAAAAGCTTCGACGACGTGAGCGAAAAATTGTCAGGCATGCACGTCGGCGTCGGCAGCCAACTGATTTATAACCGCGAGAGCGGCCGCGATCTTTTCATGGGCGCGCTCACCTCGCGCCGTTGGCTAACGATTTTTCATCTCGCCTCCAGCAATGGAATCAATGGAATCGGCGTGTCGTGCGCTTGCCGTTGATTCCACTGGCACTAAGGAGCCCGAGCAGCACGAAGCGCTCTCGAAATCGAAGCCTGCCGATCAAATGGAAGCGAGCGTAGAGGTGAAGCCGGGCGAGTCGCTCGAATCCGAGCCGCTGCTTTTCGCGACGGGCACGGACTATCACGCGCATCTCGAAGCTTACGGCGCGGCGATCGCGAAAGTGAATCATCCGCGAACCGTGGGACGCGCGCCGAGCGGCTGGTGGAGTTGGACGAGTTACTACGCAGGCGTCACCGACGGCTTGGTGCGCACCAACGCGCAATGGCTGGCGCAAAATCTGCGCGACACCGGCTACAACTACGTGCTGGTGGACGAAGGCTACCAATACGCGCGCGGCGAATATGTGACCACCGACGCGACGCATTTTCCCGAGGGCATGGCCGGCGTGGGACGCTACGTCACGCGGCAGGGAATTACGTTCGGGGTGTGGACTGCGCCATTCGAAGTATCGACGCGTTCGTGGGTTTACGAACACCACAAAGACTGGCTCGTACACAATGCCAAGGGCGAGCCGATTCGCATTCTGCAGCCGGAAATCGAGGAACTTTACGCGCTCGATCCGACCAATCCTGGCGCGCAGGACTATTTGCGCGAGACTTACCGCACGCTGACGCACGACTGGAACGTCCGCTACATCAAGCTCGATTTCATGGACGACACTGCGATCGAAGGCGTGCACTACAGGCCGAACACTACGGCCATGGAAGCGCAGCGCATCGGTTTCGAGAGTGATCCGCGAAGCCGTTGGCGAAGAAGTGTATCTCGATAAAGACGGCAGCGCGATGCTCGCGCCCGTCGGCTTTGTCGATTACAGGCCGCATCTCCACAGACACCGGCCACACGTTCGAGCCGAGCAAGACGGCCGCGAGCCGGCATCGCGGAGCGCTACTACATGAACCGCAATTTTTTTGTGGCCGATCCCGACGCCTTCACGCTGACGGATCAAAAAGGGGAAGGCGGGGCAGCCGGTTCGACGCCGAGCGAAGCGGAGGTATCGATCGTGCTCGCAGCCGTGGCGGGCGGAATGTTTGAAATCGGCGACGACCTGCCGCTGCTCACTGCTGAGACGGACCGGCTGAAGCTGGCGCGCAATTTCGAGTTGCTCGCGATGTACAAGTACAGCCATGCTGCGGTTCCGTTGGATTTGATGTCGTATGACGAGGCCGATGAGCAACCCAGCGTTTTTGTTCTGCATGAAGGCCGCCGGCAGACCATGCTCGCCGTTTTCAATTGGACCGAAACGCCGCGCACGCATTCGTTCACGGCAGCGAGCCTCGGACTTGCGCCGGATCACAAATACCTCGCGACCGACGCGCTCAGCACCATGCCGCCGGCAGTGGCGTCGGCTGCGGCGTTCAGCTTCGATCCCGGCATGATGGCCGCCACGCTGAAAGATCAGCCTCCGCATTCCGTCCGGCTCATCAAATTCATCGACCAGACCGTTCCTGCGACGCAGCTCAAATTCGCGATCGATGGCGGCTCGCCCGCAGTGGCAGGAAAGCCGGTGAAGCTGGCGGTTCGGAATCTCGATCCCGGAAATCCGATCATCGATTACGGGTGGTCGTTCGGCGACGGCACTTTTGAGAAAGGCGAGGCGATCAGTCACACTTACACTCGCGCCGGCACCTACACGATCTCCGTCACCGCGGTTGGCATTGAAGGCAGCTCGCTCACTGAGACCGTTCCCATCGAAGTGACCGGCGCGATCAGCCCCGATTTTCATCCCGATCAGAACCGCCGCGCGCCGTAGCGACTTCAGACACACAGGGTTCCGCGCTATGATTGCCGCATGAACGAAATCACATCGTCGAGCGGCGCAGTTGTGGGAGCGGTGAAGATTTGGCTGAGGCTTGAGGCGGTCGCCGTTTTCTCGCTGAGCGTGCTTCTTTATTCGCACACCGGAATGAAGTGGGGATTGTTCTTCGTCTTTTTCTTGTTTCCGGATTTGTCGATGCTGCCCTATCTCGCGAACCCGCGCGCCGGCGCGGTGAGTTACAACCTGTTCCACAATTACGGGCTGCCACTCGCGATTGCCGCATTCGCGCTCGCGTTCCAGCACCCGGCCGCGATTCCTTACGTGCTGATCTGGACGGCGCACATCGGCGTCGATCGCTTCCTCGGCTACGGGTTGAAGTATCCCGATGCCTTTGGCCATACGCACCTCGGCGAACTCGGCAGAGGTACCGTAGTGAACCGCGAGTCTTAGTCCGGCAGCCAGCCGGTGACTGCTAGAACGGCGCCTCGGCAGCCTTCTTGAATTTGGCGGTGACGTCTCCGGACAGGTTCACGCTGTCGGGGTTGAGCTCGAGAACGGGCGATCCCGCCGTCAGACTGAGTTTCGGCAAGTCCACCCACACCACGTTCGGGTTCGTGGTCAGCTCAAAAAAGTAGCGGCGCGCGGTGAGATCGATCACGGTTCGATACTCCGTGTTGTAGATCCCGAAATCTTTGTATGGCGCGCCGAACGGCACCGAGACGTTGCGCGTGATCGCCAGCATTCCCGCGATTGCCGCCCGCTCTTCGGTAGGTTCCGGCAGCATATTCAGGAAATAAGACGCCCGTTGAAATCGATCCACCGGGTTCACGTTGCCGGGAAGGGGCATCGTGCTGCTCGGCT
Organism: uncultured Acidobacteriota bacterium; assembly: GCA_963839325.1. Lineage (GTDB taxonomy): Bacteria > Acidobacteriota > Terriglobia > Acidiferrales > UBA7541 > Palsa-295. The sequence goes on along the minus strand of CAWIUO010000006.1, from coordinate 175,560 downwards.
TCGAAAAGTCCATTTTTGCCAGCAGCGCGAGTTGCTCGTCATACGTAGGGTCGTTGGTCATCACGCGGTACTCCCGGCCGTGATGGATTACCATTTTGCCGTCGATCGGCTCAATCACGGCGGAGTCGCCGCTTGCATCCTCAAGCGCCAGATGAACCGTCGCGTGCCGTCCGCGCGCTTCGGCTGGCTGGATCTGAACGCCGCTAAGTATCGTGAGGGCTTCGTCCACCGTGGCTGCGTTGTCCAGCACGTATTGGAGCCACAAGCCCGCCTGTAAACCCGGCTTGCTCGCGTCGCGCGGGCCGAAATCGGCCGCCGTCAGATAGAGCATGTGCCCCGCGAGGCCGCGCTCGTTCAAACCGTCGGCCGTGCCGATTCCATAGACGGGCACGATCAGGCTTCCGTACTTCGAGGTCCACTTGGCGGGATTTTCTTTGACGATTGCAACACCGCCGAGCAGCCCTCCATTTCGTTCCAGGCCACGCGGCATCACGGTCAGGATCGGCTCGGTGGATTCCGGCCAGTCCATCGTGCGGCCTACAATCACCGCCAATTTGTTGTTGTTCCACAGAATCCGTGTGCAGGCGTCAGAAGACTGGAGTACGAGAAGGCAGCTCAGCGCGACAACACAGGATGCAACTCCCACTCGAAAACGGCGGTTCCGTCGCGGCATCAGAATTCTCCTTGTGAAGGCTTGCTTAGTGAATGGCGGGCCGATGTTCGCTTCGTTGTGTGGGCAGAGTGTCACGAACCCCAATCGCCCTGTCAACATCTAACCGTTGGCCTTCACTATCCTTTCGCCTTGGACCGCGTCAAAAAAGCCATAAGTCCCGGAAACCCAGGGCGCCCCGGCGGCATCACATCACTGGGGCATTCATATAAAGAGGGCCACTTATGAGCAAGAAAATCCAGGGAACAGGAAGGTTGGTCCCGACGCGGCTGACCGGCGTCGAGTATAAGGTCAATTACGGCATCGACAGCCCGCAGGAAGTGGCGGCCAAGCATGGCGGGGGCTGGGGGCGGCGAAGGGCGGTTTCTGGACCAAGTGTTCCATTCGCTCGAAGTTGAACCACCCGATCGGACGGCAGCTACTTTCTCCACGGCGATGATGGCCGCGTGGTTCAATTGAAGTCGGAAAAGGGCCAGTGGCAGTATCTTGCCATGATTTAGAGCGCAAGCCCAGCATTGACAACATTCTACGGCACGTTAGTGACGGGCGGTTTGGCGAACGGGGCAGGTTCGCCGAACCGCCCGTTTTTTTTGATCGCGCGACCTCGACTACCGCACAGCTTCTCGGCTGGTGTTCCTGCGGGAATCTGGTGAAAACGGCGATTTTGCCGGTTGAAACGCGCTAAACCACTGAAAAATCAGCCCAATTCGGGAAATCGTGGCTTTCAACGCACATTTCGCGAATTTTTCAGTGGCACCTGCGCAAAACTGCCGATTCTGTGATACAATGCGCTCTCCGAACCTAAATACAGGTTTTGAGCTTTTTTTTTTGGAGGGCCGGTTTACGTTTTCCGGCAGAACCTAAAGCGTGTAGTTTGTTTCATTTAATTTATGGCTAAGGAAACGCTGAAGGGCACCGGGCGCCTGGTGCCGACCCGCTTGACGGGCGTCGAATACAAAGTGAAGTACGGCATTGAGCACGTGGTCGAAGAGGTGACTCACGGCGGTTCCGGCGGCTTCGGCCCCGGCAAAGGCGGACGCTGGGCCAAGTGCTCGGTTCGCCCGACGCACACGAACTTGATCCCGGACGGCAGCTACTTTCTTCACGCCGACGATGGCCGCGTACATCAATTGAAGTCGAGCGGCGGCCAGTGGCAGTGCCTCTCGCTGGCCTAAAGCCGGCAGCGCGCCCTGTTTGATCGGGTAGCGTCTTACAGATAATCGAAGAGCCGTGCCGCCTGGGTGGCACGGCTTTTTTGTGTCTGGAGCCTCCTTGCTGCGTGGCACAATCCCAACGCTCGAAAGGCGGCTGTTGATGACCGGTGCCGGAGGGGCCGTCGGGAGGCAAACCTTCTTCAAGTCGAAGCGCGGCGGTCCGTCGGAGACTCGCTCGGGTAGCAAAGGTCAGCGCTCGCGCGCCGATGTACTGAGAGTGCGGTCGTTCGCGATCGCCGCGGTGATCTTTGGAACGCTCTCCGGATCGTACCTCGCACCGTCTGCGCGGGCGCAGTCCAGCAGCACACCCCAGGAGGCCGTAGTGGCGCCCAACGAAAATCTGGTGGTCGATGGTGTTCCGCCGGTTCCGGCGAGTATCGCCGAGCGCGCCTCGCGCTATACGAACTTCCGCGGCGCCCTGGTCGCCAGCTGGAATCCATCGCGCCGCGAGATGCTGATTGCCACGCGCTTTGGCGACACATTTCAGATTCACAAGGTTGAAGCGCCGGGCGGCGCGCGCACGCAGCTCACATTCTTTCCGGACAGCGTTCGCACCGCGCTCTACCCGCCTTCGGCCGCGGCCGGGTCCGGCTCGTTCGTTTTCAGCAAAGACATCGGCGGCGGCGAGTTCTACCAGCTCTACCGCTACGACCTTGCGACCGGCGCTATCACGCTGCTTACCGACGGCAAGTCGCGCAACACCGACGAAGTCTGGTCTCACGACGGAACGAAGCTGGCCTACGGATCGACGCACCGCAGCGGGAGCGACGTGGACATCTGGATCACCGAGCCCGCGCACCCGGAGAATAACCGCCTGGTTGCGCAAAATTCCGGCGGTGGATGGGGCATTGCCGACTGGTCGCCGGATGGCGCGCAGCTCTTGGTGTCGGAATATATTTCCGCGAACGAAACGAACCTCTATCTCGTGCAGCGTCTCCACAGGTGCGAAGACGCAGATCACGCCGCCGCAAACCGAATCGAAAGTCGCCTACGGCCACGCGGAATTTGCCCGCGACGGCAAAGGCATCTACGTCACAACGGACAAGGACTCCGAATTTCAGCGTCTCGCCTACTTCGATCTCGCGTCGAAACAATTCAGATTTCTCACTTCCGACATTCAGTGGGACGTGGAAGGGTTCGATCTGTCTCCCGACGGCAAGACGATCGCTTTCACGATCAACGAAGACGGCTTCGGCTCGCTGCATCTGCTCGACACCAAGACCGGTGCGCACAAGCCCGCTCCGAATATTCCCACCGGCATCGCCACCGACCCTGAAGTGGCACCCGAACGGTGAAGATCTCGCGTTTGGGCTGACCTCCGCGCGCTCGCCCTACGATGCGTACTCGCTGAATGTCCGCACGGGAAAAGTCGATCGCTGGACCGCCAGCGAAACCGGCGGCTTGAACGCCAACACATTCGCTGAAGCGCAGCTGATCCGCTGGAAATCGTTCGACGGAAAATCGATCGGCGGATTTCTCTACAAGCCCGTGGACGCGGCAGGGAAGCCTCTCGCCGGAAAGCATCCGGTGATCATGACATTCACGGCGGACCCGAAGGCCAGTTTCGCCCGGGCTTTCTGGGCCGCAACAATTACTTCCTAACGAGCTGGGCATCGCCGTTGATTTTTCCCAACGTGCGCGGCTCAACGGGATACGGGAAGACATTCTTGTCCGCTCGACAATGGGTTCTCTGCGGGAAGGCTCGTACAAAGACATCAACACATTATTCGACTGGATCCAGCGCAGCCCGATCTGGATTCGCGGCCGCATGATGGTCACCGGCGGCAGCTACGGCGGATTCATGACCCTCGCCGTCGCCACGAGCTACAACGACCGCATCCGCTGCTCGGTGGATGTCGTAGGCCCGTCGAACCTGGTGACGTTTCTCGAAACACATCAGGCTATCGCCAGGATTTGCGCCGCGTGGAATACGGCGACGAACGCGATCCCAAGATGCGCGAATTTCTGGAACAGATCGCACCGCTGAACAACGCGCAGAAAATCACCAAGCCTCTGTTTGTGATTCAGGGAAAGAACGATCCGCGCGTTCCGGCACAGCGAAGCCGAACAGATGGTCGCCGTCGTCCGCAAATAGGGCACGCCGGTTTGGTTCCTGATGGCCAAAGACGAAGGCCACGGCTTCGCCAAGAAGAACAACGCGGACTTCCAGTTCTACGCAACGCTGCTCTTCATCCAGAAATTCCTGCTCAACCAATAGATCGCGCAGGATCGGGCGGCCCGATTTATGGGCCGCTCGGCCGCATCGGATATTCGCTCCCCTAGAAATATAACAGCTAGTGTTATATAATCGGAGCCATGGAAACCACTCTCGCTTCGATGATGCTGGCCGCTCGGGCGGAGCGCGGCTGGACGCAGCAGTGGGCCGCCGCGCGCCTCGGGGTGACGCAAGCGTATTTGTCGATGCTCGAAAGTGGTGCACGAAGCGCGGCAACGCTCGCCTACAAACTCGTTCGCGTGTATGGTTTGCCGCCCACGGTTCTTCCCGTGAAGAGCCGTGACCGCTACGCACCCAGCGACCCGCCGCTCAAGCTCGCGGCGTTCGGGTATCCGGGCTTCTCGCACCGGTCTAAAAAATCGAAGCCAACGCTGAATCCGGCGGGTTTTTTGCTCTGGGCCCTCGGTCAGAACGATCTCGAAGCTCGCGTGGCCGAGGCTCTGCCGTGGCTCGTCGCGCGCTATCCCGACATGCCATTCGAGTGGCTGTTCAAGGAATGCTGTGCGCGGACGCTTCAGAACCGGCTCGGCTTTGCCGTCAGTCTCGCTCACGCCGTCGTGCCTGACGCTCGGCTCCTTGTGTGGCAACAGAAACTCGCGGATTGCAAACTCGCACGAGAGGACTCATTCTGCTGCCGTTTGAATGAGGTCGAGCGCCGCTGGCTTTGCAAACACGCTTCGCCCGAAGCGAAGGCGTGGAATCTTCTGAGCACACTGCGTCCGAGTGACGTCCGATATGTCCGCTGAATTGCCGGCGCCGTGGCCAGCATTCCTGGGCGAACTGGATGCGCTTGTCTCGATGCCGGTCGAGCAGCACTGCATCGGTGGTTTCGCGTTAGTTGCCGGGTATGGGCTACCGCGCGCGACCAACGACCTGGACTACCGCACATTGGTTCCGTTTCATTTACTCAGCGAATTGCAAGAGCTGGCCGGCCAGGGTTCCGCGCTGCATCGCAAACACCGTGTGTACCTTCAGAAGTGCGGAGTCGACTCGATTCCAGAAAGCTACGACGAGCGGCTGACCGAGATTCATTCGGGGCGCTTCGAGAAGCTCAAACTATTGCTCCCGGATCCTTACGATTTGATTTTGTCCAAGCTCGGGCGCAACGCAGACCGGGATCGCGAAGACGTGCAATATCTTGCGGCGAAACTGCATCTGGATTCACGCGTGCTCCAGGAACGGTACCGGACCGAACTTCGCTCGATCATGATCGGCCGCATTCCATATCACGATCAGACGCTCGAATTCTGGATTGAGGCATATTTTCAGTAGGACTTAGCCGCACCGCGGCAAAGGATATCGCTTCGAGTTATTTCCGCTTCGGGCGTTCGATGCGTTCGGTCAGCGTTACCTTCACGGAATCGCCGGCCGCTTTCCCGAGCTTCTTGAGTGTCGCGCCCGTAACCGGCAGCTTGTGTGTGCCGTCTCCCAGCGCCATGAACGAACTGCGCAGCGGAAGCCCGTCCACGGTTCCGCGCACTTTCACGAGGCCACGCGTCCCGAAGAATTCCACCGACTCCGGCCAGATCACGTAAGTCCATCCGCCCTTTTTCGAGCTCTTCCGAATTGTCGCCTTAAACGATTTGTTCAGTTTCATCGCACCCTCACTATGTCCGGCCATGTTGCTCTCCTACCTCCGGCCACGCAACCCTTCAATCCACGACCCATCGAAAACGTTTCGAACGTGAAATCGGAGAACGCCTCGCAACCCCCGCATCCGCAGCCACTTCCGCGCGTCGCGCCGAATCGAGAGTTTCCCTAGCCATTGGTGTTTAACAAACTGAGCGCCAATCAAGCACGAAAGACATTCAACGCTCATACCGAGGAGAGACAGCCATGAAGAAACTATTCGCAAGCGCAGTGCTGGCCGCGATGTTTGCCGTGCCGGCCACTTTCGCGCAGAACGCGTCGACGGACGCGCAAGCGCCCACCACCCAAACCTCAACCGATCAGGCTACGGCCCAGTCGCCGGCGGCGGGCCAGAAATTCCAGGCCCGCATGGTTCAGCGCCGTGTGGCGAAAATGACGGCTCTGCTTTCGCTCACCCCGGCGCAGCAGACGCAAGTTGCGGCGATCCTGACGAGCGCAGCGCAATCGCGCACCGGCGAACGCGGCTCGATGAAGCAGGCTCGCGCGCAGATGCGCACCGCGATCGAGTCGAATGACTCGGCCACGATCGAGCAGGTCTCGAACACCATCGGCAATATGGCCGCGCAAAATGCGGCAGCCAGGGCCAAGACGGCGGCGTCGATCTACCAGATCCTCACGCCGGACCAGAAGGCCAAGGCGCAGCAGCTTGCCGATCTGTTCGGTAATGGTGGTCGCGGTCGGCACAGCCGTCCGGCGGGCGCCTGAAGCGGAGTTGTAATCACACGCGCGGCGGAGCGCCCGGCCCCCACCCGGTGCTCCGCGGCTCGAGCTGTCTTAGGGTCTCGCTCCGGCACGCGCGAAAATCTTGGGAACTTTCCCGGGCCGCGCGCCGAATTACTCGCGAACGGTATGCGATTCCCGACCGGGCCGCCCATCAGGGGCGCGGCGCAGCCGGACTCGACATGCCGACTTCGATCGAGCGAGCCGCACAGCCTGAGCAGCGCGCCGCTTCAATGCCAGTTTTTGAAAAGGGGAATGAAGCTATGAAAAAGCTATTCGCCACATGCCTTCTGGCCGCCGCGTTCGTCGTGCCGGCCACGTTCGCCCAAACCACCGACGCCGTCGCTACCATCGCTCCGGACGGACACAATCCAGCCGCAAGGATCGACCACCGCGTGAACATGATGAGCACGGTGCTGACGCTAAACAGCTCTCAGCAAACTCAACTGCGCACGATCCTCACGAACGAATCGACCACCGAGTCCGGATTCCACACCAGCATGAAAGCCGCGCACACGAATTTGAAGACAGCGATCCAGTCGAACGATACTGCGTCGATCGAGCAGATCGCGACGCAGATCGGAAACATCACGGCGCAGTCCATCGCCTCGCACGCCAAGGCGGAGGCGGCGATTTACCAGCTTCTGACGCCGGAGCAGCAGACCAAGGCGGCGCAGTTGCCGGAATTGCTCGGCGGACCGGGCGGCCCTGGGTTCGGACACGGCCCGCGGTAGTTTGAAACGGATCGTTTCCGATGGGTGCGAGCGAGGCGGGGAACTGTCGTGTCGCGCTTGGCTCGCGGTGTGGAGTTTTAAAAGGACCGGCTGATCGACAGAGGGCTGCGCGAATGGATTCTAACGTCAGTTCCGTGACGGACTGCGAGGAAACGGAAACGCAGCCTCAACGCATCAAACCACAATGCCTACGCCCAGCTCATTCGATGAAATTCAACGCGCGCACGGATATTCGTTGCGCGAAATTGGCGTCGCCGGCACGGGACTGGCGCGCGCGGACGCACTGGCAGCGATCGACGCGCTCGCCGGAGCCGCCTGCGCCATTCTAAGCGGCGACGTCCTTCGCGTTTCGGCCGGCATTCCCCAATACACCTACGCGAACTGGCGCGCCCGCCGCGGCATCGGAGAAGGCTTTCCCGAGTTTGCCGCGCGCAGCCTGGAGATCGCCCGCGGCTACATCGCCGCCTACCCCGAACAGCCCAGCCAGCTCACTCTCTACACGTTAGTCGTCGCCGACTCCGAAAGCTCGGCCGTAGCCAGCGCCTCCGAAGCTTACTCCTCAGTGGGATAGCCGACCCGCCTGTCGTCCCGTGCCCACCCATCGTGGTCGGCGGCAAGTCCGGCGCCGGATCACAACGACCAGAGCGACGGAGCGGCCCTCGTCGCTCACGAGTTGATCCGAGTTCGATTGGAGCCCTGCGCAGCAATTCTCTTCGTAAGCGGACAGCCGAGTTGGCTGTCCCACTCAGAGCTGGCCCAGTCCACCGTCCACGTTCAACTCCACGCCGGTGATGTAGCTCGAATCGTTCGACGCGAGGAACGCCACCGCGCCCGCCACTTCTTCTGCGGTCCCGCTGCGGCCCATTGGCACGCGCGTTTTCACGCCCTCCACGTAGGCCTGTTGCTGCTCGGCGTTCATGCCCGCGCGGCCGATAATCGGCGTGGTGATGGGTCCCGGCGCAACGGCGTTCACGCGGATTTTGCGCGGCAGAAGCTCGCGTGCCGCGGTACGCGCAAATGACCGCACCGCCGCCTTGGTAGATGCGTAGATGCTCGCGTTGTCCGTGCCCTTAGTCGAAGCGATGCTGGTGTTCAAAATCACAGACGCGCCGTCATTCAGAAAGGGGATCGCCTTTTGAATGGTGAAGTACGCGCCCTTCACGTTCACGTCGTACACGCGATCGAATATTTCTTCGGTCGAATGCGAATAGGGGGCGAAGTGAGCGATGCCCGCGTTGACGAACAGCACGTCGATCTTGCCGAACTTCTGCTGCACGGCCGCGTAGAGCTTGTCGATATCTGCGAGCTTAGCGACATCGGCTTGCACCGCCAGCGTCTCGCCGCCGATTTCCTTCGCCGCCGCTTCGAGCGTCTTCGCATCGCGCCCGGAATGGCGATCTTCGCGCCTTCTTCACGCAGCCGTTTTGCGCTTGCAAGGCCAATGCCGCTATTGCCGCCCGTAATCACCGCCACTTTTCCTTCCAGCCGTTTCGAATCGGTTTCCTCCGCCTTCCTGCGATTGATTCCAAATTATTGCGCCGGCGTGTCTCACGCCCAAGCAATTGGATGAGCGCGCAAATACGAGGATGCGTCGATTCATCGCCGGAAAAAGCCGGAAAGCCGGGGCAGCGAGCGTACCGCAGCGACATTTTTCGGTGCGTTACGGGCCGGTGAAGTAGGGGTAGAAGTCGACGCGGATGAGCCTTTGATGGTCATCGAACACAAAATGATTTGGAGCGTTTCGGTGACCATCGAGTTGGCTTCAATGACGCCTGTGGATGCGACGATTGTGTCTTCGGGATAGGCGTGGCCGGCGGTAAGGACCTGGTCTTTCCCCAGAAGGGAGTGGCCGAAGTGTTCAGCATCGAGGAAACGGTCAACCGTTTCGAGCGAGTCGCCAGCGTGGATGTTTTGGCGAACGAGCGCCTCGCTAGATTGAGCTTTCGCGTCCGCGCGTTGGCGAGGAAAAAAGCCGAGAGTACGCCAGTACCACCAGAACAGTCCGTAAAGGCAGAGTCCGAGCGTCGCAACCATTATCGTTGCGCGAAAAGCTTGCGTCTGCGTGAACTAGCCGCCACGAAGGTACGTTAACGAAATTGTGGAGCGTCGCAACCAGAAACGAAGAGGTCGGTTCGTTCTCCGTTGCGAAGCACGAACAGCAGATAGCTAGGCGGCGGTCTCCAGCCACGGAACGCGGCGGCCTTTGGGCCCGTAAATGTGGCGGGCGCGGATGAAAAATCCCTTGGCGCCGGGGCCGCAGATCTGGCCGCAGCGGATCGTGAAGTCGGTGGGGCGGGAGTCGGGCGGGGGGAGCCGCGTCACGAAGCTCGCGGCCGCGCGGTCCAAGCGGCTGCGCAGACAGAAAGATCCGGTTGCCGAGAATGTAGTAGTGCGCAGGCGTTGTGGTTGCCGCACCTGGTGGCGTAGGCACTCCTGCCTGCGGTGGCGCGAGCGCTTCCAGCGCCACGACATTGTCTCTTGCCGCTTCGAGCGGCGATGTACATGGTGCTTCCGGGCCGTGTGGGACAGGCACTCCTGCCTGCGGTAGAGGAGCCGCTTCAGTGCGCCGTAGCGTAGGCGCCCCTGCCTGCGGTACTGCGGCCGCTTCGAGCGCCGCAGCCGTTGAAGTACCTGCGTCAACGTTCGATGCTGGTGCATTCGCCAATTTGTGATTTACGGTTGAAGGCCCGCGTAGCGCGGCTACAAAACCACGGGCAAGTTTGCCCGCGTTACTCGGGACCGCGTCGGGGCGCTTCAGCGCTTCGTGGGACAGGCACTCCTGCCTGTCGTGGCAGAGGCATTTCTGCCTGTGATGCAAACGCCGCTTGAGCGGCCGCTGCTATCGGCACCGGCGTTTTCGTGTCGCTGACGCCTTTCGCCGGCAAGTTACCCGTGCCCTCACAGGCCGGAGTGCCTGTTCCACGCGCCCTGACCGCCGCCAGCGCGCGATCGAGCCACACGGTCTTCACCGCGACCGCACCACGGGAAGGCGCGCTGGCTGCCGCGGAGGTAAGCGTGATCGCGGCGGTCGCGCAGGCGTGCTGCGGGGCGGCGCGGCCCGCCATTCAGCTCCTCGCGCCAGGCTTCGCGGGCGCGTTTGCGTTTGGCGGCGCGTTCGGCTTTTTTGCGCGCTGCCGCGACCTCCTCGGGGGTGGGTTCAGGTTTCGGCGCCGGCGGAGGAGGTATCGGCAGATACCCGGCGCGCGGGCCGCAGATCAGATTGCCGTCGATATAAAAGCCCGTCCAACTGGCCAATTCCTTGCGCGACATGAACGACCTCGTGACGATGGTGATCGTTGTTTCGAGTGTTTACCAGTGTGACAGGGGCGCTGCAAGTAACAAATAAGCCCTTAGTACTGCCGTGGCGATTGCGTACGTAGTTGCCGCAGCCTCGGACGGCATGCCGAGTACAACAGGTTGGGTTCGACGGTGAGGCCCAGCGCCCCGGCGAAGCGTTTCCTTGTTTGTGGCTGCGAAGTGCCATGTGCTTTCGCGACGGAGTAGAATGCGGGAATGCGTGGGCGAAGGCAGAGCCGCTGGAAATTTTGCTCGTGGGCGATCCGCGCCTCGAGCAGGTGTCGGCGCGCGTGGAGCGTGTTGACGACGATCTGCGTGTCGCGGCGGCCCGGATGCATGCGACGCTCGACGCGTTTCGCGCGCGGACAGGCTACGGGCGCGGCCTTGCGGCGCCGCAAGTGGGCGTGATGCAGCGCGTGGTGGTGATGAATATGCGTGAACACGCCGCCGGCGGGAGTGGGCGCGGGACCGTTCACTCTGGTGAATCCGGAAATGACGTGGCAAAGCGGCGAGTGGTTTGAAGTGTGGGACGACTGCTTGAGCGTGCCCGATATTCTGGTGCGGGTGCGGCGGCGGACCAGCGTCACGGTGCGCTTTCGCGATTTGGATGGGCGCGAGCACACATGGGACCGCGTCGCGCCAGATATCGCGGAACTCGTGCAGCACGAGATCGATCATCTCGATGGCGTGCTGATGACCGCCCGTGCCTACGGCGCCGATGCGATCCGCCCGATCGCCGAGCGCGAAAAGTTGGTGGGGAACTCGCGCAGGGCCGCACGGATCGCGCAATGAGAATGTCGCTCGAACAGTGGAAGGACTGGATGCGATAGTCGCTCGATGGGCTTCAGGGCGCGTTAAGTGTCGCCGACCCTGCGCCGCAGATCGCAAAGCTCGCAGCGTTGCGGAAACAGCTTGATGGGCCGTCGGTCGCCCGGCATCGCAAGCGTTTGGAAGATGAACTGGACGCGCTTGTGGAGGGTGACGTTGCGATGCAGATTGCGTCGCGCCGATATTTACGGCCGAAAGTTCAAGCGGCTATCGAGAAAGCGCTCGTGACACTCGAGAAAGGAAAACGGGTCCTCGCGAAGGCGGCTGAAATGCGAAAGCGCAAAGGAAAGAAGCCAAATTCACGGCGACGGGCGGCGCGCTGAAGCACGCGGCCTCGAGTGTGCGAACGACGCGCTGCCGGCAGCATCGCACCTGCCATGCGGTTGCCTGTAGCGCGGGCGGTGGCGTAGAATTACGCCGCCCATGCCCGAAACTTCGTACGTAGGCCGAACTGTCTCCCACTATAACGTCCTGGAAAAATTGGGCGGGGGAGGCATGGGCGTGGTCTACAAAGCCAAGGACACGCGCCTGGGCCGCAACGTCGCGCTGAAATTCCTTCCCGACGACATTTCCCACGATTCGCAAGCGACCGAACGGTTCCGCCGCGAAGCGCGCGCCGCATCCGCGCTGAATCACGCGAACATCTGCACCATTTACGATATCGGCGAATTGGATGGGCGCCCGTTCATCGCCATGGAGCTGCTGGAAGGCTGCACGCTGAAGCACCGCATCGGCGGAAAGCCGATGGAGGTGTCGCAGCTTCTGGAAATCGGGATTCAGATCGCCGATGGACTGGACGCGGCGCACTCGAAAGGCATCGTCCATCGTGACATCAAGCCGGCCAACATTTTTCTCGTGGAGCGCGGCCCGGCCAAGATTCTGGATTTCGGTTTGGCGAAGCTCACACCCAAGCTGAAGTCGGCGGCTGAAGCGGCGGACGCGACGGCCATGGCGACGCGGACCCAACTGCTCGACGAAGAGCAGTTGACCAGCCCCGGCAGCTCGATGGGCACGATCGCCTACATGTCCCCCGAGCAGGCGCGCGGGGAGGACCTGGACGCGCGGTCCGATTTATTTTCGCTGGGCGTGGTGCTCTACGAGATGGCCACCGGCGTGGTGCCTTTTTCCGGGGCAACGTCGGCCGTGATTTTCGACGGGATTCTGCATGGCGAAGCGACTCCCGCGACCAAACTAAATCCGCGATTGCCGGCGGCCGTGGAGAACGTTCTCGCCAAGGCTCTGGAGAAAGACACGGACCTGCGTTACCAGACCGCCGGCGAACTGCGCGGCGACCTGAAGCGCATCAAGCGCGATCTCGATTCGAGCCGCCGCGCCTCCTCCGCCGCCGACAAGAGCGATGCTTCGCATGCGCCGCTGGCGGGCGCAGCGGGTGGGGCTTCCGCAAAGAAATCCGTCGCGGTGCTGTATTTTGAAAATCAGAGTGGCGCGAAAGAAGACGAATACCTGCGCGACGGCATCACCGAAGACGTGATCACCGAGCTTTCCAAAATTCGCGGGCTCAACACATTTTCTCGCCCGACCGTGCTGGCGTTTCGCGATAAGTCCGTCACGCCGGCGCAGATCGGCAAGGAGCTTGGCGCAGCCTACGTTCTCACCGGGACGTTGCGCCGCGCCGGCACGCGCCTGCGCATCAGCGCGCAGCTGATCGATACGCGCACCGATTTTCCATTGTGGTCCGAGCGCTTCGACCGCGAAATGAAAGACGTTTTCGAAGTGCAGGACGAAATGGCGCGCAAAATCGCCGAAGCTTTGCGCGTGACGCTTTCGCCGCAGGAACTCGAAGCGCTCGCCGACAAGCCCACCGAAAACCTGCAAGCCTACGATCTCTACCTGCGCGGCAAGCGCTACGCGCGGCGGCAGACGCGGCAGGACGTGGAATTCGCGTTGCAGATGTTCGACAACGCGGTGTCCCTCGATCCGAGTTTCGCTCTGGCTTACGCCTCCTGCGCCAATGCCTGCGCGATGTATTACTCCATCTTCAGCCGCGATCAGGTTTGGATCGACCGCGCGCGGGAAGCTTCGGGCAGAGCCGTTGCACTGCGCTGGGACTTGCCTGAAACGCACGTCAGCCAGGCCTGGGTGCTTTACGCCGCAGGACTGCATGACGAAGCCGTGCGCATGGTGAAGAAAGCCATCGAGCGCAACCGAGGTTGCGACGGCGCCTACTACCTGCTCTGCCGCGCCTTATTTGCCGCCGGACGCTACCAGGAATTGATGGACGTGGCCGAAGCCGCCATCGAAGCCAGCGGCGAGGACTACAACATTTATGTTCCCATCCGGAATAGTCTCGGCGCGATGGGCAACGAAAAAGCCAAAATGAACATTGAGCGAGAGATTCTGCCTCGCGCTCGAGAATTCACTTGAAACAAGTGCCCGAGGACGCGCGAGCGCGCATTCTGCTGGGCGGCACTTGCGCCGAGTTGGGGCGCGAGCAAGACGCCCTGCGCGAGCTGAACCTGGCCGTCACCTTGCGCGCCAACGAGGCTTCGATTCTCTACAACGCGGCTTGCACCTACTGCCTGCTGAAACGAAGTGCCGGAAGCGCTCGATGCTTTGCGCAAAGCCTGGGAAGCGGGTTCGAAAGATGCCGTCTGGACGCGCCGCGATCCCGACCTGATGCTGCTTCACGGCGACCCGGAATTTGAGCGCCTTGTATCCCGAAACACCCGTCACACCGCCCACCTCCGTCACGCATTAGTTCAAATCGATCGGACAACGAAGGCGCCGGATTCTCGTCTTCATGCACGATTTCCCACCGGCAAATACACGCGCGTCGGTTGCTGGCGTGGGGCGCGAGTCGATCAGGGAAGCGTGGCGAGGATGCTGCCCAGCACCGCAACGGCGGCGCAGACGGCCAAAATCTCCAGAGCCGACGATCAGCAGGACGCCGGCGGCTACGCTCGCATTTGGTTCCGGTGGTTCGAGTGGTAGGGGCCGGGTCATCTTGCGCCTCCTGGGCTGCTACGGCTTGCTGCTCCAGGAACGCGGCGGCGCGGCGAATTCCATACGAGGCTGCGATTATTTTGGTGGGATATTCTCGCTTCGCCGGATTGTCGTCCGGCGATCTAAACCTGAAAGACGGGCGCTGGCACCGTTGGAGCCAAGCGCTCTGTTATGGAGGTCTGTGTGGCATGGACATATTGTCTGTGGCCGCAACTTGTGCCCCCGGATTAGAAAGGTGCGCTTCGCTGACGAATCCACAGGCAGCATGCCTATGCCACGCAAATCTCCGCAACGTGTGATCGCAGTTCGATTTCGTGATTGCGGTTTGTCGGTTGGAGTTCGGAGGACGACAGCCTCCGCGGCAGGCTATCCCACGCGGTCCGTGGCACAGCAAGATTGCCTGTGCCACGCAGCGCCCAGGCGAGGCCATCGGCGCCGGAGCCGGCGTCAATCACGGCTGTGACTTTTGTGGCGCCGGGATCGATGGCGGTGACCTTGCCGGCGCGTCCGGCGAATGACGAAACGTAGGCGGTGCCGGTGGGCGCGACCAGAATTTCCTGCGGGTCGCCTTCGACTTTGATCGTGCGTACCACGCTGAACGAAGAAAGATCCACCACCGCCACTCCCGCCGTGGTGCAAACCAGCAGAAATTTCCCGTCGCGCGTGGACGCGGTCCGTAGCCGATCCCCGGCAGCGGGACCCATTTCGAAATTTTATTTGTGGCGGTGTCGATCACCGCGAGCTGCGGTTTGGTCTGGTCGGAGGTGAACACCCACTTGTCATCATTCGAAATCGAGATGCGCTGCGAGTTGGCAGAGATGGGAATCACGACGATCGATTTGCGCGCGGGAATGTCGAGCACGGTGACGCTGCCGGGTTTCACGTTGGAGGTGTAGCCGCGCTTTCCGTCGTGCGAGATCGCCAGCATGTGCGATTGCGGCACGGTGGTCGGAATCGTGCCCACCACTTTCAGCGATTGTGGATCGACTACGGTGACGGAATTGGTGAGCTCAGTGGTGACGTAGAGCAGCTTGCTCACGGGATCGTACACGACGCAGTGCGGCCGCACGCCGGTTTCGAATTTTACGGCGCCGGAAACTTTTCGCGCGGCCAGATCGAGCACCAGCATTTCGCTGCCGTCGATGCCCGGCTGGCCCACGCCGCTCGAGCCGTAGATCGGCACGTAGGCGAAGCGGCCGTCAGGCGACGCGGCGATTTCGTGGCCGTGCACGTCGGTGACTTCTTCGGAGATGGTCGCAATTTGTTTTTGCGCGACGGGATCGATCAGCGACACGTTCTTGTCGCCCTGGTTTACAACGAGCAGCAGCGGACCCGAGGCCGGCGCGGAGTACGCAGCTGACTTGATGTACGCGCCTGGCGCGCGAGTGGGGGCGAGCGTGACCAACAGCGTTACGGCGAGCGCTATGGTAGCCATCAGTGCGGTGCGAGTGAGCATCGCCGTAGCGTAGCACGATTGTTATGCGCTGCAGCGCGAACTGAACTTCGTGCCGACCGTTGCGCGAGCACTCTCGAGGGCAGAGAGCTTGCACGGCTACGTGGTGTGAGGTTGCGCTGAAGCGCTCCTCCAGTGGCGACCGCGATTTTCATTTAGGCGCCGAAGCGGGCAACGGCTGCGACCAGTGGGCATTTCGAAATTGCCACTGGCCATTGCGATTCTCGGCGATGCCGGTGAAGTATCCGACCTCGGCGCCCTGAGGGCCGCTCGCGCCCGGTTGGAGTTCAATTTTCTCGGTGTAAGACGTGGCGACGTTGCAGAGGCTATCGGTGAGCGGGTCGAGGCGCAGGTCGTCGCCCCAGTGCAATTCAATGCGCTTGAATTGACTGGCGATCTGAGGAATCGCCTTTGCCGCGGATTGGCCATCCGGGAACACCAGCGTTCCGTCCACCGCCATGAAAAATTGCGGTTCGTCGGCGAAGTATTTGCGCCAGGCGATGGGGCCTTCGCTGGTCACATCGCGAGCGACGGCCGCGGTGAACCGGCGCACATCGTTCTCAACGACGGTGCGACGCTCAGCGGTGAGATTGGATGAGTTTGCGGAAATACTTGCCACTGTCCGGCATGTTGAGATTGCCGCTACGCCTGCGGATCCGACGAGGATCCACCACCAAACTTTCATGTTTCACCTCGATTGGTGCGTTCGGCCCTTTGGAATAAGGCAACTCTCCAGGCTGCCGTGCCGACCGCCTTCTTCACGCGGGAAATTCGCGCTGCAATATTTCTCAGGCGGAGGCGGACTGTTCGGCTTCGGCGGCGAGCTGTTGTTGGAGGCTGAGCTGATCCCAGTTGTCCCAGCCGCGGGTGAGTTTGCCGTTGTCGTACTGCTGGATCGAGATGCCGCTAAACTTGACGGTTTTGTTGGTCGCGGGGAGGCCGAGGCTGTCGCCGGTGTGCTTGGCGACGCACGACCAGCGCACCACGACTTTGTCGCCTGAGGCGATGATGTCTTCAGCGGTGAGATGGAATTCGCCGAACGCGTCGAGCATGCGCCGATGGAGATCGATGAAGTCGGCGTGGCTGGTGATGGTCACGCCCGGAGGCGCCTGGCCCACACCAATTCCGTCAGGAGCCATCAGTTCGTACACGGTATCGGTGCGGCGCTGGTTCCACACTTCTTCGAACCAGCGAGTGGCGAGCGCGATATTTTTCTCTTCGTTGGACATGAGGCACCTCGCGGCGGCGATTCTTTGTGGACCCGGGACTGGCTGGAGCGAGCGGTAGATATACCACGAAGGAACGTATGCGGGATAGAGCGTCGCTCGTGGCACAGACATTCGTGTCTGTGGGGCCGCCAGATTTTTGTGGCGGGCCGGGTGGGCGACGTTCGATTCCGTCGCGATGTTTCATTGGATGGCTAAACCCGCGACCGCCTTAAAGTCGGTCGCACACAGGCACGAATGCCTGTGCCACGCGGTCATCTGTGCGAGGCGAGCATGTGCTGGAGGCGCTGCTTCACTGTAGGCCATTCGGCGACGACGATGCTGTAGCGCGCCGAATCGCGGGGAATGAAGTCTGCTGCCATGCGGTGGGCGCGGAGAATGCCGTCAAGTTTTCCGCCGATACGCTCGATCGCGGCGCGGGAGCGCGTGTTGCGCGCGTCGGAATGCAGGCACACGCCAACGCAGTTCCATGTTTCAAACGCGTGCGCGAGCATCAGCAGTTTCGCTTCGGTGTTGGCGGCGGTGCGGACGGCGCTGCGGGCCAGCCACGTGTAGCCGATCTCGACGATGTCTGGAAACGGATTCGCGTAGCGCGCGTGCTGCGGCGGCCAGGCCCAGCGGTCCATGAAACAGAAACGCGTCGAACCGATCACTTTGTTATCGGACGCTCGATGCGTGGTGAAGGGAAGCATCGTGCCGGCGTCGCGCGCGTTGAGTGCTGCATCGATGTAGCGTTCCGCTTCGGCAAGCGACTGCGGCACGGGGCTCCACTTGTAAAGTTCAGTGTCGCCTGCGGCGGCAGCTTCAGCGGATGCATCGGCCAGAGCGTGCGCGTGTTCTGCGCGCAGCGGCGCAAGGTAAACGTGCTGGCCGCGGAGCGTGACTTCGAGCGGCGCGTTGGAGTTGGACATAGTGCGTGCAAGCTTAGCGTTGTCGCACGCTCGCGCCACGGTCCATTTTGGTGGGCTAGTCCCGCTTTGCGGGACTGTCGTCCTACGGTCGCTTACGAAATGCTGGCAGCGATCGCCGCCGGATCACCCAACAAGTTGGGAGAGAAAGGAAGTGGAACAGGCCGGATTTCGCCTGTAGGACGCGACAACGTGGCAACGATCCTCGGCGCGGAAATCTTCCTAATGAAAATTCGTTCACACGTAGCGGCTCGCAACTACAAGACACACAGGCGAACTCCGGCTTATGCCAATTGCTTTCTCCCGTAGGTGATTGTGTAGGGGCATGAATATTGCCAGTATTTTGCGCGCGAGTAGCTACCTGCCTCCGTTACACTGCGTCCGTTGATCGAACTTCTCCATCCTCTTGCGATAGTGGTGGCTACGCTGGCTGTTGCGGCGGCGGGGATTGTTGCATTTGTATTTTTTGTGCAGCCGTTGTGGGCGATACCGGTGCTGGAGTGGCTCACGCCGCAAGTGCTGTATCGCGTGAAAACGCGCGAGCCGCTGGTGGCACTGTCGTTCGACGATGGCCCGCATCCGGTGCACACGCCGCGGGTGCTGGAGATTTTGCGCGAGCACGACGCGCGGGCCACATTGTTTCTGATTGGCGATCGCGCCGAGCGCCATCCTGAAATTGTTGCGGCGATTCGCGCGGGCGGCCACGAAGTCGGCAATCACTACCTCTATTACAGACACGGGCTGATGCTCGCGCACTCGGATGCGGAGTTTGTGGGCCATCTGGAGGATGTGGAACGCGTGCTGGGTTTGCCGGCCGGGCGCGGCGCGAAGCCGAAAATGTTTCGCGCTCCGGGAGGAGTGGCGCGCCCCTCGCAGTTGCGCCTCGCGCGCGAGCGCGGATACATCTGCGCGCTTGGATGCCCCTATCCGCACGATCCCGGACATCCTCCCGTCGGCTACATCCGCTGGCTCATCGAGAAAAATCTTGCGCCGGGGACAATTGTGATTCTGCACGATGGGATCGACGATCCATCGCGCGCGATGGCGGCGCTCCCGCACATTTTGCAGGAAGGGAAGAAGCGCGGGCTAAAGTTTGTGTCGATTGGGGAATTGGTGGAGGCGGGCACCCACTGAAGCGGTGAGATACGCTCGCCGTGGCACAGACATTCGTGTCTGTGGGCCTGCCACATTTTTGTGGCGGGCCGGGTGGGCGATGTCAAATTCGATCAACGATGCGGTGGAAGGGCTAAACCTGCACCGGGCTAAAAGCCGGTTGCACACAGGCACGAATGCCTGTGCCACGTTGCGTTTGTTAGCAAGCGCAATCTCCCGTTGACTGGCGGCGATTCCTCCGCGCGTTAGTTGCGGGAAGGCGGAGGGCCGCCGGGACCGCCCGGGCCTCCGAAGCCTGCGGGATGCACGGGCGCGGGTGTGGCGTTGGGATCGACGATGGCTACGATGGCGGCGCCGATGCCGCGGCGAATTTGCTCCTCGGTGTCGAGATGCATACGCGCAATCGCCACCGAGCCGTGCTGCTGATTGAAGACGCCGTCTTCGGATTGCGTGACGCGATGGATTTTGTGCTCGTTGTAGGGCGCGCGCTTCATCAAGGTGACGGCGTCGTCTTCGGGGAAAAAGATTTGGCCGGTGTGCGACACGTGGCCGCTCGCAGAATGCATGCGCAAGACATTGGGACCAGACTGAAATGTGCCGTAAATATCGCCGATGCGCACCTTGAAATGAACGTGATTCGTGCGGCCCTGGTAGAAGCCGGGGAAAATCGTGTGGAACACCACGCCGCCGTCGGCACCCGTAATCTGAACGCCGCGACAAAAAGTGAGTTTGTCCGTGGGTTGCATCGGGGGCGGGCCGCCGAAACTTCCGCCGGGGCCAGGGCCGCCGCCATTCGGAGGCGCTCCATTTGATGGAGGACCTTGTGGCGGGCCGGATGGTGCGTCGCCATTTGGTGACGCGCCGTTTGGCGGACCGCCCTGCGGTGGACCACCGCGAAAGTCTCCAGGAGCGCCTTCCGGCGGCGGCCCAAATTTCGTTTTCGTGAAGCCGGAGTAGATGCCGAGCGCGTCGCAATGCCAGATGTCCACGGCCGCGTTGGGAATCGGTTTGCACGACCCCGCTTCGAAAATCAGAATGCGCAACGTGAGCGGGACGCCGGGCTTTCCTTCGCCGATGTCCGCGCGCAGCATTTCACCGGCCACGTAGAACGGGCCGACTTCCTGCTCGGGCGTCAGGACGCAGGAATTTTCGTCCTGCGCGGCGGCGTGTGAAAGGCCGAGCGCGCGCGCCACGTGATCGCCTCGTAGCGAAGACGCGGCCGCAGCGGCCAGGCTGGTGCTGAGGAATCTGCGGCGCGTGAGCGGGTGCATGTGTGGGTAGCTCCGTTCGGTTGAGCGCAGGCTACAGGAAGTTCGACGTTAGCGAGCGCGAAATGTTGTCAGGGATCATTCCGCGTGGTGCGCGAAAAGTTCCGAAACGTAGGATAGTCCCGCATCGCGGGACGATCTCACAGCATGCTGATCACCGGTGGAATGCGCGGATGAATTCGAAGTCGCTCATCAGCCACCACCACGCCAGCGCGTAGGAAATCACCCACACGATCGCGAAAGGAAGGGCGAGCCGCGCAAGACGACGCAGGGGCGGGCGCGGAAGGTACCTTACTCCGATGATGCCGCCGCGTTTCACGTACAACCACGCGACGAAAAATAGCGGCAGCGTGCCGATGCAATACAAAACGCATGTTGTGACGGCGAGGGGGATGAGGATCACTTGGGCTCGGCCTCCGCGTGGCGCTTCCTTAGCGCGCGCGCAGCAATCGTCCACGCTGCCGCGAAAGACGCGAGCCACATCGCCGCGAGAGGCACGGCAAGAATAAACCACAGCCCGAAGAACCTTGAACGAACAAAGACCAGGTAGGAGTTCGCATGAATCGCCCACGCGCAAGCGACAAGCGCGGCGGTGACCGCGATGTAGAACCCGCAAGTGTAAAGCGCCAAGCGGACGAGGATCATCGGCGTTTCTCCGTCAGTCCAAACGAAACGCGACTTCGACGGTCTGGCGGACGGCAATGGGGTGACCGTCTTTGTCGAGCGCCGGCTTCAATTTCCAGCTTTGAACCGCAGCGACGGCCGACTCGGTGAGCCCGAACGGCGCGCCGTGCGTGACCACGATTTTGCCCACGTTGCCGTTAGGTTCGACCACGACCTCCATCAAAATGGTGGCCTCGCGCCTTGCATTCTTGGCGGCGTCCGTGTACTCGGCCTGCGGGCATTTCACGCACTTCGGAGCGCCAATTCCGTCTTTGCCCGCCAACGGATACGCCGCAAGGGGATCGGGTGGAGCGGGATCGATCATCGCTTTCAGTTCGGGTGTGAACGGAATTCGCACGGCGAATGTCGCGATTTCCGACGGTGGCGGGTCGGTTTTCTTGGCCTTAACAACGGAAAAATTCATTTCGATGAAGTCGCCATTCGGCTCGAGCTGCGCGATCGTCCACAACTTCAAGTCCGAATCGCGAACGACCAGAGCGGCCGTGCTGGGTATAGTGAGGTCGTATGGCGAGAGGTGGGCCGCGAGCATCCGCTCGAGGATCGTGGCGTGATCCTCCTGCTTGGGAGCGTGCCGCTGCGCGGCGAGTTCCAAGCGGAAATCGGCCGCGAGTTGCTGCCCGAGGCGGTCCCATTCCGGCGACTCGACGTTCACGAAATCGAGCACGGCGACCGTGCGCGCGTCGTACTTATCGAATGCGCGGGCCACCTGGCGCGCCGCGGCGGCGAGCGGTGAACTACCAGCCGTCGGTGTATTTTGTGCCGACGATGGAGCGGGCACGACGCCGGACTGCGCGGCCGGCTGCCTCGACTGCGCGGACGCGACGGAACACATCGCGAGCGCCGTGCTGAGCATGACGCGCTGTGTAGCGCGTCGAACCTGCTGCGATGTGGACTTCGCAAGCTTCATTGGCGATCTGCCTCAGTACAAATGAAACGAGACTTCGACGGTCTGGCGGACGGCGGCGGGCTGGCCATCGTGGCCCTGCGCCGGAGTGAGACGCCACGTTTTTACGGCTTCAATGGCCTTTTTATTGAGACCGAGCGGTAGCCCCTTTACGATCCTGATGTCTGAAACATGGCCGTCAACGCCCACCACCACGAGCATGATCACGGTTCCTTGCAAATGAGCTTTCACTGCGACCTGTGAATACTCCGCTTGAGGGCAGTATTCGCACCGCGGAAAGGAGTAGCCATGTGCACCGCTGACGGCGATGGTTGGATCGGGCGAGATGGCAGCAGGCCTTGGATCGACCATCGCTTTCAGGTCGGGCGTGAAGGGAATTGAAGTTTCATACGTCGCGAGTTGCGCCGCGTTTTTTTCGGTGTAAAGAGTGAGCTTCAGTTCCAGCGTATCGCCCAGCGGCGTGAGCGTTCCCATCGCCCACGCATCAATTTTTGCGTCGCGAAAAATGTAGGCCACGGCTTTCTCATAGACCATGTCGTCCTGCGTGACGCCTTCGGCATTCATTAATCCGAGCATCGTTGCGCGGTCGCCGATTTTGAACTTGTGCGCGGCCTCGCTGAGCTGGACGCGAAAGTCGGCCGCGATTTGCTGGCCGGCGCGGTCCAGCGTTATCGGATCGCTGCCGATGAAATCGAGAATCATTATTTTTTTAGCTTTGTATTGTGCGAAGGCTGAAGCCACTTGCTGCACGAGAGTCGAGAACGGAACCACTTGGACCGGCGGCGCCGTCTGGCCGGGTTGAGCATGCGGCGCGGCCTGCGGCGGACGCGTGGCGGAAAACTGCGCCCGGACGGCCGGCCCGAAGATCGCGGCAGCCAGTGAGATCGAAATCACCGCGCCTCTGGCGATGCGGCGCGCGCTGCGTCGCGAAAGTTGGGCGAAGGGCGTGGGCATGTCCTGCGCGCGAGTGTAACTCTTCTGGGAAGAAACTGGCTAGCTACGATGCGTTTGCGTGAGGCGGAATCATTCACACGGGGCACACAGGGCACAGAGACCGCAAAGCGTGAAAGCATGGAGGTGACTTGCTTGGCGGAGAAGCCTCCGTGACCTCCCGCGCCTCTCGGTGTTCTCCGTGAAATGCGCGTTTTGTGCGTCCCCGTGGCAGCTTCCATGCTTCTGAAGTTCAAACTTCAAAATTCACATCGAACACAGCCGCGCACCCAGCGCGTGGGGTAGAATGCCGCGCGTGCTAGGCGGAGGTGCATCGATGAAAACGCGGCGCGGATTGGCGTTGCTCGCACTGGTGATCGCGACAGGGATCGCGCTGTTCGCCGCGTCGATGCGCGCGCAGCAGCCTGGGGCTGTGGGAATCTTCGAGAAGAGCGGCGATGTAGGGACGGTGCTGCATCCGGGATCGACAATTTTTCACGAGAAGAGCGCCGTCTATGGCCTTGAAGCGAGTGGCGAAAACATTTGGGGCAACGCCGACGCGTTTCAGTTCGCGTGGAAGAAAATGTCCGGCGATTTCGCGCTCGCGGCCACGATTGTTTTCGAAGGCAAAGGTGTAAATCCGCATCGCAAGGCGGTCCTGATGATGCGGAAGTCGCTCGATCCAGGTTCACCGTACGTGGATGCTGCGCTACATGGCAGCGGACTGCTGGCGCTCCAATATCGCGAATCGCCGAGCGCGATAACGACCGAAATCGAGACCATGGCGCCGATCTACGAGGATGGGTTGCCGATCGGCTCTTCGTTTTCAACCGGCCTCGCGGGTGGCTTGACGTTTACGACTCCGATGCGGATCAGTCTCGTGAAGCGCAACGGCTACGCCTACCTTTATATGGGCGACGCGATGGACAAAACGGGCAAGCTCCTGCCGACGGGCGCGGCGATCCCGGTGCCGTTCGACGGCGACTTTTATGTTGGCATCGGGCTGAGCGCACACGAAAAGGACGTAGTGGAGAAGGCCCAGTTCTCACACGTGACGCTCGAACCGCTGTCGGCAGGCGCAGCACTCGTGACGGAAAAGAACTCCGCGCTCTACAGCACGCTCGAAACCGTAGCGATCGACTCTACGATTCGCACGATCAAGCATGTGGAGAAGGCGCGCTTCGAAGCGCCGAACTGGACGCGCGACGGCGCGCAGTTTTTGTTCAACCGCGACGGCCGCATCTGGCGCTTTCCCGCGGCGGTGCCCGAGCCGATTCCGGTGGGCGTTCGGGACGGCGCTGGCTGCGCCGATGCCTGTCACGATCGACACGGGCTTCGCGACGCGCTGCAACAACGACCACGGCATCTCGCCTGACGGCAGCCGAGCTCGTCGATCAGCGACAACTCGCAGGACACGCACGACTCGCTCGTGTACATGCTGCCTATTACAGGCGTCGCAAGCGGCGGCGCGCCGCGGCGCATCACGCAAAAATTCTCCGTCGTACTGGCACGGCTGGTCGCCCGACGGCAAGACGCTCGCCTTCGTCGGCCAGCGCAACGGCGACTTCGACATCTACACGCTTCCCGCGACCGCCACGTCCAGCGCCGACGAAACGCGACTCACCACGGCGAAAGGCCTCGACGACGGCCCCGAGTACACGCCCGACGGAAAATGGATCTACTTCAACTCCGAGCGCACCGGCCACATGCAGATCTGGCGGATGCATCCCGACGGCAGCGACGCAGGAGCAAGTGACGCACGACGACTGGAACAACTGGTTCCCGCACTTTTCGCCGGACGGGAAGTGGATGGTGATGCTCTCCTACGACAAAAGCGTCACCGGCCATCCGGAGAATAAAGACGTGCAGTTGCGTCTAATGTCGATGGCCGACGGGAAAATCACCGTGCTCGCGCGCCTCTTCGGCGGGCAGGGAACGATCAACGTGCCGTCGTGGTCGCCGGATTCGAAGAAGCTGGCGTTTGTGAGTTACGAGTTGCTGCCGGCCGAAACACCGGCGAAGTAAGCGAACTGCGAAAGGCAACGGCGAGAACATTTCACAGAGACCACCGAGAACTGCTGGAGGACACAGAGGGAGCAAGACGAGGGCCGACTTGAGTAATTGGCGCAGAACTCTCCGTGCCCTCAACGCTTTTCTCGGTGTTTTCCGTGAAATGTTCCACGCTTTTGAATTCGTAGATTGGGGGTGAGATGCAGCGACGAGACTTTTTGAAGTGGGCAGGCGTTGCAGCTGCTACTGCGGACACCCTGGCGGCGCAAGCGGTGCGTGCGCGTGCGCAGGCCCGGAAAGTCTTCACAGGTCCGCTCGGCGTGCAGCTTTACACCGTGCGCGATCTGGCGAAGACGGATCTGGCCGGTGTGCTCGCGTCGATCAGCGCCATCGGTTACAAGGAAGTGGAAACCTATTGGGACGTTTACAACCGCCCCGCGAAAGAATTGCGCGCGATGATCGCCGACCACGGGCTGAGCGTGCCGAGCGGCCACTTCAACTACGACGGCCTCGAGTCAAAGATCGACTATGCGAAAGAGCTCGGCGTCGAGTACGTCATCTGTCCGATGCTCCCGCCGAAAATGTGGGCGTCGCTCGATGGATTTCAGGCGGCCGCGGCGCAACTGAACGCGTGGGGCGAAAAAGTGAAGAAGGCCGGCATGCAGCTCGGCTTTCACAATCACAACTACGAATTCAGAAAGTTCGGCGCGACCACCGGATTCGCGGAGCTGATGCGGCTCACCGATCCGTCGCTGGTGGTGCTGGAGATGGATTGCTACTGGATTGCGCAGGCTGGCGAATATCCGATCGAGATGCTGCAGAAATTCGGCTCGCGTATCCGCATGCTGCACTTGAAGGATCGCCCGGCGGGATTCCCGACGTCGCAGTCGCTCGATGAGGCGGCCTCGCATTTCGAAGCCGTAGGCTCCGGCGTCATCGACTGGAAATCCATCCTGCTGCTCGCGCAGCGCACCGGCGTACAGCACTACTTCGTGGAGCGCGACTTCGGCTCCGTCCCCGCACTCCAGAGCCTCGCCCTCAGCTACAAGTACCTCCGCGCGCTGCAGTAGAATGCGGGCTGCGCACCTACCGGCCCATGAACTATTTCGAAAAGCGCTGGATGAAGGAAGAGTGGCTGGTGTGGGGCAACGGGCCGCGCGTGATGTTCTGTTCGGCGTGCGCGATGGTGGCTGTTGGCGCGCTATTTTGGCTCACGGAGGCGAGCGACGGAGCCTTGGACCGCGCGGTCGCAGCTTCGAAGTTTCTGCAATACACCGTGGCCACCACCGGGGCGGTGGGAGCGGCGGGAACGCTGCTGCTGTATTTCTCGATGTGGTATTTCCTGATTCGCGTGGACCGCAGTTCGAAGTGGGGCAAGCGCGCAAGTTTTCTTTTACTGCTGGTGGGCCTCATCTACGGGGGGCTGATCTACTACTTGTTGGTTTACCTGCGGCAGGTCGCGTCGATTAAGCGAATGGGTGCCGAGGCATGACTCGGCTGGTCCGGTGGATCATGCTCGGACTGCTGACGTTGTTGGCGCTCGATGTGATTTTCGTTTATCTGTTTCCCGAAACAGCCGCACACTCCGTGTTCCTTCACGTCAACATTCTTCCTTATCTCGGGCTACTCTTCTTCGCGGTGTTGATCTACGGCGTGATACGAATCTATCGCGCGGTCATGCGCGGGCCGGACCGGAAGTGAGTGATTCGTGCCGTGACGCACGCCGAACGGTAACACCCAAAATCCTCTTCTGCTTCTCAGTCCGGCTCGGATCGGGCCCTGATCTGAAATTGCCTTCGTAGGATGATGGCCGACGCGGGAGTTTATGCCACCACTTGACGATAGCCCATATGTGGAGCGATAATACTCCAGAAATGGAGTACGTGCTGGGGAGGTAACGTGGCGACGCTGAATGTATTGGCGGCGGGCGGGGGTGGGAGGCCGACGGACCTGTCGCGGCGCGAGGAGCAGGAACGCCTGAGCCCCGCGGCGACTCGCGCGTTTTTCAGGCTGTGCGAGCTATGGGACGTGCGCGACGAAGATGCGCGGCAGCTTCTCGGCGGAATTTCAAATGGCGCTTTTTATGAGCTGAAAGCGGACTCGAAGCGGGACTTAAAGCGTACCTCGGGCGCTCGGCTCGACCAGGACCGGCTAACGCGCATTTCGATTCTCACCGGAATCTTCAAAGCGCTGAACGTGCTGTACGGAAAAAAGCTGGCGGATCGCTGGGTGCAGCTCGCAAATTCAAATCCGATGTTCGCGGGTGCGACGCCGCTCGACTACATGATCAAAGGCGGGCAGCCCGCGATGATGCGCGTCCGCCAGCTTCTGGATTCGCGGCGCGGAGGGATTTAGTGCCGCCGCGCGTCACCGAGATCCGGCGCGACGGAACGCACCGGCTGATCCCTGCGAAATACGTCGAGCGCGACGAGAGCGTGCTGACGCGTCTGCTGCCGCGCGATGCCGATGAAGCCGACCTGCGCGCGCTGTACGAGCTGGAAGGCGCGACGAACGACCGGCTGCTCGGCGAAGCGGGGTTGCTGCCGGGGATCGGCGTGCGCGAGCTGGTGTTCGGCGTGCCGCACGCACGCATCATCAACGCGGCGTTCACGCACGCGAGTCCGGCGGGGAACCGGTTCAACGGCCCCGACCGCGGCGCCTGGTATGCGGCATTTGCGCGGCGCACGTCGGAAATGGAAGTGGCGTATCACCGCGCAAAGGAACTGGCCGAAGTGAACTGGCAGGAGAGCGAGACGTTCACTTACGTGGATTTTCAGGCCGACTTTCGCGCAAAGTTCCACGACATACGCGATGATCCGCGGTACGAGGCGTGCTGGAAGGGCGACAGCTACAAAGCCTCGCAACGCCTCGCGGAGGATTTGCTCGAGCGCGGCTCGGCCGGCATCGTTTATCCCAGCGCGCGCCACAAAAGTGGCACCTGCATCGCGTGCTTCCGCCCCGCGCTGGTCACGCACCTGCGCAAAGGCTCCACGTTCAGCATCGTCTTCAAAGGCGGCGGCGGTGCGACGCCGGAAATCCGCGAGCAGAAGTGACGGCCTGCTTCTCTATAAGAAGCACGGGCCGGGTGGCCCGTGGCACAGGCGTTCGCGCCTGTGCGCGCCCCACATTTTGTGGGGTGCGGGTTTTGCCACTGAATCGAATGCCGAGACGCGGGCGACATAGCCACACCCGCACCTCACGGGAACGTGAGGTGCGCACAGGCTCGAATGCCTGTGCCACGGACTGAAGGCTGGGAACTTGTGCGGCGAGGCGGGGACTAAACAAAGATGCGACTGCCGGTGCGGGCTTGGATTGGACTGGTCGCGCTTCTCAGCGGCTGCGGGTTGTTCGCGTATTCCATGCTACGGCTTGCGCCGGGCACATTAGTCGCGGTGGATCTGCCCGTGCAGATTGCGAGCGGCCACGTTTCCTCCGGGCCATTCGAACTTCAGCGCGAATGGGACACCGACTATTACGCGGAGATCGTTCTTCAGGACGGGCCCCGTCACATGCCACCCTCCTGCGATCCGGATGTCGTGATGGAAACGGCGTGGAGGCAAGTCACGAATGGCGAAGTCAGCAACGGACGGAGTGGGCCTTCCGAATACGATCGCGGGCTGACGATCACTCGGGTTTGGGGCGACTACCGAGCGTTCCCGGACAAGCCCGTTCATCATTCCATCGACGTGAATTTCGGCAAGCGCGCGGCGTGCCTCGACGCATTTCATCCACGATTCAAAATCCAGGCGTATCCGGAGCCGAGCGAGGACTACATCCACGCGAACTGGCTCGCGATGTTTCTCATCGCATTGGGAATTGTGCTGCCGGTGCAGGCGGCGTTTGCGCGCCGTGCCAGCGACTATGCGTTGCCGCGAATGCTGCCGGAGTTGCGGCTGCGCCAGGTGATCGCGTGGCGGCCGCAGCGAGCCGTCGTTCGGTTGAGTGCGCTGCCCGTTCACTTCGTCACGGTATTCGCGGGCCTGGAGCTCGTGTTGATCACTGTGTTCATGACGATCACTCCGATCACGCCGCAGGGGTTGACGGTCGATCTCGCCACGCGGCAAATTGCAAAAGCGACGGACAGCCCGTGGCCCGAGACGCTTTCGCTTTACGCCCGCGCGAATGGTGCGATCTATCTGAATGGCGCGGAGGTCGCGCCGGGCGAGTTGCGCGCGCGGCTCCAGCAGGAATTGAATAGGCGCGCAGTGTGGATCGTTTACGTCGAGGCCGATGACAGTGTCCAAGCCAGCATCCCATTTTCGATGATTGACACGGTTCAGGGACTTGGTGCGCAGGTGTTCTGGATCACTCCTGCCGTGCGCAAGGAGTGGGACGCGCACGCGGCGCGTTGGAATCGCATTCGGGAGAGATAGAAAAGAATCCAGCGAGCTTCGGCGCGACCGAACTAAAAGCCCCGTACAAAAACGAAAAGTGTTTCGTTAATCTTCTCCGCCGCTCGAGCAGTTTCTCTTCTGACCGATGGTTCTAGCACGCCTCAGAGACCTAAAGGCCACGACACCCAGAATCAGCACGACGAACGTGATGCTGTAGAAACGCGCCACATAGAAGGATCGCGAATGATGCCCGAACGGCATCGGAATGTAACGCCCGGTGTCCGCCAACTGTACGTCGACGCCCCATTCCGTGAGGCTGTGCCACGGCACGCCACGATTTATATAGATCTGGCCGAGCATTACGGATATGACGACACTCCACGCCAGCGCCGCGCAAAACGCGAGCCAGCTTAGAGGCTTTCTCAAGATGTCGAGAGCCGTGCGCCTAGTTGCCATGTGTCGCTCCGAGCGGCTGGCGCTTACCGAAATCCCGGCTGCGTCGGATTCCCTTGATTAGACACCGGCACGCACCCGATCGAGATACGAATGTGTGTACCACGGTGTAGAATCGCGGCGCTGAAATGGAGGGCGCGATGAGGGTGGGGCGTGCGTTGGCGTGGGGCGCGGCAGTGATGTTGATGATGGCGTGTGCGGGAGAGGCGATGGCGCAGAGTGGCGCGCAGCAGAGCTACAAATTTGATGTGTCGTTCCCGGCGGCGCAGAGTGCTACGCCTCTCGATGGGCGGTTGCTGCTGATCCTTTCTACCGATGGCGCGAAGGAGCCGCGCTTCCAGATCGAGAATTCGGTGCGCACGCAGATGATTTTCGGCATGGATGTGGACGGGATGCAGCCGGGCCAGACGATTATGATCGACGAACGCGTCGTTCGGCTATCCGGTGCGCATCCTGAACGACGTGAAGCCCGGCGAATACTTCGTGCAGGCGGTGCTGCACAAATACGAAACGTTCCATCGCGCCGACGGCACACACGGTGAAGCTGCCCATGGACCGCGGCGAAGGGCAGCACTGGAATCTCGCGCCGGGCAATCTGTATTCCAAGCCGCAGAAGGTTCGCGCTGGCACGCAAACGGCAAGTCGAGCTGATCGCTCGTGCTCAGCAGTGATTCCGCCCATTCCCGATCCGACGGACACGCGAATACATCCGCCACATCCAGATCCAAAGCGAGCTGCTGACGAAGTTCTGGGGCCGCCCGATGTATCTGGGCGCGCACATGCTGGTGCCGGAAGGATTCGACGACGCATCCCGAGGCGCATTTTCCGCTGATCGATCTTTCACGGACCATTTCCCCGACGACTTCGACGGCTTCCGCACCGAGCCGCCCGACCCGAACCTGAAGCCCGACTACAGCGAGCGCTTCCATCTCGCCGGCTACAACCGCATTCAGCAGGAAGAGGCGTACAAGTTTTATCAGCAGTGGATCTCGCCGAGCTTTCCGCGGTATCTGGTCGTCGAGATCCAGCACGCCAATCCCTACTACGACGATTCCTACGCGGTGAACTCAGCCAACCTCGGCCCGTACGGCGACGCGATCGAGAACGAGCTGATTCCCGACATCGAGAAACAGTTTCGCGGCATCGGCCAGGGCTGGGCGCGATTTCTTTATGGCGGCTCGACCGGCGGCTGGGAAGCGCTGGCGGTGCAGATGTTCTATCCGGACCATTACAACGGCGCGTTCGCCGCCTGCCCCGACCCGGTCGATTTTCGCGCCTTCACGGACATCGATCTCTACAAAGACAAGAATGCGTTTTTCATCGACGGGCGCGCACAAGCGCGTCGCGCAGCCCGGCCATGCGCGATTATCTGGGCCCACGCTCACGACGACGCAAGCAGATCAACGCAGTACGAGCTGGCGCTCGGCACGCACGGGCGCAGCGGCGAGCAGTTCGATATCTGGCAGGCCGTGTATCGGCCCGGTGGGCAAAGACGGCTACCCGCAACAGATTTTCGACAAGGTCACCGGCGACATCGATCACGCGGTCGCCGAGTACTGGCGCGAGCATTACGACCTGAGCCACATCCTGGCAGCGCGATTGGGCCACGCTCGGGCCGAAGCTCGCAGGGCAAGATCCACATCTACGTGGGCAGCGCGGACACTTATTTTCTCAACGACGCCGTCTACTACATCGAGGATTTTCTCGAAGAGCACGAAGAATCCGCCGTACGGCGGCGAAGTGAAATACGGCGACCGCGCGGAGCATTGCTGGAACGGCGATCCCAACCTGCCGAACGCCTACTCGCGCCTGCACTACAACACCATGTACCTGCCGAAGATCCTCGATCGCATCGAGAAGACCGCGCCGCCGGGAGCGGA
Organism: uncultured Acidobacteriota bacterium; assembly: GCA_963839325.1. Classification (GTDB taxonomy): domain Bacteria; phylum Acidobacteriota; class Terriglobia; order Acidiferrales; family UBA7541; genus Palsa-295. The sequence continues at coordinate 144,084 of CAWIUO010000006.1, read as the reverse complement.
TTTGACGTCGTGGAAGTATTAGGCGATTTCTTATGGAGTGCGGTTGCCCGGCCGAAGACCACAGGCAAAACTTGCCTATTTTACAGGCATACTTCCCAATGGTGAGCGGGGCAAGCACAGCGTGAGTCGCCAGAATTGGACTAAGCAAGATGCTGGCAACCAACCAGGAACTTGGCAAAATCAATTTTGGTGAGGACACTCGTAAAATAGGCAAGTTTTGCCTGTGGGCCTGCCACATTTTTGTGGCGGCCCGGTTTGGCGATCATTGTCTTCGGCGCGGCCGACGGATACATGGCTAAACCCGCACGGCCCAAGAATGCGCCGCGCGCACAGGCACGAATGCGTGCGCCACAGACTAAAGTCTGTGAGACTTGCGCGGCTCGCAGGCATGCATCAGCCGCTCGTGCCCACCACGGAATCGCGAAGAAATATGCTTCGGCGCCGCGTAGCCGTGGGGCTATACTCCCGCGCAAAGGAGTATCCCAGCCATGCAAATGAAACGACGGGAGCTACTGGAAAAGTGTGTAGCGATGGGCGCGCTGACGATCGCCGGCGGCGCGATGCCAGTCTCGGCCCTTGCGCGCGCGTGGGACGACGCTGAAAAACCGAAGCCGCCAACACCGTGGTGCGAACTCGGCCCCTTCTACAAGCGCGACGCTCCGCACAGCACCACGCTTCGCGGCGCGAACGATCCCGGCATGCCGCTCGCCGTGGCGGGCACGGTTTACAGCGTGAACGGAAATATTCTCGAGGACGCGACGCTCGAAATCTGGCAGACCGACAATGCCGGCCACTACGACAATCAAGGCTATCTCTATCGCGCGATCATGAAGCCCGACGGCAACGGCGGTTATGCGTTCGAATCCGTCATGCCGGGGCACTATCCGCAGCGCGTGGGACAACACGTTCATTACCTGGTAACCGCGCCCGGCCACAAGGCGCTGATAACGCAGCTTTATTTCGCCACTGATCCCGTATTCAAAGGCGATCCCGACAAGAATTCGGGCGTCGATCCGCTCATCACCAGCCGCGAGCTGATTCGTCCCGTGTTGATCAAGGGCGACCCGGGCACGCACATCATCGCCGCCGTAGATTTCGACATCGTGCTGGAGAAAGCATGACGCGCGCAATGGGTGTGGTCCTCGCCTTGTGTTGTTGCTCTTGTGCGGCTTCTGTGCGCGCGGCGGAAGTGAAACCGGTGGCCAGCGTGACGCTGCCTTGTGAATCGAGCCGCCAAATCATTTCGCAGATGGGCAAGTCCGTCGCGGTACTGTGCAAGGATGGCAGCATCCATGTGATTGATGTCGCGAACGGCAGGGCGTTGTTCGCGGAGCGGGACAGTTCCCGCATTTCGGCGGCTGATTTCTCACGCGATGGCCAGTGGCTTGGGATTGGCTTTCGGGATGGCACCGTGAAGGTCGTGCCGCTCGCCGGCGGCGCCGCGCGAGAATGGAAAGTGGGCGAGCGACGCGTGCGCTGGATCGAGTTCCTTCGTGACGGGCACTCGGTCGTGGCCGGCTCGTTGGGCGATCCGGGCCAGATTTGGGATTTTAGCGGCACTCCGAAAGTGGTTGCGACGCTGAATTCGGATTTTTCCTCGCCTTCAGCCTTGGCGCTCAGTCCCGATGGCTCGCTGCTGGCAACCGCCGGCGGCGACAGCGTGATTCGCATCTACGACACGGCTACATGGAAAATGCTGCATGAGAATCGCAGCGCGACCAAACTGGAAATGTTCGACCTGGATTTCACTCCGGACGGCAAGGAGTTTCTCACCGGCGGCGCCGATGACCACGTGATCGTGATCGACTCGGCCACCGGAGAAGAAACGCACAAGCTTGGCGGACGCGCCGGAGTGATCGAGGACGTCTCGATTTTGGGCGATGGCGCACACGCCGCGGTGGAGTACGAGGATGTGGACGATTTGCAAAAACCGCCGGATTGGGTGATGTGGAATCTTCAGACCGAGAAAGCCGAAACCATGTCCGGGATGGACAAGTACACCACGCATCGGATCGTCAACGGCAAGCTCTGGCTCGCCACGACCAACGGAACCACGCTACAAATCTTCGAATACAACTGAACGCTGCGGCGGCCGCGCGGCCGAAGCTCGATCTTAACAATGAAAACGGGCGCCGCGGTCGCGTGAGTAGCGCGGGCAAACCTGCACGTGTCTCCCGGGGCGCGCTCCCATTCAAAAGCAAGACGGTGCGGCGCCCGGACGCGCAAAGGCAAACGCTGACGCGGCGGCGAAGATGGGCGTGTATAATCCACGCCGCGCATGCCGCTTACCCCGGGAACAAAAATTGGGCCGTACGAAATCGTCGCGCAGCTGGGCGCGGGCGGCGGGACGTGACGTTTTGCTGATTTGGATGAAGCAGGAGATTCCTCGATGAGGCCGACATTATTGCTGCGCGTTGCCGGAGTGCTTTCGTTCCTCCATGGCGCGCTTCATGCCGTGGGAGACTACTTCGGCAAGCCGCAGCCGGGAGCGCAGCTTCAGGCCGTGTCCGCGATGAAGTTGAATTCGTTTGTGGTGATGGGCCAGCCGCGAACGTTCTGGGATTTCTACGAAGGCATGAGCTACGCCGGCAGCATCACGTTGATCGTCATCGGCATCGTGCTGTGGCAGCTCGGCGCCGTCGCGAAGAAAGATGCGGCGCCGCTCCGGCCGGTCATTGCCACCTTTGCCTTCGCGTTCCTGGCGCTCGCCGTGAACTCTTACAAGTTCTTCATCCCGCCGCCGGTGATCATGGAGCTGGTGATCGCAGCATGCCTGGGCCTGGCCGCTATCGGCGCGCGTAAGAACGAGCGAGCTTCTGCCTAAATTCAACGGCACACAGGCGAACTCCGGCCTGTGCCACGTGCTCTCTCGCCTATGGTGAACGTGCCGAGCACGTTGAAATTGCCAGTACTTGGATGGGTCAAGCACGATCGCGATGCTGGCAATCCTGTCGTCCTTGCTGGTCGAATTAGGTGAGAAAGCTTGTGGCACAGGCCGGAGTTCGCCTATGTGTAGCTTCACCGAGCCCTCACAATTCCACAGCCCTCCTCGCACCCTGGCTTCGCAGCGTGCTTGGCAGACGCGCAGTCTTTGGCTAAGGTAGTTGCGACGTTGCTGTAGTCCGCTCCAGCCCCAACGGAGGAGTTTCTGTGTCCGATACCGCTACTGTTCCCGTGGAAACGCCCGGTTTCTTCGAAAACTTCGGCGAAAAATTGAAAGCGCCGGTCGAGCTGCTGCAGGACTACTCGCTGATGGCGTTGGACGCGGTGAAGATCATGTTCACCACCACGCGCTGGAAGGCGGACCTCGTCGATCAGATGGACCTGATCGGCGTCGGCTCGCTGCCGATTATTTGCGTGGCGCTGGCGTGCGTGGGCGGCGTGATCGTGCTGAACGCGGCGTCGCAATTCGAGCGCTTCGGTGAAAAAGCGCTGACGGGCGACGCGCTTTCGCTCTCTCTGCTTCGCGAGTTGGGCCCAGTGTTCACCGCGCTTCTGGTTTGCGGGCGCAACGCGACGGGCATGGCGTCGCAGCTCGGCTCGATGCTGGTCACCGAGCAGGTGGATGCGATGCGCGGGCTGGGCGTCGATCCGATTCGGAAATTGGTCACGCCGCGCGTGCTCGCCACCGTGCTGGTGATGCCGCTGCTGGTGGCGCTCGGCGATTGCGCCGGTTTGCTCGGCGGCTTCCTTGCGGCGACGATCACGCTGCACATCGACGCAGCGCAATTCTGGGCGCGCGCGATCAAAGTGCTGGCCGTGGGCGATCTGGTGATCGGATTCTCGAAGCCGATCGTTTTTGGATTTATCGCCTCGACGGTGGGCTGTTACCAGGGCTTGCGTGTGAAGGGCGGAACGGCCGGCGTAGGCCGCGCGACCATTTCCGCTTTCGTCGCGGCTTCCGTAGCCGTGCTGGTGGCGGACCTGTTCCTCACGCGCCTGCTCCTCTACGTATTCAATTTGTAGGTGAGATCGTCCCGCTCGGCGGGCTGCGTTCTAAGAAACAAAAGTTGCGACTGGGACGCCGGTCGAAGCCAGCGAGACAAACCGCAACGATCGGCAAGTAACGCGGGCAAACCTGCCCGTGCTTTTGACTTCGATATCGAACTCACTCACCTTCCGTGTCGAACGGCTCAGGCGCCTGCAAGAGAAGCACAGGCAGGTTGCCTCTTCTACTCACCGAGCCCGCTCGCTATTTACTGCCCACGACGTCGCCGCAATTTGATTCGACGGTCCACGCGTGTAAGATGGCGCCTGTAGCAAACTTCATGAACGAAACTTTCACCACGGATCTGGCGGATAGCTCGATCGCCGGCGGCTCACGCAGCGGCGCGAATGAGCATTTCGACGTGCTGATCTCGGCGCCGGGCTTTCCGGCATCGGCGCGGCTATCACCTGCAGCAGAACTGCCCGAAGCAAGACGCTACGCGATTCTGGAAGGGCGCGCGGCGCATCGGCGGCACCTGGGATCTGTTTCGCTACCCCGGCATCCGCTCCGATTCGGACATGTTCACGCTCGGCTACCGTTCCGAGCCGTGGACGCGAGCCGAAAGCCATCGCCGACGGGCCGCGCATCCTGAACTACGTCCGCGACACGGCGCGCGAGAATACGGCATCGACCAGAAGATCCGCTATCGGCCATCAAGGTCGAGCGCGCGTCGTGGTCGACGCACGGACGCGCGCTGGACCGTCGAGGCCGAGCGCAGCCGACGGCGGCGAGCGACGTCGCGGCTTCACCTGCAATTTCCTGTTCTCGTGCACCGGCTACTACGACTACGAGGAGGGCTACAGGCCGGAGTTTGCCGGGCATGGACGATTTCGCGGGCCGCATCGTGCATCCGCAGAAGTGGCCCGACGACCTCGACTACGCCGGCAAGCGCGTGGTGGTGATCGGCAGCGGCGCCACGGCGGTGACGCTGGTGCCGGCGATGGCGCGAGACCGCCGCGCCACGTCACCATGCTGCAGCGCTCGCCCACCTACATCGTCGCGCGCCCGGCGCAGGACCGTTCGCGAACTGGCTGCGCGCAAGCTGCCCGGCGCAAGCGTGGCGCTACTCGCTGATCCGCTGGAGCAACGTGCTGATTGGGCATGTATTTCTTCCAGCTCGCGCGCAGCGCAAGCCCGAGCGGATCGAAGCGGACGATCCTCGGCGGCGTCACGATGGCAGCTCGGCCCGGATTACGACGTCGACACGCATTTCACGCCGCGCTACAATCCCTGGGACCAGCGGCTGTGCCTCGTGCCCGACGGCGATCTGTTCCGCGCGATCCGCGCGGGCAGCGCGTCGGTCGTCACCGACGAGATCGACACTTCACCGAGAAGGGCATCCGGCTCAAGTCGCGGCGAGGAGCTCGAGGCCGACATCATCGTCACCGCGACGGGTCTGAAGCTGCAAGCTGCTCGGCGGCATGGAGCTCGGCGTCGACGGGCGCACGGGTCGATCCCGGCGCAGATCGCTGAACTACAAGGGCATGATGTATAGCGGGTGCCGAATCTGGCGTCGGCGTTTGGCTACACCAACGCGTCCTGGACGCTGAAATGCGACCTGACCGCCGAGTATGTCTGCCGGCTGCTCAACTACATGGACGCGCGCGGCTACGACTAGTGCATGCCGCAGCGCCGCGATCCCACGCTTGCCGAACGAGCCGTGCTGGACTTCACGCTCCGGCTACGTGCAGCGCGCGGCTCGACGTGCTGCCCAAGCAGGGCTCGCAAGACAGCCGTGGAAGCTGCATCAGAACTACCTGCTGGACATGCTCGAGTTTCGTTTCGCGAGGATCGACGACGGCGCGATGGAGTTTTCGCGCATCGGTGGCGCAGCTACAAAGAAAAAGGCTAGTTAACGCGGCGCGGAACAAGATCGTCTCACAGTCAATCTTGCCTGTGGCACAGGCATTCGTGCCCGTGCGCCTGCCACATTCTGTGGCGGGCGGGTTTAGCGTTGTAAAGTCGCACCACGAACGTGCAGTACACGGCAAAACCCGTACGCCAGAGAATCTGGCAGGACGCACAGGCACGAAAGCCTGTGCCACAGGTCGATGACCTGCGCTACATAGCAACGCGGAATGAGGCAAGAATGAGCGGAAAGATGCGGCTGGAGAATCGGACGGCAGTAGTGACGGGCGCGGCCAGCGGAATCGGCCGCGGCATCGCGCTGGCGCTCGCTAAGCGCGGGTGCAATCTGGCCATCGCGGACGTGAACGACGCAGGTCTCGCCGAAACGGTGCAGCTGGCGATGCAACTCATTCCGGTGGCTGCCAGCGCGCCTAACGTCCCGGCAAACCTGCGCGTTACGCAGCATCATCTCGACGTCAGCAATCGCGCCGCGATCGCCGCATTCCCGGCTGAAGTGCTCGCGGCCCATCCCGGCGTCGATATCCTCGTGAACAACGCGGGCGTTGCGCTGGGCGGCACGTTCGAGCAAGTGAGCGAAGAAGATTTCGACTGGCTACTCTCGATTAATTTGTTCGGCGTTGTGCGGATGACGCGCGCATTTTTGCCCGTGCTACACAAGAGCGATGAAGCGCGCCTGGTGAATATTTCCAGCATCTTCGGCGTGATCACTCCGCCGGGGCAGACGGCATACTGCGCGAGCAAGTTTGCGGTGCGCGGGTTCAGCAATTCGTTGCGCTACGAGCTGCGCGGCTCGACGATCGGAGTAAGCGTGGTGCATCCCGGCGGCATCAACACCAACATCGCAAAAGTTCGCGTGCGCCGCGAGATTTGTCGCCGGATGAAGTGGCGCGCGCCAAAGCCTACGCGCAGAAAGCGCTGCGCATGTCGCCGGACAAAGCCGGCGAAATTATCGTGCAGGGAATTGAGAAACGCGAGGCCCGCATTTTCGTCGGCAGCGATGCAAAGGCCCTGGCCTTCCTGGAGCGCCTGGCGCCGGTGAAGCACTGGTCGATGGTCGAGCGCGTCATTCCGAAGCCGGGACATTAGACGAATGACGCGTGGCACAGGCTTTCGAGCCGTGGGCCTGCCACATTCTGTGGCGGGCCAGTGCGGCCATGAATGCTTACGCCGCGCCGTTTGCTCAGATAGCTCAACCGATACGCCAGAGGAGTCTGGCGTACGCACAGGCGTGAAAGCCCGTGCCACGGCGCGAATATGCTAAGCGGCGCGCAAGTAGCGCGGGCAACTTTGCCCGTGGAGTTGAATTACGGTGCGACGCGATTAACTCCTGCGGCGCGATTCGAGTTCGGCGCAGATTTGTTCGCGTAGCGCGCGAGCGAACGGCGCGTAGAAAGTGCCCACGGTCAGCTGCTCGCGAGGGATCAGCATCAGCCGTACCGTGTCTTCGCGGCCGGGTGCATCTTTCGTGTGAACGCTGGCGATGCGCTCCCACAGAATCGTTTCCCAACGGAAATTCCGGCGTACGCGAAACGCGCCCTCGTTGAATTCGGCGCGCCAGCCCCAGATGCGCGCGGCCTCGTGCAAAAACATCACCAGCGCGCCGATGCCGAGCGGCGCGATCAGCCAGTACGGCTCGCGCGGATCGGAGCTGGCGAGTCCCGGAATTAAAAGCAGGGAACACACGCCCCAGATCACCGGCTGCGCTGAGTCCTGCCAGCACGCGTGCGTCACATCGTAGGTTCTTTTTTGCGCGACGACGGCTTCGGGATCTTTCGAGAGGTCGAGCAGGCCGGCGTGCGCGTCGTCGTCGTTCGCGAGCGGATGAAACCCGAATGAGCCGAGCTCCGATGCAATGGCCTTCGCGCGCGCGTCGGATTTCGCTTCGACGGTGAGAAGATTCGGTCCCCATCCGACGATTCGGATTCCGGCACATTTGCAGTACTGGCGCGTTTGGGGCAGCCAAACGGGGTCGGGCGAGCTCATTGCGCGCAGTATAGCTCCACTTCCCGCGCAAAACGCAAGCACCAAGATTTCGTGCCGAATCCGTTAAGAGAGCGGTCCACGAACCAAAACCAAAGGCTGAACCATACACAGAGAACCCCGAGAAAAGCGGAGGGCACGGAGAGTCATCCGCCAAGCACATATCGGAGTGCTTGCGCCGGCGTCTCCGTGCCCTCATTGCAGTTCTCGGTGTTCTCCGTGAAATGTTCAACGGTTGTGGCGTTGTGCGTTCTCAGTTTTCGAGGTAGTAGTCCAGCGAGCTGACTACGCGAACCGTTTTCATGATGCTCGTGTCCGCGTTGTCCATGCCGGGCTGATCGGCGTTTGTACTGCCGGAGTTCGCCGAGAGAATCGAAAACACGCCTTGGTTCGCCTGTCGAATTGCGCCGACTTTGCTTCCCGAGTCGGACGCAAACCGATCGGCCGAAGCGCGCGCGTTGCGTGTGGCTTCGGTGATCATGTCGGGCTTGATCGCGTTCAGGCCCGTGAATTTATAGACGATGCCTCCGCCCATCCCGCCGTTCGTGCCGTTGGTCAGGACGATTCCAGACTGGAGGAGCTGAATCGTCTTCTGGGAAGCGGCCGCGATGGTATCGACGTTCTTTGTGCGAACCGTGATTTCCTGCTGCACGATGTAGCGCTTCGGAGCGCGATTGGCGCCGCCCCATTCGTTGGCCTGCGTGTCGGTCACTTGAATCACGCCGGTTTCGATTTCGTTGTCCTGGATGCCTTGCTTAGTGAGGAAATCGACGATGGTCTTTTTGTTCGATTCACTTTTGGAGTAGAGCGCGCCGAGTTCGTCGCCTGCCTCCTTGTAGCCGAGCGTCCAGATCGCCAGATCGGATTTCACGTTGCGTTCCGAGAGGCCTTTCACGCTCACGTAGCGGTCGCCGAGCCGGGTCTGCTTGATTTGCGCGCCGAGGATCCATCCGCCGAGGATGAGTCCGAGCGCGACGAGCGCGCCCATAACGGCAAGATTGCCGCGGGCGCTGGTGCTGTTGCCTTCCATGTTGGTGGTGCTCCTTCCGCCGCTACTTCTTCGTTCGTACCAGAAGCCGCGCCACCGCGTCAAATCGCCACAGCAGTGGCGGCTCTACGCGCTCCGCGTGGCACAGGCTTTCGTGCCTGTGAGCCTGCCGCATCTTGTGGCGGGCCGGTTTAGCTATTCTAGATGCATCTCCGCGGGCATATTCCATGGCGCAACCCGCACGCACCTCCGCGTCAAATCGGAATGCCTGCAAAAGTAAATTCAGAGACGTGGAACATTTCGCGGAGAACATCGAGAAATGCATGCGGGCACGGAGACTCTCGCGCCAGGCGCAGTATCTGCGTGCCCTCCGGTTTTCTCCTGCCCCTCCGTGAAATGTTCCAGGCTTTTGAATTGGACGCCGTGTCCCCTATTCTGCCGCGCTTATAGACGCGGACGTAATCCACGAGCATCTCTTGCGGAAATTGTGTGGATGCGTCGGGATTCCCGGGCCAGTCGCCGCCGACGGCCACGTTGAGAATGATGAAGAACGGGTGATCGAAGACCCACTTCGCGCCGGGCGGCAGGTGCGCGGGCGTGAACGTCGCGTACAGCTCGTTGTCCACGTAGAAGCGAACCACGTTCGGCTCCCACTCGACCGCATAGACGTGAAACTCGTCCGCGAATTTCACGCCGCCGGGCAGGCGATATATAGACGTATATGCTTCGTTGCCGGAGTAGCCGGGGCCGTGCATCGAGCCATGCACCGTGGACGGCTCCTTCCCGATATTTTCCATGATGTCGATCTCGCCGCACTTGGGCCAGCCGATTTTCGAAATGTCGTCTCCGAGCATCCAGAACGCGGGCCAGATACCCTGACCGCGCGGAATTTTAATGCGCGCTTCGAAGCGGCCGTAGGCCTGCGAGAAGAGGCCTTCGGTTTTCAGCCGCGCGGACGTGTAGTCTTTGTCGGGGCCGGCAGGGCATTTGAGACTTTCTTTGCGCGCGATGATCACGAGGTTTCCGCCGCGCACCACGGAATTGTCAGGTCGGTCGGTGTAGCACTCCTGTTCCTGATTGCCCCAGCGTTCGCTACCGATGTCGTACAGCCACTTCGTGCGGTCGGGCCGCGAGCCGTCGGCTCCGTTGAATTCGTCGAACCACACCAGCGTCCACTTCTGCAGCGCAGGTGGCTGCCCCCCGTCAGGGGATTGCGCGTGAGACGCGGGTACGGCGCCGGCGAAAACTGCGATGAATACGAGCGATGCGACTGCGAATGCGTGTGTGGCGGCGCGGCGCATGAAATTGTTCTCCGAGCTACGAGGGACATCGTAGCGCAGAGTGCGCGCGCCGGAGCGATTAAGCTTTTGCTGGTGACAACTCGAACAAGTGGCCTGCCGCCGCACTCCCATAATCGTTTATAGCGGGGCGGAATGAGCGACGGCGGAAAACATTGGGCCGGTGATCGATTGGAGCGTCACCGGCAGCTTCAGACCGGAACAGCGATCCAGGTCGCCGGTGGCGCGGCTGTAGCGCCTCGCGTAAAATTGTGGGAGGGAGAAACATTCACGGAATGAAACTGAAATTGCCGCAAGGCCCGTTTGCCGCCTACCTGTTTGATTGCGATGGCACGATCGCCGATTCGATGCCTCTCCACTACGTCGCGTGGAAGCAAACCCTCGCCGAGAACAATTGCGATTTTCCGGAAACGCTTTTCTACGAGTGGGGCGGGATGCCTACCGATAAGATCGTCGCACAACTGAATCAGCGGCACGGTCTGAACATGCCGGTCGAGCACGTTGTAACCACCAAGGAAAATCGCTTCTACGATCTTTTACCCACACTGAAAGTGATTCCCGAAGTGCTCGAACATATCGACGACAAGCACGGCCACATCCCTCTGGCAGTTGTTTCGGGCGGCACGCGCGAATCGGTGTCCAAGACGCTCACGATTCTCGGCCTGCTCGACCGCTTCGATACGCTGGTGTGCGCAGGCGACTACACCCGCGGAAAGCCCGACCCGGAAGCGTACTTGATGGCGGCGGCGAATCTCGGCGTCGCGCCGGAGAAGTGCTTGGTATTCGAGGACACCGACCTGGGGATCCGTGCGGCGGCTGCGGCTGGAATGAAGTGGGTGAAAATTCCCGCGCCGTGGGAACGCAACGCTGCAGCGTCGGGCCAATCGTAACAGCAGCTAATTGTGGGCGCGCCGAAGTGCAATCCGGCCGATCCCTGCGCCTACTCGCGCTTCTCGCCGATCGCAAAATTCACTTCTTCGGTCCCGCCGGGCTTCACATCCACTTTCTTCACCCACGTGGACGGCGAGCTGTAAATCGGACGCTTGATCTCGGTCTGTGCCGCCACATCCAGCGTCTTCGCTTCAGACGCGATCTGCCAACCTTCATGCCACGCCACAAGTTCGTATTCGCCCGGAGGCACGTCCGTGAGCTTGAAAAATCCGTGCTCGTCGGTCACCGCATAATAAGGATTGCGCACTACAAACAGAGTCGCGTTCATCCACACGTGGCCCGCGTTGCATTTCAGTTCCACCACGCCGCTGTGCGGCAGCGTCACCGGAATCGCCACTCCCTGAAACGGAAAGGGCACGTTGTTGGTCGCCGCGCCGCTCATCTGCACGGTGTGCAGCACCGGGTCGCTGCTCTGTATATTCAGCTTGCCGCCCATGGGCACAATCATGATGTGCGGCACGTAGCGGCACGTTTTCTGATCCAGATGTTGCCGGTCGGCGGGCAGATCCATCGCCTTGCCCTTGGTCACGTCGCGCAGATACACCACGGTGTTCGCGACGCCTCCGTCCGATTCGATTTCCAGGCGTTCGAGGTCGCGCACCTTCAGCGAATCGGGATCGCACAGCTTGGTATCTTTGGTGACCGGCAGCTTCGGAATTTTTGGCTGCGGCCCGGACCATTTCACAGTCCCGCTGATGGTGCCGCCGTCGGTGACGCTGACGACGGTGTAATCGGATTGCGCGGCCGCGCGCGGTGCCACGGCCAAAGCAAACGTGGCGATGAGCGCAGCTGCAGCGATTTGCATGGCGCGGACGGTTTGGCAGGATTTCATAAATACCTCGCATCCCAAGCTAAGACGTTTTCGCGAGTTGCGCGTCGAGGTGAAACGGGCCGGTGCGGAGGTGAGTTTCGCGCCCCTTCGAACAGTAGCGTTGCAATCGCCCGACCCCTCGAGCGACCGCCAAAAACGGGCGTCGGCACGCAAACTTCAGTCCCACAAGTCGAAGTTACGCCCGGCGCTACAGAGGCGCAACGGCGGCGGGCCAGCGCGACGCAGATAAGTTAATAACGATGACGAAGCGCTTCGGCCGTGGCTTGGAAGCAGGTGCAATCCTGCCTGCGTTGTAGTCGCTCGACGCGACAGGCGGGTTGCTGTAGCGTCGTTGCGTGCCCGACGTGATCACAATTCGAATTGCTTCGCGTGCCGACCGGGCGGCGCTCGTGGAAGTGCAGCGGCGCGCGTCGCTCGCCTACGAGGAATATCGCGAAGCGCTCGCCGCCCATCCCGACGCGATCGACGTGCCGCTCCAGCAGCTCGACGCAGGCGATGTGTTCCTCGCCGAGCGCGACGGCGCTATCGTCGGATTCGGCGCCGTCCTTCTGCGCGCGGATGGCGACGCCGACCTCGACTCGATTTTCGTGCTGCCGGAACTGTGGAAACAGGGAATCGGGCGCGTGCTGCTCGAGGAGTCGAATCGAGTAGCCGTCGCCCGCGGAGCTCGAATGATGCACGTGGTTGCGAACCCGAACGCGCTGGCCTTCTACAAGGCGTGCGGATTCGCGCTGCTCGGCGAAACGCAAACGCGTTTTGGCACCGGCATCCGGATGGCGAAGCAATTGGGGCGATACATTCCGAAGAATTGAGTTCCACAGAAATCTAGAAGTCCTTGGTACGGGCATCCGCCTCAGCAGACCTGCGCCCCCGCGGGCCTCACTACTAGGACTTTTGCGCGGCCGCCCAGGCTGCTTTTTGTTCGGCGGTGAATTGCACGCGCGAATCGTCGCGGAAATGCGGGCCTGGGCCGAGCTTCGCAAGGCGGTCGCGCTCGTTGCGCAGCGGGCAGGTGCCGATGGAAAGGCAGCCGCAGCCGATGCAGCCGGCCAGATCGTCGCGCAAGCGCGTAAGCTCGGCGATGCGCGCGTCGAGTTCCGCTTTCCATTTCGTCGAAAGCTTCATCCAATCCTGCGCGTTGGGTGTGCGGCCGTTCGGCAGCGTAGCAAGCGCCTTGCGGATGGACGCGAGAGGGATCCCAGTGCGCTGCGCCACCTTAATAACAGCCACGCGGCGGAGCACCTCCCGCGAATAGCGGCGCTGGTTGCCTGCGTTGCGCCAGCTTCGAATCAGCCCTTCGGCTTCGTAGTAGTGCAGCGTGGAGACGGCCACGCCGCTGCGCTTGGCCACTTCTCCTACGGACAGTTCGCCCGCCACGCCCGGCGGCAGCGGCGGCCCTCCAAACTTTCTTTCGCGCATCGCTAAATACCTCTTGACCTCAAGTGAACTTGAGGTTGCATCCTGATCCTAGCACAGCGCGGCCCGGCGTTTCCGGCCGCCTGCTGCGAAGAGAGGGGCACGTGGAAACGCCAACCCGCATTGCACTGATTTACGGCAGCACCCGCAAGGGACGATTCTGCGACACCGTGGCACGCTGGGCCGCCGCGGAAATTCTGAGAACAGGCGCGTTTCAGATCGACCAGATCGATCCTGCCGAACCGATTGCGCTGCACGACCGCATTCGCCGTGCCGACGCGTTCGTGGTGGTAACGCCGGAATACAACCACGGCTATCCCGCGCCGCTGAAGGCGCTCATCGATCAAGTCGGCACGGAGTGGCACGCAAAGCCGGTCGCATTCGTTTCCTATGGCGGCGTTTCGGGCGGACTGCGCGCGGTGGAGCAGCTGCGCCTGGTCTTCGCAGAGTTACACGCCGTAACCGTGCGCGATTCGGTGAGTTTTGCCGGCGCGCACGAACGCTTCGACCAGAGCGGCGAACTTCTCGAGCCGCAACGCCCGAGTCGAGCGATGGCGCGGATGCTCTCGCAGCTTCAGTGGTGGGCGGTAGCGCTGCGCGAGGCGCGCGATGCGCGGTCGTATGCCGACGCGTCGGCGGGAACTCTCGTGGTGGCCGAAAGTTCAGCAGTCTAAGACGAGTTGAACTCCAAATAGGAGAGACGCGATGATTTTTGTAACGGGTGCGACGGGAACGGTGGGCCGGGAAGTGGTGGCCCAACTGTTAGAAAAGGACGTACCGGTGCGGGCGCTGACGCGCTATCCAGAGAAAGCGCGAATCGATTCGCGCGCGGCGGTGATAGGCGGCGACACTTCGAAGCCGGAAACGTTCGCGAAATCGTTGCACGGCGTGGATGCGCTTTTCAGCGTCGTGTTTGGTCCAAACATGGCCGCGGAGGAAGCGGCGCTGGCTCGCGTGGCGAAAGAGGCTGGAGTGAGGCACATCGTGAAACTTTCGGCGCTCGGGCCGGGCGGAGCGAACGGCGAACGCAGCGGCATCGCGGCGTGGCACGTGGAAGCGGAAAAGGCGCTGGCGGCGTCGGGCGTCGCGTGGACGATCGTGCAGCCGACGGCGTTCATGTCCAACGTGTTCTTCCAGCGCGAGCCGATCGTGCGGCTTGGCAAGATTTTCTCGAACTACGGCGACGGCAAGCTGCCGTACATTCACCCGCGCGACATTGCCGCGGTCGCAGTGGCGGCGCTCACTTCGCGCGGGCACGAAGGCAAGGCGTACCCGATCACCGGGCGCGAAGCGCTGACCATGACGGAAGTCGCGCGGATCCTGAGCGACGCGATCGGGCGCAAGATTGACTACGTGCCGGTGACGGACGATGCGACGGCGGAGACCATGCGCAAGCATGGCATGCCGGAGGCGATTGTCGGCGCGTTGATGCCGTTTGGCGCGATTGTGCGCAGCGGCCGCGCGGCGGAAATATTGCCGACCGTGCGCAATGTGCTCGGCCGCGAGCCGCTGACCTTCGCGGAGTGGGCGCACGAAAATGCGCCGGCGTTCCAGGGGCAGCAGACCGTACCCGCGGACTGAGCGTGTGAGTAGCACGCGTTCGCCGCTGCGTGGCACAGACATTCGTGTCTGTGGGCGCTCCATTTTCAATGGAGTGCCGGTTCAGCCACTTCGGCGAGCTCGGAGAAACACCGCTACGAAACAAAGTTGCGCGCGCTCTTTTTACTATTGGTTCGACGGCGATGGCTAAACCGGCCCATCTCAAGAATGCGTTGAGCCCACAGGAACGAATGCCTGTGCCACGCGGGCTGGGGATGATTGCCAGCTAACGCAGCGTCTTTAGAAATAATTTCACCGCAGTAAGAAAGCCGGCGAAGTCGTCGCGATGCAGAATATGCCCGCCCGGCAGCGTGAGCAGTTGCGTGTTCGGCCGGCGCGCCACCATTTCTTCGGCCACATCGGCGGTGGTGACGCGGCTCTCGCGTCCGCGTAGCACCAGCGCCGGGCACGTTGACGCAATCCAGTCGTCCCAATACGCACCCATCAGATTTTTCTGCGACTGCATAATCTCGCTCGGCTCGAACGCCAGCTTCCAACCCTCCGGCGTTTCGCGGAACGAATCGCTCAGGTAAGGCGCGAATCGCGGGCCGACGCGCGCGGCGAGCGCATCGCGCGTGGGAAAAGTTCCGGCCCACGCGGCCATGAAACTCACGTCGATCGTGCTCACAAACGCGCCGATATCCTCAATCACCATGCCGCGAACTTTGTCGGGATGACGCGCGGCGAATTGAAACGCATTCACCCCGCCCAGAGAATTTCCGAGCAGCACGGCGGTATCGAGTTCCAGCAACTCGTATAGCGTCTCGAGATCCCCAATGTAATCGTCGCGCGTGTAGCTGGTGGCGTGGCCGGAGTATCCGTGGCCGCGTTGATCGGGCGCGATCACGCGCCAGTCGGGAGCCAACGCCTCCGCCAGCGGCGCGTACGTCGAGCCTTCCATCCAGTGCGCGTGCATCGCGATCAGCGCGGGCGCGTTGCCGCCGGCGTCCAGATAGCTGAAGCGAATGCCGTCGTGCGTGAATTCCTTGCGCTCCACGACTCCTCCCTGCACGGCTACATTTTAGGCGGAGGCGCGTGAGTAGCACAGGCAATCCTGCCTGTGCAAGATGAATGGAGTTAGTGCACCGCGAGTCGCCGCAGGCGATAGAGCACGTGCCGGCGGAGCGGATGCCCATCCGCAAGCAGCGGGTGATCGAAGTCGTCGCGCTCGTCATGCGTCATACCAATCTTTTCCATCACGCGCCGTGAGCGCACATTCGCAGGCACGGTGAACGAGACAATTTCGTCGAGACCGAGCGCGCCGAGCGCGTGCTCGACAACGGCGCGCGCGCCTTCGGTGGCCAGGCCGCGGCCCCACACATCCGCATCGAGCCGCCATCCAATCTCCACGCACGGCGTGAAATCAATTTCGAAAGACGGCCGCGCGAGGCCGATGTACCCGATGAACTGGCGTTCGTCGCTGGGCCGGCCGTCGCGTGCGCCCACTTTTAGATCGACCACGTAGAGTCCGAATCCGTGCGTACGCCAGTGCGCTTCGATGCGGCCAACCAGCGCGTCACTTTGTTCGCGCGTGAGCGGCGAAGGAAAATATTCCATCACACGCGGATCGGTGTTCATGCGCGCAAACGCAGCGCGGTCCGAAGCCCGCCACTGGCGGAGCACCAGGCGTTCGGTCTCGAGTGTCGGCGCGGCGGGCATGCGTTCTCAAAGTTTAAGGCAGCCACGACGACGTGGCACAGGCATTCGTGCCCGTGGGCACTCCATTTTCAATGGAGTGCCGGTGTAGCCATTTCAGTTCGGGCACCCAAGAAAGAGGTCGGCAGAAAGCGCACTCGCCCAGGTTTTCCGCGCTGTCGTTGTGACGGCGAAACCGGCTCACCACACGAATGTGGTGCGGCCGCGGACATCCGCCGCGCCGGATCTGGGCCACGAAGCTTCGAGTGTCGATTGCGTTTCCGCGCAAGCCCGTGCAAAATTCCTGCGATGAACGATACGGCAACGAACCCGAATGCGAGCAGTCCCGGACTAGGGCGCCGAATTTTTGTGCGCGTAATGGCGGCGATTGCGGTGCTCGCAGCCGCGGCGCTGGTAATCGTCATCATCACGCTGATCACCGCGTGGCGCGCTCCGCTGTGGGTCGGAAATCTGGCGACGCTCGCGCAGCTTCGCCGCGAAGGAATTCACAGCCGCACCATCGGCCTGGAAGGCCGCACCGTGCACTATCTGGAAGGCGGCGCGGGCCAGCCCGTCGTGTTGGTGCATGGCCTCGGTTCCAGCGCAGCAGGGGATTGGCGCGCGTTGGCTCCGGCGCTGGTCCGCGCCGGCGGGTTTCACGTTTACGCGCTCGACCTGCTTGGCTACGGCGATTCCGATAAACCCACCGATCGCACCTACTCCATACCCGAGCAGGCCAAGCTCGTGCTGGAATTCATGAACGCCGAGCATCTGGATCGCGTCGCGCTGGCCGGCGAATCCATGGGCGGATGGGTCGCCGCGACCGTCGCGATCAACGAGCCCGAGCGGATTTCGCGATTGATGCTGTTCGACAGCGCGGGTATGCATTTCAAATTGAGTTTCGATCCCGCGCTCTTCACGCCGCAGACGCCCGAGCAAGTCCGCCAGCTGATGGCGCTGGTCACGCCGAATCCGCCGCCGATGCCCGGTTTCGTCGAGGAGGCGATTGTGCGGAAGGAAGCGCGCGATGGATGGGTGGTGAAGCGCGCGCTCGCGTCGATGGAGGCGGGCCACGACTATCTGGAACCAAAATTTGCGACGCTCGCCATGCCGGTACTTATCGTGTGGGGCCGCGAAGACGTGCTGATTCCGGTTTCGAGCGGCGAACAGATGCACACCCTGGCGCCCCAGTCGGTGCTGGAGGTCTATGCAGGCTGCGGCCACATCGCCGCGCTCACCTGCGTCGATCGCGTCGCGCCGCGCGTGATCGCGTTCCTCAACGACAACGGCCCTCCTCCCGGCTCCCGCGTCGATGTGCCGTAGTCTCGCTCCGAACCCGATCCTTACAACCACCCCGTGCTTGAGAAGAACACGATAGGCGAGAACGCCTGTGGAACAGGTCGGAGTTCGCCCGTCTGCCTTGGCTGTGTCACCAGACTGTCCGCCCAGCGAACGGCGAGCGAAACGCATGCCCGTCGCCTTTCACGGGTGACGTTACCCTTGGCCCGCCCCGCGACCCGCCGATATTGACGCGACAATCACCGAGTTATACAACCGTTGTGCAACGCGCTCCCCACTTCTGCGGCAACAGCGGCCCAGGACGCGGCCACCTCTTCGCGTCCGGCGAGCGCCAGCTTTGGGAACAAAGGAAAATCCGATGATTCGCACTGTATCGCTGCGGCGTTTGCTACGCGCGAGCCCACCCGTGCGCTTCGCCATGATCTTGTGTTTCGCCGCGCTCTCCCCCGCGGTTCACGCGCAGTCCACCGCTCCGCAATATCTCTACCTCCCAACGGCTGTCCCGAACGGCCAGGGCACGAACGTCCCAGGCATCGTCACCTACACCGTGAACCAGACCACTGGCGCACTCACTCAAATTACTCCGCCACCGGTGCAGGCGCGCGGCGGTCTGGGCGCACTCGCCATCAACAACGCTCAAACTTTCCTGTTCGCGGCGGGATTGAATTCGGCTGGCCAGGGTTCCGTGGAAGTGTTCAACACAGCGTCGGACGGGTCGCTCACCGAAGTTGCGAATTCGCCCTTCGGCATCAGTAATCCGCAAGCGAGCCCGCAAGCGGTCGCCGTCAGTCCGAATGGAAGCTATATCTACGTCGCGTCTACAGTGCCGGCCAACAGTTCTGGCGAGAATGTGGTTCCGCCGTCCACAATTGTCGACGAGTTCGCCGTAGGGTCCGGCGGCTCGCTGACTCTGACGACCACGTATCCGTTTTCCGCTGTCGTAGCCTGTGACAATACGACTCCAGCTTCGCTCACGCCCGTCCAGTTTTACATTCACCCAACTCAAAAGTTCCTCTATCTCTTCATGCAATCGTCGTACGGACCTCCGTGCTCCGGCCAGCCGTCGGAAGTTCAGGCGTTCACTATCAACTCCGACGGGACGCTCACCCCTAGCACTCTGGACATCCTTCCGCTTTACGCTACATACGGCTATGCGCTGACCGGCACGCCGGACGGCTCGCTACTGTTTCTGACGACCAAAATTAATCCGAACTACGGTTTCATCTATCAGAGCAGCGTGAATCCAGCCACCGGCGACATCGGCTTCGGACTGGTTTATTCCTCGACGGACTTCCAGGAGCCCATTCTTTCGCCCGGCGGGCTCGCCGTCGATTCAACCAGCTCGTACCTATACTCTTCGGCGGGGAGCTTCCAGATTCAGGACGGAGCGCTCACGGCGATCGACGACAGCACCAACCCGTTCACCGGAGGCGGTTCGCTGTTCGCTTCTCCCACGCTGCCGCTTTTGTTCGGCGTCGTGCTGGCGCCCGTGAATCAGATCGGACCGTTTTATTCGGAAGTGGTCAATAGCGACGGTTCGCTCACGCCGGCGCCCGGCTCCCCGTACAACTTCTCAAGCGCCGGAATTTTGAGCGGCACCACACCGATTCCCACCAAGGCGGTGATGTGGGTCAGGCCTGACACCGCGATCGACATCTCTGGCGTAGTCGTCGGGCAAACCGGCACCGGCGGCTCAACGATTCAAAACGTCGGTTACGGGCCGCTCACAGTCTCGAGCGTCACGCTGACGGGAGATCCAAGCCTCACCGTGATCAACACCTGCACCTCGCCTGTTGCGCCCGGTGGATCCTGCGGGGTGGGAGCGACCTTCGCGCCGACCTCGGCCGGAACGTTTACCGGAACGCTGACCATCGTATCGAGCGTGGGCACGCGCACGCTTTCGATTTCGGCGACTTCTGTCGCGCCGTACTCCAACCCGACTTTTCTTGGGCCGCAGCCGCTTCTATTTCCAGATACGGCCACGGGTTCCAGTTCGCCTCTCACGGTAACGCTCGCGAATTACACCGGCGCAACTGGGCCTTTGACCGTTAGCAGCCTTTCCATCACAGGATCGAACGCGGGAGACTACTCGCAAACGAACAATTGCCTCGACGTCAGCATTCCGGTCGGCGGCTCGTGCACGATAACAGTCACCTTTACTCCGCAGGCCCTCGGTAGCCGGGTCGCCGCGTTAACGGCGCTGACCAATGAACCCAATGACCCTTCCGGAATCGCGCTCAGCCTCACTGGCAACGGTGTCACCACCGTGACGAAGTACGCCTTCAATTTGTCCGTAAGCGGACCTGGCACCGTGACCCAGACCCCTACCGGAACCTCGCTGCCCAACAACACAACCATCACCGTGACAGCGACGCCCAACGCGAACGCCACTTTCACAAACTGGACTGGCGGTATTTGCGTGAACGAGGGCAACGTGACGCCGTGCACGTTTGTGCTGAACAAAGCCCTGAACGTCACCGCGAATTTCGCGGCGTATGTGAACCTGACGACCGCGGTCGTCGGCGCGGGAACCATTCAGCAGTCGCCTTCGGGAACATCATTTCCGGTCGGGACGGCGATTACTTTGACGGCCGTGCCGAATCCGGGCGCGACTTTCCAGAATTGGTCGCCTACGGGGGTGTGTAACCCGGGGACGCCCTCGAACGAGTGTGAGTTCGACCTGAACGCGAACACCGCGGTCACGGCCAATTTTTCCGCTCAAGGTGGTTACACGCTGACGACGACGACGACGGGGCCCGGTACCATCACGCAGACGCCGACGGGGACGTCGTTTGCCTCCGGAACGGCGATCACGTTGACGGCGGTGCCGAACACAGGCGCAACGTTCACGAGTTGGAGCGGTGGCGCGTGCAACGGGAGCACCAGCGCGACCTGCACGTTCAACATTTCGGGGAATACGAGTGTGACGGCGACGTTCGCGAGCGCGCCGGCGATGACCACGCCGACGCCGTCGCAATCGGGCACCCCGGGCAGCGCGTTCACGTTCGCGCTGAGCGCGAGCGGCTTTACCGTGGCACCGACGTACACCGCGAGCTGCACGATCCCGGAGGGCACGTGCACCGTCAGCGGCTCGACGCTCACGGTGACCACAACCGCGTCGAACGTCCGGCGCAGTGCGCCAGCTCGGCGCGGCGCTCCTGCCTCCATCGAGCGGTGGAGATGACGAACGTCCTCGGGCTGCACTTCGGGTACTTTGCGTAAGCTTGGCCGCGATGCTCACGTTGCTTCTAGGCACATTCGCGATGCGGCGCGGCGCGTCAACTCGGCGGGCGCGGCTGGCGTTCGCGCCGCTCGCGATCTTCGCGATGCTCGGCGGCCTCGCGTTACTCGCAGCGTGCGGTGGGGGAGGCGGTGGCGGCGGCATGACCGGCACGCCCGCCGGCACCTACGTCGTAACAATCAAAGCGACCGCCGGCACCCAAACCGCGACTACCACCGTCTCCGTCGTTGTGCAGTAGTTTTGTGCGGTCCGGAGGCGCGGCGAATTTATAGCGCAGGAGCTAATGCCGAAGATTCTAAAATTTCTGATTGGGCTAGGCGCAGTGGCGGTGTTGTGCCTCATCGCGGGGTGGTTTTTCGGAGTGCAGTGGTTTGCGAAGTGGGTCGCGGCCAAGTCCGCGCAATCCAGTCCCGTGGTGCGCGTCGTGCCCAAGCCGCTCGCCGATACCTCCGTGAACAACGCGCCCGGCACCGACGAAAGTTATCGCGACTATTCCTTCGAAGTTCCGTGGAAAGATAAGCCGAAAGTGAACAACTACGGTGCGGGCGGCTCGGTGTATGCGTTTGGCGAGCACATGGTCACCGTGTACGCGCTGCGCCCGAACGGGATGATCGAGTCGCTCAAGAAAAATCCGCAAAACCAGCAGAATATCGACACTCTGTTCGAAGGCGATCCGCCGAAGACAGATTACGACTTCATGCGCCGCATCCTGGCAATCACGCCGGACACCTTTACCTGGTCGATGAACAAGACCGAAGCGCTGCGCGACGGTACGCTGTTTTTCCTAAAAACGAAGAATGTGCCGGCGGAAGCGGCCTCCGGAATTTTCTACGTCACCACGCCCGAATTTCGTGGATTTCAGTTCGGCGTGCCCGAATCGAAAGAAACCGGCGTCGAGGTGGACCTCTACAGTGACCAGGTGCTCTTGAAATTTACCTTCCGCGAGCGCGGCGGCGCGCCGCCGATCATCCCGCAGCCGGACATCAACCGCATCGTGCAGTCCGTGCGTAAGATCCCGAAGCTTCTGGATTTGGACGACGATGACGGCACGGACCCGACAGACAAGAAGTGAGCGAGCGTTTGTGCTTCGCACCCCTAACTAGCGGAGGCAACCGTGCCTACGGCCTTTCGCTTCATTCCGGTGCCACGTTCCACGCCAAAAATCCGCAGGCACGATTGCCTACGCTACTTCGGCGGCGGAGCCGGCGCCCCAGCAGGCGCCGTCGTGCTCATCGAACTGGGACTGGCCGTGCCGCTCGTAGGCGCGACACTCTGGAAGCCATACGTTTCGTAACGCACTTTTACTTGTCCTTCGCGGATGCTCACCACGCTGTAGCCTTCGGGCGTCCCCATGCGCGGGCCACGCCACCAATTTCCGCACACTGCGCCGCTGGTGATGTAGCGCGTACCTTTATATTCCACGTTTTCGTTGATGTGCGTGTGGCCCTGCAGCACGGCGAGCACGTTGGCGCCGGCCAGAATGTCCAGCACCGTGGGAGAATTCGCGACGGTCATTGTGTTGTACTTTCGTCCGGCGGTGATCAGTTCCGCGTACGTGGCAAACGCGGTCACCAATGGGCAGTGGACCACGCCGATCACCGGCGCGCCCGCCGGCAGTTTTTTCAAATCCGCGCGAAGCCATTCCATCTGCACGTCGTCGATGTGCGCTTCCCACAAGCGGTCCGGCGTCGGCTGAATCGAATCGAGCACCACGAAGTGGTAGCCCTTGCGATCGAACGAGTAGTAAGTCTTGCCGAAGCGGTCCTCGTACATTTTTTTGCCGTAGAGCGGATCGTTCGGCGCGATGCCGCTCGATGTGAGCACGCCGAACGCATCGTGATTTCCGATCGCCTGATAGATTGGCATGCCAAGCGCCTTCTGCGTGCGCGCGTAAAGATCGAATACCAGCTTGGCGCGCATGCCTCCGACGCCGAGCGCGTCGAACACGTGATCGCCGCCCATGATCGCGAACTCCGGCTGCGACGCGGCGATTTTCGCGAAGCACATTTCGCAGCCCTTTCCCGCATTCAGCTCGGGCTGGATGTGCGTGTCAGTGAAGAACACAAATTCGAGCGGCTCGTACTTTGTCTCAGCAGCGCGCGCGACGGCCGCGCGCGCGGCGCCAGGAATCGCGAGCGCAGCGCCCGCAGCTACTGTGGTCTTGAGGAATTTGCGTCGGTCAAGCTTCATGGCGTGGCTCGGAGCTTCTTTAGCATCGCGGTGCCGTTGGTGTTTCCAGGAAAGATTTTTAGCGACATTTCGTAGTTCGTAATCGCCAGGTCCTTCTGCCCGTTGCGCATGTAAGCCTCGCCGAGGCTGTCGTACACGTTGAACGACTTCGGATACTCGGCGACGTTGCGCGCCAGCACCGCAATCGCGTCATCCAGCCGATGGTCGAAGATCAGCATGTACCCGATCGTATTGAGCGTGGCTTCATCCACGGTCTCGCCGGGAATATTGGCGCGCTTCAGATCGCTGTAGCGGTCGAGCGCGGATTTCGGGCCGCTGGCGAGATCCAGCAGATAAACCTCGCTGAGCGGATCGTCGGCGATCTTGTAGTTCCACCCGAATTCACGAGCCACGGCGCGAAGCACCTGTCCTCCGGCCGCGATTCCGTGATCGGAGTTGGTCATGATCACCAGTCCGTCGCCGGTCACGTAGTTCATCGTGAGAATCGCCTGAAATCCTTCGTCCACGCCGCTGTGGCCAAAAAGGCCCGGATTGTTGGCGTCCATGAAGAAGCCCAGTCCGGCTTCTTCGATCACCGGCGTGACCATCTCGGTGGCCATCTTTTGCGAGAGAACTTTATTCGACCGGCCGTTGCGCGAGTTCGCGATTTCAATTGCAAATTTCGCGAGGTCCGTTGGCGTGGTCCAAAGCCCGGCCGCCGCCATTTCCGGGTAGATGTGCCAGCCGCCCGGAACCGACGTCCCGTTGTCGGTGCCAATCGCGTTGAGCGACGCGCGTGCGGGCGGAGGCGGCTGCTCGAAACTGCTTTCGCTCATCCCCATTGGTTCGAGCACGAGCTGTCGCATCAGCTCGGGAAACGGCTTGGCGCTCACGTCGGTCATCAGCAGTTGCTCGATCGTCACGCCGCCACCGGAATATTGTCCCCTCGAACCGGGTACGTATTCCACGCGAACCGGTGGGGAATTCGCGGGTGGCTCGCCGTTCAGCACTTGCACGATTGTGGGAATCGGTTCGCCCACCGCGTAGCCCGCGAACCCGTGCACCGAAAGTCCGGCCGAGTGCGACAGAATCCTCCGCAGCGTCACTTTTTCCTTCACCGTGAATTGGTTGTCGGGAACTTTCCACGACTGCAGCGTGTCGTTCACGTTGGTATCCAGCGAGAGCTGCCCGTGCTCCACCATCGCAAGCGCACCCGCCGCCGCGACCGGTTTGCTGATCGATCCAGCCAGGAAGAGTGTGTGCGTGGTGGCGGGCGTCGCCGCGTCGTAGCTGATCCGGCCATACGCCTTTGCGGCGACAATCTGGAAATGCTGGATCACCGCGATGCTCATCGCCGGTACGTTGAAGTTCTCCATCAGGTCGCCAAGCGAAAACGTGATCGGCGCCTTGCCGCTCGCCCCGCTGATCGTTGCGGCCTGCGCCTCTACGCGCTTTAATTTTTCTCCAGCGCCCGGAGCGATATTTTCGGTGGACGCCCCTTGCTGTGCCTTTGCCGCCAGCGGTCGCGCAGGAGCGCGTACGGCCGTGCCTGCCAGCGCACCGATGCCCAGCGCAGCCAGAAGAAAAAAGGAAAGTCGGTTTGCCCGCGAGCGAGTCTGTTTGGGTGCGTGAGCCATGATCCCTCAGTTTTGTCGGAATTCGACGGCGGTCAGTTGCCGCACCGCGACGCGTTTTCCGCGTGCATCCTTCGCGGGCGTGAATTTCCAGCCGAGCACGGCGTCAATCGCTTGCTGCGTCAGCCCGTCGGGCATGGCCTGCTTCACGCGAACGTCCTTTGTGTGGCCGTGCTTGTCGATCGTGAAAGTAAGAATCACCGTGCCTTGCGCGTGCGAGTGCAACGCTTCGGTGGAATACACCGCTTGCGGACATACGGTGCAGACGGCTTTGGTGTAGCCGGCCGCGCCGTTCACGGGCACGGAAGCAAATTCTGTATCGGCCGGCGGAGCGACGATCAGCGCTTTCAAGTCCGGCGGAAGTGGAATCGCCGTAGTGAATTTCGCGATTTGCGTATGGTCAACGAGCCGTTCGACGTCGATAGTCAGCTCCAGCCCGTCCGCCTGTTCGGCGAGCGCGCCGGAGATCCACGAATCGACGCTGCTGTTGCCGTAAACCCAACGGACCGTGGCCGGATCGCGCAGGTTCGCCATCGTTAAACTCATCTCCGTCGCCCGGTCCAGCGTCGCGGCCCGGTCTTCTACTTTCAGCCAGGAAATGCCTTGCTGTGTCAGAGCGGCGCGGAAGTCGGCGGCGAGCCTTTCGCCAAGCGCGTCCATCGCAGGCGTGCCGGTGAAATCCAGAACCAGGACGTGATGCTCGTGTGCGTGTTCGAGCGCCGCGGCGGACTGCCCGGCGATGGCGTTGATTTGCGCTTCCTGCGCGCGCGCCGCCGCACTGCACGAAAACAGAATCCCCACGCTAACGCCAAAGCGAATCGCCGCCCCGCAACCCCGCCGCATTCGAACGCCCCCGGCCGCCACAGGACGATAGTGTAGCGCGACTCAGCTCTCACGCCGCCACTTCGCCACTCTCAAGTAGCGTGGGCAATCCTGCCCGCGGCCTTTGTAGCAAAATGTTCAGCCGCTCTACTTCCGTATCGCAGCCGGCACAATCTTCCCCGGTGCCACCGTATCTCCCTGTCCCCACGTAATCGCTCGTCGCGTAGCAGCCATCGGCGCAGCGTCATCAAACGTGACGTGATCTCCAGCCCGCGCAACGCCAAGCTCGCGCCACATCGCCTCCAAATCCACCATGTGCGGCTGCGCGCCCATATCTCCATAAAGTTTCTTCAGCACTTCGGTGCCCGTTGCCCGGTCGCCGATCGCGAGCGCCTGCGGCAGCGTCCAATCCTCATTAATATTTCCGCCTGCATTCAAAATCGCGCGCAACGCGTCGTCCAGCCCTTTTTTATTTTGCGTCTCGCGGTGAATTTCCACATCGGCCAGGAAGCAGTAGAGCGCGCCGCCCCAATACGTGCTCGCCCAGTTGTGCGTGCGATCGAGACCCTCGTCACCCGGCTGCGGCAGGCCCTGATGCAGATCGCGCACCAGCTCGAACCACATTTCGTTTTCACCGAGGTGATGCGCGCGAACGCGAGCGATCGGCTCCACGTACGTCGCGATGCCTTCCTCAATCCAGTGCTGGTCGTCGGGCATCGACGGAAACGCGAGATGCGTCATCTCGTGTGTCAGCATCCAGTCGTCCGCGAAATCGCTCGCTGTCGTATCCGCGCCGACGCGAATCTTGATCAGCCCGCCGCCATCGTGGGGAAATGTCATTCCGTGCCCCACGCCCGGCCGTCCTCCGGGCGAAATGCGCAGCGCGACGCGCTCGACAGGGTAGCGGCCGTAGTACGTCGCCACCGAATCGGCCGCGTTCTGCACCCACGTGCGAAGGTCCGCGTCCGAAACGTTGAACGCGCCATCGCCCACGGCAACATCAATGCGCGACGAACCTTCCTCGATCGTCATCGATTTTTCCGGCCGAGCCTGCGCGTGCAGCCCGTGTACCGCCAGCAAACAAAACAAAATTCCAAAGCTCAGGCAAAGTCCAGCGAGGATCGCGATGATGATCACCGTCGCGGCGGTGACAGGAGTCGGCTCCTTCCTCGGATGCTCCCGGCTCGGGTTCTCCCCGGCCGGGCTTTCTGCATTGGTGGTTCGGCGGTTTTGGCGGGTCATGTGTGTGCGACTTACATCTCCATGGTGTCAGATGCGGCGAGACGCGCAAAGCGGTGTCTGCGACCTACTTGAATTCGTTGGGTTATCGCTTGTCGCAAGGCGGCGCCAGCGCGAGAACCCTCGACGGGATCGTGCACATCCGGTGGCTGGCGACGACTTCCGCGTGTCGGCACGAACGTCTCGCCCGCTCGGCGGGTGATCGATTTCTCCCGCCGTTTCCGTCGCGAAAGCGGTGGCAAGCCTCCGCGCCCCCATAGTTATCCTGTTGCAGCCCGTGTGGAGGTGAAATGTGCGCGGTAGAAAATCGATACGCCTCGGAGCCACAGGCGCTAGCCAGGAGCCGCGCATACAACTTTACTCGGCGTCGCGGGTTCGTAGTGATGGCCGCTGTTGTCCGTCTGGGGCGTGCGTAGTGGCGCGCCAACCAGCCGCGGCGCTATATTAAGGATCTGAGGATGCCGATGCAAAAGGGAATCGCAGTAGCGGCGCTCGCAGCCGCGTTTTTGTTGGCTGCCGGCGGCGCATCCGCCCAAGCCGCCCCCGCGGGCCCGCAGGCCGGTTCGCCCGCCGCAGCTCTAGCGGCGCAATATCCGATCCACGATTCGGTGAACGATTACGCCGGCGTGCTCGATCCCGATACGCGCGCCCAACTCCTCGACGCCGCCAAGCAAATCGAAGCGCAGCACAGGGTCCACCTGAATATCGTGATCGTGCGCTCGCTGAATGGCGCGTCGGTGCAATCCGTCTCCACCGCGATCGCCAACAATTGGGAATCGCGCCATACCGCCAGCCAGCGCAGCGTTCAAGTGCTGCTCGACGTGGACGAGCACAAGATGCGCTTCGAGATTTGCCAGAATTTGGAGAAGGTCATCACCGATGCCGACGCGGACAACATGCGGCAAGACATGACCCCGATGCTCCGCGAAGGCGACTACGGCCGCGCCCTGCTAGCCGCCTCCCAAAATATCGGCGACCTGCTAACGCAAAAAGAACAAGCCGCGCCCTCAGCCACGTCGCCGCGCACTGCGCCCGCTCCACCAGCTCCGGCCGCGCCTCCTCCGGCCTCTCCAGCGCCGCCACCCAACCCGCCTCCCGCCTCGACGTAACTTCCCACACTTCCATCCGCCCCAATTCTGGCAATCACCGCCATCCCGGCCACCGCACCATTGGTGAGTACGCTTGTAAACTAGGCAAGTTCTGCCTTTGTTTGATTCGCGCGGAAGCATCGCGCTCACACTTCTTCGAGCGCGTCGCCAAGCCGAGGCTCGCGGCGGTAGAGCCCGTAGGTGATGCTCAGCGCAACGAGCGCCATGCCGGCGGCGAATAGGAACACCGCGCTGTAGCCTGCGTGCGTGACGATCACTCCGGCGGCCGGCCCCGACACGCCGAGCGCCAAATCGAAAAACGCGGTGAAAATCCCGAGCACCGAGCCGCGGTTCACCACTGAAACGCCGCGCACCGCTTCCACCCCGAGCGACGGAAACACCAGCGCGAATCCGATCGCCGTCACCGCCGCTGCGATCATCGCCATCCGCGGAGTGCTGGCGCGCCACAGCAGCAACAGTCCCACGATTTCCACCACCAGGCATCCCGCCACCACGCGCAATCCGCCGAATCGCGGAATCATCCCCGCGAAAATCACGCGCGTCACCACAAAACAAATTCCAAACACCGTGAGCGTCAGTGCGGCGTTCGGCCAGTTGCGGCTGGTGAAATAAAGCGTGGCGAACGACGCGATGCACCCGAATCCTACCGACGCCGCCGCAAGCGCAAGGCCATGCGGATAGACGCGCTCGAGCAGATGCGGAAACGGGTGCGGTTCACCGGGCTCGGGCGGAACTTCCGCAATCGGTTTCGCGATCGCGTAACCGAGAATCGGAATCAGCGTCATCACCACGGCGAGCGCCACCATGCCGAAGCGGTCGCCGATCCACACGCCCAGCGGCGCGCCGGCCGCGACCGCACTGTAACCCATCACGCCGCTCCAGGAAATTACTTGCGGCGTGTGCTCGTGCCCAACTCGCCCGATGCCCCACAAAGTCTGCCCCGTTGCGACGAGGCTTTCACCCGTCCCGAGAAAAAGCCGGCTGACGAAAATCACCGCGAGCGCAATGCCGGCCCAGCGGTCGCCGCCCTTATCCGATCCCAACGCCGCGACGATCAGTAGCGCTCCGCTGATGATGCACGCCCAGATGCCGATCATCACCGTGCGTTTCGCGCCGGTCGTGTCGCTCATCGTCCCCGCGCGCGGCCGGCTGAGCAGCGTCGCCACATACTGCATGCTCACCGTGACGCCCGCGATCAGCGGCGAAAATTTCAGCGTGACGTGCACGAACACCGGCATCACCGCCAGCTGCATTCCAATCACCAGATAGACGAGAAAACTCAGGAACGCCGTGACGGCGATTCGCGCGGTGATTTTCACTGGAGCCGAGAGCAAGTTGCGAGATCCCGATCAGAGGTCTGCGCGCAGGTCGCGCGGCCTGGTGGCGCCGCGGGACGCGCAAAATCGTGCTCTCATTTTCGCACGCCGGCGCCATTCGCCCAGCGCCACTTTGGATGGTGGAACGGGCAGCTGAGGGATAGCCAACCCGGCGGTCTTCCGGCGACATCACGCCCTCGTGAAAGCTCCCGCGACGCCAGACCGTAAATTCGAAAACCGCGACGTGTTCGAAGTCGCAGTCCGACAGAGGATCGCGCCGCTAATTCTTCGAGGTCGCCGCCGCAGGCGCGGCAGCAGCCGTCGCCGCAGCGTTTGCAGAGCCGGCCAGTACGAGCTGCGAATCGTCGAGCGATTTGATGTGCATGAAGTAAGACCGCAGCGCGGAATATTGATCGCGCGGGAAGCTTATGTCGCCGACAGCGAATCGGCGCTTGATCTCCAGCGTGGCGCCGCGCTGCTGGCAGTCGAGCCGATACGTAAATGAATTGCCCGCATTCCAATCTGTGGCCGGCGGGAGTGCCTCCGCTGTAAATCCTGTGGGCACGTGGATCGTTACATCGTCGATATCCTCGAATCGCTCCGGAAATCGAATCGGATTCACACGCTTCTCGCTCTCGAACGACTCGCGAAACGGCGAAACAAAAAGCGACGCCGGAACCAGAATCCTGTGACCAACCACGGATCCGTAGGTTGGAAGTTCAATCGACGCTTCCACGTGGATCGGCTTTGAAATGTCCTCCCAATCCGAAATTTGGGTGATTTCCACGGTCGCGTCCGGCGGCAGGCTGTGCTTGATCTCGTTTTCGAAATGCTTCTTGCGTCCCGTTTCGTCGGCTTCGTGCAGCAGCGTGCGGCGGCTCGCGCCGGACACGCCGGTGTAGTCGTTGTCGAGTCTGCCTAAAGCGGCCCCATCGCGGGCGATATCGAGCGACGCGCTGTGAACGACTGTTGCATCGCCGCTCGCGGCCGCCGGAGTCTGAATGAACTCCGCGCCAGTCTTGGAGACGCGTACGCCTTTGCACTCCGTTTCGTAGAAGGGCAGCAGCCCGAACGGATAGTAGATTGCCGCCGGATCGAGCCAGTATTCCTTGCCGCCCGCGTTCACCCACACCAAATCCGCACCGAGCTGGCCGGGGTTTTGCCCCTGCGGAATAAAAACGCTGCGGTTGCGCATCGCGATGTACGCGGCGTCGGCCTGAAATCCCGCCGCGCGCACGAGTCCGATAAACAGCCAGTTGAGCTGCCGCCCCGTGGCGTAGTTGCGTTTCAGCACATCTTCCACGTTTTCGTTCGGCTTGATGTCCTCGGCTTTGCGCTCGGCCGCGGTTTTCGCACGCTGGTAACTCAAGTCCGGAATCTTCTGCACGCGTTCGTAGATTTTGAGGAGTTTCTGCTCGGGCGTGTCGCTTGCGGAGACGGTTTGCGAAAGAGCCTGATCCAACGCCGCTTTCTTATCGGTGAACTTGTCGATCGCGTCGCTCCAGCTTTTGCCCGTGTTGTTCCAGTATTGCTCGGTGGTTTCGTTGGCTGGCTCGCCGTGGCGCCTGTAGAAAAATTCCACGCGCGCTTCCAGCGTGCTCGGCGGAGGCATCAACGGCTCTTCCACCACTCCCGGCAAGTTGTGAATCTCCATTTTGTACGAGCCGTCGCCCTGCCGTTGCGGCATCATCCCTTTCGGCAAATTTGTCGTGCGGAAATAGAGCGTCGGGTCGAACTCGCTGCGCGGTGAATACGGCGCAATTGAAAACATCGCATCGCGCATGTACATTGCGCCGGAAACTACCCATTCCAGGCCTGGCAGATAGGTTCGCGCAAATTGGTCGCGATACTTGAATTCGATAATGCAGCCCGGCTGCACCTGCGCGAGCGTGAACCTCTTTTCCGTCCAACGCGAGTCGCTCGAAGCTTCATCGACTTTGTCGAACGTCTCGCCCTCGAAATTGATGATCGTTCCATCCGGTTTGATCGTGCGTGCCCGTACGTCCTTAATTTCGGATTCTCCGCGCAGGTAGGGAAGTCTCACCGAACTGTTCTGCTGGGCGCCTTTCTCAGTGAAGACTTTAATGCGGACATATTCCTCATCAAATGCTCCATCCATCACGGCGCGGCGCGCGTCCACGTGGCTGTTGCGATACAGAATCATGGCGTCGGCGCCCGGCTCGGCGGGATTGTCTTTCATCGCAAGATCCGCCGGCGGAACCGGCAGCCAGTCCTCGGCGCTCGCGTGACGGATCACCATCACGGAAGCGGCGATTGCGAGCAGCAAGGTGAAAGCAGCGATCTGGGCGGCGCTGCGTCGGGATGTGCTCAAGGCAAGGTCCTTTCGCGCTGCGACGTGCGCGGGTCTTCGCGCCGGCATTCGCAAGCGCAACGCGACTAGCGTAGTCGCGCCCGCCCGTCGATGGCTCGGAAGATTACGCGCTCGTGTCGCGCGCGTCAATATCACCCGGGATAATTATGCGGAATCCACGATGCGCTCCTTAGACTGCGGGAGCTTGCTACCGCCGTACGAATGCAGACGCTCCTCCCAACCATCCCGCGCCTAGCGGGCAACGAGTTCGGCCCGAGGCCAGGTACTGCTGCGACGGCGGAGGGCACGAACCGTGCAGGATGTCGTATGCGTTACGAACCCCGACTATAAACCACTTTCGAACCCGCGGCATAAAGCGTCCTTGCGCTCCAGTCACCACTCCGTTACAACAGTGGCGAGCCGTTGGGATTTCGCCGGCCGGGAACGTAACGCAGCGCCGCTGTACACCGCACACAGGGAATTGCAACGGAGCGTGATTTGGACCCGAACCGACCCGCCGGACTAGCGCCATCCTCCTCATCGCACCGCAAAAGCACGACTCGAATCGCCATTTTCAACGCCGCGCTGGCCGCCATCGTGTGCGCCGCGCTGATTCTCCCGCTCGCGCCGCGCCTACTGGCCGATACGCTCGGCGGTACGGTGAAGGACGCGTCCGGCGCCGTGGTACCCGGCGCGCAAATCGAAATCAGCGGTGGCGCGCTCGCGAAACCCATCGTGCTCACCTCCGACGCGACAGGAAAATTCTCAGCGCCGGATCTCGCGGCGGGGAACTACACCGTGCGCGTCACCAAGGCCGGATTCGAAGACTTCACCACCACGGTCGAGCTTCGCGGCACTGCCGGCCTCTCCATCGCGCTGAAAGTCGCCGGCCAGCAGACCACCGTGAACGTCACCGAGAAGGCCGGCGCCCTCGCCAATTCCGACCTCACCTATCGCGCGCTACGCGATGTGAGCCTCGGCCAGTCCTACGCCGTGGAAAAGTTCACGCTGCCTATGGACGTCGGCACATTCGAATTCAAGACCGGCACGCTCACGCCGCTTGCACCGGTGAACGGCTTCATCACCGGCATGGTTTTCGTCGGGCAGGGGCATTTCACGCTGAAGCCTGTGGGCGCGATCGACGTCAAGGAACTGGTCCGCCGGGCGCAGAGCGACACCGTGCAGCAGGACTTCGCCGAAGTCGTGTTCCGTTTCTCGCCGAAAATGTATCCGGTCTTTGCGCCGGGATTTCGCGCGCCGGTCGCGACGCCCGCCGAAGCCGGCGCCGCCTTCGACCGTTACAAACACAAAGTCCGCGACCGCCACGAGATCCCCGTCGGCATGACCCAGGCGATCTTCGAAGGCGAGACCATGGACAACGTGGACGCCGACGAACTCGCCGTGGTGCTGAACCCGCTGCATCCCCCGTTCTTCAAAGCTTACATTCAAGGCGCGCAGCATCACGATTTGCGCTTCTTCATCCGCACGCGCGGCGGCGCGCTGCCGCAGCTCGATTCGCCGGAAGAAGTCGGCCTGGTCAATTTCGACAGCGACCAGCTGGACGACGGCATCTGGTACTCGAATCATCTGCTCACCGAGCTTGAGTCGCACAAAGCCAGCTCGCTGGAAGAAAAACGCATTTTTTCCGCGCAGAAATACACCATGGAAGTCGTAATCGCGAAGAACAATCGCCTGTTCACCCGCGCCGCTATCCGCTACTCTCCGCTTCTGCCCGGCGAGCGCGTGATGAAATTCGCGCTGCTGCCGAATTTGCGCGTCACTCGCGTCACCGGCGACGACGGCAAGGATCTGCACTTCGTTCAGGAAGACCGCAAGCACGACGGTTCCTTCTACGCGATCCTGGACAAGGCCCACGACGTGGGCTCCACGCACACCATCACCGTGGAATACGCCGGCGATAAAGTGTTGCGAGACCTGGGCAACGGAAACTACGCCGTGGGAGCGCGCGACTCCTGGTATCCGAATCTCAGCCTCGGAGGCTTCGGGGAAAAATCGCTCTTCGATCTCACCTTCAAAGTGGCCCACGGCAATACGCTGATCAGCGTCGGCGACCTGAAGGACACCGGCACCGAAGCTGGATTCGCAGTGACCCACTGGGTGACTCCGGTGCCGATTTCCGTCGCCGGCTTCAACGTCGGCCAATACATCAAGGCGGATTATCCCGACGACGTGACGCACTACAAAATCTCCGGCTACTACCTGCCGGACATGCCGGGAATTATTCCCCAGTCCAGCGTGCTGCAGAATTCTTCGCCGAAATCTATGAATCAGTACGTGCTGGACCAGACCCGCGCGCAGATGCAGATTTGCACTTCGTTCTATGGCAAGGGGCCGTACGAGACCGTGAGCATCACGGAGCAGCCGGCTTTCGACTTCGGTCAGTCCTGGCCCACGCTGGTGTACCTGCCGATTTCCGCGTATCTGGATTCCACGATTCGCTGGATGGTGTTCGGGTCGATCCATGACAGCTTCAGCGGATTCGTGCAGGAAGTCACGCCGCATGAAGTGGCGCATCAGTGGTTTGGTCACGGCGCCACGCCTGCGACGTATCACGACGAGTGGCTCTCGGAAGGTTTCGCGGAATTTTCGGCGGGCCTCTTTCTGCAGTATGCCAATAAGAAGTGGGAGCACGACTACACCGATTTCTGGGAGCGGCAGAAGAAGCGCATCCTGGACAAGAAAAATTACGGTGCATCGAACGATGCCGGGCCCATCTGGCTGGGCCGTCGGCTGGTATCGCCAAAAAACAGCCAAGCCTATGACGACGTGGTGTACGCCAAGGGCGCGTTCGTGCTGTCGATGCTGCGCTCGCTCATGTACAACGACCGCCCCACCGGCCCGGCCGACAATCGCGACCAGGCCTTTATGGACATGATGCACGACTACATGGCCGAGCACGCCACTCATCCTGCGTCCACTGAATCGTTTCGCGCGGTGGTGAATCGCCACATCCCGAAAAATATCGACATCGCCGGTAACGGGCGCCTCGACTGGTTTTTCGCCGAGTGGGTTTACGGCACCGAAGTGCCGAAGTACGATTTCCGCTACGACGTGACCCCCGCCGAAGCCGGGCATTTCCGCGTGCGCGCTACGATTACCCAGAGCGAAGTGGACGATCACTTCGCTATGTTCGTACCCGTGTTCGTCGATTGGGGCGAAGGCATGAAGCGCGTCGCGCAGATCGGCGTAGCGGGCAATAATTCCAGCTCCATCGATTTCGTGATCGACCGCCAGCCCAAAAAAGTAGTGCTGAACTATTACAAGGACATTTTATCGAGGTGATGATCGGCGTGGAACGGCTTCAGATGATCCTTGAAATCTTCGGCGAGGCGATCCTCGGTGCAATGGCGCGGCGCTTGTTTGGTGAACCTGCACGAGCCCCGCAAGCGGCGCCGGAATTCGAGCGGTCGCCGGTTCCTTGCTGGCGTGGAGTAGCGAGCGAATACGGATCGATCCTGAGTGACGTGAGGTGAACTGTGCGATTCCTGATCGCATTGTGCTTGCTTACATTTCTGCCGGGTGGCCCAGCGCAGCAACAGGCCGCTTCGCCGCAAACGCACGTGAAACCTTGTTCGCCAAAACAAAGCACTGAATTGCCATACGAATACAGGCGGGCGATTTTTCGAGCGGTTCGTCCCCCGGGTGCGCGCCCCGCGCTGACGATCTACCTTGGACGGCTTAGCCCACTCGTCCTCACGCTGGACGCGAAACCGCGTCTCTGGTTCAGCTCGTCAACGTGGGACGATATGGCGAAGACAATTACGGGGCTTGCCGCTTCCTGCCAGTTGGGGACCGAGGCCGACGAAATCGCCGCGCAGCTCAACGTCGAATGGAAGAGCGCCGACCTGACGCCCGAACAATTCGCGGATCTGCATCGCGACCTCATCGACGCGCTGGGGAAGTATTCTGCGGGCGCGCAGCCAATGTATGAGGAATTGGCGCCGAACGGCCTGACCGCGATTTACCTCGATGCATGGATCTATCCAGTACGATACGAGACAGAATACCAGTACATCGAAGTGGACCCGATCGCGGACCCGAAAGTGGAAGCCAACCGTGCAATCCTCGCCTGGGTGCACCGCGTCGATAAGCTCGCCGCCGAGAAATTTCACCGCCCGTTTCCCGATGCGATGGACGAC
The DNA here is from genome assembly GCA_963839325.1 of uncultured Acidobacteriota bacterium. Lineage (GTDB taxonomy): Bacteria > Acidobacteriota > Terriglobia > Acidiferrales > UBA7541 > Palsa-295. The sequence continues at coordinate 108,228 of CAWIUO010000006.1, read as the reverse complement.
TGGTAGCCGCGCCGCGCTATTCCAGTGCTGGAAACGACGCGGTGCTTGGCTCGATCGATATCGGCGAAAAAGGTTTTCGGACAGGCTGGAGTCCGCCTGTTTAACTTTGAATTTGCACTTTGTTGAGAAGCTACAAAAGCCACGCAGGCAAACTCCAACTTGTGCCGCCTGCACTCTCGAGCAGTTTGATTGTGCCGGCGCTGACCGCCTGCCAGCAGCGCGATTACCTATCTCTTGCCGGTCGCGGCGGAACTGTCGTGTGCCGCTGCGCTCGCGATTGCATTCGTCGCAGCAGCGCTAGTCGTCGCAGCATTCGTGACCGACGCTGCAGCGTTAGGAGCACGGGCGCCGGCCAAAGCACCGACTGGCGGCACGGCGGCAATCGCTCGGTCCGGCCCGGCGCCGAAAAGTTCAGGATGGAGATATTTACCCTGCTCGTTCGCGGGTTTTTCTTCTTCGTTGGGGATGCGGTGCGCGTTGGCGTAGGCGTCGTGGCGGATGCCAGTCACTTGCCACGACACTTTCACGTTCGGTCGGCTGGTGCGAATGCGGAATTCGCCGTCTATGAATTTCCTGCGTCACCGTGGCGCGCGCAAAGCTGTTCATGGTGGTGAGCTGGTAGCGGAAGTCGCCGTTCAGCGCTTCGAACCACTTCGGCATCGTCACCGTGGCATAGCCCTTCGCGTCGGTCACCACGTTCCCGTTGTAGATGTTCATCATGTCCGGCGATTCGACGAACGAGTGCGACAGGTATTTGTTCGCGGGATCGATCGGGTCGTCAATCTTGAACGAGCCTGCTCCCTTCGTCAGCGTGCCGCTGATTCCCACGTTACCGTTGAAATAACCGGCGTAAACGTTGCCCTCAAAATAGCCGCCATAACCGCCGAAGTCGTTCACACCGACCACACCCGATCCGAGTGGACTGTACGAGGCGAAGTTACCGCCATTTGTCCCTGCGCCTGAGGTCGCGGTGTTCACACCCCACACAACGGTATCGCCTACCACCGTGGAGGTGGCGTAGATCGCTGACCCTCCGGCGCCGCGATCAACTACGTCGAGCGTGTGCGACGGCGTAGAGGTTCCAATTCCGACGGCGGGAACGGGGACACCCGTACCCCCCGTTGCGCCGATCACCACCGCGTTGCTTTCGCCGACGACGGCGCGCGCGCCGATCGCGGTCGCGTTCTCAAGTCCGTCGGCTGTCACGTCCGCATAGGCCCCGATAAAAGTGTCGTTACTGCCTGTTAAATTGGATTCGCCGGCCAGGGCTCCAACCCCAACGTTGAACAAGCCCTCTGTGTTGTTGATCAGCGCACTGTAGCCTAGTGCGCTGTTGTTCGCTCCCGTCGTGTTGAGATTCAACGCAAGTGATCCCGCAGCGACGTTGGCTTCGCCCGTGGTGTTCGTAAACAACGCCTCATAGCCTAGCGCCGAGTTGAACTTGGCCGTCGAAGCCGTCGCTACGCCCGAGCTGGAGCCCACGAACGTGTTCGACGTGGAGCCGTAGTTGGCCAGGAACGGAATTCCGCCGATCGTGAGCGTGCCAAGGTAGGAGCCAGAGCCCGTGCTGTTCGGAAGGTTGATCTCTCCGACCGTTTCTGACGCGCCGCTGAACGTCTGGCCCGCCACGAAGGTGATGACGCCTGCGTTGCTAATCGAAAGGCCGGTGTCCGTGAGTGTGCCACCGCCAGGGCCGTAGTAAAGATCTAGGCTCGAAGTGGGAATCGCGGTGTTGTTGCCGACCGGCGTCGCCCGGAATCCGAACGCCGTGGTCACGGCAGCTTTGGTACTGCTGTTGTAAGTGGAAGCTTCCCATTGATACGAGTGGGAGAGTTGCCCGGTCGATGCCGTCGCGGTTCCTTGGGGCACCAGTTGGAACGAGCCACGGAAGATCGAGTCGCCGTTCACATCCAGCAGGACCTGCGGCGTGGTGGTGTTGACGCCGATGTTCCCGCTGCTCGCCTGAAACAGTTTCGAGTTGCCGAGGTTGGAAGCCGAGGTCCATAGCGGAATGTAGTCGGTGGTGCCGCCGCCGGTTGGCGTAGCTTGCGTCACGGATTGGGTCGCTGCGTTCGGAGTCGCCGATGGACTTACCGCGGCGCTAGCGGCCATCGGCGAAGCGACAATCGTCGTACCGCCGCCGTTCACGAGCGTCGTTGCGCCGTGCGCGTTCGAAGCCGCGAGCTGCTGCGCGGTCACGTAGGAAGAGGCGGGCAATCCGCCGAGTGTGTCCGCATCGCCGGCTTTGAGCGCGTACGGCACGCTGGCCATCAGGACGCGCGGCATTTCCGGCTGGCGCGCAATGGTGACGCCAAGCCATCGAGATTGTCCTGTGCCAAAAAGTTCGGCAGGGAAGCCGCCCGCGGTTGCGGTACCAAGCAGCGCGGAGAAGTGGCCGTTCGGATCGGCCAGAACGTTTTGCGTCTCGCTCCACAGCGCCGTCCCGCCATCCTGCTCGGAATAAATTGCGAACGTGACGCTCGCCACGCCGCTCACAGGGCGCCCTGCTTCGTCCTTCAAGATGGCGCTAAATTGAACGAGGTGCGGAACAGCGGATTGCGCGCTGACCTCCGTTGGCACCACAGTGCCAACCGCGAAAAACGCCATCAGTAGGAATGCCGCAGCACGGATTCTCATAACACTCTCCTGTCAACTTCAGCGCGTGTCCCTTAGGAACTCATTTGGTCGGATCAACAAGCGGAAGCTGCTGATGCAAAGGGAGATCGAAATGGCGGCTCGCGCGGAGACTGCGGCGTCGATTCCGATCCGGATCAATTGCTCCGCGGCCCATCTCCGAACCAGAGCGCAAACGGCGACGTGAATCGCTTACACGTCCACCATCTGCATTCAGTTCGGAGCAGGGAACCCCGGATCAATTCGTACTAACCTAATAATCGAAAACGGAGGGCAAAAACCGACAGGCTGGAACACCATTTTTTGAGGATCTCGTAGGCCACGACCCGTTGAGCCCGCGGACGGCCGAAAAGCGTGGTTTCGGTACCATTACGTACCTGCGCCGAGGACATTGAAAGTCATGCCTTGGCTAAACAGTCCGCGTCGAACCGCGCACCAGTCGGGTTTTTCGTCGCAAGCGCCACGAGAGAGTCCCCGTGGCTTAGGGCTTGCCGTGGGGCTTCTACTTTGACCCTGGCGCGGCCGTCGGCACGGCGGAAATCGCATTCGCCGGCGCACTCACGGGCGGCATGGCGGCAATCGCTCGGTCCGGCCCGGCGCCGAAAAGTTCAGGATGGAGATATTTACCCTGCTCGTTCGCGGGTTTTTCTTCTTCGTTGGGGATGCGATGCGCGTTGGCGTAGGCGTCGTGGCGGATGCCGGTCACTTGCCACGACACTTTCACGTTCGGCCGGCTGGTGCGGATACGGAATTTGCCGTCTCTCAACTCGGATGAAACAGTAGCTCGGGAAAAACTGTTGATCGTAGTGAGCTGATAGCGGAAATCGCGGTTGAGCGCTTCGAACCACTTCGGCATCGTCACCGTGGCGTAGCCCTTTGCGTCGGTTACCACCGTCCCGTCGTAGATATTTTTCATGTCCGGTGACTCGACGAACGAGTGCGAGAGATACTTGTTCGCGGGATCGATGGGGTCGTCGATCTTGAACGAACCGGCCCCCTTCGTCAGCGTGCCGCTGATTCCCACGTTGCCGGAGAAATAGCCCGCATAATTGTTTCCGGCGAAGTAGGCGCCGTAACCGCCCGAGAAATTTTCCCCAACGACGCCTGAGCCATTCGGACTGGAGGAGAAGAAATAGCCGCCATTGCTGCCAGTTCCGGACGCGGCGGTGCTGACTCCATAGACCGCTGTATCGCCCGCCACCGCGGAGGTGGCGTAGATGGCTGCGCCGCCCGCGCCCCGATCGATCACATCCAGCGTGTGCGCCGGCGTCGAAGTACCGATTCCGACGTTCACGGAATAGCCCTGCGTGCCGCCCAGAACCATCGAGTTGTTCGCGCCCACCACCGCGTTTGTGCCGATCGCAATCGCGTTGTAGAGGTTCCCAGCGGAGGGGTTCGAAAGTGTCCCGATGAAGATGTTGTTGTAGCCGGTCGTGTTGGTGTCGCCCGCGCCGGAGCCGAGCCCAATATTGTTGTCGCTGGTGTTTAGCGTGAGTGCCTGGTCTCCGATAGCTGTGTTGTCGTAACCGGAAACGTTGGATTCCAGTGCCCCGATTCCTACAGCTGTGTCGCCCTCGCCATTGGTCGTTGCACCCATCGCTTTCCAGCCAATCGCCGTGTTGTAGTAGCCCGTCGTGTCGGCAGCCAGCGCCTGGTAACCCATCGCGGTGTTTTCCGAGCCCTGCGTGCTGGATCCGCCGCCTGCATTGCTGCCAAGAAATGTGTTGTCGCCGGTCGATCCGAAATTGCTCAGGAAGGGCGTGCCGCCCAGATAAATCAGGCTACCGCTCGAGGTGAGCTGGAGCGAGCCGAGGCTTGCGCCGGAGCCATTGAACTGCTGGCCCGGGACGAAATAAACGATTCCGGTCGAGTCGATGGAAAGATTTGTGTCGGTCAGCGTTCCGCCGCCGGGGCCGTAGAAAAGGTCCAGCCGCGCGGCGGGGTTGGGCGTGTTGTTGTAGTACGGAGCGGGAACGGCCCGGAAGCCAAACGCTTCGGCGACGGCCTTATTCGTCGAGCTGTCAAAGACCGACGCTTCCCACTGGAACGAGTGCGAAGGTTGGCCTGCGCTTGCAGTTGCAGTGCCCTGCGGCGGAAGCTGAAACGAGCCGCGGAAGATCGAGTCGCCGTTCACGTCGAGCGTCACGGCGGGCGTAGTCGTCCCTACTCCGATCTTGCCGTTGGCTTGGAACAAGATCGAATTGCCCAAATTCGAAGCCGAAGTCCACAGCGGAATGTAGTCGGTGGTGCCGCCGCCGGTTGGCGTCGCTTGCGTCACGGATTGGGTCACTGCGTTCGGAGTCGCCGATGGACTTGCCCCGGCGCTAGCGGCCATCGGCGAAGCGACAATCGTCGTGCCGCCGCCGTTTACGAGCGTCGTTGCGCCGTGCGCGTTCGAAGCCGCGAGCTGCTGCGTTGTCACGTACGAAGACGCTGGCAATCCGCCGAGCGTATCCGCATCGCCGGCCTTCAGTGCATACGGCACGCTGGCCATCAGGACGCGCGGCATCTCCGGCTGCCGCGCGATCGTCACGCCGAGCCAGCGCGATTGCCCGGTGCCGAAAAGTTCGGCAGGGAAGCCGCCGGACGTTGCCGTGCCGAGCAGCACCGAGTAGTGACCATTCGGATCGGCCAGCACGTTCTGCGTTTCGCTCCACAACGCCGCGCCGCCATCCTGCTCGGCATAAATCGCAAACGTCACGCTGGCCACGCCGCTCACCGGCCGCGCGCTTGCGTCCTTCAGCGTCCCGCTAAATTGCACCAGTCGCGGCACGCTGGCTTGCGTAATCGACGCTCGTTCGGAGTCCGCGGATTGTGCTTGCGTAGCGGGAGTGAGCATCGCCGCGATTGCAATCGTCGCACCGAGCATTGAGACTTGAACCGTCGTCAACTTCATCGCACTTCTCCTTTTCGAAACGTAGCCGCGCGGAGCGATTCGGTGAGTCGCTAGCAGAAATCGCCGTCTTGAATCAGCGGCCTCCGGGAATTTCGTTTGCGGGCGCGGGCTGGTGCGCGACAGGCGCCATGGGCGCCGGCGACTGCGCGTTGAACGCGCCGCCGGTGCCGATGGCCTTGTCCGGCCCCGCGCCGAACAATTCGGGGTGCAGATATTTGCCCTGCTCGTTCGCGGGCTTTTCTTCTTCGTTGGGGATGCGGTGCGCGTCGGCGTACGCATCGTGGCGGATGCCGGTCACCTGCCAGGAGACTTTGAGTCCCGGTTTGCCTCCCGCGATCTGGAAGCGGTTGTTGCGAACCTCTTGCGCGATGTAAAGCCGGGGGCCGGGGCCGCCGATCGAGGTGAGCTGATACTGGAAATCGCGGTTGAGCGCATCAAACCACTTCGGCATCGTCACCGTGGCGCGACCCTTGGCGTCCAGCACCACCGAGCCGTTGTAGATGTTCATCATGTCCGGCGATTCCACGAACGAGTGCGAAAGATATTTGTTCGCGGGGTCGATGGGGTCGTCGATCTTGAACGAACCTGCCCCCTTCGTCAGCGTGCCGCTGATTCCCACGTTGCCGGAGAAATAGCCCGCATAATTGTTTCCGGCGAAGTAGGCGCCGTACCCGCCTGCGAAGTTCTCCGCAACCACGCCCGAGCCATTCGGGCTGGACGAGAAGAAATAGCCGCCATTGCTGCCGGTTCCGGACGCGGCGGTGCTGACTCCATAGACCGCTGTGTCGCCCACCACCGCGGAGGTGGCGTAGATGGCTGCGGCGCCCGTTCCACGATCGATCACATCCAGCGTGTGCGCCGGCGTCGAAGTTCCGATTCCGACGGCAGGCGCGCTGCTGCCCGACGGTCCGAGTACGATGGCGTTGCTCTCGCCCACAATCGCGCTAGTGCCGATCGCGGTGGCGTTGGTAATATCGCCCGCTCCCGCATCCGCCAGCGTCCCTAAGAACGTGTTGTAGTTGCCAATCGTAATGGAGGAGCCGGCTCGGAGTCCGACCGCCACGTTGTCACTTCCCGTGGTGTTTCCGTCTAGAGATTCTTCGCCCACCGACGTATTCACTTGTCCCGTCGTAGTGCTCGCCTGCGAGCCGGTGCCCACCGCCACGTTGAACTTGCCCGTTGTACTGGTCACGAGCGCTTCTCCGCCGACGGCTACGTTGTTTGCGCCGCTCACGTTGGAGTACAGCGCGAGACTACCAACCGCGGTGTTGTATGAGGAATTCGAGTTCGATTGGAAGGCGCCGCCGGCCTCCAGCCCGACGAACAGGTTCTCGTTGCCGCCCATGTCGTTGAAGAAGGGATAGCCGCCCAGACTGATGACCCCGGAGTTGGATCCCGTCGTCGTCGGAAGATTAAGACTCGTCAAAGTTGCCGATGCACCGAAAAACGTTTGCCCCGGCACGAACGTGACGAATCCTTCGTTGCTGAACGAGAGTCCGGTGTCGGTGAGCGTGCCGCCTCCGGGGCCGTAGTAAAGGTCGAGGCTTGAAGTGGGATCGGTGGTGTCGTTGCCAACGGGCGTCGCCCGGAATCCGAACGCCGTGGTCACGGCGGCTTTGGTGCTGCTGCTGTAAGTGGATGCTTCCCACTGGTAGGAATGCGACGGCTGACCGGTGGTTGCTGTCGCGGTTCCTTGAGGCACAAGCTGGAACGAGCCACGGAAAATCGAATCGCCGTTCACGTCCAGCAGTACCTGAGGCGTGGTCGTGTTGACGCCGATGTTCCCGCTGCTCGCCTGAAACAGTTTCGAGTTGCCGAGGTTGGAAGCCGAGGTCCACAGCGGAATGTAGTCGGTGGTGCCGGCTCCTGTGGGTGTGGCTTCGGTCACGGACGGGGTCGCTGCATTCGGCGTTGTAGCGGCTGCGGCGGTCGCGGCCATCGGCGTCGCCACAATCGTCGTGCCGCCGCCGTTCACGAGCGTCGTTGCGCCGTGCGCGTTCGAAGCCGCGAGCTGCTGTGTTGTCACGTACGAAGACGCTGGCAATCCGCCGAGCGTATCCGCATCGCCGGCCTTCAGTGCATACGGCACGCTGGCCATCAGGACGCGCGGCATCTCCGGCTGCCGCGCGATCGTCACGCCGAGCCAGCGCGATTGCCCGGTGCCAAAAAGTTCCGTCGGCACGCCTCCGGACGTCGCGGCACCCAGCACCACGCTGAAATGTCCGCCGCCGTCGGCAAGCACGTTCTGCGTTTCGCTCCACAGCGCCGCGCCGCCCTCTTCCTCTGCGTAAATCGCAAAGGTCACGCTCGCGCCACCACTCACCGGCCGCGCGCTTGCGTCTTTTAGTGTCCCGCTGAATTGCACCAGATTTGGAACTCGCGCCGCCACGCCGGCCGTCACGGCGACGGACGGCGACTCGGCCTCTTGCGCCGCCACTCGTACCGGCGCCCCAACGAAAACCAGCAACGCGATCAAAAGCACACCCGCAATACCCTTCATATCGATCTCCTTGATGTCGTGCCTACCGGATGGCGCGGGGGCGGTCGGCGCGATTCCAATCAGCGGGCGCACTCTCCACGGCTCTTGCTGCGCAGCGCGGCCCGTAAGTGCGGCGTGTATCTCAAAATGCGACCACCCGGGTCAATGCAGGCGTGGTGAGGAACGAGTGAAATTGAGGTGAAGGTCTAACGCAATCACAACACGTCTTTTACTGAATTTTCGGCGGTTCCGTGATATCAATACTCCACCGTTCCGTCGCCTCCGATGGCCCCAATGTCTCCCACTCCCCGCGCATTCCGCTTTGGGCCATTCGAGCTGCGCACCGCCGCGCAAGAGCTCTACAAAGGCGAGATCAAGGTCAGGCTCCGTCCGCAGGCCTACCAGGTCCTTTTGCTGCTGGTCCAGAATGCAGGCGAAGTGGTTTCCCGTGAACAACTTCGCCAACGTTTGTGGCCCGAGCAGCCCTACGTCGATTTCGAGCACGGTCTGAATACCGCCGTGAAGGAATTGCGCGGCGCGTTGAGCGATTCTGCCTCCGAGCCCAAATTCATCGAAACGCTCCCGCGGCTCGGCTATCGGCTGATCGTTCCGGTGACTTCGGAAGAGGGATCGGTGCGCCACGCTTCTGTTTCCGATCCGGCCGCGCCGCCTCTGCGAGCAGGAGACGCTGGTTCCGCGAGCCCAGCCGGAGCAAGCGCCGCTCTTGCGGACGCGAATGCAAACTCGGCCACAGCGCCCGTTCCCGGAGAAGCACTCGCCGAAGCTCCGAGTCCGGGCGCCCGTTCGAATTCCGCATTCACAACTCCGGCCGCCAATGCCAATCGCCGCGCGTTTTGGTGGATTCCCGTGGCGGCTGCCGCCCTTCTTGCGGTCAGCGTGGCCCTCTGGCACAAATCCTCCAGCGCGCCTCCGCCTATCCCTGCTCCGCAAACGAAACAGATGCTCGCCGTGCTGCCCTTCGAAAACCTAACCGGCGACGCTTCGCAGGAATATTTCAGCGACGGCCTTACCGAAGAAATGATCGGCCAGCTCGGCCGCCTCGATCCGCCGCGCCTCGGCGTGATCGGCCGAAATTCCGTGATGCGCTACAAAACCAATCACGAGCCCGCGGCGCAGATCGGGCGCGAGCTGGGAGTTTCCTATCTACTGGAGGGCAGCGTCCGCCGCGATGCGGACAAAGTGCGTGTCTCGGCGGAATTGATTCAGGTGAGCAACGAAGCCGGCGTCTGGTCCCGGCAGTATGACCGCCGGCTCGACGACGTGCTCGCGCTGCAATCCGAAATTGCCCGCGAGATCGCCGGAGAAATTCATCTCACGCTCGATGCCGCGAATCCCATCAACGCCGAAGCATCGCAGCCCCAAACGCCCGCTTCGCGCGAGGCCTACGACCTCTATCTCCGCGGCCTGTATTTCTGGAACAAGCGCGGCGCCGACAACATCGGGCGCGCCACCGGTTACTTTCAGCAAGCCGTGGCCAAAGATCCAAACTCCGCCCGCGCTTACGCGGCCCTTGCCAATTCCTACACGCTCGTCAGCGGCTATGCCGGCGTTCCGCCCAAGGATTTGCTGAAGAAAGCCGACGAGGCCGCGCGCCGCGCCGTGGAACTCGACCCCAATCTCGCCGAAGCCCACGTCGCCCGCGCCATTGTGGCCGAGGATTGCGACTGGGATTGGGCCACCGCGGAGACGGAATACCGCCGCGCGATCGAACTGAATCCCAACTACGCCACCGCCCACCACTGGTACGGCGAATATCTGGGATTCATGGGACGGTTCAACGAATCGCGCGCGGAATTCGCCCGCGCCCGCGAACTGGATCCGCTGTCTCTGATCATTCTCGCCGATGAGAGCGTTGCGCTCTATTACGCTCGCGACTACGACGCCGCCATTCGCGAGTCCCGCGCGGTGATCGATCTGGACCCCGAGTTTCCCAGGAGCGCGCCGCTGCCCTTCATTTATTTGCGCAAATCCATGAATGATGACGCCATGGCCTGGCTTGCCGCTCGGAAGCAACCTGCCGACACCGCGCCATGGTACTGGGCCATCGCAACCTACGTTGACGCGCATACCGGGAAGTCCGCCGACGCGCGTGCCGCGCTAAACAATCTCATCCGCATCAACCAACGCCGGCAGATCGATCCGCTTTATTTCGCCGACGCCTACATGGGCCTCGGCGACAACGACCGCACCATCGCTTGGCTCGAAAAAGCCGTGGCCGCACACTCGGTTCCCCTCACCGCCCTCAAAGTCGAACCCACCTTCGACCCGTTGCGCAACGACCCGCGCTTCACCCGCATCCTTCGCTCCATGAATTTCCCGCAATAGCGCCATTCTTCTCCAGCGAGATTTCAACGCGAATGGCGGCGCGATCTACTTATGAAGGATTATGCTCACTGGGGTGGGTCCGGATTCCAGCGAGAAGAAGGGGATGACTGAGATCGGGCTTCCCGTCTCCGTTCAGGTCCGCCGCCGTGACGAACGCCGCACTTACGCCCGAGGCGAAATCGGTCCGCGTGAACGCTCCCTTTCCGTCGCCTCCAAAAAGCGCGCACTGCTCGTCCCAAAACATGCAGGCTAAGATGTCCGGATGCCCGTCACCATTGAAATCTCCGATCGTCATGGCAAACGACTCGTCGATCGGCGGCCCCAGATTCAACGTGCTCTGCAAATAAAAAGTGCCGTCCCCGTTTCCGAAATAAACAACGAGCCACGGCTCGGCGCTGGTGGCGACGACAGCGTCCGGGTATCCGTCACCGTTTAGATCGCCCACCGCCCAGCTGTCGGAGTCTTCAAAGCTGAGGTTGTTCTGCGTCACCGTGGTAAAGGTGCGGTTGCCCGCGTAGAGAAACGTGTTGGTTTCCTCGGCCACATCAATCTTTCCGTCGTGATTAAAGTCGGCAACCAGATACGGCGAGTTGGACGCCGTGGCCGGAAGTGCGACTGCCGTGAATTGAAGATTGCCCTGATTGAATAGGACGAAGGTCGGCGTGACGATGTCCGGTTTTCCATCGCCGTCAACGTCCACCACAACGGCGCCATATCCAGCATTGAAAATCACCCCGGGCGGGGGCGCAATCGTCACCGGAGATCCCGAATATGAAGGATCGCCCGTACCTTTCCAGATCAGCACGTTTGTGTTGTCGGTACCGATCAACTCGGGCTTGCCGTCGCCGTCCAGATCGGCCACTAGGATGCCCTCGCCCGCGGGGCTGGCGCCGAGTGTGAACTGTCCGTTGCCCTGATTGAGGAAAACTGAGCCGGGTTGTCCCGCGACGTAAATATCGGGGAGACCGTCGCCATTGATGTCGGCTACGGAGGGGGCGCCGAGATTGTTTGCGACGAGCGACTGAATCTGAGGATACGTTCGCGTCTTGCTGCCCAGCGCCACGGAAATGATGCCGAACCGATCCGGAATGATCAGGTCGTCTGCGCCGTCCGCGTTCACATCGCCCGCGGCGCAGAAGAAAAATCCCATTGGACCGTTCACTTGCTCCGCCGTGAAGTTCCCGTGTCCATCGCCCCACAGGATGTCGAGATTGGCGGGTGCGGTCTCGCCGTTCGTCCCTGCCAGATCGAGGTTTCCGTCGCCGTCGAAGTCGCCCGTGATTAGTACGAAAGGGGCGAAGGGATTCGGTTTGATGATGGTGCTCGATCCGGCGGTGAACGTTCCGTTGCCGTTACCGGTATAGAGCTGCACGGCCGCTACCTGGAGAACTCCGCTCTGCACGGTGCTCACGGCGACGTCGAGCTTGCCGTCGTTGTTGAAGTCGCCCGCGGTGATTTGCTGCGCGTTGATGGGAATCGACGGCACGGAGGCGTCAACGAACTGGTCGCCTCCCTGATTCGTCAGAAGATGCACGGTGGACGTTTGCGCGTTGTAGTCGAAATACGTATAGAGAATGTCCGGCTTGCCGTCCCCGGTGAAATCGCCGACGACCATCTGGCCCGTGCCGCCGGTGTTCGGTCCGATGGCGACCGGCGCCGCGAAGCTCCCGTTGCCGAGATTCTTCGCGAAGTAAATTTGGGCCTCGCTCTCGACGTTGAAGACCAAGTCGGGCCTGCCGTCGCCGTCCATGTCCACCAGGTTCAGGTTCTGGGTGTAGATTCCGCCGCCGGGAATCTGCTGGCCCTGGGTGAAGTGGCCGTCGCCGTCGTTCATCAGAACGGAAATTTCAAAATTGTTTTGAATTTGGGTCACGCAGACGATATCGATCGAGCCGTTGCCGTCCACGTCGCCCGCGACCATCGGTCCGGTCTCGAGGTTCGGCGTCACCGTTGGCGTTCCGAGCTGGCCGTTGGCCTGCCCGAGCATCACCGTTAGGCTGGGCACATTATTGTTCGACGGGCCCACCATCACCGCGTCCGCGCGGCCGTCGCCATTCACGTCCGCCATGACCATTAGGTTCGAACTGGCCCACGCAGGATCGAAGCCTTGCAGCGCCTGGAACGGCACCGTACTGACTGCGGGAGTGTAAACGTCGAACGGAACCGCGTTCGATGTGCCGGCCTTCTCAACCACGGTGATGTTGTGATTGCCGTCAACGTAATCCACGTCGATGTTGAGCTGCAGTTCGACCTGCGTGGAGCTGAAGTAGATTGTTTGCATCTCGGGCTGGCCGTCGAGTTCGGCCTGCGCGTCGTTGGTGAAATTCGAGCCATAGATCTCGATCAGGCCGGTAGGTACGCCGTTCATAACCTTCTGCGGCGTGATGCGCGAGATCACCGGTTTGTTCGATGAGCCGCCACCACCCCCGTTGCCTCCGCCTCCTCCCGAGTTGCCGCCTCCGCCGCCTCCGCCGCATGCGGCGAGCAGCGCGATCAGCAGCGCAGCTGCGGTGGTGTTTGCAATTGGCCTGGCGCGCGAGGCTTGCTGGCGGCGTGAAACACAGCGCGAAGCGTTAAGAGTTGGCAACGGAATGACCTCGATTCGATCAAGGTTCGGTAAGCGGACGGCACTATATCATTCCGTGAATACGGGGCAAAGTGCTGGGGCAGCTCGTATATCCCTCCAGATAACGGTGAGGCATGGCGCGGTATCGCCCTAAAACTCGAGGCGGGCCTGGAAGGCGATCATGCGCGGGCTGCTGTCGGCGCCCAGGCCCACGCCGAGCAGGCCTGTGGGCGGGGAAGTGGTGTAGGTGAGCGCGCCGAAGCCGGTTTGTGTGGACGGGACGCCGGGAATTCCCGCCAGCGTGTTGCTCGGCAGCGCGAAATTCGGATGGTTGAAGACGTTGAAGAACTGCGCGTCGAATCGCAGCTTCACCCGTTCGGTAATCGGAAACCATTTCGTAATGTAGAAGTCGCTCCAAAAAAACTCCGGTCCGCGAAACGCATTGCGCGCCGAATCTGCCGAACTGGCAGTCGGCCGGCGAATCTCCGCCTTCGCACTCGCCCGTCGAGGGATCGACGCTTGACGCGAACGCATCGGGATTGAGCCATTGAATCGTGCCGGCCTGCGTGACTCCGGTAATCTTGCAATTGCGGCAATAGGGATCGATGCCGGGCACGACGCTCGCAAACTGCGGGCCTCCACCCTGCACGATGCCGTTCCCATTCGCCGAATACGGCGTGCTCAACACCGAAAACGGAATGCCGCTGTGCCAGAAAAAACTGCCCGACACCTGCCAGCCGTTCAATGCATAGCCCAGCGCGTGCGACCGCACCTTGAGCGGGATTTCATACACGTACTGCGCCGTGAGATTGTGCCGGACGTCGTAATCGCAGTTCCCGTAGTCGCGCGCTAGATCGCCCGGCAGCGGCGTGAGGATTCCACCGGCGGAAAATTGCAGGAAGCCGCCGTTCGAGACGGTATCGAGACAATGGCTCCAGGTGTAATTCAACTGTCCCTGCAGGCCGTGCCCGAGGCGCTTCATCGCGGAAATTTGCAGACCGTTGTAATGGCTGCTGGCGCCGGTGGCCAGCTGCGTCACCGCCGCGAACCGTGGGTCGGTGGATTGCGCGTACGGATACGGAGCGAAGCAACCGTCGCACGCGGTTTGATAGCCGTTCACCTGCGTGAGATACGGCTGATTCAGAGCGCGTGTCCCAACGTACTGCGCTTTCAGGCTTCCGTTGCTGCCGAGCTGTTGCTCGATGCCGAAGCTCCACTCCATGAAGTACGGCGCGTGGAGTTTGCCGCTCGGCACGGCGGTGATCGCCACAGGCGAAAGGCACGTCGCCGGATTTTCGAATGGCGACGCGCACGAAAGCTCGCCGCTTGCGAATCCGGAAGAGAACGTCTGATTCGCCGACGCCAATGCATCGATGGCGCTGTTCGCCACGCCCGGCGCGATCGCGACGCAGCCAAGCAACGCATCGCATCCCGTCGCGCCCGGTTTGCCCACCGTGCCCAGCAAGCCCGATTGAAACGATTTCACGTACGGCGGATTCATTCCAACCAGATCGGCCACGCTGCCGGGAAGAATATCGCTGAAAATTCCGAAGCCTCCGCGCAGCCACGGTTTTCGGCTTCGCTTCCCACGCGATCGCGGTGCGCGGCTGAAAGATGGCCAGGGGCGTGGCGGAGAAAAGGTTCCCAAGTCCGGTGTGGATGGTTTGGTCGAGCGGCTGATTCACATCGTGCGAGATGGAAGCAAACGAGCCGTTGAGCCGCGCCACCTGCTCGTGCGGATTCAGCGGATTGGAGTTGAATGAGTCGCGCAGCCCGAACGTCCAGGTCACGTTCGAGCGTCACCTTCCACGTATCCTGCGCGTAGAAATCGAGATTCAGAAAGTTGAACGGCTCGTTTGGCGACGTCGGGAACGTTTGTGTCGCCGTCGATGCCACGCCGTAGATGAATTGCGGCAGCGTCGTGTAGGTGACCAAAGGCACCGCGCCTTCGCCGAAATCGTAATCATTCAGACGGAATATCCGCATGTTGGTGCCGAAGCGCAATTCGTGTGCGCCATGGCTCCACGCCAGATTGTCGTTGATGAAGAATCGAGCCGCCCGCCGGCCTTGCGTCCAGGTATTGTCCAGTCCGCCGATGGTGGTGAAGGGAGCGTCCGCGCCGCTGCCCTGAAGCACGATCGGAAACGCGGCGAGCGTTTGCTGGAAATCGCTCGGACCGAAGATGCTGGAATACCAGGAAAATGCGGGATTGAAATAGTTCACCACGCTCTGCGAGAAAATGTGCGTGTAGCCCGCCGCGAAGGAATACAGCGGCTGCGGCGAGAGCGCGTCGAACAGCGGATTGATCGGATCGGTAAAGGCGGCCTGCAATCCGGTGTCGGCCTGAAAGCGAAACCACGCCGTGTCGTTCGGGGCGGCGTTCCAGTCGATGCGCGCGGTCTGCACCTGCTCGTGATCGTCGCTTGAATGCGACACGCCTCGCCGGTTCGCGCAGCCGTCGCCGTTCGGTGGCGATTCCCGAGGCCGTACTGCCGTCCCCATTGAAAGGGCAGCCCAGAATCGCGAGCGGCGTGCCCGATGTGTTTCCGTAGAGCGAAAACATCTTCTGATAGAAGGGCACAAGCTGCGGCGCGGCGGGATACGCCGTTCCGGTTACCGAATCGGTGCCGCCCAGCGGAAGCTGCGCGAGCACGTATTGCTGGAACGCGGGACTCGGCACGGTGACCGTGTTGAAGATCGGCAGCGCGATCCGCACCCACTCCGAATCGAAAAAGAAAAACAGTTTGTCGTGAACGATCGGGCCGCCGATGCTCCCGCCAAAATGATTCAGCGTCGAGCGCGGCTTGCGAGTCTCGCTGCTGGAATTCGCGAAGTAGTCGTCGGCGTTCAGCACCGCGCCGTTCCACAGTTCGTATAGATTGCCGTGAAACTGATTGGCGCCGGACTTGGTGACGTAATTCACCTGCGAGGCCCCGTAGCGGCCCTGGTCCACCGAATACGACAGCGTGTTCACCGTGACTTCCGCGATCGAATTCAGCCCCAGAACCAGATTCGTCGAAAGGCCGCTGTTCAGGTTGGTCAGCGGATCGTTGGTTTCAAGACCATCGACGATGTAGCCGTTCGAAAGCGCAGGCAGGCCGTTGAATTCCACATTGCCGTAACCGTTGCTGCTGCCGACGAAGTCGTTTCCGCTGCCGGCGGTGTTCATCAACGCGCCGGGAGTGAATTGCAGCGGATAGGTGAGATCGCCTCCGGGATTTGGCAGATTTTCCAAAGCGCGGGCGTTCAGCGTGGTGGAGGTGTTGGCGTTCGCGGGATTCACGATCGAAGCTTCGGCGCTCACTTCGACAGTCTGCTTCGACGCCGCTACGCGCAAAGTGAGATTCACGGTTTGCTTCTGGCCCAGTCCGGCGACGACGCTCGGATTTGTAGAGGTCTCGAAGCCGGACGCTGAGGCTTCCACGGAATACGTGCCGGGAGGCAATTGCGGCAGATCGAAGCGGCCGGCTGCGTCGGTGAGCGCGGTGCGCTTTAATCCGGTGTCGTGATTGGTTACGGTGACCTCCGCGCCGGGGATGGCTGCGGAAGTTGCGTCGGTCACTTCGCCGAGAATCGCGGCGGTGGTTTCACCCTGCGCGGCCAGAACACTGGGAAGCGCGGCAAAAACCAGCGCAGCCAGAAGGGAAGCGCAAAGCGTGGCTGATCCGCGGCGGCGCGGAACGGTCATGGTGGATCCTTTCGCGCCCGCCAGGCCGTATGCTGGTCCCGCGAAAGCGCGAAAGCATCATACACCAGCTCTCGTTAATCGTAGTAAACAAAGGAGCGATACTATAGTTGCTGCAGCCAAACCTTTTCGGCCACCGGTCCACCCAGCCGGATGTGACGGCGATCCACGGAGAGCGAAACGGTCCCGTCGTAATTCTTCGCCTCCACCGTCACGTGCGCTCCGGGACGCACACCCTCCTGATCGAAGAACTCGAGCAGCTTGCGATCGCGGTCGTACACGCTCGCGACAGTGTATTTCACGTTCGGTTTCGCCTCGCTCAGCAGCCGCAGGCCGTTTTTGCGGCGTTCCGCCAGGGTGCGCACCGCAAGGCCGTTGCCGTGCGGGCAGGCGTCTTTGTGGCCCAATTTTTCGAGCAATTTTTTTTCGAAAGCCGGCGAGACCGCATGTTCGAGCCGCTCCGCTTCGTCATGCACCTCGTACCAGGGAAGTCCAAAGATCTCAAATAGCATCCGCTCGACCAGGTGATGGCGCACGATGGTTCGCTCGGCGATTTCCCGCCCCGCGGCGGTCAGTCGGACGCGTCCTGCTTTGTCCGCGGATACCAGCTTGTCTTTTTTGAGCCGCTTCAGCGCGAAGGTTACCGCCGGGGGCGTCACTTTGAGCCGCTGCGCAAGCCGTGCCGCAATTACGGTGTGGCCCTCGGACTCCAGTTCGGCTACCGCTTTCAGATAATCTTCTTTCGAAATGGTGATCATTGGATCGAACTCCCGGGCGATGAAATCGCCGGACGTTCGACGGAGAAGTCGATCGCCCGTGCCTGTTGTTAATGTAGCTTAGGCGCGGGCCACCTACTAGCGTTAATAGGCCTGTATGTACGTTGTGGAGCCGGGCGCGTGACGTCGCCTTCCTTCGGCGTAAGAATCTCGCGGCGCTGCGGGCTCAGCGACGGGCGTCACGCTTCTCGCGCGGTTGAAGCGCGCTACAAGGAGCTACGGCCCGTTGCGGTTGTGTAGGTCGAGATGATTTGCGCGAGCGACTGCGCGAAGGCGGTCGCATTCGCGGCTGTTACGTTCGCCGGCAGCTTCAGATAGCCGCTGGTCGAAAGGCTCGACATCATCGTCGCGATCGCGGCGTTCGCTTCGGTCCAGTTCACCGTGCCGGCCGTCGTCGAGCTGACCACGTAGGAATCGATCACCCGCAGCATGGTCCCCGGCGCCATCACGATGCCGGTCGGTGAGTTCATCGCGCCCACCAGATCCAGCACGAACCACTGCACGTCCTGCTCCGTGGTTTCCGCGGGCAGCGTGATAAAGCCGTCGCTGATCGCCGCGGCGACGATGGAATTCGCGGCGGCGGTTTGCGCGGCGGCGTTTGCCGAGCCGTCGGCGTTGGTCGCGGGCATCGCATCGGCCACGGCGCTGGCCAGCGCCACGGCGGCAAGCGACGCTTGCGGCGACTGCACGATCTTCGATACCGACACGCCGTAGGTTTTAAACTGTGCCAGCGTCATGCCCGATTGCACGGTGAGTAATTTCGCGCGGACCGCGTCGCCCACAAAGCAATCCACCGCCGCATCCGGCGCCGACGAGCAATTTTGCGCCCCCGCGCGCGGCGCTCCGAACGTGGCTGCCAAAATTGCCCCGCCAAGACACACCCCTGCCCACGATTTTCCCCATGCCGTCATTTTTTCGAGTCTCCTTCGGGTGACAAACTGTAGTGCCGGTTCGCGCAACGCTGGGCATTCCGCGCGGCCGGCTCTCGATCACTCACTCCACTTCACTCGACTTCACTTCATCCGCGGGCATCATGCGACGGAGCGCGCCGGAGCGGCAACTGTCCGCCCGGCCAGATTGAGTACATCGAACAGCCCAGGCGAAAGTAAAGATGCGGCGAAGCGTGAGATAGCCGGCCGCGCAGGCTGTCGTCCTTCGAAGATCGCGTCGTGCGAGGGGAGTTTCACGGACGGAACGCTGAGAGAAGCCAATGCAACCGGAGTTCTGGTTCGCGCGTTACACCGGCACCGGCTTTGCCATTGGCTCGTCCGTCTGCCGTCGTACGACAGACAGCGCGGCAGGCTATCTTACGCGGCTTGCTTGCGGAAGCAGCTGCACGATAGCCTGAATCCACTGCAGGATTTTCGAGAAGCGGAATTCGTGCGCCGCGAGCGACGCGCGGATGAATTCGTTGGCCGTCTCACCTTCAACTTCCAGGAAGTAGCCGTTCGAGCGCAGCATGGTATCCGCCATGGCGAACGCCACGCGCTTGTTGCCGTCGAGGAAGGGGTGATTGTTGGTGAGCGATTCCATCAGCGCCGCCGCTTCTTCCAGCAGCCCGCCGTAATATCCGGTGAGCGGACGGAAGATCGCCGATTCCAGAAGGCCCATGTCCCGAACGCCATGGGCGCCGCCGAATTCATCCAGAAGGATGCGATGCGCTTCGATCGCTTCCGCCACGGTAGGGTAGAAGTGCGTGAACATCGATCTCGCCGGAAGGCTTATTCCGCCAGAAGCTGGTACAGCTTGCGGTTCTTCTCGATGGATTTCCGAAGGTGCGCCATCATCTCCGGCCGCACAGTTTCCTGCGAAGGCGCGATGTAGCGCAGATAGTGCTCGACGGCCTGTTCGAGCAGAAATGTGGTGGTCTGGCCGTTATCCTTCGCCAGCTTCGAAAGATCGTCGTACAGCCCGGCGCGGATGTTCAGGCCAACTTGCTTGCGTTCGGTTTTCATGGGTTCTCTCGCCTTGTCCTTAGCCTCGTGGAATTCCGGCTCAACCGCCCAACGCCGAACCTATCGTAACACCTCAATCCAGACATATCAAGAAGCATCTAGATATCTCTTGACCTCCAAAACATCAGCTGTAAACTCCTCGATCCACTAGTCTTCCGGCTCCGAAACTTTTGCGGTACGCCCGGGTTTGGACTACTTCACAAAATCGTATCTTTCGCCGTCGCTAGCGCGTCCTATCCACAGGGCGGAGCTGAACGTCTCCGTTATTGCTTTCGAAACGTCCGGCGATGAGCGCATCGTGGCAGACACGCTTTGAACCATACTTCGTTGAGCTGAGTTGATCGGAACGGCCGGAAAACCGGGTGCCAATCCTGGGAGGGCACGAGTGGCCGAAAGTACCTCCAGCGCGATTTTCATCCTCGCGATCGCGTGGATCGCGGTTTTCCTGCCCGCTGTAATGGTGTGGGGATGGGCGCGCTGGTTCAAAGGTTCCGAGCCGAGCACCTTCAGCTCGAATCTTTCTCTCGGCGGGTTCGTTGTCGCCAACGTTTCCGTTTTGCTGGCGCTTTCCGCCACGCTATTTCTGCACAGCTCCGCCGGATCTCCGCTCTCCAGTTCCTTGCTGCTGCGGCTTTATTCGATCGGCTTTCTGCTATCGGTGCTGGGCGTGCTGCTCGCGATTGCGGGCTTGCGGCGTTCCAGCTCGCTTCGCTGGCCGGGATTGGTGTGCGCGGGCGGCGTCTTGGTCTTCTGGCTGTTCACCCGGATTTAGTGAACGCGCATTCGAGTAAGCGTCCGGCCGCGTCCGTTAATCGCCGGCGCCGCCGGTCTCAACCACGGGCGCAGCGCTATTAGTCACCGACGCGCGCGAAGCGGCCACGCTCTCCCTCGGCATGGTCACGCTGATGATCGTGCCGTGTCCCGTCGATTTCACTTCAAACGTGCCACCCTGCTCGCGAACCCGCTCGCGCATCCCGGCCAGACCCACGCCCACGCGCCCGCCGGTGCGATTAAAAGTTGCCAGCGTTTCCGCCGGAATGCCCACGCCGAAATCGCGAATCTGCAGCATCACTCCCTGGCGCGGCGCGGTGACGTTCACTTCGGCGCGGTTCGCTTTGGAATGGCGCATCACGTTTCCCAGCGCCTCCTGCAGCACGCGGAACAGCACCAGCTCCACCGGACGCGGCAATCGCGCCACTTCCTTCGCGATTTTCAAATCCACGTCGATGCCGCTGCGTTTGGAGAATCCCTCGACGAACCATTCCGCCGCCGACGCAAAGCCCAGCTCGTCCAGCAGCGGTGGATGCAGCAGGTAGGAAATCGTGCGCGTTTCCTGCACCGCCTGGTCCAGGAACGACTCGGTTTCGAACAGCGCCGCATCGTCCGGATAGCGCTTCATCAGCGCGGACATGTTGAGCTTCGCGGCGGTCAGGATCTGCCCCAGGCTGTCGTGCAGCTCCCGCGAGAAGCGCCGCCGCTCTTCGTCCTGCATTTCCAGCACGTGCGAGCTGAGCCGGCGCGTGGATTCCTCCATCGCTTCGCGGCGGCGCAGCTCGTCGCGCAAAAGCGCATAGTGCCACCAGAACAGCAGCGCCGAGGTCACGAAAGTCGCCACCAGCAATCCCAGGAAAAACAGGAACAGCTGGTCCGAAATGCGCCGCCTCTGCCCAATTAGCGCCTGTTCGTCGCGCTGCATCTGGTGGACCAGCTCGGACTGGTCCAGGCCCAGCGAAATGCTGTCTTTCTGGAGGGCGGTTTGCTCGTCGGGATCGATTTTCCCCTCGTGGCGCACTTGCACCGATTTCTGCAGTAGCGCGGCGCGCTTCTCCGATAGGGACTCGAGCTGGTGGAGAAGCGCGAGCTGCGATGGGTTGTCCGCAAGAAGCTCCTGGGTGCGCCCCATCGCGGCCGGAAGCCCGTGGACGTTGTTCTCGAACTGAACGTAATATTCGTTGTCGCCGCTGGTGACATACATCGCGCGGGCTCGCGCCGCCTCGGTAAGCATCGAGTCCACGTCGCCCAGCCCCACTTCCACCTGGTAGCTGTGCGCTAGCCAGCGCAGGCTATCGATCAAGTTCCAGATCGTAACGGCGGTGGCGATTCCGCCGATGGTCAAAAGCGCCAGCGCTGAGGCAAACGCAATTCCGGCTTTTCTTCGCGGTGACAATTCGGCAGGCCTGGTCGGCGAATCCTACTCCGGTGAACTCTGGTCCGGTTAACGCTCACAACGTGAAACGGCAGCCGCGCGCCCCGGCGCCTGCGGCGTTCATTGTACTATTTCGGCGCTTTGCTTCGCGGACTATCGTGCGCGAGGCAGGACTATTCGGCGATCTCGCTCAGCCTGGTTTCTTCGGGCACATCCGTGCGGCTGCAGAACGCGATTTTGTAGCCGTCCGGGTCGCGCAGAAAAATCTCCCAGTTGCCGTTGCCGACCTGCGGCTCGCTCACCTGTATGCCGCGCGCGAGAAATTCGCGGTAGAGCGCCACGGCGTCGCCGCACTGAAAATAAATCTGGGTGCCGAGGCCGAGTGTTTGCCCCGCGAGCGCGTCCGCCTGCTTCTGCGAATATTCCTGCATCATGAACGCCGCCGTTCCGCGCTCCAGCCAGCACCACCGAATTTTGTCCTCCACCACCCATTTGTTCTTGAGCGCGAAGCCCAGCCCTTCGATCCAGTAGGCCAGCGACCGGGCCATGTTCGTCACCATGTGCATCGAAACGCCAACGGTCACGTCCTGCGCCTGAGCCTCCTGCGATGTTTTCCCCGTTACCGCGGCTTTCGCCAGTTCACTCATGCACGCTCTCCCTTCAATCGCGCCATTTTGTCACGAAGTCGCAGCCCTGCGCGCGCTTTGTCTCCATTTGAAATTTGCGCCGCGGCGTTATAATCGCGCCATGGAATTCACGCCCCTCGACCGCATCCTCGACGGCCTCTATTCCGCGGTCACCTCGGGCGTGGAACGCGAGATCGTACTGCAATCGGTGGCCGATCAGATTCGCGACATCGGACCGTACCGCTGGGTCGGCCTTTACGAAATCGACGGCTCCGGCGGCGTAGTGCGGAACCTGGTTTGGAGCGGGCACGGCGCGCCGGAATATCCCACGTTTCCGATCGGCAAAGGCCTCACGTCATCCGCCGTCACTACTAAGCAGCTTGTGAATGTCGGCGACGTAGCCAGTGATCCGCGCTACCTCACCGCCTTCGGCTCGACCAAGTCCGAGATCATCGTCCCGATTCTCGACGCAGCCGGCGAACGCGTCCTCGGCACCGTGGACGTCGAAAGCGAGCAGCACCACGCCTTTAACCGCGATGCCGAAGAACTGCTGAAGCTCTGCGCCCACTTCGTCCATCCGCTCTGGACGAATCCAACTCCGCACGCGTAGTCCGCCTCTAATTTCGATCGCACGTTCGGTCGCACGTTCGGTCGCACGCGTTTTCGCACCCCTGATAATTTCGAAGGGATGCCCGGCGACGTCGGCAGAAGCATTTTCGGTGTGCTGCGAATCGCGACCTGACTGCGCATCGAACTGCGTGCCGCTGGTTCGTCCGGTCGGAAGGCTCTACGAACGTCCAATAGGTTCGCGTTTTGGTGGCCAAAAAAAATCGATACGTTCGTCGTGACGGTAGAACGCGTTTCGCACTCTACTTCCGTGTAGAACCGCATTGGCCATCCTCCGCTTGAGCGCACCGGACTTAATACCAGAAACGCCCGCAAACGGAAGCTGGCTCGGCTGAATCATGCAACGACTGAGACTTCCTCGCGGTCGGGATTTGATTCGAGGCTTGAATGCTTCGATGGCGAGTACTACATTATGCCTCGTGCAACGGTGATCGAGCCGAATTCCGACGACTATAGGCCGCCAAGCTTTTCGGGCGGCGTGGTGTAGCTCGACAGCAATCATCGGGTGCGGTCTGCCGTAAGCGGAGTCCGCACAGCTTCGATCAAGGAGTAGATATGAAGGAGAGTGAAGTGAATCGGACTTCCGAGCCGGCCCCGGCTCCGTTGCCACCCGGCACCGTGCTCGCGCGGCTCGCTTCGATTGGTTTGCTGGCCGCCGCGATTGCGTGCCTGTTTCTGTATGCAGGCGGGTGGTTCACGCCGCACGCGCTCACTCCCGCCACCATGATCGACACCTTCGAACACGTGGACGGAGTGCATCCGGGATTCCGCCGCAATCACGCCAAGGGCGTTTGCGTCACCGGATATTTCGAAAGCAACGGGCAAGGGCAAATGCTCTCCAAGGCTCAGGTGTTCGAGTCCGGCCGCGTGCCCGTGATTGGCCGCTTTGCCCTCGCCGGCGGACAGCCTTACGCCCCAGACACGCCGCAGACCGTGCGCAGCCTCGCGCTACTTTTGAAGTCGCCCAATGGCGAAGAGTGGCGCACGGCGATGATCAACATTCCCGTTTTTCCCGTAAATAATGCACAAGATTTCCACGATTTCCTGGTGGTCACTTCTCCCAATCCGCAAACCGGAAAAGTGGATGGCGCGGCGGTGGGCGCTTTCGTCGCCAAGCATCCCGAAACCGCGGCCGCTCTGAAAATACTCGGCAGCCATGCGCCTTCCTCCGGATTTTCGGACAGCCCTTACTTCGCGTTGAACGCGTTTCGTTTTGTGAACGCCAAAGGCGAATCCACCCCGGTTCGCTGGTGGGTCAAACCGGATCAAGCCACCGCGACGCCGGACGACGCGGCGACCGACAAGAATTATTTGTTCGACGCGCTGATCGCCCAGCTTCACTCAGGACCATTGCGCTGGCATTTGATGCTCATCGTCGGACAGCCCGGAGATCCCACGGCGAAAGCGGCGAGCATGTGGCCGGAGGACCGGCAGCAAATCGACGTGGGAACCATCACCATCGACACCATCGAGAGCGAGGACACCAGCCCGACGCGCGACATCAATTTCGATCCGCTGATATTGCCGGACGGGATTTCGCCGTCCGACGATCCGCTATTGAGCGCGCGCTCGGCGGCCTATTCCCAATCCTTCACCCGGCGCGAGGGCGAGCGGAAATCCCCCAGCGCCGTTTCCACAGCGGAGGTTGCGAAATAGCCATGCCCACCACCACGAATCCCGCGCAATTCGCATTCCTGTCGCGCATTCTGCACTGGCTGATGGCCGCGCTGCTTGTGACCATGCTGTTTATCGGCGTGTCGATGGTCTCCAGCCTGGGCGACTACCACACGCTTGTGGCCATCCACCGTCCGCTGGGCATCGCGATTCTGATTCTGGCGGCGATCCGGCTGATCACGCGACTACTCACGAAGGCTCCGGCGTTGCCTGCTTCGGTGGCGCCATCGGAGCGCGTGATCATCAAGCTATCCGAGTTCCTGCTCTACACGCTGTTCATCGCGCTGCCGCTGGTCGGTTGGGCGATGCTCTCGGCAGGGCATTACCCGATCGTGATGTTCGGATCCGTGCATCTGCCTCCGATCCTTCCCGCGAGGCCCGACCTGTACGCCCCGCTGCGCAAACTTCACACTGTCCTTGCGTACGCGCTGTTCCTCACGTTTCTCGCGCACATAAGCGCCGTCCTGTTCCACACTCTGGTCCTGCGCGACGGCCTGCTGAGCCGGATGGTGCCGTGGACTGTTCGTCCAACGAAGGGTGAAAGCCAAAGCTAAGCCAGAACGAAGCGGAATGCGCGAACCCGTTCTTCGGGGAACGAGCGTCAATTCAGCCGCTCCGTGCAATACCATCTCTGCACAAGCCGCCACGACCGACCCATTACCGCGATTTTATAAGTATGCAGAACGGCCACAGCGACTCACCGGCAGTTTGTTGCGACCGTGATATACACTCACTGGCGTCAGCGACGTGGATGCAACAGCGGTATCCTTCGAGGTGGACGTGAGCAGGCTGGCCGCCGCACTCAATAAGTTTTTTCCCTTGCGAAGCATGTGGAAAATCGAACAGGTGATCCTGTTCGCGGCCATCGTCACCTACGCTGTTTTGGTATCTCTCGGCCAAAAGGCGTCGTTAGTCGTGGTCCTCCTCGCAAGTCTGACCCTGGGAAACCTGCTCGTGCCGCTGGCTTGGGCGAGTCGCCGGGTGTACGAAACGCGTGAGTTTCCGTGGAATTGGGCGCTGTTCTTTCCGGTGCAGGTCGCGCTGGGATTTATTTGCTCGCTCGGCCTGGCTTTCATTTTGCAATGGACGGGCATCGACCGGGAGCCATTCTGGACGGTATTCCGGCGCTTGGGGCCGCTCGTCATCGTAGTCGTCGTGGTCACCAGCGCGATCATGTTCACGGTGGACCAATACCATCAAAAACTGCGGATAAGAAACGAACTGCTCCAGCAGACGGTCGAGAAAGGATCCATCGCCCAGCAGCAGCAGGCGGAGGAACTCAAACGGGCCGGCGAAATTCAGCAGATGTTGCTGCCAAGTGTGCTGCCGCAACTTGCGGGCGTCGAAATCGCGGGAGCCTGGCAGCCCGCCCGCGAAGTCGGCGGCGATTACTTCGACGTCATTGCGCTAGATCACAAGCGGCTTGGGATTTGCATCGGCGATGTGGCGGGGAAGGGAATCACAGCCGCCTTGCTCATGGCCAATCTGCAGGCGTCCTTTCGTGCCTTCGCGACGCCGGACGCATCTCCGCAGGAAGTGTGCACCAAGCTGAACAAGTTTCTGAGCGCGAATCTGGCCTCGGGGAGGTTCGTCACGTTCTTCTATGGCGTTCTGGACTCGGAGCGTCGAACCCTGATCTACGAAAACGCGGGCCATTGCCCCGGGCTACTGATCCGGTCCAACGGCGCCGCTGAGCGGCTGCGCGGCGGCGGAGCCGTCCTGGGAGTGTTCCCTGATTGGGTTTATCAGGATTCTACCGTGCAACTGGAGCGAGGCGACACGCTGCTGCTCGCCACCGACGGCGTCACCGAGGCGGAAAATTCCCGGCTCGAGGAACTTGGCGAGCAACGACTCCTTGAAGCCGCGGGCGCACGCAATGGAACCGCACTGGATACTCAACGAGCTGTCATGCAGCAAGTGACCGCCTACTGCGCGGGAAATTTTCGCGACGATGCCACGCTGCTTGTGTTGCGAGTTTCCTAGTCAGCCGTCCGGACCCAGAAACCGGTTATTCATGACCGGTAGTTCGTTGCGAGTACCGAAGCGCAACACATCCCGATGACCCAAAAATCCTGACTCCACAAGCTTCAAATGTAATTTCTGCGGAAGGCTGACGCCTTCCAGTAGCCGTCTCCCGCTCCTGCGATGACGGGCAGAACCATAAAACGATATTCATCCACCAAGCCCAGCTCGATCGCTTGTGACGGGAGATCTACACCGCCGAGCAAAATATCCTTGCCCGGCTCCTGTTTCATTTTCAGGATTTCGTCGCGAAGGTTGGTACGAACGATTTTCGTATTCTTGCTTCGGCGTTTTCCAGTGTCCGTGAGAACACTACTATTTTCTTCGAGACAAACTCTCGAGCAAATTCGTGATCTTCTTTTCTGTCCAAGGGATCGTTCAAGGCGTCCGGCCAATAGGGAACCATCAATTGATAGGTTTTACGCCCAAAGACCAGCGTGTCCACGCCTCGCATGAGGTTTATGTGATATTCCATGGTCTCTTCATCGGGAGGGAGCCCGTCGGTGTGGCCGAAGCATCCATCTAACGTGCCGTTGATTGCGTAGATTAGTTTCCTCATTTTCGCCCCGGATGGATTGGTGCCTGTAAACTCCGCACAGAGTTATTCGAACTCGATAAATTCACGCACTTCGATTTCGGTGTCCTGACCCGGCGTCACCGGAGTTTGCTTCGCCCACTCGATCGCTTCGGCCAGCGACTTTACGTTGATCAGCCAGTAACCGGCGACCACTTCTTTCGCTTCGGCAAACGGTCCATCGGTCACCGTTTTCTTTCCGCCGGCTGAGAAATGGACTCGCGCGCCCTTGGAACTGGGCCACAGCCCCGCCGCATCCAGCAGAACTCCCGCTTTGGCCTGCTCCTGGTTGTACTTCACCATCGCGTTGATCGTTTCCTCGCTCGGAAACTTGCCGGCTTCGGAGTCTTTGGTCGCTTTTAGAATCAGCATGAATTTCATCGTCGTTCCTCCTGAATGAGTGTCATCAGCCGGCGAAATTCGATTCCCGGCCTCACATCTACGTCGAACCGCAAACGCCGAAATCGACATCCATCGGAGAATTTCCGCGGGAAACTCATCCACCGCCCTAATCCAATGCAAACGTGATGGTTAACGCGACTGTGGTGAGCAGTCCGCTCAGGGCTGCCGTCGCGCGGTTCTCGCGGAGTGCGGAGGCACCCGCCCACGGCGCGGACCACAGCCGGTCGCGCCTCGAAGGGCCCACTCGAACGTAGGCTCGAATAAAAACGACGCTGATTCTTTTTCGGCGCGTCGCGTCATCCGTACTTAAGGTTGGTGCTTTGCCCGACTTCGATAATGTATCCGTCCGGATCGCGGATGTAGCAGCGAATCTCGCCGTACTTGGGGATCGGCGGTGTCAGGAACTCCGCGCCCCGGCTTTTCCATAACTCGTAGCACGCCTGAATATCCGCCACGCGGAAATTCATGAAGCTGTTGATGTGATTCGGGTCGGGCACGCTCAGCGTCACGGTGGGCTTATCCGGCGTCGGCCCGCCGCCCACGTTCAGAATCAGCCAGATATTCGCAAGCTGCAGGTACGGTGGCGCGTTGCCGTCGCCCATGGTCAAAATACGCGCGCCGAAAACTTTTTCGTAGTAGCGAGCCGAGCGCTCCTTGTCCGCCACCGTGAGAAAATACGCGATGCTGATCCCCTCGCGCGGGGGCATCTCAAAGCCGTTCTGTTCGATTTGCACGCCGCTCATGTCCGCCTCCCATTCCGCCGAATGATTCCCATCCCGTGATTCCGGTTCGTTCGCCCTCATCCTACGCTGACTAAACCTGAGAAGGCTACATCCCTGCTATCGCGATTAGGGGTGCAGTGCATCCCGGAATCCCAGCTGGATTACGGCTGGCGCCCCGCCATTCTCGCCTCAACCTTCGCCGCGGCTTCCTCCAGCTTCTTCGCCGCTTCCCGCAAAAACGACGCCGTCCGCCGTTCCGTCTCTGGCGCCACTTCCTGCTCAAGATATTGCCGAAGCCGCGCAATCTCTTCGTCGATCCGCCGGCCGAATTCCTCGAATTTATCCATCTCTGTCTCCCTGGTGCGAAATGAATTGTCGCGCTCTAAGAATAGCGGTATTTGCGGTTGCAAATAAATACCCGCTACTCCTCAGCGAGGGCTTCCATCGGGGAAATTTGCGCGGCGCGTTGCGCGGGAACGAGGACGGCGGCGAGACACACGATCGCCGTGACGCACGCCGCAGCGGCGAGCACCGCGGCGTTGAGCGCCGGCACCTTCCAAAGCAGCGAACGCATCGCGCGGCCCGCCTGCCATGCTCCGAACAAACCGAGCACAGTTCCGGCGGCGAGCAAACGCAGCGAGAGCGAGAGAAACTGTACGCGAATCCGCCCCGGTTGCGCCCCCAGGGCCATTCGCACGCCGATTTCGCGGCGGCGCTGCGCGACGGCGTAACTGAGCACGCCATACGTGCCGATGGAAGTGAGCAGGAGCGCGATCGCCGAGAAAATTCCTGCGAGCATGGCGGGTGAGCGGCGGGCAACGAGGCTGTCTGCAATCCGCGTGTCCATTGAGCGAACGTCGCTGACCGGAACGTCGGGGTCCACCTGGCGAACCACTTTCTGCAGCGTCAGTGCGAAAGATTCGGGCGCTTGGCTGGTGCGCACGGCGACGAAGGGTTGGTCACCCAGTCGGAAGGCATAGGGAAAATAAACCGCGCCCTGCGCAGCGTCTTCGGTGAGCCCGGCTTGCTTCACGCCGCCGACCACGCCGACGACGCGTGAATGCATCCGCATCCTTTCCCACTTCCGAGCCGTCCCACAAACGCTGGCCGATGGCGCTGGTGTGCGGCCAGTAGTAGCGCGCGTAATCTTCGTCAACCACGCAAACATGGTCGGCGCGGCGCGAATCGTCGGCGGTAAGAAATCGCCCTTCGCGCAGCACGAAACCCATGGTGCGAAAATAATCGCCGGTGACGCCGTAGGAATAATTCGCGCGCACCGATTCGCCGGGTCCGGTCATGTGACCCGCAACCGTGGAGGCGCTTTTTCCGGTATTGCCGCTGAACGGGACGTTGCTCACGATACCCGCGGACAACACTCCCGGCAGATGGCCGATTTTCTCCAGCAATTGTTCAAAGAATTTCGGACGATCGCCTTCCGAATAGTCCGCCCAGGTGAGCAGGATTTGTCCGGTGAGCACGTGGTCGGATTGAAATCCCGGAGAGACGGCCATCACGCGGCGCAGGCTGAGGCTGAGCAGGCCCGCTCCGGCGAGCAGAATGAAAGCGAGAGCGATCTGGGCGACGATGAAACCGTGCCGCAGGAATTGCGCGCCGCGTCCGGTGGTGCCTCCGCGGCTTACCGATTGCAGCGCATTTCCCACATGCCGGCGAAGATTAAACCACGCAATCGGCGCCGCGACCGCAAGGCCCATCATGATCGCGACCGACTAGGCCAACCAGGGCGACGCGCCCGTCGAACTCGATCCGGCTTCCCATTGGCAGCCGCTCGGCACCCAACGCGCGCAGCAGTTGAATTCCCGCGGCGCCGACGGCGAGGCCGAGCAATCCTCCGGCGAGCGTGAGCAAACTGGTTTCAACGACGACTTCGCTGACCAGATATTTCCAGCTCGCGCCCAGCGCCTGGCGGACGGCCAGCTCTTTGGCGCGGCCGCTGGCGCGGATCAGCAGCAGGTTCACCAGATTCACCGCGCCGATCAAAAGCAGAACGAGCACTCCGGCTTCGAGTAACAGCAGCGTGGGACGCACGGCTGCAACGTGATCCGCTCTCATTGGCACGACCAGCGAACGAAACCCCGCCTCGGCCATCATCTTGGCCTGCGGGTCGTCCACTTCGAGCGCGGTGTTCTGCGCGTCCAGTTCCGCCTGCGCTTGCGCGCGTGTCGCGCCGGGTGCCAGGCGCGCGATCATCTGGATCACGTTTCCGCCGGAATGCCGCTGCAGAGGCGTGCGTTGGCCGGGATCGGACGCGAGCGGCAAGAAGACGCGCGCGTCGGAGGAAAGAAAACGGAAACTGGCGGGCAGAACGCCAACCACCGTTCGCGTAACGCTGTTCACTCGAATTGTTTTTCCAAGCACGTTCGGATCGGCGTTGAACTGTTGCCGCCAGTAGCCGTCCGAAAGAATCGCGACGTGGTCGGTGTCCGAGCTGGTTTCCTCGTCCGTGAATTCGCGCCCAATCGCGGGGCCAAGCCCGAGCGTGGTGAAAAAATCGGGAGAGACGCGCATGGTCTGAATGCGTTCGGTGGAATTCGGCTGGCCGACCACTTCCATCCCGTAGCGATAAATCGAAAGCGATTGAAACGCAGGGATGCGGCCGCGGCGTTCGTAGTAATTGGTGATCGAAGAGCCGTCGCGCTCGACGCCGGCTTTCGGATAGGTATTGAAAATCGTCATCAGCCGGTCGGGCTGAGGAAACGGCAGCGGACGGAGCAGCACCGAATCGATCACCGCGAAAATCGTAAGATTCGCGCCGAAGCAAACCGCCAATGTGAGAAGCGCGGTCGCCGTGAATGCCGGGCTCTTGCGCAATAATCGCGCGGCGTAGCTCAGCTCCCTGCGAAATTCGTCGAAAAAATGCACGCCGAACGCTTCGCGGCAATCCGCTTTCAGATTGATATCGGTTCCGAGTCCCGCACGGACCACGCGCGCCGCCTCTTCTCTCGACATGCCGGAGCGCACCAGGTCCTCCGTCTCTTGCTCGATGTGGAAGCGCAGCTCCTCGGACATGCCGTCTTCGAATTCACGCCGCCGGGCGAGCGCACGAACGATGGAACGCGCGCGCTTCAGCACGTCAGACTTCCTCCGGCCGAGTGTTTAAGGCCGCGGTCATCGCCGACGCCAGGCGGTTCCATCCGGCGGTTTCTTCGCGCAGCCGCCGGCGCCCAGCCGCGGTCAGGGTGTAATACTTCGCGCGGCGGTTGTTATCGCTGAGTCCCCATTCGGCGCGGATCAGCTCGTGACTCTCGAGCCGGTAAAGAGCCGGATACAACGAGCCTTGCGGAATCTCCAGCGCGTCTTTGGAGATTTGGCGGATGCGCAGCAATACGCCGTAGCCATGCAGCGGTTTTAGCGACACGGCTTTCAGAATGAGCAGGTCGAGGGTTCCGGGAAGGACGTCGGCGGATTTGTCCACGCTTTGAGTCTCTCCTAGTTAAACTGGGAGTGTAGCGAATGCTCTCCTAGTTACGCAAGGGGAATGCGAAGGCTGGCGCCCCGGGCCTGCGGGGCTGATTCGCAGGAAGCGGCGCCCTCGGACAAATGGGAACTGTCCGCGCCGCTCCCGGCGTGACGATTAGGAACCCGCCCCGGAATTCTCTCTGCCCGAAACTTCTAACCCGCCGAATGAGCGTGTAAATTAGGTGCGGATGAAGCTTCGAGCACAACGCCATCGCCTGCGCAACTTCGCCGCCGTTTTTCTACTGCCGATCGTAGCCGCAGCGTTCGCGTCTTCCGCCGCCGCTCAGCAATCTCCACAATGTACCGTCAAGCCTGCGTCGATCCCTCTCGGCCAGACAGTTCGCCTCCACTGCGAATTACCCGCCGGCGTGTCCGCTGCCACGGCGCGACTGGACCCGCACCCGAACGGGAAATCGGACGCGCGCACAGTGCGTCTTTTCAAACAAGAAAGCGGCGACTGGGAGGGGTTAATGCCCGTGGCCGTCGCCGACTCTCCCGGCGCGTATCCCATTGAATTTCTGGCCGCCGACGGCGCGCCGCTCGTGTCCGTCACGCTGACCATTCGCAAAACGATTTTCCCCACGCAAAACGTGACGCTCGCCCCGCAGATCGAAGCGCTCCACTCCACGCCCGAGGAAATGAAAACTCTCATCACCTTCCGTGATTCCGTCTCCGACGTCAAATATTGGAACGACCCTTTGATCGCGCCGCTCCCCGGTTGCGTCATCTCTCCGTTTGGCGTCGCGCGCCTGCACAACGGCAAGCCCACCGGCGAATTTCACGGCGGAATCGACCAGCGCGCCGCGAACGGAACTCCGATTCGCGCCGTGGCCGCGGGAGTCGTGAAAATCGTGCAGCCGTTCAACGTTCTCGGCGGCACCGTAGCCATCGACCACGGCCAGGGCCTCGAAACAATGTACCTGCACATGTCCAAATTAAATGTCGCGCTCGGCGCGCACGTCAAGAAAGGCGACGTGATCGGTTACGTTGGCTCGACCGGCCGCGCCAACGGCCCGCATCTCCACTGGGTCGTGTACGTCAACGGTGTCCCGCAAAATCCCCAGCAGTGGGTCACGCTCAAAGCCTGCGCCGCGCCCCCTCAAAAATCCAAATCCAAAGCCAAATCCTGAAACACTCCCTCCTGTAACCGCCGCAACCTGGGCGAGCAGTACGACAGGCTGAGAGCCTGTCCCACTGACGGGCTGGAGAGAGAGCAATCGGGGCCGATTGCAGTTTGGCGTATTCGGATTTGGCGGCGAGGAGGATGGGGATGCCGGGGTCGGCGTCTTTCCAGAGGGCGAGGAAATCCTGGTAGGAGGCGCGGGCTTTGGCGCGGGCACGCCGCGCTCATATCAAGTTGGCCTCCGAACCAAGTCAACGCAGACCAGCCGCCCGCCTTAGGAATTCACCTGCGTCTGTGGCTGTGGCCGGGAAAGATTCGCTGCGCCGCCGGTTTCGTGAAATTTGCGTCGATAAAATGCAATCGTTCTCCGGATGACAGGCACGCCAATCAGCGCCGGAAGGATCCAGAAGATTGTGTACATTTGGCTTCGCGCCATCGAAGGAAGCAGCCGCGCGGCGCCGAACACCAGAAAGGCCGTGTAACCTGCGATCGCCGTGGCGATCATCGAACCAATATGCACATACCACCAGTGCATCCGGGATTGTGGACCACGCAACAAGTAACGCAGATTGCCGGCTGCAAGGAACGGGCCAATCGGGCTGAGAGCGACCAGCGGCCCGCTGCGATACGTAATTCCGAGTACGAGCACGGTCAAGCCCGCAACGAATACCAGGGCATTCAGCGCCAGACTGAATGGCGTGCGCATCGCTTTCGGCTCGCGTTTCGTCTCCACCGCCCAGATGCCTTGCCAGCCCGCCGCGAGCGTGAGTCCCGCCAGGTAGGCCAGGAAGGTTGCTGAGATCCGTTGCGACCGCAGAAAATCCGCGAGCGCCTCCGGCGAAAGCGGTTCGGCGATCCTCCGAACCATGAGTGGAATGGTGAAAGCCAGCCCGCTCATAGCCAGGGCCGTCACCACGACCACCGACATGCACGCCACATAGAACCACCCGGCGCGGACGTGGGTCTTACCGCCCTTGGGAGCGATGGCCGGAATCCAAAACAAGAGCAGCGCGAGTCCGCCTGCGGTGACGTGCGTCCACCGCAGCGCCTGAAACAGGTTTGCCATTGCGATTCTCCTTTCGGATGCGAGCGCGAACTCGGCGCATGGATTCCTCGCACCACGTCAGCCAGCCTTGAACCGAATGCTCTCCCATGCGCAAAGTCATGTGGTGCAGGAAGGCAGGGAGGGGAAGATCGTCCGGAAATCCAGGGTCGCGGCGCGACCATTCTTTTTCTTTGCTTTTTAACGCCTGAAGACGCGTGGCCCAGCGAGCGTGAAGCTGCTCCAGAAATCTCAAGGTGTGAGGGAGATCGTGCAGCTCGTCCATCAAAAAAAGCTGCGCCAGAAAAGTGTGCCGCGCGTCGCCAAACTGCGGCTCGCTCCGCAGCCATGCGGCCAGCTGCTTTCGCCCCGCAGGAGTGATCTCGTAAACAATGCGGCCGGGGCCGCGCCTGGAGGCCGAGCGGCGCGACCGCAGTAGTTTTTTCTTCTCGAGGCTTTTCAGGCTGGGATAAACCTGGCTCAGCTCGGCGGCCCAGAAATGTCCGATGCAGTTGTCCAGAACGGCCTTCAAGTCGTACCCGCTGGCCGGCTCGCGCAGCAGTCCGAGCAGGATGTATTCGAGGCTCATCCCTGCCACTATATAAAGAATTATATAAATGTCAATGGTTGTCGCAGCGTGCTGCTATGCCGCGCTTCACTCGCGCAGGCGCGCGGTTGCCGAGGCCTTTCGGCGTGGCCGGTTCACTCGCCGATCCCTGTCTCGCCCGATCGCAGTTAGCTTACGGATCGAACGACACACCAACCGCGGCGTCGCATCGTGCGTTTCGGCCTACTGAATGGCTTCAGTGGGCGGGAGGAGGTCCGCCTGGCCCGCCCGGGCGCGGCGGAGTCGGTGGCGGCATCACGAAAATATCTTTGTCGATGGGCAGATTGTCTTTCACGCCGACGATATCGATCGTGAAGCGTCCGTTCACGCGCGCCAGCGTCCAGCGGTAGGGAATCGTCACGTCGCCGTCCTTCTTATAGTCGGCGTAGTCGATCTGCGTGGGCAGGCGGCCCAGCGCGGTCTCTGTGTAACGAATCTGCCGAACCAGCAATCCGCTGTCCTGATCGAAATACAATCGCAGCGGCGGCTCGTCCTTTCCTTGCGCCAGCACTAGATACGTCTGCTTGCCGCCGATCTCCTCACCCGGTTCGACTTTGAAATCCTGATACAACTGCGGCAGGCGCACCGGGAAATAAAGCTGCGCGTCGATCGACGCCGCCTGCGTTTCCTGCGGATTCATCGGCCGAACGCCCATCGGCGTGGTCAGCCATCCCACGGTGCCGTTGTACGCCGTGATGCTGTCGTTCGTGCCCATGTGCGCGCTCGAAACGCGTTTGTCCGGCCCTTCGGAATAAATCGTAATCGGAAACTTTTGGCTTTCCGATTCGGTCTGGCCCTCGACGTGGAGATAGCCGCTCTGCTTGCGCGTCTTCACCGCTTCGATCGCCGCCGCGCCGCCCGCCGCCGCAAGATATTTTTCAAGAATTGTTTGCGCGCTGGGCAATTCAGGCGCTGCGCTCGCGGTAGCTCCCGGCGTTCCACTCGGCCCGCCACCTGCGCCGGTTCCGGGTCGAGCCGGAGCTTCGGCGGAAAGAATCGGCGTGGCAATCGGATGCACGGCGCCGCGGTGGCAGGAGTAGCAGGTCACTTCGCGCTCGCCTTTGAAATTGTCCGCATTGATCGCCATCATCATCGTCATCATCTTGCGCGCGATAAGCTTGGGCTTCTTGTCGTCTTTATCGTTGGCGTGCTCCACGTGGCAGAACTCGCATTCCACGCCCAGCGACGCGGCGATGAACTGCATCGTCGGGATCAACTGGTCGGCGGGAATATCCTTCAGCACCTGGATGTTCTTGAATCGCTGTGCCGCCGTTTGCGGCACGCCCATCGGCCCGTGCGAAGCGGCGCCTGACGGCGATGGCGCTTGCGGCGATGAAGTTGTTGCAGCTTGCGGCGTTGGGCTTGCGCTCGTCGCTCCCGATTGCGCGCCGGTTCCCGCCGCGGCAAACAGCGCCGCTCCCGCCACGCACGCCAGTCCGATCGTTGCGCACCGCCGCGTCGCCGTATTCATCGCGCCTCCTTGTTTCAGTGCCGCGCCGATTATACAAACACAAATGGCCGTTCCGCTCAAAACAATCATCCGCCAATTTTTGCTTGCCCCAGTACGATGGAATGCGAGTACCATGCTCGCCGTAGCTGTGCTCATACAAGGAGAGAGGCATATGAACAAGAATGTAAAATTTCGCGTACTGGCCACGGTGGGTGTGCTGGTGTTTGCCGGCGCCACGCTGGCGCAGGGTCCCGTGGTGAACATCGGCAGCAGGCACGGCAATTTGCGCGCCGCGCAGGAATACGTCGTGAACGCCTACGGCAAGATCGACGAAGCGCAAAAGGACAATCGCGATCAGCTCGGCGGCCACGCCGAAAAAGCCAAGGAACACCTGGTCGCCGCCGACGAGGAACTTCGCGCCGCAGCCACCTACGCCGAAACCCACGGCCACTAAAAATCAC
The DNA here is from genome assembly GCA_963839325.1 of uncultured Acidobacteriota bacterium. Lineage (GTDB taxonomy): Bacteria > Acidobacteriota > Terriglobia > Acidiferrales > UBA7541 > Palsa-295. The sequence continues at coordinate 71,938 of CAWIUO010000006.1, read as the reverse complement.
CGCATCTGCCGCGCGCCGGAGTCCAGCTACCCGCGCGCGGCAGATGTGCTTCATACTCACCTCCGCCGCCTCCCGCTCGCGTTTCAAACCAGCGCGCTTGATACCTTGGATTGCCTTCGCCGTCCGCGAGAACCGCGCAATCACTGTCGTTCATTGGAACCTCTCCAATGGTTGCGTCGCGCTGGTCGTTTAAATGTTGTGGGAGGACGTCCGGGTTGGCGTTCTCGGCGGAAACTCCGGCGTCACCCGGGGCAATCACCAATTCCTCGGGGAGCCGGGCTACAACTTCAATTAGTGCGCCCAGACTTTCGACGGGTCGGTTTCATAGGGATACACATGCACCATCCATCCGAAAATTTGCGGGAACCACCGGCCCTTCGCGGCGTCGCAGGCTTCTTCCGTGCTGATCGACCGGAATTCGTGAGCCTCGAGCGAGCCGAGCGATGAGCGCAGTGTGGGCAGGCAAATATTCGTATGCTTGTGCCAGCGCGCCACGCTCAGCGGCACCCGCGCGTTCAATTCATCCTCGCTGTCATTTTTCCTTGCGGTGTACATCGCGCCCACCAGCTCGTAGCCGTCGCCCGTCTTTTTGTAGAGCAGCGAACCCGGCTTGGTAGGATCGAATTCAAACGCCGCTTCGCGCGTGTTCGCATAGCTCGTGAAGTGGTAGATCGGTTGCTTAATATTGGGCAGGAAGATGTGGAAGCCGTCGGCCAGCGCTACACGGTAGTCCTTGTATTTTTCGATCGCGGGCTTCAACTCCGCAACGATTTCGGCGGCGCGCTTCTGGTCGTCGGCATTCGCGGGACGCAGCTCGGTCATGTACATGTGCGCGCCCATTTCCATGTCGTCGCCGGACATGTCGTCGTTCGCGGCCTTGGCTGCGTCGGGCGAAGCGCCGTTGTTGTCATGCGACATGTCCATTCCGGCCATGCCATCATGCGAAGCAGGTGCCGAAGCAGGCGGAGTTTGCGTCGCCTGCGCACTGGCCGGATCCACGCCGATGCCGCCGCCGCACGCCGCCAGAATCGCCAGCGCGCCAAAAGCAATCTTCATTCGCTTGGTCAAGTGGGACATGTTCGCGTGCTCCTACTTATGTTAACGCACGCGTTCTGGGAAAGTTTCAGCCGACGATGTATGGAATTGTCGTGAAAAGGAACAACCTGTGCCGGGAGGCGAATACGAATCGAAAAAATGCGACCGGGATTGCAGGCAGCAGGTCAACGCTCGAGGCGCGTCAGGCGACCTTCCGTTCAAACGTATGCAGATCCACCGCGTAGATCCGCCGATAGCAGCTGTTGCAGCGGTACGGACGCACTGGAGTGACGCGGCACGCCACCTGCTCCGCGAAGCCTTTGCGCTTCGAACGGTGGATGTTGCTGCTTCCGCACAGGGGACACCGGTGCTCGCGAATTCTGTAAACCATCTTCGTTACCCAGCCGGGGCGCCGAATGACGAATCGGATTCCGGGCACACGATAGTTCCCGGGACGCAGCCCCACAATCAGGTGAACCTAGTACTCCCAGTCCCCTAAGGCTTGTGGCTGCTTTGCGCTAGTTCTTCGAGTCGCGACGGCCGCCTTTCTTCGCCGCCGCGCTCCCGATCAGCGCTTCGCAGGCTTCATTGCAGATGCTGCGCAGTTGCCGCGCCAGCGGAGGTTGAACGCCGTCCCCCATCAGCATGGTTGCAGTGCCGTGCAAAATCGCACCCAGCGCAAGGGCTAAGCGGACGTGATCCTCCGGTTCGCCGCCCAACTGCAAGGCGAGCCGCTTCTTGATGATTTCGAAAGTCGGTCGGGACTCGTTGGCCCGCGAGAGTCTCGCGCCCCAGTCCGAGGTAAGCAGCCGATACTCGTACGGGTGAATCGACGCATACGCCAGAAAGCGCCGGCACACTTCGGCGGGGGAGTGCGCGGACTGCAGCACGCTCACAAGATTGTTCAGCGCGCGTTGGCGCAGCAGCGCGAGCAGGTCGCGCTTGTCGTCGAATCGCTTATACACCGTGGGCGTCGTGGTTCCCGCGGCGCGCGCAACCGCTCGCATGGTCAGCGCTTTTTCTCCGCGCTTGCTCCACAGTTCGTAGGCCGCATCGAGGATCCGGTCTTCCAGCTTGGCGTCGGCTTTTCTTGGCATGGCGGTTGCGCTATCCCTTCCTGGAATTTCTTTATTATATGCTTTACAGCGTTAAACTAACAGTGTAGAAATAAAGAGTTGTGCCGGCCCGCTTTATCCATCCTGGAGCACCTCATCACATGGTTGAGAGGGAGCTGGAGAAGACCGCATATGTATTCGTTTCAATATACCGTAAAAACGCAGGCCCGCCCCGAGCAGGCCTGGGAGATTTATTCCAACTGGCAACTCTGGCCCCGCTTCGCCAATATCTACGGCCGGATCATCTGGAGCGAAGGGCGTCCTTGGGAAGCCGGCAGCCGCATGCGGATTGAAATTCTAAAGCCCATTCGCAACGTCGTTGACCATTTGATCGTCGCCTGTGAACCTGCGAAACGGCTCGGATGGATCGACCGCTGCCTCGGCATCGCCATCAGCCAGTCGGTGGAGTTTACGCCGCTTCACAACGGCGGCACCAGGATTCACACCTGGGGCGACCTGAGCGCTCCCGACGCCATCGTCGGAGTGAAGCCGGCCAAGGAACTGATCGGAATATTTACCGAAACCTGGTACGAAAATTATCGCATCGCCTGCGATGAGCGGCACGAGTCGCTCGAGATGACGGGATAAAGTTCGCGGTCAGGGCCCAGCCCAACCCGCGAAAACGGCGCGCGCTCGAGGCCTCCTGGGGGCTTCAAGCTGCGCGCCGTTTTTTTTCTGCGCCGCAGTACAATCCTTCCGAACAAGTCGAATGTGTCCTGAAGGAGGAACGATGCGCCTGCTAGTGTTAAGCGCGGCTCTGTGTGCCGCGATCGTAGGAGGGCTCGGCGCACAGCCGCCCGCTTCCGGCAGATTTCAGGGCAACACGATTATCCAACTCGAGCTAAAGAAAGTGAATTCGCTTAGCGGTGAAGTCGTAGATCCGTCTGGTGCGCCAATGCCTAGCGCCCTCGTGGAGGAAATGGATTCCACCTGGAAGAGGACGCTTCGATCGACGAAAACCGACGAAAGCGGGAAATTCATTCTCGCCGAGACGAAAGGCCAGAAAATTTACTACCTTCAATTTACGGTGAAAGACTTCCAGTTGCTTCGCGCCCCGGTGCGAGTCAGTCACCGGCTTGGAAAGCCGTTAAAGATTACGATGCAGGTCGGAGTCTAACTGCGCTCTAGTGGTTTGAGCCTTCCACGTAGCGCAGCGCATCCTCGACGGCTCTCTGGCTGCCCTTGCCGCCCAGGCCGTTTGATTCTTCCTTGGCGAATTGCGAGGCGCGGTGCGGCGAGAAAGTGTTCGGGTCGAAGCCGCCGTCGCCCACATTGAAAACCCAAACATACTCGCGGTGCGCCTTGTTGGCCTCGGCTTCGGACATCAGCGCGTTGTCCACGGTGACCATCGGCTGAAAGTCGGAAAAGCCATCTGCACTGTGTACGCGGCTTGGCATCGTCACGCTGTAAAAATCCACGTCATGCGTAAAAATGATCACGTAGTTCACGTGCTGCACGTCCGGCGCCGGACACACGCCCGCAAATTCCTTCGAACGATTCTGCTCGATCCATTTCAATTGCGAAGTCGTCAGGCCGTACGCGGAAAAGTAAGCGCGGCATCCGTCGGCGTTGGCGGTACGCACGCCGGAAAGTTTCGCAACAGTTTCGTCAGGCATATTCGCGGAAGCCGCTGAGGGCGCGGACGCAGCAACGGCCTTCGGCGCTTCGTCTGCCTTCGGCGCAGGGTTCGGGAATCTCGGTGACCGTTTCGGTGATTGTGACGCGCGGCGCAGCCGGCGCGGCGACCGGTGCAGGCGCAGCCGAAGGGCGCGGTGCCATTTCCGCAAGCGGGTAAGACACAACTCCCGCCGGCGCATTCGTCGCGGCCGCCGAAGCAGCCACCGGCGCGCTCGAAGCAGCAGCGCTCGGCGGCGCACCCGCCAACGCATTCTTCGTAGCGGCGTACTGCGCCATCTCGCGCGCCTGCGCAGCTTTCGCCGCGCTCGCCACATCCGGCGTCACGTCGCGCCGCGCTTGAAATCCCGGCAAGTTCGCAAAATTATCTTCGGGGATATATCCCTGCACTCCGTTCGCCGTGCGGATCAGCGCGTAACCCGCCGCGCGATCGATCACTTCCACGGACTGCCCGCAGGCCAGCTTGGCCTGCACGTTCAGCGTCGTCAGCGAGTCATACACCCACACGCTGTCCTTCTGCGCGTCGCATTTCAGGGCAAACGTATCGGCGGAAGCGGAACCGGCGAAGATTACCAAAGAGGAAAATCCAACAACGACCGCGGCCTTCAGTGCCATTCTCATACGGGTCCCCCATCCTACAGTGCCCACGAGCTTTAACCGCAGTCTAGGTCCGGCGGTCAGGCGAACATACTGTCCGAAGGTACAGATATGGTACAGGGCACAGTACCTTCGCGGCACAAGCGCGCCAAGCCCACTCTAACTCCCTTCCGGCGCTTTCGGCCGCCCTTGTATCGCCATGGCCACCAAAGCGCCAATCAGGATCGTCGGAAAAAGTTGGCCGACGATCGCCTCCATCGTGGTGAGCGAGCGGACGTACGGTCCATGCGCGCTGATCTCGCTGCCTACCGTGGTGAGAATCGAAAAACTGTAATACGTGGTCTTCGCGGTGAGCTGGTCCAGGTCGCGCGGCGGCGACACGAACAGCAGCGAGCCGGGTATGAGCTGTTCGATGAACTGGTATGCGGACGCGAATGCCATTCCGACCAGCAGGTAGGCGCAGACTCCGCCCTGAATCCGGCTAAAGGTGATCGGGCCTCCGCGAAACATCACGACCAGCACGACGTGAACGAAAAGCAGCAGAGTGATTGTCACCATCGCACTGCCCCACAGGTGAAGCTGCCGCGTCGGATGGAGCCGACCGGCCCACAACACCAGTCCGCAGATCGCGACCGCCGCGCTCAGCAGAGCCTGCCAGATCCGGCTCCGGCTGCCCGCGACGGCGCCGGATATCATCAGCACACCTACGATCAAATTGAAAAAGATGCGGCCCTCGACGCCGATTTCGCGCATCGGCGAAATCACGAAAACTTCAACCACAAGCGACAACGTGAGAAGCGTGAGGCCCAGGTCTCCGCGCCAGAAATCGCCGACGTAGTTGCGCCAGTTCGCCGGAAGGTCAGGGAGGTGCGGCAGGACGTGATCGTTCATCGCGAGTTATTCCCGTAAATCGGGCGGGGGAGTACGCGGGGCTTGGTGCTCACGCTCATGCGCCGGAATTGTAGGCCGTGCGTGCGCGTTTGAATATCGAAAAATGCGCCGGTACGGCGCTAGTGCTTCGCCTTGGCAATTTCAGGAATGGTTTCGATCAGCGTGTGCCCCACAATCGCCAGGCTCTTCGGATCGATTTTCTCCAGCGTGTCTTCGGGTGTGTGCCAGTACGTATCCTGCACGGAGAAGTCGATGATGTCGTACGCGGGTACGCCGCGCTTCAGAAACGAAAAGTGATCGTCGCCGGTGACCGGGAAGTCCGCGTTGACGAAGACGTTCGAGTACCCCAGGCGCGCGGCCGTCGCCCAAATTAATTTCTGCAGCCAGACGGTGGAATTCGTTTCGCGCTTAATCTTCAAATTCGACGGGCCGATCATGTCGGTGAGGATCATCGCGCGGACGTTTTTCAGCTCGCCGGAAATCGCCATGCTCGCGGCCATCTCGCGGCTGCCAAACGTGGCGTTGTCGTCGTCCCACTTCACGCTGGCTTTGTCCGGAAAATTGTCCTGTGTTTCCTCGCCGTCGAAGAACGTCACCCACACATTCAGCGGCGGCTTCTGCTCGCGCGAGCACAGCACGCGCGCGATTTCGAGCATCGTCGCTGTGCCGGAGCCCCCGTCGTCCGCTCCAACGAATCCCGGCATGCGAATCGTGTCGTAATGGGTGGCGAGAATCACGATGCCGTTCGACGAGCCGGGAATCTTCGCCACGATGTTTTTCATCGGGATCTCGCCCAGAGCAGGGGAATGCGCTGTGAAATCGTGCTCCTCCACCGGGCAGCCATAGCTTTTCAGTTGGCCTGTGATGTACGCCTGCGCCTGATGGATGCCGTCGGATGCCGGCGGGCGCGGCCCAATTTCTACCAGGTGCCTCACGCTTTCGAAGGCGCGCGTGCCGTCGAAACCGTCCACGCTGGCGGGATCGGGCGCCGTCTTCGGCGTGGGAATCTGCGCCGTGGAGTATGAATTCTGCGTCGTGACGCCTGTTGTGCCGGCCGCCGCGCTCGTCTCAACGGATTTGTTGTTGCATCCAGCCGCCGCGAAAACAATCAGCAGGCCAACAAATACAGAAGGCACAGAGAAATACCTAAGCGCACCGAGGCGCCCTGCTTCGCTGAAAATCCTCCGTGTCCTCATGCCTTCCTCAGCCCTCTCCGTGAATGTTTGCCATCCCAAGACGTCGAATAGCCGATCCGGCGGTCATCCCACGAATGAAACTTAACGCCAATTTGAGAATCATGGACGGCGCAACCTGCCGAGAAGATCTGTTCTCTCGCCTCTCGATCCGGCCTGGACCTTGCGATAACTGAACACTTAAATCGTACGACGACAGCCAGGTTGGCTATCCCGCTCACTTTTTCTGCGTGAACGTGCTGTACCTCGTTCTTGAAATCATCACCAGCGCTTCCGCCGGCTGGACCGGCACAACTTTAAGCTGTTCATTTGAGACCGCGCCTTCGTCCGGCGACGTCACGCTTGGAAAACTAACACGCCGCGCAACCGCGCACCAGCGCCGCTCCCGATCACGCTGCGAGCCGGCATGCTACGAGTCGCTTTCGCCGATTGGGCGCACACCTGTTCGACGAACAATCCAGTAATTTGTTACGGCAGACAGTCGGAGAAACTTTAAGCGGTTTTCCTGCGAAGCATCACGAACGCCAGCGCGCCAATCACCAGGGCGGACTCCATGCAATATTCCGTCGCGCCCCGAAACACGCACGCCGTCGAGAACATAGCCACCTCAAGCAGCGCCGACCAGGCAAGCGTGGATGTTCTCACGCCGCGATTCTCCACAATTGCCGCCGCTCAAACTGTGCAGAACTGCACAGTTCCGGGATTTGTCCTCCGGTAGCATCTGGAAAAAGGGCCCTGCACGAACCAGCGGACACTTGTGTCCCGGGCGCCTCCAGGAGCCATCGATGCCAGCGCATCCCGATCTACTCTCTAATTCGTGGCAGAACTTGTACCAACTCGCGTGCAGTGAAACCGACGTCACAAAAGTCGCCTATCGCGTCGGCCAGGCGGAGATGGCCATCTTCCGGCGCGCCCGCGAAATCGGCCACGAAAGAAACGAAGCCGCCGAGCGGCAGGCCATGAATCGGGCCAGCCACGAGCTGCTGCGAATCCGTATCAAGGCCCTCGGTGGGGACCCCGTCGATCAAGCGACCAACGAGAAAACGGCTAGAAATCGCGATGAAGAAAGAGAGGAGGGCATCAATCGTGAGATCCGCGTTTCTGAGAGGGAATCGGTTGAGATCAAAGCGGCGCACGAAATGGAAAAACCCGTGCGGAATTCCAGCGGCAAGTAAGCTTCGCCCAAGCGAAATCGGCCGGCGCGAGGCATCTAGCCGTCGTGCAGAACCACGCTCAGAAGAGAACTATTAATCTCTAGCCCGCCGCCGCCGTAGGTGATCAGGCCGAGCTTGCGGAATTTGTTCATGAAGAAATTCACGCGCGAGCGCGTGGTGCCGACCATTTCCGCCAGCATCTCCTGCGAAATCTTGGGCAGCACTTTTTCCGGTTTGTCTTCCTTGCCGTATCGCGCCAGCAGCAGCAGCGCGCGTGCCAGGCGCTTCTCGCTCGAATTGAAGAGCTGATCCACCAGATCCTCTTCCACGCGCGTGTTCCGCGAGAGCATGTGCGCTATAAACCGGTCGGAGAAAGCGTGCTCGGCGTGCAGGACGCGGCTCATTTCTTTTTTCTCGATGATCATCACCGTGGTGGCGATCACTGCCGTTGCCGTCCCCAGCCGCAGGGGCTGTCCGGCAAGGCATCCCTCGCCAAAGAAATCGCCCGGACCAAACACTGCAACCACCGCTTCCTTTCCGCGCTGGTTCACCACCGAAAGCCGCACCCCGCCCTTTTGTATATAAAGGACCGTCTTTCCCGGATCGCCCTGCGAAAAAATCGTCTCCTTCTTCTTGAATTCAGCCAGCTTGCGCGCCACGCCCGCCAACTGAAGAAAATTCTCCACGCTGAAGGACTTGTCGTCCGGAGAGGCCTTGCGCCGAGTTGGAGTTGGAGACTTCATGGTGTTCGTCCGGTATTGTGCTTGAGTGCAGCAGCGAAAAGCGGTTCGGAAGGAGCCTTACGCGTTGGGCGGTCCGGCAGCGCCTAACGGTTCGATGGCCGGTCTGCTACCTGGCCTGGACCTCGGCCAGTTGCAGCCTTCGTGATTCGGACCTCCGGTTCCAAGCGGAGGAGTGACATTGACACCATGATCGTTGTCAGGGGAGGTAAGCTGAGTGTACGCTAGCGCACCGAGGACAGCAACGCCTACCCGTCCGCTAGCCCGCTGCGCGCCTCGCCTGCGCAAGTACCGCGGGACGTGCCTCGGATTTCAATTTCTCGGCGCGTTTTGTGACGAATTCGGCTAACCGCATGACGTCGGATTCGGTGAAGTAGTAAGTCCGCTCGTGCGTCTTGCTGTCTTCGGAAACCTGCGCGGTTTCAAACTCGTGGTTCCTCAACCATGCATCCAGCGTGATCGGGCTCACTTTTGCCATGCGCGCGGCCTGGCTGGACGAATGAAGCGTGTTTCCCATTGGGCTCCCTTGCCTGAAGACACCCCTATTCTGCACAGCCGCGCGTAAGAAAGCTGTGCACTACAGCACACATTCCAAATGGGGGATTGCAGCGAGAATGGCGGGCTAAAGCGAGGTTTGCTGCGGGGCGGGGAAATCCGGAGAAGGCGGGCGGGGCTGGGAACCCGCCTTGACCGCGGGGACTATGCCTTTGCTGCTTTCGCCTTATCGGTATCGGCGATGTGCGCTTTCGCGGCTTCGCCGGCGTGTTGGGTTGCGTACTGTTCGTGGCCGTGCGCCAGATGCGCATGGTGCGCGGCGGTTTCGGCGTGACCTGTCTCGTGATGCTTTGCGGCTTCCTTATGGTGACGCGCTGCGTGTTCGTGGTGCTCTGCTGACTTCATATGATGCTCTGCGGCTTGCTTGGACATAAGTCTCCTTTTCCCGCTTTACCCAGCTTTCCAGCAAATACATTGCAAAATGCATTTCACAGCCATTAAGACGTCTTCCCTTTGCAAATCGAATGGTTGCAGGTGCAATCGATGTCCGGCGTCTTCTCCATCGCTTCGCAAACGGTGCTGCAATACTTTCCGGCGCTCACCGTACAAGAGCAAATCGGGTGCGCGCACTTCGTAGCTTTTGTGGTATCCATTTCATTTCTCCTTTGGCGGGGATGGGCCGCCGCTACTTTCGGATTCAGCTCGCGCGATTACACGCGGGGTGCGGCGGAAGCCCGGGCGGACGGGAAGTTCGATTCGGCCCACAACTCTTCTTCGGCGCGAATCCAGTCGTCCACATCTTTTCCGGATTCGCGGCCACGCTGCGTGTACAGGCTGTAGGCGCGGCTCGCGATGTCTTGCGTCGATAGTGATTTACGATCGGTCATGGCAACCTCCTGGTTGTCGGGGCGGGCGCGAACCCCGCCCCCGATAGGCGGACGGACTACTTGCCGTTGGTGGCGGACAGGCTGATCTTGATCTGCTTGGGCTTGGACTCTTCACGCTTCGCCATGTGCAGGGTCAGGACGCCGTTGCGGTACTCGGCGCGAATGTTCTCGGAGCTGACCGTGTTCGGAAGCGAAAAGCTGCGCATGAACGAACCGTAGGCGCGTTCGATGCGGAGGAAATGTTCTTCCTTCACATCCTTGTCGAACTTGCGTTCACCGCGAATCGTCAACGTGTTGTTGGTGATGCGGACGTCGATGTCCTTCTCCTGAAGGTCCGGAAGCTCGGCCTTTACAACCAGTTCATTTTCGGTTTCGTAGATATCTACGGATGGGGCCCATGTCGCCAGATCGGCGTGGCCGGAGCGTTCGCGGGTGAAGTTGTCTTCGAACAAGCGGTTGACCTCGTCCTGAAGTGCCAAACTGCGGGACTGGTCCCTGCGGGTAATCGTATTCATGGATCTCCTTAGAGCGTGTTGCGGTGAAATTGGCGAGGGGTGGATCAGGTAACCCGTGCTGCGTTTAAGGCGAAGTGAAGAATCCCAGGTCCGCATTCACAGTGTGCTTCTGCCAACCTGTTGTCAATGGAATTACTAAACTTTATTTAGAATGTCTGCATGCGGCGGGCTGGGCCATCGCAAAGGGCGCACACGGCGGCGCTTACGGGTTTCTCGTGAGTGCGGATCATTCACCCGAACGAGGGCCCGCAGCGTACGCCTGAAGCCTTCACGCCGCCGCGCGCTATGTTACGGCTTGGCCTTGGGTAACCGGCTGCGACTCCGCTTGCAAGCTGAAGTCGGGCCACTTCAGCCGGTGAATCTTGATCGCCAGCAAATTGTTCGTCGCCGCGCGAATCGCTTCGCGTTCGTCGATCGTGTTCGGGCAATCGCCCAGCTCCTGGCAGCGCAGGAAAAGCGCCTTCTCGGCGGCGTGAACCAGGCCGACCAGAGTCGCCGGGTCGGTGGCCCGCATCGCGCGCTCGATTTCGCGCGACCACGACGGCTTTGGGACCTGTTGAATGTGAACGGAAGTTTTTCCGGAATGCGGCCGATTCGCGTAAATCAGTTGTCCAACCTCGGGATTGATTTTCGAGACTTCTTGAATTGTCATCGTTGCACCGTGTCCTTGATTCGCGTTCCTCACGATTCGCTAGCGCAAGTCGATGGGAAGGGAAGCGGGGTCATTCTGCAGAAGCTGCTGGGAGAACGCTGTACAGAATTGAACAGTTTTCGAATCTTCACACAACTACGATAGCCGTGCAGTCCAGCGCACACGTCGTATCCAGCCGCGAATGGTGACGCAGGGGGAAACCATGGGCTCATCCGTCGATCCACTTTGCAATTCCTGGCAGCACCTGTATCAGCAGACGTGTTCGGAAACCGATCAGACCAAATTGCCGGAACTGGTGTCGCGCCTGGAAGACGCGATTCTGCTGCGGCAAATGGAACTGGCGACCAGCGCCGATCATCACGATGAAAGAATTGCTATGAAGCTGGCGTCGAAGGCGATGCTGCGCATCAAGACCAACGAGCTGAATGTTCCGCAAACGGCCGAAGCAGACTAAAACGAGCGGTAATTACTTGGCGGCTTTTGAGACGCGCTCGAAGATCTCGGTTGCCGCTTCCAGCGCTTCTTCAAGACTCTCTTTTCCGCGGCATGCAAAAATGATCGCGGCGGCGATCACCACGGTCTGCACTCGCTGCGCTTCCGAGATGGTTGGCATTTCGTTTGACACTTTCACTCCGCTCGCGCCGGCATAACCGGGTAGCTCGTCCCAACGATACTCGAAATCCAGCGGCGTTCCTTCCCTCGCGCGCTTACTGCGGCCCGGGTTGCGCGTCCGGATCTCCGGAGTCCGCTGTGCTTGCCGCGCTCGAATGCAGGTTGCTTTTCAGTTGAATCACGCGATACGAACACAGCGCGAGCGCCAGGATGCACAGCGCCACTACGGCGGAATCCAACCACCGGAATCGGTTGCGCGCCGCGATCCACAACCCAAAAATAAAGAGGTACGCCGCAAGCGTCAGCAGGATAGCCGAAACGATCGGGTGATCGAACCGGAAATTAGCGGCCGACGCCGCGACAAGGAAGCCGCCCATGGACAATCCACGCGCCACCCACTGGTCGCTCAAAATCGGTCCCATCTCATTGTCCGAGAACCACGACACTCGTTTTTCTCCCAGTAGAGCTACAACTCGTTCAAAGGCCCGCTATGGCGTTCTGTCTCCGCTTCGAAAACGGGCCGCGATCGTGATCGCCCGTTAATTCTCGTACGGCTTCAGCGGCTTGGTGCCCGTCGATTTCTCTTGCTTTACCACCGCCAGCGCCGCCAGCGCATCCTGCAGAGCCACTCTTTCGTCCGCGGTCACCTGTCCATTCAGTTTGCAACGATCGCGGATTGCGCTTTCCGCTTCGAAAATGAATTTGTCCAGCTTGGCTCGGTCCGTTCCCAGAATCGCGTTCTTATATAATTCCCACCACACTTCATTGAACATCGGGCACCTCAGGAGCCTGTGGAGCTCCCGTATAAAAACTGTCCTTAATAAGGCCGGCCGGCGAAAGTCCACGAAAGAAACCGCTTCGAGCAGGCCTCACACCGGTACGGCAGCAGGAAAAGCATGGTCAAAATGCTTCGTTCAAGCAGTCCGACCCGCCTGGACCGGTGAAGTTGCTCGCTTTGACACAGCGGACACCGTTTCATGGGATGCGTCTCAAGAGAGGTGATTGTCGCCAAATGCCCGTTCCAAAACTGTTCAAAAGTGAACATTGCCCCGGGGATGCCGGCCGCACTCGAATTCATCCGCGGGTGTGCACTTGTGAACAGACCTGCGTTTCCGCTACCCCTATGCTGATCTCCTGTGCGTGAAGTGTAGGAACCCACGCAGATTCCTTCCGGACTAAGCCGCCTTGCAGAGTTCTTCGTTCAACGTAGTAACGGAATGCGACGCCGGCGAGCGGCCCGTGTGTTCGCGCGCAGTCCAAGGAGATTCAAATGCCATTGCTCAACGTAGTCGTCGTGCTGGTCGTGATTGGCGTGTTGCTGTGGCTGGTCAACCGCTTCATCCCGATGGAAGGCACAATCAAGTCCATCCTCAACGCCGTCGTGGTGATCGGCACGATTCTGTGGCTGCTCAACATTTTCGGAATATTCCACTCGATGTCGCATCTTCGCGTCGGCGCTTGATCCAGCCGCCCCCACGCGGCCCTAACGCAATTCTGAGAACGGATTCAATGTTTTCGCAATGGAGGCAATACGCATGAAAATACTCATAACGATCGGCGCGACAGCGCTGCTCGTCGTACTCGGTTCGGCACGGCCGGCGTTCGCGCAGGACCGTCCGGAAGAAGAAAAGCCCGCTCAGCATGAAGAGCAGGCCAAGCCCGCGCAACACGAAGAAGCCAAACCAACCCAACAAGAAGAAAAGGCTAAGCCTGCCGAGCATGAAGAAGCGGCGAAGCCGACTCGACAGGAAGAGAAGGCCAAACCCGCCCAAAAAGAAGAACAGCCGAAGCAGGCCAAACAGGAAGAGCAGGCTAAGCCGAAACAGCAATCCGCGGCAAAGCCGGCTCAGCACGCGCAGCAAGCCAAGCCCGCCAAGCAGCAACAGGCCAAAACCGAAAAGCCCGAGCAAGCCGCAAAACCGGAAGAGCACGCGGCGAAGGAAAGTCCGTCTGCCGCCAAGTCCGCCCAGCACACTCAGGAAGCCAAACAGCAGTCCGAGCGCACGACCAAGGCGACGGCCGTAAAGCAGGAAGACTCAAAGCAGGTCGCGCAAGCGCAGAACAATCACAACGCATCCGAACAGCGCGGCGGAGCTCCGCAACGCACCGCGGCAGAAACGCAGCGCCAGCATTCCGAACCCGCACTCCGCTTGAGCGCGCGCGGCGAAGGGCGCATTCCCGAAGACCGGTTTCAATCGAACTTCGGACGCGGGCACGAGTTCCGCATCGGCAATCCGCGAATGGAAGGCGGTTACTCGCGCTTTCAATACGGCGGGTACTGGTTCGGATTCGTGCAGCCCTGGCCTGTCGCCTGGTATTACACGGACAACGTTTACGTCGATTACATCGACGGCGGCTACTACCTTTACAACCCTTACTACCCGGGATCGCGCGTCCTGATCAGCGTAGTGATCTAGCCGTTTGCACGGTTTGGAGAGCCGGGCGCTGTGGTGGCTGTTTGCGATACACCACGGCGCCCCGCTTCCGGCCCGATGCGCGGATGCCGGCAGTCGCGAGGTAAACCATGGATGCATCGAAACGTACGGCCGTCGCGTTTCTTGAAAAAGAGATCAAGACGTACATCGCGCTGGCGATGTTTTTCTCGAAAGAGCGAATCACCGAGCGGCTCCAGGTCGGCACGAAAAAACTGACCCTTAACGCCAGCTACTGCAAGGATCGGATGCGCGAAGCGCGCAAGCTCGTCAACGAACTCCGGAGGCCCGCATGATTCCCGCCACCTCCGCCACAACGCGCGCACCATCGAGGGTTTGGGTCTATTGGAGGCAAGGACTGGACATGAAGTTCTGGATTGTCTTCCTGGTGTTGATGTCCGTCTGGTTCATCGGCGTGGTTTCTTCCAACACGTACGACGGATACATTCACATTTTCGCGGCCTTCGCCTTCGTCAGCCTCGCCGTTTGGCTGTTCCAGCGCCGGCGCGCCTCCTGATTCTCGTATGACGCTTTCGCGCGCCCAGCCACCGCGGTTCAGCTGGTAAGGAGCACGCGCGCTCGACCATGGACGGTGCTATGACCGGCGAATTTGAATCGCCGGCGTGGGCACCGCGGAGCACCCGGCGGTGTCAAACCATCCAGCAAGCCGCCAAAGCAGGCGACTGCAATTCAGCGCAGAGTATGCGGAGGCGCGTCCATGGCGAAGAAACTCCACGGTGAGAAGCGCGTGTTGTTTGCGGTACGGCGGGCCTGCGATTGGTCGGAACGGCGCGTCCATGCGGAATCCAAGCGCCATCTCGCGGCCCTCGCTACGATCGCCGCGACGGCGCCTTTCGTCGGACTGCTGGGCACTGTGATGGGGATCATGAGCGCGATGCACGTGAGCAACAAAATCGCGCCGGCGCTGCTGCTGAAGTATCAGTCCGCCGGAATCTGCGAGGCGCTGCTGACCACGGCGCTCGGCCTCGTTACCGCCGTCCCGGCCGTGTGGGGCTACAACTACTTTACGCGCCGCGTCGCTGCCCTCGACCTCGAAGCCGCAACCGTCTCGCGCATCCTCGTCAACGACGTCGCGCTCTCCCTCGCCGCCAGCCGCCTAGCCCGTCGCTGAACGCGACTCGATCCGCAAGTGGAGCGCCTTTCGCGCGGCTTTCAGTTCTCCCGGGCGTGCGCCGCCTCGCGGCGTGGGTCCGATTACTGCGACAGCTTCAATCGAGTCCCTTTCGCGCTCGTGGCAACTATTCCGATGGCTTCGAATTCTCCGCAGGGCTCGCTTCTACCTTACCCCCGCGTTTTGGCTGGTTCGCGCGGACTCTTGGCCATCCCAGCTTTTCCGCTTTCAATTGCAGCAGCCCGTCGGCGGCGACCAGCATCGCTCGCAGTTCGGCATCGGTTTCGAAGCGGTACGGCTGTCGCGCAATCTCGGATTGCCGGTCGGATAACGCCTGATCCGCCTCGACAATCCGGGGCAGAATTTTGCTGATGTCGTTTTCCTGAACGGCCTTCTGGTAGATGGGTTCCCACGCGTAGGGCTCGGCCACGTGTCGCCTCCGTAGTGAGATCGTCGGTTGACACAAGGGACGCCGCGAGAAACGGCACGGCGACAGATGTGAGAAGAGACCGAGCGAGTGTACGCCAGCGTACGAAGGACCACAACTCCGCTGAAACGCACCTCAAAACATCGAAGTCGGGATTCAGCGGGCGAGCCGGGTTTTTACCGCTAATTATTTTCGATCGAGGGCACCGTCCGCGGTCAAATCAATCCGCCGCGTTTTCATCTTTTGCGCTGACGGTCACTTCCACCGGCGCGCCTTTCTTCAGTTTCACGTCGCCGCCGTGCCCGTCGGTCAGTGAATTTTCGATTCGCATATCGCGATACTGCTTTTCCGTCACATCCAGAACAATCTGTGCCGCGCCGGGCTTGCCCACGCGCCGGGAAGGAATGATCTTGCGAACGGTGCCGGAAATGGTCGTGCTGGGCTGCCCGGCATTTTCATTGCCGTTCAGGCTCAGCTCCGCCGCTCTCGCCGAACTTGACACGCGCGGCTTCGCCATCTCATTCCGCACGCTGGCGCGAGTCGCTTTGTCAGACTGCTTCTTGCTCTTTTTGTGTGGCATTTGCGTACACGAAATCGTCCGCCTTAGGCGCGACGAATGAGCCAGACAACCAGGCAAATGATGATGAGTGTTCCGATTAGTCCATATCCAAACATGAAAGCCTCCGGCGAACTCGGCTGAAAACACGCGGGTCAGGTTCGAATTGCAGCCCGCACCATCAAATCGTACCCGGTCGAGTGAGCCAATTCTGTTCACTAGTGCACAACGTTGAACGCCCTCATTTTCACGCGTCGTTTCGTCCCCACCTCCGTTTCCCCGCTGATCGGCCCCTGTCCTGAGCCGTGACCGGGGAAATCTTTCGCTGATGTCCCATTGTGTGCCGTTCTGAACAGTTATCCACGCGCGCGTAGCTCATCATTCCGTTTGCCGAGCTGGCGATGCGAGTTTGCAGAGCGCTCCGTTGACCGCTCGAGAATGTTCAGGAACGCGTAAATCAATTCTTTCCGAGGGAGACACACAATGAAGTCAGGCACTGAAAACAAGATCGACGGCAAGATCCACGAAGTGAAAGGCGTCGTGAAGGAAAAAGTCGGCCAGGTGACCAGCAATCCCACGCTCCAAGGCGAAGGAATTGCCGAGCGCGTCGTCGGAAAAATTCAGGAAAAAATCGGCCAGATCCAGGAAGAGGCGGGCAAGCCGTCGTCGCATCAGAATTGAAAAAGCGATCCAGCCCAAGATTCATGCACGACGAATGGTCTGAGCCGGAAGGAGCAACTTTATGAATATGCTGATGATAAACACAGTGCAGTTGGCGATGGTCGTCGTTGGGGTGATCATCGTCGCAGTGGTCGGCATCGCGATTTTGGTTTCAGCTCGCAAGCGAAAATCGGATCGGCTGCGCGCGCAATTCGGCAATCCGGAATATGCGCGTGCGGTAAAAGATACAGGCAGCGAGCGAAACGCCGAGGCCGCGCTCGCCGAGCGTAACGCCCGAGTTCAGCATTTGCAGATCCGCGCGCTCTCTCCCACCGATCGCGCGCGCTTCGTCGAATCCTGGGCGCGTGTGCAGGCGGAGTTCGTCGATACGCCCGGCACGGCGGTTGCCGACGCCGATCGGCTGCTGGTTGACGTGATGACCGTCCGCGGCTATCCGGCCAGCGACTTCGAGCAGCGCGCCGCGGATATCTCTGTGAATCATCCCGGAGTCGTCGAGAATTATCGCGCGGCACACCAGATGGCGCTTCGCCAATCGAACGGGGAAGCCAGCACGGAAGACCTGCGCAGGGCGATGATTCATTACCGCTCGTTATTTGAGGAATTGGTTGTCGAGCCGGTGAGAGTCATCGCGGCCGTAGCTTCGTAGGAGCCGCCATGTACGACAGCAATATCGATTCCAACGTCGGCGACATCGTCCTCGGCCAGTGGGGCGAGGGCGAAGTGGTGGAAATTGTGCCCGAGAGTGCCGCCGACGAAATTGCTCGCGTTCAGTGGTCGGCGGCAGGTTACGGCGGCGATGTGTCCCGATCCATCCCAGGCGCAGCTTGGTTCAGAACGGCTTCACTTCAACTGAAGCAACGAGCCTAAGTTCTAAAGGTCACGGTGTTTCATCCAATGTTGTCTTCCGAGCCAAAAGCGTGCAAGCAATTCAAGGATCTGCCCCCCACGGCGGCATTCTTCAAGCATTTGCCGACATGCGAAGCCTGCAAATCGGTAATCGAATTTCGCAGGCGTGATCGCGGTCTGCGCGCCTACATCCATTCGCATCGGAACTGACGTGCTGTGAGAGCGATATAGAGCAAACGCTTCGCGCGGCATATTCGATTTGCCGCCCTTTCGGCCACTGTCTCGCCTCATTCATGGTTGTCGCTCCGCTGGCACGTTTGTCGTCACGCGCTTTGAAAATTCGCGCAGCACGTTTCCGCCGATGCGTCCAGCGAGGCCCACGGCAGCATTGGTAAACACCAGCCCCGCGCCTCGATTCGCGCGCGGATAGTAGAGATTCGAAACGGCAGCGGAAGAGAAGTCGCCGAGCAGATAGGAATAGTTAGGCTGCGTGAACCCTCCGTCGTTGCGCGTAAAAAATGCCGAGCCTACCGCATGGGCCAGCCGAGACTTAAACGATCCGGAGCCCTGATAGAAGTAGCGCGGATCCTGATGGAGCATCGACGGAAAGATCGCGTGCGTCAGGAAATCGCTTGTGCGACCGTCGGTAAACTTTGCGGCGTATCGTTTGGCGTATCCCGATGCGCCTTGCCCGTACCCGGAGAAGGCGTTGGTCGCCTGTTCGATTCCGGCACCGAAACCGACGCCGACCATCGCGACCGGATCGAATGTGCCTCGCACGGCGAAAAGAAATTTCTGTTTCACCGTGAGCGGAGCGGCGTCGTAGATATAGCTCGTGTAGAAATTCGGGACCACGCCCAGCAGGCGCTGCTTCTCGGCGGCTCGGATCTGTTCAGCGGCGACGAACTCGGCGGGATGGACCGTCACCTCCGTGTTTTTCGTTGCCAGCGTGAGCGAGACGTCCGGCACCTCATACACCTGCTGCAGCGTGAGCGTGAACTCCGCCGATGTAAACGGAGCGAAACTCGCGTCATTCACAGTCACCCGGTAGGAACCGCCAACAATCCTGATGAAACTGAATTCACCGTTCGCCCCGCTCGCCGTTGTCCGCGATTGCGTTCCGCCGCCACGAATCAATCTCACTTCCGCGCCAGACACCGAAGCGCCGCTTACATCGTGTACGGTGCCAACCACCGTCGCCGCGCCCTCTGCATCGGGCGCTTGCTGAGTCGAAGATGGAGAGGCTATTTCCGCGGGAGCCGCATCCGGAGTCTTCTGGCTGCTGGTTTCACCGGCACCGTTCGGTTGCTGGGCCAGGGCGATTGCCGGAAGCGCACACAGCACCAGCAACGCACTGGCGAGAACGCCACACAGACGCATGCGAAGGGTTCTCTTCGCCGCGCGCTCGCAAGCGAACCAACAAACCGCAATGCGCAGCTCGATTGATCTGGTCAGCGTCGTGGGGCCGGCGCGGCGGGAAGTAGTCGCAGACATGACGAAGTCGCGCAAGGTTCGCCTTTGAGGAAGGAACCGGCCTCGCGGATCCGCTAAACGCGAGATTGACGCGTTGGAGTTCCCCTACTCTCGCATTAGCGCATAGCGGGAATCGCAAGACTGTTCAAAATTGGACAACGTGCGGTTGGGAGAACGTCACCCGGCGACTGAATCCTTACAATCGGCGCTGCCGAAAGATCACCCGCTTCGCCGCATTTTGATTTCTTGCGCTTGGAAATTCTTTCTGTTTTAATCGCGGCACTTTGGGCCTTAGCGGCCGCCAATGGAGAGTTTCCGCCATGAAAAATTTCCTCTATGCAATCTTGATCGTGCTGTGTCTCGCTGGAGTTTCCTATTCCGTTTCGTCGCTCGCGGCCTCGCCGCATCTAACGATGCAGCCGGCAGCCCTGCCACAAGTGAACGCGCAGGGCATCCTCACCTGCGCTTCAAATGATGGCCGCCGCAACGTGTGCCTGGCCGACACCCGCGCCGGCGTTCAACTCGTCAACCAGCGCAGCAGCTCTCCCTGCGTCTTCGGCCAGACTTGGGGCTACGACGCTCGCGGCATCTGGGTGGATCGCGGCTGCCGCGCCGATTTCCAGGTGAAGGGCACGTGGGGCGGTTGGGACCAGGGCTACAACGTGTACTGCGCGTCGGATAGTGGCGGACGCCAGCGCTGCCCCACCGACACCCGGGGCGGCGTGCAGATGGTCCGCCAGCGCAGCAGCTCGCCCTGCATCTACATGCAGACCTGGGGATGGGACAAACACGGCATCTGGGTGGATCGCGGTTGCCGCGCCGATTTTCAGATCGGCAGCACCGGCGGCGGATGGAAACCCGGCGGCCCCGGCTGGCAGCCGGGCAGGAACGTGGTCACTTGCGCTTCGAACAATGGAGGCCGCAACGTCTGCCCGACGAATACCAACGGCGGCGTTCGCCTGATTCGCCAGCGCAGCGATGCGGATTGCATTTACAACCGCACCTGGGGCTACGATCGCCGCGGCATTTGGGTCGATCGCGGCTGCCGCGCGGATTTTGAGGTCGGCGGCTACTAAAGCGGCGAGCTACGACGCACGCGGCGCGCTGTCACCACCGGCAGGGGTGCCCGTGCCTCGCGTGGGATAGCCTGCCGCGCAGGCTGTCGTCCTACGACGAAAGCTCACGGATACTGCACGATTGCTGACGTACTGCGCCGTAGCGAGATACGCGGCGAGTATTGTTGTGCGATGACGACACGAGATCGCGGTTCGGCGCAACCGTGCGCGGCGATCGTAAGAGGCCAGCCTGCGCGGCAGGCTATCCCACTCACGCGCTCGCGGAATTCACCTTCGGCGGATACGCGAACGACGCATACCACCCTCCGCGCCCCTGCGGCGTGTAATCCATCATGTTGTACACCGGCACCAGCAAATCGATGCCGCGTTCATTAATCTCCGGCGACATCTTCGGATGGCAGGTGTAGAAATGCCGGATCGTACCGTCGGCGTCTTTCGAAAACACGTTCAACGTCGAATCCTGCCCGCCGTCGGATTTCTCGCCGCCGAAGTCGTACTTGAACGTGCTGTCGCCGGCGCTCAACAGGCGCAAGTTATCCCATCCGCGGGCGCGGGCGTGCGCGCGAAGCGTGGCTGGGTCAGCCGCTGCGACGATCGCGAAGTCGATATTCTGCGCAATGTGATGCGCCACTCCGTTCATCCCGTCGATCCACAGTGTGCACATCGGGCACGGCTTCGCGTTCCGCTTGCCGTACATGAATTGGTAGATCACCAGCGGCCGGTTCGGGGAGGAGAATAGTTCGCTCATTTTCACTTTGCGAATCGGAGTGTCGCCCGCGTGCAAATCCCGCGGACCTTCCAGAAATTCGTAGTCCTTCACCGCGGCGCCTTTCGGCAATGCGCGCCGCATCTCCGCCACGCGTTCGCGCTGCTTCATTAAATCGATTTCCGCCAGGCGCAGTTTTTCTCGCGCGGCGAGATAGTCTTCCGGTTCGTTCGCAAGATTCGTCTGCCGGTACGTTCCATTTACGATTTCGTGGACCATGGCGTCACCTCGAGACGAGCGTAACCAAGCGCGCTTGCAGATTGCAAGCTATCTTGTGACGAAGGACATGGAACTGTGACCCGGTGACGCGCGGCCTACGCAGTGACATCGGGCGAGATGCGTTTCGAACGTGCGTGCCGCATGTGTGACCCACGGCTTGCGCCACGGGTGATCGTCGAAGTGCGGTCGGCCTCTGCGGACGATTCTGCGCGGCTTCCCACGTTGACAGGCGCGGCGCGAGCGGGGTAGAAACGCTACTCAACCTTTTTCGCCCGCCCAAGGAGCCGCCATGAAACAACTTCCGCCGCCGCAATGGCTGATGATGGCCAAGAACGCTTACAAAACGGACCTGGGCGACATTTTGCCGGAAGTGGTGCTCCTCCTGATGTCTCCGGAGGCGTTCAAGAAATTTTCGAAATCCAAGCGCGCCGCGATGGATTACATCGACGGCCTGCGCATCCTGAAGCAGAAACTGATCGATCTGATTTTCGCCGACATTTGGCCGGACAAGGAAGGCGGCGGCGAGTGGATTCTGATCATCTCGCATACCACGCACAGCACCGCGACCGTGGTCGCGTGGCAGACGCCGCCGCCACCTCCTCCGCCCCCGCCGGCGAAGGTGCCGCTCTCCGAGCTGCGCAAGCCGCCATCGAAGCGGCACGGCGGCCCCAAGCCGGATAAGTTGTAGTGGGATAGCGTGCGGCGCAGCCTGTCAGCTTGCGATTGCGCTTGATTGTCGGGCTGCGGGCGACTTCGGATTGAACACGCAAAAACGAAGCGGCACTTCGTTTCGAGGTGAGTTCGTCCGTCGTGGTTCTCGCTCACTGCGAAGAATCACTGCGCAGGACGACAGCCTGCGCGGCAGGCTATCCCACTACGCCGCGAATCCCACACGCTGCATCAGTTGCGCGAAGCGCGGCTCGGCGCGCAGCGCATCAAACGCCACATCCACCTTCAGCCACGCCAGATAAACGTCGTGCTCGCCGAGCGCCAGCTCCAGCGCGGCGAGCGCGTGTTCCTTTTCGCCGAGCGCCGCGTCAATCTCCGCCGTGAAGTACGGCGGCACAAACTCGCCAGCGCCGAGCTGCTGCAACTGCGCTCGGACTTTCAACGCGTCGGCTCGGCGATCGGCCATCGCGTACGCGCGTCCCAGCCCAACCAGGCGCGCCGGATCGCTGCTCGAAAGGTTCACCGACTTTTCCGCCGCGGCGATGGCCTCTTCATATTTTCCCTGCGCCAGATAACTCGAACCGAGGCAGTCGTACGCGCCCGCCGAATTCGCATCCAGTTCGAGCGCTTTGCGGCACTGGTCGATGGCCTTGTCATACTGCTTCGCAAAATAAAGCGCGAATCCCGCGTTCACTTGGGCGGAAATCGATAGCGGATCCAGGTCCAGCGCTTTGCGGCTTTCGGCAACGGCATCGTCCGCGCGCTCCATCGCCGAAAGGTAAAACGAATAGTAGCGGTGCGTGTCCGCGTCGCCGGGATTCAGTTCGAGCGCGCGGCGAAATTCTTTGTCCGCGCCGTCCCAATCCCAGTCGCCGTAAAAGTGAATCGCGGCCAGCTCGGTGTGCGCCTGCGCTAGGTCCGGATCGAGCGCCAGCGCCCTGATCACGTTTTCTTTTGCCTTCGGCATGCTTTCGCTGGGACGAAGGTCGATCGTGGACCAGTAATAATCCGCCAGGCCCGCATAGGCGTCGGCGTAGTTGGGATCGAGCGCGATGGCTTGCTCGAAAAATTCTTTCGCCCGGTGCTGTTGCGTCACCGTGCCCTTATTGAGGTACGCGCCTTTCAAAAACGCCTCGTACGCCGCGGGATTCACGGGACGAGAACTCGCGAGCCGCGTCTGCTCCTGCGGCGTGAGCTGTACTTTGATTTCGTCGGCAATGGCATGCGCCACCTCCTGCTGCAGGCCGATCACGTCGCGCGAGTCGCCGTCGTAGCTTTTGGCCCACAGGCTCTTGTCGGTCTGGGCGTCGATCAGTTGCGCGGAGATACGTACCTTGTCGCCGGACTGCATCACCGAACCTTCCACCACCGCGTTCACGTGCAGTTCCTTCGCCACTTGTGGCAGCGACTTGCCGCTGTCCTTATATTTCATCGCCGACGTCCGCGAGATCACCCGCAGAGCGCTGATTTGCGCGAGCTGCGTGGTCAGCTCGTCCGTCATTCCGTCGGCGAAATAATCCTGATTCGGATCGTGCGATAAATTCTCCAGCGGCAGCACGGCGATCGAGTGGATGCCCGCCGGCTCGGCGGCTGCGGCGCCGGTTCTCCACGGGTGCGGGCCGAATCGCACCACCAGCGCCACGAGCGCGACGGCCGCGACTGCGCCGATCCCTACGAACAGCGCCGTCCGTCGCCGGCGTTCGCGCGCGGCGGCGGCGACCAGCGCGGTCATCGTTGCGTTCATCGTCGCGTGCGACGCCGGAGTGTGCGCGCCTAGCACGCCGAGCGCGGACCGAACTTCGCCGGCCGTCTGGTAACGCTCCGCCGGCGATTTCATCAGGCATTTGTCGATGATCGCGCGTAGCACCGGCGGAACACTCGCGGGCAACTCCTTCGGCGCCTCGTGCAGGATGCGCGAAATTAATTCGTAGGTGGTCTTGCCGTTGAATGGGCGCTGCCCGCAGGCCATTTCATACAGCACCACGCCGAGCGACCAGATATCGCTGCGCGCATCGGTCGGCTCGCCCTGGAAAACTTCCGGCGCGGTGTACAGCATCGTGCCGATACCGCCTTCGTTTTGGCTGATTTTTACCGAAGACTGCGTCTGATCGTTGACGCCTTCGATGCGATGCCGCTTCGCAAGCCCGAAATCGAGTACCTTCGCGCGGCCCTCCGCCGAAACCATGATGTTTCCGGATTTCAGGTCGCGATGAATCACGCCGTGCTTGTGCGCGTGCGCCAGCGCGTCGGCGATTTGTTCGCCATAGCGCACCACCGTGTCCGCAGGCAGGCCGCTCTCGCTGATCAATTCCGAAAGCGGGCGGCCATCGAGAAACTCCATCACGATGTAGTTGCGGCCTTCGGAGTCGCCCACCGTGTGAATGGTGCAGATGTTGGGATGGTTCAGCGCGGACGCCATGCGCGCTTCGCGGATCAGCAGGCGCCGCGCGGAATCGTCGGAAAGAAGTCTGCGAGGGAAGGACCTTCAGCGCCACGTCGCGGCCCAGCTGCTCGTCGCGCGCGCGGTACACTTCACCCATGCCGCCCGCACCAATCTTTTCGATGATGCGGTATTGGCCGAAAGTTTGGCCGAGCATGGGGCGAAGGGGCCTCTGCGGAAAATGTTAGTGTGCGCTTCCATGCAAGTCAACGCGACAAGTTCGCGCTGCGACGTCGCGCTTCCTTTTACGCGCGAACCCTTCGCCCTCGCACGATTCGAGTTTCGTTTTTGTTGCGCCGCGTAGCGCTTCTTGTTATCGTCGCGCGCAACTAGCATGGTGTTTACACCCACACGCGTGCCATTGCCGTTGAAGGGCGTCGGAGGATGGCTGACGTTTTTCATTTTGTCGGCAATCGTTCTGGGCCCCCTGTACGGTATTAACTCAATGGCGTTGGCTATTGGCGATCTGAAACGGATGCACAGCGAATTTCCGGCCATCCACTCGTCCACGGTTTTCTATTTTCTCGACAATGTCGTCTGGGTCGCGATGCGCGTTGGCGGTGTTATCGTCGGAATCCGATTGTGGAAAATCCGTCCTAGGGCGGTGGAATCGGCCAAGCTCTGGCTCACGATGATCACGTTTCTCGCATTTGTTCAAGTGGCCGTGCAGTTGTCGTCTTGGATGATTGAGGCGCACGGATCGCTTAGTGCCGCGGCGGCCGCGCACCCCGACAATCAGGATGTCTTCTTTCGCTTCGCGCAGTCGATAATTTACTGGCTCGTCTGGTATGCGTACTTCGTCCGGTCGGAGCGCGTCGCAAATACGTATCCTGTGGACATTTCTCGCGCCACGCTCGAAGGAGCCGCCCCGTGAAAACGACCCTGCTCGCACTGACTCTCTGTGTTTGTAGTGCGCTGGCAGGGCCGCTTGCGACGCGCGCGCAAACCGCGCCCGAAGGAATCTGGGAAGGCTACGACGGCGAATGGCTGCATGTATCGCAGCAGCTCATCGACCTGGCGAAAGCGATCCCCGCCGAGAAATATTCGTGGCGGCCCGCGCCGGGAGTGCGCTCGGTGAGCGAAGTCTTCATGCACATTTCCACGTCGAACTATTGGCTGCTGAGCCAGACTGGCGCGATCACGTACCCCAAAGCGCTCGATCCGGATGACATCGACACAAAAATCACTTCGAAAGTCGAGGTGATCGATTGGCTGACGAAATCTCTCGAAGCGGTGAAAACCGCGCGCGCGAAAGAGACTCCCGCCGCGCTCGCCAAGAAAGTACACATCGCCGATCGCGATGCGCCA
The DNA here is from genome assembly GCA_963839325.1 of uncultured Acidobacteriota bacterium. Taxonomy (GTDB): domain Bacteria; phylum Acidobacteriota; class Terriglobia; order Acidiferrales; family UBA7541; genus Palsa-295. The sequence goes on along the minus strand of CAWIUO010000006.1, from coordinate 46,392 downwards.
CGCGACGGCATTTATCTGCGCATTCTGATCCACGCCAATGAGCACATGGGCCAGCTCGTCGCCTACTCGCGTGTGAACGGCATCGTCCCGCCCTGGTCGAAGTAGTGGGATAGCCGAACCGGCTGTCGTCTTACGAAAGACAACTCAAGTTGATCAACGGCCGGTTGCGGACCGAGCCCCATCGAGAAAGCTCGTTTTGTATCGCTCTTTCCGCCATCGATCCCAGCCTGGCGCGAGCAGCGCTTCGGAGGACGACAGCCAGGTTGGCTATCCCACCCCGCAAACTCAGCCCGCCTCGCTCTATTCACCCCGCACTCACACCTCCGCAACCTTGCGGCGCGACGGTGAGCAAGTAGCACGCACCACACTCGATTGCGCTCAACGCAATCGTGGGAGGAAACGCATGTCAAAAGCAGCCGAACACCACCACGCAGCAGCCGAGCACCACGAACACGCGGCGCGCCATCACAAGGAAGCCGCCAAGCATCACGAAGCAGGCAAGCACGAAACCGCCGCGCATAACGCCCACCTCGCGCACGGCCATCATCAACACGCCAGCCATCACGCCGCCGAGGCCGCCAAGGCGCACGTGGAACACCACAAAGCGTCCGCGGCCCACGCCTGAGCGCATCACCACGGCGGGCGGCCGGCCCCGCCCGCCACTTTTCTTCAGCACGGTGATCGTTGCAAGGCGGGTGACGCCGATCGTGCCCTCAATCCATCGTCACCCACGCCAGATACGGTCGTGAAACGGATTCGACTTCGTCGTCGGGACCCTCGCCGAATTGGTCGGCCGCGCCGACGGGTTTGAATGCGATGCGCACTTTGATGTAGGGGCAGCCGCGATAAACATACGTGCGTCCGGTACGCGTGGAAAGCCCGCCCTCGGTCGTCAGCACTCGGAAAATGTCCTTTCGTTTCGTTCCTGGCTGGATTTCTGCGATTTCGCGCATCGCTTTCGCGATCCACAGCTCGCGCTCGCGAACCAAGTCCTCACTCTCCGGCACGGATTCGTCGTCGAGCTCTCCGCGGTTCTTTGCCCACTGCGGCAGCGTCGTTTTATCCCGCGAATCGCTCACACTCTGGACCAGCGCTCCCGTCGCGGTGTCGTACAGGTCGTGGTGCACGGCCCCAGTCTTTTCGCGGACGTCGAGCGCCACCTGTGCGCCGTCGTTCCAGACTCGCCAATCTGCGATTGATCCCGCCGGCTTTAGAGACACCACTGATCCGTTGCGATGGAACACGTCCAGCTCGAGACTCGGTCCAAAGTTGCCGCTCGGGTCAGGAAAAAACACCTGGCAGAGAATAGTTTGGCGATCCGGCGCGACCATGCCGGCGCTGCAATGCTCTTGCGAAGCGACGCGAATCAAAGTGCCGGAGTCCGAACTGACGTACCAGCCGCCGTTGACGAGTGTCGCTTCGTCGCCGTGAAGCGGAGCTTCCTGCTGCTGGCCGCCTGACGTGAGCAGCGTCATGCCGAGCGCGACAGCGAGTGCGAGTTTCATCGCAGCCTCCCGCGAGTCCAATTTGGTTAGACACCAACGATACGCTTGGAGTTGTTCAGGGAAGTTTACTTCTGTTCGATGTATTTGATGAACACCACTTCGTTCTGTGCTTCGTTGTACACCACTTCGTCGGCGATGGCGCGCGTGATGGCGATGCCGAATCCGCCGGGGCGCAGCCCGCGCCGCTCGCGTTCCATCGCAATCGCCGCCAGCTCTTCCGGTTTCGTCGCGCCCAGCGACGCGTGCGCCATCTCCTTAAAACTGAACCCCGGCCCCGGATCCGCGATGCGATAAAGCACCATGCGCGCGCAGCGAATGTGCGCGATGCGCACTTTGCGCGTGGGATCGAGCTGTCCGCCCCACTCGACGGCGTTCAGCAGCAATTCGCGCAGCGCCACGCCCACCGAGTGCCGCACCCCGGCCGAAAGATCGGCGTCGAGCTTGGAAAGAAACCCCTGAATGCGATCGGCCGCTTCGCGCGTGCAGGGAATCACCAGTTCCACCCACGTGGGTCGCGCGGAAATCACTTCAATCGGAAACGCGGAGGCCTTATCCAGCGCCATTTGCGCCGCGCCCAGCACATGCTCCGGCAAAAGCGGCTTGGTGAGATATTCGAGCGCCTGATCTTTGATCGCCTGCAGCACGCTCTGCGGCGTCTCATCCACCGTCATGATCACGGCTTTCTGATCCGGATGCGTCTTGCGGATTTTTTCCAGCACTTCAAGGCCGGAGTGACCGGGCATCCAGATATCCAGGAACGCGAGATCGAAATGTTTGTGCTGCAGGGCGCGCAAAGCTTCGGCGCCGTCTTTTGCCAGCGTCACCGGATAGCCCGCGTCCTCCAGTATCCCCGAGACGGCGACGCGCGTCGCTTCGTCGTCGTCGGCGACCAGGATGTGCTCAGCCCCGGCGGCCTGCGCGGTAGGGTTCATATTTGGCTCCAACTCGCGATCCTTTCTCGTGGAACTGTGTCGAAACCACGGTGCGGCGTTGCGCACAACTATAACGCAGCCATGTCCTGCACGACCGTTACGGATGCGTGACCAAACGATGAATGAGCGGAAGCGGCCGGGGTCAGTGAGATTGTCAGCGAGACGGTGCGTACTCCGGCGGTCCAGGGATGTTGAACTTCCAAGCCATGCTTGGCTGCCAGCGGCGCGCGAACTCGCGGGGTTGCATGCGGCGCAGAATATTGCCGCTGGGCACGGCTACTTCGTAGCCGTGCACCTGGCACATGATGCCGCCCATTTGCGACGTGCACGGGACTTCAGCCATCACGACGAGAGTCGAAGAGTCGCGGAGCCAATCAATGCCTGCGGAAGGATAATCCGGATCCGATGCGACTTCGGCGCAGTCTTCCGGTGCATCCGCCGCTTTGCACGGCGGAAAACTTCGCACCATGTCCTGTTCTACCTGTTCGGTGATGAAGTTGGGACCGAGGCCAGGTTCTGAAAGGACGTGCACAGCGACGTGGTAGTCGTCGTACCCGTTGTTGTTGCCATTCACGAAAAATGCTTTCGAGTCCGGCGCCCACGTCAGCTCGCTATCGATCGAACCCACTGGATTGACGGTGCCGATCTCGGTTCCGTCGGTCACGACTCTCAAACTTGCCACCGCGATGTCAGGAGCATCCACTGTCGACGAGTACCAGACCGTCACCGCGCTGCGATGGTTTGGGGAGGGGATCACGAGAGTTTTGCACGGGGCGAGGTCGCCGGCGCACGTGACGCGGAACGAAATAGCCTTCTTCGACCACACCGGCGCATTCGGCCTTGGTACGGCAGCCAGTAGCGACGTGGCCATCACCGCGGCGCCGCCGCACAGCATTCGGTAAAAGGTTTTGGGGAGCATTTTGTTTCGCTCCGCGGCAGTCCCTCTATGATACTGCCGCCGACGCGGCGCGCCATCCTTATATATACGCTGACGCCGAGTTTGCAACGGAACCGCTCAACCGCCGCGTTTGTAGCAAGTCGCCATGCGTGATTGGGGCGCCTTAGAAATCCCGTCGTCGGCCGCGGCGCGCTGTGGTTCAATCTCTCCGCCGTAGCCACGAGGAAATATTTTGCGGCCGATGTCCAAATGGGTCGTGCGAGAACGTCATTCGTATAGAGCGGCAAACTGGGTGCCTCGAGCGCCGCCGCTCAAAACGAAAAATTCGAAAGGAGATTCACGATGCAATTTCTACTGCTGGCGTACGTTCAGGAAGGCGCGTGGCCCACGATGACCAGGGAGCAGCAGGAGCAGGGTTTGATTGCATACAAAGCGTTCACCGACGCGCTGAAGAAGGCCGGCGCGTACATCACCAGCAACCGGCTGGCGATGAGCTCGAATGCGACCACGCTGCGGCAGACCGATGGCAAGACCCAGGTGCTCGACGGCCCGTTCGCCGATTCGAAGGAGCAGCTCGGTGGCTACTTTTTGATCGAAGCGAAAAATCTGGATGAAGCGATCGCTTGGGGCGCGCGCTGCCCGGCCACCGGACACGGCGCCGTCGAAGTTCGCCCGATTGTGGAAATGCCGGCGCAGGCGTCGGCGTAAATGCGAATGTGAGCCGGCGCGTTCGACGCGGACGCGCCGCAAATTTCCCGAGCAAAGGACGTCGAGATGCGAAAACCGATCGTCTTCAACAATGTTTCGATCGACGGTTACTTCGTCGATGCCGCGGGCGACATGAGCTGGGCGCACAATATGCGGCCCGATCCGGAGTGGCAGGCTTACGTCGCTTCGAACGCCAGCGGCGATGGGGAACTGGTGTTCGGCCGGGTGACCTACGAAATGATGGCCAGCTTCTGGCCCACTCCGGCGGCGCTCGAGCGCATGCCCGAAGTTGCGGCGGGAATGAACCGCGCGCGCAAAGTCGTCTTCTCGCGCACGCTGGAGAAGGCGGACTGGGAAAACACCCGGCTGTTGAAAGGCGACCTCGCGACGGAAGTGCGCAAGCTGAAAGCGGAGAGTGGCGGCGGGATGTGCATCCTCGGCAGCGGCACGATTGTCGCGCAACTCGCCGAAGCTGGGCTGATCGACGAGTTTCACAACGTCGTCGTGCCCATCGTGATTGGCAAAGGGCGCACCGAGTTTGAGGGTGTGACGAAGCGCCTCGACTTCGACGTGCTGAGCGCGCGCTCCTTCGCCAATGGCAACGTGTTCACCATTTACACGCCGCGCAAGTAAGTGGCACAGGCATTCGTGCATGTGTGTACCTCACGTTCGCGTGAGGTACAGGTTGAACCATGGTTCAAAAGTCTCAGCGTGACGAAATCTCATGGCGCTACCGTCACGGAGATGTTCGCGCGAGATTTTCGCCGCGGCGAAACTGTGGAGTTTTTTGTAGATAGCCAAACCCGTACCTCATAAAACGTGAGGTACGCACAGGCTGGAAAGCCTGTGCCACGCCGCTGTTAAAATCAGCTGCACGTATGACGCCGCACCACGCCACGCCCGACCCGCTCGAAACGCCGGCTGCCGCTCACGCCGCCGCGGCTGCCGTCGCGCGCCGGAGCTACGGCAAGCTCGTCGCGTTTCTCGCCGTGCGCACGCGCGATGTGGCCGCCGCGGAAGACGCCCTTTCCGACGCCTTCGCCGCCGCGCTCGCGGACTGGCCGCGCAACGGAACGCCCGCGAATCCTGAAGCGTGGTTGCTCACCGTCGCGCGCCGCAAACTAATCGACGCATCGCGCCGCCACGCCACCGCCGAAGCTGCCTCACCGGAGCTGCAGCTGATCGCCGAGCACGCGCAACAGGATGCCGCCGCCTCGGATTTTCCGGGTCCCGCATCCTTTGCCGATTCTGCAAAGCGCGCGCACTCCGCGTCGAGCGCAGCCTCGCCGTCAAATCCGACGGCCGAAATTCCCGACCGCCGCCTCGCCCTCATGTTCGCCTGCGCGCATCCCGCAATCGACCCGGCCGTACGCGCGCCGCTGATCCTGCAAACGATCCTCGGCCTCGACGCAAAGAGAATCGCGTCGGCATTTCTGGTGTCGCCCGCGTCGATGGGGAAGCGCTTGGTGCGCGCGAAAGAAAAAATCCGCGTCGCCGGCATTCCATTCGAAATTCCGGGACGCGAAGACTTGCCCCCGCGGCTCGATGCCGTGCTCGATGCGATTTACGCCGCGTTCACGGAAGGCTGGACCGATCCCGCCGGAGCCGACGCGGTGCGCGCCGACCTCACCGGCGAAGCTCTGTTCCTGGCGCGGCTCGTCGCCGGCCTTTTGCCCGATGAGCCGGAAGCGCTCGGCTTGCGCGCGCTGATTTTATTCGCGCACTCGCGCCGCCGCGCCCGGCGCAATGCCGCCGGCGAATACGTTCCGCTCGCCGCGCAGGATACTTCGCTCTGGGATGGCGCGGCGCTCGCGGAAGGGAACACGGCGTTGGTCGCCGCCGGCAAGTTCGGCCGCATCGGCCGCTTTCAGTTGGAAGCGGCCGTGCAATTGGCACACGCGCACCGCCGCATTGCGGGCGTCGGCAACTGGCCGGACGTCGTCGCGCTCTACGACGCTCTATTCGCGCTCACGCATTCGCCCGTTGTCGCGATCAATCGCGCTGTCGCCATTGCCGAAGTGCAAGGCGCAAACGCCGCACTCGCGGCGCTACCCAATCCCGCCGACGATCCGCGCCTGGAGACCTACCAACCGTATTGGGCCGCGCGCGCCGAACTTTTTTCGCGTGTTGCCGCTAACCCCGCCGAGCCCGGCGTCCGCGCCGCCGCGCTCGCAGAAGCCCGCCACGCCTACGACATCGCCATTGGCCTCGAATCCGATCCCGCCGTCCGCAACTTCCTCATCGCCCGGCAATCCGCCCTCCGCGAATAAGCCGGTTCAAGAGAGTTTCTCTCCCGCGAACGCTATCGACCCTTCGCCGCCGAACTGCGCAACCAGAATGCATTTCGACAGATCTTGCGTCTCCACTTCCAACTGAAATTCAGCGGCGTGCAAATCGATGGTTTTCTCCTCCGGCTGCTTTCCGTGCGTTTTGCAGAGCACCTGAACGCACTCACCGCCGGCGCGTACCTCGACGATGAGCGCTTTCGTCCCAAGTGGGAATCGGACCGGACCGCCGGCCTCCCACACGTATATCGCACTTTCGCGTTCGTGCCAGCGCGAAAGCACCGAAAATGCTTCGCGTTTCGTGAGCTGTTTCACGCGACGAGTATAAGCGACGGCGCGTCCAGAGAACCTATGTGCGGCACAAACATTCTTGACGGCGAGCAGACTTCTCCGAGCGCAATTGTTACTTTGTTTCGGCCGCGGTGTCGATGCCGAGCAGGTGCGCGATGTTGAGGGCGTTGGAGCGCGAAAGGATGCCGGCGCGCAGGATGTAGTCGAACGAGAGTGCGCCATTTTCGCCGGAGTCTTCGAAGTACGCGTTGCGGCCGGGCAAGCCGTTGCCGGCGATTTCGGTGAGCGCCAGATCGTGCGTGGAAAGCGCGCCGATGGCGCCGCGTTTCACCAGCGCGCGGACGACCCATTCGGTGGCGATGCGCCGGTCGTGCGAATTCGTGCCGGCCATGATTTCGTCCGCCAGAAACAGAACCGGTTCTTCGCCCGCCATGTCGATCATTCGTTTCAGGCGCTGCATTTCGGCCAGGAAGTTGGATTTCCCATCGGTCACCGAATCCTCGATGCGGATGGCCGCGCAAATCGCGAGCGGAGAAATGGTCAGCGATTGGCACCGTACCGGCGCGCCCATCGCGGCGAGCACGGCGTTCTGGCCGATCGAGCGCAGGAACGTGCTCTTGCCCGACATGTTCGATCCACTGATCACCAGAAACTGAGAATCCTTCGCGGCGCTGCGGCCGGATTCGAGCTTCACGTTATTGCGGATGCATTTCGATTCGTCGAGCATCGGATGCCCGACCGCCGCGCCGTCAAACACAACCGTTTTCTCTTGAATGGCCGGAAATGGATCGGCGGGATGCTCGTACGCGTACGTGGAAAGCGAAATCAACGCTTCCATTTCGCCCAGCGCTCCGAGCCAATCCACCAGCTCGGCGCCGTGCGCCTTTCGCCACGCTTCGATGGCCATGGCGAGCTGCGTACTCCACAAAAGACAAAACGAAATGTAGATCAGGATTTCGTTTTCGCGCTGTTTGAACAGCCACATCAGCCGCTGTAGGCGCGCGATGCGCACGGACGCCGCGCCGTGCTGCTTGAATCGCGCCGCGACGGCGCGCAGCCTCTCGGATTTCCATTCCTCGCGTTCGATCAGACGGGCGATTTCGCGCACGATCGGCATTTCCACCGCGATCGGGCCGGTCCATTCGATGACCCGCTTCACTTGATCGCGGTACATCATGCCGAACCACAACTGTGCCGCGGCAACGTACAGCACGAAACGGGGAATCTGCTCCAGCCGGATCGCGTGCGCGAAGTACAGACAGGGAATCGAGAGAGCGGCGAGCGCGAGCGCCAAAGCTCCGATGCGCGCGAGCGCTGAAAAGCCCGGAGTCTTTTCCGCCGCCCAGGACTTCACGAAGTCCGCGCGGACGTCCGCGTTTTGTGTTTTACCCGCGGTGGCCAGCAGCTCGGGCAAGTCGCGCCGCTCACGCAACTCGGCGACCGCCTGCTGCCTCGCGCGAATTTCCGCCGGTGCGGCGCCCTGTTTCATCCAGTTGACCAGCGTCTCGCGCCCGATCTGCGTTCGCGCCGAACAGATCAGCTGGTACAGCGAGCCTTCTCCGAACAGATCCAGATCCGAAGCGTAGGGATGATTGCGGTCCGCGAAATTCAGCCCCGGATCGAGCTCCTTCCATTCGCGATTCAACCGCGATGTTCCGCGTATATAAAGGTCTTCGAGCCGCCAGAGCTGTTCGGTGCGCCGCGTCGCGCGCGAACGCCGGTCCAGCACGTAAACCACGCCGGCCAGCGGGATCAGTCCCGCCCACTTAGGAAGAGTGTGGCGGATGAATCCCTGGTAGAAGAAAAGCAGTGACGCGCCGGCCAGCACCGCCACGTACAACATCAAGGACGCGATGCGGCCGGTCGATTCTTCCAGTTCACTTCGGATTTGTGCGCTGCGCCGGCCGTAGTATTCCGCCGGCCCATCGGAGAGTTGCTCGTCCGCGTTCGCCACGTTCATCAGCGTATCACTGTTCGCCAACGCCTGAGCCCGCCGCGCCTCCGTAAAACAAAAGCGAAAGCGAAGGCGCGGCGAAGTGCGAGCGTGACGCAAATTGTCGTGCGACGTGCGTGCGACGTGCGTTGATCGAGCGCGCGTCTCAACGTGAAACACCTGCTCCCAGTACCCTCAGGACAGCCCTTTCCCTCGAAGGGAAAATCGCTCTCTCCCGCGCCGCGCTGCGTCCGCGTATCTGCCGCCATTGCAGCGCGATCCGCGTTGGCCACGCCCGTGCAATCACTATCCCCGCACGACGCGCTTCACACTTGCAGCAACTGCCGCAAAACGTCACACGCGGCCCAGCGTCGCAAAGTTTTTGAAGCTCTCGAACGCCCCCGGGAGGGACTGATGTTGAAGAAAATCGCACTCGCCGCAGCCATGATCGTCGTTAGCGGCGCATTCGTTTCCGCGTACGCCGATTCCCAGCCGCTGAATAGCTCGGCCGCGAACACCACCAACAATTCCGTCAGCGAAGGCATCGCGAACGCCGGAGCCACGGTGGACATATCGTCGAATCCCGCGTGGGCCTCGGCGCTGCCCGGTTCGAGCTGGATTTCCTTCACCAACACCGGCAATCCTTCGAGCGCGGGCTTTTACACCGTGCCGAATGGCACGTCGGTTACGTTTACGCAGACGTTTACTCTGGATGGCACCGTCACCGGCGCCACGCTGAACGTGCTGGCCGACGACACCGCGGCCGTGATTCTGAATGGCGTGACGATCTATAGCGCGGCGCTTGGCGGTTCGTATCCGACCTGCTCGTCGCAACCGATTGGCTGCCTGACCGGCACCGAGGGCGTCTTCACGTTGACGAATCTCGCGCCATACTTGAATCCGAATGGTGTGAACACGCTGCAGTTCGTGGTTTACCAGGAAGCGGGCTCCAGCTACGGCCTCGACTACTCCGGCACGATCACCACGCCGGAACCTTCGAGCCTCGGATTGCTCGCGTCGGGTTTGATCGGCATCGCGTTGATCGGTCGCAAGCGCTTCTCGCTGCAGAATTAGTTAAGCCGAGGCGGCTGCCGCAACGTTCGTAGCTTTCGCGCACAGCGCCTCGCACGATTTGCTGCACCGCTCGACGCGCCACGATTCGCGCGCGCCGCCCATCACAAAAACAAAATCCTAAAGAACATCCCTCTCTGGCAGAAAAGGCCGCCCCTCCGGGCGGCTTTTTTCTTTTCCCGTGCAGTGTGACACGCGCGCGAGTTTCGCCGGTAAGGAGCACCATGCATGCCCGCCGCGGTGCACATTATGTGTACACACATTCGCCGGCCATCGATCGGAGACGACCACTTCGATTTAAGCAGGCACGACGCTGTGCCTTGGCCGGAAGAGAATGCCGCGCGTCTACCGGACGAATGCCATCCAAAGAATCGCGGTACGGCGTCGATCGCGCTGTCGCGGTTCAGGGTGTTTACTTCGTTGGGAGTGGTGTGAGCTTCAGGTCTGCGAACGGCGTCCATTTGCCAGACTTATCTTTCTGCTGCATCAGCCAGTGCCATTCGTGCTTTGCGGGATCCCATACGAAATCGGTGTGGAACGGGCCGTCGGGATATTCAAACACGAAGTGGATCGTGTTGCCGTCGCGCGTGCCGTAGCCGAGTGTTTCCGAAAAGCGCGCCCCGAAGGTATCGAGCAAGTGCAGCACGTAGCGGTCGCTCACCTCGTCGTAGCCCAGAAACCAAATCGAGTTGTAGCGGCGCTCGTCGGCCGGTGCGTCGCTGGAGGTTTTCTCCTCGATGCGCAGGAACTCGCGATCGAGCACCCATTCCGCGTGCACCACGTGATGCGCGCTCTTGCCCATCACGTCGCCCGTCATCGTCCACGCGCCCGCCAGCTGATCGACGATCTCGTGCCAGTCCGGTGCGGCAGCCTGCGGCGCTCGCGCCCGAGAGGGAAGCGCAACGCACGCAGCGAGCACTGCCACTAAACACAAAATGATTCCATGTCGCATTCGAGCTCTCACGTGGTGAAGAGTTTGGTCAGTCCGTCCCAGTAGTGCGACTTCCAACCGGCGGCGAGATGGTCGCCCGCACCGGCCGGGAATCCGTTGTGGTCGAAAATGATTTTCGTTCCGCCGTCCGCCTCCGCTAGCTCAAAACGCACGACGGAATAGACGCCGGGATTCCAATTCGCAACGCGCCACGCCTGCACCACACGCTTCGCCGGCACCAGCTCGATCTGCCGCCCCACGATGACGCCACCAAATAAACTGAATTCGCTGCCCGGCTCCGCGCTCAGTTGTGCGGGATGCGCGTTCAGCGCCGCGGCTGGAATGTCGGGCGACAGAAGCTGCAACTTTTGAAATTGCGCGGCGTTGGTGAGCACTTCGTAGATCCGCGCGGCGGGAGCCTTGATGGCCACTTCCTGATGAATTGCTTCCGCGTCGTGAGTCACGCCGCTGACGGGCGCGGTGTTCTGCATCTGTTGCGCTTGCGGCGCCTGCTGCGCAAACAGCGTGGGAGCGTTCGCTGCGGCGATCGCCAATCCGCTGGCGGTCGCTGCGGCGCTTGCCAGCCAGCGTCTGCGCGAAACAAGAACTTCAGGCCCGGGGAAATTGGTGGATGGGTGCATGTTGCCTCCGCGCCGCAGGAATTGCCGAGCATAGTACACCGGAACACCGGATGCGTGCGCGACGAGTGCAACGTGGCACAGGAATTCGTGCCTGTGTGTACCTCACGTTCCGTGAGGTACAGGTTTAACCATGCCCGAAAGTCTCGACGGACGAAACCTCTCCGGACTACGGTCACGGAGATGTTCGCGCAAGATATTCGCCGGGCGGGATGTGCTCGAGTTTTTGCAGATGGCTAAACCCGTACCTCACAAAATGTGAGGTACGCACAGGCTCGAAAGCCTGTGCCACGCGCGCACGTCGCACGTGACTACTGTCGCGACGCTCGACTAGCGCAAAGGCTTCGCGTTCGCGAGCGGAATAGGAGCGGGCTGGCGGTCGATGAACTGGCGCTGGTGCCAGTAGGGGTACGCGAGCGTCACGTCGCTGGCTGCGTCGAGTTTCGCCACTTGCGCCTCCGACAATTTCCATCCCAGCGCGCCGAGATTCTGCTTGAGCTGCTCTTCGTCGCGCGCGCCGAGAATCACGTTCGAAACGGTGGGCCGCTGCAGCAGCCAGTTCAGCGCGATCTGCGAGACGGATTTTCCGTTCTCCTTCGCGATTTCGTCGATCGCATCCACAACTTTATATACATGCTCGTTGGGCACCGGCGGGCCGAAGCCGGCCGTCTTGTGCAGCCGGCTGTTGTCGTGCAGTTTCGCGCCGCGGCGGATTTTTCCGGTGAGGCGTCCCCATCCGAGCGGGCTCCACACCACCGCGCCGACGCCTTGATCGAGGCCGAGCGGCATCAGCTCCCATTCGTACTCGCGGCCTACCAGCGAGTAGTACGCCTGATGCGCCACATAGCGCGCCCATCCGTAACGATCCGAAATCGCGAGCGACTTCATCAAGTGCCAGCCGGAAAAATTCGAAACGCCGATGTAGCGGATTTTTCCCGCAGTCACCAGATCGTCGAGCGTGCTGACGACTTCTTCCACCGGCGTGAGCGCGTCGAACCCGTGCATCTGGTAAAGGTCGATGTAATCGGTGCCGAGCCGCTTCAGGCTGGCGTCGCACGCGTTGATCAGGTGATAGCGCGACGAGCCGATCTCGTTCGGCCCCGGGCCCATGCGAAAAGTGGCTTTCGTGGAAATCAGAACGCGCGAGCGGCGCTTGCCGAGCGCTTTTCCCAGCACTTCTTCGGACTGGCCTTCGTGATAAATGTCCGCGCTGTCAAACATCGTCACGCCCGCGTCGAGGCAAATGTCCACCAGGCGCGTCGCCGCCGCAACGTCGGACTTGCCGAACGCTTGAAACGCTTCGCTGCCCGCGCCAAACGTCGCGGTGCCCATGCTGAATACGGGGACTTGCAGTCCCGATTTTCCGAGTCGCCGGAATTCCATGATCGCTCGCTCCTCGCGTGTGCGTAAGTGTGCGTTGATTAGCCGCGCGTCGATTGACCTGCGAAATATAGACGCGCGATTGTAGCCGAAAGTTCCAGGGTTGCGCCCGCGAGCCACATCGTGAAACGGATTGCCTGCGCCACGTTGAGCTTTTACTGCGCTCCGATGTAGCGGTGCCAGGGTGACAGTTCGTCGTGGGCGTAGTGATACTCGAGTTGCGACGTACCGTCGCCGTCGAGCGTCCCGCCGGCACTGCATTTCTCGGCCGTTGCCACGCGAAAAATCAAGTGAGGCGTTCCACTCGTCGCTGGATGGTGGACGTGGAGTTGCGGATACTCGTCGATGTCCCAGACACGGTTGATCATGAACGCGATTTTATCGCGCGGCAGCTGCACCATCGCGAATTTGGAGAATGCGCCGGCCTTGAATTCGTATGCCGCAAGCCACTGCCCGCGGTCTTCCGCCGCGTGATTCACGAGCGCAACCAGCTCGAACTTTCCATCGTGGCGCAAATCCGCAAACGTGCCCTGCAACTGATAGTAAGCGCTGTCCATTTTGCCGCGATCCGCGTGCCATGCAGCCGGATCCGGATTCCTCCAGTTCGACGGCGGCCACACTTTCACGTATCCCTTGCCTTTATCCGCGTACACCTCCGGATACGTGTGCTCGCTGGCGACCATGAAGTTGCAGTTCGTATCGTAGGTCAGGCGCTGCCACGCGATAATTTCGTATTGACGGTCGTTCGCGAGGTCCGCGACGTCGAAATCCCATGCCGAAAAAAGTTTTGCCGGGGGCGCGGCGGAATTGGCGAGCAGATAGACGTCTTCATAATCCGTCGTGTTGGTGATGCTGACGAAAATCCTCGGCGGGCCGGGCGGCACGTCCGACCCGATCGGACGCCCGTGTGAATCGCGCGGCCTTTCCGGCGTGAAGAAGCGCACCTTCGAGCCGGGACCGCCATCCATAGACACCTCGTAATGTAAAGTCGCCGCGCGCATCCGCCGCCCGCCCCATACCTGAATCTGGTGCGTGAAGCCGCCGGGCGGATCGGGCCTTTGTTCGGGCGTGTCGAACACAGCCGTGAAATAGCCGCCCGAGTCGTCGATGCCAAGTACCTGCAGATTCGGATTCGCGGCAATCGCGGGGAGCAGCAGCACCGCCGCGCCCGACTCCTTCTCGATGATCCGTCTGCCCGTCGCGTCGAATGTGAAATAGTCGAGCGAGCTCTGTCCTTTCGAGATGTAGGCGGCGTGGTAGTGCGGCGCTTCGATGGTCGCCGGATCTTGCGCGCGCGCCGCAACGGCACTTACGCCGAGGGCGCACACAGCGAGCGCGATGCGCGCGGCGGCGAAGTTCGTGCGCGCGCTCAATTTTGCTTGCCCTTGTCGGTCCGCACAATCTTCAGCGCGACGATCGGTTGCGCGCCGCACGGCAAATTGGTGAGGAAACGCAACGTGCCATCGGGCGCCTGGAAGGCGAGGCCGGATTGCGACGAGCCGCCTTTATATTCGCCCCACGCGCGCGGCACCGCCGCCACGCAATTTGTTTCGTTGTCGAATTGCGGTGCGCCCAATGCAGGCCCAGACGCCGACCCCGCGGCACTCGCGCCGCTAGGCGGCGCTGCCTTCGCCACCGTATGTCGAGACGCGGCGAGATTCTCCGCCGCCGCTCCCGCCGCAAAAATCAAAACGCCCGCCGCCAGCCACTTCATCGAATTTCCCGACATGCGCCACCTCACGAAAGGAGTTCAGAGCGCACAGTATATGGCACAATTTACGGCGCAGCACATCACTCCAAACCGACGCGCGCCCGAGCGAAATACGAACGTGAAGCGCCCCGTAAAAATCGCGCTAAGAATATTTCTGGCCGCTGTAATGGTGTACATCGCGGTGACCGCATACGCACTCGTTGCCGTGCGCGGCACGTTCGATCATCGCCTGCCGGCCGCGGACGAGCCAAAGAACCAAATCTACCTCGGGCCGCAGGGCCATCGCATCGCCGGGCGTGTGTACGGCTGGCGTCCGTCCGGCCCGCAGATTCTCGATATTCCGCGGCCGCTGCTGGTGGTACTGCACGGCGATGCGCCGTTTCACAACCCCGGTTATCAGAATGGTTTTGCGCAGCAAGTCGCGAAGGCCACGCCGGGTTCGATCGCAGTCGCTTTGCTGCGTCCCGGATACTCGGATCCATTCGGAATGAAGTCGGATGGCGACCGCGGATTTGCCGTAGGCGAGAACTACACTCCCGCCGACGTTGCCGATATCGCCGAAGCGCTCCGCCAGATGCGTACCGACTGGAAAGTTTCGGGACTGGTGCTGGTCGGACACTCCGGCGGCGCCGCGATTGCCGCGAACGTCGCCGCGCTGAACCCCGGGCTTGTCGATCGACTTTTTCTCGTCGGCTGCCCGTGCGATGTTCCCGCGTTCCGAAAACACATGGCTCGCGCGCAATGGGATCCGATGTGGCTGCTTCCTGTGAAGAGTCTTTCGCCAATCGACACGCTCGATCAGATGCAGAAGGGAATTATCATCACCGCAATTTCCGGCGCGGACGACCCGGTCGCACTGCCCGAATACGCGCGCGCCTACATCGACAAAGCAAAATCGCGCGGCCTCGACGCGACAATGATCACGCTGCCCGGCGAGGGCCACGAAATTCTGCTCAACCAACGGGTGATCGACACCGTCGCCGGAAGCCGTACGCGAATCGTTTCCTGTCGCGCCACCACACGGCGGCGCACTGCGCAGCGCTCCGTGCGGACCGCAGTAACCTGAGTGGGCTAGTCCACGAACGCTCGAAAGTTTTTCTTGGCATTCAACCTTGAATTGACTACATTCAGCATGTCGCGCGTGGTAAGACCCCTGCGGCCCCCGAGGAGAATCCCCGATGCACACTGTCGCCGCCTCTCGTAGTTTCATTCGTGCTTCGATCATCATCATCACGCTGGTGTTGCTTGTTTTGGGCTACGTCGTGTACGCGATTGCGTAGGATCGTCGCGCTACGCGGAAGGTCCGGCGCCCGCGAAGCCTCATGGTTTCCGCGCACCCACGTCGCCGCGAATGATCGCGACAAAGCTGCTCGCCGTGGAAATTGCAAGTTCCGCGTCCTGCTTTGAAATGAATCCCCGGTCGTCGTACAACGCGAGATTGCGTTTGCGCCGCATCCGATCGAACACAGCGATGATTCCGGCGTGTTTCCTGTCAATCCGGGCCTTTACGAACTCAATGATCGCGATGTGATGTCCGGGAAGGCTTCGCGGGCGCGAGCCATGACTGAACATGAAGCCGAGCGAAGCCTTGAGCATCGCTTCGTACGCAAGTTGCAGCGCCGCCTCTTCGTCGAATGCGATGGCCTTGCCCGCGGACTCGAGCTTGCGGGCGGCGCTGGAAAGGAATCGCTCCACTTGCTGCCAATCGGTTTTATGAGGCTTGAGCTTCTTCACGCGTCACCAGGAGCGGGACGCGCTTATTGTGCCAGACGTGTTCGAGAAAGGGATCTTTTCGTGCACGCCGGGAGCGGATCTCGGCTTGCGAAAGCACAGTGTACTCGATGCTGCGCCCGATCTGGCGTTCGAGGCGATTCATGGCCAGCGCCAGCGCTGCAGCTTTTGGCCGCCCAATGATGAGCACGTCGATGTCGCTGGCGGCGTCCTGCTGATTCCGCGCGAACGAGCCGTATAGATACGCTTCTTCAATGCCCGGGAGCGACGAAAGCGCGTCGGCTAGCAGGGCAGGCGCGCCGATGGTCTTGGTTACGATCCCGCGGACTTCCTTCAGGAGCGGATAGTGTGAATCGAGCATCACGTACTTCTGATGGCCGCTCATTTCCGTGCGGAACAGGCCTTCGTGTACGAGTCGCGACAATTCCTTCGAAAGGTTGGAGGGATCGACGGCGAGAGTGGCCGCAAGCTCGCGCAGGTGCAGTCGCGCGCCCGGGTTCGTGAAGTAGTACGTCAGCAGCTTGCGCCGCGTCTTGGAGCGAAGGTCAAGCATGGTAGAAGCATACCACAATCGTGGTCGTGACCTACCATAGGCCGCTTCGGGGGTGGTCCTCCTGCGAACATTCCAACAATATGCCGGCAAATTGTGTGCCAGAAGAAAATCAATACAGGTAGCGAATGGTCGGACGCTAGGACACGTTCACGTGGGGCAGGTTCCAGTGGCGCGCGAGGGCTACGCAACGCAGCGCGAAGCATGCGGCGCCTCCGGCGAAGGCGGCCCAGCCGCGCGGGACTCCGAGTCGTCGCAGCAGGATCAGCACTACCGAGCCGAGAATCGCAGCCGAGCCATACACGTCCGCGCGCAGCACGCGTGGCACTTGTGCGAGGAGCAGCGCGGCAATCGTACCGCCGCCGACGGCAGTCAACGTCCCCATCATCACTGCGATCAACGGGTGCAGCCGGAATTCCAGCGCCTTCTCCGTGCCGGCGACGGCGAACAGCGCGAGCGCCGCGGCATCCAGCACGAGCAGGATCGTCGGCGGCAGCGTTTGAAACACGTGGTGAAATAAAAATACGATCGCGCCGCCGGTCAGCGCCACGGCAGGGTAGCGCCAGTTGCGCAGCGACGCGGGCGGCACATCGCCGATCAGCACGTCGCGAATGATTCCGCCGCCCAGCGCCGTCGCGAAGGCGAGCACCAGCAAACCCAGCAGGTCGAGGCCGCCGTACACCGCCGCCGTAGCGCCCTCAATCGCAAATAGAAAAGTTCCGGCGAGGTCCACCGCGTAGAGCAGTTTGTCTTTGTTGTAGTGCAGAAGCGTCGTCATGCGTGGGGCATTTTACTCTGTACGCCCGCGATTCGAACTGGGCGCGAGACAGCGTGATGGAGGCGGAGCGTCACCGATTGGAGAGCTGGATGTGGTTTCCGTCGGGGTCTTTGCCGTCGCAAAGGCTGAGGCGCTCGCCCTGGTGGACCTTGCCGAATTTCGCGCCGCGCGCAACCAGCGATTCGCGCGTAGCGGCGACGTCTTTCGCGTAGAACACGATCTTCGGGCCCTTCCGGCCCGGTGACGATGTCCCCGAGTGCAGCGCGATGCGCGCGCCGCCGGCGTCAAATTCGCGCCAGCCTTTTTCCTCGCTGACGACTTCGAGGCCAAGCACGCCGCCGTAAAACTTGCTCATCGCTTCCATCTGGCCCGTAAACAGGATCACTCGCGCCATTTTCACCACGGAACTCTCCATTGCACTTACCGGTATTCGATGCGCCCGCGCCCAAGCGTACCAGAAAAGCAGTGCTCGCCTGGCGCCCCATTGGTGTGTACCACATTGACAATGAGTCCTGTCTGTGATATACTATAGGACAGCGCCTGAGCTGCGCCCTCGCATCGGAGTGATATGCAGCGCGCACTCAGGCACAATATTAAACTGGAGAGTGCCGATGTTCCACAGGCGGTCGCAAGTCAGCAGATTGTATTTGATGCAGCTTTCGCGCGTGAACCACAAACTTCCCGACGGCCGCGTCCTGGACCTGGTCCTGCCGTGCTACCTGATCGAGATGGAAGACAAGCTGCGCATCCTGGTCGATACGGGCATCAATGACGATGCGCCCGCCACCGCCGGTGCGCCGCCTCCGCTGCAAAAGTCTAGCGTGTTCGAGCAGCTCGCCACGCTCTATCTCGATCCCGACGATATCGATGTGGTGATCTGCACGCATTTCGACGTGGATCACGCGGGCTATCACGATGCATTCCGCGACGCCGAGTTCATTGTGCAGCACAAGCATTACGAAATCGCGAAGTCCGGCCACGAGCGCTTCGCCGCCACGCGCCCGCACTGGGGAAAATTCGGGCTGAAATACCGCACCATTCGCGGCGACGAAGAGATTCTTCCGGGCCTGCGCCTGATCGAAACCAGCGGCCACGTGCCGGGGCACCAATCCGTGATGGTCGAGCTGCCCAGCACCGGAAAAGTTCTGCTGGCGATCGACGCGGTGATGTTTTCTTGGCACTTCACGCGCGACCGCAAAACCGGCCCGAATGACGCCGATCCCGCCCTCACCGTCGCCAGCACGCGCAAGCTGCTCGACATCGTTGAGCGCGAAAATGTGGCGCTCACCGTCTTCGGCCACGACGGCGCGCAGTGGAGCGCGCTGAAAACCTGCGCTGAGTTTTACGATTGAGACGATCTGCGTGGCGTAGGCCTCAGCCTGCGCGTCCGACGCGTCCCGCCGCGCGGACCTGTCCGATTTATTTCGCCCAGGCGAGGCCGTCAGGGCCGGGGCCGGTGGGAAAATGATCCGTCACGGTGAAGCTCGCGAGATCGATCACCGCCACGCCGCCCGCTCCCGCCATCGCCACGTAAGCCACCTTGCCATCGGGCCGGATCAAAATGCCGCCGGGGCCTCGGCCCACTTGCAACGACTTCACAATCGCATGCGACGCCACATCGATCACCACCACGTCGTCGCTGCCCAGATCGCTCACCAGTGCGTGCTTTCCATCGAGCGTAAATTTCACGCGGTTCGCGTGCTTTGCGCCGGATTTAAAAGTCGCCACAACTTTGCTCGACGCCACCGAAATCGCCGAGATCGTCTGATCGTCCGCGTTCGCTACCCACACTTCCTTGTCGTCCGGCGTGATGTCGATGCCTTCGCAGCCGCGCCCCACCGGAATGTTCGTCTCGCTCCATCCCGACGGCTCGGAACTCTTCACGATCGCCGTCACCGTTGCTGAATTCACGTTCGCGGTGAAAAACTCGTTCAAGAACTTCGTGCGGATCACCATGTGCGTCCGGTCCTGCCCGACGCCCAGCACCCAATCCACTGCATTCGTCGCCGGATCGTACCGCCCGATCACTTTGTTCAATTCGGCCGTGAAATAGAATTTGCCCTCGGACGATAAAAGTCCGTGCGGCGCGCGCAGCGGCGAAATATCCACGCGATGAATTTCCTTTTGCGCGGCGAGATCGTAAACCGAAAGAGTGTTGCCCGCCTGTTGTGGCGGCTGGCCGTAGTTGGTAACCACGGCGAGCTTGCCGTCGTCCGACGCCTCGATTTCGTGCGGACCCATCCCGGTCGGAATGCGCGCCACCACCTGCTTCGTTGCGGGATCGACGATCGCCAGCTCGTTCGCGGCTTTATTCAGCACCAGCAGCGCCGGAGACGGCGTCGGCCCGGAAGATTGCGTTGCGCTCGCGCCGGCGTCGGACGGCGTGCTCGCCGGTGAGCCGAGCGGGTGCGCGCGGCCGTGCGCGTGCCGCGCGAAAACTCCCACCGCCGTCCCCGCCGCCAGAATAAACACAATCGTCAGCAGAAACGTGATCCATTTGCCGCGCGACTTCTCTTCGCGATCGTCCACAGCCATCTCCAGCCTCCCGATTACACGGCAATCTTACTTGCGCGCCACCGCAGCGGCAATATGGCGTAATCGGCCGGCGGCCAATACTCGTGGCACAGACATTCGTGTCTGTGGGCTACCAAATTCATGGGGTGGCCGGGTTAACTGTCGCAACTTAACGCACACACAAACGAAGGGCGAAGGTTTCCACCCATTTGATTTCTTTCGAAGCGCCACGGAAATCGCCACACCGGCACGAATGCCTGTGCCACGCCGAAATTCAGAAACCGGCCGGCCGCCCACCGGATTTGCCCAGCGCCGCGGCGTACAGCCGGTTGATCCGCGGCTGGATCCACCAGATTCCGATCACGAAAAACCAGACCGCAAAGAAATTCCACGCCATGCCGCCGAATCCCCCGGTTTGCCGCTTCTCCACGCGCCGCAGAACGTCCGCCACGAACCCGATATCCCAGAATAAACACGCGAACGTAACCACCGTCACCAGCAGCGTCCACGGCGGCGGCGACGGTGACGCGTTCTGCGCGCCCGCAGCATCCGCGATCAGCACCAGAGCGAACGGCGCGATCAGCGAAATGTAGAACGGCGTAACATCGCGCTCGAGCGGCGTCCCTTCGCAGCAGGGAATTCAGAAACGTTCCCGCGGACCACATCCATCCGAGCAAAAACAGCATGTCCAGCGCGCCGCAAATTGTTTTCGTGATGGCAGGATTGCCAAGCAGCGTTGCGTCGGAAAGCAGCGCGAACACTTGCACCAGCGTGAGCGCCACGGAAAGCAGAAAGAGCTGCCAGTGTTTTGCGCCCAGGTAAAAGCTTGCGATGGGATTCATGCGGGTTGCGACGCGCAGGAAAGCGTCATCACCATCCTACTTCATCCCGCGCGCCAAATATCGGAACAAGCGCGCCGTGGCACACGCAATCGCGTCGGGAAAGCAGGATAGCTGACCCGGCTGCTGCAAACGAAACTGCGTTCGTCAAAACGTGTCGATCCGCCAGGGATTGCGGCGCTCAGATCTCCTCCCTTGGTAAGGAAGACAGCCAGGTTGGCTATCCCACGGAGTTACTTGCGTGAGGCGCGAGGCGTATTAAGGCGTAGCATGGCGGCGTGTTGGGGAGGGGCGTAATGAACGCAGCGGAGGCTTCGCGGTGGGCGCGGGTGGCGGGGGTGCTGCTACTCGTTTCGTTTGTAGCGGGCGGGTATGGAGAGTCGTACGCGCCGGGAAAAATTGCGGCGGCGCGCGATTTTGTGGGGTCGGTGGCGCTATTCCGGACGGGATTCGCGGCGTACATCGTCGAGGCGATCTGCGATCTTTCGCTGACGGCGATTTTCTACGTGCTGCTTCGGCCTGTGAGTCGCACGCTCGCGTTGATCGCGGTTTGCATTGGGGATTTTTGCGACGGCCACGTTTGCGGTAGGCGAGATTTTCTTCTTCGCGGCGGCGTTGCCGGCGATCAGCGCGAAATTCGGCGGCGCGCTGGCGGGGGATAGCGCTCGCACGTTCAGCGCGCTGTCTCTGGCGATGTATGGATACGTATTCAGCCTTTTCGCCGCGTTCTACGGGATCCCGGACATCATTCACGGCTACTTGATGTTCAAGTCCGGGTACTTTCCGCGCTGGCTCGGCGCGATCGTGGCGATCGGCGGCGTTGGATTTGTGGCGATGGGTTTTTCGGCGGTGCTCGCGCCGAAGTACGACTCAATGTTGTGGACGGCGCCAATGTTTGTAGCGGGTGTCGCGATGGCGATTTGGTTCCTGGTGAAGGGAGTGGATCGTGCCGGATGGGAACGAGCGACAGCCGCTCAATCGTAAGCGCGTGAGAGGCCGAAGAAGTTACTTAGCGGGTTCGAGGACATATAGCGTGGACAGAATCTGCGTGTAGCTGAAGACGATGATTTGGCCGTCGGCGGAGACGAACTGGCCATCGAAAGCCTGGAATCCGGCGCGGTCGGCGGGCAGGACGGTTTTGATCACCTCGCGCTTGCCGCTGGTGAGGTTTACCTTGGTGATTTGTCCCCCGGTTTGAAGCGAGCCTCGCGTGGAAATAAAAATGGACTGGCCGTCGCTCGACCAGTGGCTCAGGAACTCGCCCGGTTGAATCATCGGTAGATCCTTCGGTGCGCCGCCGTTCAACGGAACGAGCACCGTCTTCCGATCGGCAAGCCGCAGTGCCACAAACGATTTTCCATCCGGCGAAACCGCGCCGTGCTGCGCCGCCAAGGACTCATTTTCAGGCGTAAGCGGTTTGGGGTCGCCGCCGTCAATCGATTGGGCGTAAACACGTACGTTCCCATTTTTCTCACCACGGTTGAAGATCAGAGTTTTCGAGTCGGTGAACCAACTGATGGCTATTCCGTGCACTGCGGCGTCGGGAAAATTTCGAGCCTCGCCCGCGCCGACCGGCAGAACCGTGATCCCCGGCGCCGATTTCACGGAATTGTCCAGTCCGGCGACCCACTTGCCGTCGGGCGAAATGCGACCGAACGAGCCGTCGCCCAGGCGAATGGCGGCCGAGCCATCGGTCTTGCGAATGTAGATTCCGTAGTTCTGTCCGGCGCCTTCGCCGCTTTCCCCGAACACGACGGTTTTTCCGTCGGCGGAAATGTCGCTGGCCAGCGACCAGTCCAGCCAGCCCAGTTCGCGCGGAGTTTCTTCGTGCAGTCCGGTCACGGCCATCTCGATGCGCTCATCGTTCTGGGAGAATAGAATGCGGCCGTCTTTTGCCACGTCATATAAATTCATCGTGCCCGGAGAGGATGCGACGCTGCGCAGCCGGCCGGACAGCGTCACGCCGTAGAGCGCTCGCGCCGAACCCGAGGGAGTGGCAGTGAAGTAGATTTCGTCGCCATGCCATGCCAGCCCGCGCGCGCTGCTCCAGACTTTCGTCAACTGAGTCTTTTTTCCGTTCAGGTCGATGACGGCGACCGCGCCGCCGTCATCGTTGAAATTATCGTGGTCGATAAAAGCAATGTGCTGGCCGTCCGGCGAAACGCGGGGATCTCCGACCCATCCGGCGTTCGCGTGATACAGCACTTTGCCGATGGGAAATTCCAGGGTCTCGCTTCGATTGTCCAGCCGCGCAACGGCGAGCTGCTTCCCGTCGGGAGACCAGTCCGCCGCCGCGATGCCTTCGGTCAATTCGCGTGGCGCGCTCCCCGAAGCGGCGACGGACGCGAGGGTTCCGCTGTATTGAAACGGTCCGGCCACGTGCGCGTGGAGAAGGACGGCCATTTCCCCCGCGGCCGATACGGAAATGACGGACGTGTCCGGCGGCAGGCCCATCGACCGCGCTTCGGGACTGTCCAGGCGCTGCTCGTACACTTCGGTTGGGGCGCCTTCCCATGACGCGGTGTAAACCGCGGTCTGCGCGTCGGGGAGAAATTGCGCGGACATCACGTAGCCGCGGCGGAACGTGAGGCGGTGGAATGCGGGCGGCGCGGAATGCAGCGCGGTGCGCGTGTAAAGCCAACCTGCGGCGCACCCGACGGAGAGAAGCGCGAGGCCGGCGATGGCGGCCGCGAGTTTTTTGGCCATCGAAGTTGCTTCCGACTGCGCGTGTGCGGCGGCAGCGGCGGTGAGCGCGGCGTTTGCACCGGACGCGCTCGTGCTCGCGGAACTCGTCGAGCTGCCGCTCAGCGATTCCAGATCGAATGCAAGGTCGCGCGCGGATTGGAAACGTTCGTTGGGATTTTTCTCCAGCGCGTGACGGACCACGCGATCGACTCCGGGAGGGATCGGCTTTCCTTCACCCGATAGCTCCGGCGGATCCTCCTTCAGGATCGCCGCCATCGTGTCCGCGGAGGAGTCGCGCTGAAACGCGCGGTGGCCGCTTAACATTTCGTAGAGAATTGTGCCCAGCGCGAAAATATCGGAGCGTGAATCCGCCGGCTTGCCGCGCACTTGCTCGGGCGACATGTAGCCGGCGGTGCCGAGCACCACGCCTTCTTCGGTGACTGGGCCGGACTGATCGCGTTCGTGCGCGTCACGGTCTGGCCGTCGGCTGTGGTTGTCGCCGCGTCCGGCTGCACGAGTTTCGCCAGGCCGAAGTCGAGTATCTTCACGCGGCCGTCGGTCGTGAGGAAGATGTTCGCGGGCTTCAGATCGCGGTGGACGATTCCTTTTTCGTGGGCGGCGGCGATGCCGTGCGCGGCCTGCACCGCGATGTCCAGCGCTTTGCGCACGGGAATCGCGCCTTCGCGGAGTGCGCTGCTGCAGCGTCTCGCCTTCGAGCAGCTCGCTCACCAGGTACGGCGCGCCGTCGTGCGTTTCGATTTCGTAGATGGTGAGGATGTTCGGATGGTTCAGCGCGGCCACCGAGCGCGCTTCCTGCTCGAATCGCTTCAGACGCTCGCCTTCGTTGGTGAGCGATGCAGGCAGAATTTTGATCGCGACGTCGCGCCCCAGCCGGGAATCGCGCGCGCGATACACCTCGCCCATCCCGCCCGCACCCACGAGCGACACGATTTCGTACGGCCCCAGTTTTGTTCCAGAAGTTAGCGCCAAGGTGCGCGGATTATACATCGGTGGATAGCCAATGCCATCCCACGTCCGACACGGCACAGCCTCCCCGACACCAACGCCGCCGCTCACCGACGCGACTCCTTTAGAGTGCGGCGGTCGAGCCGCCGCCTTTGCCGACGTAACCCCTTGCTCCCAACAAATGCGTCCGGCGGAGCCGGTCGAAACGTAGGCACCGAGCGCGCTGTTCTATGGGGTGACTCGTTGCCTTGATGTCGAGGCGTTGGTGGGGCGCACAAGTTGCCGCGTCTTCGGCGTAGATCGCTGTGTATAGCATCGCTCGTATCGGAAAAGCGGCGGCTCGCCGCCGCACTCCAGAAAAGTGCGGTGCCGTGCAGCATTTGCGTAGCTCTCAAATGGCATCGTGCCGGCGGAAAGAGGGCGCGCGACGCAGTTTGTGCATTTCGATCGGGAGATCTGCTTGTATGAAGTGCTGCACAAAAACAAAAAGCGCCGCGGAAGGGAACTCACTTCTCGCGGCGCTCCGTACTGATTCTTCAGTCCACGCAGCCTGTTGCAACAGCCTTACGTTTGTTTCATTGAGCCGCAACGCGCCGCGAACGGCACGCCCGCCCAAATTGTTTTACGCCTGTTCGACCGATTTCGCCGCCGCGTCGATCGCATCCGCGATCCTTTGAATCTGCTCCGGCGTGATCGATCCCTGCGACGTCTTCAGCCGCAGCGCGTATTTGAAATTTTCCACCGCGCGAATGATCTGCGGTGAACGTCCCGGGCCAAAGGCGCTGCTCGCTTCGTTCATCCGCTCGAACACCGCGTCCACTTCGGCCTTCTTTTCCTCGAGGTGCTTCTTGCCCTCTTCGGTGATCGTGTAGAGCTTCTTGCTGCCGTCGGTGGCGCTCACCGTGGCGTAGCCCATCTCTTCCAGCATCGTAAGAGTCGGGTAGATCAGCCCCGGGCTGGGGGAGTAGGCGCCGTTGAGCTTCTCTTCGATCGCTTTCATTAACTCATACCCGTGCCGCGGCTTTTCCGCGATCAGTTGCAGCAGGACGTACTTCAGGTCGCCGCCTTCAAATATGCGGCCAGCGCCACGCCCGCCAAACCGTTGCGCGATGCCCCACATCTTTCCGCCGAAGTGGCCCCGGTGGTCGCCGAAATCGCGCCCGTCCGCGAAAGCCTCGGCCGCCGCAGCGGCCCTCGAACCGAAAGCGCCTGGATTCGTGGTCCGGCTGCCCCTCGCTAGGATTTTGGTGATGCTCTTGATAGTGTTTCATGTGTTCTCCGATACTGCTGTGATATGTCGTATGATATATCACAGATAGCCCCTGTCAATATCTTTTTTCCATTTTCTGAGGTTCCGTGCAAGTCACGCCTAATTATAATGTTAGCCCGCCTTCCGCGGCGCGTCGGCTATACTGGCGGAGGTATGTCAGACCCAGTACCCGCGCTTCCCGCCTCGAATGGCGCCGTTTCGGCGCCTGCCGCCGCATACGCAAAGCGCCTGGCTGAGCTGGGCTACCGAAGCCGCAGCCCTAAAGAAGAAGGATGACGCGTACGGCCTGCTGAAACTGGCGCTCCTCGCCGCGGCGGTCGTCGTCGCCGTCGTGGCGCTGCTCTATCACACGATCTCGATGTGGTGGCTGGCGGTGCCGTTTGGCCTGTTCGTTTACTTCGCCGTAGCGCACGAACGCGTGCTGCGCGAAGTGCGCCGCGTGGCTCGCGCGAAAGCATTCTACTTACGCGGCGTCGCGCGGCTGGAAAATCGGTGGATGGGAACGGGGCAGTCGGGCGAGCGGTTTCTGGATCCACGCCACCCCTACGCGCGCGACCTGGATATTTTTGGCCGCGGCTCGATCTTCGAATTGCTCTGCACCGCGCGCACAAAAGCCGGCGAAGAAACTCTCGCGCACTGGCTGCTCGAACCGGCAACTCCGAAAACCGTACGAGCGCGCAACGACGCGGTGAGCGAACTCCGCGGCCGCCTCGATCTGCGAGAAGATCTCGCGAACCTCGGCGAAGAGATCCAAACCGGCGTGCAGCCCGAAGCGCTGGCGCGTTGGGGCGAAGGATTTTCAGACACCGCCGGCACGACATCCACAAAATCGGAACTGCCGCAATTTTCGAGCGGCCTGCGCGTCGCGACGTTCATCCTGAGCGCCATTGGCCTTGCTGGAATCGTGGCGTGGATTGGATGGAGCGTACACTGGTTGATCGTCGCGGCCGCGATCGCGAACCTCGCGCTTTCGTTGCGCTATTTAAAGAGCATCGAGGAGCAGGTCGGCTCAATCGAAAAATCGGCGAAGGATTTGGCGCTGCTGGCGGGAGTGCTGGCGCGCCTCGAACAGGAAAAATTCGCCGCGCCGCTGCTCGTGGCGCTGCGCGAACGCCTGAAAGGCGAGGGATCCGCGCGTCGCAAGCGATCGTCAAGCTGAACCGGCTGATCCAGCTCCTGGAATCGCGAAGGAACCAGATTGTCGCGGTACTTGAGCCGTTTGTGATGTGGTCGCTGCAGATCACATTTGCGATCGTGGCGTGGCGGCGCGCCCACGGCTCGTCGATTCGCGCGTGGCTGGAATCCGTCGGCGAACTCGAAGCGCTCAGCGATCTCGCCGGATACGCCTACGAGCATCCCGCCGACGTGTTTCCGGAATTCACCGCCGATGCCGATTCCATTGGCTGCTTCGACGCTACCGGGTTCGCTCACCCGCTGATTCCCGAAGACCGCGCCGTGCGCAACGATCTGAAGCTCGACGGGAATCTTCGCCTTGTCGTGATCAGTGGGCCGAACATGGCGGGGAAGAGCACGTTCATTCGCGCCGTCGGTGTGAACGCGGTGCTCGCGCAGTGCGGCGCCCCGGTCCGTGCCGAGCGGCTGCGGATCTCGCGGCTCACCGTTGCCGCATCGGTGTGCATTCTGGATTCGCTGCAGGGCGGCATCTCGCATTTCTATGCGGAGATCACGCGGCTGAAGCTGATTACCGATCTCGCGCGCGGCGAAACGCCAGTCCTCTATTTGCTCGACGAGCTGCTGAGCGGCACGAACTCGCACGACCGCCGCATCGGCGCCGAAGCCATCGTGCGCAGCCTGTTCGAACGGGGCGCGCTCGGACTCGTCACCACGCACGATCTCGCGCTGGCCGAAATCGTCCCCACCCTGGGCTCCGCCGCCGCCAACGCCCACTTCGAAGACAACCTGAAAGACGGCAAGCTTGGCTTCGACCACCGCCTGAGCCCCGGCATCGTGAAAACCAGCAACGCCCTCCAGCTCATGCGCTCCATCGGCCTCGAAATTTAGGACCGAGCCACAAAGTCAAAAGCTCACAGACCATGTCTATGCCACACAGTTCACCCTAACGTTTGTTGCGATGGTCGTGCGATGTTTGTAGCTTCGCTGTGGCTGGCGCCTGCGCAACAAGGCTGCCCGTCTCCCTTAACGTCGGTCGAATGTTACGGTGGGTTGTGTGGCATAGACATGGTCTGTGTGCCTTTGAGTTTGTAGTGAGCGCAAAAAGCGGCAGCCTTGCTGCGCTATTCATTTCCAGCCCTTCGATGCGAGCCAAGCTTTCCACCAGCGCTCGTTCTCCAGCATTGTGTGCTGAGTCTCGATCGGAAGATCCGGGCCCGGCTCGGGGATCGGCGCGAGCGGCTTCAGCCCGACGCCGGCGCGCAACTCATTCACGAGACCGGGTTCGGCGAGCTGCCACGGGCGAGCGCGACCGTCGCGCGGATCGTCGATCCACTGCGTGCCGTAGCGCTGCGGGCGATTTTCGTAGAGCGCGATGCGGTCCTCCAAATAGGCAGCGTGCCAGGCTGGGACGCGGCCGCGTTTGGTTGCATCACGCAAAAGTTGAAGCACGCTGCGTTGCAACTCGGGCTCGCCGATCGCGTGCTGCACGATGAGCCATGCGGCTTCCGCGCCGTCGGCGCCGGCGAGAGTTTCGTCCGGCCAGCCGTGCGCCGCTATGATTTCGCGCAGCCGTCGCGCGTTGCGCACGTGTACTGCTTCCATGCGCGGCACGTAGTGGCCGCCGAGTTCGCCCGCGTCGAGCAGTTCCTGGCGGACGCGCAGGTCTTCGGCTTGCATTGCGCGAAGTTCGCTGCGTAGAAGTTCGTTCATGATTCGAAGGTAGCACGGCCCGCCTCGGCGCGGTCTGTTGGTCGTGCATCGGATAGTCAGCGCCGAATCGATCGGATGCTCCCGTCGACGATCGGAGCGCGATGGTTCGGGCGCGGATGAAACTTTAGTGAAAAGAGCGCAGCGTGTGGCGTGACGTTTACTACTCCACGCTGATAGTTAACATCGAAAATGGCGATTGGACTCCGCGCCCCCGCGCTGCGACACTGCAATTGCCGCCCGGTAGCCCTGCCGCGATCGGGACGGCTCAGGACCAAGGGACCCGCACCAAAGTATCAAACGCCGCGCGCCTGACCCGCAGCGCGGCACATCTGCTGACCTCGTCGTCCGCAAAACAAACAACTCATCCAACGGCCGCGCGTCTGGGCGCGCTGGCCCTATTCCGAGGAGGAATATATGAACGCTACATTTGCGAACACGAAGTCCGTTGTGGCACGTGAAGTCGTTTTCAGAAACGAAGCCGTCGTCGCGCGTGAAGAAATTCGCGTCGCGCATCGCCGTCGCAGCGCTCGCGCTGCTCAGCCTCACCGTAGTCCCGCACGCAACCGAGGCGCAGGCCGCCGCTTCCGGCGCATTTACGTTGTCCGCAGCCGCAAAACTCGGCACGGTGACGCTGCCGGCGGGCGAGTACAAATACAAAGTGCAGTGGACCGGCTCGCTTCCGCTACTCACCGTGTCGGCGGTGAATGGCGAAGTGAGCGAGTTCATCTTCGCACAGGCGGTGAAGGAACTTTCGTCGCCGGTGCCGGATAAGCTCACGCTGTCCGTTGCGAATGGCGAGACCTACATCAGCTCGCTCGCGATCAGCGAGCTTGGCTTGAAGTTGTATTACGGCGAGCCAAAAACCATCGTCGCGAAGAAGTTCGCGGTACCGGGCACCGCTCTCGCGTCGAATGTGCAGCCCGCGAAGTAGCAGTTCGCGTGAAGCATAAAAAACGCCCACCCCGGAGGCAGGCTCTCGAGAGCCTGCCTCTTTTTTGGGGAGTGGGCGCTTTTTTGCGTGGGGCGAATTGAATTCGCAGCCCGTTTAGTCACCCGAGCGCGCGGCGTAACGGTCCATCTCCGCGACGAGCGGTCGTGCATCGCCCGGCATGGGAACGTGGCCGCTCAGGATTTCGTGGCGCGTCACGTTTTCGCCGTACATCGCGCGATCGCCGCTCTTATCCGCCATCACCACGGTTCCATCCAGGCTCGCTCCCGCAAAAATTCCCTTGGTGCGCGAGTAGGAAAGAATCTCGGCGGTGAGTTTCAAATCCGTGCTGGCCGTAGCTTCGCGGCCCACGGGGCCGGCAGCCACGGAAACGTCGCCACCCATCTTGAACTTGTCGCTCAGCAGGCTGTGCAGCGCGTGGTCGTTCATGAAAAGAAGAATCAAATCGGTGGACGAGCCGCCGATCTGGTAGCCGACGCTTCCACCTTCAACCGCGAGGTAGATCGGTGCGCTCCAGCTGCCATTCGCAGTGCGGCAGATGGCCACGCCGCGGCCGTAATTGCCCCCGAAGACGAAGGCGAACTTCTTGTCGCCCGGAATGATCGCGACGCAGTGCGCCTTGGCGAGCACGTCGTGCGGGATGCTGTCCGGCGCGTCCATGATTTCCTGAAACACGCGCGTCGCGTTCTGGGTGCGGCTGATGTCGTCGTCCTTATCGGATGCTCGCGAAATCGCGGGCATCAGCAAACATAAAATTGCGGCACAACAAATTGCCAACTTCTTATTCATCTCTTGCTCCTTTGGGTGCGTACTGGAATCGTTTGAAGTTCAGGCTCGGCGAGCGTGGCGTCGCAGGTCCAAGCGAACGGTCGGTCAATCAACTCACACGGAATGCTCACCGGCGCAACAAGCATGGGTTCTTAGGCGGAATTCCGCCATCGGCAGAAAGCCCTATATGAGGTGGGGAATGGGCCTTAGGCGCGATGTGTCAATTTGAGGCGGGTAATGCTTTTCGGAACACGGCCCACGCTAGATTCAGCGCGGACAGAACCACTCCGATGAGGAATGCAAACATCGCCGCGAAGAAGATCCAGAC
Source organism: uncultured Acidobacteriota bacterium (assembly GCA_963839325.1). Classification (GTDB taxonomy): domain Bacteria; phylum Acidobacteriota; class Terriglobia; order Acidiferrales; family UBA7541; genus Palsa-295. The sequence goes on along the minus strand of CAWIUO010000006.1, from coordinate 15,887 downwards.
TAACAATTCAAACCTGGCGAAGAACCTCGCCGATAACAGGCTTTCAACCGTCATTGCGAGCAACGCCAACGCGACGATAGCGAAACTTGCGACGCCCGCGATTTGATTCGGCGGATGCGTTGCTGTGCGGGCGACTCCTAAATACGAAAGCGCAAGAGCGGCGCAGACGACGGCTGAAAATGTCTGCCAGTAAAATGGGCCGTAGGCGACTCCGGAGAAATCCAGACCCATCGGCGAGAACGGCAGGACGCCGAAACGACCTAGGATCGCCACCACAAATACGATCGCGCCGAGTGCGCCGAAAAGTTTCGCGCTGAACATCGAAGACCTCCGCGCTCCACAGCTTTCGCGCCATCTTACTCCAGTGCGGGTGTCGCGAGTTGGATTTCGCCTCTCACGCCGCCAAGTATCCTCGGCTCGCGCTGGTGATTCGGGTGAACGCGTTCGGTGGCGCGGGCTGCTGTGGGAAAGCGGCGTTAGGAGCCGCCCCACTCCCAAAGTGTTGGGTGCCGCGCAGGATGTGTGCTCGATCCCATCGAGCTTGCTAGCGCTAGAGGCGCCTCGTGGCGGGCAACACCTCAGTGCGGCGGCAAGGACCCGTACTCTGAAGTCTGCTCGGTTGCGCGGCAACGGGCGATCGGAGGGAATCACGCGAAACTGGGAACGTCGCGATTGAAATTCGCAAGTGGCAAAGCAGACTGCGCGGAATGCGTCAGCAAGCTCCCGCAGCGCGCGAGGTGCGTTTCACTTCGTCGGAAAGAATGATCGCTTCGGCCACTTCGCGCATGGTCTTGCGCATCTGGCGCGCTTGACTGTTGAGCGCGAGATAGGCCTTTTCTTCGCTGATGCCCAGCTCGCGCTGCAAAATTCCCTTGGCGCGCTCGGTGAATTTGCGAGTTTCGAGGCGTTCGGAAAGCTCTTCGTTCGCGGTTTCGAGCCGCGCCAGTTCGATTTCCGCGCCGACCAGGAATCCCACGGTCGAGAGCAGCCGAATCTCGCGCTGCTTATACACGTGCGGCTGGATGTGCTGCATGGTGATCACTCCCGTGACTTTGCCGCGGCACAAAATCGGGACGCACAGGATCGCCTGAAACGTGTCTTCGGGAAGCTGCTTGAAAAATTGGAAGCGCGGATCGGCCGACGCGTTTTTTGAAACGGCGACGGCGGTGCGATGCTCGGCCACCCATCCGGTGATGCCCTGGCCCAGGCGCAGCTTCAGCGAATCTACCACGTCGCTGTGCGGATTTTTCGACGCGCGCAGCACCAGTTCGTCGCCTTCGAGCACATAGACGAAGCACGAATCGCATTTCACCAGAGCGACGGCGCAATCGACTACGCGCCCCAAGTCTTCGTGCAGCGGATCGGGTTCGGCGGCGGCGATGCGGCTGCCAATGTCATGCAGTAGATCTACTTCTAAGCTGTTGATTGCAGGGCTATTTTCCATATGTAAAACTACTAGTACCCGCTCCGAGCCGTCCAATTCCTATTTACAATGAGTGAAATTCAATCTTCCCATCGAAGTTTTGCTAACTTCCGCCGAGGCTGCTGAATCGATTCATGAATGCGCGGTGACGGGCTCACCGCGTGCAGCGGTGATGAATTCGCGGACTTTGTCTTCGCGGACCACGAAGCGCTCGCCTTCGCGCAGCGCCGCGTAATCGATCAGGCTGGAGTGCACCTCGGTGACGCCGGTGCGCGCGATCAGCTCGCGTACATTGCCTGCGCGGATGCCGCCGCCGGCGAGGATGGTGATCCGCCCCGCGCCTTCGCGCACCAGTATGCGCATGCGGTCCGCGCCGTCCATCGCGCTTTGAAATTGCGTGCCGTCCGGCTTCGAGCCGCCGGTGGTCAAAACACGCTCGCATCCCGCGACGATCACGTCGTTCAACGCGCGCTCTGCATTCGGCGCTTCATCGAACGCGCGATGGAACGTCACCGCCATCGGCCGCGCGCGCCGCACCAGCTCGTGCGTATCGGCGCGATCGATTTTTCCGTTGCGATCCAGCACTCCGACGACCACGCCATCCGCTCCTAGCGCCTTCACCGCCTCCACATGCCGCAGCATCACCGCCACTTCCGCGCCGGAATATACAAAGTCGCCCGGCCGCGTCCGCACCATCACGTGCACCTTGCACTTCACCGCGGCGCGCACCTCGCGCAACATCTCCATCGGCGGAGTCAGCCCGCCTACGTCGAGCTGCTCGCACAGTTCGATGCGGTCCGCGCCGCCGCGATCGGCCGCCACGGCGGAATCGAGCGAGTCCAGGCAAATTTCAACGATCATTCGTGCCCCTGTCGGTCGGAGATGCTTGCGCGGGCGTCGTGCTGGGTCCGGCGCATTTGGCTGGATCGAGCACTCCCGCGTACCCTTGCAGCGCCGAAGCGGCTGAGTGGTCGCGGCACGAAGCATACGCGCAATTCGTATCTCCGAAGCCGGAAGCATAGCGGCCCGCGCGCATCTCCGGCACAAGTTTTTCGGCGAGCTTTTGCGCCACGATGTCGTTCTTGCTAACCGGAAAAGGGACGTCGCCGAATGCGTGCTCGACCACTTCGTCCGACAGTTTCCACAGCGCGGTGATGTGTGAATCGGCAAGCCCCAGCGCGTGAAACCTCAGCGTGTCGGGCCAGGGCAGCTCGAACAGGTGTTCCACTTCGCCGCAGGTGGCGACGATGGTTTGCGTGCCGAAGTCGTCGGAGTTTTCGCGCGCCACGTCGTCTTTCGCGGCGGCATCGATCACGCCGGCGACGTCGGATTCGTTCATCGCGCAGAGGTGGTGACGGCCCGCAGCTTGCTCGACGGATTCGCCGGGGAGTGCGCGGTCGCGTTCGCGCGCGATCACGGCGTGAGCAGGGCAGTGCGGGCCGGCGGCAGGCTCGATCACGATTTCACGGACCAGAATGCCGGCGCCGTCCTGCGACACATCGACGATCGTGTCGCGCCACGCAGGTTCTGCGGCGATCGGCGCGGCGGCAGACTGCACGGGCGTCGCGGCGGCTGATGCGGCGTCCGATGAGGGGAGTGCCGGTGCATCGGACGGCGGCGTGATGCCCAACGTGACGATGTAATAGCCGTTCAGCGGCGCGTGCTTATCCTTCGCAGCTCTGCTCGAACCGCCGCGCTGCGCCGCGCGTGAGACAGCGCCCCACGATCCCGAAAAGACGAGCGCGAAGGCAACCAACGCACCACACGCGGCGAGCTTCGGAGTTTCCATCGTCGCCCGCCAGTATATAGCCTCTACCAGGTGCAGACGACTTCGAGCGCCGCGAACGCCCGCTCCTCAATCACCCGCGCGTCGCCGTCAAACAGCGCGAAGCGCCTTAGACTGCGGGAGCTTGCTACCGCCGCGCGCCCGTCCACATCACTTCTCCACGACCACGCGCCTGGCGGGCGCAATTTTTACCCCACCACCAAGCCCTTGGCACTTGTCACATGTAGCCCGCTCGGCGCGTGATGGATTTGTGGTGCGGCTAACGCGGGCAAGGCGGTAGCAAGCTCCCGCAGTCTATGGAACGCGAACCCGTTGCGAAGTAGCTCGGCTCTGTTCAGCTCGGCGCGTCGTTCGTGCGGGGTCGGTCAGGTTGTGTAGTTCATGCTGCGTAGTTCGTGTTGCGCAAGTCGGTGAGCAGGTCCACGCCCGTCGGAGTCCAGCCCAGCGCCTTCTGCGTGATGGCACTCGATGCGGGCATGTCCCATGCGGCGAAGTGCGCGAGGAACCCGAGCTGTGCGGCCGCCTCTTCGGGCGTCACCGAGCGGGCGGGAAGTTTCATGCCGCGCGCCACGGTTTCAGCGATGTCCTTTGCCGCGACGCCCTCTTCACCCACCGCGTGATAGACGGCGTGCGATTTCGTTTTCTCCAGCGCGAGGCGGTAAAGGCGCGCGGTATCCGAGAGGTGCCCCGCGGCCCAGCGATTGCGCCCTTCGCCCACGTACACCACCTCGCCCTTTTGCCGCGCGATTTGAATCGCGTAAGTGATCAGTCCGGCCCGGCGCGTGTCATGCACTTGCGGCAGCCGCACAATCGCCACGCGCACGCCGCGATCCGCGAATGCGTTTGCGGTCTCTTCGGACGCCGCGCGGGGCATCTGCTTCGAGCTGAGCACCGGGCCGACTTCGGTGGCGGGCTTGCCCGGCGTCGTGGCTGCCATGGCCGTGCCCGAGGTGACCACCATCACGCGGTTCGACCCCGCGAGCGTGGCGCCGATGGTTTCGATGACGCGCCGGTCCGTGTCGCAGACTTTCGCGAAATCCGAAAAGTCGTGATTGAACGCGAGATGAGCCACGGCATCCGCGCCCGCCGTGCCGGTGCGGATACTTTCGAGGTCGTCGATGTTGCCGCGATGCACGTCCGCGCCCGCGGCTTCGAGCGCTTTCGCGCCTTCTTCACTTCGAGTAAGGCCCAGAACTTTGTGGCCGTGGTCCAGCAGTTCGCGAACCAGCGCCGTACCGATGAATCCCGTAGCCCCTGTGACGAATACACGCACGATGATTTTCTCCTGTGGCCCGTGAGGGCAGAGCGATCACCGGCCGGTACCCGGAGGGAGCGCGCTCTGGTCATTTGATGGATCAACTCACAGCGAAACAGAGGCGAGCTCCGTTTGGTTTCGATCACAGGAGGAGGCCTTCGGTTGCAGGTATTTTTGCTGCAAGCATCGGCTTCGCAGAGCGGCGGCGCTATCGTATCCGGATACGGGGCGGCGGGCCTTTCGTCACCGCGAAATTACACCTTCCTGCAAAAATTTCCAGCGCGGCGCATCTTCCAACTTCCATAACTCGCACGAATCACGCGGCTTACATCATTTCGCAATTTGGCACGCGCCGTGCCTTTCACTCCCGCGTACAACGAATCTTTGGGGGGAATATCGATGAGTACGAACGCAGTGAGCTACGAAACCCTTCTGTCGTCGATGGCGGAAGACGCAACGCAGCTGCAAATCGCCGCGCTCAAGTGCGAGTCACTGATTCCTCTGGTCACCGGGAAATTACAGCAGGCGCGCATTCAATTGACGGCGGCGGTGTTTCGCGAACGGGCCGAGCGGCTCGATCAGATCGTCACCTTCGTACGCAGCACCGAAAATAAACCGGAGGCGAAGGCGGCGCACACATCACCAATCCAGTAGTTTCGCCATGCGCGGCAGGTAGCAGCACCGCGCGCCCTCGCAGATGCGTCAGGGGCGAATGGGTGGCCCCGCCCCTGACGCTGCGGCCAACAAATAAAATCAAAACCGTTCGAGATTATTCAGTCCAACCGATTATCTCTGAGGCAGAAAGCCGGACGCTCCCCCTGAACTACAATCGGGCGTCCGGTTTTTTTCTGTGCACGAATTTCGATTCCAGCACATCCGTGCGCCTACGCTTTATCGCCTTGAAAGAACCAGTGCACGCCGAATTTGTCGGCGAGGTGACCGTAAGTTCCAAACGGCAACTGCTTCAGGTCGTCGAGGAGGTCTTTGCTCGCTCCTTCGGCGAGCTTGTCGAAAATTACGCGCAGCTCGCCATACGTCCCGCCGGAAATAAACAGCGCCACGGTGTTGCCTTGCTTCGGCATGCGCGTAGGATGCCGCCAGTCCGTGGCTGAAACTTCCAGCGACGCCGCTTTTTAAGTTCGCGAAAGCCACTTTGTTGAGTTGCTCGGCCGGCACTCCCGGCGGCATCGGCATGTCTTTCACCTTCGTGATGGCTCAGCTCTCCCCCGAGGCAGCTCTGATAGAACGCCATCGCCTCGGCGCAATTTCCTTCAAAAAGCAAAAAGGGCATTAGTTTCATCGCAAGCACTCCTTTCCCCAAATCTTTCGTTCCACGAATGTAAGCGCCTACTTATTGAGACTTTTGATTTGCGCGGGTGTCGGCATGGACCAGAACGGATACGCGCCGTTTCCCATGTGCCGGTATGCTCCGTCGATCCACACAAAATTCGACATGCTGGACATCGTGCGGCCGCCGCCGTTCTTGCCGGCTTTGTTCGATTCGAACACCACTTCGAACTGTTCAATCGGCACAGCGGTCTTGGGATTATATGCGTCTTCGCGAGGCGGGAACTTTACAGCGATGGGCGGATACGGTTTGCAGCGCACCTTGAAATGCGCTCCGGCGGGGAAAAACTCCGTCGTCATATAGGCCAACGATTTCTGGTCTCGGGCAACCAGGGCTTCATACTCCGTCACCACGCTTTGCACGTCTCCCGCTTCGAAATACTGGCCGAACCAGCCGGCGGGCTCGGGAATCGTGAGGTCCGCGAGTTCTTTGTCGTACGGCGGAGCCTTGCCTTTATTGATCGCGTCGAGAACGAGTTGATACTCCGCTTCCAATCCTTTCGCATCGTGGCTGTACCCTGAAGCGGGCGTCGCAGCCCATGGCTTCCTCGCGGTCGTAAGCGCAGGGAGCGCGGATAGCAAAATCAATCCGCCCACGGATAAAGATCGAATCTTCATATCACCTTCCTCGAATGCGGATTCAATCCGCGCTGCCCGCGCGCTGCTCTGACCGCGCATCCTACGCTGCCGTTTGCGTGGACACAACGAATTTGCCAGTGAGTGTCCCTCGAATCGCGCCGCCGTCAACCGGCCTGCCGATATTCGCCGTCCCGTGCGCATTCCAAATCAAAATGCGCTAATATCAGCGCCCGCGACTGGTCGCGTGGCACGGGCAATCCTGCCTGTGCGCAGCCGGCTCGAGTTATCCGTGCACAGGCAGGATTGCCTGGGCCACGAGTTCCATCGAAACTGCGAGGAGTTCAGGAGGTGTGCGTGCGATTCATTCGACTCGCTCTTTGCGTTCTGTTTGTTTCTGCATGTGCGCGCGCCCAAGCGCCGGCCCCGGCGCAAACTCCCGCGCCCGCCGCGAAGCCCGCGCTATTCACGTTTCAGGAAGTGATGGTGCCGGTGCGCGACGGCGTGCACCTCCAAACCGTGATCATCGCGCCGGTCAATGCGACCAAGCCGCTGCCGATCCTGATGCAGCGCACGCCCTACGGCGTTCCCGATCGCGCGCCGGACCACGTGCCCAACAGCTGGAAAGATCTCTACGCCGACGGCTACATTTTCGTCTTCCAGAATCTGCGCGGCCGCTTCAAATCCGAAGGCACGTTCCTGCTCTCCTCGAAAGTCGATCTCAGCGATCCCAAAGCGGTGAACGAAACCACCGACGCGTACGACTCGATCGACTGGCTGGTGAAAAACGTGCCGAACAACAACGGCAAAGTCGGCATCTTCGGCGTCTCGTACGACGGCCTCACCGCCGCGATGACGCTGCTGCATCCGCATCCCGCGCTGAAGGCGATCAGCGAGCAGGCCTCGCCCGTCGATCAGTGGATGAACGACGACATGCACCGCTACGGCGCGCTGCGCGAGAGCTACGCGTTCGAATATTCGGTGCTCGAGCAGGCGGACAAGAATTCGAACACCGCACTTCCATTTCAACCAGTACGACACCTACAGCTGGTATTTCGACGCTCGGCCCGCTCTCCAATATCAACGCAAAATATCTGCACGACTCGATTCCGTTCTGGAATTCCGTGGTCGCGCATCCCGATTACGACGAGTTCTGGAAGGACGAAGCGTGGGTGAATCAGCTGCACGCATCGACGGTGCCGAACCTGAATGTCGCCGGTTTCTGGGATCAGGAAGACCCGTGGGGGCCGTGGCAGATTTTCCGCAACGCGGAGAAGAGCGATCCCGACAATACGAATTTCATGGTCGCGGGACCGTGGTTTCACGGGCAGTGGCAAGTCGCCGAAGGCGGAAAAGCATCGGCATCGTCAGCTTTGGCGGACACGACACGTCGCGGGAATTTCGCGAGAATATCGCAGGCGCCGTTCTTCCGCTACTACCTGCACGGCGAGGGCGAGAAGCCGAACTGGAAGGCGACGACTTTTCGAAACCGGCTCAAACACCTGGCAGCACCTATGCCACGTGGCCGCCAGCCGGCACCACGACGACGAATTTGTATTTGCACGCCAACGGGACTCTGAGCTTTACCGCGCCAGACGCGGCCGAGAAGCGCGCGGCCAGCGGCGCTGGATATCGCGAGTACGTTTCCGATCCGGCGAATCCCGTGCCGTATCGCGCGCGGCCAATCTCGCCGACGTATCCGGATGGGACTGGCGGTTGTGGGAAGTCGCCGACCAGCGGTTCGTGGAACAGCGGCCGGACGTGCTGACGCTACGTGAGCGCGCCGCTCGATCACGACATCACAGTGACCGGCCCGCTCGCGGCGAAACTTTTCGCCTCCACCTCCGGCACCGATTCCGATTTCATCGTGAAGCTGATCGACGTGTATCCCGAAGACGCGCAGAAAAATAATTGGAACCCGGACGCGGGGCCCGATCCCGGCGTGTACGCGAAATCGCTGAACGGCTACGAGCTGCCCATCGCGATGGAAGTGCGCCGCGGCCGCTACCTGAAATCCTTCGAGCACTCCGAGCCGCTGGTGGCAGGGAAGCCGGTCGAGTGGGACGTCCCGCTGCGCGACCACGACCACGTTTTCCTGAAGGGCCATCGCATCATGGTGCAGATCCAGTCCACCTGGTTCCCGGTGATCGATCGCAACCCGCAGAAATTCGTGCCCAGCATCTACAAGGCGGAAGCCTCCGACTACATCAAAGCCACGCAGCGCGTGTACGCGACGCCCGAGATGCCCAGCCACATCGAGCTTCCCGTCGTGAAGTAAACCGAAACGCCGCCCGTGGGGTAGGCATTTTTGCCTGCGCAGCCGCGGCCACGCCGCCGCGTTGAGGCGTTGCCGGTCGCGAGGCGCAGCTTCCGCCACCACGCTCGACGAGATCGCGCACACCTCCTGCGCAGCACCCAACACTTTGGGAGTGCGGCGGCTCCTAACGCCGCTTTCCCGAAACAGCCAGCCCGCCATTAACGAACTACGCCGCAGGCCGGGCACACACTGCAACGTGCGGGACGTGCCAGTGTTGTGCCCCGCCTTCGGCCGTGTTCGTTCGGGTAGTGTGGCTGCTGTTTCGGAAAAGCGGCGTTAGCGCCGCCGCCGCACTCCCATAGATGCCGTGGCGGCCAGCGAGTGGCGGCCATTCCCGTGTTCGGGACCAGGCCGGCGCGTCGTGCCGTGACCGGCAAGGATGTGTCGCTGGCAGACGCGGCGCCCCGGCGCGAGCATCCTATCCGCATGAAATCGTTTTGACATGGCGGTACGAGTCGTATAGATTCGCTCATCGTCGCCGTTCGTATGGCCCTTGAATCCGCGCACACGTAAACGCAAGGAGACTCCCGTGAGGCCCCTCTTCATCGCTTTGCTAGCCGTGACCCTCTCGTTCGCCGTGTCCGAACCCGCGTCGGCCCAAAGCGGTGCGAGCCTTTCCGGCTTGGTGACCAGCCAAACTGGCGGCGCACTTTCCGGCGCCGCCGTCACCATCAAGAACCTCGGAACCGGCGAAACCCGCATCATCCCCACCGACGGCACGGGCCACTATCGGTCCACCGGCCTTGCTGCGGGGAACTTCGTGATTCGCGCGGTGAAAAAGGGTTTCGCCGACGTAACGCTCACCGGAATCACCTTGACGGCCAGCCAGGACGCGACAGTGGACATCACGATGATCTCGAAGACCGCCGACGCCTGCACCAGCGGCCTGGAATTCGTCTCCACCGATTGCTCGCTCACCTGGCACGGCGTCACGCTGTATGGCGCATACGACGTCGGGGTAGGCTGGGTGAGCCACGGCTTGCCGGTGAACGGCAACAACTACGAAGGCGAAGCGCTGGTCAACCGCAACGGCAATCAATCCCGATTCCTGATCGCGCCGAACAATTTGCAGCAGACCGGGCTGGGCGTCCGGGGCAAAGTACAGTTCGCGACCGGCTGGTATGTGGTGTTCAACGGTTCCACCGGAATCAATCCGCAGTCCGGCCTGCTGGCCGACGCGCCGAAGACCAATACCGTGAACAACGGCCTTCCGCGGGCCAGCTATTCGTTCGCCATCGACGGCGCGCGCGCGGGCCAGCCTTTCAACGATCAATATTACGGCGGCGTATCGTCCGACGTTTTCGGCACGCTCACCTTCGGCCGTCAGCGCTCGCTGGGTACCGACGCGATGCTGCTCTACGACCCGGCCGAGGGCGGTTACGGCTTTTCCTACATCGGATACAACGGGACGATGGCCGGAGGCGGCGACACCGACGACAGCCGCTGGGACGACGCGATGAAATATCGCATCGCCTATAAAGATTTTCATTTCGGCGCGATGTACAAGTTCGCGAACGGTTCGGGAGGCTGCTATTCGGCCTCGTCCGCCTGGACCGCCGCGGACTGCACGCCGGAGCGCGCGCACAACAACGCGTATGGCTTCGACATCGGCGGCGAGCACGGTCATTTCTCCGCCGATGTCGTGGGCCAGCATTACAACCAGGCGATCAGCGTGCTGAATCCGCTGCTCGGTCCGCAAAGCCCGACTCAGCCGTATCAATCGACCACCGACAGCATCAATACGAATCCGATCAACGGCGTAAATTTGATCGATCCCAACGGAACTTTGTACGGCATTGTCACCGATAACGACGCCGTGATGGGCGCCGGCAAATACACCTGGAACGCGTTCAAGTTTTATGCCGGCCTGGAATTCATCTGGCAGAACAATCCGCATGAGCCGCTCGGCGTTGGCGCAAACGATCAGGGCGAGTACATCCTGAGCGGCGTGGAAGACAACAATCTGGATTCCGAGAAGCGCGTGAAGATCTGGTGGACCGGCGCGAAATACACCTACCGGGAAAAAACCGACGTGACGCTGTCCTTCTATCAGCAGCGGCAGAACACGTTCCGCGTGCCGTCCACGTGCGGCGGCTCAGCCGGTTTCCGCAGCTCGTGCGCGGGCACGCTAGATGAGCTGTCGCTCTACGGGGATCATCACTTCACGAAACGCATGGACGGCTACGTCGGCGTCGCTTACTCCGTCGTCACCGGCGGCCTGGCGATAGCCATCCCGCACGGCCCCGGAGTCCCGTTCTACTACCCGACCAACGTCGCTCCCACCATCGGCGTTCGCTTCGCGTTCTAATCTTTTTCGCGGACGCACTCACCTTGTCAGAAACCGTTTCGGCGGCTTACCCCTGCGCGCACGCGATTCCTCCGCGCCGAACCGAAGCGTTGGAGGCGCCTTAGCCGTGTTGTTGCGTCATCGAGTAGGGAATTGCGCTCGGAGAATTTTCGACGTATGGTCGCATGAGCCGAAGGAGGTGCCCACATGACGCCCAAGAATATCGTCTGTCTTTGGTACAACCATGACGCCGAGGAGGCGGCGAATTTTTACGCCGCGACGTTTCCGGACAGCAAAGTCACTTCCGTCCACCGCGCTCCCAGCGACTACCCGGGCGGAAAGAAGGGCGATGCGCTCACCGTGCAATTCACCGTCGCCGGCATTCCATGCCTCGGCCTGAACGGCGGCACGGAGTACAAGCACACCGAAGCCTTCTCCTTCCAGATCTCGACCGACACGCAGGAAGAAACCGACCGCTACTGGAACGCAATTGTCGGCAACGGTGGCACGGAAAGCCGGTGCGGTTGGTGCAAGGATCGCTGGGGAATTTCCTGGCAGATCACTCCGCGCGCGCTGATGGACGCTCTGGGCGCTGGCGGCGACGAAGCCAAACGCGCCTTCGAAGCCATGATGAAGATGGGCAAGATCGACATAGCCGCCATCGAAAAAGCCCGCCGCGGCTGACGCGTCGCCGCCATCCCGGCCGTGCCGGTTATGAGACACAGCTACGCCTAACGCGCTCGATGAGATCGAGCACGCATCGTGCGAGGCAACCAACACTTTGGGAGTGCGGCGGCTCCTAACGCCGCTTTCCCAAAGTCGCCCACTCCGCCCAAACGAACTACGCCGAAGGCTCAGCACCACGCCGCCCTCAGCAATGTTTGCACGGCGCCCGCCGGTCGGACGGCGTCCCAAGCGGTCCGCCGACGACCTTAGAGTTATGAGACGGCTAGTAGTTCGCGGGAAGACCCACTTCGAATACGCTGTGTGGTCTGTCATCTGTCATGTTGTCACGAGACGGGTTCTTCGTGAGACGACCGCGTGGGACGCTGTCGGACGCGTGGCTTATGGCGCGCGACGCTCGGACCTGTCCCACGCGTGACAATATGCGCGCAACTGTAGAGAATGATTGCGCTACCAAACGCGCAAGACCCATGACCCCCACACGCGACGGCGGAAAATTTCTGAGCGAAGCGCGCCTGTTCCCGGCGGACACCGCCACGCGCTCGATCGCGCAACGCCTCTACAAGGAAATCAAGAATCTGCCCATCGTCAGCCCGCACGGGCACACGCAGGCGCAGTGGTTCGCGGCAAACGAACCGTTTCCCGATCCCGCGCGGCTGTTCATCGTCCCCGACCACTACATTTTCCGGATGCTCTACAGCCAGGGAGTGAAGCTCGAAGACCTCGGCGTTGGCACATCCGCCCAATCAGCAGAAGCGCAAAAAGCTTTCGACCCGCGATCGGTGTGGCGCATCTTCGCCGAGCACTATTATGTTTTTCGCGGAACTCCGACGCGCCTGTGGCTCGATTACATTTTTCAGAATCTTTTTGATCTGAGGGAACGCCTCACGCCGAAAAACGCCGACGAGTATTTCGACGCGATCTCCGAAGCGCTCGCCAAGCCCGAGTTCCTTCCTCGCGCGCTCTACGAATCGTTCCGCATCGAAGTGCTGGCGACCACGGATTCGCCGCTCGATTCGCTCGAACATCACCTCGCGCTCCGGAAAAGTGGCTGGCGCGGACGCGTGATTCCTACGTTCCGTCCCGACGCGGTCGTCGATCCCGAGTTCGCGGACTTCGCGATGAACGTGGCGCGGCTGGGCCGCGAAACGAACGAAGACACGTCCACGTGGCGCGGCTACCTCGCAGCGCTGCGAAAATCGCGCGAACGCTTCAAAGCCGCCGGCGCCACGGCCACCGATCACGGCCATCCAACCGCCGCCACGGCCGATCTCGACGCGATCGAAGCGACGGCGCTCTTCGATCGAGTGCTGAGGAACGCGCAACCCGGCACGCAAATCGAATCGCGCACCGAGCACGCGCGCGACGCTGAGCTTTTCCGCGCGCAGATGCTCACCGAAATGGCGCGCATGAGCCTGGACGACGGCCTGGTGATGCAGATGCATCCCGGCGCGTTCCGCAATCACAACGCAGACGTGCACACGCGCTTCGGCCGCGACGTTGGCGGCGACATTCCCACCGCGACCGACTACGTCCACGCGCTGCGCCCGCTGCTCGATCGCTTCGGCAACGACGCGCGGCTCACGCTGATTGTTTTTACGCTGGATGAATCGAGCTACAGCAGGGAACTAGCGCCGCTCGCGGGACACTATCCGGCGCTGCGCCTCGGTCCGGCGTGGTGGTTCCACGATAGCCCCGAAGGCATGATGCGCTTCCGCGAGCTGACCACCGAAACCGCGGGCTTCTACAACACCGTCGGATTCAACGACGACACGCGCGCGTTTCTCTCCATCCCCGCGCGCCACGATGTTGCCCGCCGCATCGACTGCTCGTTCTTAGCGCGCATGGTCGCCGAGCACCGCCTCGACGAAGACGAAGCCCGCGAACTGGCCATCGACCTGGCCGGTAACCTCGCCCGCCGCGCCTACCGCCTCTAGCGCGCCGTCCGATCATTGCGCCGAGCTGGTGGAACTCGGTTCCGACGCTCGGATTGACCGGTTGAGAGCCAGTGATTTAGCCTCAAGAGAAGCAGAATTCAAAGCGAGGCAGTCGTGTACCCCGAAACTGCAGTTCTCGAAAGCTTTGACGATCCGAAGCTAAGTTCGGACATTTTTACGGCGATTTCCGTGTTGTCAGGGCTTGCGAGCCAGATCAAGAAACGGGCGAACGTCGTTCGGTTCGCCGTGGCGATCCGAAAGGCCAATCGCGCATTCTGCGATTTATTTGCGACCGTGTATCCCGTAATGGAAGGTAAAACAGTCGCGAAAACGAACGGCCGTGAGGTCACGCCAAAGCGTCTTGAAGAGGTCATTGAGAATCTTCTGTATCTATCGCGGATCGTCGAATACGTGTACATGTACGCGCGACGTGCGGGCCTCACGAACAACTCGTTAAGCTCATTGCCGCTCGCGGAACTCCAAAAGCACTCCGAGGAGCTTCAATCCCTCGTGGATTGGCTGCATTTGGTGTCGCAGCGAGACACGGTGAGATCAATATTTGAGAGGGGGAAGTCCGAAATAGAAGCGGGCCAGCTATTTCCACTAGAACAGGAAAGTTAGTGTGGCGCTCGAAATTCGACTCACCGCGACGGCCAAAAAGTATCTCGACTCCCTCGATAAGCCCACGCGTAAACGCATCGCTGAAAAACTAAAAGCGATCGCCGAAGCTCCCAGCGACGCCCGTCTTCCAAGCCACTGGTTGGCGCAGACAAGCACTCGGCGCGCATCGGACAATACCGAATTTTATTCGTCACAGACGAATTCTTCCTGACGGTGGTTGATATCGGGCCGCGCGGCCAAATCTACCGAAAGCTGAGCAGCAGGCCTGTGCGTATCCAGCGCGCTGCGACGCGGCGTGCGCCGGCGCGGCTGGTCTCCGTCGCGCAATTACTTCCTTGGCTGCGGAATCTCAGCGATCACCTTGCCCTTGGCGTTGATTGCCAACCACGTGCCACCGTCAAACCAAGAATATTCGCCTTGCGTCTTCATCAAACAAGCGTTGCAGACCGTCGCGCGGCCGTTCTCGAATGGCATTGCGCCGTCGTAAATTGGCGCGACGACGACCTGCCCTTTGCGATTTGCCACGCCGTATTTACCCTCGCGAACGAACCGAACCAGCCCGTCGTTAAACGGCTCGGGGCCGTTATCGTATGTCGGAACGTCGCGAGCAACGACCCAACCTCTGCGGTCAACGTACATCCAGTTGTAGTTCTGCGTGTGGATCGCGGCCAGTCCATGCGAATCGTACGTCAACTGCTTGCGGATCTGCGGCGTGACGTAGAGACAGCCGTCGGTTCCGTCCGTCAAGCAATCCGGCACTTCACCGCGCTCGAGATCGAAAAGGCACGGGTGGGTGCTGGCTCTTGGCTGGAGTTGCGGGCCACCCTGCAGAGACATCGCAACGGCGAGCACAAGGCTAGCGGTCTTCAAGGGCGTGCTCACGTCCATCTCCTCATTGCGAGAAGGAACGAAGTATTACGACGCGGCTTTGGCCTGTGCGGTGGCTTGCTGCTGCGCGATCCGAGCGCGCATGAGTTTCATGCGTTCGCGCTGGACGGCGAGTCGTTCGCGTCCGCCGGGCGTCGCGTCGATCAGTTTTTCGATTTGCGAGGCGAACTGCGGGCTGTAGGCGGGCGAATTTCGTCCAGCAGCGGCTCGAGCTTGCCGTACACGCCGAAGTGCTCGCCGTTGGTGTCGTTGAAAATCTCGGGACGAATCGCGCCATCGTTCACCAGCGCGGCAGCCATGTCCCAGAAGCTCACCACCATGCGCAGGTAGCCGCTCTTGTCGCTGAACATCACGGCGTTGAAATCGTCGATGGATTGCGGATTGAACTCCCGGAAAAACCAGTCGCGCGCCTTGCGCATCGTTTCCTCGCGGCGCAGCTCGTACAACTTCAGGATCAGCCCTGCTTCTTCTTGTTTGGACATGGTTCGCTCTCCAGTTTTCGTAAGGGGATGCGGAGCATTCTACCACGCGGGAGAGCGCGCATAGTTACGCCCGTGTCGAACGCGCCGCGCATGCTTTTTCGCGCAGTCCGTTCGCGCCACGTCGTGGTCACCTTGTTGCGCGGGAGAGCGCGACCGCGCGGAGGCTTGGCCGCGGCTGCGCTCGCGGACGATCGCCGGTTGCCTCTGTGCGCTTCATTCGCAAATGCACCTAGTGCGAGTGGTAGCTCTTGTACCAATCTTTCCAGCTCGGCGAGCGCCGGCGT
>CAWIUO010000005.1:0-525910 GCA_963839325.1 uncultured Acidobacteriota bacterium | reverse complement strand
TGAGATCTTTTTCCACCACCACCCAGCCGTTTTGGAGGCTGGACCAGACATAGTTGCGGAAATCGTGGAGCGAGTGGGTGCTGGCCACGAGTTCGGCGGCTTTTTCGCGCATCGTGTCGAGAAGGCTCTCGCCGTCTTCGTCGCGCGCGTCGTCAGGCGAGTAAGCCATCACGTAGCGCGTGTCGCAGGAATCGTCGGCGCACTCGATGTGTTCGACGATGTGTCCCTCCGGAGGATCGGGCGGCGCGGCGGATTTGTTGTCGGGCGAATCTGGACGCAGTGTGGCAGCCATAAGAACCTCGCTCAATTCGATGCTACTACAGGTCGAGCGAACGTGGGACAGGCACTCCTGCCTGTTGGACCGTGCAACACAGGCACATCCGTGCGTGAACCGTCCGAACCCCGGAAAATCCGTGCGGCGCGAAACCAGTCGCTGCAACCAGAAAGGCAAACAGGCACGAGTCTCCGTGCGCAAATCGCCCGGAGGCAAAACCGGCGAAATGCCTGTCCCACGAAAAACACAGCCGCGCTCGCCCATTTTACTCACGGGGCGGGTGTAAGTACCGCGAGCAAACTGCTCGTGCTTTTTGTAGTGCACGAGCGCGATCTCGCGAGTTAGTTGGGTTGCGCGTGTGGCGCGTTCAGTGGAGATGCGGGCGCGGCAGGCGCTGCGGCATCGTGGTGCGGAGGATGGTAAATCGTAGCGGTAGCTTTCGCGGTGTGGAGATTCACTTCCACGCGCGTGTAGAACGGCGTGCCGATGCCGCGATGCCAGCGCGGCAGAATCGGCGTATCGGCCAGCAAAATAAAAGTGGACGAGTCTCCGGCCGCGAAACAGAAATCGGGATAGTGAACGTATTCGGCATCCATGTGTTTGGGAATCTGGTCGCTGATGGCGCGGCGGACGTTGTTGTCGATGTGTTTGATCTCGTGCGGCTCCGCGCCGGTCAGGTCGAAGGCGCGGATGGCCGTGTCGATGGGGAGAAATTCGTCGCGATAGACCAGGTACTTGCTGTCGTCGCTGAAGAAGACCGTGCCGCGGCGTTTCAGGTAGTCGATGCGCCACTTTTTGGGGCCGTCGGCCTGCGCGATGAAAACGTTGCCGTCCTGATCGAACGATTTGCCGGGGATGCTCAACACTTTCCAGTTTTTGTCGGGCGAGAGCAGCGTGCGCGGCGTGGAGAGGTTGAGCGACATTTGCGCGGGAGTCGTGGAGCTGCATTCGGCGGCGCGAGCCACGGCGGGCACCAGGACCGATGCGAGTCCGATCGCGGCCAGCGCCATCGTGATGGCGCGAGAGAGCCCAGGAATTGCGGCGAGGCGCGGCTTCGCGAGAGGAGCGAGTCGGCGACGGAGCATCGACGCGAATCATACCACTCGCCTGCGTTACGTGCGCTTCAGCAGCGTGGCCAGCCGTCCTCGAAGGTCGTCAACCGCATTGAACAGTTCCAGAATTCCTTTCGTGTCGATCCCGACGTCGGAAGACTGGATGTCGAGGCTGATGTCGTGATTGATCTGCGTGGCGCGGCGGACGCGTTCGGCGGACATGATCGGCAGCACCGAAAACGGATCGCCGCCGGATTCGTTCGCGAGGCCGACCCACTTCTGCACGGCCCATGCCGTGGTGCGAATGTGATCGATGGCGTTGCGAAATTCCGCCAGCACGCGCTGGTCGAGTTCGCCCGACTGCACCATCAACTCGAGTTGCTGCAGTTCGCTTGTTGCAGCTTCAAGGCGCGCGCTCACCGACGACGGCGATTTGGAATCTTGCGGGGAACGCGGCGGTTCCATGGAGCCTCCGGAGAAAAATCATGCTCGGCGTGCGCGCGCCCGCACACTGGTTCGATGCGCGCACCGGACGGATGGCCTGCGGCGAGAGTAGCACAGTGGATTTTGCTTTTGGAATCGCGAGAAAAAAACACAGGCGCGATCGCCTGTTTTACTCGGCGGCGCCATCCGTGCGAGCGGCGTAGGCAATACTGCCTGCGGATTTTGGTGTGGTGCGGGAGTGCCTGTCCCACGGTGAACCGGCGCATCGGCCGGCTTTATTTTGCGGGGGAATTAAAAATCGGCTAGGCGAAGAAAAGGCGAAGATGGTAGGATGCCGCCATGGCCGAAAAACATTGCAAAGTGACTCTCATCGGTACCGACGGGATGACTCATTCGGCCCAGGTGACCGCTTCCAGCGTGTTCGAAGCGGCGGCCCAGGGGCTGATGGCAATTCAACAATCGGGCTGGGCCAACGTGCCCTACGAGCCCTACAAAATCAGCGTAACGGTGAATGAAATTCCCGTCGAGCACGATGTGAAATACGACGAGCTGATGCGCTGGGTGAACCGTCCCGGCGGGCGCTCGCCGCGCGAGATCATCGAGCGCCAGCGCGTCCGCAAAATTTTAGGCATCGCCGACGAGCCGCGCGTATGAGTGGGATGGTTCCGCTTCGCAGGGCTTCCATCCTGCGAAGGTGGTCGCGTTTGTCGCGCGATGGGTGGCGGAGGACAATTCGCGCGGCACCGTAGTGATCGCCGCGCAAAGGAATTTGAAGCCGTGGGTGAAACGACGAACTGCGACGAACGAGCGCGTGGACTAAACTGCTGCTAGGTTTTCCAGAAGGGCGATGGGCCGACGTACTCCATTTCGTATTGGCGCAGAAAGCTGGCTTGATCGGCGGGCTGTTTGTGAGGCGGCTCGATATCGAGGAAATACTGCTCCATCTTTCCGGCGGGCGTGAACGCGATCAGCAGATGGCTGGGGCCGGGGCCGACAGGCGAAAAAGTGTGCGGGATGCGACGAGGACCGAGGACCGATTCGCCCGGGTGTAAACGCAGCCTTTTCTCTCCGACCTGAAAATCGACTTCTCCATCCATCACGTAGAACCATTCATCCTGATTGATATGCAGATGGAGCACCGGGCCGCCCGGCATCGCGTGAGCGTGCTCGATGATGAACAGGCGGCCGCCCGTTTCGGCCGTGCCAACTTTAAAAGTGATGGTGCTGAATCCCAGCGGGTGAGGATGGCCGTAGCGATCTTCGCCCGCGCCAACGACGCGGAGTTCTGGCGTTTGCGCGGGAGCTTGCACCTGCGAAGCGGCGGATTGGGAGGGCGAAGCTACGGATGTCCGCGTGGCGAGCAATTCGGGAAGCGTTGCGGCGGGGAGCACTGCGGCTGCGGCTTGCAGGAACGCGCGACGTTGCATCGGATCGCCTCTCGATGGAGCGGAACGAAAACTGTGCCCACGATAACGATGCTCTGCGAGATTCGCAAGCGAGATTCGTTCGATGGACGCCCGGCCAGCCACGGAGCAGGCAACGGCGTGCGCGAACCGTCCGAACCGCGGACAATTCGCGCGGCTTAGAGGTGGTCGCTGCGCGACGGCTTATTTGTCGTGGCTGAAGCCACGACCCGCAAAGAAAGAGGCGAGCGCGGCGGGCTATCCCACTAAAGATTCTTCTCCCAGTCCGTGCCTTTGAACCAGTACTCGCGCTTGCGCTGGAGCCACTTATTGCTGGTGCGGGCGGCGATCCAGGAGTTGAGGAAGTTTACGAATTCCACGTCGCCGCGCGGAACGGCGAAGGCGGCCGGATATGTGGAGAGCGCGATGTCGCAAAGGCATTTCACTTTGTCCGGGAAAAGTTGCGCGACGATTTCGGGGCGCGGGCTGTCCGCGACGGCGGCATCAATTTTTCCGTCCACCAGATCGTTGAAGGCCTCGCCGGACTGGGTGTAGTCGATGATTTGCGCGTTGGGAAGCACCACGCCGGCCATGTCTTCGGCGGTGCTGCCTTCGAGCACGCCGATTTTGACTGAGTCCTTATCGAACGCTTCGAGAGTGTTGGCGCCGGCGACCGGAGATTTCGCGCTGGCGATCAGCTTCACGTCGGTTTCGTTGTAAGGATCGCTGAAATCGACTTTCAGGGCGCGCTCGGCGCTGATCGAAAGGCCGGAAATGATGATGTCGTATTTTCCGGCGAGCAGATCGGGGATCAAGTCGCGGAACGGCGTGGGATGGAAATCGACTTTCACGCCGAGATCGCGCGCGAGTTTTTTGGCGACGTCGATTTCGAAACCCACCAGGTTGCCGTCCTTGTCGTGCATCGCCCAGGGAATGATCAGCGCGACGCCGACGCGGAGCACGCCGGCTTTTTCGATGGCGACCAGAGTGTCGGTCGAGACGCGCGGCGAAACGGTGCGATGGCCGGGGCGAGGGGAGGGTTCTTCGGCGTCAGAGGATTTGGGCGCGGAGGCGGTGGGGGATTTTTCGGAAGGAGCGGATTGAGATTGCGGCGCGGGGGCGGAGGATTCTTGGGCGGCGGCGGAAAAGCAGACGCGAGGAGTGCGCACGTTAGAGTTGCGAGTTTGAGTTGGATGCGGATTCTGGCGGTGATCATGGCGGTGAGTCGGCTCCTTGGAAGCTTAGGAAGGTTTCGCGTTGTGCGCGGTTGAAAAACCAAAAACCGAAAGGCCGCGGGCGAATCGCCCACGCTACTTGCTACTCGTAGCGGTTGGGGCGGTCGTTGTAGCCGTCGTTGTAGCCCTCGGCGAAATCGCGCTCGAAGGCCGGCGGGTAGCGATCGTTGTAGAAACGGTAGTCGGCGGTGCGATCGTTGTCCCAGTCGCGCGAACCGTGGCGATAGCCGTCGCGATAATACTGCCGGCGAAGCTCGGCGGTGTCGTCGTGATTTTGGTTTTTATCGTTGTTGGAGGCGGCGATGGCCGAGCCGACGATGATCGCGCCCAGAATTCCGGCGGCGACGGCGGCGCCCGTGTTGCTGCCACCATTGTTATTTTGATAGCGGCCGTAATCGAACGTGGCGCGGCAGCCGCGATCGACCCAGATGCCGCGGTAATCGTATCCCCACGTCCGGCCGTAGGTGCAAGGGCTGCCGGAATTCTGGCGGACCAGGCGCACGTAATTCTGGGTATCGACGCGGCAATATTTGTAGCGGCCGTCGTTGCTGGCGCAATTCATGGTGCCTTGCTGCGCGGTGGCCAGCGGGCAAAGGATGGCGAGCGTGAGGATGATGGCGATGGCGGTGAAACGGCGGACAGTATTCATAGCGGCTCCGTGCGGGATGATGCGCGGAAACAATACAACGGCGTACGGGGAAATTCCAGAGACGGATTCGTGGCGCAGGAGTAGCACAGGCAATCTTGCCTGTGAGCGAGATGGAGCGTCTGGTTCAGGCGCCTAGTTTCGCTGGTTTTGTAGTGTCCGTAATCTGATTTAGCCAAAACGAAGGCAGTGCGCGGCTGCGCCACGCATTCATAGGCAGGATTGCCTGTGCTACTTACGGAAATCGCCGGGCTACTGAAGCGAGAGGGACATTGTGGACCAGTCGATCGTAGCGGAGCTGGATTGATTGAGAAGGTCCATGCCGAGGTTGCCGGCGAACCACTTGCTGACCGGCGTGTTGTCTTTGGCGAGGACGTGCGCGGGCTTGAGCGTGACGTCGCGGCCGCCGATGGTCAGCGTCACTGCGTCGAGAAGAGTCGAGTCGAAATCCGAACTGCCGCCTACCCCGGTGACTTTCTTTGTTTCTTTCTTGCCGGCTGCGACCACAGCGGGGAACGCCGTCGTGAACGCGGGATAGAGGTACGTGAGTTGCGCGCCGGTGTCCAGGCTCATCAGCAGCGGCGTGGTCTTGTACTTCGCCTGGACGAATGTGGACGTCTGTTCGAGCGCCAGGTTTTGAACCGGCTTCGATCCGAGCACGACCGGAAAATTGAACTCGAACGACTTCTTCGCCGCGCTCCAGCGCTGATTTTTCATCGCGATCAGCACGGGCATGCCGATGATGCCGCGTTTGCCTGCGGGCAGTTCGTCGAAGGGAGGATAGGAATCCGGCACCACGGTGAAAGCGACGTGCGCGAAGTGCATTCCGCCGATGGCGAGATCGTTCACCGCGGCGACACGCATGGGGATATTCGCGCCGGTCATCGTGTACATCGTCGCGGTGGTCGATTGCACCGCAAGGCCGAGGCGCTTGGCTTCGGACTCGCTGATCATCGAGATGCTGGCGCCGTTGTCGAAGGCGTAGGAAGCCGCGGAATTATTAATGGTGAGCGGCAGGAAGAGATTGCCATCGACGACGTCGATCGTGACGCTCGCGGGCGACTTCGGAATCGAGACGCTCAGGTCGCCGGCTTTCGCGAGCGCGGCGAGCATCGAGCGTTCTTTTTTCTCGTCGTCGCTTGCGGGAGCGTGGCGATACAGGTCCTCGGCGGCGAGCGCGGATTTATATTTTCCCTGGCGGTAATACATCGCGATCATGGTTTCGCGCGAGTCGGATGCGCGGCTGGAGCGCGGCTCGCCGCGCATGTCCATGCGCAGATCGCGGTCGGCCGCTTCCACCTGATTGAAGGCGGCTTCGACGGCGCCGCGGTAGAAGACGGGCGCGTGATCGCCGGCCGAATTCACCGCATCGCGAAGCGAGAACCACTGGTGCGATTCGTAGAGGTGTTTGTAGTCGGGCGCGGCGGGAAGTTTTCCTGGAAGTGTCGAGGGCAAGGCCAGCGCGTACGCGACGGCGGCGATGAGTCCCAGGGGCCCAAGAAAAGCGGAGAGGCGCATCACTTTTTAGCGTAACACGCCGGCGCGGCGGAGCGATTTTAGATTGGTGGAGGAGTGTGCGAGGGAGTAAGCGGGAAAAGCGCACTCGTCGCGCAGACGCGAATGTCGGCGCGACGAGCGGGCGCGGAGGGCGACTACTCTTGCGCGAAGCGGCGGCGCATCAAGGCCAGGCCGATGAGGCCGGCGGCAAGCAGAACGAAGCTGCCGGGCTCAGGCACGGTCCCTGAAGCGGAGGCCGGTGATATGTTCAGCAGATTGCCGTCCGGCGTCCAGAAGTAGAACGTCGGCGGCGGCGTTTTGCCGGAGACCGCGGTAAACGTGATGGTCGAAGTGTTTCCGACTTCATTGTAGGTGATGAACTGATCTCCAGAGCCCAGCGCTTCGGCGGTGCATGGCCCCGTGAGCGTGACCGGCATCGGGGAGTCCGAGGAGATCGCGTTGCTGCTCGTCGGGTTGTTCGGGTTGTTGCAGTCGAACACGCCATAACCCGCACCCAGGCTGCTGAAGGTGAGCGTGAAAGACGTGCCCGATTCGAACGACGAGGGGATCTGGAAAATGTCGATCAGCGGGTTCACGCTGTCATTGGTATTGAAGAAGGGCGTGACGGCGATGCCGTTGACGGTGGTCGAAGGGTCGTAATTCACGGCCGTCGAAATTCCCTGTTGCGAAGCGCCTTTTTCGGCGTGAACGCCGGTGGCGAAAGCGGGCACGGCTGAGAACAGTACGAGAGCAGCGGCGGATACAAAAAGGCGATTGAACATAGAAACTCTCCGGGGGGACTGGGTGCAAGCTTTTTAAACTTGGTGCTACGTAAAGTCAAGCCGAAAGGCCTCGAAAGCCGTTTATTTCATCGAACGCAAATTCGAGCGTACTAGGACTCGCACTTGGATGTGTGTCGGTCATGCCGGAGCTCCGATGATCCTGCGGCGCCGCTGGTCCTCGCGCTGTAACGCAAACGTTGTAAAACCAGCGCTTGTGGCATAATTCGACCGCTCAGCCTGGGTCTTCCACGATGGACGAGTCCAAACGCAACCCGACGAGCGCGGACGTCACCACCGACAAGCTCGTTCCCCTGAGCGGCGATACTCGGCCGCCTGACTCCGATCGGCCGGAAAGCCTGCCGTCCGGCACACCGCTTACCGCCGTATTCCAGCCCAATCAAGTCCTTGCGGGTCGATTCAAAGTGATCCGCTTCATCGCGCGCGGCGGCATGGGCGAAGTATATGAAGCCGAAGACGAAGAACTGAGCGAACGCGTGGCGGTGAAGACCGGCGCGATTTGAAAGCGCGCAATCGGCGCATGAGATCGAGCGCTTCCGCCGCGAAATTCAACTGGCGCGGAAAGTGACGCACCCGAACGTATGCCGCACATTCGACGTCTTCCGTCACGGCACAACGCCGCTCGGCGCGGCGCCCTCGCAAATCCTGATCGTCAGCATGGAATTGCTCGCCGGCGAGACGCTCGATAAGCGCGCTCGCGGTGCCGGGCGAATGACCACTGCGGAGGCGCTGCCGATCGTGGAGCAGATGTGCGCGGGATTGGGCGCGGCGCATCGCGCGGGCGTGATCCATCGCGATTTCAAGAGCAGCAACGTGATGCTGGTCCGGACCAAGGATCGGGACGAACCGTTGCGCGCGGTGATCACCGATTTTGGTCTCGCTCACGCGGAGGAACGCGCCGAGCACACCCTCACAAAGCCGGGGGACATTGTTGGAACACCGTCCTACATGGCGCCGGAGCAGATTGAAGGAGGAGCGATCACTCCGGCGACGGACATTTACGCGCTGGGAATCGTGATCTACGAAATGCTCACCGGCGAGCTGCCGTTTTCAGCGGATACTCCGCTCGCCGTGGCGATGAAGCGGCTGAACGAGGTGGCGCCGTCGCCTCGGACGCTGGTTCCGGATCTGGATCCGAAGTGGGAAGGAGTGGTGGCGCGATGCCTGCAGCGTGCGCCGGAAAAAAGATTCGCATCGACCGAGGACGTGGCGAGGGCGTTGCGCGGCGAGGCCGTCGATCCGGATCCGACCGTCGTGGTGGTGACCACGCCCGGAGAGCTTTTGGAAACGTGCGGCAATCCCGTTCGCGATCACCGCCGTTTTGATTGTTCTCGTGAGCGCGGGGCTGTGGTGGTGGGTGCAGCGCCACGCCGCGGAGCAGACGGCCGCGCAGCAGGCGGCTGCGGAAACCGCTGCGGGCGCGCGCAAGTCCGTGGCGATTCTGGGATTTCAGAATATGTCCGGAGGCAAGCAAGCGGACGCGCTGGGAAATATCCTTTCGGATAGCCTGTGGTCGCAGCTCGATACCGACGCACTGCGCGTGATTCCGCCGGCGCGCGTGGATGAAATGAAGCAGAACCTGAGGATCGGCGACGCGGCCAAGTCGCTTTCAAAAGACCAAATCGCGGCGATCCGGAAATTTCTAGGTGCGGACATTCTCGTGCTGGGGTCCTACGTGGTATCGGGAACGGGCGAGCACTCCGCGATTGATTGGAACATTCATTTGATCAATGGAGTGAGCGGCGAGAGCGCCGGCTCGGTGGCGCAATCCGGAGCGGAAACGGATTTGAACGCGCTGGCGGTGCACGGCGGGCGGCTGGTGCGGCAGAAGCTTGGCGTGACGCTCTCCGCTGCGGAAGAGGCGCGGATGGACGCGTCGTTATCGAGCAACGCCGACGCGATGAAGTATTACTCGGAGGCGCGGGAAAAGCTGCGGGAGTTCGACGTGCTGGCGGCAACGAAACTGCTTCAGCAGTCGGTGGCTGCCGATCCGCAGTTCGCGCAGGCGCACAGCACGCTGGCGCAAGCCTGGGATGTTTTGGGATTCGAATCGAAAGCGGCTGACGAAGCGCAGAAAGCGCTGGACGCGGCGGCGAACCTTTCCACGGAAGCCAAGAGCCGCGCGAGTGCGCAACTCTATGCCGCCAAACGCGACTGGACGAAGGCCATTCAGGAGTCTTCGCAGCTTTGGGCCGAGTACCGCGACGAGCCGGAGTACGGGCTTCTGCTCGCTCACACTCAGATGCGCGCCGGAAAACCGAAAGACGCTCTGACGACGATCAGCCAACTGAGGAGTCAGCCGCTCGTGCCGGGAGTGCGCGCGCAGGCGGACCTTGTGGAGGCGCGGGCGCACGGGGATTTATCGGATTACAAAGCGGAACTTGCGTCGGCCACCTCGGCGGCGGACGGAGCGAAAGCCATCGGAGCGCAGATGCTGCTGGCTCGGGCGCGGATCCTGCAATGCTACGCGCACCTGACGCTTGGCGAGCCGGATGCGGCACGACCGCTTTGCGAAGAGGCGAAGAAGATCAATCTGGCCTCGGGCGATCAGTTGGGAGCGGCGCGCGCTTCGAACGACATTGCGACGGCGTATTACTACGCGGGAAACGCAGCGGCCGCCGAGCCGCTGTACCACGAAGCGCTGAGCATTTCGCAGTCGATCGGCGACGCCTACGACGAAGCCGGTGCGCTGAACAATCTGGCCAACATTCAATCCGGCAAGGGCGATCACGCGGCCGCGGTGAAGACGTACGAGCAGGCGATTAAAGTGGCGCGCGATCGGAATGAGATTGGCGACGTAGCGCTGGCGCAGCAGAACATGGCGATCGATCTGTATGCCGAAGGCGATAAGGCGCGAGGCGCGGCCGCGTTTGGCGACTCGCTGAAGACCGCGCGCGACATGGGCGACCGCAATCTGGAAGCGATGGTGCTCAACAGCGAGTGCGCGGAACTTTTCACCACGGGCGATCTGGCCGGCGCGCGAAAAAGCTGCGAGGGTTCGATCAATATCCGGCGGGACATCGACGACAAGGCCGGCATTGGTAAGTCGCTGGCCAATTACGGCGGCGTGCAAATGGCGCAGGGAGATTTGAAGGGCGCGGGGGCCAGCCTGGGCGAGTCGCTCACTTCGCTGCAAGCGGCCGGTGCGAAGGGCGATGCGGCCTACACCCAGATTTCGCTCGCAATGCTGGCGATCGAAGAAAAGAGGCTCATCGACGCGGCAAAGTATGCGAACGATGCGGCGACCGAGCTGGCGGTCGAAAAAGACGCGAGCGGCGAGGCCGAGGCGCGGTTGACGCTGGCGCGCACCATGCTCGCAAGCGGCAACGTGCCCGGAGCGCGCGAGCTGAGCGACAAGGCCACGGCGCTGGCAGCCGAGAGCGGCGATCGTGGAACGAAGCTGGACGCAGCCGTGGTGGCGGCCATGGTGGACGCAAAGAGCGGCAAGGCGAGCGACGCGATCGCTTCGCTTGCGGCGGCGCAGAAGGACGCGCACGCGGCGGGGATGGTTTCCACCGAATACGATGCCCGCCTCGCGCTGGGAGAAACGCAGATCGCGAGCGGAAAGAAAGATCCGGGACGCGCGACGCTGCGCGCTCTGGCGCAGGATGCGAAAGCGCACGGCTTCGGATTGATCGCGCAGAAGGCCCAGGCTGTGGTGGCGGGCGTAACGGCGGCGGACGCGGCGTCTGCAAGCGCGAATTAGATTCTCCTGCGAAGACCCGTGGCGCCGAGCGACCGGAATGTATTTTCCGCTCCGGCACGCCGAGAGCCGCGGCGATCCATTCGTCATGTAACCTTTGTCATGATTGCGAATCTGATGTACCGGAGGAACATGACTGTGGCGCTCTATGAATTTCCGGTACGGCGGTTTGCGGTGACTTCGCGAAAACGGTTCGCGGATGTACTGGCAGCGATCGATGCGCAGATCGGGCACCCGGACATGCGCGCCTTTGGCGCGGCGATGATGGCGGCAAAAACTCTGGAAGAAATACGGAAAGTGGTGGAAGGAGCAACCAGCAGCATCGGCCTGATGGAGTTTGCGCGATTCGATTTGGGCATGGTTTTGCGCGCGGACATGGGCGAGCGAGCGCCGAAGGTGGTGCGCATCGTCGCGGGGAATCCGCTGATCATGAAAGAAATGGTGAAGCACGTGCATGACGCGGGATCGTATGCGCCGGTGACGATTCTGGTGGATGAGCGCAACGGCGGCGTGCGCGTTTCCTACGACACCATGGAGAGCTTTCTCGCGGGGTACGAGAGTGAAGACGCATTGTCCGTCGCGCGGGATCTGGATGCGAAAGTCGAAAAGTTGCTGGAGGCAGCGGTGCGGTGAGTAGCGCAGGCGATCGCGCCTGCGGATTGTGAATTTGCGGCGCGGAAGGCACTCGCGCGGGGCGCCAAGCCGCGCGGATTCGGTTTGGTGTCGCAGCAGGAAAAATCAAAGGCAAAAGATTTCACGGGGAACACCGGGAAAGTCATGAGAGCGCAGAGAGATTGCGCCCGGCAGCAGCGCCTTCGCGACCTCTGAATTTCTCCTCCCCCTCTGTGTAATGTTTTGCCATTCACGCATGAGCGAAAAATGTCCACGCCCACTCCGTCGAGACTAATATCTAAGGCTTGATGGGGCTAGGCGCGGCCACACTTACCTGGATCATTTCAATCGCGAGCATCGTGTGCATGCTGGTGCGTCCGCTGAAAATTGCGGAGGCGTACTGGGCGTGCGGCGGCGCGTTTTTGCTGGTGGTGATGCGGCTGATCCCGTCGCAGGCGGCGATGGGCGCGATCAAGCAGGGCCACAACGTTTATTTGTTTCTCGCGGGCATGATGGCGCTAGCGGAGCTGGCTCGGGAAGAGGGCGTGTTCGATTGGCTGGCGTCCGGCGCAGCGGCGCGAGCGCGGAATTCTCCGGGGCGGCTGTTTCTTCTGGTGTATTGCGTCGGCGTGGCGGTGACGGCGCTGCTTTCGAATGACGCGACCGCCGTGGTGTTGACGCCGGCGGTGCTGGCCATGGTGCGGCGCGTGCGCGTCGAAGATCCGAAGCCGTACCTGCTGGCCTGCGCGCTGGTGGCGAACGCGGCCAGCTTCGTTTTTCCCATTTCCAATCCGGCAAACCTGGTGGTGTACGGCGCAAAGCTGCCCGCGCTGCGCGAGTGGCTTTCGATCTACGGTGCGGCCGCCGCGGTGTCGATCGTGGTGACGCTCGCGACGCTGTGGTGGATTTCGCGGAAAGCCCTGCGCGTTTCGATGCGCAAGGACGTTGCGCCGGCGAAATTATCGCCGCAGGGAAAAGTGGCGCTCGCGGGATTGATCGTTGCGGCGCTGGGATTGATTGCCGCGTCGGCGGCGGGCGTCGCGCTGGGGTTGCCGACGTGCGCGGCGGCGCTGGTGGCGATGGCGCTGGTGAGTTGGCGCGAGACGGACATTCCCGTGCGCGTGGCGCGCGGCGTTTCGTGGTCGGTGCTGCCGCTCGTGGCGGGGCTATTCGTAATTGTCGCGGCGCTGGAGCGCGCGGGACTCTTGCACGCGGGGCTTGCAGGATATTCGACCCTGGCCGAGCACGCGGGCTGGGCCGGGCGTTACGTCGGCGCGTTTGTGGTGGCGCTCGTCTCGAACGGCATGAACAATCTGCCGGTGGCGCTCGCGGGCGGAGCGATTGTGGCGCACGCGGGCACCTCGGTGCCGATGTCGCACGCGATACTGGTCGGAGTGGACCTCGGTCCGAATTTGTCGGTGACCGGATCGCTGGCGACGATACTGTGGTTGATCGCCATGCGCCGCGAAGGCGCAGAGATTAGCGCGTGGGAGTTTTTCAAGGTGGGCGCGGTAGTGATGCCGCTGGCGCTGGTGGCGAGTTTGGTTGTGTTGCGGTAAGGCGTGGCGCGCGGCGAGTACGATTGCGATGGACAGAAGGCCGCGGACAGGTTGCCCACGCTACTTAGCGAATGCCGCCCGTCGAGTACCGCGGGCAACCTGCCCGTGTTTTTGTAGCGCTCCGAAAACGTTGGACGCGGATTAGAATTTCAGAAATGGCGCCAGCAAAGTGAACAGCGCGGCTGCGGCCACGCCTACCAGAACTGCGATCGCGGCGACGCGGATGATCAGCGCGACTGGAATCGGCTTAGAAGGACGCGGCTCTTTGCGGGGCGGGACGCTGGGGTCCAGGACGGCAACGCCGATTCGCTTTCGCGGGGGCGAACCGCGGCGCGAGCCCGACGGCTGTGGCTCGGGTTCGTGCTCCCACTCTGTGAAATGGTGAGGCATTTCACAAAGCTACTCCCATTTATATAAGGATGTCGACCGTTAGTCGATACGAGGGCGGCTCGGCAGCCGCGGGCAGGAACAGATATAATCTCGCGTAGGTTGTCGCCGAGCCGCGGAGATTGAATTTTCTTTGCGGGACGGGAGGCAGAGATGAACGAAAGAATGCCCATGTTTCCGGCGGCTGAACCTTCCAGAGCCGACGAAGATACGTCTGTGATTGAGCAGGTCGTCGAACAGATTGAGGGCGAGGTCGATCTCGACAAAGTGGTGAAAGCTCAAACCTCCGCCCCGCAAGTTTCGAAACGAATGGTCGAGCTTGAGAATTCGATGTGGACGCTTGTTCGCCTGCTGCTGCTTCTGCCGGAAGATACGCGCGCCAAAATCGGTGCGAACGAAGCGATCGAACACGCACGCGGGCTTCTTCTCCGCAGCGCGGTAATGGATCATGGCCTCGAAGTTCCGGAGGAATCGAAACCGACCCATAGCGGCGGACATTTTACGACGCTGTTTCCGCGCGACGGCCGGTAAGCCCGCGGGCGAGGCTGGCGTATCGAGTTGCGGCCTTCGTGCGGCTGAGAAAACCAACGGATCGAATTACATTACGGGTTCATCCACGGACAATTTTAACGGTGCTTTGTGTGGCATAGGCATGGCCTGTGTGCGTTTGCCGCGTGTTCGCGGTTCAGTCGGAGCCACGTACCTAGCGGCGTTCCGTCATTGAAGATTGAGTTCTTCGCTGCATTCGCCGGGTGAGTAGATCGTGGCGGAGGCGCTGTTGAGTTTCCACCATGCCTTCCACGCGGCGGCGAGCACAGCGGGATCGGGCTGAACGCCGTCCAGGTCGTCTGCGTCCGAACCCCAGTGACGGTGAGTCAACCGGCGCAGGCTCACCGACGCCACATTTCGAAGCTCGGCGTCCTGTCGAGCTGAGCAAATCGATCAGGATGGGGACGGCGTCGCGCGATCCAGTTTCGCCCAGAGCCAGCGCGGCCTGAAACCTTTGGCCGAGGCTCGGGCCCGAGAGTTCCGACTGCAGAAACGGCACCGCTTCATTTCCTCCCGCTTGCCCGACGGCCACCAGGCTCGCCGATTTCAGATCGCTGTCGAGCGGCGCGATGCGCGCGACTTTCAGGAGCAGCGGTAAATAGGATCGATCGCGAGTCTGGCCCATCGCCCGCACCGCGGCGGCTTGCTGAGCGAACTGTAAAGCTCTGGTGAGATCGTCGGCTTTCGGATCGACGGGCGTTCCGAATTCCGCGACGTGCATCACGGCTTCGCGCGCCCGCGCACTTTGCATTTTGCTCAGGGCGATCAGCGCCAGACCTGCGTCGTCGGTCTGAAGCATTTTGATCAGCGTCGGTTCGAGGAAGGGCGGCGCGAGAGTCATGATCACGTCCACAGCTTCGCGCCGGGCGAACGATGGATCGTTCGCGAGGTCGGCCACGATCGGCGCGAATGCCGCACGCAATTCGGCGGGTGTGGCGTCTTTCAGCGTGACGTCCACATTCGCGGCGAACTCCTGCTGTTCCTGCGGATCGTCGTATTGCCCGCCGACGTGGATTTTGACCAGCCGCGTGGCGTGAACGTGATACACGCCCGCGTGCGGAAACTCGTAGTAGTGATTCAGGAAAATCTTTTGCGACCACTTCGCTCCGGGCGCGATCAGGGTGGAACCGGAGCCGCACGAGAACGCGGTCCGCCCGTCGCAAGTGCCGTCGGCGCGATGCTCGCCGTCGACCGTGATCCCAAATCGAGCGCACGGCGAGCTGGACTCGGCGTAGTTGATGCGAACCGGTTTCGCGCCGCTGTTGGTGACTTCGAAAATCAGAAACACAGGACCGCCGACCAAGGGCTGAGCGTCGGGTGCGCGAAATGTTCCCGTCAGCGTCGGCGACGCGCCGGCCGTCGCGGCGGCGACCAGGAATAAGAAGGCGAATCGAGTGTAATAGGCCAGGCGCATCGCGCGGCGTCTCGCAGGAAGACTTCTTGCATTAGACACCGCGCTCTCGACGCGAGTGCCAGATTACCTAACGCATGTTGCTCCGTCCGTCATCGCAGCGAGGGCGCGGCACGCATGCGGCGGGTGCCGCAGCTGAAACAGATGGGCGAAGTCTCATGGGTCGATTCCTGCGGACCGTGTGACGTGCGGGGAATACGACTTGCGATCGCCTCGCAAGTGACTACGTTTCCGATTTTCTTCCGCGCCGCCGCCGCCTCAAGCCTCGAGACGGTTGATGGAATCGCGCGGGCGTGACATCGTAGGCATATGGCAACGATTCGAAAACGGAAACCCAAGCGCGGCAGCCGAGCCAAGCCGGCGCCGGACCTCGGAGCCGCGGCGCGTTATGCGATCAACGCGGCGAAGAGCGAGTGGCGCGACGGCTTCAACGCGGGAGACGTAGAGCGCGTGCTTGCGATCTATGAAGACGAGTTCACGGACATGAGCGAACAGTTCGCGAGTTTTTACCGCGACGATGCGAAGCCGGTCCTGCGCGCGCGCCTGGAGAAACTTTTCCGCGAAAATCGCGTGGAGATGGCGCCGGTGGTAATTCGAGTGGTGGTCGGCGGCGCGTCAGCTTTTGCGTACGGATGGCATACCATGACCCTGCATCCGAAAAGCGGCGGCGCCGCCATCGTGAAGCGGACACGCTACGCCGAATTGTGGTCGCGCGGCGCGGACCGCGAGTGGCGGATTCTGATGTGCATCGATAATGCGGATCACGACGTGGAGCTAGCGGAGAATGTGATCGGCAGGCTGGCGCGCAGCGAGAGTTAGCCGCGAGAGCGTCGCGGACCGGGACGCCGCTTGCGCGTGGGCATGAGGCGCGCGTACAGCCGGTCCGCGAAGCCGCCCGGCAACGGGTAGAAGTCGCCGTCGGTGAGCAGCCGCACGGTGTTGCGCGTGCCGTCGAAAACCGCGGCGCAGTGCTTGCAGTTCTTCAGATGAGATTCGATGCGCGATTTTAGTTCGGCGGTGACATCGCCATCGACGAAGTTCGAAATCTCCAGCCACACTTCCTCGCAACTGATTTCCACGATGCTGTGCCGCCGCCGATGACTTCGCATTTTTCCGCTCACCAGGGCCTCACTTTCCGGAACGCCGCCATCTCGCAGCTCCAGGCGCCGTCGTAGCCCGGCGCGAGCGCTTCGCGCATTTGCAACCGCGCGCGGAGCAGGCGCGTTTTCACCAGGTCTTCGGAGATTCCGAGAATCGCGGCGGTCTCTGCCACGCTCAGGTGCTGCATGTCCCTCAGCACCAGAACTTCGCGGTAGATGGGCTTGAGCGAGGCGAGAGTTTCCTTGATTTTCCCACGCAGCTCTGTGCGCGCCAGCGCCTCGATGGGGATTTCGCGCCAGTCCGCCAGGTCTTTGGGAAAGAAGTCCTCGTCGGTGGAAGCGGGCCGGGCGTCCAGCGAATCGTGAAGGTGAGCGCGGCCGCGCCGCACCCGGCTGCGCGCCTCATTGAGCGCGATCTGGATCAGCCACGTGCTGAATTTAGCCTCCGCGCGGAATTTCGGCAGGCCTTTCATCGCCTTCAGGAAAGCTTCCTGCGCCACATCTTCGGCATCCGCGGAATTATTGACGATCGAGTAAGCGACGGCGTACACCGCGTGCTGGTACGGTTCGATCAGAGCGTAAAAGTGCTCGGTCTCGCCGGCGCAGATTTTGCGGATCAGCTCCAGTTCGCCGCGACGATGGGGAAATTTCCTCCGCATGTGTACGCAGTCATTATGCCTGAGTGGCTTTGCGCGGAGCCATCGCCGGCGGCTACTGGGCCGGTGGGGGAATATCCACGCGAGCGTCGCAGCGCAGCATGGTGCCCTGGCCAACGCAGCTCAGCGTGATGTCGCCGGCTTTGAGCGTGGCGTTGGAAACGGGAGGCGCCATGGTGCCGTTGAAGCCGTTGGCGGAGATGCGGCAGGCGGGCTTGGGATTGGAGTTTGGAACTTCGGAAGTGGCGCGAACGCAGGTGATCAGCGCCGGGCCCGTGATCGTGAACTTGTCGGGATGCGCGCCGGAATTGGTGTCCACCCAGGCGGACATGTTGTGGACCACGCCGTGGTTGCGGGCGCGTTGCGCATGAGCGGCTACCGCCGCCGTGACGAAGATGGCGGTTGCGAGCAGGCACACGATGGCGAGAGAACGGCGATTCATTTTTCCTCCGCTAGGGGCGCGAGGAATTTACAACGGCGTCGGCGTTTGAGGCAAGCGTCTGACAGGCGCGCAGGCCGGTGTCACGCTTGGATCAGGAGTATTGGAGCAGCGCCATGAAGCCGTAGTCCATGTGCAGCTGCTGGTGGCAGTGGAACAGGGTGGGGCCGGGATTGTCGGCGGTGAAGTCGGCTTCGACTTTTTGCATGGCGGGAACGACGACTACATCCTTGCGCACCCCAGCCGTGGGCTTTCCGGCGAAACGGGTCAGCTCGAACGTGTGGCGGTGCAGATGCACGGGATGAGCTTCGTCGCTCTGGTTGTCGAAGCGGAGCCGATAACGCTGGCCGGCTTGGACGTGGATCGGCTCGGTCTTCGGATAAGGCTTGCCGTTGATCGTCCAGTTGTCCACCCAGCGATTGCCTGCGAATTTCTTGTGAAACACGAGCGGAAGTACGCCGCCGGATGGCTCGGGGGTTTCGGCGGCGGTGTCGCTGCCGAAAATTGTGTAGTCCCATTTTGCGATGGGCGTCGCGGCCGGCCAGGAAGGCGCTTCGGTGCGATTCGCGTATTCGATCACGATGCCGAGGCCGGCGCTTCGCACCTTGTCGTCGGTTTCGCCAAGGATCCACACGCCTGGATGATTCATGGTGACGAGCGCGTCGATACGTTCGGCCGGACCCATTTCGAGCGCGTCCACTTCCTGCGGCGTGGCGACAGCGTTGCCATCCAGAGCGAGCACTGTGAATTTGTGGCCCGGCAGCGCCAGGCGATGGTGCACGGTAGCGCTCGCGTTCAAGATGCGGAACAGGACGCGCTGGCCTTGTTTGACGCGGACGGGATCGCCCGAGCCGAGCGCGCGGCTGTTTATGGAATAGACGGGATAGATGGCTTCGAGATTTCCTTCGTCACCCTGCGCACCGAGATAGGGGTCCCAGCCGTGCAGCGCAAGAAACACTTCCGCGTCGAAGTTTCCGGGCTCGTCCTTCGGCTCGACGTACAGAAATCCGAACTGGCCGGTGTAGGTGGCGCGATGCAGGTCGCGTCCGGCGTGGCCATGGCTGTGATACCAGCGTGTGCCTGAAGGGCGCGGCGTGAACGAGTAACGGCGAACTTCTCCGGCAGCGACGGGCGGCGTGCCTTCTTCTTCCGCCCCGTCCACGTCGGAAGGAACGAAGAGGCCGTGCCAGTGCACCCACTCCGGAGCTTTTGTTTGATTGTGAACTTCTATCGTGACGGGCCGGCCTTCGCGAAGGCGCAGCAACGGGCCGGGAGCGGAGCCGTTGTAGCCGATGGTCTTGACGATTTTGCGAGGCGCGACTTCGAGCTCGAGGGGAGCGATTTGGAGAGTGTAGTCGGGCTTGGCTTGCTCTTGCGGGAAAGAAAGGCGACGCGCGAGTTCCGCGCAGGCGGGAGTGGCGAGCAGAGAGAGGAAGTTGCGGCGGTTCATCATGCGGCTCGGTGGACACGGTATCACGAGTTTCTCCCGCGGGATGTCATGCGGAACGCGTGGCCGAATCGCGCGAGAGTGGCGTGAACTACGAAGCCGGCGTGCGGGTGCAAGAGGCGGCGCGGGAGAGGAGCAGGTCGCGCTCGCGGGAGTTTTGCGTCAGCCCGGCGGCGCGCTGGAATTCGGAGCGGGCTTCGTCGAGGCGGCCGAGTTTGCGGAGCAGGTCGGCGCGGACGCTGGGAAGCAGATGGTAATTCTTCAGCGCGGGCTCGTTGGCGATGGCGTCGATGACGGCGAGTCCAGCGGCGGGGCCTTCGGCCATGCCGACCGCGACGGAGCGATTGAGTTCGACGATGGAGATGGCGCGACTTGCGCGAGCGCGGCGTAGAGAGCGGCGATGCGCGGCCATTCGGTGGCGTCGGCGGTGATGGCGCGGGCGTGGCATGCGGCGATGGCGGCTTGCAGCGTGTAGGTTCCGACGCTGCCGCGCGCGCGGCTCAGTTCTTCGGCGCGTGCAAGCGCGGCGAGCCCGCGGTGAATCAGAAGCTGATCCCACAGCGCGCGATTCTGATCGAGCATCAGAATCGGCTCGCCTTTCGCGTTCACGCGGGCGCGTGAGCGGCTCGCTTGAATTTCCATGAGCGCGACGAGGCCGTGGACTTCCGGCTCCTGCGGCGCAAGCTCGGCGAGGATGCGGCCGAGGCGGAGCGCGTCTTCGCAGAGCGCGGGGCGATGCCAGTCGTCACCGGCGGTGGCCGAGTAGCCTTCGTTAAAAATCAAATAGATCACCTGCAACACATTCGCAAGGCGCTCGGAAAGTTCCGCGCCGCGCGGAACTTCGAAGGGAACATGCGCCTCGGCGAGCGTGCGTTTGGCGCGCACGATGCGCTGCGCGATGGCCGGCTCCGGAACGAGAAACGCGCGCGCGATTTCGGCGGTGGTGAGGCCGCCGATCAGCCGCAGCGTGAGCGCGAGTTGCGCCTCGGTTGAAAGCACGGGATGGCAGGAGGTGAAGACGAGGCGGAGGAGATCGTCGCCAATGTCGTCGTCGAGCGCTGAGGCGTAATCGGGCACGGACTTTTCCTGCTTCTCCTCCAGCTCGCGGCCCAGTTCGCCGTGCTTGCGATCGAGAAGCGAGCGGCGGCGAACCAGATCGATGGCGCGATGTTTCGCGGCTTGCATCAGCCATGCGCCGGGATTGTCCGGCACACCGGACCGCGGCCACTGTTCCAGCGCGGCGACGAGCGCATCGTGCGCGAGATCCTCGGCGGCGGCGATGTCGCGCGTGATGCGCGTCAGCCCCGCGATCAGGCGCGGCGACTCGATGCGCCACACCGCGTCGATGGTGGCGCGAACGTCGCGAGGCTGGCTCGTTGTGGGAGTGTCTGAGGGCATGTGCAACACTCATCACAACAGGGGCCCATCGAAAAATCAATTCTCAGTGTAGGTTTACGGCTTCTGCGGAACGGAGTGCGCCTGCTGCGCGCTGATAGGCAGCAGTGTTACCGCGCCGTCCCACCCGGGCCAGTGCCTGGCGTGCAGCTCCAGAAATGCGCGCGCGCTCTTCTCAGCCGCATCGTGCGTGGGGAAATCGAGAAGTATGTATCCGCCGAGAACCTCCTTCGCTTCCGCGAACGGCCCGTCGGTCGCCTTCACAATTCCTTCCTTCAGGCGAATCGACTTTGGATTTTTCCCGCGAATGAATTCGGCGCCACCGATGAACGAGCCCGCGGCGGTGGCGTCCGCCACCCACTTATCTCTGGCTTCGATTAGAGCCGGCGGCACCGGACCGGGATCCGCCGGTGCCGTGACGAGCATCATGTAACGCATCGAGGTTCTCCAATGGTCAGCGCTGGTACACAGATCCGATCGCTCCGCGACCGCGATACCGTCGGCCGACCGTCCCGCCCAGCGGGACTGTGCGACACGCTTCACATGCCTGCCGCCGGCGTTCCGTCGGACCATTTTCCCGCTGGGATCAGGAAGACGGTGATGGGAGGGAAGGATTTGAGTTCCGGATACGCGTCGGGAGAAATGGCCCAGTAGGGTGCGGCCATTACGGGCGAATTGGCGAGATTCGCGCCCCAGGCTGCGGCGTCTGCCGATGAATAGAACATCATGTGCGGCAAATTGTGGCCGTCCTGATCGGTGAGATACGAGCTCTTGGACATCATGTAGCTCACGGTTCCGGGCTCGAGCGGCGGCAATTCTTTTTTGTCGATCGCTGATTTGAGCCCGGCGATGATCTCGGCTTTGGATTTGCCGGCGAGCACCAAGTCCGTGCGCTTGAAGTTGTACGGCAGCACGGAGCGGACGGCGGGCGCGTTAATGCATTCCGCGGCGCGAACTTTAGGATTCCAAAATTCCGGGTGATCGAACATCGCTCCCCAACTGCGTCCGACCCAGCAAGCCCAGCCGTTCGTTCCTTTGGCTGCGGTTTCGTAGCCGTGGCGCGTTAAGACGAACACCGTTGCGTCCTTCGAGACGGCTTCTGGAGCGGCGCTGCGGGCCAGGGCAATTTCCGCGTCGCGATCCATTAAATATTGTTCGATGGGAGCCATCTTTGGATATGACGGTGCGGCGGTTTGTGCCGCTTGTGCAGCCGCAAGCTGCGGTGCGATCAGCGCGGCCGCGAATACGACTGCGCTTAGGAAAATGGCCTGCGTTTGATTTCGAGTCATCGCGTTCCTCTCCATGTTTTCGTTTTCGTCGATCAGTGAGCAACCTTCGCGCGCCGTCGCTGCTCACTCGCCTTCACGAGTTCGCTCAAGTCCGCGGCCGGGCGTATCTCGATCGGTCCAAGTCCAAATTTAAAGCCCGGAAGCTCGGAGACGAGTTGAATAGCGTGATTCAGGTCTCGCGCTTCCAGGATGGAAAGGCCGCCGATCTGTTCCTTGCTTTCCGTGTACGGGCCGTCGGTCGCCGCAACTCTGCCGTTTTTCCAGCGCAGAGTCACCGCGGTCCCGGCGGGCTGAAGCGCCAATTCGCCCGTCAGGCTCCCCGTGGCGCGCAGATGGTCGTTGTGCTCGAAGCAAATGTCCAATA
This sequence comes from uncultured Acidobacteriota bacterium, assembly GCA_963839325.1. Lineage (GTDB taxonomy): Bacteria > Acidobacteriota > Terriglobia > Acidiferrales > UBA7541 > Palsa-295. The sequence goes on along the minus strand of CAWIUO010000005.1, from coordinate 503,648 downwards.
CGGCGTTTCGCTCGTCCTCGGTCATGTTTTCGAATTTTCCCGGCTCGATGTATCCCAAACAGACGAATTTCATGGTTCATGTCCCCTTACACATACGGCGTTCGAGGCGGCGCGAAATCGACATCCCACGCGGAGTTTCTTACTTCTGGTTGCCCGGAACGTATTCGTCGTTTTCGAACTGCTTCTCGAACTTCTTCACCGTTTCGGGATCGAAATCGGACATGTCAAAGAACCGGCGGACTTCCACCATCTCGTCGTCCGCGCCCGGTATGCGCGAGGCCCATTCGACCGCCTCTTCCCGCGAATTCACGTTGATGATCCAGAAGCCGCCGACGACTTCCTTGGCTTCGGGGAACGGCCCGTCGGTGACTTTCGACTTTCCGCCCTTGAACGTGACGCGCGCGCTCATCGTCGCGGGCGGGGTCAGGCCGTTGAGCGCGACGAGCACCCCGGCTTTGCCCAGCTCTTCGTTGTATTTGCCCATCGCTTCCATCGCTTTCGGGTCGGGCAGGAAGCCTGCCTTTGCCGTCGCGTAGTTGCCGGGAAACATGATCATCATGTAGTGCATCGTTTTCTCCTGTGACGTTCTAACGCGGAATAGACACGCAACTGCGTATTTCAAGACTGGGCTTACCGCTGCACGCCAAGTTTGGCGCCCGACTCGGCGAATTTCTTCTGGATGTCCTCGTCGAAATCCGAGATTTCCGCTACCCGCCGGATCTCGACCATTCCCGTTTCGCCCATGCAGGGAATGCGCGAGGCCCACTCGAGCGCCTCTTCGCGCGACTTCACCTCAATCATCCAGTAGCCGGCAATCACTTCCTTCGCTTCCGGGAAGGGGCCGTCGGTGATTTTCGCCTTTCCGCCAGGGTACGTAACGCGAGCGCCCATCGATGGCGGAGTGAGGCCGTCCATCGCCAGCAGAATCCCGGCTTTCTTCAATTGGTCGTTGTACTTGCCCATTTCGAAAAATGCTGCCTTGTCTGTGATTTCGGCGGGTTTGTCGCTCGCCCAGTTCTCACGAAAAATGACCATCATGAAACGCATTTTGTTCTCCTTAGGTTTTGAGCGGACGCCGCGACCGCGATTGCAGGGCCGCTACGTTTATATATATAGGAGCTTAGGCAGCGTGCGCTCGGGAAAGTTGCGAGTGGCCGAGTGCGCGGTGCGGCTCTACTTATGCGTCGAATAGAGGGGAAGGAAATCGACACCGGGTGACAAATTATTTGAGCGTGGGATAGCCGAACCGGCTGTCCTCCAACGAAATTACCAACGATATGCTGGCAAAAAGTGCGCAAGTAGAAAATCAAAATAGGTGAGCGCGGGCGTGGAACAAGCTGGAGTTCGCCTCTGAGTTCCTGGTTTCGAGTGGTGTGAAGCGATACAGCCGCAAGCCAGCCCGTACCACAGGCTCTCTCGCCGATTGCGATTGGAGTCCGGCGGTCAGGTTGCCAGCACTTCGAACGTGATTCGTAGGACGACGGCGTGGGACGCCGTCGGACGCGCGCACGTCGCGCTCGCCTGCGGATCGCGCTACGACGAGGATTCGGTGGACGGGGGAGTCGAGGGCGGTGTGGGTTTGTAGCTCGGCGTCCAGCGGGGCTGAGGAGTGGCGGTGGGCTTCACTACCGCTTTCTTGGGCTTCTTTTTTTCACGGCCTTGCTTGTCGCGATTTCCCATGGCGGTGTCCTTTTTGGGGCGGGATGGGGGCGAGTAGGTTGTACAGCGTGGCGGTGCCCGGTGTCAAAGGGATGTCGTCGGTACCGCGGGCAAACTTGCCCGTGTATTTTTTTCCGGACTGCACACGCCCCTGCCCAACAAGCTCGCGTCACGCGCGCCGTCGCGATGCCGCACTTCCGCAAGCAGATAGGTCAACCGTTTGGTACCATTTCGACGTTTGGGAGACAGGCCACCTCGACGTGGGGAGAGACATTCCATGATGAATGTAACAAGGGCTCTAAGTAGGGATGCGCTGGTGCGTTGCGTAGGAAGAATGGCACGAGGCGCGATGGACGCGCTTGCGACCGGGATGTTCGTGGTTGCGTTTGCGATTGCACTCGCAAGTGCGGCGGCGTTCGTCGCGCCGGGCGCGGCACTCGCGCAGGGCGGGCAGGAGGACGTGCAGGCGCCGGTGAAGGAGTTTCCAAAGGTGGCCGCGGGCGTGGTGAAGACGGCGAACGGCGACGTGGACGGCACGCTGGGCGAAGACGGCACGGTCCGCATTTATCGCGGCATCCCGTTTGCCGCGCCGCCGGTGGGCGATTTGCGCTGGCGCGAACCGCAGCCGCCCGCGAACTGGACCGGCGTGCGCGATGGCTCGGAGTTTGCGTCGCGCTGCACGCAGGCGCGCGTCTATGCGGATATGGTGTTTCGCGACAAGGGCAATAGCGAAGACTGCCTCTATCTGAATGTGTGGACGCCGAAGAATCCCGGCAAGAAAAAACTCGGCGTGATGCTCTGGTTCTTTGGCGGAGGTTTCACGGCCGGCTCGGGCGATGAATTCCGCTACGACGGCGAAGCTCTGGCCAAGAAGGGCATTATCGTGGTGACCTGCAATTACCGGCTCGGCGTGTTCGGATTTTTCTCGCACCCGGAGCTGACCAAGGAATCGCCCAACCACGCTTCGGGAAATTACGGCCTGCTCGACCAGACCGCCGCGCTCGACTGGGTGGTCAAGAACATCGCGGCGTTCGGCGGCGATCCGAAAGAACATCACGCTTGGCGGCGAAAGCGCGGGCAGCTTTTCGGTGAGCGCGCAGATGGCCTCGCCGCTGGCCATCGGAAAATTCCAGAAGGCGATCGGCGAATCGGGTGCGTTCTTCTCCAACGGCAGCTCGCCGCTGCGCACTTTGCCTCTGGCGAAAAGCGAAGAAGCGGGCGCGAAGTTCGGCGCGTCGATCGGCGCGAATTCGCTGGCGGATCTGCGCGCGATTCCCGCGGACAAGTTGCTCCAGGAAATGGGAGCGCAGGCGGCGAAGAAGGATGGCTATCACCCTTCGCCCAATATCGACGGCTACTTCCTCACCGAAAGCCCGGCCGATACTTTTGCGGCGGGCCGGCAGGCGCACGTGCCGCTGCTGGCGGGCTGGAATCGCGATGAAGTCAAGATGGCGGTCCTGTTCAACCCCAAGAAGCCAACGCCTCAATCGTTCGCCGACGATGCGAAGGCCAAGTACGGCGACGCGTCCGCGGAATTTCTGAAGTTGTATCCGGCTTCGACGGACGCGGAAGCCTTGCAATCGGCTTACGCGCTGGCGAGCGACAACTTCATTATTTTCTCCACGTGGAAATGGGTCAACATGCAGGTCGAGACCGCGAAGGCGCCGGTCTATCACTACATTTTCGAAGAAGTACCGGCCACCAAACCCGGCTCGACCATCGGGCCTTCGAAGATTCCAGCCAGCGAAGTCGGAGCGCGCCACGCGGGCGAAATCGAATACGTGTTCGGGACGCTCAAGTGGGAAGCGCTGCCGTGGACTCCCGCGGATTTCAAGGTGAGCGATTTGATGGTCTCGTACTGGGCGAATTTCATCGCCAAGGGCGATCCGAACGGGGCGGGCCTTGCGAAGTGGCCTCGCTACGACGCGAAAGACGACTGGGAGACCATGCACCTCGTCGATGATTCCAGTGCCGCCGCGCCCGAAGCCAATCGCGGGCGGTACGTGTTCATGGACCAGCAGGCGCCGAAGCTGCAGGCCGCGCAGGCGGGGAACAAATAGGGCACTCCAGTTACACGAAATAAAAACAGTAGGAGCCTTGAGAAAGCGGTCGTCGTCTCGCGAGTGCGCGAGGCGGCGGCCGCTTTTTTTGTGTGAGTGGAATAGCCTGCCGCGCAGGCTGTCATCCCACGAAATGCGAAGCGAAATGCTGGCAATTTTCATGCCCTACTCCAGCCAACAGAGGAGAGTGAGCCGGTGGCGCGGGCAGGAGTTCGCCTGTGTGCCGTCGCACATAGACCCGACACGAGTAAAACACCGACGTGTCACAGGCGTACTCCAGCCTGTTCCACAAGCGTTTCTCAGCGAATTTGATTTTCTTCCGACACGGCAGTTTCCAGCACTTCGTTTGGCGATTCGTAAGAGGACCGTCCGCCACGGCGGACTGTCCGACCCGGGGGACTATCCCACCGATTCGAGGACGCGCTTGAGGCTGGCCAGGTCGAGGGCGATGGCGCGTCGGTTGAGCCAGAGCAACGGGGCCATGAAGAAATACGCGGGGCGGACGGCGAAGTCGACGGCGCACGAGACGCGCGAGCCGCTGAGCGTAGGCGTCACCTGGAAGATCCACTGGGCGCGGCGGAAGAAGCGGGCGTTGCCGGTGGTGCTGACGAGGTCGATGGTGCAGCGCTGCGCGTTGGGATCGACGGTCGAGACGCGGTAGGACATTTTTCCGTTGTCGCGCGCGTTGCCGGGGGAGGCATGCGCTTCAGTGTCGAATTCCAGGCCGACGCCTTTCGCGACGGGAGTAGAGGCTACTCGCGGCGGGGCGGACGTTTCGATGGCGCGGGCTACGCCGCGATCCCACTTGGGGAGATTGGAAAGGTCGCACAGGAAGGCCCAGACCACTTCGGGCGGGCGGCGGATGGCGATGGTAGATTCGAGGCGCAATGCCGTTCAGGCTCGCTGATTACTACGTGCGCGGCGGTGGGTTTGTTACGCGCGTCGGACGGTCCTCCTACGAAATGCGAGACGAAGTGCTGGCAACTTTCGAGCCGGCCGGAAATTAATATTGGTGAGTACGGTTGTGGAATAGGCAGGTAGTGCCTGTGGTTTTCAATTGGAGTTTGTGGCTGGTGGAGTTTCACAGGCAAAACTTGCCTATTTTACTGGCGTACTTTCCAAATGTGATGGGAGGCCTTCGGGGTGGTTGCCAGCATTGCGAGCGAGAATCGTAGGAGGACGGCGTGGGACGCTGTCCGACGCGGCGGCCTGCCCAACGCGCGAAAATATTTGACACCGCGTGAAACGATGCGGATACTAAGACGTCTTGGTACAGAGAGGGCTGAGTATGGGTAAAACGGACGGGATGCAGGGCTCGCTGGACTTGCTGGTGATGAAGACGCTGCGGCGCGAGGGGCGGCTGCACGGCTACGCGATCATGTCCGCGATACGCGAGCGGTCGGGCGACGTGCTGCGCGTGGAGGAAGGTTCGCTGTATCCGGCGCTGCACCGGATGGAAGAGGCGGGCTGGGTTCGCGCCGAGTGGGTGACGAAGCAGTCGGGCCGGCGCGCGCGCCTCTATGAACTGACCGCCAAGGGCAAGAAGCGGCTCGCCGCCGAGGAGCCCAAGTGGCAGGCGGTGGCCAAGGCCGTCAGTCGCGTACTGCGGGAGGCGTGAGATGTCGTTCTGGACGCGCGTCGCGAATGTATTTCGCATGAGCAAATTGAATCGCGAGATCGATGAAGAGTTGCAGGCGCACGTCGATGCGGCCATTGAAGAGGGGCGCGACCCCGACGAGGCGCGCAGGGCGCTCGGGCCTTCGCTGAAGTATCGCGACAGTGCGCACGACGCTCGCGTGATCTTGTGGCTGGATTCGCTTCGCGCCGATACAGCGTACGGTTGGCGGCGGCTCGCTCACAGCAAAGTCACCACTGCCGCAGCTGTGCTTTCGCTCGCCCTGGCAATCGGCGCATGTACCGCTGCATTCAGGCTCGTCGATGCGCTGCTCTGGCGGCCTCTCCCGATCGCATCGCCCCACGAACTCTATGAGGTACAGACCGTCGGCGTCGGGTTCGACGGGAAGCCGGAAACGGGCAACCATTGGACCTACTCGCAGTTCGTCACGCTGCGCGACGCCGTGAAGGTCGATGCGGAGCTGATTGCGAATTCCAGTGTCGATAGTCAGGACGTGCAATACGGAGCAATGTCCGAAACTGAGAAGGCATACGTAGTGTACGTCTCTGGCTCGATGTTCAGTTCGTTTGGGTTGCACCCGGCTGCGGGGCGCCTCTTGAGTTTCAACGACGACGTCACGCCGGATGCGCACCCTTACGCCGTTCTCAGCGATCAGTACTGGAAGCGCCGATTCTCGCGCGACGAGCATTTGATCGGCAGTACGTTCCGGTTCGGCGACCGCGTGTACGAGATCATCGGCGTAGTTTCGCCGCCGTTCACCGGCACGGAACCAGGGAAGATGGCGGACATTTTTCTTCCGGTGATGATGAATCCGTACGCCAAGTCCGTCTTGAGTTTTCTCCACGTTTTTGCGCGCGTTCCGCCGGAGACTGCGCTTCCTCCGCTCCGAGACAAGCTGCAATCCGCTTCCCACGCCCTTTTCGTGGAACAGCTCGGTCGAATGCCCGGCCTTCAGAAACAGATGAAGGAAGCGTACTTGAACCGAAACGTGGTTCTGGCGAGCGCGGCGACGGGAAGTTCTTCGTTCCAAACCGCGAATCGTCGTCCGCTCGCCGCGTTGCTCGTCCTCAGTTTGCTGGTGCTACTGATCGCTTGTACGAACGTCGCGAACCTGGTCACAGCGCAAACCGCGGCGCGCGAACGCGAACTGGCGTTGCGGGTTTCGATCGGCGGCGGCAGGCGAAGGCTCGTGCAATTGGTGCTCGCTGAGAGCGCCTGGATCGGGCTGGCGGCCGCGGCATTGGGAGCGCTATTTTCGTCGTGGGCGGCTCCGCATGTCGTGGTGATGATCAATCCGCCGGACGATCCCGCGCGCCTGGCATTACCGGCAGACTGGCGTGCGTTTGCGTTTCTGGCAGCAGCGACGTTTCTTGTGACGATGCTATTCGGTCTTGCGCCCGCGTTGCGGGCGTCGAAAATCGATCCCGCGAGCGCGCTGAAAGGTGGAGAGGATCCCCACGCGCGCGGCCGGGTGATCCACGGATTGATCGCGTTGCAAGTTGGCTTCTGCGTGTTCGTGGTCTTCACGGCCGGCTTGTTCGTGGCGACGTTTCAGAGATTGACGCACAAGGACACGGGTTTCTCGTCCGATCGTGTGCTGACAATCACGGCCACCGCTAGCCAGCCACAACCGCTGCCCATTTGGGTGCACGCGATGCAGACGCTTTCGCAGCAACCCGGCGTTTCCTCCGCGGCTCTTGCCGGCTGGCCGCTATTGGATGGCATGAATTGGGTGAATGCCGTGGCGTTGCCCGGAGGCCCACCATCGCAGATTTTTGCGCACGGACTCACGATTTCTCCGGGCTGGGCCGATACCATGCGGGTGCGCATTCTGGAGGGCCGCGATTTGAATTGGAACGACGTGAAGCCGGACGGCGCACTGGTGAATGAATCGTTCGCAAGGGCGTTTTTCGGTGGTGCCGACCCCATCGGAAAAACGTTCACGCTTCCGTCGCCGGGCGGGGATCCGAGCGTCACGGTAGTCGGCTTGGTGAAGGACGCGTGCCATTCCGATCTACGGCAATGCGCCATGCCGACGGCGTATTACACGTTCGATTTTGCGGACACGCCAGGGCACGTTCCCGAGGGACCGAGATTCGCGACGTTCATCGTGAAGACGGAAAGTGAGAATCCGCTCGCCGTGGCGCAGACGCTCCGCGAGGAGCTGGAACGAATCGCGCCGGAGCTTCACGTGATGCGCATCCGGACGCAAAAAGAAGTCAACGACGCGCAGACGGTTCACGAGCGTTTGCTTTCGACGCTCGCGATGTTTTTTGCCGTCGTCGCGATTCTGCTCGCCGCAGTTGGACTGTACGGCGTGCTGAATTATTCCGTTGTGCGCCGTCGTCGCGAAATTGGGATTCGCATCGCGGTGGGCGCGCAGCCGGCGTATATCGCGCGGACGGTGATCGCGACTGCGTTCGTGATGGTGACCGTCGGCGCGGCCGGAGGGCTTGTTGCCGGGGCGTTTGCGGTGCGGCCGCTCGAATTGTTGTTCTACGAGGTGAAGCCGACCGACGCCTCCGCGCTCGCTGCGCCCGCGATTGCGATTTTTGTGGCGGCGATTGCGGCGGCGGTGCCCGCGGTGTTGCGCGCGGTGCGGATAGATCCGGTGATTTTGTTGCGGTCGGAGTAATGCCCGCCACGCGCAAGCGGCGCCGTTTCGTTCAAGTCGGCGACGCACTTCTTCAGTTTGAACACAGCTAAAATCCGGCTATTTTACAAGCGGGCGCCATACGTGTGATCGGAGTACGTCTGCGCATGCGTCGGGATATGGATTGTCGTTCGCAAGCAGACGACTTGTGAGGCAGGTTACCCACGCGAGTCGTGAGAGGATAGCGGGCGGAGGGACGGTGAAGAACACACGGCGGGAGCTGCTGAAGATGGCGGGGCTGGGGGCGGGCGCGGCGGCGGTGGGCGCGCTGGGCGCGAAGGCGAGTGCGCGACGAATGGCGAGCGGCGACAGTGAGCGCGCGGCGTGAAGCTGCGACGGTTAACTCTCGCGACGGAGCGATGTTCGCGCCGCCGTCGGTTGCGGCGACGACGGAGATCACGGACAAGAGTGGGAAGCGGCTGGCGGCCGGGCCGGCGGTGACGTGGTCGAAGGCGGTGAAGAACGCGCCCGGCGGCGGATGTGGTGGTGGATCCGTCGAAGACGGCGCAGACGATTCTGGGATTCGGCGCGGCGTTCACCGATGCATCGTGCTACACGCTCTCGCGCCTGACCGATGCCGATCGCGCGAAGCTGCTCGCTCAAATGTTCGGCCAGGGCGCGGATCAGCACGGCCTGAGCACGGGGCGAATTCCGCTCGGCTCGAGCGACTACGCGACCGCCTGCTACAGCTACGACGACGGCATGGCCGATCCCGAGATGAAGCGGTTCAGCATCGACCACGACCGCGACTACATCATTCCCACGCTGAAAGCGGCCGCGGCGGCAAATCCCGACATTTTTTATTTCGGCTCGCCGTGGAGCCCGCCGGGATGGATGAAATATTCGAACTCGATGCTCGGCGGCAACATCCGCCCGGAAAATATTCCGGCATACGCGCTGTACCTCCGGAAATTTGTGGAGAGCTACGCCGACGCCGGCGTAAAAGTGCGCGCGCTCACCACGCAGAATGAAATCGACGCGGACCAGGGCGGCCGCATGCCGGCGTGCCCATGGCCGGAAGAAACCGAAGAGGCGCTGATCGTTACCCTTGGACGACTCCTGGAATCCAGCTGCCACGGCGAGCGGCACGAAAATCTGGACGCTCGACCACAACTACAATTTGTGGGGCCGCGTGGTGGATCAACTCTCCAAGCCGCGCGTGAAAAAATATGTGAACACCGTGGCGTGGCACGGCTACGTAGGCACTCCGGACCAGATGCAGAACGTGAAGAAATATTTTCCGGACGTGGAGATGCACTGGACCGAAGGCGGCGACAGCTACACCGACCCGCGATTTCTGACGTGCTGGTCGAAGTGGGGCGCGACGTTCGCCGGCATTCTGGCGAACGGGCCGCAGTCGATCACCATGTGGAACCTGGCGCTCGATGAACGCGGGCGGCCGAATATCGGCCCGTTCGATTGCGGCGGCCTGGTTCAGATTCATTCGCAGACGCGCGAGATCGTGCTCACCGGGTTGTACTGGGCGCTTACGCAACACGCGCGGGCGTTCAAGCGCGGCGCGGTGATTGTGGAGTCGCGCGGGGCGCACGATGCGCCGGCGGTGAATGGCGCGTCGATCGGGCTGCAGACCGCGCACGAGGGCGACGCGCCCAGTTCTTCTACGATGACGGCGACGCCCGGCCTGGCCGCTTCGGCGGGGCTTTACCACACCGCCGCAAAAACGCCCGATGGCGGCGTGGCGCTGGTGCTCACCAATCCCGGCGCGGCGCGCGAAGTGACGGTCGAGTGCGCGGGCGCGGTGGCCACAGTGCCGCTGACGGAAGATTCGATCACCACGCTGAAGTGGAGCTGACCGAACAACGGCGCCGATGGGGCTGCCAAGAAGAAACTTTTGACATCCCGTTAATCGCTTCGATAGTCTTCCGCTGAACTAACAACCGGAATGAAACTATGGGTCGCGATAACGGATTTTAACTGGTTTAACTTTTTGGCTGCACGTCAGCCGGACGAAGTTAATTTTTGGCAGCCCAGCGCTACGAGCCAGTTCCGCGTGCTCACTCCCGGGGAGCCTCTGCTTTTCAAGCTGCACAGTCCTCGTAACTTCATTGTGGGTGGCGGTTTTTTCAGTCACTACACGCAGATTCCAGTTTCTAAAGCTTGGCAAGCATTTGGCGTGAAAAACGGTGCGAGCAGTGAATTTGAACTCCGCGCCTCGATAGAGAAGTTTCACGAATCGCCCTCACGATCTCGCACCGACTACGTTATCGGGTGCATCTTGTTGCAGAGCCCGTTCTTCTTTCCGGAGTCGGATTGGATACAGGTTTCCGACTGGAGCCCGAACATCGTCAGAGGAAAATCTTATGACACAAGAGAAGAGCGCGGATTCCAAATTTGGCACGAAGTTGAAGATCGGTTGAGGGCGCGTGACGTCGCGGCGCCTGAGCCGGCGTATGACGAGGACGACTGGAAAGTCGAATTTGGTGCACCGCGGACAGTTTTTCAACGTCTCGGTCAGGGGGCATTTCGTGTCATCGTCACCGATTCCTACAAGCGAACGTGCGCTGTGAGCAGCTCGCATGTTCTGCACGTCCTCGATGCAGCGCACATTCGTCCGGTGATGAGTGACGGCAGCCATCATCCGAGCAACGGCTTGTTACTTCGGCAGGACATTCACACGTTGTTTGATCGTGGCTACATAACCGTCACTCCCGAACATCGGATTCAAGTGAGCCGACGGATTAAAAGCGAATTTGACAACGGCAAGGAATACTATGCGCTCCAGGGAAAAGCGATTCTGCTCCCAGAGATTGCGGCCTTTCGGCCATCCGCCGACGATCTTCGCTGGCACAACGAAAACGTGTACCAGGAAGGTTGACGCCCAATCGCGATTGCGCGCGCGGTGTCCGTGACGAGTCCGTTCACGCATCCTTGTTACGCGCGCCGTGCTGCGTGATAAATTCGTCGAGGCCGCGAGGTGGCGGAGGTCCCTGATGGCGAACAAGAAGCCGGTGAGTGGTAAGCGTGCGGCTGCCAGGCCGGCGCGGGCGGCGCGTGCAGCGGAAGTGGAACCAATCCTCGTAACCGATCCCTCGAAGTTGCCGCTGTTTACGCTGCTTTCGTTTTCGCTGGTGGCGTTCACCATCGAGAGCGACAACGCGTTTGAAGAGCGCATGGAGCACCGGACGTCGGACTACGGCGGGGTCAGGCGGCGCGAGGGCGGCGTGTGGCTCACGTCGCTGGCGATGTATTTGAATTGTTTGAAGCACATTGGCGATGAGGGTGTGCGCGCGGGCGAACTCGAGCGGCTCGCGCGGACGCACGCGAATCTGCGCGGGATGGAGCGCTGGGGCTACGTGACGATCGCGCCCGATCCGGCGGACACGCGCGCCAAAATTCCCGCGCGCGATTGGATCATTCGCGCCACGCAGGCGGGGAAAAAGTCGCGTGAAGTGTGGGCCGCGGTGCTGCCAGAAATCGAGCGGCGATGGGAGCACCGGTTCGGCGCGGGCGAAATTCGCGAGTTGCGCGAGGCGCTGTATGAGATGGCGTCGAGGATCGGCGGCGAATGGCCGGAGTGCATGCCGATTCTCGGCTACGGGCTGACGCACGCGGGGATGGAGAATCTGCGCACGAGCGGAGTGGCGAGCCCGGAGCCCGCGCTAACGCGCGAGCTGGAGCTGCACGTGTTGCTCGCGCGCGTGCTGCTGGCGTTTGCGGTGGAGTTCGACACGCGGTCGCAGGGGTCGCTGGCGATGGGCGCTAACGTGTTGCGCGTACTCACGGAAGAGGGAGTGGCGTTGCGCGACCTGCCGGCGCTGAGCGGCGTTTCGAAAGAATCGATCGCGATCGCTTTGGGAGTGCTGAAGAAATACAAAGTCGTCGATGAAATCAAAAATCCGGCGGCGACCGGCAAGCTGGTGCGGTTGACGTCAAAGGGCGCGGAGTTGCGCGACCACGCGATGAAGCTGGTGGAAACGATCGAGCACGAATGGCACGCGCGGTTCGGGCACGATCCGATGCGGCGGTTGCGCGTGGCGCTGGAGACGATCGTTCGCGCCGAGGGCGCCGAGCCGGACGAAAATGGAAACGCGTCTCTGCTGTTTGTCGGGATGAAGCCGCACGCGACGGGTTGGCGCGCGCGAGTGAAGACGCCGAAGACGTTGCCACACTTTCCGATGGTGCTGCATCGCGGCGGGTATCCGGATGGCAGCTAGGGCGCCGAGGTGGGGCGCTCGCGACGAAGACAAAGGCAACGGAAAAGGCCAAGGCAAAGGCAGAGGCAACGGCAAAGTCCGCGGGCGGTTCGCCCACGCTACTCGCTTTGAGGGGAACATCGCGTGTGCGAACTGCGTATCATCCGGCGTGGGGATTGGTGTTCACACGGAGGCATGGCATGCGGAGTATGTGGAATTGGCGCGCGGTTGTGGCGGTTGCGAGTTTGGCGATGGCGTTGTGCGCGGCGTGCGCGCTCTCGGCGCCTGCCGCAATGGCGCAGAACGATCAGGACAAAAAAGATGACGGCAGCTTCAGCGCCGGCGTCACCGTGAATAGCAAAGCCGACGCGAAAGCCGTCGGCCTGCCGGTGTATCCCGGCTCGCGTCCGCACAAGGATAACTCGGAGGACAGCTCGGCGGCGAATCTCGGCCTGTGGGGCGGAAGCATTGGGTTCAAGCTGTCGGTGATGAAACTCGAAACCGACGCGGCGCCGGCGAAAGTGGCGGAATACTATCGCAAGGCCATGTCCAAGTACGGCAAGGTGCTCGATTGCACCAACGCGCCCGCGCTGACGCAGGAGCAGAAGGACGCGGACGAGAAGTCCAACACGCTGGCGTGCGACAACGATCAAGCCAAGCCCGGCGAGGTGATCTACAAAGTCGGCAAGCACGATGACCAGCACGTGGTGAATGTGCAGCCGAATGGGACCGGGACAATCTACGATTTGGTGTATTTGTCCACGAAGGGGATGGATAAGTAGGGGGGATGGTCCCGTTTCGCGAAACGGTCCCACGTGAGCCGCGCGTCAGTCGCCGTAGGAGTGCGAGTCGCTCCCGACGGAGACTTTTCCGGCGAAGGCGCGGTAGAGGAAACGGAAGTAGGCGAAGGCCAGGATCATGCCGACGACCCACCACACCAGTCCGACTTTCAGGCCGTAGTCGCCGGCTTTGGCGTTCGAGATGGTGAGCGAGAAGCGCGGGTCGCGCGCGGGCAGCACCATCGGATACACGCCGAAGACGACGCTGGTAAGCATGCCGGTGAGATAGGCGCAGGACGATAGGAACGCTTTCATGGTGTCGCGGCGGCGCAGGAAGAACATCACTCCGACGGCGCCAGCGATGGCCACCAGCGGAAAGACGTAGCCCCACGGCCAGCGCGAAAAATTCTGAAGGACTTGTAACTGGACGTCGAAGGTCAGCCCGCTGACGATCAGCGTAAGCAGAATCACCGCGACCCACATGTATTTCGCGAGACGCGTGGAGCGATCGCTCACCGGCCCGGTGGTTTTCAGCGAAACCCACAGCGCGCCGTGCATCATCAGAGCGGCGAGCGCGCACAATCCCACAGTCACCGTGAACCAATCGAGAATGCCGGTTTGCGGGCCAAGCCCGAAGTTCGTCCAGAGCGGCTCGAAGAAGTAGCCGGTCTCGTCCAGCGGAACGCCGCGCGCGACGTTGCCCAGAGCCGCGCCGAAGAAAACCGCGAGCAGAAGGCTGGATGCGCAAAACAGAAAATCCCAGAACGGATCCCACACCGCGCTGCGAATGTGATTTCGAAATTCGATCGATGTGCCGCGCAAAATCAAAAGCCACAGCACCATCATCAGCGGCAAATAAAATCCGCTGAAGGCGCTGGCGTAGAGAACGGGAAACGCGAAGTAGAGCGTGCCTCCGGCGGCGAGGAGCCAGACTTCGTTGCCGTCCCACACCGGGCCAATGCTGGCGAGAACCTGGCGGCGCTCTTCGTCGGTGCGCGCCACGTAGAGATGAATCGCGCCGGCGCCGAGGTCGAATCCGTCGAGCAGGACGTAGAGCGCGATCATTACTGCAATGAGGCAGAACCAGATCGTCTCCATCACAGGACTCCACCGGACGGCGCGGGATGAAGCTGCGCGGCGGAAGGCTCGGGACCAATTTCAATTTCCCGCCACACCAGAAAGAAAAACAGAATCGTGAGCGCCGCGTACATGCCCATGAATCCGAGCAGCGTAAACCAGGCATTGCCCGCGGAAACCCGCGGGGAAATGCCGCGCGCGGTGCGCATCAGGCCGTAAATCAGCCAGGGCTGGCGGCCGAGCTCGGCGGTCATCCATCCGGCGGTGTTGGCGATGTACGGCAATGGAATGGAGATCATCAGGATCCAGAGCATCCAGCGCGATTCAAAAAGCTTTCCGCGCCACAGCAGAAACGCGGCCAGAACCATCACGCCGATGAAGATCGTGCCGAGTCCAACCATCACGTGGTAGCTGTAGTAGAGAAGGTTGATCTGGTCGGGCCACTGGTCCTGCGGAAAATCGTACAGGCCGCGGACGTTCGCGCCCCAGCGGCGATAGGTGAGGAAACTCAGCGCGCCGGGAACTTCGATGGGATTGTCGAGGCGGCCATTGGCGACGTCCGGCTGGCCGATCAGGGTGATCGGCGCGCCGTCACGATTTTGAAACAGGCCTTCCATCGCGGCCAGCGTGGGCGGCTGGTAGCGTGCCACCTGCTTGCTCTGCATGTCGCCGCTGGGAGCGAGCTGAAGGATCGCGGCGACGATGCCGACCATCACTCCGGCGCGAACGAAGGTGCGGCCGTAGGCTTCGTCGCGGCGCGAGAGCAGATAAAACGCGCCGATGCCGGCCATCACGAAACATCCGGTCTGAACGGCGCCGAGCATGGTGTGCGCGTACTGCCAGAGCGCCCAATGGTTCAGCAGGAGTTGCCAGAAGCTGGCGAGCGAGAAGTTGCCGTCCGCGTCCATCATGTAGCCAGTAGGGTGCTGCATCCATGCATCGGTCGCGACGATCAGGTAGCCGGACATCCACGAGCCGAGCCATACCAGAAATGCAGCGAGCCAGTGGCCCATCCGGCCGAGTTTTTTCTCGCCGAACAAAAACAGGCCGAGGAAGCTGGACTCCAGAAAAAACGAGAAGATGCCCTCCATGGCAAGCGTCTGGCCGATCACGCCGCCGGCGGAGCGGGAGAACGCCGCCCAGTTGGTGCCGAACTGAAATTCCATGGGAATGCCGGTGACCACGCCGAGCGCGAAGTTGATGCCGAAGATGCGCGCCCAGAATTTCGCGGAGCGATTGAAATGCTCGTCGCCCGTGCGGATGTATTTCGTTTTCAAATAGAGGATGAGCAGGGCGAGGCCCATCGTGAGCTGCGGAAAAATGTAGTGGAACGTGACGGTGAAGGCGAACTGAAGGCGATGAACGGCGAGCGCCGGTTCCATGACACTCCCCTTTTATGCCCAGCCCGGGAAAATTGCAACCGTTCGCCGACCCGCTCCGCGCGCGTCAGCCTTCCACGAGGCGGGCGAGACTCGGCTTGTCGGCCAGCACCACCGTAGAGCCGTGCATTTCGATCAGGTGCTCGCGGCGAAAATCGGAAAACAGGCGGGTGACGGTCTCGCGCGACGCTCCAATGCGTTCGCCGATTTCGCGGTGGGTCAGAGTGAGTGTGGCGCGGCTGCGCTCCGGTTCGGCGTGGCCGTTGCCGGTCAGGTCAAGCAGGAAGCGCGCGAATTTTCCGGCGGCGGTGCGCGCAAATCCCAGGTAACGCACTTCCATCAGAGTGGCGTTGTAGATGCGGGTCATCATTTCGGCCACGCGCAGCGCGGCTTCGCCGTGCTCGCGCAGGAAGCGCAGAAAATCTTCGCGCGGGATGAAGTTCGCCTGCACCGGCTCGAGCGTCTCGGCGGTCACTTCGTAAGGGCTTCCGGAAAGCGTGCCCGGCAGGCCGACGATTTCTCCCGGCTCGGCGATGCGCACCAGGATGCATTTGCCGTCGGCGGAGGTCATTGAAAGTTTTACTCGCCCCGAGCAGAGCACGAACACGCCACGGGCATCCTGGCCTTCCACGAAGAGCACGGCATCCTTGGGGTAAACCGACCCGTTGGAAATGGAATCGAGCGCGCCCAGAACGGGAAGCGGCAAGTTGCAAAAGATGCGGTCCTTCACCAGCGGACAGGTGAGGCAGCTTTCGATGACGTGCAGTCCGTAGGGCGTCTTCATGGCAGGGCTTATCTCCTTCGCACCGGCTCAGATGAACCGGGGTGAACGCCGAAGACAATCTACCTCAAAAGTGGAGGTTTGGATGCCCCCGCCGCGAACCGTCAGCACCGGACATTTGGCGTGAGCGATCACGGCTCGGGCCGTAGTGTGCTCCAGGGGATGTTTGGCGCATTCGCGATCGCAGGCGCTGCGCACGCCGAGCACGATCAGGTCGGCGCGAAATTCCGAAGCGGCTTCGAGAATCTGGTTCGCGGCAATTCCGAAGCGGATGGTGGCTTCGGGCCGGCACCAGAACTGGGCGTCGGACGGAACCGTTTCCCGCAGAAAATGCATGATGTTCGCGACAGAGTCCTCGGGAACCGGCCGCACCGGACTGCAATGGCGGTCGCGGACCACGTGAAGCAGCAGAAGTTTCGATTCGTTTTCTTCGGCGAAAGAGACGGCGAAGGGCGCCGCCGCGGCGGACTCCGGCGAAAAATCGGTGGCGTACAGGATCCGGTAGAAGCGCCCGGCACTTTGCGTGGCGGATCGAATTTCGGGACCGACGACCAGCACGGGCACGTTAGCCCGGCGGAATATTTCCTCGGTGACCGATTCGCCGAAGAATCCGTTCGTGCCGGTGCGGCGATGCGTGCCGCTGACAATCAGGTCGATATTGCGTTCATGGATTATTTTCGAGACCGCGGACCAGACCGAGCCGTCGCGCAGCGCCAGAGTTTCGTGCGAGACGCCTGCGAGCTGCGAATCCACGCAGTCCATCGACGCGGAAGCGGCCTCGTCGCGCGCTCCGATCGCGCTGCCAATCTGCTCGAAAGTCCGGCCGTTGGTGGCAGGCGGCGTCAGGACGTGAAGCGCCAGGACGTTGGCGTCGTAGCCACGCGCCAGCGATGCGGCGTAGGGCAACGCGACTTCGGAAGGCTCGGAAAAATCGGTGAGATAGAGGATGTTCTTTAGCTCGATGCGCCGGATCAGTTGTCGCGTGGTCATGACGCGCTGCTCCTTTGTGGATAGGAATCTCCGCGGCGGACCGCACGTGCGCCCCGGCGCCGCCGCGGAGAATTCGCCGCGCAGGGGCGGCCGGTGTGGACAGTGCACCGGTGCGCGGCAGGGCGCGACGAACTTGCGTGGCGGTTGGGTCTCGGCTCCGCCACTGAGCGCAGACTGCCAGACACTGGCCGCGGATGATGTGACCACAGACACGAAGCGATGTGATGGCCGTCACATTGGGCGCAAGATTGTGCAGCGCTAAGGATGTATCCGACTCGTTCCGCGCGGCGGAGAAACCCTCAGGGAGTGTGTACGACGAGACGGCGCTGCGAAGCCTGCGAGAGGCCGCGGGCACGATGGCCCACGCTACTGTTGTTGTGGCAGCACCAAGGTTAGGCCAGTGGAATTAACGGCTTCCTCGACGGCCTGAATGTCGGCGGCGCGCGCGGGGTCTTGCGGGACCGGTCCGATGAGGATTAGCCGCGAGCCAGACGGGAGTTGCGCCAGTTTTTCCTTGAGCGAAGCGATGCCTTCGCCCGGAGACGCACCGATCTCGTAGCGCATCGCGCCGTGATACCAGAACAGATTCAACTGAAAATTGCCGCTTTCGATTTCCTGCGTGATGTTTTCAAGGTAGGAGTGATATTTAGAATCCGTTACCGCATCCAGCTTGCGAAGTGTATCCGGCCCAGCGAACCACGAGTGACCCTGAGCGATCGCTTGCGTAAGCGCCCACTCAAAAGAAGCGCCGAGGTTCGGCCACGACACGCGGTCAGCAACGGAGGCGACAGCCCCGTTTTGCTCTTGCTGATTCAACTGTTCGAGGCGTGCCCACAGCGCGGACCGCCGCTGCGGGCGAGCCGTACTTGCTGAGAGCTGCAGCGGCTTCGGTTGCCGCGATATCCTCGCTGCGGTTCATGGCTGCAATAACCAGCGGCTCGATCTGCGGGCGGCGTACGTCTTCCTTTAGATCTATGAAGATGCGGAAGCAGCCGGGGCGCGCCGCACTTGAGACTAGTGCTGCCTTCGTCAAGGGGATGCCGAAATCCGGCTTCACTCGAAGGAAATATCGAAGGAGAGATACATCGCCGCAGTCGAAACCCTGCGACGACCGGGATTCGTAGAACGCCCGCACTGGGAGAAACGCTCCGGCGGACGCATAACGGGCGATGAGCTGCCGATCAAGGTAACTGGTACGGTCGGATTTCAGCCCCTCGACAAGGTCGCGGTCGAGTTGGGGAAGCTCGCGGTCCGGCAACCGGGCGAGCACGTCGAAACCCACATCGCCCTGCGGATGAGCAATCTCGCGCAAAATACGATTGCGACCGTCGGTGGGAGCCAGCTCATAAATCCGTTCGAGCGCATTGCCGCGGTCGAGCTTCACTCCGTCTTGGTTGAGATTTGGTGAACCGTCCGCGATCGATCGCAAGATCGGCAGCCACGCCGGACTGGCAACCGATTCCCAATAAGCGCTGAAGACGGGGGCTTGACGCTGCGCGGAAAGCGCGTCCCACACGGAGATTAATTGCTCGACCACTCGATCGCGCGTCTCGCCCTTTAGTGGTTCGCCCGATGTAAGGAGATCGACAGCGGTCTCGGCCCGCGCGGACGGAGTTTTCGATCCGAGCGATGCGATGGCTTGATTCGTGAGTATGGCGCGGCGTTTTACCCGCTCCGCGTCTCTCGCGTTGATGCGGGCGATCACAGTTGGATCGGTGACTGTGGCGTAAGTGACCGGAAACGCAAAACGCAGATCCGATTCGAGCTGCAGTGTGATCAGGGAATCGATGTACATGCGCGAAACGGGATGTGACGGATCGGCCATGGCGTTTTGCATGGATTGGATGGCGAGCGCTCTGTACGGAGACGAAAACAGCCCTAACTCGAACTCTTGTTCTACGTTTGTTCCCATACCGTAGCGGCGCGCCATTTCGCGCGTTGCGTCCTCGGTTCCGAGGAAGCGGAGAGTTCGCGCGGCGTGTCGTTCTTCGTCGCTTCCTGATGTCGCTGCATCCAGCGTGGCTTCAGCTGTTGCCAGTTCACGCGCCTGCCAGACTTTGCCGGCTTCGACAACGTCGAACGATACGTCGTTCGAAACGATAGGAACGGCCGGAGCTGAAAAGGGAGATTGGTCGTCGGACGGAATTGCAACGCGGAATCCGACGACGTGAACACGGTAGGAACCGGGAGGCAAGGATCGCCACTCGTTGACTTCAAGAAAAAGGGGCTGCGGTTTATTGCTGAGATCATCGAAACCCATAATTCCGCCGCCCACGCCACCGAACGGAAAAGTGTCACCGAGAGGATCCGAACCCGCAACGGGTGAGATGCAGACGGTTTCGCCCCCGTTGAATCTCCCGTCGAATTGGCCGCCGCTTCGGTATGCGTACGTGTGTTTTACGCTTGTGGAATATTCAGCGGTGAGGGGAATGATCCCGCCTTCGCGAAATTCGGATTGGTTGTTGGAGATGGAGAGTTGGAGGGTGACGTCGGGCGCGGCGGAGGCGCTGAGAGCACACGGGTCGGACTGGGTTTGCTGCGCGGCGGCGGGTGGAGCGATGCACACGAGCGCCACGGCGACGACGCTTGCCGCCGCGAGGGCCAACGGTCTAAGTGACCCGATGATGCGAGAGATAGATTTGCGACTCAGGTGCCGGCGCGAGCCGGGGACGGGCATGGGACTCCCGCGATGCTAAGCGTTGGGCCCTTCGACGGGTACGCTGAAATAGACGCGAGTAGGCGCAGGAACGTTGCATCGATGGGATAGTCCTGCTTCGCACCACTGTTCCGCGCGGGATTGAGGGAGGATAACGGGACGGCGCTGTGACGCGAGCGAGAGGCCGCGGGCACGATCGCCCACGTTACCCAGCACAGGCATTCGAGTGGCGCGGGAACGCGCGCCACGTCGGCCTGAGCAGCGCCGGCGTGCGAACACCCTTCCGCGCTTGAGTAGCGCGGGCAACGTGCCGACGGTGTTCTCGTGCTGCGATTACGGGTTGTGCGTCACCGAGCCGGCGGGAGCGGACGAGTTCGGCGTGCCGGTTGCGTCTGTGGCGGTTTGGCTGGCGACAGCGTCGGCGCTGGCCTGGTCGGCTTTCTGCCAGGTCGTGTCGGGATCGTACTCGCTCATCGACTTTGCGGCTTCGACAGTGTGCTTGCCCAGATTTTTTTGATAAACCACGCCGTCGCTCGAAACGATGAATGTCATCACGCCGGAGTCTTTATAAATAGCGGGATACGCCACGAATGCAAATCCCTTGGTCAGCTTGCCACCGTCCATGTAATCCATGGCGCCGCCGGTGGCGTCTTTGCCCTGGCGATCCAGAATCCGGAAATAGTATCCGCGGAAGGGAACCGGCCCGGTTTTCAAATTCGCCGCGGTGCCTTCGGAACTTCCGGCGTTGGCGACCAGCGGTCCGATCGGACTGTCGTATTCATTGTTCGCGCCGAGCCAGTACAGGCCGTCGTGCGTGCCTTCGTCGCTGACGAATTTCGCGGCGTACACGTCGTTCTGCTTCGCGTAATACTCCTTCTGCGCTTTGGCAAGCTCCTCGCAGACGCGAATTGCGGACATTTCATTTTCACCGATGCGGCGATAGACAATTTCCTTGCGCGCCGCATCGGTATCGAAATACCAGGCGCCGTTTTTCTGTACCAGCGGAATCGGCGTGGGCCAATTTTCGGCGCCGATGTAAAGAGTGGTGGTGCCGTCCGGCTCGGTGACCAGCCGGTGCATCTCCTCGAATTTCGTGGCGAAGTTCGAGCGCGTGGCCTGGTCTTGCACGTCGTCGCCGGACGAAACGATTTTGTGTGCATCGTGGCCGAGCACCACGAGCATGGCCTGCTTGTCGTCGGATTTGGTGGCGTTAAAAAGCGCCTGTGCGGCGTCTTCCGCCGAAGAATAGGTCTTCTGGCCTTCTTGTTGCGCGAACGATGGCGCGGGCGCAATCGCGAAACCAATCAACAGAGCCGCGCCGGCGGCAATCGCGCTCACCGGCGAAATCCAATTGCGATTCGATGCTGGAGATGGCATGGCTTTCAACTCCGTAGGAAAAGATGCTCCGGATCTCGCGCACGAGGCGGAGATCCGGAGGGAAGTGTTATGCGAGAAACGTTTTAGTGGTGACCGCCGCCGCCGTGACCGCCGCCGCCACCGCCGCGGCTACCGCCTCCGCCGCCGCCGAATCCTCCGGCGTGCCCCATGCTGGAGCTGCCGCGCGAAGAGTAGCTGCGGACCTGGCCGCCGTGGTTGTAGCCGCTGAAGGCGCTGGAGTGCGTGCCGGATTGTCCGGCGGCATTTCCGTAGCCGCGAGCGGCGTGCGTATCGCCGTTGAACGGACGGCTCGCGCTGTTATAAGCGCCGGCACGACCGTTGTTGCCGTATGCGCCGTGATTGTTGAAAGCGCTGCGCGTGGACGCCGCGCCGTAGCGGCCGTTGTATCCGCCGTTGTGGTAGTACGCGTTGCGATTGTAGAAAGTGCGGCTGTTGGAGTAATAGCGCCCGTTATTGTAGAGCGCGTAGTGATTGTGCCAGTCAAATCCCCAGTGGCCCCAGCCCCAGCCATAGCCGCCCCAGAATCCGATCCCGAAGCCGAGACCGAACGATAGGAACGGTCCGCCATACCAGATGCCGGGATACGGATACCATCCGGGCCAGGCGACGAGGGGATAACCGTAAACCGCCCACGGATCGTAGGCGGGCACGTAAACCACTTGCGGGTTTGCGGGCTGAATCACGATGGTGTTGTTGCCCCCCGAGGTCACGGTTTGCTGCGAAGTGCTCTTCAGCGTGCCGGCTTGCTCGGCTTTCTGGCGCATCGCCTGGATGGCGTCCATCACGTCCTGCTGCTGGTTGTAATAAGCGTCGCCCAGCGACGAAGTCCAGGAAAGATTCTTGTCCATGTTGCCCAGCACGGACGGAAAGGCGCACAGCGCCTTGATGCTGGGATCCCACGGTTGATTGTTCACGGCGTCGGCCAGCGCTTGATCTTTCAAGCCGGGATTGGACTTCACCCAGCGGTCGGCTTCCACCACCTGATCGGGAAACGTGGACGCCGCGAGAACCTGAGCGACCAGCGAATCGGGATACAGCGCGATCGGCGCGACCAGCTGCTGAAGCTGTTCCGGCGTCTGCGTTGTATAAGGTTGCTGCTGGGTCTGGGACGTGGCCTGCTGCTGGTCGGCTGGCTGATTCTGCGCGTCCTGCTGTGGCGCATCTTGTTGCGCAGCGGCAGGCATCGGCATGCCGACGAAGAGCATGGCGCAGGCTAGAGTCAGCGCCAGCAGTTCGGAAGAAAGCGTTCGGATTCTGAATTCGTTCGGGAGCCTCATCGAGTGGGCCCTCCTACGTATTGGGATGCTTTTGGCAGAGCTGCGGTTACATCTCGTTTCGTACAGTGAATCCTGCATAGGTGATACTCCTGAAAGCACGGCAATTGCAAGCTGCGTGCTTGCACAGGGTTGAACCCCTGCGGCGGCGTTTAGTTGTGAACGGCCGAATTGGGCAGATCGCCGCGCGCTGTAAGTGAACGCGGGCAAATTTGCCCGTGGTTTTGTGGTCCAAAGCGGTCACTCGTTGGAAATCAAAGGGCCTGGGTCACGCGCAGATTGCCGTGCTGTGACTTATAAGTTACAATGAATGTGGGGATTGAAATCCGGCGTTACGTCACTCGTTCGGGAAAAGACGAGTTTGCGGCGTGGCTATCCAGGCTCGCTGACAAGAGAGCTCGAGCGAAAATCCTGATACGGGTTGATCGCTTGGCGGCAGGAAATTTGGGCGACAGCAAAAGTTTGGGTCGCGGTGTCCACGAGTTGCGGATCGATTTTGGGCCGGGCTATCGAGTCTATTTCGCGTGGACAGGGCCCGCTTGCGTGCTGCTTTTGGGCGCCGGCGATAAACGAAAACAGCAGGCTGATATTCAAGCTGCGCGGGAGCGATTCGATGACTACAAGAAAAGAGCGGCGGCCGAAGGGTAGGACCAGCATCTCCCATGACGATGCGGTGACAGCGGAGCTGCGCGACGATCCGGAGCTTGCGGCGGAGTATTTGCGTGCGGTGCTTGAAGATGGCGAGGGCCCGAGCGTGCTGCTGATCGCGCTGCGGCGGCTGGCTCAGGCGCATGGCATCGGGAAAGTCGCCAGGGCCGCGGGAGTTGAGCGCGAAAGCTTGTATCGGGCGCTTTCCGCGAAAGGAAATCCGAGACTTTCAACTTTGATGGCTGTGGCGAAGGCAGTGGGGCTGAAGCTGACGGTTGAAGCGGCGTAGGGTGGGATCGTCCGCACGCACAGAAATGACATGGGCAAAGTTGCCCGTGCTACTCGATCGTTGGGCGTTGTACGTAACGCGGGCAACTCTGCCCGTGTTTCGTCGTGAAGGAGCAACTGCAAAGGCAAACAGACACGAGTGTCTGCCCCACGGCTACGAGGCGGGGAGCGACTTGAGCGCGTTGAGGCAGTAGGGGTCGAGCTTGGCGGGGGACTCGGCGGACATCATCTCGAGAGCTTGGGCGCGAGACAGCGCGGGCCGGTGGGCGCGCTGCGAGGTGAGTGCGTCGTACACGTCGGCAACGACGAGAGCGCGCGCGTCGAGCGACAAATCTTTTTCGCGCAGGCGGCGCGGGTAGCCGGAGCCGTCGAGCTTTTCGTGGTGCTGGCCGGCGATCGCCGCAATTTCGGCGAAGCCGGGAATTTTTTCAAGGATCACCTGAGTGTAGTGCGGATGAAGCTCGACGATTTCGCGATCGCTCGCGGATAGCTTGCCGGTTCTATCCACGACGGAATTGGGAATGCTGAGTTTTCCCAGGTCGTGCAACAGCGCGGCGCGGCGAAGCCTGGTGAGGCGCTTTTCGTCGAAGCCGAGCTTGCGGCCGATGGAGACGGCGGTCTTGGTGACGCGCATCGAGTGCTGGTTGTTGTAGGTGGATTTCGCGTCGATCACGCCGGCAAAGGCTTCGCAGATGTTGTCGATCGCGTCGCTGGCGGCGGGAAAGCGGTCGCCGGGTTCGAGCGCGAGGATGGCCGCGTGCGCGGTTCCGGATTGCAGATGCTTCCAGAGCGGCGCGTCTTTCTCGAGCGACTCGGCGGCGTCACCACGTCGGGATCGAACCATGTGCCGCGGCGTTCGCGGATCACTTTCATCGCGGCGGAGGGGCCGCGCGCGGCGGCGAACACTTCGATCACTTGCGCGATATTCATGATGCGCGAGGCCATCGGAATTTCCGCGCCGCGAATGCCGCGCGGGTGACCTTTGCCGTTCCACAGTTCGTCCAGATTGCGAATGGCCTGCGCGGTACGCGCGGAAAATCCGAGGCGCAGTGCGATTTGCGCTCCTCGTTCGCAGCGGATGGCAGTGAATTCGCGGGCGCGGCGTTCGCGTTGCAGCGCCATTTGCCCGATAGCCATGGCGCGCTGATAAGCGGAGGCGTCCGGCTTCATGTTGCGTCCCAGATATTTCAGGCCGTCGAGGCTGACGCGCGTCCAATCCTGCATTTTCACTTCGCGCTTGGCTTTCAAATCGTCGCTGCCGAAAACTTCGTGCATGCGCGCGGCGTTGGAGCTGCAGCCCGTATCTTTCAGCAGCAGCGCGAAATAGAGATCGTAAAGCTCGCGGTCGGAAAGGCGCAGCGCGGCGCCGATTTTCATGCCGATCAGGCAGCTGTTGATGCTGTGGCCCATGGGCTGGCCCTCGGTGAGGTCCAGCGCAAGCGAAAGGGCGGAGATGATTTCAGAGAGTCGCGGTTGCGTTAGGGACGAGGTCTGGGATTCCAGCATATTTAAGGTTGTCGGCCATGTCGGCGTCACGGGTGAATCCGGCGTTACGATTGTGCGCACACTTCGCGCCTTTCTAGTGCTAGTACGCGGGCAGCCAGACTTTGGATGTGCGTCGGCTCCCGTGAGAAGGCGAGACATACGGCGTGTCTCTGTGACGGATCATCCGCTACGGTTTTGACACATTCGTCCATCGCAAGCCACGTCATCCAGTTGCGCCATTTCGGCTAACCTGTTACCGCTCAACGCGCGAAAGCACGGCCGCACGATTGCTCCTAATCAAGCCGCGCTACATGCGAGCCTCGAAATATGGAGCGAGGATGCCCACACTGCCTGCGAAAGTGAACGCCGCCATTTCTGTGTGCTTCATCGCCGCCCTGATCGCACGAGCTGCGACGCAGCCGCCGACTACCATCGACACGCCGTACGTAACGATGTCCGTGTCGCAAGGCTGGACCGTCGCCGATTCCAAAGACGCGGTGCTCGTCCTAAAAAAAGGGAAGTACCTTTTGACGATCGATCCTGTTTTCACTCACGCCAGCGGGGTTATTGGCGGCAGGTTCTACGAAATAACGGGTGGAATGAAAGCGATTCCCGTCGTAATGCGCGCGGAGTCCGGGCCGCCCAGCCCATCGGACTGCGCGACGTGGCCGCCGGAAACGACTCGAATCAACGATCAAGTTTCGTTGGCAAACCTCTATACCGACAGCTCCATACGCGATGCCGATTGCAAATTTCCCCAAAGCGGGAAACCAGCATGGTTCGGCGCCTATGCCAGCGGCGACACGGCTTCGTTCGGATCGCCGAGCAATGACGAATTTTCGATTACGCTCGACTACGAGACGGACAGAGTGGACGACCTGCCGGGGAAAGGGTCTTCCAGTCTCAAACAGACCTTGGCTGAAGTGGCTGGAATGCTCAAAACTCTCCGACTCAAACCGCCGATTATCGTTTCCAAAATTGAACCGGAGGCTGGGCCGCCGGGAACAAGCGTCACACTCTACGGAAGGGGATTCGATCTGTTTCGTTCGGGGGCTACCGTCGTTTTCAAGGATTTTGCCAACGAACCAATGCCGTCGCCGGTCGTAGCGCCCGACGGAGAGTCTTTAGTGTTTCAGGTTCTTTCTTCGACCATGGTGATGAGCTGCCGCGACATCGTGCACGAAAAGTTTTGTCCCCCGCAGATCGTCGGCGACACCGACCTCAGCAAACTTTGCCCGCAACTAAACCACGTGAACGGAAATTTCTGTGGGGTGGCGATCCCTCCCGGAGAGTACCAGCTCACGGTCAACGCGGGTTCTGTTGCGAGCAACCCTGTATCGTTCACTATCACCGCGCCGGAATCGACCGCCGTTTCTATTTCCGTTGTTTACCCTGCGTATCTGGTGGCACCGAGACAAGAGATCACGGTGATCGGGAATGGGTTTACGGCCACGGGCAACACCGTGCGGATCGGCTCCGCGACCGTCGAGAACGTGCCCTCGGCCGACGGGAAAACCATCACGTTCAAGGCTCCCATTCCCGATCAACGCAGCAGGTTTTTCGACCACCTCGAAATCTACAAAATGTCGGTGTCCAACGCCAACGGCCAAAGTAACTTGATCACGTTCTGGTATCAGTGAAGGGTTGCGGCGCGAGTCAGCGGCACATTCGCCGGCACCGGCGTCACGCCACAGGAGGACAAGCGAATCGCTGAGTTGCGGCAAACAGTCTCACGTAGCCGGGAAACCGTGGGTGCCCAGCTCGCCATCTCAGTTTGACACGGTCGCACTTCGTAAACATAGCCCGCTGCGGCAGGCTATACCACGCACGCTTTTGACGTAGCCACTAGAGGCACCTAGAATGCAGGGCGATGAGTGACCCCTTAAAGCCTGGAGCCGGGCCGGAAGACGTGGGCGGAACTGCGTTTGGGCCGGGCGGGCGGTACAAGATTTTGGGGGCGCTGGGCGCGGGCGGGATGGGCAAAGTGTTCAAGGCGCAGGACACGCGCCTGGGGCGTTTCGTCGCGCTGAAATTTTTGCCCGATGAGCTGGGGAAAGATGCGACGGCGCTCGAACGATTCGAGCGCGAGGCGCAGGCCGCATCCGCGCTGAACCATCCGAACATCTGCACGATTTACGACATCGACTGGCAGGACGGCGCGCCATTCCTGGTAATGGAATTGATGGAGGGCGAGACGCTGCGGGACCGCGTCGCCTCCGGGCCGCTTCGCACCGGCGCACTGGTCGACCTCGGGATTCAGATCGCCGACGCGCTGGCCGCCGCGCACTCCAAAGGCATCGTCCACCGCGACATCAAGCCCGCCAACCTTTTCATCACCGACCGCGGGCAGGCAAAAATTCTGGACTTCGGTTTGGCGAAGGTGACGAAACGGCGCGTGGCCGAGGGCGTGGTGGCGATGGATTCGCCCACCGAAAGCGTGGCGGCGGAAACGCTGCTCACCAGTCCCGGCGTCGCGCTCGGCACGGTCGCCTACATGTCTCCCGAGCAGGCGCTGGGCGAAGAACTCGATCCGCGCACCGATCTTTTTTCGCTGGGCGCGGTGATTTATGAAATGGCCACGGGGCGGCAGGCCTTCAGCGGCACGACGTCGGCGGCGGTGTTCGACGCGATTTTGAATCGCGAGCCGGTTGCGCCCGTACGGCTGAACGCAAGCTGCCCCGCGGAACTCGAACGCATCATCTGCAAATCGATCGAGAAAGACCGCAACCTGCGCTACCAGAACGCGAACGATCTGGAAGCGGACCTGGCGCGATTGAAGCGCGACACGCAGTCTTCGCGCACTTCGGTGGAAACCGCGCAGACGCAGCTTGCGACTCCGATCGCGAAACGCGAAAGCACAGCGCGCACCGAATCTTACGGCATCGCTCCGGTGGTACACGGACATACGGACGCGACTACCGCGCCGCACCACATTGCCGCGCGGACGCCGGAGCTGGCGGGCAAAGGGCGCCGCATAATTACTTACGCACTGCTGGGGCTTTCGGCGCTCGGACTCATCAGTATGGCCATCGGACTTGCCGGCCAGCACCTTGGTTTGTTCGGGAAACGCGGGCCGTACTCGCAGTCCGAACTGAATCCCAAGCAAATTACTTTTAACGCCGAGGAAGATCCCGCGCTGGTGTCCGCGATTTCGCCGGACGGAAAATATCTGGCGTACACCGACCTCGACGGCTTGCACCTGCGCCTGTTGAGCACGGGCGAAATGCAATCGCTGCCCATCCCGAAAGACATGTGCATGCGCTGCGCGCTTCTCAGCTGGTTTCCGGATGCGACGCGACTCCTGGTCAGCGGTCCAGTGGGTCCCAAAGACGAGACGGCTGTGTACGAAGTGGCTCTGATCGGCGGAACGATGCGCAAGGTTCGCGACAAGGCGCGCGCCGCGCAGGTTTCTCCCGATGGCACGCAGATCAGCTTCGTCAGCGAGGATCGCCACGAAGTGTGGGTGATGGACCGCGAAGGAAACAACGCGCGAAAACTTCTGGCTTCTCCGGCGGGAGAACTTGTCGGACTCGCGGTCTGGTCGCCGACCGGCCAGCGGCTCGCCGTAGCGTGGGGCGGCCTGGACAAATCGATCCATCCGAACCGGATTGTGAGCATGGATCTTGAAGGCGCGAACCAGACGGAGCTGGTGACCGACGCGCGCCTGCGGTGGATGATCTGGATGCCGGACGGGCGGATGATTTATTCGCGGACCGAAGCGCCTCCGCGATCGATGGAAGCGAATTTGTGGTCCATCTATGCGGATCCCTCGACCGGGAAACCGGAAGGCACGCCGCAACGATTGACGGACTGGGTGGGATTCCGGATGCGCGTCTTCAGCCGGACAACGGACGGAAAAACATTCGTCTTCATGAACGATCTGGAACAGAGCGACGTGTGGGTCGCGGATTTCACCGAGAATGACACGCGCTTGGAATCGCCGCAGCGGATCACGCTGAGCGAGAAGATGGACTGGGCGCGGAGGCTGGACGCGCGACTCGCAGCACGTACTTTTTTATTCGGACCGCTCGGGCGTGTACGACATTTTTACCCAGGCCATCGACGACACGTCGGCCGAGCCGCTGACGCGCAGCAACCAGGAGCAGCGCGCGCCGCGAATGTGCCCCGACGCGCAGTGCATCCTCTTTATGGAGTGGCCGGCGCAGACGGGCGATACCGCGCCGACGTCGGGATCGATCATGCGCATGGCCCCGAGTGGCGGACCGTCCGACGTGGTGATGCCGGTTCAGGGATACTACGGCGCGGGTGGGCCGGGATCGTATCTTGCGGCGGTGGGCGGCTATCCAAGTTTCCGCTGCCCCACGGAGAAGGGCGCGCTGTGCGTGCTGGCGGAGAAGGATCAAGACCCCACGAAAATTGCGTTCACCACGTTCGATCCGTTTCAGGGGCGCAAACAAAAAATCGCGACGATCCCGCTGGAAGATGCGGGCTTCTGGGATCTTTCGCCGGATGGAAAGCGCATCGCGTACGGCGCGACCAGGTTGGACGGCGCGACGATTCACGTGTTTGAAACCGGCCGCCAGATTGGAAAGAGCGCGGGCGGCGACAAGCTGGAACTTTCGGGATTCACGCCGAAAGAGATTCAAGTGCCGGACTTCAATCAGATGATTGCGATCGCGTGGACCGCGGATGGGAAGAGATTTCTCGTGGCGAATCACACGTCCCGCGCGTCGATCATCTGGCTGGTGGAGGAGAGCGGAAAGGCGAAGCAGTTGAGCGCGCGCTCCTGGGCGATTCAGGAGCTTTCGCCGTCGCCGGATGGAAAGAAGCTGGCGATCAGCGAACTGACCACCAACAGCAATGCGTGGATGATTCCGAAAATGCCGGGGAAGTGATGGGCCAGTCGGGCGTGCTGCGGAGTTTTTTGGGCGGGCGCGTGACGGTCCGCGTGGGCGATATTACGCGGCAGAACGTGGACGCGATCGTCAACGCCGCGAATAGCTCGCTGCTTGGCGGAGGCGGCGTCGATGGCGCGATCCATCGCGTGGGCGGCCCTCGGATTCTGGAAGCGTGCCACGAGGTGAGGCGGACAACGCATCCGGACGGATTACCGGCCGGCGAAGCGGTGAGCACGCACGCAGGCGAGCTTGCCGCAAATGCGGTGATTCATACCGTTGGGCCGATCCGGCGCGGCAACGAGCAGCCGGACGCTGCGACGCTCGCTTCGTGCTACATGCGCGCGCTCGAGGTTGCAGCCGATGGCGGCGCGAAGTCGATCGCGTTTCCGGCCGTCGCGACGGGAGTGTATGGCTACCCGCCGGAGATGGCCGCGCCGGTGGTGTCGCGCACCATCGAAGACTTCTTGCAGCGCGATTCACGCATCACCGACGTGCGTTTGATCTTCTACACGCAGCGCGAGGCGAACATTTTCCTCGAACACCAGGCGTTCACTTCGTAAGGCGCTGCTACCCCCGTCGCGTGCGAGCTTAACTTTCGACTTTCTGGTGTGACTCCGCTCTATCGAAATGGGGAGAGCTGCGTCTGATGGAGGAGCGGTGCGGAGGAGCGGATGAAGCGGATGCAAAGGTGCGTGTGGGTGGCTGCGTTCTCTTGATGGTCGCGGGCGGCACGGTGCAACAAGCGGAGGGGCAGGCGGCGACTTCGGCGCAGGGAACTCAGGGATCGCAAACGGCGACGCAGGGGGCCGCGCAGAGTTCGCAGACGGCGCAAGCTTCGCGGCAGACGAAAACGCCGAGCCGCGAATCGCTGCTGGAGGCGCACAAGGCGGTGCAGGATTTATTTTCGAATCTTTCGACGGGGAACACCGAAGAGGCGGCGCGATGGATGGCGGAGGAAGTCGGCTACGCACAGGACGACGACGCGCGCGCGACGATGAAGGACAATTTTCGTTCGAAGCTCGATGCGCTGCTGGCCAGCCCGCCGGTGAGTCCGTATGGAAAGATGAGCGGCTACGATCTGGTGGACGAATCGTACCTTCCGAACAGCCCGCGGTATTTCCGGCTGATCTACATTACGTATCACGAAGGCTCGCCGCTGATGTGGCAGTTTCGCTTCTACGTGAAGCCCGATGGAAAAGTGGCGCTCGAAAATGTGGAGTGGAGCGAGAAGAATCCGTTTGAATACATGTCCGCGCCGGAGATGTTGTATCCCAAGGTGGTGCAGGAGAAGTGAGTCCGACAGCCTCCCAGGCGGTCGGCTTACGAAGGCACACCGATCAAGCGCCGGCTAACGATGACGGACGCCGAGCGAACCGCTGCGCAGCGCGTGGAAACTTGCCCGTGGCGTCTTCCAACTTTATATCTGCCGTTCGTGGACCGGCGGCGATCGTGCACTGACGTCGAGAGAAAATCGCCGGAGGACCGCGTGGGACGCTGTCCGACGCGGGCTGAAGCGCTGGCGCTACACCGGAGATGTCGCGCGTTGAGTGTTGCGCCGTAGCGTCGTAAGCTTCAGGCGTGGCGAGGCGCGAAGCATACGATGCGGTCGTAGTGGGCGCGGGGCCGAACGGGCTTGCCGCCGCGGTTGCGCTGGCGCGCGCGGGCAAGTCGGTGGTGGTGTTCGAAGCGCAAAGTGAAATTGGCGGCGGCGTGCGCTCGGCCGAGCTAACGCTGCCGGGATTCACGCACGACGTTTGCTCAGCGGTGCATCCGATGGCGATGGCGTCGCCGTTTTTTCGCGAGCTGCCGCTGGCCGCGCACGGCCTCGATTGGATTCACCCGCCTTTGCCGCTCGCGCATCCTCTGGATGGCGGGCGCGCCGCAATTCTGGATCGCGATCTGGAAAAAACGTGCGCGGCGCTCGGTGCGGACGGCATCGCGTGGCGAAAGCTCGTCGGGCCGGTGGCGGCGAACTGGCCCAAGCTCGAAGATGTGACCACGGGGCCGGTGGGCTGGCCGAAGCATCCGTTCGCAGCGGCGGCATTTGGAATGAACGCGATTCGACCGGCGATATCGATCGCGCGCGGGCGATTTGCCACGGAAGAAGGACGTGCGCTGATCGCCGGGCTTGCGGCGCATTCGCTCGAGCCGCTCGATGCGGCGGGGACGGGCGCGGTGGCGCTGGTGTTCGGCGCGGTGACGCACGTGTGTGGCTGGCCGATCCCGCGCGGCGGCTCGCGGAAAATCGCGGATGCGCTGGCTTCGTACCTGCGAGAGCTGGGCGGCGAAATCGTCACCGCCGCGCGCGTGAGCTCGCTGCGCGAGCTGCCGCCTGCGAAAGTGAAATTGTGCGATGTATCGCCGCGCGGACTGCTTGCGATCGCAGGCGACGCGTTACCGGCGCGTTACCAGCGCGCGCTGGAAAAATTCAAATGCGGGCCGGGCGCGTTCAAGGTGGATTGGGCGCTCCGCGCGCCGATCCCGTGGAGCGCGGCGGAGTGCCGCGCCGCGGGCACGGTACACGCCGGCGGTACGCTCGAAGAGATTGCAGAGTCCGAACGAGACGCGAACGCGGGACGAATATCGGAGCGGCCGTTTGTGCTGCTCGCGCAGCCGAGCTTATTCGATCCCACGCGTGCGCCGGCGGGGAAGCATACGGCGTGGGCGTATTGTCACGTGCCGGCCGGCTGTGACGTCGATATGACGGAGAAGATCGAGACGCAGATCGAGCGATTCGCGCCGGGGTTTCGCGACGTGATCCTGGCGCGCTCGACGCGCAACCCGGCACAGCTGGAGCACGAGAACGCGAATCTCATCGGCGGCAACATCACCGGCGGCGCCAACACGCTCCGGCAATTGATCTGGCGGCCGACGTGGCGGCAGTATTCGACGCCCGTGGATGGATTGTTTTTATGCTCGGCTTCGACGCCGCCCGGGGCGGGCGTGCATGGGATGTGTGGCTACAACGCGGCGCGACGGGCCCTAAAGTTCCTCGCAGGAAGCCAATAAGTTCAAATATTTTTCACCTACGATACGTATGTGAGAGGATACCCCCACTGAAATTCTCCCCACCTTAGAAGACTGGAGGTCGCTCATGGGCCCTCTGGCGGAAAACTTGGATACGGATGCGCCGCCGCAACCGCGGTGGAATTTTGCGACGCGCGTGGCGTTCCGATTCTGTTTCGTGTACTTCGGGCTCTACTGCCTGAGCAACCAGATCATCGTCATGCCGTTTGCGTGGTATTCGTGGGACGTTCCGGATCCGGCGACGTTGCCTCCGATGCGGCAGATCGTGTTCTGGGTCGCGGCGCACGTGTTCCATTTCGAGTTGCCCTTGGTCTACAACGGATCGGGAAGCGGAGACAAAGCGTTCGAGTGGACGTTCCTACCGATGCTGCTTGTTTTTTCGATCGTCGCGACGGCGGTGTGGTCGTGGTTCGATCGCAACCGGCAGAATTACGACACGCTGCTGAAGTGGTTCCGCGTCTTCATCCGGCTGTTGCTCGCCGGACAACTGCTCTCCTACGGCTTGGTGAAAATCTTCCCGGATCAGATGTCGTACCCCGGGCTCGACACGCTGGTGGAGCCCTTCGGACATTTTTCTCCGATGGGCGTGTTGTGGTCGTCGATTGGATCGGCGCCACATTACGAGACGTTTGCTGGATGCGCGGAGGCGCTGGCCGGCCTGCTGCTCTTGCTTCCGCGGACGACGCTGCTCGGTGCGCTGCTTGCGGCGGCGGACATGACGCAGGTCTTCATGCTGAACATGACCTACGATGTGCCGGTGAAGTTATTGTCATTCCATTTGTTGCTGATGGCGTTGTTCTTGATCGCGCCAGAAGCGCCGCGGCTGGTGCGGTTTTTCTCCGATGTCCGGAGCGTCGAGCCATCTCGCAAGACGCCGCTATTCAAAACGGCGCGGGCGAACCGGATCGCGCTCGGATTGCAGCTCGCGTTTGGCGCGTGGTTGCTCGTGCTGAATATCGCGGGCGGCGCTTCCGGGTGGAAGCAGTACGGAGCGGGCCGCGTGCACTCGCCGCTGTACGGAATTTGGGACATCGAGAAGATGACGGTCGATGGGGTGGAGCGCGCGCCCCTCGCGACAGACCTTGAGCGGTGGAGGCGGATGATTTTCGACTACGAGTCGTTTGCAACGGTGCAGACGCCGGACGATGACTTGAAGGGCTACCAATTGAAGATCGATCCGGCGAAGAAGACTTTCGAGATTTCGCGGGAGGCGAATCCGAAGCGCAGCGCGCACTTTGCGTTTGAGCGCAGCACGCCCGATGCGATGGTGCTGGATGGGCAGATCGATGGGCGTCCGGTGCATATGGAATTGAAGAGAGAGGATGAGACGAAGATGATGCTGGTGAGTCGCGGATTTCATTGGAGGCAGGATTACCCGTTTAATCGATAAGGGGTGGCTACGCGGGCGAGGCAAGATTGCGCTGAGATGGATCAACCCGTCCCTCACGCGGTGGGAGGGGCGCACAGGCATCCGCCACGGCGGACCGGTGCCACGAGTTGTGCGTGGCGAGTTGGCGCCGGAGAGTGCAGCGGTTGGTGGCGCGCACGCTTTTGAAAACCAAAGGATGCGGCACGCGGAATGGCGCTTGGAGGGCATGGGGAGACTGACGAGGCTTGGTGGGAGTGAAGGGAGGTTGGCGGCAAAGCGTTAGCTGCGCTACCGCAGTCCAAACACGCGGTGCTTGGGTTGTGCGTGTGGCGCTCGGAAAGGCAAAGGCGCACAGAAAATATTTCTATGCCACACGAAGCTCCGTAACTTGGGAGTGGTGAAACTTTTCGAGGTAGTGGCCTTGGGAAAATGGCGCCTTGGCTCCAAGGTACGCCCGCGCGCTGTGGACGACGGCTCACGCTGCCACAGGCTGACAGCCTATGTTACAGCGCGCCGCGCTTGGCTATTCGTGGCGGAGGGCGACCAACGGGCTGACGCGGGTGGCGCGGCGCGCGGGAATCCAGCACGCTACCAGCGCTACGAAGGTGAGCGCGGCGGCGACAGTGATGAATGTGGCCGGGTCGGTGGGCTTGATGCCCACGATGAAGTTGGAGATGGCGCGAGTGCCCAGGAGTGCGATCGCGAGGCCGACAAGCAGACCAACGCCGACCACGACCGCGCTCTGGCGCATCACCATCTTCAAAATATCGCGCGGTTCGGCGCCCAGCGCCATGCGAATCCCTATTTCGTGCGTGCGCTGCGCCGCGGAGTAGGAAACCATGCTGAACACTCCCACCACCGCCAGAACCAGTCCGAGCAAGCCCATCGCTCCGGTGAGCTGCGCGCCGAAGCGGTAAAAGAAAAATCCGTTCACGCCTTGCAGCGACTGCGTCATGGTCTGCACCTGGGAGACGGCCAGACCCGGCGCAAGCTCGCGGATCTGCGACTCGATCTGCGCGGCCAGCGAATCGGGCGGCACGGACGTACGAACTTCAATGGTTCGCATCGGGAGATATTCCTGCGCGAACGCATCGTAAAAGAACGGCGTCTTGTGCTCGTCGGAAACGTCCTTGTAAACGGAATCGCGGACGATGCCGACCACTTCGAGGTCGGGATGTTTGGCGTCGCCATCGCTAAAGTGCTGGCCGAGAGCGCTCGCGCCGGGCCAGAACTTCTTGGCCATGGTTTCGTTGATCACGGCGACGCGAGGAGCTTTCTCGTCGTCCGAGTCGGTAAACGCGCGGCCGGCGAGCAGGGGGATCTGCAAGGTCTCAAAATATTTCGGCGTGACCGGGTTTTTCATCACGTGCGGCGGCTGCTGGCCGGCCGGAATCTCCTGGCCGGGAAGAGTAACGGCCGAATCCGCGCTGACCACACCGAGCGGCACGGTGAAAGCCTGCGCAACGGAGACGACGCCCGGTAGCGCGGCGATGCGTTCGTTCACCCTCGTGAAGAAGGCGCGGCCCTGGGCTTCGGAGTAGTTGAGCTGGTTCACATCGACCGAGAGATTCAGCACGTGATCGGGATTGAAGCCCAGGTTGATCTTCTCTGCCTTGCTGAGGCTGCGCGTGAAAAGTCCGGCGACGATGAGCAGCAGCATGGACCCGGCGACCTGCGCGCCGACCAGCGTGTTGCGGACGATGTGGCGTTTGCGGCCTTCCGAAGAGCTGCGACCGCCTTCGCGCAGAAGGGAATTCACGTCGGCG
Source organism: uncultured Acidobacteriota bacterium (assembly GCA_963839325.1). Taxonomy (GTDB): domain Bacteria; phylum Acidobacteriota; class Terriglobia; order Acidiferrales; family UBA7541; genus Palsa-295. The sequence goes on along the minus strand of CAWIUO010000005.1, from coordinate 467,710 downwards.
CGGGCCACGCGAAGCGCAGGCACCAAGCCGACAACCACGGCGGTGACCAGAACAGCAGCGAGCGCGAACAGATACACGCGCGCGTCCGGATAGAAATCAAAACGGATCGGCAAATCGGTGCCGAGCGAAAGCGTGCTCAGAAATCCGGCGCACCACGACGCCAGGATCACTCCGGCGATCGCACCGAGAAACGAAAGCAGCAGGCTTTCGGTAAGGTGCTGGCGGATCAATCGTCCGCGTCCGGCGCCGAGCGCGGCGCGTACGCCCATTTCGCGTTCACGAGCCGTGGCGCGGACCAGCAGAACGTTTGCGATGTTGAAGCAGGCCACCAGAAGCACCAGAGCGGCCAGCGCGGAAAACGCAATCGCGGCGTGAGGCAGCGTGTTGTCCGGGTCAGGCTCCGGGCGCGCCAGTTTTTCCGGAAAAGCGCGGATCGTGATGCCCTTATCGATCGCCGGAAAATCCTGAGCCAGGCGCTGCGCCACGACGTTGAGAGATGCGCTGGCCTGCGCGACCGACACACCGGGTTTCAACCGCGCCAGAAGCGAGAGCCGGCGATTTTCGCGCTGGGTAAACACGTCCTGGACGTCCTTTGCGGCGTCGTCGCCGTGGCCGAACGGCGCGCTGATCGGATAGTAGCCGTCCATGTCCATGATCGCGTAAACGCCGTGAAAACTTTTCTCCGTGACGCCGACAATAGTCGCCGCGTGGCCGTCCACTTCAACATGCTTGCCGACGACGGATGGATCGCCGCCGAAGCGTTTCTTCCAGAAGTCGTAGCCGAGCACGACGACGGGATCGGCGCCGGGTGTCTGCCCCTCGCTCGGTAGAATCAGGCGGCCAACCTCAGGCTTCACGCCAAGCGCGGAAAAATAATTGCCCGTAACGCGACTGAAGATGCAGTGGTCGCCGCGATTGTCGGCGTTCAGAGCGGAGAGCGTGACGTTGTAACCGATAACGTCGCTGAAAGCGCCGGTGGTGTCGCGCGCGATGTCCTGATAGTCGGGATAGGAGAACGATTGAAACGCGCTGTCGCCGTTTTGTTGAAGGCCGAGGACGGCGATTTGTTCCGGGTGCGGAACGGGAAGCGGGCGGAGCAAGATGCCGTTGATCACGCTGAAGACGGTGGTGTTCACGGCGATGCCGAGGCCGAGCGTGATGATCGCGATGATTGTAAAGCCGGGGGAGCGGAGCAAAGTTCGAATGGCGTACCGCAGGTCTTGCATCAAGCTTCCCATGTTGCTCGCTCCTCGGTGTGGCTGACGATGATCCGCGCTCGGGCGGATAGCGACGTGCGCTCCGATTGCAAGGCGGTCGCCGTTTGAGGCGCGGGGTAAAGCGCTCGAAATGCATGTGTTGGGTCGGCGCACATTCGCTTATATAAGGACACGCTGCGCGAATTTGGGACGGGCGTGCTCAATAGCGGGCAGAAGCGCATCGTCACTTTGGCGTGGTGTCGCGTAAGTGGCTGACTTCGCGGGCGTTGAACGGCGGCGCAGTTGGTGCGCTTCGTGCATGGGCGGTCACGGCGGGTGGTGTTTTACGCAGGCGGGAGAGGCGATGCGAGCGTTCTGGCAGGATTTGAAGTTTGGCGTGCGGCAACTTCGGCTAAGCCCCGGATTCGCGCTCGTCGGAATTATGTCGCTCGCACTCGGCATCGGCGCGAACACGGCGATCTTTCAGCTGATCGATGCGATCCGGTTGCGGACCATGCCGGTGCAGAAACCGGAGGAGCTCGCCTCGATAAAAATTTACCCGCGCGATTGGGCGAGCGGTAACTTCCGTAGCGACTACAGCGATCTGACCTACCCGATGTGGCAGCAAATCGCCGCGAGGCAGGAAGGGTTTCAGACGTTTGCGGGATGGGCGCCGGAGCAATTCAACCTAGCGCGTGGCGGCGAGATGAAACCGGCGCACGGAATGTGGGTCACCGGAGATTTTTTCAAAGTGCTGGAGATGCAGCCGCTGGCCGGCCGGCTGATCGATGCGAATGACGACGTGCGCGATTGCAGCGAGCCCGCCGCGGTGATCAGTTACGCCTTCTGGCAGCGGAATTTCGGCGGCGATCCGGCGGCGGTGGGAAAGAAGATCACGCTGAACGGATACCCGGTGGAGATCGTTGGGATCACGCCGCGAAAATTCACGGGCGTGATCGTGGGCGATTGGTACGACGTTGCGGTTCCCGTGTGTGCGACGCCGCGCATCGACAACACCGATGCGATGCTGGCGGGGCGGCGGATGTGGTGGATTAGTTCCATCGGGCGATTGAAACCGGGATGGACGATCGAGCGCGCAGCGGCGCAGGCCAAAACGATTTCGCGGCCGGTGATGGAGGAGACGCACGCCCTCCGAATACGACGCCGAGAAGGTGAAAAAATATCAGGCCTACGTGCTGACGGCGCTGCCGGCTGCGACGGGCGCATCGGAGCTGCGCGAGGATTCGGCGTCGGGGTTATGGCTGCTGATGGGAATTTCGGCGCTGGTGCTGCTGATCGCCTGCGCGAATATCGCGAACCTGATGTTGGCGCGGGCGAGCGCGCGGGAGCGGGAGCTTGCGGTGCGGCTGGCGCTGGGGGCGTCGCGGCCGCGGCTGATCCGGCAACTGCTTTCCGAAAGCTTGATGCTGGCGGTGGGCGGAGCGGCGCTGGGCGCAATGCTGGCGGCGATGTTGAGCACGTCATTGATCCAGTTCCTTTCGACCGAGAGCCAGCAGATTTTTGTGGATTTGACGCTCGACTGGAAGGTGCTGGGGTTCACGACGGCATTGGCGTTTCTGACGACGCTGATTTTTGGTCTGGTACCGGCGCTAAAGGCGACGAATACGGCGCCGGGCGACGCGTTGAAATCGGGCGGACGGGGGATGACGGCGTCGCGGGAAAAATTTGGGCTGCGGCGGATTTTGGTGGTTTCGCAGGTGGCGCTGTCGCTGGTGCTGCTGGTGGCGGCGCTGCTTTTTGTGCGCAGCCTCCGAAACCTGTACGCGCGCGACGCGGGCTTCCAACCGGGTGGTGTGCTGATTGCGACCGTGGACTTCACGCGGCTGAAGATCCCGGAGCAGCAAATCGGAGCGTTCGACATGCGGGTGCTCGAGCAAGCGCAGTCGATGCCGGGCGTAACGTCCGTCGCGGCATCGACGGAGACTCCGCTGAGCGGATCGTACTCGAACGACATCGTGCTCGGCGCGAACGGCGAGAGTCTTCCGCCAGCCACGCAGAACTGGGTGAGTCCCGGGTATTTTCATGCGATGGAAACGCCGATGCTTGCGGGGCGGGATTTCGGCGCAGAGGATACGGCGACATCGCCGACGGTGGCGATCGTGAATCAGGCGTTCGTCGATAAATATTTCGGCGGGCACGACGCAGTGGGTAAAACATTCCGGATGCAGCAGCCGAAGGGCGCGCCCATTCCGGTGTTTCAGGTGGTGGGCGTGGTGAAGAATTCCATCTACAACGACATTCACGAAGAACTGCCGCCGACGGCATACTTTCCGATCGCGCAGCCAATGCGGAGCCGAACACGTGGATGTCGCTGGTGGTGCGGTCGCCGGAGCAGGCGAATGCGGTGGAGAGCGCGGTGAAGGATGCGGTGGCGCGCGTAAATCCGGAGATCGATATCGAGTTCCACATTTCAGCGCGCAGGTGGATGCGGCGCTGAAGCAGGACCAGTTGATGGCGACGCTGACGGGATTTTTCGGGGCGCTGGCGGGACTGCTCGCGGTGATTGGTTTGTATGGAGTGATTTCGTACATGGTGGCGCAGCGGCGGAATGAGATTGGAGTGCGGATGGCGATGGGAGCGCAGCGCTCGGATGTGTTGCGGATGGTGATGCGCGACGCGGCGGCGATGGTCGGCATCGGGCTCGTCGGTGGGTGCGGTGCTGGCGGTGATTTCGGCGAAGTGGGCGGCCTCGATGCTGTTTGGGCTGAAGCCGAGCGATCCGGTGACGTACGTGGTGTGCGCGGTGGCGCTGGCGTGCGTGGCGGCGGTGGCGAGTTTGATTCCGGCGCGAAGGGCGGCGCAGCTGGATCCCTGGACCGCGCTCCGCGACGAGTAGCGGCGAGTTTTTGCGACAGAGTTTTGTTTGGCGGACCGACGGAGGCTTGAGAATGCGATCGTTCTGGCAGGATTTGCAAGTTCGGATTGCGGCAGCTGCGGCTGAGTCCGGGATTCGCGCTGGTTGGGATCATGTCGCTGGCGCTGGGGATTGGCGCGAACACGGCGATCTTCCAACTGATCGACGCGATCCGCCTGCGCTCGATGCCGGTGGCGAATCCGGAGCAGCTCGCGACAGTGCATGTGTTCGAGCGGCACTGGGCCTCCGGAAATTTCTACAGCGGCTATTCCGACCTGAGCTATCCCATGTGGCAGCAGATCGCGCAGCGGCAGCAATCGCTCGATCCGATCGCGGTATGGGCGCCGGAGATGTTCAATCTGGCCAAGGGCGGCGAGACGCACTACGCGCACGGACTTTACGTGAGCGGAGACTTCTACAAAGTTCTGGGAATACAGCCGGTGGCGGGCCGGTTGATTTCGATGGCGGACGATGCGCCGGGATGCAGCCAGGTGGCGGCCGTGATCAGTGATTCGTTCTGGCAGCGGAATTATGGCGGCGATCCTTCGGCAATCGGAAAACAGATTTCGCTGAACGGGTATCCGGCGGAAATTGTGGGCGTGACGCCGGAGAAGTTTACCGGCGTGGCGGTGGGTGAATCGTTTGACGTGTCGGTGCCGGTGTGCTCCGTCGTGAATTTCGACGCCGGCGACGACCGGTTGAAGAGCCGTCGCGCGTGGTGGCTGAATTCGATCGGGCGTCTGAAGCCCGGAACCAGTCTCGCGCAAGCGGCCGCGCAGATGAACGTGATTTCGCAGGCGGTGATGGAGCAAACGCTGCCGCCAGACTATGACGCCGACGGCGTAAAGCATTACATGGCCTACAAGCTGACCGCGACTCCGGCGGGAACCGGATTTTCGCAACTGCGGAAGCAATCGGAAACCGGATTGTGGCTGCTGATGGGCGTTTCCGGTCTGGTGCTTCTGATCGCATGCGCGAATATCGCCAACCTGATGCTGGCGCGGGCCAGCGCGCGCGATCGGGAGATTGCGGTGCGACTGGCGATGGGCGCGTCGCGCGGGCGCGTGATCCGCCAACTGCTCTCGGAAAGCTTGCTACTGGCTATCGGCGGGGCGCTGGCGGGCTCTTTCATCGCGTGGACGCTGTCCGCGTGGCTGATCAACTTCCTGACCACTCCGCAGAGCAATCTTTTCGTGGACCTGAGCCTGGATTGGCGAGTGCTGGCGTTTACAACGGCGCTGGCGTGCGTCACGACGATGCTATTTGGATTGATGCCTGCGCTGAAGGCGACGAAGACATCGCCGAGCGAGGCGTTGAAATCGGGCGGTCGCGGAATGACGGCCTCGCGCGAAAAATTCGGATTGCGGCGCATCCTGGTGGTATCGCAGGTGGCGCTTTCACTGGTGCTGTTGGTAGGCGCGCTGCTGTTTGCGCGGAGCTTGCGGAATTTGTACACGCTGAATCCGGGATTCAATGAGGACGGCGTGCTGATCGCGCAACTGGATTTCGCGCGGCTGAAAATTCCGCAGGACCAGCGAGTCGATTATAAGCGGCGGCTGGTGGAGCAGGCCCGGGCGATTCCCGGAGTGACGGCGGTTGGCGGCGCGATGACCACGCCGTTGAGCGGGTCGATGTCCAATGACACGGTGCTGGGCGCCACGCCCGACGTGAAGCTGGACAGCACCATGATTAACGAGACGACGTCCGATTATTTCAAAGCGATGGAGACGACGCTGCTGATGGGCCGCGACTTCGGCGACCAGGACACGGCGACATCTCCGAAAGTGGCGATCGTCAACCAGGCGTTCGTGGATAAATTCCTGAAAACGAAGGATCCGCTCGGGAAGACATTCAAAATTCAACAGCCGGCTGGAAAGCCAATTCCCGCCTACGAAGTCGTAGGCGTGGTGAAGAATGCGATTTACAACGACATGCACGAGGATTTTCAACCGACGGTGTACTTTCCGTTGTCGCAGGATCCGGAGCCGCACTCGGATGTTTCGCTGGTGGTGCGTTCGCCGATGGATACGTCCGCGGTGAGGAACGCGATAAAAGACAAGATGGCGAGTGTGAATCCGGACATCGACATCGATTTCCACGTTTTCAAAACGCAGGTCCACGACACGCTGCGACAGGACGAGTTGATGGCGACGCTGACCGGATTCTTTGGCGCGCTGGCTGGACTGCTCGCGGTGATCGGACTCTACGGCGTAATTTCGTACATGGTGGCCCAGCGGCGCAACGAAATCGGCGTGCGCATGGCGATGGGAGCGCAGCGCGCGGATGTGTTGCGCATGGTATTGCGCGACGCGGCGCTGATGGTAGCGATTGGTCTGGTGGTGGGTACGGTGCTGGCGCTGTTTGCCGCGAAGGGCGCGTCCACGCTGCTGTTTGGATTGAAGCCGCGCGATCCGGTGACGTACATCGTGTGCATTGTGGGCCTCGCGATCGTAGCCGTACTGGCGAGTTTCATTCCGGCGCGGCGGGCGGCATCGCTGGATCCCTGGACGGCGCTGCGGGATGAGTAGGCGTTCCCATAGACAGTCTTCTGAAGGGCTGATTTCCTCCGATAAACAGGCGTAAATGGAGCGGGATGGTAGGGCGGATGAATTCGGCGCTTGTGGTAGATGATCTAGTGGAGTATAAGGCGGAGTGGTTCGTGAGTGGTTTGCGAGTGGCTAGCGAAGGGCGCGCCGCGGTTGCTGCCGAAGCCCGCGTCGGCGTGAAATTGAGTTGAGGGGAGTGGGAATGCCGAGAAAAGCTGCTCCGCCGCTGGAGGCGGATTTGTTGCAGGGCACGCTGGACCTGCTGATTTTGCAGACGCTGGTGATGGGCGCGGCGCACGGACACACCATCGCGCACGCGATCGAGAAGCGCTCGGACGAGGTGCTGCAGGTGGAGCATGGGTCGCTGTATCCGGCGCTGCATCGCCTCGAGGACCGCGGGTGGATCGCGTCGTTTTGGGGAACGAGCGAGAACAATCGCAAGGCGCGTTACTACCGGCTGACGGCCGTGGGCAAGAAGCAACTCGTGCAGCAGACCAGCCGCTGGGGGCAACTGGTGCGCGCGGTGAATCGTGTGCTAGGTCCGGCTACGGAGTGACGCGCCGAGCCGTGGAGCAGGCACTCTTGCCTGCAGTGGCCGCGCCGTTCACGGCGGCGGCGGGTTGGGTGAGTGGCGCGCACGCTTTGCGGGCAAAGGATGCGGCACGCGGAAATGCAGAGGCACACAGACAATATTTCTATGCCACACAAGGCTGCGTAACGTGTGGTGCGGATGAGTGGTAGTGCTCGGGCTTTGCTGAGATGGTCGAGGACGGGAACCAGTGAGGTGAGGAGATGAGTTGGCGGAAATATTTTAGGCGCGCCAAGTGGGATGAGGAGCGGGCGGCGGAGATGGAGGCGCATCTTCGGCTCGAGATCGAGGAGAACGTGGCGCGGGGGATGTCCGCGGAAGAGGCGCGCTTTGCGGCGAAGCGGAAGCTGGGGAACGAAACCAAGCTGCGCGAAGAAATCTACGAAATGAATACCCTGGCTGGCTCGATTCGCTATGGCAGGACGCGAGAGTACGCGCGCGCGGATGCTGCGCAAATCGCCGGGCTACACGGTGGTGGCGATGTTGACGCTCGCGCTGGGTATCGGCGCGAATACTACGATTTTCTCGCTGGTGAACGCGGTGATGCTGCGCACAGTGCCGGTTAACGACGCGCGGCATTTGTACGTCTTCAACTGGCGCGCAAACGCGGCGCCGAATTTGAATTCGAGCAGCAGCTTCGGCGATTGCGAACAGCTCGATCAGGGGCCGAAGCCGACCGGCTGCTCGTTTCCGCTCGACACCTACGAAAAGATGCGCGAGAACGCCGGAGTGTTTTCGAGCGTGGCGGCGTTTGCCGGTCCATCGCAACTGGAACTGGGCGGGAACGGTCCCGCGAAGATCATCGAAGCAACGCTCGTGACCGGCGACTTTTTCTCGACGCTGGGAGTGAAGCCCGCACTGGGGCGCACGCTCGGGATGCAGGACAGCGTTGCGGGAAACGCGCAGGTCGCGGTGCTGAGTTATGCGTTCTGGCGGCGCGAATTCGGCGGCGATCCGTCGGTGGTGGGGCGAACGATCGAGTTGAACAAGAAGCCGTTCCTGGTGGCGGGCGTGGCCGAGCCGAGCTTCACGAATTTGTCTCCCGGCAAAACGGAAGACATGTGGATTCCGATTGCGGGCGTGCAGGCGCTGGGAATCCGGTGGGTGCCGCAGCAGCAGGACGTGGGGAGCTGGTGGGTGGTGATTGTGGGGCGGCTCGCGCCGGGCGTGACGCCAGCGCAGGCGCAAACGGCAGCGACCGTGGCGTTTCGCAACGAACTGATTCACGGCGACAAACCGATCGCGAAAGAGAGTGACAACCCGGAGATCTTCCTTGAAACGGTACAGGAGGGACTGACTGGAGAGCGCGTCTATTACGCGATGCGGTTGTACGTGCTGATGGGCGCGGTCGGCCTGATTTTGCTGGTGGCGTGCGCGAACGTCGCCGGACTTCTGCTTGCGCGCGCGGCGGGACGGCGCAAGGAGATTGCGCTGCGGCTGGCGCTGGGCGCGAGGCGCGGGCGAGTGATCCGTCAACTGCTTACAGAAAGCGTACTGCTTTCGGCGGTGGGCGGAGCGCTGGGCGTGGGCATGGCGTACTGGGGCGTGGAAGCGATCACGCCGCTACTCGCGGGCGATCCGTCGCGCGGGTTTCCGTTCATCGTGAATCTGGACGGGCGGGTGATGCTGTTCACACTCGCCGCGACGGCGCTGACCGGAATTTTCTTCGGACTCGCGCCGGCGCTGCAAAGCACGCGCGTGGAGTTGACGTCCGCGCTAAAGGAAAACGCGCCAACATCTTCGCCGGCCGCACACACCGGGCGATTTGCGTTTTTGCAGCGGCTGCGGCGGCTGCAAATGGGCGGCGCGCTGGTGGTGGTTCAAGTGGCGCTGAGTGTGATTGTGATGATCGGCGCGGGATTGATGGTGCGTACGCTCGCAAACCTGCGCCAGCAGAACATGGGCTTCGATCCGCACAACGTTCTGCTGTTTGGAGTGGACCCGACGCATCTCGGCATGTCCGACGAGCAGGCGCAGACGCTTTACGGACAGATGCGCGAGCGGTTTGCGGCGATGCCGGGAGTGACGTCGGCGGGCTATTCGTCGTTCGCGCTGGTGGAAGGATCGGAATGGATCACGCTTATGCGGCTCGCGAGCGATCCGGCAAAGGAAAGCCTCTCGATCGACGTGATGGCGCCCGGACCGGAGTTTCTGCGGACGATGCGCATCCCGCTGCTGGCCGGGCGCGATTTTCAGCCGGCGGATTTTGAAACTGCGGCGAAAAAGAATCGCGCGGTGCAGGAGCAAATGTCCGCCACGCAGGCGGGGAAGCCGGCGCCGCCCGATACGGGTACGGAGACAGTCCTGCCGGCACTGGTGAATCGCGCGTTTGTTGAAAAATATCTGCCCAACGAAAACCCGATCGGGCGGGCGCTTTATGCCGGCGCGATCCCGAACGAAGACGCGGTAGCGAAGGCGAAGCCGGCGACCGAGCAGTGGGAGATCGTCGGTGTGGTGGGCGACACGAAATACAGCACGATGCGGCACGCCGATGCGCCGATGATTTTTGTGCCGGACGCGAGCGGCGCGGCGGAGTTTGAGCTGCGCACGGCGGGCGACCCGAACGCGCTGGTGCCGGAAGTACGCGACGCGATGGCGGCGATCAACAACGAGCTGCCGTTGATGGATATTCGCACGCAGAGCGAGCAGATCGATCGCGTGCTGATCGAGGAAAGATTTCTGGCGAAGCTGGTGAGCGTGATTGGGGCGCTGGCGATGTTGCTCGCCTCGATCGGGCTCTACGGATTGCTGTCATACGAAGTGGCGCGGCGCACGCGGGAGATCGGCGTGCGGATGGCGCTGGGCGCGGCGCCGATGGATGTGTTGCGGCTGGTGTTGGGGCAGGGACTGGGGCTTGCGGCGGCGGGAATTTTGCTGGGTGCGGCGATTGCGGCGGGGTTGACGCGGTTTCTGCAGAGTTTGTTGTTTGGAGTGAAGCCGAATGATCCAGTGACGTTTGTTGCGATTGGGGCGCTGCTTCTCGTGGTGGGGGCGCTAGCGAGTTATGTGCCGGCGCGGCGGGCTACGCGCGTGGATCCGATGGTGGCGCTGCGGTACGAGTGACGCTGCCTTGTCGCTCCGGCCAAAGGAGAGGAGGAGGTTGCGGCTCGTCCTTCGCGGGAACGACAAGCTCGACGCGCGGGCAGTTCATGAGTTGAAGTAACTCCTCGATTTCTTTGGGATCGACGGGTGCGCCCATCGCTGTTCCGAATCCAAGCATCATCAAGAACACAACTTTGCGCAGCTTGTTGGTGATACGCATGCGTCCTCGCGTTTGAATCCGTCGGCTGAGGTTGGACCGAGCGCGCACGCAGCGACCGGCGTTCGGTTTGGAACGCGACAAGAAGCGCACGCTATGAATTGGGGATCGCTTGGAGGCTAGCGAATGGGCGGAGGACGAGGGGCGAAGACGGGGAATGAGGCACGCTGCGTCGAGAAGACTGGTTCGTGGCACGGCGGATCAGAAGCGACGATGAGCATCGCGAAGAAAATCACTGCGACGGAAAGAATCGCGACGGCCGCGTGGCCTGCGTTTGTTGGCACTAGGGCTGCGAAGAAAATCACCGCGACGGAAAGAAGAACCAGGAAGCGCCGGGCGCGAAGCGAGCGATGCATATCGTGCTCAGTGTACGCGGGATTTGGATTTGCGCGGGAACTTCTCGCGCGGACGAGCGCGGGTAGTTAAGCCCGCTTACCAGGGGCGGAAGAGGCTGATGGCTTGCGCTACGCACTGCGCGGAGATTTTCCACTCCAGGGAGTCGGCGAGCTTTTCGGGTTTGGTCCAGCGGATCGCGACGAGGAGTGCTACGGCGATCATTCGTGCGGCTAGAGCGGCTTGATCGAAGATCGACGTGTGGTGCTGGTGAAATTTCCAAACGTATGCGCCGATCAGAAGGAACACGAGCATGCCATATGCCTTGATGTATTTTGCCGGTAGAGGTCTGTCGCCCCAGTCGAGTTTTTCGTTGTAACTCAGCCCCGAACCCATAACCTGGCCCTCGCTCGACCGGCTCGGAGATTCCGGCCGCGTTAACGGCCGCCCCGGTGTTCGATTACCGGTTCACCAAGCGGGATGGCACGAATTGTAGAAGTCCGTTAACTCCATCACTGAGTATGATGCCGGTGCCCATGGCGCGACCCCGCGAGAATCGTCCCGCGTTGAAATGTCTGATATGCTCGCGGCACGTACAGCGGAATGCTTCAGAGGAGAAGCTGATGCGAATTGTTGTGTGGGTGGTCGCGTGTGCAGCGGTGGTGGTGGGCGTCGCGGCGGCGCATGGGCGCGCGGCAGGAGCGGTGGGTGCGGCAGACATGGCGGCGGGGCACTACATGTTCGCGTGGACGGGCGATCAGGATGGGAAGGGGAACGACTTTCTGGCGGTGATCGATGCGGACCCGGCGTCGCCGACGTACGGGAAATTAATGACCACGCTTGCAACCGATCAGAAGACGATGCAGGTACACCACACCGAATACGTGATGCCGGCGAGCGGGATGCTGTTTGCGAACGACCACGTGGCGGGGCGGACGTTTATTTTCGATGTACGCGACGCGCTGCATCCGAAGATCGTTACGTCGTTCACGGACATGGATGGCTATTCGCATCCGCACTCGTATGTGCGGCTGCCGAATGGGCATGTGCTGGCGACGTTTCAGCACGCGCACCATGGAGATCACGAAGGCCAGCTCGGGCAGAGCGGCGGCCTGGTGGAAATTGACGACACCGGGAAAGCGATTCGATCTGGAAGCTCGGCCGATACTGCATTCCCGGATGCGCTGCTCACGCCCTACGGCCTGGTGGTGATTCCAGATGCCGATCGCGTGGTGACCACCAACTCGTCGATGCACAACGAGGAGGTTTTTAGCGGCGTGACGTACCAGGTGTGGCGGCTCTCGGATTTGAAATTGTTGAAGACCGCGGATCTGGAGGTCGGCGCGAATCACTACGGCCATGTGTCGCCCGAGGAACCGCGGCTTGGTCAGGACGGCGCGGTGTACGTGCAGACCCTCGGATGCGGCATCGAGAGAATTACAAATTTTAAGGGCGACGATTTCGCCGCGAATCCGCCGCAGTCGAAGCTGGTGTGGACATTCCCCGGATCGTTCTGCGGCGTTCCGACGATCGTCGGACATTATTTGGTGCAGTCCGTGCCGGAGATGCATGGGCTCATCGTGCTCGACATTTCGAATGGCGCGGCGCCGGTGGAAGTTTCGAGGCTGAAACTCAGCGACGGATATTTTCCGCACTGGACCGGCTGGGACGCGAAGACCAAGCGCCTCGTGGTGACCGGCAACGAGAACCGGCTTTACTTGCTCACGCTCGACGACACCACCGGCGCGATTGCGGTAGATACGGCGTTTCACGACGCGGCCGGTAAGCCCGGCTTCGATTTTGCAAATCGCGAATGGCCGCAGGGATGGACCGGATCGGGCAGGCCGCACGGCGTGGTGTTTTCGCGCTAACGCCTGCGGCGTCCGCGCTTTCTGAGCGAACACATTCCGCACTTCCCAATTTGCGCGAAGCGGATTATGCTCCCGCTCAAGTTGTTCCCCGCACAACTCAAAGGAGAAATGTACATGACAGATGGAGCGGGAAACCGCAACGGAGTGGGAGTGCTGCGCGTAGCGTTGATCGTGGTGGGGCTGGCATTTGCGGTGGGCGTGTATCCGCTGACGATATTGTGGCCGTCGGGATGGGCGTGGCACACCGGCGGGCCGTCGATGTACTTGCAAATGATTCTCGGCGTGTACGCGACGCTTGGAGTGTTTTTGTTGCTGGCATCGCGCGCGCCGCTGGCGAATGTGAGCTTGATCTGGTTCACAGTCTGGTCGAGCGTGGTGCATGGCGGGATCATGGCGGTGCAGGCGTTCACCTACCCGGAACATCGTGGACATCTATATGGCGACGTGCCGGCGCTGCTGCTATTCGCGGTAGTGCTGGCCGTGCTGACGCTGAGGGCGGAGAAGGGGACGAGGGTCGCGGTTTAGGGCATATGTAGCGACTGGGTTTGTGGCGGCATGGGCGTTGCGCAGTGCCGCCAAGCGAGACTACTTAGCGCTATTTGCCGACGGTGACCGTGGCGCCGAAGTAGTCCAGACCGTTGTCGTCAAATCGCGCAACGAGGATTTGTACGCGGTCGATGGTCGGATGCTCATTGAACTCTTTTCTTAGCTCGTCTTCCGTGATTTTTGGATTCGAGCGACGAATGGCGGCAAGATCTGCTTCGGTGAGCTTGACTCGCTCGTGGAGCAGATAGGTAAGCTGGGTCTGAGAGCGCTGGCTGGGCGCGCCAAGAATCGCGATCACTCCGTCCATATCCTGGCCCAGATGAATTCCTGAGCCGTTCCCATGGCAGCTGTGACGGCGGGCGAGCGAACGCAGAGATCCTCGCCTGTCCACGATTTACCACCCTTAAAGAAATAAAAACTTGAGTCAGACTCAATGCTACCTTCGAAGATCAGATAGGCCGGAAACCCATTGACAGCAGACACGTAACAGGTTTGCCCGCGCTCGCGATTTGCTTGGCCGCGATTGAACCACTGGGCTTTGCCCAGTCTTGCTTCGATCTGGCCGTCGCCCCATGGTTCCGCCAGTGAGATGCCAAGCACCGTCAAATTGTCGGGGGTCAAGGCGCGCTCTTGCGGTGCAAGATCTTCCGGTAGTGAAGCGGAGCTGTAGAAAGACCACCAATCTGAATCGTCTTTAAAGTGCGGCTCGGAAGCGGCCTGTGCGCGGGGCGTGCTTGGTGCCTCACCCACGGTCGCGACGATTGCGAAGACCACTAGTGCAACGGAAAGAGCGCGGATTGCGTTGTCGTGAGGGCGAACGCGCATCGGTGCATTGCTATTGTAACAATACTGAGAGCGCATATCGGTCATGATTGCTCCACATGGCATGAGCATTATCGAGACGACGGTCTGCTTGGTCTCGACGTTTGCGGCAAAGAAGCCGCTTCGCAGCGGATTTGGAGGAGGGGCGGGTGGTGGGTTGGGGCGCGCAGGTGGGCTGCACTTGGGCGAGGAGTGGGGCGCGGGAAGCGGCCAGCATGTACTGGTCGCGGCGGAATTCGATCAGATCTTCGCGCGAGTGTTTGGGCGACGCGAGTTCGCGGTCGAGGCGGGCCAGCATCAGCTGGTAGGCGAATTGAGGATCGGAGCCAGCCGAGAGTAGGTTGCTCTCACTGATGCCCACGCGCACCGGCGCGCCGGCGATGCCGCTGACGACGGGGTCGATGGAAAGCCACAGTGCGCCGTCGGCATCGGCGGAAACTTTTCCGCCGCGATTCAGCGTGCGGAGTACGTGCTTCAGGTAGCCTCGGCCGGGAATCACTTCATCGTTCACAGCTTGCTGCACGGCGATCGCGAAGCTGGCCTGATTCTGCTGCCAATCCGCGTTTGTGCCGAGGATCGCTTCGCGCCGGGCGGTTTCTTCCTGCGCGAGTTCCTGGACGCTCACGGTTTCAGATTGCGGAAACGACAACACGTCGGCGTACGGCAAATCGAGATCTGCAGCGGCGCGCGCTTCGTACTGATGCTCAGGATTAAAGCGGCCGGTGAGCATGTAAGACGCGGTGACGGCCGGAATCGCTTCCCACGCAAACACGGCGAGCGGCGCAAGGAATTTCTTCGAGTGGTAGATCTCCTCGGTGCCGCTGCGGCATTCGCTGGAGCGTTTGATGGTGCCGGGAATTTGCGTGAAGTGCACGACGCGGAGTTCAAGCTCGGGATTGGCGTCGGCAAATTTCGTGAGCGAGTGCGCGGCTGCCTTCGGGCTGGTCATGAAGAAATCGTTGAGCGCGTCGCGATGTACGGCGTGCGGAAAGTAGAAATCCATCACGCGGCGGGTGAAATCGGCGCAGTTGTTGGTGGCGCCGTGAAAATGATTCACGTTGGGGCGCGCGTTGTATTCAGCGATGAGCGCTTCGTCTTGCTCGACGGTGGTCTTCACCACGAACATGTACAGGCTGCGTTCGAGTGTGGCGCCGACCATTTCGCGCCACTCGGCGGAATTGCTAGTGAGGCACTTTTTTGTGTCGCACAGGCCGGCGAGATATTTCTGGCGGTAACGCTCTTCGAGTGCGGATTTGATTTCCCGCGAGCTCATCAGCGACCGATCGGCCGGATTTTCCACGCCGTAGAGATAGACGCTGAGCGGGACGATGTTCCACTCGTAGGGCGAATCTTCGCCGAGCGTGGTGTAGTTGCTCAGCACCGAGCCTTGCTCGCCGGGGCGGCATAGGCGCATTTTTACCGGGGAATTGTCCGGGCAAACGCGCGAGAGGTACACGGCGCTGTGGCCCGAGCCGGTGATGCGCGCCACGCTGGTGTCCAGCGATTCGTTGAGCACGACGCCTGCATCGGCCGAGGCGCGGGGGGCAAGAGTGAGTAACGCGGCCAAAAGAAAAGCGAAAAGAACCGGCAGATTTGCCGGCGGTACTGAGAAACCGTTCGCCTGCGCGGGGAGGAATCGATTTGCGTTGGCAGACTTCATCGCGCTGTTGCGACCTCCGCTGGTTCTTGCGTGCTTAGGGATTGATTGGAGATACGAGGCCTACTGAGGAGACCCAGTTATTAGAAACACGTTTCGCGGGCGAAAAGTTGCAAGGGACGGAGGAGAAAGATGGGACGGTTAAACAGGCGAGGACTGGAAAATCTGGTGTTCACGAGTCGTCATTTAGGTGCAATCGGCCGAGTGTCGTGGTATTCTTGTGTGGTAGCTTATAAGCTACTGAGTATTTAATTCGCTAGGCGGCCCTAGAGTTGCGAGTGATGGAAGTTCGCGAAAGGCAAGTCCTCTATTACCTGCCGAAGGGGCGCACGGCGGCGCCGTTTAAGTTGTGGCGCGACGGCATCGCCGACGTAAGAGCGAAACTCGTGATAACAGCGCGGATCGCGCGGCTGCGGGGCGGTAATTTCGGGGATTCACGCCCGATCGGAGACGGTGCTTCGGAGAACAGAATCGATTTCGGGCCCGGATTCCGGATTTACTACGGCGTTGATGGACCAGCGATCGTACTTCTGACCGGCGGCGACAAGTCCACTCAGCGCGCCGATATCGAGAAGGCGAAAGAACTTTTGGCGGGATTACAAGGAGCGGAAACGTGAAAAGAAATGAGGACTTCAAGGCGGACCTGCTCGCCGAATTGCGGAGCGATGCGGACTACGCTGCCGAGTACCTTTCGGCGGCGAAGGCGGATTCGAGCGAGGCATTTCTTGTAGCTCTGCGCGACGTGGCGGAGGCGCGCAAGGGAATGCGGCGCGTGGCGAAGGATGCGAAAGTGAACCGGGAGAGTTTGTATCGAGCGCTTTCGAAGAAGGGGAATCCGAGCGTCTCGACGCTCTACGCGGTGCTGGACGCCCTGGGGATCGACGTGAAGTTCGTGGCGAAGCGGACAACAAATTCTTACGGAGAAGGTTCGAAGAGGCGTGCGGTGCCGGCGGCAAAGCTCGGCACTCGCGTTTTCGGAAGCGTGCCGCAGCATAAGGTGCGGCGGTGGTCACTCGAATTGTCTATTGGCGCGCCGGTAAAACGCTGGGGTTCGACGATATTTGGGTCAGCATGTGACGCGACGATAAGCCATTGCCCTGAAGCGTCGCGCTTCAGAATCATGATGTAGAAGCCTTTGACTGGAGCGTACCTTCCCGTGGGCCAATATTGCATAAATCCGGAATCGTAGGCGAGATCGCCGGAAACTTCGATGGGATCCGAAACAAAAAAGAAAGCGCCGTTGTTCGGGCTCGATTCGTTCATGCGCCCGCAGATAGTCGGCAATTTTGTCCTGGCCTTCAACGAGGCGCATCGTTGGACGGCAGCAAGTACGCATCGGGCGCGTAGAGAGCGCGAAGGGCTCCGATGTCGTGATTCTTCCAGGCAGCCGCCCACTGATCGTGGACAGCTTTGATCGGAGCGGGATCGGTGTCCGACTGGCGGGCGAGAGCAACCTTGATCACCGCCAGCGAGAGGAGCGCGACAACGGCGAAGGCGAGGAGACGGCGGGGCATAGAGCACCTCCGGGGAGACGATACCCGACCAATGTAGGCCGCGGTGGATTCGCTGTCAATTACCGGATTGGCATCTTTGGACCGCTGGAAAGGCTGTTCGAGGCCCAGGGACCGGCCGTTTCGGGGATTGCGAAATGGGGCATTCCGTGGTAAAGTTGGGGTGCGTTTGTTGCTCTTGAGTACCTTTGAATGCGTTTCAGCTAAGGTCGGCGGGCAGCGCCCGACGGCCCTTTTTTTTGCAACGAGGCAAAGCGCTTAAGACGCAAATAGCTTTCTAGGTGGCTCGACCACCTTCAGAATAATTAGGAGCAGTAAAGTGGCAAAAGAACAAGGGACAGTGAAGTGGTTTAACGCGGCTAAGGGCTTTGGATTCATCCAGCGCCAGAGCGGTGAGGACGTTTTCGTGCACTTTTCGGCGATTCAGGCCGAAGGGTACAAGAGCCTCAACGAAGGGCAGGCGGTTGAATTTGAGGTCAAGCAGGGCCCGAAAGGCCTGCAGGCTGAGAACGTCGTCGGTCTGTAACCTCTGAGCAATAGCCAGTTGAAAGCATGATTCGCGCGGGGGGCGGGCCAGCCCCGCCCCTTTTCGCGAAACACCAGTCCCGGTCGTGGTTCCAGGTGGGAAGCGCGTCTTAGCTTTTGTGTGTCTGAACGGCTGGGAATTCGCGGCTTGTGAGCTGAGCTGAAGGGAAGTGCCGCCACGAATTTTAAAGTTGTCGGTTTGGCGTGGCGCGTGAAGCAATCCTAAGGAGGGCGCAGTGAATATTCTGGTGGAAGGGCAGGCGATCAAGCACGAGCAGTACGGCGCGGGAGTGGTGACGGAATCCAATAACGAGCGTACGACGATCGATTTCGACGATCACGGCGTGAAGCGGTTTGTGACGTCCATGTGGTCGGCCGAGTTGATCGGTGAACCTCCCGCAACGCCTCCGGGCAAGCGCCGGGGCCGCCGCAAGACGACCAAGAAAAAGGCCGAAGCGGTAGCGAAGTAAGCGAGCCGGACAATTTAGATTCGAAGGAATTCGAGACGCCCCGAGCCATCGGGGCGTTTTTTTTTGGCCTGGACGCAAACGATTGCCGCCACAGACGGCGACCGCCTGCAGACTCGCATTCTAAAGCGTGCAGGATTCCTTTAGAGTGCGGCAGCCCGCTGCCGCTTTTGCCTCCAAAGACAACCTTAGGCACGATGACGCCTCGTCGGGCGACGTCGTGAACCACAAGAGAGCGAACCGGCAGGGCGCCATGTTCAGACGGGTGCCGAAAGCAGTAGCTCGCTGGCGCAGTCCAATTCAGGTATCCTTTGCCGTAATATGACGGGGAAGCCGATACCGCGATGGCCGCACGGTCCCGCGCATCTCCGGGAGGCCGAGGGGGCGGTGATGTTGACCGCCGCTACATATCAGCATCTTCCTCATTTCAATACCCGACCGAAACTAGACTTTCTACAGAATCGCCTGTTTGAGCTTGCGGAGGAGTACGGCCTTGCGCTGCAGGCGTGGGCGATCTTCCCGAACCACTACCATTTTCTCGCTCACATAGCGCGAGCACGATCACTCGCGGGCTTCATACGGCGTTTCCACGCCTCCAGCGGCAAGTTCGTCAACGATTGCGACCTTCAACGTGGCCGGCAGGTCTGGTTTCAATACTGGGATTCGAGGATCACTTTCGAGCGTTCGTATTATTCGCGGCTGCACTACGTTCACCGCAACGCGGTCCATCACGGAATCGTTCGCCAGGCGACGCGCTATCCGTGGTGCTCGGCCGCCTGGTTTGAGCGCGAGGCCGCGCCATCTTTCCGCGCGAGGATCCTCGCGATGCGTTGCGACCGCGTGAACGTGGCCGACGCATTCGAAGTGAAGTCGTCGGACTTCAATCTCGGTTGATCCCCCTCTTTTGAGTACGGCAGCAAGCTACCGCTTTCGCCGCCAAAGACGATCTCAGGCAGGATGACGGTGCCTTGAGCAACGATGTGAATTGGAGTTGAGCGAGCCACCTTGGGTGGTTGTGCGTGAATGGGTGGCAAGAGCGGCAGCCCGCTGCCGCACTCTAAAGGGACCGCGGTGGTTTCGTTTTCGGGCGGGAACTGGCAGACTGGCTCGAGCGACACGGATTGCTAGAAAAGGTGGGGCGATGACGCGAGCAGTTTGGATGGCGGGGATGGCGTGCGCGATCGCGTTTGCGGCGTGGCCGGTGGGACTGCGAGCGCAGGACGCCGCGGCGGCAACTTCCGATGCGCAGCCGCCGGCGGATACCAAGGGTGACGCACCGGCCGATGGCGCGGCCGCGCCACAGTCACAGGATGAGCGACCGGAGCGCCATCGGGAAGCGCAACGCGCGGCACTTCGAGCGGCACCGCGAGCGCGGCGACGGCAGGCGCTGCTTCCGAAACGAACTCCGGCGCTGCGGACACCGAGGCCGGCCCGGCGCCGCAGCAAACCGGACAGGCTGAGGCGAAGAAATCAAAATCGGCGACGAGTTCGAATTCGACGTACGAAAGCGAGGCCACCGACGAAAAGGGCGGCAACGTCCACACTCTGGCGAACAATGTTTCGATCGCGCTCTCGCTGAACTGGGCGGAAGCGTCGGTGAACGAACTACCTCCGCCGCCCGAGCTGAGAAATTACGCGCCGCCGTTTCACCTGACGTCGATCCTTTCCTTGCAGAACCTGAAATCCAAGTCGATCCTGCAGCTGGCCATGTCCGACAATCCGCTGATCGGTCATGACTCGAACTGGCTGGACGAGCAGATGCACAAACCGGCGGGCAGCGGGATGAGCGTGCTCGACCTGATGTACTACTATTTTTTCCCGCCATCGGAAGAGTGCATGGCGGAGGCGCAAAACAGCGTCGTAACGGCGAAGTTCGCGCCGTCGCCCGCGATTGAATCGGCCGAAGCGACGGGAGCCACGCCGCCGTCCACCGACGGCACCAATCCCGAGCTGCAGCTCACCTACCATTGCCACCACGAGCACAATCTTTACGGATTGTTCGCGGCGGGGTTGAGCAACGGCATCACGTTCGTGCAGACCAACGCCGGCCCGCGAGCGTACTCGGTGGTGCCGCGGTTCTATCTGGCGCCGATGGAGCGCGTGCAGGCGCCGGGAATCACCTGGTTTGTGTTCGAGGCGCAGAGCAGCGATCCGGTGAATTCCGGCGCGCAGCCGGATTACTTCTGGGCCATCGGCGCGCCCGATCCGTTCCCGTGGTCGGCCGACGGCAGCGCTTCGGCGGAGCGGCTGATTCACGTAGCTTTCGCCAGCGTCGGACTAAACAACAACCGGCGTGCTGAGTTCGTTACTCTCCTACAGCGCATCCGCGTCCGCGGAGTAAACGCCGTCCAGTAAACTGGGTACATGAGTCGAAGTTCGCGGAGCATGCGGGGCGGACGAGCAGCCACAAGGTGTAGTAGCGAAGGTCGTGTGGACCGGCTCCGCGTGGAAATTCGTGGACTTCGCCGCGGCTAAAGGGACCAGCGGCGTCAAGGGAAGCCTCGTCTCGATGCTGAAGGCCAATCGGAAAAATCTCCAGCTGAAAAACTAGAAGTTTTGTTCGTCACGTCTCGGCGCAGAGCGCTGCTCGAAAACCTTGCCAAAGTTTCAGTTCGAGCGCGCCTTCTGGAGGGTTTTTCGGAGGAGACAGGAGGGGATTCGGCATGAGACCCGCAAGTACCTCCCATTGCCCTAAGTAGTTCGCAGTGATATTGTTGCGGATAGTTACCGGTGTCGCTATCCAGAGGCCTCATGGAAGCTGAGAGAGAAGATCCGAAACTCTACGAAGGAATACCTCGCGGCCATTGGGTAGCCCTCTCCACCGATGGTAAGCGAGTCATGGCGCATTCGCCTGAGTTGATGGACGCGATTCGAGAGGCGAATCGGCTTGGAGAGGCTGACCCGCTTGTGACCCGTGTTCCGGAGTTTGAAAACAGAATCTGGTTTCTCTAAGATCCGCCAGTGGCGCTTTACTCCTTTCCCTATGCCGAATTCAACGTCGAAAGCTCATCTTCGTCTGCGTTGCCGCGGCGAATTCGGCGGCCTCGCCTTCGGATATCCGTATCTCGTGGCGATTGGTACGTTTCCTGTTTCTCGATCGTCGATTCCGGCGCCGACGTCTGTCTCTTCCCGGATCAATTCCTTGTGGCGCTCGGGCTGGACAGCCAGACGATCCCGGTGGAATACACATCCGGAATCGGCGCGAACGATGTCCCGACACGATACGCAGATGTGTCGATCATCGTTCCAGGGATTGGTTCGTTCGAAACACGCGCTGGGTTTGCGCGGGACTTCCCATTCGCAGGGTACGGTTTGCTCGGCCAGATTGGGTTCTTCGAAAACTTCCGCGTGTTCTTCGATTATTCCGGCGGCTACTTTAACCTCGAAACGAAGTAACACCTGCTCCGCGCTCGCGTTGACTTGGTGGGAGTGGGGCACTAGACTCGCACGTGCCCATGCCCGAAGCGGATTCGCCGATTGGTCGAGTGGTGTCGCATTATCGCGTCATCGAGAGACTCGGTGGCGGAGGAATGGGCGTCGTTTATAAAGCGGAAGACACCGAGCTGGGCCGCTTCGTTGCTCTGAAATTTCTCCCGCTCGATGTTTCGCAGGATCCCCAGGCGCTGGAACGCTTCCGGCGCGAAGCGCGCGCGGCCTCTGCGCTGAACCATCCCAACATCTGCACGATCTACGAAATTGGCCAACAGGACGGCCATCCGTTCATCGCGATGGAGTTTCTGGAAGGCGTCACGCTGAAGCATCGGATCAATGGCCAGCCGCTGGATATGGAGTTGCTGCTCGAGCTGGGGATCGAGATCGCAGATGCGCTGGATGCGGCGCACGCGAAGGGCATCGTTCATCGCGACATCAAGCCGGCGAACTTATTTGTGACCTCGCGCGGGCACGCAAAGATTCTGGATTTCGGTCTGGCGAAGCAGGTCGGCGGCGCGTCGGACGAAACGCGAGCGCAGAGCCGCTCGGCTTCGACGGTAGATTCGCCGGCGATCCACGAGGCCGATCTCACCAGTCCGGGGACGGCGGTGGGGACGGTGGCGTACATGTCGCCGGAGCAGGCGCGCGGCGAACCGCTGGATGTGCGCAGCGATCTTTTCAGTTTTGGCGCGGTGCTGTACGAGATGGCGACCGGCGCAGTGCCGTTCCGCGGCAACACCACCGCCGTAATTTTCCACGCCATCCTGCAGAATCCGCCGGCGCCGATCGCGCGGCTGAATCCGGACGTCCCGCCGAAGCTTGAAGAAATCATTGTGAAAGCGCTGGAGAAAGATCGCCGGATGCGTTACCAGCACGCGGCGGAACTGCGCACGGATCTGGCGCGGCTGAAACGCGACACCGCTTCCGCGCGCTCGCATTCGAGCGTATTCGACGCCGGCACGAACGATTGCCGCCGCTGCAGCCTCGGGCTACGGCGGTGCCGCAGCTTCGGGTTCAGCGGCATCCGCACGCCCGCAACGACGGGCGCGCCGGCGATCGCAACCGCGACTCCGGTGAGCGGTACCAACGCGGCTCAGCAGCCGCCGCGTTCCAGCTCGACGCGTGAGCAACGCACGTTCATCGACCTGTCACGACGGTCGCAAGCGGCAGCACTCCATTCGGCAGACGTGCGCATGCTTCGGCCGCACTCGCCGAAGCGATCGCGTCGCTAAAGCCGAAGAGCAACTGCAGCCCGATCGCCGCGGCGATCGATATCGATCGCCGCATACTCGCAGGCATGGCGCGTACTTTTCTACGCATCGCACGCCGAAAGTGACGGGTACGGGTTCGGTGGTGCTCGCCGATTTTTCGAACACGACCGGCGACGCGGTGTTCGACGGCGCACTCACGCAAGGACTGGCGGCGCAGATCGCGCAGTCGCCCTACCTTCATGTGGTGTCCGGGCAGCAAGTCCAGCAGACGCTGAAATACATGAGCCAGCCGCCCGGCACGCACCTGACCAACGAGCTGGCGCGGCAGGTCTGCCAGCGCACGCAATCTTCCGCGGTACTGGAAGGGTCGATCTCGCAGGTCGGCAACACCTACAACGTGATCGTGAACGCGGTGAACTGCGAAACAGGCGACACCATCGCCACTGCCGCGAACGAAGCGCAGGACAAAGATCACGTCCTGAGCGCGCTGGGAAAATCGGCCGAGGAAATTCGCGGCAAGCTGGGCGAGTCGCTGGCGTCCGTTCAGAAATTCAACACGCCGATTGAGCAGGCGACCACGTCGTCTCTGGAAGCGCTGAAGGCTTTCAGCCTGGGCATGCACGCCCGGAACAACATCGGCGAAGAAGTCGCGATCCCATATTTGAAGCAGGCGGTGGAAATCGATCCGAACTTTGCGCTCGCCTACGCCAATCTTGGGCAGGCGGAAACCAACATTTCTGAAACGCAACTCGGCGAAGAGTACACCCGCAAGGCATACGAGTTGCGCGACCGCACGAATGAAACCGAAAGGCTGTACGTCGATACGCACTACGCCGACAACGTCACCGGCGACCAGGTGAAAGCGATCGAGCTGTATAAGACATGGGCTGACGAATATCCGCACGACTATATACCGGCCAACAATTTGAGTGTGGCCTACGGGCGGATCGGTGACTGGAATCAAGCGATGGAGTGGTCCACGCGCGGGATGGCGCTTGCGCCGGACGACGTGATCGTGATCTATGTCCGCGCCGCCGCCTTCCTGGGGCTGAACCGGTTCGACGACGCTAAGACGGTGATTGCTCAAGCGATGGGCCGAGGACTGGACACTTCTCGATTTCATTGGGTGCTCTATTACGCCGCGTTTGCGCAGAACGATCGCCCCGCAATGGAGCACGAGGTTTCCTACGTGGCAAAGTTCGCGCCCGACACCGTGGCAAGTCTCCTGACGCTGGAGGGCCTGACGGCGGCGTATCACGGAAGACTCGGCGACGCGCGCGGATTTTTCAAAAAGTCGTACGACGTGGCGCATGGAGCGTCGCTGAAAGAGGGAATGGCGTCGGCGCTGTATCAGCAGGCTCTCGTTGAGGCGCTCTACGGCGATACGGCGGGCGCGAAGCGTGACGTGCCGCTGTTTCTTGCTGCGTCGGATTCGTTCTTGTACCGGACGCGGGCGGCGCGCGTTATGGCGATTGCGGGCGACACGGCTCGCGCCGAAGCGCAGGCGGATGCGCTCGCGAAAGAGCGTCCGGTGGCGACGCTGACCGGGGGCTACGACGTTCCAGTGATTCGCGGAGCCGCCGAGTTGGAACGCAAGAATCCTTCGAAGGCGATCGAAGCGTTGCAGCCGGCTGTGCAGTACGAACTGGCGGACACCAAGGCGCTGCTGGCCAACACCGTGCGCGGCGATGCGTTTTTGGCCGCGCATCAGGGGACGGAGGCGGCTGCGGAGTTTCAGAAAGTGATCGACCATGTGGGGATCGTTCGCAACGAACCGAATGGAGCGCTGGCCCGGCTGGGTCTTGCGCGGGCGTATGCGCTCGAGGGCGATGCGGCGAAGGCGCGCGTGGCGTATCAGGATTTTTTTGCGTTGTGGAAGGATGCCGATCCGGATGTGCCCGTGCTGGTGCAGGCGAAAGCGGAGTACGCGAAGCTGAAGTGACGCGCGGGATAGCCTGCCGCGCAGGCTGTCATCTTGCGACCGCAAAACTTAGTGCGCGCTCGATGGTTGACGGTGCGAATAGTTTGAGAGGGTACTGCCCGTGTGCGTTCCGTTGGTGTTGCGCCGGGATTGGTCGTGTATTAACCGCACGTCGGGTTTCGTAGGACGACTGCCTGCGCGGCAGGCTATCCCACGGCTGAGGAGCATGTAGGGTCGATGGCGGAATCGGAATCACGAATCGGTCGGACGATCTCGCACTACCGAGTGGTGGAGCGGCTCGGTGGCGGCGGGATGGGTGTGGTCTATAAGGCGGAGGACACCGACCTCGGGCGGTTCGTCGCGCTGAAATTCCTGCCGCTGGATGTGGCGGAAGACCCGCAGGCGCTGGAACGTTTCCGGCGCGAAGCGCGCGCGGCGTCGGCGTTGAACCATCCCAACATTTGCACGATCCATGAAATCGGGCAGCACGACGGGCAGCCATTCATCGCGATGGAATTTCTGGAAGGCGTCACGCTGAAGCACAAGATTTCCGGCAATCCCCTGGACATCGAATTGCTGGTCGAACTGGGGATCGAGATTGCGGACGCGTTGGACGCTGCGCACGCCAAGGGAATCATTCATCGCGACATCAAGCCGGCCAATCTGTTCGTCACCGATCGCGGTCACGCGAAGATTTTGGATTTCGGCCTCGCGAAACAGGTGGGCGGAGAGTCGGACGCAACGCGAGGCGCCGGGCATTCCGCGTCCACGCAGGATTCGCCCGCCGTGAGCGAAGCCGACCTGACCAGTCCCGGAACGGCGGTTGGTACCGTTGCGTATATGTCGCCGGAGCAGGCGCGCGGCGAACCGCTGGATGTGCGAAGCGATCTTTTCAGTTTTGGCGCGGTGCTGTATGAGATGGCCACGGGCGCGGTGCCGTTTCGCGGCGCGACGTCGGCGGTAATCTTCAACGCGATATTAGAGAAGCCGCCCGCACCGGTGGCGCGGCTCAATCCGGACATTCCCCCGAAGCTCGAAGAAATTATTTCGAAGGCTCTCGAGAAAGATCGCCGGCTGCGTTACCAGCACGCCGCGGATTTGCGCGCGGACCTTTCGCGGCTGAAGCGCGATACCAGTTCCGGCCGCGTGGCACACTCCGGTGCGCAGGCCCTCGACGATTTCACGCCGCGCACGCCAAGTGGAAGCACAGGCGTGCAAGCTGCGCCGGGCAGCGCGCAACAAAGCTCGCCGGTAGCGACAGCGACGCTGAGCGGAAGCGGCAGCGCGGCGTCGCAAACAATTTCGTCGGGAACAAATGTACCCACGGCAGTGGTAACGCCTTCCGCGGGCGTTCCCGTCGCGGCGCCGCCGGGAAGCGGGACGACAAATGCCGCGGGAATTTCGAACGTTGCCACTCCGCCACCCTACAATCCGCGGAAACCGTGGCCGAAGTTGATCGGGGTGGCCGCGATTTTAGCCGCGCTCGCGGCCGGCGCATATTTCTACACGCATCGCGCGCCGAAACTGACCGGCCAGAGCACGATCCTGCTCGCGGACTTCACCAACACCACTGGCGATCCGGTGTTTGACGGAGCGTTGCGGCAGGGCCTCGCATCACAGCTGGCGCAGTCACCTTTCCTGCAAGTATTCTCCGATCGCCAGATGCAGCAAACTCTGAAATTCATGGGCCAGCCCGGCGACGCGCGCATGACCAACGAACTGGCGCGGCAAGTGTGCCAGCGGGCACAGGCTGCGGCGGTGATCGAGGGATCGATCGCGCAGATCGGCAACACCTACAACCTGGTCCTCAACGCGGTGAACTGCTCGTCGGGAGAAACCATCGCGACCTCGAACGCCGAGGCACCGGACAAAGACCACGTGCTTGGCGCGCTGGGCAAAGCCACCGAAGAAATCCGCGGCAAGCTGGGCGAGTCGCTGGCGTCGATTCAGAAATTCAACACGCCGATCGATGAGGCGACCACGTCTTCACTGGAGGCGCTGAAAGCCTACGGACTGGGGCTGAAGGCGCGGAACAACCAGGGCGAAAGCGTAGCAGAGCCCTACTTCCAACGGGCGGTAACGCTCGATCCGAATTTTGCGATTGCCTGGGCGCTGCTGGGGCAAGTGCAGGTGAACCAGGGATCCCGCATTGCAGGCAACGAAAACATGACGCGCGCCTACGAACTGCGCGACCGCGCCAGCGAGGAGGAGCGATTCTATATCGACTCCCATTATTTCTTTAACGTGCTGGGCGACACGGACAAGGCCATCCCGGTGTTCGAGTTGTGGACGCAGACTTACCCCAACGCGTCGATTCCGCAGAACAATCTGGCTGTGGAGTACGCGCGGCTGGGACAGTGGGAAAAAGCGCTGGGTTACGCGATTCGATCGGTGCAACTCGACCCCGGCGACGGTATCGAGTACGTCGGACTTGCGGCGACCTACCACGGCCTCGGGCGCCTCGATGAGGCGAGAGCTACGGTCAACGATGCGATCGCGCGGAAACTGACCACGTCCGTGCTGTATCGAGTCCGCTACCTGATTGACTTCTCTTTGAAAGACGACGCGGAGATGGCCAAGGACCTCGACACGCTGTCCGGATCGGGGCCGAGCGATGCCGCGCTGGCGCGTTTGCTCACCGCAAATACGTATGCGCATTACGGCCGTTTAGCGAAGGCGCGCGAATCGTACGAAAGTGCAAAGAACGCGTTCACCGCCCTGCATGCCGACGAGCAGGCTGCCGACGTGGCGGTGGACCGCGGAATCGCGGAAGCGCTGGCAGGAAACTTATCCCTCGGGCAGAAGAGCGGCGAGGCGAGCGTGAAGGGTACGACGGCATTCGATGTTCGAAGTGGCTCCGCGCTTGTCCTTGCGATGGCGGGGGATTCGGCGGGAGCGGAAACCATCGCCAACGCCCTCGCGAAGGAGCGCCCGCACGACACGCTCTTGAATGGCTACGACTTGCCTGTAATACGCGCGGCGATTGAACTCAATCGAAACAATCCAGAGAAGGCGATCGAGATCCTGCAACCGGTTTCGATCTACGATCTAGCCTGGAGAAGGGGACTCTCCAGTGTGTATGCGCGCGGGCAGGCGTACCTGAAAGCGGGGAAAGGTGCGGAAGCGGCGGGCGAGTTTCAGCGCATCATCGCGCACAAGGAGATGGCGGAACTCTGGGCGACGGTTCCTCTGGCGCATCTGGGCTTGGCGCGGGCGTACGCGCTACAGGGAGATGACGGCGAAAGCGCGACTGGCGTATCAGGATTTTTTTGCGTTGTGGAAGGACGCCGATCCGGACGTGCCCGGGCTGGTGCAGGCGAAGGCGGAATACGCGAAGCTGAAGTGACGCGCGGCGTACCCGGCACGGCAGTCGTTCTGCGGATGGGATTTTAGAGAAGGTTCGGTATGCGGCCTGTTGTGTTGTAATGTAGCTAAGTATTCAGTTTTATTGTTGTGCCTACCGGTCCCGCACGCGCGCGTTACAGGCCCCGTTTCGACGTTGGACGACCGTCCGCCTACGGCGGAATATCCCACGTGAGGCGAATTGCAGGGCGATGCCGGAATCCGAATCACGAATTGGGCTGACCATTTCGCGCTACCGCGTTATTGAACGCCTCGGCGGTGGCGGAATGGGTGTGGTGTACAAGGCTGAGGACATCGAACTCGGCCGCTTCGTCGCTCTGAAGTTTCTTCCGCTCGATGTCGCCGGGAATCCGCAGGCGCTTGAACGTTTTCGTCGGGAAGCGCGCGCGGCGTCTTCCTTCAGCCATCCGAGTATCTGCACGATCCACGAAATCGGCCAGCACGACGGCCACCCTTACATCGTGATGGAGTTTCTCGACGGCGTCACGCTGAAGCACCGGATCCGCGGCCAGCCGCTCGACCTCGAATTGCTGCTCGAGCTCGGCATCGAAATCGCCGACGCCCTCGATGCCGCCCATTCCAAAGGCATCGTTCACCGGGACATTAAGCCTGCCAACATTTTCGTCACCAGCCGCGGACACGCGAAAATTCTGGATTTCGGGCTCGCCAAGCAATTGGACGCAGCGAGCGACGAGACGCGTCCGGCTGCCGATCCGGCGTTGCCGGCCAGGTCGGGATCGATCGGTGAGGCCGATCTTACGAGCCCGGGAACGGCGGTTGGTACCGTTGCGTATATGTCTCCGGAGCAGGCGCGCGGAGAACCGCTGGATGTGCGCAGCGACCTTTTCAGTTTTGGCGCGGTGCTGTATGAAATGGCGACCGGCTCGCTGCCGTTTCGCGGCAACACCACCGCTGTGATTTTTCACGCCATCCTGCAGCTCCAGCCTCCGCCGGCGATGCGATTTAATCCGGACATTCCGCCGAAGCTGGAAGAAATTATCGCGAAGGCGCTCGAAAAAGACCGGCGAATGCGCTACCAGCACGCGGAGGACATGCGCACCGACCTTGCGCGGCTGAAGCGAGATACAAGCTCGAGCCGAATTTCGAACGCGGCGCTGCCTTCGCAGAATTTGAGTGGACCGGCGCCGGGCAGCAGCGCGGCGGGGTCGGCGCCGGCTGCGCAGCCGGGTTCGAGCGGCTCGCCGGCGATTGCGGCGGCGACGCCTGCGAGCGGAACGGCCTCTGCGCCAGTTGCGGGGTCAGGATCGACGAGCTCCGGCGCGGCTGTGACTCCCGGTTCCGGGGCGCGGATTTCAGAGGCGACACGGATCGAAGGTGTGGGCAGCGGCGCTGCGCATCTCGCGGAAGCTGTTCCGCCTGAGCCGCCGAGAAAACGGAACTGGCTGCTTCCTGTCGTAGGCATCGCGACCGCGCTCGCCGTCGTCGCTGGAGCGGCTTACTACTTCACGCATCGAGCACCCAAGATGACGGGCTCGAGCACGATCGTGCTTGCCGATTTCACGAACACCACGGGTGATGCGGTGTTCGATGGCGCGCTGCGGCAGGGGCTGGCGTCTCAACTCGCTCAATCTCCGTCGCTGCAAGTCCTGTCCGAAGACGAGATTCAGAAGACGCTGAAATTTATGAACGAGCCCAGCGCGACGCGCGTCACGAATGAATTGGCGCGACAGATTTGCCAGCGCGCTCAGTCAACGGCGGTGATCGAATCCTCGATCTCCAAAGTCGGAAACAGCTACAAGCTGGTGCTCGACGCGGTGAACTGCGCGACGGGCGACACTGTGGCCACATCGAACGCGACGGCGCAGGACAAAGATCACGTGCTCTCGGAGTTGGACAGGGCTTCATCGGAGCTTCGCGGAAAACTCGGCGAGTCGCTCGCGTCCATCCAGAAGTACAACACTCCGATTGAACAGGCGACCACATCATCGCTCGATGCGCTAAAGGCCTACAGTGAAGCAGTCACGCTTCGCCCGGCACACGGGGACGCTGCAGCTCAGCCGCTGCTGCAAACGGCCGTGGACATCGATCCTAATTTTGCGATGGCGCGCGCCGTGCTCGGGCAGGTGCAAATGAATTTGGGCGAACGCGAGATCGGGTGGCAAAACATCCAGCATGCGTACGAGATGCGCGACCGGGCCAGCGAGCGCGAGCGGTTCTATATCGACTCGCACTATCAAGACGAAGTGAAGCACAACATCGACAAGTCGCTCGCGATTTACCGGCAATGGAGCCAGGCTTACCCGCGAGATGCAATCGCACTTGAGAGCGCCGGCGCTGCGGAAGGATACCTGGGCAATTTAGACGAGAGCCTTTTGTACATGCAAAAAGCAAAAGAAGTCGCGCCGGACGACGTCAACATAAACGAGGGTTTGGCAGTCGTGTACGTTTTTTCGGAGCGATTTGATGAAGCAAGAGCGACTGTTAAGGAAGCAGCTTCTCGAAATCTGAACAATCCGGGTTTTCAACTTGCTTTGTATATGGCGGACTTCCTGCAGAACGACGAGGCGGCGATGAGGGAAGACCTCGTTGCGTACGCGGCGCGTGGCTATCCGTACGATGCATACGCGCTCTCGGACGAGGCATACACGGATGTCTATCATGGACGTATGCGGAAGGCGCTCGACGAGAATGAGAGAAGCATCAAAATGATATTGGCTCACGAGGAGAAGCAAATCGCCGCGGACGATTTCAGTTTCATGGCGCTGACAAAGGCTCTGGTAGGGGACGGAGCGGGAGCGAAGCACGATGCGCAAACCGGACTGAGCATGGGTTGTTCGGAAGATGGCAAGTCTTTTGCGGCATTGGCGCTCGGTTTGTCCGGAGACGCGAGCAATGCCGAATCACTGGCAAACGAGTTGGAGAGAGCGAATCCCGATAACACACTCATTTTGGGATACCAGGTTCCGACGATCCGCGCGTCGGTCGAGCTTGCGCGAAAAAACCCCAAGAAGGCGATTGAAGCACTCGTTCCAGCCTTGAGGTACGACTATGCGAACCAGTTGGACATGCTCGCGGCGTTTCTGCGGGGACAAGCTTATATCGCTGATCGAAATGGAGTGGAGGCGGCGATGGAATTCCAGAAGATAATCAACCATCCCGCTATCCCTAGTAACTACGTTACCGGCTCATTGGCTCGTTTGGGGCTGGGGCGGGCGTATGCGCTCGAGGGCGATGACGCGAAGGCGCGACTGGCGTATCAGGATTTCTTCGCGTTGTGGAAGGATGCCGATCCGGACGTGCCGGTGCTGGTGCAGGCCAAGCTGAGTACGCGAAGCTGAAGTGACGCGCGGTTACGGGTTATGTGCGCGTCATCCTGAGACCCGATTCATCGGGTCGAAGGATCTCTCTTCAGGTTTTGTGGCGCGGTTGAGTTGGTGCCGAGCGTCGCAAGAAAGACGAAGGGGGATTCTTCGTCCACCGCGGCGGACTCAGCATGACGGACTTTCTGGTGGCAGATCGCACTGGGGCGGGATTTCGAGATTTGTTTCTGTGGTTGTTGGTCCGGCGGCGTGGTTGCTCCAACGGCCCCACCTGGTCGTAGCACGACAGCCTGCGCGGCAGACTATCCCACGGCAGTTGAGATTTTTCGCGTCGAAGTGATTTCCTCTACATCCAATTTTGGTGAGCGCGTGGCGCGTGCTTGTGCGGACGCGTTTGTGGGATAAGGAGATTTTGTGAGCACAGTGCTGGTTACGGGCGGGTCGGGATTTATTGGGAGCCACGCGATCATAAAGTTGCTGGGGGCGGGGCACACGGTGCGAACGACCGTGCGGAATCTGAGTCGCGAAAGCGAAGTGCGCGCGATGCTGAAGGTGGGCGGCGTGGATGCGGGCGAGCGGCTCACATTTTTCGCGGCGGACCTGGAGAAAGACGCAGGCTGGGCGGAGGCTGTGCGTGGATGCGAATTCGTGCTGCACGTGGCGTCGCCACTGCCGGCGAGCGTCCCCAAAAATGAGGACGAGCTGATCGTTCCGGCGCGCGAAGGAACGTTGCGCGTGCTGCGCGCCGCGCGCGATGCGGGCGTGAAGCGGGTGGTAGTCACATCGTCATTCGCGGCGATTGGCTACGGGCATGCCGCGTCGCAGTCCGGCGTTCACGGAGAAAGACTGGACCGACCCGAACGCCAAAGACGTGATGCCTTACCCGAAATCGAAGACGCTGGCGGAGCGGGCGGCGTGGGACTTTATCGCGAAAGAGGGCGGGGCGCTGGAACTGGCAACGGTGAATCCGGTGGCGGTGTTCGGGCCGGTGCTGGCGCCGGATTTTCCGCGTCGATTTAGATCATCAGCCGGATGATGGACGGATCGTTGCCGGGCGCGCCGAGAACTTTACTTCGGAGTGGTGGACGTGCGCGACGTGGCGGATCTGCACGTGATCGCGATGACGCATCCGGCAGCGAAGGGCGAGCGGTTTTTGGCGGTGGCGGCGGAGTTCATGTCGATGAAGCAACTGGCGCTGGTGTTGAAGGCAAAGATGGGCGCGGCGGCGAAGAAAGTGCCGACGATGCAGCTGCCGGACTTTCTGGTGCGGCTGGCCGCGTTGCGCGATCCGGCGATCAAGTCAATCTTGCCGGAGCTGGGAAAGAAGAAAAGCGCGACGAACGAGAAGGCGCGGAGGTTGCTGGGCTGGTCGCCGCGGTCGAACGAAGAGGCGATTGTGGCGACGGCGGAGAGTTTGATCGGACTCGGACTGGTGAAGACGCCGGCGTCGAAGTAGGGCTCGCGCGGGCCTGCTCGCGCTTTGTTTTACGTTCGTTGACTTGCGTAGCCGCGCTCAATAAGATGAGCGGCGCGTGCCCAGTCCGGACCCACTGATCGGCCAATCCGTTTCGCATTTCCGCATCGTCGAGCGGCTCGGCGGCGGCGGAATGGGCGTGGTGTACAAAGCGGAAGACATCAAGCTCAGCCGCTTCGTGGCGCTGAAGTTCCTTCCTGACGTCGTTGCGAAAGATCCTCAGGCGCTCGCGCGCTTCGAGCGCGAAGCCAAAGCCGCCTCCGCGCTGAACCATCCCAACATCTGCACGATCTACGAAATTGACGACCGCGCGGGCGAAGCGTTCATCGCCATGGAATTCCTCGATGGCCTCACGCTGAAGCACCAGATTTCCGGCCGGCCGATGGAGCTGGACTTCGCGTTGACGCTGGCCGCGGAAATTGCCGATGCGCTGGACGCGGCGCACGCCGAAGGCATCGTTCATCGCGACATCAAGCCGGCGAATATTTTTGTCACCAAGCGCGGACACGCCAAGATTCTCGATTTCGGTCTGGCGAAGGTGCAGACGAAATTGGGCGCCGATGGCGACGCGACGCGGACGCAGCAAGAATTGGAACTGAGCACGCCCGGCGCGGCGATGGGCACGCTGGCGTACATGTCTCCGGAGCAGGCGCGCGCGAAGGATCTCGATGGGCGCACCGACATTTTTTCGTTCGGCCTGGTGCTGTATGAGATGGTCACCGGGCAGCAGGGTTTTTCGGGCGGCAGCTCGGCGGAAATTTTCGACGAGATTCTGAATCGCGCGCCGATCGCTCCGGTGCGGCTGAATCCCGCGGTGCCGGCGGAACTGGAACGGATCATCAACAAGGCGCTGGAGAAAAATCGCGACCTGCGCTACCAGCATGCGTCGGAAATGCGCACTGATTTGCAGCGGTTGAAGCGCGACACGGATTCCGGCCGCGTCTCCACCACGGGCTCGGGAGCGATCTCAGCGGCGCACCTTTCTGCAACGCATGTGGCTGCGACGCAAGTGGCTCCGCAGCAGCCGGCGGCGGGATCGAGTTCGGTCGCCGCGGTCGCGCCATCCGCGACGCAGATCGCCACGCCAATTCGCGAAGCTCTCGCGCCGCGCAACACACGATGGAAGGTTCTGATCCCCGCAGCCGCGCTCGCACTGGTGGTAATCGCGGGGGCGGCGTGGCTGTACTACGCGCGCCACGCGCAAGCCAACCGGCTCACCGAGAAAGACACGATCGTGCTGGGCGACTTCACCAACACCACGGGCGATCCGGTTTTCGACGACACGCTGAAAACCGCGCTCACCGTCTCGCTAAACCAGTCGCCATTCCTGAACGTGCTTCCCGATAATAAAGTCGCCGCGACGCTGAAGTTGATGACCCGCCCGAAGGATACGAAGCTCACGCCGGACGTGGCGCGCGAAGTTTGCGAACGGGCCGGCAGCAAAGCTTACATTGCCGGAACGATTGCAAGCTTGGGCAGCGAGTATGTACTCGGATTGAAAGCCGTGAATTGCCAGACCGGCGATCCGCTGGCTGAAAAGCAGGTCACCGCGGCAACCAAAGAAAAAGTCCTCAATGCTCTGGGAGACGGCGCAACCAAACTGCGCAGCGATCTGGGCGAATCGCTGGCGACGGTGCAGAAGCTGGATGTTCCGTTGACGCAGGCCACGACTTCCTCGCTGGAAGCGTTGCAAGCCCATAGCCTTGGTGTAAGAACCGGAAACGAGAAGGGTTCTGCGGCGTCGGTGCCTTATGAACTCCGAGCCATCCAGCTCGATCCGAATTTCGCCGCGGCCTACAGCGCTTTGGGTGTCGTTTACTCCGATCAGTTTGAGCCTGGGCGGGCCAACGAGTACTACACCAAGGCCTTTGAGCTGAGGGAACACGCCAGCGAGAAAGAAAAACTGAACATCGAGAGCAACTACTACACATCCGTCACCGGCGAGCTGGATAAGGCTACACAGTCTGCGCAGGAGTTCATTGATAATTACCCGCGAAGCGCGGGCGCGTACGCGAACTTGGGCCTGTTATACGGCTTGAAAGGAGAGTTTGACAAAGCTGCGGATGCTACGCGCGATGCTATTCGCCTTGGGCCGGCCGTCGATGAGTACGCCAACCTCGCCAACCTTGACGTCGCGATGCAGCGGTTCGACGAAGCGCGGCAGCTCATCCGCGATGCACCGGCGCAATACAGAGACTACGGAGGCCTGCATTCCGTCGTGTACGCCCTCGCGTTTTTGAAGTCGGACACCGCCGCGATGGCCGAGGAGCAAAAGTGGTTCGCGGGCAATCCCGATTTTGAGAACAACGGGCTGGCTCTCGCGGCAGACACCGAAGCTTACGCCGGGCGCGTGAGCAAAGCGCGCGACCTGACCAAGCGAGCCGTGGAATCCGCGATCAAAGCGGACAGCAAGGAAAGCGGTGCCATCTGGCAAGCGAACGAAGCGGTGCAGCAAGCCGCATACGGAAGCAGCGCGGATGCGAAGCAGTCCGCGGCGGAGGCGTTGAAGCTGGCGCCGGCGAGCCAGGGCGTGCAGCTGGAAACCGCGCTGGCGTATGCGATGGCAGGTGATGCGGCGCGAGCCGAATCGATGGCGCAGGCGCTGGACAAGGCTCACCCGCTGGACATGCAGATCCAGTCGCTGTGGCTGCCCGCGATCCGCGCGCAACTGGCGCTGAATAAGAAAGATTCCGCCGGCGCGCTGAGCGCGCTCGAACCGGTTACCCCGCCGCTGGAACTGGGGCAGATTCCATTCGTGCTGAATATTTCCTGCATGTATCCCACGTACATTCGCGGGCAGGCGTATCTGGCGGCGGGGCGAGGAAAAGAGGCCGCGGCGGAGTTTCAGAAAATACTCGATCACAGCGGCATCGTGTGGGGTTGCTGGACGGGCGCCCTGGCGCGGCTGGGCGTGGCGCGCGCGAATGCGCTCATCGCGAAGAATTCGCAAGGCGCCGATGCCGACGCGGCGCGTGCGCGAGCCGTCGCCGCCTACAAAGATTTTCTTGCGCTCTGGAAAGACGCCGACCCCGACATCCCCATCCTGAAAGAAGCCAAGGCCGAATACGCCAAGCTGCAATAGCTGTGTATTCCACTTCGTTGACTTGCCCTCGCGCGGCAACTATTATTGCGGCGCATGGCGGAACAGGACCCTAGCCCCGTTGGCCGCACAATTTCGCATTACCGCGTCGTCGAAAAACTCGGTGGCGGCGGAATGGGCGTCGTTTATAAAGCTGAGGATTTGCAGCTCGGCCGCTTCGTTGCACTGAAATTCCTTCCTTTTGACGTTGCCCACGACACGCAAGCGCTGGAGCGATTCCGCCGCGAAGCGCGGGCGGCGTCCGCGCTGAACCATCCCAACATCTGCACGATTCACGAGATTGGCGAAGCGGACGGCCACACGTTCATCGCCATGGAGTACCTGGAAGGGACGACGCTGAAGCACCGCATCAACGGGCGCCCGCTCGACCTGGATCTGCTACTTGATCTGAGCATTGAAATCGCGGATGCGCTCGACGCGGCGCATTCCAAGGGCATCATCCACCGCGACATCAAGCCGGCGAACCTTTTTGTTACCACGCGGGGGCACGCGAAGATTCTGGATTTTGGACTCGCGAAGCAAATCGGCCTGGGCGCGAGCGACGTGACGCTGGTGAAAGACGAAACGGCTTCTACGGAAGACGGGCCGACGATCAGCGAAGCGGACCTGACGAGTCCCGGGACGACCGTCGGCACGGTGGCGTATATGTCGCCGGAGCAGGTTCGCGGCAAGCCGCTCGATGCGCGCACGGACCTTTTTAGTTTTGGGATCGTGATGTACGAGGCGGCGACGGGCGTGCTGCCGTTTCGCGGCGAGACCAGCGGAGTAATCACGGAAGCGATATTGAATCGGACGCCGCCGGCGCTGGCGCGCGTGAATCCGGATTTGCCGCCGAAGTTCGACGATGTGATTGCGAAAGCGCTGGAGAAAGATCCGAAGCTGCGCTACCAGCACGCGTCTGAAATTCATGCGGATCTGCAACGGCTGAAGCGCGATTCGAGCGCGAGCGGCCGGCGAGTGCCCACGGAAGACGAAGAGCAGCAGGGAACCGTGGCGAGCGGAAGCGGCGGAGTGCCGCGCGCGCCGTCAGACTCCGACGCAAAAAGTTCGAGGCCGGGCTCCGGCAAGCGTCCCTCGACGCGCACGGAGGTGCCAACTTCTCCTCCCGACGACGGGTCAACGTTGCGCGACCGAGACCGCCTGCAGGGAAGCTGATCGCCGGCGCGGCGATTCTCGCGGCCATCCTGGCAGCAGCCGGCTACTTCTATATGCACCGCGCGCCGAAGCTCACGGAAAAAGACGTCGTGGTGCTCGGCGATTTCCTGAACACGACGGGCGACACGGTGTTCGACGGCACCCTTCGCCAGGGGCTTGCGGTGCAACTGGAACAGTCGCCGTTTCTCACGCTGATCGACGACGATCACGTGCAGCAAACGCTGAAAATGATGCAGCAGCCGGCCGACGCGCGCCTTACGGCCGCGCTCGCGCGAGAGGTGTGCCAGCGCACCAATTCGATGGCCACGATCGACAGTTCGATCGCGCAGGTGGGAAGCGAGTACACGCTGATCGCGAAAGCGGTGAACTGCAACTCCGGCGAGACGCTGGCGAGTGCTGAGGCAACAGCCGCCGACAAGAATCATGTGCTCGACGCGCTCGGCAGAGTCGCGACGGACTTGCGCGCCAAGCTGGGCGAGTCGCTTTCGACGGTAAAGAAATTCGATACGCCGCTCGAGCAAGCGTCCACGTCGTCGCTGGAAGCACTGCAGGCGTTCAGCAAGGCGCGCGCGCTGACGGGCAGCAGCGATTTCCAGGCGTCCATCCCGCTTTTTCAACGGGCGATCCAGCTCGACCCGAACTTCGCGATGGCTTACGCGGGTATCTCCACGGCGTACATAGATATCGGAGAGGCGGGCCTGGCCGCGCAGAACATTACAAAAGCGTATGAGCTGCGCGACCGCGTGAGCGAACGCGAGCGATTTTACATCGACGCTCACCACGCTCAGTTCGCAGAAGGTGATTTGCCGAAATCGCGCGAGGTTTACGCGGCATGGCAAAAGGCCTACCCACGCGACAATGTCCCGTACACCAACCTCGGTGTGATCGACAATTTGCTGGGTGACTATCAGGGAGAGTTTGCGGACGCCGAAGCCGCCTTCAAGATGAACCCCAGCGGCCTGAACTACACCAACCTCATCGGCTCTTACTTGACGCTCAATCGACTGGATGAAGCGTCTTCGCTTGCCGCAGACGCGGAAGCCAAGAAACTCGACTCCGGCTATTTGAGCCTGGTTCTCTATCAGATTGCTTTTTTGAAGAACGATCCGAAGGGAATGGCCGAGCAAGTTGCCTGGTCGCGCGGGAAAGAAGGGATCGAGGACACGTTGGTCGGCGCCGAGGCGGACACCGCCGCATATCACGGGCAATATCGAAAGGCGGAGGCACTCACCAAGCAGGCCGCTGATCTCGCTGTGCACCCGGGAGAAAAGGAAACCGCGGCTTCGTACTGGGCGCAGGCGGCGGTTCGCGCCGGGATGTTTGGGTACCCGGACGACGCGAAGAAATATGCCGGCACGGCGCTGGCGCTTGCGTCAACTCGCGATCTCAACTACCTCACGGCGCTAGGACTGGCGTTCGCCGGGGATTACGCGAAAGCGGAGGGAATGGCGGATTCACTCGCAAAAGGGTCCTCCAGCGACACGCTACTGAACGCGAATTATCTTCCGTCGCTTCGAGGCCAGATCGCCATTAATAAGCACGATCCCCAGAAGGCTCTCGACGAACTCGTTGTAGCGCAGAAAATCGAACTGGGGCAGACCGGCGTCTCGAACATTACTCCGTCGCTCTACATTCCCTATATCCGAGGGGAGGCGTATCTCGCGCTGAAGCAGGGAAATGAAGCGGCGGCGGAATTTCAGAAGATCATCGATCATCCGGGTATTGTGGTAAACAGTCCGAACGGGATTATGGCGTATCTGGGATTGGCGCGTGCGTATGCGGTGCAAGGCGACGATGCGAAGGCGCGCGTGGCGTACCAGAATCTGTTCGCGAAGTGGAAGGACGCGGATCCCGACCTGCCGGTGTTGCTACAAGCCAAAGCGGAGTACGCGAAGTTGAAGTGACTTCGAATCGCCTCGGCAACGCGACGTCATCCTCAGACCCCGAGGCATCGGGTCGAAGGATCGCTCTTCGATTGCGCTCGATAACCCCCCACAGACGATGTCTATGCCACTCAAAGCACCCTCGCGTTTGCGCGGTGATGGAGTGTGAGTGTCCTTCGTTGTGTTGTGCGAGCGCACCCTTTTGAGACGAAAAGGGTGCGGCACCCGGAAAGGCGGAGCGGGTGCGTCGGCACAGCGTGAGTTGAGGTGCGTTGACTTGGATGCGTGGGCCACATAGACTCTGGCAGCCCATGCCCGAAGCGGATTCGCCCGTTGGCCGCACAATTTCGCACTACCGCGTCATCGAGAAGCTTGGTGGCGGCGGAATGGGCGTTGTTTACAAGGCCGAGGACACCGACCTCGGACGTTTCGTCGCGCTGAAATTTCTCCCCTTCGATGTGACGCACGACCAGCAGGCGCTCGAGCGATTCCGGCGCGAAGCGCGCGCTGCGTCCGCGCTGAACCATCCCAACATCTGCACGATCTACGAAATCGGCCAGGCACGATGGGCGCCCTTTCATCGTGATGGAGTACTGGAAGGCGTAACGCTGAAGCACAAAATCAACGGGCGGCCGCTCGACCTCGAACTTCTGCTCGATATCAGCATCGAGATCGCCGATGCGCTGCGACGCCGCGCACTCCAAGGGCATCATCCACCGCGACATCAAGCCCGCCAATTTATTCGTTACCGAGTTGGGGCACGCGAAGATTCTCGACTTCGGCCTCGCGAAACAGTTGAGCAATGCGGCCGACACGACGCTGGTCCGCGAAGACACTGCATCCACCGAAGGCGGCCCGACGGTGAGCGAAGCCGATCTCACCAGCCCGGGCACGGCGGTGGGCACGGTGGCGTACATGTCGCCGGAGCAGATTCGCGGTAAGGCTGTGGATGCGCGAACGGATCTCTTCAGTTTCGGCATTGTGATGTACGAAGCGGCGACGGGCGTGTTGCCGTTCCGCGGCGAGACCAGCGGCGTGATCACTGATGCGATTCTGAATCGCATGCCGACGGCGCTGGCGCGGGTGAATCCGGATTTGCCGCCGAAGTTCGACGACGTTATCAGCGAAGGCGCTCGAGAAGGATCCCAAGCTGCGGTACCAGAGCGCCGCGGAAATTCGCGCCGACCTGCAGCGACTGAAGCGCGATTCCACCGCAAGCGGCCGGCATGTCCCCGCGCAAGACCAAGACGAGCACCCGGCCGTTACGAGTGGAAGCGGCAGCGTACCGCGCGCGACATCAGGCTCGGCGTTAAGCGTCGAGAGCCCGGGATCAGGCAAGCGCCCATCGACGCGCACGGAAGTCGCGACATCTCCTCCCGACGATGGATCGACGACGCGGCCAAAACCGCCCGTCGGAAAGCTGATCGCCGGCGCAGCCATTCTCGCGGCAGCCCTCGCAGCCGGCGGCTACTACTACATTCACCAGAAGCCGAAGCTCACCGAGAAGGACGTGGTGGTGCTTGGCGAGTTTCAGAACCTGACGAGCGACACGGTGTTTGACGGAACGCTGCGCCAGGGCCTCGCAGTGCAACTCGAACAGTCGCCCTTCTTGGCGCTGCTGGGCGACGACAACGTGAGAAAGACGCTGGTGATGATGCAGCAGCCTGGCGACGCGCGGCTCACCGCGGCGCTGGCGCGGGAAGTGTGCGAACGAGCGAACGCCTCGGCCACGATTGAAGGCTCGATCGCTCAGGTCGGCACCGAATACACGGTGATCGCGAAAGCGGTGAATTGCCATTCGGGAGATACGCTGGCAAGCGCGCAGGCGACTGCCGCCGACAAAAACCATGTGCTCGACGCGCTCAGCAAAGTCGCTTCCGATCTTCGTGGGAAGCTCGGCGAGTCTCTGGCGACGGTAAAAAAGTACGATACTCCGCTCGATGCCGCATCCACTTCCTCGCTCGAAGCGCTGCAGGCGTACGGCCGGGGGAAAACCTTGCTCTACGCCAATGACCAGGCGGGCGCCATCGTTCAGTTCAAACGCGCCATTGAGCTTGATCCCAATTTTGCGATGGCTTACGCATCCATGGGATCGGCGTACCGGACTCTCGGCGAAACGGACGCGGCGGGCAACGCGGCGCGAAAAGCTTACGAACTGCGCGACCGGGTGAGCGAGCGGGAACGCCTGTACATCGAAGCGCATTACGTCTCCGACGTCGAGGGAGACCTGGAGAAGGCAAGCCAGATTTATGAATCGTGGCAGCAGACCTATCCGCGCGACGACGTGCCAACGAATAATCTGGCAGTGATCGATAATGAGTTAGGAGAGTATGCGAAGGCTCTGACCGGCCTACAGGCAGCGTTTCAATTGAGTCAGGATCCGCTGGCTTACAGCAATCTGGTCAGTGATTATGTCGCCAACGAGAAGATCGATGAGGCTGAGACGTTGATTCAGCAAGCGCAGGCTAACAAGGTCGATTCACCGGACCTGCGAGCCGAGATTTACGGGGTAGCATTTCTGAGGAACGACGTTGCCGGGATGAAAGCGCAGGTCGCTTGGAGCAAGGGGAAGCCGGGAGTGGAGGATTTGTTCCTGGCGACGGAGGCGGACACGGCGGCGTACGGTGGGCGGCTGAAAGAAGCGTCGAAACTCACCGAACAGGCAGCCGCATACGCAGAGCGCGAAGATCAAAAAGAAACCGGCGCTATGTATTACGCCTTAGCCGCGATTCGCGAAGGCATCTTTGGGGACAAGGCGGCAGCGCGGCGATTCGCGGAGCAGGCGCTGGCGTGGTCAAATGGCCGCGATGTACAAGCCCTTTCGGCGACAGGACTGGCATTCGCGGGCGATGCAGCAAAAGCCGAGCTATTCGCTGCGGATCTGAGCAAAAAGCATCCCAACGACACGCTGATTCAGAAGGCCTGGGTGCCGGTGATTCGCGGAGAGATTGCCCTCAGCCGAGGGGATTTCGAAAAGGCGTTGACCATTCTGGCTCCCGACCAGACCGACGACCTCGGATCAGTGACGTCAGGTGCGATCACGGAAACGATGCTGCCGGTGTACCTGCGCGGCATGGCGTATCTACAGGCCAAGCGGGGCAAGGAAGCGGCAGCGGAATTTGAAAAGTTTCTGGCGGATCGCGGCGCGGTGCTGAACCTGCCACAGGCGGCTGTAGCGCGATTGGGATCGGCGCGGGCCTACGCACTGGAAGGCGATGATGCCAAGGCGCGCGTGGCGTATCAGAATTTGTTCGCGCAATGGAAGGATGCCGACCCGGACTTGCCGCTGCTGCTCCAAGCCAAAGCCGAGTACGCGCGGCTCAAATAGCGGGATAGCCGACCCGGCTGGGTACGAAACCGGCTCTTACAGATAGCTATGGAGTTTGTGCGACCGGAGCCTACGAACGAATCGGGACTATACTGTGGCGATGGCGATGGACCGGGCTCAGATCGAAAAAATTTCGAAAGCGCTGGGCGATAAAACGCGGCTGCAAATCTTCGAAGCGATCTCGTCGCGCGCGGACATTAAGTGTCTGGACCTGGTCGCGATGCGCGGCGTCACTCCCGCCACCGTCTCTCACCACATGAAAATTCTCTCCGACGCGAACCTGATCCGCTGCCGCCGCGAGGGCCAGTTCGTTTACAGCGAAGCAGTCCCCGAAACCATTGCCGCCTTCGGCGCAGCGCTGCGCAAAATCGCGCCCGCGCACAACGGCAAATCGCGCAACGGCAGACAGCGCGGCGCCACAAAGCGAAAAGCGTAAGACGAAAATCAAAATCGAGAGCGTTTCACGGAGAAAACCGGGAACGGCGGAGGGCACGGAGGCCCGTTGCCATGTACATAATCTCCGTGCCCTCCCGATTTTCTCTGTGTCCTCTGTGAAATGTTTGGGTTTTCGGCCTCCGCGGTTTCGGCCCATTCCTCCGGGCGGAGTCCTACTACGGCATAATTCTCAAGCACTTACGCCCCGCCTAACAAATTCCTTACGCCGCGCTTACAGCTTCCTGACGTCCGCGTGTTAATCTCTGT
Organism: uncultured Acidobacteriota bacterium; assembly: GCA_963839325.1. Taxonomy (GTDB): domain Bacteria; phylum Acidobacteriota; class Terriglobia; order Acidiferrales; family UBA7541; genus Palsa-295. Next base: position 424,663 of record CAWIUO010000005.1, on the reverse strand, counting down.
CCTACCGGATCAATGCCAACTCACCGCATCTGCCAATCGCCGGAAAAACGGCAAATTCGGCGGGTGTGTAACCAGAAATTCAGCATCGCGCCTGCGCGGCAAAATCACACAGCGCGATGCCACGCGATCCGTCGCCGCAACGTGGCCGCGGAGGCCAAAGGAGAATGTACCTATGACAATTTTCCATAACGGGCCACGCGTACTATCGCGCAGTATGCCAGTTTGTGCCGCGCGTCTCGCAGCAAAATATGAAGTTCCTGTTCTTTGGCGTTGCCGGCCTGGTGGTGCTGCTGTTGCTCGCTCTGTTTGTGCTGCGCATCACGCGCATCGAAGCGGGCCACGTCGGCGTCGAAATCAACCTGGCCGATAGCCAGCGCGGAGCGTCGGAAATTCCGATTCGCACGGGTTGGGTGGTGTACAGCCCGCTGCGCACGCAGATTTTCGAGTTTCCGACCTACGTGCAAACCGTGAAATGGTACGCGGGACGTCAACGAGGGCCATCCCGTGAACGAGGAGATGGGCTTCAACTCCAAAGAGGGCATGGAAATCTTCGTGGACGTCTCGCTTTCGTACGCGATCGACCCGCAGAAGGTGCCGGACTTCTATGTGAAATACCGGGTGAACGACCTGGATCTTTTCACGCACGGCATTCTGCGCGACATCGTCCGCAACTCGCTGAACGAAGTCGCTTCCACCTTTACCGTGGAAGACATCTACGGCGAGCGCAAGGCTGAATTTCTGAGCCGCGTGCAGACGATGATCGAGGACAAAGTCCCGTCCGGTGGGCGTGAGCGTGCAACAGTTCGGCTTCATCGGCGCGCCGCGCGTTCCGGAAGTGATCGCGGCGGCGATTACGGCCAAAGCGCAGGCCATTCAGCAGGCCGAGCGCGCTCGCAACGAACTCGCCACCACGCAGGCGGAGGCCGCGAAGAAAATCGCGGAGGCCGAAGGCGATGCGAAGTCCATGGTCACGCGCGCGCAGGGCGAAGCCGATGCCAACCGCATCCGGCAGAACTCGCTCACGCCGCAGTTGCTCGAACTGCGCCGGATCGAAAACGAGCAGGCGCTGATCGAACGCTGGAACGGTCAGTTGCCGGAAGTCGAGTCGGGACAGGGCAGCGGGATGATTCTCCAGTTGCCGAAACCCGGGTCGCCCAAGTAACAAGCGGCAGCCACGGCGCCCCTTGCCGTGCATCCGGTAACACCGCGCCGCGCGCCATAACCCAAAGTGTGGCGCGCGGCGTTTTTTTATTCTGTTTGTGTAACGGCCGGTCTTACCCCCGCAACGCTGGACCGGACCGGGCAGATTTGGCGCCTCACCGCACTGCTAGAAAGCCTGCCGTGTTACAGGAAGCGCGAACGTTCAGCCTGGACGTAGGGAGTGCCGCGAATCGTCCGGCGCTCCGCCTTACAAAAAATCCTGCAAGAACTCGGCAGTGCACCGTTCTAAACCGGGGGCGACTCGCGGCGCATTCAGCGCGTGGCCGCCGGTCCGAGGGTGAATCGATTTGTAACGGCTGTTCTGGGAGTACCGTACCTTCAGCGCAAAAAAATCGCATCGCCTTAAAATCGGACTTGTGTATGATGACGGTCTCCTGGGGCGGCCCGAAGCCGGCGCCGCGACGTAACGTTTTCTCGGCCGAGTTTTCTAGTCTTATTTTCGTACTCACTGATTGAGGCGCCGCACGGGAAGCGTTTGCCCAGCCCTGACGGAATTCGCCTCCCGGAGGTTTGCGTGCGTCAGCCGATAGTGCGCTCCCAACAGTTAGCTTTGCTTTTTGCGGCGATCGTGGCAGTTTTCGCGATGTCTTCGTGCTGCGCGTTCTTTCCATTTTTGCCCGGCTGCTACCCCAGCCCAAGCGATGCGGCAGCGCATCGCACTCGTCCCCTGGCGGTGAAGCACGCGCTTCAGAGGCACTTCGTGCTGCAAGCAGGCGGCGCCACCGCTCCGACCATCGCACCGTTCTATGGAAATTTACCGGCGGTATCGGCTTCGTCGGGCGACAGCTTCTTGCTGGTCCGCCAGAGCGATTGTTCGCTCGGCTACGGCGTGTTCAACGTCACCGGCTCCGCGACCGGTCCGATGACAACGGTCACTTCAACGGCTGCAAACTACGAAAAGGTGATCCACAACAACGCCTTCCTGACCACTACGCCCGATCTCTACCCGCATGGCTGCGCGGCGGCCGTTCAAGGGCAAGCCTCGTCAGAATCGGCCTATCTGGGGCAAACGAAATCCGGCGGCGACTATTTGGGAGCGGCGATAAACGGAAGCTCGATTTTGACCTACAGCGTGAACTCCAGCTATGCAACGACGGTGGGTACTTCGCTGACGACCGATTTCACCGCCGTATTCGATGCTCGGCGGCGACTTGAATAACGACGGAAACGTTGATCTGATCTCCGCGAACACGGACGGACTCAATTCTTCGGTCAGCGTATTCATTAGCAATGGCGACGGCACCTACAAGCCGGCGGTGAATTACGAGCTTCCCAGCCAGGTAATCACGTTTGCTGTGGTGGACGATATGAACGGCGACGGGAATCAGGACCTGCTGGTGAATTCAAGCACGCAGGGATTTCTAATTTTTCTCGGAAAAGGCGATGGCACTTTCAACAATCCCGTCGCCGTCTCGACAGGCGGACAGACGACATCCTTCACCGACAAATTTATCACCGCGGACGTGAACGGAGATACCAAGCGCGACATCATCACCGAACAGGGACAAATCTTTCTGGGCCAGGGTAACGGCACCGCCTACACCTATGCCGGGCAGGGATTTCCGCCGGTGGACACAGCGACCAACGACCTGGGCCGGGAATCGTGGCGCGCGGACTTTAATAACGACGGTAAGATCGACCTCGCCACGGATGACGGCCCGACCATTCGCACCTACGTCGGAAACGGCGACCGGCACTTTACGCGGGGCCCGCCTACGCAACGTTCCGAATCGCGGCTTGATCATCGGAGCGGACCTGGACGGCGACGGCAACCTGGATTTGTATAGCGGCTTCGGCGGCAACGGACTTTCGGCGGCGGACGACTATCTTACCGAATTTCGGCTATCGCGCTGATGGGCAACGGCGACGGCACGTTCGCCGGCGCGCCCAAACTTCCGTTCATATTGCACGGGAACAAACGTATTGCGACCTGAACGGCGACGGCCGACCGGATGCTAGTGGCGTACCGTGATATTCCGGCGGGACGCAGACGTACGCTGACGACGTATCTGACGCGGAGCGGACGGAATTCCTGTCGTGGGGTCCTCGCTCACGGTTCCCAGCCGAGTGGCAGTGGACTCCTACGCTCTAGGCGCGCTCAATACCAACACGAATTCGACCCCGGGATTAATTTATCCGAGCGCTGCGCCGAAGCGCAATCGTTCTATGTGGCGGCGGGAATGGCGACGGCAGTTTTCAAACTCCGGTCACTGACTCAAGCTCCGAGCCTGGTTCCTTCGGCGAGCGACATCAACGAGACGATACACCGGGCTCCGTGCCGTGGACTTGAACCACGACGGAAAGCCGGACATTGTTTACACGTTTTTCGACATCAGGACGGTGTTTCGACCAAACGTACTACGAAGGATTCGCCGTGCAGTTGGGCAACGGCGACGGCACTTTCAAGTCCCCGCAAATCACGCTCACTTACCAAACGCCACCGCGCCGACCGTCGTTCGCGAGCAACATCCGCTCAGCGCGATTTACGACGTGAACAAAGACAATTTCCCCGATGTGTTTATGGTGCTGCCCGACCACGATCGTTGATACCGACGCTTCAGCACGCTGTGCAGCTTTTCGTTTGAACGGCGACGGCACATTCAAGGCGCCGAACACGATCACGGTGACGCCGAATATTCTCCCGTCGGCTCCCGACGGAAGCTACGGCTCGCCGTTTGCGTTCGCGGATTTGAATGGCGACGGGAAAGTCGATTTGGTCGCCGCCGGCTCGTCGTCCGACGGCACCACGCCTACATTCGGCGATCGCGTTGGGGAATGGCGACGGCACGTTTAAACCGCCCACGTCTCTTACGTTGGACGGCTTTGGATTTGCCGGCACGCCGGTGCTCGCGGCAATTCACGGCGACGGAAAGTTCGACCTGCGTTGCCGGGCGGAACCGAGGGCGGCGGCGGTATCTTCACGGGCAATGGCGACGGCACGTTCCAGATCCATCGCGAATGGCGACGGAACCATTTCTCCGGCTCAACAGATGCCTCTGGCGCTCGGTCAAAGTGGAGTCGCTGCGGATTTCAACGCCGACGGGAAAATCGATTTCATGTTCGGGCAGCGTAATTTTGCTGAATAAGAGCAAGCGCGACACCGCCGGTGCTGGCGCCGACAAGCACGTCGCTCACCTCGTCGCTGAATCCTTCCACCGTGGGTGCAAACGTCACGTTTACGGCGACGGTCACATCCACGACTGCGGGCACAATCACTGGCACGGTCAATTTCCTGGACGGCGCCACGCAGATCGGCACCGGCACCGTCGGCGCGGGCGGCGTTGCGACCTTCGCCACAACGGCGCTGGCGCAAGGCTCGCACTCGATCACCGCGCAGTACTCCGGCGATACGAATTACAGCGGCGGCACCTCCACTGCCATCACGCAAGTGGTGAACGCAGCCGGAGGTAAAGCCGCGACCACCACGAGCGTTGCGTCATCGCTGAATCCGTCCACGGTCGGCGCGAGCGTGACGTTCACCGCGACAGTTACTTCCACCACGGCGGGAACGATCGCCGGCACAGTGAACTTTCTGGACGGCGCAACCCAAATCGGCAGCGGAACGCTCGCCGCAGGCATTGCAACATTTACCACCACCACGCTCACGCAAGGCCCGCACACCATCACCGCGACGTACGCCGGCAATAGTACCTATGCGACCAGTACATCGTCGGCAATCACCCAGACCGTGAACGCCGCAACGAGAGCGGCCACCTCTATCACCCTCGTATCGACGGTGAATCCTTCGGTGTACGGCAACACCGTCGGCATGCTGGCGACCGTCAGCTCGACTACGCCGGGAAATTTCACCGGAACGGTCTCGTACTACGACGGCTCGACATTGCTTTCGAGCGCGACGATTCAGCCCAACGGAATGTCGAACTTGTTCACGCCGGACTACAATGTCGGCAGCCAACAGCGTCACCGCTGTTTACAGCGGCGATTCGAATTACGCTGCGAGCACATCGACCGCGATCGTTCAGACCGTCAAAATCGCGCCCACCACGACCACGCTCACTGGCGCGCCGACGTCCGCCGCTGCCGGCACAAGCATCCTGTTCACCGCCACCACCACCACGAGCGGCACTTTCCCGATTACCGGCATGGTGAATCTGCTCGACGGAGGGACGACGATTTTGCCTGCCACGATCGGCGCCGGCGGCGTGACGACATTTTCGACGACCACCTTGGCCGTCGGCATGCACACCATCACGGCGCAATACGTGGGGAACAATGATTTCTCGCCTTCCGCCTCGTCCGCGATATCGGTGAACATCACCTCGGCCGGTACCTTCACTGTCACGGCGAACCCGACGGCTGTGACCGTCACAGCCAGCACTCCCGGCATGACGACGATCTTCGTCACCCCCGCAGGGGGATTCAATCAGACGGTGAATCTCTCGTGCGCGAATCCGCCGACGGGTTACAGTTGCACGTTCGGCCCACCCAGCGTGACGCCGAATGGCGGTGTGGTTAGTTCCACGCTGACGATCGTGGATGGCTTGGCGGGCGGCGCCGCGCGCACTCGCAAATCCGCAGCCGGAATGTGGCCGGCGCAAGGCGCGGGCTCCGGCGGGAGCGCGAACGGCGGGACGGGCTTCGGCCAACGCAGGTTCGGCTTGCTCGCGGCGATGAATCGGGCGTATGCGATTGCCTTCGGCGGGGAATTGACGCTCTTCGGGCTGTTCTTCACGCGCCGCAAGAAACTACTCGCGCAAGCCTTTGGGCGGACCGCTTTCGCACTGATTGTCGGCGCGATGGCAATCACCTTCATGACCGGTTGCGCGGGAAGCTCGCCCACGCAAACCACCACCATCACCGTGAACGCCACAGCCGGCGCTACAACGGTGTCCGTCCCGCTGACGGTCACTCTGCCGAATTAGAGAAAGGGAACTTCAGCGGCTAAAGCCGATTTGTTTCCTGGCTTTAATGTCATGGCTGAAGCCATGACCCGCAAAGATTGGGCAATCGCCGCGCTACATCAAAAAACTTGCAACCAATGCGGCTTTGGCCGCTGAAGTATCCCTGATTCCCCGAATGTCTCGCCCGCCTCTCGTCCACGAAGCGGATCGGAAAGGCTCGCACCGCGCGCCAGTTCGATTCGAAATTTTCATTGGACGGAATTTCCTGCGCGTCCAATACTTGTAGCAGGAGATTCTGCATGGCAATCGTTGCAATTCTGGGGACGCTCGCGGCCATCTGCACCACCGGCGCGTTTATCCCGCAGATCGTCAAGATTCACAAACAGGGCGGGGAAGATCTCTCGTACGGAATGCTCGGCGTGTACCTGGCGGGCGTGGTGCTGTGGCTTTGCTACGGGCTAAAGCTCGGCGCGCAGGCGGTGATCTGGGCCAATACGACGGCGGCGATCCTGGTTCTCATTGCGCTGGTGATGAAGATGCAGCACTCCCGGCGCGCCGTGATGCTGAAGGATGCAGAGCGCCGCGCGCGAAAGATGGGCGTGCCGCTTGCAGTCCCCGCCGCAGACGCTTCCAACGCCGCCCGCGCCGCGTGGCGCAAATTCCGTCGCGGCCAGGCTCGTCCGCGGATCGCCGTCGATATGGACGAAGTGATCGCCGACGCGTTCGGCAAAGTCTTAAGTACCTTCAACGAGAAGACGGGTAGCAACATCACGCGCGAAGAAGTGGCCGAGAAGGGTTTCGAAGGCACGATGAGGAGCACGCTGACGCCCGAAATGTTTGCCGAGTACGAGCGTCTGTGCCACACCGGAGATTTCTTCGCGGATCTGGAGCTGGTGGAGGGAAGCCAGGAAGCTTTGCGCCAGCTTTCCGAGCACTACGAGATTTTCATCGCTAGCGCGGCGATGGACGTGCCGTCGTCCTTCGATGCGAAGTTCAAATGGCTGCAGCGCCACTTCTCGTTCATTCCGCCGAGCCACTACGTTTTCTGCGGCGATAAAAGCATTCTGCTCGCCGATTATCTGATCGACGATCGCCCGCGCCACTTCGATCATTTCGCCGGCACGGGAATTCTGTTCACCGCGCCGCACAACGCCCGCCGCGACGCGCCCTTGCGCGCCAACTCCTGGGCCGACGTGGTGCGCATTCTCACGGACGAGCGCACGCCCATTCCCGACGCGGGGCCGGCCTCTACTGCCAGCGCGGCAACCACTCGCTGACGGAAGGTGACTTGACTCCAGTAAACGAAAATCGGCCATCGGGAAAGTGCCACTCGTGCTAAGATGTAGCCTCTAAGCTACAACGAAGGGCCGGCGGTATCTGTGGAAGCCAAACCCCGAAACGTCGAAATCTACACCGCAAAGAATGGGGAGCGACCGTTTGAGATATTCGTCGGTAGAATCGACGATCGCAACGCTCGCGCCGCTATCTATTTGCGAATCGACCGCGTTCGGCGTGGAGCTTTCGGGGACTGGAAGGCGATTCGCGAAGGAGTGTGTGAAATGCGAATCCACTACGGACCCGGCTTCCGTATTTATTTTGGATTGGATGGAGATTCTGTGATTTTGCTGTGCGGCGGCACAAAGAATCGCCAGAAACGGGACATCTCAGCCGCGATTCGATACTGGAGAGATTACAATGCCTAAGCGCACCCGCAATTATGACGAGTGGTTGTACGAGCAGCTCATGGAACCGGCCTCAGCTGCGGCGTACCTGAATGCAGCCGCGGAAGACTCCCCGGACTTGTTGTTGATTGCGATGAGAAATGTCGCTGAAGCGCACAAGATGGCGCGTGTGGCCACAGGCGCAAACGTGAGCCGCGAATCGCTTTACCGAACGCTTTCCAAGAATGGAAATCCGAAGCTCGATACCTTCGCGAGTATCCTGGATGTTTTCGGTTTGAAACTTGCGGTTAGCCCGAAAGATCGCCCTGCAGGCAAATCGCAGCGTACCCGAAAGCGGCGGTCGGCACCATCACCCCGTCGCGTAGCCGTCGGCGGCCGCCGAACCTAGGGCAACAGCGTTCGCCTACTCGATTGAAAACAGCGTGCCGCGGACGGAGGTGAGGCCGCCTGCGTTATCTCCGGCTTGCATCAGCAGCGCGTAGTCTCCCGGCGGCAGATTCTCAACCGGGACTTTCAGCGCGATCGAGACCACCGGATTTCCGGTCTGCGCGAACGATGTGACGTCGATCGGCGCCGTGGAGTACACCACCTTTTTCGTTTTCATTTCCTGGATCACGTACTTCAATTTCACGATCGTCGGCTTCGCGGCCGCCGGTACTGAACCGGCGGGATTGGGTGCGGGAACGGCCGATTGACTGGCTCCCGAAGCCGGCGCGGCGCCCGCCTTTGCAGCATCATCGTCTTCGCACCGGCAAGACTTGGCGCCACGTCCGACGAGCTCAACTGCGGCACAAAAATCTGAGCGTACAGGCCCACCGTGTCCTTCGGCTTGAAGCGGTTCGAGCTGGACGGCGTCAACTGCATGCCTTTCACGATCATCGGCACTTTGTCCGCCAGCAATTGCGCGTCGAGCGCGTCCGCCTCGTCGGCGACCTTGGCTATTTCGCTGGAGAGCACAGGGTCGCTGAGCGCCATTTTCTTGCCGTCAAACGTGTCCACGGCCAGCGGCTTTTCCAGCTTCGCGAATTTATCGCCGCCGCCTCCCACAACCAGCGTGAAATTATATTTTCCCGGCGCGATCAGGAACTGGTTCTCGTACTGCATCGGTTTCTTCAGGAAAGCTTCGTAGTCGGATTTCTCGAGGTCCAGCGTCACTTCGTCGCTGAAGTGCGCGGCCACGGTGCCGTCGGGATTTTTCGCGACGCCCAAAATATTCACGTCCGCGTGGTATTTTCCTTTTTCCTTGTTGAACACGATATCCGTCGGGGGAAGTTGCGCCGCCACATCCACGCGCGCTTCGTTCGCCGCGGTGTAGAAGTACGGCACCTCGAACGAACCGTTCACGGCCGGATCGCTTGCGCCCGCCGCATTCGGAGCCGTCGAAGCCCCCGTGGCGGTCGCACTCGCGTGCGCTTCCAGTTCCGTTTCGATGGGCTTGCCCGCAAGCAGATCGTTGGACTTGATGTTGCAATATCCGCTGCGCGCGCGCACGGTCAATCCCGAGCGCTCCACTTTTACTTTTAGCGTGTGGCAGCTTCCTTCCGGCGAATCCGAAGGGTTGTAGCCCAGTAAATAATATTCGTCCTGTTCGCTGGCGATTTTCTGCAAGCCGCCAAGCAGGTCGTTGGTATTCAGGATGGGAAATCCGCCGGTGCCTTCGGCCAGCATGTACATCACTTGCTGGTTGGTGGTTGCGCTCGACGGCATGTGGGGCAGCAGCGCGCGCGACTGGTTCAGCGGGTTGTAGGCGTTGATGTTGTTGATATTCCCGACTCCGCCGCCGGTGCCGCGACCGCCGCCTGTGGTTCCACCGCCCGTTCCGCCCGTCCCGCCTTTTCCTCCCGTGCCTCCGCCCGTCCCGCCTCCCGTTCCACCACCTGTTCCACCACCTGTTCCTCCACCGGTGCCACCACCGCCGCCGTGGCCGCCACCGCCTCCACCGCCACCGTGCTGAGGCGCAGCAACGAGCAACGTGCGAGTGTTGCGGCGCTGATATTCGCCGTAGATCGCGTGGCGCAATTCGGGATCGCGGCCGCTGGGGAGCGGAGCGCAGCCGATGCGGTAAAGTCCTTGCGCCGAGCGCGACATGCAGCGCAACGCGCCCGTCGAATTCGCGGACGAAGCCGCGCGCGCCGCCACGGCCCTCAGGGTCGAGTACGAATTTGGATACGAATGCGAACGCGAACGGAGCGCGGAAAGCCGGATCGTTCCGCCGTCGTTGTCGCCGCTCCCGTCGCGCTGGAAATTCCTGGACATCATCGTGGTCAGCCCGCGCACATCGACGGGATACACCGCCACATTCGCCTTGTTGCACGCGTCAATGGTGGCCGTCAGCTCGGACATGCGCTCCGGCGAAAGGCTGAATCCCGCAGTAAACAGGATCAAGCTCTTGCGCCCCGGCACGTCGCCCAGTCCCTTCGCCACATTGCGAATCGAAAGCAGCAGCGTGTACGCGCCGAATTCGGCGGCGGCGTTGCCGATGCTCTGCAATCCGGGATTCACCATGCCGCCGGTGGAAGCGGTTTCATTCGGCGAAACCGATGAAGTTCCGATGCCCGCCACCGCATCCTTCAATTTGGCCACGTCGCTGGTGAAATTCTGCTGGACGCGCAGCGTGCCGCCGAAATCCATCACCGCCATCACGCGGTCCGGCCCGGCATTGGCATCGATGAATTTTTGGGCGGCGGCGCGGGCGCGCGGCTGGTCGCTCAGGTCCATCGACGAATTATCGAAATAGAGGACCATGTAATGCCGTTGTGCCGCGAGCGGCGCGGCGGGATCGGCCCCGAATGTGAACGAGTTGACGCTCTGCTCCTTGCTGTCTTCCCAGACTTTGAAATCTTCTTTCTTCAGGTCCCGGACGTAGGTGCCTTTCTTGTCGGTGACGATCACGTCCACGCGCACTTCGCGCGTCTCGCTCTTCAGCGGCGTGCCCTGCGGCAGCGGCACTTGCTGTGGCGCGGCCTGTTGGACGGCAGAGGCCTGTTGCGCGGACGCAGGCGGCGGAGCGGGCGATGCGCTTTGCTGTGCGGCGGTGGCGGGCGCGGATTGTTGCGCGCCGGACTGCTGCGCGCGAACCATCGCCACGCCGGAAAGAATCAAAACGCCCGCGAAAAGTGCGCTATATAGTTTTTTCATTGTTGTGTCCCTCGTCGGAGGCCGGCGCCCGCACGCCAGCCTCCACTGAAATGCCGATACTCACCGCCGCCGCATATCTCACGGTATCTCCACCACGCCATTCTTCGAAGCGATCGACGCGCCTTTGGTATCGCGCACTACGAGGCGCACCAGGTATCCGCCCGACTTCACATCGAAGCTCGACTTGATCGTCACGCCGCTCTGCTCCAGCTTCGAAAGCGTTGGATCCTTCAGCCGCATCTCCAGAGTTTTCTCGTCGCCCTCGATGAAATTTCCGTTGCGGTCAAACAGCGCCGCGACGATGGTCAAGTCGTCCCAGTGCCGCCCGTCGTGCTGGTCGAAGTGCACCGAGTTCACATCCACGTGCGTCAGCACCGAAAGCTTCGCGTTGCCCGTGCCGGTCATAAAATATTGCAGATGAAGTTGAACGGGGAACGACGCCTGCTCCTCCTGCGAGAAAACCGCGTCCTCGATGTCCTGCTTCGCGAGATCTTCCGGCGTCACATCTTTCTTCGGCGCGAAAAATCCGCGGCGCGCTTGAATCGAATAGTGCTCTTTGCCGGTGAGCTTCACCTTGATGGAGTGAAACTTGCCGTCGTTCTTCAGCCCCGACGGCGAATAGGCGAGCAAGTAGGAAACTTCCGGCTTTCCCGCGGTCTGCACCAGCCCCGCGTATAAATCGTTGTTGTTCATGAACGCGATTCCGCCCGTGCCCGGCCGCGAAATCGCGCATCACGTCGTCGTTGGCCATCGCGCTCAGGCTGCGATACTGCGAAGCGAGTCCCGCGGTAGCGCCGCTTGAATAGGCGGGAACCTGCTGCGTGATATCGCCAATCGGATCGATGGTGTAAAGCCCGCGCGCGTCCAGCGTGTTGATGAAGACGTTCTCGTGTTCGGCGCGGTCGATAATTTCCGATTCCTCCGTAAGGAACGTCGGAATCAAGAATCCAGGCGAGATCAGCACGATGCTTCGCTGGCCGGGAAGCGCGGCCATGCGTTTCAGGATTTCGCTCAGCCGCCGCATGGAATACTGCGTGTTCGCGTCGCCGGCGGTGATGACCTGCTGCGCCGTGTTGATCACCATGCCAAGCGCCATCTGCAGGTTGGTCGCGCCCGAACAAGCCATCGCATCCTGCTGGGCTGCCTGCGTGGCAATCGGATCGTTCTTGTTCTGGATCAGGTCCGCTTCGTAATAATCCATCGGCGGACACTGGCCGGTCTCGTTGATCACAAACGCGCCGACGGGTCGCGGCATCAGCGCGTTGATGGCTTTGTGAATCGCGGCGGAATCGTCGGTGAAGTCGGACTGAAATTGGCCGGAGGTGGTGAAGAGTGCGAAGCGCGTCGCCGGGTCGCTCACGCCGTCGATGTATTTGTTCGCGGCGACGCGCGCGCGGAGCAGGTCGGTGGTTTCGAAATGCACGTCGTCAAAAAGCAGCGCCACGTAGCGCGACGGAAGTTGCAGCTTGCCGGAAACGCCTTCGGATTCGGTGTCGGTCACCGTGGGCACGGCGCGCACCACGGTCTGTGCTTCCGCTTCGGGGGTGAGCACCGCGAAGTGCGCGACCAGTTGTAACTTTCCATCCTGATAGACCTGAAAATCCTCGCGCTGCAGATTGGTGACCGCTTTGCCGCTTGCAGTCGCGCACCACCACCCGCACGGGCACCAGGTTGACGCTCGATTGGAATGGAGTTTGCGACGTGCGCGTAGTCAGCTCGGCCGACGCCGGCGCGGACTGTTGCGGCGCCGCCGGTGTTGCCGAGGGCGAAGGGGAAGGTGTCGATCCAGCTTGCGGAGCCCCCACCGGGGCGGAACTTTGCGCCGCGCTAGAGGATGAAGAACTACTCGCTGGAGCTTGTGCCGCGGGAGTCTGTGCGGCGCCGGAAAGGGAAGCGCCAACGGCGGCGACCACAAGCAACGCGGAAGCGCGAGCCATCCACATCGAGATCGCCCCGCCCATGCCACGCCGCATACGCCACCCCAAAACACACGACAACACGCGATACCCACCTCTTGCCGGTGTTGCAAGCTTACGTCGGCGGTAATGCCGCGTCAACGTTTAGCCCTGGATATTGCAAATTCCGGAATCCCCGGACGATCTGCGCGGCGATTCAACTGTTGTCTGCCGGTGGACTTAGTATTACGCTGACTGCCTTCGCGCAATGCGATACCGACCTCGCTACACTCCGGCCATTCTTTTCGCGGTTTGCTTCGCCTTCGCCACGGCCACGCCGGTTCGCGCGCAGCTTCCCGGCCTGCAGCCCATGGCCGACGAAACCGCGCAGGCGCTCGCGGCTTCCGGCCAAAAATCCGTGGTGGTGCTGGATTTCTACGGCCCTGAGAAAGAATTCACCCAGCTCGGCCGCGCGTTCGCCGCGGAATTTGACGCCGACCTGCGCCAGTCCGCGGCGCAAATCGCCAAGCCGATCCAGGTGCAAGACCCGCAGGCGATGCGCGGCTGGCTCGATTCGCATTGTTGGCCGTCGGACAGCTTCAAGAGTACCGACCTGGCGATTTGGGTTGCCGGCCAATTGAACGTCGATACAGTTGCAGTCGGCAATATCTCCGCGCTCGGTAACGACGCCGTGGTGGAGATCGATTTATTCCTGGTCGCCGACCGCAAGCTGATGCACACCGCCAAGCTTTCCTTCGACCTCTCGGGAGCGTTGCGCGCGCCGGCCGGCGCGGCGGTGCCGGTAACTTCCGCCCAGTTTCCAGGCGTGCCGATCGCGGGGAGGAACGGCTACACCATGCCCAGGTGCGTTGAGTGTCCCCGTGTTCCGATGAATCCCGATGCGCTCAAAAATCACGTGGAGGGCGCCGTAGTGCTGCTGGCCGTCATCGATATGTACGGCTTGGCGCGGGATCTCGCGGTGAAGGAAGCGCTGCCCGACGGCCTAACCGAGGCGGCACTCAAGGCCGTTCGCTCCTGGCAGTTTCAGCCCGCGCTCGGGCCGGATGGAAAGCCGGCCGAAGTGCAGCTCACGTTGCGCCTCCAGTTTCACCGGCCACATTAACACTTAGCGATTTCCGCACTTTCCTCGATGCCTGTTGAGAAACAGGGACTTCCGTACCATTGGCGGCGGCGGATGCTCCCTCCAAACTGGCCTCAGGTCGGGAGGAGAGCCCGGCCTGTGGGGGAGCCGCTGCCATGAAGAAAATCGCCATCGCCGCCATCGTGCTAGCTTCGGCCTCCTGCGCCATGGCCAGGAACAAGCCCGACTACCAGGACGGCAAAATCGTCCAAATGGAATCGGTCCCATGCGGCTACCAGGAAAAGGCCAACGCGTCGCCCGCCAGCGATGTTCTCGGCACGAACGCGCAGGACAAGACGTCGCTACGATTGCTCTGCCAGGAATACACCGTGGAAACGGACCTGGTGACCTACCGCATCCGCCCGAAAGAACAGAAGCACGCAACGCTGGTCGCCATCGGCGGTGAAGCGCATTTCCGCCTGGCGAAAGACAAACTGCTGCTGGAGACGCCGGACGGCTCGAGCAAGGAACGAGAATTTGTGGTAGTCAGCATGAAGCCCCGCGAATTCGCCACCGTCCGCCTCCACGGCACCTACTAACCCAGGGTGGGATGGCCTGCCGCGCAGGCCGTCGTCCTACGACCACTCGATTCAGTAAGCGCACCCTCGATCTTGGACCGACAACGGCGAGTTACGCGTCCGACGGCACCCTAGCGCCGTCGTCCTACGAAGACAACTTCGAGTTACGGCACTTGCGATGCCGGACCGAAACCGCCAGCAACACATTCCGTATTGTCGTCTGTCGGTCCGTCACAGCTCGAGCATGTAGCTCCAGTTGCCTTCGCAGGACGACCGCGCTGGGGCGCTGTCGGACTCGTAACGCGCCATTGTCGGTCCGTCAAAGCGCGAGCATGTATCGCCAATTGCCTTCGTAAGACGACAGTCCCGCGAAGCGGGACTATCCCACTCATCGCACGTCCTTCAATTCGATCGAGACCAGGTTGTGCACCCACCGCGCCGGGCGTTTGTCGTCGCTCACAACAAGTTGCAGCGGCCCATTTTTATCGATGGGCTTCCCGTCGCGAGCGTCGGCCACAATCACCTGGCCGCTGTGAAACGCAGGATCGACCTCCGCGAGCGAGAGCAGCACCTCGTAGCCATCCGAACCTCGCGCCACCACGCCCATCGTCATCGCCTTGCCATGCAGCTCGTCGCCGAGCGGCGCCTGGAGGTTCGCAAGCAGCGTGGCCATCGCGACACCCGAGTACGTCTCGTCCGCGTTTGTATGCGCGTTGTGCACCGTCACCGTGACGTGCTCCATCGCTCGGACCTGCTCCATCGAATAGACAAGGAGCATGTGGTCGGACGCGCGCGAAAGCCCGAGCGTGTCCTTCGGATACGGCGGCGTTTGCAGTCCCCATCGATTCGGCTCTAGTACGACCCGCGCTTCGTGGCCAAGGGCAGGGTCAGGGCAGGCTGGCTTGGTATTTCCCGTCGGACCTGAAAGAAAGCCATCGGCGTAAACTCCGAAACTCGCGTCGGCGGGGCATCCGAATGTGGCGCTGCCGTCCGCACCCGTTTGGAAGTAGCCTAATGCGTATCGGCTGAAAATCGAAATACGCGCATTGGGGATGGGATTTCCATTCGGATCGACGACGCTGACTCTTATATCGCGCTTCCAGGCGGACGTCTCATACGACGAGTCGCGCCATGTCGAACTCCGCTCGGCGGCGGTGTAACGCGGAAGGATTAGGTGGATACCTCGTGCGGCGAGTTCGCGGCCATCGGCGGAAGCGAGATCGAATGATTGCGATGCGCGACCGAAGCCGTCAGCTTCCGCGGAGATGACGTAAGTTCCGCGCATTAGCTTGAGTTGCGTAGTGCCAGATGCGTTGGTGCGGAGGCTCGAAGCTTGCCCTCGCATGATGAACTCGACGTCGGCGTTAGGAATCGGGGCACCCGAAGAGTCGGTCACAGTCACCGTGACCTGAATTACGGCGCTGGCCGCATTCGTAGTTGGCCGAACCTCGTGAGCGGGCGCGGGAGTCTGCGCGGGTGTGGCGACCGCGGTCGCAAAGGTTGCAACGGAAGCCAGCCATACCGCGAGAACCGAGTGCAGCGTGCGCGGCGTTCGAACCTTCGATTCATTCATGGTCATATCGCGTTTTCTCGGTTTTGCAGCGTCTTCGTCGAACTCGCAACGGGCCATTGTCGCGCCGAGAGCGCACGTGCTGCAACTCGGAAGCCACCCTGGTAAGAACACAGTCTTCCAATGGCGGCCTAACCCGCGGCCATTCACGTGGATGCGGGAACTCTTCTCGATTTTCGGCCGAACCCCGACGCGTGTTCGTTTTTGCGACGGTGCGTCCCACGAGCGGACGCACACGAAAAATTCGGTTCGAACTTTTCGCGCGGGAGGCTCGTATTACAAGCAGATTGCCGGGGATCGGTTTGGTCCACGGCTTGCGAAGCACCGGCCGGGATGCTCCGCCCGGCCGGTCCTTCGCACCGGTTCCTTGCAAGAGATCCGGCGCAACGATTGCGGAAAAGCAATTCGGGAGGCTGCGATGGGAACGTTGCTACAGGATCTGCGATACGGGATCCGGATGCTGCTGAAGAATCCCGGATTCACGGCTGTGGCGATCATCACGCTGGCGCTGGGCATCGGCGTGAATAGCGCGGTCTTCAGCGTCGTGAATGGCGTGCTGCTGAATCCGTTGCCGTTTCCACATCCTGAACGGCTGGTCGCGCTCTACGAAAGCGGCACGGAGTTTGACCGCTCCTCGATCTCCTACCCGAATTTTCTGGACTGGCAGCGCCGCAATAACGTCTTCTCGCAGATTGCCGTTTATCGCAGCGACTCGTTCAACCTGACCGGCAGCGGCGAAGCCGAACAGGTGGACACCATGATGGTGTCTTCGGATTTCTTTTCGGTGCTCGGCGTCTCGCCGATCGCCGGCCGCACGTTCACGAAAGACGACGACCACGTCGGCGCCGCGCTCGTGGCGATGCTCAGCGAAGGTTTGTGGAAACGAAAATTCGGCGGCTCGCCCAATATTATCGGCAAGCAACTCACGATGAGCGGCAAGAGTTATCAGGTGATCGGGATCGTGCCGGCCAGCCTGACGCTCAGCCTGAACAATTACCACTCGAAGCCTGATATGTACATGCCGGTGGGGATCTACGACGACGGCCTGTTTCAAACGCATCGCGACGTGCACGAAGGCATGGACGCGGTGGCGCGCATGAAGCCGGGAGTCACTCTCGCGCAGGCGCGCGCGGAAATGAAGGGCATTGCCGCCCAAATGTCGAAGGAATATCCCGAAGACAAAAACGCCGGCATTTACGTGGGCGGATTGAAGGAAGAAGAAGTCGGCGACGTGCGCTCGTTCTTGCTGGTGCTGCTCGGCGCAGTCTGCTTCGTGATGCTGATCGCGTGCGTGAACGTCGCCAACCTGCAGCTTGCTCGCTCCACCACGCGCGCGCGCGAATTCGCCGTGCGCACCGCGATGGGCGCCAGTTCCGGCCGCGTAATCCGCCAACTTCTCACCGAAAGCCTGGTGCTCGCTTTTGCAGGCGGCGCGATAGGCCTGGTGATCGCGTGGCAGGGAACCAAGCTCGCACTGAAGGTTTTGCCCGAAGCGCTTCCTCGCGCCGAAGGCGTCGGCCTTGACGCACGCGTGCTGCTCTTCACGCTGGGAATTTCGGTTCTCGCGGGCGTGGTGTTCGGCCTCGCTCCGGCGCTGAAGACCATGCAGCCCAATGTGCAAGAAGTCTTGAAAGAAAGCGGCCGCGGTGCCAGTGGCGCAAAGCATCGCGCGCAGTCCGTGTTCGTCGCGATTGAAATGGCCATGGCTCTGGTGCTGCTGGTCGGCGCGGGGCTGATGATTCGCAGCCTGGTGGATCTATGGAACGTGAATCCCGGCTTCAATCCTCACAATGTGGGGACATTCGGCGTAGTGCTCAGCGCCGCGGACGGCGCTACGCCGCAGCTTTCTCGCGATTCGCTGCGCCGGGCGCGTGAAGCATTGGCTGCGCTTCCCGGCGTGAAAGCCGTTTCGATGACGGGCGGCGCGTTGCCGATGCAGGGCGACAATGAGCTGCCGTTCTGGCTGGACGGCAAGCCGAAGCCGGCGGCAACTTCGGACATGGAGGATTGCCTGTTCTACTTCGCCGACCAGGGCTATCTGGACGCGATGGGCATGCAACTGAAGAGCGGGCGGTTCCTGACGGCATCGGATAACGAAAAGGGCCAGGCCGTGGTGGTGGTGGACGAAAAATTCGCGAAGCAATATTTCCCCGGCGAGGATGCTGTCGGCAAATACCTGAACGTCGGGCTCATCAACACGCATCCCCAGATCGTCGGCATTGTGAACCACGTGAAGCACTGGGGCCTGGACACCGACGCAACGAACAAGCTGCAAGCGCAGCTCTACATGCCGCTGGCGCAGATTCCCGACATGTTTCTCACCGGGCCGCCGCAGGCGCGAGTGGTGATTCGCACCGCCGGTCCTCCGTTGGCGATGACCGGCACGTGGAAGAAAACGCTCGAAGGATTGAACAGCGAGAACGTGATGTTCGGCGTGGAGAGCATGGACGGGATCATCGCCGATTCGATGGCCGCGCGCCGATTCTCGATGATTTTGCTGGCGGTATTTGCGGTGCTGGCGCTGGTGCTTTCGTGCGTGGGAATTTTCGGCGTGATTTCTTATGTGGTGACGCAGCGCACGCACGAGATCGGCATCCGCATCGCGCTGGGCGCCCAACGCGAAGATGTGCTGCGCCTGATGCTCGGCGAAGGAATGCAGATGGCGCTGGCCGGCGTCGTGGTCGGGCTGGTCTCGAGTTTCTTCTTAACACGTCTGCTCGCCAAGCTCCTGTACGGCGTGAGCGCCACCGACCCGGTGACGTTCATCGGCGTGTCCATGATCCTGAGCGCCGTAGCCCTGGCCGCGTGCTACATCCCTACCCGCCGCGCCATGGGCGTCGATCCCATGGTGGCGCTGCGCTACGAATAATCTGGAGTTCAAAAGCGAGAAGCGTGCGCGTCCGACCGGTCGGGCGTTCGCCTGCTGCACCGCTCGCCGGACGCACGGTGTTACTCGTTGCTAGGCGCTGCCTCTCCCGCATCATATAATTTGCAGTCTTCTAAATCGGTTGGCGAGGCCCGCTTGAAGCGCTGGACAAAAATTCTGATTGCAGTGGTGGTGGTCGTGGCCGCATTGATCGCCGCGATTCCGCTGTTCGTGAATGCGAACACGTTTCGCCCGGCCATTCAGAAGGAGCTTACCGAGGCATTGGGACGCGAGGTGACATTCGGCGACCTCAGCCTTTCCGTGATTCACGGCAGGATGACGGCACGCGACCTCACCGTCGCTGGAGATCCCGCGTTTGGCCCCGGCCCGTTTCTCACGGCCGACGAGCTGCGCATCGGCATCGCGCTGCGCCCGCTGATTTTTTCGCGCCAGCTGGATATCCGCAGCTTCGAGATCGATTCGCCCACCATCAAGTTGGCGCGGGCCGAAAACGGCACCTGGAATTTTTCCACCATCGGACACCGCGTCGCGCAAGCTGCGCACTCCGCCGCAAATTCCGCCGGAATGAACGGGGGAACCGCCGCACCCGCTTCGCTTCCCGATATTAAGGTGGGCCTGGTCGATATCGAAGACGCGACGATCAGCGTGGGCGAGCTACCCGAGCTCGGGGAGCCGACCGTGTACAACCATGTGAACATCACCGTGCACGATTTTTCGTTCGGATCCAGTTTTCCTTTCGAACTGGCCGGCGATCTGCCCGGAGGCGGGACGCTAAGCGTGAGCGGGCACGCCGGCCCGATCAATCGCGACGACGCGGCCACAACGCCGGCCGAAGTGGAAGCCATCGTGAAGCAGTTCACGCCAGTGGCAGCGGGATTTCTCGATCCCGAGTCCGGCGTGTCCCTGGTCGCGGATCTGGACATGAAAGTTTCTTCCGACGGCACCACGCTCACCAACTCCGGCACGGCGCATCTTTCGAATCTGAAATTACGCAAGGGCGCGGCCGAGGCACCGAAACCGATCGACATCACCTATAAAGGCACGCACGTGCTGAAGGCGAACCGCGGCACGATCGATGACGCTGCCGTGCAGGTGGGCGACGCGGCGATTCACGTGAGCGGAACGTACGAACCTGTCGCCGAAGGCGCGGCGAACCCCGGCGTGAAATTGAAACTCTCTGGCCAAGCGTTGCCGGTTGACGATTTGCAGCCATTGATGACCGCCGCGGGCGTACGGCTGCCGAACAATTCGGTGCTGAGGGGCGGCACGCTCGGATTGAACCTCGCTATCGCCGGGCAGGCGAAAGCTCTGGTCATCATCGGCGAAGTGGATGCGGACAAAACGCGTCTGGTCGGTTTCGACGTCGGCTCGAAAATTCACGGCATCGCCGCGCTCAGCGGAGTGAAAACCGGAGACACCACGGACATTCAATCGCTCCGCGCGCACGTTCGCATGAGCAACGCGGGCGTGGTGGTGGATCAATTGAACGCTGTGATTCCGGCGCTGGGCGAACTTTCGGGAAGCGGAGCGGTGTCGCCGGAAAACCAGCTCGATTTCAATCTGGTTGCGCAGGTGAAGAATGCCTCCGGCGTCGGAAAGGTGGGCGTGGGTCTGCTCAGCGCGCTCAATGGCGGCGACAAAAAAGGCGTTCCGCTGAGGGTGGTGGGCACGCCCGATGATCCGGTGATCACCGCGGACGTCGGCAGCGTGTTTGGCAAAACCACCAGGTCCATCGGCAACTTTTTTACAGGAAAGAAAAACAAGTAAGGCGCGATGAGTAGCGTAGGCAATCCTGCGCGCGGCTTTTGCCGTCTTTCCGTGGCCGCGGTTCGCGCGCGTCCCACAGGCCGCCGCGGCGGAGGACACACCTGCTACTGCACATAACGCTCACAGGCTGGAGTCTATTCCACAAACACTTCCGTTCCTTTGTTTGTTCACCAGCTTCGAGCTGTACCGAATCGTCGGTATCCGCTGGATCAACTGAAAGCCGCCCATCCGTCCGCGCCGCGAATCGACGTTACGGAGTGGTTCGCGGCATAGACATACTGTCTGTGGCCCGGCTGATCCTTCGACACGGCGAATTGTGCTTGACGCGCCGCCGTACCCTTGTTTACTCTAGGCATGGTCAGATACAGCCTGAGCAAATAGGGGTACAATCCCGATGATGACGCCACCGCCGCGCGACCTGTTTCCCGGCGCGCTGGAAATGATGATCCTCCGCACGCTGAAGCGCCAGCCGCTCCACGGCTACGCCCTCGCGCAGCACATCAAGCGCACCTCCAACGATCTGCTGCAGATTGAAGAAGGCTCGCTCTATCCCGCGCTGCAGCGCCTGCTGAAATCCGAAATGGTGAAAGCCGCGTGGGGCACCTCCGCCACAAACCGCCGCGTGCGCATTTACACGCTCACTCCGAAGGGGCGCACGCACCTCGAAAAACAAATGTCTGCATTTGAGACCATGCTCGAAGGCATCACCCGCGTGCTCGCGCCGGCGGTGAAGTCATGAGCTGGCTCGACGACATTTTCGCCACACGCCCGTTCGGCAACAAAACGCGCAACGCGCAACTTTCCGAAGAAATCCGCGAACACCTCGAAGAACGCATCGACGAACTTGTCGCGGATGGAATGACGCGCGCCGATGCGTCCGCGCAGGCCCGCCGCGAATTTGGCAATGTGGCGCTGGTCGAGCACGACAGCCGCGAAGTGTGGCAGTGGCCGCGCCTCGAGCGGCTCGCCGCCGACGTGCGTTACGCCGTCCGCGTGCTGGCGAAAACGCCAGGATTCACCGCGATCGTGATTCTTACGCTCGCGCTCGGCATCGGCGCGAACACCGCGATCTTCAGCGTCGTTAACGGCGTGCTGCTGCGCTCGCTGCCGTTCCCGCAACCGAAGCAGCTCGTGGACATCGCCTCCAAGAGCACGATGTTCGATTTCACGAATCTCGGCCTTTCCATTCCGGACATCAAAGACATCGCCGACCCGAAGAACGGTGCAACGGCGTTCACTGCGATCGCGCCGTATCAATATTCGTCAAAAGAAATTACGGGCAGCGGAAAGCCGCAAAAGATCGAGAGCGCCGACGTGTCCAAGGAATGGTTTGACGTGCTCGCGCTTCCGCCGCTACTCGGTCGTACGTTCACCGCGGACGATGTCGCGCCCGGAAATCACACCGCCGTCCTGAGCTATCAATTGTGGCGCGAACGTTTCGCCGGCGATCCCGATGTGATCGGAAAGTCGATCACGCTCGACGGCCAGCCGCACACCATCATCGGCGTGATGCCCGAGCGCGTGGCCGAAGCCTATCCCACGTTTGCGCTGTGGACGCCGCTGCATCCTTCGAAGGACGACACGGAGAAGCGCAGCAATCATATGTACTCCGTGATCGCTCGCTTGAAACCCGGCGTGACGCTGGCCCAGGCGCAAACCCAGCTCGATGCGCTTTCGACGCGGTTCGCCACCTCGTATCCCGCCGACGACAAAGGTTGGAGCGTGCACGCGCAGTCGCTCACGGAAAATCTGCTTGGCGATGCTCGCACGCCGCTGCTGGTGCTTTTCTGCGCCGCGGGTTTTGTGCTACTCATCGGCTGCGCCAACGTGAGCAACTTGTTTCTGTCGCGCGGATGGGCGCGCCGCCGCGAATTCGCGATCCGCTCGGCCATTGGGGCCACGCGCGGGGCATTATTGCGTCAGCTTTTCATTGAGAGCCTTCTGGTCTCGCTTGCTGGGGGCGCGTGCGCGTTCCTGATCGCCGTCTGGACCACCAGCGCCTTGCGCAAGGCGCTGCCGCCGGATATTCCGCGGCTCGACAGCGTCGCCATCGACGGGCGCGCCGCGCTGTTCGCCATCGGAGCTTCGTTACTTGCGGCGACTCTCGCCGGCCTGGCGCCCGCGCTGCTCAGCTCGCGCCAGGATATGACCGCGGCCATCAAGGAAAGCGGTTCGGGAGGCGGCAGCACATCCGGCGCCGGACATAACGTGTTGCGGCGATTGCTGGTGGTCGCGGAAGTCGCGCTCGCCGTGATGCTTCTGATCGGCGCGACGCTCGCCGTGCGGAATTTTTCGAACTTGCTTCACGCGGACGTCGGCTTCCGCCCCGACCACATCGTGACCATGCGCCTGGATTTTCCGGATTACCGGTTCACCGATCCGGCGCGCTCGGTGACATTCACGCGGCAAGTGCTCGACGCGACCCGTTCGACCGAAGGCGTGGAAGCGGCGACTGTGGGCTTGATGTTCCCGCTCGGCGACATGATCAGCGAAACCGCGTTCGCCACCGAAGACAGCGTGAAAGACCCGCTGGCCGCGCATCAGAGCACGAAGTTTAATTCCGTCGCGCCGGGATACTTCAGTGCGCTCGGCATTCCGTTGCTCTCCGGCCGCGATTTCAACGATGGCGACGTGAAAGGTGCGCCGCGAGCCTTCATCGTGAACGAGGCTTTCGCGCGAAAAGTGTTTGGCACGCCGAACGCGGTGGGGAAGCGCTTTGCGACCCCCGGTGACGGCGGAGAGATGAAATTTGCGGAAGTCGTCGGAGTGGTCGGAAATGAACGCGATGCTCGCGCCGAGAAGACCCTGCCCGAACCCGAAATTTATTCGCCGCTATTTCAATATGGAAGCGTCCCGGGAATCTACCTTGCGGCGCGGACCGTTGGCGATCCGCACGCGCTGGTTCCGGTGATGGAAGACCGGATCTGGGCGATCGACAAGAGCCAGCCGATCTCCGAAGTAAAAACCGCCACGGAAATGCTCGAGGAAAAGCACGCCGCGCCGCGTTCGCAGAGCATCCTGCTCGGGATTTTCGCGGGGCTGGGATTTGTGCTGGCGCTGGTGGGCGTCTATGGCGTGATGTCGTATCTGGTGTCGCAGCAGTCGCGAGAAATCGCGATTCGGATCGCGCTGGGAGCGGAAGCGAGCACGATTTTTAAGCTGGTGGTGGGGCACGGATTGAAGCTGGCGCTTCTGGGCGTGGCTGTGGGAATCGCAGCGGCGCTGGCGCTCACGCGATTCATGCACACCCTGCTCTACGGAATCAGCGCCACCGATCCCGCCACCTTCGCGATCGTCGCGTTAGCACTCACCGCGGTAGCAATACTGGCCTGCGTGCTGCCGGCCCGCCGCGCCATGCGCGTGGATCCGATGACCGCGCTGCGATGCGAGTGAGAGCTACAAAGTCAAAGGCATGGAACATTTCACAGAGAAAGCCGAGAAAGTCCTGAGGGCACGGAGATTTCTGAGCCAGGCACGGCGTCTCCGTCTCCTCGTGAAGTTCTCGGTGTTCTCCGTGGAATGTTGGACTGTGAATTAGTAGATAAACGGGATTAATCGCTGCCGCGTTTTCCGCGAGTAAGCTTCGTAGTCCGCGCCAAAGGCGGACCGCAGCGCCGCCTCTTCTACGTTGATCCGGTAGAGCAGCGCCGCCGCGCACGGCACAAGAATCATCGCAAACGAGATCCAGTTGCGCGTGTGCAGCGCCACCGCGAAAAACACCAGCATCAATCCCGTATAAGAAGGATGCCGCACGATCGAGAAAATTCCGCCGGTCTGCACCGTTTGCTTATCGCGAATCGCCACGTTCACGCTGAACCACCGGCCCAGCGTGAGGATCGCCGTCCAACGAATCGCCAGCGCCACCGCCAGCAGCACCAGCGCCACACTACGCACCCACGGCGCGCCGCCAAAGATCGACGGCTGGTGCGTCTCGCCATACCAGATGCCGATGGTCAGCGAGACCACGATGACCAGCCACAGAATGCGCAGCGAGCCGCGGTCGCGGACGTCGCCGCCGCTCGCAGCGCGTCCGGGTGACAATCAAGATGGCCACTTCACCCGCGACCCACGCCCAATACAGAATCTGCCAGATCATCGATCGCGTCATAATCGCAACGTCACCTCAGCCCGCGAACTGGTGCTTGCTGCCGGAAACCGAAGCTCCGTCGCCGCGCTTCAGCCCGCTAAATACCAGCGTCGAAACGATCGTCAGGCAGCCAAGCGCGATTAATCCCTTGTGAATGCCGTGAATCATTTCGGCGGCGCCGGACGTGCCCTTCGCGGCACAAAAAGCGCGGTGGTGAGCGACGCAGTCGCCACGCCGAAGCTGATCGACATCTGCTGCATGGTGCTGGCGATGGAGCTGGCGTTGCTGGTCTGTTCCTCGGTCGATGTCGGCGTAGACCAGCGTGTTCATGCTGGTGTATTGCAGCGAGCGTGAAAAACGCCGTAGCAGAACGCCTGCAGCACGATCAGCCAGACCGGCGTGCGCAGCGCCGATGGTCGCGAACAGCATGAGAGCAGGCCGAGGATCACGGTGTTCGAAATCAGCACGCCGCGGTAGCCGAAGCGCGCCAGAATTCGCGGCATGGTCATCTTCAGGCTCATGGCCGCGATCGCCTGCGGCATGATCAGCAGGCCGGATTGAATCGGCGTGAAGCCCAGCCCCACCTGGTAGAGCAGCGGCAGCAGGAACGGCACGCCGCCGATGCCCAGGCGCGTGAAGAAGCTGCCGCTCACCGCCGCGCGGAAGGTGCGGATGCGGAACAGGCTCAGATCGCAGCAGCGGAAACTGCGGTGCTGCGTCGCGTGCAGCCCGTAGCCGGCCAGCAGCACGAGCGAGAGCGCCAGCAGCCCGAGCATTTCGCCGCGCGCTCAGCGTGTGCTCGCCGAAGACCTCCAGCACATAGGACAGCAGCGCGATGCCGGAGCCGAACAGGATCAGCCCGACGATATCGAGCGGATTGGCGATCGTCGCTCGCGATAATCCGGCAGGTGCAGATAGACCAGGAACAGGCCGATCAGGCCGATCGGAATGTTGACGAAGAAGATGACGCGCCAGTGGAAGTAGCCGACGATCAGGCCGCCGGCGATCGGGCCGAGCATCGGGCCGACCAGGCCGGGAATGGCGACGAAGCTCATGGCGCGGACCAGTTCGGATTTGGCGAACGTGCGCACCAGGGTGAGCCGGCCCACCGGCACCATCATGGCGCCGCCGCAGCCCTGCAGGATCGCGGCAGGCGACCAGCACGTGGATGTTGCTCGAGATGCCGCAGAGAAACGAGCCCAGCGTGAACAGGCCGATCGCCGACGCGAACACGCGGCGCGTTCCGAACCGGTCCGCCATCCAGCCGCTGATCGGAATGAAGACCGCCAGGCTCAGCGTGTAGCTGGCCAGCACCGACTTCATGCTGAGCGGCGCCACCGTGCAGCGCCGCGGCGATGGTCGGGCACCGCCGGTGTTCAGAATCGTGGTGTCGAGCGACTCCATGAAGAACGCGACCGCGACCAGCCACGGCAGCAGCGCCTTGCTCGCGGCTTTGATGGAGGTGCCGTCGAATGCGACGCCCGCCGCCGCGCTGCCGGCGCCGGCGGATGTGGCCGCGTGATCGACCACCGGCGGCGCCGACGCAGTGTGCGTCCCCATCGACATCACGGCCGGCGTCATCTGCGGACGCGCCGGCGCTGCCGCGGACACCGCAGCCGCTCCAGCCGCAGCGTGCTTGGTTTGTTTGGAGTCGTCCATCGATCGCGCAGTGGCGCAAAGCATTTTGATGCACGCGCGCGCTTTCAGCGACACAAATGTCGAGTCTTCCGCTGTGAGGCGGTGTACAGCGAGTTCACTCGCGTGGGACAGTCGGGCTGCTAGTGGACGGCGATGTTGTAGCTGACCAGCACGCCACTGACGAACGAACAAGTGACGGTAGCGTCGGGGCGCTGGAAAATCTCGGTGTGCACCTGAATGCCGTCGTGATCGGTGTCGGTCTGGCTGGCAGGCGCGCCGAGCAGCGCGTGTACGTCTTCGAGCTTCATCCCCTTTTGCAAGCTGTGCAGCGGATCGCCGCTCGGCGCGGGAGCTGCAGCCGGAGCGGCTGGGGGCGGCGCCGCGCCGCCGTTGTATGCCGGATTGCCGGCGTTCGCCGCGGCGATCGTTGACGGCGAATTGCCCGGCGCAGGCGCGCCGCCGGCAGCTCCGCCGGCATTCTGCGCACCCGGCGGGTTTTGATTCGGAATGTTTTGATCGCCGAAAATCGCGACGGGAAAGCTGACGTACTTCGAGAGCGCGAGCATCACAGCGTGCGGGGCGATGTCCGCGGGAACTTTGTCGTTGTAGTTCAAGTTGAAGCGCGAGCCGCCGGTCATGCGATGGGCGGTGACCTGCTGTTGGCGCCGCGCGGCGTCCTCTTCCGCGATCTGCTTGTTGCGGCGGTCGTCGCGCTCGCGCTGGCGCACTAAATCATCGAGCTGCCGTTGCAGATAGCGTTTCTGGCTGGAATCGTCGGTGTTGTTGATCTGATCCTGCAGGTCTTTTTCGCGCTGGCTTTTGTCGGCGGGCGTGAAGTGCACCGCCGTATCCGTTGCGTCGCCCGCCGTGCCGAATCCTCCGCCGCCCAGCTGAAACTCGATGCGCTTGCCGCTCACCTTCACTTTGGTGATCATCGCCGAATCGCCGACGCGCAACGAGACCGGAAAACTCTTCATGCGCTTGCCGTAGTTGTTCGCGTCCAGGGAATTTGGGCGGTCCGGATAGAGGTCCACGCCTTGCTGCGAGCCGGGCATGTCGATCAGCACGACGACCTGCTTGCCTTCGAAAAATTGATCGAGCGTGGCTTCCTGCGCGCGCATCGACGGCGCCGCCGCCAACATACCAACGCAGGCCGCCTCGCAACCGTTCCACCATCGCCGATTTCACTACGCCACATCCGCCCGCCGCTCATCTCCGCCTCCGTCTGCTGTGTTTCCGATCTGCTTTGTGGCGAGCGCACCGGCACCCGCGCCACGATTCAGGAAATCGTGCTCGAAAGCTTGCCACTGTTTGCGTGAACAATTCAATCACAAGGTGGGGCAGCCCGGCTTCGCGGGACTGTCGTTCCGCGAGCGGCAATTCCAATTGCGGCGCGGACCCTTGGGGACCGCTATTTCGTCCTGGCGTGAGCGGATTTCTTGACCTTCGGTTTCGGCGCGTGTTTCTCCCACGCATCGGCGAGCGCTTTCGCGACGACACGCTCCGTCGCCGTCTTCAGGTGTACGCGCGTGGCGCCCTTCTTGCCCCACCCGCCAGTGAACGGCGAAAACATCTTCGGATGCGCCTCCACCAGCGCGGCCTGTTGCTCGGGCCACAGGTTCACCATCCCAAATTCCTTCGACGGGTAGTTGAGCGTGGCGAAAATCTTTCCGTGGACGCGGAAATCGGGGTGGTTCATATGCTCGCGCTCTTCGGTGTCCGGCAAACGCAGGGCGAGTTTTCGAAATGCGGATGGGGTCATTGCGGGTTCTCCTTCGCAAGATGGCCGCGCCCATCGTAACGCCGCGCGGAGCTATGGCATGATAAAAAACGCTGGTCCAGCGAAAAAGTCACGCGAGGAGCGAAGTGTGCGGCTGAAAATTGTGCAGGCAGGCGAACCGGTGCTGCGGCAGGCGGCGCGCGCGCTGAGCGAAAAGGAAATCCGCAGCGACGAAATTCAGCGCCTGATTCGCGACATGCACGAAACCATGACCGACGCGCCGGGAGTTGGCCTGGCCGCTCCGCAAGTTGGCCTCGGCATCCAGCTCGCTGTGATCGAAGACCGCGAAGACCTGCTGAAGTCTGTTGCCGCCGAAGATCTGGCCGAGAAGGAGCGCCGCGGCGTCCCATTTCACGTGATCATCAATCCGAAGCTCACGCCCCTGGGCGACGAACACGTGGAATTTTACGAAGGCTGCCTGAGCGTCGCCGGCTTCATGGGAGCGGTCGCGCGAGCGCGCCGCGTCCGCGTGGATTGCCTTGGCGCCGAAGCGAAGCCGCGCACCATCGAAGCGTCCGGCTGGTACGCGCGCATCCTGCAGCACGAGATCGATCACCTGCACGGCACGCTCTACCTGGATCGCATGCGCACGCGCACCTTTACCACGCTCGATAATTTCACGCGCCACTGGAAAGGCAAGCCCGCTCCGAAGTAGCGGGGGTTCCGCGCGCGTCCGACAGCCTCCCAGGCGGTCGTCTTACGATCACCGCAAGCAATACCCGCAAAGACATCGCCGGACCAAGACACCAACCACGTGAACATGCCCAAGTGGCACAGGCCGGAATCCGCCTGTGTCTCCCGCGACAGAAGCAAAACATTTCACGGAGAACACCGAGAAAATCGGAGGGAAAGGAGACGTTGTGCGTGGCAGCCGCGTGCACGCAAATTCCAGACTTATTGGAATATCTGCGGGCTCGGCCGCCACGTGCCATCCGCCGTTCCATACGGGCTTGCCACAACCACTGTGTATCCATCCGGATCGCGCATCCAGCACTCCCAGTGATTCGGCCCGCCGTTGTCGTCGTCGGGAGGATTGCGGTGCCGCGGCCGCACGATCTCGACTTTCATTTCGTTAGCGCGGAGCATCACCGCGTCGAAATCATCCACCTCGAACCACAACAGCACTCCATTGCCGTACGGCTTGTCGTCGCGATTGCCGATCGCGCCGTGATGGTGCTCGACGTCGAAATTGTGGAGTTGCAGAATGAGCTGCCCGCCGTGCACAAGCTGGTCGTAATGCGAGCCCCCGTGCGCGCTCTTGCATCCAAGCAGCCGCTGATACCACCGGCTGCTCGCCGTAACGTCCGTGACGCAGATCAAAGGTTGTGGACGCATCGTGGTCGGAATCACAGAACGCGCACGCGACAGTGACGATGTCCCCGTGCCGTTCGCCTTTCCCGGTTTTCCGGGTGAAATGTTTCGCCTCGAGCGTCTTCGTCTTTCGTCACGGCTTCATTGGTTTTGCAGGCGCGTCGGATGGCGGCACGCTCGCCGGAGCCGGCAAGGTGCGCCCCAGCGCCTTCACCGTGAGTGGATCGGGCGTGGCGACGCCGTCCGCGCGATTCACCACGTTGAAGCCGCCGTCGTAATCCCACATCGTCCATCCGATGCCGTGTTTTTCAAGCGAGGTGCGTACGTCGGTGATCCACGCGGCGCGCTGTTCCGGGTCGCTCACCTTGATGTATACGCCGAACTCGTTACAAATTACCGTGACGCCCCAGCGCTTCGCCCAGTCCGCCGCCTGCGCGATTTCCGCGTCGATGCGCTGCGCGTTCCAGTGGTCGGTGCCGTAGCGAATCACCTGCAAGCGCGCGACGGGATCGTCCACCTGCTTCGCCACCTCCTGCACATTTTCCGGCGTGGAAGGGTAGGGAACTCCGTGCAGAAAATGCCAGTACGGATCGCCCCACGTGGC
This sequence comes from uncultured Acidobacteriota bacterium, assembly GCA_963839325.1. Lineage (GTDB taxonomy): Bacteria > Acidobacteriota > Terriglobia > Acidiferrales > UBA7541 > Palsa-295. The sequence goes on along the minus strand of CAWIUO010000005.1, from coordinate 394,562 downwards.
GCCTTGATGCGTGAACACGTGCGACTCGTAAAAATGAAACGTGTAGATCACGTTCGTGTCGCGCAACGGATCGAGGAAAAGCAAATCGTCGTCATCGGAATAGTGCGCGCCCGTGGCGATGATGGTGTGCCGCGGCGCGGCGGCGCGAATCACGCCGGCGAGCTTCGTCTCGATGCCGTACCAGCGATAGGGATCGTGCAGCTCCGGCTCATTCAGGATTTCGAAGAACACTTTGTCGGGATCGCTCGATGCGTAGTGGCGCGCGAAGCCCATCCAGAAATCCGCGAAATCTTCCACGAACCGGTCGTCGGTGGCGAGGCTGTGCTTGAACTCGCCGCTCGCGTGGATGTCCAGTTCCACGGCAAGCCCGTGCGCGAGAATTTTATTTACCGCCGCGTCGAGGTACGCGATGTAATCCGCCGGAAGCACGTCGGCCTGCCCGCGGCGGAACATCGGCGCGGGGTTGATGGCCACGCGCACATGGTCGAAGCCCATCGCTTTGATCAGCGCCAGATCGCCGTCGGTGATTGCGGTGTCGAAGTGTTGCTGGGTGAGTCCCGCCGGATCGCCGCCGGCCTGAAACCAATTGCTCAGGTTGATCCCGTGCTGCAACGTCTGCGCCCGCCGTGCAGCCACTGCCGCGCCGTATCGCTGCTTGCGCCACCGCTCCACTCGTCCCCGCCGCAATCGCCACTGCACACAGCAACGCCAGTCGCATCGCCCATAGAATTTTCAAGTTTGACCCTCGGCCTTCGTATTTGAATTTTCGGGATGCAGCGTCCTTTGCCGAATTTGCAAAGGGTGCGCGGTTCTGAATTCGCAGCAATCGTCTCACTCTTCATTCTCCGCTTCGTTCAGCACAATCTGCGCCAGTTTCTTCGGCGCCAGCAGGACATAACTCCCGCGCAGCAGCTCGCGCACTTCCTCCCAATCCATCGAGCCGCGATCGAGCCGCAGGCCCACCCATCCCATCGCTCCAACGTACGCCGGCATGTAGTAGCGCTCCGGCTGCGCCGCGACGAGTGACTTGTTGTCGCCCGGCATCACTTTGCATGCGAGGCCCACGATTCCGTCGCCGTGGTGATTGTTCAGAAAGTACGCGAACTTTTTCGCGCGTACCGTAAAGCCCGCGTGGTCGCCGTGGAGGTACCGGCTCGTCTCCGGCAGCTCGAGCGCAAGCGTCGTGACGCGCTCCAGGCGCGGATCGTATCTCGCCTTTGTCCGCGCCTTCGACTTTGACTTCGAGTTTGATTGTGCTTTCGGCACCGCGCTCGCCTTTGCTGTCGCGCACCATTTAACATCCATCGCGCATTCAATTTCCAATGGTTTGCGCGGGGGGCCGCAGTAAAGTGGGCACCTTTCCTGTGGTGAAGTCGTTCGTCCTGCCGATGTATTCAAGCAGTGACGACGTATCGCCGTTGGCGAGGTCAAATTGCTTACGATTCACATCCCGGAAGTGGCAGACGAACGGCTCGCGGAGTTCGCAAAGCGGGCCGGCAAAACGAAACGCGGATTCGTCCGCGAACTGCTTCTCGAAAAACTTGACGACCTTGAAGACACGGACATCGCGGAAGCTGTTTTGAAACGGATCCGCGCGGGCAAGGAGCGCACGATTCCGCTGCGCCTCGTGGTGGGAACGGAAAAACCCCGGCGCCGCGCGCGTAAGTAGTAAAGCCCGGAGGTCGCCTGTGATCCAAAGACACGGGCAAGTTTGCCCGCGTTACTTCCGGGCGCGCTCGATCACTTCGCGCAGGCGCTTCACGCCGTCCGGAATTTCCGAGGAAGTCGTTCCTGCGAAGCCGAGGATGAAACCGTGCCGCGGATTCGGGCCGATGTAAGTGGGCGAGAGCGGCCAGAGCCACAACTTTTGTAGAGCAGCCGCGGTGCATATCGGAACGTCGCGGAGCGCGCCCTTCAACGTCACCGTCAAATGCAGACCCGCCTCCGCGCCCTGCATCTCCAGCAGCCGGCCAGCCTGCTCGTGGATGCAGTTCACCAGCACGTCGCGCCGCTCGGCATAAATTTGGCGCATCCTGCGAATGTGCCGCGCGAAGTGGCCTTCATTGATGAAATCGGCGAGCACGGACTGGTAGAGATGCGGCGGACTTAAGTCCATCGCGTAGCGCACGGTGGCGAAATGCCGCACCAAATCCCGCGGCATCACGATGTAGCCCACGCGCAGAGCGGGAAACAGCACCTTGCTGAAGGTGCCGATGTAAATCACGCGCTCGGCGCGGTCCATTCCTTGCAGCGACGCGATCGGATTGCTGTCGTAGCGGAACTCGCTGTCGTAATCGTCTTCCACGATCCACGCGCTCTCGCGCTTGGCCCACTCCAAAAATTGCAGCCGGCGCGAAGCGCTCATCGTAGCGCCCAGCGGATATTGGTGCGATGGCGCAACGAACGCCGCGCGCGCCGAGCGGCAGGCCGCGATGCCCGCGTCCACGTTCAGCCCATCGCGATCGAGCGGCACCGGCACCACGCGGACACCCGCGGACACCAGCGCGTTGCGGCTCAGCCAGTAGCCGGGTTCCTCGATCCATACGCGGTCGCCGGGGTTGAGCAGTACGCGGGTGGTCACGTCCAGCGCCTGCTGCGAGCCGCTGACGATCATCACCTGTTCCCACTCGCAGCGCACCGAGCGCGACGTCCGCAAATACGCGGCGATCGCTTCGCGCAGCGCGCGCAATCCCATCGGCTCGCCGTACTCCAACGCACTCAACGGCAGATTGCGCCAGTAGCGCGCCATGATTTTCGACCACACGCGAAATGGAAACGCATCGGTGGACGGCTGGCGGTAGCTGAACGCGCCGGTGCCCTTGAACCACGGCGGCCGTTCGTGCGGAGTGAGCGCGTCGAGCCGCTCGGAAACTCGCCGCCGCGATTGGCCGGGCAATTTCGCGGACGGGCGGCCGGACGATTGGGAGGACGATTTTCCCGGCAGCGCGCGGGGCGACGCGCCGCTGCGATCGCGGCCTCGCGTTCGCGATTTCGCGGGCGATGCAGGCGCTTCCGCCGGCTCATCCACCAGGCCGGGAAGGGAACTCGATACGAACGTCCCGGCGCCCGTGCGGCTTTCGAAATACCCTTCGGCGAGAAGTTGCGAATAGGCATTCAGCACCGGAATGCGCGAAACGCCCAGCTCGCGCGCCAGTGTCCGCGTGGAAGGGATGCGTTCGCCGGCGCGAAGATTTTTCTCCAGAATGGCGGATTGGAACGCCGAGTAGATTTGGGCGTGCAGCGGGCGGCCCGCTTCGCGGTCCACGCGGATCAGAGGCGAATATCCAGCCGCGCTTTTTTTCATCCCAACAATCTTAGTGGTTATATCCACGGAGCATCAAGTGGTCATTGTATATGACCACTCCGGTGAGCGACATTCGAGCCAGCGGCGGTTCACGGCCATTTCGCGCAGCCGTCGCCCTGGAGAGCGGAGAAAGCATGCCGTCGCCCCTGACCCACACCCATGCAGTGCTGGCCTTTCCGGCGCTTCTGCATCTTTTCTCCGCCTCGGCGCTGGCCGCGATCCTCGGATTGGTGAGCGGCGTGTTCTGGCAATACCTCGGCCTGATCGTGGTTTCGATAATCGGGCTTGTTGTCGTCCTGCGCAGCGAAGTTCCCGGCGCGCGCGGCCTCGACGCATTTCTCCCCTTCGGCCGCGTGATTTATTGCGCGCCGGTCGCGGCGTTTGGCACCGAGCATTTTGTGTATGCGCGGAGCATTGCAGGCATGGTTCCCAGTTACATTCCGTTCCACATGTTCTGGGCGATTTTCTGCGGCATCTGCCTGATCGCCGCCGCACTGGCGATCGTGGTGAAGGTGCAGGACCGGCTCGCGGCCGTGATGCTCGGAATCATGTTCTTCGGTTTCGACGCGTTTCTCACATTTCCGGCGCTCCCGCAGGAATCGCACAATCGAATCGCCTGGGCGCTGGGTTTCCGAGAACTTCAATTCAGCGCCGCGGCGCTGGCGTACGCCGGTTCGCTGTTTCGTTCGCGATCGAGTTCCGCGCCGCACTGGCTGATCACCTACGCGCGATACGTGATCGGCGCCGGTGTGCTGTTCTACGGCGTGATGCAGATTCTGCATCCCGAATACGCGCCGGCGGTGCCGCTGGAACTGGTCACGCCGGCAAATGTTTTTCTGCACGGGCTGTGGGGGTACGTCTGCGGCGCGGTTTACGTGGTGGCTGGCATTTGCCTGCTGCTCAACCGCAAAGCGCGCGAGGCCGCCAGCGCCGCCGGAATCATGGCGCTCCTGATGCTCCTCGTCGTGTACGCGCCAGACTTGTACCTGCAGCACGGAAACCTCGATGGCTTCAACAATTTCACAGACACCCTGATGTACGCGGGGACGCTTCTGCTGTTCGCCAGCGCTTTGCCGAAGGAACAAGACGTAACGGAATCCGAAGCCCTTATAAAGGAAGGTCACGCACATGCATGAAAAGATCGCAACGCCCCGTTGGGGAACCGCTCGCGTGCTGGTGGTGGATGACGACGCGCCCGCCCGCACCGCTCTGGCGAACATTCTTGGAACGCGCAACGATGTGGAGTTTTTCGATGTGGCCGAATCCGGCCCCGAGGCGCTGGAGAAACTGCAGCACGATAACTACGACGTGTTGCTGCTGGACATTCATCTGCCCGCGCTTTCGGGTCTGGACCTGCTGGACGCGCTCGGCAAGGACCACGCGTTGCCGTCGGTGATTTTCGTTACCGCGCATCACCAGTACGCCGTCGCCGCGTTTGAGCGGCACGCGGTGGACTACGTGCTGAAGCCCTTCTCGAAGGAACGCATCCATTCGGCACTGGATGCCGCGATGCGCCGCACGGCCAGCGAACGCGCCGCGAAATTGATGGAGCTGATGCCGCAACTGCGCGCCTACGCTTCAAAGTCGCAGAAGATCGCCATCAAAATGGACGGCCGCATTCTGTTCATCGATCCCGCCGAAGTGATTTCCGCCGAAGCGCAGGGAAACTACGTCCAGTTCGTGCGCAACTCCGGCTCGTATCTCTTTCGCGGATCGATTTCCACCGTCGCGGCGAAATTGCGTCCGTACGGGTTCATTCGCATCCACCGCTCGGTGCTGATGAACACGTCGTGGGTGCAGGAAATTCAGGCCGACGCGACAGGCACCTATCGCCTGCGCACCAAAACCGGGCAGGAATACACCGTCTCGCGCACCTACAAAGAAAACCTCAAATCCCTCGCGCATTTCTGGATCGGCGGCGAACCTCTCTTCGCCGTCGAGTAAGACGCTGCGGTACTGAGTAGCGCAGCAATCGTCGCTGCGGTCGAGCAGGTCGCCGCAGGCGCGTCGGACAGCGTCCCACGCGGTCCGCTTACGATCGCGCACGAGATACGGGCAACCATCGCCGCCGCACCGACCCGCGAAAATTGGATCGCGCGAGTGGCGTAGGCTGGCTCCCTCCTCTGAGCGCACTGCACCCGGAGAATCCCGCGTGCGGTCGGACAGCGTCCCACGCGGTCCACTTACGATCGCAGCGCATACGAATTCCAACCATCCCCGCCGGACCGGCCAACGCAATCGACGAGACACGCAAACCCTTACCAATTTCGTTTGGATGCTGGCGTCGATTGGCGGGCATGGGCGGTTTTGTCTTCGCAGGACGACCGCGCTGGGGCGCCGTCGGACGTGCTCGGACCCGCAAAGTGGACCTACCAATACTGGACAAAGTGGCTCTAGCGACAAGCCACCGCCGCGCGTCAAACTCCTCGTGTCGTCAGTTCCCACACCGGGACGCATCTGCACGTTCCCGAAACGCTGCGGCACGCATCCGCCAAGGAGGCGCCATGAAATTTGTAAAACCAGCCGGAGTCGTGCTCGTCGTTCTTTGCGCCGTCTGCACCGGGGGCGTTCGCTCCGCCGGAGCGCGGCCGTCGCCGCCGGTCGCACAACAGCGCCCTGCTCCAACCGCTCCCGCACCGACGCGCGACGGCTCGCACGATTTCGACTTCAACCTCGGCACGTGGCACACGCACATTCGCCGGCTCCAGCATCCCCTCAGCGGTTCGGACCAGCGGTTTGAGGTCGATGGCACCGTCAGGATCCGCAAAGTCTGGAACGGGAAAGCGCAGCTTGAAGAAATCGAAGCCGATGGCCCCAAGGGCCACTGGGAGAGCATGACGCTTTTCCTCTACAACCCGAACTCGCACCAGTGGAGCCTGCATTTCGCGAACAGCAGCGACGGCACGGTCACCGATCCTTCCATCGGCGAATTTCACGATGGCCGCGGCGAGTTCTACAGCCCGGATACTTTCAACGGCCGCGCCATACTCACGCGGCAGATCTGGTCGAAGATCACGCCCGATTCGCATCAGTTCGAGCAGGCCTTCTCTACCGACGGCGGAAAAACCTGGGAGACGAATTTCATTGCGAACCTCACGCGCGCCGACGCCGCTACGGCTGCCCAGCACGTCGCCCCACCCGCCGCTGGTCCCAGTGGGTCGCACGATTTCGATTTCGCGCTGGGCACATGGAGCGAGAAAACCAGGCGCATGCTTCACCCGCTCACGGGCTCCAGCGAATGGATCGAGATGAACGGCCAGTCCGTCACGCGCGCGTTTTGGAATGGCCGCGGCAACTACACCGAACTTGAATCCGACGGACCGAGCGGCCACCTCGAGTTGCTGGCGCTGCGCCTCTACAATCCCGAAACGAAGCAGTGGAACTTGCTCTTTGCCACAAGCGGCGTTGGCGTTCTCGGACTGCCGCCCACGGTCGGCGAATTCAAGGATGGCCGCGGCGAATTCTACGGCGGCGATACTCTCAACGGACGCGCGATCCTGATTCGCTTCACGTTCGTGAATCTCTCGCCGGACACCGCGCGCTCCGAGCAGGCTTTCTCCGCCGATGGCGGCAAAACCTGGGAGACGAACTGGATCAACGAATACACGCGGGTGAAAGACGCAGCCGACACCCCCTCGACCTCCGAGCCGTCCGCCGCGCCTTCTACCGCTCAGACTGCTGCAAGCCGCACCGGCGCGGCGAATTTCCGGGGGAACACGGGCCCGGCGCAGCAATCCATGGACGACGCCTGGTGGACCGGGCCGATGCTCGCGAACTCGGCCAATACTCTTCAGCGCGGCCACATGCTGGCCGAGCCGTACGTTTACGACGTGATCGGAACCGCCAGCGGCGGCAGCAGCTTCGGCTCGCGCAGTTATCTGGAATACGGATTGTTCGACCGCCTCACGATCGGCGCGATTCCCGTCTTCGGATACAACGCGGTGAACAGCGGGCTGAATAGTTCGCACGTCGGGATGGGCGATCAGACCGTGCTGGCGCAATACGGCATCACGCGCTTCCACGAAGGCAGTTGGATGCCGACCACGGCAGTGATGGTGGAGGAAACTTTTCCGACGGGGAAGTACGACGACCTCGGCGACCGTCCGGCGAACGGACTCGGCGCGGGCGCGTACACCACCACCGTCGCCGCGAATTCGCAAATGTATTTCTGGGCGCCCGACGGCCGCATCGTGCGCATGAGGCTGAATGCGTCGGAAGCGATTTCCACGAACGCGAACGTTTCGGGAGTGAGCGTCTATGGAACCGCTGCCGCGTTTCACGGCCACGCGAAACCGGGCAACACCACCTACGTGGACTGGGCGTGGGAGTACAGCCTGAGGCGAAGCTGGGTGCTGGCGCTCGACGCGACATACAGTCACACCGGCAACACGCGCGTGAGCGGAACGAATGCCGCGAGCGGCGGCGCATCCGCATCGCCGGTGCAAATCAACAGCGGCACGATCGATGCCGTCGGCTTCGCGCCCGCCGTGGAATACAGCTGGAAGCCGAATCTGGGCGTGCTTCTCGGCGTGCGGGTTCTGGCGATCGGCCACAACACGCAGGCCACGGTCACTCCCGCCATCGCCATCAATTATTTCCGGTGAGGGACGAGATGTTATCGAGGAATTCGAAGCGTATTCAATCGAGGACACAATGCAACTAGCTGCAGCCGTACTCCGTCAGTGCTTTTTTATATGCGTTATCGTATCAACGCCGGGCGCCACTCAACCTCTGCCCGTGGAAGGTCATTGCATGCATGCCGCGGAGGCGGCGGCGAATTCTGGCTCGAGCGCCGGGGCGAGTTGACCCGCGCGATGGCGCGCACGATTTCGATTTCGAAATCGGCGCGTGGAAAACGCACGTCAAGCGGCTGCTCCACCCTCTGACCGGCTCAACCACATGGCTCGAGTATGACGGCACCACCACGGTCACGCCGGTCTGGAACGGCCGCGCAAATCTGGTTCAATTGGAAGTCAGCGGCGCCGCGGGGAAAATCGAAGCGCTCAGCCTGCGGCTTTACAATCCCGAAACGCATCAGTGGAGCCTGAATTTCTCAAACAGCTCGGGCGGGACGATCGGCGTGCCCACGATTGGCGAGTTCGAAAATGGACGCGGCGAATTCTACGATCAGGAAACCCTTGGCACGCGAGCGATCCTGGTCCGCTTCCTGATCACGCCGCGCGACGCCAGCACCATCGACTTCGAGCAATCCTTCTCCGCCGACAGCGGCAAAACCGGGGGAGCCGAACTGGCTCGCCACCGACACCCGCATCCCGGACACACGCTAGCGGCGCGATTCGGCAACCGGCGCCGCTCAGTCGCGTAGGCTGGCTCCCTCGTCCAGCGTACTTTGCCGGAGAATCCTGCCTGCGGTTCGACACCCCCGCTTCGCTGGACTCCCGACTACCTAAAATCCACAACCAGCAACGTCATATCGTCGTCTTGCCCGCGCTCGCCGGAATAGCCAGCAAAGTTCATCACGCTCGCGAGCAGTGCATCCGCCGTAGTGCCCGGTGCTGCGCCGCGCTGCGTTTTCAAAAGCTCTTCGCAACGCGCCTTCCCGAACTCCTCGCCGGCAGGCCTGTGCGCTTCGAGGATTCCGTCAGTACACAGCACAATCCGATCGCCCGCAGCCACCGGAATCTCCATCGACGTGTAAGCCGCCTCGGGAAACATTCCGAGCATCAGCCCGTTTTCCTCAAGCTCGCGGGCTTCGCCTGTCGCGCCAGAAACCATCATCAGCGCGGGATGGGCCGCGCCGGCATAACGCATCACCCGCCGCGCGAGATCGACGTAAACGTACGCCGCCGTCACGAAGTGCTCTTCGAATTTGCCGCAGAGCGCGCGGTTCATTTCATCGAGCACGCGCGCCGGATTGTCCGCGTGCGCTGCCTGCGCCGCGAAGGAAACCTTCAGCATCGCCGCGATCAGCGCGGCCGGCACGCCGTGCCCGGTGACATCGGCGATCAGAATTCCGACGCGGCGCTCGTCCACTGCCAGAAAATCGTAGAAGTCTCCAGCCACGGCGGACATCGGCACGTAACGCGCGGCGATCTGGAGGCCCGCAAGTTGCGGCACGTTCTGCGGCAAGGTCGAAGATTGAATTCCGCGCGCGATCTCCAATTCCTTATTGATCGCGAGGAGCTGTTCCTCTTTCGCGAATGTGCGATCCGCGGCCACATAGCCGAGAGCGGCGACGAATGCCAAGAATCCGACGAACTCCACATTCGGCCCGCGAAGCAGGCCAAGTCCCCGCAGGTTCGCATGCACGATGAATGCGAACCACACTAGAAATCCTCCGATGAGGACTCGAAACGGGCGGGACATCGGTCCGCGATTGTCAGGCCGCGCGCGGCGCGCTAAAAAATAAATGAACACCGCAGCGAATGAGCCGAGCACCAGGATCGAGTTCGCGGCGTACAGGGGTTTCAAATTCATCCCGAGCGCCGCGGCTACGATGCCGAGGCCCCCCGCGATCGTTAGAATGATCAGGACCACGCGCCCAAACATGCGTGCACGGGTTCCGACGATCTGATGCAAAAACAGTCCGGCGGGGATGACGATGACGGAGGTGATGTCCCAAATCAGAGAGACCCAGAACGAAGTGCGAACTTCAAACAGAGCGCGGAACGCCGGAGACTGCGCCAGCATCCGCACCGCATACAGAGCGGCGAACGCGCCGAAATAAATGAGCGTGCGGTCGCGCGATTTGCGGAAGAAAAAATAAAGCGCCAGCGCTCCAAGCGCGATCGAAAGCAGCAGTCCGGCCGCCGCCAGCACCACGATCTGCCCACGCCACTCCGCGCGCGAGAAAGAAATTACCGGCTCCGGCGCGAGCGTCCGTACCAACTCCAATGAGAGCAGCGCGAAGGGAATCGACATGAGCGGTTTGTCGCTCAGATTGTAGCAACGGGAAGCGCAATCAAGCGACAAGCGGCGAGCGAATCGCGGGGAGTGTCACCAGTTCGCCGCGTCTTTGTGGAAACGCATGCGGATCGGCTTCTCGCGCTCCTGCTGCCAGCCGTGTTCGGGGCATTCCAGGAGCCGCGGAAATCGGGTCGCGCCGGGAACGGATTTCAGCGCGAGCGGCTCGCCGCACTTCGGGCAGGACGGTTCGGACTTCGCGCTAGTCAGTGGCCACGCCGAAAATCGCGGCGCGCAGCCAGGAATCCAGCGTCTCCCATTTTTCATCTTTGTACACGCCGGTCCGGAAATTTTTCAGCGCGAGCGCCTTGGCTTCTTCGGGCGAGTTCGCTTCGATCTGGCGGTCCAAAAACGAGGGACGCGCGAGCCGCACTGTGTATTGGGACAATTCCGTTCTCCCTGAGGTGGAGCGTGAATTTGTGTCGGGGCTAGAGCGCCGCAATGAGCGTTCGCATCGGGCTTTCGGAAGCCGCAGTGAGCTTACCACTAGAATGTCTGTACGCTGGCGCTCAATCGCGCCGTACTATCCCTCGGCGTCTTTCGGCGGCGGCGCGTAACGCCTCAGCAGCGTGATCGAAAACACCAGAATCAGCACCAGCAGCCCGAGCAGCGTCAGCTCGATCATGCTGGCGCGAAAAATGCTCGCGCCGTCTACCGACCACGTCCCGCCCTTGCTGAGGCTGGCCGCTTCCAGCGTGATCACCAGAATCCGCCGGATCGATGCGATCAGCCCGACTACCAGAAACGGCTCGGTCACCAGATAATGCGAGCGAATCGAGATGCGCACGGTGTGCAGAATTTCCACCAGCATCAGCACCACCAGCAGCTGGTCCAGAACGCGGAGCGTTTCGGCGCCGATCGACCAGTTCCAAAGCCCGTCCCACAGCATTTTTCCCGCGGACCCGATCGTGGCGAACGCGGTGATGAAGAGCAGCACCGCCAGCACGGAGTAGATCGCCACTTCGGCGCTGCCGAGGTAGTCTCCGAAATGGGCGCGTATTCTTTCGCCGGACATTTTCTGAATGTGCTCCCGAAATTCGCGACAAGCGCGGTGTTGGCTGGCCACTTTATAACCAAACGCCGCGAGTGGCCAGCGCTACGCGCCCGCATCGGACGGGCGTCCGCAGCGGACGGCGATACCGCTTGCCGCCGCTACCGCCTCCCACTATCATCACTCGCGCTGCTTACGACCGAGGTGCGCCTATGAAACGCTCCGCCATCCTTTATATAGCTGCTTTCGCCGCGCTGGCTGTTTTGTCCGCCGCTGCCATTGCGCCCGCCGCTGGAGCGCAGGAATGGTCGCAGCCCTGGGCGCGGGAGCGAATCGAAAATCGCCGCGTCACAGCGAGTGGGTTACGGTGAAGCACGATGGCCGAAACGTGCAAACGCTGGTCGTCTATCCGGAATCGAAAGACAAGCGGCCTGTGGTGCTGGTCATTCACGAAATCTTCGGACTGAGCGATTGGGCGCAGGAACTTGCAGACGAACTGGCCGCAGCGGGCTACATCGCCGTCGCGCCCGATCTGCTGAGCGGCATGGCGCCGGGCGGCGGCCGAACGAAAGATTTTCCCGAGGGGGTCACCGAGGCGATCAGCAAACTGCCATCCCGACCAAGTGACGGCCGACCTGAACGCCGCAGCGGACTACGGTCAACAAAATTGCCTGCCGCGAACGGAAAGTTGTTATGTCGCCGGATTCTGCTGGGGCGGCGGACAGTGCTTCCGCTTCGCAACCAACCGCGGCGATCTTTCCGCCGCGTTTGTTTTCTACGGACCGCCGCCCGACGAACGACGCGATGGCGCGCATCAAGGCGCCCGTCTATGGTTTCTACGCGGGAACGACGCGCGCATTGGCGCCACCATTCCTGCGACGATCGCCGCGATGAAAGCGGCAGGGAAGATCTACGACCCTGTGACCTATGACGGCGCGGGCCACGGATTCATGCGCGCGGGCGAAGCGCCAGATGCTGCGACGGCAACAAGAAAGCCCGCGATGACGCGTGGAAGCGCTGGAAAAGTTTGCTGGCGAAATAGCCCCGCCCTCACGCAGAATTATTTCAACGCAGCGGGGCCATCCGGCGAGCGAAAATTGGGAGCGAGGTAAGCGCGAGTGGCGTTTGACGCCTTTATCAGTTACGCATCGCAGGACAAAACCGTCGCGGACGCGGCCTGCGCGCGCCTGGAAGCGGCGGGCATTCGCTGCTGGATTGCCCCGCGCGACATCACGCCCGGCATGTCGTACGGCGAGGCGATCATCAACGCGATTCACTCCGCGCGCGTGATGATTCTGGTTTTCTCGTCGCACGCCAACAAGTCGCCGCAGGTGCCCAAAGAAATCGAGCGCGCCGTCAGCAACAGCGTGCCGATTATTCCGTTTCGCATTGAAGACGTCACGCCGGGCGCGTCGCTGGACTATTTCATCGGCTCGGTCCACTGGCTGGACGCGCTCACGCCGCCGATGGAGCAGCATCTCGACGCGCTCGCCGCCACCGTCCGCAAACTCGTTCCCGATTCCGATCGCGACTCGCGCCCCATACCCGCCCCGGTTCCGCATCCCATGCCACAGCCGATTCCTCACCCTCCTGCGAAGGATCCGGCGCCCAAACCTTCGAGTTCAAAAATGTGGATCATTGGAGGAGCGCTACTGGCCCTCGTCGCGCTCGCGGCGGTGCTGATGCACAGCGGCGGCGGATCGTCGTCGGACCCGGCGCCGCCTGCGCCCGTTAACAACGTGCAGCCCGCGAGCGATTCGAATCCTCCCTCCAACAACGACGCCACCCCCGCGCCCGCGAAGAAATCCGCGCCTGCGCGCAAGCCCATCGCCGCTGGAAGCGCCAATCCAATCACCGGCTGCTGGCTCGCGAACGGCACCGGGCCCTATACGATCCACGCAGACGGCACGATTTCCGCCGGACCGTTCACCGGGCACTGGCGCGACCTGGGCAACGGGCATTACACGTTCACCTGGCCGGACATGATCGAGACGCTCACCGTCTCACCCGATCAACGCAGCATGAGCGGCAGCAATCAGTTTGGGTTTCCGATCACGGGCGGGCGCACCAGTGGCGGCGTGGGACTCGCGGGAAGTTGGCACTGGGCCAACGGATGGAACGTGAATGTTTCGCCGAATGGAACATTCGTCAGCGGCCCGTGGAGCGGCACCTGGCGCGCCGCCGATGCCGCGCGCGGCGTTTATGAAATGACGTGGCCCAAGCCCGTCGATCAGGTACTGCTGCTCGGCGGCGGCATGCGCATCTCCGCGTCGAACCAGTACGGCGTATCGTCCACCTCGATCCGCGCCAGCACTTGCTCCGAATAATTTCGGATTCGCTGAATTTCTGCGCGTGGGGTCATGCTGCGAAGCGGAACTATCCCAGCCGCAGGCGCTACTGCGTCGTCGTCGGCGCGTCCAGCATCGCCTTCCACGTTCCATCCGGCTGCTTCACCCACACCACCACGTACTTCGCCGTCGAGGTCTGCGGCTTGCCGGATTTATCTTCCATGGTCATCGAGTAGTCGCCGGTCTCGTAGGCGATGTCGCCCGAGCGCGCCACCATCACCGTGTCCGGCGTGAAATCGAGCGCGAATCCCGGCATGGACATCAAACTCGCGAACGCGCGATTGATCGCGTCCTTGCCTTCCACCAGCCGCTGGCCCGGAATGTACACCGACGCATTCTCCGCGTAGTAGGAAACCATGGTCGCGACATCTTTGGCCTGCGCAGCCTTCACCCATGCCGCGTCCGTCGCACGAATCGCGGCTTCCTCCGCGATGCGATTGTCCACCCCGTCCGCCGCCGCGGTCGCCGTCGCCACGGGCTGCGAACTGGACGTGCTACACGCCGCCGCCACCAACAACCCCGCCATCGCTGCACCGGTTCGCATCCAGCCAAAGTTACGAATCATGGGAAGCCCCCTAAAACTGCAAAACTCCAAATCGCGCCCATCGCCGCACGTCCGTCGTCTTCAGTCCGTTTCAGTGGCCCAAGCGCGCCGTTCGCGCCCGCCGCGGCGGGGAGCCCTCTTCGCTCTTAGTGCGCGTCGTCCAGCCGCCCACGCGCCCAAATCTACTCTGCCGCGCCGTTCAAAAGTGAAAATAGTGCGTTGTCCGGCTCGCTCGGCGCGTTATAAACGATCGGCGGGCCACTGGTCCGCTTCACGTTCAAATGGAACGTCACGTCCACGTGGTCCGCGATCCTGATGAACGGAATTCCTTTGTTCATCCCGTAATCTTTGCGATTGAATCGCATCGTGCCGGTAATCGCGCCGGCGCCCGCTCCGTTTCTTGAGACCTTCAGCGTGAGCTTCTCGGGATTCGACACGCCGCGAATATTGAAATCGCCATCCACTTCATACGTGTCGGGACCGGTCTTCTCCGACTTGGTGGACTTGAACGTGATCGTCGGATAATTCTGCACGTCGAAGAAATCCTTGTTCTTGAGCTTGCCGTTCTTCATGCCGCTGCCGGTATCGACGCTGTCCGCCTGAATCGTGATGGTCAGCACGCCGGTGCTTTCCTCCGGCGAGGTGAACACCAGCGACGCGTCCCACTTATCGAATTTTCCGGCCAGCGCCACCGACGCTTTTACGTTGAACTTGATGTAGCTTCCTTCCTGCTCGACTTCGTACACGGGCACTTGCGCCCGCACCGCTGAAGGGAGCACCACCACCGCCAGTAGGCAAATCAGCGCGAGTTTCATCCGCGCAGTTTGAGCAAATCCGGCGATTTGTCAATTCGCAGCGTAGGATGGCCTGCCGCGCAGGCTGTCATCCTGCGAATGCCGCTCGACGAGCGTGCAATTCCAACGCCGGACCCCTCCCCCTATCGCCAGGCGCGTAGGGTAGATATTCCTGTCTGCGCGACGTCGCCCACTCAACCATGAAACGTCCGGCCACAGCTCAACCCGCACCACCGGACCGCTTCCTCCTTATGTAGCGCGCCCCGTGATCCGCCATCGACCGCGATTTTCGCAAACCATTCTTCCTAGGACGACAGCCAGGTTGGCTATCCCTTCGTCGCGCCTGCGCCGTATAATTCCCTCATGCCCGATTCGCCCGCGCAGCACATGACCTGCATGGAAGTGTGGGGCGGCAGCCAGCTCACCGAAAGCGGCGTGGAACTGGGCGGGCTTGACGTTTGGGTGTACAGCAAGCCGTTCGGCGAAGCGCAGCGCGGCGGCGACGTTTATTACGTTTCGAGTTGCGCCACCGGCCGCATCAGCCGGCTTTTGCTGGCCGACGTTTCCGGCCACGGCCAGTCTGTAGCGTCAACGGCCGCCGATTTGCGCACGCTGATGCGGCGGTTCGTCAACCGCCTCGACCAGAAAGAATTTGTGCGCCTGCTCAACGAGCAGTTCACCGCGCTTTCCACGCACGGCAGCTTTGCCACCGCCGTGGTGACTACTTTTTTCGAGCCGAGCCGCCGGCTTTCGTTGTGCAACGCAGGGCATCCGCGCCCGCTGCTGTATCGCGCTGCCGAGAAGCAGTGGACGCTGCTCGGCCACAAAGATCATCCCGAACACAAGCCGCTGAGCAATATTCCGCTGGGCATGTTCGACATCGCCGACTACGAGCAGCTCGACGTGGAACTGGAACCCGGCGACGTGCTGGTCAGCTACACCGACGCGCTGATGGAATCCTGCGACGCCGATGGCCAGATGCTCGGCGAGGCCGGCCTTCTGCGCATCGCAAATCTTCTGGGCGACGTTCCCGCGAACCAGTTGATCGCGTCGCTGGTCCGCGAAATCCGCGAGCGCTACCCGGAAAATCTCGCCGCCGACGATGTGACGCTGCTCGTCGTCCGCGCCAACGGCCGGAAGCTCAAATTTTCGTTTGGTGAAAAACTCGCCGCCGTCGGCCGCTTCCTGAAATCGCTGGTGCGCCCCACCGAGCACGCTCCGTTTCCCGATTTCACCGTCCCGAACACGCTGGGCGCGATCATTCCCTACTTCGCCCGCCGCCACCGCGCCCCCGGCCCACAAAATAATTCGTAGCACTCCATTTCAACAGATGACGATTGTTAAGGCGCTGTTCGTGGCATAGGCTTCAGACTGTGTGTTTCTGCTACAAAGTCCCACAGACAATATGTCTAATGCCACGAAAGTCGCCCTAGCGCGGGGCGTAGCGCGAAGAAGCGGCAGCGGCGTCGTTTACTTGTTGCCGTCGCGCGCTTGCCGTCATCCAGAGTCCGCTTCAGCGTGGCGAAGGATCTCTCTTCGGTTTCGCGTCGTATATGCACTCTGCTACCCCTGCCTCCACCCGACCGAGCGAACTTCACAAAATGATCCGCAGCATACGCACTCGTGCGTGCGGGCGCTCCATTTCAACGGAGGACAATCGCTACGGCGCTGTTCGTGGCATAGGCTTCAGACTGTGTGTTTCTGCAACAAAGTCCCACAGACAATATGTCTAATGCCACAAAAGTCGCCCTAGCGCGGGGCGTAGAGCGGAGAAGCCGCTAGCGGTCGCAACGTGCTACCGAACTGAAACGCTGCCATCGTCGCCGAGCGGCCACGTCGGATTCCAGGCCACTTCCCACGCGAAGCCGTCGGGATCGGCGAAGTAACCTGAGTAGCCGCCCCAGGATTGTTCGAGTGCGGGTTTCAGGATTGGTGCGCCGGCGGCGGCTGCACGCAGCATTAGCGCGTCAACTTCGGACTTCGAGCGGACGTTGTGCGCCAGCGCCATCGACGCGCGTCCAAACGATGCAGCGCCGGCGCCCAAGTCTTCGGCCAGCTTTTCGCGCAACATACAACGCGAAGACCATTCCACCGGTCTGGAAGAAAATAACCTCGGGATGCTCCTGCGCCGGCCGCCAGCCGAGCCCTTCGACATAAAACCGCCGCGAGGCTCCGAGATCGCGCACGCCCAACGTGACCACGCTGACTCGCTGTTCCATTGGCTACTGCTCCGGCGGCGCTACGAAATCAAAAACACGGGCGGGTCGGCCGCGCTACTCGCCGCGACTTGGCGGTCGAGTAGAATCGGTGATCGCGCCTGTTGTAGTCTTCAGATGCCATGCTCAGCGCTTCCGTTTCGCCGCCGTTTTCTTTTTCACGCCGCCCGTCTTCCACAGCGCGTCGTTCTTGGCGTTGTCTTTCACGCGCGCTTTGGTGAGCTTGGTGACCAGCGCCGCGGGCACCGGCCGATCCAGCGGAAACTTGACGCCGCCGCTGGTCCCATCGTACTTCGCGAGCTCTTTGGCGTGAGCTTTCAAGCACCGCCGCGGTAGGGAACAGGCCAACGTGTTTCTTGAACGCGCCAAACATCACTAGAATTCTGCTGGTCGAAAACGCCGGCATCCCCCACTTCACTCCTTCTACGGCGCCAGGCGCGCCCCTGCGCACCGCCGCGCGCAACTCCCGCAGCCGCGCTCGCGCCGCTTCCGGCACCGCCGCGATATACGCATCGATCGATTTCGCTTTGATCATCACAATCGCACCTCGCCTCGCATCGTATTGCTTACGTTGAGTGTAAGTCCGATGCGTTAAGATGGCCACGTGGAGAAGAAAATCTTCTGGGGATCGTTTTTGGTGTTGAGCCTGGCGGCGGACTTGTTTCTGCCGTTCTGGTGGGCGGTGGGCGCGACAGTGCCGATCCTCGCGGTGAGCTGGTGGATTGCTTACCGCGTGGATTGGCTCGGATAGGCAAGCTTGAGCGGAGCGCCGCGCGACGCCGCGAGCGAACTTCACATTCCCTCGCACTAAAACGATTAGGTAAAGTATCCCGAGTCTTACGCCCCGCGAATTCTCGCAGAAACGTCTTGCGCCCCGTGGCGTTCTCGCCCAATATGTCGCCACAGTATTTCGCCCCGGAATACCGGAAAGATTCGCAGACGGAATCCCGGGCGCCCGGCCTCGGTATTCCTGAATACAACCGTCGGTGTTTCGGCCCCGATCGGAATGCCATTTCAAATGGAGGAGTTCATGCTGAAGGGATTTAAGCAATTCTTGTTGCGCGGCAACGTGGTGGATATGGCTGTCGGTATCGTGATCGGAGCCGCGTTCGGAGCGGTGGTCACCGGCCTGGTAAAAGATTTGCTCACTCCGTTCATCGCCGCGATCGTGAAAGCTCCGGATTTCTCCGGACTGAGCTTCGAGCTGAACGGAAGCAAGTTCCTGTACGGCGAATTTCTGAACGCTCTAATTTCCTTCATCATCGTCGCCGCCGCCGTGTACTTTTTCGTCGTCCTGCCCATCAACGCCCTGATCGCGCGCGCCAAGAAAGAGCCGCCCGCCGACCCGACCACCAAGAAGTGCCCCGAATGCCTCAGCGAGATTCCGATTGGCGCAAAGCGCTGCGCGTTCTGCACGTCCGTCGTCGCCTAAAAAGCAGTCTCACCAGCAAGAACACCAGCAGTATTGGTGTGCCAATCGGTTTAAAGGCAGCCGATCGGAGAATGCTTAGGAACCTCGCGCGCCCTTTGAGCGCCATATAAGCCTACGGGGGCAGTTCGCAATCGCCCGCTGCACGGCTGCGAGGCGCCGCAAGTGTGTGGAGCGAGGAAGGATGACCGAACAACAAAGCGATCTTTCGAAATTGTACCGGCTGATCGCAGAGCAAAACCGCGCGGTCGGCGGCCGGCTTACCGAGGAAAAGGCCGGCCGTTGCCGCGAGCGCGCCGAACGCATCGCTCAACTTCTGGAACGCGTGAAGCAGTCCCCGAATCGCAGCAAATAAGGGCGCTCGACCGATACCACAAATTCTGGAAGGAGGCGGCGTGGCGAAGGGTTTGTGCGAGTGGATGGGTTGCGGAAGCGAAACGGAGGCGACACTGGGCGCGCGTCCGCTCTGCAGCCGGCACTTTTACGAGATCGGTTCACGCCGCATGGAAGAGTACCTGACGCGATTTCAGGGCACGGATGCCTTCGGCACCGACCGCCAGACGGCCGCGGCGTTTCTTTCCGAGTTGATCAGCCAGACCACGATGCTGGTGGCGAACTCGAAGAAAATGGCGCCCACGCAAAGGGAAGCCTTCTTGCAGCTTTCGCTTTCGGCGGCGGAGATGTTCAAGCGCGTGCAGCGTAGCCCGCGAATCGAGGTCATGATCCCGGTGCGGATCGTTCGCGACAACGGCGGAACGCACGGGCCGGAGCTTGCGAACACCGTCAACGTCAGTCGGAAAGGCGCTTGTTTGACGTTGAGCAACCCGTGCCTGATCGGCGAGCAGATCTGGGTGGAAAAACTGAAAGAAATTGCGCGCGCTCGCGCCCGAGTGGCGTGGGTGAAGCAGTTGAACGCCTCCGCGTTTCAGCTGGGAATTGAGATTCTGGATCATGAGGACTTTTGGAATTTGGCGCAGATGCGAAAACCCTCGAACTCAGCGGCCGCAGCCAACTGAAATTCCGCGAAGTTCCCAACCGGTTGTCCGACGGCGTCCCACGCGGTCGTCTTACGACCACAAATCGATCAGACAGCTTGACCTTGGCCGGAAGGAGCAATTCACAAGAGTTGCGTGGTCCGTCGTTGCGAGTGCAATCACAAGACGGCGTCTTCGTAAGACGACCGCGTGGGACGCCGCCGGACGGGCGCGGCGGATCGTGCCGTCTTCATTGAGGCAGATTGAGCTTCTTCAGTAGCGCGGCCCAGCGCGGGTCGGAGTGCAGCGAATCGAACGCGGGGAAGCGGATGACGGCAGTGAGTTCATCGTCGCGCTGCGCCAAGGCGTTGTCGAGATGCGCAAATGCCTGGTCGCGATTTCCCATGAGCGCGTAAACCACCGCGACATTCGCCGGAAGCCGATCCTCCCCTTCTGCAAGCATGATGTCTAAAAATCCCTTCGCATCGGGCGTAAAATTGCCGGTGAGCTGCGACGCCAAAGCCGCTTTGCGCAGCGTGGCCACCGCCTCAGGCCACTTGCCCTCCGTCGCCAGTACCTGCGACTGATAAAAGAGCGCCGGACCAAAATCCGGATCGCGCTCCAGCACCTGATTGAACTGCGCATCGGCTTCCGAAAACCTGTGCGAAGCCGCGAGCGATAGGCCGTAGTTTGTCCGCACGATGGACGCCAGCGGATCCAGCGACAGCGCCTTCAGAAATTCGTCGTGCGACTCATCCAACCGGTTCATCGGCATTAAATAATTGAACGCATAAAAATAGTGTGCGTTCGCGTTGTTAGGATTCAGTTCAATGGCGCGCTGAAACTCCGCTCCGGACTCGCTCCACTTCCACAGGACGCCCAGCGCATTCGCGCGCGCCATGTGCGCTTCCGAACTCGAATCGTCCAGCGCAACGGCTTTCTTCGAAGCCTCGTCCGCCATCGACGCCGCTTCCGCCGGAGGAATGAGCTGGCCGTAGCCCCCGGCCACCACGTAGCTGGTCGATAGCCCCGCCCACGCCAGCGAATAATTCGGATCGGCGGCCACCGCTTTCCGGAAAAGTTCCACGCTCTTCAGGATGCCCGGCTTGGTGCGGCCGTAAAGTTGCGCCTGCGCTTCCAGAAATAACCGGTATGCCTCGGGGTTTGTGGTGCCGGCGCTGCCCATTTTTTCCTGCGCGTCGCCGCCGACGTGAATATCGAGTTTTTTCGCGACGTCGCGGGTGATGTCGCTCTGCACCTGCGTGACGTCCGCCATTTTGCGCTCGTAGTGCGAGCCCCACATTTCCGAGCCGTCGGCGGCGTTCACCAGATCGGCCTGTACGGCGACGGTATCGCCATGCTGGGTGAGCGTGCCGATCAGCACGGAGTTGACGTTGAGCGTTTTTCCGATTTGTTGCGGGTCGTCTTCTTTGCCCTTGAACTTGAAAACAGTGGAGCGCGCCATCACTTTCACGTCGGGCAGCTGCGAGAGCGTGCCGATCAGGCTTTCGGTGAGGCCGTCGCTCAGATACTCGTTGGCGGGATCGGAGGTGGCGTTCACGAAAGGAAGCACTGCGATGGAGGTGACTTTCGTCTCCGTCGTGCGGCCGCGCAGAAAATAATAGCCCGCGCCAATCAGCGCCACGACGACGGCGGCAGCAACGCCGAGCCAGAGTTTCTTCGATGAGGGCGCGGCGGCGACGGCCGATCCTGAACCGATCGCGGAGTTGCGGCGGTCGTAGCGCCGGAAGTCGCCGTCGGACTCGAAGCCGAGGACGAGCCTCCCGCAGCCGCCGTAGCGGTTGACGATGCCGCGCTGACCGGAGCGGACGACGCGGGACCGGACTCGAGTGCGACGGCGAACCTGACGAGCCCGCATCGGCGACGCGCGTCGAGCGGCCCGAATCCTGCTGGCGTTTTAGGCGCGCGAGATCGGTGCGAATGTCCGCGGCGGTCTGGTAGCGCAGGTTGCGATCTTTTTCGAGCGCTTTGTCGATGATGCGCTCCAGCTCGGCGGGCATTTCGGGATTCAGGCGGACGGCGGGGATGAGCGCGCCATCGAGAATCGATTTGAAAATCACGCCGGAAGTTTCGCCGCGGAACGGCAGTGCGCCGGTGGACATTTCATAGAGCACCGCGCCGAATGAAAAAAGATCGGAGCGGGCGTCGAGCTCCTTGCCGCGCACCTGCTCGGGCGACATGTAGGCGACGGTGCCCATGGTGGAGCCGGGACTGGTGAGATGCTCGGCGGCCGCTGTGGCGCCTTGCGTCACGTCGGCTCCGGCCGCGCCGCGCGAAGCCGACGCGCCGCCGTCGGTGAACGTGACCTTCGCGAGGCCGAAATCCAGAATCTTGGCGTGGCCGCGCTTGGTGACGAAGATGTTTGCCGGCTTGATGTCTCGATGGACGATGCCTTCGGCGTGCGCGGCGTCGAGCGCGTCGGCAATTTCGATCGCGAGGTTGAGCAAGTCCTCGGTGTCCACGGGGCGGCCGCCGATGCGGTGCTTCAGCGTTTGCCCGTCGAGAAATTCCATGGCGATGAAGGCTTGGCCGTCTTGCTCGCCAATGTCGTAAATCGTGCAGATGTTCGGATGATTCAGCGCGGAGGCAGCCTGCGCTTCGCGCTGGAAACGGGCCAGGGCTTGCGGGTCGCGAGCCACGTCCTGCGGGAGAAATTTCAGCGCGACGAAGCGCCGCAGCCGCGTGTCTTCGGCTTTGTAAACCACGCCCATGCCGCCGCCGCCGAGTTTTTCGACGATGCGGTAATGCGAGACGGTTTGGCCAATCAGCGAGGCGGGATCGGGCATGTTGGGAAAGTTTAGAAGGTGAGGTGGCGGCAGTCAAATGCTGGACCGAGGGATGGGTACGGATACGCTCGCGCGAAGAAACAATTTCGAGTTCATGCCGTTCGGAATTTTGGACCGGCGAGTGGGTGAAGGGCTCGCGAATCCGAAAGTAAAATAGGCGATCCCGCCTGTGTTTTTGCTGGAGGTTGAAATGGTCAACCCGGCACTCCAAGGAACTTGGAGTCCCCACAGGCACGAATGCCTGTGCCACGAACAAGTCAGCATCGAAATGACCTGGGCGAGCGGACATCCCACTCCTGATAAGTCGAGTTACCGGACATTGGAGCGTAGTTTCCGATAAGCGCGGTCTTCGCCAGGTATGGTCACTCTCACAATCGCGTTCGCAGAATTGCCAGCGTGGGTAGGTGAACCGCGCACTTTTCTCGATGATATGGAATGGGAGCGGTCACAGCATTTTCTAAGAGTGGCTCAGCAAAGACCGATATATCATTCGGCGCGTAGCCCGGTTCACGTCACGTTCACCGTTCGAGGAATGATCGGGACCGAGGCGCGGACCTTTCGAGATTAGGGCGTCCGCAAGCACACGAAATCCCATGGCAGACTGGCAAATGCGAGAAAAGCGGCCGCTCCGAGGACCTCGGCCGGAGCCACCGGGGCCGCCGCTCAAGAATTACATCACGCCCGCCGGATTGCAGCGGTTGAAAGACGAGCATGGGTTCCTACTGACCCGCGAACGGCCCGCGGTGGTAGAGGTCGTAGCATGGGCTGCCAGCAACGGGGACCGGAGCGAAAACGCCGACTACCACTACGGCAAGAAACGGTTAGGCCAGATTGATTCGCGGATTCGCTTTTTGACGAAACGCATTGACGCCGCCGTAGTCATCGATCCCGCCGCTGCGCGCCCAGCCTCAGCCGCGACGCGAATCTTCTTCGGCGCAACCGTGACCTACAAGGACGCTACCGGCCTTGAACACGTCGTCTCGATCGTCGGCCTGGACGAGGTGGACCTGGACCGGGGCTACATCAGCTGGCGCTCGCCGCTCGCTCATGCGCTGACCAAGGCGAGCGTCGGCGACCTGGTGGAACTGCGCGCGCCAGCGAAGACGGAGCATCTGGAGATCATCAAGGTCGAGTATGCGCCGATTCCGATGGATCCTTTCCGCGAACCGCTGGGAGCTGAGTCGAAGCCCAAGGTCGAACGCTCCTAGACCAAACCGCCCGACTCTATCGGAAAGGTTCGATCCAGTACCCATTTGTCCGGTAACCGATGCCAGCTCAGGCGCCAGAGTTCAGAGATCGGGAGGGCTTCTCTATTTCTTGGGCCTGGATTCCGGCGGCACCAGGCCGTTGATCCGGTAGTAAACCACCAGCTGGCCATAGTGTTCGTTCGAATGCGCAATCAGGCCGTAAGCTAAATCGTACAGCCGGTCCAGATGCGGCCCGCCATCATCGACCGTTTCCATCAGGCCTTTGTCGCCCTTGGCCTTGATCTCCGCGGCGCCGTCTTCCACGCAGTTGGTCACAAAGGCCACAAGATCCGCGCGCGTCTTCACGCCCACGGCCTTCGGGTCGTCGGCATAGCTTAGCGCCCGCGGTTTCTTTCCCGCGGCGGTGTCCGTGAAGAAGTACATGGACGCCGAAGCATGCACCATGTTCGCGATGAACGTCCGAGATTCCGCCTGCGGCTTGTACGAAAACTTGTCCTCCGGAAAATCCTGCGCCATGGCAATCAATCTCCGTCCAACGTCATTCCACGCCTCCAGCACGCCTTCGGACAGGCTGAGAGCGGGCAACGGAGTTTGCTTTGGGCCTGGCTTCGGGGCTTCCTGCGCGCGCAGGGGAGCCAATGCAAGACCCACAGCCAACCATACCAACGCAAATCTGGAAAAACGTCTCATCTCTTTTCTCCTTTGAGCGTTGAGGCGAAGGGCTTCCTATCCGCCTTCAGACGTGTCACCTCTCCGGATGTTTCACTGAGGTGGGAAAAATTCAGCCCAACCGGCGCTTGGCGAATGCGCCCAGCGACCCGTGTTTACCGGTCTCAATATTAGTACCGCTAAACGCGCTCGTGTTACCCATTCAATCCCACTGGCGTGATAAGTCGCGTTGCCGGCCAAGTGCTTTTTGATCGGATTCCACTTGCCCTGTTACCGCGCTTACCAGGACTTAGCTAACTTGAGGACTCTCGGTCACACGTCGTTTACGCGACTTTCGGCCGCTGAGTCCGAGTGAGCATCCAAGAATCCTTCTCCAGACAATTTAGATTTGGCGGCGGTCCTCCAGCGCTGGCTGGCAAGTTAGAAGGTCGAAATGCCTGGAAAACGTTTACACGATGCGCTAGGATTTCGCGGTTTGAGTTCGCAACTGCCGCGGGTCCGCACGCGACATTACCGAACGACGTCCGCCGAGTTCTCCGATTTCGCGCGAACGCCCATCGGACTGCAATGGAGAATGCCTGTGAAACTATTCGCGATTTTCACGCTGTTCTTGCTGTCCTCAGTTTTGAGCCGGGCCCAGGGAACTGAGACGTTCCGGCCGTCGGAAACAAATGTTTGGGGCGCAGAGTACCCGCGCGTCGATGCCGCCGGCAACGTGCAGGTGCGCGTGAAGGCGCCGAACGCCACCACCGTGAAGCTCAACTTCTGGAGCGGTCCGAAACTCGACATGGCTAAGCAGCCGGACGGCTTCTGGCTGGCCACGACGCCGCCACTCGTGCCCGGTTTTCACTACTACACGCTGCAAATCGATGGCGCGGATGTGAGCGATCCAAATACGCACGCGTATTTTGGCGGCGGCCGCCCGGCGAGTGGCGTCGAAGTCCCTGAGCCCGGTTCCACTTATTATTCGGCGCGAGACGTGCCTCATGGTCAGGTGCGCGAAGTTTGGTATTTCTCGAAGGTCACGGGCAGTTGGCGCCACGCGCTGGTGTACACGCCGCCGAAATACGACGACCAGCCTTCCGCGCGTTTCCCGGTTCTTTATTTACAGCACGGAGCCGGGGAGGACGAAACGGGATGGACGCGCCAGGGACGCGCGAACTTTATTCTCGACAACTTGCTCGCCGCGGGAAACTGCAAGCCGATGATTGTCGTGATGGCTTATGGCTACGCCGCGCGCGCCGGCCAACCGGTGCCGGATTTCATGAGCAAGCCGTTCGGATCGCCGGAAATGCTGAAGGGCATGCAGGAGATGGCATCCGCGTTCGAGGACGATGTGACGCAGGCGCTGATTCCGTTCATCGATTCGAATTTTCGCACGCTCAGCGACCGCGACCATCGCGCGATGGCGGGTCTCTCCATGGGCGGCATGCAGACCTATCAGATCACGCTCGACCACCTCGACCTCTTCTCGTATATCGGGGGATTCAGCGGCGCCGGAGGCATGCTCGTGCTCGGCAATCGCAAGCTCGATCCGAAAACGGATTACAACGGAGTGTTCGCCGATCCTGCGGCGTTTTCAAGGCGCGTGCATCTGCTGTGGCTCGGCGTCGGTACCGCGGAGCCCGAGCGCATGCGCGCCGGTCTCGAGCAACTGCACACTTCGCTCGACGATGCCGGTATCCAGCATGTTTTTTACGAGTCGCCCGGAACCGACCACGAGTGGCAGACGTGGCGCCGCGATTTGAAGGACTTTGCTCCGCGGCTATTCCAGTGAGATCGACAGGGAAATATGGTTCCTGCGTTCTGGATCGTTTCGCCGCGACTGAAATCGATTGGCCCGGAACGAGTCGTTGACGATCACAAAAGCCGACCATGCCGGGCATTTAAACTAAATAAACCACGGCTAACTCCTGACAAGTCGCGTAACCGGATATTGAGTGCCAGTTTCCGGTAACTGCGTTAATCGGGAGTCGAGACGGCCATTAGTAAATTGGACCGTTCCTTTCCACTAACTGTCTCGTCCAGCGCAGTGTAGAGGCAAAATGGAATGCATCGGAGATGCAATCGACGTGAATGCCCAACACCTCGACAATTGGCTGTCCCTCGCAGCCCCTCTCATAATTCTTCCTCCGTGGATATGGTTGGCGCTGCGCACTCGGCAGTGTTTAGAGATAATTTCTAGACGTACCATTCCCTATACGAAGCGCACGATTTGGCTTACCAAAACTTTAGCTCTTATCGTGGGAGCGGCGGGCGTTGCGGGAGCTGCCGCCACGGCCGGTATTCCATGGTTCTTGGCGCTCCTGCCTGCGGGAATTCTTGTAGTTTTCGCGTTGAGGGAGAACGTCAAGGAAATAGTTCCTCCGAAACCAAACCAAGACGAGTCGGTCATACGGTCGTCATGGGAGCAGTACCGGCGCCTGCGCAGGGATTACATTCGTTCGTGCATTTGGTTCGGTTGTGCAGTCGTGCTACTGGCATTTCTACTCGCCGTCGGTGACAAAATGCCGAACTCCCTACAGGGTGTGCTTTTCATACTTTGTGCGGTCGCGCTACTTGCGTCTATCGCGGTGATGTACGCCAAGCAATTGAGATGGGTTCGCTGGCCATGTCCGCGTTGCGGATGCGCCTTTCGTGGCATGTGGTGGAGGCCATTGCTGCCAACCAACTGCGTCTACTGCGGCTTGCCAAAAGAAAATGATGCGACGCTTGTGCGTGCCAACTCCTGATAAGTCGCGTAATCGGAAACTAGGATTTCACATCTCCGGTAGCGGCGTTTATCAGGACTTGACCCGCCAGTTGCGATGGATATGTCCGTTGTGTGAATCTGTGCGCAGAGAAAACTCGTCGTTAAAGCGAAAACAGCTGCTGAAATTGCGCGGATCATAGAACGATTCTTGAATGGAAGGGGCTTGTATCCCCAGGAATGGAATGATTTTGTCGAGTGCAAGCTACCGGATAGAAAGCTAGATTCGTTCCGAAAAAATGCGACGAGTTAGACCCGCTGCTTAATTGTCCTGACCCCCAAGATGCAAACGCATTAGCCGAACTTAGGAATATGGCCGACGCGCTTCGGAAGCTTTCAGTCTCCGGCTGGTTAAGCCGGCGGGCACGCTGCTCCAGCACCCACTTTTCCGGTTACCGCGTTAACCAGGACTCGGCGTTCGACCGACATGCCGAACTTCATATCTCGACAGCTTCTGAGTTGCCAGCTACCTGGAGCGATCCCTAGCCTCTCCGTACTTCGTAGTGCCCGCCGTTTGTTCAGGCCATAGAAAAGTTAGCACCAGCGCCACGACGATTCCCAGCGAGACCTCAACGAAACGGTGAACAGCGAGAGCCAACCCGGACTCTGCGCGCGCCACAAGCACCACAAGGGCGAGCGTGACGCTTGCGAGTGCGGTGGCGGCTCGACCAAGATGCAGGAGCAGGCATATGCCCCCGAGCATAAAGACCCCGGCACCGAACGCCATCGGGCTTGGACCAAAGTGTCGCGACAGCAACGCGCCAGCGGCAGCACCCAGAGCTGTTCCGGCGAAGCGCTG
The DNA here is from genome assembly GCA_963839325.1 of uncultured Acidobacteriota bacterium. Classification (GTDB taxonomy): domain Bacteria; phylum Acidobacteriota; class Terriglobia; order Acidiferrales; family UBA7541; genus Palsa-295. Next base: position 366,806 of record CAWIUO010000005.1, on the reverse strand, counting down.
CCCAGAAACGATCAACGTATCGCCAAGCGTCGACTGCATTACGATCAGGGACGTAATAGCCGCCCAGTAAGACTCCGGGAGTTTGAGCAGATTAGCGAGATACAACGAGAGCATCGCCGCGACGGTCGTTCGAGCCAAATGTTCCAGAGACTGGCGGCTTAGGCCTGAAAAGATCCGAGTCCATTTTGGTGTCATGTATCCACCCACGCCGGGCCATTCTAGCGCGCGGCGTACGAATTCGGATAAGCCCACTAGGCGTGTATCGGTCGGATGATGGGCCAGCGGGAAGCCGTTCTGGGCAAGAAGTACGCTGCTATGACGCTCAATTACGCTCACACACTATGAGTCGCGTTACCGCAAAAGCGGATTTGCCCGGATTTCACTTGTCCGATTACCGCGTTAATCAGGACCTGGCGTCCTCTTTGACGATCAAACGTGCCCACGGCGCTGGCCAGCTGTTAGGTCCATGTTTCTTACGGTTGATAAATCCAAGCCTGCTCGGTCGAAAGCGGGCCGTTCGGTCTTCCATTCGGATAGCCATAACCGCCCGTAATCAAGACTCGCCCGTCCTTGAGCCGCGACGCCGCCGCGAAAAAATGCGCTTCCGTCAGGTCGCCGCGAGCACGCAAGAAGCGAGCTGTTGTGCCGTCGAACACTTCCGCCTCCGGCGCGCCACCTGCGACCAACACGTCTCCGTTCCCAAGTTCCACCGCTGCCGCTGGCAACTTGAATCGTGCGGATTCCATATCGGCGATCGCCGTGAATTGGTTTGTATGCGGATCGAATACTTCTGCGGATCGCATCGGGTGCCAGTGGCTGTCTGGCGCGCCTCCCGTGACTAGAACCCGGCCGTCTGCCAGGAGCGTCGCCGCAAACTTCTCGCGCACCGTGGTCATGTCGCCAACGACGCTCCACATCGCAGCCTGGGGATCGTAAACCTCTGCCGCGCGTCCGTTACCGCCTCCTGTAACAAGCACGCGTCCGTCTTTCAGAAGAACTGCGGTTCGCCCAATCCGTGCTGTGTGCATACTCGTAGTCGCACTAAAACGGTTGGACGCCGGATCGTAAATTTCCGCGCTCGCCAGCGGCCCACTGTTGTCCGCTCCTCCTACAATCAAAACTTTCTGGTTAGGAAGCACTACCGCACCCTGGCCCGTTCTAGCCGTAGTCATCGAAGGTCCCGCAAGAAAGTGGCCCGACGCCGGATCGTAAATTTCCGTTGATGCCACAGCGCCGGGGCCATCGAACGTCCGGCTCGCCAAGCCACCTGCAACTAAAACCTTGCCGTCTGGAAGAAGCGTCGCCGTGTGTTCGACACGGTTTGATCGCATGCTGTCGGTGGCCGCAAACGCGTCCCTTTTGGGATCGAAAAGCTCGGCTGATTTCAGGAACACGCCGTTCTCCACCATTCCGCCCGTAATTAGGACACGGCCGTCCTGGAGCAGCGTTGAAGTGTGGTCCGCCCTACGTGCCTGCATACTCTCGGCGCGAACAATTCGACCCGGTTCGACGAATCGCGTGACGGGGTTTGTCATCGAAAAAACTGGAATTAGTGCGATACAAGCGAGCACTGCAACCTGCCATCGATTCATCGCGACCTCCTGCGGAAAACTCCGGACGCCCACTCCCAAAATCTAGGATGCACATGACCGCCGTCGAGACCACTTGGACGTATAGTCGCGTTACCGGACAGGTGGATTTAGGAGACCTCAACCGTTCGGCTACCGCCTCGGTCAGCACTTCGTTGTCTGGAATCAGTTTGAACGGTTAAATTGTCGCCGCAGCGTCTCTACAACCAGACCTGCCAGTGCATAGGTGGCGGCATTTGCGAGAAAAGACAAATAGACGCTAACGGGGTAATGCAGGTTGGCCACTGGACAGGTGAACCGGGTCAGAGCGGATACAATCGGTTCGATCGGACGATCCTTGCCGGGCCCGAAGTAATAGAGCGCCCAGCCGCCCGCAACGAGAAAGCCCGCAGCCGCCCACATTGCAATTCGAGACTTCATGCTGACGCCTCCGTTGTCCCGATTTAATAGTCTCACAACGCCTAATTATCGCTTTACCGGACATTTAGCTTTGAATCTCGGTCTCCGCCATGAGCAATAACTCGGGATTTATTTCGTGCTCGAATCCGGCGCGGGCGTCATAACGTCCAGGATGCACTTCCAGGAATCGTCCGGTTCTTTCTTCCACACTGCCGCGCTGTTTCCATTCTGTGTCACAACCTTTCCGTCGGGTCCATTGAACGAAACCACGTTGGTGCCAGTGGAGAACGCGAGATCTCCCGATTGGGAAATTTCGACTTTCTCGGTCTTCCACGAGATCGAGAAACCCGGTGTGGAGAATGAGTCGGCAACGTATTTTCGGATCGCTTCCTTGCCGACGATTGGGTTTACGCCGGGGACCATGATCGTCGCATCGTCAGCCCAGAAAGGAAGCGCGCGATTTACGTCATGCGCCGCCGCAGCGGCGAGCCAGGCAGCGTCGGTCCTTCGAACAGCAGCTTCCTCGTCTGCGGGGATCACAACCTTTGACCCGCTGCACCCTTGGACTGCAACGCTCACAAGAACAATCGCCAACAATCTCAGCCGAATCATCATTAGTCCCCCTAAACTAAGCGCACCGCGCGGCTCGTTCTATGGACGCGTTCGCCGCGAAATGGCTGAAAATTTATCACACGTCGCGCGAAACGCCTGATTTCACGTTACCGGACATTGGAATTGTAGTTTCCGATTAGCGCGTTAATCAGGCATGTGGACTACCGCGCCGCCCGCATCGTGACGATTTCTGCGATTCCCAACACAAGAGCATACGTAGCAAACAGGAAGGCCGCGTATCGCCCTCCAGACGTTTCGTGAAACTTTGGCATGAACGTCGACAGATTGCTCAGCACCACGGCTTCGCCGATCATGCCTGGGATTGCCAGAAGCAGCATTGCCGAAGTCCAATCGGACGGCCGATCAGGGGCATTTTGAATTTCACGTTTCGAAGGATAGGGCCGTGCCGCTAGCCGTGAAATTGGATGAATTCACAGCGCCCGGCCACTTTAGATTAGTGTCGGCCCCCGACTCCGCCTTGCCAGATACCCCGATAAAAATCGTAGTGGCTAGATGTCAGTAATCAAGTTCGCATCACCTTGTCCGATCAGTTTTGGTTCGGTGGGTTTTTCGAACAACGGCAGTCGAGTGTATTTGGGGAGTGATCGGTTCAACATTTTCATGAACTGACCGGCGTCGATCGAAACGGATTGTCGAGCGGGGAATTGTCGGCGCGAAGCTGGGTTCTCCGCGCCGTTGCTTCATCTTCCTTTCAATGCGTAAGCCAGAGTTTCGATCATGAACCCAACTGTCATATACAGGGTCACAATCGCACTCAGACTTTTGTTGGAAATTCCTTCCTTGTAGGCCTCGAAGTATCGGAACCAGGAGACAGTGATGCCGGCCGCACCGATCAGTAAAAAAATAGATGCAAATCCGGATATCTCGGTCCGATACCGCAGTCCTATCCACACGCTCCACGCCAGCTCAGCTCCGGCGAGCAGTGAAACGCCGACGTTCGACGCAGTTAAGAGTTTTGCAGATTGCGGATGCGCAATCGATTCCATTATTTATTCTCCCGCCACACCGATCGCGGCAGCTCCGAGTCCAGCCACAGTGATGTAAGTTCCAAGCACCACTGCGCCCGCTCCACCGGTGCAGATCACCAAGCCCACGATGCCAAGATAAATCCCGGCTGATGCCCAACTGAACGTCCATGCATTGATCAGCACGAGTTTACCACCCTTGCCATGAGCCGAAGCATAGCTGAGCTGCCCGCTTCGATGGTTCCGCGCGGACAGTACGTTGAGCGACGACACGAGATTTGCGTGGTACGCCTTCAGCCCGGATGGACAGGCTGTCATTTATCCGATCCTCGAAAACGGCACGGACAATCTGTGGTTACAGCCGCTCGATGGCTCTGGCGGCCACCAGATCACTCAGTTCAAGTCCGATAGGACTGCGTCGTTCCAGTTCTCTCCTGATGGCAAAAATCTCGGCGTGTTGCGTTCTCATACCGAATCCGACGCGGTGCTGCTGCGCGATGAAGCGTCCGCGCCGCGCTAACCCAGCTTCAGAGCAGCATTTCTTCGGTGTGCCGCGTGAGTGATCTCTCATGGCCAAGTCCTGATAAGTCGCGTTGCCGGACAAGTTGATTTGCTCCGGTTTCACTTGTCCGGTCATCGCGTTTATCCGGACCTGACCAACGCGCTGTTTCTCTTCGTTGACTCGTCTCCTGTCGCAACTTAATATGTGCGCGGCGTGCCCAACTCTGATTCGCTCATCGGCCAAACCGTCTCGCATTACCGCATCACCGAAAAGCTCGGCGGCGGTGGTATGGGTGTGGTCTATAAAGCGGAGGATACTCGGCTCGACCGCTTTGTTGCTCTCAAATTCCTCCCTGAAGACCTAGCCCATGACCGTCAAACCTTGGAACGATTCCGCCGTGAAGCCAAAGCCGCGTCCGCGCTGAATCACCCCAATATCTGCACGATTTACGACATCGGCGAGCAGGACGGGAAGGCATTCATCGCCATGGAGTATCTGGATGGCTCGACGCTGAAGCACCGCATCGGTGGCAAGCCTCTGGAGGTCGAGGAAACACTCTCGCTTGGCATCCAGGTTGCCGACGCCCTCGATGCCGCTCACTCTGCAGGCATCGTTCATCGGGACATCAAGCCCGCGAATATCTTGGTGACCAAGCGCGGTCACGCCAAGGTTCTGGATTTCGGATTGGCTAAGGTCATTACAACCAAAAGCGCGGCTGGCGACCAGCCAACACTTGCCACCGTGGGGGTTGACCCTGAACACCTAACGAGTCCTGGCACGGTTGAAGGAACCGTCTCTTATATGTCGCCGGAGCAAGTGCGGGCGAAGGAACTGGACGCGCGAACGGATTTGTTTTCGTTTGGGGTAGTTCTTTACGAAATGTGTACGGGCACGCTGCCGTTTCGAGGCGAAACTTCGGGCGCGATGTTTGATGCGATCTTGAATCGTGCCCCTGTAGCTCCTGTGCGACTGAATCCCGATGTGCCGCTGCAACTGGAACAAGTCATAAACAAGGCTCTCGAGAAAGACCGGGATGTTCGCTGCCAGTCTGCCGCCGAGTTGAGGGCTGATCTGACGCGGATCAAGCGGGACACGGAGATTGGGAAGAACACCCCAACTGTTGCGGAAGCGGGAAGCAGCACACGTTCACGCCGACTGCGTTGGCTATTGGTCACAAGTGGGGCGGCAGTGTTAATTGTCGGTGCTGTGTTTCTGGTGTGGCATTCCCTACACTCTCGCACCTCCGATGCGACACCGATCCGTTCGATAGCCGTACTACCCTTTGCGAATGTTGGCAAAGACCCCGAATTGGACTACCTCGGAGAAGGTATCTCCGAGGAGATCACCAACTCTCTTTCCCGGCTCCCGAATCTGCGAGTGATGGCTCGGAGCACCGTGTCTCACTACAAATTGCGGCAAGACGATCCGCAAGGTGTCGGGCACGATTTGCATGTCGATGCGGTGCTGACTGGGCGCGTGGTGGAGCATGGCAACAAACTTGACCTCGAAACCGAGTTGGTCAACGTAGCGACCGGAGCCCAACTCTGGGGCGAACGATACACACGCAGTGCCAATGATGTTTCGCTCCTACAGTCTGAGATCACTCGTGACATTGCCAGCCAACTGCGGCCGCAGTTGAGCGTTGCCGAACGGGAAAGCATTGCCAAAGTCGGCACCAAGGATGCCGAAGCCTATCAGTTTTACTTGAAGGGGCGGTACCGCTTGCAAAAGTTAACCAACGAAGACTACAAGGCGGCAGCCGAGTTTTTTGACGAGGCGGTCGCCAAAGACCCGAACTATGCCGCAGCTTATGCGGGGTTGGCAGACGTCTACACCTATCAGGCGTACTATGGCTATTCTGGCCGCGAGGCCATCGACAAGGCGCGCACTCTGGCACGCCGGGCGCTGGAGCTTGATCCCCAGAATCCAGAGGCTCACATCTCGCTGGCGTCGGTTGATATGTTTTTCTTCCGCGACTTCGCGGAGGCAGACATGGAGATTCGAGAGGGTCTGGCACTGGATCCCAGTTCTGCCTATGCCCATGAAATCTCGTGCTGGTTCGACACTGAAATGGGAAGACCTCAGGAGGCGATCATACAGTGTCGCAAAGCCGTCGAGCTTGATCCACTCTCGTCGTTGTATAACGTCGGACTCGCGCAGGCGTATTACAACGGCCGTGATTACACCCAGGCCATTGAGCAGGCGAACAAATCGCTGGAAATAAACCCCAAACAAGTTGACGCGGTGGAAACTCTTGGAGGCGCGTATGAGCAAATGGGAAATTATAAACAGGCGATGGAGCAATGGATCAAAGCCGACCAGTTAAAAGGTAACGAGGCGCGTGCTCGCGAACTTGAAAAGGTTTTCGAGAAGTCCGGTTATACAGGTTACCTCAAGAAGAATGCCAAAGACTCCGAAGCCGAAGGCGACCACTACGGCGCTGCTGTAGGCTACGCAATGCTCGGCGACAAGAACGCTGCATTCGCGGCTCTTGAGAAAGCCCTGGCTGCCGGCAATCACGTCGATACAATCAAACTTGACCCGAAGCTCGACAACATTCGCTCCGACCCCCGCTATACAGACCTGCTGCGTCGGATGGGCCTGCCGAACTAAGACCGACATCCCCATCCTGAAGGAAGCCAAAGCGGAATACCCGAAATTGCCCTAGCGCCTGATAAGTCGCGTTACCGGACATTGAGAATTTGTGGTTGGATACTTGTCCGGTCACCGCGTTCATCTGTTGTTAGTCCCTGCATCGAGCCGCCCTATTCTGAATCGAGCGTAAACTGGAGTTCTGCCGCCGCCCGGGCGACGAGAGGAACTCGTGGTAGAAAACGGCGTCGTGACACGCATGGGGATTTGTGGGTGAAACGCAACGTATAGCCGCTGAGGCTCAGAGTTCGAGCGGCGCCAGAAGGAAGGGACGCGCGAGGGGCGCGCTGATTTGTGCGTTTTTCGGCAGCGCATGGATGTTTTGGGCCGCAGTATTCGCACCCGCTGCAAGGTCTGCTTCGTTGGCGTTGGTCACAGCGATGACGATCATAATTGTGGCATGGGCGGTATCGCGGGTCCGGGCAGCTCGGCACTATCAAGATTCCGCCGCCGATCGCGAGAGGTGGGCGTCAATTGCGCTTCTGTATTGGATCAACACGGCTGCCGAATGGTTGTTGGCAGCCGCGGCCGTGATCGCACTCGCTCACTTCCGCCGCTATTCGCTGATCCCCCAGTTTCTCGCAGTCATTATCGGATTGCATTTCGTTGTTCTTGCGGGGCTATTGAGAGTCTCTGCGTATTCCAGGATGGGCGCGACAATGATTTTGGCCGCGCTCGCTACACTTCTTATTCCCGACGGCAACTCTCGCAGTGCAATAGCATGCGCGGGAATTGGACTCCCGATGTGGATCACCGCGGCCGTGATGTTGTCCCAGAAGCAAGCGAAGTCCTGATAGCCGGGCAGCGTGTAACAGCACTTGACAGCTACGAGAACTTTGTATATTAAAGTGCCGGGCGGGCGCGCATTTTCGCCGCCAAATGACGTGCGTTCCGATGGAATTTGACCAGCCGTTGTCGCGAGTCCCAGTTTCGCGAGGCGGTTAAACCTGGTGCGTTCACGATGCTAAGACGCTTTCTGCTGCGCGCCGCCAAGATCGTCGCGGTTCTGTTCCTCTCTACTCTGGTCATCATTACGAGCGTGCTTGGATGGCTCTGGGTGGACCACAGCCGGGAGACAGTGCTACCCAACCCCACTGGGTCTTATCGGGTCGGCCGGGTCATCTACGATTGGATCGACGCTGGACGATTGAATCCCTATGCGCCTGTGGCAGGAACTAAGCAGGAACTGGCTGTTTGGATCTGGTATCCCGCAGAGGTGACCCCTTCGAGCAGAGCCGCAGAATATCTTCCCACGTATTGGAGAAGCGCCTTAGAGGACCATCAGGGTTTTGTGATAAGTCGGCTCCTCAGCAGGAATCTCAGCCGAGTAAAATCTCACAGTTGGAGCGACACAGCTCTCGCTCGTCAGGAATCGACGTATCCAGTCGTTGTTCTGCGAGCCGGGGGCGGCGCCTTAAGTTCGGACTACACATCGATTGCCGAGGACCTTGCCAGTCATGGCTATGTGGTTGTGAGCATCGATGCTCCCTACCGTACGGTGATTACAGCCTTCCCAGACCGACGCGTGGCACTCAGAAAGACGCAGAGCGATTTTGACAGCATGCCTTATGCGGCAGCGGAGAAAGCTGCGACTCAGGCGATGGGAGTCTGGGTCGAAGCCCAAGGTCGAACGCTCCTAGACCAAACCGCCCGACTGTATAGGAAAGGTTCGATCCAGTACGTTGGTCCGGTTAGGAAGGACCCGACCTACGACCGATGAGCCGGATGTGCGGCTGCAAATAGGACCCTCGATCCGCGGGCCGCGCGATCAGAGCAGTAACTCCTGGTGAGTCGCGTCACCGGACGAGTGGGTTGGCTCGATTTCACTTTTCCGGTCACCGCGTTATTCATGACTCGTCCAAAGCGCGGCGGCTCCGTTGTATGATGAAGGGCAATGCGAGCCGAAACGGTGGCCTTGCTGTGTCTCTGCCTCATCGCACCAAGAGCAGCAGTCGCGCAGCAATCGCCCAGCTCAACCGACACCCAAAAGCTAACGGCCGACCCTCGGCCGCCATCCGCAGCTCTTCGTTACGACGTCCACATGTCGGATTGCGAGAATCGCTGGGTGGCCCTGTATCGCGAACCGAAGGACACCGACTACACCTACGGCTTCGTTTACATCGATCCGCAGGAGGGATTCACGCTGCAACTCGGCGGGCGTTTTACGATTGGAAGCGACGGGAAATTTCAGCTCGCGCCCAACCCTTACGTTCCAGACAAGGCAGTTTTCAAGATTCGACTGGACGGCAACGGAGTCGCGGCACTCCTTCCGCCCGACGCCCTGACGCAACTCGGCCTTCCCGACAAGCCAGACTGGCTTAAATTCTACGAAGACAAACGCGATCCGGTCACTCATCAAGTGGAATGGGGAAGGTATTACAACGCTATCGGAGATTCGCGGCGAGCCGTCGATTATCTTGAATCGGCATACAAGGAGCGGCCAGATGCTCCCAAGGTCGTATCCGAGCTTGCCTACGCCTACAACGCGCTCGGGCAGTCCGGGGACGCGATTCGCGTTTCGAAAGGGTATTTCGCCGAGCATCCGAAGGACGAGATGTTGTGCCGGGAGCTGGCTTATGCCTACCTCAGCCTAAAAAGGTACAAGGAAGCGGCGGAGCAGTATCGGACTTGCATCGCCTTGTGCGGCGATGCGGAATCCGAGATGGCGGAGAAGAGCGAGTTGGCGATGAACCTGAGTGCGGCGTATGACGCGGTGGGCGATACCGCCGATCGCGACGCCTGGCTGGAAAAGGCTAAGCTTTGGGCGCCGAAGGGGTCTCCGGTCTATAAGCATTTTCACCCCGACGAGGAATGAGAGTATCCCTGACCAATCTTCAGTTCCGCCTGTTGCGAATGGCTGTGGCCCCTTGCGCTGACTCCTGATTTGACGCGTAGCGGCGCTTACCGGGCATGACCGGGGGTGCTGGTTACGGCGGCGAGGGGCGACGGAGTGTGGAGGCGAGTGGCTGAAGCGCTCGCGAATCAAAAAGTAAAATAGGCGATCCCGCCTGTGTTTTTTGGGGAAGTTTGAAATAGTCAACCCGGCACTCCAAGGAACTTGGGGTGGCAACAGGCAGGAGTGCCTGTCCCACGGAGTGAGTTACCAGTCGTATTCGCGGTCGGGCCTTAGGCGCAGAGAGGAGATCACGCCAGTTGCAGTCGAGTCGATGAATACCAAGACTGCTTCGCCTCCCTTGCTGAGGCGATACACGGAAGTAGGCTCGCCGCCCGGATTGGGAGCGGGCATGAGTTTCACGAGAGCGAGCGTGCCGCCGGGCCAGAGATTGGCGATGCTGTGCCGGACCGATGGGCCGTTCGGACTGATCCGAGGAGCGGCCGCACCTGCGATCTGCGAAGTGGCGTCCTGGCCGGCCGCCAACTGATCCAACATTTTCGTGAGTGCAGCGGTGAGCGCCGGTTGCGTGTCGGCGATGGGCGCGAGCTTCGGCGGCAGAAGCGGAGCATCGGCCAAGCCGGCGATCACGTGAACCATCGGCCCGAGATTGGCGTGGTCGGCATCCAGATTGGTGAGCACCACGACCGTAAGACTGTCATCCGGATAACGAGAAATCCTGCACGTGAAACCTTGCCACGCGCCGCCGTGTTCGATGCGTTCGTGATCGTTCTGCTTGCCAATCATCCAGCCGAACCCGTAACCGGCGGGATTGGGCTTACCGTCGTTCAGCGGATACACGGTCCAGAGGCGGTCGAGACTGGATTGTTTTAGAAGCTGGGTGCCATAGAGCGCGGCGTCCCACTTGGCCAGATCGAGCACGTTGGAATAGAGCGTGCCGTCGGCGGTGGAATTGAACGTAGGAGATACCCACTCCTGATTTTTGAGCTGGCCGTTGATCAGTTCATAGCCGGAGGCGCGATTGGGAACGATGTCGCGCTCGTTGTCGAGCCGCGTGGACGTCATGCCCAGGGGCCCAAAAATTCTTTCGTCGAGAAATTCGTAGTAGGGCTTGCCGGTGATTTTGTGGATGAGCACGCCGAGCAAGAAATAGTTCGTGTTGCGGTAGTCCCATTTTTCGCCGGGCGCGGATTCGATGGGCAGGGCTTCGACTTTGGCGACGAGTTCGGCTTCGGTGAAATCGAGACGCATGTAGAAAGGGCCGTTAGGGCCGGTGCGGTCGTCGGATTCGTATTCGGCGAGGCCGGACGTGTGCGAGAGCAGATTCTTGATCAGGATCGGCTTCCAGGTGGAGGGCGCGTCGGGAAAATATTTGGTAATACTGTCGTCAAGCGAAACTTTGCCTTCCTCCACCAGCATCATGATGGCGGCAGAAACGAATTGCTTGCCGACCGAGCCGGTTTGGAAAACGGTCTCGGGCTTGACGGGGACGGCGAGCTCGACGTTCGCGAGGCCATAGCCCTTCGCCAGCAGAATCTGTCCGCGGCTGTAGATGCCTATGGCGAGGCCGGGAATTTTCTGCGCGGTCATTTGCGCGCCGATGAATGCGTCGATGGATTGGAGCTTTTGGGGATTAAGCGGCGGCACAGATGATGCCACGGGCGTCTGTGCGATACACGAAGTCGCACACGCGAGGCAGATAGCGGCAAGCAGCCAGATTTTGGAGATACGCACGGAGCCACCTACGATGCAGCGTTGGATTGGACGCGAGTATATCGCCTAAGTTAGCTTGCGAGCATCGCTCGGGAAGGCACAGGCGTGATCGCCCATTTTACCGATTCGTGCTTCTTGTTGTGACGGTGGACCGCGAGAGTTGCGTGGCGTCGGATCGAGCGGGAATCGCAGGAGAACAGCCTGCGCGACAGGCTATTCCACGATGAGGATGCCGCTGGGGGCCGGGAGGGCGTCGGCGAGGCGGCGCCAGGTGCGGGCGGAGTCGGACGATATATAGAGGTTGCCGGCCATGTCGGCGAAGGCGACGGTGGAGTTGTCGGCGGCGGTGGCGATGCAGTGCGTGTCGATTTTCCCGCCCAGCCATTCGGGCAGGCCGCCGGTTACTTTCGCGAGCGTGCCGGGGGCGTCAATGTTGCGGCGATAGAGCGCGCCGTCCGGCGAAAAAGGGCTGGTTGAGGCGGAGATGAGCACGTCGTCGCCGGCGAACGCCACAGCGGAACAGTGCGGCGCGAAGAGGCCGTGGCGTTCGACGGTCCACGTGGCGCCGGCGTCGGTGCTGGTGCAGAGACCGACGGCGGAGGCGGCGACTACAGTGTGCGGGCGAGCCGGATGCGCGCGAACTTCGTGAACGTCATTTTCAATGTCGATGGTGGGCTGCCACGTGGCGCCACCGTCGGTGGAGCGCGGGATGCCGCCGACGTGAACGTTGGCGAGGAGCACGGCGCCGTCGCACGTAGCGCTGATCGAGCGGACGCCGAGCGGCGGACCAAGCCACTTGCCATCGACCATCATTCCGCCTGCGCGCCACTCGTCGCGGCCTTCGACGGTTTCGAATCCGCGAAGCTGCTCGAACGATCCGCCGGAGGCGCCGCTTGGTGTGCTGACGCGAAGGACGCGCGCGTCGTCCGTTCCGGCGTAGATCGCGTCGCCGACTTTCGCCAGGCACGAGAGATCGAAGTCGGCCGTAGCGAGCGTGCTCCACGAGCCGTCGGGCACGCGATGGCACAGCGAACGATTATCGATGATCGAAAAGGCGCCGCCGCGGCCGTCAGCGATCACCGTTCTGGCTCTGTGATTGGCGAACTCGTGCTCGCGCCGCGTATCGGAAACGGCGAACACGCCGTCGCTCCATGTGGCTACAAGAATCGTCAAGGCTTTCACGCGCGCTAATCCTGTTCGCCGAGAGTTTGCACGTACGTTTTTCCGTAAGGGAAGAACGCATCCTTGCGGCCTTCCTTCCACGCGGCTCGCAGTTCGGGCGTGGTGATGTCCCAATCCGGCCGGCATTTTTTCGTGACCGCGCGCAAATCCTGGCGGAGATCTTCCATCGTGGGGCGGCCGAGGAACCAGTAGCCATTGTAAATTTTATAGATCACCAGGCCCGGTTCGAGGACGATCACGTGCGGGATCATCGGATTGTGAAGGGGATCGGTGTACTCGGCGATATCCAGATCTTTTTGGACGACGCGTCCCGCATCGGAGAGGAAAGGCCAGTGCGCGCCGACGCCGGTGCGATATTCGCTGGTCTCGGAAATGTTGTCGGTGCTGATGGTCACCAGGCGGCAGTACGAAACTTCAAGCTCGCGATGCAGTCCGACGAGCAGCTCAGCCTGGCGGCGATCCTTCGGGCAAAATCCGCCGCGGCTGAGCACAAGCACCATCGGATGCGGCCCTTGCAGGTCGGAAAGTTTGCGGCGCTTGGCGGTGTGGTCGGGAAATTCGTAGTCGTGGAGGACGGCGCCGGGAACCACGTCAGATCGCATATGCACTCCTGTGAGGTATCGAAATGGCGAGGCTAGTTTACGCTGAACCCGTGGTGGCGGCGATGACGGAGGCGTGAATACGTGCGAGGCGACGCGGAGTAGCGCAGGCGATGTCGCGCTTGAACGCGCGGGCGGGAAAGTGGCAGGATGGGGACATGATCGTCGCGCTGATGATCGTTGTGCTGGTGATCGCAATCGTGCCGGTGGCGATGGTGCTGCGGTCGAAACGCCGGCGGCTCGGCACGCGCGCGTCGGGAGACGCGGCGGAAGCTGATTCGCAAAGTACGCTCCGCATCGGCGATTCGCCCAGTGCGGGGAATGGCGGCGAGAAATGGGCGCCGTCGGCGGCGATGCAAGCGAAGCGCCCCGAGCTGAGTGCCACGCGCGGTGCGGTAGGTCGCGAGCGCAAACCTGGCTCCAAGGATGCCACGGCGGCCAGCGATCCGAAATCCACCCTGAAGCTAAATTAGAATCGCTCGGAAAAGCGGCGTCAAGGGCCGCCGCACTCCCATAGTGTTGGGTGCCGACGCGCGAGTGTCTGCATGTAGAAAAAATCGTGGAGTTGCCGGGATTGCGCTTGTCACCGGCGAAACGGCGCTAGGACGATTATGATTCGCCCGCTAGGCGCGCGATCGAACTGCGCTGGTGCGGACGGGGCAAGGCGGTGGCAAGCCTCCGCAGTCTAAGAAAACCTGCGGCTCGAACGGTGGGAGCTTCGCTGAGTGCGGCTGCGCGGCTGCGCGGCTGCGCGCAGAGCGCAGCGCGTTAGAGTACGCGGCGTCGTGTAGCCGGCCTTCGGCTGTGATGAGTTGGCTTGGATGATCCGCCGAGCCGGCTGTTTTCGCCGGCCCGGCGGAGCCTCCACGCCGCTTGCTGAATGCAGTTGTTGAAGCGTTTAGTTGGCTTTGCGCCGCCGCAGCGCGAACCCGGTGACCGAGTTCGGTTGGCGAATGGCGAGAGGCGCGGACGTGGTGGTTGGCTTACCCGCAGCCTTTGCCTTGCCGTTCGCTTTGGTGGTGGTTCGGGCGGCCTGCGTCGGCTGCTGGAGGAAGAAATACAGCAGCGGTTGCGCCACGTCGCCTGCATCGATCGCTAACGTCAGCGCGCCGTTGGAGACAAACGCGTGCGGATCGTCCGACGTCGGATCAAACGATCCCGAACCGTCGGGGTTCACCATATACGTGCCCATGATGGCCGTATCTGGAGAATAGGCCCCGCCCACGACGATCTCGTCGAGCGTTGCGTTGTAGTTTCCGTTGCCGTCCAAACTGAAGACGCCCACGTCCGAGCCGTCCACGCCGGTCACATCCTCAGCGCTGCCAAAGGCGTAGTTGCCGGTCAGCGAAGCGTTGGTGTAGGCCGGCGTACTGGTGGTTTGCGTGAAAAGGTAACCGGAACCGGCCATGTCGTCGGTTCCGATGGTGAATGCGGCGACATCATCTTCCGAGGCCGTACTGGTTACATAGCCGACTTCCTCGGAGAGCGCATCGCTGAAGACGATTCGGCCACCGGCCGGATCAAACGTGAAGCTCCCGGTGAACGGCGCGGTGGTAAATTCGCCGGCGTCGTTGATGTAGGATGTGCCCGTCGCGTTCGTGCCGCTTGCGTTGAGCGTGGCGACCGATACGTAGTTGTTGCCTTCGCTGGTCGCGCAGGCAGTGCAATCGAACCCGTTGAGTGAGTTGATGTAGTAGTGACTTGGAGCCACGGAATCACCCCGCGCCGCGGCTGCCAGCCAGCGGCCGTTGATCATGAAGTTGCTGACCGTGGGATCGTCGGTGGAGATCACGAACGCATCGCCATTGTCGATGATGTAGTAGGCGAAGTCGTAGCTAACGTCGTTCGGATCGTTGGAACTCGCGTAACTACCCGAGCCGCGGCCGGTCGATGCGTCCACCGTCGGACTGATCGATCCCGTGCCTCCAGTCAGCGGGCCACCGGCAGCACCGGCGCCGAAGTTCACTTCGCCGCCGACGTTTTCATCGGCGACACCACCCCCAAGGACGCCGCCTGCTACGGTGTACTGGAACTGACCGGCAACGGCCAAGCGAGTGAGGCCGCCGTCGGTTGCCACCCAGCCGTCGGCGCCAAAGGCAATCGAGGTAGCCAGGCTGCTCGCCTGCCAGTCGTCGGAAAGTTGCGCTGCCATTTGTCCGGCGGCCACGATGCCCGATCCGGTGGTGTTGTCGAATTCAGTGATGCGGCCCGGGCCGTCGGTGTTCAAGATCGCGAAACTAAACACGACGGCTCCGTCATCGCCTGCGGGCGCGGCCAGCTTGCGGCGGCTGGAAGCCGTCGTTGCGTGAGGCACGACGCTGGCGATGCGGAGCGGTGCGCCACCGGTGCGGCGTGACGCGTGGTGAAAGGTCTTTCGGGCGCCGATGGGATGCGTGGCCCGTTCGATCGTATTGAACGCAAGGTACAAACATCCGCGGCCGTCGCTGCCGTAGGAATAGGAGCTGTTGGTCAGGTCGATCTCTTGCTCCCCGGTCTCGCCCGTTTCGTAACCGACGACGTCGAGTAGCCCGGCCGTAATCGAGCCTGTGGCGCCGCCGAACGTCACGCTGCCTGCGTAGGCAATTGGGAAGTCGTTGCCGTCGTCGCCTTTCACCAGGAACGCGACCGGAATCTCACCCAGCGCCACTTCATTGCCACGAAGTGCGGGTGAAGCCTGGCAGGTGGTGCTGGCGACGGATTGAGTAATGGTGAAGGTGACGGGCTGTGATACCGAGGAGTCGGCGATGGAAGTGGCGGTGATGGTTACGCTGGGATTCGTTGGAACGGTGGCAGGCGCCGTGTAGGTGGTCGAGGTCGTGGTGGTGCCGGAAAGTGCGCCGGCTCCGTCGAGCGTCCAGGTGACGCCGTCTCCGGTGCTGTCGTTGGTTACGGTGGCCGTCAAACTGAATGTGCCGTTGGGCGCGATGGTGGCGGATGAGCCGCTGACCGCGACGCTGAGGGTTTTACGGCTGCTGCCTCCGCAGCCGGCCAGCAGGAGAGCAACACACAGGTAAAGCGCAATTTTCAAAGGATCGATTTTCAAAGTGCCTCCGAGAAAACGGAAAGTAGGATTTTTCGGGCGTGCCGGGGCGGGACGGAGTGGCAAACCGCGTCAGGGAAGGAATATAGTCCCGGCGAAGCTGTAACGCAAATGCAAATTCACAAAGATTACATCGGCGTTACACCGCACCGAACTGAAACGACGCACCGCGTTTCACACCCATTGCACCGCTCGCGAACTAGCAACACACTCGGTGAATGAAAGTTGCGAGAGGCGGATACATTTCCGTGATTGTGCGAAGCGCCTTAGAGTGCGGGAGCTGGCTACCGCCGTGCGGAGCCTTCTACGTCGCCGAACGAACACGCGCCTAGCGGGCGAGGTTGCTACGGGTGGGCAGCGCAGCGCGAAATCGAAATGTTACGAAGGCAGTGCGAGGACGATCATGCTTCGCCCGCTCGGCGCGTGGACGGTCTGCGCTGGAGCGGACAGAGGCAAGGCGGTGGCAAGCCTCCGCAGTTTAAGAAAACCTGGGCTTCGAACCTTTAGACGGTCGCTGACCGTGGTTGCACCATCGCGCGCGGCGGCGATCCACGCGAACGGCAAAGACAGCGGTGTGCAACCAAGAATGCGCTAGCGGCCGAGGTGCGAGAGGGCTGCGCGGAGCGGTGCGGTGGAGACGCGGATCAATCCGGAGTACGGCGAATACATTTCGAGAATCAGATACACCGCAGCGGAAACCGAAAGCGCCGAGACCAGCAGCGTGACCACACGGTGGTATTTCGCGGCGCAAACAATCCGAAGCTGACGAAAATAATCGTAAGCCAAAAAACCAGGATGATCATCATCGGCCGTGAAACGGCACTGACGGTCTGTTCGGCGAGCAGCCAGCGCGTGAGGCCCAGGCTCATCATCAGCTGGAGCGCGTCGGACTGGATCGAGCGCTGCACGTCGTCTTTCGGCGACAACCCGCGTATTTTTTCGTAGAGTACCTCGCCTCTTTCCGACGAGTTCAGCCCCGACGGGCCGGCAATATCCTTCTGGTCCAATGAATCCAGAAAGAGCTCCAGGGAGCGATGCAACTGCTGGCGCGCGCCGTCGGCTTCGGGGCCGTATTGGGCGAGGACGCGGTCGAGCAGGATGATGCGGCTGGACATTTCGGTCAGCTCGTTGTTCTGGGTGTCGAATGAAGTTTTCGCCGAAGCGATCAGCAGGCCCAGAACCAGAGCGGCCATGGTGGCGATCAGGCCGACGCCGAGCTTCACCACGTCTTTCGATTCGTCCTTCAAGTGGTGTTCGGGCAACACGGAGCGAAGGAACATGCCGAACAGCGCGCCGCCGAAAACAAGCGCCAGCGTGATCAGGCTTATGGAAATAGAACTCATCGCGTTTGCGAGCCTCAATATCGGACGACTTACGATGCGATTCCGAAGCGGTAGTGTAGATGAACGCCTCGGGGCACGAAAGGCCTTTGGGGTCGGTGGGCTGCGACCTGGGCCAACGCGAAGTTCATCGCGCGTTCAAAAGCGAAATGTAGGATAAATAAGCGTCGCCGATAGGCGATCGAGGAGGCGTCCGCCATGACCGCCGCTGAAGCTGGAAGCAATGACGCGAAAGTGGATATGAAACTCGAAGTGGTGGTGATTCCGGTGTCGGATGCGGAGCGCGCAAAGAAGTTCTACGCCGGGCTCGGGTGGAGGCTGGACGCCGATTTCGCCGCCGGCGACGACTTTCGTGTGGTCCAGTTCACGCCGCCGGGCTCCGCGTGCTCGGTGATTTTCGGCAAGAACGTCACCTCGGCTGCTCCGGGTTCCGCGCAAGGGCTGTATCTGATCGTTTCGGATATCGAAGCGGCGCGCAAAGCGCTGGCTGCGAGGCGGCGTGAAAGTCAGCGAGACGTTTCATGATGGGGGTGCCGTGCACGCCGGCCCCGACGAGCCGTACCTGTTCGGCCGGCTGCGCGTGAACGGCGAGGATCCTGAGCATCGCAGCTATCGCTCGTTCGCTTCGTTCAACGATCCGGACGGGAACGGCTGGCTGTTTCAGCAAATCACCGCGCGCTGCCGGGCCGCGTCGATAGCGCGGCGACGAGCTACGCTTCCGCGAGCGATCTGGCGAACGCGATGCGCCGCGCTTCGGCCGCCCACGGCGAGCACGAAAAGCGCATCGGCGCCGCCGACCCCAACTGGCCCGACTGGTACGCCGAATACATGGTGCGCGAACAATCCGGCGAGAAATTGCCGGAGTAACGCGCGGAGCACTCAGCGCATGGCGCCATAATGTTCACGGCTGACGAGGAAGAAATGTCGACTAAATCCGCACCAACAAATCTCGAGATCGTGCCGCCAATAATCCTCAATGAGGACGCCGACATCGTGGCCTATCCATCCATCGAGGCGCTCGTTCGCGATGTCGAGCTTGTCGACGTTCTAAACGGACAATATGAATTCCATGATTCGACCGGACGAGTTCTGGAAGCGCGAATCGATAAGCAAAAAATCATTCTGACTCCGACATCGAAGGTCGAAGCGGATTCGGCCGAGCTTCGGGGATACATCGCTCAAGTTTTGAGGTTGCGGGGCACAGTCGACGGGAGACTAGCTGATGCCTCCTTCGGCGATCTAGCGCGCCTTCTGCTTGAGAAATCTGCGAAGCGCAGGTGACACGCCGCTACCCGCATCGCCTTAGACTGCGGGAGCTTGCTACCGCCGTGCGAACACATCCGCGCCGCAAAACGATCACGCGCCTAGCTGGCATCGCCGCCACGCGTATCGAGCCCATGCTTCAGGTCAAATTGGAACTGGCCGCAACGCTTTCTCTCCTCCCACTTAAGAGATTCACTGTATTGAGGCATTTTGTGTCGAGCGACATGATCAAAAGCGATCGGGTCGAAGCGTCGCGTTCGCTGAGTTTAGGATGCGGAAGGCGGACCGAAGCTTGGACCCGGCAATCATAGAGACCGAGGAGACAGAAATGGCAAAGCAGACTGCGGAACATCACACGCGCGCGGCCGAATCGCATGGCCACGCGCAGCGTCATCATCAAAACGCAGCGAAGCACCACCAGGCCGGAAACCACGAGAAGGCGGCGCACCACGCGCATCTCGCGAACGGCCACGCCGAGCAAGCGAAACAGCACTCGCGCGAAGCGGCGAAGAGCCACGTGGAGAACTACGGCAACAAGGAATAGCGACACGTCTCTACTTTTCTATGGACGTTGGATGGAATGCGCGCGGCCCCGGCGATCAATTGCCAGGGCCACGCGTATCCGTAGCGCAGGCTTGAAGCGAATAGGCGCCGGGAGTAAAGTTCGCTCAAATTAGAGTTTCAGAAGGCGCGGAGTTGCGAAAATGACAGCGCGCATCGCAAAACCTTCGAAGCCGGCAACTAGCGCACGACCGGCCGCAGCACATTCGGACATCCAAGCGCCCGGCAAGATCCCCATGCGGCCGTTTGGCAAGCACGCGGACGTTCGCGTTTCGGCGTTGGGCATGGGCGGCCACCACCTGGGCGGAGCGAAAGATGAAGCAACCGCGATCGCGCTGGTTCACGAAGCGCTCGACGGCGGAATCACATTCTTCGACAACTGCTGGGAATACCATCTCGGCAAAAGCGAAAACTGGCTGGGCAAAGGCCTGAAGGGCCGGCGCGACGGCGTTTTTCTGATGACCAAAGTCTGCACGCACGGCCGCGATGGGGCGCTCGCCACGCACATGCTGGAAGAATCGCTCAATCGCCTGCAGACCGATCATCTCGATTTGTGGCAAGTACACGGCGTGTCGTTCGAAAACGATCCCGAACTGTTCATCCGCCCCGGCGGCGCCGGCGAAGCGATGCTGAAGGCGCAGCGCGACGGAAAAGTTCGCTTCCTGGGATTCACCGGCCACAAAGATCCCGCGATGCATCTCGCGATGATCGAGACCGGATTTCCGTTTGACGCGGTGCAGATGCCGCTGAACGCGTTCGATGCGACGTTCCACAGTTTTCAGGCGCTAGTGCTGCCCGAGCTGAACCGGCGCGGCATCGCGGCGCTGGGAATGAAACCGATGAGCGGCCACGGCGAGCCGATTCAGAATGGAGCGGTCTCCGCCGAAGAGGCGCTGCGCTACGCGATGAGTTTGCCAGTGACTGTGACGATCACCGGCATGGAAAATCCGGACATCCTGCGCCAGAACCTGCGCATTGCGCAGAGTTTTCAGCCGATGACGCCGACGGAGATGAAAGCGCTTGAAGATCGCGTCCGCCCCGTTGCGGCCGACGGCCATTTCGAGCTGTATAAGACGTCCATCAAATTCGACAACCCGGAAGCTCGCATCGCGCACGGATTCCCAATCGACATGCAGTCCGACGAAACCAAAGAAACCGTCCTCGCTTCGCAGAACGACGGGCACCCCTACCCAAGCATCTAGCGACGACTGCAGGAGACGCCGCGATGACCGACGCGAATCAGGAGCAGTATGACAATGAATTCACGAGGCGCGACTTTGTGAAGGGCGCCGCTGCATTCACCGCCACGGCGATGGCCAACGCGCGCAAAGTGATAGAGAAAGCATCGAATCCAACGAATCAAATCGCGTCTGAAGGTCCGCAGGTGCCGAAGCGCGAGCTGGGCAAGACGGGCGTGCAAGTGTCCGCGCTCGGCGTGGGCGGCTTTCATCTCGGCTCCACGAAAGCTCAGGAAGAAGCCAACGAGCTTGTCGCGCGCTCTCTCGATGCGGGCGTCAATTTCTTCGACAACGCCTGGGACTATCACGACGGCCTTAGCGAAGAGCGGCTCGGCGCGGCGTTGCGCGGAAAGCGCGATCAGGCTTTTGTGATGACCAAGGTCTGCACGCACGGCCGCGGCAAAGATGTGGCGATGCAAATGCTTGAGCAGTCGCTGCGCCGCCTGCAAACCGATCACCTCGATCTCTGGCAGATTCATGAGGTGATTTACTACAACGATCCCGATCTAATTTTCGCGCCGGGCGGAACGGCGGAGGCGTTGGTCGCGGCGAAGCAGCAGGGCAAAGTCCGCTTCGTCGGATTTACCGGCCACAAAGATCCCGCGATCCATCTGCGGATGCTGAAGCAGGGATTTCCGTTTGACACAGTGCAGATGCCGCTGAACGCATTCGACGCGAGCTTCCGCAGCTTCGAAACGCAAGTGTTGCCGGAGGCGCAGAAGCGCGGCGTCGCCGTGCTCGGCATGAAGAGTTTGGGCGGCTCGGGCGAAATGGTCACCGGCGGCGCGATCACGGCAGAGGAAGGTCTTCGCTACGCGATGAGCCTGCCGGTGGCGACCACAATCAGCGGAATGGACTCGCTCGGCGTGCTGGAGCAGAACCTCGCAGTCGCGCGCGGGTTTCAGCCCATGTCCGCCGCCGAAATGCAGGCGCTGCGCGACAGAGTGAAGCTGTACGCCTCCGACGGCCGCTTCGAACTCTTCAAGACCACGAAAAAGTACGACGGCGACGTCGGCCGCGAGCAGCACCACTTTCCCACGCCACAAAAGTTGCCGCTCTAGGCGCCGTTCCCTGAAAACGGCTTCGCTCACCGTTGCGTTTTCGGAAACCGGCGGTGTACTTTTTGCGGAGCGGGGTTATACTGCGAATCACTCGACAGTTTGTCGGGCACTCTTTTCGACACTTTGTCGATATCGGCCTTCCCGGCTGAGAAGGAGGTGATCCAGTGAGGTACGGTTTACGTTGATTTTGTAAGAGAGGCGCTTGTGAGTTTTCCGGGCGCCTCTTTTTTCTCCTGCGTGTCGTTATCCTGCCGGCCGTAGGGATTCTTCGACGCCTGAGCTCCGTTCACATTCCAAGCAGTACAAGCGCCGGGAAAATTATGCTCACTGATTCGTAGCGGATCGGTTTTCCGTTGCAAACGTAACGCGCAGCGCGGCCTTTCAGCGCCGCTGCGGCCGCTGGACTGTCTGGCGCGCCGAGGAGTGCGGTGGACTGCTCGATGTTCCCGTTGGCATCCACGACTTTGTAGAAGGCGAAATAGTGGATCACCGCGGCTCCGGTCCACGCGTGCGACAGATCGATCTGTGGGGCGAGCGTGGAAGCGGACATCTTGCTGGTATCGACGGTGGGCGAGGCGCACCAATCCCACGGCACGCTTTTTGCGGGCGGCGTGAGCAGGTCGTCGGCAATGGTATCGACGCGTTCCCACTTTTCCACCGTGGCGTCGATCGTCTCAGGGCCCCATTGGCGCACCACATGGCGGGGAATTCGAGTGCCGCCGAGTTGCATGAAATCGGTGCGATCGATCTCGATGGAGCCTCCCGCGATGTGCGCTCCCTTTTTGGGATGAGTTCGGTCGGAGACGATGGCGGACGTAGCGGCGTCGAAACACATCTGATGAACCAGAAAAGTCGCTGGGCCAATCTCCGCACAGATTTGGCGGGACGGGCCGTCGCCCATCGCAGTGATGTTGTGAGTCGAGGGTGCGGTGTGTTCGGCGGGAACGCGAATGGCGTTCGGACGCTGCAGTAAGCCCGAAACGCTCCACATGGCGTACGACATTGTGGGCGTGTTGCGCAGCACGTATTTCTTGTCACCGAGGACCACGTCGGTCTCGCCTACGTTGCCGGCGCGAAATTCCACGCGAAAGCGATCGGGAGCGGCCCACAAAACTTCGTACATGCCGTCCACGGATTTGTCCGCGAAGGTGTAATGAAAGTGCGCGACGAAGTGGTAGGGCGCGCCGGTGTAGGAAGCTAGTTCGCTGGATTTCTCGGCGTTCGCCACCCAGTCTTTCACGACTTTTTTGTCGGGAAGCTTCTGCGCTGCGGCGGGAAGGGAAGCAAGCCCCACGGCAGCAGCGATCGTCACTGCCATCCGCATCGTGATCGTGAGCTTACGCTGCCTAAGGCCGGCGATCATCTTAGATGCATCTTAACCAAAACGTTGATTAACGGGAAGATGCTGAGTGAAGTGGTGGCGGCGAAGTAAACGCACCGTCGAGCAACCGGCTGGGCAGCCCAACCCATGGAATCGACTGAACATCCGTCAAACACGGGAGAAAGGCTCAGGCGCGATAGCGCAGGCTGTCTTAGCTCCCGACGATCTTTCGCAGATCTTTCAGCAGCACGAAAAGATGCAACGGATCGGATGGCGATGGAATGAAGTCGAATTTCATGTAGAACTGGCGCGCGGCGTCGTCTTTGGCGTGGACCGCAAACGCGCGAATGCCGGCGAAGTCAGCGGCTTGCAGCGTGCGGAGCATGGCGTCCTTCAGCAGCGCTTTCCCGACGGATTGACCTTGCCAGCGGCGGTCCACCGCGAGGCGAGCGAGCAACATGATCGGAACGGGGCAACGCGCGAGGCCTTTCGTCAGCCGCTCGGGCGCGTCTTCGCGCCCAACATGACCGACCGCAAGCGTGTAGTAGCCGATCACCACATCGCCGGCGCAGCCCACATACGTCTGTGCCGCTCCCGCCTGCTGGTTCTGCCATGCGAAGCGAACGAGATAGCGATTTAACTCCGGCTGCCCGCAGTCGAAGTTGTCGAGGGGATGATCCGCGCGGAGCTTTTCTGCGCGGCGGGATTGGGTCACTTCCGCGAGCCGGCGTCGAAGAAGCCCGGTTCCTTCAGAAGCCGTTTCAGGTTAGGCAGGGAACGGACGGGGGCATCGAGCGCCGCCAAAAATACTTTCCACTGTTTTGCATCGAGTTGGAATGCGCGCCTGTCGGCGAGAGCTTCGTCCGCACGGGCCAGCGCGCTTTCCAATACAAATTCGCTGACGGAGCGTTGCGAAGCGGCCGCCGCAGCTTGAAGCGCGCGCTTGGCCTTGCGGGTAAGGCGAAGGTCGAGTTTTTCGGAACGTGTGGCGCGCGAAGGCATGGCTATCCTCTCCTGGAGTACTGTAGAGGGTGTGCCAGACAATGTCAAGACAACGTACCTGGCGTTCCTGCGCGGAAGTTACGCCTGCGAGCGCCGCAGAAAGCGACTCGAAGACACGCGGCTGGAATGCGCCGCGAGCGGTAGGCGCTTCGCGCCGGTCTCTTTGTCGCGGTTAAAACCGCGACCCGCAAAGATCACCGTCGAGGGGCGAGCCGAAGATTTGGTCGGAGGTGACGTGGGTGAACTGGCGGAGCGGGCCGCCGTCCAGCGGCTGCTCCCAAATGTTCGACGTCCCTTTGTGAGTCTGCACGAACTGAATTGCTTTCCGGTCGGGCGATCAACGTATGTTCAGCGCATTCGCCGGAGCTCTGTTAGTGCTGCTCGCGATCTTTTTCCATGGCCTTCGAGACGCCCACACGCACGAGTGCGGTGCGTAGGCCACCGAGGCGCGAATTGGCACCGTGTTCCGCGGTGAGGTACACTCGCAGGCCCATGCCCGAGACATCCACCATTGTCGGCAGCACGATTTCCCATTACAGCGTCGTCGAAAAGCTCGGCGGCGGCGGAATGGGCGTGGTGTACAAGGCCAAGGATTCGCGGCTGGGCCGCAATGTGGCGCTGAAGTTTCTGCCCGACGATATTTCGCAGGACGCCCAGGCCATCGAACGTTTCCGCCGCGAAGCGCGCGCGGCATCCGCGCTGAACCATCCGGGGATCTGCACGATTTACGACATCGGCGAATTTGAAGGCCGTCCGTTCATCGCGATGGAACTTCTGGAGGGCTGCACGCTGAAGCACCGCATCGGCGGGAAGCCGATGGAGGTAGCGCAGCTTCTGGAGATCGGGATTCAGATTGCCGATGGGCTGGACGCGGCGCACGCCAAAGGCATCGTCCATCGCGACATCAAGCCGGCGAACATTTTTCTGGTGGAGCGAGGGCAGGCCAAGATTCTGGATTTCGGTCTGGCGAAGCTGACGCCGGTGGTGAAGTCGGCGGCGGAATCGGCGGGCGCGACCGCGATGGCGACGCGCACTCATCTGATGGGCGAAGCGGAGTTGACCAGCCCCGGCAGCTCGATGGGGACGATCGCTTACATGTCGCCCGAGCAGGCGCGAGGCGAAGAGCTGGACGCGCGGTCGGATTTATTTTCGCTGGGCGTGGTGCTTTACGAGATGGCGACGGGCACGGTGCCGTTTGCCGGCGCGACCGCGGCTGTAGTGTTCGACGGAATTCTGCACGCAACGCCGCCCTCCGCGAAGGATCTGAATGCGCGGATCCCGCTGGCGATGGAAACCATTCTGGGCAAAACGCTCGAGAAAGATCCGGATCTGCGCTGCCAGACGGCGGCGGAGCTTCGCGCGGATTTGAAACGGTTGAAGCGCGATTTGGATACGAGCAAGCGGCCGGGCGCGGAGAAGAGCGCCAGCGGTTCGGGCGGTCACGCTGCCGCCGCGGCGCCGAAGCAGAAATCGGTGGCCGTGCTGTACTTCGAAAACCAGAGCGGCTCGAAAGAAGACGAATATTTTCGCGACGGGATCACGGAAGACATCGTCACCGAGCTTTCCAAGATCGCGCAGCTCGAAATCTTTCCGCGGTCGGAGATGCTGGCATTCCGCGATAAGCCGGTGACGGCGCAGCAGGTGGGGCAGCAACTCGGCGCCGCGTACATTCTGGAAGGGTTCGATCCGGCGCGCGGGAAATCGCGTGCGGATCACCGCGCAGCTGGTGGAAGCGTCCACGCGGCATTCGGTTTGGGCGGACCGCTACGACCGGCAGATGGACGACGTATTCGCCATTCAGGAAGAAATCGCGCGGAGCATCGCGCAGGCGCTGCGCATCACTCTGACGCCGCAGGAAGACAAAATCATGGCGCGCAAGCCCACCGAAAATCCGGTGGCTTACGATTTTTATTTGCGCGGACGGAATTATTCGCGGCGGCAGGATTTCGAGTACGCGCTGCAAATGTTCGAGCAGGCCATCGAGCTGGACCCGAATTTCGCGCTGGCCCACGCGGGAATCGCGCATTTGTGCGGCGTGATTTTCGAAGTGCGCGACCAGAATCCGAACTGGATGGAGCGCGGGCTTGCGGCCTGCGACCGGGCCACGGCGCTGGCTCCCGATTTGCCGGAAGTGCTGGTGGCGCGAGCGCGCATTTTCTACGCGCAGAAGAAAAACGAAGAGGCCGCGCAGCTCGCCTTGCGCGCGATCGAACGCAAGCCGGATTGCGACGGCGCGTGGAACGTGCTGGGCCGCGCGTACTTTGCAGCCGGACGCTATCAGGACGCGGCGGCGATCGCGGAACGCGCCATCGAATTCAACGGCGACGATTACAACATGTACATTCCGTTCGAGCAGGCGTTTACGCGGCTCGGACTGAAAAAAGACGCCGACGCGTTGCGCGTGCGGTTCGAAAAAGTGTTGCGCCAGCAATTGGAACTGGTACCCGAAGATGTTCGCGCGCGCGTGCTGCTGGCGACGCAACTGGCGCACGGCGGCGATCAGGCCGACGAGTGCGTTCGGCATTTGCAGACGGCGATCGCGCTGCGTCCCGGCGATTCCAACACGCTTTACAACGCCGCGTGTACTTACGGCGTGCTGGGGCGGAAGACCGAGGCGTTCGATACGCTGAAAAAGGCGTTCGCCGCCGGATTCGGCAACCGCTTCTGGGCGGCGAAGGACTCCGACCTTGGCGTGCCTGCGCGACGATCCCGAATTCCGCAAGATGGTCGGCCTCGACGACAGCGCCGCCTCCTAGAGTTTCCTACGTTCGTTCTCTCGTGCTTCGCGGCAGGCGCTTTCACTGGCGCTCCGCCGATGCGCGGCGATTTGGTTATGTTTTGGTTACGCGATGCCGGATCGTCGCGTGGAAGGATGCGCCGGATGCGATATGGTCGGGGAGTACCGGAGCGATGAATGCAATCGCTGCCGGGCGCTCAACTACAGGACCCGGCGATGAGTACACAACCCCAAGCATATCCCGCACGGATGGCCGTTCCCGATCCGCAATGCCCGCGATGCACGAGCGAAACCGTGCACCGGTCGCGCCGGCGGAATATGCGCGATCGCGTGATGGCGCTTTTGTCAAAGCGGCCCTACCGATGCGAGGAGTGCGATCTCCGTTTCTACTGGCGTTTCCTTTCCTGCGAGTGATGCAAACGTAGCGCGCCGCTTGTGTGAGGGGCGCGAAGTCCGCTTCGATATCTAAAACAAAAATAAAGGCGACACGGAGAAATGCAGGGCGTGACCTACCTCTGCCGTGGCACAGGCATTCGTGCCTGTGGGCATTCCATTTTCAATGGAATGCCGGGTGGGCGGTTTCAGCTTGGCAGCCAACACCACTGACGAGCGCAATCCGTGCTCGTGGATTCCTGTGTGGTGTCGTTTGAAATGGTAAACCCGGCACCCCAACGAACTTGGGGTGCCCACAGGCACGAATGCCTGTGCTACGGCAGATATGCCAGCAGTTTCGAATTCTGCGGTAGCCCGATGCGGCGGAGCAGTTCGGCCCAGCGCGGGTCGGAATGGAGCACGTCGAACTCGGCGTCGGTGCGCAGCGCCATCAGCCAGATGCTGCGATCGTGGTAGGCGACGTCGAGCCATTTGAAAGCGTTGTCTTTGTCGCCGAGGTCGGCGTACATCCTCGGCAATCCAGTAGGGAGCATCGGCGTTTTTCTTCGCGGCGTACTGCGCGGTATATACGGCGATGCCGCGGTGCAAGGCTTCGGGCCATCCGCCCGAACGATAGCCGGCGTCCAGCGCATCGGAGTATTCGCGCATATTCGGGCTGTTGATCATTTTTGCGTACGTTTGCAACGCTTGAATCGTCTCGGGATATTTTTTCATCCCCCAGTACGCCCACGAGGATCCGTAAACGGCGACCGGAAAATCGGGATTGTCGGTATGGAGTTGATTTGAGATTTCGAGCGATTTCTCATACTCCCGGTTGCGAAAATAGACTTCGGAGAGCGCAAACCGAATAATCGGCGATAGCGGGTCCAGCTCGTGCGCGCGATTCGCTTCCTCCACGGCCTGCGCGCCGCGTCCGCCGATGTAGGCCAGCATTTCCGCGTACCACTGATGCGCGGTTGCATCGTCGGGATCGAGTTCGAAAGCTTTTTGGAAGTCCGCTTCGCCGCCGGTGAAATCCCAGTAGTAGCCCATCTTGGCGATGCCCAATAGCGCGTGCGGTCGAGCCAGCGTCGGATCGAGTTCCAGCGATTTATCGGCGGCCGCTTTCGCTTTCGGAATCACATCGTTGGGATCCACGCCGTAATACGAAAGCACGTCGTAGGTTTCCGCGATTCCCGAGTAGGCGAGGGCGTAGTTGGGATCTTTGTCGATGGCCTGGGTGAAGTAGTCCAGCGCGCTGTGCATGCCCGATTCGGTACGTTTATTCCAGTAGTAGCGGCCCTTCACGTAGAGCGCGTAGGCTTCGGGATTTTGCGTGCCTTGTTTCGCGACTTCCTGTTTTTCCGCGCCGGTGATTTTGGAGCGGAGCTTGGCGGCGATGTCGCCGGCGATCTGCTGCTGCAGGCCGATCACGTCGGAGGATTTGCGCTGGTAGGTCTCGCCCCAGATTTCCGTGTTGTCTTTTACATTGGTCAGGTCGGCGCTGACTTGAATGGTGTCGCCATGCTGGACGACGGTGCCGGTGAGCAGGGCATCGACGCCAAGTTCTTTTCCGACTTGTGGGACATCGACGTCTTTGCCTTTGTAGCGGTACACGGAGCTGCGCGACTTCACTTTTAGCTCCGGTACGTGCGCCAGGCTGCCGATCAGCGATTCGGTGATGCCGTCGCTCAGGAAGTCGGCATCGGATGCGTTGCCCGCGCTGGAGCCTGTGCCGGAACTGGTGAAGGGAATCACGGCGATGGATTGAATTTGCGCAGCGGCACCCGAGTGGCTGCGCCAGTAGTAAAAGCCGCCGCCGGCGATCGCAGCGAGGAGCGCGAGCGCTCCGAGGAAGCCGAGCAGCGGCAGCTTCGATTTTGGGGGAGCCGTTGGCGCGATCGTTTCGGTGGAGCGCGCGGGAATGGATTTGCTGGACTCCGCATCGCGCGTGAGCCGTTTCAGGTCCGCGCGCATGTCGGACGCGTGCTGGTAGCGGAGCGTCTTGTCTTTTTCCAGCGCTTTCGAGGCGATGTCGTCGAATTTCGGCGGCAGGCTCGGATTCAGCAGCGACGGCGAGGGCGGCGTTTTGTGCAGGATCGCGTCGAAGATCGCGCCGCTCGATTCGCCGCGGAAGGGCAGCGCCCCGGTCGCCATTTCGTACAGCACCACGCCAAACGAAAAAAGATCGCTGCGCGCGTCCACATCTTTGCCCAGCACCTGCTCCGGAGACATGTACGCGACGGTGCCGATCGTGGAGCCCGGGCTGGTGAGGTGCTGCTGCGGCACCACGGTCACGGAATCGCCCGAAACGCTTGAGCCGGTCATGCCGGTCGGGCCGGCGTTCGCGCCTGCGCCGGAGACCTTTGCCAGGCCAAAATCGAGAATTTTCGCGTGGCCGCGCTCGGTGACGAAGATGTTCGCAGGCTTGATGTCGCGATGCACGATGCCTTTGGCGTGAGCGGCTTCGAGCGCGTCGGCGATTTCGATGGCGAGGGTTAGAAGCATCTCGTTATCGAGCGGCTTGCCGGCGATACGCTGATTCAGCGGCATGCCGTCGAGGCATTCCATGGCGATGAAGCGCTGGCCGTCCTGCTCGCCGATGTCGTAAATCGTGCAGATGTTCGGATGATTCAGCGCGGAGGCGGCTTTGGCTTCGCGGCGGAAGCGTTCGATGGTGGCGGGATCGTCGGCCACATTGCCCGGCAGAAATTTGATGCGCGACGAAACGGTCGAGACGCGTGTCTTCGGCTTTGTAAACCACACCCATGCCGCCACCGCCGAGTTTTTCGACGATGCGGTAATGCGAAATGGTTTGGCCGATCAGCGAGGCGGGTTCTGGCACAGGTGAAGGCATCTTACGGTTTGCCGCGACGAGGAGTCAACCGAGCGGCGAGTTAGAGGTCCTTCGGCTGGACACCCATGGAGAAAACCACGTAGCGCGCGGCGAGACGAATTGTTTTTTCGCCAAGCTTGCGCGTTCCGGACCATCGAGCCAGATTCGCCTTCGGCACCGCAGCAATATTTTCGGGCTGCAATTCGCTGGCTTCGGGCAGGCCGGTTTCGCCGGGCAGCAGGCGAATGTGATTTGGGAAATCGGTGAGAGTGGTTGAAAGCGGAATTGCGAGCACGGTGTTTGCGCGGGGATGGAAATTGCGCCGGTCGGTGGAGACGATCAGCACCGGCCGCGCTCGCTTATCGGGCGGATCGCCCGGCATGCGAGCCGACCAGATTTCGCCGCGCTGCGGATGGGGAAGAATCGGCGAGCGGCCGGCCATCTAACGTTTCCTGCTGGCGGAGCGCCGGGGCGGATTTCTTGAGCTCCGCTTCGGTTTCGGGTTATTGGCCGCAATGCCAAGCGCGCCCAGCTTGCCCCAGGAAGATTGCTCCTTTATCTCCGCGTCGGACAAACCGTCGTAGTAGGCCTGGGTCTTTGCGTCTATTTCGTCGAGCAGGGATTTGTCCTGCAAATCCGCGACGATCTTTTCGAACAGCGCGCTCATCGACGGGGCGGCTCGCTCGGCCCGGGCAGCTTTTAAGTAACGGACGGATTCCGGGGACAGGGATATGGTCAAGCGCTGCTTGTTGCGTCTGGCTTTCGTGGCGCTTACTCCCGTAATCAAGTCGTCTTACGAATAGCATACACGAGTGACACCGGGAGTCAATCGATACGAGGGCTGCGGGCGGAAAAAGAAAGTCAGGCCATTCCCGGATCATCTGTGAAGAAAAGTATGGAGACGACCGTTTTACCTTTGCGTCGCGTGGCACAGGCATTCGTGCCTGTGGGCATTCCATTTTCAATGGGATGCCGGGTTGACTATGTCAGTTTG
This sequence comes from uncultured Acidobacteriota bacterium, assembly GCA_963839325.1. GTDB lineage: Bacteria > Acidobacteriota > Terriglobia > Acidiferrales > UBA7541 > Palsa-295. The sequence goes on along the minus strand of CAWIUO010000005.1, from coordinate 335,953 downwards.
GCACCCAGTACCTCCGACGCGCGGAATCCGTGCTTGTGGATTCCTGTGTGGTGGAGTTTGAAATGGTAAACCCGGCACCCCAACGAACTTGGGGTGCCCACAGGCACGAATGCCTGTGCCACGGTGCGAGCGGGTTTAGGCGCGTTCGGTGATTGGAGCTTCACGGATGCGCGAGGCGAGGCCGAGGCGTTTGAAGAGAGAAATCGTGTACCAGTTGATGTCGATTTCATACCACTTTAGCCCGTGGCGCGCGGAAACAGGATAGGCGTGATGGTTGTTGTGCCAGCCATCGCCGAAGGTCATCAGCGCGATCCACCAGTTGTTGGTCGAAGTATCCCGCGTCTGGAAGCGGCGCGAGCCCCAGATATGCGCGCAGGAGTTCACGATCCATGTCGCATGAAGCCCTGCAACGGTTCGGAGGAAAGTGCCCCACAGCACCATCGGAAATCCGCCGACGGCATACAGGATCACCGCAAGGATCGCCGACGGAGCGAGATGATACTTGGTCAGCCAGAGGTGAATTTTATCCTCGCCCAGATCGGGCACGTATCGTTTGAGAGTTGCCTCGTCCTGCCGCAGCGCGTTGCCCACCAGCACCCAGCCCGCATGCGACCACCACTTGCCGTCGCGCGGAGAGTGCGGGTCGCCGTCTTTGTCCGCGAACTGGTGATGCTTGCGGTGGGTACACACCCAGAGCAGGGGTCCGCCTTCGAGTGCGGCGACTCCACAGATCGTGAGGAAGTATTCGAACCACTTCGGCGTCGCGAAGGAGCGGTGCGTCAGCAGCCGGTGATAGCAGATGCCCAGGCCGAAACTCGCCGTCAACCAGTACAAAAAGAGCGCGACGAACAGCCTTTCCCAACTGAAGAAAAACAGCGCCACCACCGCGCCGATATGAAAGAGAGCCAGTACCGGCGCGATGGCCCAGTTCACTCGATGCTCTTCGGGCCGGTCGGTTCGCGCGCGATCGATCTGCAGAACGTTGGTAGTTGTCATGCGCCAATATTTGTTATCGACGCGGGCGCGAAAAAAAACTGTTCAAAAGTGCACACTTTCAGGCTGGAGAGAAATGCGCGCATCGAAGCCGCCGCCGTCCGTGCCTGCGCGATGCCGGAAAGTTCGAGGCGCTTGGCACAATCGGCGTAAGGGAGAAATATTGTGGGGCAGGCTGGAGTTCGCCTGTAGGCCTTGGTAGTTCGGCATTAGCCGGACGCCGACGTCGGCAGCGTGCTGGGCGGCGATTCGCGCAGAGTGTAGCCGCTCAGGCGCGATGCGAACATTTGCGCGGCGAGATTCAGGATGCGCGTGGCCGCGGCTGTGGGGCTGAGGCCGCGGGCGTGGATGTTGGAGATGAGATTGCGATTGGCGTCGGTGTGCGAGGCGCGCGGCTGGTACGCCATGTAGGCGGAGAGGCTTTCGGCGGTGGCCAGGCCGGGACGCTCGCCGATCAGCAGCACGGCGACGCGAGGATTCAGCAGTCTCGCCGATTTCGTTGAGGATGCCGACGCGGCAATGGTGAATCGACGAACGTGCGGCCCACCGACCATCCGCGAGCTGCTGCGCCTTCATACAGCAGCGGAAGCAGCGCGGGAACCTGCGCGATGACGGCGGGGACCGAGAGTCCGTCGCCGATCGCGATCTGCAGATCCATCGCGGTCGGGCAGCGGCTTTTGATTTCGGCGCGCGAGCGCACTGTCAAACTGGCGGCCGAGGTCGGGACGTAGGAGATATTCGTCCTTCGAGCGTGCACGCGTGCGCACCTCGAAGAGTTGAAACCGCTCGACGAACGCCGCGCCGAAAGCGCTGGACATTTCCAGTTCAGCGCGCACAGCGTCGCGAGCGGCGGCATGGGCTTCGCGGAGCGCGAGCTGCGTTTCGGTGCGGTATGCCGCTCCAGCGCGTCCCACGAGCAAACGCGCAGGAGTGCGAGCGCGAACTTTCTCGACCACCGCGGAGAACGCCTCGGACGGCGGCCCTGTTTTGCGCGCGTGCGCGAGCGGCGCCTTCGGCTCGTCGCCGCTCATTCCGCGATTCCTTCGAGCGAAGTTTCCAGGCCCGCCATCAACGCGCGCCGCGCAGGCGGTTCCAGCATTGCCGGCTCGTCGCCGCGATAAATCCCCATGGACTGCAGCCAGGCGAGAAATTCCGGCGCGGGGCGCAATCCGAAAAGCCGGCGCACCGCCAGCGCGTCGTGATAGCTGGTGGACTGATAATTCAGCATCACGTCGTCGGAGCAGGGAACGCCCATGAAGTAATTGCAGCCCGCCGCGCCGAGCAGCATCAGCAGATTGTCGGCGGAGTTCTGGTCGGCCGTCGGCGTGATTGGTGTAGCAGACGTCGCAGCCCATCGGCAGGCCGAGCAGCTTGCCCATGAAATGGTCTTCCAGGCCGGCGCGAATAATCTGGCGCTCGTCGTACAGATATTCCGGCCCGATGAAGCCGACCACGCTATTCACCAGGAACGGATCGAAGCGCGCGCGCCACGCCGTACGCGCGCGCTTCGAGCGTGAGTTGATCCACGCCGTGATGCGCCTCGGCGGAAAGCGCGCTGCCCTGGCCGGTTTCGAAATACATCGCCTGCGTCGCCCTTCCACGCGACGTCGCGCTGCGCGGTGATGCTCGAGGACGCGCTCGCGGCCTTCCCGCAGCATGGCGAGCGTAATGCCGAAGCTGCGATTCGCGGCTTCGCGTTCCGGCGATCGACTGAAAGAGCAGATCGACCGGCGCGCCGCGCTCCATGGCCGCAAGCTGCGTGCTGATGTGCGCGAGGCAGCAGGTTTGCGTGGGGATGTTGTAGGTCGTCGACCAGGCGATCGAGCGCGCGCAGGATCGCGCCGACCGTCTCCACCGAATCCGACGCGGGATTCACGCCGATCACCGCATCGCCGCAGCCGTAGAGCAGCCCCTCGAAAGCACGAGAGCAGAATTCCGCCGATGTCGTCCACCGGATGATTCGGCTGCACGCGGATGCCCAGCACGCCGCGCTCGCCCATGGTATTGCGGCAGCGCGTGACGTTGCGGATCTTTGCGGCGGCGAGCACCAGGTCCTTGTTGCTCATGATTTTCGCGGCGGCCGCGGCCATTTCCGGAATGATTGCCGCGCCGCAGTTCGTGCAGGTCGCGCTTCGGTGGTGGCATCGTCGAGGAATAGCTCGCGAAATTCGCCGACGGTGAGGCTTTGGATCGCCGCGAACGCGTCGCTGGTCGTAGGAATCGAGCATCAGGCGGCTCACTTCGTCGGAATCGGGATCGATCAGCGGCTGCTGGACGATTTCGGCGAGCGGCAGATCGGCGAGCTGGCGCTTGGCGGCCACGCGTTCGCGCTCGGAGCGCGCGGCGATGCCCGCCAGTTGGTCGCCGGACTTCTCCTCGTTGGCCTTGGCGAACAGCTCGCGCAGGTCGGAGAAGACGAAGCGCTCGTGCATGCGGGCCTCGGCGCCTCGCGCTGCTGCGCCACTGAGGAAAGTAGCATCAACGCGCGAGCAAGAAAAGCCGCTGGGTAAAGCGAAGCTAAGCGCCGGTGGGCGCGGGATGTTCGATGGACTGCGAGCCACCGGAGAGCGCCAGGAGCGCTACTCCAATCGCGACCAGAATCCCCGAAGCGATAAGGAAGCCCGCCTTTTCGTCCGGATGGTAGAAGCCCAGATCGGACATCACGATAGCGTGCGCGAAATTCGACCACGCCGTGAAGTTAATCACGCCGCGATGCGCCGATGGATTGCGCGCGGCGATCAGCAGAAAAACGCCCAGCGTGAAATAAAGGCTCATCATCATCGTGTCGCCGGTGTCGTCATTGGGGCCAGGATGCCGCAGAGCCATAAAGATGGGATAGATGGCCGCCGAATACAGCAATCCCACCAGAACCATCAATACTCGTAACGTACGGTGTCGAATCATTTCAGCCTCCCGCAGCCACGGTCCACAACAACTATACGCACTGCGTGAGGAGAAAATTTCGTAGCACACGTCCGCCGAGGCGGCAAGTGCGTAGAGATCATCGCGGCGCGGCGGAGTACCAGCGCAGGACGCGGAGAGCGCGGAGCGTATTCCAGCGGCTGGCGCTCGCGATGTGCGTCTCCATTTTCACCGGCAGATATTCGGGATGGAGCAGGTTGAGGGGCCAGCGGCCGTTCTGGTGGCGGCGGGCGAGCACCACGTCGATGGCTTCGCGCATGCGGCCGTCGGGCTGCACTCCTGCCTCGCGCAGATAATCGAGGCCGCGCAGAACGTCATAGTGCCACGACGGCGGATAGGCAAAACGAAGCCAACTCTTGCTAATTATTTTTCCGGTGCGCAGCGAGCGGAACAGGCGGCGCTCGAGCAGATAATTCTCGCCACGCTTCCGGGCCTGGGTGACCGCCGTGAATTTGCGGCCGGCGCGTTCGTACGCGAGCAGCCCTTCGAGAACGTTGATCGTGGTGTGAAACGACGAGCGACTGCTCTTCGGCGCTTCACAATTCCAGCCGCCGTCGTCAAGTTGCTCGCTGAGAAGCTGGCCGGCGAGAGCGTCGTTCGGCTCGTCGAAGTACGCGCCGAGCGCGAGAATTCTCCCGTTTATGCACGGCTCGGTTTCGCCATGTAGGTACGGGCGATTCCGGAGCGGCTTGAAGACGAGATGCTTTTTGACGCGGCCGATCATTCGGCGCGCCTGCGGGCTTTGCGGGTCGAGGCCGAAATCCATTAGCGCGACGAGGCTGTAGAGCGTGGTGAGGTCCCACTGGCGCCCGCCGGGCCAGTGCCCGCGCGGAGATTGACGCGCCAAGAGTTTCGCGCCCCAGCCCTTTGTGGCCACGCGCGTGCGTTCCGCCGCGATTGCGGCGGAGTCGGCGCCGGCGAGGTCGCGCATCACCTGCCAGCGAATCGAGGGATCCGAATCGAGCAGCCATTTCAGCCGCGCCGGGCTTGGCGCGTAGTCGGCGAGACGCATGCGAAATTTATGTCACGAGGGTGCGAAGCTGGAGCACTCGGCGTTGTTTGGGTGAAGTAGGCGCACTATTTTTACTTGCTTTGAATGTAGCTCCCGCTAGGATTTCTTGCACGCGTGCACCCCAGCGCGAAACTTTTTGCGAAAAACTCGCTCCGAATGGCTCGCTTCACGGTCAACTTGCAAGACCGTACCAACCGCAAGGTCACTTAGGAATTCGTTCCGGGTAGCAGCACTGTCAGTGCGTCTTATGTTGCCCGTACTGCCGCTTTCCATGTCTCTAAAGAAAGCTACTTCGCCATTGTTTGAAGTGATTTTGATGCTCACCTTCATGTCTAACGCCTCGCACGAGGCAATTATGCTCGAGTTTGGGCTGGGAGGTGAATGGGTTTTTCGCGCACCGCATCGCCAGTCGGAGAACGTCTTGACCGGAGAGAGGGAAAAACGCCGAGGCGGCGCGAAAGGCGCGGTTCGCCCCCAAAGCGGGCTTGGATGACCGAGCGCGGTGTGGGTGCGCCTTTGAATCGAGTAGGCGACTGCGCCTTTGTATTCGCAGCGACGGGCCGCGCCTGTGTCCGGCGCGAGAGGATCCGCGTTCGGTCGAGCCGGGGCCCGCATGTGGGGCTCCAGGCTTCACTCGATAACTTGAAAGGGACGCGCAAGTTGCCGGATTTTAATTAACAGATGCAGCACACAGAGGCCTGATTTCGGGCCGGCGATGTCGGGAGTGCCCTAAGATCAAATCACTGGCATGGGCGCGGGTCCTGGGCCGTGCCGCATTCGCATCACCTTTTGGGCGGAGGCTCTGCGATGGCCAAGTGTCCCTTCCGAGTGGTCTTCGTGTATGCGGTGCTCGCGTTGCTCGCGGCGATCCCGACGCGAGCGCAGGCGGCGGTGCCGGGCGTCACCAGCAATTCAATCCAGCTCGGGTCCTGCTCCGCGCTCACCGGTCCTGCCTCTTTTCTGGGCATGCAGACGCAGATCGGAGCGCTGGCCTACCTGCACCTTATTAACGACCAGGGCGGAGTCTTCGGCCGCAAAATCGACGTGAGCTATTTCGATGACGCGTACGATCCCGAACAGACTTCGACCTGTTTCAACCGCCTGGTGAAACAAAACGTTTTTGCGATGGGATTTTTCGTCGGCACGCCCACGGCTGCGAAGTACGTCCCGATGGCCGAATCCGCGAAGATTCCCGTGGTGGGACTTTTCACCGGAGCGCAACTGCTCTACGAGCCGTTTAAACACTACATCGTGAATGTGCGCGCGTCGTATTTCGACGAGACCCGCGATCAGGTGAACAATCTGTGGCAGGCGCGCGGAGTCCGCAAAATCGCGGTGATCTACCAGGACGACGCGTTCGGCACCGCGGTCCTGGACGGAGTGCAGAACGCGCTATCGACGCATCACGCAAAACCCGTTGCGCTGGGCACCTTCGCGCGGAACACGCTGAACGTGGATCAGGGCATGAAGACCGTGCAGGCCGCCAATCCCGAAGCTGTGATTCTGGTAGGGCCATACGCGCCTGTCGCGGCGATTCTGAAGAAAGCACACGCGGAGAATTGGCACCCGTTATTTCTGACCGTCTCGTTTGTTGGCACCGAAGCGCTGGTCCGCGCCGCCGGAACCGATGCCGAAGGAATGGTGATCACTCAGGTGGTGCCGCCGTACGACCACAGCGATCTGCCGACGGTGAAACTTTATCTCGACGCTCTCCACAAATACATGGGAGGCACCGAGCCGAACTTTGTAAGCCTGGAAGGGTTCGTGGACGCGATGGTGATCGTCGAAGGCCTGAAGCGCGCCGGGCCCAACCTGACGCGCGAAAAATTCATCACGGGTCTCGAGTCCATCCACGATCAGAACGTCGGCCTCGGCCCGAATTTCCTTCTGAACTACGGCCCCAGCCGGCACAACGGCTTCAGCTCGGTCTATGCCACGGTGATTCGCAACGGCCGCGCCGAGACCATCACCGACTGGAAATCTCTCTCGACACAGTAACGCATACGCGCCGCGCTAACTGATTTGGCCCTTCGCACACCCTGTGTCCGCTGGCGAAGTGCCCCTAATTCGCGGCGGATTGTTTCTGGGCCGCGACCCATTCGTATATGCGCTCTTTCAGGACGTCCAGCGGAAGCGCGCCGCCGCTTAGAACTTCATCGTTGAAGGAGCGAATGTCGAACTTGTTGCCGAGTTGATCCTTGGCGTACTGCCGGAGTTCGAGAATGGAGAGCTGCCCGACTTTGTAGCCCAGAGCTTGCGCGGGCCACGCGATGTATCGGTTGGTTTCCGATTGGATGCTGACCTCATCTTCGGCTGAATGAGCGTGGAAGTAGTCGACGACCTGCTGGCGCGTCCAATGCTTTGAGTGCAGGCCGGTGTCAACAACGAGGCGAATCGCGCGCAGCATCTCTTCCGCGAGATGACCGTAATACATGTAAGGGTCCTGATAAAATCCGACTTCCTTTCCCAATCGCTCCGCATAAAGCGCCCATCCTTCGGTGTAGGCCGTGAAATACTCGTGTTGGCGAAATGTCGGCAGGTCCGTTGTTTCCATTGCGATGGCGATCTGCATGTGGTGCCCTGGAACGCCTTCGTGGTAGGCAGTGGATTCGGCATCCAGGGTTGAGCGCTTCGCGAAATCTCCGGTATTCACCATCACGCGGCCGGGGCGCGTTCCGTCCGAAGAAGGATCACGGTAAGAAGCGCTCGAGGCGTCCTTCTCCCTGAATTCTTCTACCGGCAATACTTCCAATTGTGCTTTTGGCAGACGGTTGAAAAGCTCTGGGAGCTTCGGATACATCTGATCGATGAAGTGCTTGTACAGGTCTAAAATCTGCTGGCGAGACTGTCCATGTACCTTCGGATCCGCGGCAAGCGCGGCATTAAAACTTTTCACGTCGGAGTAACCGAATTTTCTCGCCACCGCCGTCATTTCCTTCTCGATTTCCTGCACTTGCGCGAGGCCCAGCTGATGAATCTGATCGGGTGTCAGGTCGGTGGTGGTGCTTTGCTTCACTCGAAACGCATAGTAGTTGTCCCCGTTGGGAAGCGACCAGACTCCGGCTTCCGTTCGGCCGTCGGGTGCATAGTCGTCGCGTACGAATTGCGCGAAATGAGCGTAAGCGGGCAGCACGCCATCGCGAATTGCTGCCATGCCTTGATCCTTGAGGCGCGCCTGGTCAGCTTCCGGGATAGACTTTGGGAAATTCTTGAAAGGCGTAGCGAACGTGGAATCGGCAGGGGCCTTGGTTGCTATCGCATCACATTGATCGGCGATTTTTTCCAGCAGGAAGCGCGGAGGCATCAACTTGTCTGCGACGCCCTTTCGCATCTGAATAATGGTCTGGTCAAACAGAAGCGGAATCGCCTTCAGCCGAGTGACGTAATCGTCGTAGTCTTTCGTGCTCTCATAGGTAAGCTGCGTGAACACCGAAGGCACGTCAAGATGCACGCCGGCCTGCTGGGTGACAGGCATTTCCCACGTTTTGAATGGGATTTCTTCTACCGCTGTTGTGAGGTCATGGGCCAGGATGCGCTTGCTGACAACGTCCTGGTCGGGGAATCCCGATGTGTCGATTGCATCGAGCCGCTCGAGAAATCGCTTCATGTCGGCATACTCCCGGTCGATCTCCTCTTGCGAAAAATCGTCCATCTTGTCGTTCCATCGCTTGTCGCCCAGCACAGACGCGTACAAAGGGTTTGTGCGCATGCCGTAGTCCCAGTATTCCGGTAAAAAGATCGTTCAGAGCTTTCCGGCGTTCCTCCACGGAGAGCTTCGACTGCGCCGCGCACAACGCGACGCAAACCACCAGAAGAGATACCAGACCCATAACGCGCTTCGCCGGCAGGGACATCCGAACCTCCAAAGTTCCGTTACCACACTTCATTGGGGAGCATCTTTACTGGGCCGGAACTGCACCGAGGGAGGGAAACCAACGCGATACTACACCAGTTTGCCTACAGATGTCCCGCCTCGCAGTCGGGCGGAAATCGACTGCCGAGCATCCAAGAATCCCCGCGGTTCGGCGAGCCGATCCCATCGATTATCGGGATCGGCGGCTCAGCGCGACCCTGCATGCTACTGCGACGAAGGGGCCGCCAGTTGAACCGCGACGAGGTGAAATTCGCTGCTGAACGCGCCGGTCGCGTGCGAGTAGGTGACGTACATGGTTTGGCCGCCGTTCACGTTGTATTCCGGGTGCGCCTGCGCGTCGCTCACCGGACTGCCTCCGGACGCCGGAGCTAGCGCCGTAAACGCCAGCACTTCGCGCGACCACGGGCCTTCCGGATTCGGCGCCGTGCGCATCATCACGTTCTGCGCGAGCGGGGAATTGTAAACGGCGACGTACTGCTGCAGGTACGCGTTCCACGACACATTCATAATGAAGTTGCCGGTAAACACGGCGACAGCGTCGCCCAACTGGCTGGACCACGTTTCGTTGCCCGCGTAATAGGTCCAGGCGCTTCGATCGGTTTCGCTGCCCAGCGCTACGCGCCCGAGCTTGCACGCGACCGAGAGTTCCGAGGTGTCGCATCCGTACGCATAGAGCGTGTCGCCCACCGTGAGCGCCGCCGCGCCGAAGCTCGGTTCGTTCCCGGTGAAAAGCAGATCGGGATGCTCCGCGCTGGGATTGATCACCGGACGCTGCGGCAAGTCCGCGAAATTCTGCCAGCTCGCGACGGAGTAACCCACGGTTTGGAAATTGAAATTGCCCGGCTGCGCGGACACCAGCTGGTAGAAAACCAGCGCGCGGCCTCGGGTTGGATCGGCGACCATCGCGCCGGGCCATAGCGCCCATCGCGCGCCGCAGGGTTGCTCCTGGCACGCACTGCCTTGATGCGCGGCGTTGAACGCCTGCTCGGCGGCGGTGAGCGTGAGGATCATCGTTGGCGCGCCCGCCGTGTCGCTACGCTGCTGAAAACCGGTGATGCCGGTGGTGGCGTCGAGGTCGGTGGTCCAGGCCCACGAATCGCTGATTAAGTTTTGTCCTTCGGCATTCGGATTTGTGAGAAACGTGTCGCCGTAAAGCCAGACCACGTTCCCATTGAAAACTCCGGTGTATCCGCCGTCGCGGCCCACGATTTCAGAATTTGTGCCGAAGACACCCAGGTCCGTCGCTTGCACAACGGATAGCGCCGGCGCCGGCCCGTACGATCCGGGCGGATACAGGCTGCATCCGCACAAAACCAGAGATACGAACAACGCGAAGCCAAACGATCTAGAGAATTTCGGCGTGCGGCGCATGCCAGCCCCTTTGCGGGGATAGGATTCGGAGCGCAGGGAATTGGTTTCCCGCGGCCGGCGTCGCTCCGAAAAGGGAGACGCCGAGGCGCTTGTGGTCACGCCACACACAAAGTTGAGAGAGCCTGACCGGTGAGCGAGTTACTTCGGAGCGGAGTGACGGGCGCAATCGATGCCCGCGGCCGTGCTTCGCGGGGCCGGATCGGTGTTGGGCGCTGTGTGCTCGTGGTAGGATTCGGCGCATGAAGTTTCCTGCGGCGGTTCCGGAGATTCCCGCGGCGAACGTGGACGCGGCGATCGCGTACTACGTAAAGACGCTCGGCTTTACGTTCGGTTGGGGCGACGACGCGGGCGGCATCGGCGGCATCTTTCGAGGGAGTTGCAGACTATTCATTACGAACGCCGCGTTCCGCGAGGGCTACGGCAACAAAATCCCGATTCTTTTCTGGCTGAATTTGGAAAGCAAAGCCGAAGTGGACGAGCTTTTTGCGGAGTGGAAAGCCGCGGGCGCGACCATTGTTTCCGAGCCTGAAGACAAGCCGTGGAAGCTGCGCGAGTTCACGGCGGCGGACCTGGACGGCAATTTGATTCGGGTCTTCTACGATTTTCACCACGACGAATAAAGGACCGCCATGATTCGGCAGATCGCGCCGGTGTTCTTCACGCTCGATATTCCCGCTACGATTGCGTACTACGAGTCGAAGCTCGGATTCCAATGCCGGGGCGCGTGGCAGGATCCTCCGGTGTACGCCATCGTTGCGCGCGACGAGCACGCGATTCATTTCCGCTGCGCCGCGCCTCCCACGCCCAATCCCGCAAAATACGAGGACGAATTTCTCGATGCGTACCTGTTTGTTGAAGATGTGGACGCGCTGTACGCCGAGTATTCCGCGCGCGGCATGGAATTCGAGCGGGATGTGGCGAACATGCCGTGGAATTGTCGCGAGTTTGTGGTGAAGGATTGCGACGGCCGGCTGCTGGCGTTCGGCTCGAGTTTGTAGCGCGGTTCCTCGCGACAGCAGCCTTTCGATTTGTCACGCGAGCGTCATGTCACTCGGCAGGCTTCGGTCGTCCGGAGAAGCCGCTGGCCTCGCGCAGCGCGTCGGCGTCCATCAGCTGGCCGCCCATCATCACGGTGCGCGTGTTTCGCAGATCGCCGATACGCGTCGACGGGTCGCCTTCTACAAGCAGCAGATCGGCGGTCTTGCCGACCGCAATCGAGCCGGTGCTTTTATCGACGCCCAGCAGGTGCGCCGGAACGATCGTGGCGGAGGCCAGTGCTTCCGACGGCGCGAATCCGGCATCGACGTACAATTCAAGCTCGCGGACCAGTTCCAGCCCGGAGCCATCCGTGCCCGCCACGATCGGAACGCCCGAAGTGTGCATCAGTGCGACGAGCGCGGAAAGTTTCGCGAAGCTCTTGCGATAGTCGTCGCGCGTCAAATCCTTGGGCACGGCGAATCCACCTTGGCGGAACCCGCGTTCCGTGGTGGGCGGAAGTGTGCCGACAAATGGTGCGTACGCGGGAGAGAGGTCGCCGTTTTCCGGCACGAACAACGATTCGGCGACGACCAGCGTTGGGTCGGACACGATTTTCTTCGCGGCCATTGTGGCGACCAGAGTGCTCATCGGTGGAACGCACAGATCCACGTCCTTCGCGTAACGGCCCGTGCCTTCGAACCGATTGATGCCGTTCGACGTGTTGACCACCGAATCCGGCATCGCCTCCATCATCACAAAATAAATGTGCGTGATTTCGTCGTAGCCCGCGGCGATGGCCTGCGACGGGCGCATCCCGGCCGGAACGTGGCCGTGCACGTGAAGGCCGAGTTTATGCGCTTCGGCTGCGGCCGGCGCGACCCACGCGGGATTGTAAGTCCCGTAAAACTTGATGGCGGTAAAGCCGTCGGCTTTCGCCTTATCCACCGCGGCGATCGCTTCCGGAAGGGAAGTGACGATGGTGCCCAGCTGCGCGGAGTTCGGCCCCTTGCCGTCAATGAGCAGCGACGGATAAACCTTTGGCGAGAGCAGTTCGCCTTTCGCTCGGCGCGCGGCACGAGCGACCGTCAGATCGTTATCGTTTCCGGGATCGCGCACCGAAGTGATGCCCAGCGACAATAGAAACGGTCCGGAGAAATCGTCGCCGAAATGTTGATGCGAATCCCACAGGCCGGGGACGAGTGTTTTTCCGGCGCCGTCGAAAACCTGCGCGTTCTTCGGCGCGGGCGTGCTGCCGGCGGGACCGGCGGCGACAATCAATCCTTTATCGACCACCACGGTCTGGTCGTCCGCGAAATGCGTGCCGTCCACGAACGCGCGCACATGCACGAAGGCCACCGGACCGTCGGGAGTTTTGAGCAGGGATTTCACCAGCGCCGGGCTGCGCGTGGCCAAAGCGTCGTCCTGGGCTTTGTCCAGCGCCTTGAACGCGTCCTCGTACCCTACCGGCAGAATTCCAAGCCCCAGCACCGCGCCGAAAAATTTATTGTCCGCGGTAGTCCAAAGGGGTAGCGGCGAGGGGCCGATGCCGGTGACCGCCCAGAGCGTGACGCTCTTCTTTGCCGCGCCCTGACCGACAACCAGTTCGGTGAGCCGCTCAGCGCGCGCGCGCCCGCCGGGCAACAGAGCCAGCGATTTGTCCGGCGAGGCGAGCAGGGCTTCGATCAAGAGCTGAAACGATCCGGAAATCGTGCCGCCCTGGGCGAAATAGAATGCGGGCGCGGCGTATTTGCTTTCGCCCGCGTCCACGGGACTTTTCCAGCTTGCGTTGCCGCCGTCGATTTGAAACGTTTCCGCCGCGTCTCCATTGGGAGTGACGCCGCGCACCACGAGCGCCGACGGCATCCTGTCGTTGCCAAGCCGGACACTCTGATCGAGTTCCCAAACCTGGCCGCGCAGAAGAATACTTTCGCGCGACATGCGGCTGCCGTCCGCGGAGGTCCAAATGAACGACTTTCCGTTCGTGCCGGACGTGGACAGCACGGTGAACGCTTGCGCATCGGCCGGAGGCTTGGCGAGCTGATCCACCGGAACCTGCGCACGCAGTCGCGCAGGGCAGATCAGAAGCGCTGCGAGGGCGATCAGCAGAAGCGATTTGGTTGCGGCACGTATTGGTATTCGCATGGTGGAATCACTCCTACGTCATTGGCGATTGGGAATTCGGCTGCCGGCTATCGCGTTCAGAATTACGCGCGGGGTCGCTCGCCGCAAATCGTAACCTCGTATTCCCGCCGAGGCAACGAATTTGGGACGTAGAAGTCTCCGCCAGAGCCCGGGCGCCGATGTGCATGAGGCCGGCGCGGCGGTACGCGGCATGCGCCAGAGAGCCGGAGCCTTCGCGGGCGGAATACAAAAGATAATTCTTCGTGTAAAATCCGGCGATGTCCGGCGATGGAGCCACGAAAGTAAGATCCGACTTGCTTCGATTCGATGGCGCTGTGGAACGCGACCCCGCGATCGATGCGTGGCTGAAAGCGCATCGCGGCGAGTTGGGCGATATTGCGCGCGAGTGGTTTGAAGTGATGAGGCGATGCGGCGACGAAGTCCGCGAGCTGATGCATGACGGCTGTCCGGTGGCATGCCTGGGTGACGCGCCGTTCGGCTACGTGAACGTGTTCACTTCGCACGTCAACGTGGGATTTTTTCACGGCGCGGCGCTGCCCGATCCGGCGCGCCTGCTCGAAGGCAAAGGAAAATTCATGCGCCACGTGAAGCTGAAGCCGGGCGCGGCTACGAACGCGGCAGCGTTACGCGCGTTGGTCCATGCTGCGTATGCGGACATCAAGGCGCGCGTCGAGCACGGCTAGCGCGGCGGATCGACGCATCAGCCTGCGTGGCGTAACAAAGCGATTCAGGTTTCACCGCGAGAGGAGGATGAACATGTCAGCGACACCGCAGCCCGCGCAGTCCATGCAGGAGCAGCAAATCCGAGCGGCGCTCGATCAGCACTGGGCCGCTTCCGACGCCAACGATTTTGTCACCGAGCACCTGATCTATCACGAGGACGCGGTGCTGGACTACCCACAGTCGGGCGAGCGCACGCGCGGCCGGGCGAACATTCAGGCGCAGCGTTCCGGCCAGCCCGAGCAACAAGCGGTTTCGCGTGCGGCGCATCGTCGGCAGCGGCGAGCTGTGGGTGACCGAATTTATTCTCACCTACGATGGCAAGCCCTCCTACACCGTGAGCATCATGGAGTTCACCGGCGACAAAGTTTCGCACGAGACGCAGTACTTCGCCGATCCCTTTCCAGCTCCCGCCTTCCGCGCGAATTTGGTCGAGCGGATGGACAGCTGATCTCCACGCTGCCGCGCATTGGCCGGTCATGGCACGATTGCGCGCTACGCAAATCGAATCGCTCGCTACCGCCTGCTTGGTGGCACCTAACCCTATGGAGTGCGGTGGCGAGCCACCGCTTTCCCGAAGACGCCTACGCTGCAAAACACTCGAAGCCGGAGGCTCGGCGCCACCTCCCCCACGCGACGGGATCGGAAGGCTCAGCGCCGTGTCGTCCGCCGGACGTGTGCCCGGCCTTCGGCCGTGTTCGCTTGTGTCGTGGGGCTGTGTTCTGGAAAAGCGGCGTTAGGGGCCGCCGCACTCCCAAAGTGGCTGTGCCGCCGCGCGGGAGGAGTTGGCGGATGGTTGCGAGGAGTCGAGAGATCTTGCCGTGACCGGCGAAGACCGTTCGATGGGCGGTTGAAGTGGACGGCGCCCACGCAGATTTCTTTGAATTTTGTGCTTGACAAGCCATAACCATACGGTTATGGTTCTGTTGTGGGAGGCGGAGCAGGGAATCGCTTCAACGCCTCGCCGTCCGGCGCGCCGCGCGGTCTCTAAAACGAGACCCGGCCTGCCGCCAGAACATCGCAACAGAAGGAGGGTGTCATGATCAGTGCCGCCACAGAAAGGCTGATTCTCCGCTGGGTTCACATCGTCATCAGCATTCCTATCTACGGATACATCTACAGCCCGTTTGACCAGCTTCCGAAGTACGCGCATCTTACGCGATGGTATTTCTTCCCAACGATGGTGCTGAGCGGAATTTGGATGTGGAAAGGTCACCTGGTCCGGAAGTTTTTCTCGAGAAGGGCACTGCAGCAGCGCGCCATCCCGGGCCACTAAAGCGCCGCATGCATCGGTGAGTGTGAAAAGCAAATGATGAATGCAGCCCCCCAAGCCGTAGCCAACGAAGTGTTCCGAGCGCTGGCCGATCCCACGCGGAGGTCGATCTTCGAGCACCTGTCTCGCGAGGGCGAGCAGACGGTGCACGCGCTGACGGATCGCGCGGGCGTGTCGCAGCCGGCGGTCTCCAAGCATCTGGGCGTTCTGAAACGCGCGAAGCTGGTGCGCGACAGGCGCGAGGGTCGCGAAACGCATTACAGCGCGCAGCCGAAATCGCTGGCTCCGCTGGCGGACTGGATGAATGTGTACGGCGCCTTCTGGCGCGAACGATTTGACAAGCTGGAATCTCTACTCAAAAGGATGGACCAATGACCGAATCCGCCGCAACGACAACTCTGGTGATCGAACGCGAGATGCCGCATCCGCAGCAAAAGGTGTGGCGCGCGCTCACACAGCAACCGCTGATCGAAGAGTGGCTGATGAAAAACGATTTCGAGCCGAAGACGGGCCACAAATTTAATTTTCGTTCGCAGCCCGTGCAGGGCTGGGACGGAGTGATCGCCGCGGAAGTGCTCACGATGGAACCGCAGACGCGGCTGGCCTACAGTTGGATGACGATGGGCATGATGAGCACGGTCACCTGGACGCTTACGCCTACCAAGGGCGGCACGCATCTGCGGATGGAGCAGACCGGATTCGCGTCGGAAGAAGACCGCGCGTACAAGGGCGCCAAGTACGGCTGGACCAGCTTCATCGGCAAGATGGAAGAAGTGGTCGCTAAGCTCAATTAGGCGCGCCGCAGCAGGAATGCTTGCCCTTGCTTCGCGAGGGAGCGAATTATTCGGATGGCGTTTGCGCGCCGGACTTCTGCTGCCGTTGCGACGCTACAAGAAGAAGCACGCCGGCGGCGAAGCTGAGCGCGCCGGCGGCGGCGAACATCCGGCTATGGGTCGTCACCGCGACGGCCAGGTCCAGCGCCGTAACCGCCAAAAATAGAATGCCGGCGACGAACAAGCTTTTGGATCTGTGAGCTGCCGCGAACGCGTCTGCCATTCGCGAATCTTACATCGAATCACCCACCTGCGCTTCGTTTTGATTTCGCAGCGCCGCATCGGGCGCTGGAGCCCGCTCCGAGTCGATCGCGCTCGGTTGGAAGCATGAGTTTGATGCCTTGGTCTGCCTTAGTGCGGGGCGATAAGATGTCGCGTGAGGGCGAGGAGCGATCATGGCTGAACAGGCACCGATGAAGTTCATCTTCTATATTGCCGCGACGCCGGAGAAGGTGTGGGACGGATTCGTGTCGCGCGAGTCGAATCGCATTCTGTTCGGCGGCGCGGAATTCGAAGCGGACTTGGAGCCGGGCGGAGCGCTCGCCTGGGTGGGGCCGGGGCCCGACGGAAAGCCGATGAACTACGTTCACGGAAAAGTGCTGCGGAGCGAGCCGCCGAAAGTGTTTCAGTACACGTTTGCGATGGCGGGGAACTCGAAAGCTTCGCGCGTGACGATCGAGCTGGTGCCCGAGAGCGAAGCTACGCAGGTCACCGTGACGCATGACGAGTGGGCCGGCGACGACACAACCTACGCCAGCTGCGCCGATGGCTGGCCGCGCATTCTCTCGCGTCTGAAGACGCTGCTCGAAACCGGAAAAACTTTCAAGCCGCACTGATCCGCGCTCGCGACCTCGCCGACAATCTCGCGCTTCCAAAATATTGGTCCGATGGCTATCCGCAACCGCGCTGATAGACAAGAGCGCGGGCGGTGCGGCGAATGACTTGCCGGAGCCTGGATCGATGTATCGGGGAAACCGCGGACCGGGCGTTCGCGTTCATTCGACTTTCTCGCAGGCATCGCGTTTGTACGAAATTTCGGTGCGAACGTCATGCGGTGGCTCGGGCGCCGAACATATGTTTCGCATTCGATCGATCGTAAGTCCCGGATATTCGGTTCGCCGGCTCTCGGCGCAAGGCATCGACGAGATTGACGTCAAAGGTGCCGCACCTCGGGATTTGACCGGCACCAGCTCTTCCAGAATTTCGTCAACTTCGGCGGAGGACATGGGCGGCAGGTCTTTGTCGCTGCGGAACAGATCTCGGGGCGGTTCGATCAAGATGCGGCAGGCGCGGTGGTCCGAACCGTATTCCACGGTGAGAGAAATACCAGGACGGACCGTGTAGCGTTCCAGGTCCGGCGCGGAATATCGGCCGCGAAAATCCTTTGAGCTTGGCGCCAGCGCCAACGCTCCGCCCGCCAAGATCAAACAACTGGCAATCATCCGCATGGCATCCTCATTCCCACGGCGAACTGCGCGTCTGGAGATGAGCCTATATTGCCTGATTGGCGGACAAGCGGAGACTTTTGAATCGCGGAGTTGGTCGTAGCTACGCGCGAGGGTGCGAGGTCGCGCGACAGCGCTGCCACGAGTGGCAGCGGCGACCTCGGAGGACCGCGTGGGACGCTGTCCGACGCTGCGGACCGTCCGGCGCGGTTGGCGCATTACGCGCGGGCTAGGCGACGGCGGAGATCGCGGTGGAAGCTGAGGTTGTAGTGGAGTCGCCCGAGCTGAAGGACTGGAAGTCCTGCTGGAGCGTGGCGTAGGCCTGTTGGGCCGACGACAGATTCCCGGATTGCAAGGCCGCGCCGAGCTGCTGAAATTGTTCGCCGATGGAATTTGAGTCGCCGCTCTGGCTGCCGCTGCGGTGGCCGTGATGGTGATGGCCGTGGGCGGCGCGGCTCTGCAAAGCCTGCTGAATGGTGGCGAAGTCCTGCTGCGCGGCGGACAGATTGCCGGATTGGAGATCGGTGGAAAGCTGGTTGAAGGCTTGCGCCAACGGATTGGTGGTGGTGGACGAGGTGGAAGTGGACGACGAGTTCGCGCCGGGCGCCGAGCTTTGCAGCGTTACGAAGTCCTGCTGTGCGGCAGACAGATTTCCGGCCTGCAGGTCCGTGCCGAGCTGCTGAAATTCAGTCTGGAACGTCGCGGCATTGTCCTGAAAGTCCTGCGCCGAAGTGCTGAACAGATTTCCAATCTGGCTTGAAACGGACATGGGACTCCTCGTTCGCTGAATTGGTCGTTCAACAGCGTTATCGGCAGGAGGAATGCTGGCTTGAGGGGCGGAAACAAAGGGCGGGACGTTCCATTTCGGATTGAACCGAATCGAACCGCGAAGCGAACTGCCCGTTTTACTTCGGTGCGATGTTCTGATTCACGCGGAAAAAGTTGGACGGGTCGCGGCGCTTCTTCACTTTCGCCAGCCGGGCATAATTTTTTCCGTAGGTGGCGCGAATGCGATCGTCGCCCTCTTCCATCATGAAGTTGATGTAGGCGCCGCCCGAGGAGTGGGGATGGAGCGCGCTCCAGTATTCTTTCGCCCACGTCGAGACGCGTTCCTTCTGCGCCGGATCGGGATCGACGCCGACGATCACTTGCGACCAGTTGGCGTCGCGATACCACCACGGCGTGGCGTTTTTCTTGACGCGATGCGCCGCGCCGTTGATGGGGTAAAGGTGCATCGTCGATTGCAGGCTTGGAAGTTTCGCGGCGTATTTTATGTGCTCCGCGATCGCGTCATCGGAAAGCGTGCGCACGAAATCGGCTTTCCAGTACCACTGCAATCCGGGAGGGTAGAGACCGTCAAACAGACTTTGTAGAGCGGGAAAAGGGATCGGACCGGCTAAATCGATGGCCGAAGTTTTGAATTTCCGGATTGGCGCGAACACTTTCTCCGCTTTCTTCAGAGGCCCGGTGTAACACCACACGATGCCGCACATTTTGTGGTTGTGCAGGCGCGCGGGAAAAGGCTCGGACGGCGGAATGGTGTGGAACGCAAAGAAGCCGTACAGGTCGTCGGGCGCTTTGAGAATAAAGTCGCGATACCAGCGCATCATCTCGGCGGCATCTTCCATCGGCCAGAACATGGGTCCGCCGTAAACGGTGTCCACCGGATGCGCTTTGAAGTAAAACGTGGTGACGATGCCGAAATTTCCGCCGCCGCCGCGCACCGCCCAGAAGAGGTCGGCATTTTCCTCGGCATTGGCGGTGACGAACTCGCCGCTCGCCAGCACCATTTCGACGCCGAGCAGATTGTCGATGGTCAGGCCGTACTTACGCGTCAGGTAACCCAGCCCACCGCCGAGCGTCAGTCCGGCGACGCCGGTCGTGGAAATAATTCCCGAAGGAACGGCCAGACCGAAGGCGTGCGTGGCGTGATCCACATGGCGCCACAGCGCGCCGGCTCCTACCTGGGCGGTGCGCTTCCGGGGATCCACATGCACGTGGCTCATGGGCGAAAGATCGATCACCAGACCGTCGTCGCATACGCCCAGGCCGCCTGCGTTGTGTCCGCCGCCGCGAACGGCCACACGCAACTGGTGTTCGCGCGCGAATTTCACGGCGGCAATCACGTCGGCCACATCCGCGCAGCGCACAATCAGGCGCGGACGTCGGTCGATCATGGCGTTATACACTTTGCGAGCCGCGTCGTAACCCGGGTCGCCGGGCTGGATCAGTTCTCCGCGCAAACCGACCTGGAACGCTGCAATCGCCGCTTCATTCAGCATCTGTGGCAACCTCGACCTCCGGAAGTGCGGCCTCTTTTACTATTGCCCGGCGCGGGATGGCAAGCCGCGCTGTTACAGGATACGAAAAGATTTCCCGACAGTCGCTTCCGAACTACAGGCACGAGCGTAACGGTTAATTGAATCGGCTGTCCCGGTTGCGGCGTAGTGCGGTGCATCGAGCGTTAGGGCAAACGCTGCCGAACGATTTATTCTGAGGCGTGGCTGAAAGCACAGATGCGGCAGCGAAGATGAGGTCGAGCGCAACACCGGTGCGGGCGCGAGTGGCGGCCGCTTGGCGTGGCGTCACGCTTCGATCGGCAGTGAAATGGCTGCTCATCGTGTTGGTGTCGCTGTGGGCGCTGGGAGTGCTCATGCTCGTGGCTGCGCGGTGGATCGATCCACCGACCACGGCTGTGCACATGGAGCGCCGCCTGCAAGCGTGGATTCACGGCACGCCGTATCATGAGCGCTACGACTTCGTGCCACTCAGCCAAATCGCGCCGGATTTTCAACACGCCGTGATCGCCGCAGAGGACGCTCGTTTCTACCAGCACCACGGCTTCGATTGGGACGCGATCGAGCTGGCCGCCGAAGGCGACGTGGAAGGCGGGCGCATTCGCGGCGGCTCCACGATCACCCAGCAGCTGGTGAAAAATTTGTTCTTCGGGACGGGGCGGTCGATTCTGCGCAAGGGCGCCGAGTTCACGCTGGTGCCGGTGGCGGAGCTGGTTCTCGGCAAGCAGCGCATTCTGGAGCTGTACCTCAACGTGGTGGAGTGGGGCCCCGGCGTTTACGGAGCGGAGTCAGCGTCTCGCTACTATTACAAAACTTCGGCGCGCAATATCGACCGGCAACAAGCCGCGCAGCTCGCCGCGATCCTCCCGTTGCCGCTGAAGCGCCGCCCCGAGCGCATGATGCATTACAGCGAAATCATCCAGGAGCGCATGCGCCAGATGGGCTGGTAACCGTTCGACTGAAAAGCGGATTCGCGGCGGGGGCGGGTGAAACTTTCCGAATGCCCGCCGCGTATTAGTGGGCAAGAGGGTTTATGCCGTACTCGCCTATCCTCCTCGTTCATATTGCCGGTGGCTCCGTGGGCTTGCTCTCCGGAACCGCTGCGATCATCTTCCGGAAAGGCTCGGCGCGGCACGTGCTAGCGGGCCGGATCTTCGTGGTGTCCATGCTCCTGATGTCCAGCTTCGCGGCGTACATCGCCGTCGGGAAGCACCAGTCCGGCAACATCATGGGCGGAATTTTTACCTTTTACCTGATCGCGACAGCCTGGCTCACGGCGCGGCGCAGAGACGGGCAGACCAGCCGTTTCGACTGGTTGCTCGCGCTCATTCCGCTGGCGCTCGGGGTTATCAACTGGGCGAACGGCATCGCCGTGGTGCGCTCGGGAGTGGACCCGCCGGACGGAGTGCCCGCGGGAATGATTTTCTTCATGGGCACAATCATGCTGCTGGCGGCCGCGGGCGACGTTCGCATGCTGGTCCGCGGCGGTTTGTTTGGAGCGCAGCGCATCGCGCGGCATCTGTGGCGCATGTGCTTCGGCCTGTTCATCGCCGCCGGCTCCTTTTTTATGGGGCCTTCGAACCGTCCGCTCCGGTTGTTGTCGTCGGTGGGGATTGGGCAACACTTATCCCCGGCTTTGTTCACCATGGGCGTGTACATGGTTCTCACGCTGCTTCCGCTGGTGCTGCTGATTTACTGGCTGATCCGCATCCGCTTCACGAATTTCTACAAGCAAAAGATCATGCGAGTTGCTGTGGCGAGTTCGGATTGACTCGGAGCGCGCGCACATCTCGGAACGTCGGCGCACGGTCCTGAAATTCCGGTCCTGATGGTGAACGCCGATGCGACGCTTCCAGTCGATTCCGGTCAATGAGGCGAATGGAATGGCGGAGGCGAATCTCCGAGCTGCCACGGAGTCCGAGGCTTGGTGAGCCGCGCAAGGATCAAGAGCGCTACGAAGATGGTCGCGCACGCCGCGAGCAGCTTTATGTTGTTTGGAGTGTGCGGTCCGCCGCCGGGCAGGGGATTCACCAGCACTGCTTTTGCATGGTCGGCCGGATCGTAGCGGATCGCGATCGGCGTTCCTTGCGGATGCTCATCGACCCACTGCTGAAACGGCGCAATCTGGTTGGGCGGGTATTGCGAAACTTCGGGGCCCGGTACCTTGCTGGAGAAGATGCTCGCCGTGTTCGGCTGGCCGTCCACCGCGTAGCTCAGGTGCAGGCGAATGTAGTGGCGGTGCCGCCCGCGAGTGCTCGACTGAGCCAGGTCGCACTTGTCCACATGCGCGGTCGCTTCCGGCCAACTCTGCTGAGCGTGCTCTTGCCAGGCTTGCACCACGGTCACCGCGCCGACGAGTATCGTGCACAGACCCAAAAACAGTGCGAACACGATCACGATCAGGTACAGCCCTTTTTTCGCGGTTTCCATTGTTCGTCGAGCGCGTCAGCGCACAGGAAATTCACGGGCAAATTTGCCCGCGGTACTCGCGGCCTATTCCTTGTACACCAGCTTTGGGCCGCTGACTTGCTTGGCCTGGAGCGCGACGTCCACTTCGACGCGGTCGGCAATCTTGATGAAGGGGATGCCGCTGTTCATCCCGTAATCCTTGCGATCGAACGCCATCGAGCCTTTCACGTCGCCGGTGCCGGTTCCTTTGCCGGCGAGGGTGAGCCTGAGCGTCTCGGGTTTGGACACGCCGCGAATCGTGAAAGTGCCCGGAATGCTAAACGTCGTCGGTCCGGTCTGCTCGATCTTCGTGGAGTGAAAGGTGATGTACGGATTGTCTTTTGCGTCGAAGAAATCTTTGCCTTTCAGTTTGCTGTCTTTCAGGCCGCTGCCCGTATTTACGCTCGCGGCATCGACCTTAATATCCAGAACGCCGGTGGTGACGTCGGTGGACGCGAATTTCAGCGTAGCGGTCCACTTTTCGAATACGCCCTGGATGGGCACCGAGGCCTGCACGTTGAACGTAATCTTGAAGCCTTCCGCGGGCGGCGTAATCTCAAAAACCGGAACGCCGGCAGGAGCCTGCGCTCGCGCCAGAGACGAAAATAGGAACAGTACTGCGATAAACAAACCTGTCAGTCGCATTCTATTAAGCCTCTCACGCACTGATTCGCCGCCAATATAAATCCGCTTCAGTCCAGCATCTCACATTCCCACGGGGCCCTTCCTCCCAAACTGAAGGCGGCTGGGCGCTGGGGGTGCAAGTGATGAGCACCGAGACGGCCCAGTAAGATAAACTCGTGTCCCGATTCTGGGGACAGGGACAATCCGAAACAGCATGAATCAAGTGATTCAAGTTGCGCGGCTGCGCAAGACGTACGGCTCGACGGTGGCCGTCGATGACGTGTCGTTCGAAGTGAACCAGGGCGAGATTTTTGGGCTGATCGGCCCCAACGGCGCGGGAAAACTACGACGATGGAGTGCATCGAAGGCATTCGCAAGCCGGATCGCGGCACGATCGCGGTGCTGGGCCTCGATCCTTCGCGCGACGTTTACAAGCTGCAACATCGAATTGGAGTGCAGCTCCAGCAGGCGCAACTGCAGAAGCGGATCAAAGTGTGGGAAGCGGTGGACCTGTGGGCGGCGCTGTACGGCAAGCGCGCCGTGGATGGCGATCGGCTGCTCGATCAACTCGGCCTGGCCGAAAAGCGCAACGCGTGGTTCATGACTCTCTCGGGCGGGCAGAAGCAGCGCCTCTTTATCGCGCTGGCGCTAATCAACGATCCGGAAGTGGTGTTTCTCGACGAGCTGACCACGGGGCTGGACCCGCAGGCGCGGCGGGCGATCTGGGATTTGGTGCGGGATTCGCGAGCGCGGCAAGACCGTTTTTATGACTACTCATCTGATGGAAGAAGCGGAGAGGCTGTGCGATCGCGTGGCGATCATCGAGCACGGGCGCATGATCGACACGGACAAGCCGCTGAATCTGGTGAAACGGCATTGCCCGGAGCGGTCCGTGATTCTGGCAACGGACGATCCGAGCGCGGCGGAGCGTTTTCGCGCCATGCCGCAATGCGAAAGCGTGACCTGCAACGGCGCGGAGATCACGATTCGCGGCAACGGCGACGATCTGGTGACCGAGGTGATTCGCTGTCTATCCGACAATCGGATTCGCGTGACCGATTTTCGCACCGAGCTGCCGACGCTCGAAGACGTGTTCCTGAAATTGACGGGTCGCTCCATTCGCGACTAGGCGGGCTGAAACGATGCTGAAAGGACTTTGGAAACTCACCTGGATCGAGCTGAAAATATTTTTGCGCGAGCCGCTCGGCGCGATCGGCACCATCGTGATCCCGGTGGTGGTTTTCATCTGGTAGGCCGGGCGATCGGCCCGAAAGTTGCGCCAGTGAATCTTCCCCCGAACAGTTTTATCGGCACCGGGCTGCCGGTGTTCGTATCGATATTTATCGCGATCAACGCGGTGCTGTCGCTGGTGACGATTATTTCGATCTATCGCGAGGGCGGAATTCTGAAACGCTTGCGCGCGACGCCGCTGCGACCCGAGACCATACTCACCGCGCATGTGATCGTAAAGCTGCTGCTCACGGCGGCGACGCTCTCGCTGATGGTGATGGCGGGGAAGCGGTATTACCCGGTGGGCATTCACGTTCCGTTTGTGAAATTCACCATCGCGCTGCTGATCTCGACATGCAGCATTCTTTCGATCGGTTTTCTGATCGCGAGCATCGTGCCCACGGCGCGATTCGCGCAGCCGATCGGGGCGGTGATCCTGTATCCGATGGTCGCGGTCTGCGGACTTTTCGTTTCGATCTCCGCGCTGCCGCCGCTGCTGCATATCGTGGCGAAGGTGGTGCCGCTCACGTATGCGGTGTCGTTGCTCGCGGGGATGTGGAGGGGCGAGGCGTGGTCGGCGCATCTGGGAGATTTGGCGGCGCTGGCCGTGGTATTCGCCGTGTGCGTCGCGCTGTCGGCGAAAGTGTTTCGCTGGGAATAGCGGGACCAGACCGAGGGCCCCCTCGCGCGTCGCGCCGCGATTTAGACTTTCGCCTTTCGACCGTCGCGGTGAATAATTCGATCTGCCATCCATTCACCCATGAACAAGTTTGAGAACGCCGTTTATCCCGAGTTAGCTGACGTCGTGCAGGATTTCGTTGCCGAGGTTCAGGCCACGCTCGGAAGCAATTTTCTGGGCGCGTATCTGGTCGGCTCGCTGGCCACTGGCGACTTCGATCTGGATAGCGACGTGGATTTCCTGGTGCTCACGAAAGCCGAGATCAGCGATACCGATGTGAAATCACTAGAGGCGGCGCATCGGCGCATTCACGCTCTGGGAAGCTATCCGGCAAAGCATCTGGAAGGATCGTATCTGAGCGCGGATTTGCTGAATCGCGCGGACGCAGTTGGCGTAGAGCCGGTCTGGTACGTGGATAACGGAAGCACCACGCTCGAGCGTTCGGTTCACGATAATCAGTGGCACGTTCGATGGATTCTGCGCGAGCGGAGCGTCATCGTCGCCGGCCCTGATCCAAAAACGATCATGCGCGAGATATCGCCGGCAGCCGTGCGCGGCGAAGCGCTGGCTTCGATGCAGGATCTCCGGCGGCGTTTTGCCGATGAGCTCGATCGGCCACTCGGCTGGTTTAACACGCGATTCGGCCAGTCCTTCGCGGTTCTCACGTTTTGCCGGATGCTTCAAACAATTGTCACGGGTCGCGTGGAATCGAAGCTGGCTGCCGTGAAATGGGCTGAGGAATTTGTCGATCCCGAATGGAGGGAGCTGATTCGCGCGGCGTGGGTGGAACGCGAGGGCGTCCGGTTTGGCGATAAAGTTCGGGAGCTTGCCGACGCTCGCGTGATGCATGAAAGCGCGCGCTTCCTGGATTACGCCGTGCGCCGCGTGGAGACCTGCCGCCCGGTAGGAAATTCCTGAACAAATATCCCGAGCTGTGGCCGCTCCGACGTTGCAGAGTTGCACGCAGCACGGAGCGTTGTCGCCGATTCTGGTTGCCCGCTATCCTCCAAGCGATCTTCGGCAATTTTTGCCCGGCCGCCGAGCGCCCCGAATAGCAGTGCCACACCTATGCTTTCAATCTCGGAAAGGACTCGATCGGTGGTGCCGAGTGCGTGAATCAGCCCGCCGCCGAACAGAAACGCGCCGGCCGCGAAAATAAAGAAGAAGCCTGCCACGATTCCCAGCGAAGATTGCAGTGTCGCTCTCGTTGTGGGCTTCATGAACGTACATCGCGAGAAATACTATCGGCAATCAGCGTGCAACTCCAGCGGCCGGCTGTTCGCCTTTGACTTTCAGTGGTTGCGAATCGCTCGCAGTGATCGTTGCGGCACATCGTGTGCTACTATCTCGCGGCGAACTACTAGTTGTAAACGTAGAACTCCTATAACGGGGGCTTGCGCCACAAATGACTCTTCCTCTCCCACTAGCTGCGCTAGTGATTGCAATCACGTTGGCAGGAGTTGCGTGGAAGATGCGGGCGCAGGGGGATCTTCCACCTCACGAATTTGCCTATGGTGCCGCGCTGAAGAATAGCGAAGCCATTCCAGGTCAAATCGAGCAGTTTCTTTCACTGGAGGCTCTCGATCCCGATCAAATCCAGCTCAAAACGTACGTCGGTTTTAAGAGCGAAGAGAATCTTGAGCCGCTCATTGAGTACATTTCGTCGCAAAAGAACCCCTCCTTCGCGCCGTTGTTGGCCGCTTTGAAAAGCGTCGACCACCTCCCCAATCAAAAGCAAAAAGCCGTGGAGCTGGTGAAAACCCTGCTGCCGTACAAGGATTCGCTCGCAAACAAAGAGGAGCAGGACTCGGTCATCGTTTTCGTTTCGTATGGATTGAAGCAGCCGTCAAAACTTTCGCAGGCGGAGCGCGCAAAGATAGCCGGATTCGTCAAACAGCTCGATACGGATAAGCAGTCCGCGAAGTTTGAGTCCGGGGAATGCCCCGAGAATTATTTGGTGGGTAACATCAACATTTACCCGCTGGCCCTGGACAACACGATGTGGCACGACAATGCGGAATTCGCTGGTGCGAAGGACGCGCCGATACTGGAAATTCGATTCATGGGGCTGAAGGGCATCTTTCGGTACTTGCTCGACGAAATGACCGCCAAGACCGGCGATACGTTCGTGCATGTTGACGGCGAAACAATTTAGCCTGCCGCGAATTACCTGCCCGCGATGGCGCTGGCGCTGGCGCCGGTTGCCGCCCGAACTTAGCGATTGACGCAACCTGCGCCGCGATTTCTTTTGCTCCACGCTCGACGCCCGTGTATATATTCCGGTTATACGTGATGTTCGAACTATAGGCCAACCTCGAAGGAGTGCCCGTGTCCCAGCACCGGTTCCTGATTCGAATCGCAACCGCTCTGGCGGTGACCGTCGCAATCGCCGCCGCCGGCGTTCTCCCGCTTCCAGCGCGAAGCTCGCCTTCCGACCAGAAATTCGACGCGCTCGGGATGGCCCGCGCCGTGGGCGTGCTGCACGACGCCTACGACAACGTCAAGAAGCACTACTACGACACGAAATTCCACGGCCTGGATTGGGACGCGCGGTACAAGGCCGCGCAAGAAAAAATGAAGACGGTCACGTCGCTCAGCCAGGGCTTTGGCGTCACCGCGGGATTCCTGGACGAGCTGAACGACTCGCACACATTTTTTCAGGCGCCGGCGCGGCCCTACAAAGTGGACTACGGCTATCGTTTCCAGATGTACGGCAACAACTGCTTCGTGACGCGGGTGCGGCCGGATACCGACGCGGTCGGCAAAGTCAGCCCCGGCGATCAGGTGCTGGGCTACAACAATTACGCGGTGAATCGCGCCGACCTGTGGAAGCTGAACTACTACTACAACAGCCTGTCGCCGCTGCAGGCCAGCACGCTGGCGTTCCGGGATCTCACCGGCAAGGATCAGAAGATCACGATCAACGCAAAGGTAAAGCAAGAGAAACGCGTTCTGGATCTCACGGGTTCCGGGGCCGATGGCGGCAACGATTTCTGGAATCTGATCCGTGAATCGGAAACGGCCGACCACCTGACCCGACAGCGCGTGGTGGAATTGGGCGACGTGACCATCTGGAAGATGCCGCAGTTCGACCTGGAAAACGAAGAAGTGGATCGCATTTTCAATATAGCCCGGAAGCACAAGACCCTGATCATCGATTTGCGCGGAAATCCGGGCGGCGCGATCGTTACCATGGACCGCATGATCGGCAACCTGTTCGACCACGAAATCAAAGTAGCGGATCGCACCGGCCGGAAAGAAATGAAGCCGGAAGTCGCGAAGTCCCGTGGAAAAGATATTTTTACGGGCAAGTTGATCGTGCTGGTGGACAGCCAGTCCGCGTCGGCGTCCGAAGTGTTTTCTCGCGTGGTGCAACTGGAGAACCGCGGCACGGTAGTGGGCGATCAAAGTGCGGGAGCCGTGATGGAAGCCCTTCATTACGCGAACTCGCAAGGCATGGACGTGAAATTCTTCTACGGCTTTTCGGTGACCGAAGCCGACCTGATCATGAAAGATGGCAAGAGCCTGGAACACGTGGGCGTCACGCCGGACACGATTATTAATCCCACGGGCGAAGGATCTGGCGGATGGCGCCGACCCGGTGCTCTCGAAAGCTGCCGAGCTGGCGGACCTGAAGCTCGATCCCGTAGCCGCGGGAAAACTTTTCCCGTTCGAGTGGGCGCCGAACTGAGTTATCGCGATTCGCCACGCGCCGCATAAACCACAACATCAAGAGCCAATGCTGCCGGGTCGATACTTTGCCCTATCGATTCGCCTGTACAGGCGAGCGCACTGTGGCATCGCCGCTGTGACGGCGGGTCTCGGATTGCGGGACCGGGCCGGGTTGAATTTCGTGTCGAGTTTAGTGGGAAGCGGTGCGTGCTTGATCGGCCTTCGCCGCAGGCTGGCCCGCGGAATGCACCGTCGGCCGGGACAGAAATAGCGGCGCGAGGCCTTCGGCGAGCGTGGGGTGCGCGAGAATGCCGTCGCGAAGGGCGGTGTAGGGCAGGCCGCCCAGCATGGCAATTTGAACGGCGGCCATGATCTCGCCCCCCTCGACCGCGAAGGCCGTGAAGCCGAGCAGACGGTCGCTCTCGATTTCCACCAGCGCTTTCAGGAAGCCGCGCGTTTCGGAAAGAGTTTTCGCGCGCAGCACGTCGCTCATGGGAATCTTGAACAGGCGATAGCCGATACCTTGCGCTGCCGCTTCTTTTTCGCTCAATCCAAACCGCGCAATTTCCGGATCGATGAAGACGCAGAAGGGAATTTGCCGTCCGGTGGTGACGCGATTTCCGCCGGTGATGCTCGAGTGAACCACGCGAAAATCGTCGATGCTCACATGAGTGAACTGCGGGCTGCCGGCCACTTCGCCGATGGCCCACACGCCGGGCGCGGTGGTCTGGAGGCGTCCATCCACCTTTAGGTAGCCGCGATCGGTGAGCGCGACGCCCGCGGCTTCGAGGCCGAGTCCTTCTGTGTTGGGTGTGCGGCCCAGAGCGACCAGCAAATGCGTGCCGTCGATGGTGCGTTCCACGCCATTCTGCGTAAATGTCACCGTGACGGAGTGGCCGGATTTTCCGTCGATGCGCGTGATTGTCGCTACAGTCTCGATGTCGATGCCGTCTTGTTTGAAAATGTCGCTGAGAGTTTGAGTGACGTCGTCGTCTTCGCGGAACAGCGGCCGATCGGCGCGCTCGATGATCGTCACTCGGCTTCCGAACCGCCGCATGGCCTGCGCCAGCTCCGCGCCAATGTAACCGGCGCCGAGAACGATAAGGTGCTCGGGCACTCTGTCGAGTTCGAGCGCTTCGACATGCGTGAGCGGCTGGGCTTCAGCGAGGCCGGGAATCCGGTCGATCGTGGCGTGCGTGCCGGTGCTGATGATCACGTTCGTGCCGCGCAGCACGCGGTGGGTGCCGTCGGCGAAAGTGGCTTCCACGGTGAGCGGTGCGATGAAACGGCCCGAGGCGCGAATGAATTCCGCGCCCGTGGCTTTGTAGTTGGAGAGGTAGGCCTCGTTCAACTCGGAAACCATTTTGCGTTTGCGCTCGCGTACGGCAGGCATGTCCACACGGAAGCCGTCGGTCTGGATGCCGTAGTCTTTGCTGTTGCGAACGTAGGAAGCCACGCGCGCCGCGTGAATGATATTTTTGCTGGGCAGGCAGGCGATGTTGGGGCACGAGCCCCCGATGTACTTGCGGTCGAGCACCGCGACTCTCTTTCCTTCGGAGGCGAACGTCCATGCCGCGACGGTGGAACCGGTGCCGCCGCCGAGAATCACAATGTCGTAGTCTTCCACGTGCGTGGAGGCGCGCGGGGCGGTGGAAGTCGAAGCGGTTTCTGGCGTGGTGCTCATGCAGACTCCTTTGCGAAGGCGAGAGTATGAAACGCAAATTCTTACAGCCGCGTTAACGGCGCCGTATTCGGGGCTGTTTAACCGGGCGCTGCGCGCTCAGCGGTGGTTGCGAACGCGGCGCCTGTAGGCCGCGACTTTGTGGCGGTTGCCGCACAGCTGCATGCTGCACCAGCGGCGGTGATGGGAACGCGTGTTGTCTGAAAACCAGAGCACGCACGTCTCATCCTTGCAACGCTTCACGAAACGAAAATCGGTGTTCGCCAGCAAATCCGCGGCGGCTTCGGCCACCGGCCCAAGAACGGCTTCATGGGTGTGATATCGCCGCACGGTTTCCAGTTTCACCGAGCGCGATGGGCCCCAAACCAGCCGCGGGTGACTTTCCGCGCCAAACAGAAATTTATTCAGCAAAGCAGCGTCGCCGCGCCGACCGGCCTTGCGCTTTTCCACCAGCGATCGAATGTGCTCCCGCAATGTTCGCGCTGAATCCAGAAGGGACGCGTTCGGGGAGCCGTGCGCGGAGCTCGCGGCCGGAATGCCCGCCCGTTTCAGCCAGTCGAGAACATCCCGGTCGCTCTGCAAGACGTCCACCAGTTCGCCCTGCAAACGCATCCGCGTATTCAGAAAATCCAACGCCAGATGCCCGGCCAGGAAAACCGGGGCGAGGCGCTGTGTGCGCTTGGCAGAAGGCTGGCTCGACTTGTTCACAGAAGACGCCACTGAAAAAACACTGTAACCGGGTGTCGCCGTATTGACAAGTTACCGACATTCTGGTGTAACCTACCCGTGGCACATTGTCCGGTGTTGGATGCCTCAAGTCAAGCCGCTAAGGAGACTTTGATCATGACTCAAAATACTTCGGCGCAACGGCAGAAGAGCGATGCGCCGGGCGCGGAATCCAGCCGCTCCGCTGTCCCGTTTACGTCCCTCCATAAAATCGAAGCCGATGGTGTTCAGGTTTTCTACCGCGAAGCGGGGGATCCGAAGGCGCCGGTGGTTCTGCTGCTGCACGGATTTCCTACTTCATCGTTCATGTATCGCGAACTGATTCCACGTCTCGCCGACCGCTACCGCGTGATCGCTCCGGACCTGCCGGGATTTGGATTCACCGAGGTCCCCGCAAAGCGCAATTACAAATACAGCTTCGATGCGATCGCGAAGACGATTGCCGCATTCACCGAAGCCCTAAAGCTCGATCGTTACGCAATTTATATTTTCGACTATGGCGCTCCAACGGGCTTGCGGCTGGCGATGGCGCATCCGGAAAGAGTGACGGCGATCGTCTCGCAGAACGGCAACGCCTACGAAGAAGGACTGGGCGACGCGTGGGGACCGATCCGCAAATATTGGGCGGAGCCGACCGCCGAAAATCGCGAAGTGATCGCGAAGAATGTGCTCACACTGGACGGAACGCGCTGGCAGTACACGCAGGGCGTCGCGAATCCGGATGCCGTGGCGCCGGAAACTTACACGCTGGACATGGCGCTGATGGACCGCCCCGGAAACAAAGACATCCAACTCGATCTGTTTCTGAATTACGCGTCCAACGTGGCGATGTATCCCGCGTTCCAGGAATATTTCCGCAAATCCAAGCCGCCGCTGCTGGCGATCTGGGGAAAGGGCGATCCGTTCTTCATTCCGCCGGGCGCGGAAGCGTTTAAGAAAGATCTGCCGAATGCGCGGGTGCAGATGCTGGACACCGGGCATTTCGCGCTCGAGACGCACGTGGTTGAGATTGCCGCCGCGATGCGGGAATTCCTCGATGCGAACGGGATCTAGCGTGCGTCTGCAACTCGGAGGCCGCGATGGCCGCTGAGAAAGCAACGGTGATATTGGTCCACGGGGCGTGGGCGGACGGCTCGTGCTGGCGGAATGTGATTCTGCCGCTCGAGCGGCTCGGCGTGAATGTGATCTGCGCGCCGCTTCCGCTCACCTCGCTCCCGGACGACATCGCGGCACTTTCCAGGGTGATTGAGCGAACCAGCGGGCCGGTGGTGCTCGTTGGTCACGCGTATGCGGGAGCGGTGATCGCCGGACCCGTGATTGCCAGCTCATCGATTGCCGGTTCGGGCGACGCGCGAATCAAAGCTCTCGTGTACGTCGCGGCGCTGGCGCCCGCGGAGGGCGAGACCGTCGCGACGGTTTTTTATCATGAGCCGCCGCATCCGCTGGCTCCGCAACTGGCCCCGGACGCGCATGGATTCATCTGGATGTCGCAAGAAGGTTTCGCGAACGCCGTCGCGCACAACGCTTCCGCGGATCAGAAGGCCGTTATGTACGCGGTGCAGCGTCCGATTCAGGTGAAATGCATTCAGGAACCGGTTCCGCCGCCGTCGTGGACGACGATACCGACGTGGTATCTGCTCGCCGAAGACGACCGCATGATCCAACTGACCACGCAGCGTTTCATGGCGGAGCGCATGAAAGCGAAAATCCGCTCCTACGCCGTGGATCACTCGCCGATGTACACGCAACCGGACGCGGTGGTTGAAGTGATCTCCGAAGCGCTGCGCGATACGGGTTTGAGGTAAACGTTTTCGTTCCGCGGGCCGAAGCGCCAGTGTAAACCGCCTAGCCCGAGTTCACTGGTCGCACCGCGCCAGTGCGACTCAAGCGGCGGTTGCGCGTTTCTTGGGTGGCCAACCTTGCGTCCAGATGTTGCCTGCGACGAAGACGTGCACGGGCGCAGACGCGATCAACGAGGCGGCTTTCGCGACGGCGGCGCTGCGTTCGAACGCCCGTTGCCGGTCATCGACGGCGGAAGTCGCGAACGGCAGGACTTTGTTATTTTGAGTCACGAGTTGCAGGTGCCACATAGATCGAAGATTCCCGGCCGACTTCTCTCGCATTCGGATCGCGCGGACTTCTGAGAAAGCAAGCGCGGTTTGCTTGTCTTTCTTGCGTAAGATGACCTGCTGCCGCGAGGCGTCAAAAATCACTTCGTCGAATGCCGCCTGCGGTCCGATTCCGACGACCCATCGATACCAGAATTTCCGGAACCGAGAGTTCACGTCGCCTTGATTTAGCCGAAGATAATTCTGCGGGCGATATTCCTCGACCGCCAAAGTTCCTTCGAAGTTCGTAGGAGAGCCAAAGTCGCGGTGAGCGACGATCTGCTCGAGTGCCGCGTGACGGCCCTCACGCATGTACCAACCGACTGCCAGAATCACGATCGCCGCGATAATGACGAACGGTAGGTACAGCTCGAATGCTCTTTCGGGTTGAAGCAACTCAAACGCGCCCGTCGCGAACATAAATTTATTCTAGAGCCGTTCACTATGACCATTCATGCGTTTTAATCGCGTGGGTGCGTATCGAAAACGGTTTCGTTCGTTCGATCAATCGGCCAGATGATCGCTCTTGAGTGATTTATTCGCCAGGCGATGTGACCCTCGGAAACCGACGAGGGTATTGTCGTGGCGCAGCCGCTTACGGCTGGCAGCCGTCGGCGATCCATTTCGCGAAGAGTTCGATGCGCTCTTGCGGCCATTGCCCCTCGCCGCGTGGCGGCGGAGGCGGCATCACCGCACCACCGATTCCGCGGATGCGGTCGTAGATGGCGGCGGCGTGCGTCTTCACTTCATCGTAACTCGCCAGGTTAAAGCCCTTGATCATGCCCTGAATGTCGCGGTCGGTAAAAAGCGGGCGAATGTCTTGTTTGTAGCTCGTCGGATTTGCCATCACGCCTCCCTGTGTCGAATTGTCTTTCAAAACGCCGGCTGCTACTTGCTTTCAAAAGGTGTGCGAGCCCGCGGGCTGCGCCGTCGCTCGCACCACCGCTCACGGTGCCGGTGTGCGCAGCGGCCGGAACGCGTTGCGCAGATCGTCCGTGAAAAGTTGCGGCTGCTCCCAGGCGGCGAAGTGCCCGCCTTTGGGAGGCCGGTTATAAAAAATCAGTTTCGGGTACGCCTTCTCGGCCCAACTGCGCGGCGCCTGGTAAATCTCATCGGGAAACGCGCTCACCGCCACGGGCAGCGTGACGTTCCGCACGTCGAAAAATCCGCCTTTGTATTCCCAGTAGAGGCGCGCCGACGAGACCGCCGTATTCGTCAGCCAGTACAGCGTGATGTTGTCGAGGACGTCGGTTTGCGTGAGGCCTTCGGTTTTTCCGTCGAACACGCGCGCGATCATCTCGTAGCTGCGCGTGTCGTGATCCAGAATCCACGCCGCGAGGCCGATCGGCGAATCCGCGATCCCGTAGAGCGTCTCCGGGCGATTTGCCATTTCGATCGCATAGCCGAGGCCGTGCTTGTAGAAAAAGACCAGCTGTTCGTAGGCGTACAGCTCGGCGGGCGAGAGACCGGCTGGCGGCGGAGCTCCTGCGAACGCGGCCTTATCAATGTCAGCCGGAACCGTGGCCGCCATGTTGGTATGAATCGCGATCAATCCCGGTGGAGCCTGGAGCGCCATCAATTCTGTGACGCAATTTCCCCAATCGCCGCCCTGCGCGACGTATCGCTTGTATCCGAGGCGCTGCATCAGCACGGTCCAGGCGCGCGCGATGCGTTCCGGGTCCCACCCGCTTGCGGTGGGCTTGCCTGAAAATCCGTAACCCGGCAGGGAAGGGATCACTACGTCGAATGCGTCCTGCGCTTTTCCGCCGTAGGCGGTGGGATTGGTGAGCGGGCCGATGATTTTTAATTGCTCGATGATCGATCCGGGCCACCCGTGCGTGATGATCACCGGCAGCGCGTCCGGATCCTTCGAGCGAACGTGAATGAAGTGGATGTCCAGCCCATCGATCGTGGTGATGAATTGCGGCAGGGCGTTCAGCTGCGCCTCGCACTTGCGCCAGTCGTAGTGAGTGCCCCAAACGTGCGCGAGTTTCTGCATGGTGGCGAGCTGGACGCCTTGCGAATCGTCCGACACCGTCTCCTTCTCGGGCCATCGGGTCGCGTTCACTCTGCGGCGCAAATCGACAAGCTCGGATTCCGGAAAGTGGACGTGGAACGGGCGAATGGCTGTGTCGTCCGCGGCCGAGCGTGAGGTCTCGGGAACCGGGGCAGAGTTGGGCGGCTTGGCTGTGCTCGCCGGCGTTGCGCCTCGCGATGGCGAACTGCCAGCGAACGCCGGCAAGCTCGCAACCAGCGCCGCTCCAGCGGAAATACCAGCCATTTCAAAAAGACGGCGGCGGGAAACTCCGGGCGTTTCGAGTGGCTTCATGGGGAAGCTCCTTTTCGTGAGGATGTTGACGCTGGTTTCGCGTGGTTAGGTGAAGGCCTTGTTGCGGCGCAAAACCCCGACCAGCGCTCGACCTGGCCGCGACTATTTTCCCTGAGCCAAATACCGGTCGCTGTTGAATAGTTTCAATCGCGACGCGACCACCTGTTTCACCGCGTTCACGGCAGCAGGCAGAATTTTGTACGGGACCACTTCATCGGGGTTCTTCGCCAATCCCTCTTCCACGCCGCGCCGCCACGCCACGCGAAGCTCGGTGTTGATGTGCACGATGTTGATTCCCGCGGCGATGGCTTTGCGGAAGTCCACGTCATCGGTGCCCGATCCTCCATGCAGCGTCAGAAACGCGCCGGTAGCTTGCTTGATGGCGGCGATGCGCGCGATGTCCAAGTGCTTTTTTGTTTCGCCGCTCACCATGCTGCGCAGCATTCCGTGCATGTTGCCCACTGCGGGAGCGAGGATGTCCACGCCGGTGCTCTCGACGAACTGCTTCGCTTGTTCGGGCGTTGAGAGTCCCTTGGAGAGGTCCGGCGCCTTGTCGTGAATTTCCGAGCCGCTTCCGATGTCGCCGATTTCTCCTTCGACGAGCATCGCCGGGTTGATGGCCTTCAGCGTTTGCACCGCTTCCCTGGTTTGCCGCACATTTTCCTCGAACGGCAGCGCGGACATATCGAACACGATCGAATCGAATCCGGCTTTTGCGACGTCGATCCCTTTCGCGAGCGAGTGGGTGTGATCCGCATTCAGGAAAATGGGGAAGTCGAATTCCTCGCGCAAAGTTTTCACGAATGCCGCAATCTCGCGAACTCCCACAAACTCGCGCTCGCCCTCCGACAAACCAACGATCACCGGCACGTTCAGCTCGCGCGCCGCCGCGAACACCGCCTTTAACAGAACAAGGTCGGAAACATTAAAATGGCCAATCGCTTTTCCCGCGTCTTGCGCTTCCCGCAGGTGTTCTCGCAACGAGTTCATGGGATTTGCCTCCCGCCGCCGTGCGTCGGTTTGGTCCAATGTCGAGCCGTGTGGCGCTCAACACGGTTGTACAACGGCGGCTACTGTGCTGTCTATCATCGGGGTGCGTGGATCGTTCCGGTGTAGCTTGTCGTTCCGCGGGGAAAAAGCGTGAAAGGCAAAGGACGAGAAACGGCTAATTCGCGCGCGGTCTGAGTTTTGCTGCGCTGGCTCACGAACGCTCAGGTCCACGGCTCTCGTTTTGCCGGCAGAAGCGCAAACAAGACGGCTGCGATCACAATGAAAAAAGGTTTTGCGGCTAGCGCGACTGGCCCCATTCTGGGTTCCACAGTGCGCGCGCCGATAGGACAATGGAGAACAGCGCGGTGACGCTGAGCGCGAAGAGCGTACTGACGAAGAAGAAGCCTCCGCTGGAATTGGCGATGCCGCTGGCGACGCCGACACCCTGGCCTTTCATGTGGACCACGGGAACGACCAGGAAAAGGAGCGACCCGAGGATGATGATGACGTATCCCGATCGCCGTCCGGCGAGCGCCAGAGTTCCGTAAAGCACGACGACAAGGATGGGCACAATAATGAGGTCTGACAGCCCTCCCGGCTCCATCCCACGCACGATGTCGTCGGCAATGTGCAAAATCATGAAGAGGACCGAGAGCAAAGTCGCGATGGTTAAAATATCGTTGCGTTTCAATGGATATTCTCCTGGTTCGATTTGTGTGCGACTCTCCGTGCGGCGAATCGTGCGGCCGGTGGTGACGAGCGCGACTGGTTGCGGGCTTTCGGCGGCGGCTCCGAACTAAACTCTGGCCTCAGCCGCCGACCACGTCCACGCCTGCCAGACGATGACCACGGTGCACACCGTTTCTATCGTCGCGAAGAACACGTACGCAGGATAAATCGGGTCGCGAAAGTTTCCGTTCGTGAAAGGCAGAACGAACGTGAGGAAACCGTTTACGAGGGTCATAATGACACCGGCGGCGATGTTTGTCAGCCGGTTCGGCCGAAACGAAAGCAGCCGAGACGCCACAATCATGCCGATGGGGATTTCCATCAACACCGCTGAACCTAGCAGCGCCCATTGCGGGAGATGCGGGGCGGTATCCGACGAGCCAAGAAACGCGTACAGAGCCAGCACGTCCGCATACAGGTAGTTCAATAACGCGAAGATCCAGAACAGAGACAACCGCTCTTTCGTGTCGCGCATATCTACCTCCTACCGAAAGGCAATGCGAGAAAAGTGGCCGCCACATCCGCACTACGAACCAGCCCCAGAAAAAGACTCACCCCTTGCACAAAAATCGGATTAAAACTCGAGTCCCTGGAGTAGCAAGGAGAGGTCTAACATGAAGCCGAATGAACCCAGCCGGACGGCGCTGATGATCGCGCGGCAACGAGCCGCGCATCAGCTGCTCGATCGCGGCGCAATTCTCGACGACCCATTTGCGTTGAAGATTCTGGGGGAAGACGAGAAGGACGTGCTGCAGTTTGCGAACGCGCACCCAGCGGCCAGCCTGGGACGTCTGTTCACCGCGGCGCGAAGCCGGATTGCGGAGGATGCTTTAGCGGCAGCGGTGGGGCGCGGGATTCGCCAGGTCGTCATCCTTGGCGCAGGACTCGACACTTTCGCGCTCCGGAGTCCCCACAACGCTCTCGAGCTGCGCATCTATGAAGTGGACCATCCCGCTACGCAACAATGGAAACGCGGGCGCCTCGCCGAAGCAAAAATCGCTATTCCGCCGTCGCTTATTTTCGTGCCGATTGATTTCGAGCGCGACGACATGAGAGAGAAGCTGGCGGCCACCGGCTTTCGCCGGGACGCGCCCGGGTTTTTCAGCTGGCTCGGCGTGGTGCCCTATCTCAGCGGGGAAGCGATTGGCCGGACTCTGGACTACATCGCGTCCATCCAGAAATCGGAGGTGGTGTTCGACTACATGCAACCTCCGGAGGCATTCTCCGAAGAGCTACGGCAATCAGAAAGAGAGCGGAACGAGCAGCTCAAAAAAATGGGCGAACGTTCCGTCAGCCGTTTCGATCCGGACGGCATCGCAGCGCTTCTTCGCGCGCACGGATTCTCCGCCATGGAAGACGTCAGTTTTCAGGAGATAGCGGCCAGGTTCGGCCACACCGTGCGCGGACTCGCGCCCGGGCACCTGGGCCTCCACGTTGTCCACGCGAAGCATTAATTGAACTCGGTGGGGACGGCCAGCGAAGTCCGGCGGATCAACAGCACCGTGCCGTGAACTTTCTGGCCTGAGATGTACTGTGCGTCGCCGTGGGCGGGGATTCCGTCGGACAAGGTGAGCACGGGAATCGTCAGCTCGGTGGCGGGCGGTCCCGGTCCTTCGAACCGCCCGTTGAACATGACCGGAGAACCTGGCAAATCCGCGACCTGGGATTTGGGATCGGTCAGCGGAATGCAAGACATCGAGTGCGAGACCCAGTGTCAGGCCTGGTGACGCCGATAGCGAAACCACCGTTCCATCGAGAACGGTGTGCCTTTAACAGCGGAATTATTTCGTCGGCTTGCCTTTTTCGTTCTGAGCGGCAAGTCCATATCGGATTGCCGCTTCCAGCGTATCGACGTTTATATCCTTTAGAGATTTAAAGCGGATGCAATATCCGGTCACGCTGGCCTTGCCTAGCTTTTTGCCATACGTTTTGGCTAAGTACTTCTTATCTTTGAGGCCAAGAAGATAGACGGAGATTCCGGTTTTATTTCCGCTGACGCCGATTTGAAAGAACTCTTTGCTTTTTCCATCGGCGTATTTGATCGTGTAGGCCCCATATCCAATCGTAGGGTTGGAAACAGTGCGATCGTCGCTGTCTTTGCCATCGAAGAACCATAATTTGCATTCCGGCGACACTTGAAGTGTGAGCCGATGCAACTCTTGCAGGTCACTGCGTTTTGGCTCCGGTTGGCTGGCAATATACTTTTTGATTTGTGCTTGTGCGTTCATGTGTTCTATCTCCAAGTTGCGGCAATGTAGGTGGGGCTAGAACATCAGTGTGCGTCGCCGGGGGCGGGCGATCCGTCCGACCAGGCGAGCACGGGAATCATCAGCTCGGTGATGGGCGCGCCGGAACCTTCAAACTGTCCGTTGAACATGACCGGAGAACCCGGCAAATCCGCGCCCCAGGATTTGGGATCGGTGAGCGGAATGTAAAACATCAAATGCGGGACCCAGTGTCCGGCCTGGTCGTTCAGATAGCCTTGGGGCGACATCATGAAACACATCGCGCCGGGAGCGAGCGGCGGCAGTTCTTTTGCAGCAAACACTTTCATGCTGGCAAGGAGTTGATCTTTCGATTGCCCGGCTAATACCAATTCCGTTCTCTTGAACGTCATCGGCACGATCGAGCGCACCGCAGCCGGATTAAAACAGATCGGGCCGCGCATCTTCGGATTCCAGAACTGCGGGAAATCGAACGGGGACATCCAGGAGCGTTCGACCAGACAGAGGAAACCGTTCGTGCCCTTGGCCGCCGTTTCGTAGCCGTGCGAAGTGAGGACCATCACTTCGGCATCGCCTGAGATCGAAGGTGGCGCGGCGCTGCGTGCCATCGCAATTTCGGCGTTTCGATCAGGCATCAGATATTGCTCGAGCGGCGCCATTTTGGAATAAGGCGCGGCGGCGGACTGAGCGTGTGCCCGCAAGGGATTGCCCAATAGCATGGCCGCGAAAATCGTGGCGAAAATCATCGCCGTCGTGAATTTTTTGCTTAGCGTCATGTTCCTTTCTCCTTCCGGGTTCGTGCCGATTCGCGGGAAACCGGCCGGTCAGGGCGTCTGCCTACGCCACCGGTGCAGATTACGAAGTTCCGCACAATATACGCCGTTCCCGTGGTTCGATGCGGTAATTCCTGAT
The DNA here is from genome assembly GCA_963839325.1 of uncultured Acidobacteriota bacterium. Taxonomy (GTDB): domain Bacteria; phylum Acidobacteriota; class Terriglobia; order Acidiferrales; family UBA7541; genus Palsa-295. The sequence continues at coordinate 295,740 of CAWIUO010000005.1, read as the reverse complement.
GCGCGTGGTCACCAAAGGAGAGCAGGAGAACGAAACCTGCTGGTCCGGTAGCTCGACGTATGGGGTGTTCGCGATTTTCGTGCAGCAGGCGTGCGCGGCTGTGGGGCTCGGTGTAGAATCCGCCATTCGCAAGTGGTGAAGGAGTGTGCTCATGAACTACCTGAGTCTGGCGCTGGCGGCGCTGGGTGGCACGGTGGCGTGTTTCGCCGTGGGCGGCTTAATGTTTGTGCTGGCGCCGGGCCTGATCAAAGAAAGCCACAAGTATCCGGGCGTCTATCGGCCGAAAGAGGAAATGATGAAGGTGATGCCGGTGGGCCTCGCCGGAACTTTCCTGGGGATCCTTGTCGTCGCCATACTTTTTGCGATGATCCATCCGGGCGGAGCTGCGATCGCGGACGGCGCACGCTTCGGCGTTCTGATTGGCCTTTTCGTGGTGTGCGGATTTGTGCTGCACAACTACGTGAACCTGAATATCGGGCCGAAACTGGCGCTCGGGCAGGCGTTGGCTTATTTCATGCAGTGGACGATCGTCGGAATCGTAATCGGGCTGATTTACAGGCCCATCGTTCGGCCATAAACGCGAATTCATGCGCTGCGGTCTTGCGCCGGCGGCCATTTCGCAATGCACGGGGAAGCGGCCCGGCGGGATTCATCGGATGTTGCGACCCAAACTTCACGGCGTTCACTCGATGCGGCGTTCACTCGATCGAGACCGCCGGATATTCCTCGACGTAATTTTCGCCCTCGCAACCGAAGTAGGTACATGTGCGTTTCGCGAAATCAACGTCGTAGCGCACAACGCCGGCACGCCAGGTGGCGAGCAGGAACTCAGGGAACGTACTTTCGCCCGCCTGGTCGGTGCGCAACGCCGCGACGAGCGCGACCTTGTCGAATAGCGGCACATCCACCGTGCCGGACACGAGCGGCGTGCCCTGCATGACCACAGGGCCTTCTCGAGTCAGAAAAATGCTTTGGCACGCCGGAAGAAACCACTGGTTGCGGGTCACGCCAGCGCGCCGCAGAGTTTCCGCCAGATACGGGAAGCCGCCGACTTTTGGCCGGCCAGCCATCGCGCGTTGTTGCGCTGCTTGTAAGTTTTCTACGGCTTTACTCACGGAAATCTCCTTCACCGCCAACCGATCTCCGGAATTCTAACATTCAGTTTCATCGATCCGGCGAAACGGCGTGACCCACGGGAGTTTTCACGTTTCAAATGCAGCTGAGAACGAGCCAAGCGGAAATTCCGCGAAGCGCGATCGGGCGGGGACTCGCAAAGCGCGGACTCGTTTGCGGGCTCGGCGAGCTGCGGCGGCCGCGCGCCCCGGATGAGGAGGCGGAGCATGAAAGCAATTTTGGTGCGCGCACCCGCCGAGCGTCGATTGCTACGGCAGCGGAGTGATGCGCCGCGCCACTTGGTGCGCCGGACCGCCACTCGCAGATCCAACCGGCGTCGCTTCCCTTCCATGCGGCTTTGCTGCGCCGGGGTGGTTGACGGGTTCTGTGCGACGCCGTCGTTGATTTCAGCGCAATCCATCCGCAGCGTTCCGCCGTCGTTGAACACCATTCCAGTGAAACGGAAAGTGTTGCCTTCGGCCACGGGCTGCACGGCCAGTTGCTGCGTGCTGGTATCGGCGTACACCTGCACTTCTGCGGGATTGTTCAGGAGCGTGGCCTGTCCGGGCTGCACGGCCAGCATTGGAAACAGATCGTAGGACGCGAGCGAGATGGTGTACACCGTGAAGTTTCCGCTCGAGGAAATGCCAGTGATGGTTCCGTCGAGCGTCTGCGGGATCAGGGTGACCGTCGTTAGCGGTGTGTAGGGAAAACCACCGCTTTGCTGCATGGAGTTGGTCGAGAGATAAACGTACTGCCCCGGAACCATGGTCGCTGCGGTGAAAACGGGCACGAACGGCAGTTCGCTCAAATTGTGCATTTCGCCGGAAATGTGAAACGTCGCCGAGCCGAAGCTGAAATATTGGCTGCCGACCAGGTCGATGTTAACGAAAAGTGCGCCCTGATTCTGTGTGCCCCAGATTAGTAGCGCGGGATCAACGTTGGAGACGAAAAAAAGCGGGCCCGTCACGGCGCTGGTGGCGGTGACGTCGAGTGACGCGACACGCGTGGCCGCGACCGAGCTATTCGATTGGATAGCACCGTCGATCGTTACGAAGGTTCCGGGCGCAATGCTCGCAAAGTTGTCGATTCCCGCGAATGTGGTGCTCGGTCCCGTCGTCACGGAAAGCGTTCTCGTATTTTCAGGAAAGGGAAGCGCCAAAGCGATGCTGCCGTTGGTCGCGTCAACCGACGATACCTGCCCGTTGAGAGCGGTAACTTTTCCATTCGCGCTGCTCGTCGGTTGCGTCGCCAGCGTCGCGGGTGCCAGCGTAAATGTGGGAGTGATGGCGTAGGTGCCTGACCCATTGGGCCAGTAGCACGACGAATACGTTTCGGAGGCGACACGTTCTCGAATTAGCGACAGGGTCATCGTATTGCCCGTCACGCTAATCGGCGACGGCAGGTTTACGGTTACATTCGTGGCGGGGGTTTGTCCGTACTCGAAGGTACTCGAATCGATGATCCCCGGAACCAGCTGCACGCACGTAAATTGGGCGAAGCCGACCATCGCCGTCGCGGAAGTGTAATCGCCTTGAGGAACCGTGAAGGTCATCAGTGGCTCGACTCCGCCATTGATATGCATGAACTCCGCGCCCTGGCTGGTCGCGAGCAGGTTCACTGTGGCGCCGGACTTGTCGACCAGCGAAAGGTTCTGAAGCGCCAAGTTGAAGGCCGTCAACTGATCGTTAGCCGTGCCGGTGAGAACCACGGCCACCTGAGTATTTCCGGAGTAGACGGCGGAGTCGGATTCGTTCCCGCGCCGCCGCTGCCGCAGGCGGCGTTAAGGCCGGCGACGAGCAGCGCCAGGCACAAGACGGAGCTGCTCGCGATGGAATGATCCAGGTTGCGAGATCGGGCGCCGTTTGAATCCGTCGGCGAAGCGTGGAGCGCATGGTGGTCTCCGCATCCAAAGTGGGGATAGGCCTGTAGCTAAATTAGGATAGTAGCACAAAAGCTATATAACGCGCGCCCGACTCTGCCGGAAAAGTGATCTACAGGTTCTGCGGCTCTTCGTTTTGGATGCTCGCACCCGTCGCACACGAATCGCGAACACCGATATGCCCTTTTGCGCTTGGCAATTCGCAGAGATGGTATTCAGCTCGCCGTACGCGCCTTCGCTTGCTTGCGCAGAGGCAGTTCAGGGTCAGCATCCTTCCAAAGATCGAGCAGCTGGCCGATTGTCTGTCTGGCTTTTTCGCGGTCGCCTCTTGGCCAGATAATCAGCCGCGAGCGTGCTATGAGCCGCCAGCCACAATTGCTGGGTCTCCCACCCGATTGCCCGGTTCTGCAGCCCCATGAGCTTTTCGTACCAGGTGATGGCATCGTCCGTCTTTCCTTCTTGTTGATAGGCGCTCGCGAGAGCTTCGACGCTGAAGGGTGTGCTGTTCTCCGTGTTTGAAAGAGTGAACAGTTCGATGGCTTTGTCGGTATGTCCCCGAGCCAACGCAATCTCTCCCTGCAAGAGATGCAAATAGCCGGTCTGCTCAGCATTCTTGGAGTCCGCGAGTGGGGCGATCGAGAGCTCTCCAACTTTTCTGCTTTGTCCAGAGCGCCGGCGCTTACGTACTGCCGGCCCATGCCGCGTGCCAAAGATGACCTTTGGTCCGATCGCCGCGAAGTTGTCGAAAGCGTTATCGAGTTCTCGCCGCTCAGCGCGCAAGTTCCCCTTGGCCATCCGCGAGGATGGCGAGCCAGAGATGGACACGGGCCGTGCTTAGAGCTGCCTGTTGATTCCGCAGGTTGGTCAGACACTCGTCGAAGCGCTTCCGCTGCGTTCGCGTAGCGCCCGTGGTACATATCCAGCATAGCCAAAGAGCGCGTGCCGCTTTCGCGTGTTTCAGGCTTCTCCGTCATGCCTGTGAAAGATTTGCTGCGCTTTCTCGATCCTCCCCATTTTGGATGAGGGCAAACCCGTATTCTCTCCCGACCTCTCCCGCAGCAAGCCAGTGCGGGGTCCAGTTGAATCGCCTCGGCATAGGCGGTGAGCGCTTCCGGCAGTTGATTCAGGGTCCGATACGCAGTGGCCATTTCGATATAAGTTCTGGCGTCGTCCGGGGCGACCCGGATGATTTCCTTATACTGCGCGATGGCCTCGGGGGCACGTCCATGCCTGCGCAGGAGGCGCGCATAATTGGAAAGTATGGTCCAATCGTCTGGATAGCGGCTCAAATACGCACGATAAAGGGCGTCAGCGTCGCTGACATGCTCAAGATCATCGGCATAGCTGACTTGGATAAGCAGGCGCTCGCGGTCGGTGGTGCGCGAGGAGAGCGCCAGCGCCTTTTCGTATTCTTGTTTCCCCTCGACCGGCGCATTTACGATGTAACTGAAATAGTCACTGCCGAGGGCTGCGTGGGCCATCGCAAAGTCTGGGTCGCTCTGGACCGCAGCGCGCAGCAGAGTTGCCGCCTCCTTGAACTTTCCCTGATGCCAAAGTGCGGCAGCCATCCGCGTACTGCTTGAGGGCCGTCAGCGAACTGGTCGTCACTTCCGGGAGCGGGCGGTCTGAGCGGTGAATCTGATAAAGCGATTCACCGAGGTCGCGCCGAATATCCGCGGCGATAACATCGAGGGCATCCAGAGACGTGATCCTCACCGTAAGAGCGTTCCGTATAAGAGCGCACCGTCGCGCCGGTTTGCGGATCGATTAATTGGGCGGACAGTGCGTACTCTTGACCGGTACGTGTGATGCTGCTGGCGATCAGACCGCGAATATTCTCGCGCTGGCAAATCTCGCGTCCCACTGCGGGAGTGACGCGCTCAGTTGCGGGCTTACCCATCAGCCGAAGGACCGTGCCAACACGGACTTGGGGAAAGATATTCGGCGTGCCGGGATTGCTCGAGGCTGACTGTGAACGCCGTGCGAAGAGCTTCGTCAAAGCGCGGATCGCCCGTTTGATTTTCGAAATCTGTGACGAGGATGGAATCGTGCTGACTGAAGGAAAACGCAGGTCTTCCGTACAATAGCCAGAACCCCAGCCCGCTCAATAGGAGTAGCATCGCTACCGTCCCAAGCACCCACGCTTTTCGACCGCCTTAGCGGCCCGCGAATTGCTCCCGTCGGCTCTTGAACGGCCACGGGAGGAGCCGGCGCCGCGGAAGAAACAGGTACCAATGCGGGCGCCGGAATTTGCTTCACTTCCGCTATGAAGCGGTAGCCGCGCCGGGGAACGGTCTCGATGTAACGTGGTTTTTCGGGATCATCGCCCAGGGCCTCGCGCAACTTCTTGACGCCGGTATTCAACCCATCCTCGAAATCAACAAAAGTATCTTCCGGCCAGAGGCGTTTTTGAAGTTCTTCCCGCGTGACCACTTGCCCCGGCTTTTCAACCAGCACACTCAACAGGCGTAGCGGCAGATCCTGGATCTTGATGCGAATGCCGCCCTTGCGGAGTTCTCCGGAGGGAAGGTCTGCTTCATACGGACCGAAAGCAAATGATGGTTGAGGCCCTCTTGACGAGTCCATGGAAGCGGTTAAATCCTAACCGGGAACGTGCAGCGCATGCTAACACCCGGTCAGCGCCACGCGCAAGTTTGCAGCCCGGCCAGCCGGTGCGGGCTTCGTGCCACCTGCGCCAGCCCCTAAACTTGCCGGTTCAGCAGGAATTCAGCCACGGTCCAGCCCCTCCGTCCATTGCACTCCGTAGGGCCCTTGCCTCAACAGCGCCGCCCATCGTCGCTCAGGAAAGCCATAACCATGGGTCGAACTGAACCGACCGGTGAACAGGAGTTCGAGAAATTGCTCGCCATCGCTTCGGCAGAGCAGTCAGTGAGGTTCTGCGCGGCTTCTTTCTGATCCGAGGGCCAGGCTTGCGATTCGGAGCTTCGATTGAAAGCGCGCAGCCTGCAAATAATTCACAGGCAGCCGGAATCGAAGTAGCGGTTGCTGAAGATTTGCGGTGCGAAGTGCGTGGTGCGCAGCGCGGTTGGCCGGCAAGTCGCTGCCTGGCATGACCTCGGCGTCGGGCGCTCGTCGCGACACACCCGAAAGCACAACAGATTCGATGTTGGACGCCAAGCGCGGAAGGAGAAATCGCGGTGATGAGCGAAACAACTTGGGCAGCTGGACAAGACGACGTCGCGGTGGGGTGGGGAAGGGCGCTCACAAGGGCAACCCGGCTCGCGATTGCCGCCGCAACAGCGCTAATCCTTACCGTGCTCTCCGCTTCAAGCGCAGCAAGAGAAAGTCCTCTATCCCTTCACCGGATCGGTATCGAGCGACCCGGACGGAGCGAATCCTGGCGCCAACCTGATTGGACGCGTCTGGCAATGTGTCACGGCACAACGCAAGCGGGAGGCACTTCCAGCAACGGAACCGTATATGAGTTGGTCTATGCCGGCGGAAGCTACACCGAGAAGGTGCTGTCCGCTTCGCGGGTGAAACATCGGATGGCGCACTCCCTCTAGGCGGTCTGGTTATGGACGCCTCCGGAAATCTTTTCGGCACCAACTTCAGCCGGAGGCGGTTCCTATGCCGGGACCGTGTTCGAGCTGGTCAACTCCGCCGGAAGCTACAACGAGAAGATACTGCATAGCTTCGTAGTCTCAACTGGACCAAACAGAGATGGCGCAGGACCGCAAGCGGGTTTGGTTATGGATTCGAATGGCAATCTCTACGGCACCACCGTATCAGGCGGCAGTATGGGATTCGAACGGTGTTCGAGATGGCCAACTCTTCCGGGAGCTATACGGAAAGCGTGCTGTACAGCTTCTCGGGCAAAGGGGATGGTGGACTGCCCTACGGCGGACTGACGATCGACTCATCCGGAAAGCTTTACGGCACGACCTCCAGCGGCGGAGTGTCCGGCACGGGGACCGTGTTCGAGATTGACAACTCCTCGGGGAGCTACGTAGAGACGGTGCTGTACAGTTTCACAGAGACGGGCGCCGATGGCCGAGGCCCGATCGCCGGTGTCGTCTTGACTCCTCGGGCAATATCTACGGCACCACCCAGTTCGGCGGGTCTTCGACAGCCTGCGGCACCAGCCTCGGTTGCGGCGTGGTGTTCGAGTTGGTGAACTCCGACGGCTACTATCTTCAGAACACGTTGCACACTTTCACGGGACTGACGGGCGGCGATGGCGGAACACCGCTCGGTTTGATCCTGGACTCGTCGGGCAATCTGTACGGCGTTACGGAAATCGGCGGCGCCACCAACAGTTCGAGCACCTGCGATTACGGGTGCGGACGGTCTTCGAGCTATCCATGGCCCAGGGCTACTCTGAAACCATTCTCTATAGTTTTCCGACCTTCGCTGGCGATGGGCTGGTCCCCGACGCGGCGTTGCTGTTGGACTCCTCGGACAAACTGCTGTTCGGCGCTACCTTCTTCCGGCGGCTACACCACGGCCTCCGGCGGCGGAGTTATGACAGCTTGTCCCTTCGGCTGCGGCACGGTGTTCGAAATCAGCTACAGGGTCGGCCGCGCCCGCATCCACGATCAGCGCCACGAGCGGCTCAGGCCAGACGGCCACGGTCGGCCAGACTTTTTTCAGCGCCATTTGTGGCGACAGTGGTCAATAGCAGTGGGGCGGGTGTGAGCGGTGTGACCGTAACGTTTTCGCTTTTGCATCAGGCCGGCGGAGCCAGCGGCACGTTTGCAGGCGGCGCGAACACGGAGGTAACCGACGCAACAGGAGTGGCCACTTCGGGCCATTCACCGCTAATCGCAACCGCCGGCAGTTACACCGTGACGGCCACGGCGCCCAACGTGTCGGGAGCGGCGAGCTTCGCGCTTACGAACATCGCGGCGCAGGTCAGCACGACGGTTACGGTGACAACCACCAGCAGCGACCACGGCGCTACACTTCCTCCGCGCGTGCGATCGTCAGAACCCAATCACTGTGTCCTTCAAGGTTGCCCAGGCATCCGGCACCGCCACGCCGACAGGCAACCGCTACGTAGTCAGTCAGCGACATGGCGACGCTCGGCACGCTCTTCGCCCGTGGTTCTGACTGCTGCTGCCGCCGCGCAGGCTCGTGCATGTTGCCCATTGGTTCGTTGCCGGTATCCGGAAGCGCCACGGTGAAAGCAATCTACACTCCGGACACCAACGCTTTTAGCGGGAACTCAGCCAGCGTCACCGAGAGTGTCGTGGAGATTCTCGCATGCGGGCCCAGCGTGCCGGAACAGGTCGTCAAGCAGGGCGCGATGATTACCTACTCGTTCTCAGTCTGTGTCGCCGGTAATGCCAACGCCATACCGCTGGTCGCAGAGGTGGTCGATTGCGTGCCACGAGGAAATGTACTCTCGCGATTACTCAGCTGGGCCAGACCGGAGTGTACACGGTGGCTGTTACGGTGGTCACGAATTGCGGCAACTGCAAAACGCTCGCCGTGCCGCAGCCGAGCCGTCGGCCGGGCGGTTGGCGGATGACCGTGTTCTGGTTCTGCGCGCTACTCGTGCTGCTCATGGCGAGTCTGTCGAAGCGGCATAAACAAGAGTGGCTGCGGGTCGCGTTTATGGCGAGCTTCTTGATGGCGATCGTGATGTGTGGAATGTCGGCGTGCGCCGGCAGCTCCAATGACGCCCAAGCCGGCTGTACACCGTCACCGTCAAGGCCGTGGCGGGCAACTTCAGCGTGGTGGTGCCCGCAAACATTATGATCGAAAAATAGCAGGGTCTTCGAGCTGCGGCGGCCGCGCGCCCCGGATGAGCAGCCAGAACATGAACGCGATTTCGCCGAGAATGGCGGGCTGAAGGTAGGTGTTGAGCGTGCCGGCGAATTGCGGCGCGAGGATGCCTGTGAAGCACAGGATCACCCAGCCGACGCCTGCGATCACCAGCCACGCGCCGAGGAAGCGCGGCAGGAATCGCGATTTGTAAACCAGGCAGCCTAGCGGCAGCAGCCAAAGTCCCCAGAACAATTCGGAGACCACCAGTCCGCGCCCGTGCAGATGGAGGAAGAGCATCGCGAGGGCTTCGCGCTGCGATTGATCCACTACGCCTAAAAAGTCCGCTCCGCGAACGAGCGCCACGGCAGCCAGGGAGTTCAGTTCGTTAACGAAGGCGATCGGCACCGAGACCACGATCAGAATCACCATCAGCGCGGCCTGGCGCTGGTTGACGCCTTTCAGCAGCTCGTACAACGCCAGCGCCACGAAAATAAATCCGGCCATGCCGATCAGCTGCGCGGCGATGCCGAGGCGGAAAAGCGTTTCGTGCGCGAGGATGTTGCCGGCCGTGGCGGCTGCGTCGCCATGCACGATGATTTTGGAGGGAACGTAGCCCATCGCAAAGAAGCCGAAGATCGACGTGACCACGTACAGCAGCCCCGCGTGTCTTCCCGGATTTCTGGTCGCGCTCATAATTCTCCTGCGATGCGCTGGATTGTAGGTGCGTCGCTTGCGTTCCATCAAGTCCGAGGAAGAAGCAGTCGCGCTTACTCCAGGCTAAATTCGCCAACCGTTGCTTAACGGTTGGAACGGGTGTAGCTTAGCCGCTCGGGCTATGGTTGATGGGATATATAAGGATGCAGTTCAAATCTTGAACGATTTTTGCATCCCATACGGGGAGACCGAAATGGCGAAGAAGAAAAAGGCGACGAAGCCGGCCAAGAAGCTCGCGAGCAAGCGTCTGCCTAAAGTGAAGACGTTGAGAGCGTTCCCTCCCGATCCGTGTTTGACTTAGCCCTCCGCTCCGCGACGAGCACGACTCGCTCGTCGGCCGTTCAGCGGCTTTACTGGAACAGGCGCATCAGACTGAGCGCTCCGCCGCCGGTGGTGGCGATCACCAAGTTCATCACGATCAGCATGGTGTCGTAGCTCCAACCGCTGGTCCCATCTTTTCCCCAGAAGCCGGTGTGCCACACGGCCAGTTTCTTTTGCACCGCGCCGAGGCTCAACAGGATCAAACCAATCGCGGCGAGTTGCGCGAACACTCCGCTGATCAATCCGAGCGCTCCCGCAACCTCGGCCGCGCCCAGAAAAATGGTGAAGCCCTTGCTCATGCCGATGTCCTTGCTGCGCGCCGCCGGATCTTTCAGGTGAGAGTAGCCGCTGGCGAAGAACACCACACCGACCATGATTCGCAAGAGCAGAATCGCGAGATCAGCAAACCGTGCAAGTTGAGGGAAGGTCATCGCGGCCTCCGGGGATATCATACTCTGGGTGGCGTGCCGCGAAGCGACACAATTCGTTGCGACTCGACGTACGCACGAGTGCGAATGCCGAGAGGGGTCGTTGTGTGGTCCGCAATTGGGCGGCACCACGAGCGCATAGTAGAATCGGGCGCATCAGAGTGGAGTGGGCGCGCTTGGTGGTGAAGGATGCTCGGCGCGAAATGGGAGCTACGCACGAATGGACGGCGAATCGAAAGCGCTGGCGGTGGGCGACAAAGTGTACGTAACGAAGTGGGGCGCGCGCGGGGAAGTGGTGGCGCCGCGTCCGGGCGAACAGGTGGAAGCGGGAGCGTATTGCGTTTCGGCTCGCGGCTGCTTCACGCGCGAGGAGCTGGAGTTCGACGCCACCGAAGCCGAAATCGAAAAGCGTCAGCTGCGCATCATCCAGAAAACAGCGGTGGTGCGCGGCATCCATCAGACCGTCCAGAACGTGATCGCCAGCAAAGTGACGCCGGACATCCAGCTGATCGTCAAATATGCCGAAGCGCTCGACGATTTGCGCAGCGAGCTGGGCGAAGAGCCGTTGTTTGGCGACGCCGACAGCGCGGCCTCCGCAGATTAGCTACGTTTCGGCGCGGCGCCACTCGGCCCCCCGAGATTACGCGTCTTGCTTTTTCGCGGGCGTGCGAAGAATGTCGCCGAGCCAGTCGGTAACCTCACTCGCTGCTTCGGGCGCGCCGCACGCCGGACACCTGCCCGTTCCCCAGCACAGCACGCATTTCGCGAGCATCGTATGACCCGTACCGCCGCACGCGTCGCAAAGCCCCGTGCCGCCACATCGCCGGCATCTCGAGTCCACGAATACCATCACGCAGACATTATATAGAGGTCGCCGCTCTTTCGGAGCGCGGACGGTGAGCGCCTAACTGCTCGGAATGCGGTGAAAATATTGGGAGGCGGGGGCGAAGAGCAGCACGTAGCCAATCACTCCGAGCAGCACGATGTGGGGCAGCGCCTCCGCGAACGAGTTCAGCGCCGAGACCACCACGTGGAACGCGAGCCAGGCCAGCACGAGCCAGCGCGCCCAGTTCGCGCCGCGGAGCAGGAAAATCCCGCCCAACACCGCGAGCAGTTCGAGCAGCACGATGAGCGGCATCCAGCGATCGATCGAGTCTTTTGCGAGGTGATAGCCGAGCGCGGCTCCTCCCACCAGGATGAACAGCCAGCCGAGCACGGTGATTTCGTAGGGGCATTTCACTCGTGGGGCTGCGGCGGCGGAACGCGGGTTATTCATGCAGCCATCGTAACGCGGGACGAATGGCGTTGCACGAGGCCGCGCACACACGGCTAGAAGTCCATTTCTCAAGTTGTTTCGATGAAGGCGCGTTTCATCAGCGGCCTGTTATGGAGGGGTGTGGCGGCGCACTTGACTATTCGCGCGCGCAAAGCAGAATGAAGGCGGCGCGTGCGAAACGGTGACTTGATGATCCTGGAAGAGCGGATTACGGCGACGATCGTGCCCGCCACCGGGCAGCGCCAAGCCGCCGCCGACAGGCTGAAGCCGCAGACGGAGGGAAGCACATTTCGAATGCACGCGGGGGAGGTTCGACATTGGTGAGAGCGCGGACGACCAGGAAAGCGCTTCGGCGTCGGCGGTTGCTGACGCTGTCGCTGGCTTTTAGTGCTTTTGCATTCGCGGCAGTCGAAGCGCATGCGCAAAGCGGGGGGACGGCGAATGCAGGTGCGGAAAGCGTCGCTGTTGCGCCGCAGTACGACACGACGCACGTGTATGTCGCGCCCGGGGATTTGGACGCCTTCGTGCAGAGTTTCGCCGCCACGTTCGACGGCCACGCTTCGAACAAGTCCGTCACCAACGTGCTGCCGGTTCCGAGCTCGGCAGAATTTCAGTATGTGCTCAGCGCGTACGGGCCGCTCTCCGTCTTCGCGTATCAAACGCCGATTCCATTTCCGTTCGGCGAGGAGCGCACCGGTTACCTGGTGACGGATATGGACGCAGCGATTCGCGCTGCCCGAGCGGCGGGTGCCGAGGTGGTCGTCGATCCGTTTAACGATCCCATCGGACGCGATGCGGTGATCCAGTGGCCCGGCGGCGTTAGGATGCAACTCTACTGGCACACCACGCCGCCTTCGGCGGCGCCGCTAAAAACGATCCCGGATAATCGCGTTTACGTTTCGCGCGACGCCGTCGAAGCGTTCGTGGCAGGCTTCGTGAAGTTTTCCGGCGGCAAAGTGCTGGAAGACAATCCGCGCGCCGACGCGGGCGAGATTGACCGCGCGGGCGAGATCTACCGGCGGATTCGCGTCACGTCGGCGTTTGGGAATATGCAAGCGCTCGTCACCGACGGGCATCTGCCATTTCCGTTTGGCCGCGAGACCACCGGATACGAAGTCGCCGATCTCGACGCCACGCTACAAAACGCCAAAGCCGCCGGCGTGAAGATGTTGACCACGCCCTACGTTTCCGACGGGCGTACCAGCGTCGTCGTCCAGTTTCCCGGCGGCTACATCGCAGAGATTCACAGCGCAGCTACTACGAACTCCAAAAAGTAGGATACGTCACGCCGAAATGAAAATCGGCACTTAGGCTGGGTCTTCGGTGGCGAGTGCGGCCGAGGGCGCCGTAGATTTCTTCGCGGAAGCGGTGGTGATCACCAGCACGCTCACGAGAACGCAGGCGCTGCCGACGATGGTGCGCGTGGTAAGCGCTTCGCCGCCGAAAAAGTAGCCGACGATCACCGCGACAATCGGGTTCACGTACGCGTAGGTCCCTACCTTCGTCGGCGATTCGTGATGGATCAGCCAGACGTACGCGGTGAATCCGACGATCGAGCCTGCGACGATCAAGTAGAGCAGCGCGAGCCACGCCTCGCGCGAAACGTTTGCGAATTGGAATCCGCGAAACTCGCCGAACGCCAGAGCGGCGAGCAGCAGAAACACGCCGCCGCTGAGCATCTGCGCACCGGAACTCATTACTTTGGATTCGGGCAGCGGCACTTTGCGCGAAAGCGCCGAGGCGATCGACCAGCTGATCGACGCGAAAATCAGCGCCGCGGCGCCGAGCTTGTCAATCGGCGCGCCGCCGAGATTCAGCGCGGGGCTCATTAACACGGCCACGCCGCACAGACCAACCAACAGTCCAACGATCAGCCGCATGGTGAGCTTCTGCGTCCGGAGGAAAATAATTTCAGAAAGCGCCATGAACACGGGAATCGTCGCGAGCATCACCGCGGCGATGCCGGACGGCACGCGCTTCTCGCTCCAGAACAGCAGCCCGTAATCGAAAAGGAAGATGATCAGCCCGAGCAGCGACGCGGCGCGCCACTGCCGGAAGCTCGGAGAACGCTCGCCGCGCGCTCGCATCCATATATAAAGGAACAGTCCCGCGGCCAAAAAGCGCATGCCCGCCATGAGCAGCGGCGGAATTTCGCGCACGCCGACGCGGATGGCGAGAAACGTCGAGCCCCACACGAAATAAATGATCGCGAAGCAGACCAGCGTCGTCCACTTCGCTCGCGAATCGGCGGCGCGCTCGGGGGAGTGGGCGGTGGTCATGCAGACATTCTACCCGCGGCAGCGCGCGATGCGAGAGCCACTCCGCGCTCTGGGAGCAGGCCACTTTGTCGGGCGTGCGCTCCAATTTGGTGGGATAGCAACTGGCACTGGGGCGCCTTATTCGTGAAGCTCGTACCCGCGAGCGTCGCGACGCTCGCTTTCGGACGGCGGCATGCCCCGTCTGCGGCGGGGCAGACCGCTGAAGCGTTCGTGGATTCGAGATTCGACTCCGAGGTTCGCCGGGCATCGAAGCGGCGCGGTATCCCGCGGCGGATTCGTGCGATACTTTCCGGCCGTGAGGGAAATTATGCGCCGTGGAAAAGTTCGGCTGAGGATCGTGTGCGCGGTGGCAGGCGTGGCTGTCGCGGCGTTTGCGCTATGCGCAGCGGCGGTTGTGGCGCAGGACTCAGCGCCTGCACCGTCCAAGGCACGCGCCGCAGAAGTACTTGCCTCGATGCCGCAAACCAAGCGCATCAGCGATGTGGCGATCTCGCCCGATGGCACACGCGTCGCCTACGTTGTGAACGGAAAGCTTTTCGTCTCGCCAGTTTCGGGAGGCGCCGCGGTCGCGATTCCGGTGGACGGCGATCTGCCCGTGCGCGACGTCGCGTGGCATCCGGACGGGAAGCGATTGGCATTCGTCGCCGATGAGCCGGGCGAACACCCGGTGTCGAGGCTAATCGTTGCCGCCGCAGACGGTTCGGTGAAATCGGAATCCCACGAGTTCAAGGGTTACGTGCAGTCGCCGAAGTTTTCGCAGCAAGGTGCGCTGGCATTCCTTTATATAGAGAACATTCCCCGCATCGCCGGCCCACTCCAGCCGATGACGCCGCTATCGGGTGAGATCGGTGAGCATGTTTACGAGCAAAGGATTGTGCGTCTCTCCTACGGTTCCTCTACGTATCAGCAAGTCACGCCCCCGGACATGTATGTGTACGAATACGACTGGACGCCCGACGGGAAAGACTGGGTGGCGACCGCCGCGCGTGGAAGCGGAGACGCGAACTGGTACGTCGCGCACCTTTACACGATTGATGCGGCGACGGGCGCGATGCGCGACATCTACGCGCCGAAATTTCAGATTGCCGATCCGCGCGTGTCGCCCGACGGGAAGAACGTTGCGTTCATCGAAGGGCTGATGAGCGACGAAGGATCGACCGGTGGCGACGTTTTCCTAATCCCGATTAACGGCGGCACGCCGACAAATCTGACTCCAAATCTTCACGGCACTTCGCGCGCGATTATATGGACGGCCTTCACAGGGCTGCTTGCGAATCAGAACGTCGATGGCGACTCTGCGCTGGTCGAGTTGCCGTTTGGCGATCAGGCGGCACATACGATTTGGACCGGAGCCGACTCGGTGCAGCCCGGTGGCTCGGCTTGGGCTGCGCCCAAGGACTGGCCCGAGACCATGAACGGGCTCGATGCAACGAGGATCGCGATGATTCGGCAATCGGGCAACAAGCCGCCGGAAGTGTGGGGCGGCATTATTTACGACGCAAAACAGATCACTCACGTAAACGACGGCCTCAGACCCGCGTGGGACGAGATGCAGAACATTCACTGGATGAACGCAGACACGCGCGTGCAGGGCTGGCTGACGCAGCCGGCGAACTACGATCCGCAGAAAAAATATCCACTCGTTGTGGTGGTGCATGGCGGTCCCTCGGCGGCGTGCGAGAACACCTGGAATCCGTGGACCACGGGCAATCTTTCGGCGATGGGATATTTCGTGCTGTGCGCGAATCCGCGCGGCAGCTACGGCCAGGGCGAAGCGTTCGTTCGCGGCAACGTGAAGGATTTCGGCGGCGGAGATTTTCACGACATCATGGCGGGCGTCGATTACGTGCTCGCGCATTATCCCGTCGATCCGAAGCGGCTGGGAATGTACGGCCACAGTTATGGCGGATACATGACCATGTGGGCCGAGACGAAGACGAATCGTTTTGCCGCCGCGGTGGCGGGCGCGGGCCTTTCCGACTGGCTGAGCTACTACGGCGTGAACGATATCGACGAGTGGATGATGCCGTTTTTCGGCGCGTCGATTTACGACGACCCGGCGGTGTACGCGAAGAGCGATCCGATGCACTTCGTGAAAAATGTGAAAACGCCGACGCTGATTCTCGTGGGCGACCGCGACGGCGAGGTGCCCATGGAGCAGTCCGTGGAATGGTGGCACGCGCTCGAGGCCGGACACGTTCCCGCTGAGGCTGGTCGTGTATCCGAACGAAGGCCACGCGATCGGGAATCCCGCGAACAATTACGATTACCGCCTGCGCACGCTGGAGTGGTTTGAGGAGTGGTTTTCGAAGGTGGAGTAGCGCCGCCGCCCGCGCCTTAACACTGAAAAACATTGCTTGACACAACTTTACACCGCGTATATATCCGCATGCAGAGGTAGGGTCCCGCGCATCCCCGCAGCGAGCCCTGCAGTACGCATGATGTCACAATACGCTGTCCACAATTCCCAATGGGCTGCGGTGCGTTCACCCATCACTGGAGGCTTCTGTGCATACCGCAATTGGCGTTTTCACCTCGCGTGAGCACGCGGAAGAGACACTGAAAGAACTGCTTCGCGCCGGCGTGCCGAAGGATTCGATCGTATTTCTATCGCGCTCGGAGCATGAGGCGATGGCCGTGGCAAAAGAAGTGGGCGGGATCGCCGGTGGAGTCACCGGAGGGGCCGTCGGCCTCGGCGCGGGACTGGTGGTCGCATCACTGGCGCTGGTGCCGGGCATCGGACAAGTGTTCGCGGTGGGAGTGGGAGCGACGGCGCTGCTCGGGCTGATTGGCAAGAAAGCCGGGGCGACCGTAGCGCACCGTCTGGCGAAGGACGTGGAGCAACCTGCCGAGACGGCGGACGAAAAAGCATCCGATGACGCGCAGACGTTCATGGAAGTTCTGAAAGCGGGGCGGTCGCTGCTGGTGGTGAGCACGGAATCGGAAGTGAATGCGAAAGTCGCGGCGGTGATTCTGGACCGCGAGACGATCGGAGCGGGCACGGCGCCTGCGGGGCCGGCCAAGGCGGGCGGGAAGACCAACGCGTCGGTGCGTGCCGTGGCAGGCGGAGTGACGGCCGTGGAGATCCAGGGCCGCATCGTGATTGGAGAAGGGAACACCATTCTGCGAGAAACGATTCAGCAGTTGGTGGTGGACGGCCACCGCAAGATTTTGCTGGTGATGCGCGATGTGGAGCACATCGATAGCTCCGGCATCGGCGAAATTGTCCGCGCGCACACGCTGGCGCGAAAATCCAGCGGGCAGATGAAAATCGCGGACCCCAGCCCGAAAGTGCACGAGATGTTGCAGATGACCATGCTGAATAAAGTGCTGGAAGTTTATCCGACCGAGGCTGCGGCGGTGGACTCGTTCACCGCAGCGGCGGCGAAGGCCTAGCGCGGCGGGTTTCCAGAGTCGTCCGCGAAAAATTGAAGTCTTGGCGGAAGCACGAAAGGGTTCGCGCACACCACTCCCAGGCCGCGCGAACCCTTTTTCATGTGCAGTGCTTTTCGAGTGCAGGTCACGTTCTGTGCGGAACGCGATGATAACTTTTGTTTCTTGAGTGGCGCTAGGAGTTCTCGGCCATCTTGGATTTGATGAAGCCGACGATGGCCATCACGATCGCGCCGCCGACTCCGCCGCCGGCGATGCTGGAGACCACCGCGCTGATGTCAAGGCCGCCGGCCGGAGCTGCCGCGGTGGCCGCGCCCGCTCCCATCACCAGTCCGAGAATTTGCCCGCCGATGCCGCCGCCGATAATTCCCGCGACCGAATTTCCCACCGGGCCGAGATTCAGCTTACTGGCCACGAGGCCCACAACGTTGCCGCCCACCGCGCCGCTTATCAGTTGAACGATGATGCCGATAATTTTCGGATCCATGAAAGCTCCCCGATTGCCAGAATTACAAGGCTTGCCGTTGAAGCGTCAGCTCGAGTGGGGATGGCGCTCGCAGCGAACTCGCGCCGCGTGTATCCGAATTGGCCGTGTGCGAGTGTGTGAGCTATACAACGGGCGCCGCGCGCTGCGCAAGCGATTCCTTTGCGAAGCATTCAGCAAGGGCGCGTGGGATAGCCGATCCGGCTGTCTCCCTGCGACGACAACGTCCCGTGCGACCGCTATCGGCGGCGGATTGATCGCGTAACGTCGAGACGTTTGGCGTCCAATTGCGCAGGTCGATCCGCCACTGCGTTCGCACGCATTTCGATTTGGCCTTGGTAGGCTGACAGCCTGCGCGGCAGGCTATCCCACGTCAGTTCGGTGTGGTTTTGTCTTTGACTTTGTCGGCGCCGTCGGCGGTTTTGCTCGCGGCGGTGTGCGTGGTCTTCTTGATAGCGCTGCCGGTCTTTTTCGCTCCGGTCTCGGTGCCTTTGCCAACGTCCTTTGCGCCGGTTTTGGTGGCGTCGGCGGTTTTCGTGGCGGCTTTGTCGGTGGCATGCGCGGTGTCTTTCGCGCCGGTTTTGGTGGCATCGGCGGTCTTGGTGGCAACTTTCTTGGTGCCCTTGGCCGTGTCCTTCGCCGCGGTCTTGGTGGCATCGGCGGTTTTATCGGCCGCCGCTTTCGTGTCGCTCGCAGCATCCTGCGCGCGGGCCACGGAAAAGCACGACAGCGCCGCCACTACAAACGCCGCGATCACAAACTTCTTCGCATATCGCATAGGATTACTCCTTAATTTTGCTTCCCTCAGATCGAACGGCTGGGCCAATTATACAACGAGAGGCGGACTGGGTTGCGCGCCTTCACTTCGTCGAATGCGAGGCAACGTTTGGATCTGCCATGCAGATTGAGTTCACAATTTCGTCGAACAGGCGCGCTTCGTCATCGTTCGCGAGATCGTAATCCGCGCCGTTGCCCAATCCTCCGGTATGCCGCCAGCGCAGGCCATTCTTCGCTCCCACAGTGTCGATACCGATGGCCCCTCCCGAGGCAAGCACCAGATTCCGCTGCGAGAAACGCTGCGACTGGATGAGATCATCGTCGAAGGGCTCGGCTTCGAACGCATACGGCCCAAACCAAAGCGCGAGATAGGCTTTGGAGTCCTTCGGAGATTTCGGTTTGATCACATACTTCCTGTAGTCAACATCGGTCTTGCCGCCCAGGATTTTCACGGTCTTCAGATTCACGACGAACTGTAATCGAATTCCGCCGTCAAGCCGGCGCGATCCGGCAGGGACTGGGCCGCAGGGTGGAACGACCAAATCATTTTTCGCGGTTGGAAGAACGAACTGCGTTTGCGATCGGGCCTGTGCGGTAATGATGGTCAGAGGCTCGAAAGTCTCTTTGAAGAAGTGAACGACGGCGCCCGGATGGTCGAGGATGAAGCGGCCGGTAGCGTCGGTTTTTGTGACGTCGCGCTTGTACGGCGACGCCTCGGGCGGACTGCCGGAGACGTTCACGTCGGCGATGGGCTGGCCGTCTTCGGAGACCACAGTACCGTGCATCGGAGCCTGCGCTCTCGCCGGAACAGCACAGAGAAGGGCGAGCGCGCACACAACCGCGATCGCCGCGACCGCAGGGCGATCGGCTTTCCTCGCTTCAACACGCATCACTTATTCTTCGCGGGCGCCAAATCGCCGCACGCCGTCTCAATCACCGAGTCGAACACTTTGGCTTCCGCCTCCGTGGCGTTCTGATAGAACGCGCCGCCGTGGCCGGACACCGCGAACTGCCGCCACAGCTTCGCGCTTCGCGTCCCGCTCGTGTCGATGCCGACCGTGCCTTTGCCGGCCGCCACGATATTCCGCGACGTAAAATTCTCCGCCAGAATCAGCAGCTCGTCCTCCGGCTCGATGTCCATCGTGAAATGGCCCAGCCAGATCTCCAGCGCGTTCGAGGCGCCTTTGGGCTGCAACCCGAATTTCAACGAGTTGGCGTCCGTCAGCGGGCTGGACGAGACGAACTCCTTCGGGTTCGCGCTGAAGCGCAGACTGGCGTCGCCGAAGGCTTTTTCGTGCGGCGGCAGCTTTTCGCAAGGCCGCAAAAGAAAATCGTTCTTCGCTGCCTGCAATACGTACTGCTGCGGCGCGGTCCGCGCGGAAATCACCACCGACAGCGGCTCGTAGCCCGCTTTTAAAAAGTGCATTACTTTGCCGGGAAACGTCAGCGTGAAGTCGCCCTGCGAGTCCGTTTTCGCGATCGACGTCGAGCCTTCGCCCGACGGGTCGCGGCTTCCGGAAATAATCACGTCGGGGATTGGCGCCCCGTTCGCACTCACCACTTTACCGTGCACCGCCGACACGCCCTGCGCCCCCGCAACGCACAGCGCCGCCAGCAGCAACGCTCCAACCAGCAGTCCGTTGGCCCTCACTCTGTTTTCAGGATGGCTTGGCATCGTCTCCCGCGAGCCGCGATGCATGGGTCGATTCGGCGAGGCAGCTCACTGAGAGGATAGCTTGCATTCAGAGTTTGGGTCACTGGGCATTCGGCGCGGGCGCTTCGGGCGTGTCGGCGGGCGGGCGGCGATCGACGACGCTATATCCCGCAGGCAGCTCGAAAAGGCGCGGGTCCGGTTCGGACATATTCACTTTCGTTACGGTGAACGTTTGCTTGCCGAAGCGCGGATCGTTGCGGATTGAAAGCAGGTTCACGGCGAGGTCGTCGGAATACCAATGCTCGTCGATCACGGTCATGCTGTGGTCGTTGCCCATTACGCCGGCGTTGTAGGTGATCGTGTCGCGCGCGCCCGTGGTGATCTGGTCGGCGACGAATTTCGTGCCGAGGTCTTCGTGGAAGGCGATGCCAATGTCGTTGGGGAGCGGGCCGCTCTGCACGCTGGCGGGTTTGTAGATCGCGTCGGTCGAGCCGTAATAGTTGTTCATGTTGCAGACGTGAGGCTCGACCAGCGTGAAGCAGGTGTACACCACGTGCTCGTGTGGATCGTAGATCTGGATGGCGTTCATCTGCGAACGACGCGCGATCCCATACTTCGGGACAAGCAGCCAGCGCTCCTGATACACGCGACCGGAAGAGTCGCGTGCGATTTTCTCTTGTTGGCGATGGTTTGCGAGCCGCCGTCGCTCATCGGACGGATCCATTCGGTCTCCAATGTGAGTGTGAAGGGCGCGCCCGATTTTGGAGGCACTGCGATGCTCTCAAGGCGCGTCGGCGAGCCGCCGTCACGTGTCTGAATGACGGGCGTTCCATTCTGCGCGCCGCTTTCGCCGGGCATGAACGGAGGCGTCGCTTGGGGCTGTGCCGTCTGCGCGCCAGCGGCGGGTGCGATCGCTGCGCCGCCCGCCGCCACGAAAATCACTGCTGCAAACGCCAGGGCCGGAAAGTTTGCTGCGCGCATACACACCTCCACTGCCGCCGCCATTACGTGCCTAAAAAATACTCCCAGAGGGCGCGACAGTGCAAGTGGCGGTCGCCCGCCGCACTCCGAAAGCGAACGCTGAAGCATTCGCGGATACCCGAGTTGTAGGTCGTCTCCGTGGTGTAGTGATTGGTCCCGCGCAAATAGCTATTCGTCACGCATAAGTGGCGCGTCATCCCATTCCGAAAATTCCGCTTGACATATGCCGATATAAGCATATGATGTGGTCATGGCACGAGCGGCTACCACATCGGACGCATTCAACGCCGTCGCTGAGCCGCGCCGGCGCGACATCCTGAATTTACTGGCCGCGCAGGAACGGCCGGTGGGCGAAATCGTAATGGCGCTCAAGCTCGAGCAGCCGTCAGTGTCCAAGCACTTGAAGGTGCTGCGCGAGGTGGGCCTGGTGACGTCGCGCAGGGAGGGCAAGCAAATGTTTTACCGCACGAATGCCGAAGCGCTCCGCCCGTTGCACGACTGGACCAAAACGTTCGAGGAGATGTGGAAGCATCAGCTGCTGCGCG
The DNA here is from genome assembly GCA_963839325.1 of uncultured Acidobacteriota bacterium. Classification (GTDB taxonomy): domain Bacteria; phylum Acidobacteriota; class Terriglobia; order Acidiferrales; family UBA7541; genus Palsa-295. The sequence goes on along the minus strand of CAWIUO010000005.1, from coordinate 274,160 downwards.
TGAAGGAACGCGCGGAAGCGAAGATGAAGCAGAACTGATATACGAATGCGCAGTCGAATCTCGCGCGGGCCGGCTCGATCCGAGCCGCGAAGAATTCCAAGGAGGGAATCATGCTACCGACCGAAATGCAGTCGATCGAAAGCCTCACACTCACGGTGAATCAGGTAATCAAAGTGAACGCGCCGATCCAGGTGACCTTCGACGCGCTGCTCGAACAAATGCAGGACAACGAATCCCCCAACGGTCCGCTGCCGATGAAGCTGGAACCGTGGCCCGGCGGACGGTGGTATCGCGACCTGGGCGACAACAACGGCCACTACTGGGCGACGGTGCAGGCGATCAAACGGCCTACGCTACTGGAATTTTACGGGCCGCTCATGATGTCGCACGCCGTGATTTCCAACGTGCAGTACCGGCTGACGGAAGAGAACGGCGTGACCGTGATTACGTTCCACCACTATGGATTCGGAAACGTGACGGACGATTTTCGCACCGGCGTGAACAAGGGATGGACGTTTATGAACGGCCGGATCCGAGAACGGGCCGAGGGCAAGGTGAAGAAGTAGCGCGTGGATTGGGTTCTGTAGTCGTCGGATGACAGCCTGCGCGGCAGGCCATCCCACGGAGGGATCATGTGCCCGTTCTGCTTGAGCACGGCGGCGATTCTGGCAGCGAGCGCGATGTCCGCGGGAGGCGCGGGAGCGCTGGCGGCGAAATTCTTTCACGCGCGCAAAGGTCTTGGGGCCAAGAGTTCGCACACATCAAAACAAAAGGAGAAGCACCCATGAGCACTGCCACACAGACGCACCTGACAGCCAGCACGCCTGAACCACTCGACGAACCACGCATCGCCACGCACTCCGAGTGGATCGCCGCGCGGAAAGATTTCCTATCGAAAGAAAAACAGTTGACGCACATGCGCGACGCGCTGGCGCGCCTGCGCCGCGAGCTGCCCTGGGAGAAAGTTGCAAAGCCCTACGTCTTCGATGGGCCGCACGGCCGCGTATCGCTCGCGGATCTTTTCGGCGATAAGAGCCAGCTGGTGATCTACCACTTCATGTTCGCACCGGAGTGGGAAGCGGGCTGCTCGAGCTGTTCGATGGTGGCGGACGGAATCAACGCGTCGATCGTCCATTTCGAGCAGCGCGACGCGGCGTTCGCGGCCATTTCGCGCGCGCCCATTGCCAAGCTCGAAGCGTTCCGCAAACGCCTCGGCTGGAATTTTAACTGGGTCTCATCGCACGCCAGCGATTTCAATTACGATTACGGAGTTTCGTTCACGCCCGAACAAGTCGCCGCGAAAATACCGAACTACAACTACGACACGGTGGTGTTTCCGATGGACGAAGCGCCGGGACTGAGCGTGTTCGCGAAAAAGGGCGGCGAGGTGTATCACACCTACTCGACCTTCGGCCGCGGCCTGGAGCCGATGCTGGTGGTCTATGATCTGCTGGACTGGACGCCAGTTGGCCGCGGCGAAGAAGGCCTGGCGATGCCGATGAGCTGGGTGCGCCACCGCGACCGCTACGAAACCAAGAGCGCGCCGCCTTGTTGCGAGCACAACTCGTAGAGCGGTGGGATAAACGTCTTCGCGGGACGGTCGTGCTGCGGCAGTCATCTCGGACCGGAGCTCGATCGATGACGGAGCGAAGCGCGGGGACGTTTTCTCCTGCGAGCGTGACCGTAGTCGTTTCAGAGTCGGCCGCTCCGTCAACGTTCATCTACTAACGTGGAAGTTCTTCGTCGGATGACAGCCTGCGCGGCAGGCGATCCCACTCGCCGTGGAATTCATGCTAGATTTCAGCATTGAAAAAAGGAGAAGCGCAAATGACGCAAGCCATCGCCACCGTAGCCGCAACGCCGGCCTTCGCCCCCTTGCTGGCGGAATTTAAACAGGAGTGCGCGACGACGCGGCGCGTGTTGGAGCGTGTGCCCGCGGACAAGTTTTCCTGGCAGCCGCATCCGAAATCGCTCACGCTCGGCCAGCTCGCGCTCCACATCGCGATTCTCCCGGGCCGGTTCGCCGAGATTCTGGCGCCGGACGAGTTTGAAACCACGACGGACACATTCAGCTTCAAGTCGCCGGCCTCCAGCGCCGAAATCCTGGAGACATTTGATCGCGGCGTGATCGCGGCAGAGAAATTCATCGGCGCCCTCACGCCCGAAGCCGCGCAACACAACTGGACGGTGAAGGCGGGGGAGCGCACGTTGGCAGCTGTCCCGCGCGGCGTTGCCTTGCGCGCGTGGATGGTGAATCACTCGATCCATCATCGCGGGCAACTCACCGTTTATTTGCGCGAGCTGGATGTGAAAGTTCCGAGCATCTACGGCCCCAGCGCCGACGAAAGCCCTTTCGCGTAAGTTAGTCGCGCTTCGCGAGACTGTCGCCGCACGACGACCGCCGCAAGTTGGGCGACGATCGCTGACACCGCACGAGCGTTAGGCCGCGCACGCTTAAATACGGAGTGCGGTGGCTCAGCCGCGCCAGCGGACGAACTACCGTTGTGCCACTCGCGCCAGCGCATGGGTAATGTTGGCTCGAGCAGCGGAAACCCTTCCTTCATGACCGTATGTAGGCAGACTCGCCGTGCTTGTTCGAGGCGTCTTCCTGCTCTGCGTCGTACGGGTGGCACAGCGGCAGTTCGGCAAACTTCGCCGAGCCGCCGCACTCGATAACAGAACAAATCCACACTACATACCCGATTGACATTGCGGCGGTGCGTCCGCTACCGTAGCCGCGTTGTCGGGCCCGCCCAGCGCGAAAAATTCTATCCGCATTAAAAGGACTCAAGCCATGAAGCCTCAAAAACTGTTGCTCCCCCTGGCTGCCGTGTTGTTGCTTGTGGTAGCCGGATGTTCGAATGCTGCAAAAATGACCTCCGAGGCGGCCATCAGTTCGGCCCAAGCCGCATTCAACGCCGCGAAACCCATGGCTGAAAAATACGTACCCGATCAGACCGCTGCCGTGGAAGCTTCGATCAATTCGGCGCAGACGGCATACAACAACGGCGACTACGCCGGCGCGTTGACCGCCGCAAAGGCTCTGCCCGGACAGATCACCGACCTCGCCACCGCCGCCAAGGCGAAAAAGGACGAGCTGACTTCGCAGTGGACCGATCTTTCCAGCTCGCTGCCGAAGTTGATGTCCGCGGTGGGCACGAAGGTGAGCCAGCTTGCCGCCGCACACAAGCTGCCCGCCGCGACCAATGACCAGTACACCAGCGCGAAGTCGTTGTGGGATGCCGCGACGTCCGCCTTCAGCTCCGGCGACATTCCGACGGCAGTTACCGACGGGAACAGCGTGAAGGAAAAGCTGACCGCGCTGGCGGCCGCTTTGCATGTGAAAACCACTTAATCGCGCGCACCTTCGCATCAACGCGATTTATCGAAAATAAAAACACGGCGAGCAATCGCCGTGTTTTTGTGCGCGCATGAGTAGCGCGAGCGATCCGCCCGCGGCTTCTGTTTGCGGCAGCGCTTTCGCTCCGCGCCGGCTCGACGGGCGCTGCCATCACACTCGCCTAATCGCGCGCGACTCCTACGCCCGCCGCCGCGAAGAAATCGAGAACGTTGAAATATTCAATGCGGCTTGCGCATTCAACGCCACTACAGCATCTGCCCTATGGCTAATCTTCAACACTTCGCGCATTCTTGTTCGCGGAAGGGAAGAGCCGCTTCGGGAATCCTTTATTAACATAGAGGGCTGGGCCCTGAGCTGCGACTCCCTTCCTTTTTTGTTTCTCTCCTGAATTGGAACGCCGCAGCCGGCTTCCGCGCGCGGTGTTGCTCCGGCATCGAGCTTCTCCCTCCAGATGATCGGCATCGTAAGACGGCAGTCGGATCGGCCATTCCACCGTGATCGTGTTATCTTTCTCCCGCAAAATCGCATCTCAAAATCCATGGCCAACGCCAAACCGCCGATTCTTCTCGTAGTCCTCGCAGCTGTTTTCGCGGCCGCCGTCGTCGCGCCGCATCGCTCGCACGCGCAACAACCCGCGCCTGACTCGAAATTCTCGCCCATCACAATTTCCGGCACGCAGTTCATGCGCGACGGCAAGCCCTACGAAATTCTGTCCGGCGAAATTCATTACGCCCGCGTGCCGCGCGATTACTGGCGCGACCGGCTGCGGAAAATCCGCGCCATGGGGTTGAACACGATTCAGGTGTACGCCTTCTGGAACGCGCACGAGCCGAAGCCCGGCGTTTTCGATTTCACGGGCAATCTGGATGTAGCCGAATTTCTACGCACCGCGCGCGAGGAAAAGCTGAACGTGCTGATGCGCCTCGGCCCGTACGTCTGCGCGGAGTGGGACGCGGGCGGGTTTCCGGCGTGGCTGTTCGAAGACGGCAAAATCAAAGTGCGCAGCACCGATCCGCAGTTTCTTGCCGCTGCGGGCGATTATCTGGATCACATCGGCGAGCAGATCGCTCCGTACCTCGCGTCGAAGGGCGGCCCGATCATCGGCCTGCAAATCGAGAATGAGTACGGCTCGTACGGTCCGCGCGCGGCCCGCGGCCTGGGCACGGACCATGCCGCCACGCGACGGGAAGCGCACGAATATATGCAAGCTATCCGGCAACTTTTCGTCCATGCCGGACTGGGCGACGAGATGCTCTACACCGCGGACGGAACCGATATCGAGGAGATGGAAATGGGCGAACTCGATGGCGTGCTGGCCGCCGCGAATTTCGGACCCGGCGAGGCGAAAGGCGCCATCGCCCGAATCAAAGCGCGACGGCCGAATCAGCCCGTGATGGTGGGCGAATATTGGGACGGGTGGTTCGATTCGTGGGGCGACGATCATCAGGCGACCGACACCGAAAAACAGCTCAATGACGTGAAATGGTTCCTCGCGAACAATTATTCCTTCAACCTTTATATGGTGCATGGCGGCACCACATGGGGTTTCTGGAATGGCGCCAATCGCGACGACGGACCGGATAGCCACTACGCGCCCGAAACCACCAGCTACGATTACGACGCGCCGATCGACGAAGCCGGCCGGCCAACGAAAAAGTATTTCGCGTTTCGCGACGCGATCGCGGCGCACACCGGAGTGCAGCCGCCAGACGTACCGCAGAATCTGCCGATCGTACGCGGTTCCCGAATTTGCGCTCGCGGAAAACGCGTCGCTTTCGAAAAATCTCCCCACTCCCGCATCGGTGAAGACGCCGCTGTCGATGGAATCTTTCGGCCAGGGCTACGGCTACATTTTGTATCGCACCATCGTGCGCAGCGGTGAGCGCAATGCGAAGCTTACCGCGCCGACCGATGCGGACATGGACGCGGGAAACTCCGGTGCGCGCGGGAATGCGGGAGCGCCTCCCTCGCGCCTGGGCGGCAGCGATGCATCGCAATCGCAAAGCGCCGATAGCGGCGATCTGCCGAGCTCAGCCAGCGGAGACGGCGTTCACATCGGCGCGGACGGTTCGATCACTCCGCAGAAAAAAGGACTGTGGGGCAACGACGAGCTTGCGATCAAGGATCTCCGCGATTTTGCGGCGATCTACGTGAACGGAAAACTCGTCGGCACGCTGGACCGGCGGCTGAATCAGGACACGCTCACGTTCGATCTGAACGAAAGTCCCGCCACGCTCGACATTCTGGTGGAAAACACCGGCCGTGTGAATTTCGGCCGCCACTTGCCCGAGGGCCGCGCGGGAATCACGGACGCAGTGATTCTGAACGGCGCGCCGCTCGCGAATTGGAAAGTGTATTCGCTGCCGATGACTTCGCCGACGGACATTTCGGGGAAATCAAAGAAGCCCGAAAGTGTGCCGTCGCCCGATCCGATCGTTGGCTGGAGCAAGCACAAGCCGGAGGGGCCGGCCTTTTATCGCGGGCACTTCACCATGGATAGTCCCGCCGATACGTTTCTGGATGTGTCCGCGGTGCAGAAGGGATTCGTGTGGGTGAACGGGCACAACGTGGGCCGCGCGTGGAACGTTGGCCCGGCGCGCACGCTCTATGTCCCCGCGCCGTGGCTGGTGAAGGGCGACAACGAAGTGATCGTGTTCGACATTTTCCCCGACGGCGCAGCGCAGGATCCGGCCGCAGCCGCGCAATCGAAATCGCGCTCCGTCGCGACGAAGACGCTGCGCGGCGTCACCGACCCGATCTACATCAAGCACTCTGCGTTTCAGGATGATCGCGGCATCTGGTGCGAGCAGACTTGCAGCGGAGCACCCGCCACGCCGCCTCAGAAGTTGATTGGAAACGAGTAATTCCGCGCCGCGTGGGATCGCGTGCCGCGCCGCCCACCAAAAGCGTGAATCTTGCGGTTACGTACTACCCGGGATAGCATCGCCGAAAAGGAGTCGCCCATGTCCTTGTCCATTCGCGGCGCCGCACTGGGCGCAGTAATGTTCGCGATTCTGGCCGTCATCTTTTGGACAGCCACAGCGTGGCGCATACTGCACTGGGCACGTGCGACGCAGGGGCAGGGGGAACCGTCGGTCGATATGCTCTCTCTCGCGGCGTCGTCGTTCCGCGAGCCGATGTTCTGGGTCGCGTTCGTCGTGATGATGGCGGTCGGCAGCATTGTCGTCAAATTGTGGAAACTCTAGAAGCGGCCAATCCCACGAGCAGACAGGCGTCGCGTTGCGTCGGCGACCCTTTCTGTGAGCGAGGAAGCAGCTTATATGCCACGCGTCAGATTCGAAGCGCTCGCCAAACGAACGATGAGAGCCGCCTCAATCGCTCGCGCCCGCAAACGCGCGCGTCGAGAAACCGCGACCATTAAGAAAGCACGTCGGCGGTCAACTACGCGGATCAAGCGATAGCGCGTCACTCTTGCCGGAGCGCGCGCACGGGGTCGATGCGGCTCGCTCGCCGCGCGGGTATCCAGCTCGCGGTTGCGGCGGCGAGAACCAGCACCGGAATCATCACCGCGAAGCTGGCCGCTTCGATCTGGTGCATCCCCGTGACGGAATGGACCATCATCCGCGCCGCTACAAAAGCCGCAACCGTCCCGATCGCCACGCCTCCGAAAATCAGCGCCAGGCTCTGCCGCAACACGAGCCACATCACGCGTCTCGCCGTCGCGCCCAGGGCCATGCGCACTCCGATTTCCGGGACGCGCTGGGCCGTTAAGTACGCCATCACGCCGTAAATTCCAATGCACGCGAGCAGCAGCGCCAGCGCCGCGAACACTCCAAACAAAACCAGCAAAAATCTTTGCGTCGCGAGCGACGCGCTCACCAGCTGCTCCATGGTCCGCACGTCGTACATCACTTGATCGTTCGCCGTGCCGCGCAATTCGCGCCGCAGCGGCTCGACCAACGCCAGCGGCGGTCCATCGGTGCGCACCGTGATCGAGAGGAACGAAGAAAAAAGGTGCATCAGCGCGTCAGGCACCTGCCCGAACGGATAGTAAATCTGGTCGCGCACGCGCGCGTCATCATCGACCGCCAGTCCGCGGCTGCGCACGTGGCCCACGACGCCGACGATTTCGATCGGCGCGTCGCCGAGTGCGGGAACGTGAATCTGTTTTCCAACCACGTCGAGCGTGCCGAAGGCGTGCTGCGCGAACACTTCGTCGATTACGGCGACGGGCGGGTGACCGGCTTTATCGCCCTCCTCGAAGAAGCGCCCGCGAAGCAGCGGAATCCCCATCACCTTCAGATAGTCCGGCGTCACGCTGGTTGCGAACGCAATCGGCGTCTGCTCTGGCCGCGGCGGCGCGGGCGTCGCCCAATAACGCAAATTGTTTTCGCCTTCGTGCATGGGAACAATGTCGGTGAGCGCGGCGGCTTCGACGCCGGGCACGCTCTTCGCGCGATCGAGCACGCTCATCCACGCCGCTCGAGTCGCCACCGGATTCTCCAGCACCGTGGGCGACACCGCCATGCGCGCGGTCAGCACATTCGCTACACGAACTCCGGGATCGAGCATCGAGAGGCGCAGCACCGCGCGGCCCAGCATGCCGGCGGAGACGAGCAACACGACAGCGAGTCCAATTTCGGCGATCACAAATCCGTTGTGCAGGCGGCGCGAACCATCGCCCACGGTGCGCATCCCGCCGCGGAGCTTTTGCTCGAGCTCCTTGGTGGGCGCGCGCAAGGCCGGCGCAAGCCCGAACAGCAAACCGCACAGAAGGGAAACGCCGGTGGCGGCAAGAAGCACGCGCCAGTCGAGCGTCACATCGTTCGCGCGCGGCAAATCGCCGGGCCAGAGCGCGACGAAGGGGCGGATGCCCGCGGCGGCGATCAGTACGCCGAGCAATCCGCCTGCGAGACCGAGGATGCCGCTTTCCGTAAGGCATTGCCGCACCAGGCGGCCGCGTCCTGCACCAAGCGCAACGCGCATCGCAAGCTCGCGTTCGCGCGAAACGGCGCGCGCCAGCAGCAGGCTGGCCACATTCACGCACGCGATCAGCAACACCAGCGTCACCGCGCCCAGCAGCAGCCACAGTGTCCCGCGCGTGTCGCCCACCACATCCTGCCGCAGAGGATGCGCTACGGCGCCAACGCCCGCGTCGTTGGCAGGGTATTGCTCGGCGAGGTGGCTTGCGATGCGCGAAAGCTCGGCGCTGGCCTGCGCGAGCGTCACTCCCGGAGCCAGCCGCCCGACGACATGAATGAAATTCGCGCCGCGATTGGCCATGCGCGTATCGGGATTCTGCGCCATCGGGGTAAACACATCCGCTCGGCCATCGACTTCGGCATCGGGGTCGAAATGCGCGGGTGCCACGCCGACGATGGTGCGCGCGATTCCGTCATACTGGAGCTGCTTGCCGATCGCGTCGTCGCTGCCGCCGTAGAGTCTCTGCCACAATCGATGACTGATAATCGCGACGGGCGCGCCGCCGGCTTGATCTTCTTCGGGCAAAAACGCGCGGCCGCGCTCGAGCGGCGAACCGAGCACGCTGAAAAGGTCCGCGGAGACCTCGCGGCCTTCCACGTATTCGGCCTGCGAGATTCCGGTGATCGTGCCGCCGCCCCACGACCACGCCGCAAGGCGCGCCACGGAAGTGGCGTCGCACTGGTAATCGTGAAAATCCGGAACGGAGTAGCCCCAGGGCTCGCCGAACTGTTCGATTTTGCGGTGCAGTTGAACCAGCCGGTCGGGCTCGGGATAGGAGAGCGGCTTCAGCAGCACGCCGTTCACCAGCGTGAACATCACCGTGGTCGCGCCGCTGCCGAGCGCCAGCGTCAAAAGCGCCACCGCCGCGAAGCCGGGATTTTTCCGCAGCATGCGCAGAGCGTAGCGCGCGTCCTGCGCCAGATCGGAGACCCAACGCGTGCCTCGCGCGTCGCGGCACTGTTCCTTCACCTGTTCCGGGCCGCCCAGTTCTAGCCGCGCCCGCCGCCGCGCGTCTTCCGGCGCAACGCCGCGCGCGATCAATTCGTTCGTGTGCCTCTCGATATGATCGTTCAGCTCCTTATCGAGCAGCTTCGTCCATTTGATCGCGGCGCCACAACCGCTGCCACCAGTTCATTCCGCACCGCCTTCGGACAATTTCAAAATCAATCCCACCGCATCGGTGAGGCGCCGCCAGCTCGCCGCCTCGGTTTCGAGCAGCGCGCGGCCCTTGCGGGTCAGCCTGTAGAATTTCGCTTCGCGCCCGGTTTCGCTCTCGCGCCACTCCGCCGCCAGCACTCCGCGATTTTCCAGGCGATGCAGGGCAGGGTAGAGCGTTCCCTGCCGCACCTGCACCACGTCGCGCGACGTCTGTTGCAGCCGCTGCGCGATCGCATACCCGTGCACCGGCCCCAACGCCACGATCTTCAGGATCAGCAGGTCGAGCGTGCCTTGCGGCAGATCGCTTTTGTCTTGAGCCATAACGCGCTATACCTCCGTCTTCTACATATCTAACACACGACATGTCGAAGCGCAAGGTGTCTCACGTGTTCCCTATGTGGCATAGACGGCCGCGCCTTGCGGGATGGATGCTCCCGCTCAGCGGACTTACTTACGCGCAGTGCGGAACTTCGGTGGGTCCAAAGGCGTATCTCTGGGCATACAAAACGCGGTTGGGTGCGTCAAACGCAGTACAGTTCCCAACGTAGCGAGGCGGTGCGTCCATGGACTCGTTCCTGCAGAACGTGAAGTATGGCCTGCGGTCGCTCGCAAAAAGCCCCGGCTTCACCATTGTCGCCATTGTCACGCTGGCGCTGGGCATCGGTGCGAACACCGCGATCTTTTCCGTGGTAAACACGGTGCTGCTCCAGCCGCTCTCGTATCCGCAGCCCGACCGCCTCGTCCAGCTCCAACTGACATCGGAGAATGGCACGTCAGGGTCTGCGTCGATCCCGAACTTCAACGCCTGGCGCGATCAGACCGACGTGTTCGATTCCGTATCCGTCTTCGATTCCTCCGGCCCTGGAATTAACCTCACCGGTGGCGACCGTCCCGAGCAACTGAAGGGCATTCACGTTTCGGCGGATTATTTCCGGGTATTCGGCGCGCCGATCGCTTTGGGCCGCGTGTTCACCAAGGAAGAAGACCGCCCCGGCGGCCCCGCGCTGGCAGTGATCAGCAACGGCCTGTGGCACAGCCGGTTCGGCGGAGATCCCGGCATCATCGGGCGGACACTGGACCTCGGCGGCGATCCGTACACCGTAATCGGAGTGCTCGGCGCGAATTATCAGAGCGATCCGCCCAGCGACATCTGGCTCCCGCTGAGGCCCGATCCGAACAGCGTCGATCAAGGCCACTATCTTCTTGGCGCAGCGCGGATGAAGCCGGGCGTCACGCTCACGCAGGCGAAAGCCGCGATGAATCGCGCCGCGGATGAATTCCGCCGGCGTTTTCCGGGCAACGCGATCATGGGACCGAAAGACGGCTTCACCTGCATCCCGTTGCGCGACGCGGTGATCGGCGACGTGCGCTTCGGACTGCTGCTGCTTTTCGGCGCGGTAGGTTTTGTATTGCTGATTGCCTGCGCCAACGTCGCAAATCTTCTTCTCGCTCGAGCCACGATCCGCAAACGCGAAATCGCGATTCGTGCCGCTCTCGGCGCGGGCCGGGCGCGATTGATCTGGCAGCTGCTCACCGAAAGTGTGTTGCTCTCGCTTGCGGGCGGCGTGCTGGGATTGATTCTCGGCTGGGTCGGCGTTCGCGCGCTGCTGAGCATCAATCCGGGGGACATTCCGCGGATCGGCGAAAATGGCGCGGCGGTGGGTATCGACTGGCGGGTGCTGGCGTTTACGCTGGTCGCGGCCGTGGTCACTGGAATTCTATTCGGGCTCGTGCCGGCGCTCAGCTCGTCGCGCTCGGACCTGAGCGTGACGCTGCGCGAGAGCGGATCGCGCACCGGAAGCAGCGTCCGCCACAACAAGATGCGCTCCATGTTGGTGGTGGTGGAAATGGCGCTGGCGCTGATTCTGCTGGTCGGCGCAGCGCTGCTGATCCGCACGTTCGCGGCGTTGCGCGGAGTGGATCCCGGCTTCAACGCGAAGAACGTCCTCACCATGAACATGTCGCTCGGCGGCTCGCGGTTTGAAAAAGCGGCGAACGTGGACTTGATGGCGCGCGATGCGCGTCAGCGCCTCGAAGCGTTGCCCGGCGTCGATTCCGCCGCGTTGACCTGCTGCTTGCCGCTTGAGGGCGGCTTCGGATTGCCGTTCAACATCGTCGGCCAGGCTCCGAAGGACGGCCCGTACAGCGGAGGCGGAGGCTGGCTGGATGCCACGCCGGGATATTTCAGCGCGTTCCGCATCCCGGTGCTGAAGGGGCGCGTGTTCGACGATCGCGATTCCGGCGGCGCGGCGCACGTGGTGGTGATCAATCGCGAAATGGAGAAAAAGTTTTGGCCCAACGGCGACGCGGTGGGCTCCCAGATCGTGATCGGCAAAGGCGTGGGGCCGGAGTTTGAGGAAGGACCGCGAGAAATTATCGGCGTGGTAGCCGACGTGCGCGAAGGCGGCCTCGACCAGGATCCCTTTCCGATCATGTACATTCCGCTGGCACAGGTTACGGATGGCATGGTGGCGCTCAATAATCGATCGGCGCGATGCAATGGGTGGTGCGGACGAAAGTTCCGCCGTTTTCGCTGAGCGAAAATATTCAACACGAGCTGCGCGACGCCAGCGGCGGTCTTCCGGTGGCACATCTCCGTTCGATGCAGCAGGTGGTGGGCGAATCGACGGCGCGCAACGATTTCTACATGACGCTACTTTCGATTTTCTCCGGAGTCGCTTTGGCGCTGGCGGCCATCGGCGTGTACGGATTGATGGCCTACACGGTGCAGCAGCGGACGCCCGAAATCGGGCTGCGCATGGCGCTGGGCGCAAGTCCGCAGCAGGTGCGCAAAATGGTGGTCAGCCAGGGCATGTTGCTGGCGGTGATTGGAGTGGTGATCGGCGTTGCGGCGAGTCTCGCGCTGGCTCGGCTGATGGCCAGCCTGCTGTTTGGGGTGAAGCCGTGGGATCCGGTCGCGATCGTCGTTGTGGCGTGCGTGCTCACACTTGTCGTGTTCCTCGCGACATACCTGCCCGCTCGCCGCGCCAGTAAAGTGGATCCGATGATTGCCCTCCGCTACGAGTAGCCGTGGGACAGTCCCGCTTCGCGGGACTGTCGTCCTACGAAAGCCCAGCGAGGAACCATCACGCTCGTAATCGGACCGAGGCTGACTGAAACGGCCACTTGCGTGGCGTACGCAGATTGCCTGTGGCGCACCATTGAAGACTCCACTCCCACTCCACTTGCTACAAACTCAAATACTCACAGACAGTATGTCCGTGCCACACAATCCTCCATTCAATGTGGGAGTGGCACGAGAGCGGACCCGCTGCTACGCCGAAGTGTGCTTTTAGGACGACCGCCGGTTGGCTGCCCTACTCGGAGAAAAGGTGAGGGGGCGCGGCCTTGGGAGCAAAACCGCGCCCGGGGGAAGTGTATTCTCGAAGTGAAGCCAGACTAAACGGAGCGGGCGCGGGAGCGTATCGGGCACTTACCGTATCCCGGCACCGCGAAACGTGTAGAGAATCGCAATCGCGCATCGGGCCCAAGGTGCGCGCGGACTTCACGTGATGCGTGCGGATGCATCGCATCGCGCAACCACTGCCGCCACGCAAAAGCATGACCCGGATCGTGTGACGCGGACCGCCGCCTGATTGCGGCGGTGGGATATCCGCGAGTGAGTGGGGCCTGACGGGAGTCGGTGTTCGTGAGCGGACCGCGTGGGACGCTGTCCGACGCGCGCGAGGCGCGCGCGCCGGTCGTCGAAGATGAGCGCCGGCGAAGCTCCGTACTTCTGGGTGCGATGCACAAACTAGAACGTCACGCAGCCGTTCAAACTCTCGCGATAGGTTGACGCCGTCATCAGGCCCATCACTGGACCTGCACCAGCAACTTCACATTGTGCGCGGTCGTCGAAGACGCAGCCGTCACCACCACGCTATAAGTCGTCGAAGTCGAGGCCGGCGGCGGCCCACCACCAGTCCCACCTCCGCCACCTCCGCCGCCTCCTCCACCTCCTCCGCCGCCACCACCTGAATTGCCGCCACTGCCGCAACTCGCCATCATCACAAACGCCGCGGTGAGCACTCCCGCACGCATCCACGCCCGTCCTCGCGCCGCGCTGAAAAACATCCACAAACAAACGCACGCGAACACAATCAGGACCACCGTAGTCGCAGCGAGCCTTGCGCCGCGTGATCGATCCGCGCCAAAGACCACCGGCAGAATCACGTCGGAGCGTTTCTTCTCAGCGCCCGCAGTCGCCACAGCCGACGTCACATTCACCGTGATCGAAGCCGGCCCGTTCAAAGTCATTGTCGTAGGCGCCACGTTGCACGTGATCGCGCTCGACGACGGCGTGCACGTGAAGTTCAACGGGCCGCTGAATCCCGCGAACGTGTTCAAGTTCACTCCAACGTTTCCGTTCGCGCCCGCCGCCAGCGTCAATTCCGGCTGCGAAAGCGCCATGGTGAAGTTCGGAGTGTCCGCGGACTCGAGTAAGAAGCTCGTTGTTCCCTCCGAGGCCGCGTAGTTCGAATCGCCGGAGTAGAGCGCGGTGATCATGTTTTGGCCTTGCGTGAGCGCCTGAATCGTCACCCCTTCCGACGTTCCGGATGACGTGAGCGGACCGGACGCCGCCAGGTCTACTACCACAAGTTCCTCGCCCTCGGAGTAAACGGTCACGGTTCCGGTGGGCGCGGCGGCAGAGCCCGGCGCCGCGGTTTCCGTCACGCTGAAGCTGACGTTCGAGTTATCAAGGGCGCCCAGGCTTACGATTGTCGATGGGTTCGCGACCACGGTGGTGGTGGTTTTCGCCAGCGGTCCCGGCGGAGCCGTTGCCACCACGATCGCTTGGCCCAAGGACTGGATGGTGAGCGGGTTGAGCGACGAGTCGCCCGAATAGCTTGCCGTAACCGGGAACGTCCCGATCGGAAACTTCGGAAACGTCGCGGTCGCGAACGCCTGGCTCGCACCGTAGTCGCCAATCGGCGCGGGTGTAAGCGACACTGTTTGCGAAAGTGAAGTCCCCAGATTCACAGTGACTGTGCCGGTAGGTATGTGGCACCCGGAATCGTTGACCTGAATTTCCACCGTCAACGTGTCGCCCGAATTGAAAGCACACGGATATGTGGGATTCCCGAGAGGATCGACCACCGTGCAATTTCCATTCGGCGTGACCCAAAGGTACGGCGTGGCCGGCGTCAGCACGTAATTGAACGGCGGCGCAGTCGCGCTCGCGTATCCTCCGCCACCGTTATAGACGGCGTTGATCGTGTGCGGGCCCGCGCCCAGCGTTTTTGGCACCGCCCACGTCGCCGTCCCAGCCTGGATCAGCGGCACAGAAACGGAAGGTTGACTATCTAGTGTGAACGTCACCGCGCCCGTTGCTCCAGGGGAAGTTTGCGCTTGCACCACAAGTGAATCGCCGATCGACAGCTGCGCTCCGCTGGCCAGCGGAGTAGCCCCGGACGGTATGTACGAATCCGGCGGTACAAAGGCAGTGCAATCCGTCGCGGGATCGGGAAAAGGAATCGAGACGAAATAGACACCGAATTGCAGCGCCGATGCCGCGGCCGATACGGTGATCGTCTGCGGGGCCGAATTGCTCGGCGCGAAAATTCCGTCTCCCGAATATTCGGCCCAGATCTGGTAGGTGCCCACGGGCAGTAAGTGCGTCGAAGTTGCCGCTGCGCCCTGCGGCACCTTGCCGTTTGCATCCAGCGTGTACGTGGCTATGCCTCCCGCCATCAGCGGGTCGCCCGCGTTCGTTTCAATAGTGATCGCGCCTTGCGGCGTGCCGCCGCCGCTCGCCGGCTTCACCACTGCCGTCACCACCGGCACCGTGCCGGAAACCAGCGTCGTGGGCGAAAATGTGAAGGTTGTCTCGCTCGGCTTCAGTGTCGTGCTCTTCCAGTGGGTGACCAGCATATTCGCATCCACCGAGCCGAGGCCGCTCGCCAGGTCGTAGCCTGCCGTTGCTGAATACTCCTGTAGCGAATCGTACATGTCGGTCGTGTCGGTTTTGCAGTCGACCGTATCCGCGACGCACCGCATGTTGTTCGTGCCTTTGGTGATGTCGTGGAAGACCGACGGCTGCGACTGCGCCAACGCGTACAGCACGAAATCCGCCTGCCCCTGCCTTCCGTATTTCTGATCGACCAGCGCCAGAATTCCAGCCATCGCCGGCGTCGATGCGGATGTGCCGCCCACCAGTTGGATCTGTCCTGTCTGGCCGGGCGCAGCCACGCAATCCATTTCGGTCAGGCACACCGGGTAGGCCGAGAAGTTCGTTAAATCCGCCGCGAAGAGTGACACGTCCGGCACATCGCGCACGCCGTCCGCCGGAACGCCGGCGCCCGCCTGCCAGCTGGGCTTGGGATACCCGAATATCGTTGAGCCCGGAATCACGCCGCAAGTGGCGATTGGTCCGCCCTGCGTTGGTTGCTCTATAAGCGCCGACTCAATGCAGCTGCTCGCGCCTCCTCCGCCGGCCGGAATCGAAAACGCTTGCACACCGGAATACTGACTCGCAGCGTTGAATCCGAAAAACGTGTCCCACACCTGCTCGGGAAGCGACGATTTCAGCGAACCGTACGTCGTATCGTTGGTCGGATTCCAAAAAGTTCCCGCGCTCGCGCCGCCCGTCGCATAGTCGCTGTAATAAAAATCGGTGCCGCCGACCGCGATGTCCCACGGCGTGGACGCAAGGCCGTTCACCGCGGGCCCGTAGATGGTGGCGTACTGCGTCGTTCCGTCGTCGCATCCCGCCGACCCGTTGTCGTTCGACGCCACCAGTACCGTCTGCCCCTGCGCCGCGGCCTGTTCCCACAGCGCGTTAAAAATCTGATTGCCCTGGGCGCCCAGAGTATTTTCGCACTGGCTGAAGCTCAGGCTGATGATGTCGGCTTGATCGTCGTCCACCGCGCGAAGCGCAGCGTAGTACAGCGGATCGGCGACCAGGCTGCCGCCGCTCAAATAAAAATTGATCGTTGCGTTTGGAGCGATCGCTCCCGATTCTTCCAGGTCCAGATAGGCTTCCACGTCCTGTCCGGGCACGTCGCCCGGATCGTTTCCGTCGATCACGATTTGCGGTGCGTTGGCCGGCAGGCTGAAGAGCGCGCGGTAATTCGCCAGCACGGTGAGGTCGATGTTGGATCCGCCGACGATGCCGATCGTGACGCCCGCGCCGTTCACGCCGGCGGTGTAGAGCGGTTTCACGTCGTACTGCGTGGCGAAATCTTCGGGCGCGAGCGCGTACGCGATCCCGTTCGAGCCTTGCAGCGTAAATTGCGGCTTGGCGCCTTTCGCATTCGGCGTGTATGTGGTCGATCCGGCGGAAACCCACTGCGCTTTCGCGTTGAAATCGTTGAGCGGCGCAAGGCCCGCGATCGCTCCGGCGAGCGTTGCAGGCACGCTCAGCTCGTGCGCGTTGGCGTGATGCGTCTGGCCGTTCACGTCGTACGTGTGAATCTCTGCGCCGAATGCGCTGCGCAGCTGGCCCGCGTTTCCGGAGAAGCGGATGAAGCTGCCATTCGCGGGGATTTTATCGATGGCTAAGCCGTGCGCGGTGAGCCACGCGGAGACGCGCTGGATGTCTTCGGGCTGCGCTCCGAATCGCGCGCCGAATTGCTGTGGAGTAATCCAGTGGTGGTACGAGGCCGTGCCGGGCGTGTGAGCGTCGCGCAGGAATTGTTCGAGCGCAGCCTGCCGGTCCGCGGGCCGCGCCATTACGAGCAGCAGATGCGAGGCCGGTGTTTCGTCCGCCACGGCGCCGCGATCAAACTTGGCCCGTGCGAGCGGGTGCACGCCGCCTTTCAGCGGGACGCGCGGTCCCTGGTCGAGTTGCGCGGCTGCCGCGCCTGAGTTGATCGCGGCGTCTTGCGGTCGCGCCGCCGCAATGCTGCCACAAATCAAAAAGGCGAGCGCCGCGGCCGCTACGCCGCGTCCGAACGATGGACTAGCGCGCGAGACGAGCTTCCGCGTTGCAAGGGATTCGGATCGGTCCCGCTCTTCGACTGCATCCGCGACCACGCGCACCCGTCTCCGCCAAACGCATTCCATGCTGGACTCCGATCGCGCTGTATGAAATGTAAAATGGCCTGAGCGACGCCGGCGGCATCCACCTTTGCGCCGGCCCGATTAAACACCTATGTTTTGTCCGCGTCAATAAACCAATCGATACACGCACACAATGGTTCAACGGCGGCGCGCGAATGCAACTGCGTGATGCGAGAAACTTCGGTGAAATTGAGAAGGGAAGGGATGGCGCTGCGAAGCAGCCTGGGCACTGCTAATTGCCTTCGCCGGAGAGGGCTTTGTACTCGTCACGGACGCGGACCAGCATCTTTTCGGTTTCGCGCGCGTCGGTGGAGATGGTGCCGCACATTTCGGCGCGCACCTGAGTACTGAACACGTTCACGGTGTTCCGCACGAATTCGTAGATATCTGCGTGATCGGTCAGATCGACGCTGACTTCCGTCTCTCGCCGCATCCCGAGGATTTTACCTCGCGCGCACAGCCGCCGTCGATATGGTTTCGTGTGAACGGCAACGCCCCGCGCCTGCCCATTGCGCATGCAGAAACAAACTTGAACCATTGCGGCGCGATGGTGTATCTCATTCACTCGCCATTCCGCTGCGCCGGAGACCGATGCAGGGCACGATCGCTAAAACGTTCGCGAAGAGCATCACCATTCACACCTACACCGCGCCGGAAGCGGGCTGGGTGGTGAATTCGCACATCGTCGAGCTGCCCTCGCAACTTTTCGTGATCGACGCGCAGTACATGCTGCCGTTCGCCGAGGAAGTGGGCGCGTACGCGGCGAAACTCGCGAAACCGATTACGCGGCTCTATGTGACGCACTGCCATCCCGACCACATTCTGGGCGCGGCGGCGTTCGATATGCCCGTGCATGCACTGGCCGAGGTGAAAGCGAAAATCGAAGCCGTGGGCGACCGCATGGCGAAGGAAGAAAACGAAAAACATGGCGACCGCATCGCGAAAACGGTGGTGCATCCTTCGATTGCGGTCGCGCTCGGTCGCGAAACCGTGGACGACGTGGCCATCGATTTTCTGCGATTGCAGAATGCGGAGTCCTCCGACGCGCTGATGCTCGCGTTTCCGGGCCGCGGCGTGATGATCGCTCAGGATTTTCTATATAACCGCGTGCACCCGTTCCTCGGGGAGCGCTCCATCGATACATGGGCCGCGGCCTTGCGCGATCACCAGCTGAACGCGACGAAATTCCGCACGCTGCTGCCCGGCCACGGCCTCCCCGCGGGCGTCGAACTCTACGGGGAAATGCTCGCGTATCTTTCCTTCGCGAAGCGCCTGCTCACCGACGTACGCGATCCGGCGATTTTCAAATCGCGCATCGTTTCCGCGTTTCCGAATTACGGCGGCCGCGTGGTGCTGGACCACGAAGCGCGCTTCCTTTTCCCGCCGAAGCCGGTGTCCGCGTCGTAACGCGGGCGACACACTGCAGAATTGTCGGCGTCACATTGTTTCTTGTGATGCGTCCTATTCAAAATCACGTACGCGGATTCCATCGATCTTCGATATTGTTTCTACACCCGTCCCCTTTCGATAATCGCGGGAATTCAAACAAGGAGTCCGGTAATGAGCGTGCAGGCACCGGCAACACTCGGTGAGCTCATCGAACGCAGCAAATCCGTAATGCACTCACGGCAGAAACTGTACCGCTTTTCCGAAACCGACTTCGGCCCCGATGGTTTTCCGCTGCTGGTTCCCGAGCTTCACACTTCCGCCACGCAACCCGACAACTGGAGCGCTGGATTTCGCAACGGCTTTCTGAGCGCAGTCCGCAAGCTCACCGGGCGCTAACGCGCGCTACGCGCCCTTCAGATTCACAGTGCCGATGGAATTCGGCGGCAGCTCCACGACAGCGATGCGGTCTGCGATTTGCACTTGCACCATTTGCTTGTGCGCCGACGCATTCCGCAGCAGAAGCACCACGCTGTCGTCGGGATTGAGGAACGCGAGCGCATCGTCGCACGTGCCGCTGGTTTCAATTCGCCGCGCGCCCACGTCCACGTAGTGCGTGAGATGCTTCAGCAGGTAGTAATCGGAACTGTATTGGAAGGTTTTCGCGGCCGCGTCCACGTAAACCAGCGAATTCTGCGGCCAGCCCCAGGTGCTCACTCCGCCGTTGAGCGTGGCGATGTTCCAGTACATGTACGCGCGTGCGCCGCGGCGGAAATATTCCTTCATGAGTTGCCAGCAGTAGGTGGTGTACGCCCAGGTATTGGAGTTGTAGCCGCACTCCTGCTCGGACTGAAAGATCGTCAGCGCGGGATACTCGCGCGCGATGTCCGCCAGCGCGTTTTTCCCGGCCCATTGCACGCCGACGCCCTTGATGTACTTTGCGGCTTTCTTATCGTTCATCGTCGTTTCCAGTAGCTTCACGTTGCCGCGCTCAAGCGTCCCGAAAAACACGTCCACGCCGATCTTTTGCATCGCCGGGCCGAGGTACTCGATGAAATGCTTCAGGCCGTCCGCGGTCCAGGTGCAGCTCGGAAAATTCTGCGCCGAATTGAATTCGTTCTGCGGCATCACCATGCCGACGCGAATTCCTTCCGCGCGATAGGCCTCGATGAATTTCCGGAAATACAGCGCATAGGCCTCGAAGTAGCGCGGCTCCTGGATAAACATGTCCTCGCCTTCGTGGCCCACCTGCTCGGGCTTGATGCCGTTGTCCTTGAAGCCGGGGTACGGCTTGGCCTCCGCATAGAAATGATTTTTCTTCATCCAGGTCGGCGGGCTCCACGGCGACGCCCACAGCTTCAGGCCCGGCTGGTGCTTCAGCGCGGCCTGGATGAACGGCACCAGCGTGTCTTTATCGTGCGCGATGCTGAAATCTTTCATCGCGAAGTCGCCGTCGGTTTCGTCGTAGCTGTAGGGTTCGCGCGCGAAATCGTTGGCGCCGATCGGCATGCGGCAATAGCTGAACCTCGCGCCGGCTTTCGGATCGAAAAACTCGGTCATCACGCTGTCGCGGTCGGCCTCGGTTAAAGCTTCGAGCGACGTCCAGCCCAGCTCGTTGAAGCAGCCGCCGAAGCCTTCCATGGTCTGCGCGGATTCCGAGGCGGCGTCGAGGTCCGGCGTGCCGACGATTAAGTTCAGCTCGTCGAAGGCGAACGACGGCTTGTAGAGCGGCGTGCTCTGCCACGGCGAGGCTTCCGTGGTGACCACGCAGCTCCAGTGCGGATCGTCCAGCGCCGCGGGGGCGGGGAATTGCGTCACCACGGCACTCGCCGCGGCTGATTCAGGCGCAGCAGGCAATGCCGCGTCGTTCGCGCGCGTCGATCCAGCTCTCAACTCGGCCGCCGCCTGGTCCCGCGCCAACACACCAAGCCCAACCGCCGCCACCCCGGCGACGCCCGCCCGCAATGCCTCCCGCCGGCTCCATTTCTTTTTGCTCATAGTCCGCTCACCCCCGATGGATTGCGAAGCGCCATCATACAGTGGGATAGCCTGCCGCGCAGGCCGTCGTCTTACGGACGCACCCTGACGTCACGGCGCGTGCCGCTGACGGACCCACAAAGTCAGAGGGGCGCCGACCGTGAAATTGTGCGTCGCCATGGCGCTCGTCGGGGACCGTGAATTGTCTTCGTAGGAGGACAGCCTGCGCCCCAGGCTATCCCACTCCGCGCGGCCATCGCCCCGTCTATCCCAATCCGCGATGCGTTCCATTCAAAATACTGTAACCACGCCGCAAACAAGCCGGGCTATTATTAAATCCCTGGTCCTTCCCGATGAAGCTTCTGCGGGAATTCAGCAGAGGTGAGCGTTGCCATGAGCCTGGAAGCACCCGCCACACTCGGCGAACTCATCGAGCGCCGTAAATCCGTGGAAGATTCGCGCCAGTCGCGTTTGCGGTTCACGGGCGAAACGATCGAGCGTGAAACCACGCCGTCGATCAGCGCGACGCGAGCCGGCTCCGAGACCGTCCGAACCAATCCATACCCTGGGCCATCGAATTGGGCCGCGAACCTGCGCGCCACCGTCCGCAAACTTCTCGGCCTCTGACGCGGCACCGGCCGTCCTACGATTGCCCGTCGATATCCTGGCACCCTCAATGCCGCGCTCCGATCACAATTGGTGAGTGCGCCAGTAAAATAGGCAAGTGTTGCCTGTGAACCTTGCCGAATAAACTCCCAAACCCCATAGGCACAACGTGCCTATTCCACAATCGTACTCACGAAATGTGATCCTCTTCCGGCGTGGAAATTGCCAGTATTTCGTTACACCTTCTGCGGGCTGACAGTCCCGCCAAGCGGAACGATCCCACGCTTCAGTTCGCGAACCCTTCCCACTCGATCGGTGTGAACGTATTGGCTTGCAGCGAGCGCAGCAACTCGTCGTAAATATGCTCGCCGTTGCTGCTGTTGGTCATGATCAGCACGCAGTCTTTTGAGCGGTCGAAGCACACCGCATAATTCCGCCACCCTTCGTCGTGGCCTTCCTTGAAATACGCCTCGCCGTAGGCCGGCGTGAAATACAGTCCCCACGTAAGCCCGTAGCTCAGCCGGATCGCATCGTTGTCATGCGTCTCGACATTCTCAAAAATAGGGAACTCGCGCTTCGAAGTAATGCGCACCTGCGGTTTCAGCATCTCCGCGCGAATCCGAGCCGACAATCTTTCCCCGCGCGCCACCGCGCTCAAGAATCGAGCATAGTCCGCGGTTGTGGTGTGCATCGATCCCGCCGCGCGAACGTGCAGGTGCTCATTCGGCCCGAGCCACTTTCCATTTTGGTCGTACCCGATCGCGTGATTCGCGTCGAACCGCGGCTGATACGTCATGTCTGTCGTCGCCATGCCAAACGGCTCGAACACCTCGCGCCGCACCGTCGTCTCAAACGGCTCCTTGGTCACGGTCTCGATGACCATCGCCAGCAGGTTCAATCCCTCGCCCGAGTACGCGAAACGCGTCCCAGGATCGAAATGGATCTTCAGCTTTTTGTCTGGCTCGTCGCCGTACCAGTTGCCCAGGCCGCTGGTGTGCGACAGCAGAATCCGCGGCGTGAATTTCTTCCAGCGATCGTCTCCCTTCAGCCCGTCGTACTTTTCATACTCCGGTAATGGCTTCGGCAAATAATTCGCGATCGGCGTGTCCAGGGCGATCACGCCCTGATCGACAAGCTCGAGCGCCGTGTAGCCAACCACCACTTTGGTGAGCGATGCCGCATACGTATTCGTGTCCACGGTGAACGGCAGCTTCTGCTCCACGTCGCGGAGGCCGTAGCCTTTCTCGTAGGCGACAGCGCCATTATTAATGATGGCGAGCCCGAGCCCCGGCACCGAGCCACGCTTCATCGCCGCCGCTACGACCTCATCTACCTGCGCCGTGGTAATCGTCGTGCCGTCGAGCCGCCGGATCGTCGCAGCGGTTGCCGCGTCGGACTTGACCTGCGCGCGCGGCACTGCAATAGCGGCACACGCCACAACAACAAAAAACAGGAACACTCGCCAGCGCATCGTCGTCGCTCCTCGATGATTCATCAGAATATACGAACGAGCGCCCCTGAAAGTTTCGCCCGCGCCCCGCACCCGTCCGACCGGTCGTCCGATTGCCCGTCGATATTCTGGCACCCTCGCTGACGTACTCCGATCACGATAGGTGAGTACGCCCGTAAAATAGGCAAGTCGTGCCTGTGTACTTCCTCCGAGCAAACTCCCAAACCCACAGGCATAACTTGCCTATTCCACAACCGTACTCACCGAATGTGATTCTCTCCCGACGTGGAGATTGCCAGTATCTCGGTTGAACTATCGTGGGACCAACAGTCCGGCGAAACGGGCTACTCTAAGCCGTGCGAGTTCTCGCGAGAGGGCTCGCGCGGGGCTTTGCCGTTTTCAAGCCACTCGTCACTAACGACTCGCCACTGCTCCCGTATCTACTCATTCGCGGCACGCCGCACCGTCGGCGCGCACGCGGCGCAAGGCGAATCTAAACTGGAAGGATGTGGTCCTACGTCCTCGCGCCGATTCTGGTACTGCTGCCGGAACGCTGGCGCCGAAACCCAGGGTTCGCGGCGTCGATGCCGTGGCGCGTCGCATCCTTTATATGTGGCCTGGCGCAGGCGGTAAGCGGATTCGCGGCGCTGGTGTGGTGGTACTCGTATTCGGTGGAAAACTGGGCGCAGAGAGTAATGACCCACGCCGCGCAGACACAATCCTCCGTCGCCGGATTGAAGCCGCACGAATTTGGAGCGCTGGCGTTCGCCGTTGTAGCGGCAAGCCCGGTCACCTGGCTGATCATTGTATGGTGCGTGGAAGGAATCGTGCGCGTGCTTGCCGCCGCGATCACGGAAGAAGTGTTCGCCATGCTGCCGCTCGCGCTGATCGCGGCAGTGTGGGCGTTCCTGCATCCGCTGCGCGACGAAAACCCCGGGCTGCTGGCAACGGCGGACGCATCGCTCGGAGAAACACCCGCGCACTCCTTCGTCACATTTCTGCGCCGCAGCGCCTTCGAAAAAATGCACACTCGAGTCGCCGACGATGTGACCCGCATCAAAGACGCCGAAGGCGAAGTGCTGCGCATCCGCGCGAGTCACGCCAAGCCCGAATGGGAAGTGGGCCGCATGATCCTCATCGGCGACAATTTCTATTGCGTGGAAAATGTCAGCGAACGCCGGGGCGCCGCGGCTCGAACTTACGCGCAGGGAAGCGACGGCTTGCCGCATACACACGCCGGCAACGCTACCCGCGCTTCGGCTTTGCAAATGCCGACAGATACGCACGCGCGCCCGTTCGTCTATAAACTTCGCTACCGCGCGGCCGGCGTCGTCACGCGACACACGCTCCACTACGATCTTCCGGACGGCCTGGCCGACGCACTCGAATCCGCGGCCGCACGACCGCACGAGCCGGCGCACGTGGTGTCGCGTAAATAAATGTCCGAGGCCAATCCCATTTTCGCGCGCATTTCCCGCGTTGATGCGTTGATCTTCGCGTTGATTGTGTTCGCGCCTGCCGCGCTGCTGGTCGGCCTGGCGCTCTCGCACAGCCACCACGGGCTTGTGGCGACGGTGGCGTTTTATTCCGGCGTGGCCGCGTTCTGGGCGCTGCCGGTGATTACCGCGACGCGCATTCTCCGGAATCGAGCGGATTCGCTGCGCCTCCTTTTGTGGATTGAAAGCGTTGCTGTCGGACTGTTGGTTGCTTTGGTGGTGCAGGCCTTCGCGCTGAACTATCTGGGAGACACGGCCGCGGCGTGCATCTCTTTTGCTTCCGGCGCCGCGTTTGCGATGCTGCCGTTGTTTGTTCGCTCGCGAGTCGCGTAGTCCCGCTTCGGGGACTGTGCACCTACGACCGGCACTCGATATGCTGGCAGCCTCGGTGACGCACTCCGATCACAATTGGTGAGCCCGCCAGTAAAATAGGCAAGTCCTGCCTGTGTCCCTCGCCCGACCAAACTCCAAAGCCCGACAGGCATAACTTGCCTATTCCACGACCGTACTCGCCAAATGTGATTTTCGTTCGGCGGGAAAGTTGCCAGTATCGCGATCGGAATTTTGGCAGGCTATCCCACCTCCATCGGACTTTTCGCGTGCGCGTGACAAAATATGTGGATGCTTTCCATCCGCACGGCCGAGCCGCGGGACCGCGACGCCATCTGGTCGATCCTGGAGCCGATGATCCGCGCCGGAGAAACCTACACTCTGCCGCGGGACCTCTCCCGCGAAGACGGGCTGGCGTACTGGTTCGCGCCGGAACACGAAGTGTACGTCGCGGAGGATGGAACCGCGGCCGCCGGCGCCCCAGACGGGGCTCCGGGACGGGACGCCGTCGCAGCAGCGCCGGTCAGCGATTCGCGCACGCTTGTCGGCACGTATTTCCTGCAAGCGAACCAGCGGGGCGGGGGATCGCACGTGGCGAACTGCGGCTACGTCACCGCGCCCGGCGCGACCGGTCGCGGCGTTGCCGGAGCGATGTGCGAGCACTCGCTTGCCCGCGCGCGCGAACGCGGCTTCCGCGCAATGCAGTTCAATTTTGTGGTCGCATCCAATTCGCGCGCTGTCCGCCTTTGGCTCAACCACGGCTTCCGCATCGTCGGCACCCTTCCGGCCGCGTTCGCGCATCCGCAACTCGGTCTCGCCGACGCCTACGTCATGTTCCGCGAGCTTTAATGTACGCTAAGGTACCGTGTCGGTTTTCCTCAAGGATTTCCACAGACTCCCTTGACACACCTCCCGCGCCGGGGCACAGTACCCCACGGAGAACCCCAGAAAACATGCACGCGAACCTCACCGCCAAGCAGATCACTATCTACGACGCGCCCTCCGCCTCCGCGCAGTTCTGGTCGCCGCTGATCGACGACCTCGGCCCCGCATTTTTGCCGCCTGCGCCGAATCTGCGCCGTCCGCGGCTCAGCATGCAGCGCCCGCGCCAGTACAAGTGCGTGATCGATCGCACCGCCTTCAAATCCGACGACGAAATTGTCCTGATCCTCGCCTCCCACGGCATCCACGTCCCGCCCCGCGAATACTAGCTCCAGACCGAACCACCGCATCATTAACCACTACGACTCGTACGCGGGTCAATGTGCGCGATCCCTGTCACGCGAGTGTCAAAATCGTGGGCGGAGGGAACATGACGCCCGCTCGCCCACGTACACACGCGATCGTCCGGCCCCGCGTTCACTCGATGATTCGCGCGCTCGCGCTCGCTGTTGCGTGCATGTTCGTGTTGCCGTTCGCGATGCCGACCCGCGCGCAAGACGGCTTTCCGGGATCGTTGCCGATTTCGCCCGAAGTGAAAGCGTTCGCCGCGCGATATGTTGCGGCGATCAACGCCAAAGACTCCGCCAAACTCTGGTCCTACCTCGCGCCCGAAACCCGCGCCTGCGTCACGCCACAGAACAAGGATTTCTACGACGCCATCTTCGGCTCACAAATGGAAGACACCATCCCGCCCAACTACATCCTCGACCTTCTTCCCGTCAACGAAGACAACGTCAAAGCGATGTCCGGCTTCGCCTACTTTCCCGTGAAGCCCGAGCACCAACTCCAGATCGATTACCAACTTGGGAACGATGGCGGCTCGATTGTTCTCTACCTGGTCCGCCAGAACGGCCGCTGGTTCGCCGATCAGCCCTGCTCCACCGAAAAAGCCATCGCCGACTTTCGCGACGACGCCTCCGATCGCGCCCACTTCAAAGATCTTGCCGCACAAATCAACGACCCGCTGCGATCCCAACTCCTCAAGCTGCTGGCCGCCGGCGACACCTCCACTGCCATCGACAAATACAAATCCGCCACCCATTCCGACACCCGCACCGCCATGCTCGTCCTGCACGCCCTGAAACAATCCACCCATCCTCCACCCCCACCCCTGCCGGTCCTCGCCGCTTCAAAATAAATCGTGCGCCAACAAAAAACGCGCGAGGGAAGCAGGCTTCAGCCCGCCTCCGCTCGCGCGTCTCGATTCTTTGTAGTTGTATCGAAGCGCTACTTCTTTTTGCCCGCCGTCACTTTGCCGCCGCCCACAGCGGCTGCGTTGGCGGCTTGCTGCGCCACGAATTCCTCGTAGGGGCCTTTGAAGTCCTCGACTTTGCTGGTCGTCGAAGTGCCAGATGCGCGTCGCGACTTCATCGATCACGTCGTGGTCGTGCGTCACCAGCAACACCGTGCCGTCGTATTTCTGCAGCGCGATGTTCAGCGCGTTGATCGATTCCAAATCCAAATGGTTGGTCGGCTCGTCGAGCACCAGCACGTTGGGCTTCTGCAGCATCAGCCGGCAGAAAATCAGCCGCGCCGATTCGCCTCCGCTCAAAGCGCCGACGTCGGCTTGGTGGCCTCTTCGCCGCTGAACAGCATCTGCCCCAGCACGCCGCGCAATTCTTCCTGCGTCGCCTGCGGCTTGAACTGATGCAGCCACTCGATCGCATTCGATGCCCTGCTGTGATCGATTCGCTGTGGTCCTGCGCGAAATATCCCACGGCGACGTTGTGGCCCCACATCACCGTCGCCGCCATCGATCGGAAACGCGCGGTCCGCGTCGTCGATATATCCCGTCGCGTTGCGCACGCAGCGATTTCAGCAGCGTGGTTTTGCCGGTACCGTTGCGGCCCATCAACGCCATTTTTTCGCCGCGATCCACCGCCGCTGAAAACGGCTTCGCACACCTTCACGCCGTCGTACGATTTCGCCACGCTCTTGACGTCCAGCGGATGCCGCCCCGAAGTCTGCTCCACGTTGAAATCGAATATAAGGCCGCGCAATGTTCGACCGCGCCAGCTCGGTGGTCTGCAAGCGCTCGACTTCCTTCTTGCGCGAAGTCGCCTGTGCCGAACGCGTGCCGGCGCGAGAATCGCGCGATGAAATCCTGCAACTGCGCGATTTTCTTCTCGCGCTGCGCGTTTTCGCTTTCAATCCGCGAACGCACCGACGTCTTGGCCACCACCATGTCGTCGTACCCGCCGTTGTACATGATCACGGTCTGGTAATCGATGTCCGCGGTGTGCGTGCAGACGCTGTTCAAAAAATGGCGGTCGTGCGAGATCACGATCAGCACGCCTTCGTACTCGTTCAAATAATCCTGCAGCCAGTGCACCGAATCCAGGTCCAGGTTGTTGGTCGGCTCGTCCAGCAGCAGCACTTGCGGATGGCCAAACAGCGCCTGCGCCAGCAGCACGCGGACTTTCTGGCCGCCCTGCAGCTCGCTCATTTTCCGCTCGTGCAGCGCTTTCGTCGATGTCCAGCCCGTCCAGCAGCACGGCGGCGTCGGCTTCGGCCGTGTAGCCGCCCTCTTCGCCGACGATGCCTTCCAGCTCGCCCGAGCCGCATGCCGTCGGCGTCGGTCAATTCCTCGTGCGGCTTGGCGTAGAGAGTTTCGCGCTCCTGCAGCGCCTTCCACAGCGGGCGCATTGCCCATGATCACGGTATCGATCACGCGGAATTCGTCAAACGCGAACTGGTCCTGCTTCAGCACGCCCATTTTCTTCGGCCGCGTCACGTCGCCCTTGGTCGGGTCGATCTCGCCGGTCAGAATCTTCATCAAGGTGGACTTGCCGGCGCCATTCGGGCCGGTAATGCCGTAGCGGCGGCCGTCGAAGAACGTGGTGGAGACGTCTTCGAACAGGATCCGCGGGCCGTAGCGCATGGTTACGTTGTTAATCGATAGCATAGCCCTCGATTATACAGGATTCGCGTGAATGCTCCGAGAGGGCACAAAAAAGCGCAGACGTCCCTCAGGATCACTGAAGGACGCCTGCGCAGCAAAGTTTTGAAAGCGGCTAGCGGCTCGCCCCCATGCGTAATGACAGCGACTTCACCGCCGACGTCTTCTTGCCCTTCGCCAGCTTTTTCTTCGTAGCCATGTTTGCTTCTCCTTTTTGAATTGGCGTTCTGGGCGACTAACGGCCGAGCCTTTGAATCAGCGGCTTCACTGCGGGTGCCTTCTTGCCCTTTGCCACCCTTTTGAATTTTTATCTTTATTTCCTTTTTGTGGGCGTTCCGGCGGCTAGCGGCCCGCGCCCACGCGTAACGACAGCGACTTCACCGCGGGTGCCTTCTTGCCCTTGGCCAGTTTTTCTTTGTAGCCATCCTGGTCTCCTTTTTTTCGTGCCCCTTGCAGGGACTGCTGGCGGGCCCGGAACACCCAGTCCCTTGGACCCGCCATTTCCCAGCTGAGGGAAACTTTTGGACGACGCGCTTCGACTAGCGGCCAGCGATACGCAGCAGCGACTTCACCGCGGGCGCCTTCTTGCCCTTCGCCAGCTTTTTCTTCGTAGCCATGTGGGATTCGCTCCTTTGAATGAGCCCAGGCGCTCTACTCTAGTAATCGAAATCGGAGGGCAAAACCCGACACGCGAACCAAAGAATTTTGCGCCGCCCGGCCCCGGCCGCCGCCCTCCTCGGCCGTCGCCCTCAGACGGCCGTCATCCAGAGGCCCCGTTCACGGGGCCGAAGGATCTCTCTTCAGGTTTTGCGCGCCCCGCGCGCGTCCGACAGCCTCCCAGGCGGTCGGCGTGGGACAGGCACTTTTGCCTGTTTGCTTGTACCGCTGAGTAGCTTAGGCGACCCGCCTGCGGCTTTTCAGCGCCTGCGGCCTTTTGCCGCTGAATAAAATAGGCGTCCCCGCCTGTGCTTCGTAGCCTACGCACTCGTACGTGCGGAATTCACGCCCACGCGGCCGCGGTCTCGCACGCGGCCTGCGGCGAGCCAGCCGCGCCGCGCCAAAACCGTTCGCCCGCCGCCCCCGGGCAGGCGTATCATGGACTTGAGGCCGCCCATGAAAAACCCCTACCTACTGATTCCCGTAACGTTTCTCTGCCTCGCGATCCTCGCCCTCTACCTCGTGCCAGAAGCCTTTCACCGCGGCGACCGCGCGGGTAGCTTCATCCTGCTCGTTATTGCGATGATCTTCTTCAAACGCGTTCAGAGCCGCCGCTCCTAAACTCCCCATCAACGCCTGTAGCGGCGCGTCGCGCAGCAACGCGGCAGCCGTCGAGAGGGAGCAGCCGAAGCGCTCGCGAATCCAGAAGTAGCGCAGTGACCCGCCTGCGGCCTTCCGCCCCCGAGTAAAATACGCGACAACGCCTGTGCTTCGTAGCGTAGGCGACCACGCCTGCGGCTTTTCTCCGTCTGCGGGCTTCCGCACCCTGCGCGCAGCGCCGTGCACCGCGCCGCCTTAACACCGCCTTGCCCTCCAGCCGTCGCGCTCAGACGGCCGTCATCCAGAGACCCCGTCCACGGGGCCGAAGGATCTCTCTTCGGTTTTGCGCGCCCCGCGCACGTCCGACGGCCTCCCAGGCGGTCGGCGTGGGACAGGCACTTTTGCCTGTTTGCTCGTACCGGCGAGTAGCGTAGCCACACTCTGCCTGTTTGCTCGTGCCGTTGAGTAGCGTAGCCACACCTGCCTGTTTGCTCGCTTGCCTGAGAAGAGTAGGCGATCCCGCCTGCGGCCTTCCGCCCCTGAGTAAAATAGGCGACCACGCCTGTGCAGTGATCGCGGAGAATCCGCCTGCGGCCTTTTGCCGTTAAGTAAAATGGGCGACACCGCCTGTGCTTCGTCGCGTACGCACTCATGCGCGCGCCGCCGCTTTCGGTGGTGAAGTCTGAAACGGTCACCCCGGCACCCCAACGAACTTGGGGCGCCCACACGCACGAGTGCGTATGCCACGGAACCTTGTTTTCTGTCTGTTCCGTAACACGGGAGTCGCAGGGGCCCCGGTAAGGCCGCTGCGGGAATCACGGCGTGGCGGGTTGCGTTGGGAAGTAGCTATTTCGAAAAACGGCCGGAACTACTTCAAACGACGGGAGGGAAGAGCGGAGGTTGCCGCCAGTGGGCTGGTGTGTCCCAGTCGGCGGCTGGCTGCCATGCGGCTGCGTTAAGTCTCAAACAGTTACCTAGAGCACAAGTATAACACGTCGAATGGAGTGATTCAAGCGTGAATCTCGTCGGCGAGCGTACCTTAGAACCGTATTGAATCGAGGACTTTCAAAGAAATGAACGGGGTGTGGTAGATTCTGTTGGTTCTGTGCGTTAAATAAGGACGGAAAAGGCCACGTAACATGCTCAACCAAGCCTTTAACGCAGAAAACTTCTGGAAGATTCTGAACTTCGAAAACCGACGAGGCGTCTACCTCGAAGGCGAGTTTTTTCCCGATGTCAAAACCATAACTGACAAGATCAAACAGACTACGGCTCAACTCCGGACCGTATACAAAAGCCGGAGAAACCGTCCACGCGCGGAATTCGAGCAGGAACGGGATGCACTTAGAGCCCAGCGGCAAGAGCTCGAGAGAGAAAAAGAAACGCTACTGGATATCAAACTCGTCGGGCTTAGCAGGGAGGTTGACCAGGAAGACTTCACGATAGGAATAAGCGGCAAGCAATTCATAAAGGGCAAGCAGGTTTACCAGGCTGACCACACTCCAGCCGCCTATCTCGCGCTCAAGCAGCTTCAATACAACATCCGTAAGCTATATAACGTTAAGCAGGCAAATCGCCATCGGATCGTGGCCTATCTCGCTCAGGCGTTAAAAGATAATTTTCCCAAGTGTGTAATCCGAACTGACATTAAAGACTTCTACGAATCCGTCCCATGCGAGATGATTCTGAAGAGTCTTGAGCGAGACGGACAACTAACCCTGCGTTCTCGGCAGATCATTCGAAGCATCTTCGACCAGTACAGAAAAATCTCTCAGCGTCCAACAGGAGTTCCAAGAGGTGTTGGACTAAGCGCGTACCTGGTCGAGCTATTCATGAAGGAATTTGATAAGGCAATTTGCTCCCATGACGAACGTCTTTTCTACTCGCGTTATGTCGACGATGTTGTGGTCATCTTTTACCCCGGGCCCAATACAGATGCGACCGAGCTACTTCCGTTTGTGCGCAAGGCTGCAACAAACCTTGGCCTGTCTCTCAACGATGACAAAACTAAGACCTATGACGGTACGAGGAATACACCGCTCGACCTCGAATATTTGGGTTATAGATTTCGCAAGGATGGAGAGAGCTTCAGCGTTGGATTAAGCGATAAGAGAATCGCCAAATATAAAAGACGCATTGATAGGTCATTCGCGGCGTATGAGAAGCGCTCGGCGTTCGGCGAGAAGCGCGCGCGGGCGCTCCTCCGAAGACGGATCGCTTTCCTCACGGAAAATACGCGCCTCAAAAACAACAAGAGCAACATTATGGTAGGTATCTTTCACTCCAACCGACTCCTTACCCGCCTGGGAGATCTCGAAGAGCTGGATGCCTACCTCACCGACAAAGTCCTGATGCGTAGCCGATCCTCGCTTCGCAACGCACTTGCGGGCTTCTCGTTTGCGGACGGTTTTCGAGAGAGACGCTTTCGATTGTTCACAAGTAGTCAGCTAAAGGATCTCGTGGAGCTCTGGAAATATGAAGCTTAGGCGACGTAAAAAACTTCTGCGCTACCGAAAAGAGAGAGCGCTTCTCTCTGACGTTTTGCCTTACGAGCTTCCTCTTACATTTTCCAATCGGCGCTTCTATCGATTTCTCGTGGATAATCGAATCGAGTTCTCGGACGACAAAGTGTTTTGGAAACAATCGGATTCATTACTTGATGCTACCGTTCGCCTAATCGTCGGAGCCAATGCGACCAATCAAATCGCGACCCAAGTTACCATAGCGAACGGCCAACGAATTCCCATTAATTCTATGCGGCTGGCTGATTCATATTTTGTGACCATACCGTTCGCATATAAGATCAAGCACAAAGACGAGGACTTTCGCGAGCTCGCAATTTGCCATCCACGCAATCAACTTCAACTGGTCGACTTCTATCACGTCCACAAGGAGCAGATTCTTCACCATTGCAATGTCGGGGACTTCTCGATTCGCCGACCCCACCGAGTGGCGAAATATGTGTTTCACAAGGATAAAACTCATAGGCTCACTATTTCCGAAGAAACTGTGGGAGTCGAGGAACACGATCGCGAGTATGAACACCTCCGATCGTTTTTTGTCTACAAAGACTACAGTCACATCTTCAAATTTTACGAATCTCCGAAGTTCCACGCGTGCGAAAAGCGCTATCAGAAACTGATTAGGGTGGATATCTCAAAGTGTTTCGAAAGCATTTATACGCATTCAATTCAATGGGCAGTTTTAGGAAAGGCGGGCGTTAAATTCAGAATGGGGCCCGCGAAGGAGACGTTTCCCGGTAAGTTCGACCGCTTCATGCAGAGGCTCAATTACAACGAAACGAACGGAATAATCATCGGTCCAGAGTTTTCGAGGATTTTTGCTGAGCTGCTGCTGCAGGCTATTGATTCCAGTATCGCAAAACGTGTGAGGCCAGCGCTGCATCAGAAGGACTACGAAATCTTTCGGTACGTAGACGACTATTTCATTTTCTACAACGATGAAAAGCACAAAGACGACATCCTTCGTGAGCTCAAGTTGGAGCTAAAACTCTTTAAGTTAAGCCTAAATCCGAATAAGATCGCAAAATTTGAAAAGCCGATCATTACGCCGATTTCGATCGCGAAGAATCGAATTTCAGAACTCCTGAACAGGGAACTCAGATACTCAATCGAAGAGGTGCCGGCCGCGCCTGACCCGGTGACTGGCGAGGCAAGAACAACAAAGCAAGGGAAGATATATGTTCGGTCGAATGGGCTTATCGTAGGCTTTAAGACGATTCTCAGTGAGACCAAAGTCGATGCTCGAGAAATCCTAAATTATTCACTGGCTCTTATTGAAAGCTTGACGCGCCGAGTGGTCGACGACTATTGGACGATTGAGAAGCGGGAAGAAACTCAGAAATCTTTGTGTGAAGCATTAATTTCCATAACTAGCTTCACATTTTTTATTTTTTCCACCGTACCTCGCGCAAACACCACTATTCGGGTCTGCAGAATCTTGCAGGTGCTCCTAGGGGTCGTGAAGCGTGGAGATTTTAGCCCCGACCTCAGGCACATTCTGTTTAAGGTCATCTTCGACGACATCAGATTCGTGTTGGAGAAGTGCTCTTGCAACCCATACACGCCGATCGAATCGCTTTCGTTACTGATCGCCTTGTCGGAGCTCGGCCGGGAATACTGGCTCGACGCTGACGCGTTGTGTTCGTACTTCAATATCCAAAGTGCGGGGGCGGGCTACGAGCCGAAGACACCGCTCAACCATCTAACCATTACCGTTTTACTTTTCTACGTAAGGAAACGGACTGCGTACGCACGGATTCGGGAATTTCTGATGGGCGAAATCCTCAACAAATTTGATAGGTCCAAGGCCACTGCACCGAAAGACGCCGAGCTTACCTTGCTTCTTTTGGATTGTCTGTCTTGCCCATATCTGGATGAGGCATTCAAGAAATGCCTGCTCAGGAAGTTTGGTGTCAAAGATGAGATTCTTCTGAGTCGGATGGTCTCCTCTCCGCAGGTTTGGTTCACGATGTGGACAGGGTTCAGCTTTACGAAAGCGTTAGACGATAAACAAAGCCACGAAGTATACTAATAGGCGACGCAACGCCCGACCGATAGTCAATGGCTGTAGGCAGCTACACACAAGCGTGAGGGTCACTGGCTTGCCAGTCGGCTCTCGTTGAGAGCGGGCTGGGCGTTCCGCTCTCCTTACCTCCTCCTGATTTCGGTGCCGCCTTCGTACGAAAAAACTGCGCCGACGTTTCCTTTTTTGGGTCGGAGGATAATTTCATCCGTACTTCCCGCAGCACGTCCCTACACAAAGCAGTTTCGCCTCTCCCGAGGCTTTGGATCGCCGCAAAATTGCGACGTCGCAGTAGGCTAATCGGCCTTAGGCAGGGCTGTTCCTGCGCACACCTTCTACCGCAAAAGGGTGCGGCACCCGGCCACATACCTCGTGCCAATTAGCTGCCGCTCAAGCGGCAACGGCCGCGGTCCGGTCCCTCGCCCTATGGGCGATTTCTCGCACCGAGCACCCAACTCCCGCCCCACCATTGCGCCGCCGCTAACCCTCGTGTACAGTCACGCGCGAGTCACTGCCCACGACTATGTTCAACTCGCTACCGAACCGGTGCCCCGCCGCCGTCTCGTTTTGCCTGCTCTCCGCGCTGTGCGCCGCGCCCAGCGCCGTGGCGCAGGACCCGCCGCGTTCGGAAACGGCGACGGCGTACCGGGCGGCGCACCCGGCGGACACGCGCTTGGCCGCGGAGCTTCGCGAGCACGACGTGCTGAACCACATCATCCGCGACACGTTCACCGCCGACCCCGGCATCAGCTGCACCAAATTGACGACGCTCTACCGCGAGACGCTGATCCCCAAGGCCGAGGCCGCGAAGTATCCGCGCAACAAAGCCGAGTTTCTGGGGAATGCGTACTCGTCGATCGGCGATTGCCAGGCGTCGGAAGGCCGCTACATCGACGCGGAGAAGTCGTACCGTGATGCCCTCGAGCAAGCCGAGGTATGGCCCGGGAAGAGCAATAGCATGTATGCCGAGATGTGGGATCGCCTCGCCCACGCGCAACTCAAGCAGGACCACTTTCACGACGCGGCGATCAGCGAGCTGAACGTCGCCGATGCGTACCCGGCGGTGATCGCGGCGATGAAGAAGCAGTTTTCGTCCGATCCGCCGGGCGGCACGCCGACGCACAAAATGGTGCTGCGGAATCTCGAGCAGCGCCGGGCCAACGCGACGGCTTACGCGGCGAACTACCAATCGCGCGACGGCGACCCGGACGCTGCGGCGAAGTCGGCCGAGCAGGCGTACACGCTGGCGGTGGCGGCGGGCGTAACCGGGGAGTGGCTCAACTTTGTGATTCGAACGGGCGCGCACGTTGCCGAGTTGAGCGACAACGCTGGCGACAGGGCGAAGTGGGCGGCGCGCGCGGACACGTCGCAAGCCGGCACGCGGGCTCCGGCACAGTCGCCTGCGCCCGCCGCTGGCGCTCCCGCGACGGACGCGAGTCGCGCGGAGCCCAAGCCATAACGCCAGAAGCACGGCGTCACGAAGATCGCGGCCGTAGGGGCCGAGCGGGTGCAACAAGAGATAAATGCGGTTGCCGGGGATGTCGGAGGGGGCTTGGTCGGGGTTTCTCGGGGTTTGTGGCGCAGAGAGTTGGCTGGCTCTGCCGTTTTGGTGTTGCTCTTGTAGTAACGGCATGATATAATAGATGCGTAGGCAAATAAAACGGTACCAACGGAGTCGCATGGCAGCCGGCCGCCAACTGGGACGCTCCACCCCACCGGCGCCGACCTCTGCCCTTAACTTCCGTCATTTGAAGTGTTCCGGAAGTTCTTCGAAGCAGAAACATCCCAAGGAACGCCGCCACTCGGTCGTTCCCGCAACGGCCTTACCGGCGCGCCCGCGATTCAAAGGTTACGTAAATTCCAGAAAACAAACGGCACGGGTGCTCGCTGATCGAGCTCCGAGGCGGCTCTTTTTCCGATTCTCCCGCCGCGCAGGCTACGTACGTACTCTCCGCAACGAGTGCTCCGGGCGCTTCGGCTGGCCGCAAAAACGCCACGATTTCTAATCGGCAGTCTGCGATTAGAATCGTCTGTAACTCGCACAAAACAAACCACCGCGCCATTTCTAATCGGCACTAACTCGACATTTTTTCGCGTGCGTAGTTCCCGCAACCACGGCACAGGCGGCAGCTGCCGGATCGATGCTGGTCGCATCGCTCCGCCGCTACATCGGTGCCAAGGCAACGGCGAAGAGGGGGCGGGGACCTGGAACAGCAACGGCTGCCGGATCGATGCTGGTCGCATCGCTCCGCCGCTACATAGGTGCCAGGGCAACGGCGAAGAGCGAAGAGAGATCCTTCGTCCGCTGAAGCGGACTCTGGATGACGGGCGGGGACAAAGTCGAAAACCGAACGGGAGCGCCGGCAGGCTGGGGCTTGCTGAGTCGGATTTGGTTTGAGGGTAAGATAATCGCCGGGGCGGGTGGTGATGGATTTCCTCTCTCGGCGAAAATTTGTGCTGGCGTGCGGTGTATGGGGCGCGGCGGCGGCGCTGGATGGATGTTTCCTGGAGAAGCACACGCCGTGGTACAGGGCGCCGGTGCTGCCTCCGCCGGAAACGCCGGCGACGACGGTGAAGTGCGTTCACGCCGAGACGGGCATTCGCCTGGCGGCCGATCCCGAGCTGGCGTTCTGGAGAGAAGCGGTGCCGGTGTTCGCGGAAAAGGACCGCTTCGCGAATCCGCTGCCCGCGTTTCGCACGGCCATCTACACGCGATGGACCGAGCGCAACCTCTACGTGCTGTTCGTGTGCCCCTACGATTTGCTGCACCTGAAAGACGATCCGCACACCGGCACCAAGACCTGGCAACTGTGGAAGTGGGATGTGGCGGAAATGTTCATCGGATCGGACTTCGACAAGATCGAGGCGTACAAGGAATTCGAACTGTCGCCGCAGGGGGAGTGGCTGGATCTGGACGTGGATCTGACCAGCCCGACGCGCGGGCAGGGGCAGCTGTGGAGTTCGGACTTCGATGTGGTGGCGCGCATCGATCGCGAGCGGAAAATCTGGTACGGCGCGATGAAGATTCCGTTTGTGGCGATTCTGCCGGCGGGGCGGACGGGGCCGGTGGCGGGCGAAAAGTTTCGCGTGAATTTTTTCCGCAGCCAGGGGCCGAAGAAGAAGGTGCATATGCTGGCGTGGCAGCCGCCGATGTCCGAGACGTTTCACGTGCCGGAGAAATTCGGGACCATGGTGCTGGTGGAGACGCAGTAGCGAGTGTTATGTCGATAGGATGAAGAACATTGTCGAGATGGGTTCAGATCGGCGCGAGGTTATGGGTGCGGAGGCGAGCGTTCAGCAGTTCGATATCCACGTAGCTTAACTCCGCAAGCCGCCTAAAATCGGCGTGCAAATCTTCGATGTGACCTCGCAAGAAGAGCCTTTCGAGCAAGC
The DNA here is from genome assembly GCA_963839325.1 of uncultured Acidobacteriota bacterium. Classification (GTDB taxonomy): domain Bacteria; phylum Acidobacteriota; class Terriglobia; order Acidiferrales; family UBA7541; genus Palsa-295. The sequence continues at coordinate 236,415 of CAWIUO010000005.1, read as the reverse complement.
CTGCACAACCCACGACCTGAAAGCCGGAAGCCGCAGCCACTCTTCGAGCTTTCCATTCGTCAATCAGCAGTATGTCCGCTTTCAACTCTCTACCCAGGAGAATTGTACTCATCTCACCGAGGCCGAGAGAGAAGGCGAAGGCCGCCGAGTCCAAAGAAGATGCGTCTTTGAGAGCACGCACCTGAATCCAGGAGGCGGCCGCCACCTCGACGGAACCTGCACGACCTTCCCCGCGCGTCACGACTTCGTCGCGAACTCGCGCGGAGATCAGTACCGTTGGATAGAGCCGGCTTAGAAGGCTCAAGCGGCCCAGCTTGGCCAGAACGATCAGAGGAGACGAGTCTGAAACGACAATCAAAGACCTAGCTTATCGAGGGCGCGGCGTTCTTGTTCCAGGTCGCCGGCGGTGTAGCGCAGAGGCGGAACGCCGTGCTTGGCGGCGAAGTCCATAAACGCGGCGAGAGGAGTGCGGCTGAGTTCCGCGGCGCGGCCTAGCGAAACCTTTTCCTCGCGGAAAAGTTCGAGTGCCAGCAGGCGCACGGCTTCTTCCGACAAGTTGGATGGCTCCAAGTTCGCCAGTTTCAAAAGGTCCGAAGGAACATCGACCTTTATCGTTTCCATGACCTAAAAGTACGGGATTTGTTGGGGATTGTCATGCGATTTTGTCGGTCGCAGGGCTGTTGGTAGCAGCACTCGGAACGCGTCGAGGCTACGCGGCGGCTTTGGGGCTGAACTGGGGCTGGACGGATTCTTCGGGGAGCAGGGTGTAGTCGGGGAAGTTGCCGTAGAGTTTTTCGCCGGGGGCGCCCTGGGTGACGGAGAGGACCAGGCAGCGGCCGCCGACGAAGCAGCCTTTCCAGGATTGGCCGATGCCGCCGAAGACTTCTTCGCGGTCGCCGCGCGAGCGCATGGTATTGATGCCCACTTTGAAAGAGCGAAGCTGATGAGCGATGGACTTTGCGGTGGCGGCATCGTCGCAGGCGAGTGAAGAGACCAGGCAACCGTTGGAGATATTCATCTCGGCGACGAGTTCTTCCACGTGATCGACGATGACGATGGTGTCGATGGGGCCGAACGGCTCGTTGTGGTAGAGCATCGAATTGCGCGGAATATTCAGCAGGGACGCCGGGCCGACGTAGGCGGACGTGTCCTGATTGGGAAAGATCATGTTCTGCTGCACGGAATCCTGGACCAGGCTGATGGCGCCTTTGCCGAGCGCGTCGGTGTAGAGAACGCGAAGCTCTTCCACTTTTTTGCTGTTGATGAGCGGGCCGAAATCGAGCGTGGGTAGCGCGTCGCTGGCGGATTCGACCATTACCGGATTGCCGTAGCGCAGCGAGTGCAGCACGGGCAGATACATTTCCAGAAATTGCGGGAACAGGTCGCGCTGGACGACGTAACGGACGTAGGCGGTGCAGCGCTGCTTGCCGTAGTCGAAGCCCTTGCGAATTTGGGAGGCGAGATTCTTCCAGTCGGAAAACTTCCACACGCCGTAGGCGTTGACGCCTTCCATTTCGAGCATGTAGCGTTTGTTCGCGTCGTAGAGCGTGGAGGCGATCACACCGCCGTTGGTTTTTCCGCCGACGAATGCGAGGCAATCGACGTATTCGTTGCGCACGAGGGCGTCGCTGAGCTGGCCGCCGGAGCCGCTGACGAGAGAAACGGGCAGCCCGGCGCGGCGAGCGATGGCGTGGGCGAGAGTGAGCGCGTAGAGGCTGCCGTCGGTGGGCGTTTTCGAGATGACGGAATTACCCGCGAGCGCCTGAACCAGCACGGCGTGCATCAGCACGGACATCGGGTAGTTCCACGAGGCGATGTTGGAGATCAGGCCGATGGGTTTGCGCGAGCCGAGCATCGGATTCGATGTTCGCGACGTACCATTCGGCGCCGCTGATGCAACGGTCGATGTCTGTGAGGGCCTGCGCGTAGGGCTTGCCGATTTCCCAGATCAGCAGGAGCGCGATCAGTTCGCGATGTGCGCGCAGTCCCTCGAGGCAGTGGGTGACGCGGCGTTTGCGTTCGTCGAGATCGAGAGCGGCCCAGGCGGCGAATTCGGACTTAGCGAACTTTACCGCTCCCTTGGCGGTATCGAGGGAGATCATCGGAATTTTGCCGAGGCTGCGGCCATCGACGGCGGATTCGTAGTGGCGGCCGAAGCCCGGCTCCTTCCATTCGCCTTCGATAAGGTTGAGGATGCGGTCTTCGGAGCCGAAGACTTCCGGCGCGTCGGATTTCATGCGCGTGACGAGAGTGGACCATTCGGCGGCGGGTGCGACGATGGGCATTTCGTGTCCTTGGGCGGCGGGCGAGTGCGCGGCCAAGGGCGGAGTATATCTGAAAGTTGGAATGGGTGGGATAGCTGACCCGGCTTCCGTCCGACGGAGCGATACTGCATGCGGTGTGGATATAGTCGCGGACATGCTGGATGAGTCATGCGGGAACGTTGGGACGTTAATTGAGTGGAGCTGCAGTGGCATCGCTGGGTTGGGCACCGTCGGAAATCGCCGCAGCCTGACGTGACATCTTCCCGGCGTACCAGAAGCAGACAAACACAAGGAAAATTCCCAAGAGAACAAGGCGATGGTAGCCACGACGGATTCGTGCGAGTAGTTCCCATCTCGAAGCTTGGTAGATGTCGTTCAAAAGTAGGATCCAACCCAAGAGCTTCAGTGACCGAGCGCCTTTTAACAACTGGGATTTCTTCTCGGACGGCGGCGAAGGCGGTGCGGCGGCCAAGATCCTTTTTCGCAAGTAACAAAGAGCGCGATCGCGCAAACGAGATAGATGAGCATCCAGCGAAGAATGATCATCGGGACTCGGCCGTTTTCGATGTGCTGCGAAGCATAGACGGCCGCAGCCATGTACGGTATCAACAGAACCAAGAGAACGAGGACGGTTTTATGTGCGGGCTTCATTGACATTTCTATTGAAGCTCGAATGCGACGTTCACAGTCGCGCGAATCCGGACTTGGCCGGTGGCGAGTGTTTGCTGCTCGCCATCGCCTCCGCCGGCGCCACCCTGGGGCAATCCGTTTATCGAGTTCGCGAACTTGAAATCCTCCTCGAAGGGATCGGATACATCGGTGATGCTGGATGGTTTTCCGATGGTCTGTCCCAAGACCGCGGCCATCTCGATGGCTTTCTGCTTCGCGGACTTCAGCGCCTGCTCGCGCGCTGCCGCGCGGATTGTGCTCGCATCGTGGACATCGAAAGAAACCTGATCGACGCGGTTGGCGCCCGCTTCGATTGCGCTGGAGAGTACGCTGTCCGCGAGCTTGATGTCGTCCAGCGTAATCTCGATGGTCTGAGATGCCGAGTAGTGGTCGAAACGCGCGCTATTGTCGTTGTAAACGATGCGGACGCTGACTGCACTGGTTTGAATATCGGTGTCGGGAATGCCGGCTTTCTTCGCAATGGCGATGACGCGGCGCGAAGTCTGATCGTTGGCGCTCTTCGCGGCGGCGAGAATTTTGTTGTCCGAATCGATGCCGAGGACGATCCTTGCGCGGTCTGGCGCGACGTAGATGTCGGCCGTGCCGGAAACCTGAATCGACGGGGTTGGCTTGCAGTTGCATTGCGCGCGAAGCTGCGGCGCGAACGATATGGCTGCGAGGAATGCGATTGCGGTTGTGCCGAATGTGCGCATGGGCGGTCCTTTTTGCCGGTGCGATGGGAACCGCGCAGCGGCGACTTTAGATTAGCAGCAGGCGACCCGCAAGGTCTCTGAACGAATCGTTCCAATTAGTTAATCAGAGTGATAACTCTGCTCGAGGGTTGCCCGGAGGCGTGGCTGCACTGCGGCCTGCGGCCCTGGATGCGTGGGCGTATCCGAAGGCTCACTAGGCGAATCGAGGCGTCTGCTCGACGGGCTTCGAATTTACGGCGAGGCGGCAACTTCGCTCCCGCAATCCAGAATTGCGCGCGTCGTCCGGCCGGAATACAGGAAGCACCGTACGGAGTAGGTAGGTGGTGCGTGATATATTGCGCGCGGATGATCGACGATCCGATTCTGGCGAATGATTGGCACGTGGTGGCGCGATCGCGCGATTTGGATGCGCGGCAGGTTCGTCCTGCGCGACTGCTGGGGCGAGACATTGTGCTGTGGCGCGAGCAGGATCGGCCGCCGACGGGATTTGTGGCGAAAGCGGCGCCGCCGACGATTCACGCGTGGCGCGATTTGTGTTTGCATCGCGGCGCGAAGCTTTCCGGTGGACGCGTGATCGCGAGGGAAGACCGCGAATCGGCGCCCAGCGATTGTCTCGCGTGCCCGTATCACGGCTGGGAGTACGACGCGACGGGGAAGTGTGCGCGAATTCCAGCCAGCCCGTCGCAACCGCCGCCGTCGAAGGCGCGCGTCGAGACCTACCAAGCCCAGGACAAATTTGGTTTCGTGTGGGTTTGCTTGGGCGAGCCGCGCGCGGACGTGCCGGATTTTCCGGAGTGGAGCGATACGACGTTTCGCAAGGTGGACGCGGGGCCCTACTTGTTTCACGCGCAAGGGCCGCGAGTGATCGAAAATTTTCTGGATGTGGGGCATTTTCCGTTCGTTCACGCAGGGTTGCTGGGCGACCCGAAGCACACCGAAGTGGGCGATTACGAGGTCGAGACGACCGACGACGGAGTGGTGGCGAAGGACATTCCGTTTTTCCAACCCGATCCGGACGGCACCGGTTGGGGCGCGGAAGTGCGCTACACGTATCGCGCGATGCGTCCGCTCACAGCGTATTTCGTGAAAATGCATGAGAACCGGAAATTTTCGATGATCAACTTTGTGACGCCGGTGGACGAAGCCGAAAGCCTGTCGTGGGCGATCATGGCGTTGAATTACGCGCCGGAGACGACGGATTTCGCGCTACGCGAGTTTCAGGACAAGGTGACCGGGCAGGATATTCCGATCGTCGAATCGCAACGGCCGGAGCTGTTGCCACTCGACTTGCAGGCGGAGCTGCATCTGCGATCGGACCGCGCGGCAATCGGTTACCGGCAGTGGCTGCGGAAGATCGGTTTAAGATACGGCGTCTGCTAGTCGTTCGACTTGGACGCCGGCGGGGCGTCTAGAAAAGCAATATGTTGAACTTTTTGGAACTTTCTGATGAATTTAGGGTTATCGTGTGTGTCTTTTTGGGTCGTGGTGCAAATCTGCGGTCTCGGGGCATTTACGAATGAAACCGAATGTTGTGGCGGTTGTTTTTGCCGTTTTCGTAATGGTGTGTCTATCCGGTTGCTCAAGCGGAGGCGTGACGCCGCAAACGGCCACCGTAACACCTTCCTCGGCGGATCTTTTGACTGGGCAGACACAGCAGTTCTCCACGAACATCGATACGAACTCCGCAAAGTTAACCTGGGCGGTGAACGGGATGGCGGGTGGAGATTCGACGGTCGGCACGATCGATTCGACCGGGCTTTATACCGCGCCCGCGGCGCAGGTAGCGGCGCCCGTGATGGTGAGCGCGACGAAAACGTCGAACAGCAAACTGACCGCTTCGGCCAGCGTCACCGTGGTGGGTTCGGGGACGGTGACTTCGACGGCGAACTCGCAGGTGGCGCTGTACACGATCGCGCCGCCGGTGGCCGCAGCAGTGACCATCCAATTCGGGACCGACACGACCTACGGGCTGAACACCTGGACACAGAATTCGGCGGGCAACGCCGCGCCGCTGGCGACGTTTGTGGCGGGGATGAAGGCGAAAACGCAGTATCACATGCGCGCATCGCTGCTGATGCCCGACGGGACGACGCTGACGGACAGCGACCACACGTTCACAACCGGCAGCCTACCCGCGACGCTTATTCCCGCGATTACGGTCTCGACTCCGAACAACCTGACACCGCAGCCGGGCGTGCAAATGCTGGATCTGCTGCAGACGACCGCGCCTGCGGCGACCACGGTGGATTTGCAGGGGAACGTGCTGTGGTATTACCAGCCTGGAGGCACAGCGGCTAACATCGTGCAACCGGTGAAGCCACTGACCAACGGGCATTACCTGGTCACGGTCTCACCGAACTCGACAACGCCGCTGGATGCGACGCCGCCACCGCCGGGAACGCTGGACGAAACGCGCGAAATCGATCTGGCGGGAAACATCGTGAAATCGATCACGCTGGTGCAGCTGAATCAGCGGCTGGCCTCGCTGGGATTCAACTACACGGCGCTGACCATCCATCACGACGCGTTGGTGCTGCCCAACGGGCACTGGATCCTGCTAATCAACTCGACCAGGGTGTTCACCGACCTGCCAGGAAGGGTAGGAACGCCGATCACGGTGTTGGGCGACGCAATCGTGGATCTGGATACGAACCTGAATCCAGTGTGGCTCTGGGACTCTTTCGATCATCTAGATATCGATCGTGAGCCATATTTGTTTCCGGACTGGACGCACGCGAACGCGCTTTTGTATTCCGCGTCCGACGGGAATCTGTTGCTTTCCATCCGGCACCAGAGCTGGATCATCAAGATCGATTACAACAACGGAGCCGGAGCGGGCGACATCCTGTGGCACCTGGGCTACCAAGGCGACTTCACGTTCGATGGCACGGCAACCGGCGGGACTGCACCGCTGGATTGGTTCTCGACCGAGCACGGACCGTCGTTCACGACTTCGAATACGTCGGGACAGTTCGGCCTTGCTGTGTTCGACAACGGCGATAATCGACAGCTTCCCGGTGGCGAAAGCTGCACCGCGTACGGGCAGACGCCCTGTCCCTTCAGCACTGCGCAGGTGTACACGCTGGACGAGACGGCATTGACGGCGACGCAGACGTTCTTGTACGCGCCCAACACGTACTCGAATTACGGAGGAAACGCTGAAGTGCTGGCGAACAACGACGTGGAGTTCGACCTGTGCACGGTTCCTGGTGGAACGACAATTCAGACCTCCACGTACGAGATGACGCAGGACGCGACGCCGCAAGTGGTCTGGCAGATGACCATCAGCGGGGCGAATGCGTACCGGTCGTTCCGGATGCCGAGCTTGTATCCGGGAGTGCAGTGGTAGTCGGCAACGATTGAGGAAGAGGGCGACAAAACGATGCAAGCTGAGCGCGGCGCGTCACCGTTGCCGGCGAACGCGGTGGAAGATTGGGTTGGGCGAGCTGCTCTCGCGAGAGTGTTTTCGTCGTGGCGTGAAATTTTAGGATTTGAGACTCCCTCCAGATGAAGAACGGAAAATTGACAACGTTGCTAGTGGTTCTCGCGTTGGTGTGTCTATCGGCGTGCTCGAGCGGAGGCATCTCGCCATCGAACGCGACGGTCACGCCTGCATCGGCCGATCTTTTGACTGGGCAGACACAGCAGTTCTCCACGAACATCGATACGAACTCCGCACAGTTGACCTGGGCGGTGAACGGGATGACGGGCGGAGATTCGACGGTCGGCACGATCGACTCGACGGGGCTTTATACCGCGCCTGCGACGCAGGTAGCGGCGCCAGTGATGGTGAGCGCCACGAAAACGTCGAACAGCAAGCTCACGGCTTCGGCCAACGTGACGGTAGTTGGCTCGGGGACGGTGACTTCGACGGCGAATTCGCAGGTGGCGCTGTACACGATCGCGCCGCCGGTGGCCGCAGCAGTGACCATCCAATTCGGGACCGATACGACGTACGGGCTGAACACCTGGACGCAGAACTTCGGCGGGGAACGCCGGCACCGCTGGCGACGTTTGTAGCAGGAATGAAAGCGAAGACGCTAGTATCACATGCGCGCATCGCTGCTGATGCCGGACGGGACGACGCTGACCGACAGCGACCACACGTTTACCACTGGTGGTCTGCCCGGCACGCAGTTGCCCGTGCTGAGCATCCAGACGCCCAGTAGCCTGGTGCCGCAGTCCGGCGTGCAGCTGGTCGATATGATTGGCGGACCGCAACCGCCAGCGATCGCGCTGGACCTCGCGGGCAATTTGCTTTGGTATTACATTCCGCCGGACGGTTCGAAGTCCGACATTATTCAGCCCATCAAGCAGCTGCCGAACGGCGACTTTATTCTCAACTGGTCGCCGACCTCGAGCTACATCCTTACGCCGGACACGCCGCTGGCGCCGGGCACTTTGGATGAACTTCGCGAGATCGACCTCACAGGCAAAGTGATTCGTTCGATCGATATCGATACGCTGAATCAACGGCTCGCGACGGCGGGATTCACGTACACGGCGCTTACGATGCATCACGACATCTGCATTCTGCCGAACGGCCATCTGATCGTGCTGATCAACTCGACGCGGAATTTTACGAACCTGCCGAGCGCGCCGGGGAAGACCACCACGGTGTTAGGCGACGCGCTGGTGGAACTCGATAACAACCTGAATCCGGTCTGGCTGTGGGATATGTTCGATTATCTGGACATCAACCGGGAGCCGTACATGTTTCCGGACTGGACGCACGCCAATGCGGTGCTCTATTCGCCGAGCGACGGCGATTTGCTGGTTTCGATCCGGCACCAGAACTGGGTGATCAAGATCGACTACCGAAACGGCAAGGGCACCAACAACATCCTTTGGCACCTCGGCTACCAGGGCGACTTTACGCTGGAAAACATCACGGACCCGTCCGACTGGTTCTGGGCGCAGCATGGGCCATCGTTCACCGGAACGACCACGTCAGGACAGTACGGACTGGCGCTGTTTGACAACGGCGACGATCGCAACATCGTTCAAAGTTGTGCCGAGTATGGACAAACGCCGTGTCCGTACAGCACGGCGATGGTTCTTCAACTCGACGAAACGGCGATGACCGCGACGATTACGCAGAACGATCCCACAGGAAGCTACTCGAACTTCGGAGGAAATGCGGAAGTGCTGGCGAATGGCGATCTGGAAGCGGACAGTTGCTACGTCGCTGTACCGCTGAGCACGATGACCACGGAAATGACCTCCGATTCGCCGCCGCAACTGGTCTGGCAGATGACGATCACCGGCGGAAACGCCTACCGGTCGTTCCGGATGCCGAGCTTGTATCCGGGAGTGCAGTGGTAGAAGGGTAGAGGCGAGTCATTTGCGCGGAATGTGACGCGCCGCCGGCGGCGAGTAAACTTCGCGCCGGCGGCGTTTTATTTTGGAGTTAAGAGTGCGAGTTGGCGGCGCGGCGGAAGTAGTAGTAGGAAACGGCGAGACCTGCGGCGAGCGTGGCGACGAAGATGTAGGGAAGGTAGAGCCACGGCGCGGCGGGAACGGGGAACACGCTCAGTAACAGCACGACGCCGAGGATGATCATGGCTCCGGCGGCGAAAAGCGAATCGATGGGGCGCAGGATATTTTTGCGACGCAGGTAGAAGGGCAGCGCGAGACACACCGAGAAAGTACGACGCGATAAAGCCGAACGAGGTGAGTTGCGTGACGTAGTTCACCACGTCGATCAGCGTCACATGCGCCGCGAGCATCCCCAGCGGCACTCCAATTCCAATTATTGATAAGAGTGCGAGCGCGCGGTGAGGAGTGTGATTGCGCGGGTGTGCTTCGCCGAAACGCGGTGCGAACATGTTTTCCTGAGCGAGGTGGTACAGCACGCGCGAGCCGGCGTTGAGTTGCGCGAGGGTGCAGGCGAAGTAGCTGAGCGCGATACCGAGCGAACTGACGTAGCCGAGCGTGGGCCGGTGCATGGCGCGGGAGATGGCGTCGAAAGGCGCATCGAGCTGGCCGAGATCGAGGCCGATGCGCCGGGCGATGGAGATCAGGCAGTAAATCATAGCGAGATACAGCAGGCCGATAGGGACCACGTTGGTGAGGATCACGCGGGGAATGGTGCGCGTGGCGTTGGTGGATTCTTCGCCGAGCGTGGTGACGGTTTCGAATCCAGCAAGCGTCATGAATCCGAAAACAAGCGTGAGTTGGAAGCTGGCGAAATGCGCGCCGTCAAGGCGAATCTGCGGCGGATCGATCCAGGCGTGAGTGTGACGCATGGCGAGCGCGACGACGCCGATCATTACGGCGAGCGTCGTGAACTCGAGTGCGAGCATGATTTTGGTGGATAGTTTGATGTCTCGAAAAGAGACCAGCCACGAAATCAGAATCACCGCGAAGGTGAGAATCGCTCCGCGGAGAGGCGTGCCCGCTGCGCCGGTCACTTCGGTAAGAAAGACGTCGGCGTAGTAGGCGGCCGACGGCGCGGCGCTGGCTACTCCGAACATCATAGCGATCACGTAAGCCCAGCCGGTGACGACGCCAGCGCGGCGTCCGAGGCCCAGCTCGGCGTAGGTGGCGAACGCTCCGGCCGACGCGGAGTGTTGCGCGAAGCGGCTAACGCAAAAACAAACCAGCGAAAATGCGACGAGCGTCACAAGAAACGAGAGCCACGTCCCGTTGCCGCCGCGCGCGATGAGCAAGGGGACGACCACGCCGAGCGTTCCGGTGGGGGCCATCGCGCCGAGCGACTGAGCGGTGTCTTCCAGGAACGAGAGGTAATTGCGGCGGAGTTCCGGCGCGTGCGGACGAGGGTGTGAGGTTTCGAGTGCCGGGCCGGCGGTCACGTGGGGAAGATAACAGTGCGGCGCATGGAGAGCAAACGGGGCGATGGGAGAGGAAGGAAAGAGCAAAGTATCGGGCCGTCGAGGTACGGGCGCGTGCAAGGCGTAAAGGAAGGTGCGGTGCGCAAGACGACCGGCCGGGGGCCTGTGGGACGCGTCGCTATCGCTTGCGATTTCAATGTGCATCGCAAATCGTGATGGAACACATCGGGTTTTTCGAGGCGGCGGCTCTGCGAAGCGCCGGATACTGGAAGCTCCCGGAAGCATCCAATGTGTAACGGTCCCTTCATCGGGAAAGCTGCATTTACACGCTGGGAAGATGCTATAAGGAGAAGAATCCGCGGTAAGGAGTGAAAAGAAATGAGTTACGGATCCATGAAATCCTATTTATTCGTGAGCGACTTCGACCAGACGTTGACGTTCAACGATTCGGGCTACGTCCTTGCGGACATCGTGGGAATCGGGACCCAGGAGTTCGAACGAAAAGCGAAGGGCATGGCCAAGATCAACCTGGTGCAGCAGGGCGCGGAGCTGGCGTATCTGTTGCTGCACGATCCGGATTTCCGCTCGCGCGTGCGCAAGGAACATCTGGTGGAAGTCGGCCGGCAGATCCGGCTGAAGTCCGACATTCGCCTGCTCAACGAGATTCTCGATCATGGGATCGAGGGGTATCACTTTGATTTTTACGTGCTGTCCGCCGCGCCGGTGGAGGTGATTTACTCGGCGCTCGACGGAATTCTGCCGAAGGATCACATTCACGGAACGGAATTCAAATACGGCCCCGACGGCGAGATCGAATCGATCGTGCGGGCGACCGCGGGATACGGGAAGGTCGCGTTTCTCGACGAGCTGCAAACGAAAAAGGAAATTGGGCCGGATCACGTGGTGTACGCGGGCGATGGAAGCTCAGACATGCACGTGATGCTGCACGTGAACGCGAGGGATGGGTTCACGATTGCGGTGTCCGAATCGAAACATGTATCGCAGATCGCGCAACGGACAGTGCTGAGCACGAGCGCTTTGGGCGTGCTGGCGCCGATCCTCGAACGCATCGTTGGGCTGAATCGGCAGCAGATCCGGAAATTCCTGGAGTCGCACGGATTTTTGATTCAGGAGTGGGACAAGGTGCGGACGGAGTGGCTCACGCTGCGCGCCGCGAAGCCGGATGAGGAGTTGGAGCACGCCACGGGGGCCAGCCGTGGTTAGCGCGGCCGCCGTGCTGGGCCGAGCGATGCTCGATTCCGCTTCAGGCGCATCGACTGCGTGTTGCGGCTTCGTTTCCGGCGCAGTGAGTTTCGCGGGCGGCGGACGCGTGGGATTCGGAAGCGCGCTTACCGGTGCGGCCTTGCCGGCGGCGGGGCCGTGGGTGAGCTGGATTGGCTGGATTGCTACGGCGGCGTTCGGCGTCTCGTATTTCGCGAAGACGCCGAAGGCGCTGCGCATCGTGCAAGCTTGCGCCGCGGTGCTATGGATCGCCTACGGCTTCATCATTCATGCTATGCCGGTCGTGGTAGCTAACGCCATCGTCGCCGGCGCGGCGGTGTATTCGTCGTTAGCGCCTCAACAACCCGCAAGCGAGTAGATCAGTCATGACTTCGGGCTCGATCCGGCCGTGGCCTTAGATGCCGACGGAGAACTTGGCTGCCCTCCGTCAGATGGCTTCTTGAATAGCTGCACTAGATCGACCCCTATTCCGATTCTAAAGTAGTCTCGGTTCAAAGGTGCGATTGCATATCGAAACGTGTTGAAGTCGTTGTTGGCACCTGTCATCGGAGTGTTGATTACATAGGAGTTGAAGGGCTGCGTTGCTCGATTCCCCTCGAGCGCGGTGTACGCCGATGCGAATAGATGGATGCTAGGTTTGAAAGGAAGGGGATAGACAGCGTCGAGCCGAAAGAGCCAAGTTGACATGTGTCCCGCGGTTACAGCTTCGTCTTTTCCAAAAGTTAGGTCGATAATCCCAGGAAAGATGTCGTATAGGCCGTCGCAGTCGCCACCCGACTCTCCGCGCTTAGGTTTTGGATCACAGTTTCCCTTGATCGTGCGACTGAAAAAGTATGTCTTAAGACGCACACCTCCGTAAGCTTTCCGAAAGAACCGCGACCTCTGAGGCGTGTAGAAATCGACGTACTGCTTTGACGATCCGTCGGGAGCGATGATTACTGTCGAGGCGGAAGTTGAGGGCGGGACAGGTGCGGTTGTTTGGCAGACGAGACCTGCGCTGCTGCTTGTGGTGTTCGTTGACGGCGCGGCGTACGCGGAACAGATTCCAGTATTGACGCCTGAAATCACGTCAGTATTGTCGGTGGAAAATGGGGTACTCATTCCGCCGCCGACGATAAGGGAAGGCGCCAGTCTCGCCTGTGTATTTTCGTATCCCGCCCACCAGGGAATCCCATCTCGCGGTTTTACGATAGCGAGTTCAAAACCTCCGCTCACGTCCAGCCCTTGTATGTCGCTCAGCGTCCCCTTACTTGTTTCGGAAGACAGAAACGAACCGGTCTCGTTAATTGTGGAAAGTGCGGTGTAGTTCGCCGCCTGCGGCAAGCTTGTAATGCGAGGGTTAAACCAGAGCCATAGCCAGTCTTCAAGTGGATCTTCATTTGTCTTCATTCCGGGGAGTTTAAGTGGTGCTAACAAGTCGAAATCTACGAAATAGGCCTGCTTAACAGCCTGAGCGCTGGGCGCCGACAGGTCAACTCCAACAACGGCACGCGTGAGCGGATATTGCCAGTGTATGGGTGTACCCGAAAGTGCGATCACCTGAAAAGTCGGTTGGAACGGTGAGATCTCATCATTCGACGATTTCGATAGTTTCCTGTTTTCATCCTCAACTGCGGCGTTTGCGACTACTCCTCGTGGACCCGGTTGCGCCACATTTGCCTTCTGCTTTGCAGATTCATTCGGGTAAGCCCTGCAATTTGTGGCGGTGTTTACGTCGTAAGAATCCTTAAAGGCAGCAAGAGCCGTATCAAATGCCTGCCGGGCCGCCGGAGTCGCTGGAACAACGACGATGTAATCTGTCTCGGTGCACCCCGGTCGACTACTTATTGAAAGTGGGCTGTATGCGATTTCGAAGGAACAAGTACCTGTTTTTTTGACTAACGTCGTCGTACACGTGTCGGACGTAATCGCGTAATTACTGGAGGTCATGGTGTCCGCGGGGTCGAAAATATCTACATCGTTCGCCGATGCATTGGTGATTGTCACTTTCTGAGCGGTACCAGCGAGTCCCATCGCCTGATGGCCAAAAGTGAGCGAGGCATTTGCGATGGTCAGTTTTAGGTTCGTACTGCTTTTATTGGCTATAACCTTCACGATTCCTGTACTAGGAACTTGCTGTCCAGCAGCCGGTGCAGGCTGCGATCGCACAACCTCAACCGTGTCGTACTGACTCAGAGCATCAAGCCCGCTGAAAGTAAATTTGCTGCCGTCGATCTGTGCAGATTTACCCGCGATCAAGGTGCCGTTGATTTTTATGTTTACGACTGTTCCTGCTGGAGGATTGTCGCTGTCAGCAGCGACATTGCCTTTCACCTGAACATCTCCTTCGACGGGCTGAGTAACGCATGGCGCGTCCGCTGCAGCGACCGTGGCTTTACACAGTTTCCCGGCGGCGGGAGCGATTTGGATGGGAACCGCACCTGTCGTGCCCGCACCAGTAACCGACACGGTTACTGTCCCCGTCGGCCCCAGCTTCCCTGGCAGATGAAACGTAAATTTAGTGGTGCCAGCGGTGATGTCAGGTCCATCGATTTGCTCAAAACCAGTTATTTTCAGGTGCACATCAGCTGCGGAGGGAGGAGCTCCGCCCGCGGCGACAAGTAACCCTGTGACAGTATCTTGGTTTTCCTTGGGCTGGTCCACGCAAGGATATGTTTGAGCGGGCACGCCGCAAATGCTTTGGGCGTTTAATGGAGCACACAACCCCGCACCGAACATCATCGCGATGATGATTACGCGAGAAATTGAGGAGTGAAATCCGTCGATACGAAAGCGAATGCATGGATGCTGGGCGTAAAAAAACGTTTTCATCGCTGTCTCCGGATGTCGCGCTTTGAAACGCGCGAGCAGTTAGTCGTTGGGCTCGGTGTGGCGTTTGCTTTTGGCCGAGTCGAGCGTTTGCTACGGGGCCGGGGAGTTCGTTAACGAAACTGGACGTCGCCGTCGCGAGACGGGTGGATCTCCAGGAAGCCGTCGGCGTCCCAGTGCAACTCGCCGTGGACCCACACGCGGTCGTTCGGGCGGATGGGGTGGGGCAGGCGCTTCCTGGCGCGCGGGATGACTTCTGCGCGGATGTAGCGCGGGCGGTCGAGCGCGACGGGGGTGGATTCACCGTTGAAATTGTCGAGTTCGATGTCCACGGTGCGTAGGCCGTCCCACGAAGTCGCGGCTTGATACACGGTGCCTTCGGCCCAGACGTCGAAGCGGTAGCGTCTCCAGCCTTGAACGCCCAAGCACTTGCCGAATTGCGTTGTAAGGGCGGCGCTCGCGCGATCGAACCAGTTAAGGTGCGCGTACTTCCAACCCTGCAGGATTCGCGCGGCGTCGTGCGCGTTCGTTACCGGAGGCGGGTTTTGGCAGAGCGCCCAGCAACGCGCCGTTCCGATCCAGCAGACCGGAGCTGCGACCAGCGATGTGGCCGATGAAAGCAACACTCCAACCAGCGCCAAAAGGAACCGGAGCATATGCCATCCAGAGTTCTAATACGTTTTATACATAGTGCCTGGGGGAAGTAACAGTGCCGTTACTACAGTGTCGCGCACGATACAGAGTGAGCACCTACGTGTCAAGCGAAAGTTTCGCTTTTCTTTTCGATAGCGTTGGAGAAGGGGACGGGATGCCGCCCGGCGCGTGAGTGAGGGGAACTCTGCTGAGGAGGGTACGGCGATAGCAAGGTACCGCAGTCGAAGGCGCGTCGCGCACGTCGCGCGGTGGATAGCTCGCTGTCGGCGCGGAGTCTCGCACGGCATTACGGGGGCGTGCGGAGGGACGTGCGAGTTCGCCGGCTCGGCAACGCCGGGCAACCTGCCACTGCGGCGGTGTGAGTTAGATGTTCGGGAAACGGAGGAGGATGAGCGAACCTGCGTGCAAGCGTTGCGCGTGGCGTATAGAATCGTCGCGCTTGCAGGAGGTTGGGTCGCGTGAACGCGGTGGAATTTACGGCGGCGGTGGCGGTGGGTTCGTTTTTTGGCGGGTTTCTGGGAGCGCTGACCGGGCTTGGGGGCGGGGTGATTGTGGTGCCGCTGCTGACGCTGGCGTTCGGCGTGGATATTCGCTACGCGATCGGGGCGTCGCTGGTGAGCGTGATTGCGACGTCGTCCGGAGCGGCGGCAGCGTACCTGCGCGAGGGCTACTCGAATATGCGCGTGGGCATGTTCCTTGAAATGGCGACGACGGTGGGAGCGATCAGCGGAGCGATGCTGGCGGCGCATCTGCCGACATCGACGATCGCGATTATTTTTGGAGTGGTGCTGATGTATTCGGCGTACGTTTCGAGCCGCGAGCGCCACGAAGGCGTGACCAACGAGCCGCCCGACAAACTCGCAACGAAATTGAGGATGGACAGCGACTATCCGACGAAGGAAGGCCGCGTGGCGTATCACGTGCGGCGCGTTCCGCTTGGATTCGCGCTGATGTATGTGGCGGGAGTGATTAGCGGATTGCTCGGCATCGGGTCGGGGTCGATCAAAGTGCTGGCGATGGATCAGGCGATGAAGCTGCCGTTCAAAGTTTCGACCACGACGAGCAACTTCATGATCGGAGTGACGGCGGCGGCCAGCGCGGGGATCTATTTGCATCGCGGATACATCGTGCCGTCGCTGGCGATGCCGGTGATGCTGGGCGTGCTTGGCGGGGCGCTGATGGGAGCGCGGATCTTGCCGGGGGCGAAGGTGAAGACGTTGCGGCTGGTGTTTGGCGCGGTGATCGCGGCGGTGGCGGTGGAGATGATGTATCAGGGTTTGAAAGGGCATATGTAGCAGAGCGGTGTTGGACTTTATTTTCGTGGCCGCTGGTGGCGGGCTGGAGACTCGGTGGCGCTGGAATGGGCAAAGCGGCGGCTTGCCGCCGCACTCTATAGGGAGTGTGCCAGCCAGATGAATTGAGGAGTGTGTTGAATGGCAAGCGGTGGTTGGATCTGCGATGAGTGAAGAGCAGAAACATCCTGGACACGTGAGCCGCGCGACGCCGGAGAACGATCTGCGGATCGAGGAGTTTCTCGGGCAGCTTTTGCGCGTGGGCGTGGGACTGGCGGCGCTGGTGGTGCTGGCGGGAGGAATTTTGTATTTGCGGAGCGCGCCGTCCGCGCTACCCGACTACAAAATATTTCACGGACAGCCGGCGGAGCTTACGAGCGTGAGGCAGACGATCCAAGGTTCGGCGGAATTTGAGCCGTTGGCGATCATCCAACTGGGATTGCTGCTGCTGATTGCGACGCCGGTGGCGCGCGTCGTCTTTTCGATTGCCGGCTTTGCGATGGAACGCGATTGGCTGTACATCGGCGTGACGATCATCGTGCTGGCGCTGCTGCTCTACAGCATCACGGGCGACACGCATTTATTCTTCGACAGGTGAGCCGACCGGCGAAGGTGCGCTGAAGCGCATACATTCGCCATGCCGTTGTTACCCTCTGGGACAAGTCGCTAGAAAGGATTTGTCGACGCGCCACTCCTGACGTAGCATGCGCGGCATGAAAACACACCTGCTGCCAACGCTGCTTGTGTTGGTGTTCTCAAGCTTCGCTGCGATTCCTGCTCGAGCCCAGGAACCCGAACCGCCGGTTGATTCGAAAGGCCACTTCCAGATCGCATTGCCCGATCAAGACGGCGCCATGAAATGGACTGCGCCGAGTTTCACGGTTACGCAGATGTCCGCCAAGCCGCGAGGCATGGAAATCGGCGTTCGCGGCGCAGAGAAAGCAGCGAAGCTCAGCTTCCTCGGCTTCCTGTTTAGAGTAAGCGAGCCTGCGTCGCCGCAGTCTTGCCGTGACGGCCAGGTGGCGGAGCTCAAGCGCGAGCCCGGCGCGAAGGTCGTCGCGACTCCGGACGTTGAGCGTGGCGCCGACGGCAAGCTGCCCATTGCTGAAACTGAGAATCAGGATAACCGCGGTGGAACCCACTACTCGGTGACGGGGTTCCTTGGCGGCGGCCATGTGTGCATGTCGCTCGAGTTTTATTCAGATACGCCGCTGCGCGCGGACGATCCCGCCATCAAGCCGATCCTCGATTCGCTGCGGTACGATCCCGACTACAAGCCGCAGTTCAAAGACGCTTTCCTTTATGGACAGCTGCTATACGACCGCCACGCGTTCGGCGAAGCCGCTCCATATTTCGAGCAAGCGATCGCGCTCGCGGGTTCCGAGGGTGAGAGTCTAAAGTGGAAGCGCGTTGCAACGGATCAGGCGGGAATGGCGTATGGGATCGCGGGGAATTTGACGAAGTCGCGCGAGATTTTCAATGCGGCTATCGCCAGAGATCCGGACTATCCGCTTTACTACTACAACCTCGCCTGCGCGGATGCGGAAGCGAAAGACCTCACCGCGGCGAAGAAGCACCTGGAGCAGGCGTTCGAACGTAAACAGAACGTGATCCCAGGGGAGGAGATGCCGAATCCCAGCGAAGACGATTCGTTTACGCCCTACAAAAGCGACAAGCAATTCTGGGCGTTTGTCACCAGCCTGCACTGAAACGGGGAGTCGACGCCGGGCTGAGAGCCTGAGTGGCGCGCGAACGAGCGCTGTTCGAAGCCAACACGATTTGGTGCGTATCGAAGCCAGCGGAGGTGCTGGTGAACTTATGTCAATTTTCAGGTCGTTTGAAGCGTTCTTCGGGCGGACTGTACCTTTACGGTGTTCGCGTGGGTGAAAGGTGTTAGCTTCGCCGGATTCGATCGACGACCGCAGCGAATCGAGCGCGTCCAAAAATGAGTAGCAAACGGCTTACGTCTAACCTGGGAATTTATGTGTATGCCGCCGGCGCGATATTTCTGGGCGTGCTCGGACTTGCGTCCGGTGACTTCGCCGCCGGGTGGCAGCATGTGAGGGCGGACTTGCCGGGGCGCGAGCTGCTGGCCCTACCTAACGGCACTGATCGAACTGTGCGCGGGACTCGCGCTGCTTTGGCCGCGAAGTGCTCGCTCGGGGGCACTCGCGCTCACGATGTTGTATGCAGTCTTCACGCTGGCGTGGGTTCCTAAGTTTCTCGCGGACGTGCGCGTATTCGATCCTCTCGGGAATATCTTCGAGGAATTTTCGCTCGTGCTGGCCGGGATGGTGCTGGTCGCGGCATTTTCACCTGTGGGTTCGGCCATCGCGCGACGCGAACGTCTGTTCGGCAGACTGTTTGGACTGTCGGCGATTTCTTTTGGCGCGGGACACATTGTGGCGATGCCGGGGCTGCTGGCGTGGATTCCGGCGTGGCTTCCGCCGTCGCAGATGTTTTGGGCATACGTTACGACGATCGGATTTTTCATGGCGGCCGCGGCTTTATTGTCCGGCGTGTGGGCGCCGATTGCGTCACGCCTGATTACGGCGGAGATCGTCGCGTTTGAATTGCTGGTTTGGATTCCGAAGCTCGTCGCGAATCCACATGAACATTTCTACTGGGCGGGAAATGGGATTAGCATCGCGATGTGTGGCGCGGCTTGGGTGATTTCGGACTCGATCTGCCGGGGCGCAAAACGGGCGGGTGCGAGTGAGGGCGCTGCTACTAGCTGAAAGAATTCGAAGCCACGACCTCACGGGCAATTCTCGCGGTTAGCAAAAAGTCTTCCGGAAATCAGCTGTAGTGAGGTGGGCGGCGAAAGCGCGGCCACACCGTGGTCTCGGTCTGCGCCGGAGATGGGCGCGGCACTCCGAAGGCGAGCGGCTGAAGCGCTCGCGAGCGGAAAAAGTAGGATCGGCGCTGTTGTTGGAGGGTGGGTGCTGGAGTTTGAAATGGCTACCCCGGCACCCCAAGGAACTCGGGGTGCCCACAGGCACGAATGCCTGTGCCACGGCGAGCGTGGGATTCGGCATCGGCTCGGGAGCGATGGCTATTTCAGTAGCCGCCACTCGAAGGTGGCGACGATTTTGTGGTAGTCGTCGAGGAGTTCCAGGCGCGCACCTGCGACGCGGTACGAGCGAACCTGGTTGAGGACGGCGGTGAAGTCCTTTTCGGTGTCCATGCCGTCGGGGCAGTCCATTAAGGTGCCGGCCATGGGGCCGAAGGTGATGCCGTTGCTGCCGCTGAGCTTGTAAGTTCCCGCGATCGAATTGCACCCGCCGAAAAGTTCCGTACGCATGCCTTCTGGATGAAGGATCAGGCTGGGCTCGCGATGGTCGGGTTTCACCACGACGGGCTTGCCGTTGAGCGTGACGAGTTTCCAGTAGGAATTCTCGAGTGGCTTGGGCGCGACGCCGCCGGCAGTGACGGAGGCTACGTCGTCCGCGGGGTTTACGTGGCGAAGCGCGATGCTGACGGTAGTGGGATTTCCGGAAGTGATGACCCGATGCGCGCTGGTGGAAGAGAAGATGAGCTGGCCTTGGTAGGTGAGGAAAGCGCGGACGTTGTAGGTGTGCGAGTCGATGATTTTCGAGGGATCGTAAGTGATGGTGAAATGAAATGGGGGATTGCCCGGATGATCGTTTTTGGTGGAGGCGATGCGCTTGGCGGGCGCGTCGGCGAGGCTGGTGTCTTCGAGCACGGCTTCGAAGACGGCGCCGTGGGGAAGCGCGATGCGTTCGCGGTAGAGAGCGGTGCCGGTGATTGTGGCGGTGGCGCCGGATGCGGACTGCGTGGATTGCGCGCACAGGCTGAGTGGAGCGGCGAGGAGCGCGGCGACGATGGCGGCGGAGCGGATGAGATTCATTTTAGCCTCGCGAAATTTGTAGCATGGCTGTAGCTATGGATGCGAGTGTTTGGACGTGGCACGGGCGAGTTTGTCTCGCGGAGAATTGGTGTCGCGCTCTAACCGGTGGCGCGCACCCTTTTTCGAGAAGCAAAGGATGCGGCACCTGTAAAAACAACGGCTCGGAGGGAAGCGTTTAAAAGCCGCGGGCAAATTTGCCCGCGCTGCTCATGTGGTCAGCGCTTGCCGCCGAGGAGGGAGCCGAGGACGCCGCGGACCAGGGTGCGGCCGACGGTGCTACCTATGGTGCGGGCGGCGGACTTGGCCATAGCCTGGGCGAGCGTATCTCCGCGTTGGCCGGGGGCGCGGGTGGTGATGCCCGGGATGTTGGGAATCCAGTCGCTGATGCCGCCAGAGCCGGTTTGTTGCGGAGCGGCGGCGCCTGTTCCGGCGGGAGTGGACGTCGTGGCCGGTGCGCCGCCATCGGCGCGGCCTTTCAGGCGTTCGTAGGCGGATTCGCGGTCGATTACTTTTTCATAGACTCCGGCGACGATGGACGACTGGATGAGCTGCTGGCGTTCTTCCGGCGTGATCGGGCCGATGCGGCTGTGCGGCGGGAGGATCAGCGCGCGTTCCACGATTCCAGGCGTACCTTTTTCATCGAGAAACGAAACGAGTGCTTCGCCGACTTCGAGTTCGGTGATGACTTTTGCGACGTCGAGCTTGGGATTGGAGCGAAAGGTGTCGGCGGCCGATTTTACGGCTTTCTGGTCGTTGGGCGTGAAAGCACGGAGGGCGTGCTGAACGCGATTACCGAGCTGGCCGAGGACAGTTTCTGGAATGTCGATCGGATTCTGGGTGACAAAGTAAACGCCGACGCCCTTTGAGCGAATCAGGCGCACGATCTGCGTGACTTTGTCTTCGATGATTTTCGGAAGATCGGCAAAGAGCAGGTGGGCTTCGTCGAAAAAGAAAACCAGCTTAGGTTTTTCGGGATCGCCCACTTCGGGCAGGCGTTCGAACAGCTCGGTGAGCATCCAAAGTAAGAACGTGGCGTAGATTTTCGGTGCGCGGATCAACTTGTCGGCCGCGAGGATGTTCACGACGCCGTGGCCGTTCGAGTCGGTCTGCATCAGGTCGTCGAGGTTCAATGCCGGCTCGCCGAAGAATTTCTCGCCGCCCTGCTGCTGAATTTCAATCAAGCCGCGCTGGATTGCACCGATGCTTGCGGCAGATATGTTTCCATACTGGGTTTGAAAATCTTTGGCGTTGTCGCCAACGTGCTGGAGCATGGCGGTGAGGTCTTTGAAGTCGAGCAGCAGCAGGCCATTGTCGTCGGCAATTTTGAAGACGAGGGTCAGCACGCCGGCCTGGGTGTCATTCAAATTCAGCAGGCGGCTGAAGAGGAGCGGACCCATTTCGGAGACCGTGGCGCGGACCGGATGGCCTTCGTCGCCGAAGACATCCCAGAGAGTGGCGGGGCAGCCGGAGTAGGAAAAATCGGAGAGCTTGAGCTGCTTGACGCGGGCGTCGATTTTCGGATTCGACGTGCCGGGCTGGCTGATGCCGGAAAGGTCGCCTTTTACGTCGGCGGCGAACACGGGGACGCCGATGCGGCTGAAGGCTTCGGCCATCACTTGCAGCGTGACGGTTTTGCCGGTGCCCGTGGCTCCGGCGACCAGGCCGTGGCGATTCGCGAGCGCGGGGAGAAGGTAGAGCGGCGTGCTGCCGTCCTGCGCGATCAGAAGGGGTTCGACCATGTGGATGAGTGCTCCTGCGTATTTGTGCGCGACGATTCTAATACGGAGTAGGGCGCGGCGCGAGGCGGAGGTGGTGGCTACGCTACAACAGCGAAGAGGGGCCCCGCCGCGGCGACCTACCGCACTCCGGGGAAGGCGTGTGAGGCGCAAAGCGGGTTACATTTGCGGAGGCGGGCGCATCTGAGAGTAAAGGTGGCGCGAAGCGGTTGGTCGAATGGATAATGGGACACTGGATTGTGGAACTTCGGAAGGGCGCTGAAGGAATGGATGGAGTGAGTCTGCTGGTGAATTCCGAATACAAATTGCGGCGTGGAATCCATTTTGTGCGCGTGGGCGCGATTCCGCTGGGTGCGCTGCTGTGCGTGCTGGCGATGCCGGGCGTTGCGCCGGCGCAGGCTCCGCCGGGGCCGATGCATCCTGTTGCAAACGCGAATTCGGGCGGCGACGATCCGACGGGGTATGGGGACGTGACGCGAACGCATCGACCTCCGCCGAGACCGGCCACGAAGAATGACATCGCCGGCGTATGGAAGTTTAATCAGGACGATAGCGACGACGTCCTGGAAAAATTGAAAGAGGCGCGGCAGGGAAGCGGTGGGCGCGACGACGGGGGCAACGGGGGCGGCAACGGCAATCCGCAGGGCGGCAACAATCCCGGCGGACATTCACATCGGCGGGATGGGCCAGCCGTATCCCGGCACGGGCGGCGGTGGCGGTAATAATGGCGGAGGAAATCCGCGCAGCCGCGGGGCGAATGGCAGCCCAAGCAGCGAACTTTCGGCGAACAATCCGGAGATCGAGGAATACACGTCGCCCGCGGAAAAACTCACGTTCGTGATGAAGGAAAACGAAATCGATCTTACCGACGACGCGTCGCGCCAGCGGACATTTTTCACGGACGACCGCCGGATTGCCAAGGCGGAGAATCAGAAGCCGTCCGAGCCGAAGCAGTTCGACGCGTACTGGGAAGACGTGAAACTGGTGGCGAAGGAAGATTTGCCGCACAGCGTGCGAGTGACCCGCGAATTTGAGCCGCAGCAGGGCGGGATGCAGCTGATCGAGAATGTCACCATTGAGACGAATCACGCCAACGGATATGTGGAGTTGCGGCTTTCGTACGATCGAGTGGGACAGCCGCCTCCTCCGCCTGCGAATACGCAAACGGCGGGAGCTACGAGCAGCGGACCCAAGCCGATCACTTCGGTGGCGACAGCACCGGGATCGAGCTCCGGCTCGTCGTCGAGTTCCAGCGATGCGCCGCCGGCAACCGTGCCGAACGCGGCGCAATCCTCCGCGCCTTCCGATGCGCCGACGCTGAAGCGGCCCACAACGCCTCAGTAATCCCACAAGCAAAACGAAATCGCTTCCGTTTCGTGGGAAGTTGAATTAGAACATAGGCGATCCATTTCCATACGAATAGGAGAGTAGGGATGAACAGGACTTGCGGTGGTTGTGGCAAGCAAACGTTTACTCGTCTGATTCGCGTGGTTGCGGTGTCGGCTGCGGTGGTACTGGCGATCGGAGCGCCGGCGCGAAGTGCGCGCGCGCAGGGTGAGACGGGCGGAAAGGCCGCGCACGGAGCGAAAGCTGCGTCAGGTGCGCCGAGTGGCGCGGCGGTGAAGCGGGAGACGGCGACGATCGAGATTCAGGTGGATAAGTCCGTCGCGAAGGTCAGTCCTACGCTGTATGGATTGATGACCGAGGAAATCAATCACGCGTTCGACGGCGGACTGTACGCGGAAATGGTGCGCAACCGCACGATGCGGGCTACGTGGGACGGCGTGAATCAGTGGACTGTGGTGACGGACGGAAACGCGCTGGCGAAAATGTCGCCGGACAAAACGACCGGGCCGAGCGACGCGCTGCCGAATAGTTTGAAATTGAAAGTGGATCGCGCCGATCGCTCGGACATTGCGGGCGTACGCAACGATGGGTATTGGGGAATGGCCGTGAAGCCGGGGACCACGTATCGCGGGTCGTTCTACGCAAAGACTGACGATCCCGCGATCGGCAGCGTTACTGCGGCGCTGGTGAACGATGAGACCGGCAAAGTCGCTGGCTCCGCTACGGTTGAAGGCCTGACGACGGATTGGAAGCAGCACACGTACGAGATCAAAGTCGCGGATGCGACTGCCGGCGCGTCGTATCACCTACAGCTCGGCGTTTCGCATCCGGGAACGCTGTGGCTGAATTTGGTTTCGCTTTTTCCGCCGACCTATCACGATCGCGCGAACGGCTTCCGGATTGATTTGATGGAAAAACTCGCGGCGATGCATCCTCAGTTCCTGCGTTTTCCCGGCGGAAATTATCTGGAAGGCGATCACCTCGATCAGCGTTTTCAGTGGAAGAAGACGATCGGGCCGCTGGTGGATCGACCGACGCACGCGCAGCCGTGGGGCTACCAATCCAGCGACGGGATGGGCCTGCTGGAATTCTTCGGGTGGTGCGAAGACCTGCACATGAATCCGGTACTCGCCGTGTACGCGGGCTATTCGATGGCGCAGGAGACCACCAAACCCGGGCCGGACCTCGAGCCTTATGTGCAGGACGCGCTGGACGAACTGGAGTACGTGACCGGCGACACTTCGACAAAATGGGGAGCGGTACGCGCGAAAAACGGGCATCCGGCGCCGTTTGCGCTGAGGTACGTGGAGATCGGCAACGAGGACGAGTTCGACAAGAGCGGCAACTACGAAGAGCGCTACGCGCAATTTTACAAAGCGATCAAGGCGAAGTACCCGGACTTGCAGTTGATCGCTACGGCGCCGCTGAAAAACATGAAACCGGACGTGCAGGACGATCACTACTACCGGAGCGCGGCCGCGATGATGGCTGATGC
This sequence comes from uncultured Acidobacteriota bacterium, assembly GCA_963839325.1. Lineage (GTDB taxonomy): Bacteria > Acidobacteriota > Terriglobia > Acidiferrales > UBA7541 > Palsa-295. The sequence continues at coordinate 211,530 of CAWIUO010000005.1, read as the reverse complement.
ATCGCACTACGACAAGGTGGATCGGAATGGGCCGAAGATTTTCGTAGGCGAGTGGGCCACGATTGAAGGCGTGCCGACGCCGAACATGAATGCAGCGCTTTCCGATGCTGCATGGATGACAGGGCTCGAACGGAACAGTGACCTGGTGGTGATGGCGGCCTACGCGCCGCTCTTGGTGAACGTGAATCCGCAGGCGTCGCAGTGGGGCACGAACCTGATTGGCTACAACGCGTTCAGCTCGTACGGTTCGCCGTCGTACTGGGCGCAGGCGATGTTTGGGAGCGCGATCGGGACGGACGTGGTGGCGTCGAGCATGACGGGCGATACATCTGACGCGAACGCGCAACGTTTGTTCTATTCGGTGACGCGCGATGCGGCGAAGGGGAAGTTGTATCTGAAGATTGTGAATGCGTCGTCGCTCGAGCGCACCGTGGCGATTCAGCTCGCGGGAGCAGGAAGCGTGAAGCCGACGGGCAGCCTGACGCGTTTGAGCGCTGCGGCGCCGACGGCGACGAACTCGATTACCGCGCCGGATCGTTTGTTACCGAAAACGAGCTCGGTGACAGGGCTTGGAGAGAAGTTCGAGCAGCGCGTTCCGGCCTACTCGATCAGCGTGTACACGCTGGATGTGAAGTGAACACGCTGTGAAGCGAGAGCTGGCGTGAAGTGACGCGAAGCTATTCGACCACTATGACTCGGTCGGCAAGCACGCCTTCGAAGGCGTCACCATCATCATCGCCGTCGCCGGAACCTTGCACTGCGGCGTTCCCCGATCCTGCGGCAGGGGCCGGCGCTGGCTTGAGCGTCGCGCCAGCGATGCTGGCCGACGACGCAATCTGGCTGTAGAGAGCGTTGGCGTCTGGCGAGTCCGCACACTGAGATCCGTCCCACAGAAACGACGTGCCTGACGGGAATTGGCTGAGTTTGTCCTGCAAGGCTTCGGCACCCAGCAGAGAATACTGCGCGAGCCGGAATCGAAATCCGCCGCCATCGTCGTTTAGCCGGCAGTGAATCGTGAGCGGCGGGTTGTTCCATAGGTCGAGAAGCGGCTTGGAGGAATCGCTATTAACGTCCGGCAATTGCTCCCAGAGGCTGTCGATATGCATTAATTTTTCCTGGTTCGTCAGCCACCCGGGCCCTCGCACAAGCGCATTCCGCAATGTATCGCCGAGACCGAGTTGTACGGCGATTGCCTGGATCGCCACGGGATCGGCGGAGTTTTTATCGAGGCCCAGCCAGTCAGACGTCCAAGCCTGAAAACGGTCCCACAAGGGTTTCTCGGCGGCTGCCGAACCGAGCTGCCCCAGGTACGAAGCAGCATTCTCGGCGACGGCGAGTCTCGGATCGTTCAGCGAGGAGACCGCGGCTTTTTCCAGGGCTGGGCCGTTCTGTAGGTCTCCGACCTCGGTGAACATCGAGCCCGCGCAGTCGATCACGTCGCCGTCGGAGTTTGGCGCCGTGAGCGCGGAGTCCAGCAGCGGACCGGCCGAATCGGGGGCGACGCGCAAGGCAAATGCGAGCGCTTGAAAGCGCACGGGGCAATCGAGCTGCGGCAAAACCTGGGCGATTTTATCGGAGACGTCTGGCCATACGTCCGCGTCGGCGTACCTGAAGAGCAGGCTCGCGGATTGTCCAAGCGAATCGGGTTTCGCATCGAGGAAATTTTGGGCGATCTGGCGTTCTTGCGCAGGAAGGGTCGTGTCTTTCAGCAAACCGAGCGTACCGGAATCGAATCGCGGGTCAGGACTGACGATGTCCGCGAGTATCGCCTCGCGAGCGCTATCCGGATCGAGTTCATACCACCGCGAAAGCGCAGCAGCCCTTGTCTGAGAACGATCCATCGACTCCTGATCGTCCGCCGGGCCGGAGGAATTGTCATCGCCGAGCGCAAGCGCGCGAACAGTAGGAAGCCACGACGGATCGCTGATGTCAGTCCAATTTTGAGACAACCACATATTTTGCTCGTCGGCCGGCAGGCTACCGAACTGCGCCAGAAGCGTAGCGACCGCCTGCGGCGTGGGCTTGCTATCGTCCAATGCAAGTGGGCGAAGTTCTTCAAGCGTGGCGAAGGTGGTGGTGAAAGCGCGCCCACGTTTGGCCGGGAGTGCGTCGTTCACTTTGGCGACGATATCCGCCATGTTCTTGTTGTAGCGCTGTGCGATTTCAGCCCGCTGCGAGTCGCCTTCGATCGGAAGGGCCGCCAAGGTCATCGCGAAATCCACGATCACGGGAAAATCGCGGTCGTCGAGCAGCCGGTTCATCTCGTCGATCGCGGCGACCTGGTGCGTCGATTCGAACAGTGCGTTCGAATACAGCTCATTCTCACGGTAGCGGTTCTGGCCGAAGCGGCGAGCAATTTCGCGAGCTGATGCTTCGGTATCCAGATAGCGGAGTCGTTGCACGGCGTCAGTACGCGGATTGTTGTCGAACGACACGGCTATCGGTTCTGATGTGTCCAAGATATGGCGGATATCGTTGAGCTGGCCGCCTGCCAGGCTGCGTCGGCGCTGACGAGAGTGATTTCGATGGTGTTGGATTGGAGATGGAACGGCGGCGGAGCTTGGGCCTCGCCCAAGTCGGCAGCGACCCGGTCGGTTTCGATTCGGAGGCGAAACGTCCCTGGATGATCAAGCAGAAGCCACTCATTGAGCAGAACGTGGATGTGAACCGGAGCGGGAGTGAGAGGGTCGCCCACGCCTTGCAGGCCGAAACGCAAAGCGCGTATGGATTTCGTGAGGCGGCTGACGCGGGGCTGGATCGCGCCTTCGGGCTCGATGGTCAGCGTATCGACGATACCCATTGGCGCGTTCGCGAAGGGGTTTGTGTGGACGCGAAATGCGCCGGGAGCGTCGGCGGAGAAGAGCAAATCGATGGGAATCAGCTCGCCGACGCGGTAGGTGAGCTTCGGCGCGGAAATTTGGAAGTGCACCGGAGATGCAGGCGGCGCGGCCGTCGTCGCGGCATTGGAGACTACGCTGTTCGTCGAGCTCGCGATGGAGGAATCGGGCGCTGGAGCGGAACTTTGCTGTGCGAACGCGCGAGGCACGCTCAGGCTCGCCCACGCGACTGCAAAGACGAAAAGCTTTCGCGCGCGTGGATGAAATTTGCGCTGGGTCATGCGTCGCTCCGCAGAATCAGACACCACAGTTGGGAAGTTGGTTCCGCAGAAGTGCGATTCCACCCGCGCTCCTGCGCAACTACGCACTCAGAATTCAACGCGCGCATCCCGGTTGCCCACGCCGCCCCATGAAACAAAAATTGCAGGGACGGAGTTTACTGCGGCGCGCGGGCAAACACAGCTCCAGAACCCCGTCTCTGGGAGTACTGGGACCGGGACTTCGCTTCGATGGGTTGCGCCTTGTAGTGAGAGTTCCGAATGCGGGGCCTGTCGGGCGGAAAGGACACCGCCGCCTGAATCTCCCGACAGTCGGGCGATCACCGGACTGCTGAATTGCGCGAAACAAGCTCGTTGGTGCGTATTTCGGGTCGAGATGAAGTTGGCCGCATGGGTGCAGTAATGCGGGGCAATGAAGTTCGCCGCGCTGATGATTTTAAGCACCGTGCTTGCGACGCCGCTGGTTGGGGCCGAGCACTTGCCTGCGTCAGCTGAGAAGGCACGGACTCCGCGGCTGGAACTGGATCTCGGCAAGTACGTGTACAAGGCGGAAGACAAGTTCGCCTACCTTGGATACACAGGCGATGACACGCTCGTATTCGTCTGGCTCACTTATCGCGAATCGTACTGGCGGACGAACGTGCATCAGGTTCCGGCGGTAGCGCACCTTGTGTCGATCGATGCGACAAGCGGAGCGGTGCTGGGTTCGGCGACCTGGTCCGTTTTTTCCTATCCGATGCGAGCGTTTGCGCTGACCGGTGGCCGGTCCATGCTGTGCGCTGGATCGACATTGCGAGTCTATTCCGTGAAGGGCGCGGTTGATCATGAGCGCGCGCTTGCGGGAAGGGGGCTCTGTGCGGCGGTTGGCGGTTGGAGCGGCTACGCGATTTCGCCCGGCCGAAGCCGAATGTTTATCGACGGCTCCGAGTACGAGCATCGACCGCTGCAAGAGCTGAACGCGGGGACGTTCGAAGTCTCGGAAATGCCGCGGGAGGATTCGCGAGCGACTCTCGTGTCGGACACGATGCTCGCCGCGTGTTGTTCCGCTTCGGGTGGGTTCTCGGTGCGCGCGCCGGACGGGAAATGGCGGAACGTGGAGCCCACCAGAAAGCTTGAGACGGCAACGCACGGGAATGAGTCGGCCACGTTTCTGAATGAAGACGTGATTGTGATCCCGTCCTTGCGACAAATCTCGGTGGTGAGTTTGACCGGGCAGGTTCTATTGCAGGCCAATCTCGAGAGCGAGAAAGAGGAATTCGGGAGATTCGTGACCGCGCAAAGGGCGCCGCGCTTCGCGGTGATGAAGACTCGGCTTCGCGGGCCGAACGCGCCCAGCCTTGATCTTTATCCCGGCTACGAGGACGACCGGGTTGCGGCGTACGACATCGCATCCGCCGAGCCGGTATTCGAAATCAGCGTGTCAGGCACGAATCTGTGGCTGCTCAACTCGTGGTTCGCGGCCGGTCATAGAAATGAATTTGCGCTCTCGCCGGATGGGCGCGAGCTCGCGATAGCTAGTGGGGCGCGGTTGAGGATCTACGAGTTGCCGCCGGTGACCCACTAAAACGACAGCTGCGCTTTTATTTCCTTTTACCCTTGGATGGATTCTTCTTGGCCGGCTTTGTTGCGGTACCTTTTTTGGTTCGTTTCCGCGGGGTGGACTTTGCCGATTTTGTGGTCGTCGGGGACGTGGGGGTGCGGCTGACATGGTTGAACCCGCACCTCACAGAATGTGAGGTGCGCACAGGCACGAATGCCTGTGCCACGGACGTAAGTCTTTAGTATTGGCCGTAGCGGCCGCGGGCAGCGGCTCGGAGCTTTTGTGGGTCGAACTCGACGCCGTCTTTGAACACCAGGCGGACATTTTCGATGTCGGAGATTTTTGTGGAAGGGTCGCCGTCCACGACGAGCAAGTCTGCATTTTTGCCCACGGCGATCGAGCCGATCGATCCCTGTTTACCCAGGTAAGTGGCGCCGTTGAGCGTTGCGATGCGAATCGCTTCCACCGGCGTGAAGCCTGCCTCTACCAGCAATTCAATCTCGCGCTGGTCGCCGAATCCGGGGAGAACGCCGCCGTCGCCGGTGGGATCGCAGCCGGCCATCAGGAAGCCGCCGGCCTTCACGAAATTCCGCTCCATGGCCATGTCGTGTTTGAAGGCGAGCGCTACGTCCACTTTCGGTTTCGCGGTTCGCTCGATCTCGCGCGCGTACAGATACGCCTCGCGCGATGGAGGTGACATTGCGTCGAGCACTTCGGGCCGCAGCGGCGGACGGCCGGGAACGTCTGATTCGAAGACGGCCATCGTGGAGGTGATCGCAACGTGGTGCGCGATGAGCGTCGCGAAAAGTTCCTTGGCTTCGGCGCCGTCGGGATCCATTTTCGCGAGCGTCTCCTCGCCGTCCCAACGGCTGCAGACGTCGGGCGCTTTGCCGGTGTCGTCCTGCGTATTCACCGAGAAGCCGTGCTCGAGATTGTCGATGCCCATTTCGGCGGCTTCGGCGTAGGTGACGCTGCACAGGTGGCCGGTGATTTTGATTCCGCGCTTGTGCGATTCGTCGATCGCGGCTTTTAGCTCGGCGCGGGTGATGAACATGTAGGCCTTGAAGGACGTGACGCCACGATCGGCCCAGTAATCGACGAAGGTGCGCGCTTCGTCCGCGTCGGCGAGCTGATGCATTTGGATGAAGGGCGAGGGCTTGCCTTCGAGGTAAGGGCCAGTGACGTCGAGATGCGGGCCGGGGAGTTTCCGGCGTTGATCTGGTCGCGGAGATTGAGGTCGGCGTAGGGTTCGACGCTGCCGCCAGTGCGGGCGGTGGTGACACCGGCGGCGAGGTAGAGAAGCGGCGCGGAGAATGTCATTTGCGGAAGAAGCAGCGGAGGCTGGCCGGCACCGGTCGCGTCGGTATTGGGTTGCGCGATGTTGTAAAGGTGTTCGTGCATGCCGACGATGCCGGGCATCACGGTGGCGCCGCGGAGGTCGATGATCGTCACGCCACCGGCTGTCGAGGAGCGTGGTGCGGCGGATGCATCGGAAGCTGAGCCCATGGCGGTGATCTTGCCGTTTTCGATCGCGATGTTTTGGTTGAGCAACGCCGGCGCGCCTGTGCCGTCGATTACGCGCGCGTGAGTGAGGACGACGGTGGGAGCCGCGGGGATGACGTACTGCTTCACCACGTTGGAAAGCTCGGGCGTTTGCGCGAGGGCGGAGGCGGCGAATAGCAACAGCGGTGCGGCGAGTAAAGCGTGGCGTTTTGGCATGGTGCGCGAGAGTTTATAACTTCGGGACAAAGTTCGCCACGGGGCGGTTAGGCGATCTTTGGGCGCATCGGGAGCACGCAAGCGGGATCGCTTGTGCCAGTGGGCTACAGAACCACACAGACCATGTCTATGCCACACAAAGCAGTGTAACGAGTGCGCCGTGAAGGGGGCGAAGCTGCAAATGTATGTAGATGGGCGCGAACAAACTGAGCGAGTAATGCTCCGCGGGCGCGCCGCACGTGAGGTTTGAAGAAGGCTTCCGTCTTCCAGCTTACTTGCGTGATTTCGATTTGGCTTTCGGCGCCGGCTTCCGGGCCTTCGCGGCGGAAGGTTTCGTTGCGGGTTTCTTCGACTTAGCCGGCTTCGCGGATTTTGCGGCTGCGGATTTTGTGGGGGCAGTTTTGGCTGCGCCTGTGGGCGCGCCGGAGCCGCCGCTTGCGCGGCTTTTGTACTTCAGCGTTGGATTGAAGCCTGGGGCGGGGGCGACGGCGTGTGCATCGTTGTCCGGATGCGGGGCGGACTGGCCGAAGGGAAGCTCGGCGTTTTGGGGGACTTGGCGCGAAGCGGGCGAATTGCTCGCAGCGGTCTGGGACCACTGCCAGGCGAGCGCGGAATGTTCGTGGGCCTGACGGGAAAGTTCGTGGGCGCTCAGGTGGTCGCCCTTGCCGTGCTGCGAGGCGGCGGCTTGGTGGGCGTGCGCGGCGAGCAGGTGGAATTCAGCGGCGCGTGCGTGATCGGATTGCGGCATGGCGTTCCTCCAATGTGAACGCGAAAACGTTAGCGGCTTGCGGGGAAAATGTCCATACGCGGAAACGGGGATAGATGATGGCGATATACGCGGTCAGGCCCTCGGACATTTCGCCGCAGGTGGCAGATGATGCGGGCAAATATCGCGAACGGAAGACCGGTAGAAGCGGGTATGAGAGGCACACGCTGGGGTGCGGCTGAGGCTTGAATTGAGGGCGCGCTTCTGAAGCACTCCAAATTCCCACAGACATTCTGTCTATGCCACGAACGCCGGCCTAACGTGAGACTGCCAATCGCGGGCAGGCCTGCATTCGGATCAATCGAGATGGAGTGACTCATCTCAAGAGGCGCACACCAGCCTGTCCCACGCAGGGACGCCGCCAATCTTGATTGGGATACGCTCGCGTTTTACGCCGGCGCGTTGAGCTGCGATCGTAAGCTGACCGTCCCGCATCGCGCACGTCACGGGTTCACGGTAGGTTCACTTGCGTTTGCGTTGGGAAGGGGAGTAGGCTCCCTGCGAGTGGCGTCGTCCCTGCCTCGCCATCATGGCAACTGACCGCGCGGCCCAGCGCGCGGGCGCAACAACAACCGCAACAGAAATTCCCGGCCCTCGCAGCACACTTCATACCGGAGGAACTTCGATGTCTGACGCAAAATTCGATCAGTTGAAGGCAAAATATCAGTCGGTGATGAACCTGATGCAGCAGAAAGGCGTCCGGCTGGACAATGTGAACATGGCGGGCGACAAACTGTACGTGAAGGGCGAAGCGCCGTCCGACGCGATCAAGAACGACATCTGGAACCAGGTGAAGCTGGTGGATCCGAATTTTTCGGATCTCACGCTGGACCTCAGCGCTCCCGCGGCGGCAGCAGCGGCGGCGGCGGGCGCAGGCGGCGGCTCGACGGCTGCCGGGGGCAAGAGCTACATGGTGCAGGCGGGAGACAGCTTGAGCAAAATCGCGCAGCATTATTACGGGAATGCCAGCCAGTACATGAAGATCTTCAACGCCAACAAGAATGTGCTGAGCGATCCGGACAAGATCAAGGCGGGAATGACGCTCGTTATTCCCGATTGAGCAAAGGCGAGTTTGAAGCCCCGCGGCGGCGATGCGATATCGTTGTCGCGGGGTTTTTCTTTGTGGGCGACGAAACCGATGGGTGGGGCGGTGCGTCTGAGTACGCAAACGGGTGCGCCGGTCTGAGAAAACCCAAGTTCGTCGCGGAGAGTATAAAAATTTCGCCCGCTGGGCGCGGGATCGATTTGTGGCTGCGCTCAATGGGCACGGCGGTAGCGAGCTACCGCAGTCTAAGGCGCTTCGCGCGAAGAAGAACAATGCGCGGGCGTGGGCACAGGCACGAATGCCTGTGCCAAGAAGGTTCGAGTTTGATCGCGGTTCGAGATGAAAATATAGGATCGATCACTTTGAGGAGGAATACGTGAGAGAGCAGCGGAGCAAGACGATTGCGTTGGTGGCCATGGTGGCGCTGGCGAGTGGACTTTTTGTGGTGAAGGCGCGCGCGCAGCAGGCGGCGGCGACGACGCCGGCTGCGCCTGCGGCCAAGCCGCAAAGTTCGAAGAAGGCTGCAAAGTCGACCGCAGGCGCGACCATCGTACAAGACACCGCGCCGCAATGGACGGGCGATCAGCCGGACCTGGACGCGATCTACAAGATTAAGGATGAAGGGCTGAACCACTCGCACGTGATGGAGATCGAGGGCTACCTAACGGATGTGTACGGGCCGCGACTGACGGGATCGCCGGGGGCGCGCGAAGCGGCGGACTGGACCACGAAAACGATGAACGATTGGGGCCTTGCGAACGTGCACCTGGAAGAGTGGGGTCCGTTTGGCCGCGGCTGGTCGAATGAAAGATTCTCGGCACAGATGATCACGCCGCGGCCGTACATTTTGATCGCGTATCCCGAAGCATGGACGCCGGGAACGAACGATGTGGGTGCACCGGCTGTGACCGCCGATGCGTTTCTCGCGCTGATCAACAAGCCGGAAGATATGGACCAGTACAAAGGAAAATTGAGAGGGAAGTTCGTACTCACCGCGCCGCTGCCGGATTTGAAGCCGAATTTCGACAAGCCGGATGCTCATCGCTACACCGACGCGGAACTTATCGATGAGTCGGTGCAGGAAATCGGCGGAGCTCCCGATCCTGCGCGCGCTGCGCGCTTCGCTGCATACCGAGCGCGGCGCGAGTTGAACCTGAAAATTCAGAAGTTCCTGATCGACGAGGGCGCCGCGGCTTGGATCGAGCCTTCGCGCGCGGGCGACTACGGCACGGTGTTTGTGCAGCAGGGCGGTTCGCAGGATCCTAAAGCGCCGCCGGCTCCCGCGCGAATCACGCTGGCCGCGGAAAGCTACGGACGGATCTACCGCGTGCTGGACAAGAAAATACCGGTGACGCTGCAGATCGACGACGAAAATAAGTTTTACGACGACAATCCCAACTCGTTCGACATCCTGGGCGAAATTCCAGGCACGGACAAAGCGGATGAAGTGGTGATGCTCGGCGGGCACTTCGATTCGTGGCAGGCAGGGACGGGCGCGACGGACAACGGCGCAGGCTCGGCGGTGATGCTCGAAGCGATGCGGATTTTGAAAACGAGCGGACTGAAAATGCGGCGCACGGTGCGCGTCGGACTGTGGACGGGCGAGGAAGAGGGCTTGCTCGGCTCGCGGGCGTATGTGAAGTCGCACTTCGCCGATCCCGCGACTATGGCGCCCACGCCGGAACACGCCAAGCTCGACGCGTACTACAACATCGACAACGGAGTGGGAAAATTCGCGGCGTGTATTTGCAGGGGAACGAAGCCGTGGCACCGATTTTCGAAGAGTGGATGAAACCGTTCCACAATCTGGGCATGACCACGCTCTCGATTCGGAATACCGGCGGCACGGATCATCTTTCGTTCAATGCCGTGGGGCTGCCGGGCTTCCAGTTCATTCAGGATCCGATGGATTACGACACGCGCACGCACCATTCGAACATGGATGTGTATGAGCGGGTGCAGGAAGCGGATATGAAGCAGATCGCGACGATCGTGGCGGCGTTCGTCTATATGACAGCGAATCGGCCGGACATGATTCCGCGCAAGCCGATGCCGCAGCCTGTGGCGGGGAATGGCATGCAGTTTGGAACGGCGACGCCGAGCATTGTGAGCGGGATGCCTGCGCCGCCAGCGGCCCCTGCTGCGACGCCTACGCCGAAGAAAAGCAAAATCGCAGCGAAGCGAGAGTAATTGTTGATTGCACAGCCCGACGAGGCGCCGGCTAAGATGGCGGCGCCTGTCACACCGCACCGCCGCCTGTCCTGCCAATAAAAGCTACAGGCACCGTTACCTCTTCTGCGCGCGCGTGCGGGAGCTACTGATGTGGTAGAGCGAACACCGAGGCTGCGGGGGGGCTACGTTCGGATTTTGGCGGAAAGCTTTACTGCAGGGAGGGATTTTGAAGGGCAGTGACCGACAGAGCGGACACGGGTCAGGCGTGGTCGGCCGGGCCGATTTTTTGAGTCAAGCTGACTACGGCTTGAAGCGGCCGGTGCGCCAGTTTCTTGGATTTCTTCGGCGGTTTCGAGGCGTGCCGGGACGCGGACTGAACACCGTCTTTCGAGTGCTCCTTCACGATTCCCAGCGCCTGCTTCAAAGCGTCCAGTGAAACACCAATCATTCCATCGCCTCACGCGCCGCGATCCAGCCGGCTGGCAAAAATCGTAAACAACTTTTGAGCGTGCGTCAATTTCCGATTTGCGTGCGTTTTCGATTTTCCGGGTGTGGGACCCTTCGCATTTCAGAAGGGTACGCGGCAGCACGTTCAACCCTCATGCACCCTGGCTTTTGCTCGATTCCAGGAGTTTATCGGCGTTGCGAAGCTGGGGGAAGAACACGGCCCAGAGGCCGGTCACCAGCAGCGTTCCGATTCCGCCGAGGACCACCGCGGGCACGGTTCCAAACCACGCCGCGGTCAGCCCGCTCTCGAATTGGCCCAGCTCGTTCGAGGCGCCGATGAAAATCATGTCCACTGCGTTGACGCGCCCGCGCATTTCGTCCGGTGTGGCAACCTGCACCAGAGTCGCGCGAATCACAACGCTCACCATGTCCGATGCGCCCACTAAGATGAGCGCTACGAGCGAGACGTACACACTCCGCGAAATGCCGAACACGATGGTGAACACGCCGAAGAGAGCCACGCAGGTCAGCATCGTGACGCCGACGCGGCCCTTCAGCGGGCGAAATGCGATTAGAATCGCCATCGCTCCCGCGCCAATCGCGGGCGCGCTGCGCAACACACCCAGTCCGAGCGGCCCGATTTTCAGAATGTCGCTCGCGTAAGCGGGAAGCAAAGCCACTGCGCCGCCCAGCAGCACCGCAAACAGATCCAGCGAAATCGAGCCCAGTACGACTTTGTGCTTCCAGATGTAGTCGAGTCCGGCGAGAACGGTCTTCAGGCTGACGTCGCGCGAGCGGGGTTTGGTGACGGTGGCCATTCTGGTGACTGCAAAGAGCGCGAAGACGGCCGACACGATCGACGCGGCGTACACGGCGCTGGGTCCTTTCGAGATTCCGTAGATTAGACCGCCGATCGAGGGCCCCAGAATTGTGGCGCCCTGAAACGCCGTTGAATGCCACGCTACCGCGTTCTGAAAATGTTCCTCGCGGACGAGTTGCGGCAGGATCGCGCGCGCCACCGGCCCATTGAACGAACGCACTACGCCGAGCAGGACCACGACCGCGTAAATCGGAGCAACGGAGCGCGTGTGATGCCATCCTTGATATAGCGTTTCGGCCAGCAGGAGCGTGGAGCAAGTGGCAAATCCCGCGCAGCAGAGGATTAGCAATTTTTTTCGGTCGAAGCGGTCCGCGGCGTGGCCGGAAACGAGGAACAGCAAAATGCCGGGAAGGAATTGCGCGAGGCCGACCAGGCCGAGGTCGAGGGTCTTGTGAGTGATCTCGTAAATCTGCCAGCCAACGGCGACCGACTGCATCTCGGTGGAGACCACGATAAAATCCGGGCGGCCTCGTACCACAGAAATGCGGGGTATGTGAAGGCGACGCGGCCGGAGAGCTTCGATTCGATTTCGGGCTTCGTGGTCCCTGCCGCCAAACGTCACGCCTCCGTTTGCGGCGTCCACTGGCCGCGCTTGAGCGACCCAGTATAACCGAGGCATGGCGCCGGCTGGACGTGTCGCCGGCGTGTGCGATAATCGCGGCGAGGCGCAAGGAGTTCCGATGATGAAGATTCACGGCCGACGCCGAAGGACCTCACCGATCTTCGCAGCGTGCGCGCTTCTGGTCGCGCTTATCTTTTCCATTGCGTGGCGCGGGCCGGCGGCGAGAACGCAGGCGCCTTCGCTCCCGGCGGACGTGATCGAGCAGCTTGAAACCGAAACCGCGAATTTCCTCACGGACTCCAAAGCGCCCGGCGTCGCTGTGGCTGTGGTCGAAGATGGGGAGCCGGTGTGGTCCAAGGGATTCGGCAGCGCGAACGTGGCGGCGCATCGCCGCGCCACGGCCGAGACTCTGTTCCGCCTCGCGTCGGTGTCGAAGCCGCTCACGGCGACAGGTGCGATGCAGCTCTGGCAAGCCGGCAAGCTCGACCTCGACGCTCCGATCCAAAAATATTGCCCACAATTTCCGCAGAAGCCCTACCCGATCACCACGCGCGAGCTGCTCGGGCACCTGGGCGGAATTCGCCATTACAATTCCGGCGAGAACGACCCGGAAATCGAGAACACCAAGCATTTCGACGATCCCATCGCCGCCGGCATCCGTTTTTTTGCGAACGATCCGCTGGTGGAAGTTCCCGGAGCGAAATTTCACTACTCGACGCAGGGCTACACGCTGGTGGGCTGCGCGATCGAAGGCGCTTCGGGGAAATCCTACGTGAATTACATGAAGGAAAATGTGTTCGCGCCGGCGCAAATGGCGCACACGATCGCCGACGACAATACAAGGCCGATCGCCGAACGTACCAGTTTCTATCACAAGAACGAGCATGGCGCGGTGGTTGCGGCCAGGCCGCTCGATTCGAGTTACAAAATTCCCGGCGGCGGCTGGCTTTCGTCGGCGAACGACATGGCACGCTACGAATCCGCGATGCTCAACGACAAACTCGTTTCGCGCGCCACGCGCGATCTGATGTGGTCCGCGCAGACGCTCGCGAGCGGCGAGCACGACGACTACGGCTACGGCTGGGGCGTGAAAACCGTGGACGGGGTCAAGTTTGTGAGCCACTCCGGCGGCCAGCAGGGGACCAGCACCGACATCACCATCGCGCCTGTGCAACGCTACGGCGTGGTAGTTCTGGCCAACATGGACGGAGTGGATGCCACCGGGCTCGCTACATCTCTGATGAAAACTCTGTTCGAGGCCGCTAGGCCAGCCGGCGCACACTGAAGCGCGGCGGGCGGCGCGTTGGACATCGACCCAGGAGGTCGTCTTTCGCAGCGCGCATTTACGTTACGTCTCGGCTCCGCGCGTAACATAAACCTGGACACGTTGAGCTTCCGTGACTCTTCCGTCACCGGTTGTGCTGGTTGTGCGCTCGTGCTCCGGAAGCGGACCGCGTGGGACGCTGTCCGACCGAGCGCACGACGTCACGCCCGCGTGAAGGTTCCCAGCGCGAGAAGCGGGAAATAATTGCGGTACATGTCGTAGCGGATGTAGAACACACTCGGGAATCCCGTGCCCGTCGTGATCTTCTCGTCCCAGGTGCCGTCGGCGAGCTGCTTTTCGCAGAGCCACTTTACGCCTTTGATCGCCGCGGGCGATTCGCCTTCCCCCGCAGCGATCAGCCCAAGAACCGCCCACGCGGTCTGCGCCGGAGTGCTTTCGGCGCGTTCGAATCTTCCCGTATCGTAGCCGCGGCAGCTTTCGCCCCAACCGCCGTCGGGATTCTGGATCGACGCGAGCCAACGCGCGCCGCGCTCGACCGCATGTGCGACGCGAGGCGAGCCGCTGGCCTTCAGTCCACGAATCGCGAGAAACGTTCCGTAAACGTAGTTCACGCCCCAGCGGCCGTACCAGCTTCCATTTTTCTCCTGCTGCTCGAGCAGGTAGCGAACGCCGCGCGCGATCGCCGGATGGTGATAATTGAAACCGCGTTTGCATAGCGATTCGATCACGCGCCCCGTGATGTCCGCGCAGGTGGGATCGAGCATCGCGTTGTGGTCCGCGAAGGGAACTTTGGTTAGAATTTTCCAGTTGTTATCGACGTCGAACGCGGCCCACCCGCCGTCCGAGCTTTGCATTCCCAGCAGCCACGCCACGGCGCGTTCTTCGGCGCGCGTTTGCTTGTCCGGCTCGCTGGATTTAGCGTGCAGCATCGCGAGCAGCACCATCGCCGTGTCGTCGATGTCCGGATACCACTCGTTCGCAAATTCAAACACCCAGCCTGACGGAACCAGGTTCGGGCGCTTAGTGGCCCAGTCGCCTTTGCGGCGAATTTCTTTGGTGAGCAGCCAGTCGGCCGACTTGGTCAACTCGGTTTGCGAACTTTCCGTCTGACCTGCTTCGCCCAGCGCAAACGCCGCGATCGCCGTATCCCACACCGGCGATTTCGCCGGCTGAAAAATCAGACTCTCGTCGCCTTCCAGAATCAGATCGTCGAACTGCTTCAGCGCGGTCTGCATGTCCGGATGGTCGCGCTCGTATCCCAGCGCATCCATGGCCATGATGGCGTACATCATCGCCGGATAAATTGCGCCGAGGCCTTCGCTGTACTGCAAATGATCGAGCATCCACTTTTCCGCCGAGCGGATCGCGAAGCCGCGAATCTTTTTCACGCTCTTGCGTTCCCAGCGCTTGAAAAGTTTGTCGGCCTTCACAAATAAGTTGGCGATGCGATCTTTGCGATGCAGCGCGAGCTTGCGGTGAGGGTGAAACAGTTCTGGAATCTTGCGTCCGCCGGGAGTGGGCTTGACGCCGCCGAGCGTCTGCACCAGGGACAGCGGCACGATAATCGTCCGCGACCACGAGGACATTTCGTAGAGCACGTTTCCCGGAATGATCATGATTTCCGGCGGTACCGTGGGCGTGTATTTTTTCGGGAAAAGCCCGAACAGGCAGTAATTAATCTTCGTGTAGCTGTTGCACTCCTGGATTCCGCCCATTTCCAGAATCAGCGCGCGGGCTTTTTTCATGCGCGGGTCGGCGGGATCCATGCCGGTCATCTTCAGCATGGCGTAGGCGCGAACCGTTGCGTTGATTTCGCTCGGGCCCGGCTCGTAGATGTTCCAACCGCCGTCTTCGCGCTGCGAATCGAGGATCGCGCGCACGGCTTTCCGGATTTTCGGCATGGTTGGGGGATTCCACGAGCCGTCCGGAGCCGGGGGATAGAGCCACATTTGAAGAAGAATGTAGTCGGATTGGAGCGTGGAATCGGCGGTCAGGTCGCCGACCCAGTAGCCTTCGGGATACTGGACGTTGCGGATGGCCTCGGCGGCGCGCGCGGCGGCCTGGCGAGCCGCAGCGGT
The DNA here is from genome assembly GCA_963839325.1 of uncultured Acidobacteriota bacterium. GTDB lineage: Bacteria > Acidobacteriota > Terriglobia > Acidiferrales > UBA7541 > Palsa-295. The sequence continues at coordinate 195,921 of CAWIUO010000005.1, read as the reverse complement.
CAGCCCTTCGCGGGTGACCATGGCGAAGCCGATGTTGGGAGCGACCGGTTCGGTCAGAAGTGTTCGCTCCTGGGTCGCGGTCTCCTCGTCTCGTTTCATTTCGGCAGCCGTTCCGCCAAGGTCGTGCATAGGTAACTCCTTCCATTTCTGCCGCGAAATTCAAAGCCGTCCTTGCGTGACAGGCTTTAACGCAAAACTACGCTTAGCACTTTGCGGTGTCAAGTGAAAACCGTCGTTTTGTGACAGGTTTTGGTTCCAGGCGACGCCCACTCTGGAATTGGCTACGGGTTCCTGAGTAACTCGCGTCACGTGCGAGCCCGACGGGCTCCGGCGGAGCGCGAGTGTCGAACGCGCGCAAAAGCCGCAGGCAGAATTGCCTACGCTGCTTAGCGTTGGTGGGCCGGTTGGATGTTCGGCCGAGGAGGCGGTGACGTTGCGCAGGCCCTCGCCGCGTGACTACCCCAGGAGCGCGGGGAAAGACACGGGCAGGGTTGCCCGCGCTACTTGGAGAGGGCGGGAAGCGGAGCTTGGCTCGAGTTAGGGTGCGATAAGGCCGGAGCGGATGGCGAAGCGGACCATGTCGCTGTAATTGGTGAAGCGCATTTTGTGCATGATGTGGTTACGGTGGCTTTCGATGGTGCGAGTGGAAACGCCGAGGGCAGTAGCAACTTTTTTGTTGCTTTCGCCGGCGGAGAGCATGCGCAGGATTTCGATTTCGCGGTCGGTGAGCGGATATTCGGAGCCGGGCGGGATTTGATCGTCCTCGTTGTTGCGCGGGCCTTCGATGAAGTTCTCGATCATTTTGTGAGCCAGGCATCCGGTGAAGAAGGTGCGATTGTGGCGGACGTGGCGGACGGCGTTGAGCAGGTCGGTGTCGGCGTCGGATTTGAGCATGTAGCCGAGAGCGCCAAAGCGGAGAGCTTCGCGAGCGACGGCTTCGGAAAAGTGCATGGTGAGAATGATGATCTGGGTTTCGGGAGCTTCCTGGCGAAGGACGGAGGCCACTTCCAGGCCGTTCTGCTGGGGCATGGTGAGGTCGAGAAGCACCAGATCGGGGCGATGCTTGCGGACGTGTTCGATGGTCTCGATGCCGGTGGCCGATTCGGAGGAGATTTCGATACCGGGTTCGGTTTCGAGAATAGCGCGGATGCCGCGGCGAACGACGGTATGGTCGTCCGCGATTTGAATGCGGTAGGGTTTGACCGGGTGAGTTTGGCTGGTCGCCGTTTCAGTTTGTGGCATGAGGGCGGCTCCTTATCAGCAGGTTGCTGTGGTTTCGCGAACGCGAACGGGAAGTTGAACGTGAACGTGGTGCCTTGTCGGTGAACGGAAGATATCCGGAAAGTACCATCGAGCTGGGTGACGCGCTCGCGCATGCCGGAGATGCCGATGCCGGCCGGGAAATGCGACGAGCTGTTGCCGTTGAGAGCCGGGATGCCGACGCCGTCGTCGTGAATTCTGAGCGTGACGCAATCGCCGGACTGGGTGATGCGAATCGAGCAGGATTTTGCGTGAGCGTGACGGTGGATGTTGGTGAGGGACTCCTGGACCACACGGAACAGAGCAATCTCGACTTCCGCAGGCATCTGGAACAGGCTTTCGGGTATGTCCGTTGCGATCTGAATGCCGGAGCGATCGGAAACGGTTCGGGCGTAGGCGTGGAGAGCGGCGGCAAAACCGACTTCTTCGAGCATAGGGGGATGAAGCAGAGCGGAGACGGAGCGGACTTCGCGTAAGGCGTCTTCGACGAGACCGCTCGCGGAGGCGATGGAGTGAGCGGCCTCGGTCTCGCCGGGAAGGAGCGCGCGAGCGGCTTTGCCGAGAGTCAATTTCAAGGCGGCTAAAGTTTGCGAGGCGGTTTCGTGAAGTTCGCGCGCCATGCGGCGCTGCTCTTCGTTGCGAAGAGTGAGGAGGCGGTGAGAGACACGGCGCAATTCCCGATCGATCGCCTGAGACCGAGTGATGTCTTGCGTGACACCGAGAAGCCGGACCGGCGTGCCGGAATCGTCCACGACGGGAACGTAGGCGGTGCGATGGGTTTGAGAGTCGGGCGCGGCGCGTTCGCAGTTCGATAGAGACACGCTGGGTTGGGCGGCCTTGAGGACGGCGGACAGGTCTTCGCGGATGCGAGCCGCGGCGCCTGGGCCGAGAACCGCATCGAGACCGGAAATCGGGAAGGGCTGAGGTCCGGATGGCAAGCCGACGAGTTCGGTCAAGCTGCGTGAGTAGGTGAGGGTTTCAGCGGAGGGGTCATATTCCCATGCAGCTAAGTTTCCAAGAGCTTCCGCTTGGGAGAGAAGGTGCTCGAGGTCATGAACGCGGTTGCGAAGCTGGTGGTTCAGGAGAAGAAGAGCGGGGCGGGAGAGTTTATTAAGGTCTGGGTGAGGGGAGTGATTGAAGAGGTTGGAAGCCGCGATTGATTCCCGTTCTGGGAATACACCTGAGGCGTTTGGTTTGAGCTTGGCGCCGGTCTTTCCTGGTTTAGCTGATGCAGACTTCTTCAAGCTCATCGGCTGTCCGCGAGGCCCGATTGAATGCAATGAGGGCACCCGAACGATCGAACGGAATCGGTGGCTCGGCCCGAAAAACGAACACCTAGGACACAAAGATCGAAAGCAAAGACGCGATTTCCGTAGGGGCGGACGGTCCGCACGGTCGAACCCCGGGCTGAACAACGACCCCGGGGATGTTGTGGGTGAGACGGTACTGCGACGTTAATAGTGTGTCAAGAGTAATCGGAAGAATTTATCTGTACGTTCGAGTACGTAGGGGCCGCAAATGCAAAAGCAGTAGTTTTGCGAATATACACAGGTTTTCCACAGGCGTAGATTTGGGGCACTAGCTGGAAGGGGCCATGTATCTAAGGTGGCAAGCCGATTCGCCCGATTAGGACAGTACGGGCAAACGGCACCTATCGCCCGCCCCGGCTGCGATCCCGTAGAGATGTAAGTGGCAGCGGCGCAATGCGTTAGAGGGAAGCAGTCGAGGTGCGGCGTAGGCGAATTGCAGAGCAGGTTGACGTGCGAGCTGGGCGTTTCTGAGGAAATGAACCGAAACGAGATTCGAGAATTCGGTTTAGAACGGAATTGGGAAGCGATTTGGACAGTTCGGGGCTGAAAAGGCTGCCAAGACGTTTAAGAGCGGAACAAGAGCGGTAAGCGAATTGCATAGGCAGTAGCTGTTGTGGAACCCCCACCCCTCCTTCCACGAAGAGAGGGAAATGTATGCCTACAAGCGCAGTACGTATCCTGGTGGTAGGACCCCTGACAGAAGCAACGTGTGATATGTCGCAGAGGCTGGAGAGGCACGGATGGGCGACGAACACGGTGGGAACGCTGCGCGAGGCGCAGATCGTGCTGCAGACGATCCGGTTTCCGCTGGTGCTGGCAGCGGAGAAACTTGGCGACGGGACGGGCTACGATCTGACGAAGTGGGTGACGCAGCAAGAGCTTACGTTGATGGTGGGGCTGCAACTGACGGACACGTGGCTGTGGCTTCCGGTGGTGGATGCGGGAGAGCGGGCGCTGGGAACGAGAGCGCTGAATCCGGTGATGCTGGAGGCGGAGATCGAGAGATTGCTGACTGGCATGGATGCAGCGAGGACGGCGAGAGGGATGGAGCGTGCGATTCGAGGTGGTTCGTCGGGGCCCGCGCTGCGCGAGGAGACCGGGACGACGGCAACCAAACGAACCGGCGCAACTGACGGGAAGACGTTGATGCCGCCTCTCCGAGGATCGCGAAAAGTACCGCCGGCGATCACCGCTGAGCGTGTGGTTGAGACAGCGACTGGGACCCACGGAAAGCACTGGCGCGGGTAGAAAGCCGCGAGAGAACGGGAGAGCACGATGGCATTTACCAGGACGGACGCGCGGGGGGAAACAGGCGCGATGAGACAGGGGACGCGGCCGGAACAGAGCCGCGCGAACGTGACGCTGGCGGATTTTACGGATTGTTTGCTGGCGGCGTACGACGGAGTGGCGAGACGCGCGTATCAGAAATTCGTGGCGAGAGGATCGCGGAAAGGACACGAGGATCACGATTGGCTGGAGGCGGAGCGGGAGCTGGGGGCGAATCTGCAGGTGGACTTGAGCGAGTCCGGCAAATTCGTACACGCGATGGTGACGCTTAGCGGACGACGGAGCGCGGAAGTGAACGTAGCGGTGGAAGGGCGCTGGATGATGGTTCTGGATGCGCAGGAGTTCGTCTGCCAGGGCGAGGGGGCGGCGAGGCTTCGAGCGATGGAATGGGATTCGGTGAAGGGATGCGCGGAAGTGGCGGCGGAGTGGGGACGGCAGTCGATAGCGCCGATTGCGTGGAGTGCTAACGGCGCGATAGACGAAGAATTGGGAAGCGACGATGCAGAGGAACGCGAAGACATGAGATTGCGATGGGGGTCGCAACCATTTTGTTTGGTGGAGCTGCCGGCGGAAGTAGAAGGCAAGCGGAGCAGGTGCGTGGTAACCAATGGAATTCTGGCGATGCGAATGGAGAAGTTGGCGGCCCCGGATTTGTGAATGTTGCCGCACGGAAATTCTCACCGCTGGTTTGAGACTTCATTCCCAGAAAATTGATCGATCTGGCGGGAGCGCGAGCGGTCAGGCTCGGGCTTCGCGGGATTGGTGCGCGTGCAGTCGAAACCAGAGAATCGCGCCGAGGACGATGGAGGCGATGCTGGCGAGTTGCGCGTTGGTGAGGCCCCAGAGGACGCGAGGATTCAGGCGAATGAATTCGACGAAGAAACGGGCGATGCCGGTGAGCACGAGATAGGCGGCGAAGATCTGGCCGGGGGCGTAGTGTGCGGTCGAAGAGACGGATCGCGATTTTGAATTTGAGATGGCGAAGCTGGAGCCCATTTTCCAAAGAAGCCATGCGATGAGGCAAGCGCCGATGAATTCGTAGATAGGAGTGGGGTGAACGCGGTCGGTGGTGGGAACCAGACCGTGTGGAAAACTCATTCCCCAAGGGAGCGAGGTGGGGGTTCCGTAGTCACCGTCACCGGACAGAAGGCAGCCCATGCGACCGAAGCCGTAGCCGATGGCGGCAGCGGTGGCGCCCATGTCCATGAAGGTGAGGAAGGTGGCGCCGGAGCCTTTGGAGCGTTTGAGAATGCGCCAGGCGATCCAGGCGAAGACGACGGCGCCGCCAAGCATGCCGCCGATCCAGGTGAAGCCCATCTGGCTGAGGAGCACGGCTTTGGGATCGGCGAAAAGTTCGGAAGGCGACTCGAGTGCGGAATAGATTTTGGATGCGACGATACCGGCGAGGCAGGGCCAGGCGATGAGAGATTCGGCGTCACCGGAATCTTTGGGGGAGATGCCGCGGCGGGCGAGGTCGGCGCGGAGGACGAAGTAGGCGACGAGCATGCCGGTGGCAACCATGAGGCCGTAGGTGGGGATGGTTAGTGGGCCGAGGTGGAGGAAGGGGATCACTTAGGAAGTATAGCTGAGTGGCTGGGCAGCGAGGTGCTGAGGACGCAACGGGGCACGCAGCCAACGAAAGGAAGATGGCGATTGTGCAGCCGGGACAGCGGGCTTGGGGCGCAATCCGCGGAAATCGGACTGCTGATGCGTCTCTGAAAGAGCTATTCGTGGCGAATCGCGGAGAGGGGATCGATGCTGATCGCGCGGCGGGCGGGAAAGTAGCAAGCAACCGCGGCGGAGACCAACAGGAGCATTGCAACGCTTATGTAAACGAGAACGTCGATGTGCGGAACGTTGAACAAAATCCCGGCGAGAAACCGGGCCGCTACGGCGGCCGCAGCCCAACCGAACAGAAGGCCCGCGGCGGCGAGACGGAAACCTTGTTCGACGATGAGCCGAAAAATATGCCGCGGCTGCGCCCCAAGCGCGACTCGAACACCGATCTCGCCGGTGCGGCGTGCAACGTTAGAGGCGAGCGAACCGAACAGTCCAATACAAGCAAGCAGAACAGCGAGCGCGCTGAAAATCGAGCAAAGCGTAGCGATAAGGCGGTCGGGGTGGAGCGAATCGTCGAGCTGACTGCGGAGCGTACGAATTCCGACGAGCGAAGCATTGGAATTGAGAGAGAAGTACCGATCGAATTTGGGGAGCGAGCGATCCGACAGAGAGCGAAGTGCGGATGGCGAGATCGCCGTGCGTGCCTGGGATTAGAAGAAGTCGGTGGCCTGTTCGCGAAGACTCGTGTATTTCGCGTCCGCAACAAGCCCCACGATTTCCAGAGGAGGCCGGTTGCCTTCGACGAAGCGAAAACGGCGGCCGATGGGGTTTGCGTCTCCGAAATACCGGTGGGACATCGAGCGATTGATGATGGCGACGTTTGTGGATTGATATGAAGCAGAGTCCGGGTAGATATCCGCAAAAGTGAAATCGCGGCCCGCGAGAAGGGGAATGCCAAGCGTCGGAAAATATCCGGGCGAAATACCGACAAAGTGCGTGTTCACGGGTGCGGTAGGCGGTGCGGTATCGCTATCAATCACGATGTTAACGCCGATTTCTTTGCCGCTAATTGGAGCGAATCCTGCGAAGGCGGCGGATTCAATGCCGGGGATTTGGCTGATGCGATCAAGGAGATGGACGAAGAGTGTTGCGACCTGGTTGCGAGTGCGAGCGTTGGAATAGCCATCGAGCGAAACGAGGAGGACGCCGTTACGTTGGAAGCCCGCGTCGAAGGTTTCGAGATTGTAGAGGCTGCGAACAAGAAGGCCGGATGAGGCGAGCAGGGCCATGGAAAGGGCAACCTGGAAGACGATCAGCGCGCGAACGGATCGAGGCATGGCACTGGAAGCAAGCGAGCCGGTACCGTGGAGGTTCAGGTTCAGGGAAATTCCGGCGCGCGAGGCCGAGCAGGCTGGAGCGATGGAACAAAGGGCGACCGTAAAAACGAGAGTGGCGAAAGCAAACATGAGTATCCGCGCGTTTAGCGGCGAGGTGAGAACGATGGGTAGTTGAGGCGTCGATAGCGCTGCGACGAGAAGGCGACTCGACCAGATTCCGAGAACGATTCCTACAACGCCGCCGAAAGCGGAAAGCGTGGCGGCGTCCACGAGGGCTTGACGAACGACGCGCCAGCGGCTCGCGCCCAGAGCAACACGGACCGTAAATTCCTTCCGACGGGCGAAGCCGCGCGCGAGAAGAAGATTTGCAACGTTCGAACAGGCGATCAAGAGCAGGAGGGCCACAGCCGCCATCAGGATGTACGCCGGCTTGCTAAATTGGGCGCGGGCGGGCGAAAGACCGCTAGATGCCGATGTGAGAACAGAGTGCGCGAAATGTTCCTTTCGCTCGACGTCGGGGATGACGGATCTTTTTAGGGCTTTGGCGAGAAGCGGATCGAGGCTGGCTTGCGCTTCGGCGATTCCAATGCCAGGAGCGAGACGGGCGAGGATCGTGACTCCTTGAGTCTGCCAATAGTCCTGCGACGGAAGCGCGGATTGGTTTATGACGGCGTAGAGATCGGGCGACTCGCCGACGACGGCGCCGAAGAAATCCGGCGGAGCGACGCCGACGATGGTGTACGAGCGTGGAGTTCCGGAAGTTGTGCGCGTAGCGTCCGACTGCTCTCCAAAGGAGACTTGCTCGCCGATTACGGCGGGCGAGGAGCCGAAGGAACGTTGCCAGTACGGGTAACTCAGGACGATCTGGAGCGGAGCTGCGCCATTCAGCGAGGTGAAGAATTGACCGCGAAAAGGGCGCACGCCGAGAACCGAAAAATAATTTGGACTGACGAGTTCCGCCGACGCAGAGACAGAGCGCGTAGCGAGGGAAAGTTGGTAGGGAGCGACGCGAGTGAAAGCGATAACGCCAGAGAAGACTGTGGCGTTATCGCGGTAGGCTTCGTAGGTGCTGTACTCGGAGATTTCTGCGGGCCCCAGAGTGCCGCCGGCGTTGACGTGCACGAGTTCGGCGGGGGCAGGTACGGGCAGGTCGCGAAGGAGGAGGGGGTCAAGGAGCGAGAAAATCGCGGTGTTGGCACCGATGCCGAGCGAGAGAGTGAGAACGGCGAGAGCCGTGAAGCCGGGTGATTTCGCGAGGGCGCGAAAGGCATATCGAAATTCATTGAGGAGTCCGGTCACCTTAGGCTCCGCACCTGATGAGGGGATTGTAGCGGAGACCGGGGAGGCGGGCTGGAGGAGTTGTCGGGAGTTGTTGAGTTGAGTATGGGCGATTCGCGTCGAACGCCGGACCGCAAGAGTATGGTTGGCGGCGCGGTTTTGCGACGCTGGGTTCCTGCTGCTGACACCGCTGAGTTGCAAGGCGGCGGTTCGTCCGATTCGCCGTGGTTCGGGGGCGGTAGGACGACGGCGTAGGACGCCGTCGGACGCACGTGGGTGATCGGGTGGCTCGGTAGAGGGACCGCGCGTGGAGAGAGCGGGGCGTCGTAGGACGACGATGGGGGTGGCGAGATTGGGGGTTGGTGGCCGCAGGAGGACCGCGTGGGAGGCGCGGGCGGGCGGGATTGCAACATTTAGCGTGGGCGTGCAACTGCGGCGAGTGTTGATGCGTCGTAAGGTGTAGGATAGGGTTAACGGCCGATGGAGTTGCCGCGGCAAGCGGCGGAACGGCTGGAGGGTGCGCTTGCAGGAGTGCCGCCGATGAAGACTTTACGAGGAATTTTTGTTGCGGGATTGGTGTGCGCGGCGATGGTGTTAGTGCCGGGTGCGGCGTTCGGGCAACGTGGCGGCGGTGGCGGCTCGCACGGTGGCGGAGGTGGGTTTGGCGGCGGGGTTTGGCGGCGGACACTTCGGTGGTGGACCGGCGCATAGCAGCGGGCCGGCGGCTTCGACGAATCACGGGAACACTTCGGCAAGCGGCGCGGGGAACACGGCGGACCCGAATGGCGGCGGGCATTGGTGGAATCCGGGTCACAGCGCACCGGCCAATGAGGCCGCGGTTTCTACACGGGCGGTAACTTCGAACGCGACGGGCGCGACGACGGTGCGTCCGGCGGTGGGGCGAATCTTTTCGCCGACGCGGCCGGGATATGGCTACTACTACCCTTATTACCCGTATTATTACAATTCTTTCTATGGTGGCTGTGGGTTCTTAGTGGCCGCGTTCGGCCCGTATGATTCGGGTTGTCTTGGATACGGTTTCGGATGGGGCGGCGGATTCGGACTTGGGTACGGCTTCGGCGCAGGCTATTACGGTGGATATTACGGCGGTGGGTACTCAGGTAGCGGGTTGTTTGGATCGAGCGATTCTGGGGACACGGGATGGACGTCTTCATCGAGCGATGCCAGCGGAAATGGTTCCTCGAATGGCGACTATACGGTGAACGCCCAGAACCCGAACGGCGACGCGAATGCGAATCTTTCGGCGGGAGATGGGACGGGCGAAGCGGCGCCATCGGTGAATACGAGCGGGCCGACGGTGGTGTTGAAGGATGGAGCTTCTGGCGCGGCGCAGCCGGCGGCAAAGACGTCGGTGTTGTATCTGAAGGATGGATCGAGCTTTGCGGTGACGGACTACTGGCTGGCGCAAGGAAAGTTGCATTACGTGACGTCGTATGGCGGCGAGAACTCGATGGATCTGGGCAAGCTGGACCTGCAGAAGACGGTGGATGAGAACGCGAGGCAGGGAACGGCGTTTTCGCTGAAGTCGACGCCGGGGACGGCACAGTAGGCGAGTTAAAGCCCTCTTTTTGGGGGAGGGGCGGCGACAAGTGCCTTGGACGATTATGTCCATTGAAAATAGGTACTTGACACTGTTTACGAGTTAGTGTACAATCGGTTTCGTTAAGCTCGAAGAGTGCGGCTGCGACTCGAGAGCGGAACTCCTTCCTTGCGGTTTTCAATGAGCTGAAATCACACCGGTTACGGGTGTGTCTGGAAATTTGGTGTGGGCGCGGCGATGGCGGCTGCGCCTTTTGTTTTTCGGGCGAGTTTATTGCGAAAGCGCGACAAATTCCTAGGATTGGGGAGACGTATGCCGAACTACAACGCGCAGAATCCGCCGTATTCGTTGTTTCCGGGAGATGTTGGGCTGGCGTTTAATGCGGAAGCGCCTGCGGCGGGACAGGCGAGCCAGCAGTATGCACTGCCGAGTTATGCAGGATTTCCGGAGAACGGGCGAACGATCCGATGGCAGACGAGTTACACGACGGCGCCCAGTTCGGTACAGATCCAATTGCAAACGGCGATCAATGACGTGGATGCACAATATTCGGCACCGAGTTCGGGCGCGCAGAATTCGACGACAACGACGGGCGACAGCCTGACGGTGACGGGAGTACGGGGAAATTTTGTGCGCGCGAAAGTGATTGCGATTTCGGGAGGATCGGGCGTTACGGTGCAGATCCTGGGGTAGTGTGGGATACTGTGCGGCGCGGAGGGTGCGGAGGAATGCTGCACAGGCGCGAGGGCACGGGACCGATTCGCCGGAGTGGAGTGGGCTGCGTGGTGGTACTGGCGCTGGCTGGTTTGGGAGCTGCGCTGGGGTGCGCGGCGGGATATTCGGTACGCGGGCAGGGCGGGACGAGGCCGGCTGCGCCGCCGTCGGCGAGCCATTCGATCGGAGTGGCGTTCAATTACGACTTCACGAAGACGCCAGCATGCAGCGCGACGGTGACGAAGAATTGTGTGGCGAAGTTTCAGGTGTTCGATATTTCAGTGCCGGGGATGCAGCATTTGTTGTTTACGATCGCGGTTCCGGCGGGGGCGAGCGGGAAGACGAATCTGATCAAGGCGAGCAGCCCGCGGCTTCCGTTTGTGATTGGGAAGCATAGGCTGGGAGTGTCGGCGGTGACGCCGGAGAATTTGAAGTCGGATCCGCTTTTGTGTTCGACGATTGTGGCGGTGGGGCCGTGAGCCGGTAGGAAGGCGGTCGATCATTCGGGAATGTTGATAGCGCGGCCTGTGGGCCGCTTTTTTATTTTTGGGAAGGCCTTGCGACGAGAACCTTCGGGGCACACGCCGGCAGTGTCGAGGCAACTCGATGGCTAAGTGGAGTTTGGCGGCACAGCGACAGTTCGAACGGAGTGCGGTCGAGGCGCCGCAGTCCGTAGGGTGCTTGCCGCCGGCTATGGTGGTTTGCGAGGCCGCGGTTTCTGGGAGTAGCGAATGGTGGGCGGCGGTGGTCCGCGCCTGAAGCGGGTGCCTCCGCACTCCGCGAGATTCCGGCGATGGTGCTGGTTCCGTTGAGTGGACTTGTCCGGCGATTGGGAGTGTTGGGATCGATCGCGAGGCGCACCCGGAAAAGCCTGGCTAGCTGTGAGGTAGTGGAGGTTCCTTCCTGAGATAGGCAATTGTCAGCGGGCATTGGTGGCGGACGGGTGTGCTTGATGGGGCGGTGCGTGGGATTGGTGAAGGCTGGAAGACCGCGTGAGGCGTGGCGGGAGTGCGGGCGTCGCGCGCGACGCGGAGAGATTTTTTGCGGGAGGCATCGCGATGCGGTGGACGGGGCGGTGCTCGGGTTACTGAGACGCGACGCCAGCGAAATGCTTTGTCTGGGCCTGAAATGCTGTTTTCACCCCGTGCAGGACACACTCGAAACCGCGGCGGCAAAACTGACGTCCGCGCGACTCGGACCGGCCCCGGTGTAAGTGTGTCCTGCTCCCTTTTTATTTTGGGTGTGAGCGAGGCGAGCGACGGATGAAGAAGAGAGACGACGAGAAGGCGGGCGCGGTGGAGACGATGTCGATTGGCGATGCGCTGAGAGTCGTAGGATTTGGCGAGACATCCGTGGCGGTGAAATTCCGAAATTTGGTGGGCAAACTGACAGAGAAAAATACGGGAGACCCGAAGCTATTGCTGGAGACGCTGAAGGAGTGCGGGAAATATCTGGAGGCGTCGCATGTGCGAGGACGATTGGCGGCGGAATACGAGGATGGGCCGGTGAGCGTGGAGCTGGTGCACAACGTGGCGCGGCCTACGAGGGAAAAGAATCGCGGAGGGGAGAAGCAGATCGGGTTTCAATTCGAAAAGGAGACGCTATGAGCGTGAGCAAAACGACCGTGGGATATATCGTGCAGGCGAGCGGGTTGGGGGCGTTTGTGATCGGCGGGATTTTGAGTGTTCACCACATTGCGATTGCGGCGACTTTTTTGGGTGGGGCGGCGGCTTACTACGTGGGGGAGAAGATTCGGACGTTGCTGTAGAGATCAGTCGCGCGGTTTGGTGATCGTCGAGCAACTGTCAACTGAGAAGGCGGTAGGTGACGAAAAGCTGATTCGCCACTGCAGGCGGATGCGGCGGGGCGCGTGCGGAGTGGTGGGGAGTGGAAGTGGGGATGGTTAAACCCGTACCTCACGGAACGTGAGGTACGCACAGGCACGAATGCGTGTGCCACGGACTGAAGTCCGGGGCTGCGGATGCAGCGTGGTGCGGAGTGGCTGAGCGAGTCGACTTCCTGATGTTCGTGGCGCGGATGGCAAAGCGGGAGCTTGGCGACTGCAGTTCTATGCGGCGGTGGTCCCGCGGTGTGGGTGCGGAGTTGAACTGGAGATGGCTGAACCCGTACCTCACAGAATGTGAGGTACGCACAGGCACGAATGCCTGTGCCACGGACTGAAGTCCGTGGGTACGGACGCGGCATGGTAATGGAGCGTGGGAGGTGGTACGGAGACTGAGGTCCACGTGTCGCGTCTGACGTGACGTGGCGAGTTGAGTGTGAGAGCGGGTGTGAGGCGGTAGCGAGACTGAGGTTTACGCTTCGCGTTTGAGGTGGCGAGTCGAATGAGAGAGCGAGTGCGCGTCGGTGGGGAGACTGGAGATTACGTTGCGCGTTTGAGGTGACGAGTGGCTTGAGGGAGCGAGCGCGGGAGTGGTGAAGCGGCTGGAGGTTGAGCTGGGGTACGAGCCGTTTCCGAAGCAGGATGAGTTTCACCGGTCGGACGCGAAGTACAGATTGTTTGGCGGGGCGGCGGGGCCGGGGAAAACGAAAGCGCTGCTGATGGAGGCGATGCTGCAGGCGTGGAATCACCCGGGAGCAAACACGTTGCTGTTGCGGCGGACGTTTCCGGAGCTGGAGACGTCGCTGCTGCATTATTTCCGGCGGGATGTGCCGCGGGAGTTGTACCGGTCGTATAACGAATCGAAACACCTCGTGACGTGGCTGAACGGTTCGACAACGCGATTCGGATATTGCGCGGCGGAACAGGATGTTTATCAATATCAGGGCGCAGAGTTTTTGTTCATCGGGATCGACGAGCTGACGCATTTCACGCTGCGGCAGTGGCAATTTCTGACGAGCCGAAACCGGTGCGCGTTGCCGGGTACGACGCCGTGCATGGCCGGAGCGACGAATCCGGGGAACGTCGGGCACGCGTGGGTGAAGGCGCTGTGGGTGGAGCGGCAGCCGGCACCGGGGATGGAGCAGGCGGACGAATACGATCCGGCGGACTACGAGTTCGTTCGGGCGCGGCTCGAAGACAATCCGATTTACGCGGCGGATGAAAATTATCGGAAGACGTTGGCGGCGCTGCCGGGGGATTTGAGGCGAGCGTTTTTGGATGGGAGCTGGGACGTTTTTGCCGGGCAGTATTTCGACAGGTTCGATGTGCGACGGAATGTGCGGCGCGCGGAAGAGATCGATTGGAAGCCGTGGTGGCCGCGATGGATTTCGATCGACTGGGGATTCGAGCATCCGGCGGCGGTTTACTGGCACGCGAAGACGCCGCGCGAGACGTAGCCGCTGGAGAGGATCGCGCTGGAAAGCGGCAGAGTCGAGTTACGACGTACCGGGAATTTGTGGCGCAACGGATGGCGCCGCGAGATCTGGCGCGAGAAATTGCGACGCGCAGCCTGGCGGCTGGCGAGGAGGCGCGGGAGCGAGTCGATGCGATCTACCTTTCGCCGGATGCGTTTGCGCGGCGGACGGATGAAGCGTCGATCGCGGAGCAGATGGGCGACGTTTTCGCGGCGGCGGGATTTCCGAGGCCGAGTCCGGCGGACAACGATCGGGTGGGCGGATGGATGTTGATGTACCAAATGCTGGACGCGGATGAGTGGGAGATCACGAGCAACTGCACGGAATTGATTCGGGTGTTGCCGACGCTGGTGCGGGATGCGGCGCGCGTTGAGGATGTGGAAAAAATGGATGGAGATGACGCGGCGGATGCGGCACGGTACGGAATCAAGACGAGATATTCGGCGGAGCGGAGCGGAATGGTGAGGGCTCCGATGGAGCAGCGGATTGCAGAGCGGGTGACCTCCGTCGATCCGACGGTGAGGGCGATACAGGCGGGGGCGGCGAGGATTGCAGAGGCGACGAGGGTGAGGCCGGTGTCGTTTAAGAGAAGGAGAAGGTAGCGAGCGTGTGGCAGAGAAGGACGGCACACGGACACACTTCGTCCTGAACGGACGTAGTGGTCTCGCGCTGCGCGCGTGACGAATGTCTATGCCACGAATAGTGGTGAAAGGCTTAGTCGATGATTGGACTGCGAGAGATATGGAGCGGAGTCGGGGCGGCGAGGCGGGTGCGGGAGCTCGAGGCGGAGGTGGTGCGGCTGCGCGCGGAGAATCGGGCGCTGATGAATTCGATATTGGGGATTGCCGGCGTGCCACCGGTGATCGTGGCGGATGCGAGCGAAACAGCGGCGGTGGCCGGGGGTGCGGCCGGGCGCGTTCCGGCGAAGAAGGATGCAGTGCCGCCGATGAGGCGACGGTCGTGGCATCAGGTTTACCGGATGTTGGAGATCGATGCGGCGCGTAAGAAGGATACGGGCGCGGAAGTGGAGCGATAGGAGGCGAGATGCCGTTTATTCGAGGGAGATATTACGTGAACCCGATTGCGGGGGCGGCGATTGAGAGGGCGCGAGAGGCGGAGGATGCGTCCGGTGCAAACGGATCGGACGGCACGGATGACTCGCGCGATAGTGACGCGCGGTTGAATGACGGAGCGCCGGTGCGTCGGATTGAGATTGAGGCTACGGAGATTGTTCCGTCGCATACGGGACGGGCGGGGAAAGGATTCGTGGCGCGGGTGCATCGGGGCAGTGGAGATGCCGCGAACGCGGGCCGAGTGCCGAGTGCGCCGGAGACGCATGTGTTTTCCGATCATCGGGATTTGCTGAGTTTTTTGGGTGGAGAGTTGAATCCGGAAGAGTGAGTCGGGGACGAATGGCGGACGGGGCTCGCGCGAGGCTATGTTTTCTCTGAGTGGACTACGTGGCAGAGCGGCCGTTCGGTCGCGTCGCGGCCGAGCCAGTGCAGTCCAAAGGGTGTCGGCGGTGGTCCGCGCCGTGGGTGGGCGCCTCTGCACTCCGCGAGATTCGGGCGATCGCCCTGGAGCAGATCAGAAGGCTGATTGGATAATTCGGAGGCTACGGTGGGCGACGAGCACCCTTTTGTAAAGCACAGAGGGATGGCACCCACACAGGCCAACCGCGGATGGCTCGAGACGGTGGAATCTGAGTGGCGGGGAGTGGGGAGTCCGGTAGAATCTGGGCGCGACGCGATGAAGGCAGCGAATTCCAGGATCGCTCGAGCGGGGGAGTTCGCGGCGAGATCAGCGTTCGCAACCGGAGCGTGAGCGTGGGCGGTGGGAGGTGGGGAGGGTTGGGCCCTGAGTGGCGGGGAAGGCGACGGCCGGGTGCGTTTTCGCCGGAGCGCGGAGGCGCGTCCACGTATTTGAAAGTGGTGGTGGTGATTCTGGCGGCGATACTAGCTGGGATATTTTTATGGCAGGAATTCGGGAAATATTTTCGGCCGGTTGAGAAGCAGGCAACGGGAGACATGACGCCGCCGGGCAAACCGTATGCGGCGGACGCCGGGGCGAGCGACTCCGCGGCGCGTGGTTGGCAACGGGACTTTGCGAACGCGCTTTCGAGCGCGATGGATGAGGGAAAAACCGGGGATGTGACGAGCGCGGAGGTGGAGACGGATCGCGGCGCATCGATTTTGAGTTCGGCATGGGAACAGGGATTCGGAGCTACGCCGGACTTTTTTGAGAGGGCGTTGCGAGAGCTAGACGCGATCGCGGAGACGCATCCGGAGAGCGACCGGCTCGCGGATCACGTGTTTCAGGCGAAGACCGTGCTGGCGGAATTGCGATCGGGGATGGGGGATGGAGCGGCGGGAACCCATGCGGTGGAATCGAGCGCTGCTGCGGAAAAGCGCGTGATATTTGATTCGCCGCGCGCGATTGCGGCGAAAGAGTTGGTAAGCGGAGCAACGTTTGGCGGGAATCACATCGATGCGACAGCGATGCCGAATACGGCGGAGGTGCTTCTGCCCCCGGCGACGAGAGCGATTGAGGATGGTGTGCGGGTTTCGGGGCTAACGATCGAAGGCGCGTCACAGACACTGGACGGCGTGATCTGGAAGGACGTGACATTTATCGGGACGCGGCTGCGGTATGAGGGCGGCGGCACCAGTTTGAAGAACGTGAAATTTGTCCGATGTACATTCGGATTTAGCGAGGACGAGGGCGGGACGAAGTTGGTGGAGGCGGTGGCGCGGGGTGAGGGGACGGTGTCGGTGAAGAAGTCGGTGAGCGAGGATACGACGGGGCCTGAGCCGGTGAGAACGGAGTAGTGAGGGGGAAGGTGTTCGGGCTGCGGTGAATTCGGGAGATGAACGGCTGGTTGCGGCGCCGTTCGAGGCTACCTTTTCCTTGTGCATTGGTGGGTGGCGCAGCGGTGGGTCGCCGCGGCGAACTACCGCACTCCGGGAAGGTGTGAAAACCGGCGCCGAACCGGAAGTGCAGTAACACTCTGATTTTCTCCAACTAACATTTCGAACGCAGGAAGAAACTCAAAGGGATTGGTGTATGCCGACGCAGAAAAAAACGGTGACGGCGGATCCGGCGATTGTGGCGGTGGAAGGGCCGGCGGCGGAGTACGCGAACGGGGCTCGGGGAAAATCGGCCGGGAAGCGGGCGGGCGACGAGCGCGGAGAAGCGTGGCCGGATGCGGTGAACGCGGGCGGGAACAACGAACAACTGCCAGAGCGATTGCAGGAGGCGCTGCGACGGCTCGTTCAACAGTTTTCGACGGAGTCGGAATCGACGCGCCGGCAAGAAATCCGACGGATCAAGCAGGCGCACCAATTCTGGCGCGGGTTGCAGTATTTGTGGTGGGACGAGCGCGATCAGAACTGGCATCTGCCGTTCGAGCAGAAGCTGATGGACAACTCGTCGCTGGAGGATCTGCCGCGCTACGAGTTCGTGACGAATATTTACCAGGCGTTCGGACTGTCGCTGATGGCGGTGCTCTCGCAGGACGTGCCGCGCGTGCGGTTTTTCCCTTCGTCGGCGCAGGCGGAAGAGGATGTGGCCGCGGCGAAGGCAGCGACGGAAGTGGCGCAGCTGGTCGAGCGGAACAACCGCGATCGGGAATTTGATTGTGGACGAGGCGTTCAACCTTTGGACGGATGGGAAGGTCGGCGCGTACGTGCGGTTCGTGGTGGATGGGCAGAGATTCGGATTTCATCCGGAGACGGAGATTGGGTCGCGGGAAGTTCGGGTGGGCGGGGATGTGTATGTGTGTCCCGAGTGCGGGAGGGAAAATTCGAAGGCGGAGAGCGGAGACGATGCTGACGGGGCGGAACGCACCCTTGCGGAGATCGCAAGGATGCAGCACCCGGAAAGTCAACTTCCGGAAAAGCAAAATGTGGACGCGGGGAGCGTCGAGCGGAATTGCGATTATTGCGGGGCGCTGCTGACGGAAGAGGATTTTGTGGCGGCGGAAATGATCACGGTGCCGGAGGCGCAGACGACGGCTGCGCGTACCGAATGGGCAGGAAGTGGTGACGATCGTCGGCGGGCTGGAACTGAAGACGCCGCCGTGGGCCGACGAAATGCATGAGTATCCGTACCTGCAGTGGAACATGGAAGTGCATCAGGCGCGGCTGCGGGCGGCGTATCCGCATGCGGCAGACAAAATTGGCGCGCCGGTCGCGAGCGGCATGCAGGAGTACGAGCGCCTGGCGCGGCTCGCGCAATCGCAAGGCGGGCCGCTGACCGAGGGCGGCGACTTCAACATCAATCTGATTACGTTTCAGCGCACCTGGCTGCGGCCGTGGGCTTTTTTCGCGCTGGACGACAAGGCGCTGCGCGATGAGCTGCTGGAACTTTTTCCGGATGGCGCGTACGTGGCGTTTGCGGGCGATGTTTATTGCGAATCGCGCAACGAAAATATGGACGATCACTGGCGCGTGCTGCACGCGCTGCCGGGCGATGGATCGAGCGGGCGTCCCGCGCTCGGGCGATTCGCTGATCAGCGTGCAGGAACGTTTCAACACGCTTTCGAATTTGCAGATCGAAACGTACGAATACGGAATTCCGCCGATCTATGCCGATAGCGAAGTGCTCGATTTCGATTCGCTGCAGAACCAGACGGCGGAGCCCGGCGTCGCACTATCCGGCGCGCGCGAAACCGGGGCAGTCGCTGGCGTCGGGATTTTTCCAGCCGGAGCCGGCGGAAGTGCCTCCGCGATCTTGCCGAGCACGCCGCGAATTTGATGGGGCCCGTGGCGCAATTTCTGACGGGCGCGTTTCCGGCGCTGTTTGGCGGAGCGATGGCGAATAACGACACGGCCGTCCGGCTATTCGATGGCGCGCGATCAGGCGATGGGCCGCATTGGGCTGGTGTGGCGGCGGATGAAATTTTTCACGCGGACATCATGCTGCTCGCGGTGGATTGTTTCCGGCGAAGCCGGCCGAACGATGTGGAAGTGACGCTGCTGGGTGCAGGTTCGGCGTTCGAGTCGAAATGGATTCGCCTCGCGGATCTGAAGGGCAATTTATTCAGCTACCCGGAGACGGACGAGCAGTATCCGACGCTGTGGTCGCAGCAACGCGGCGTGTTGATGCAGACTGATGGCAAATCCCGATCCGCAGATGCAGGCGGTGCTGGCGCATCCGGAGAACATGGCGCTGATCAAGCGGCTGCTCGGGCTTGAGGAATTTGTGATGCCGGACGAAGAGTCGCGGACGAAGCAGTATCGAGAGATCGCGCAGCTTGTGGCGGAGGCGCCGGTGGTGCGTTCGCAAGACGTGACACATTTGGTGGCGCCGGCGGTGGCGGCTGCGAATGCGGCTAGCGGAGCGGGAGAGAATGGACCGGGCGTGCAGGCGGATGTGATCTTGCCGAGCGTGCTGCCGGACGAGTTTGCGGACAACCACGCGGTGGAGCTGGAGATTTGTATGAGGTGGTTTTCGTCGGACGCGGGGCAGGTGGCGAAGGTGGAAGCGCCGCTGGGATACGCGAATGTGCGGGCGCATGCGATGTTTCACCGGGAATATTTGTTGAAGCAGCAGGCGGTGGCACAGGCGGCTGCGGGGACAGCGAGTGGGGCGCGAAGGAAGTAGGTCGAAGTCAAAGGCAAAGGCGAAACATCGGACGGAGAAAAGACGAGAAAGGCTCGAGGACAGGGAGAAGGCGGGGAAAAATGCGGCGAGAGACGCAGGGGTCATCTGCGAAGTCTCGCCGCGGTACAAACCGAATGTGCTGAGAGCTGGGCCTGCGGCCTGCGCTGTGCTGGCCGCCGTTCCGGACTGAAATGCACGCAGACAAAAGTGTCTGCGGCCCAGATTCTAGAGCGTGCGTTCGACGGCGCCGTTGGATATACGCGAATTACCGTAGGCGCTGCGAAGTTGCGGCGGCGGAGCTACGAGGCGCACGACGTGGAGCAAACGCTCGGGCTTGAACGGCTTGGCCATGCAGACGACGGCGCCCATTTGATGGCTCGCGGTATAGTCGGCCGTCTGCGCGGACGCGGTGATCAGAATGACAGGGACGCGGCTCAAGCGATCGTTACGCTTCACGATGAGGCAAAGGTCGTGGCCGCTCATTTCCGGACTTTCGACTTCAGCGATGAAAACGGCGGGTACGGTGGTGCGCAGCACGTCCAGAGCTTGCTGCGGAGTGGGAACGATGATGACGGTGTAACCATCGTTCGAAAGAATCGAGCGCATGATTTCGGCGGTCTTGGGATCGGACTCGACGCCGAGAACGACAGACTGGGGCGCGTTGACAACGACGGCGGAGCCGGTCGATTCACCGGCGCGATTGCCATTGGCCGCGCGAGGGCCGGCAAGTTTGGCCTGGGCGAAGTGGACGGCGATGCTGTAGTGACCGTTGGTCTGCTCGGAGACACGGACGACTTCGGCTGGCTGTCCGGGTGTGACACCGGCGGCGGACGGCGAATACGGAAAGGTGATTTCGAGGCGCTGGCCTTTCCAGTATCCAGTGCGGGCGACCTGGATCAGCAGGCCGTCGCGCGAGACGTCGATGGATTTGCAAACTTCTTCAAAGGGTTCGGGAGTATCGATCCCGCGAATGTGAACGGAAGCGGTGATCTTGGCGCGGCGGCGAGTGCGGCGTTCTACGATTGGTTTGTCGGATGCGCCGTCGAGCGGCCTTGCGTTTGTCTCTGCGGAGACGTTTGCTTGGGAACTCATTACTCCACCTCAGGACTTGTATTGCGGGCTGACCGTTGCGACTTGCTCCGCGGAACAGCTCCCCCCGCTGTAGTGAATTTAGATTTGGAAGGCGTTGGCGGGAATAGTACGTCCGGTTCAATTTTTCAAACGAAAGATTGGGCGACGGCGGTCTGCCTGTAAAGTGCTGATATGGAGCTGGTTACCAGGGGCGAGTTTTCATTGACAAAATGGGTACGAGCTAGAAAAGCGAAACGGAGACGCGAGTGGCCAGATGGGCGAAGTGAATATTGGGTGAAGGGGTCGGATGGCTTCGCGGGTGCGATGCGGATTGCAGGCGAAGGACGGAGGACTTGATGGCGGGGACGTTTACGGCGAATCCGAGTGCAGGGACGGCGGTGGTGACTACGACGGCGGCCCCTGCGCGGCAGAGCGACGATGAAATTTTGGGGATCGAGGCACCGCGCGTGATGCGGCGGAGCGCGGCGGTGAGCGACGCTACGGGATTTGGGGACGAGCCGAGCGACGCTGAGGTGAGGGGGGACGGGGCCGGGGGCGATCGTCGAGAAGCGGATGGCGGCGCCGATGATGTGGGTGATACGCAACGTGATGCGAGCGACTCGTTGGATGTGGTGCTGGCTGGGAATCCCGAGTTGAAGAAAATTATGGAGGAGCATCCGGAATTGCGTGGAGCTTTGAGCGAGGCGTCGGCGTACAGAGAAGTGTTTGAAACGCCGGAGGCGGCGAAGAGCGCGCAGGCGCTGGTGGCGGATGTAAATCGGCTGGATGAGCTGTTTTTTTCGCGGAGGCCGGAGGATCACACGGAGCTGGCGCGGGCTGTAGAGGCACTGGACCGGGATGCGTTCGCGATGCTGGCGAAGTCGATGGGGGAGTTGGCGGTGGAGCGGGATCGAGCTACAGGGACTCGAGGTGAGAACGCGGGGCCGGTGGAGAACGCAGCAGCGAAGAACGAAAGAGCCCCGGTGAATTCCGGGCAGCGCGAGTTTATTCAACGTACGAACGCGGCGGCGGTGGAAAGCGTGGTGCAGGAGATCGAGGCACAGGTGGGGAAGTTGCTGCCTGAAGGGATTGCGAAGCCGGCAAGGAATCGAGTGGTGGGCGAAATTTATCGCGAACTCGACGCGGTGCTGCAGGGAAATCGCGAGCTGACGCAGCAGGTGCAGGATGCGTTTCGGTCGGGACGGATGGATGCGGAGCATCAGAAGGCGTTGGTCGGATTGATTTCGGCGAGGGCGAAACAGGCGCTGCCGGCGGTGGCCAAGCGGGTGATGAATGAGTGGACAAATACGATTGTGACGCTGAATCAGGAGAGGCGGACGCGACAGAGGAATGCGGAAAGGCGCGTGGATATTGCGGGGACGGGCGGGGGAGCGAGCGGGCAGAGGCGGTCAATGACGGCGAAGGATATTGATTACGGGCGGATGTCGGATGCGGATATTTTGAATTTGTAGTGCGGCGATAGTGCGAGGCGACGTATTGCCAGGGATGAGCTGCGTGGAAAAGCGGCAGTTCGGTCGCTGCGCGACCGAGTATCGGGAATGTTCAAAGCGCACCGCGATAACGGAGCGCGGTTGAACGAAAGGGAGTTGAGCAGGTAAGAATGTCTTCCACCCGCACGCTCGATCCCGCGGACTTAGAGGGTGGGGCGGTTGGTGGATTGTTTGTAGGAGTAGATGGCCTGGGCCACGGACTGGGAGAAGGCTACTAGATCGGCTTCGGAGACGCCGGGCGGAATTCTCATGAGGCCGGATTGGACGAAATTTTTGACGGCGGACGCCAGTCCGTTGTTTACGTCGGTCCAGCTTACCGTTCCGTTGGATGTGGATGAAACGAGGTAGGAATCGATCATGCGGAGGCTTACGCCCGGGGTAAGGAGAGCAAGGTAGTCGTTGTTGTCGTTCATGGCGGTGGTGACGTCGATGGAGAAGTATTGAAGATCTTGGAGCGTGATGCCGGTGGAGACGTTGGCAAGGTGGTTGGAGACGGCGGCGGAGACGATGGAGCCGATGGCGCTGCCCTGAGCCGAGGTGTTAGCGGAGCCGTCGGCATTGGTGGGCGGCATTGCGTCTGCAATGGCGCTGGAGAGACCGACAACGACCAGATACGTGTGACCGGAACGCATGATCGAGGAGACGGAAACGCCGTAGGCTTCGAATTGGGCGAGAGTCATGCCGTGGCGAAGCGGGGTCATGTCTGTGGTGACGGCGTTGGCGACGAAGCATTCGACAGCGGCGGATTGAGAGGCAGAACAATTCGAAGGCGTGGATTGCGCGCCGGCGGATGCCGAGAATGCGAGTGAAGCCGTGAGAACAAATGCGGAAAGAAAGCAACGTTTGCTGAAAAACATGGCCGAACCTCCCCGGGTCCAGGTATCCAGATCGGCTGAACGCGGGAGGGGAGCGTAGGCCGATCGCAAAACGATAACGTTTGAAACCAACAACGCGCGTTGGCGAAAAACAGCGGTTGCGCAGGTACAGAGTGATCGAAAGTGCGCAAGCGCTCAACTGTTCCGGGGTGCAAGGTTTGTACGGGGTCTGAGGACAGTGAAGGCGGCGCGTGGTACAGGTGATGGAAAAGTTCGATTCGCTGCAATTTCTTCCGGTCGAAATCAGGGAATAAACAAAGATTTTTCAACGCACAGGCGCGGGTGTGTGTGCTCGACGAAATTCAAACCAAGGAGATCTAACTCATGGCACAGATGCAAAATGCGCAGTCTGTTGCGCTGCAACTGGAAAAGGTGCGGGACAAGTTGCCGCTGCTTTACGAACGGGACGACATTTTATTGACGATGATCCAGCAGCGGGGAGACGTGGAACGCGTCAGCTCGCGGAACATGCGGCTGCCGCTGCAGATTCGTCCGGGAGGCAAGGCGGGCCTGGCGAACATGGACGGCGGAGACCTGGGGCGCGGATCGGGAACGGTGTACGACGTGGCGCAGGTGACGCCGGTATTTTTCCGGCACGCCGTGGAAATTGACGAAGCTGGTGGAATACGCGTCGAACGCGCCGGAGAAGGCGATCGAGAACG
This sequence comes from uncultured Acidobacteriota bacterium, assembly GCA_963839325.1. Lineage (GTDB taxonomy): Bacteria > Acidobacteriota > Terriglobia > Acidiferrales > UBA7541 > Palsa-295. The sequence continues at coordinate 172,573 of CAWIUO010000005.1, read as the reverse complement.
CGGCGAAGCGAGAAGTGAAGAACGCGATGGGGCAGTTCCGTTCGTTTCTGGACAAGGTGATGCAGACGAACGGCAACGGCGTGCTGGGAACGGTGGGCTCGATCACCACGACGGGCTTGCCGTCGGGCGTGGCGGCGCAGTTCGGGATGGCGAAGCCGCCGGGCGCGCAGCTGTTCTACTACAACCAGACGATTCAGATGTACGATCCGACGCTCACGACGAATCGAGGGTCGGCCAACATTCTGTTGGTCGATCCGTTCAATTCGTTGATTCAGGTGGATTCGCTGCCGTCGGGCACGAGCGTGAACGATTTGATCGTGCACGACGGACTGACGGGCGTCGCAGCCGGTGTCGCTCTTCGGGATTTTGTATCACCAGACGAATGCGACGACGGGAACGTGGCTGAACTTGAACCGCGCGACGTATCCGGTGGAACTGGCGACGCCGAACGTGAACGGAAACAACTCGGCGATCACGCCGGGAGCGGTGCGCCTGGCGATCAACAAGGTGCGGAAGGCGTTGGGCTCGAACCAGGTGACAAAGCTGATCGCGTACACGTCGCTTGAGCAGGAGCACCAGTGGGAGCAGTTCGGCGTGACGATTTCGCAGATCATCAAGGAAGGCGCGGGCGGCCGGGCGAGCGATTTGGACCTGCTTGTTCACGGGCGAGAAGTCGATGGCGGGCGTGCCGATCAAGAGCTCGATCAACGCGAACCAGACGCGGGTGGATTTTCTGGATCTTTCGCACTGGGGACGCGCGGTGATGCAGGACATCGATTTCTACGATGTGGGCGGGCAAACGCTGTTTCCGATTTACGGGACGAGCGGGGGCATTGCGTCGGCTTACATTTTCTACTTCGTCACGGGATTTCAGGTGTGGAATGAATCGCCGCGGAGTGGAGCGTACATCAACAATCTGGCGATCCCGACGGGGTACTAGTCGCGGTTCGGGTTTCAAGTCACGAGGACGGCTTGCGGATCGCGAGCCGTCCTTTTTTCTGGGCTGAGTGTGATCTCTCGACGGAAAAGCCGGAGTTCTTGGGAAATGGCACAACCCGCCCCCGAGTGGAACTCGGAGGCGCACAGGCCCGAATGCCTGTGCCACGACGGAGTGGCGCGCTCGGATGATTCAAGTGACGCGGGAGACGCACGAGGCGCCGGATGCGATTCAGGAGCGAGTGGCCGAGGCGGGCGGGTGGAATCTTTACGGCGAGGCGAATTTTCGGGTGGTGTGGGGTGGGGCGCGGCTGTGCTGGATTGGCGGTCGGTGGGTGGATCACGACGCCAGCGGAAATTTGATTCGAGAAGCGATCGAGCTGCGGCGCGTGCCGAAATATCTACCGGAGAACCGGTGGCATATCGAGCGGTGGATGCCGGCGTCGAGTTACGGGACGCCGGAGCAGTGGTGGGACCTGACGACGGAAGTGGAGGATGGGATTCGAGTGGCGTCGCTCGGACCGTATCCTGCACGCGGAGAGTATGAGCATTGCTTCACACTGAGCGGCGCGAACGGGGAGTTTGTGCCGTTGACCGGAGGGGCATGCGATTGGGTGGTGAGGGCGATACGGTGGGCGGATCGGCAGACGAAGCGGGCGCGACGTGGCGCGCTGATGGAACGAGAAGAGCGACACGAGAAGCGCTGGGACAAGCGCGCGGACGACTTGCTGGATGATGCGGGGCCGGCATTTGGCGGAGCGGATTTTGTGAGCTTGTGACGGGTAGCGACGTGATGGCGGAAATGATTGGGTTGAGGTTTGAGGCAGGGCGGGAGAACAACAGATGAGCACGTTGCAAGCAGCGGCGTTGACGGGACGAAGGGAAGTGATTGTGGACACGCGGGGGACGAGCGACACGACGCCGGCGGTGGTGGCGTCAATTTCGGATCAGGACTGGTACATTTCGAGAACGCACGGGATGTATCACATTCCGGCATGCCGGAAGGGTGAGGCGTTCACGTTGATGCGGATCGAGACGCGCGGCGACATTGTCGATCTGGGAGACAACCGGCGATTGCCGTTCACGATCGCGGCTAAGGACATTGCGGCGGATCTGTTGCAGGATTTGCAGGAGCACGGCGTGTTTCTGTGCGCGGGAGAGGAGCCGACGGCGGCGGAGCTGAGGAGCGCGCGCGAAAGGTGCGAAGCGTTCCACCAGCGACTGGTGACGGAAGCGGATGTGATGTGGGCGCGAGGACATTCGTTTCGCGAGATTTCGGATTTGCACCGGAGGGCGTCGATCGCGCTGGGGTTGGAGCGGGAGTGGGCCTACGTGCCGACGCGGATGAACGACTGCCCGGCGTGCGGGGAGAAAGTGAAGCCTGGCGTGGCGGTGTGCAAACATTGCGCAGCGATTCTGGATGAGGAGAAGGCGGCAAAGCACGGGTTGGGGCCGGCGAGACGGGCTGCGAATGGGCCAGCCGCGGACGAACGAGAGGCACGGAGGCCTGTTGAGAGAAGGAATTCGCGGCAATAAAAAAGGACGGCCGTGATGGGCCGTCCTTGAAATCGAGTGAAAGTTTGCGCTGATTCGATCAGGCGATGGTGGATGCGGACTTGCGCCGGGCGAGAATCGCGACGGCGAAAATTCCGAAGGCGAGAAGGAGCCAGGTGGCCGGTTCCGGTGTTGCGGTGGCGGAGCCGCCGGTGACGATGAAGATGCCGCCACCCGAGCAGTTCAGGCAGTAACCGCCGTTGAAGCTAAAGTTTGCTGGCGGATTCAGGAAATTGAAAGGCGCCCAACTCAGAACGACGAGAGAACCGCCGGACAAGGCCTGAAAGTATTCCGAGAAACCGGCGTTCTGAACGATGCAAGTGTTTGAAGATGCGCCATTACACGAGAAAGAGATACCGCCGATGTTGAAATTGGAATTGACGAGCGTGGTGACACCGCTGCTGTTGGTATCGAAATCGAGAACGCCGGAGAAAGTGGTGCCATTCGAGAGCGTGCCGGAGAAATCGTAGGTGGTGTTCGAGTCGGCATGAGCGCGCGCGGGCAGGAGCAGGAAAAGCGCGGCGATCGCCGCGAAGGCGAAGACGCGGGCGAAGGGGTTCTGGTGGCGGGTTCGAAGTGCGTTCACGGCGCTCATAGATCCTCGAGAAAAGACTGGTGACGGTGCGTTCGGGAACGGTAGTGCAAGGCAGTTGCCAAGCTCAAAGTGCGACGGCCTATACAGGTGAGTAGGCAGGAAGCCCCACCGTTGCGGTTGGTGGGAGTTGCAAACCCATCGAAATTAGCGAGTTACGGCGAAGCGGAACGAAGGGCGGCAGAGGTAGGCTGCGCGTTGCCCAGACCACACACTTGGGGCTCGTGAGCGGCGAGAGGACAGGGCTTATCCCAAGAAAGTGCCGGCGCGGAAATACTTTTCCGTTCCCAAGTATATGATACGGGGCGGCTTTGATCGGCTTCGAGGGGATGCGCCGACGCAGGGGAATTCGAAGGAAGCGGGTCCAGACGAGGCGCGAGGCGAAACGATGCGACGGAGCGGGATAGTGACTCAGATGAAGCAAGCACCGCGAGAAGTCCGCGACATTGCGCATGCGGCAGGAACGAAGGCAGAGAACCGTGCGATGTGCCGCGGAACTATTTTTCGGACGGCATTCGCGGCGGCGCTCGCCATTGCGCTCGTGGCCGGAATGAGCGCGCCGGCGACTTACGCGCAGGGATCACGCAAGGACGACATCGTTTTTGGGCCTACGGGACATCCGGTGGCGAACGCGACGATAACGGTTTGCGTGGCGAACGCGACGGGCACGCCTTGCACGCCGCTGGCGACTTTGTACACCGATGCCACGCTGACGACGACTTCAGCGAACCCATTTCAAGCGGATGGGGTCGGGAACTATCACTTTTACGCACCAGCGGGACGCTACGTGGTGCAAATCAGCGGCCCGCAAATCAGCCCAACTATTACGTATCCGGACGTGATTCTTCCGGCGGATGTTTCGTCGTCGGGTAGCGGAAATAACATTTCGGCGTTTGGGCTGACGCTCGGCGGAAATCTGAGCGTGGCAGGGAATGCGACTGTCACGGGAACATTGACGAGCGGATCGTTCAACCCGGGGACGCTGACGCCTTCGACGATTACGGTGGGCGGTAACGAGACGGTGCAGGGATCGCGGCCGCGCGTGGACGTGACGGCGTACGGAGCGAAAGGCGACGGAGTAACGAACGACACGGCGGCGATTCAGGCGGCGATCACGGCGGTGTGTGGGACGTATGGACACAACCTGGGAGGCGGGACGATTTTTTTTCCGCCGGGAACGTATCTGGTTTCACAGCCGCAACTGCCATCGACGGCGGCGGTATTTCCCTTACCGTGCGGAGGGCTGCACTTTCAGGGCGGAAACGGGACGAACTACGCACTCGGAGGCGCGCAGTTTAACCGAGCGCCACAGACGCGGATTTTCGTCTCGGCGGGCGCGAGTCCGAACGCAGCGGCAGTGTTTTCGATGGCTGGAGCGAGCGTTCAACAGAACACATTTGAAAACCTGACGATCAACGGGCATAACCAGGCGATCAATATTTACGCATCGGTGGACAATTCGCTGCGAAACGTGTGCCTGGTAGTGGGCACGAGCGGACAGACGGACAACACGCCGCTGAAGATTACGAACACGTTCTGGTTTTTCATGGACGGCGGATGCCTGCAGACGACGAGCATGACGATACCGGTGGCAATATTCACTGGAGAAACGCCGCTCGGAAGCGAAGCGCCGCTGGTGGGCCTAGCGTATTTCACGAACATACAAGGCAGCGGCGGCGGGATGCAGTACATCCAGCGAGTGAATACATCTGGCTCCGGGCCCGGGAATTTCGTGTTCCGCAACGTGGCGGCGCTGGAAAATATAAATACAAGTTTTCTGACGATCACGAATGCGACCGGAAATCCGGGGAACGCGGCGATGCCGATGTTTTCGAACGTCACGTTCGACAACGTGTCCACGTCAGACGGGACGGTGTATACGCCGGCGGTAATCGAGTTCAATTCGTCGAATTCGGCGCTGCAGGGAGTGTGGATGATGAATTCACTCTCCGGAAACGGCGGGCAAGGGCCGGCGATCCGGATGGATGCGGGGGCTCTGTTCGGCTGCTATGTGAACGGGGCCAGCCAGTTCTCTTCGAGCTGGGTGGTGGACGGAAACGGAATACCGATTGGGGGATGCACCACGCAGAACTCGAACGGATTCGATTACATCGTGGATACGACCAAGGCCGACCGGCTGAGAACGGATTTGTTTCCGATTGGAGACGACTCGGCGACACCGTTTCGAGCGACAGCATCTGGAAACCGATTTGCGACGGTAGGAATCGATCCGGCGATGGGGTTTCTATTCGGGTCGGGATCCTCGTTCGGATACGGAGCTTCGCTGGTTCAGAATGCGCCAGGGAGCATCGATGTGCAGTTCGCGCAGATTTATCCGCCGACGGGAGTGACCGCTGCGGCGACGACGGGCGGGACATTGGCGCCTGGGACGTACTATGCGACGGTGACATCGACGCTGGACAACTGCACGCACCAGTCGCCGATTTCGCAGCAGAGCGCGGGCGTGACGCTATCGGGATCGAATAATGCGGTGAGCGTTTCGTGGACGACTCCGGTGGCGGGAACGAATCCGGTGCTGGGCTATTGCGTAAATTTGTCAACGACGCCGATGTTGACGACGGCGAAGTATTGGGCGCCGCAGGAGACGAACGCGGTGCTGGTTTCGGGCGGGTCCACGACGAGTACGGTGGTGACGACGATGCCGACGGCATACGGGGTGCTGCCGGTGACTTCGACGCTGGCGGCGACGCACCGGTTCACGCCGACGTCGCTGGGGATCAACCAGCTGAATCCGCAATACGGGCTCGATGTGAACGGGACGGCGGCGGTGAATTCGCTCAATGGAGTGCAAAAGGCGGAACGGTTTGCGGGTGCGGATGCGGGTGTACAGCTAAATGCGTGCCTGACGGCGGCGGCAACGAGCTCGAGCGTGTGCGATGCGCGAGGGCTGATGGGGACGCTGACGGCAACACATCACATCACGGTTCCGGCCGGGACGACGCTGGAGTGGGGAAAGGCGCAACTGGTGATTTCGGATTCGACGACGAATGACGCGATTGAATTGACGGGGGATGGAGCTTCGGTGGTGGGGTATGAGGAATCGGGGTTGGGAACGGTGTCGGCTCCGGATACGTCGGGCTATATCGGTTGCGGGATCTCGGGCTGCACGGTGATTAAGAATCCGAATCAAGCTACATCGAAGATCAACTACGTCCACATTTTTGGGATGTACCTGCAGGCGAACGGCGCGAGTTCGAAGGTAATCGACATGACGTCGATCGGGCATTCGGATATCGAGAACAACAACCTGCAGCTTGGCACGGGCGGAAACTCGTTCGGAGTTTACGGGAATTCGTCGGTGGGGGGATTTGACGGGTCGAACACGATTTTCAAGCACAACAATTTCCAGCCGGAGACGGCAGGCGACACGTGCTTCTCGCTTTCGGGAACGTACAATGCGGTGGTGCTGGAGCAGAATGCGTGCGTGTTGCCGCCGGGCGCATCGACGGGCTATACGTTTGCGAAGGACACCAACGGAAATTATCCAAACAACGATGAGGTTTACGGAAACGACTGCGAGACGTCGTCGCAGGCATTCAACCAGATTTGCTTCAACATCGTGGGCGTGACGTCGATCACGTTTGGACCGAACAACCGATGCGAGAACGTGTACAACTGCTACCAGTTTCCGAGCGACGGCTCGTCGGACGGAATTCACGTACTGGATCCCTACCTTTCGATCACAAATAACACGCAGATCAAGCCGAATGAGCCGGCAACGTCGATGGTGGCGATCGACAACAACGGGCACAACTGGACGCCGTCGATGCATTACGGGATGAACGACCTGGCGGGCGACAACTTACTTGGGAACGGAAGTTTCGAGGGATGGCAGAACACGACTTCGCTGTACTACTGGGGCGGCGTCGCGGCGGGCGGGACGATCAATCAGGCCGGAAGCGGGATCTATCTACAGAACGCATCGTCAAGTTCGACACCGGCGGTGGACTCTTACACGCAGGGCAACTACAACCTGCGGATTGGGGATGGGGCGACGGCGGGGCTGGGCGTGAACTCCGGATGTATCCAGGTGGATGCGACGAAGGAGTACACGCTGATGATGCGAGTGGCTTCGGGATCGACTAGCAACAATTTCCGGCCGGGGATACGGTTCTACTACGATTCAAACTGCACGTCGGCGGATGTGATATCGAGCGTGGCGACGAACGCCCGGGTGCTTTCGCCGGCGAACTATGCAGGATATTCGTCAGCGACAGCGAATTATCAATCGACGAACGCATCGCTTACGTACAACAACGGAATTACGTGCGGGTGCAACGTGACCGGGGCGGACTGGCAGGTGTCCGCGGCGAATACGTGGACGCCGACGCGGAACTTCGGGCTGATCTTTCGCGCGCCGAACGGATACTCGAGCGGATCAACTGTGGCGCATTCGATGCGGATCTTTTTGCTGGAGAACACGGCTGCGGCCAGCAACTACGTTTACTTCGATGACGTGATTTTGTCGCAGGGGCCGGTGACGCCGGACATGAGGCTCGCGCCGCTGCGGGATTCGGCGAATCCGCAGGTTTACGGGTCGTTGGGCGTGTCGCAACACTTGAATCAGGGAGCGGCGAATACGTTCGCGGGGAGTGTAGCGCTGGCGAGCGGGACGGCGACGGTGACGTTTCCGACGGCGTACAACTCGGCACCGGTGTGCGTGGCGAACGATACGTCGGCGATTGCGACGGTGCGCGTGCAGACCACGGCGACGGCGTTGACACTGACGCAGTCTAGCGGAACAGACACGATTATGTATATGTGCGTCGGGAATCCGAACTGATTACGAAGAGAAAAGCGTGGAACATCTCACAGAGGACGCGGAGAAAGGCTCCAGGGCACGAAGAGTGCTGGGTGGGAGTTCGACCGTGCTCGTCGGCTGAGATCGCAGGGCGATTTCAAGAGACAAGATGAGTTGAATTGCGGAGCCTGGTGCGCCGCGGCGGATACGTGTGTATGCACATTCCTGAGTCGGCTCACTATTGGGGGTTGTTTGTGGCGGGGCACGGGCTGCATGTGCTGAAACGGGCGAGCCTTTCGGCGCAGTCGTCGATTTCGGGGACAAAAACGCGGATGGAGTGGCTGCGAACGAATGCGATGAACCTGGCGATCCGGTTTTTTGTGAATGCGGCGGCGTTTTCGTACTGGCTGGCGCACCCGGACGCTGCGACACACGTGCTGGGGACATTTGGATTGAGCGCGAATTTTACGCTCGAGCCGGGGCACGCGACGGCGGCGATGTTCGGGCTGTCAGGGAACAGCCTGGTGGATTGGGCGGCGGCGAAGGTTCCGATTCTGCAGAAGGAAATTCCGCTCGCGGATACGTGAGGTTGGGTGACAGGAGTCGGGCTAGGCGTCAGCAGACTTGACGGCGATGCCCTGGATTTCGAAGTGCGCGCCAAAAAGAAGGGGGCCAGAGCCGATGAAGGCGCGGGCGGGCAGCGGATATTTGAAGTAGGTGACGTAAATTGCGTTGAAGCGATCAAAGAGGGAAACGTCCGAACAAAAAATCTGAACGAAGACGAGATCGTTCATGGTGAGAGTTATGCGGGAGAGTGTTTCGCGCAACGAGGATAAGAGGGCGTGAATCTCGGCGTCGAGATCGACGGGGACGGTGCGGGTGCCAGGCTGAAGGCCGATGTGGCCGGATAGATAGACGGTGTTGCCGACAACGACGGCGCCACTGAATGGCAAATCACCGCCGCCCGAGTATGGAATGTGGACACGCTTTTCGGCGGGCGAGGGCTTTTGCGGTGTAGGCATGCGGATGGCTCCTTTGGGCTTATCGAATTCGCGGAGACAGTTTAACGCAGAGCGATGCGTGACGGCTTGGTTGGCGGTTGAGGACTTAGAGGATGCGGAGAGCGGCACGGTAGACGGAGGAAAAGATGCCGGTTGTTCTAACGACGGCGTACTCGCAGGCGGAAGACGCACTCTCGCTGGCCCGGGCGCTGGTGAACGATTCGTCGGGCGCCGTGTTCACGGATACGCTGCTGATGCCGTTGCTGAACTCGGCGTACCGGGGATTGCAGAGGGAGCTCGCGGAGAACGGCGTGAGCGTGCTGGTGGAGCAACAGGACATCGAACTGGATACCGACCCGACGAGCGGGATCACGAACACGGAGATCAGCGACGCGTCCAGCCCGCAACTGCCGACGGATTGCATGATGCCGCACATGCTGTGGGAGCGAGCGACGGCGAATACAAGCGACGTGTTCATGCCCATGGAAAAATTCATGAGCGGCGGGAGCATGCTGAATTTGCAGCCGAGCACGTATCTGCAACTGTGGGAGTGGCGGGAAGACAAGATCAACCTGATTGGGGCGACGCAGTCGATCACGGTGCGGGTGAGGTACGAGAAACTTTTGCCGGCGCTGACGCTGGGAACCGATCCGATTCAAATCCGGGGAGCGACGGACGCGCTGGGATATGCGACGGCGGCGCTGGCGGCAAGGTCGAGGGGAGCACGAGCGCTGGCGGCGGATCTTTTGGGATCGGCGCAGACGACGATCGAAAGCTTGATTCTGCGGTACGTGAAGCCGGAGCAGACGAAGGGCCGGCGTCGGAAGCCGTACGGTTATCGGCGAAGAATTATCTACCTGTGAGCGCGCGCTGCGGTGCGTCGCTGGAGATTAGTCCACGACGAGAGTCATGGTGAAACCACGTGAGGCGTTTTGAGCGCTGCCGGTGACAGTGAGGTTGTAAGTGCCTTGAGGCGTGTTGCCGATCGCGGGGCTCTTGTAGTGATGGCAACCGGCGATGGTGGCGGCCAAAACGAGAAGCGTGAGGAATGCGAAAGCCGGAATCAAGGCGCGACGGCGCGAGCGGGATACGCCGCGTAGCAAGGGCGCGGCGAACCGGGCGAACAAGCACAGCACGAGAAAAGATCCGAAGGCGATGAAGGACGGAGCGGCATACCTCCGGTTTGGGGCCGAACTGGCTGAAGGCGCAGGCGGTGGCGGAGCGGAATTACCGTTGCGCCCCGAAGATCCGGAAATCAAGAGGGTCTGTTGGGTGACGGGGACGGTGCAAGTGCCGGAGGGATTGCACTGAGCGCCGCGCGAATTGGTGGTTTGGATGGTGACGTTGAAAGGCGCCGGAGTGCCGGCCGTTACGTCAAGGACGAGAGACGAGACCAAGGGTTCGGTGACGGTGGTGCCGGCTGAAATGCCGCAGGTGGTTGGTTGGGCCGTAGTACCGGCGGGCGCGGCAGGAAGATTCGTTGGACAATTGATCGTGACAGGACCGCTGAAGAGCGCGTCCGGAGCCACTTGAAATTGATAGGTAGCCGCGTAGCCCACTGCGACGGTGATTTGCACGGTGCCGCCGGCTGCGGAAGGAATGCAAATGACGGATGTGGTGCTGACGCATTGAATGTCGAAATTATCGGCGGTGCCGGTGAGAGCGGCGGTGAGCGGGGTAGCGGCGCCGTTGTAAGTGACGGAGAGATTCGTGCAGCGCTCCTGGCTGGTGGAGGGAGCGGAGCAGGCGGTGGTGGCGTTCTGGGTAGGCGTGAAGCTGACGTTGAAATTGCAGGACTGTCCGGCGGCGAGAGTGGGCGTGCAGGAAGAATTGGCCACCGTGAAATCGCCCGTGTTGCCGGAGGCCGTGGCGCCGACAACGTTAGTGATCGAGGCAGACGTGTTGTTTGAAAGCTCGAAGGACTGGAGAGCTGTGGCGTCCGTGGAACCGCCGACGGGGACATCGCCGAAGTCAGTGGTTGTGCCAGCGCCGCCGGGGGGCGTCAGAGCGACGCCGGTAGCGGGAACGCCGAGAGCCGCGAACTTCAGAATCTGGCGCGACGCCTGGTTCGAGACGAAAAGATTGCCGTTGACGTCGAAGGCGATTTCGCCGGGCTCATTCAGGTTACGGGCGGCGACGGTGACTTTCGCGGTGAAGGCGTCGAGGCGAAGGATTTGATCTGAATTGGCTGCGGAGCTGGCCGATGTCGTTGCGTTCGTGAGAGCGTAGGCAACGAATAGATTGCCGGCGCCGTCTGTCGCGAGCCCCTGCGGGACGGTGCGGACGGCGGAAGATTTCACGAGCGCTGTGGGGAAGAGGCCGGCGGGGACGATTCCGGCATCACGGATTGCGCGAGTCTGGGTGTTAATGGCGGCGATTGCCCCAGTGTCAGCCGAGGCGACGTAGAGGGTGCGACCGTCGGGAGTGACAGCGACGCCGGACGGCGCGCTGAATTGCGCGAGAGTCTCGAGCTGGCCCGCTTTTGGAGATGCGGAGCCGAACAGAACGTCAATGGCGTTGGCTGCGCGATCTGCGATGTAGAGATTTCCGGAGCGATCGAGGGCGATGCCGAGCGGCTCGGAGAGTTGGACGTTCTGAGCGGAAGCGAATCGTCCAGCAATGCCGCGGACGATGCCCGGTTCGGAGCTGGATGGGCTGGCGATTGAGCGGATGGTGGAATTGTTGGTGTCCGAGATGTAGATCGTGCCGTCCGGGGCGATGGCGACGCCGCTGCGGAACGAGAGAGAGTCTGCGTCGAGATTAAATTCTGCCGAAGTGGCTTTTCCGCCGTCACCCAAAGAACCCGAGACGACAGAGCCCGCAACGAGCGCGAGCTGCGAAACGCTCGAGGGGACACTTGCGGCCGAGAATGTCGGGATGCCTTCCGGGATGAATGATGCGAAGGACTTAACTGCTGACGCACTTTGTGCGACGGCGAAAGAGAAAAGTTCGTTCGCGCGATCGACGGAGTTTAGGTAGAGAACGGAGGGCGCGGAAGTGATGGGCGAAGACTCGGCGATCGAGGCGCTAACGGGAGCGACAGCGAGGGAACGCGATGAAATGCCCGTAGCGACGATGGTTGCGGGAACGTTTCGCGATGAGCGGACCGAAGAAAGTGGCGCGGAGGAAAGGGTAGCGGACTGGTTTTGCGCGCGGACTGGAGAGACCGGGAATTTAAGGCAGTAGCCGACGAGTCCTGCAGTTGCAACGACAGCTATAACGCCCAAAGTTCTGAATTGCCGCACCAATCTCCCCCTGTAGCACTGCGTATTGATTTGAATTTCGCCGAGATGCAAGGCGTGTCCGGCTATCCGTGTTGTCGGAGCGTTGGATTCAAGCGGACGCGTTCGGGTTGTGTTGCAAACACACAATGATAGCAGCGAATAACGAGGTGTGGCCAGTCAGGAATGAGATATCGCGGCCGGCGGACGACCGGCGGCGTGGAGGATGTATGGCGTTGGCATTTTCACTAGTGGACACATGGGAAGACGGACAAAGGGTGCATGTGTGCGGGACGGTAGCGGCGAGCGGGAGCTACACGACGGGAGGAGACACGCTGGACCTCTCGCAATTTCCGATCGTGGCATCGGCACAGCCGCCGGTGCAGGGAACGGGCTGGATGGACGGCCTGGCGGGATACGACTACGTGTTCGCGCCTGGCACGGCGATGAATGCGAACAAAGTGAAGATCTTTCAGCAGTCGGCGTCGGCGGGACCGTTTCCGGAGGTTGCAGCGGGGGCGTATCCGGCGGCGATCACGGGCGACACGATTACGTTCTACGGGATTTTCAAGAAACTGCAGTAGGCGGCAGGGATTTCGAGGCTGCGGGGTTTCGCAGAGCGTTGGAGAGGCGTTGAGCACACATGTCGATTGAATCTTTTTCGCCGCTACCGCTGAACGTGTTTGGAACCTGGGTGACGCTCCTTGATCCTTCCGACGTTCCGGCGGGAATGTCTCCGGCGTTAGGGGACGTGGAATTCTTCCCGGGAGGCGTGAGGACGCGTGCGGGGCTTGTGTCCCAATTTCCGGCGCTGGCGGGAACACCGTTGGTGAATGGCGTGAAGACGTATGCGACGGCGAATTTGGTGCAGAGGTTTCTGGCGCTGGACTCGCTGGGGAATTTATACAAGGAAGTGAGTCCGGGCGTGCTGACGGTGGCTGCGGCGGGCGTGCAGCCGAATTTGTTCATGAGTTCGACGACGCAGTTCGGCCGGGAGTACATGGCGTTTTCCGACGGGCTGATTGGGCGGGATCTGCCGCGACAGTTCGACGACACGTATTTTGATCGAGTGAGCCAGGTGGGACCGGGCGAAGGGCCGGCGGTGGCGGACTCGACGACCAGCGGCAGCATTTCGCCGGGCGTACATCAGTGCGCGGTGGTTTTCGTGACGCGGCAAGGATACTGGACGGCGCCATCGCCGCCAGTGAGTTGGACTGCGGCGGGCGGGTTCAAGGTGAATGTGACGAACGTTCCGACCGGACCGGCGAATGTGGTGCAGCGGCTGTTGGCGTTCACGGCGAGCGGCGGAGCGACGTTCTATCAGGTTCCGGCGACGATGACGATCAACGACAACACGACGACGTCATTGGTTGTGGACTTCAGCGACTCGATTTTGCTCAGTGGCGTGAGCATGGATTATTTGTTTTCGCAGATCGAGCTGCCAGAACAGGTGGGAGTGACGGCGTACACGGAGCGGCTTTTCTGGTGGGGCGAGCGATCAAACATAGACAACTTCAGGAATCTGACGTTCGACGGCGGATGGGACGCGAGCGGCGACGGAAGGCCGCTGGGATGGACGCTGGATCCGTCATTTGGGGCGGGAGCGGGGCGCGAACCGGTGGACACGGTGTGGGGCGACGCACTGAGAATCACGGCTGACGGCGTGACGGTGGAGCGCGGATATATTTCACAGAGCGCGATCACGGACGTCAGCGGCGATCCAATCCTGGCGAACAATGCGGACTACTCGGTGCGAGCGCGCGTGGCGCGGTCGGCGAATCTGACGGCGGGAACGCTGCGCGTGAACGCGTACAGCCCGACGGCTGGACAGGTTGGCACGGGGATCGCGGTGAGCGCGGCGCAGGCGACGCAACAGTACGTTGAGGTGAGCGCGCAACTTTTTGGACCGCAGACACTGTTGCCAACGGATCTGACGCTGCGAGTTTATGCCGATGGAACGCCGGGGCCGAGCGGCGAATCGTTTCTAATCGACAACATAGAGGTTTACGAAACGAACGCCGCGCAGAATGCCTCGACCGTGCGTGCCTCGGCGAGCGCGGCACCGGAGAGTTACGACGGCGTGACCGGACTCCTGAGCATCGCGGAGAACAACGGGCAGGGAATTCGCGCGGCGTTCACGATCCGGAACAATTTGTATTTTGTGAAGGAGCGGTCGATGTACGTGACCGCGAACGACGGAGTGAACGAGCCGGCGCTTTGGCAGGTGGAAGAGGTGTCGAACCAGGTGGGAACGCCTTCGGCGCACGGCGTGGGGATTGGGGAAGAGTGGGCGGTGATTGCGGGGCGATCGGGTCTGTATTACTTCGACGGCGGAAATCCCATGAAATTGTCGCAAGAAATTCAGCCGACCTGGGACGCAATCAACTGGCAGTACGGGCAGAGCCTGTGGGTGCAAGTGGACGCACAGCACCGGCGAATTCTGGTGGGCGTGCCGACTGGAAGCGCGACGCAGCCGAATCAAGTGCTGGTGTTGGACTACACGGAGGGATTTCAGGATCCGCTGGTGGCGGCGCTGACGAGTCCGGAGCGCGGGCGGAAGTGGGCACAGTGGTCGATTGCGGCGAACTCGTGCGGATTGATTGAACGATCGAACGGAGTGGCGGAGATTTTTATGGGGTCGAACAATTCAACGGGAAAGATTTATTCGCTGACGGAAGGTCAGTATTCGGACGATGGCGTGGCGATCAATTCGTTTTATTCGACGGCGTTTCTGGCGGCGACGGGCTTGAGCGGGAGAAATCTGTTTGGGTACTTGACGGCTTACGTGCAGGGAAGCGGGGCGCTGCTGGTAACGGCGAGTTTGCCGGGAGACTTGGTGGAGACGGCACTCGGTACGTGGACGCTGGCATCGCCGAGCGGAAAAGATTTGGAGCAGTTTACGAACGTCCTGGCGGAGAGAATTTCGTATCAGGTAGGCACGAACGCGGTGGGATCGTGGTTTTCGTTGACGAAGCTGGTGCCGTGGGCGAAGCCCGATCCGTTCGCGGTGGTCCGCGGCACGAATTAATTTGGCGGAGAATCGAGGGACACGGGAATGTTGCACGTACCGCAGATTGAGGCCTTGCGCGAAACGAATCCGCCGCTCTACGAAGCGCTGAAGCGACTGGCACAAGTATCGCTCGGGCCGAATCAGGGGTGGAGCCTGGACGACCAGATCACGGACGGGACGGATTTCGCGCGGGTAACGTCGGAGGCACTTTCGACGAACAAGATAGATCCGACGAAGCAGGGAGTGTTGATGAAGGGATCGGTGCCGCCGACGTGGTCGGGAACGTTTACGTACGTGTCCACGACGAGCGCTGTGACGTGGTCGTGGAGCTCGATGACGATTTCACGAGCGGATGGAACGGCGACGGCGGCGGGAAGCGGTTCGGCGAGCGTGACGGGATTGACGCTGGGCTCGACGTACTACTTTTACCCGTATTGGGATGAGGGTGAATCGTCGTTGGGATTTGTGGCGGGGCTCGCGAGCGGAACCGGCTCACCGGCGAGCGCGTTCACGGCGAAAACGAACGCAGCGGCACAGCAGCAGGGATTGCAAGGACGGATTCCGCTGTCGCAAGGAGCGATGATCGCGGCTACCACGACGAGTGGCACAGGCGGTGGATCGGGAGGTGGAAGTGGAAGCTGCCTACGCGCGGGAACGATGGTGCTGACGAAAGAGCGCGGGACGGTGGAGATCGAGTCGTGCAAGGCGGGAGAACATTTGCGCGCGCCCGGAGTGGCGCCGGGGGAATCGTGGACGAAAATCGTGCGGCTTGAGGTGCGGGACGCCGATACATTCATCCGGCTGCATTTTTCGAATGCGGAAAGCCTGGACGTGACGCCACATCATATCTTTACGCTGGCAGATGGATCACCGATGCGGGCCGAGAGGCTGTGCGTTTCGGACGTGTTTAACGGGCGATTTGGACGATTGACGCTGAAGAAGATCGAGACGTTGGTGGAAGACGGGAAGAAAGTGACGGTGAGCTGCGAGCCGATGCATCAATTTTTTGCGGGGCGACATGCGGCGAGCGTTCTGACACACAACTACACTTTTAGCTCATAGCGTCCTCTGAAGCTGCGTTCATCTCTTCTTTGGGCATCACATGACTGGAAAACTTTATTACATCACGACGCTGGGCGGCTGGCGGCGGCATGTGGGAAAGTTCGTGCATTCGCACTGGATCGCGCTTGAGGCGAAACGCGCACTCGACGAGGCCTCGAAGATCTTTGTGGTAGTGGAGGGCGATGAGGGAGCGCATTCGGCGCTGGAAGCCGATCCGGAATTCGAAGCGTTACCGCATCCGCTGTCCGACAAGCCCATCTCGGAGCTTGGACGTGACGCGCTGAATGGATTTGCATTAGGCCCGGGGGCTGGAACATTTGAAGTTGCCGAGGCGTTGGCGCGCGTGCATCCGATGCTGCGGCATCGGGTCTTCTAGCTTGGAGTCGTTTGCTACCGGAGTGCTGACCGCAAAGCCGTGATTCGGGAATACAACGAAGGCGATCTCGAAGCGCTGATACGCCTGCACGCGGAGTCGGGATTCGATTACGCGTTCCCGAATTTGCGCGATCCACTGTTTGTTTCAAAGCTCGTCCTTACGGAAGAACGCGGCCAGCCACGCATGGCGGCTCTGGCGCGGCTCACTTGCGAAATGTACCTGTTGATTGACCGCAACGCGAGTGGGGCTGCTGAAATTCGACGACGCCACAGCGATTTCGTAGAACTTCACGGCGCAGGAGAAAACGATCTGCGGCGCAAAGGGCTGGAGGATGCACACGCGTGGCTTCCGCCGCCAATCGCGCGACGGTTTGGGCGGAGGCTCGAGTCGATGGGTTGGGTGCGCGACGACCGATGGGCTCCGTACTGCCGGCGGTTACGAGATTAGGAGCCTGGGAATGCATTGGGCGCTGATTTTTTTGGAGGCGAAGAATGTCACGAGGGGCAGAACGAAGCACGAGGCAACTGACCGACCAACAACTCGGGCAGCAGAATCAATTGATATCGCAGGCGGACCAGAGCTCGAGCGCGGACCGATCGCTGTTGATGCCAACGATTCAGAGCCTGCTGAATAGCCAGGGATTTACTCCGCAGCAGCAATCCGATATCACCCAGCAGAGCTTGGGAGCTTCCAACACGGCGTTCGACGCTCTGCGCGAGCGAGCGGCAAACCGTGCGGCGGCGACGAATAATGCAGCGGGCTACGGCGATTTGATGTCGCAAATCGGACGCGAGCAGGGGCAGACCGACGCATCGCAGACGCAACAGAATCAGATCGCGTTCGCGAATCAAAAGCTGAACAACCAGTTGGCGGGGCTGAGCGCGCTGGGACAGACTTACGGGATCGATACGAATCTGCTGGGCAAGGCAATGGGCGTGCCCGCGGAGCTGCTTGGAGTGCGACAGCGAGCGTCGGACGGCTCATCGATTGGAGGGGTGGGAAGCTTGATTGGCCCGCTGGCAAGCGCTGCTTCGATGTTTGGGTAGAAAAGCGTGCGCGTGCAGGTGCGTTGGGATCCCCGGGGCGATCGGATTCACTGTGCAAGGAAGACGAAGGCGCCGTGACACTCTTACAGGTGTACAAAAACATGCGAGCACTGATCGATCCGTATTGGTGGACCGTGGGCTCGGCTTCGCTTGTACAGCTGATTTTGTTTTTGCGCTGGCTTTACAGGCGCGTTCGCAACGATGAGATGACGCGGGCGTTCGTCGAAGATATGGCGACGAATCATCTACCTCACATTTATAGCCTGCTCGAAAAAATCTGCGAGCAGAAGGGAATTGAGCGAGCACCGCTGCCTCCGATCCGATGGGTGGATTGGCACGGAAACTAGGGACGTTCGCAGCTTCGACTTCGACGAACAGCAGGGCGGCTTACGGCCGCATGATTTTTGGGAAAATTTGTCTCTCCTGTGACTCCTGAACCATCCCTATTGGCGATTGCGCGCGATGCCGCGTCGAAAAACGGACTCGACCCAGCCATCGTCTGCGCGGTGATCGAGCAGGAATCGGCGTGGGACTGTCACGCGATGCGCTATGAAGGCGCGTTTCGGGCTCGTTACGTAGCTCCGTTGGGATTACCGGCAACTGAAGAAATCGCGAGATCCATCTCCTGGGGGCTGATGCAAGTGATGGGGCAAGTGGCGCGCGAGCACGGGTTCGATGGGCGGTTTTTGAGCGCGCTGTGCGAGCCAGACGCGGGAGTTTCGATGGGGTGTGTCGTGCTGGCCGCAAAGCTCGAACTGGCGAGGATGTCTTCTGACGTGGTTCGCGACGAAACAGAGGCAGGCTCGTCCTGCATCTCGGCCTGCCGGACTGCGGCTTTGGGCTGCATCACGATCGGATCGGGAGAGTGTGTGCGGCCGACTCAAAAGCTTGCGGACGCGCCCGACGCAGCATTGGAAGTGCGATACCGACTTGCGTTGCAACTGTGGAATGGCGGTGCGAACGCAGACTACGCCGAGCAGGTGATGAAACGTGTCGCGCGGTATCGATGATTCGCGGCGAACTCGCGTAGTACGACGATGGCTGACGCGTTTTGCAAGCACGTGACAGCTGACCAAAAATGTTGAACATTTCAGGAGAGGGGACAACGCGATGGACAAATCGAATCGACGGGCGAAGTTCGCAATCGGAACGGTGCTGGGGTTTGCGGTGGTGTTGCAACTCTGCTTCGCAGAGCCGGCGCTTGCGGCAAGTGTGACGCTGAGTTGGACTTACAACTACACGGTGGACGTAGCATGCACTTCTTCCGTGACCAAGAACTGCGTGAGCGGATTTGAGTACGGCACAACGCCGGACGGCGGTACAACGCTATCAAAAGTGGGAACCGTGGCGAACCCGACGCCCTCCACCTCCGGAGCGACTGCAGTGAGCACGTCGTTCACACAGGGTCCGCCATACGGATCCGTGGTTTACTACGCGCGGACAATCGGGCTCGATGGCAATGGAAACACTATCTACTCGGCTCCGGCCCTCGCGTCCGCCGTTCAAATTGTGCCGAGTGCCCCGACCGGCTTGACCGTGACGGTCCACTAAGAAGTTTTCTTCGGGCCTCGCTGCCGAAAGCTGGGCCCACTAGACGCTTAAAACGTTTGCACCGGTGCTTAGGCGCTGGGAAGTTTTGTGTGCGGGCGGTGATTGAATGAAAACGCTCAAACTGATTTTCGCTATAGCGGTGTCGCTCGTAATCCTGGCCCTAATCCATTCATGGATTGCGGCGCATCACGATCAAGTGCGGCTCCGAGCCGAACTCGCCGCACAGAAAAAAGTAATCGAAGACGCCAACGCACAGGAGCGTGAGCAAAGCAAGACTCTGCAACAGTCGCTCGCGCAAATCGAAGAACTTAAGCGGAAAGCGCGGAGCCCAGCGGATATCGTACGGGGAATAAACCAGGCTCTAGACCTGCCTAAGCCGATCATGCTCAGATCCGAAGCTGCTAACGTCTCGATTGGCAGTTTGGATCAACATCTTGTTAAGGATAACTACACTGCGGCAATAGGTGCGGCAAGTAGGTTAGCCGAGGACGCCGCTGACAGTCACCAACACCGTTGCAATTCCGCAAGTACAGCCGCGCCGTTGTCATATGTTGGTTCCCGCGAACCAAGTGCCGCCAAGGGAAAAAGCGACATCGCGGAGATTCCTGTACGGGATCTTCAACCTATGTACGACGACGTCCTAAATTCTAGAGCTTGCGAGGAAAAGCTCAGAACTGCAACCTCCAACGCGCTCGATGAGAACAAGAAGATTTCAGCGGTCATGATGGAACGCAATTCTGCAATTGCAGCCGCGAAAGGAGGAGGGAAATGGTCCCGAATTCGACAGGCGGGATTGTGGATTGGGATTGGCGTGCTCAGTGGCGTCGCACTAACTAACAAGCTGAAGCATCACCTTGACTTCTGAGAACCCATATTATGTAACGTCCAAAAAGACTGAACCCGGTCAAGTGAAAAGGTCATTGAGGGGGGATGAGTGGGAAGGCGATTAATTGCTCCAGAGTGGGCTTGTCGCCGCCGATTAGGGGGCGACCGTTTACGTACAGAGTGGGAGTGCTAGTTACGTTAAGGGATTCGCCAAGCTGATGGTCTGCGGCTACGGCTTGTTTGGCTTCGGGCGAGGCGAGGCAGGTTTTGAAGGAGTCGGCATCCAGATTGGCTTGGGAGGCAAAGGAGACCAGTTTGTCCCATACGTTTTCGGCGGAGATCACGTCTTGATTGTCGAAGATGAGGTCGTGGACGGTCCAGAATGCTTCGGGTTTTTGGACGGAGGCGCAGTGGGCGCCGATGGCGGCAGTTTCGGCCCATGGGTGGATCTGGGTGAGCGGAAAATTCTTGAAGACGATGCGGATCTTGGGGTTTTCCGCTTCCACCTGCTTGAGGATCTCATGCATGGCGCGACAATGCGGGCACTCGAAATCGCTGAACTCGTAGATGGTCACAGGGGCGTCGGCGGGACCTTTCGTGGGGCTGCCGGCGACATGGAGCTTGGCACGATTGTCGGCAAATGGGTCCTTCGCGGTGTCGAAGAGTTCGCCGCGCAGGAAGGTGTTTCCGTCCTTACTTATGAAGAACGTGCCGGTGTCGGACTGGCCATTTACGGTGACGCGTACAGGAACTGTGTAGAACTGAGGGGACGGAGACGGACTCAGGGGCCCGAGGTCAACCTTGAAGTCCGGACCCCACGCGAAGAGATTCCGGACGTAGGCTTCTGTTTTCTTGAGCAGTGCGGCTTGTTCGGGACTCTCCGCGGCTGCGTGATTATTCGTTGTTGCAGGTGTGGCTTGGGCGGTTACGTGTTCGGCGAAAATCAGGGCGAGAAGAATGAGCGCTGAGAAACAGAAACTCCGAACGCTCGAAAGATTGGATACCAAGATCAGACCTCCAACGATGTCACTTGAATTCGACCTAGCCGACAAACGTCGATTCTAGAGGCGGACTCGCGGGAACGCAAAAGATACGCAACCCCTATACGGAAAATTTCTGGGCGAGAGGGAATCTGCGCCCAACGCTGAACGCCTTCGAAGTCAACTTGAGGCCCGGAGGGGCCTGTTTCCTTTTGTATTCATTCTGATCGACCTTCAGCGCGACAGAGCGCACAAGCTCCAGCGGGTAATCAAAATGATCGGCGATCTCTTCCGGGCTGCGCACGTCTTCGACGTAGGCCTTCAGGATTCGATCCAGAACTTCGTAATCCGGCAGGGTGTCCTGGTCGCGCTGATTTGGGCGGAGTTCGGCGGACGGGGGTTTCTCGATGGTCGCGCGGGGAATCAGTTCCCTTTCACGATTCACGAAATTTGAAAGCTTGTAAACCATGGTCTTCGGGACATCGGAGATGACGGCGAGACCTCCGGCCATGTCACCGTAGAGCGTGCAATACCCTACCGCCATTTCGGATTTGTTGCCGGTGCTAAGGACGAGCGAGCCAAATTTATTTGAGAGCGCCATCAAAAGATTGCCGCGAATGCGTGCCTGAAGGTTTTCTTCGGTCGCGTCTTCTGGCAACCCGTGAAACGTGGCGGATAGATCGTGCTTGTACGACCGGAAGGTCTCATCGATGGGCAAAGTCAGGAAGTCAATTCCGAGATTTGCCGCAAGTTGCTTAGCGTCGCGCATGCTGCCTTCGGATGAATATGGCCCCGGCATCGCAACGCCAAGCACGGATTCATGTCCCAATGCTTCGGTAGCAATTGCGGCGACAAGCGCTGAGTCCACGCCGCCACTCAGGCCGATAACCACTTTGCGAAAGCCACACTTCCGGACGTAATCGCGCGTACCAAGCACGAGCGCACGATAGGCGGCCTCAAGTTCGTCTTCGACGGCTGGGCGGATATCGCCAAGTCCGGTGATCGTGTCGAAATAAATCAAGTCTTCTTCAAACGATTTGGCCCGCGCTGCCAAGCGACCGTCGGGCATGAAGGCGACGCTCGAGCCATCGAACAAGAGACTGTCGTTGCCGCCGACCTGATTCACATAGACCACAGGGATGCGATGTTCGCGCGCGATCGTCCGCAACATATCGTGTCGCACAGAACGTTTGTCCAGCGTATAGGGGGAACTGGAAATGTTCAGAAGGATCGAACTTCCCTTCCCGGCAATCTCCGATACGGGGTCGCGGTCGTAGAGCTGTTGAGCCCAGAAGCTTTTGTCATTCCAGGCGTCTTCGCAGATCGTGATCCCAAGCTGTTCCTTATGAAATGGGAAGATGTGCTGGGTATGCGCCGGCTGGAAGTAGCGCGATTCGTCGAAGACATCGTAGGTCGGCAGTAACATCTTGCGCTGCTCGAAGAGGATTTTTCCCCCGGCGATCAGGGCCGCTGAGTTCGCGACGGGCTTACCGGTCTTGTCCATTGCGTCGCCTACAAAGCCTACGATCGAGGGTACGGCAACGGACTTGGCCAACCTCACGAGCGCTTGCTGGTTGTGCTCGACGAAGGAGGGCCGTTCGACAAGGTCCTGCGGCGGATATCCGCAAAGGCACAGTTCGGAGAAGACCGCTAAATCCGCTCCGGCAGCACTAGCCTCTCGCGCCATCTGTAAAATGCGCGACGAATTTCCTTCAAAGTCTCCAATTGTGGGATTGAATTGTGCGAGGGCAATCTTCATGGAAGTGATGCAGTGTTTAGCGTGCGGATTCAGCCTGACGGAGCTGCGCTTGCCTGAGCGAAAGACACAAAAAGAGGGCTCCCAAGGATTCGATCCTCGAGAGCCCTAGAAACGCGTGACGCGAGCATGTCGCTCATCGCGATGGCATCCTCGCTGCGCTACTCGATTGCTTAAACGCTAAAGGAGCTGCCGCAGCCGCAGGTACTCTTCACATTCGGGTTGTTGAACTTGAAGCCCGAGCCTTCGATCGTCTCGATGTAGTCCACCTGAACGCCGTCGAGATACATCTCGCTCATCTGATCGACAAGCACCTTCAAACCGTCAAATTCATAAACGTTATCGCTCGCTGCGTTGACCTGATTTTCAAAAGCCATGTGGTAGCTGAAGCCCGAACAGCCTCCGCCAACCACGGCGACGCGCAAGCCGACAGGCGACGGCGTCTGCTGCGTCAGAATTTCCTTCACTTTCGTTACCGCTACCGGCGTCAACTGAACCATGCTGTGTCCCTCCAAGAGTGCTTGCCAGACGGGCAAGCCGCACTAGCAAGTGCAGTATATCAGATTCCACAGGGCGTCAAATCGACTCAAATCGGCGACTCTTTCTATCTGGGAGCGCATCGGTAACCGCAACGGAGCCTTAAATTTACACGGGCTCCAGTGTACTTCGCGTATCGAATCCCATAAAATTGAATCGACCATGAAACATACCATTACTTTGATTCCCGGCGACGGTATTGGCCCGGAAGTCTCCTCGGCGGTGAAGGAGATCCTAGCGGCAGCGGACGTGAGCATTGATTGGGTCGAGATCCCGAACCGCAAAGAATTTGAGGCGAACGGGACGGACTTCATTAAGGCCGGCGTGATGCCTTCGCTGCTGAAGACCCGCGTGGCGCTTAAGGGGCCGCTGGAGACGGCCGTCGCCGGCGGAGCGCCCAGCCTAAACGTAGCGCTGCGGCAAGCGCTCGAGCTGTACGCGAACGTGCGACCCGTCAAGAACCTGATCGGAGTTCAGGCGCGATTCACGGAAGTGGACATGGTGCTGATCCGCGAGAACACTGAAGATCTATACGCGGGCCTGGAACACACGGTGATCCCGGGAGTCGTGGAAAGCCTGAAGATCATCACGGAGAAGGCGTCCACGCGAATCGCGAAGTTTGCGTTTGAGTACGCGCGCGCAAACAAACGCAAGAAGATTCACGCCATCCACAAAGCCAACATCATGAAGATGTCCGATGGACTGTTCCTCACATCGGCGCGAGCGGTGGCGAAGCAGTATCCGGATATCGAGTACAAAGAGCTAATCATCGATAACGCTTGCATGCAGATGGTGCTGAACCCGCACCAGTTCGACATGCTGGTGCTGACGAATCTTTATGGCGACATCATGAGCGATCTCGCGGCCGGCCTGGTAGGCGGACTGGGCGTAGTTCCGAGCGGCAATATCGGCGAGACGGTGGCGGTGTTCGAGTCCGTACATGGGACGGCGCCGGATATCGCGGGTAAGGGCATCGCCAATCCCACTGCCCTGCTGATGAGTTCCATCATGATGCTGCGCCATATCGGCGAGCGGTCCGCCGCGCTGAAAATCGAGGATGCGCTCCACAAAGTGTACCGCGAAGGCAAGACGGTTACTCGCGACGTGGGC
Organism: uncultured Acidobacteriota bacterium; assembly: GCA_963839325.1. GTDB lineage: Bacteria > Acidobacteriota > Terriglobia > Acidiferrales > UBA7541 > Palsa-295. Next base: position 148,254 of record CAWIUO010000005.1, on the reverse strand, counting down.
GGGACCGCTAGCACGGCGGAATTTACGAATGCCGTGATCAAAGCTTTCTAGAAGGATTTCCAATCGGAAATTGGCTGGGGCTGGCGTTACGCGTGGGCGGCGGCTGAGGTGGTGCGACCTTTACGACAATCGGCGCATGTACCGCCGACTTCGGTTCTCATGACGGTGATCTCGATGCCGCAATCCTCGCTGATCTGCTCTTTCAGCTTTTCGTAAACTTCGCTTTCAAACTCACGAACTTTACCGCAACGCATGCACGCGACGTGGATGTGGTCGCGTGGCCCATGGCTCTCGTAGTAGTGACGGTCCCCGCGCAGGTGCAGAAGGTCCAGCTCGTCGATCAATCCCTGACGCTTCAGCAAGTCGAGCGTCCGATACACCGTTACCTGCGTGACCTTTGGATCGATTTTCTGAGCGCGCTCGAGAATTTCGTTGGCGTCAAGGTGGCGGCGCGCGGTTTCCATCACTTGTAGGATCACCCGGCGCTGGCGCGTGAGCCGGATGCGGCGCGAGCCGAGGGTCTGGGTCAAGTGGCCGGGTATCTCGCGATTGATGCGCTCGCCGGCGGAAACGCGATGGGATGGAGTGCTCGCGGACATAAAATCACACCTACTATATCAGAGCTCCAGGGCCGCAAACGCGCGCGTTGAGTCGTGGGCTAGTGGTGACTCTGAATTGCTTTCAGGATGTCGCTGTACATCACAAATCCCAAAATTCCGAGCAGGAAGACCAGGCCAACCTGAACGAATCGCTCTTTCACGCCGATGCTGAGGTCGCGACGCATCGAGCCTTCAATGGCGAGCAACAAAATGTGGCCGCCATCTAGGATTGGTATCGGAAGCAAATTCAGCAGGCCGAGATTCAGGCTAATCGCGGCCATAAACTCGAGGAATGAAAGTGGGCCGTGTTTTGCAGCCTGCCCGGAGACACGCGCGATTCCGACGACGCCGCTCAGTTGGCGAACCGAGACTTTGCCGGTGAACAGACCACCAAGGACCTCGGCAATCTGCTTCATCACTTGAACGGTGGCGACGCCCGCATCCTTGGCGGAGCCGAGGAAAGGTTGGCGCTCGTATTCGTCCTTCGTCTTGGGCGCGACGCCGATCTGGTACACCATCTGGCCTTCCGTATCCATGCTCAAGATCGGAGTTACGGATAGCGCTTCGGATTTACCGTCGCGCTGCACGGTGAAGTTGATTTCTTTACCGTTGGATTGGTGGACAGCATCGACTAGCTGATTCCAAACGATCACGGGCTTGCCGTTCATCGCGGTGATCAGGTCGCCGGCTCGCAGGCCTGCCTTCTCGGCGGGCGATCCGATCGCGACCTCATCCAGAACAGGAGTCATCGGCGGGTAGCCGACGACCTGAAAGGCGGAGAGCTTGTCTGGTGTTTTCACCGTAAGCGATTGAGTAGCGCCATTCCGCAGCACGACGAGAGAAACCGTGTCGCCCGGCTTCACGGATTCAAATGCGTTGAGAACCTTTTCCCAGCTAGGCGTCTTGGTGCCGTTCACTTCGACGATCTGATCCCCGGTCGCTGCCGCGTTCGGCAGGACGTTGTCTGGAACCGCGGCAACCATCGCTGCCTGGCGGAAGTTTACGTTCGTCGGAATTCCAGCCAACCAGAAGATGCCCCAGAAGATTACGAACGCCAGAAGGATGTTCATTGCCGGGCCGGCGCAGGCAATCAGCACGCGTACCCAGCGAGGCTTGGAAAGAAATTCGTAGTCGGCGCCGGTTCGATCCTCAATGGGATTATCCCCCGCCATCCGAACGTAACCGCCAAACGGCAGCGCGCTAACACGGTAGTCTGTATCACCGCGCTTCACGCCAAACAGGCGCGTGCCAAATCCCAACGAGAAGACATCCACACGAACGCCGGAAAGCTTTGCGGCGATAAAATGTCCCCACTCGTGGACGAAAATCATGATCCCGAGAACGATTGAGACTGCGATGATGTCGGTAATGCCATCGGTGAACAGCCTAGAAATATTCGACATGAAGCCTCATGAATATTCTAACTTGTTTTGCGGCCGACCTCTACCTGTGCCATGCGCCGCGCTTCGGAGTCTGCGGCCAATACATCATCGATGGAGCGCATGTTCACGCGCGGCATTTTGGTTAGCACCCGCTCAATTACGCGAGCGATTCCCGTGAATTTCAGCTTTCCCGCCAGGAACGCAGCCACGGCGATCTCGTCCGCGGCATTTAGCGCACAAGGCAATGGGCCGCCTTCCCGAAGCGCATGCTTGGCCAAAGTCAGGCAGGGAAACTTCTTTGCGGGGACTTCTTCGAAATCCAGACTGCGGAGTTTCGACCAGTCCAGCGCACATTCCTTCGACGGAACCCGCTCCGGATAGGTTAGCGCATATTGGATGGGCATCCGCATATCCGTCGGTCCAAGCTGTGCCAGGATTGAACCATCGACATATTCGACCATCGAGTGAATGGTGGACTGCGGATGAATCACGACTTCGAGCTTGTCCAGCTCCATCCCGAAAAGCCACTTGGCCTCGATAACCTCGAAGCCTTTATTCATCATCGTGGCGGAATCGACCGTGATGCGCTGGCCCATCTTCCAGTTTGGATGCGCCAAAGCTTGCTTCGGCTTGATCGAGGCGAACTTCGATAGCGGTGTCTTGCGGAACGGGCCCCCGGACGCTGTGAGGACCAGCCGTTTCACTTCGCGCGGCTCGCCTGCGCGGAGGCACTGGTGTATGGCGTTGTGCTCGCTGTCGATCGGAAGGAGCGTGACGCGGTGGCGAGCTACGGCCGCCATCACGACTTCTCCCGCTGCAACAAGAACTTCCTTGTTCGCGAGGCCGATTTCTTTGCCTTGCTCGATTGCTTTGTAGGTGGCAGGAAGACCTACGACGCCGACAGCTGCTGAAATCACCATTTGCGCTTCGGAAAGCGTTGCGACGCGCTCGATGCCCTCGGCTCCGAATAGAACTTCCGGTTGCCAGCCATTTCCCTTCGCCGCCGATTCCCTGCCGCGTTTCAGCCGATCGCAAAGCTCTTTCGCGCTTGCCTCTGAGCTAACTGAGATAAGTTTGGGTTTGTGGCGGAGCGCCTGTTCGGCCGCGAGCGCGACGTTCGAGCCGGCGGCGAGCGCGACGACTTCGAATCTACCCGGGTGGGCATCGACAACGGCGAGCGACTGGCGTCCAATCGAACCCGTGGATCCGAGAATGGAAATTCGTTTCATGCGCGGATAAGTCTAACGGGATTTCGCGGAACATTCGACGCGGCAACCCACAAAAAGAGTAACACAGAGGGCACACGCCCCTCGCGCCGCCGGACTAGCGAAGGCGGCCGAGCCATTCGTAGAGCGCCCACGCTACTGGCGCCGCGAGGATGAGGCTGTCGATGCGGTCGAGCATTCCTCCGTGGCCAGGAAGGATTACGCCTGAGTCTTTCACCGCAGCGCCACGCTTGTAGGCCGACTCGATGAGGTCTCCTGCTTGTCCTGCGATGTTCGCGGCGGCGGCAATGATCACCAGCGTGATCACGTCAATTTGCATCCAGCGTGCAAAAAATACCGCAGCGATCATGGACGCAAACACATTGCCCAGTGCGCCCTCCCAGGTCTTCTTCGGGCTGAGCGCCGGGGCCATGGGAACACGCCCAAGGGATTTGCCGACGAAGTAAGCCAGAACGTCGCCCGCCCATACCAAAACCAGGGTGAAGAGCAGGAGCTGGCGGCCATAGACTTCCACTTCATTCAGCCGTACCACGTAGCTGAACGGGAACGACACAAACAGGACCCCGGCCGAACTGATCGCGATCGCTGGAAACGTTTCGTGGAGCGGCCTCCGGCTCGCCAGGCCGATAGCAACGCATCCAAAAATGAAGATCAGAAGAGCAGCTTCCAGCGAGAGAAAGCCGCCCTGCGCGTCTCGAATCACCGAAACGCCGCCCTCGAAGGTGTGCAGCCTAAGATGGCCAACGCAATACTGAGAGTAGAAAACGAGCAGCGTGCAGACGTACGTCCATTTCTTGTAGGCGCGAAGGCCGACACGGTCTCCCAAATCGAAGAATTCGATCAGAGCGAGGATCGCGACAACCGCTGCGAGGCCCGCGATGATGATGGGAGGGCTGATCCAGACTGCCGTGACGACGACCGATGCAAGGATGACGCCTGTGGCGATTCGTTGGAGCATGCCGGTTAGCCGCGCCCGCGCAGAGCCGCTTTTTTCGGAGGCGCGCTCGATCGCTTATCGGCTTTGCCGAGGCCACCGTAGCGCCGCTCGCGTTTCTGGTACTCGACAAGAGCTTCGAGAAGCTTGGTTCGCGAAAAATCCGGCCACAAGGTTTCGGTAACGTACATTTCGGCGTACGCGATCTGCCACAGCAGGAAATTACTTACTCTCATTTCTCCGCTGGTGCGAATCAGCAAATCCGGATCAGGCAAGCCCGCGGTGTAGAGGTAGTCGGAAATCGTTTGTTCGTCGGCATGAAATGGAGCCGCTCCGTTCTGTTTCGCGTGGTCAAGCATCGCGTTGAACGCATCAACGATTTCGGCTCGGCCGCCGTAGTTCAGCGCCACCACGAGTTTCATACCCGTATTCTGTTCCGTGAGCTTCATGCCGTCTTCGATGTCTGTTCGGACCGCGTCGGGAAGTTGGTTTGAGCGGCCAATGACGACCAGACGAATGTTGTTCTTGTGAATCGACGGGAGTTCCCGCTTCAAATATTCGCGAAGCAGGCGCATCAGGAAATCGACTTCAGTCTGCGGCCGGCGCCAGTTCTCCAGAGAAAAAGCATAGAGCGTGAGGCATGGAAGATGTAGTCGCGCGCAGGTTTCAATGATCTCGCGCGCAGCCTGAACGCCGGCGCGATGCCCGGCCACACGCGGAAGGTGGCGCGAACCGGCCCAGCGGCCGTTCCCGTCCATGATCACGGCGATGTGCTGCGGTAAGTGGTCCAACTCGATTTTTTCGAGCAGCGCAGCTTCTTGTCGATTGACGGGCTTTAGAAGTTCGGTGGCTTTCACGCGAGTTTCACTTTAGGAATGGCGCACAGCGGTTCAACCCCGTCGCGAACCGCCTTTGGCATGTATGACTTTGGATCAGCGGCACGCAAGAACACGACGCTCGCTGCATTCTGCATGAAAAAATTAGCACAGCGCCGCACCCCAAGCAACGGCACTGCCGGACCGCGCTACGGCCAGTGCAGCCACGAGCCAGGCAACTCCGAACCGCCAGTTTGGGTGAACGCCGTGTAAACGAGCACCAGCGTGAGAATGATCATGACGATGCTGGCGGTCCACGCTACCAGATTGAAGCCCCAGGTGTTCGTGAACTCGCCCATCAGGTCGCGACGATTGATCAGCAAAAGAATAAAAATCAGGACCACCGGCAGCCACACGCCGTTGGCGACCTGCGAGAGGACAAGGATCTTGAACAGCGGCGCACGCGGCAACAAGATGATTCCCGCTCCGACGACGATCAACCCAGTGTAGAGGGAGTAGAACGCGGGAGCTTCCTTGACCTTGCGGTCCAGACCGGCTTCGAATCCCAGCCCTTCGCAGATCACATGCGCGGTCGAAAGCGGCAGAATCGAGGCGGCGAAGAGCGACGCATTCAGAAGGCCAAAGGCGAATAGGTATCCCGCCCACTTCCCCGCCAGTGGAGTCAGCGCGGCCGCTGCCTGGGCTGCGTCCGTGATGTTGGTCATCCCGTTTTTGTTTAAGGTGGCCGCGCAGCACACGATGATGAAGAACACGATCAACATGCAGGTGATGCTTCCGACCAGAACGTCCAGACGGGCGTGTTTGTACTGCTTGGGACCGACGCGCTTTTCGACGAAGCCCGCCTGCAAATAGAAAAACTGCCAAGGAGCGATCGTCGTGCCAACCAGCGCGGTCAGCATCAACAAATAGTCGGTGGTGAAATGGAAGGACGGCGCGACAGTTTCTTTGGCCGCAACCAGCCAGTCCGGTTTGGCGAGAACTGCGGAAACCACGTAGGTCAGATAGAAACCGCACGCAACCAGGAAAATCTTTTCGACCTGGCTATAACTGCCTTTCACCACCAGTAGCCAGACGGCAATCGCAGCAAGCGGCACGGAAATGTATTTGCTTACTCCGAAAATCTGCATCGAGGCTGCGACGCCTGCGAACTCCGCGACCGTGTTACCCAAATCGACCGCCAGCGCCGCGAGCATCACGAAGAATGTCGAGCGGAAACCGAACTCCTCGCGAATCAGGTCCGAGAGACCCTTGCCTGTTACAACGCCCATGCGCGCGCACATTTCTTCGCTGACGTAGAGCGCGATGGTCATCGGGATGAGCGACCAGAGCAAGGTGTAGCCGAACTGCGCTCCAGTCTGCGTGTACGTCGTAATTCCGCCGGCGTCGTTATCGACGTTTGAGGTGATCAGGCCCGGCCCGATCACGGCGAGTAGCACAGCAAGACGGCGCCGCGTCATCCGCGTGCGGCGCAGGAATTCCTTGCCGCGTGCGCTCCACGCTGCCAGAAAACCCGAATTGGTCTCGACCACGCTCATTTCAATTAACGGCCGCGCGGCATTGCGTCGCGGCTAGGCTACTTTCTCCTGAAGTTTGCTGACCACATCGTCCACGGTAATCGTTCCAATCGGGTGCTTCTCCGAATCGATCACCGTCAAGCTCCGCAGGTTGTACTTATCGAACAGCTCGAACACATCCTTATCGCTGGTGTCCGTCGTCACCGAAAGCAGTGGTTCGGAGACGAGTTCGACCATCCGCTGCTCGGAGTCTGCAAGCAGCAGGCGGCCAATCGGCACCGTACCAGCGAGCTCGGCATCTTTATTGATAAGGACTACGTTGTCGAGCTGATCCGGAGTGATTTCGTGGAACCGGATATGATCGACCACTTCGCCGCGGGTAGCGTCCTCGCCGACCACCACAATCTCCGTATTCATTAGGCCGCCGGCGGAGGTTGGCTCGAAGCGTAACAATTCGCGGACATCGGCGGCTTCCCGGTGATCCATTTCGTTCAGCACTTCGCGGCTGGTTTCCGGTTCCAAGTGGGACATCAAGTCGGCTGCGGCGTCCGGACTCATCTCCTCGATGATTTCGGCGGCGCGCTCCGGATCGAGGCTCTCGACGACTTGCGTTTGCAGGCGCTCGTCGAGTTCGGCAATCGTTTCTGCCGCCGTCTCCTCGTCCAGCGAGGCCACGATTCCCTGCCGCTCGTCCGGCGACAGTTCCTCAATGATCGCCGCGAGGTCCGCCGGGTGCAGCGCGGCCAGCTTTTCGCTGGTCATCCGTAGCTTCACGCGTCGAAGCGGATCGGATTCGATCAGGTTTACAAACTCCCATCGAATCTTTCGCGGCGGCAACTTCTCCTGGATGCGGCGAATGCCCATGGGCGGCACTACGCCTTGCAGCAGCCTGCGGACGGCGCCTGGTAGGCCGACGTCAACCTGCGTGATGCGAAGCTCGGTATTGCCGTTCGTTCGCTGGTCGGCGAGGTCGATGTCATTGACGCGCACCACTTTGCGGCCGTTGGTATCGATGATTTGTTGATCGAGCAGGTCCTTCCCCACGGCGAGCCATGCCTCGTTGGGCTTGTAGAGCTCAAGCTCGGACTCTTCGGTGGATGAGCCGCACTTTACCCGGAGCCACCGACGCGATCTGGTCGTATCGCGCCACCAAAGGCCGGTACTGGCCGCGCGAGAGCAGCAGGCGCGCCACGCGATTCGGCTGGTCGGCGGGCTCTATGAACATCTCTTTGACCCGGCCAACAAAGTTGCCAAGCGAATCCACGGTGTTTGCGCCAAGGATTTCAGTGGCGTGCAGCATCGGACCTCCTTACGAATCACGCAATCCAGACCGATTCGGGCAAAAAAAAAGCCCGAGACCGGAACAGCTCGGCCGCGGGCGCGCAGAAAACGCCTTGCGTTACTTCAGACCGGGCCTCGCCTTCCTGTTATCACGGGCAAACGCGCCGCGAAGAATCAGTGCGAGCGGGAAGAATCGGTCACCATGCCGGGCGATGGCTGGGAGCCCGGCACGGGACTTACTTCCCGGTTCCGAATTGGACGATTGCTCCATCGAAAAAATTGTCCAAGCTGACTAGTAAATGTTGCTCCAAAGTTTGTCAAGCGAAGACTGCACGTTGAGCGCGGAATTTCCTTACCGGAACAACATATTCGTCGGCCGGACGCCGCGGCGCTTGCAATCGGCGACATAAACGCCCCAATACGTCTCGTTTCGATAGTCGGCGGAGGTAAAACCGAGGCTACGCGCGGCGGCATCGATCGCGGCTGGTGGTCCTTCAAGCTCGAGGTAGGTGCCGACGGGTGTTTCGTCCAGTTCGACGTGAACGCCCGGTAGATGGAAACTGGTCCGATACTTCTCATATCGAAAGCTCGGGCGGAACCCGAGAGCGTGCAGTTGTGCTGAGATCTTTGCGGGATGCGCGACCACCACTTCTCGTTCGAGCCGTTCTTTGTACCGGCCAGGTCTTAGACGGGGGGCGTTTCGGCGAACGGGAGCTTTCGAGGTGAGTAGTCCGCGGATAGGCCCCTTTGCCTTCCCTTCTGCGGTGACCGGCGTTTCGATCCGGAGCCTCAGTAGCTGGCCAGAGCGACGCAAAGCCGACTCGCGAGTGTCGAAGAGGGTGTTTCGCTCCAGAACTCGGCGAAACATCAAGGCGCCTGCACGGACAAGCCTCCGGTGCATCGCCAGGGGATCTTCAACGCGAATCTTGATCTCAACCTCGCGATTGGTTTTGCTTCGTTTCGGCACATTGAGAGTATAAGCCTTCGACTTACGGTCTGTTGTGCGTACACCCGCGCCGCGCCAGTTGCCAAACCATCGGCGTGGCCAGCATAATCGGTTCGCGAGTCTCCATTTCCTCGTCATGGCCGAACCCACAACCCCATTGATGGCGCAGTACCACGCTGCAAAGAAGCAGCACCCTTCGGCGCTGCTGATGTTCCGCCTGGGCGACTTTTACGAGTTGTTTTACGAAGACGCGGTGATCGCGTCCAAGGTCTTGCAGATTACGCTGACGTCGCGGAATAAGGAGAAGCCCGAGTCCGCGCCGATGTGTGGGGTCCCCTACCACGCGGCGGAAAACTATATCGCCCGGCTGATCCGCGCAGGTCACAAAGTCGCGATTTGCGAGCAATTGGAAGTGCCCGGTCCGGGCAAGAAGATTGTTCGGCGAGAGGTGGTTCGCGTCCTCACGCCTGGCACGGCATCTGGGTCGGGGCTGGTGGAATCGCGCGAGAATAACTATCTCGCGGCGGTTGCGCGAGGAAGTTCTTCGTCGGCGAAACAGGAGTTGCAGCACAGAGTCGGCCTCGCGTACGTGGACCTCTCCACCGGGGAGTTCTGCGCCACGGAGTTTGCGGGCGATAAAGCGGATGCGCGACTGCGTGACGAACTCGGGATCCTACGTCCACGGGAAACTCTGCTGGCAAAGCCGGCGACACTTTTCCCTGTGGCCGCGGCAGCAGAACTCGACAGTCTTGGCGGAGTCGAATCGCGGCTCGACGACTGGGTTTTCGAACTGCACCACGCGCGCCGCACAATCGAGCAGCAATTTAAGGTGGTCACGCTGGAAGGATTCGGACTCTCCGACCATCCGGAAGCGACGCGTGCGGCAGGGGCTCTGGTCCACTATCTTCGGGAAACATCGGCGATCGGCGCGCGCTCGGCCGAAGATGCCAAGGTCGTTCCGGAGTTGCGGCCCTCGGGCACCGGCCTGGAGCATTTAGACCGCATCCGATATTACGAGCAGCAAGAAGCTCTGATTCTCGATTCGGTGACGACGCGCAATCTCGAAATCGTCGAGCCATCGATGGGCGATGACGGCTCCGCTACTTTGCTTCGCGCGATGGACGAGACAGCGACGGGGATGGGCGCGCGCCTCCTCCGCTCCTGGCTCCTGCGGCCGGAGATTCGCCTCGAAGAAATCGAGGGAAGGCTCTCCGCGGTGGCCAATCTGAAGTCGCGGGCCATCATTCGCGGCGAAATTCGGGGCATTCTCGAAACGCTCCTCGATCTCGAGCGCGTCACCAGCCGCGTGACGCTGGGTGTGGCCACGCCGCGCGACCTGCTGGCGCTTCGACAGACCCTCGAGAAAATTCCAGCGCTGCGAAAGCTGCTCGCCCAACCTCACGCGGATGGCAACGCTGTGGTCGCTCGCTTGTCCGAACTGCGCACGCAGTTGGACGAGCTTGACGACGTGCGCGACACGATTGCGCGCGGAATCTCAGACGAGCCTCCCGCCGCGATCGGTGATCCCGCCGTGATTCGCCGCGGATTCCATGCCGAACTGGATGAGTTACACGCGATCACCAAGCAAGGGCGCCAAGTCATCGCGGCGATGGAAGAGCGGGAACGGAAACGTACCGGCATCGGTTCGCTGAAGATCCGCTACAACCAGGTCTTCGGTTTCTACATTGAACTCTCGAAAGCCAATCTGCATCTCGCGCCGCCGGACTACGAGCGGAAGCAGACCCTGGTGAACGCTGAGCGCTTTACGTCGGCGGAGTTGAAGGAACACGAACAGAAGGTGCTTTCCGCTGACGAGCGCATCCTCGAGATCGAGCGACGGCTGTACTCCGAGATCCGCGAGTCAATCGCGCGCGAAGCCGGCCGCCTTCGCCGCACGGCCGCAGCGATCGCACAGCTCGACGTCCTCGTGAACTTCGCGGAAATCGCGGCGTCTCGCAATTATTCGCGCCCCGAGTTCACCGAGAAAGTCGCGCAGAGAAAGACCCCACGCGGATTGATGATGATTGCGGGCGGGCGGCATCCTGTGATCGAAAAACTCCTGCAAGAGCGTGGCGAGCGCTTCGTTCCGAATGATTTGTATCTCGACGACGAAAAACAATTCTTGCTCATCATCACCGGCCCGAACATGGGCGGCAAATCGACGTACCTGCGCCAGGCGGCGCTTATTTCGATCCTTGCGCAGGCAGGATCGTTCGTTCCTGCCGTGCAAGCGAAACTCCCGATTCTGGATCGCATTTTTACGCGCATCGGGGCCTCGGATAACCTCGCGCGAGGTCGGTCCACTTTCCTCGTCGAAATGAGCGAAGTCGCCGCCATTCTAAATACGGCAAGCGGCGCGAGTCTGGTGTTGCTCGACGAAGTTGGGCGCGGCACATCGACATTCGACGGTCTTTCGATCGCCTGGGCCGTCGTCGAGGCGCTGCACTCCGGCGAACGGCCGCGGACGCTTTTCGCGACGCACTATCACGAATTGACCGAGCTGGAGCAGCTTCTGCCGGGCGTTCAAAACGTACACGTCGCGGTGCAGGAAGCGGGCAATGAAATTATTTTCCTGCGGCGTGTCGCGCCCGGAAGCGCCGACAAAAGTTACGGCATTGAAGTCGCGCGCCTGGCCGGGTTGCCTAATGCGGTGATATCTCGAGCTCGAGAAATCCTCCGGGTACACGAGAAGGGCGAGGAACAGCTGACGAACGAACTTTCGCCCGGAGCCACCGCGGCGCTCACGAACGGCAAAACGCCTCATCTTGCGGCTCACCAGGGCAGTTTCACCGCGATTGACGAATCGGTGCTCAAGGCGCTTCGCGACGCCAACTTAAACAAATTGACTCCGATCGAGACAATGAACTTGCTCGCGGAATTGCAGAAGCAACTCTCATGAAGACGCGGCACAAACCGATGCGCGTGCTGGGTCTGATGTCCGGCACTTCGGCTGACGGGATTGACGCCGCGCTGGTCCACATCTCCGGCGCCGGCGACTCGCTCAAAACAAAATTCGAGAAGCATTTTCATGCGGCGCTTCCCCGTCGCACGCGCGAAGCAATTTTGCGCCTCGCCAACGGCGGAGCCACCACGACTTCGGAGATCAGCCAGCTTAATTTTCTGGTCGGCGAAGAATTCGCCAAGGCCGCGCATGAAGCCTGCCGCCATTGGCGAGTTCCGATGCGGTCCGTCTCGCTGATAGGCTCGCACGGTCAGACGATTTACCATCAGGGCCGGCCAACCGCCTTCCTCGGCGGTCAAGTCGCATCGACGCTGCAGATCGGAGAAGCCAGCGTGATCGCGGCGCGCACAGGAGTCCCCTCCGTCGCCGACTTTCGTACGGCCGACATGGCGGTCGGCGGGCACGGGGCGCCGCTCGTTCCATTCGTCGATTACCTGCTCTACCGGCATGAACGGCGCGGGCGCGTGGCGCTGAATATCGGTGGCGTCGCAAACCTAACATTGATCCCGCGGTCGGCGCGGCCGGATAGCGTCATCGCATTCGATACCGGACCGGGAAACATGATCGTTGACGCACTGGTTGAACACCATACGAACGGCCGAGCCGCGTTCGATCGGGATGCGAAGATTGGAATGCGCGGCCATGTCGTCCCCTCACTGCTTGCGAAAATGTCAGCGCATCCTTTCTTGCGCCAGAGCCCGCCCAAAACCGCTGGGCGCGAGCAGTTCGGTACTTCGTACACGGCGGATATCCGCGCTTGGGCCAAGAAACGGCGGGCGCGACCCGAAGACGTGATTCGAACTGCGACGGTCTTCACGGCGATCTCCATCGCCGATGCTTTCCGCCGATTCGTGTTTCCGCGCACCCACATAAGTGAATTGATTGTTGCCGGAGGAGGCGCGCAGAATCCGCTGTTGATGGCGCAGCTCGCGGCGATGCTTCCGGGCATCACGATTCTCGATTCGGGCCTGTTCGGCTTGCCGTCCGCCGCGAAAGAAGCGTTCGCGTTCGCGGTGCTGGCGTACGAATCGTTCCACGGCCGTGCGAACAATTTGCCATCCGCCACTGGAGCGAGCCATTTCGCGGTGATGGGAAAGCTTTCCCGCCCGCCGCTCCGGGGCGCTCTCAAACGTCGCAGCAAGCGTGAGTCTCGTTAGGATGAGACGCCTCGCGCTCGCACTCCTCTTGGGGGCCGTCGGGCTTAGTTTGCTAGGTTGCGATGGCTCTCATGGCGCCGAAGATCCCAACAGCGTGACGTTCCTAATGGACGCCGCGCCGACGAGTCTTGATCCGCGCATTGGAGCCGACGCCTACTCCGAACATGTGCACGGCCTGATTTTCTCGAGCCTCCTCGGCCGCGACAACAAGATGAACCCGATCCCGGACCTAGCGGAATCCTGGGAAATTCCTGACCCACTTACCTACGTCTTTCACTTGCGCCACGGAGTCAAGTTCCACGACGGCCGCCCGCTCACGTCCGCTGATGTGAAATACACGTTTGACACAATCCTTGCTGGCCCGCTGAAAACTCCCAAGCGCGGATCGCTGAAAACGGTCGCGTCCATCGAGGCCCCTGACGCATTCACGGTGGTGTTCCACTTGCGTGAGCCTTACGCGTCCCTACTCTGGACGCTCACGACGCCGGGAATCGGAGTCGTTCCTGCCGGCTCCGGCGCGGACTTCGCGCAGCATCCTGTTGGCACCGGCCCGTTCAAATTCGTCAGCTACACGGTGGACGAGCAGATTGTCCTCGAGCGCAACCCCGATTACTTTGGAGCCGCGCCGAAGATTCAGACCTTGCATATGCGCATCGTCACCGATGCCCTGGTGCGCGCGCTCGAGCTTCGCAAGGGGTCCGCTGATGCCACGATCAACTCACTGACTCCGGACATGGTCGTGACGCTCGCAAAAGAGAAGGACGTTCGTTCCGACAAGCAGCCCGGTACGTCGCTGGCGTATCTCGCATTCAACTTGGATGACGCGATCCTGAAACAGCGAGAAGTGCGTCAGGCTCTCGCCTACGCCACCGATCGAAATACAATCATTCAATACCTGCTACGCGGTCAGGCACGGCCAGCCTCAAGCCTGCTGCCGCCAAATCATTGGGCGTTCGATCCAGACGTTCCGCAATACTCGTACGACCCGAGCGCGCGCGGAGGCGTTACTGGATCAGGCAGGCTTGAAGCGTGGTCCCGACGGAATTCGCGTGCATCTGACGCTCAAGACTTCTACCGACGAATCCGCGCGCCTGACCGGCGAAGCCATCGCTGAACAATGGAAAAAAGTCGGCGTGGCGCTTGATCTGCGCCCGCTGGAATTCGCGACCTTGTACGCGGACATCACCCGCGGCACATTCCAGATCTATTCGTTGCGCTGGGTTGGCGCGAACAACGATCCGGACATTTTCGAGTACGTGTTCAGCTCAAAGAAATTCCCTCCGGATGGCGCGAATCGAGGTCACTACCGGAACGCAGAGCTCGACGCACTGCTCAATCAAGCGCGCGTAGAAATGGATCGTGAAAAACGGAAGGAATTACTGTTCCAAATTCAGAAAATCGTGGCGAACGACGAGCCGTACATTAACCTCTGGTATGTGGACAACGTTTGCGTCCATCGAGATCGGCTGACCGGCATCGAAATGTCGCCCGACGGGAGTTACGATTTTCTGGAAACGCTGTCGTTCCGCTAAACCGCGCCGCAGAACCAGAAACGAATCGCCCGCAAACTAATTCTCCAGAACTTTCACAATGTCCGCGTCGGGAATCTTGCCCTCGCGCACGATGCTCCATTGGTCGCCATCAATCCGTACGATCGTCGAAGCCTGCGAGCCGCCCGTGTCTCCAGCGTCGAGGATTAGAGGGATCCGGTCGCCGAGCTGCTGGACGATCTGGTGCGCATTCGAGCACGATGGAAAGCCGGAGAGATTTGCGCTGGTGCCCGTGATGGGTCCGCCGACGGCAGCGATTAGCGCGGAAGTAATGGGAGAGTTCGCCCATCGCAGCGCAACGCGCCCGGTGTTGCCGGTAACCTTCAGCGGGAGCCGGCTCGTCGCGGTCACCACCAGAGTCAGCGCACCCGGCCAAAATTCATGCGCGAGCTTCAGGAACACATCCGGGACTTCGCGAACCAGGGTGATAGCCAGTTCGAGCGAATTCACAAGAATCGGAAGAGCCTTCGTTTCCGGGCGCCCTTTTGCGCGGAAGACGGCTTCGATCGCCGCCAGATTAAACGGATCGACGGATAATCCGTAGAAGGTGTCGGTGGGAATGCCCACAACCTCGCCTCGCTTCAGGTATCCTGCGGCGTATTCGATGGTGTCCGGTTCGGGTGCGGTAGGTGAAATTTTCAGGACTTCGACAGGCAAGTGTTCGCTCTCTTCCCCATTTTGGTTACGCAAAATAGCATAAGCGCGGCGAGCGAATCAAGCAAGCGAACCTCTCGATGCGTTGTCCTCGTTTGGTTTACGTGCCCGCGCCCGTTTGTTAGGCTTGCTGCGTGACTCGTCGATTCATGCGGCGTCCCGGACCCACATCCGTAGTAGCGCCTGCGCATCCGCGAACTGACCTTTCTCCTCGTGGCGAGGATTCGGACGGCGCGGACTCGTCGTTCATCATCAGCAAGGGCAATCGCTGGCTGAAAGCTTTTCGCGCGGGCTTACAAGGGAGCGGGCCGGGAGCCGGCGAACCGATTGCGGTTGAAGGGCCAAAACTCATCGGCGACGCGCTTCGCGCGGGACTCCAAGCCGACGCGCTCCTAGTGAGCGAGTCCGGCGAGCGAGCAGCGCAACGCATCTTGCTTGCGGCGAGCGCGACCGAGTACGGAATCTCGCCGTCGCGGATTCTTCGCACTACGGACAAATTGTTTGCCTCCGCGGCAGGCACAGAGGCGCCGCAAGGCGTAGCCGCACTGTTTCGACAACCGGTAACTGACTTCGACAAAATACTCGGAGACGGAGTGTCGCCTCTTGTTGTAGTTCTGGTAGCAGTGCAGGATCCCGGCAACGTGGGAACGGCGATCCGTTCCGCCGAAGCATTCGGGGCCACGGGTGCAGTCGCCACGCGAGGTACGGCCCATCCGTGGTCGCCAAAGGCAGTGCGCGCATCGGCCGGCTCTGCCTTGCGCCTGCCGACACTTCGCGACCTGCCGATTCCCGATTTGCTTGTGCAGCTGCAAGCAGCGAATGTGGCGATCGTTGCGACGGCGTCCGAACGGTTTGCGTCCGAGCGCACTGGCGTGAATTTATCGAGGCCGGTCGCAATTTTCATCGGCAGCGAAGGCAGCGGTTTGCCAGCCGAAATCATCAAAACCGCTGACGCAACGATGGCGATTCCGATGACCGGGCACGTCGAATCCCTCAACGCCGGCGTTGCCGCGTCGATCCTATTGTACGAGGCCGCTCGACAACGGGGCGCCGCCCGAGCCTAGCCATGGGACTATTCCGCGCCATTCAACCCGAAGAAGAGTCGCTCGCCGGACGGCCGCTGGCTGACCGCATGCGTCCGCAGTCGCTCGACGAGTTCATCGGCCAGGAAGAATTGCTCGGTCCCGGCAAGCCTCTTCGCGTGCAGATCGAACGCGACGATTTAACCTCGATGCTGCTTTTGGGGCCCTCCCGGATGCGGGAAGACCACGCTCGCTCGCGTGATAGCGCGCCGCACCAAATCCGAATTCATTCCGTTCAGCGCGGTAATGTCCGGGATCAAGGAAATCAAGGACGTGATGGCTCGCGCGGAGACCACTCGTAGGCACGGCGAGCGCACCATCGTGTTTGTGGATGAAGTGCACCGCTTCAATCGCGCTCAGCAGGATGCGTTTCTGCCGCACGTCGAGGCGGGCAATATCCTGCTGATCGGCGCGACCACAGAGAATCCTTCGTTTGAAGTAATCGCTCCCCTGCTTTCAAGGATGAAGGTTTACATCCTGAAGGCGCACACGCAGGAACAGATCGTCACACTGCTCGAGCGTGCTCTCGCCGATAAAACACGCGGCCTCGGCAACGAACGCGTGCAGGCCGCTCCGGAAATCTTGAATCGCATCGCCATTCTCGCGAACGGGGATGCTCGCGCAGCCTACACAACTCTCGAAGCGCTGGTGCTCGGCACGCAGCCGGATGCGGCGGGAAATCGAATTCTCACGCAGGAGCGCCTGGAAGACGTTCTTCAGCGAAAGCTGATGCCGTATGACAAATCCGGCGAAGAACATTTCAATCTGATCTCGGCGCTACACAAATCCGTGCGGAACTCCGATCCCGATGCCGCGCTTTATTGGCTGGCGCGCATGCTCGAATCGGGCGAAGACCCGCTTTACCTGGCGCGGCGGCTGGTCCGCATGGCGAGTGAAGATATCGGGCTCGCCGAGCCGCACGCCGTCGAGGTCGCGATTGCCGCGATGCAGGCTTTCGAACTGCTCGGGCATCCCGAAGGCGATCTTGCGCTTGCGCAGGCGGCCGTTTATCTTGCCCTCGCGCCAAAGTCGAATGCCGCTGTACAAAGCGTTTGGCGAGGTTCGCGACGATTTGCAATCCACGATGGCCGATCCCGTGCCGCTGCATTTGCGAAACGCGGTGACACGGGTTAATGAGCCATTCCGGATACGGCAAGGGCTATCAGTACGCACACGATGCGGAAGAGAAAGTGACGGACATGCAATGCCTCCCCGAAGCGCTCGCCGGACGCTCCTACTACAAACCGACGGATCAAGGCTTCGAGCAGCGCATCCGGCAGCGCATCGACGACATCCGCCGCCTTCAGAAAAAGCAGCCGGAGAATAAAGGACGGCAATGAGATCCGAATCACTGCGACGATTGTCCACGCTGTTCGCCATCTGCGCCGCGTTTCTGATTCCCCTTTTCGGCCTCGCTCAATCGAAGCCGCTGATGACGATCGAGGAGGACGTGCAGGCGTTTGCGATCGCTCCCGACAACCAAATCGCCTTCGCCACGCAACGGATCAAGCGAATCAAGAAAGCCTACGTCGAGCATGACGATTTTTGGATCGCCGATCCAAATGGACATCACCGCAAAATTATCGACGGCGAGAAATTCATGCCCACGGACCGCCAACTGAGCTATCAGGTGGAATCGCTTACGTGGTCGCCGGATTCAAAGCGCTTGATCGTGAAGATGGATACTTCGGAGATCGCCCAACCGCAGGGCACCGTGGTGATGCAGCTCGATACGCAGCAGGTCGTCCGGCCAAACACCGTCCTCTACCTGATGGACCGCGATGGCCACGACATTCTGATCAAAGGCGCGAAAGAGCGCACGATCGAGAACGCATACAACGGCGCATGGAGCGCCGACAGCTCGACTCTGCTCTATATGACCAAGCCCAGCGGAACGTTTGGCGAAATCACTTCCCTGCGGCCTGAGGAAGGTACGCCAAAGAAGCTCTTCGAAGGGATCACCTTTCGCGCGTTGGTTTGGGACACGCCGCGCAATCACGCTTACGCAATTATGGAGAGCCTCAAGACGCTCGGCGTGCCGAAAATGGTGCTACTCGACCTCAAAAATCAAACGATCCGCGAACTGTTCTCGGTCGATGAGTTCGCCGGTTATCTGTCCGTCTCACCGTCAGGAAACAAGGTCGCGTACTTCCGCAACGGCGACACGCTCGAAGTTCACGACATCACCAGCAAAAATAAGCCCGCGATCGTTCGCGTCGCGATCGGCGAATTCGGTTGGAGTAAAGACGAGCTAAGCGTGCTGCTGAAGCGCGGCGATCCGCAACAATCGGGCGACCTGCTATGGGTGGGATTGTACAGCGGCCAGTTCGATCCGTTCTTTCACAGCCTGGAGTTCCATGCTTTTCAGATCGCGCCTGATGGTAATTCGGTGGCCGTCACCCAGCCGGGTCGTCGCGCGCTTTCGCTGTATCCGCTTCACTAACGCGGCCGGCGCTTCATGTGCTCCTTCAAAATACAGTGATCCATCACAACCGTTAGGCCGGCTTGCTGCGCCCGCTTCGCAGCGGCTTCGTTGACGACGCCTTCCTGCATCCAAATTGCTTTCGCGCCGATTCGAATCGCTGACTCCACAATCTCCGGCACAAATTCAGAGCGGCGAAAGACGTCTACGATGTGGATGCTTCCTGGAACGTCTTCGAGTCGAGCGTAGGCGCGTTCGCCGAGCACTTCGGTTTCTGACGGGTTTACCGGGATGATCCGGTATCCGGCGGACTGCAAGTAGTTCGCGACGCCATAGCTGGGCCGATTCTCGCGCGACGACAGGCCTACGATGGCAATCGTCCCCGCGTGCTGCAAAAGCTTTGTGATCTCCTCTGCTGACGCGGTCGAGTCAGCATGCGATCTCAGCGCGCACATTGGGCTTTCGGAGGGTTCGGTCATCGCTTCGCGGTGACGCTGCTTTCAGAAGCCAACGAGATTCCCTAGCTGGGTTTTCTTGGTCCTCGGAATCCGCCGGACTTGGGTCGGCCGCCCCCGGACCTCCGCGCTTAGGCCCGCGAGCGCCGCCGGGCTTTGACCCTTTGCCGAATTTTCCGAATGGCTTCGATTTGTCGAAACCGCCGGGTCCAGCCGGGCGTCCTTCTCCGCGCGGTCCTCCGAACGACTTCCCTTCTCGAAAAGGCTTCCCGCCACCACCGAGCGGCCTTGGACCGCCGAAAGATTTTTTGCCGCGGAAAGGCTTGTCGCCGCCGAATGAGGGCCGGTCGCCTTGCGGACGATCGGAACCGGATGTCTTTTTGCCGAAGCCGCCGGGTTTGCCGAACGAGCCACTCTGCGGCGGACGGTCCGATCCAAATGTCTTCTTGCCGAAACCGCCTGGTTTGCCGAACGAACCGCCCTGTTGCGGACGCCCCGGTTTCCAAGGTCCGCCTGAAGGGCGCGGGCGATCACCGCCGGAAGATTCCCTTCCAGCGAATGATCCCTCGCGGAACGGACGAGATCCACGGTCGTCTAGCTTTCCGCCAAACTGTTTCGGGCCGCGGAACGGCCGGTCGCCGCCGCCGAATGGTTTTGGAGGTCGCGCGGTACCTTCACCGCGGAATGGCCGGTCGCCTCCAAAGCTTTTCTTCACGAATGGCTTCTTGCCAAAGCTCGGTCCCGAATTTCCCGGTCGCGGCGCGCCAGTTCGATCCGATCCCGCAGCAGCCGCCGGACGTTCGAACGATCTTTGCGGGCGATCGCCGAACGGGCGCGGGCCTTGTCTCGGGCCTTGCCCCGGTTTCGGCTTGGGCTTGAAGAATCGCTTCACCTGCGGGCGCCGGTCGAATCGAGGAGGTGCCACAGCGAGTCTCGGCGGCGTAGCGGCAAGGGCTTGGTCCGAAACGTCGTGCGGTTCAGGCGGCGCGGCGACAACCGCGTCACTCGCATCGACCAGGGATTTCTTGAGGGTTGCAATTTCCGCGTCCGAAACGGGCCGGTGAGTTCCGGGCTGCAGGGCTTCGAGCGCGATGTTGCCAAGCTTGATGCGTTTGATCTTCTCGACGGGGTGCCCAGTCTGAAAGAAGCGGTTGCGCAGCGCATCGCGGCGCGCGTCTGAGATGACCACTTCGTACCACGGAGCGTCGCGTCCCTTCAGCCGCGTGATCCTCGCGCCCGTCACGCGCGCGAAATTCTCGATCTCCTGAAACGTGAGCAGCGACTTCAGCTTCATTTCGTACGTTTGCGGCAGATGGTGCGACTTCAAAATCGCGTTGGCCAGTTCCCCGTCGTTCGTGAGAAACACCAGGCCCATCGCGTGGTACTCCAACCGGCCTACCGGGAAAACGCGCTGCGAAACACCCGCCAGCAAATCGGTGAGCGCGCGCCGTCCTTCCGGATCGCTCATTGTCGAGACGACTTCCGGCGGCTTGTTCAGGATCATGTAAACGCGCTCGGTTTCCGGGCGAAGCAGTTTCCCGGAAACTTTGATGTGGTCAGCCGTTTCGTCGGCCTTCGTGCCCAGTTCTGTAACGGTCTTGCCGTTCACGGTAACGAGACCGGACTTGATCAACTCTTCGGCGTGCCGGCGTGAAGCAATTCCCGCGCGCGCGATAATTTTTTGCAGTCTTTCTTGCATGATTTAGTTTTCGCTCTTTGCGCCGGCGGCGCCTGAAGGGGTTGACGCACCAGCCGAAGCCGCACGTGTTTTGTCGGTGTCCATTGCAGCGGTGGCGTTCGCATCGGAATCGCCGAAGGCTTCCCCGGAAAGTTGTGCCGGCGAATCGCTCGATTCTGATTCTGCCTCGAGTTCTCCAGACGCGTCTGCGATCGCGTCTTTCTCGTCGGGCGTCTCGTTGGCTTCCGCTTCCGCGATTTCCAGTTCAATTTCGGCTTCTTCATCGGTAACGACGAGGGACTCCGCCGAACCCGCCGGTTCCGCTGAAAGGCCGTCCGTCGTCGCCTCTGCAAGGCCTTCGTCAGAGACGAGCGCCGCCTGCGCCAGCTGCTCGAACTCCTTCAGGCTCGGGAGCTCGTCCAGGTCGGATAGCCCGAAGCGCATCATGAATTGCTTCGAGGTGCGGTAGAGAATCGGGCGACCGATCACTTCTTTGCGTCCCGCCGTGGTGATCAGCCGCTTTTCGAGCAGCGTTTTGATCACGCCGCCGACGTGCACGCCGCGAATCTCGTTGATCTCCGGCACGGTGACGGGCTGCTTGTAGGCGATCACGGCGAGCGTTTCGAGCGCGGGCATCGTTAAGCGCAGCGGCGGCTGCAGGCTCTTGATGAATTTCCGCACCACGTCGTGATGCTGCGGCTTTGGTGTAAAACTTCCAGCCGCCCGCCACTTTGCGCACTTCGATGCCGCGCTCGTCGGTCTGATACGTCGCGATCAGCAGTTCGAGCGCCGCGCGCGCCTCCGGCTTCTCGACGCCGAGCGCGTTGGCGATCTGGTCGAGTGTGGCCGGCTCGTCCGCGGCGTAGATGATCGCTTCGAGCGCGGCTTGAATTTCCTGTGGACGTCATCGGTTCCGCCAGCCTACAAATATTGCTCCTCGATTTTCGCCATCGCGTCCGGCCCGGCAAATACGGCGTCGAACATTTTGTGCTTGCGCAGGCGAATGTCGGCGAACAGCTCCGACTGCACCAGAATCGACGGCCTGCATGCGCACCATCTCCAGCACGGCCAGCAGCGCGACGATCATGGCGTTGCGCGATTCGCAGGTCTCGAAGAATTCCGATCAGCGAGACGGGCTCGTCGGTCGCGATCAGTCGCTGCGCGCAGCCGGTCCATCATCTGCGCGATGGAGACGGTTTCGTGGCGCAGCTCGAATTTCGGGACTTCCTTGCGCCGCTCGAGCATCTGCTGGAACGTCTTGACCAGATCCACGAGCGACACGACCAGTTCGCCCTGGACTTCGTCGCCGCCGTACAGCGCTTTGATCCGGATTGCGACCAGACGTGATCCTCGACCTGCTGCTTCTGATAGAGCAGCTGCGCGGCGTTCTTGAATTTTTCGTGTTCGAGCAGCCGGTGCACCAGGTCGTCGCGCGGGTCGTGGACTGCTCCGCTTCCGGCAAGCAGCGGATCGGCCGGCAACAGCATTTTCGACTTGATGTGAATCAGCGTCGCGGCCATGTAGATGAAGTCGGCGGAGACGTCGATATCGAGCTTTTCGAGCTGGTGCAGGTAATCGAGATATTGCTCGGTGATTTTGGCGATGGGAATGTTGTGGATGTCCATCTCCTGCTTGCGAATCAAATCCAGCAGCAGATCCAGCGGCCCTTCGTAAACGGGAAGGTTGATTCGATAGGGTGATGCCATGCGCTCCGGTTCCCTCCCCTGGGCGCGGGAAACTCACCGCACCTCGCAACTAATACACTTCAGCTCGCCGCACTTCGCTATTTCGATTTCGGCGCCGTGCGCTTCCGCCGGTATGCCGGAACGGCTGCGCGCTGCGTCCGACTGGAAAATGGCGTTGCGCACGCGCTTCATGGTTCGTTCGGCCGCTGCCCTCGCGCCTTCCGAGCCGGCTATCGAGGATATCCCAAACGCCGCTGCGGATTCGGCCTCCAATTCTTTGGCGCTCGGCCTGCACGGGCTCGATCCAGCGGACCAGATTGTCCGCCATCTGCTTCTTGCAGTCGACGCAGCCGATGGCGGCGGTGCGGCAGTCGCGGTCGATGCTGGCGACCGTCTCGGGCGGCGAGAACAGTTTGTGCCACGCAAACACTGGGCAGATCTCCGGACGGCCCGGATCGGTGCGGCGCTGGCGCTGCGGGTCAGTCATCATGTTGCGGACTTTGGTGCGAATTTCGTCCGGAGGATCGGAGAGCCAGATCGCGTTGCCGTAGCGACTTGGCCATGCGGCGGCCGTCGAGACCGGGGAGCCGCGGTGTTTCCGTCGGCAAATACGCAGGCTCGCAGAGAACGCTTCGATCGTCACGAAGTTGCCTCGTGCTTGGTCCGATCAAGCCGTTCCAGGAAATTCTCATACCCGACTTCAGCGATCGCTGCGGTGAGGCCGCTTCGAAAGATCTCTCGAGATCTCGCTCGAGTGAAACCACGAGCGGTTCCTCTTAACGTGCGGTTCAGCTCACACAACGCGGCATAGAAGCTCCCTAGCGTCACTCAACTGATCCTTGAACAAGTCGGCGCTCACACTTCAAGGCCAAAGTGAGCATTAAATCGGCGGACAACTTCGCGAGTAAGCTCAACGTGCGGAGCCTGGTCTTCGCCCACCGGGCACGAGCAGATCCTGCTTCGGCTCGCCGTACATCACGATGTCGGCGGATTGCAGCAGCGGATAGCCGAGGAAGCCGTAGGTGCCCAGGTCGCGGTCCTTCAGATTTTCGATTTGCTCTTTGTAGGTCGGCACGCGCTCGAGCCACGACAGCGGCGTGATCATCGAGAGCAGCACGTGCAGTTCGGCGTGCTCCAGCACGCTCGACTGAATGAACAGCGTGGATTTCTTCGGATCGAGGCCCACGGACAGCCAGTCCATCGCAACTTGCAACGTGTTTTCCGCGATCGATGAAGTGTCCTCGTAGTGCGTCGTGAGCGCGTGCCAGTCGGCCACGAAGAAAAAGCATTCGTACTCTTCCTGCAGCTTCACCCAATTCGAGAGCGCGCCGAAATAATGCCCGAGGTGAAGCCGGCCGGTGGGCCGCATGCCGCTGAGGACTCGCTTTTTCATAGTCCCCTTGTCTGCCGATCCGCCCACGGTTAGAAGCTCTCCCTCGTGAAATGCCAACCCAATCCGCTAGCCAACCGCGCCCGCCTTCAGCAAATCCCGCGCAATCACGGTCCGTTGCATCTCGCTGGTGCCTTCGTAGATCGTCAGCACGCGAGCGTCGCGATAGTAGCGCTCCACGTCCGTCTCGCGCGAATAGCCGCACGCTCCCGTGGATCTGCACGGCCTTCGCCGCCACGCGATTGGCCATCTCGCTCGCATACAGTTTCGCGCGCGAAGCGATCGCGCCGGACCGCGCTCCGCCGGCATCGCGCATCCACGCCGCTTGATGAGACCAGCACTCGCGCAGCTTCGATCTCCGTCTGCATATCGGCAAGCATCCACTGAATCGCCTGGTATTCCGCGATGGGCTTGCCGAATGTCTTTCGCTGCTTGGCGTACTTGACCGCCGCCTCCATCGCTCCCTGCGCCAGACCCAACGCCTGCGCCGCGATGCCGACGCGGCCTCCGTCGAGCGAACCCAGCGCGACCTTTAAGCCGTGCCCTTCTTCACCGATCCGATTCGCGGCGGGCACGCGGCAGTTTTCGAAGACGATTTCAGCCGATCGCGACAATCGCAGGCCCATCTTGTCTTCGTAACGGCTTACCCGAAAGCCGTCGAATTCTGGTTCGACAAGAAATGCCGTCACGCCGCGCGCGCCGGCAGCTGGATCGGTCTTCGCAAAAACCAGATAGACGCCCGAAACGCCGCCGTTCGTGACCCAACTCTTGGTGCCATTCAACACGTAATGATCGCCATCCAGCACTGCGCGAGTCTGAATGCCGGCGGCATCCGAACCCGCCTGCGGCTCGGTGAGGCAGAAGCCGCCGAGAATCTCGCCGCGCGACAGCCGGGTCAGATATTTCTTCTTCTGCTCGGTGGTGCCGAAATTCAGGATCGGCATTCCGACCACCGAATTCGTCACGCTGAGCGCGACGGCTAGCGAGGCGTCCACCCGCGCGACTTCCTCGAGCATTACCGCGTAGCTGACAGTGTCCGTGCCCGCGCCGCCCCATTCATCCGGAACCTGCATCCCGCAACAACCAAGTTCTCCGAGCCGGCGCAGCTCTTCCTGAGGAAATTTCTCCTCGCGCTCGTACTCGCGGATCACGCCGCGCACTTCCGCCTCCATGAACTGGCGGACGGTGTCCCTGATCAAAAGTTGGTCGCTGGTGAGTGAAAAATCCATCAAAAATGGGTCAACGCGATGCTAGCACATCGCTTACGATTTGAAGCCGCTTGAACCAACGCCGGAACCAGCGCAACCGCATCGCACCAGGTCGCTCTATCAATCCCTATTGATCGTCGGGTTTAGGTGGCGCGGGAGGCGGCTTCATGTGCTCGCTGACGTTGTCCTTCTTACCTGCCTTCACGTGCACGCGCTCCGCCTTCGAAACGTAGCCCTTGGAGTCGAACTGCAGGTCGTACTCTCCGGGTTTGAGATCTTCGAACGCGTAGGCTCCGCCAGCATCGGTGGTCGCGGTTGTCGTGGTCTTCGCCTCTTCGCTCGTAAGCGTCACGCGAGCGCCGGACAACGGCGTTCCGTGTTCCCCCGTGAGTGTGCCCGCGATGATTCCGGTGGTGGCGGGTGCTTTCGGCGGCTTGGGAGCTTTTTGGGCCACCGCCGGCGCCAAGCCGACGAGCGAGCAGAGCACTCCGAACCATCCGACACGCAACGCAGCGGCAAAACGTCGATTCATGGCTCTCCCTTTACGTCTCACTGCCTGGAAGACTCACACGCCTACAGCTTCAAGAACTCGCGCAGCCGCCGCGTCTGCGCGCGCGACACGGGAATCTCGCTGGCGCGCTTGTCGTTCATCTTCAGCATGTAGCTGGACTTAAACCAGGGCACGACTTCCTTGATGTGATTCATGTTCACTAGATACGACCGGTGCGCGCGCCAAAACCGATCGGTGTCGAGCGAGGCGGCCAGTTCTTCGATCGTCCGATAATTCGATACGCCTTCGAAATCCCGCGCGAAAATGGTAATGGTGCCGTCCTGAATCGACGCGTAAATCATCTCGTCCGCGTCCACCAGGAACATGCGCGATTGCGACTTCACCAGCAGCTTCACCGGCTGCGCCACTCGGCGAACCGGGCGCGGAAAGCTGTCCGACGAGTTCCTCCAGCCGCTCCACGGGGGACGAATTCGCTTCGATCATTTTTTTCACGCGCGACACCGCTTTGGCGACGCGCGCCTTGTCGAACGGCTTCAACACGTAATCGACGGCATTTACATCGAAGGCCTGTAGCGCGTAGTTGTCGAACGCGGTTGCAAACACGATTTGCGGAATCCGCACTTTTCGCTCGAACAATCGCTTGATCACGCCGAAACCATCGAGTCCCGGCATCTGGACGTCGAGAAACACCAAGTCTGGCTCGTGTTCTTTGATTAGCGTCACGGCTTCCAGGCCGTTTTTCCCGTGGGCGATGACGTTCACTTCCGGGACGTCGCGCAGCAGGTACGTCAGTTCGTCGCGCGCCGGACGCTCGTCGTCCACGATCAGGGTTTTGATGGTCATCCAATCGGCCTACCGCCAGTATATGCAACCACCGAACCACCAGCAACCGACGCGGTGGCGGTTTGGCGATACGGTAGAATGGCTGCGGGAATCAAAAACGAAGGAGTCCCTGTGGCAATTGCCCGAAAGAAATCGAAGCCGATCGCGAAGGTTCTAAGCACCAAGACCGTATTCCGCAGCCCCGTCTTTGACGTTGTGAAACAGGAAGTGGTCGAGCCCCAGGGCGTCCGCGCCACGCGAGTAATTGTGACGCATCCGGGTTCCGTCGTCGTGCTGCCCGTGTTTCCCGACGGGAGGCTGCTGCTGATTCGCCAGTACCGGCATTCGGCCAGGCAATATCTTTGGGAGGCCGTTGCCGGCCGCAAAGATCCCGGCGAGACGTTCGAACACGGCGCGCACCGCGAGTTAAAAGAAGAGACGGGCTATGCCGCAAAGAAGCTTCGCAAGTTGATGGACGTGTTCCCCACTCCGGGGTTTGTGGCCGAAAACATGGTGATTTTTCTCGCCGAGGGCCTAACCAAAGGCGAAGCCACGCCGGAAGCCGACGAGAAAATCACCCAGCGAATTTTCACACTGAAGAAAGCAGAAGACTGGATTCGCTCGGGCCGCATACGTGACGCAAAAACGGTCGCGGCTGTTCTGTACTACTCCAGATTTATAGCCAGGAAGTAGGCGAGTACGATGGCGAGAGGCGGTGCGAGGAGAAGCTTAGCGCGTGAGCCACGGCGCACCGATCGGCGTGTACGCGATGTACAGCATGTAATAGACAATCACGCCGGTCACCGACACGTACATCCAGATCGGATACGTCCAGTGCGCGATTTTCCGGTGGCTGCTGAATTTTTCGCTGAGCGCGTAGCTGAGGGTCACGATGATGAACGGCAGACTGAGGACGGCTAGAAACGTGTGCGTCGTGAGCAGCGTCAGGTAGGCGTATCGAACCCACCCGGTACCCCCAAATCGAATAATCCCGGCGTGAAAGTGAAAATATAGATAGAAACCCAGAAAGACAGTGGAGCAGAGGAACGCCAAAAGCATGCACGTTTTGTGATACAGAATTTTCCCGTTCTTGATGAAGGCCAGCCCCGCGATCAGGAAAACTGTGCAAGCGGCGTTCAGTGAGGCATTCAGTTTCGGAAGGACTGAGAGAGGAATCGTCACCATCGCGGAGGTCAGCGGATCGCCTTATCCAGGGTCATCCACAGGAGTAGAATCGGGATGTGCGCCACGGTCGCGTGCATCAGCCATTTTGCGCGGACGTTGGTCCGGTTTCGGTTTGCCCAGAAGCCAACTTGCAGCAACAAAATCCCAAGAATCAGAGCGCCGAAGAAGTAACTCATTCCGGTCATTCCCATCACGAACGGAAGCAGGCTGAGCGGCACGAGCACCGCCGACATGCTTAGAATCACGCGAAACGTAATGTCGCCGCTGGCGTCAACCACGGGCAGCATCTGAATGCCGGCCCGCCTGTAGTCTTCGCGGTACATCCAGGCAATGGCCATGAAGTGCGGGAACTGCCACACAAATAAAATAGCAAAGAGAATCCAGGCGCCCTGTCCAATCGATCCGCGCGCCGCGGCCCATCCAATAAGCGGCGGCAATGCACCCGGAATCGCGCCCACAGCCGTAGCCAGCGTGGTGCGCGTCTTGAGCGGCGTATAAGCGCCCAGATACGAAATGCTCGTCGCCAGTGCGATCAACGCCGAAAGCCAATTCACAGCGAGGAGCAGCCAGGCAGTACCGATCGCGATCGTCCCGAGGCCAAACATCATCACTTCCCGGGCTTGCAGTGTACCCATCGGCAGGGGCCGAGAAGCTGTACGGCGCATAACAGCGTCCATCTCGCGCTCGACGTACTGATTCAGCGCCGCCGTACCACCGGCCACCAGCAACGTGGCGCACAGCGTGTTCGCAAGCCGCGCCAGATCCATCGGACCGGTAGAGCCGAGGTAAAAGCCGGCAACTGTGGTAATCACAACGAGAAAGGTTACATCCGGCTTGGTGAGGACGATGTAGGCCCAAGGCTTGTCAAACGCGGAAATTGCGGCAGCTCGCTCGTCGCTCATGTCTTGTTCGCTCGGCATTATGCCCTAGAACTCTGGGTTCGCGCAGCAGAAGAATTGGACTTTATCGCAGCGTCCACCGGCCGTATCAGCCTGAAACAAGAAAGCGTGAGCATCCAGCTGGTCGCCAGAGTCAGCGCGCCCACAAGCACGTGGACCACAGTCAGCGTCACATACATCACCGTTGGCTGCGCCGCGTGGACCGCCTGCACCACCGCCCACCACGCCGCCAATCCGAGCAGGATTTGCGTTCCGACCACCGATTGAAGCAGCACGCCCCAACGTCGGAGGTCTCGCACCGTCCCGAAACGCTTCCGCACGGTACGGCCGGTCCAGATCGCGAGGAAGAGCACCAGTGCGGCGTTCATCTCGTGCGGCATCAAACCAAACGCGCCGTGGCGGAATGCCGCGCCCAGAATGAGCTGAATAAAAATGGAGCAAGTCGTGAGAATCGCCAGAGTCCGCAGCTTCGGCGAACCTGTATCTTCGAGCGACGGCAAATCGGTGCGCTGCCACCACTCGCTGGTGAAAAGCGCGATACTTAAAACGGTGATGAAGAAAAGCTGCGCGAGCGTCGCGTGCGCGGTCGAGATCGGCGGGGGCAGGCGATACAGTACCGTGAGGCCGCCCAGAGCGCCCTGCGCGATCACCAGGCCCAGCGCCAGCCACCCGAGCCTACGAACCCAGGCCCGCGGTTCGCTTCGCGCCAGCATGATGGCCAAAATGATGGTCATCAGGCCGATCGCGGTTGCGATCATCCGGTGGCCGTG
Organism: uncultured Acidobacteriota bacterium; assembly: GCA_963839325.1. Lineage (GTDB taxonomy): Bacteria > Acidobacteriota > Terriglobia > Acidiferrales > UBA7541 > Palsa-295. The sequence goes on along the minus strand of CAWIUO010000005.1, from coordinate 119,106 downwards.
TTCGTAGAAAATTCCACCGACCATCGGTGGCATGAGCGAACCATAGGACAGCGGCCAGTCAGGCACCGCGAGTCCGGCGTCATTGCTCGTAACGAGCGCGCCCGCAATCAACAGCAGAACAATGCACGCTGAAGTGAGCAGCGCGAAACGGTGCACCGCGCGCGGAACCTGTCTCGATCCAATTGCGCTTACGTTCGATGTGCTCATAGACTTCTCAATCCTCGCTCCGCGCTGAATCGCGCGGCGCTATTGCGCCTTGAAAACGAAATCGACCTTAACGGCCTGACTCGGCGAAATTGTGACCGCCTGCTCGCTGGTACCGTAGGTTTCCTGCCACGCTGCCAAAGTGTATGTCCCCGGAGGAATTCCGTTCAAGGAAAACGTCCCATCCCGCTGCGTCACAGCAAAATATGGATTGTCGAAGACGAAGACGTAGCCCTTCATCCACGGGTGAACATTGCACTTCACTGGAATCGCCAGCTCCGGAACCGCGAGCGTTTCAAGGATCGGCTGCGAGCCAGGCTGCGAGGAGCGGTTCGATGAACGGTTCTGCTGAGCCATAAGAAAAACGTTGTGGGTCGCCTGATCCTCGTTTTCCACTTCGAGGTTTTGGCCCGCCATCACGGCGGTAACATGCGGCTCGTACATACAACCCTTCTGCGCGAGCTTCGCAGGCGCGGCCGGAGGATGAAACAGGTAATCGCCAACGCCCGACTTGATGTACACCACAGCATTTGCGAGATGCCCGCTCGCGTCAACCACCACAGCCGGCGATATGACGGGCGATGGATGAGCGCTCGCGCAAGAAGATTCGGCGTTCATATCGATGGGCTGCATCGGTTCGGGCTTCCCTGCCAGCGTAACGCGTCCCGTCACCGATCCGGCCGTGGCCGGGTCCACTGTCTTTGTCGGAGCGGGCTTGCCGGGTGCGATTTTTGCGACCGGCACGTCCACGCCGACTCCGCAACCCACTAGCGCGGTGCCCACAACCAAACAGCTCGACAAGAGAAGAAAGGGTTTCAGGGGCCCCAAATCCACACAAAACCTCATAGCGCCAGTGACGCCACCCCGCTCCGCATCCCCACCGCGCGCAGCACCAGGTCCGCCATCGCGCGAATCAGAAGCGGCGAATCATTCAGCGCCGGCATCATGTAGAAATCGCGTATGCCCAGCTCGTGCGCCTGCTCGCGGGCCTCGATATTGATTTCGTGCAGCGTTTCGATGTGTTCCGTGAGAAATGCGATGGGCACCACCAGTACGCGTTTAATTCCCCGCTGCGACATTTCCTTGATCGTTCCGGTCAGCGACGGCTGCAGCCACTTTTGCGGCCCGACTTTGCTCTGGAAGCACAGCACGTGGGGATTCGACCACGCCCCCATTTCGCGGACCAGTTGCACCGTCTCTTGAATGTGGCGCGGGTACGGGTCGCCCTTTTCAACCAGCACTAGCGGCAGGCCGTGAGCGCTGAACACCAGATGAACGTCTTCCGGATTCGGAAGGTTCAGCAGCACGCTGTTAATCCGTTCAACAATTCCCGCGATGTAGTCCGGATGCTCGTAGAAGTGCTCCACCAGGTGCGTCGGCACGCGGGTTGCCGCCGGACGGGAGGCGTACTGGCGTTCCCACTCGTTTATGCTGCTCTTCGTGGTGGCAAACGAATACTGAGGATAGAGCGGCAGCAGGACAAGCTCGTCGTACGGTTCACTCTCAAGCCGCGCGATCGCATCCGCCGTATCGGGATGCCAGTAACGCATTGCCACGATCGTTCGCGCCGACACATGCGGTTGCAGCGCCGCCTGAAGCGCACGTGCCTGTTGCTCGGTCAGTTTGCGAATCGGAGAGCCGCCGCCAATCTCGGCGTAATGCTTGCCGACCGTCTTCGATCGCGTGGTGGAAATGAGCTTGGCCAGAGGCTTGCGCGCCAGGAATGCGCCGGGAAAATTTATGATGTCGGGATCGCAAAACAAATTATAGAGAAACGGCTCGACGGCAGCCTGGCTGTCCGGCCCGCCCAGTTGGAACATCACTACTGCAATTCTTTTCGAACCGCTCATGCCGCACCTCTCAAACCTATCGCTCCGCTAACGCTATTTCTCGCCCAGTTGCCTTTTCAAGTCTTCGATGTCTCGCCGCAGGTTGGCGATGCGCGAAGCCACCGTCAACTCGTACCCGAAAAAAATCACCCAAACCACCAGATACGCCGTAAAAAGAAACTGAAAATTGGTCATCCTCGCACGGCCCCCGAAGTTCTCGATCCGCCAGCCGACCCGGGACGCTGGTCCGCCGCGAATCGCAATTCAGCAAGTTCGTTGCGCATCAGCTCCAATTTGTAACGGTCGCGGAGCACAAGCAGCATCACCGCCGTGACCGCGATCATGCACAAGAACAGTGTATATAACATTGTGGTCTGCAAGCCCGAGCCGCTTCCTCCCAGAATCACGGGCTGCGGATGCTGCGTGCGCCAGAGCCGGTTCGAGACGTACACCAGCGGCATATCCAGTGACGCGAAAATACCGAACACCGCGGACAACGTCGCCTTTTTCTCCGGATCTTCCAGCAGGCCCCTGAGAATGAGGTAGGAGACGTAGAGCAACCAGAGCACGAACGTACTAGTCAGACGCGCGTCCCAGGTCCACCAGATTCCCCACACCGGCTTGGCCCACAGCGGGCCGGTAGTGAGTCCGATCGAGCAGCAGATCACTCCGACTTCAGCGGCCGACACGCCCAGTGCGTCCCATTTCCGGTCGTGGCTCAAAAGGTAACGCACGTTTGCGTAGAACACGGTCGTGAACGCGACGTACATCGCCACCCACGCGGCCACGTGGATGTAAAAAATCCGCTGGATGGCGTGCATGGTCTTTTCTTCCGGCGCGATGAACAGCGCCGCATATCCCGCCGCGAAGATCAGCAGCGCAACGACTACCGTCTTCAGGGTTCTTCCGTTCATCGTTGCAAGGTTCCCACCGGGCTTAGCGTCCATCACTCCGCAACCAAATAATCGCACAGCAGCCACGCTGCCGTCATAAACACAATATCAAATCCGGCGAGGAACGCGACCCAGGTTCGATCGATTGCCGGCTCGTCCAAAAAGAGCGACGCCGTCGATTCCACCGAAGCAATCAAAAGCGGCGCGAGGACCGGCAGCAGCAGCAGCGGCAGCAGTAGCTCCCGCATCCTGGCCTGTGCCGAAATCGCCGAGAAAACCGTCCCCGTAATGACCAGGCCCAACGTGCCGAGAAGCAACACAAGCGCCAGCCGTCCCGCGATTCCCACGATTGCCACGTTGTACAGGACGCCGAAGACCGGAACCAGCACCACTTCCGCAAGCAGCATGAAAACCAGATTCGCGAGCAGTTTGCCGAGAAGAATCGAAAAGCTGGAAATTGGAGCCAGCCGCAGCCCATCCAGAGTGTCGTTTGACCGCTCGCGCGCAAACGAGGGATTCAGCATCAGGGAGCCCGCGAACAGAAACGCAATCCACAAAAGCCCGGGGCCAATACGCCGTGCGTCGGCGGGACTGGGATCAAAGGCAAAGCTGAACAAAACCTCGACGGTGAGGGCGAAGACGATCGTCGCGCTAAGCAATTCGCGCGTTCGAAATTCAAGGCGCAGCTCTTTCGCCAGGATGATTGCGGTCGCTCGGGCGGTGGACATCATCCCTCGGCCCGCAGGCTCGCCAGGAGGGGAGCGCGGATCGCCCCCAAAGCCGCTATCCTCAGCTACCACTCCGCCAGCCAGAGCCACTACGCGCGTCGCGAGATCGAGCGACTCGTTGCGCGCGTGCGTGCTCATGAGGACCGTCGTTCCCGAGGCGCGGAGGCGTTCGAGCCTCCCGCTGAACCACTGCAGCCCCTGGCGATCCAGTCCTGCAGCAGGCTCGTCAAGAAGCAGAATGCGGGGTGCGTGCAAAAGCGCGCTGCGCGATCGCCAGCCGCTGCCTCATTCCTCGAGAAAATGTGCGCACAATGCTGCCGGCGCGAGTTCCTAGCCCGCACTCCTCCAAAGCTGAAGCGAGTTTTCGCGCGGCGTTCGCCAGGGCATACAGTTGGGCGAAGAACGTGAGATTTTCCGCAGCGGTGAGTTCGTCGTAGAGCAGCGGTCCTGTGCCCGACCATTCCAATCGACCACTTCGCGTCACCACTTTCCGAATCTGATCCGTCGCGCGCGCCGCTAAAGCGCACATTGCCGCGCGTAGGAACGGCCAAGAGCGCCGCAATCCGAAGCAGAGTCGTCTTCCCCGCGCCGTTCGGTCCCAACAACGCAACGAACTCGCCTGCGCGAATCTCAAGTGATACGCCGCGCAATGCCGCCAGCGGGCCGAACCGCTTTTCGACTCTTTCGAAAGTAATTCCTACCGGATGGGACTGCATCCGCTGCCGCGCCGGGGCCACGGCCGGATGCCTAGCCTTTCACCAAATCGCGCAGAACCGTTTCCACGCGCGCGCGCTCGCGCGCGTATTCGTCTTCGGTAATGGTTCCCGCCTGCCGCCGCAGTTCAAGACGGAACAGACTGTCCTTCAGCTCGTCCAGCCCGGCGCGCACTTCGTTGTCTGCCGCTGCCAACGGTTCGGTCTTCGCGGTTCTCTGGGCGGGAGCGTTGGAAGCTGGGGGAGTTTGCGCGCTCGCCGGCTCGCCGCCGACAGGCAACGGTTGCGGGCGCCGCATCAGGTACGCAAAGCCGAGCAGGAAGATCGCGCCAAATCCGCCTACGAGGATCCACTTAATTCCCTCGATCCGCGCAGGAATCGCAATCGCTGTCGCGGTAGGAGAGTCCGTCGGGCCGGCTTCGGCGCGCGAATTCACGGAGGGGTTTTGCGAGTCGTCCGGGGACGCGCCCGGCGCCGTCACAGCGCCCTGCGGTGGCGCCGCGGGTCCTGCACCGGAGACCGCGATATCCACCGGCTCGTTCGCCGCTATGTTGTCGCGTGTGTATATCGACATTCCCTGATCCTGCCCCGCCGCGACGATGCCGGTACCGGAAATCTGCACCGACGGAGGAGCCGCGATGATCAGCCGCTCGCTCGGATACATGGCCACGTTCCGAAGCGTGGTGTGATTGTCCGCGTAGGGTAGTTTGTAAGAAACGCGCACGCCGCTCTCGCCGGGTCGAAACGGAAAAGCCATCGCCATTTCGTTCTTGCCCTTGTCAATCGTCGCTTGCACCACCGGCATTCCGGACGAACCCCAGGCGGATGCCTGGTCGAACACCGCGCCCTGCGGAAGCAGAAAATCGAACGAGCCGTCCTTCTCGTAGTAAGCGACCGGCGGGCTGGTCTTGTTCGAAATGATGTACTCCTCGCCGACCATCATTTCGTTCCCGCGCGGCTGCACGATCATGGCATGGTTCGGCACGGTGAACGCGCTCGGCCTTGTCGGTCGGCTCGAACACGTCCACGTTCGCGACGGTCTTTCCAGGAGGAATCGGCTCGTGATAATTCACGCCGCGATACACCACGCGAACGAGCATGGGCGCCGCGCCAATCTGCGGATTATTGAACTCGTAGTGGCCGGAGGCGTCGGTTTTCACGGTCGCAATCGGCTGCATGCCGCCTTGCAACTGAATCAGAATCACGTCCACGCCCGCGGCGGGCTGCCCCGTTGTGCCGTTTTTCACCGTGCCGCTGAGCGCGCCGCGCGAACGCACTGCGTTGAAGCAACCAGCGTCAACAAGACGGCGACGCGAGCACGCACGAACGCCGTAGAAGCTGAAGCCGCGGTTTCTCACGTCTGGCGCGCCTTTTCTCGAGCGGCCTGCCGCGTCGCCGGCGTGGGAGTCGCGCCCATCAGTTGGTCCATTGCTCCAGAACGCGCGCGGCTTCGATTTCGAGCGACTGTTTGGTCTCCTCGTAGTCGGCTTCGGAAAACTTTCCGGCGCGATATTCAAAGCGCAGGTCTCGCAAGTTCTCGTAGATTGCGTCGCGCCGTTCCATCAGCGAATCAAGCTGCGTTCGGTGAGGCGCGTAGTCCGATTCCTCCGGACGCACGTAGAAAATAAATACCATCGTCGCAAGCGCCAGCGCGCCGCAGACGATCGCAACTTCAACGTTACCCACGGTCTTCTTTCTCCGATTCGCGTTCGACGCGTTGGCAGGAACGCGGGATCGATAGGCGGACCGCCCGCCGGCGCAAGCGTCGCTTTGCGCTTCCACCGCCTCACCACCTCCCAAACCACCAGCAGCGCCGCGAGCGGCAGTACGACCGGAATGATCCAGGCCAGGAGGTTGAAGCCGTGTTTCGGAGGCTCGAGTAACACCGTCGGCCCGTACTCGCCGAACGAAGGCATCGAGCGTCGCCTGATCCGAGTCGCCCTGCTCGATGTGCTTGTCGATTGCCTTCTGCATGCCCTTCGCGGTGGCGCACGGCCCGGAGAATTCGCCGCCCGTGTGCGTGCAGCCGGTCAACCGAATCCTCGCAGCCGCCGCACATGCACATCATCCGCTTCCCGACGTCTTTGCCGCGCTGGCGTTTGCTGGCCAACCGCGACAATGCGGCATCGCGGCCAGCGAAAAAGCCCCTACAAAAAGAACTCCCTGCCAGCCTCGAGCGCCTATTCATTCGCGCCCACCCTTCGCACCACCGATCTGCACCGCGGCCGGCAAACCGTCCGCAATCGCTCCGCCCCACGAAGTTTCCGTCGCGGGCTTCAGCACGATCGCAGCGCGGCGGTTCGGCACCAGCGCCAGCACCGTCCCGAGCACCACCACGATTCCGCCGAACCAAATCCATTTCACCAGCGGATTCAGATAGGCGTGAATCACCGGCTTGCCGGTATCCGGGCTTTGCCCCGCATACACGACGTACAGATCGCGCAGCGGCGAACTTTGGATCGCCACCATCGTCTCGGTCACCTGGCTGGCGATGAAAAGGCGCCGCTCCGGATAGAGCATCATCTTCGATTGCCGTTGCCTTGAAACACTTCGAGCGTGGCGCGCTCGGACTGGTAATTGTCTGTTCGCCACGCTGGTCGAAATTCTGGCAGAGCAATCGTGTACGGCCCGATCGGCAGCGTCTCGCCGGGGCGCATCTCCTTCTGAATGTCTCTGTTGAAGCCTGCCCGCGATGCCGATGAAAATCAGCACCATGCCGAAGTGGACCACGTATCCGCCGTAGCGGCGCGTGTTGCGCATGGTCAGCTCGCCCACGGCCGTCAGAATATTCGAGCCGTCGCGCGAAGCGATCACCCGCGCGCCGCGATAAAACTCCGACGCAGATCGTCAGCGTCACGAATACCGAAAGCATCAGGCAAATCAGCGCATAGAAATCTCCGGAATCCGAACGCGAACGCGACCACGCCCGCCACGATCCCGCCCGCAAGCGGCCACGCAAAATTGCGCTTCAGCGCGTCAAACGAAGTCTTGCGCCAGGCCAGCAGCGGGCCCACGCCGGTCAGAAGCAGCAGAAACAGCGCGATCGGAATGTTCACTTTGTTGAAGAATGGCGGGCCGACGCTGATCTTGCTGCCCGTCAACCACTCCGAAAGCACCGGGAACAGCGTGCCCCAGAGCACCGCGAAGCACGCCGCCAGCAGAATCAAATTATTGAACAGGAAGCTCGACTCGCGCGAAACCAGCGAATCGAGCTGATTGTCGCTGCGCAGATAATCGCGATTCTTCCACCACGCGCGCGAGGCAGACCAGCGAAAATCAATGCCGAGAAATGCCACGAACCATTTGCCGATCGAGCGATTGCGCAAACGCGTGCACCGAACTCACCACGCCCGAGCGCGTCAGCATCGTGCCCAGAATGCACAGCATGAACGTGACGAAAACCAGCCACACGTTCCACACCTTCATCATGCCGCGCTTTTCCTGCATCATCACCGAATGCAGAAACGCCGTCCCGGTGATCCACGGCAGCAGCGACGCATTTTCGACCGGATCCCACGCCCAATAGCCGCCCCAGCCCAGCACCGCGTACGCCCAGTGCGCGCCGAGCAGAATTCCGACGCGTCTGGAAGCACCAGGCCACCATCGTCCAGCGGCGCGTGATGTGAATCCACTTCTCGCCGGGATAGCGGCCGAGCAGCGCAGCCAGCGCAAACGCAAACGGCACCGTGAATCCCGTGTAGCCGAGATACAGCATCGGCGGATGAATCACCATCTCCGGATATTGCAGCAGCGGATTCAGGCCGCTTGCCTTCGGAAAGCCGCGCGAGCGTGCATGCGCCCGCCGAGTCCGGTGCTGCCAAGCACCTGGAACGGGCTGGCCACGAAATTGTTCAACGTGAGGAAGAAAATCTGCACGCCGGCGAGCACCACGCCGACGTACGGCATCAGTTCCGGATGCTTCTTGCGGTTCAGGAAAAGCGCGAGAAACGCGTAGATCGAAAGCAGCCAGCTCCAGAACAGCAGCGATCCTTCCTGCCCGGACCAGAGCGCGGCGAATTTGTAGAAGACGGCAGCGCGCGGTTGCTGTGCGTCGGCCACGTAGGCCATCGAAAAATTGTTCGGTGAAGAAGAAATATTCGAGCGACGCCGACCGCCAGCGTGACCAGGCCGAATACGGCCATCCCCGCGTTGCGCGCGCTCTTGGTGAGCAACGGCCGGCGTGTGACGGATGCCCGCGATTCCAGCGCCGAACGCGTACACGGCGGCCAGCAACGCGAGCAGCAGCGCGAATGAACCGAAAATATCCAAGCGCTCCCCTTACTCGGCTTGCGTTAACTCTCCTGATCGGCTGCGTCGGCATCGCCGCGTTGATAGTCTGGCCGCCCGGATTCGCCGATTGGCTGCAGGCGGATTGGTCACCGGAGCCGCGTTCCACCGGGCGCAGCCTCATACTTCGATGCGCACTTCGCCTGCACTTGCTCGGCAACGAAGCGGCCGTCCGGCATCATTTGGCCTTCCACCAGCGCCTGCGCGCCATCCTTGAAGGTATCCGGCAGCGGATCGCTTCCGACGTAGCTCACCGGTCAAGTCCTTTCCCTGCTCCTCGAGCACGAAATCCACGCGCCCGTCGCGATGTGGTCGATCGAACCCGCGCGCACGTTGCCCGAGACGCGCATTCGCTCGTGCAGCGCCGAGCCTTGCAAAGTGGTTAAGCTCGGAGATCGTGTGGTAGTAAGTCTTGCTCTGCGTGAAGCCTACGTAGGCGAGCGCCAAAAGCGTCGCCACGATGATTCCCGAGCCAATCAGAAATTTCCCGCGAGCCTTCATGCCGATGCTCCCATCACTTCCACGTACATGGGGGAGTCTATCACATCCGAACAAGCGCCGGATTGCGCGGAAAAGCCTGAGGGGAAACCAACGGGACAACCTCGTTGAATTCTCGCAGCCTTGGCTGTCCTATGAAATGAGTGGCTTTTCGGTTTTCTGCAGCTCAGCCGCCACCTTCTCCATCTGGCGCATGGCGCGCAAATGATTTCGCCCGGCAATTTTCAGCACATCGTCGTCCGAGTACCCGCGCCGCAGGAGTTCGGCGAAGAGATACGGGTAGCGCGATACGTCCTCCAGGCCGACGACCATTGAGCCGGGGGCGACATCGTAGAAATCCGCGCCGATGCCGATGTGATCGATCCCGGCTACTTTGCGGATGTGATCGATATGGTCCGCCACGTCCGAAATCGATCCGCGAGGCGCGGGGTTGGCCTTCTCCCAATCATCCATGCCGCTGGCGATTTCTTTGTCCGTGGTGAACTTGGCGTGCAGCGCTTCCAGCGCAGCCGTTCGCGCGGTGTCCCATTCCGGATACTTCGGAGAAATGAATTCCCAGATGAAGTTGACGTGAACCACTCCACCGTTCGCCGGGATCATCGCTAGCACATCGTCCGGAACGCACCGCGGATGCGGATCGATTGCAAACGCATTGGAATGCGAGAAAATCACCGGCGCGCGCGAAACGCGAATCGTATCGCGCATGGTGTCCGCGCTCACGTGCGATACGTCCGCGAACATCCCCAGGCGGTTCATTTCGCGCACGATCCGCTCGCCAAACTCGGTGAGTCCGTAATGGAGAGGCCGGTCCGTCGCTGCGTCAGCCCAGTCGATATTGTCCCAGTGCGTGAGAGTCATATATCGCGCGCCAAGCTCGTAATAGACGCGGAGCGCGGCCGGAGAATTCTCGATCATGTGCCCGCCCTCCACACCGTACAGGCAAGCGATCCTTCCTTCGGCGTGAATGCGTTCGATGTCAGCTGCCGTGCGCGCCTGCTCCAGAGCTTGCGGGTAGCCGGCGACGAAACGCTGTGCCACGTCGAACTCGCGCAGAGCTTCATGCATTGCGTTGTGTGTTTTCTGCGTCCCTGAATCCACCCAGATCGACCAGTACTGCACGCCGACGCAGCCCTCGCGCAGCCGCGGGATGTCCGCGCAGAGCTTGGGCTGCACCTGCATCATGTCGTAGCCGCTCAGGTCGCCCGAAGTCGTCTCCAGAAACATGCTCGGCAGGTCGTTGTGCGTGTCGATGAACGGAGCTTTTTCAAGAAGCGATTTCGCGCGGGCCAGCAACTGTGGATCGGGATGAAGCGGATCGTCCGACATCGCGAATCTGGCGGTTGCGTTCCCAATTTTTGCGAAGGCCGAATTTGCGAGCATCGCGGAACCAGCCAGCGCACTTCCCTGCTCGAGAAATCGACGTCTGGAGATCATTCCGCAACTCCTCAGGTCGGGACCGGCAAACTGTCGCACGTGCGAATCCGGCTATTGCGCGTTCACGCTCAATTTCAAATCGCGTTCGGATGCGCCCACGTTCACGCGCCGGGGGGTTGCTCGCACCCAGCGATTCTGCGCGACGGACCAATATTCCAGCGCGCGGGCGGCGACGTGCATCTGCACCACGCGGGTTTCTCCGGCACCGAGCGTGACGCGGGTGAATGCGGCGAGCGTCCGAGGCGCGAATTGCGGGCCCTGCGGCGCCGGATTTGGCGCATCAAGATAAACCTGCGGAACTTCGTCGCCAGCCACGCTGCCCGTGTTCTGGATCTTGACCGACACGTCGAGCCCGCCGTCCGCCGCCGAGGTCGCCGTCAAATCGGTGTACTTGAACGTGGTGTACGACAGTCCGAACCCAAATGGAAAGAGCGGTGCGATGTTCTGAGCATCGAACCACCGGTAGCCGATATTCAGACCTTCCGAAAATGTGGTCTTCCCGTCAATGCCCGCGCTAGAGCGCTCCGGATATTTCGGATCGGTGGCAGGGTAATCTGTTAGCTTCGCCGCCCACGTGAAAGGCAGCCGCCCGGCCGGATCGACTTTGCCCAATAGCACATCCGCTGTGGCCCACCCGCCTTCATCGCCGGGCCACCACATCTGCAAGCACGCCTTTGACCTTGTAGCCACGGCATCGCCACCGGCTGGCTTACGTTGAGCACCACGATCGTATTCGGATTTACGGCCGCTATCTCCTCGATCGAGCTTGTCCTGATCCCCCGGAAGCTCGAATGCCGGCTTATCCGCGCGTCCAAACAAAGACCACCGCGGTCTTCGCATTTTTCGCCGCGTCAATCGCGGCAGCATGATCGCGCGCGCGATGCTTCGGGCGTCATCCAATTCAACCGCACCTGTTCAGGCGCGTTCGATGTGTCGCCGCCGCAGTTCACCTCGATCTCGTGCGCACCCGCTGTGAGGGTCAACGCTCGGCGCACGTTATCGAGGCCGTCGGTTGTGGGAAACCCATTGTCCTGCGAGGCATGTTGGATGTCGCCGTGGACCGTGCCTTTTATCGGCCCCGGTCCGGCCACCTCTTTGCCATCGATCGCAAAATTGCCTCGGGCGCCCAGAGCCTGCAGATAAAACCAGTATGTCGCCCGCGCTCGGAACGGTGAGCTTCACCCTTCCATGTGCGACGGTCTTTGGCGGCAGCGCTTTGCCATTGCTCTCGGTGAAATCGATCGCGCATCGACGGTTGTGTTGCCCGAAGCATCCGTCCGCGACAGACCCGGCTTTCCGTCATGTGTGAACAAGTCAGCGCCTATCGGAGTGCCCGTCATGTCGTCATCCACGGCGAAGGTTACTTTGGCATTGGGCGCCATCTTCTTCAGCGCGTCAACTGGACCGACCTGGAGTTCTGGCATTCCCGGCGACCGCTCTCCAAATGTGCCGATCGACGCAACCTGTCCGGCGGCCGGCCCGATCATGCGAGCGATCGTGTCGCCAGCTTTCAGCGGAAGGACTCCTGCTTCGTTTTTCAACAGTACCGCCGCATCTTCGGCGCGTCTTTCAATGATCGCTCCGTTTCCTCCAGTGTCCTGGGGCGTGACTTCATGTTTCTGCTTGCCGTCCAGATAGCCAAAGCGGTCGATCTGTAGAGCACCCGCCGCGCGGCTTCAGTGATCGTCGCTTCAGTAATCGAGCCGTCCTTAGCGCGTCGCGCATCGTCTTCGAGTCCGCATCGCGTGGGAAGGCCGAAAGCCTTCCCGGTCGGCGCCGGCTCTTCCGGGATGGTGCCGCCCAGCATTCCGGCAAGAGCAGCGAGGTTTGGCTTGGTGGGCGCGCCTGCGTTCTCCGGCCGCGTTTCGGAAGTAGGTGTGCATCATTCCTGCGAACGGACTGTCGTCAGAGACCTCCCCCGGCATCTCCATCGTGAGCCCTTCGTTGATGAAGTGCACGTTATGCACAGCACCCCAGTCCGACGTCACGAATCCCTTGAATCCAATCTCGTCGCGTAGAATCGTCTTGAGCGTGTCCGGATTGCCGCAGGCGAAGATGCCATTGATCTTGTTGTAGGAGCACATGATCGAAGCGACGCCTGCCTTCACCGCGGCATCGAACGGCGCGACGTACACTTCGTGCAACGTCTGCTGATCGACGTAATATGTTGTAGGAATTCGGAGTCGTACGCCACGTAATGCTTGGCCATGGACATCACGTCCTGCGCCTGTCTCGCCGCGATCTCCGCCGCGCCCATCGCTCCGTTGAGGAATCGGGTCTTCGCCGAAGGTGTTGTAGCCGCGGCGAAGGTGATGTCGCGATCGATATTGATGAATGGCTGCAGCACGACGTCGATGCCCAGAGACCGCGCTTCGCGGCCGATCACCACGCCATTCTGCCTCCGCGTCCTTGACGCTCCAGGTCGCGGCCACGCCCATCGTTGCCGTTTGCGCCTGTGCAGGCAACCCGCGTCAGTACTCCCGGAGGGCCATCCGCCATGCGCAGCGGAGGAATCCCGAGTCGAGGCACGCCCGGCAGATAACCCGCCTGCCCCTGGTTCGTCGCGGCCGGCTCTGCGTCGCCGCGAATCAGGTCCATCTTCTCTTCGAGTGTCATCTGCGCGAGTAGCTTATCGACTCGCGCGAAGTTCGCTCTTTCGGGAGGAACAGCGTCATCGCTACTTTGCCGGGCAAGAGCGCCGCAGGAAAGAATTGCGGCAGCCACCACAATTCCAGCTGCCCGGGACTTGCGCCCGATTTCCATCGTCATAAGTTTGGCCTCAACGCATAAGTGCAACTAAATCGATTCGCTTGCAGCGCCCTTATACCACAGTGCGCATTCCGCCGCGGCGCAAGACTGGATGTGCTAGCTTCCGACCCGATATTCCTATGTGCGAAATGAATCAGGCTTCACTGGGAGCGAAGAAGTGCTGCGGCGAGCCGTGAACCGAAGTCGGTGCCGCCGAACGGCCGCCCGGCATCGAGAACGAGCTTTTCCGTCCAGCCTTTCGCCTGTAGCGCCGGGACCAGTGCCTCGGTCGGCTTCGAGAGCAGCGCGACGCTCTTGGGCTTGTACGACGTGGCGAGGCGCAACAGGACCGTGTTCGCGGATTTTGCGACGGCAGCCGTCAGGTCCGGCTCCGATTCGATCGGACAGTCCACCGCGTACGCGAGAAATAATCCGCGGCGCTGGCATTCGGCAAGAATCGCCTCATCGTTCGCCGCTCCCCCGGCCGATTTCGCGCTCAAATCTCCCGCGCATTTGGCCAACTCGTTGAAATAGGCGCGACCGGTCACCGATCGCTCGACGCCACCCGAGTTGTAGAAGAAGTCATTCAGTGTGGGCGGTGGACAGGAGTCGATCACCAACGTCTGGATGTGAATCGGTCGGAAGCGCGTTGCCATTTGAAGCCGCTCGATGCGCTCCTTCACGTGTTCCGCACTCACCTGCTGCCCGCATCCGTCACAAACTGTCATCCCACGCCCCGTTCTCCGCGCGAAGAAACACAAAAGCATCGCACGCAGAGCGTACCGCAAGCAACGCCATTGCGGGCTTGGGCGTACGGTATGGACGAACGGATCGAAATTATTCGGTGGAATTCGAGGTATCGATAATCACGCCATCGCCGGCGTCGATCAGCGCCTTCGCCGCTTTGCCGGCTTCCGGGCCAAGTTTGGCGCGCAGGCAACCGACAAGCTCGGGCGACATTTCGGTGATGTTCATGCCTTCGGAAACCAGAAATTTACAGCTGAGGATGGGCCGCGAGGTGTCTTCGTCGGGCAGCTGGCAGTGTACCTTGCAATACTGGCACTCCTGATTCCAACAAAATCTTCCGTACGGAATCGTCTCCGGACTGATGAACTGAAACGCCCGCAAAACCGAATTTCGATCCGGAACCATGAAGTTCTTGCCGAGGACGGTAATCTCTACCAGCTTCTCGTACGGGCGGAAAATATCGGACATCAGCGGCGCGTCCCCGTCTGCCATTGGAGTGACTCCCACTTCCGAAGCTAAATCACTCCATCAGCGCGGGCAATCGAAACGGTCGCAAGAAGTGCTCAATGCTCCAATGCGGAGCGTCGCGATTTGAGACGAATCGGAAGTTTTGTGAGTCAGGACGTGCAACGGAGAACGGGCCCTATCGCGAAACTGGAGAGCTCGACCGGAAATTGAAACTATCCGCTCCACGAAGAGACATGAAATACAGCGTGAACGCCCCGAGCGCAATTCCGAGTGGACCGTTGGTCAAACCGAAAAAAGATCCCAGCAGCACCAGCGGCTTGGCCGCATCGCCGCCCGTCATCAAGGCGAATCCCGCGATCAGCGACACGATCCCAGCGATTACACTCCATACCACCACAAAACCCAACGCAAAGTGAAATGCGGTCATGAGCGCGAGGGGGTTCGGGACCCGCGTCAAAAGCGCTCCAAACATCAATGTAAGGGTCGTTCCCCAGATCACGATTGCTGCCGCCTCCGCCAGTCTCAGAATCCCGTACACCAGCCACAGAATTCCCAGGTTTTTCATTCACACTCCACAGGAACAACGCGCCCGCATCCCAACACCGGTATTAGGCGGCCCGCTGCGCAATCCAGCCATACCCGCAATCCTGTATTTTCGAGCGTTTTTGATTAGTACTGAAGAAATCGACGGCGAAGATCAGCTGAAGAACTGGCCCATCCGACGGAACTTCGCGTAACGCTGGTCGAGGAGCTGTTTCGGAGTGAGCTGGGTCAACTCATCTAAAGCGAGCGAGAGGAACGGATCGAGAGCGTTGGCCGTGGCTTCGTGGTTGAAGTGCGCCCCGCCTTCGGGCTCCGGCACGATTCCGTCGATCAGTTGCAAATTCTGAAGGTCGGGCGCGGTGATTTTCAGCGCTTCGGCCGCCACTTCCGCTTTCGCCGAGTCGCGCCACATGATCGATGCGCAGCCCTCGGGCGAAATCACCGAGTACACCGAATTTTCGAGCATGAAGATCTTGTCGCCGACGGCGACGGCCAGCGCGCCGCCCGAACCACCCTCGCCGGTGATCGTCACGACAATCGGCACCGGCAAGCGCGACATCTCGCAGCAAGTTCCGCGCGATGGCTTCGGCCTGGCCGCGCTCTTCCGCGTCCACGCCCGGATACGCGCCCGGGGTATCCACGAACACCAAGATAGGCCGGCCAAATTTTGCGGCGAGCTGCATCGCGCGCAGCGCTTTGCGGTAGCCTTCCGGTTTCGCCTGGCCGAAATTTCTCGCGAGACGCTGCTTAATGTCGCGACCCTTCTGGCTGCCAATCGACCATCACGTGGCGACCGTGAAATCTGGCCATGCCGGTGATGAGCGCCGGGTCGTCTGAAAAATTCCGGTCGCCGTGAATCTCGCGAGAAGTCTTCGAAAAGGATGCGAATGTAATCGTCGGTATAAGGGCGTTGCGGATGGCGTGCCAACTGCAGGCGCTGCCACGGGCCGAGATGCCGGTAGAACTCCATTTTCAATTCCTGAATCTCGGCGCGGACCCGGTCGATTTCTTCGGTCTGCTCTCCGGTGGGCGCGGAAAGGCGGCTCAGCTCTTCCACGTCGCGCTCGAGCGCGTCGATTACTTTTCGCCGCTGTTTTTCCTTGTCGCCGGGCGCGGTTTGCACGGCAGCTGGAGTTCGCTTTTCGGCGCCGGTCTTGGGAGGAGCGGCCGGCGCCATTGCCGCCACGGCCGCAGCTCGCGCCGCGCGCTTTTCCTCTTTCAATCTGCGCAGCTCTTTTAGCCGCTTTTTGCGAGCGACGCGGTCTTTTCGCTTCTCGCGCAGTCTTGCCTGCCCTTTTGTTTCGGGCGGTTTGGGCTTCGATCGGTCTTTTCCGTTGGGGCTCACTGGATGACCGCCACGGAATCGGTTCCGCAGATTTCTCGAACGCCATCCAGCAATTCCTTGTCGGCAAGCACCGGGTTTTCGGCATCGAGCGTCGCGGCCGAGCCATCTGAGCTGATCAAATCGAAGGACACCCGGCAGCGGCCCGGCTTCGCGATGAACAGCTTGTGCAAACGATCCACGGAGCCGCGGTCGAACCGCTGCAACGGAACGCGAACGCGCAGGACCGCAGGTGGGCGGGACGTGAGCGCTTCCAGCGCCCGCGCATCGGACACCATCAGCCGCGTGCCAACGTCTTCAATCGCCACGCGGCCTTTGACCAGCAGCGGCGTGGCGGTCTTCAAAACGCTTTCGAGTTTTTGAAAGGCTTCCGGGAACACCAACGCCTCGATTACTCCCGTCCGATCCTGCAAGGTAAGGATCGCCCATCGCGCGCCGCGCTTGGAACGCATCGGACGCGTTTGCACGATGATTCCCCCGACGACGATGTCGTCGTTGTTTTTCTTGCTCTCGATGGATGCCAGCTCGGTGGCGTTCAGCTCCTTCATCCGGCCCGCGTATTTATCGAGCGGATGCCCGGAAATGTAGAAGCCGAGGACGGCGTATTCTCCGGCGAGCTGCTGCTCCTCGGTCCAGTCTTCCGCGTACGGCAGCTCGACGCGCGTTTCGTGCGCCGGCCGCATTGGGCCGCCCGAGGAACAGGCCGCCCTGGCCGACGCGCGCCGCGTCGTGTTTTTTCGTGCCCATCGAGATCGCCTGATCGATCGCCGCAATAATCCGTCCGCGCGATGCGCCCCAGGCAGTCGAGGGCCCCGGCTTTGGTGAGGCTTTCCAGAACGCGCTTGTTGATGAATTTCGGTTCGATGGCCTCGCAGAAACTGAACAGGCTTTCGAATTTCGTTCCTGCACTCGCGAGCGTCGCAGATCGCTTTGGCGGTGTTCTCGCCGACGTTCTTGATGGCCGCGAGGCCGAAGCGGATGTCGTCGCCCACCGGGCGTGAAATACAGGTCGCTCGAGTTCACGTCCGGAGGCAGCACGCGTGATGCCCATGCCGCGCGCTTCGTTGATGTACTTCACCACTTTCTCGGTGTTGCCCGTTTCCGAAGTGAGCATCGCCGCCATGAATTCCACCGGATAATGCGTCTTCAGCCATGCCGTCTGGTAGGCCAGCAGCGCGTAGGCGCAGGAGTGCGACTTGTTGAAGCCGTACCCCGCGAATTCCGCCATCAGATCGAAAATCTTCTCGGCCTTTCTTGGCGGCACCTTGCGCGCCGCGCAGCCGGTGAGGAATTTTTCGCGCTGCGCCGCCATCTCTTCGGGTTTCTTCTTGCCCATCGCGCGGCGCAGAAGTCGGCGTCGCCCAGCGAAAATCCCGCCAGGCGGTTGGCGATCTGCATCACCTGTTCCTGATACAGAATCACGCCCCAGGTCTCGGAAAGGATTTCCTCGAGCTCCGGGCAGATCGTAGGTGACTTTCTTCTTGCCGTGCTTGCGGGCGATGAAATCGTCGATCATGCCGCCCTGGATCGGGCCGGGGCGATACAGCGCGTTCAGCGCGGTCAGATCCTCCAGCCGCGTGGGCTGGTAGCGCCTCAGAATGTCGCGCATGCCGTGCGACTCAAACTGGAAGATGCCGGTCGTGTCGCCGCGCGAAAAAAGCGCGTAGGTTGCCTCGTCGTCGAGCGCCGAGCGTGGCAAGATCGACGTCGACGCCGCGATTCTGCTTGATCAGCCGCACGGCATCGTCGAGCACGGTGAGCGTCGTCAGGCCGAGGAAATCCATCTTCAGCAGGCCGATGCGCTCCAGCGCGTTCATGTCGTACTGCGTCGTGATTTCTTCCCTGTTCGACTTGTAGAGCGGAACGATCTCGGTGAGCGGCTGCGGCGAGATCACCACGCCGGCCGCGTGCGTCGAAGCGTGCCGCGCCAGCCCTTCGAGCCGCAGCGCCACTTCCACCAGTTCCTTCACCTGCGGGTCTTTCTCCCGCAGCGACTTCCAGCTGCGGCGATTGCTTCAGCGCCTCTTCCAGCGAGATATTCAGCTGGTTGCGGGACCAGCTTCGCGAGCCGGTCCACGTCGCCGTAGGGCATGTCCAGCGCGCGGCCCGCGTCCTTCAGCGCCGCCTTCGCCGCCATCGTGCCGAAGGTGATGATCTGCGCGACGCTCTTTCTCGCCGTACGTTCTGCCGCACGTATTCGATCACTTCGCCGCGCCGCCGCATGCAGAAATCGATATCGATATCGGGCATGGAGATGCGCTCGGGATTCAGGAAGCGCTCGAACAGCAGATCGTACTGCAGCGGATCGACGTCGGTGATGCGCAGCGCGATAGCTCACCAGGCTGCCCGCGGCCGATCCGCGCCCCGGCCCCACCGGAACGCCCTGCGCGCGCGCGTAGTGGATGAAATCCCAGACGATCAGGAAGTAGCCCGCGAAGCGCATCTTCTTGATCATCTCGATTTCGGCGGTCAGCCGGCTGTTCGTATTCGGCGAGCGGATGGCGCAGGCAGCTCTTCCTTCGCCAGCCGCTCCAGCTGCATCGGCGCGCGACGCGAAATCCCTCGCGCACCACCTTCTCGAAATAGGAATCGGTCGTGTGGCCCTCCGGAACCTTGAATTCCGGGAACGGATTGCTCACGCGCTGGATTTTCACGTTGCAGCGGTCGGCGATCGCCACCGTGCGCGACACCGCGTCCGGAATTTCGCGGAACACCTGCGCCATTTCCTCGGCCGTCTTGAAATAAAACTGGTCGGTGGCGAACTTCATGCGCTGCGCGTCGCTCATCGTCTTGCCGGTCTGGATGCACATCAGCACTTCCTGCGCGTGCGCGTCGGCTTGCGTCAGGTAGTGGCAATCGTTGGTGGCCACCAGCGGAATCCCGGTCTCTCTGCGACAGCCGCACCAGGTCGCGGTTCACGCGAACGTCCTGTCTCGAGCCCCTGATCCTGCACTTCGAGGAAGAAATTGCCTTTGCCGAAAATGTCGCGCAGGCGGTAGGCGTTCGTGCGCGCTCTGTCGTACTTCTCGGACAGCAGCGCGTCGGCCACTTCGCCGCGCAGGCAGGCGGAAAGCGCGATCAGTCCCTTGCTGTGCTTCGCCAGCAGTTCGTGATCGATGCGCGGCTTGTAATAGAAGCCGTCAAGAAAGCCGGTGGAGACCAGCTTGATCAGGTTGCGGTAGCCCTCGTCGTTTTCGCACAGCAGCACCAGATGGTTCGAGCGCTCGGCGTCCGCATCCGCGGTTCTTGTGGTTGTCGGGCGCGACGTACACTTCGCATCCGATGATCGGCTTTACGCCATGTGTGGTGGCCTGATGATAAAAATTCGCGGCCGCGAACAGGTTGCCGTGATCGGTGACGGCGACGGCAGGCATGCCCCGGCGCGCGGCTTCCGCGGTCAGCTCGCCGATTTCACACGCGCCGTCGAGAAGGGAGTAATCCGTGTGCAGATGCAGATGGACGAAATTCGAGGAAGCGGCCATGCAAAACTCATTTTAAACCAGCTTCGAGCGAATCGGTACGCGCAATGTGCTGGAAGCTGGAAAATCTCGCGCGCGGCGAACGCTCAGCCGCGGAAAAGAGTTATTCGATCGCTGAATTCGCGCGGACGTAGCGAGTTATTTCTCTGTTGCCTTTCTTGGCTTTCGGCGGGCTTCTTCTTCTTGGACGCTTCGTCGGCGGCTTCTTCGTGTTTGGCCTGCGCGCTTCGCGCCAATCGTCGCCGCTGCAGACGCCGGAGATTTCTTGGCAGTTGGCGGTGTCGCTCCGCCTTTCGCGGCTGCGCCAGCCGCTGGTTGCGCCGCTGCTCCCTTGCCCTTTCCGGCTGGCGCTGCGGGCGCGGCCTCGTTTTCCTTCTCGCCGCCGCTTTTTCTTCTTTTCTTTTTCCGGCTTTTCTTCGGCTCGTCCTTGATACCCGCGAGATTGCTTCAGCAGCCTTGGTGCGGTCCTCGGGCGTCTTGCCCTGTCCGCGAAGCTGCATCTCGAAGAACTGTTCGATGATCTTGTCGAACTTCGGCCCGCGCGGCACGCCCAGCGCGTCCAGTTCGCGCGGCCGGCAAGGCCATGTCGCAGCGGCCGCCATTTCTGAACGAAGTTGCGGAACTTCGACAAGTACCGGCGGATTGGGCATCTCCGTTTCGATGAAAGCCATCATCTCGGCGGGCATCGACGCGATATAGGAGTAAGCCTCCTTCGGCGTCCCGGTCTTGCGGCCCTTGAGGATTTTCACTATCATTCTGCGCCTCCGGCACCAGTTCGTCCAGAGTTTCGATTTCCGCCGAACGAAACTCCATGATTCCGCAGGCCGCGGCAGCTTCCTCGCGATCCTCGAGCCGCCCGAGCGTGTAATACAGCACCGGCACGCTGACAGCCGCGGACGAATGCCCAGCCGCCATACAGATTGACGCGCACTTTCGCCAGCTTGTTCAGGCTTTCGTAGTCGGGCTTGCGCTTCTGCAGCTGCAGGATGAATCAGCGCCGAGCAGATCATGCGATTCCCAGGACTTTCAGCGTCGCCACGGGATTGTCTTCGCGCGCCAGCGCTCGCAATTCATCGCCCACTTCGGCCGCTCGATGATTCTCGTGCAGGCCGCGCTCCATCGCCAGGTCGAACCACTCCTGCGTGCGCGGGTCCATCTTGAATCCCATGCGCGCGCTGTAGCGCAGGATGCGCAGCAGCCGGATCGGCTGGTTCGTGAACGCGTGAATCGAAAGCGCGCGAACTTCCTGCCGCTCCAGGTCGGCCAGCCCGTTCATGGGATCGAGCAGCAGGCCGCGCGACTGCGTGTTCAGCGATATCGCAATGGCGTTGACCGAAAAATCCCGCCGCCGCAGATCCTCCATGATGCCGCAGAAGCGGTATTCCGGCTTTACGCCCGGCCGCTCGTAGTACATCCTCGCGCGCCGCCGCAATCGAGCCGTCCACGTCGCCGGCGAAAATCATTTCGTGGTGGCGCGATTCGCTCGTTCTCCCAGACCACCTGCGCGCCGCCCTTCTCAAGTTCGCGCACCATCTTCGCCGGATTCCCTTCCACCGTGAAGTCGAGGTCGCGGATGGGCTGCCGGAGATCAGGTCGCGCACCGCGCCGCCTGTCAGATACACATTCACTTCCTGCGCTCGCGCCAGCTCCTGAACGCGCTCCAGCACGGCTCGTTGCTCGGGTGAGAGCCGGCTTTCCAGCAAATACATGTAATCGGGCATGAGGTTTCTGATCTCCTCCGTAAAATTCGCGTATCCGCTCGCGTCTCAGGCGCGCGGATGATGCGCCTTGTAAACCTGTTTCAATCGTTCTTCGACGACGTGCGTGTAAATCTGCGTCGTCGGATATGTCCGCATGGCCCAACATCATCTGCACCGAGCGCAGGTCGGCGCCGCCGTCCAGCAGGTGCGTGGCAAAACTGTGGCGCAGCATGTGCGGAGAAAGCGCCTTGCGAAGCCCGGCGCGCTGACCGTACCTTTTCAGCGTCTTCCAGAAAGTGAACCGGTTGATGGACTTTCCTGTGCGACTCGGAAATAGATAAATGGAAGTGCGCTCGCCGAGAATTTTCGGCCGGGACTTTTGGATATAGAGGCGGACGATTTCGAGCGCCGCGCGTCCCACCGGAACCAGGCGCTCTTTGTCGCCCTTTCCGATGCACCGCAGGCAGCCCGTGTCCATCTGCAAGTCGGCGATTTTCAGGCCGCATAGTTCCGAGACGCGCAGGCCGCAGGAGTAGAGCAACTCGATCATGGCCTTGTCGCGGAGGCCGGCCACATTTGTGACGTCGGGCTGCCGCGAGCAGGCGGTTCACTTCCTCGATTGAAAGAAATTCCGGCAGATTCTGGCGGAACTTGGGGGACTGTACGTTTTCCGACGGGTCGGTGACAATCGCCTTCTCCAGCACGCAGAAACGGAAAAAGTGGCGAATGGTGACCAGATGACGCGCGACGGAGCGGCTATCGAGTTTCCGCGCGTAGAGCGAGCGCAGAAAATCCACCACGTGCTGTGGTTGATGTCTTGCAGCTTGCGCTCCTTGGCCTGCATGAACGCGGCGAATTTGCCGACGTCTCGGCGGTATGCCGCGATGGTGTTCTCCGCCAGCCCTTTTTCCCCGCGCAGATACGCTAAAAATGCGCGAACGTTCGCTTCCAATGCGACGCTCCTATGCCAAGTACAGCTAAACTCCGCTCTAGCCCGGTGTGGCGCTTCCGATGCAGCTAACCGTCGATGTCGGTCGCCGCCGCCGCGTCTGGATTCGCGCGTGCGAGCAAAGCGCCCATTTCGGTCAGCTCCTCGCATCGCAATAACCGCGCGCAGCCAAAATAAATCGCCGTCGCAACTCCGATCATCACTGCCAGCCGCACGGCTTGCGCCAGCAAGTTCACGCTCAAATCAAACGGAAAATGCTTGAGCGCCCAAACGCTGGATATCGCCATAGCCGCCGCGCAAATCGTCATCTTTGCGATGGACCAGACGACCGAGTGCGCGCCCAAAGCGCCGTAGCGCCGGCGAAAAATTACGAACAAGCCCGCGAAATTCAAATACGCCGAGACGGAGCTGGCGAGGGCCGGGCCGCCGTTCCACAAATAGCGAGCAAA
This sequence comes from uncultured Acidobacteriota bacterium, assembly GCA_963839325.1. GTDB lineage: Bacteria > Acidobacteriota > Terriglobia > Acidiferrales > UBA7541 > Palsa-295. The sequence goes on along the minus strand of CAWIUO010000005.1, from coordinate 96,095 downwards.
GCCGAAAAGTAGAATCGCGTTCAGCGCGACATGGAAAAGCAGAATGTAGATTCCGACTTTCGTCGGAGTGGCCGTATCGTGCGTCGCGTAAAACATCGGCAGAATCAGTTTGATTCCCGCGAAGGCCGGAAGACCCATCGAGTAGTACAGGAGCGCGTTGGCCGTCAACGCGGTCGAATAGGCGCCGAACGCGCCGTGCTGGAACAGGACACGGGTGATCGGCTCGCGGAGAACGATCAGGCCGACCGTCGCAGGAATCGTGATGAATGAGACGACGCGGAGCGCGAACCCGAAGGTTTGCTTCATTTCGGCATATTTTCCGTCGGCGGCCATGTGCGACATGGTGGGAAGAATCGCCGTAGAAAGCGCGATGGCATAAACGCCCAAGCACCAACTCCATCACGCGATCGCCCACGTAAAGCGAGGTGATGCTGCCGGAGGGCATGCGCGACGACGTGGCGAAAATCGTGTCGATGAAGAAGTTCACCTGAAAAACGCCGGTTGCGACCAGCACAGGCGCGAGAAGCTTTCCGGCTTTGCGGACGCCGGGGTCCTGAAAGTTGACTTCGGGGCGGAAGTCCATTCCGCGGCGGCGCAGCGCCGGGATCTGCATCGCCAGTTGCAGACGCCGAAGCGAATAGGATGGCGCCCGCCAGCACGATGGCGGGCGTCTGGTAAGTTCGGCGAAACCATTCGAAGAATTGGCCGGTAGAAAATGCCGAACGAGGCTGCGATCACGATTACGTTGAACGCCACGGCGGTTGAGGCCGGCAACGCGAACTCGTGAAAACTGTTGAGGATGGCGGCGGCGATTCCCGCCAGGCCCAGAAACAGGATGCAGGGGAAGATGATCCGGTTGAGGTGAACAGCTAGGTCCCAGTGAATCTGACTCGAACCGAAGACGGTAAAGGCACTGACAACCTGCTTCGAGAACACTACTCCTAGAAACGCCACCACGGCGAGGACGACGGCCAGGTCCCAGAAGGCGCGCTGGGCGAATTTCCAGGTGGTTTGCGGGGATTCCTTGCGCAGGTAGCCGGTGAAGACGGGTATGAAGGACGCTCCGAGGGCGCCTTCGCCGGTAAAGCGGCGTACCATATTGGGAATACGGAACGCGAGAATGAAGGAATCCGCCACCGGCGAAGTGCCGAGCAGCAGTGCTATTCGTTGATCGCGTAGATATCCGCAAATTCGGCTGAGAATGGTGAGTAGGGCTATGATCGAGGCAGATTTTAGGATCTTGCCTTTGTCGGTCAAACGGCGGTGGCTCCGATGCTAACCCTTTAAGCACCAATGACTTGACGAAAAATTCGCGCAAGAATAACATAATTCGCGCGTCGATAGCAAGAAGTCGCCGAAAAAGGTCAAATTGTGGCGAGAGAGCCCCGAAATCCGGGAACGAGCAACAAAAAAGCGGTCGTCCAGCTGCTGGACCTTACCGCGATCAAAGGATACCTGAATCCGGCTGGCCTGGGCCAGGTGAGGACGCTCGATTTGCTGACGGAGGATGGCGAACATAAAGAGATACGGCTCGAGTCGGTGCGGGCGATCTATTTTGTGCGCGAGTTGGGGGATCCGTTCCAGTTGGAGCGAAAGACGTTCCTGAGCCGGCCGAAGCTGAATGGACTTTGGGTGCGGCTGCGGTTTCGCGACGAGGATGTGATAGAGGGTCTCGCGGCGAACGACCTGGTGGAGCTTTTGGATGGCGGCATCCAGCTGACACCTCCGGACTTGCACGAGAACACGATGAGGCTGTTCATTCCCCGCTCCGCGATCGAAGAAATGAAGGTGCTCGGCGTGGTGGGAATAGCGCGGCGAGGGCCTCGCGAAATTCGGCCGACAGTATCCAGCTCGCAGTCGAAACTATTCACCGATTGAACGGCGCGCCGCTTTACGAGCGCTTTGACCTGCACCAACTTCCCCGAAGCGCAGCGCTGATGTACATTGGCCGTGCATTCCGACAACAGACCGGAGAACTCCATGAAACTGGGCGAAATCGCCTCGCGCTTAAAAGCCACGCTGGAAGGCGACCCGAACATTGAAATTACCGGCGTCGCCGGAGTGGAGGAAGCGAAGGCGGGCGAGCTGACGTTTCTTGCGAACCGCAAATACCGCGCGGCCCTCGCGAATTCGCGCGCGTCCGCTGTGCTGGCGGCAAAGGATCCCGTTCCGTCGGGGATGGCGGCGCTGCGTTCGGCGAATCCCTATCTCGATTTTGCGCGGGCGATTGAACTGTTCCACGCGGCGCCAGCGTACGCTCCCGGCGTACATCCGACGGCTGTGATCGCAAAAACGGCCAGGATCGGAGAGGGCGCGCACATCGGGCCATTCTGCTTTGTGGACGAAGACGCGACAGTGGGAAATAACGCTGTGCTGCACAGCTTCGTTTCGATTTACCGGGGCGCGCAGATTGGCGACGATTTTTTCGCGCACTCGCACGCACGCGTCCGCGAGGGATGCCGGATCGGGCACCGCGTGATTCTGCAGAACGGCGTGACGATCGGCTCGGACGGATTCGGCTTCGCCCGGGAAGCCAGCGGAGCGTGGTACAAAATGCGGCAGTCGGGTATCACGGTGATCGGAGACGACGTGGAAATTCAGGCGCACAGCGTGGTGGATCGCGCGACCGTGGGGCGAACGGTGATCGCGCGGGGCGCGAAACTGGACAATCTGGTGCAGGTCGGGCACGCGTGCGAGGTCGGCGAGGATACCCTGCTCTGCGGACAGGTGGGTCTCGCCGGGACGACGAAGGTGGGTAACAAGTGCATTCTGGCGGGCCAAGTGGGCGCGGCGGGACATTTGAGAATTGGCGACGGGGCGACGCTGACAGCGCAATCAGGAGCGCCGACGGATGTGCCTGCCGGGGCACTCTATTCCGGATATCCGGCGACGGACAATCTTGAATGGAGGAAGTCGGTGGCTGTGTTCAACCGCTTGCCGGAGCTGCAAAAGGAGCTGCAGCGGTTGAGAGCTGAAGTGGAAAGACTAGGCGGAAGGTGAATACGACGAGGATTGTGTAGCTGCTCGGCGGCCGGAATTGCAAATCAGGAGATTCGTGTTTCGAAGAGTTTCCGGAACGTGAATTCTGCAAGTTGTACCTAAGGAAAGCGTTCCCCGCTCAGTGTTTTCAGTCAGATACGAGAATTTCCTTCCCGCAAGTGTACCTAAGGGAATTTGGAGATTGTGGCCGGCAAAAAGCGCGATTCCCGTTTTGGGAATGGACTTCGTCGCCCCTAGCATTGAGCCTCTCGTACATTGCCTCCATAACGCCGCCGCCATTATATCACATGGGTAACACCCAGCGAGAGCCCAATCTCATTGTTTTCTCCAGTTCATGGGTTGACTGGCGATCGATTGCTCCGAATAAAGGGCCAACGTTTTGGAAATGCGGAGACGCCTAACGCCGCTTTACGGGAGCGGCCCGCGCTACCGGGAAATCCACGACGACCGCTTCGCACCATTCCGCCCGCATCAGCGGGTACCCGGCCTTCGGCCGCGGCTGCGGTTGTAGTAGCGCTGCACTTCTGGGAAAGCGGCGTTAGGAGCCGCCGCACTCCCACATGGTTTCGCGCCCCCGGGCGTGTGCGGGCGTAAAGGAATGCTCGGCGCCTCGGACGCGCGTCGTGTAATTTATCTTGAGTTTGCAAACATCGAGCTTGCCGGCGGTCTGCAATGGCGAGACAGGATTTAGTTCTGTCCGGAGCCGAGCGCGGGTTGTTGGTCGGGAGGGAGGTTGGCGGCGACGGCGGAATAGGTCTGGTCGAGGAGTTGCTGGCGCTGGTCGAAGGTGAATTGGGAGGAATCGATGGGGAGGCCGAACCTGACTACGACTTCCCCGGGATACATTTTCCAGTCGCCTCTGCGGAGGAGGTTTTGGGTTCCAGCGAGCGAAACGGGAACGACAGGAACCGCGGCGCGGATGGCCATGACGAAGGCGCCGCGCTTAAAGGGTTGAAGGCGGCCGTCGCGGCTGCGGGTGCCTTCCGCGAAGATGCAGAACGAAAGACCCTGCTTGAGCGATTCGACGGCTTGATCGACACTTTCGGCAGCGGCGTCTTTATTGGAGCGATCGACGGGAATGAGGCCGTTCTGCCGAATGGCCTTGGACAAGATCGGAATCTTAAAGACATCGGTCTTGGCCAGCAGCGAGACGCGCTGAGGAATTTTGGGCACGAGCGCGAGCGGATCGAGATTCGAGCAGTGGTTCGAAGCGAAGACGCACGTGGCGGCGGGAATGTTTTCGACGCCCTCGGCGCGGACGTGAATTCCCGCGATACGGAGAGCGACGCGCACTCCGGCGAGGAAAATTCGGTACATCGGCACGACGTTGCCGGTGATCATGGTCCACACGATCAACGGGGGCATGACGAGCACCAGCCCGAGCGCGGCAAAGATGTAGGTTGCGATGCTTCGAATCATGGATTGATTGCGTTGGCGCGCTGTGCGAACAAGCTCCGAAGGCGCAGCGGATTTTCTATTCGGTCTTTCCGCTCAGCCATGCATTGCGCAGCTGCTTCTGTTTTTCGGTTGCGTCGTGCAATTCGACGATCGAGTAGCGCTTCTCCTCGGTCTGGCCGAGAGCGAAGGTCAGATCAAGATCTTTTTCGTCCCGGTGGACTCGCATCGAGATCTTTTCACCGGGCGTCTGATCGTGCAGCCACGAAGGAAAATAACGCGGAAGCGCGTTGCCATTGATAGAGATAAGTATGTCGCCCGCCCGCAAGCCCGCGGCCTGCGCGGGACTTCCCTGCTCGACCTGACTGACGCGGACAGGGACGCCGGGGCCACGGCCCGCGGTCCAGAAGCCGAGATCGGCGGCGACGTGGTCTTCGACCTTGAGTGTAAGCCCGGCCGCCGAAAGAAATTCGTCGTAGGGGATTTCCTTCGTGCCGGCGACGTAGTTTTCAAAGAATGCGTCAAATTTCCGGCCAGCGACCTGTTCGGCGACGGACTCGATGCCAGCGCTGTCGTCGTAAAACTTCCCCTTCAGTGGATATTCGGCGTACATCGCGCGCATCAGGTCGTCGAGGGATTTGCGGTCATCGGTCGCGCTGCGAATGGCGAGGTCGAGCATTTCGCCGACGATCTGGCCTTTGTTGTAGTAGGAAATGCTGCGAGCCGGAGTGCGATAGTCGTCATATTTTTCGAGCCATGCGTCAAGGCTGGATTCTTCGACGCTCTGCCACATGTGCGCGGGCCGAGATTCGAGTTCGCTGATCTGCGAGGCGAGATCAGCGTAGAGCTGTTCGTTGCTCCAGAACCCGGTGCGTTCCAGGGTGTAGGCGCCGTAAGTGCTGGTGACGCCTTCGGCGAACCAAAGCGCGCGAGTGTACTGCTCTTTAGTGAAGTCCACCGGCTCGAGGGATTGCGGACGAATTCGTTTCACATTCCATAGATGAAAAAATTCGTGAGCGGCGGTGACTGCGGCGGATTCGACGGACGGCGCGGAGATCGCGGTGCAGTTGGAGTGCTCCATGCCGCCTCCGCCGACTTCGGGATAAGGCCCGATGCGGAAGAAGAAGGTATATTCCTGGAATGGCGGGCCGCCCATCATGTCCAGCTCGGATTTGGTGATGCGCTTCAGATAATCTTCAAGATGGCTTTTGTTCCAGTCTTTGCCGTCCACAACGACGCGGATGCGCGCCCCGCCCTCGTCGAAAGAGAATTCGTCGGTCTTGCCGATTTCAACGGGAGCATCGACGAGCTTGTCGTAGCTTCCGGCGGAGAAGGAATTCGGTTGCGTGCCCGCAGGCAGTTCAGCAGCGGAATGCCATTCGGCCGGCACGTCGTCGAATTCGACGGTTACGGGTTCGGATCGGCGGTCCGGCATGTACATCAGCAGTTCGGCAAAGTTCACGAAGGCGTGGTGTTCGTTGAGCTGAGAATTGAAGGGGCCGGGATCGTCCCATTCGATGGTGTAGGTGACCTCGGCAATGTTTTGACCGGTGTCACCGAAGGCCCAGGTCTGCTTGTCTAACTTGCGCGGCTCGAGCAAAAGCTGGACCGAATCATTGGCGCCGGGAGCGAAGATGCCGTGCACGTCGCGAACGCGATAGGAAAAATCGCGGACCTGGTAAAGAGCGTTCCATGCGGGCAGCGCGATGTGGGTATCCGGCGCGGGATTGGGAATCGTCATCCGGACTTGAAACAGGTGCTGGTCGGGATTCTTCAGCGAGATGCGGTAATCGATGGTGGCGGCGGCTGGTTTTGCGAAGGCAACGAGTAGAATTCCCAGGGTCAGAAGACGATTCATGCGCGCCCGGCCGTCTGCGCCTTCAGCGCGGCAAGCAACTTCCCGCTCAGTCCATCGAAACTGCCGTTCGACATGATCATCACAACGTCCTTCGGTTTGGCATGCTCGAATAAATAATCGGTGATTTCGGCGGTGGCGGCAAACGCTTTCGCGGGGCGACCGCGCTGCTGAATCAGACTGGCGATGGTTTCGGGAGAGAGGCGCTCGTCTTCGCCGAGAAGCTGGGCGCGATTCACGGGGCCGATCAGAACGGCGTCGGCAAGAGCGAGGGCGTCGGGCAGAACGTCTTGAAATATTTTACGGCGCATGGTGTTAGTGCGCGGCTCGACGACGGCCCACACGCGCTGCCCGGGCCAGCGAGTGCGCGCGGCTTCGAGAGTGAGACGAATGGCGGTGGGATGGTGCGCGAAATCTTCGACGACGAGGACGCCGCGCTCTTCGCCTTTGATTTCCATGCGCTTGCGGACGCTGATGAAAGTTGCAAGCGCGCTCTGGATGGCGTCGGCGGGAACGCCGCGGCCGATGGCGATTGCGGTGGCGGCGAGAGCGTTAAGCACATTGTGCTGGCCGACGAGCGGCATGCGAATGCGGGCGACTTCCCTGCCGTGGTGGGCGACGCGGAATTCGGTGGCGGAGTCGTGCCATTGCACGTCGCCGGCCTGCCAGTCGCTTTCAGGAGTAAGGCCGAAGGTTTCGACGGGGCAAAAGGATTTTGCAGCGACGTGCTTGAGTTCCGGCGAGCCTGAGAGCATCAGAATTTTTCCGCGTGACGGGACAAGATTCACGAGGCGCTTGAACTGCTCGACGATGGAGGCAAGATCGGGGTAGATGTCGGCGTGATCGTATTCGAGCGAAGTGAGGATGAGTTCGTCGGGATGATAGTGCAGAAATTTGGGCGTGCGGTCGAAGAAGGCGGTTTCGTATTCGTCGCCTTCGACGATGAATTCAGCGCCGCCGCCGAGGCCGTAGCTGCGGTCGCCAAAATTGGGAGCGACGCCGCCGATCAGAAAATCCGGGCGGCGAGCCGGCGGTGTGGAAGATCCAGGCGAGCATCGCGGTGGTGGTGGTTTTGCCGTGAGTGCCGACGACGACGATCGAGGTGTGGCCGGGAATGAATTCGCGTTCGAGAAGTTGGGGCATGGAGCAGTACGAGAGCTTTTCGTTGAGGATGTACTCCATCTCGGGATTACCGCGGGCGATGATATTGCCGACGACGATGAGGTCGGGAGCGGGCTGAAGATTTTCGGGGCGATAGCCATCGTTCCAGAGGATGCCTAGAGAATCGAGAAGAGTGGAGGCGGGCGGATAGACGTTCACGTCCGAGCCGGTGACGTGGAAGCCGCGGTCCTTGAGCATGCCTGCGACGGGAGCCATCGCTGCGCCGGCGACGCCGAGCAGGTGGATGTGTTTGATGCGTCCTTCGAGCGAGAGTGAAATTTTCGTTCTCCCCTTTTTTAAAATTGCGCAGCTGCGACGCGGCGTTGAGCTGCGCGTGGTCAGGCGCGTTCGCGGCAAGCCGGTTCTAAAATTTCGAGCCACGGCGGCGAGCCTGCGTCGAGGCGGGCACGGACGCCGAGCGGAATCGTGAGCATGGCGCGCGCGGTGTGTCCGATGGCGGCGCCGTGTACGAGCGGAATCTTCAGAGGCTGCAGCACGCGAGCGACGACATCTTTGACGGTTTCGGTTCCCGGCGGACCTTCGCAATCCGGAAAATCGCCCAGGACTACCGCGGCGACTCCGCGAAATTTTCCCGCCTGCAACAGATGCGTGAGCGCACGATCGACTTGCCACGGCTTCATGCCGCGATCTTCGAGGACGAGGAGCGAGCCTTCGGTTTCGAGTTCCCAGGGCGTGCCGATCGAGGTGTAGATCAGCGTGAGGCACCCGCCGAGCAGAATGCCTTCGGCTGCGCCGGAAGCAAGGGATTCCGCGCCTTCGAGCTTGATGGCCCAACCGTGTTTGGTGGAAGTGGTCGCATGGCGAAAAGTTTCGGCGTCGTAACCGGGTACGGCATCTGCGCCGCCTTTGATATCCAGGCCTGCCGCAACCATTGGGCCGTAGAGCGTAACCCAGCGAAAGCGCTGCCACAGGAAAATCTGGAGCGACGTAAGGTCGCTGTAGCCGATGAACAGCTTGGGCGATTCGAGCGCGACGTGAAGCCCGTCGAGAAGATAGTTCACGCCGTAGCCGCCGCGAGAGCAGATCACGGCTTGCGTTTCGGTTTCGTGCAGTGCGGATTTCAGAGCGGCAGCTCGCGCCGGCGTGCTTCCGGCGAAAAAACCATCGGACGCGAGAACTTCTTTCGGGATCCCAGACTGCGCGGTAGCCGAGACGCTCGAGTTCGGCAATTCCCTTGCGGACGCGATCTTCGTGCACAGGGCTGGAAAGCGAAACGATGCGCAGCGCGTCACCCGCGCGAAGCGCAACCGGTTTGAGCGCTTGTGACATCGACCGAAATCGAGAATAAGGAATTTTCGGAGGCGCGTCTATACGAGGTCGCGGGGCGGTTTACATCCCAGCAGCAGCGACGGCGGATTGGATTCCGTCGTGCGAGTAGCTAGAACGGGGTGAGGGTCATGAAAATGTCGCCGATGCCGTTGGCGGGCTGAGCGGGCGTGGATTCAGGCGCGTAGAAGGCGGCGAAGCGGCCGTTGGCGCTGAGAGGAACCGCGGTGAATTTGTCGGCAGTGACGCCGCTCGAAGGGACGGCCGGGCAGTTGGACGGCGCGATCTGGCAGCCCGTGGAGCAGGTGGCGGAGTCTTCGACGGCGTAGGAACGGGCGACGCAGGATTTGCCGGCGCCGTTGCACATGTCGCGGACCTGGAGAATGCCTTCGGTGGAGCTGCCGCTGGAGGGCGAACCGGCGAGATAAGAAATGTAGCGGCCGGAAGGGCTGAGCGACGGCGAATAGACTTCGGTTTTGCCGCTGGAGGCAGTGGCAGACTCGGCGGACATTTGGGAAGTGGACGGCGAGCAGGCGGTCGCGGCGGCGTTGCAGGTGTCGCGGACGAAGATGCGGCTGGCGACCGTGGTCGTAGCTGCTGAGGCGTTGGTGAGCGGCGAGCTGACCGGTTGAGATTCGAAGGCGACGTAGCGGCCATTGGCGCTGAGCGACGGGGCGAAGTTCGAGCCGGAGATGGTGGCGCCGTCGGTAAGGAGCGAGACGCGGCTGGCTGACGGACGGCACCCGGCGGGAGCGTCTGGGCCGAGGCAGGTGTCTGCGAGAACGACCTGCGCGGATTCGGTCGCTCCGGGGGCGGCAGCCTGAGCGGCTGCGGAGCCGGTCCAGGCTTCGAAAGCGACATAGCGGCCGGTGGCGGAGATTGCGGGGCGGGCGCCTTGCGCGAAGAGTGCCTGGTCCTGCTCGTCCATCGGAACGGAATAGGTTTGCGCGACGCAGGATTTTGGAGCGGTCGAGCCGGTGCAGGTGTCGCGGACGTAAATTTGCGGCTGGAGATGGGGCGCGCCGGAAACGAGATTGGTGGCGGAGGATTCAAAGGCGACGAAGCGGCCGTCGGAGCTGAGCGAAGGGCGTGAGCTGGGGCCGTCCGCGGCGGAACCGTCGGCGGCGACGGAGATCAGTTCGGTATGGGGAGCGCAGGCTGCGACGGCGTTGGTGCAGAGGTCGCGCACGTACAGCTCGGTGAAGCCGGAGCCGACTGCGCCGCCGGCAATTAAATTTGTGGCGCGAGAGATGAAGGCGACGTAACGGCCGTCGCCGCTGAGAGCGACCTGGCGGCCGACTTTTCCATTGGGCGTGGTGCCTTCGGGCGCGAGATCGACGGCGGTGGTGTGTGGAACGCAGGCCGGATCGGTCAAACAGGTGTCGCGGACGAAAATATTTCCGGAGGCGCCTTCGGAGACGAGATTCTTGGCCTGGGAGTAAAAGGCGACGTAGCGGCCGTCCCAGCTCATCGCGGGGGCTTCGCTGGGGCCGTCAGCCGCGCCACCAAGAGCGCTGACCGAGACGACTTGCGGGAAGGTGAGATTGTTGCCGCTGACGGTGCCGACGGTAAAAGTGACGCCGGGAGAGAACAGGTTTCCGCCGCCGCCCGTGGGCGTGTACACGGAGATGCTGGCGATCGCCGCGGCAGTGAAATAGGACGAATCAATCTGCGCGACGAGTTGCGTGGGACTGATGACCCAGGTGGGACAAAGCGGCGCGCCGTTGAATGCAATTACGGAGCTGGACTGAAAATTCGTGCCGTTCACGGTGATGGTGACGGTCTGGCTGCCAACGTTGGCCGAGGTGGGCGAGATCGAGGAGATCAAAGGTGTGTTAGACAGGACCGGGAGGATTGTAAAGGTCGCTACAGAAGGACCCCCACCCGGTGAGGGATTCGTTACCGTGACTTGCGCGATGCCGGAGGAGGCCACGTCGGAAGCCAGGACGCTGACGGCGAGTTGCCCGGTTTGCTGGTTGTAGGTGGAGACGCGCAAGGAGCCGTTCCAGTAAACGGAGGAGATCCCCTGGGTGTTGGCGATTTTGCCGTTGAGAAAATTTTGGCCGGCGATGTACATCGTGAAGGAGTCCGAGCCTGCGGTGATACTGGAGGGAAAGAGGCCGCTGATCGTGGGGGTGGGGTTGACGATGGCGGAGGTGGAGGTGCCGCAACTGGAGAGAAACGCGGCAAGCGCCGTCAACAGAATGCTCAGTGCCCAGGAACGCGGTCGAATCAAAACCATCCTCCGATCAAAGTTATGAAATTGAGCATGCCGCGCGGGCTCTTCAGGCGGAGTTCAGAGTGCGCCCGGGCTTGCCGCTGCGGCCAAAAACCTACGTTCGATGATACAGAATTTCCCCGCACACAGCTTGCAACTGCATGAAAACTGGGAACAAAGTTGATAACACCGGGCGTGATGGCACGTCAACTCGGATTCGCGGAGGGATTTTGAGGTTGCCTCGCGGAGGCATTGAGCCCAGGGCCAGCCGGACGCTAACTGGCGCGTGGACTCCGCGTGCAAGCGACTCGGGGCCATGAACCGACGAGGATGAAGGCCCGCGGAAGGTGTCCGTGACTCTATCGTTTGTACACGGACGCGCATGTTTCGATTGAATCAGAGGCCGTTCAACATCACAATCCGCGCAGGAGTACCCCTATGAAAACGCTACTCGGACTGGCTGCCGCGGCGATGCTTTGCGTTTGCGCGGTCGCGCCCGCAACGGCACAGAAGGAATCGGACTCCACGAAGATCATCGCGCTGGAGAACAAATGGAACACGGCGTACAAAGCGCGGGACGTGGGGATGATGAATTCCCTGCTGGCTGACGATTTTCTGATCACGATCGAGGACGGCAGCACGTTCAGCAAACCGGGGTACATCGCACATTGCAGCGACAAGGACACGCGCGTGGACGTGTCTGAATTTTTGGAGATGAAGGTGCGGGTGCGCGGAAATACGGCGGTGGTGGTCGGGCAGTACCACGAGCAGGGAGTATCGAGCGGGAAACCGTACGAGTATCACGACCGGATGACAGACGTGTGGATGCTGATCGATGGTAGGTGGCAGGTGGTGGCGTCGCACTACAGTATTCCGGTGAAGGGCGCGAGCGCGTAGTTGGGATGAGTGCTCGCTTTACGCAAAGGCGAAGAGAGATTCTTCGGCCCAGTGAACTGGGCCTCTGAATGACGGGACCAATAATTTCGCGAGCCTTAGAGTTTGAACGAAGTTAGTTTGGAGAAGAGGCGGGCGCGGTGGGCGATTTCTTTGCGCTTGAGGGTACGGAGGCGGTCGATGCCGAACTGCTCGACGGCGAAGCTGCCGAGGACGGAGCCGTAAACCATGGCGTTGCGAAGGGTGCGCTCGTTGATCTTCCCTGCTCCGGCGAGATAGCCCATGAAGCCGCCGGCGAAGCTATCGCCCGCGCCGGTGGGATCGTGAACTTCCTCGAGAGGAAACGCGGGAACCGAAAATAGAAACTTGTCGTGGACCATCAAGGCGCCGTGCTCGCCGCGCTTGATCACCAGCGTTTTGGGGCCGAGTTTGAAGACCTGCTTCGCGGCGCGCATCAGGTTGTGTTCGCCGGTGAGCTGGCGGGTCTCGTCGTCGTTGATCATCAACACCTGCGTGTGCTTCAGAGTTTCCTTCAATTCGGCGGGAGTGCGCTCGATCCAGTAGTTCATGGTGTCCAGGCCGACGATTTTGGGAGCGCGCTTCATTTGCTGCAGCACGGAGCGCTGGAGAGTGGGATCGATATTGCCCAGAAAAATGAACTGCGAATCGAGGTAGGTCTTCGGCAGCACAGGTTTGAAATTGCCGAAGACGTTCAGCTCGGTGACCAGCGTGGTGCGCTCGTTCATGTTCTGGCTGTATTTTCCCGCCCAGAAAAAGGTCTTGCCCGTGGCGTGTTCGAGGCCCGCGAGATCGATCTTGCGGCCTTTGAATACGGCGGCGTCTTTCGCGGTGAAATCGTCGCCGACGATTCCGACGAGGCGAACCGGCGCGAACTGGCTGGCGGCCAGGGCGAAATAACTGGCCGCGCCGCCGAGGGTCTTTTCGACTTTGCCGTATGGCGTTTCGATGCCGTCAAAGGCGACGGAACCCACTACGAGTAAGGGCATCTGCGTGTTTCTCCGTTATTGAGTGCCGGGCGGCGATCACAAACCCGGTGCCGCGCTGAAGGCCGCGGCGCTGCATTTTCAATCTGAAAATCGAAGCCCAAAACCTAGGACAAGTATTTGCCGATGATGGGCGCGAGCCGTTTTTTCGTGGCTGCGCTAATTTTTTTGCGGTCCGTGAGAATGGCGTGACCGGCGGCCGAGCCGCATTTACAGGTGCGCTCCGCCGGAAGCTCGCGCACCACTTCCTGCAGCGCCTTCTGAACGTTGGCCGTGTTGCGCGTCAAATTCTCGATGATCTCAGCGACGGTGACGGCGTCGTGCTGCGGATGCCAGCAGTCGTAATCGGTGACCATTGCGATTGTTGCGTAGCAGATCTCGGCTTCGCGGGCGAGCTTGGCTTCGGTGAGGTTGGTCATGCCGATTACGTCAAACTGAAGCTGGCGATAGGTGCGCGACTCGGCGAGCGTGGAAAACTGCGGGCCTTCCATGCAGACGTAGGTGCCGCCGCGATGGGCTTTTACCCGGGCGCGTTCGCAGGCATCGGCCACGTGGGCAGACAGATGCGTGCAGGTGGGCTTATCGAAACCGACGTGCGCGACGATGCCGTCGCTGAAAAACGTGGAAGCGCGATTTTTAGTGCGGTCGAAGAACTGATCCACGACGACGAAATCGAGCGGCGGCAAATCGTCGCGCAGCGAGCCGACGGCGCTGACGGAGAGAATGCGCTCAACGCCGAGCATCTTCATGGCGCAGATGTTGGCGCGGTAATTGATTTCGCTTGGGGAATATAGATGTCCGCGGCCGTGGCGGGCGAGAAACGCGACCTGCTTCCCTTCCAGCGTGCCGATCACGATGGCGTCGGAGGGATTGCCGAATGGCGTTTTCAAGCGAACTTCGCGCGTGTTGGTGAGGCCAGCCATGTGATAGAGACCACTGCCGCCGATGATTCCGATTTTTGCGGCTTCGCGTTTTGGCGCGCGCTTCGCCTTTGCCACTGCTTTCTTTTTTGCCATTCCAGTTCTCCGTTGTGCGCCCGGCGGTTCAGTCGATGGAGAGCGGCTCGAGTTCGAAGCCGCCGTTCTTTTCGCGCAGGTGCCCTGCCGGTGTGCGAGCGTCGTGGCCGAACAGAGCGATCCAGCCTTCCTTTATAAGTTCGGGGATCCACTTCTTTTTATTTTCGAGCGTGGTCATCGGATAGAGATCGTAGCCCATGATCCACGGAAGCGGGAGGTGCGCCGCTGTTGGCACGAGGTCCGCAAAAAAGAACGCGGACTTTCCGCCGCCGGAAAGTTTCACGCACTGCATGTTGGCAGTGTGACCGGGGGCGCGGACAAGCTCGACGCCGGGCGCGATGGCGCGGTCACCTTCGAGCAGCGCGAGCTTTCCCGCTTTTTCGAGAGGCGCGTAATTCTCAACGAAATAGCTGGCTTGGTCACGTTCGTTCGGGTTGCGGGCGTGTTCGTACTCGCCGCGCTGGACGACGTACTTGGCATTGGGAAAGGTGCAGACCACTTTGTCCTGTTCGATGCGTGTATTTCCGCCGCAGTGATCGAAGTGGAGATGGGTGTTGATCACGATATCGATTTCGGTGTTGTGATAGCCGTAGAGCTCAAGCTGACTGAGGAGCTTCGAATCTTCCAACCCATAAATCTGGCGGAGCTTGGGGTTCATCTTGGTGCCGGCTCCGGTTTCGACCAGAATTGTTTTGCCGCCGGCACGCACGAGGAGGCAATTCATGGCGAGCTGGATGCGGTTTTTGGCGTCCGGCGCCATTTTCTTTTCCCAGAGGACTTTGGGAACCACGCCGAACATCGCGCCGCCATCGAGCCAAACGTCGCCATCGCTGAGAATGTGGAATTCGAGGTCGCCGAGCTTCAAGGCGCGTCTCCTAAACCGGCGCGCTCGATGATTTCGTTCACCGCGCCGTAAGGATCGAGCTTGCGGTCAGCGACAAGGGCGCTGATGCGCTCGAGTTCGCGCTCGCCGAGATGGCGCCCCGCGACTCGTTCGAGAAGGCGAGCTTCGAGAAGTTGCAAGATCCATTCCTTCCAGTGGGTGATTTCGCGGCTGCGGCGTTCGTGCGCTTGCTCGAAGTGCGCGCGGAAACGATCGATTTCGGTGCACAGCTCGGCGATGCCTTTATTTTCGGTGGCGACGGTGCGGACGACGGGAGGCTTCCAGCCTTCGCGCTCAGGCACGAGTTGCAGGACGGCTTTGAGCTGCTGCTCGTAGCGGTCGGCGCCTTCGCGGTCGGATTTGTTGAGAACAAAAATGTCGCCGATTTCCATGAGGCCGGCTTTCAGGTTCTGGACGTCGTCGCCCATGCCGGGCATCAGCACGACGATGGTGCAATCGGCGAGGCGGACGATTTCGATTTCGCCCTGGCCGACGCCGACGGTCTCGACGAGGATGAACTGCTTGCCTGCAGCATCGAGGAGAAGCGCAGTGTCGCGCGTGGCTTGAGAAAGTCCGCCCAGAAAACCGCGCGTAGCCATCGAACGGATGAAAACTCCGGAGTCGCCGGAGTGGCCTTGCATGCGAATGCGGTCGCCGAGGATGGAGCCGCCGGTGAACGGGCTGGAAGGATCGACGGCGATAATGCCGACGGTTTTGTGGTGGGATCGATAATAGGCGGCCATGCGGTCAACGAGGGTGCTTTTGCCTGTACCGGGTGCGCCGGTGATTCCGACGCGATAGGCGTTGCCGGTGTGGGGGAAAAGCTCGCGAAGAATATTTTCGGCGTCGCGGTCGCGATTCTCGATGGCGGAGACGGCGCGGGAGATGGCGCGGACGTCGCCTGCGCGGACTTGCTGAGCCCAGTTTTCGACGGCGGTGGTCATCGATTCAGGCGCACTTCACACTACAACGCTCGTGCAATCGCTACTGGGGAAAAGGCCGATGCATGACACAGGATCGCAGTGGCCGAAAAGCTCGAAGAATCATAGCTGCACGACGCATGCGACGCAAATCGGAAACGCGAGACGAACGGCGTGGAACATTTCACGGAGAGCACCGGGGAAGGCTGGAGGGCACGGAGACTGCGCGGTGGTGCGGCACGGGTGAGCGAATGAGCAAGTTTGCTTTGGCGCGCGAGAGTGAGGCGCAACGCGAGGGGCGTAGAGGCGCGCCCGGACGAACCTACTTTGCGCCGAGGATTTGACGGGCGATGACCATGCGTTGGATTTCGCTGGTGCCTTCACCGATGGTGCAGAGCTTGACGTCGCGATAAAACTTTTCGGCCGGGTAATCCTTAATAAAGCCGTAGCCGCCGTGAATCTGCACGCACTCGTTGGCGACGCGGACGGCCACTTCTCCGGCGTAGAGCTTGGCCATGCTGGATTCTTGAGTGATGCGGAAATCGTAGTTCCCTGCGGCGATGGCGCGGTCGGCAAGCCATGCGGCTTTGTAGGTCAGGAGGCGCGCGGCTTCGATCTCCATGGCCATATCGGCGAGCTTGAACTGGATGGCTTGAAATTCGGAGATGGCTTTGCCGAACTGCTTGCGCTGCTTGGCGTACTTCACGGCAGCTTCGTAAGCGCCTTGGGCCATGCCGAGGCCGAGGGAGGCGATCGAGATGCGGCCGCCGTCGAGAATCTGGAGACTGTTGACGAAGCCTTCGCCTTCTTTGCCAACAAGATTTTCCGCGGGCACTTTGCAGTCGGTGAAAATGACTTCGCTGGTGTCACTGGCGCGCAGGCCGAGCTTGTTTTCTTTTTTGCCGGGGCGGAAGCCGGGAGTTCCCTTCTCGATGACGAAGGCGGAAATGCCGTGGCTTTTTTTGGCGGCGTCAGTGACGGCCATACCCACGCAGACGTCGGCGTAATGGCCGTTCGTGGTGAAGGTCTTCGAGCCGTTGATGGTCCAGGTGTCGCCGGCGCGGACGGCTTTGGTGCGCGTGCCTCCGGCGTCGGAGCCGGCTTCCGGCTCGGTGAGCGACCAGCAACCGAGCTTTTTGCCCTGGGCGAGAGGCTCGACGTATTTTTTCTTCTGCGCTTCGGTTCCGAATTTGTAGAGATGATTGGTGCAGAGCGAATTGTGCGCGGCGACGATGATGCCCACCGAGCCATCGACGCGAGAAAGCTCTTCGATGATGATGGCGTACTCAATGTAGCCCATGCCCGCGCCGCCGTACTTTTCCGGAAAGATCACGCCGAGAAAACCCATCTCGGCCATCTTGGGAATCAGTTCGGACGGAAAACGCGAGGCTTCGTCCCATTCCATGACATGCGGAAGGATTTCGCCTTCGGCAAATTCACGGACGGTGCGGCGAAGCTGCTGCTGTTCATCGGTAAGTGCGAAATCCACGGCCCCTCGCGTATAAGAAAAAGTTATACCGCGCTACACCTTTTCTTTATACCACAGAGGCGGGGATTTCAGGAGCTAAGGCAAGGTGAATGCGACGATTGAGTCACCCAGCTTTTCTTCGCCTACGTTACCGTGGCCACCGGCGGCGACGACTACGAACTGCTTTCCGCCGGGCTTGAGCTGATAAGTCATTGGGACGGCGGCCGCGACGGCCGGGAGTTTGGTCTTCCAAAGCTCCTTGCCGGTCGCCGTGTCGAAGGCGCGGAATTCGGGGTCGCGAACCGTACCGCCGATAAAAACCAGTCCGCCGGCGGTGACGATGGGGCCGCCCAGGCTGACGTCTCCCGCGGGAACGGTGGGAATCGCGGGCGCGAGAGAACCGAGGGGCACCTGCCAGGCGATGGTTCCTTTCGCGATGTCAACGGCTGCGAGCGTCCCCCAGGGCGGAGCGGAGCACGGCAGCCGGCTTCCCTTCGAAAGAATGAAGGTGCGAAACATCCCGTAGCCCGAGCCCCACTGGCCGGTGAACTGACCTTCGCTCTCGTGAGCGTCTTCCTCGGCGTCGAATTTGTCGGACGGAATCACGCGGACTTTCGCGACGAGATTGTTGGTGTTGACGAAGAGCAGGCCGCTTTTGCGGATCCCAGGCGGAGCCGCTCCAGTTCATGCCGCCGATGTTTCCGGGAATCACGAGCGAGCCGTTGATGCTGGGCGGAGTGAAAATTCCTTCGTTGCGGAGGCCGGACATGTACTGCTTGCAATAGTCGCGATCGGCGGGCGTGATGCCCCAGGCGTCGTTGAGGTCAAATTTCTGCGGGACGAGGGCAGGCGGAGCGGTTGGATAGGGCTGCGTTGGAGATGTCACTTCGCCGGGAACGTCGGACTGCGGGACGGCGCGTTCTTCCACGGGAAAAATGGGGACGCCGGTGTCGCGATTGAGGACGAAGAGGAATCCGGTTTTGTTGCCGACGATGACGACGGGGACGGACTTGCCGTCGTGTTGGATGGTGGCGAGAAGCGGAGGCGAGGCGGAATCGTAGTCCCACAAATCGTGATGGACGAGCTGAAATCCCCAGACGAATTCGCCGGTCTTGCCGCGAAGCGCGACGACGGAATTGGACCACTTGTCGTCGCCGGGACGCTTACCGCCGTAATAGTCGGGGCTGGCGCTGCCCGTTGGGACGAAGACGAGATCGCGTTCGGGATCGGCGACGATGCCGGACCAGGCGTTGCCGGCGCCGGTTTTCCAGACTTTGCTTGCGTCACCGTTCGCGGCATCGGGTGAGTTGGGCGGAAGCGGCTCCCAACTCCAAACGAGGGCGCCGGTGCGCGCGTTAAAGCCGCGGACGACGCCGGAGGCCATGTCCACGCGGGCGTTGTCGTCGATGGCCGAGCCGACGACGACGTCGTCGCCGATGACGGTGGGAGCGGAGGTCATGTGATACCAGCCGGCGCGGTAGCGAGCGACGTTGCGGAGGCTAACCTGACCGTGATTGCCGAAGTCGGCGCAAGGCTCGCCGGTAGCACCGTCGAGCGCGAGGAGGCGCGCGTCCAGAGTGAGTTCGAAGATGCGGCGGCGGCAGGGCTTGCCTTTTGGGAGTGAGGAGTCGAGCCATGCGGCGACGCCGCGATTGATCAGGCCGTCGCCGTATTCCACGGTGGTGTCGATCATCGGATCGTAAACCCATTTCTGTTTGCCGGTTTCCGGATCGAGAGCGAATACGCGGTTGTAGCCGGAGGTGAGGTAGAGCGTTCCGTCGATGAGGATGGGCGTGGTTTCGAGGCCGGAGCGCTTACGGCCGTCGGTGCCGTCGGAAAGATCCTCAACGTGGAAAGTCCAGGCGACTTTCAACTGCGAGACGTTGTCGCGATTGATTTGGGTGAGCGGCGAGTAGCGAGTGCCGCCTGCATCGTGGCCGTAGGCGGGCCAGCCGTCTGTCGCGGACTTATGCGCGTCTTGCGCCTGCGCGACGTGTGAGAACGCAGAGCAGGAAGGCGAGCAAGCAGGAAGCGGTGAGAAGGCGCGCGATGGGCATCGAGTTCTCCTGCGGTTCAGTACGCAAGCTTGGCCGCGTTTGTTTCCGAAGATCGAGTCGCCGGATTATGCCATGGCTGCGTGGGGAGCGAGGCGCGCGAAGACGGCTTGTATGGCGGCGAGGGCGGCGTCGATGTCGGCGCGAGTGACGTCGCAGTGCGTTACGAGGCGGACGGAATATTTGGCGGTGCTTCCGGCGAGGACGCCGCTGGTTTGAAGCAGAGTGCAAATTTCGGCGGCAGTGCGGCCGGTCGAAGCAACGTCAAAGATGACGATGTTGGTGGCGACGGCGGCTGGATCGAGCTTGATTCCCGGAATTTTCGCGAGGCCGTGAGCGAGAAGCTGCGCGTTGTCGTGATCCTGGTGTAGGCGTTTCGGCGATTCTTCGAGGGCGATCAGGCCTGCCGCGGCGAGAACACCGGCCTGGCGCATTCCGCCGCCGAGGAGTTTGCGGCCGATGCGCGCTTCCGCGATGAAGTCGCTCGGGCCGACGAGGATCGAGCCTACGGGTGCGCCGAGACCTTTCGAGAGGCAGAACATGACTGAATCGAATTTTCGAGTGAGCTCGGCGACGGTTTTACGGGAGGCGACGGCGGCGTTGAAAACGCGGGCGCCATCGAGATGGACGCGCAGGCCCGCGGCGTGAGCTTTGTCGCATACGTCTTCCATTACGCTGATGGGGTAAACGGTGCCGCCGTGCATGTTGTGGGTGTTCTCGAGCGTGACAAGGGCGGTTTGCGAGTCGTAATAAATTTTTTCGCGAATCTGCGGCTCGATCAGTTCCCAGGTGAGATGGCCGGACGGCGCGGGAATCGGACGCGGCATCACGCCCGCGATGGCGGACATCGAGGCGAGCTCGTACAGATTCACGTGGGCGCGCTCTTCGCAGATCACTTCGTTGGTGGGGCGGGTCCATCCGCGGATCGCGAGCAGATTGCCCATGCAGCCCGTGGGCACGAATAGCGCGGCGGGGCGGCCGAAAATTTCAGCGGCTCGGTCCTGCAGGCGGTTCACGGTGGGGTCTTCGCCGTAAACGTCGTCGCCGACTTCGGCGCGGGCCATGGCGTCGCGCATGGCGGCGGTGGGACGGGTGACAGTGTCGCTGCGCAAATCGATTACGGTTCGGGTTTCGGCGGTCATGGGTCGGCGTTCCTCAGGCTAGCAATTCGGAGAAGATTTCGTTCGATACGGCCAGACGGCTGGGCGCAAGCCGCAGCTTTGAGTTGCGCCATTCCAGCAGGCCTTGCGATTCGAGCGCGTCGATGCGGCGGCGAAGATCGGCGGCGTCGATATTCGCGCTCGATGCGGGCGAGGTCAATGCCGTCGAGCTGGCGGAGGCCGAGGAAGACTTCCTCTTCGAGCGCCTGAAGCGGAGTAACCGGTTTCGATTTGTTCGTGGACGGAAATTCCCTGCTCGATACGGCGGACGTACTCGGCGGAATCGTGAAGGTTGGCCCAGCGGTTCTGGCCGTCGAAGGAGTGCGCGCCGGCACCGAAGCCGAAGTACGGCGCTCGTTGCCAATATTTTAGATTGTGGCGGGAGCGGAAGCCGGGCTTGCGCCCAGTTGGAAATCTCGTAGTGTTCGTAGCCTGCCTGGGCGAGACGCGTACAAGCTGACTTCGTAGAAATCGCTCGATTCGTCGGCGTCGGGAGCGCGCCGGCGCTGTAGCGCGAGCCGCCTGCGAGTGTCTTCTTTGCCGAGGCGGCTGCCTTCGTCGATTTCGAGCATGTAGATGGAAACGTGATCGGGCGCAGATGGCAAGAAGCTCGTCGAGCGAGTCGTCGCCAGGAGGCGGCGGTCTGATGGGCGAGGCCGGCGATGAGGTCCATGCTGATGTTTGCGAAGCCGGCGCGGCGGAGAATTTCGTTGGCGGTGTGAATGTCCGCGCGGCGATGCATGCGACCGGCGGCTTGCAGTTCAGCGTCGATGAAGGACTGGGCGCCGAGGCTGATGCGGTTGAAGCCAGCAGCGAGCCATGCCGGGGCTTTTTCCGGGGTGATGGTTTCGGGATCGGCTTCGAGGGTGATTTCGGCGGCGTCGTGGGAGTGCGGAAAGGTCGGGTTCGCCCGGAGCGTTTCGAGGATTTGGTTGAGCGCGGAGGGTTCAAGGAGGCTCGGCGTGCCGCCGCCGAAGTAAACCGAATCGACGACCGCGCCTGACAGCGCTCGCGGTTTGGCTTCGAGGGTCTCGCGGATTTCGCGACAGACGGCGTCGGCGTACGGCTTGTAGCGTTCGCGCGCCACGACGCCGGTGTGGAAATTGCAATAGGTGCACCGCGTCTGGCAGAACGGCACCTGGATGTAAACGCCGAGAGACATGGAGATGGAATTGTACCGCACGAGAGCGTTGCGGAGAGATAAGAGCCCGAATCGGTGGCCTTCCGAAAGGGTCAACGACCATGACGGTGGAGTTTCGCCAAATCTGAGAGAGCTTCAGCGGCTAAAGCCGATTTGGGTTTGGTGCTTTTGTGTCGCGGTTAAAACCGCGACCCGCAAAGCGTTAAGGCTAATTCAAAGAAAAAGAGCGGGTTGCCAAATGCAAAGCGCATCGTCAGACACGGAACCTTGTGACCCGCAAAGCGTTCAGGCTAAACCAGGAACGAGCAGGAACCTCAAAGCGTAAAAGTGGCTGACAACTATAACGCTGGGTCGGGGACGATTTTAAGCCACAGTTCGCGGTGGCGGGGGCCGTCAAAATCGGCGAAGTAGATGACCTGCCATTGGCCGAGCATAAGCTTGCCGTTTTCGATGAAGACGGTTTCGGAGGAGCCTGCGAGCGCGGTCTTGACGTGCGAATCGGAGTTGCCTTCGTCGTGGGCGGAGTTTTTCAGGACGGGGACGAGGCGGTTGAATTCGGATTCGATCTCGTGGGCGACGGCCGGATCGTAGCCTTCGTTGATGATTACGCCTGCTGTGGTGTGCGGCACATATAAGTGGCACACGCCGTTCTGGCAACCCGATTCTCGGACGGCGGAGGCGATTTCGGAGGTGAGGTTGACGAGTTGGGTGCGGCGGGACGTGCGAACGTGCAATGTGCGCCGAATGGCTCCGGTTTCGGAGGTTTTCTTGGTGGTCATTGTCGGTGAGACGAGCGTATATGGCCGAGAGTTATGCGCTGCGTCCGGTGCGCTGTTATTTTACCGATACACGCCATCACAAACGCGACTTTTCGATTCGCTGGGGCGGATGGTACGATGCAGAGTGTCGCGGCGGAGTTTCGCAGCCACGGCATTTCCGGCGCGGTCGCCAAGTGGTAAGGCAAAGGTCTGCAAAACCTTTATCGGCGGTTCGATTCCGCCCCGCGCCTCCAGTTCCCTCCTGCTGATGATTCCTTACGGTGTCAATGCGACGCACGGGTGCGCGCGCGGGGTGACGAAAAAGGCGAAGAGGGATTCTTCGGCCCGACGAATCGGGCCTCTGAATGACGGAACCGGACGGCCGAGCCGCGTGAAGGATCGGTTGCGCCGCCTGGCCTATCGGCCGAAGCAGGTCAACCGCCGATGACCGATTGCCGCTCGCTGATTGCCCACACTCGCGGCGTACAGTAAACTCGAAGTTTCGCATTCCTTCCGGAGAGACGCCGATGCTCGTGGTGATGCAGTCGCATGCGACCGAAGAACAGGTTCGCGCCGTTTGCGGCGTGATCGAGTCGCTGGGGTTCAAGGCGCACCCGATTCCCGGCGCGGGAAGGACGGCGATCGGCATCACGGGCAATTCGGGCACGGCGGAATTGACGGCGTTGGAATCGATGCCGGGTGTGGGCGAGTGCATTCCAGTAACGAAGCCATACAAGCTGGTGAGCCGCGACGTGAAACCGGAGACCAGCGTGGTGAAAGTTCCCACGGCGCTGGGCGACGTGCTGTTTGGCGGGACCCACGTGGGGATGGTCGCGGGCCCGTGCGCGGTGG
The DNA here is from genome assembly GCA_963839325.1 of uncultured Acidobacteriota bacterium. Classification (GTDB taxonomy): domain Bacteria; phylum Acidobacteriota; class Terriglobia; order Acidiferrales; family UBA7541; genus Palsa-295. Next base: position 73,029 of record CAWIUO010000005.1, on the reverse strand, counting down.
AATCGCGCGAGCAGGCGTTCACGGTGGCGAAATTGACAAAGGCGGCCGGAGCGCGGCTCTTTCGTGGCGGAGCGTACAAACCGCGAACGTCGCCGTACAGTTTTCAAGGGCTGGGCGAAAAGGGATTGCAGATTCTGGCCGACGTGCGGAAGGAATTCGGACTGGGCGTGATCACCGAAGCGATCGATAACGAATCGCTGGACCTGGTGGAAAAATACGCGGACGTGATTCAGATCGGCGCGCGCAACATGCAGAATTTTTCGCTGCTCAAACACGCCGGGCAGGCGAAGAAGCCGGTGCTGCTGAAGCGCGGGATGTCCGCTACGCTGGAGGATCTGCTGCTGGCCGCGGAGTACATCATGTCCGAGGGAAATTATGCGGTGATTTTGTGCGAGCGCGGCGTGCGGACGTTTTCCGATCACACGCGGAACACGCTGGACCTGAGCATCGTGCCGGCGGTGCAGCGGCTGAGCCATTTGCCGATCGTGGTGGACCCTTCGCACGGAACGGGGCGTCGGAACAAAGTGCTGCCGCTTTCTCGCGCGTCAGTGGCGGTGGGTGCGGATGGATTGCTAGTGGAAGTGCACCACGATCCGGACCGGGCGCTTTCGGATGGGCCGCAGTCGATTCGCCCCGATGATTACGCGCGCCTCTATAACGAAGTGAGCCAGATCGCGGCCGTTGTGGGACGCACGCTGAATTGATTCGCAGCCAGCGCCGATCGCATGGACTTCTCTTCTTACCTTTAGCGCGCGTGAATGCATTTCCATTCCACGGGGCAGACCCTATACTCCACTGCCTAACATGAAACGCGGCCTTAATTTCCGCCTGATTTTCCTGCTGCTATTGCTGGCTGGACTTGCGATACGCGAAGTCGCCGTGGAGTTGCGACCGTCGTTCTTGCGGCCGGGTTTGCACATGCTTGCGTACGTGGGCAACACGGGCGACGGCACGGTGACGGCGATCGACCTGATCGCTCTTTCGCGCGCCGCGACGATTGCGACGGGCCCTTCGCCAAGCGGACTTCGCGCGCATCCCACACGGCCGGAAATCTGGGGCGTGAGCACGAACGGCGGATACGCGTGGGTGATCGACGCGCGCAGCGGGCGGGTGGCCGCGAAAATTCCAGTGGGCGAGCTTCCGTACGCGATCGATTTCTCGCCGGATGGGAAGCGGGCGTACGTGGCGGCCTCCGGCGCGAATGCAGTGGTGGCCATCGACACAGCGACGCGGCAAGTGATAGCACACGGACGTGCAGGACGACGGCCGTGGATTGCGCGGGCTACGCGGGATGGGAAGCTGGTGGTGGTTTCAAACCGCGACGATGCGACGGTATCACTGCTTGATGCGACGACACTCGCGACGGTGGCAACGATAGGCACGGTGCCTTCGCCGGAGCAGATCGAGATTTTGCCGGACAGTTCGCGGGCGTTCGTGACGTCCGGAGCGGTGGATCAAATTTCGGCGATCGATTTGACGCAGAGAGTGTTGCTGGCGAATCTGGCGCTGGGCGGAATGCCGAGCGACCTGGTGCTGAAGCCGGACGGGGGCGAGCTGTATATTCCATCGGCGAATACGCACGGGTTGCTGATCGTGAACACCAGCACGATTGAAGTGGGCGATTTTCTGCTGCTCGGGATGTCGCCCGCGGCGGGCGCGTTCGATGCGGCGGAGAGTTCGCTGTACGTGACGGACTCGGCGGCGGGGCACGTGGTGCCGATCGATGTGGAGACTCGGCACGTGGGCAATCCGATTCAGGTGGGACAGACGCCGCGCGATTGCATCACGACTCCCGGCGGAGATTTGTTGCTGGTGGTGGATACGGGGTCGAACGACCTGGCGGTGGTCCGGCCGAAGACGGCGTCGTTGATCACGTTGATCCCGGTGGGGCTGGGACCGCGGGACATTGTGGTGAAGGTTTTTTAGGCGGCTACACACAGCCGTGTCGTTGTTGGTCGGCCGGTTCTGGCGTGGACCTCAGGGTTAAAACCCATTCGCACGTGGTTGTTTCGGTACCGCTAAAGCGGTGCCCTTCCAGAAGCCGGGCCATTCGCGGCGCGGCGTCCCCTCGACAGCGGTGTCTCTGCCGAAGCGCTCCGGCTAATCCACGGTTAGGGTGAGCGGAAGCGTTCGCGTGGTCGTGTTCGACCCTGTGCCGAAGACGGCTGTGACGGTGATGGTGTACGTGGTGGTGGGCGGCGGGCCGGGAGGATCGCTGGCGGCGCCCGAGCCGCAGGCTGCGAGACCCATCGCGGCCGCCGCGCACAACGCGATGGTGGCGAGAGCCACGCGGAAATTCGTCACGTTGGCCATCGCCGGGCGGAGCTTTCTCGCGTGGGAGTGGGTCGGGTTAACAAGGCGATCCGCCGCGGCACACAAAATCAGAATCAGCAGTGCAATCCAACAAAACAAGATTGATCGAGCGCCGGGTCCTGCGGGAGTGATCGCAGAAGCGAGGATGCTTGCGCGTTTCGCGTCGGTGGGGGTCGGGATGGAGACCTGGAAGGCGGTTTGAGCGTTTGCCGCAGCGGCGATAGACGTGGGCGTGACGGTGCAGGTGCCCGGCAGCGACGTGCCAGAGCAGGAGAGCGCGACGGTGCCGGAGAAACCGCCGATGGAAGTGAGATCGAGATTGAAAGTTGCCGCGGTGCCCGCGGATACGGTGACGTTGGTTCCTCCGTTTGTTGTTGGCCCAAGCTCAAAATCTTCCGCGGAGCCGGTGAGAGCCACATTCACAGGGCTGGACGGCGCGTTCGACTGAATGACAAGAGTGCCTGAGCGGGAGGGCGACGGCGCGGAGGCGCCGGGGTCGAACTGGACGGAAATTGTGCAGGTTCCGGACGCGGCGACGGTTGCGGAGCACCCGTTCTTGACGATGGAAAAATCGGTGGAGTTGGTGACGGCTGCGGAGGAAACGGAGAGCATGGCCGGAGCGGCTGCGGTATTCGTGATGGTGAAGATCTGCGGCGAACTGGGAGTGCCGGCAATTTGAGGAGAGAAAGCGGCGGAGGACGGCGAGACCGAGATCTGGGCTTGCACAGCGCTGCCGTTGACGGCGATGGATTGCGGACTCTGCGGAGCGTTGTCGGAGATTTGGATCGTGGCGGAGCGAGCGCCGGACTCCGTTGGATTGAAGGAGACGCTGAGCATACAGCTCGCAGCAGCGGCGAGACTCGCGGGGCAGTTGTTGGGAACGGTGAAGTCTGCGTGATCGGCCCCGACGACGGAAATCGCGGAGATGGCGAGCGGCGAAGAGCCGGAATTGGTGAGCGTCACCGGAACTGGCGCTGTGGGAAGGCCGACCGTGGCGGTGCCGAAGGCGACGCTGTTGGTAGAGAGTGCGACGGCGATGCTGACTGCGGTGGCTTGAAGTGCGATGGATTGCGGGCTGCCGGAAGCGTTGTCTGAAATGTTGAGGGCGGCGGCGAAGCTGCCGGGCTTCGTGGAGGAGAATGTCACGGCGATGGCGCAGGAACTTGCCGCGGCGAGCGAGCCTCCGTTCAGCGGGCAGGAGCCGGGGCCAGTGGAGGCGATCGCGAAGTTGCCCGCGTTTGCGCCGGAGATCGAGGCGCTGGAGAGCGTGAGGGGCGCGGAGCCGGTGTTGGAGACGGTGATCGTTTCGGCGGGACTTTGCGCGCCGAGTCCGACCGGTGGGAAGGCGAGACTGGTTGGCTGCACGGAGGCGGCGGGAGTGCCGGTGGAGCTGGTGCCTGAGAGCGAGACGACGGTTTGCGCGGTACCGATGCCGGGCCACGGATAAGAGATCACGAGTTGGCCGGCGAAGGCGCCGGCAGCCGTGGGATCAAAGGTTACATAGAGGACGCAGGGTACACCGACGCTGATATTCGAACAGGAACTCGATCCTGGACTGGGATTGAAATTGAACGCACTCGAACCGTGAACCAGAATTGTGGGGGAAAGCGAACCTGTACCCGGCGCGCCGGTGTTCATGAGTTGGACGCTCATCTGCGCGGGGGTGGCGGGGTTCGATGCCACGGAACCGAAGTTGACGCTGGAGGGAGTCGCGGAAAGGCCGCCGGTGCCGACACCGATCAGCGGGAGAACCTGCGGGGTGCCGGCGGCGTTGTCGGTTAGGGTGACGATGCCGGTCTCGGTTCCCTGAATGGTGGGAGAGAATCCGACTTCGAATCCGCAGATGGCGCCGGGCTGGACGGGACCGGTGAGGCAGTTGCCGCCGTCGGTGACGGTGAAATCTGAATTTGAGGCACCGCTCACGCCGATGGCGCTGATGTCGAGCGCCGTAGTGCCGGTATTGCGGACGGCGATCGCTTGTGGAACGGCTTGCGAGCCCAACGGCGGCGAGCCGAAATTTACGGCGCTGGTGTTGAACGAGACCGATGCTTGCGGTGCGGTGGAAGTTGTGACGCCGACGACGAACGCGTCCGAGAGCGATGGGTTTTGGCTGCAGCTCTGGCAAATTTGCTGGAAGCCGTTGGCGGGATTTATTGTGCGAGGAAAGTCGGAGGAATTGGTGTCGCCTGCCACGTAGGCGTTGCCGCGTGAATCCGCCGCGACGGTGTTGCCGTGAGCGACGGCAGGATTTCCGCCGACGATGCCACCGAGCGGAGTTGCGTAAAGAAGCGAAGCGCTGCCGGGAGAGGTGGGATCGAATTCGGCGAGGAAGGCGTCGGTGGTTCCTTCGAAGGGCTGGAGATTCATCGACCAGGGAAAATTCCAGGAGTTCGTGGAGCCGGTGACGAAAATATCGTTGTCGGCGCTGAAGTAAACAGACTGCCCGGAGTCGGTTTCGGTGCCGCCGAGGTACGAGGAGTAGAGGAGCGAAGTAGCGAAGGTGTTGGGATTTTGCGCGATGACGGCGAGAAACGCGTTCGAAGTTCCGGCAAGATTCGGTTGAAATGGAGCGACCTGGCCGTTGACTGGGAAATTTATCGATTGCGTGGTGCCGGTTACGTACACGGTGCCGGGAAGCGACGGGCTGACGGCGATGGCCAGGGCCTGGTCGGAACCGGAGCCGCCGAGAAACGTACCGTATGAAAGATCCTGCGGGCCGAATCCGGAGGGCAATATTTTCATGACGAAGGCGTCGTAGGGATCGCCGCCGTAGCTGGCCTGAAATCCGTTTGTAGCGAGGAAGCTGCCGAAGGGATTGTTGGTGTACCCGGCGAGATAGGCGTTCCCCGCCGTGTCCACGGCTACGCCGGAGACAGTGGGCTGTCCGTAAATTCCAAGATACGTGCAATAGACGATGGCGGATGTCCCAGCGGCCGCGGCCGGATTAAATACGGCGAGAAATCCGTCCGTTGAGCCGCCGCCGTAGGTGGCCTGAAACGGGCCGGCGGTAACGTTGTCGTTGATGTCCGTGGTTACGGCGGGAGCAACGGGCAAATTTGTGGACTGCGTGTCCATCGCGACGAAAATATTGCCGGACGTACTGATGGCGACGCCGCCCGGCGTGACGGTCGCTTCGTCGCCATTGCCGCCGAAAAGGGTCGAGTAAATCAGCGTGGAGCCGGAGGGATCGATTTCGGTGATGGCGACGTCGTTCACCGTGGTTCCTCCGGTGCCGGAGGTGAGCGTGCTTCCATCGGTGACCGGGTAGTCGTAGGAGAGAGTGGTGCCGACGATTGCGACGTCGTCTTTGGAATCGAGAGCGATCGCACCGCCGGATTCAGCGCCGCTGCCACCGATAAACGTAAGGTACACGAGCGAGGCGGGGCCGGATTTGGTGGGATCGATTTTCGCGACGAAGTAGTCGGCTGCGCCGCCGTCCGGGCCAAGTGTGACGGACGAGACGGCGGGGATCGTTCTGGCAGAAGACGTGGTGCCGCCGAGGTAAATGTAGCCGTTTGAATCGACGGCGATGCTGGAGGCGGAATCGGCGCCGGTGCCACCGAGAAAGCTGAAGTAGGTGAGTTCGAGGGATGGGTCGATGACGAGGGTGGAGCTGGGGTCACGGCCTTCGACGAGGAAGCCGATTGTGCCATCGGCGTAGAGTTTGTAGCGGCTTTCGAGCGGATGCTTAATTGGCGCGGAGAGTTCGTTCGGGGCAGTGAGCTGGTAGGCGATCGGCTTCTTCATGCGAAATTCGCCGGAGCCGAGCTGGGCAACCAGGTCGCCGTTCGAGTCGAGCGTCCAGTGCGAATTGTCTGCCGATATTTGAAGGCGGAGAGTGGATGTATCGACGTTGGGCGCGACGCGCAGATCGTACTCGGGGCCGGTGCTGCCGCCGTAGAGGAGCAGGTCCACTCCAGGAGCAACGTTTGCGGCGCGCACGGAGGAAAAGTTTGGGACGTGGGTTTGCCAGTTCGACGGATCGCGGCCGAGAAAATAATTGGTTTGCGAAGACAGCGGAGATTCGCCGTGCCAGGCGAGAGATGCGACGCGATATTCGGGACTGGCGTTTTGTAGAGAAGCGGATGGGCGAGGTATGTCGCGCGGGCGTTCTTCGCGAGCGCCCGGAGGATGAGATGAGCGCTTGCGGCCAGTTCCCTTCCGGCTCTGGCGCGGCTTCCGGGTGCGGCCGTTCGAGCTGCGCTTACGCTTTCGAGGACCGTTGGTATGGTCCGCAGCGTTCAGGTCCGGGGTTCGCGCCGGTGCGGCGTTGAGGAATCGCAATGTGACCGATTGGACGGCCGTAGAGTTTCGCGAGTCGATCTCGATTCCGTGGGGCTTGAGAAAATATTCCGCGCCGCGGGCGCGACCGATATAGCTGACGTCCGGCGGGGCTTGGCCGGAGTTGGGTTCGAAGACAGTGGGCAAGCTGGCGCGTAAGGACGCACCTTCGGCGCGCGTCTGCGTTGGTGTTTGAGGCGATTCGGGCGGTGGCGAAGTCGTTCGAGTCGTCGCACTGCGAACCGCGCTCGGAGATGCAGAACTGACGCTTTTGCTTGATGCGACGAGGGTGTCCGCCGGCAAGCTGCGAGAGCCTCCGAGCGGGTCTGGCCCTAACGCACCCGGCAAAAGGAAGCCGAGAAGAAGCAACAATAGCGCAGCCGCGCAGACAGGTATCCCCTTCGAGCGCATGGCACCCTCCACCGATTTTCATGATGGGTTCCGTCCTGGGGATCCACGGGCGCGGGTCAACATACGCCGGCTCGTAATCGATCCAGGAGGTTGCTACTAAGGGGAGTCAGACTATGTCGCGAAAAGTTATGAAAGTCAATACGTGTCAATCGCTGGAAGCCGCGCCGGGCTGGCCGGCTTCGATGGCGGTGGCGGCGCCCGGTTCCCAGGCGAAGTGCTGATCGCCGAGAGCGACATCGAGAAGGCCGTCCACAGGCAGGACTTCGATGGGCAAACCACCTTCCCACAGCGAGACGCTGGCCATCAGCACGTCCCTACCGGCGAGGTCAAAAAGTTCGCGCGCCAGGCCGACTTCGATAATTTTTCCGCAGGCGGCGGTCAAGACTTTTTCGACATGCAAAAGGCAGGCGCCTCCCTGCTCAAGGACGCAGCTTTCGATTTTGCCTTTCACCACGCGAATGGTGGCGCGGGTCTCGCGAGAATCCCAGACGGTGACGCGAAGCTGAAAATCGGCAAGTTCGGCGATGGCTTCCTGCACGGGATCGACGCGAAGATAAAAATGCTCAGGGCCGAAGCCATAACGTACGTCGCCGAGGACGCGGGTGCGGCCGTGCATGGTGCCGCCGCGTGGATCGGTGATGTAAATTCCGGCGCCGATCCATTCGAAGTAGGAGGTCTCGCGGCCATCGACGGTGACATCCAGAAACGCTTCGGGGGGTTCGCGATGCGCACGCTCGGGCGCTTTTTTGATGGGGTGGGCGAGAACTTGCGGAGAAGGTTCGCCGAGAGCGGCATAAATTTCGGTGAGTTGCTTGCGGTAGAGCGCGTCGAACTCGGCGTCGTTGGCGGAGCCGTGCTCGGGGCCATACCACCAATTCCAATCGCTGCCTTCGGCGGCCAGCACGGCTTCGTAGGCGCGGGCCAGCTGTTCTTTGGTCGGCGTGCCTGCACCGTTGGCGCGGGCTACGGCTCGGGCGTAGGCCTCACGAGCGTCGCGCAGCAAATCCCAGGAGCGAACGTCTTCGGCGTGCCCGATCCACACGTCGAAATTTGCGTTGATCCAAGAGGCCGGGAAGATGCCTTCCATCTTCGGCGCGGAAGCATTCGCCGCGATCGCTTCACTGACGGTGAGCGCCTGAATTTCCGGATCGTCCTGGATGCGTCTGTAAAACTCGCGCAGGAACTGGCGGCCATTTTCCGGGTAATACTCCCACGCGTTTTCGCCGTCGAGGATCACGCTGACGGTGGCAGTGCGGCCCTGCGGCTCACGATCGCCGATCGCGCGGATGCGGCGATGGAAATCTTCGGCTGCCGCGACCGCGCCCATGCGGCTGTAAACGAACCCGAGAAGATCGGAAACGTAGTGGTCGCGGAAAAAGCCGTACATTTCTTTGCCGCTGCGCTGGAGCTTCCAAGGCGTATAGAGGTCCGGACCGTTTTCGGGATAGCCGGCAGCGTCGCGCCAAAAGCCGATATTGCGAGTGCGGCCCAGAACGCCTTCGTCGGTGGCGAACCACTGGAAGCCGAGGTCCATGGCGATGCCGAGCGCTTCATCGGATACCGAACCTTCGGACGGCCACAGACCGGCGGGCGGCTTACCGAAAACACGCTGGTGATACGCGCGAGCGCGGAGCAATTGTTCACGCGCATCTTCCGGAAAACGAAACGGCGGCTTCGGCAAAGGGGTGTGAGGATTCGAAACGCGAGCGATATCCGTATCGCAGAGCAGCGGAAGGATGGGGTGGTAATACGGAGTGGTGGAGATCTCGATCTGGCCTTTTTCCGCAGCCATGCGGTATGCGGGCAGGACGGCGCCGAGGAGATCGTGCTGCTTCTGCTTCAGGGCGGTTTTATCGTCTTCGGTGAAATCCTTGCCGCGGGCCGATAGCGCGTTGATGACCGGATCGCGGGCGATATATTCCTCGTCCATCCACGCGAGTTGCGAGAGCAGTTGAAGGTCGCGCCAGGCCTGCAGATCAAATGTGGTGACGCAGGCTTGCGCTCCGGCGGAGCGAACTTGATTTTGCAATTCGGCAAAGCGCGGCCAGCGCTGGATGAAACTTTCATTCACCTGAAATCCGCGATCGAGAATCTCGCGCTTGGCTTCGGGTTTCAGGGTGGCGGCAGGCGCGAAGGCGAGATCGAACCAGGGCTCCTTGAAGTTGCCGCTGGCGTACTCTTCGATCTGGGCGGCGAGGAGCGGCACGAAATTGAACGTGGCGTGGACTTTTGGAAATTCGCTGAGCACCTTCACCATGCCCCAGTAGTCTTTCAGGGCGTGGAGTCGCGTCCAGGGCAGCATGTAGCGGCCAGTGGACGGGTCACGATATTGCGGCTGGTGCATGTGCCACATCAAAACCAGGTTCACGCGTGCCAAATCCGAAATTCCTCCTTGATTCGCCCGCACCGACGGCTACGCGATCCGATCGATGCGCTATAAACGCGCATTGCGCGCGGGCGCGACTCTACCTACATCGGGTCTTCATCGCGACGCGGCGAGCAAACGGCAGGGCGCTCCAACGGACACGGTTGGTCCACCGATTTTCGCATCTTCCGCGCGCGAGCCAAACAGCTTTCACGCGGGAAAGAACGGCGGCGTCAACATGCTAGAATTCAGTCCGCGCACATGCGCTTGCTCGACAAATACATCGGCCGCGAAGTTGCGTCGCACGCGGCGCTGGGTCTCGCGGTTTTTACGTTCGTCTTCTTCGTCCCCCAACTCGTACGCCTGATGGATATCGTAGTACGCCACTCGGGCGGAATCGGCACGGTGCTGCTGATTTTTCTGTGCTCGCTGACGCCGGTTCTGGCATTCACGATTCCGATGGCTGTGCTGGTGGGAGTGCTGATCGGACTCGGGCGGCTCTCAGCGGACAGCGAGATCGTGGCGCTGCACGCCTGCGGAATCAGCCTGCGCCGGCTGCTGATGCCGATTGGACTGGTGGCGTTTGGATGCGGGATCGGAACGCTGATTCTTACGTTCTGGCTGAGCCCTGCCGCGGTGCGTACGCTGCGAAGCCTAGAGCAGCAGGTGCTGTCGTCGCAGGCGCCGTTTGCGATTCAGCCGCGCGTGTTTGATGAGCGATTTCCCGCACCTGATTTTGTATGTCCAGGATGTGGAGGCCGCGGCGACGCGTTGGAGCGGCGTGTTCCTTGCGACTTCGGCGCAGAACACGACGACGACCGACGTGACGCTGGCGGAAAGCGCGCAGGTGATCCTGACGCCGGCAAAGACTCAGATCGAGCTGCATCTGGGCAAAGGCAGCACGCACGAATACGATCCGCAGGAACCGAACCACTACAACGTGACCACGTTCGGGGAGAGCGAGATTCCCATCGATGTGGTGAGCACGTCAACCAGCCCGAAAAGCCAGGCGATCAGCGATGCGGAGCGAAGCGTGACGTCGCTGCTGGCGGATAAAGGACCGCACTGGCGCGATGCGCGCGTGGAGTTCCACCGGCGCATCGCGTTCCCGGCGGCGTGCCTCGTCTTTGCACTGCTCGGCGTACCAATTGGAGTGCGGCCGAGGCGCGGCGGACGAGCGGCGGGGCTGATCCTCACTCTGGTGCTGATTGGCGGCTACTACTTCCTGTTTGTGACCGGCGCGCACATGGCGCAGCAGGGGCAGGTGACGCCGTGGCTGGGAATATGGTCGGCGAACATTGCGGCGCTGTTTGCCGGCTTTATTTTTCTGCGGAGCATTGAGTCGATCCGCAAGCCGAACCGGATCGTGGCGTGGATCGAGTCGTTGGTCTCTCGCCGGACTCCGGAGCAGCGGCGCGAGATCGAAGCCGCTCCGATTCCGGCGGCAGGCTCGACGGCGAAAAACGGCAGCCTGGTGAAGCCACCGCTCGAGAAGGGCGCGCGGCTCGCCGCTGCGCGAACCGGAAGCGCGGTGAGCTTCCCGATGCTGATCGATATCTACCTGCTCGAGCAATTCTTTTACTATTTCCTGGTGTTGCTGGCGGGATTCGTGTTGATTTTCGACGCGTTCACGCTGTTCGATCTGCTGGGCGATATTTCGAAGAATCATATTCCGGTTTCGATGGTGCTGAACTATTTCCGGTACTTGATTCCGCTGATGGTGTACCAGCTTTCGCCGCTGGCTACGCTTGTCGCGACGCTGGTGACGCTGGCGGTGCTGGCGAAAAACAACGAAGTAATTGCGTTCAAGGCGAGCGGGATCAGTTTGTACCGGATCGTGCTGCCGCTGACGCTGGCGGGGATCCTGGTGGCGGGCGGAATGTTCCTGCTCGATGACAGCTTTCTTCCGTACGCGAACCAGCGGCAAGACGCGCTGCGTAACGAGATAAAAGGGCGGCCGGCGCAGACATATTTTCAGCCGGCGCATCAGTGGATTTTTGGCGAGAACAGCAAAATTTATAACTACGAGCTGTTCGACGCGGACCAGCAGCTGTTCGGCGGGCTGAGTGTTTTTGAACTCGACCCGGACACATTTCAGATGAAGAGGCGGGTATTCGCTTCGCGGGCGAATTGGGCGCCGACGGAAAACACCTGGGTGCTGACGGGCGGTTGGGTTCGCGAGTTCGACAGCAACGGAAAAGAGACGAAGTACGAGCCGTTCAAGGTGTCTTCGCTTCCGGAATTGACCGAGCCACCCAGTTATTTCCGCCGCGAGGTGAGGCAGTCGTATCAGATGAACTGGAGCCAGCTGAGCGCGTACATCAAGAGCTTGCAGCAGGCGGGATTCGATACTTCGAGGCTGTCGGTGCAGTGGCAGAAGAAGTTCGCGTTCCCGCTGATTGCCGCGGTGATCGTGTTTCTGGGGGCGCCGTTCGCGTTCCTGACGGGGACGAGGGGAGCGATCGGAGGAGTGGCGGTCGCGGTGGGAATCGGGATCGTTTACTGGGCGACGGCGGCGCTTTTTGAAGCGATGGGATCGGTGGGACAGCTGCCACCACTGCTGGCCGGATGGGCGCCCGACGCGATATTCGGATTTTTGGCGGTGTATTTCTTCTTGAAGATGCCTACGTAGGGTAACTTTTCTTAATGTAAAAGCTTAGATTCGATGTCTCCCGCTGTGCTGCGCGCATTCAAGTAAAACTTCATATGGCACGCGGCCTTAGAAATAGGTCGAATTGTCGGCAAACCGACGCTCTGGTGCTTCAGGGAAAACTTTACGCGCGAGCCGGGCCACGCAGCACGCGGGCCGGAAACATAAAGATAGCTTTCAGCAGGTCAAGCACTCCATCCACGGCGATGCCGACGATTCGAAACGGCAGCAGAATCAGCCAGACGATCGGATAGAGAATCAGCGCGAGCAGCGCCAACGGCCAACAGAAGAACAGCAACAAGCACCAAAGTAGAAATTTCAGCATCGACGGACGCTCCTGTCCCGGCTAGCTTACAACCAGAGATACGCAATTTGCGACGAAGATGTTTCGTGAACCGGCTGCCGCACGCGGCACGCGGCTTGGAGTCTGAACTAGCGCGGCACTAATGATTTGATCTTCTGGATCACGAGGTCGATTCCCACTTCGTTGTGACCGCCTTCGGGGATGATGACATCGGCGCTGCGTTTGGAAGGCTCGACGAACTCCATGTGCATGGGCCGAACGGTCTTCATATATTGATCGATCACCATGTCGGTGGTGCGGCCGCGGTCGCGGATGTCGCGCGTTAGGCGGCGGATAAAGCGAAGATCGGCGTCGGTATCGACGAAGATTTTGATGTCCATCAGGTCGCAGAGCGGGCGGTTTTCGAAAATCAGGATGCCCTCCACGATGATTGCGGTGCGGGGTTCGATGCGGACTGTGCCGGGAAGGCGGCGAAAGTTCGGGAAATCGTAGGTGGGGCGCTCGATGGCGTGGCCGGAGCGGAGTAAGCGGACGTGCTCGGTGAGAAGCGCGGTGTCCATGGAGTTCGGATGGTCGAAATTGACCTGGACGCGCTCCTCGTAGGAGAGGCCGGGATAGTCCTTATAATAGTTGTCCTGTTGTAGAACGACGACGCTGGATTCGGAGAGAGCTTCGATGATGCGGCGGGTGATCGTGGTCTTGCCCGATCCCGTGCCTCCGCAAATTCCGATGACCAGCGGCTCGATGCGCTGCAGCTTCGACCTCACGTAGGAATGAATGTTGTACTTGAGCGGACTATCGCGCGTCTTCCGTGCTTAGCTCCGAGAAATCCGCGATGGTCGAGAATTCTTTGTAAAGCGAACCGAGAAGCGCAAGCCGATTCGAACGTATGGCGGGATCTTCAACCATCACCATAACTTTTTCGAAGAAGGCATCGACGCTCGGTCGCATGTGCGAGATTACCTCAAGCGCCTCCTGATATTGCCTCGACCTCTTGTGTGTGGCGGCTTCGCGGCCGATCTTCACGGAAGCCTCGAACAATTCCCTTTCGGCAGGCTCAGCAAAGAGTTGAGGTTGTACTTGAGGACGAGTGGCGTGCGCTCCGCCGCCAGTTTTTTCGAGGATGTTGCGAATTCTCTTGAAGGATGCGGCGAGCGGCGCGAAGTCTTTCGTGGCGCGAATACGCTTCACGGCGGCCACGCGATCAGCGGCATCGACGAGATCGTCGGCACTGGCGGCGAAGGCGGCGTTGATTTCGTCCGCGCTGAATCCGTCGCGATCGTGCAGGATGAAGCGGGCGCGTTCGAGCAGGAAATCGAGAACCTGCTTCTGAACTTCGGCAGAGACTTCGATTCGAGGAGCGTGATCGTGAAGCGCGCGAGCTGCGGCCGAGATGGCCGCGGTGAGTGAAAGCGGCAACTTACGCTCGAAAATGATTTTCACGATGCCGAGAGCGGCGCGGCGAAGAGCAAACGGATCGCTCGAGCCTGTGGGAATGGCACCGACGGCAAAACACGCGACGATCGAGTCGAGTTTATCGGCCATCGCGATCGTGCAACCGGTGAGGTTTCGTGGCAGCGGGTCGTCAGCGCCCTGCGGCTTGTAATGATCGTACACGGCCCACGCAATTTCTTCGGTTTCGCCCTGGGCGTGGGCGTAGAGGCCACCGACGATTCCCTGGAGCTCGGTGAACTCTTTGACCATGTCGGTGACGAGGTCGCATTTGGAGAGTTCGGCGGCGCGGTCGGCGCCAGCGACGTCTGCATGCGAAACTCCGCTGGAGAACCACTGCTCCGCGAGCCACCGCGCGATGGAGCGCATGCGTTCGACTTTATCGCCGTAACTTCCGAGGCGCGATTCGTAGGTAACGGCGTTGAGCTTCGGCAAGTAGTCGGCGAGCCGACTTTTCTGATCGGCATCCCAGAAAAATTCAGCGTCTTCGAAGCGGGCGCGAAGCACGCGCTCGTGCCCGGCACGAACGAGTCCCTTGGGATCGTTCGGAAGATTGATGACGGCCAGAAAATGCGGAACGAGTTCGCCACCCTTCGATTCCAGCCCGAAATATTTCTGGTGATCGCGCATCACCGTGATGAGAATCTCATCCGGCAGTCGAAGATATTTTGTGTCGAAGCTACCGACGATGACCGAAGGGTATTCGTTCAAGTAAGTCACGAGATTCAAGAGGCCAGCGTCATCATGCAGTTGAAGCTTTTTCTTGCGGGTTACTTCATGAATCTCGCCCGCGATTTTTCTTTGTCGCGAGTCGGGGCGGCACAACACAAAGTTCTTCTTTAACTTTAATTCGTAGTCGCTAACGCCGCTGACTGTGATTCTTTTCTTTCCGAGGAAGCGATGCCCTTCGGTGTGATTGCCGGAGGCGACATCGGCGAAAGTGAATGGGATCACTTTTCCGTCGAGGAGCGCGACGATCCAACGGACCGGGCGAATGAATCGTGGTCCAGTCGCGCCGGTCCAGTACATGGACTTCGGCCACGAAATTCCGGTGATCGCTTGCGGGAGGATTTCCTGAAGAATCTTTGCGGCGGGACGTCCGAGGATCGTGGTTTTCGCGGCGAGATAGTCGCCTTTCGGAGTCGCGACGATCAAAAGCTTGTCTGCCGAAATTCCCTGCTTCTCGGCAAAGCTGATGGCGGCGCGGGTGGGTGCGCCGGACGCGTCGTATGCTACGGCCTTTGGCGGGCCAGTCACGTCCTTCGTGACGTCGGCTTGCTGCAGCAGAACGCCGCGAACAATCGCGACGAGCCTGCGCGGTGCACCGAAACATTCGACGGATTTATCGGCGAGCGATTCTTCGAGCAGTCCGGTCTCGACGAGTTTCGCGCGGAGCAACGCTTTCAGCTCACCGGCTGCCTTCGCGATCATGCCGGCCGGGATTTCTTCCGCGCCGATTTCGAAGAGAAGCTCTCCGTGAGATTTTCGAGTGGATGCCTCAGCGTGGGTTTTGGCTTTTTTCTTCACGCGCGCACCTCAGTCGTTGCTTGAAGTGTCGGCGCGGCCACAAGCTCGCGCTGTTTGAGCCACAACTCCGCTCCACGAACGGCAAGCTTACGGATGCGGGCGATCATCGCGGCACGCTCTGTGACCGAGATTGCACCGCGGGCATCGAGGACATTAAAAAGATGCGAGCATTTGAGAGTCAATTCGTACGCAGCGATCAAGGGAAAACGCGCGATGCTTGCGTCGGGCTTTTTGGGCCAGAGTTCAAGTATTCGTCGAGCTTCCGCCTCGCTGCTATCGAACTGTTTCCGCGTTGCAACGGGATCCGCGTAATCGAAACTGTAGGATGACATCTGCTGTTCGTCCGCAAGGCGGACCTGGCGGTACGTGACAGTGTCCGACCAGCGAACGTCGAACACGTTATCTACTCCTTGAAGGTACGCGGCGATGCGATCGAGGCCGTAGGTCAGCTCCACAGAGATCGGATCGAGATTCAATCCGCCGCTCTGCTGGAAGTAAGTGAACTGGCTGATCTCGAGGCCGTCGAGAAGAACTTGCCAGCCGATGCCCCATGCGCCGAGCGTCGGCGCTTCCCAGTTGTCTTCCTCGAAGCGAACGTCGTGTTCCTTCAAGTTAATTCCAACCGCGGCCAGACTCGCGAGGTAGAGATCCTGAATGTCTATCGGGCGCAGGCTTGAGTATCACTTGAAGTTGCGTGTGCTTGTAAAGTCTGTTCGGATTTTCGCCGTAGCGGCCATCGGCGGGACGCCGGCTGGGCTGCGCATACACGACGCGATACGGATCAGGCCCGAGGACGCGCAGAAACGTTTCGGGATGCATCGTACCGGCGCCGACTTCAATATCGTAGGGCTGCTGCAGAATGCACCCGCGCTGAATCCAGTATTCCTCGAGCTTGAGCAGGATTTCCTGAAACGTGAGGCCTTTCGGTTTGGGCGCAACGGCGCGACCGGCGGCCTTTTTCGATGAGATTTTCACTCCGGCGACTCCAACAGTTCCCGCGAGGTGAGCTTGCGGTCGATTTGGTGTTCGATCAGGTCCAGCATAACATCAGTCAAGTCTCGCGCAATTCGAGAAGGAGCCAATTCGGCGCGAATGGCTTCGAGTTTTTCAGAGAGTATTTTGCGAGCGAGCGCCATCGCTTCCGGAGCGAGAGCGCGCATCCCGGGCCGCCTGCATTTTTCGCACACCAAAGCGGACGCGCTCGGCGAAAAATAGGCAGCGAGCGGCTTTGCGGGGTCTTCGGCGAGCAATCGGCCACATCGAGCGCAGGCATCGAGCGACGGCAGCCAGCCGCCGAGCTTCACCGTCCAAACCGCGAAGTACACGAGCGGCAGCTCGAACTTCCCTGTGGTCTTGATGGCGCGTGCGACGAGGAGCAGCAGGCGGAAATTGGCGTCGGCTACTTCATGATCGGGCAGAACGGTCTCGGTGACTTCGCTGAGGATCGCCAGCGCCACGCCGTTTTCGTAGCTTCGAAACGCGTCCATGAAGGACTCAATCAGGTCGCACTGGTTCACGCGAACCAAGTCGCGATTTTCTTTTTCGTAGAACCAGACTTTGATATAGGAGAGCCGTTCGAGCGTGGAGCCGAATTTGCTTTTGGTCTTTCGCGCGCCGGATGCAACACCGCGGACTCTCCCCATCGAACGCGTGAAGAAGCTGACGAGGCGGTCGGCTTCGCCGAGCGGATAGGTTTGAAGGATGATGGCTTCGGATTCGTGGGCTGGCATGATCGGTCAACGCGCCGACAGTTCGCGCATCACTTGAACGTGCGGCACAGCGCGAATTTCAATCGACATCGAACAGAAATTCTTATCATACGATTCACAATGGTGCAATCGCTACGAGCGATCCAGAAGTGGAGCGTGAGCTTTTTCTGCAGGGAAAATTTATCGAAGTCAGGCTCATCGAGTTTGACTTTGCAAAGAGCGAGCAGAAGTTGAGCGACTTCAAGCTTTACTCGAAAAGATAGAATCGGATGCGAGAGCGCCCCGCCCGGCCAAAAATCTAAGGTGCCACTCGAATTTCGGAACGAGAACAGCATGCAACTGAAACTTAAAATGTGGGTTTTACAGAATTATGCGAGCGAGAATTTTCTGTCAGGAATTCCGGTGGCATACTACTGAAATGCTCCGCGTCGAAGTTCATCAGGCCCACGGCCAGTGATTCCCCTTAAGGACCTGCAACCGCGGCGGTCGGCGCCGGCAGTCACGTTGCTGCTGATCCTGACGAATATCGTGGTGTTCCTTTATCAGGTTTCGCTGCCGACGCGGGCCGGCGACGCGTTCGTGAACGAGTACGCGGTGGTGCCCTACAAGATTTCGATGGCGCTAGCGGGCAGCCACCACTACACGCTGACTCAAGCGCTGGTTCCGCTGGTGACCAGCATGTTTCTGCACGCCGGATGGCTGCACATTCTCGGGAATATGTGGTTCCTCTGGATTTTCGGCGCGAACGTGGAAGACCGGATGGGCCACGCGTCGTACTTGATTTTCTATTTGATTTGCGGGATCGGCTCGGGGATCGCGCAAACGGCATTTTCGTGGGGCTCGCATGTCCCTGCTCTGGGAGCGAGCGGAGCCATTGCGGGAGTGCTCGGGGCGTACATCCTCTACTTTCCGGACTCTCGGATACTGACTCTCGTTCCGCTTTTCATTCTCTGGTTCCTGGCGCGAGTGCCAGCGTGGGTTTTCATCGGGCTATGGTTCGTGATTCAATTTCTGAGCGGAGTCAGCTCGCTTGGTGCGCGGAGCATGGGTGGGGTGGCGTGGTGGGCGCACGTTGGCGGATTTTTGCTGGGGCTTGCGATGGCGCGATTCTTCGAAAGTGGCTCTTCAAGGCGTCCTGCATATGGGTGATTTTGTCGAAGAGCCGACAACTCAAGAATTACGAGAAGGCGAAATCGGGCGCGCAATCCAGGACCTGAAACCTCAAGCTTCGCTTTCAACTCGCGGCCTGATCGACTTCGCCTACAGTTGGGCGGTCATCGCGAGAAAGGTCCACGACGGCAGTCCTGCAAAATAGCAAAGCAATGGGAAAGGTATTCCGCGAACAGGCTTGCGGTAACGTAAGCGTGTGGTGTGTAGGACGACGGGCCGCGGGCCTGTCGGACGCGCGGGCGGGCGCACCGCGCACCTCACAGAATCGCGTGAAATCGCCCACCTTCGATATACAATAGCGGGACCCGGAGTACGACGCACCGCGACGAGTGTAATTTTTCGCCGCTCCATCCGTAACATTCGATAGCACGGTGCGTTTACATCACGTTAAGGAGCCTGCGCGCCTCATGTCCTCGTCCACAACCGCACCGAAACACGACCTCGGCTCCCTGCGCATCGGCGAAGGGCAGCGAAAGGGTTCGGGCGCGGGCAAAAAGCTGGGAGTTTTCGCCGCGATACTCGGCGTGGTGGTGATCGCCGCAGGAGCGGTGTTCGCGTTCCGCAATCAGAAGCCTGTAGTGCAAGTCACGACGGTGGAGAAAGCGGCCGAAGGGCGCCCTGCCCTGCTGAACGCCAGCGGCTACGTGACGCCGCGCCGCCGGGCAACCGTGGCCGCCAAAATTACCGGCCGTGTGATCGGCGTTTATTTTGACGAAGGCCTGCATGTGAAAGAAGGCCAAGTGCTCGCCAAGCTGGACGACTCCGACGTGGTGCGATCACTGAATTCCGCGATCGCGGACCGCAACGCCAGCCAGGCCGCGATTGCAAGATTTCGAAGTCCAACTCAAGAACGCGGAAATCGAACTGGGCCGTGCACAGAAGCTACTGGCCGCAGGCGTGCAAAGCCAGGAAACCGTGGACACCGCGACCATGACGTGCGGACAGCCTGCGCGCGAAAATCGCGCTTGCGAAAGAGCAGGTGCAGACCTACGTGCGCGCATCGCAGGAAGCGCAGCAGGCGTGGACAACACCGTGATCCGCGCGCCGTTCGATGGAATTATCGTGTCGAAAGATGCGCAAGTTGGCGAAATGGTGTCGCCGATTTCGGCGGGCGGCGGATTCACGCGCACCGGCATCGCGACACTGGTGGACATGAATTCGAACGAAATTGAAGTCGATGTGAACGAATCTTACATCGCGCGCGTGGTAGCCGATCAGCCCGTGACTGCGATACTCGACGCATATCCAGACTGGCAAATTCCAGTCGAAGGTTCGCACGGTGATTCCGACGGCGGACCGCCAGAAGGCAACGGTGAAGGTGCGCATTTCGTTCATCAAGCTCGATCCGCGAATTTTGCCGGACATGGGCGTGAAGGTGACCTTCCTGGGCGACGAGCCGAAAGAAAAAAGGCGAGCAGCCGCCGGCTGCACTGGTCTCGTCCGACGCGATTCACGACGACGAGCGGGAAATCGGTCGTCTATCTTATGAAGGACGGCAAGCTCGAGCGCCGCGCCATTACCGGCGGGCAACGCGCGAGGCTCGGACACGGAAATCATCGCGGGACTGCATCCCGGGAGACGTGGTGGTGGCCAAGAGCCCTTCGCCGCTGAAAGACGGCGAGGAAGTTCAAGTTCAACGTTAGATCGTTCGGAGGACATTCTCGATGGTTCGAGTCGACGGCAAAGGCGGTTCGGACAGCCTGATCAAGATTCGCGGGCTCGATAAGCAATACAAGCGCGGCGGCGAGAACATCGACGTGCTGCAGGGACTGAACCTGGACGTCGATAAGGGCGACTTCGTGGCGTTCATGGGTCCGAGCGGCTCGGGCAAGACGACTCTGCTCAATCTGCTCGGGGGTCTCGATGTGCCGACGCGCGGTTCGCATTACCGTGGCTGGCGACGAAGTGACGCACATGTCCAGCGGCAAGCTGACCGAATGGCGCGCGCGCCATGTTGGCTTCATTTTTCAAATGTATAACTTGATTCCGGTGCTCGACGCGTTTCAGAACGTCGAGCTTCCCCTGCTGCTGACGAAACTCTCGAAGGCGGATCGGAAGAAGCACGTGGAAACGGCGCTGGGCGTCGTGGGACTCGCGGACCGCTTGCACCACTACCCGCGTCAACTTTCCGGCGGTCAAGAACAGCGCGTGGCGATCGCTCGAGCGATTGTTGCCGATCCGACGTACCTGCTCTGCGACGAACCGACCGGCGATCTGGACCGCAAAAGTGCTGATGAAGTCCTTGAGCTTTTGCACCGGCTCTGCGCGGAATACTAGAAGACCATCTTGATGGTGACGCACGACCCGATGGCCGCGGACAAAGCTCAAGCAACACTTCACTTGAATAAGGGAGTTCTGGTGGAGGCGTCGGCGGTGGCCGCTGGAGGTGTTGCATGAAGTATGCGCATCTGATTTTCGCGAACATGAAGAGGAAGAAGCTCAGGACTTTCCTGACCATTGGCTCGTTCGCCGTCGCGCTATTCCTTTTCGGATTCCTGGCCATCATTCACGGAGCATTCGGAGGGAACCTGGATGCGATTGGCGTGGACCGCCTGATGACCATCAATAAGGTGTCGATTATTCAGCCGCTGCCGATTTCGTATAAAGCGCAGATCGAGCGCATTCCGGGCGTGAAGTACGTCACGGCGCAGACCTGGTTCGGTGGGATCTATCAGGACCCGAAGAATTTCTTCGCGAGCTTTGCGATCGATCCCGACACGCAGAGGCTGGTGTTTCCCGAGCTGGTGGTACCGGACGACCAGTGGCAGAAATTCCTGGGCGACCGCGAAGGCGCGATCGTGGGAGCGAAGACGGCGAAGCGGTTTGGGTGGAAAGTGGGCGATCGCGTTCCGATTCAGGCGCCGATTTACGGGGGGACCTGGGAATTCAATATCGACGGGATTTACAACAGCCCCAAGGACGGCGTGGATCTGACGCAGTTCTGGCTACACGACAAGTACCTGGAAGAGCGGCGCACGTTCGGCAAGGGGCAAATCGGGTGGTACACGGTGACGCTTTCGAACCCGGACGATGCGGCGAAAGTCATCAAGGAAATCGACGATCAATTCGCGAATTCCCCGTTCGAAACGAAAAGCGAGACGCTGGCGGCGATGACGGCTTCGTGGGTGAAGCAGGCGGGCAACATCGAGTTCCTGATCATGGCGATTGGCGGCGTGGTGTTTTTCACGCTGCTGCTGGTTACGGGAAATACGATGGCGCTTTCGGTGCGCGAGCGGATGGGCGAGCTGGCGGTAATGAAAGCGGTGGGCTTTTCGGACCGGTTCGTACTGCTCATCGTGCTGGCGGAGTCGTTGTCGATTGCGCTGATCGGCGGGTTCATTGGGATTCTTCTGGCGAAACTGATGACGATGGGCGGCGATCCCACCAACGGAATTCTTTACAGCTTCATCCTGCCGGCATCGGCGATGGTGCTTGGAATTTTGGCGGCGCTGGGAATCGGAATGCTCGCAGGAATTATTCCTGCGACGAATGCGATGCGCTTGCGCGTGGTTGATGCGCTGCGGAGGGCTTAGTTCATGGCGGTACCGATTGTCTATAACCTGCGCAGCATGAAAGTGCGGTGGCTCACGGCCGTGGCGGCGGTGCTCGGGATTGCCGGCACAGTTGGCGTGTTCGTTGCGATGCTGGCCCTGGCGCATGGATTTCGCGCAACGTTGATCAACTCCGGCTCGCCGGAGAACGTTTTAATTCGCCGCGCGGGTTCTTCCGCGGAACTGGATGGCTCGGTGGCGCTCGACCAGATTCAAGCGATCGAAGACGAGCCGGGCGTGGCGCACGACAGCGACGGCAAGCCACTGGTCAGCCCGGAAGCAGTGTTGATCGCGGGATTCAATCTGAAGGCCACGGGAACGAATGCAAACGTGCAAGTTCGCGGAGTTTCGCCCGTGGTTCTGAAGGTGCGGCCGAACATCAAGATGATCGAGGGCCGATTCTTCGAGCCGGGATTGGCGGAGCTGATCATCGGGAAGAACGTCACGTCCACCTACGACGGGCTGGAACTCGGCAAGTCGATTCCCTTCGGCGGGCAAACCTGGAAGGTTGTAGGCGTGTTCGACGCGGGCGGCAGCGCGTTTGACTCGGAGATTTGGGCGGACAGCCACGTGCTGAATCAGGTGTACAAGCGGCCGGAGAATCTATCGCAATCGGTGACGGTGCGGCTGACGTCCCCACGAGCGTTCAATCAATTCAAAGACGCCGTAACGGCCGATCCGAAACTGACAGTTCAAGTGGATCATGAAGTGGAGTACTACGCGCGGCAATCGCAGGTGCTGACCACGTTGATCACGATTCTGGGCGGCATCGTGGTGTTTATCATGGGCATCGGCGCGGTGATCGGCGCGCTGAATACGATGTATGCGATGGTGTCCGAACGATCGCGCGAAATCGCGACGATGCGAGCGATTGGATTCCCGCGGTTCAGCATCGTGCTTTCCTTCGTGTTCGAGGCGCTGGTGATTGCGTTCATCGGCGGGCTGCTCGGGTGCCTCTCCGTGCTCAAGCTGAATGGATACACGACTGGAACGATGAACATGCAGACGTTTTCGCATATGGCGTTTGCGTTCCAGATCACGCCGCTACTGCTCGCGTTCGGGATTTTCTTTGCGCTGCTGATGGGCGTGCTGGGTGGCGTTCCGCCGGCGTTCCGTGCGGCGAACCGGCCTGTGGCGTCAGCTCTACGAGAACTTTAAATCCCTACGGATCGGATTTCGTCGCGGTGCCGACATCGCGAGTGTCAGTTTACTCTCTGTGGAAATCGCGATCTTGCGACGGCGGGCGTACTCTGGATGCTCAGGGAAAACTTTAAGTCGATTTTGCGACCTGATTCGCGACCCAGTCCCCTACTTCGGTGGTCTTTAACGTGCCGCCCAGCTCGGCCGCCGTCTTTCCTTCACGCAAGGCCGCGCGGATGCTGGCCTCGATGTTCTTCGCTTCCGATTCCCAGCCAAAGTATTCGAACATCATTGCAACGGTGAGGATCGCGCCCATGGGGTTCGCGATGTTCTTGCCAGCGATTGTGGGCGCCGAGCCGTGGACGGGTTCGAAAAGCGAGACCTGGCCCGGATGGATGTTGCCCGAGGGCGCGAGGCCGAGGCCGCCGGCGAGTTGAGCGCCGAGGTCGCTGGCGATGTCTCCGAAGAGGTTGGTGGTGACGATCACGTCGAATTGGGATGGGTCGCGCACCATCTGCATCAGCAGGTTGTCGATGTACTGGTGCGAAGACTCGATTTCCGGATATTCGGCGCGGACGAGTTTGAAAACGCGCTGCCAGAGTTCGTGGCCGAAGGTGAGCGCGTTCGATTTGTCGGACATGCAGACGCGCTTCAGGCCTTTCGATTTCGCATACTCGAAAGCGTAGCGGATGATGCGCTCGACGCCCTTGCGCGTGTTCACATCCTCCTGAATCGCAACTTCGTCCGGAGTTCCCTTCTTGAAATTACCGCCGAGCCCGACGTAAGGACCTTCGGTGTTCTCGCGAAAGACGATGAAGTTCACGTCTTTTTCGGTGCGGTCTTTCAGCGGAGTGAATTTCTTATCGAACATGACGCACGGACGCGCGTTGACGTAGAGATCGAGTTTGAACCGGAGGCCGAGCAGAATATCGGCTGCATGAATGTTGGACGGGACGCGCGGGTCGCCCATTGCGCCCATCAGAATCGCGTCAAAATCGCGGTGGAACATGTGGACGGCGTCGGCCGGAAGCGTGGTGCCGTCGCGGAGGTAGCGATCGGCGCCCCAGTCGAAATCGGTGAGCTTGAGCTCTTTGCCGTCGCGGGCAGCCGCAGCTTTCATCACTTTCACGGCTTCGGGGATTACTTCTTTACCGATGCCGTCGCCGGGAATGATGGCAATGCGTTTGAGGGAATTTTTCGAATCAGTCATGGAGGAACGAAAACTAGCATGCAGGTATAGCACTGTCAAACAGGGCTGGGGGACAGGCGTCGCGTTTGAGGGCAAGGACGCTGCGCGCGACATCGTTCGTGCCGATTTGCGGCGTGGCTTTTTGTGGAAATAGCTAAACCCGCGTCCCACTGAAAGTAGGTCGCGCACAGACTCGAAAGTCTGTGTTACACGCGCTGCGCGCGCCAAGAGTAGAACTGGTGAACCGGGCAAAGCGAGCGTCCGGCGCGATTGAAAGCGGAGATCGCCCGTGTGGAAGACAATTTTGGCGTTACTGGAAACGCAGGGCGGTCATGGGATCGACGCGGGTGGCGCGGCGAGCGGGCAGGTAGCAGGCCAGCAGGGCCACGCCGGCGAGCAAGACTCCGACGGCGGCGAAGGTGACGATGTCCGTGGCGCCGGTCTGGAAGAGCAGCGCGCGTAGGAATCGCGTCAACGTCAAGCACAGCAGGAATCCGAGCGCGAGCCCGGCGACGATCAGCCTTATCCCGTTGCTAAGCACGAGGCGCATCACGTCGCCGCGCTGGGCGCCAAGAGCGAGTCGAATGCCCAGTTCGTGGGTGCGCTGCCGCGTGGTGTAAGAAATCAGGCCGTAAATTCCGACTGCCGCCAGCACCAGCGCCAGAATTCCGAACAGACCGACGAAGGTACCCGCAATGCGCTGGCCCATGCTCGCAATCTGCACCTGACGATCGAGAGTTCCTTCGTCGAACACGGGGATATTGGCATTCATTTCGTGGACGGCTTTTTCGATGGCCTTCGAGTATGTGAGAGGCTCGCCGGAAACGCGCGCGTGGATGATCGCGTACGCGGAATAGTCCTGCAGTATGGGAAGGTAAATCATGGGCTTCGGAATTTCGTCCAGCCGGTCGTATTTGGCGTTTTTTGCCACGCCGATCACGGTGAAATTCATGTAGCGGGTGTCCACTTTTTTGCCGAGGGGGTTTTGCCCCGGCCAGAAGCGATCCACGAAGGCCTGGTTCACGACGGTCACGGCTTGCGCGTCCACCGAGTCATCGGAATTGAAATCGCGGCCGGCGACCAGCGGGATGCGCAACGTGCGCAAGTAGCCGGGGCCTGCGTCAGCCTCGCTCACGTCCATCGATTCGTGGGGCTGTGGGACGTATCCCTCCGGATGGACCACGGAGGTGTTGTTCGAATAGCCGAGCGGAGTCCAGTCAGCGAGAGTGACCGATTCGACGCCGGGAATTCGCTCCAGGCGGGCGATCAACTCGCGCTCAAACTCCACGCCGGTCTTCAAGTTGTATCCCGCG
Source organism: uncultured Acidobacteriota bacterium (assembly GCA_963839325.1). GTDB lineage: Bacteria > Acidobacteriota > Terriglobia > Acidiferrales > UBA7541 > Palsa-295. Next base: position 47,654 of record CAWIUO010000005.1, on the reverse strand, counting down.
GGAAACAGATTGATAGAGCCGAGAAATACGTTGTGCGGATCGAAACCGGGATCCACCTTCTGCGCGGCGGCGAAGCTGCGAATGAAAAGCCCCGAGCAGACCAGAAGCAGGAGCGAAAGCGCAATCTGCGCAACGACGAGAACACTCGACAGCCGGGCCTTGCGAACGCTTCCCGTGCTGCTCGTCGAATCTTCCTTGAGGACTTCCATCGGAGGCAGATTCGAAGAGCGAATCGCGGGCAACACGCCGAAAATCACTCCAGCGAACAGCGAAATCAGGAACGTAACCAACATCACGCGCGGGCCGGCCGAAATATTGAGCGAAACCGGAATGTTGGTTGGCGGGATGAATCGCGAGAAAGCTCCCGCCGTCCACGCCGTGATTATCATGGCGAGCACGCCCGCCAGCGCGGCGAGAATCAAACTCTCCGCCATGAACTGGCGCGCCAGACGCCAGCGCGTCGCTCCGACAGCGAGCCTGACGGCCACTTCCCTGCGCCGCGAAACCGATCGAACCAGCACCAGATTCGCGACATTCGCGCACGCCAGCAGCAATACAAACCCTGCGATGGCGAGAAGCATCGGCAGAAGCACGTAGAGATACGCGTTGGCGCCGAACGGCCCGCGCCACAGCGGATAAATCGTTACATCGTTTTCGCTCTGGTGTTGGTTCGGATATTCCGAAGCCAGGCGTTTCATCAGGCCGTCCATCTCGGCCTGCGCTTGAGAGATCGTCACACCCGGGGCCAGTTTTCCCTGCAACACCATCCAGTTCATGTCGCGCGCATGGAGGCGGTCGGTGTTCGAAGCGATTTGCTGCGACATGCTCACCGGGATCCACATCTCGGTGGTGAGTCCGGTCTGGCTTCCCTGAAACGCAGCGGGCGCGACGCCGATAATTTCGTAAGAATGCTGATTCACTTGCAGCGTCTTCCCGACAACGTGCGGGTCGCCGCCGAAGCGCATCTGCCAGAGGCGGTAGCTAATCACTACGACGGAGTCGCCGCCGGGCGCCGAGTCTTCGGTTGGCAGAAAGGTGCGCCCAAGAATCGGGTGCACGCCCAAAACGTCGAAGTAGTTGGCGGAGGCCAGCGTGGCCCAGGTGTGCGTGGGATAAGCGCCGCCGGTGATGTCCACGGGACGAAAGGCCGACGCTGCGATACCGGTAAAACTGCGATTGGCGCGGGCCAGGTCCTGATAGTCGGGATAGGAAAAATCGCGGGGCGCGCGAACCTGCGTGGAGCGGTTCAACGTGACCACATTCGAGGTATCCGACGACCCGGGAATCGGATTGAGCAACGTGCCGTTGATCCAGCTAAAGATCGTGCTGTTCGCGCCGATTCCCAGAGCGAGGGTGACGATCGCCAGCGCCGAAAAGCCGGGAGACTTGAGCAGCGACCGCACGGCGTACCGGATGTCCTGAATCAGCCTGTCCATCGCTTCCTCCGCAAACAGCCATGCCGGTTACCAATGCAACGCCCGAACCAATCGGCACAGAGCTTAACAGAGTCGATTCACGGCGGTTACGGTTGGCGTGGCGGGAGCGACGAGCCGACTTTGTCCGTTTATGGGACGAACGCACACGCAATCGAACGCGGCAGACTCGAAAATCGACTCCGGCCGTTGAGCCAAAGGCAGAGACGAAGTGCGTCGCGAGTTGCACGAAAGAGCTCGCGGGCGGCTTTCGCCTCCCTGTCCGCTTGTACAGTTCCTTAGGGGACACTTCAAAATTGAAATCCGTTTGCCGCGGTTCGAGTGAACCTTTAGAGTTTCATTCATCAGCAGCGCGATCGCGCCAGAATTCTCGGAACGAAATCCGGAGGGACCATGTGGAGCAATAACAAGCAAGCGCAAGACGCACCGAACGCAGCACCGTCGCCGGCATTTCAGCCACCGGCGGCTTCATCGAATTTCAGCTCGCCCGCTCCGGCGTCGTCCGCTCCGGTCCGTTCGAGCGTACCCGGCGCGAAGCAGGCCGCCACACTCGGCGCCGGCCTCACGATCAAGGGCCAGATTCTGGGTGACGAAGATCTGCACATCGAAGGCAAGGTGGAAGGCCCGATCACGCTGAAGGGCCAGCGCCTCACGGTGGGCAAGACGGGCGAAGTGGTGTCCGACGTTCAGGCCAAAGAGATCGTGGTGTTTGGCAAGGTTCGCGGCAATCTTCACGCCTCGGATCGCGTGGAAGTGAAGAACGACGGCTCGGTGATCGGCAACATCACCGGCGGCCGCGTGCTGATCGAAGACGGCGCGTACCTGAAGGGCCAGATCGAGATCGAGCGCGGGAAGAATCACGCTTCGCACGAATCTCACGAGCTTGAAACCGTAGGCGCGAACTAACTCACAGCTACCCAGACAAAAAAAGAGCCCCGCGGCCGTCCAGCCCGCGGGGCTTTATGTTTTCTGGTGCGCTCGTTAGCCGGTTAGGTCTGCGACGCGGCGCTCGTCGATGTCGATTGCGGCACCGAGTTTTGCTGGTCGTAGGAGCCGTTCGGATTGGTGTTCGAAGGATCCGGATCGGGCTTCAGGATGAATTTCACTCCGCGGCGGGCGTTTTCGTCCACGGTGCGCTGCAAGTCCACTTCATCCATGTTCACGGTCCCGGGGCCGCCATAGTTCACGTCGTAGTGAAGCACGCCGTCCTTCAGCCAGTAGTCGCTGGCAACGAACGTTGAGCCGTCCTTCAAATAAATCAGAACGCTCGGCGTGGAAGAAGCGACGTTGGCCGTATTGCGATCCGGATTGTCGTCGTAGGACGGAGCCTGGCTGGTTACTTGATTCGACGGCGCGGGCGTGTTCATGTCCGGTGCGAGCGAATATCCGCGGCTGGCGAAATCGCCGTTGTCGGCGGTGTCGCTGTTGTCGTTGTAAACAGGCGCGTTGTTGTTGGCGTAGGTGTTGTCGCTCGGGGCGAGGTCCGAGCTGGAATCATCCGGGCTCGAGTAGGTCACGCCGTAGCCATAACCCGGGTAGCCATATCCTCGTAGCCGTACCACGGGCTATATCCGATGCCGTAATACGGGTAGCCCCAGTATCCGGGCCAACCCCAGCCGAGACCCAGCCCCAACCCCAGCCGAATCCCCAGTACGGGTAGCCCCAACCCCAGCCGCCGCCCCATCCCCAACCGCCGCGCCAGCCGTAACCACCCCAGCCGTAGCCGCGATAGCCATATCCGCCGTAGCCGCCGTAAAACGGACGGGATGAGAAAGCGTTGCGACCATAACTGCCGGTGCTTCAAATCCGTGCGAGCCGTAAACGCCGGAGGTGCTACCGAACCCGTGCGCATTGAGTGAGCCACCCAGCCGCGGAGACACCGAAGTGGTTGCGGCAAAGTGCGTGCCGGCGAACGAAGATGACGCTGCGCCGTGGCTGCTGCTAAAGGCGGAGCGTGCGGAGTTCGCTGAGCCCGCGCTGCTGAAGTGCGATGAGTTGATGCTGTTCAGAGCGTGGTTCGTTGAGACCGCCGAGCCTGTTCCGCGCGAAGCGGCATAAAGAGAGTTGCCCTGACCTTCGAGGCGTGTGGAACCGCCGACCGCGGATCGCGCGTTCGAAGCGTTTACGTTGGGAGAATAATTGTGCGCGTAGGAATTGGAAGGCACGGCTTGCGAGGCACGTCCGTTGTTGGGCAAAGCGGAATTGTTGGCGTTGGAGTCGCGCGAAGCCGAGCTCGTCGCGCCTCTTCCGCTGCTAAAGCCGTAGCCGTAGGCATGCTGGCCGGCAGCGCTGGAACTCGCGCCGTACGAACGGGAGGAATAACGATTGCCGCCATTGGCCGCGGACGAGTAGCGATTGCCGCCGTTTGACGCGGATGAATACCGGTTGCCACTGTAGGCTCCGCCGTTCGTGCCGCGATTAGCGTACGAGGGCGACGAGCGATAGGTGTTCGGCGAGCTGCTGTAGTGATTTCCGCTGTAGTTTCCGCCGCCGTAGCCGCGGCTGGGTGCGCTGTAATGCGCGCCGCCACCGCCGCCGTACCCGCCACCGCCATGAAAGCCACCGCCGCCGCCACCGTGGAAACCGCCACCGCCGCCGCCACCGTGACCTCCGCCGCCATGCTGGGCGAAAGCCGGCATCGGGACACACATCAGCGCGAGCGCCGCGCTAACCACCAGAATTCCTTTCCAAAAGGAGGGCTTCATCTTTGGTACCTCCAACTTACGGCAGAACCCCAGGGCGGCTGGATCGACCTGAAACGGATTCTACACCATTTGACTCGGGCCGACCGTTCCCGGTTGCAACTACCTGAACCGCTGTGTTTACAACGACTGAGCCGGGCGGCATTCCACACGGAGTCAAACACGAGAGGTTCGTAAAAGTTTCGTTTGGACACTGGTACAGGTAACTGGCCTGTTCTGAGGACCATACCTGGAGAAGAAAAGGCCGAGGTTGGCTTCCTTCTGAGACGGTGGCGAAGCGCTAAGCGTTGCCTCGTTCGGCCAGGACCACTCCGGCCAGAACTAGAGCTGTTCCGAAGAGAAGGTATTTCGAGGGATGGTCGCCAAGGAACAATGCGGCGAGGACGATCACAACTACTGGTTGGAAGTAGCTGATCACGGCGACACGCGATGCGGACATGTAGCGCAGCGCCCAGTAAAAAATTGTGTACGCACCGACGGAGCTTCCCGCAGCCATGTAAAACATGCCGAGCCAACCTGCCCAGCCGACTGCCCTCCAGTTCAGATGGAGCGCTTGGTAAACGCTGAGTGGGAGAAGCATCGCCGCGGCAGCGACGCAGTTGAACGTGTTCATGGAGATGGCGTCGTACGCCGATGCGAGGCGCTTACCCAGCACCGTGTACACGGCAAAACCGATCGTTCCGCCGAAGGTAATCAGATCGCCAAGCAGCAGCGGCGAATGGCTCGGCGCGCCCTGCTCCGCTTCGAGCAAAAAAACGCCGATGAAGGAAAGCGCCATGCCGACGATTTTTGTCGGCGGTGAGAGCCTCATTCCCAGAGCGCGCGCGAGGATCGATGATCACCGGACCGACGGCGATAATCACGGCGGAGTGCGCGGACGTGGTGTAGTTCAGTCCGACCGTGAACAGGCCCTGGTTCAGCACCACGCCGAAAAAACCAGGTAGACGATCGCCCACCAGTCGCGCAGAGGCTTCGCGCGGTTCGGTGCGCGAAGTAGATCGGCAGCATCAAAAGCGCAGCGAGTTGCAGGCGGAAGCAGGCCAGCGAAATCGGATCGAGCGTGCGCAGCGAGACTTTGCCCGCGATGTAATTCAGCGACCAGAGAAAAAGCATGAAAACCAGGGAGGCGATCAGCAGCGCGCGGCTGGGTCTGCGCATGGGTGCGTTGGCGTCGGGCGATAGGACGGCGGTGGCGTTCAATTTTTACTCGAGGGCTTCGATGTCGCTGGGTGAGCTATTCGATGCGGTCGAGGCGCGGAGTGTAGCCGATGCCCGGACCCGTGGGAACGACGATGGTGCCTTGCGGCGTGACTTCCACTTCCGGCTCGATGATGTCCTCGGTCCCAGTAGCGCTTGCTGGCCGAAACGTCGCCGGGCAGAGTGAAATTCGGGAGCGATGGACATGGCGATGTTGTGCGCGCGGCCGATGCCGGATTCGAGCATGCCGCCGCACCACACCGGGATCGCCTTGCGCCTGGCACAGATCGTGGATGCGCTCGCGCCTGCGGTGTGGCCGCCGACGCGGCCGAGCTTGATGTTGATGATTCTGCAGGCGCTCGATCTCGATGGCGGCGCGGGCGTGCTCGACGTCGTGGATGCACTCGTCGAGGCAGATGGGCGTTTCGAGCTGCGTCTGCAGCTGCGCGTGGGAGTAGATGTCGTCCCAGCCGAGCGGCTGCTCGATCATGATCAGGTAGTACGCGTCGAGCGCTTTGAGCAGCGGCGCGTCCTCCAGGCGTGTAGGCGGAGTTGGCGTCCACCATCAGCCGGATGCGCGGAAATCTTTCGCGCAGCGCGCGACCAGGCTCGACGTCCTTGCCCGGCTTGATCTTGATTTTGATGCGCTGGTAGCCGGCGGCAGTTCCTTTTCGACTTTCGCGAGCAGCTCCGGAATCGTCGGCTGGATGCCGATGGAAACGCCGCAGGGAATTTCCGTCGCGCGCTCCGCCGAGCAGTTTGGCCAGCGGCACATTTTTCTGCTTGCTTCGGCGTCCCAGATGGCGGTTTCGAGTCGCCGCCTTCGCCATGTTGTGGCCGCGGACCTGCGAGAAGAGATCGCAGACTTCCGCCGCCGGCGCGAATTCCCTGCCCTTCAGCATGGGCCAAAGGTAATCGCGCAGGATGTGCCAGGCGGTTTCGACAGTCTCGTAGGAGTAGTAAGGATCTTCGCCGGCGGTCGATTCGCCCCAGCCCGAATACGCCATCGACGTCCGCTTCGACCAGCAAGATGCGGCGGAGCGTGGTCGTGCCGAAGCTGGTCTGAAACGGCGAAATCAGCGGCAGATGAATTTCGCGAAGCGTTACTTTTTTCAGGCGCATGTCGGTGGGCTTACCTCTTAGTCCTCGAATTCTTCAGGGCGGTATTCGGGCAAACGCAAGCCGGCGATCGACGCAGCAGGCTCAAGAATGTAATCGGTGGTCACCACCCGGCGCTCGACGCCGGTGACCACATAGCCGCCGTGCAGCAATTTCTGGAATTGATTGCGAATGTCGCGCTGGAGCTCGATCGCGTGTAGGCGGTCGCGTAGCCGCAGCTCCCCGACGCCCGTTGGTACGGCGATGGTCCGGGGCGGCACCGCCAGGGGCTGAGATTCGTCCGCCAAAATACTCTTCACGCGGGCGGAATCGATCCACCATTCGGCGATCAATCGGTCTGTAGGAATTCCTGCGTGCAGCGGGCTAGGGGTAATGCCGTAGCAGTTGGGGATAAAGCGGCGGACCACGGCGCCGAGCCGAACGATATTAAAGTGCGCGTTGCGCAATTCGAGTGGGTCGAAGGTCCATTCGATCCAGCGGAATCCGCGCTTGAGCGCTTCTTCCCGTTGAAACAGTTTCAGCCGCCGGCCGATCCCGTGATTCTGATATTCAGGCAGCACGCCGGTCATGTGCGAATGCAGGAAGGCAGCGCCGTTGCGCTCGCCCGCGAGCGCCAGAGTGAAGCCGACCAGTTTTTCGCCGGCATACGCTCCGAGAATTTGGCCGCCGGTGTGATGCGCGACCACAAAAATCGGCGACGGGACGGACATCGATTCGCCCCATATCTGATACTGGACCGCGACGCACTGTTCGTACTCAGCGAGAGTGTCGCAGTGCCGGACTTCTATTTCAGGGGAAGGACTGCTCGATCTTGAGGCCACCAATCGCTCCGGGAAAAGGTCTCCATATTTTAGTTTCGAAGCGGCCGCAAACCTAGACAAGTTTGCGTTAGGGATCGCGCCGCGCGCGCGGGTGCTGCGGCGCGGGAGGCTGCTTCTTGGCAAGGTTCCACAGTTCTTCCATGCGTTCGCGCGGAACGTCGGCCAGGGCGCGGCCTGATTGCGCCGCCGCAGTTTCCATCCACTCGAAACGGCGTTTGAATTTCGCATTGGCTTTCTTCAGGCTCACTTCCGGATCGATTTCCAGGAACCGGGCGAGATTTACGGCTGCGAAAAGCAGATCGCCGACTTCTTCCTCGATCCGCGTCGCGGAAGCGCCCTGCTCCGGTGGCTTGTCCAAGGCTCCGGGCAACAACTCGTCGAGTTCGGTCAACTCTTCGCGAATCTTCTCCGTTATGTCGCGCGCACGCTCCCAATCGAAACGGATTCGCGCGGCTTTGCGGGTCAGATGATCCGCCTCGATCAACGCCGGCAGCGAGCGCGGAACGCCGGACAGCACGGAAACGGATTTCGGTCCGGCCGCCGCGCCTCTTCTCGGCGCGCTCCTCGGCTTTGATCTGTTCCCAATTTTTCAGAACAGCCTTCGAATCTTTCGCGGTCACGTCGCCGAAAACGTGCGGATGCCTGCGCACCATTTTTGTGTGGACCGACTTCGATCACGTCGGCCATGGTGAACGCGCCGGCTTCTTCCGCGATGATCGAATGAAACACGACTTGCAGGAGCAGGTCGCCCAGCTCCGAGGCGAAATGCTCAGAGTCGCCCGTTTCGATCGCGTCCAGAACTTCGTACGCTTCTTCGATTAGAAAACGACGCAGCGACGCGTGGGTTTGCTCGCGATCCCACGGGCAGCCACGCGGGGCGCGCAGTTTTGCCTGTAGCGCGACGAGCTTTGCAAACCATTCGCCGGCTTCGCGGTCGCGGCGGGTCACGGGAATTTTGGGCTGGCGGGGGCGAAATTGCTTTGGGCGAGAGGTTTTCTTTTTAGGCTTTTTCTTCACGGAAGCAATTTACCGTTTGGGGGCACGAGTGTCGAGGCGGTCGAGGACGGCGGCGAAAACACGGGCAGGTTTGACCGCGGTACTGACACGCGGAGCTGGGCGGTTTCGTGGTCAATCGTGCTGCCGTCGTGCTGGGTTCACAGCGGCGCGCGGTTATTGCGGCTTGGCGGTGCCGTTGGCTACGGCTTCGTCAAACAACTTTTTCAGCTGGCTCTCGGCGTCCTGCGAGGCTTTCTCCTGCTGCTCGCCCAGGCGGCCCTGTTTCTCGCCCAGCTCCGCCTGCTTGTCTCCCAGCTTGCTCTGGAGCTCGCCGAGCTTCTCCTGTTGCTCGCCTGAACCGGCCTGCGCTTCGCCAATCTTGGCCTGGATGTCGCCGATTTGTTCCTGGATTCGAGCGACCGTCTCTTCGTTGATCTTCGAGCTCAGCGCCTCCGCTTCCGCCTGCAATTTCGCGAGCTGCTTTTCCATGTCCGGAGAGTTGGCGTTGAACTCGGCCATAGCCTTATCCAGAGCCGCCTGGGCTTTGGCCATCGCTTCCTTATTCTCGGGCGAATTCCATTCCTTCATTTCGGCATTCAACTTCGCCATTTCGGCGCTCAGGTCCGGCAGGTCCACGTGAATCTGGCTCTGAAGTTCGCCGAGTTGTTCCTGCTGCTTGCCCAAAGCTTCCTGTTTAGCGCTGAGTTCTTCCTGCATTTTGCCCAGCTCGATCGTCTCCTTATAGACCTGCATCGCGCGATCCACGGTGGCCCGGTCTGTAATCACGTACTCCTTACCGTTCCTGCGGAACCAGATGAAATGATCGCCGTACTTTTTCCGTAAGTCGCGGCCCATCGGATTCCCTTCCGGCCCGACCGACACATCCGTCGCATCCGCCCCTCTGATCTGCACCCAGGTGTTGTCTCCGGAAACGATGACATACGACTCGTTGCTATCACCGAACTGAACGACGCTGGACGACGGCGGGATCGGTGCAACCCAGACGTGCGGGGCGACGCCGATATTCACGCTCACCGGCGGTACAGGTGCGGTCACGTAGGCGCTTACCGGAGCTGGAGGAACGGCGAAGGCCACGGCCGGCGGCATGGTGTAGGAGTATGAATATCCATTCGGGCTTACCGCTTTGGGCGCGGGATACGGCGCCGGGAAAGCTCTCACGACAACCTTCGGCGCGGGCGAAATCACGATTACGTGTGAGGGCGCAGGCGCGGGTGCAGGTTCTTGCGCATCCGACGGTGACGGCGCGGCACCTGGCACAGCAGCAGGCGCAGGAGCGGTGCCCGGCGTTGCGGCGGCCCCTGGGGCCGTAGGAGGAGGTGGAGCTTGATTCGCGTCCTGATACAAGTAGGTGTAATCAAACCGGGGCGTGAACGCCGAGGCCACGCAGACCACCGGTACAAAAAAGGCGGCCATCGCCACGACGGCGGATCGTTTGAGATTCATTTCCGATTCTCCCTTCCAGCGTAGGATTCGTTCCATTCGCTTCTCGGCTTGCCCCGAAGCCGCCATCGATACTCCCTGCCACCGCACACGACCGGGCGCCGCCTGCAGCGCCGACAAAAATGCGAGCAGCGTTTCCGCGTATTGCTCGCGGTCAATTCCCGACGAGAGCGCCGCTTCGTCGCTGGCCTGCTCCGCCAGTTTCGCCAGCTCGCGATCCAGCCACCAGCTGAGCGGGCTGAACCAGAAAATTGAGCGATGGATCAGCGAAATGCGTTCGGCGAGCGCATCACGCCGGGCGACGTGCGAAAGTTCGTGCATGAATACGGAATCAAGCTGCGCGTCGCTCCAGCTCTCCCAACCCTCCGGCAGCAGCACCGCGGGTCGCATCACTCCGAAGGTCACCGGCACGGCGAGCGCGGCGCTCTCGGCCAGCCGCGGTGTAGCACTTAGCTCGAGCGCGTTCGAACAGCCGTCCATGCGCTCGATCGCCCTGCGTGCGCGTATCGGCTTTGCACGACGCGCGAGCCTCGATCCCAGGACGATGCCTGTGAACATGCGCGCCGCGAGGCAAACGAATCCCGCGAAATACACAATCGCCATCGCTCTTGCAAACGTAATTTCACTGCGGAGCCGCTCGCGAATCCGTGCGAACACGTTCGCGCGCGCGGGATTGGCTGCCGTCTGGAGGCGCACGTTGTTCGCCACTTCCGTTGCGGTCGCCGGCGATTCTTCCAAGACAGGATGGAAGTACGTGACGGTTGAGGCTCGAGCCGCCGATTGATCGCCAACCGCCGCTCGCGCACTAGAGCGCGCCGTAAACGCATCGATGGCCAAAACCGATCCTTCCAGCGGCGCTGGCGCGGAAACCGGTCGCGAGGCGGGCGCCGAAACAAAAATCGGGCGGATGGCATCCCGAACCAATGGCGACTTGTCCAGAAACGCCATCGAGAATGGCATCGCCGGCAGCGCAAAACTCAGCAGCGGCATCGCCAGCGCGACGCCCAACACTCCCCGCCAGGCAGCCAGTTTCATTTTCGTTCCCGATACACGCAGCGCGGCGAGCGACACTCCGACCGCTCCCGCTACTATCAGCGACCGCAGTGCCGGCTCAGCTACGCGCGACAAATAGGACGACATCGGGGCCATTTCCAGATGCGCGCTCATCACTTCCCCTCCTTGCGCGCCGCGATTTTGCGCGCTAGCCGATCGAGGTCTTTCTTGTCGATCACTTCGTTGTCCACCATGCCGATCATCAATTGTTCCACCGAGCCGCCGCAGAATCGGTCAATGATGTGCCGCACGGCGCGCACGGCCACGTTCTGCGCGGGCTCGGCGGCGCGGTAGATGTAGGTGCGCCCTTCGACTTCGTGCTTCACGTAGCCTTTTTCTTCCAGGCGCCGCAGCACGGTGCGGATGGTGGATTCCTTCATCGGCCATTCGTCCGCGAGCGCCTCGCGGCACTGCTCGGCGGAGACGGGCCCGTTGGCCCAGACGTAATCCATCACGCGCTGTTCGACTTCGCCGAGGTTCTTTGGTTTCGCTTTGTTTGTGTTCGTCATTGTAACGCTACACGTTGTAACAGTAGCCATCGGGCTTGTCAAGACTCATTTTGTAAATTTTGGAAGACTCGGAATTTCACTCGTCCGCGCCTGAATATATGGCCGCGCAGGGCGGTTCACTTGTGGCGCATAGGGCCGAATGTTAGACTGAAGTTCACATCCGAGAATCGCGAGGAATCCCAAGTGTCAGAACCCAAGCAGGAAGAAACCTTCAAGGTCATCGACCGCCGCCATTTCACCGAAGAGGGTGAAGTACGCCCGGAGGCTGCGGAGATCGACCGCCAGGAACAGGAAGCCGCCGCGAAACGCGCCGCTGCGCAGCCTGCGCCGAAGCCGCAACCTGCTCCGGCCGCCGGCGATGCTCCGAAAGCCGCGGGACCGACGCTGGTGCCCGAACCGGCCGCTTTAGCTTCCGAAGCGGAAGCCGAATCGTCGTCCGAGCCGATCAGCGCGTCGTCGCGCAGTTTTCAATTGTTGGTCGACTTTCTCACGCGCAATGCCGCCGCCATGCTGGGCGGAATGGCCGATCCGCGCACGGGACAGCCGTTCGTCGATCTTGAAGGCGCGCGCGAAATGATCGACATGATCGACGCGCTGCGTGAAAAGACCGCAGGCAATCTTTCGAAGGACGACGAGAACCTGCTCATCGAGGTTCTCGGTAGCCTGAAACTGACGTACATGGAAATTCAGAAAGCCGCGGCCGAAGCGATGATGAAGAAGGCCAAGGTTAAGCCGTAGCTTTAAGAGCGTGATTGTTCATCGCGCGAGCCGGCGATTTCGGACGACGTGCCCGGACGTGAGTCGCGCGCGAAGTTTCAGGCATCCCACCACGAAATGGATTCTCTGCTTCTGACGGTTCTCGGCTCCGGCACATCCATGGGCGTTCCCACGCTCGGATGCCACTGCGCGGTCTGCGACTCGACCGATTCCAACGACAAGCGAACGCGGCCTTCGCTTATGCTGACTTACAATGACCGGAACGTGGTGATCGATACCACTCCCGATTTCCGCCAGCAGGCCCTGCGCGAGCACATCGACCGCCTCGACGCGGTGATCTACACCCACAGCCACGCCGACCACATTTTGGGGCTCGACGACATTCGCCCGTACAATTTGAAACAGAAAGCACTGGTTCCGATCTACGCGACCGAGCGGACCCAGGAAACTCTGCGGCGCCAGTTCGCGTACATTTTCGACGAAGGCCCGACGGAGAGTTCCCTTCCCGGTGTAGAGCTGCGCACAATTGACGGCCCGTTCGATCTTTTCGGACTTACCGATAACGCCGGTGCCCGCCAACCACGGGTCGTCGCCAGTGCTGGGATTCCGATTCGCGAACGCGGCGTACCTGACAGATTTCAGCACTGTGCCGGAATCATCGAAGCCGTTGCTGTACGGGCTGGACGTTTTCATTCTGGACGCGCTGCGTTACCGGCCGCATCCGACACACTCGAACGTGGAGCAGTCCGTTGCTTTGGTGAACGAAGTAAAACCAAAGCGAGCATGGTTTACGCATATCTGCCACGATCTGGGTCACGAAGAAACCAATGCAAAATTGCCCGCGAACGTACGCCTGGCGCACGATGGGCTGAAAATTGAGGTTGCGCTGTAATGCCGCTCGCCGTGCTGCATTCGCCTGAGGAGTGGATCGCGCAATTCGGCGCGGGAGAGAGGGCACGTCGCTGACGATCGGCAATTTTGACGGCGTGCACCTCGGCCATCAGAAGATCATCGGCGCGGTAGTGGAAAAAGCGCGGGACTGCAACCTGAAAAGCGCGGTGGTCACGTTCGATCCGCATCCTTCGAAGGTGTTGAAGTCCGATGCCGCGCCGACAATGCTTGAGACGATCGAGCAGCGTTGCCGGCACTTCGCGGATCTGGGCGTCGATGCGGCGTTGATTCTGAACTTTGATATGTCTTTTGCCGCGGTGAGCGCGGAGGAGTTTGTGCGGTGTTATCTGGTTGAAGCGTTGCGCGCGCGAGAGGTTTTCGTTGGAGGGAATTTTCGATTCGGGCAGAAACAGCGCGGCGATGTGGCGATGCTGCAAGCGCTGGGTCGCGATGCCAACTTCACCGTTAACATCGTCGAACCAAAAACGCTGGATGGAGAAATTGTGTCGAGTTCAGCGATTCGTCACGCTCTGCGAGATGGACGAGTGGCAGACGCGGAACGGATGCTGGGCCGGCCGTTCGCGCTGGAAGGAGAAATTGTTTCCGGCACCGGAATGGGGCGGAAGGTGGTGGTGCCGACTTTGAATCTGAAGACCGAGCAGGAGACGCTGCCAAAGGGCGGGGTGTACATCACCCAGTCGATTTTGAATGGGAGCACCTACGGCTCGGTGACGAATATCGGTGTGCGCCCGACGTTCGACGGCACAAAACTGGCCATCGAGTCTTACCTGTTCGGGTTTTCCGAGTATGTGACGAGCGGCCGGTTAGAAGTAAAATTTCTCCATCGCCTGCGCGACGAGCAGAAGTTCGCCGGGCCGGACGCGCTGCGGGCACAGGTTCTGGCGGATATCGAGCGCGCCAAGGCCCTTTACTCCGAGCTTCAAACGCATTAGTTTCGAGCCATCGAAACCGGGAAACGACCATGGAAAACAAAGACGTCGCCAGGATTCTCCGCGAGACCGCTCAGCTGCTGGAAATCGACGGCGCGATCGTCGGCCGCTACCGCAGCTACGAGAAAGTTGCCGAGCTGCTGTACAGCATCCCCGAGCGCATTGAGGACCTCGCGAAAGACGACGCCAAACTGAAAGCGCTGCCGGGCGTCGGCGACGGCATGGCCGCGCACATTCGTGAAATCCTTGCGACCGGCGATTACGAACTACGGGCGCGCTTGCTGAAGAAATTTCCGATCACGCTGCTCGATCTTCTGGATCTGCAATCGCTTGGACCGAAGAAGGTGGCGCTGCTCTGGAAGAAATTCAAAGCGGCCACCGTGGCGGACGTGGAGAAACTCGCGCGCGAAGGAAAACTGCGCGACGTGGAAGGTTTTGGCGAAAAAAGCGAAGAGAACATCCTGAAGGCGACCGCGCTGGCGAAGAATCGTCCGGCCGCTTCCTGGTGAATGTGGCGGACGAGGAGGCGGTGAAGCTCTCGGCGTATATCAAAAAGGTGGGAGAAGCCGTTGAGGCGATCACGCCTGCCGGCTCGCTGCGGCGCGGACGCGAGACTGTGGGCGACCTAGACTTGCTCGTTACCATGCGGCCGGGCCACGACAAGCAGAAGCACGTCGATCAAGTGGCCGAACACATTCTGAACTATCCGGGCATTGATCAGGTCCTGGCGCACGGCGAAAACAAAGTAAGTGTGCTTCTGGACAACGGACTGCAGGTGGATGTCCGCCTACTCGAAAAGGACAGCTTCGGCGCCGCCCTGCTCTACTTCACCGGCTCCAAGGAGCACAACGTGGCGCTGCGTGGCCGCGCCAACGAGATGGGCTGGACGCTGAACGAATACGCGCTCACCACTCTGAAGGGCGGAAAGTTTGTTGCGGGCAAGACGGAAGCGGATATCTACGCCAAGCTGAAGCTCGACTACATCGAGCCCGAGCTGCGCGAGAACACCGGCGAGATTGAAGCCGCCGAGAAGCACACGCTGCCGAAGCTCGTGAAGCTCGCCGACATTCGCGGCGACCTGCAGATGCACACCACCGCATCCGATGGCAAGAACTCGATCGAGGAAATGGGCGTGGCGGCGAAGCGATCTCGGCTACGAATACATCGCGCTGACCGACCACTCCAAGGCCGTCACCGTCGCGAACGGCATGGACGAGAAGCGCACGCTCGAGCAGATCGCGAAAATTCGCGCGGCGCAAAACAAGGTTCCGGGCATACGGCTGCTCGCAGGGATTGAAGTGGACATCATGAAGGATGGCACGCTGGACCTTGACGATGAAGTTCTTGCGCAGCTCGACGTGGTGGTCGCGTCCGTGCACTACAACATGAACATGCAGCGCGAGGAGATGACCGAACGGATCCTTGCGGCGATCGAAAATCCTTACACGCAAATCATCGCGCACCCAACGGGCGGCTCGTGCTCCGCCGGGAGCCGTTCGATTACGACATGGAACGAATTCTGGACGCGGCCACGAAGCACGGCGTCGTTATGGAGTGCAACGCATATCCCGACCGGCTCGACCTGAAAGACGTCCACCTGCGCATGGCCAAAGAGCGTGGCGTGAAAATCGTGATCTCCACCGACTCGCACACCGCGGCCAATCTGAAATTCATGAAATACGGAGTGCAGACCGCGCGACGGGGATGGATCGAGAAGAAAGACGTGATCAACACCTTGCCCGTTGACGCCTTCCTTGCCGCCCTTCGCCCCAAGCCGGACGCGGCAACCGCCCCCAAACGGAAATCCGCGAAGGGCAAAAGCGCCTAGCGACGCGTGGAATCAGGCGGGTCACGGAACATTTGTGAGGCGTTTTCCGTAACTTAGGGTGAAAGAAGAACGCGGGTGGCTCCCGCGTAAACGGAACACCGCACAACGAGAGGAGTCACACAACATGATCCGACGATTTCTGACGGGATTCGCCCTAGCCGGCTTCGTAGCTCTGGCGCTTGCCGCTTCGCCGCTCCGCGCGGACGACTGGAACAAGTCTTACCCGCTCACGGGTCGCGCTAATCTCACGGTCTCGACCGGCGACGGCGACGTGATCGTGACCGGCTCGGATAAGAGCACCATCGACGCGCACATCAGCACGGTCGGCTATAAGCTCGGGCCCAATGACGTGCAGATCGTCGAAAGCCAGAACGGCAATCAGGTAACCATCGAAGTGAAATTTCCGCACATGAATTGGAACTGGGGCGGACACCGCTCGCTGAAAGTCGATCTAAAAGTTCCGCGCGGTCTGGACATGAACATCAGTACCAGCGACGGCAACGTGACCGCGCAGAACGTGAACGGCAACCTGCAGTTCTCCTCGGGCGATGGCAATGTTGAGGCCACCGCCGTCCACGGAACGGTTCACATGCACACCGGGGATGGAAACATGACCGGCACCGGTTTCGACGGCTCGCTCGAAGCGTCCACGGGCGACGGGAACATCAAGATCGATGGCCGATTCGATTCGCTCGATTTGAAATCGGGCGACGGCAACATCGACGCGCAA
This sequence comes from uncultured Acidobacteriota bacterium, assembly GCA_963839325.1. Lineage (GTDB taxonomy): Bacteria > Acidobacteriota > Terriglobia > Acidiferrales > UBA7541 > Palsa-295. The sequence continues at coordinate 31,247 of CAWIUO010000005.1, read as the reverse complement.
GCCAACTCCGGCTCCAAAGTCGCCTCAGACTGGAGCCTGCATTCCGGAGACGGCCATATCACGTTGCGGCTTCCCGGCGACTTGAATGCGAACCTCGACGCACACACCGGCGACGGCAGCATTTCGCTCGACGTGCCGATCTCCGTGTCCGGCAACCTGAGCCACTCTTCGGTACGAGGCAAGTTGAATGCCGGAGGCGGAACACTCGCGCTCAGCACCGGCGACGGTTCGATTCATATCGAAAAGCTCTAGCGAGGGAGGGCGTGGCTTCAGCGGCTCAAGACGGTTGTAGTTGCGCCGCATATGGCCGAGCTAAAGCTCCGCCCTTCCGCACTTCCCCGCATTCGATTTGCAAATCCGCGCCGCTTCTTGCATCATAAATTGTTTGCTCGAAGGCGATTTTCGCGTTGAGCGCGCCCAGTCACGGCGTTTGGCCTGCTTCATCACCTGTAAACGCAAGATTGATTTGACTGGTTGCCGGACCGGCGGAGTAACGGAAGGCCGAGCCGGGCGTATTGCCTTGGGCGAATTCGCCGGACCTACTTCGGCACAATTTCTTTTCACACACTTGGGGGAAACGAATGCGCAGGCCTGTAAATATTGCTCCGCCAAAAGGGAAACTCGGAGTGCTGACGCCGGGAATGGGAGCGGTGGCAACCACGTTCATGGCAGGCGTCGAGCTGGTGCGCCAGCGGCAAATCCGTGCCGGTGGGCTCGCTGACGCAGCTGGGCACGATCCGCCTCGGCAAGCGAACCGACGGACGGTCGCCGAAGATCAAGGATTTCGTGAAGCTCGCGAAGCTGGATGATATCGTCTTCGGCGGATGGGATATTTTCCCTGATAATGCCTATGAAGCGGCCGCGAAAGCAGGCGTGCTCGAAGCGCAAGACCTGGCGAAAGTGAAGAAGTTCCTGTCCAAGATCAAGCCCATGAAGCGGCCTTCGACCGTGAACTACGTGAAGATGCTCGACGGCACGAACGTCAAGAAGGGCAAGACGAAGTTCGACCTCGCCCTGCAGATTCAGCGACGACATCCGCGAAATTCAAAAAGAAGCACGGCTCGATCGCGCCTGGTCATGGTGTGGTGCGGGTCTACCGAAGTGTTTCATGAAGCCGCAGGACGTGCACAAGACCTGCGCAATCGTTTGAAAAGGCCATGAAGGAAAATCATCCGGCCATCGCGCCTTCCATGCTCTATGCCTAGGCGGCCATCACCAGCGGGAGTTCCCTACGCGAACGGCGCGCCGAACCTGACCGTGGATATTCCCGCGATGCAGGAATTTGCGCAGAAACATAGCGTGCCCATCGGCGGAAAAGACTTCAAAACCGGCCAGACCCTGATGAAGACCGTGCTCGCGCCGGCCTTCAAAGCGCGCATGCTCGGCCTGAACGGCTGGTTCTCCACGAACATTCTCGGCAATCGCGACGGCGAAGTGCTCGACGATCCGGGATCGTTCAAGACCAAGGAAGAATCGAAGCTCGGCGCGCTGGAATATATTCTGCAGCCGAACCTCTATCCGGAGCTGTACGGCAAGATCCACCACAAGGTGCGCATCAACTACTACCCGCCGCGCGGCGACAACAAAGAAGGCTGGGACAATATCGACATCTTCGGCTGGCTCGGCTACCCGATGCAGATCAAGGTCGATTTTCTGTGCCGCGACTCGATCCTGGCGGCGCCGATCGTGCTCGACCTCGCTCTGTTTTTCGATCTGGCGCAGCGCGCCGGGATGCGCGGCATTCAGGAGTGGCTGAGCTTCTACTTCAAGTCGCCGATGTGCGCACCGGAACTCTATCCCGAACACGATCTGTTCATTCAATTGATGAAGCTGAAGAACACGTTGCGCTGGATGATGGGCGAAGACTTGATCACGCATCTCGGGCAGGAATACTACGATTAAGCCGCGGCGAGTTGTGAGCGCCGCATCGCAAAGTCAGGAAGCCGAGTTCGACAGGCCGCGCTGCGAGGCGCGGCCTTCTTGTTTCAGCAGGATCTCCAGATCGTCGGGATGAATGGCCGTCGTCGCAGCGTCTTCCTTGTCGATCAACCCCTCGCTCACCAATTTGACCAGCGATTCTTCGATCGCGTACGAACCCTTTTTCTTTGACATCGTGATTTCCTGATGCAGATGATGCAGGTTGTTCATCCGCACGTGCTGCCGCGCTCCGTAGGTCATCATGAGCAACTCGGAGGCCGGCACGCGACCGCCATTTTTCGCCGGAAGCAGAACCTGGGTTAGCACCGCCGTCAACGCCATTGCCAATTCCTGGCGGATCGTGTTCTGCCGCTCCACGGGGAACGAATCCGAGACTCGGGACACCGCGGTTGCGACGTCGGTCGTGTGAATCGTGGAGAGGACCAGGTGCCCCGTCTCGGCCGCGGCCACGGCGATCTGCATGGTCTCCGTGTCGCGCATTTCGCCGACTACGATCACGTCCGGAGCCTGTCGCAGCGCTGCCCGGAGGGCCGTGGGAAAATCAGGCGCGTCGGTGCCAATTTCGATCTGCTCGACGATGCTGCGGATGTGCGAGTGTTCGTATTCGATCGGGTCTTCGATGGTCACGATGTGGCGTGCATCGCGCCGATTGATCTCGTTCACCAGCGCGGCAAGGGTCGTTGACTTCCCCGAGCCCGCCGGACCGCCGATCAGTACCAGCCCGCGTCGCAGATGCGAAAGCGCCTCAACTTGCGCCGGCAGCTTTAGTTCGGCGAGATGCGGCACCTTGGGCGGCAGCGCGCGGATCGACGCAGCGGCCTGACCGCGTTCGCGATGGAGATTGATGCGGAAACGGCCCTGCCCTTCGATCCGGTAGGACGAATCTGAGATTTGGTGCTCGCGGAATTGTTGCAGCGCGCGCGAGGTCAATACCGGCAAGACAATATCCTCGATCTCCGCGCCATCGAGCGGCGTGGTTTCGAGTGTTTTCACCGCACCTTCCATCAGCATCGACGCGGGCGCGCCGGGAACGAGGAGCAAATCGCTTCCACCTTCAGCGAGCAGACGCGTGAGCCAGCGATCCACCTGCAGCGACTCGCCGAGATCTTTTTTGCGCGCTTCGGACGCGTCGTTGAGTTCGCGGACGATCTGGTCTAGATCTTGAGACTTCTCCATTTCGGCCTCACAGCACTTAGTGCGACGGGCTATCTCAATTCTGTCTTATTTCTGCAAAAACCGATCCTACTTAGATGCATGCGACTGACGCGGATAACGATCAACGCCATGTTCGCGGCGCGATATAAGAGCTTATGGTACGAGACCGAAGTATGTTGCCGATTATTACGAGCCACTTAAATCGCCGTCTGGATGACGGCAAAGTGCCCGAAAAGCAATCAGCCACAACCGGCGGTCCCACGATTAGATGTCTGTGACGTGCCGGACGTGAGCGTCAGATCGCGCGCCAAATGAAAACGCCCTGGCTCATCACCAAGGCGTTTTCACATTTCACATTGCCAGTTCGCGAAAAAACTAGAACTGGTTCCACAAATACTGGTTGTACACCTCGTGGTGGTACTGCACTTCGGGCGCCTTCACGAAGGTGCCCAGCAAGCGCGAGCAACGATCCGCGGAGGCTTGCTTCAAATCGGCGTAACGGTGTTTCACGTCTTCGCCCAGCAGTTTGGTCGCCCACTTCGGCCTTATTGAAGTTGTCGAGGGCAGTGTAAATGTTGTCCGGCAAATAGCGTTCGGCCTGGCGCAGATTTTTGATCTTCGAGGTCTCGCCATCGATGCCGGTCTTGAAAATCGAGTACAGCACCATGTAGGGATTCGCGTCGGGCGCGACCGAGCGCACCTCAACGCGCGAGCTTTTTTCGTTGCCGATCGGAATGCGGATCATTGAGCCGCGGTCCACGGGCGAAGCCTTGATCTGGTTCGGCGCTTCGAAGTGCGGGTCGAGGCGGCGGTAGGCGTTGACGCTGGAATTGAGCAGCAGGCAGATGTCGTTCGCGTGCGTGAGGATCTTATCGATAAATCCCCAACCTTGCTTGCTGAGCTTTTCTTCACCCTTCGGGTCCCAGAACAGGTTCTTGCCGTTCTTGCTGATGGAAACATTGGTGTGCATCCCGTTTCCGTTGACGCCCACGACCGGCTTCGGCAGGAAGCTCGCGGTCAGGTCCATCTTGGTCGCGACCTGACGGCAGATCAGCTTGTAGAGCTGGATCTGGTCCGCCGCCGCCACCACTTCGCCATAGCCGTAGTTGATTTCAAACTGCGACGGCGCCACTTCCGGATGGTCTTTCTCGTTCTGGAAGCCCATGGCGCGCTGAACTTCGGCCGTGGTGTCGATGAACGTGCGCAGGTGATCGCCGGGCAGCGAGTGGTAGTAGCCGCCGGTGTTCACGTACTCGAATTTTCCGGTTTCGTTGTAGCGGCGTTCCGCATCGGCGCCGCGGAACAAGAAGCCTTCGATTTCGTTCGCGGCGTTCAGCGTGTAGCCGTCTTTCTTATATAGCGCTTCCGAATAGCCCTTCAATACGCCGCGAATGTCGGCTGCGTAAGGCGAGCCGTCCTTGTCGATGACCTGCCCGAAGACCAGCACTTTTCCGGCGCCGAAGACGTCGGCCGGGCGCCCAGTAAAAGGCGGACCAGTCCATGGCGAGGCGCAAGTCGCTTTCGCGCTGCGCGGTGAATCCGCGGATCGACGAGCCGTCGAACGTGAGGTTGTCCCAGCTCTTGATCAGAAATTTCTTGTCGTAATCCAGCATGTGCAGGCGGCCTTCCAGGTCGCTGAACAGCACGGTGACGGCTTTGATTCTCTTTTCGTCGGTGAGATAACGCAGGCGGCCTTCCTGAATGGTGTCGGCGGGAACGCGATTCTTTCTCTGGTCCTTGGCTTCCAGGTTCAACTCTTCCAGCTCATCGTAAGAGAGCGTAAGAAAACTTCGCAATTCGGTGGACATGATCCTCCTTGGGATATCGCGCAGGTCGCTGCGGCGCGCGCCCGTTTGGCGGGCAGCGTCTTCCGCTCAACGACTGGAAAGCCTATCGCGCAGCATCGGGAGCGTCAAACGCCATTGTGGAAAATTCACGCAGGAAAATCTTATCGGGCCGATAAGTTTTTTGAATGGGAGCAAGTGCCAACTGCACTTCGGAATTCGCATGTCCCACAGCCGCCCAAAGTGGCTGTTCCGCGTTGTGGAACGGGGCTGAAACCCATCCGCCGACTATGCTACTGTTGGGCGTTTGCGAAATGCGTTCCGCCGCTCCGGCGGGACGAAACTCAGCCGGAAAGTGCTTGGACTCAGGGAGTTCCCGACCTATGAAGGCTTCGTACAACGGCGTTGCTGTCCCCGCGAGCGGCAAGGCCATCGAGTTTTCCAACAAAAACTTCAGCGTGCCCGACAATCCGATCATTCCGTTCATCGAAGGCGACGGAACGGGACGCGATATCTGGAAAGCGTCGCAGCGGGTATTCGACGCGGCGGTGGCGAAGGCGTACGGCGGCAAGCGCAAAGTGGCGTGGCTGGAGATTTTTGCGGGCGAGAAGGCCCATCGCCAGTTCAAGGAATGGCTGCCGCAGGACTCGATCGACGCGATTCAGGACTTCCGCATCGCGATCAAAGGGCCGCTCACGACTCCGGTAGGCGGAGGCATTCGCTCGCTGAACGTTACGTTGCGGCAGGTGCTCGATCTCTACGCCTGCGTGCGGCCGGTTCGCTACTTTTTGGGCGTCCCTTCCCCTGTGAAGAATCCCGAGCGGATGAACGTGGTGATTTTCCGCGAAAACACCGAAGACGTGTATGCCGGAATCGAATGGCGCTCCGGCACTCCCGAAGTGAAGAAGCTGATCGAGTTTCTGAACGACGACATGTTGAAGGGCGGCAAGAAAAAAGTGCGCGAGGATTCCGGCATCGGCATCAAGCCCATGTCGCCGACGGGAACGAAGCGTCTGGTGCGCCGCGCGATCGTTCACGCGCTGGAGAATAAGCGGAGCGTGGTCACGTTGGTTCACAAGGGCAACATTCAGAAATTCACCGAAGGCGCGTTCCGCGATTGGGGCTACGAGCTGGCGACGCAGGAATTTCGGGAGTACGTGGTCACCGAGCGCGAGAGCTGGATCCTTGGCAACAAGGACTCGAATCCGGATATCACTGTTGAACAGAATGCCGCGCTGATCGAGCCGGGCCTGGATCAGGCGCCGGAAGATTTCAAGAAGGAGCTGTACGCACGAAGTGCGCCACACGCTCGATTCGCTCTACGCGACGCACGGCAAAGGCGCAGTGGAAGAAGAAAATCCTGATCAACGACCGCATCGCCGATTCCGTGTTCCAGCAGGTGCTCACGCGCGCCGATGAGTATCAAGTGTTCGCCACGCCGAACCTGAACGGCGACTACTTGTGCGACGCCTGCGCGGCGCAAGTGGGCGGGCTGGGCATGGCACCGGGCGCGAATATCGGGGATGGATTTGGCGTTTTCGAAGCCACCCATGGAACCGCGCCGAAATATGCCGATAAGGATGTCATCAACCCGAGTTCGGTGATGCTGTCGGGCGCAATGATGTTTGATTTCATGGGCTGGAAAGAAGTGGGCGTAATGATCGAGGAAGGGATTGCGAAGACGATTCAGCAGAAGAAAGCCACCTACGATCTGGAACGGATGATGGAGGGCGCAACGAAGCTGAAGACTTCCGAGTTTGCGTCGGCGATTATTGAAAACATGTAAGGGACGATTTCTCCCGTCGATGTGTTATTGCGTGCTTAGCATAAAGGCGACGAGAGATCCTTCGGCCGCTGAAGTGGCCTCGGGATGACGGCTTGTCGTATGGAGCGCGAAACGCTGTCGATTTTTCTAAATTATAAAGGCCTCGGCCAGAGGCAGGACAAGGAGATGGAATGCGTAAGAAGGTGACGGTGGTAGGCGGCGGTTTCGTGGGTTCGACCACGGCGCAGCGGATTCATGATGCGGGGCTGGCGGATGTGGTGTTGACGGACATCCTGGAGGGCGTGCCTGCGGGTAAAGCGCTGGACATGGCCGAATCGGCCACGATTTTCGGGACGAGTTCGCACGTGAGCGGCATTTCGACGGCGTCCGGCGATTATTCCGGCACGGAGAACAGCGACATCATCGTGATCACTGCCGGATTTCCGCGCAAGCCGGGGATGAGCCGCGACGATCTTTTGAAGGCAAACTATGACGTGGTGAAAGGCGTGGTGGAAGCAGTGGTGAAGCTTTCGCCGAACGCCATTCTGATCATCGTCACGAACCCGCTCGACGCCATGGCTCAAGCGGCGTTCAAAATCAGCAAATTCCCGAAGAACCGCGTGATCGGAATGGCCGGCGTGCTGGACTCGGCGCGCATGAGCGCGTTCGTGGCGATGGAACTCGGTGTTTCGGTGGAGAACATCAATTCGTTCGTGCTGGGCGGCCACGGAGACGACATGGTTCCGCTGACGCGCTATTCGACGGTAGCCGGCATTCCCCTACCCGAGTTGATCGCCAAAGATAAACTGGACGCGATTGTGACGCGGACTCGCAAAGGCGGCGCTGAAATCGTGAACCTGCTGAAGACCGGATCGGCCTACTACGCGCCCTCGGCTGCCACCGTGGAAATGGTGGAAGCGATTCTGCACGACAAGAAGAAGATTCTGCCGTGCGCTGCCTATCTCGAAGGCGAATACGGGATCAACGGCTTGTTCGTCGGCGTGCCGGTGAAACTCGGATCAAAAGGCATCGAACAGATCATCCAGGTGAAACTCACCGCGGAAGAACAGGCGGAGCTGAACAAGTCCGCCGCTTCGGTGCGGGAATTGATCAACGTACTCGGCTTGTAGCTTAAAACGACGTGCGCGGGCTCCAAGAATAAGAGGGATCCTTCGGCCCGATGAACCGGGCCTCTGGATGACGACCTAGCGCGGCTGGAAGCGAGGCAGGAAACGTAACGAGCTTGCTACGCGCGCTCCCAGTTCAGGCAGGCGTCTTTGGCCTGGCTGTCGTTCACCGGACGGAGCGAGAGCGATTTTCCATCGAGCGTGTAGGCGCGCACGAAATCCTTGCCTACATCGCCGGGGCGCAGGCTTCCTTGCAAATGATGCGTGATGATTTTACTCGCGCAATCCACCGAGTACGACCCGTAGTAAGCGTAGTAGCCCTTGTAGGCGACTTGCACGTCCTTCGGCGACGGGAACCCCATCGTGTTTGCCGCGAATTCCGGACGCGGATTGCGCATGATCTGCACGGCGACGTGTCCTTCCGCGTCATACATCAGCATTCCGACCGGAGCTTCGCCAAAGAGCCGCGATTCCGACGATTCAATCGAAACCAGTCGCCAGGTGCCTACAAATGGATTGGGGTTGGGGAGGTGAGACGCGCCGTTGGCAGGTTCCGTCATTCTCAGGTGCCCTCGGTAAAAGGGCCGGCGGAAATTCTGACACCGCCGATGGGTCGAGTCAACGGGAAGCGCGAGCATTTGCCGCGGATCATCGCGCGCGAACTGTACCAAAGAACAGGGTTCTTAGCGTTTCAAGAACAGTACCGAAGGCGAAACATCCGAACGCATCGTGGCGTGGGCGGCCGGGCGCCGCTTGGTAAAATCGAGTAACGCATCCGGTTCGGGCGCTGCTGGTGTGCGCGAGCGGAACGTTTTCGGAACTTATGAGCCTTTTTAACCGCAAGGACGGAGACGGAATTAAGACGCCGAAGCGACGGGCGGGCGATTTGGCATTGGTGGATGGCGCTGCCGTACCTCCGCATCGGTTGACGATGGATATGGCTCGCGCGGAATCGCTCGCGACGATGATGGCGCACAGCCGCGCAGCATCGGCCGTGGAAGTGGCCGACTTGCTCGCCGGAATGTATATGTACGAATGGGACCGCCTTGCGAAATACTGGGACGACGAAGAAAAGGTCGAGCCGTATCTTCAACAAATTTGCCGGATTAGCCCGCAGCGCTGGCACTACTGGATTGAGTTTCACCACAAGCAGCGTGCCGCGGAAATCGAGCCGAAGAAATGGAAGCTGCCGTTGGGCGCGAAGAAGTCCGAGCCTGCGGAGCCAAAGCTGGCACACTCGGCGGAGCTGATGGCGATTTGGGCTGCGGCAGAGGCAGCGGCGCCGACGTCGGATATGGTGGACGGACGCGTGATTCCGGTGCTGACGCTGGAATGCGTGCTGTTTGCGATTGCGAGCCGGACAAATTCGGAGATTGGGCACCGGTTGGTTGCGGCGGGGTTGAAGCTCGGCGCGCTGGAAGAAGCGGCGCGAAATCCAAAACACGCGCCGAGGTAATTTATTCCGCTGCGTTCCGTTTCTACTTCATGCGATTTCAATGGTGCCCGTTCATCACGCGAGCTTCCGTGTACGACGCCCGGGTCGGCTATCCCACGAGGCACACCGCGCTGAGAGTGCAGTGCTGACAGGCTGAGAGCCTATCCCACTGCTCGGATGCTCGGGTGTTCGGCTTAGATGATCATTTTGAAGCGGGGCCAGAGTTCGCTGAGCGGCGCGATGGGTTTTCGGCAAATGTAAACTTTCAAGTTTTGCTCGCCCGGTGTGGCATGCAGCGATGAGATGGTGGCTGCGAGCGTGACGTCTCCGAAGAGCTTGATGTAGTCCGATGAATTGTCGCCGAAGATGATCACGCACGAGCCCGTGTAGTCGCCGGGGCCCCAGAAGTAATGGCTGTTGTGGCCGCTGATCGCTTTGGGCAGGTCGTACTTTCTCCCGTAGTAATCGATCGCACCCGCCTCGCCGTAGTTCCCCGCCAGAATTGCACAGTTCGCGCGCTCGCTCGCTGGAATCGAGTAATACGCGTTCGAAATCACTTTCGCCTGATTCGGCCAGCCGAACATGTCGGCATAGAGCTGTGGGAGTTCGACGGGAGTATCCACTTCGGTTTTCACGGAGCGGCCGTACGGGAGCGCGCTGGAATATTTGATGAAATTATTAACCGAGAGAATGGGCACGCCGAACGGAAGCGTGACAGCACCGGCCAGGAGTAAGAGTGCGGCGTAGGCGACGCGAGCCCACGTGCGTTTCGGCGCGAACAAGAATTTTTCCGCTGCAAGGCCTCCGGCGGCCAGCAATACGGGATAGATTGGGACGACGTAGTACGTCTTTCCGTCGAGCAGCATCACGATGGCAAGGATGAAGAAGTACGTCCAGCCGAGAAAACGGAAGCGAGAGCCTTCGCGATCGAAGAAATACCAGTACAGGCCGCGCGAGCCAGAGCGGCAGCGCCACCGGCTGCATGAATAGGATCTGCTCGAAGAGAAACTGCGGCGGGCGTGATGTGGTTGATCTTGAAGGCCTGGCCGTTGCGGACGACTTCGATCTGCGGCCACCCGTGCGTCGCTTCCCAGATGAGATTGGGTAGGAATATCGCGAAGGCGATCGCGCCGCCGAGCCACAACCAGCGATTCGCGAGAATTTTGCGTTCGCGAGTGAGGAGGAGTCCCGCAACCAGGGCGAATCCAAACGCGAGCATGGTGTGCTTGTTCTCAAGACCGATGCCGGCGACGACGCCGAATGCGAGCCACAGTTTGGGAGACGCGCCTTTGACGATGCAAATCGCGATCCACGCGCACACGCAGCCAGATGAGCGGCTCGAAGGCGTTCATCGAGAAGAAGCTGTCGAAAGCGAGATTGATGGGTGCGAACAGCACGGCGGCAGCCGCGAGAAATTGCGCGAAGATGCCCGCCGCCGAGCTCTCGCGTGACGCGGCCGGTGACATAGACGACCGCGGCGCCTGCAAGCACGGGCAAGAGGCGTATCGCGAACATCGAGTCACCCAGCGTGTGCTTCGCGATCCAGGCGATGAGCGCGATCAGAGGCGGCTGGTCAACGTAGCCCCAGGCGAGATGATCGCCGCAGGCCATGTAATAAAACTCGTCGCGGAAGAATCCGTAGTGATTGATGCCGGCGAACTGAATCAAGATTTTAAAGATGACGAGTGAGACGAGAAGAAGGTTGGCGGTGCGGATCCCGGTCGGCGTGGTGGAGGCGTCTGCGTCGTGAGAAGACATGAGATGAACTTTGTGGGTTCCGAGATTGTAGCCGGAAAGGCGGCGGTATTTTCAGAGAATGCGGAAACACGGGCGCGCACCGTTCCGAAAACGAAGGATGCGCACCCGGAAAGGCGATGCGGCTACGAAATCGTGATGGAAGTGATGCGGTCGAGCTTCGGGAAATGCTTTTCGAGATATGGCTTGCCGAGAGCGGTGATCGAGCCCTGGTCGGGCTGCTCGCCGTATCCGCTGTGGATTTTCTTCACAACGTCAAGGCCGGTGGTAACTTCGCCAAACGGCGCGAATCCCATCTTGTCGAGCTGCGCGTTGTTTCCGGTGTTGATGAAGAGCTGCGTGGTGCGCGTGTTCGGGCCGGCGGTGGCAAATGTGATCATGCCGGGCTTGTTGGATTGGGTGACGGGATCGTCTTTCAAATTGGTATGGCGCCACACTTTGGTGACTTCCGGGTCGGCGTGCAGGCCGAACTGAACGACGAAGCCGGGAATCACGCGGAAAAAGTGCGCGTCGCTAAAGTAGCCGTGCTTCGCGAGATTGTAGAAGCGGTCGGCGCCCAGCGGAGCCCATGCGCGGGTGACCTTAACGACGAAATCGCCTACAGTGGTGTGGAACGTGGCATTAAACGTTGCCGGAGCCTGCTCGGTGAGCGACTCCGGTTTCTTCAGTGGTGTATCGGACATTCAATCTCCTGGGCGCGCGATTGCGCGCGACTCATCTTCGGATTTGATTCCTAATTCGATGGAGCAGCCGCTGTCGCAGGCTTCTTCGCAGCAGGCGCGGCGGTGTGATGCGCCGGAGCCGGCAACGGCGAAGTGATGACGGTAGCCTTGATCACGTCGAGTTTGGGAAAGTTTTTGTCGAGATAAGCCTTTCCTTTTTCCGTGATCTCACCTTGATCGGGCTGCTCGCCGTAGCCCGCGTATATTTTTTGGACCACGTCCATGCCTGAGGTGATCATGCCGAACGGAGCGAAGCCCATGCCATCAAGCCGCGGATTCTCAGCGAGATTGATGAAGAGCTGCGTGGTGCGCGTGTTTGGTCCAGCGGTGGCAAAGGTCAGCGTGCCCGCGTGATTGGTTTCCTTGACGGGATCGTCCTGAATTTTTGCGTTGTCCCACGCCTTGTTGACGGCGGGATTGGCGCTCAAGCCAAACTGAACTACGAACCCGGGCACGACGCGGAAAAACGCGGCGTTGTTGAAGAAGCCGTGGCGGACGAGATTCCAGAAACGGTCGGCGCCAATCGGGGCGGACGCACGCGTTACATGCACCACGAAATCGCCAGCGCTCGTGACGAATTTTACGTCGTATTCGGCGGGCGCCTGAGCCTTCAGCGAAGCCGGATGAAGCAGCGCGGGATCTGTGTGCGTCGCGGTGTGTGCGGACTTATGCTGGGTGGCCGGCGTGCCGGTCGATGAAGATGTAGCTTGAGCCTGGGCAATTACGGGAGCGGCAGCGATAAGTGCGCACGCGGCGAATCGAATCCAAGAACCTTTCACGACTTCCCTCCTAGTTTCTTTGAGACATCCTGAACCTGCTGCATCAATCGAAGAGTATTTCCTCCGAGGATGTTTTGCACGTCGGCGGGAGAATAGCCTTTCGCTAAAAGCGCGTTGGTAATTTCCGGCAGCTTCGATACGTCGTCCATGCCGTAGGGCATGTCGGCGCCGTCGAAATCCGAGCCCAGGCCGACGTGGTCCGCGCCTACAAGTTTAACAGCATGATCGATGTGCTCGATGATCTTCGTCCAATCGACGCGCGGAAGCTTGCCGGCGGCGACGTATTCGCGGACGATCTTGTCGGCTTCGATCAGCTCGCAGGCTTCGTTCGTGCCGCAGCGCTTCTTGGTTTCGGCTTCGATTTCCTTGCCGTATTCCGGGTGCGCCTTGTACGCGTCGGCGTACTCCTGGCTGAGAAAACCGATGTGGTAATTGATCTGGATCACGCCGCCGTGCGCCGCGAGGTCTTTGATCATCTGGTCGGTCATGTTGCGCGGCGCCGTGCAAATGGCGCGGCAACTGGAGTGCGAGGCGATCACCGGTGCTTTGCTGGTGGCGAGGACGTCGTAGAAAGTCTTGTCGGAGACGTGGGAGATGTCCACCATCATGCCGAGCTTGTTCATCTCGGCGACCACTTGCTTGCCGAACGGGGTAAGGCCGTCATGCGCGGGCTTGTCGCCGGAGGAATCGGCCCAGTCGGTATTCACCGTGTGAGTGAGGGTCATGTAGCGCACGCCGAGGCTGAAGAACTTGTCGAGGGTGCTGAGGTCGTTGTTGATCATGTGGCCGCCCTCGACACCCATCAGCGCGGCGATTTTGCCGGCGGCTTTGGCGCGGCGGATTTCGTCGGCAGTGGTGCAGAGGACGAGATCATTCGGATGCGCGGCAACGGTGCGGCGAACGGCTTCGATTTGCGCGAGCGCGCGATCCACGGCCGGCTGGCCGGTGACGGTGCCGGGAATCCAGATGGAGAAGAAAATCGCGTCGAGACCGCCTTCGCGCATGCGCGGAATGTCCACGTTGCCGTCGGTGTGTCGCGCTCCAAAATCGAAATTTGGGTCGAGCAGGCGCTGCGTCGTGTCGTCGTGCGTGTCCACGACGATGGAGGCGGCGTGCAGCTTCTTCGCCGCCGGTGTGATCGTGGTGCTAGGATTTTGTGCGAGTGCCAAGGGGAGTGCGAAGCCTCCTACAACGAGACAGAGGGACGCTACGAACGTTGCACGGAGCATAGGATCACCGGGAATGCCTTTGGGATTCTACGATACGTGGGGAAGAAACTGAACGGCGATTACCGCGTTTTCGAATTCCGAGGGGGCGCTAACGTTGCAAATTCTGACGCATGCGGAAGTTGGCCGATAATCGCCTCCTAAGCGCCGGCGGACATGACGTTGCGTTCGGTATCGGGAAGCACTTCTGGTTTCTCCTGCAAAGGAGAGCCATTCAAACAAAAGTCGGGGCGCACTTCGTAGCGGGAGACCTTCAACCAACGGCGAATTATTTTTGCGGCAGAATCGAAAATTGAAAGCGGCAACTCGCGAAGAATCGCGTTCCCGCCGGTGGCGAAGTCACAGAATCGCGCCGGCATGGTTACAAGGTCCGACCAACTGAGCTTTTCCTGCGCAGCCGAGCGATAGTGCCGGGCGAGTGCGTTGTAGGGATTCAACTCGAGGTGCAAAAATTCCAAATATTCCCGCAAGCCCGAAGCGGATAGACGGAGTTTGGGAGGGTTCGGTTCGCGCTCCCAGGGTTTGGTTCCCATCGCGTGCACAAGCGGTGGTAGGCCGCTCGCCAAGCAACGAATCCTTTCCCACGGAGTGAACCCGCCGGCGCCAAAACACTGCGCAATATTCACGCCGCGCTTCAGGAGCAATAACGGAACGTCAGCAAAATCCGCGGAGCCGAGCAACGCTGTGAGCACGTCTTGATCGGTAATCATATGCAACGGGCATTCGGCTGGAGTTCTGAGGGCTTGAGCGCGCCTATAGAGCGGATGTTGCAGTAGCTTCTGCCATGCGGCGAGCAAATCGACGTGGCTATGCGTAACCCGCAGAATCCCTGAATTCACCGTGCACGAAATTTCGCGCCCCGGCTTCAGTCCCCACGCGACGGTGCGCACAAGGCTTCCCTGCGTTTGCCCCCAGTAAGCTTCCTCGGAAGCTCCAAACACGTCGGGCGGCGCGGACGTGAATTTCGCAAGGGCGTCGCCGTTTAGAAGAATGTCGGAATCCAGCCAAATCACCTGAGAATGGCCGAGGCGAAGTAGGTGCAGCAGAAGCGTGGCTTTGACGTTCCATCCGGCACTCTGAAGCTCGGGGATGGAAACAAGGTGCACTCCATCGATCGTCGAAACCCAGCGGGCAAAGCCGGCAGGCGGGTCCGGGCAACTGACGTGCACCGGAAGCGCGGGACAACAGCGACGCAGGCTCAAAATGGATAGCTTGGCGCCGACCAAAAAAGCCGGCCGATCTTCGTGAATACAAACAATGGGCCCGAGTTGGGAGGTATTGGACATTCGGTGGAAGACGTTCCGGGACTTCGCGCGCGTTCAGGCTTCGATGCGTTAGCAAATAGAATACTAAGTTTAGATGGTTAGAGCAGTAAGACTAGCAGATTATCCATGCAAAAAACTTAGGGGATGGATAGATGAACTAGAGCTGGCGTGTGCCGATCCCGTAACGCCGGGACAGCGTTCACGCGGAAAACCTGTCGGTCCTAACCGCCGGGCTCGGTTGAACCGATGTGCTTCGGCGCCGTGAAGAAGCTCTTGATTGCGTGGCGGATGACCTGGCCGTTTACGGAGGCCAGGGACTCGGTGAGCGGGATGCCCTTGGGGCAAACTTTTACGCAGTTTTGGGCGTTGTCGCAGTCTTCAATGCCGCCGGGGCCCATGAGCGCGTCGAGGCGCGCGGCGGAATGCATCGCGCCGGTCGGGTGCATGTTGAAGAGGCGGACTTGGCTGACGATGGCAGCGCCGACGAACTGATCGTTCTCGTTGACCTTCGGGCAAATCTCGAGACAGTTGCCGCAGGTGATGCAGCGCGAAAGCGGGTACGCTTCTTCTTGCTTTTCGGCGGACATGCGCGGGCCGGGGCCGATGTCGTAGGTGCCGTCGATGGGAATCCAGCAGTGGGCGCGCTTCAAATCCTCGAACATCTTGCCGCGATCGACCTGCAAGTCGCGGACCAGTGGAAATTTTGTGAGCGGCTCGAGACGGATGGGCTTTTCCAGTTCATCGACGAGCGCGGTGCAGGCCTGGCGAGGTTTGCCGTTGATGAGCATGGCGCATGCGCCGCAGACTTCTTCAAGGCAATTCGCTTCGTAGCTGACGGGCGACGACTCTTTTCCGTCGCGCGTGTAGGGCTTTTCGGCGATGTCGCGCAGGCAGATAATCACGTTCATGTGCGGGCGGTAGCGCAGTTCGAATTCTTCCCAACGAACGGCTTCGTCGGGCCGCTGCTGCCGCTTGATACGAACGATGAATGTCTTGTCTGCCATAAGCCCCTCGGGATACCTGACTACTTCGCCGCGGTGTACTTGCGCTCGCGCAAAGGCAGGAGCGATAGTATCGACCGCTTCGTACTGCAACTGAATGTTGCCGCCGTTGTAGCTGGCGATGGTGGTCTTGAGCCAGTTGGCGTCGTCGCGTTCGGGAAATTCGGGTTTGTAGTGCGCGCCGCGCGTTTCGTTGCGGGCGAGAGCGCCCATGGTGATCACTTTTGCCAGAATCAGCATGTTGCCCAGTTCTCGAACGAAGTTGAGCGTCTGATTCGCCCACTGCGTCCGGTCCTGCAAATTGATGTGCGTGAAGCGTTCACTCAACTCGTCGAGCTTGACGAGAGTTTTCTGCAAATTCGCGTTGTAGCGAATGACCGTGACGTTCTCGGTCATCACGTCGCCGAGTTCGCGCCAGATGGTCATTGGGTTCTCAACGCCGACGTGCTGGTTGAGAAGCGCGTCGGAGAGGTCCTGCTGGCGGACGCGTTCGCGCTCGTACACGGCGTGCGGCGTGGACTCGCACTTCTGCTCGAGGCCGCGCGCGTGACGTACAGCCGCCGGTCCGGCGATACCACCGCCAAAGATGCAGGAGACCAGCGAGTTCGCGCCCAGGCGGTTGGCGCCGTGATACTGGTATTCGCACTCGCCGGCGGCGAACATGCCCGGAATGTTGGTGGCCTGATTTTCGTTGTCCACCCACAGGCCGCCCATGGTGTAGTGCATCGCGGGGAAAACTTTCATCGGCTCGACGTGCGGATCCTCGCCGACAAACTTCTCGTAAATTTCGAGCACGCCTGCGAGTTTGCGTTCGAGGATCTTCGGGTCGGATGTGGCTGACGTCGAGATAGACCAGCGGATCGCCGTCGACTGCCGAGCTTCATTTCGATAGACGACTTTGTGGATCGCGCGGGTCGCGATGTCGCGCGGCACCAGGTTGCCGTACTCCGGATACCTCTCTTCGAGGAAGTACCAGGGCTTGCTGTCGGGGATAGATCGCCGGACGCGGGTCCTGCGGCGTCTTCGGAACCCACACGCGGCCGCCTTCGCCGCGAATCGATTCCGCGATGAGGCGAATCTTGTCTTCGCCGGGCATCGCCGTGGGATGAACCTGGATGAACTCGCCGTTGGCGTAGTTAGCGCCCTGCTGGAAGCAGCGCGGATTGCGCCGAGCCGGTGTAGACCAGCGACTTCGTCGAGCGGCCGAAGATCGCGCCGAGACCGCCGGTGCAGAAGATCGTGGCGTCGCACGGGAACGCGCGGATCTCCATGGTCTTCAGATCCATCGCGCAGATGCCGCGGCAATCGCCCGACTCATCCAGCACGGCGGACAGAAACTCCCAGCCCTCGAACTTGCGCACTATGCCTGCGGATTCGTAGCGGCGGACCTGCTCGTCGAGAGCGTAGAGGAGCTGCTGGCCGGTGGTGGCGCCCGCGAACGCGGTGCGATGATACTTGGTGCCGCCGAAGCGGCGGAAATCGAGCAGGCCCTCGGGCGTGCGATTGAACATCACGCCCATGCGATCGAACAGGTAGATGATCGCCGGCGCGGCCTCGCACATGCCTTTGACCGGCGGCTGATTGGCGAGGAAGTCGCCGCCGTAGATGGTGTCGTCGAAATGATTCATCAGGCGAGTCGCCCTCGCCCTTGGTTTTGCGCCGCGTTGATTCCGCCCTGCGCGCACACCGAATGCGAGCGCTTGACCGGCACGATCGAGAACAGATCGACGGGCACATTGGCTTCGGCGACACGGATTGTGGCCATCAGACCAGCAAGTCCTCCGCCGACGACGATGATCTTTGGATGGCTCATTGGCCGGCTCCCTGGACGTAGCCGCCAAGCGGAAACGCGCCGTAGTGCAGGCCGAGGACGATTGCAATTCCGGCGAGCGTGAAACCGATCGCCCACCGCGGCTCCCAACAAGCCGAAAGCGCGCTGCGAACGCGTACTTACCGCGATGCCCCACTTGCAGGCGAAATTCCAGAGGCCGTTGCCGAGGTGGAACGACGCGGCGGTGATTCCGATGACGTAGAACGTGACGTTCCACGGATTCGTGAGGAAAAGTTGAACGTCGGCGTAGCTGGTGACGCCGTGTCCTTCGAAGCGCTGGGTGTAGAGATGCCAGGCGATGAAGGCGAAAGCGATCAAACCCGTCCAGCGCTGCAGAACATAGAGCCAGTTGGACATCCAGGGATGGCCGATCACATTGGCCTTGCCCTTCCACCAGATGTACATGCCGTAGAGGCTGTGGAACAGAAGGGGCACCCAGAGCACGCCGGTTTCGACAAAGATTCGCCAGGGAACCTGCTGCAGCTCGCGAGAAATGTCGTTGTATTTGGCGGGGCTGACGAGAGCGTAGCTGTTCGACCAAATATGCTCTGCCAGGAATGCGCCGATGGGAATTACGCCACTGAGGGACTGCAGTTTGTCGAGGATATAGCTGGTTTTAGAACTGGACGCTGCGACCGCCATGCACGCTCCGAAATTGGTTCACGCGTACTGACCGAAGTTCAGTATAGGGAGCAGCGAACGGGTTTGCAACAGCAAGGGGCGCTGTTTTTCCCTTCAAAACGTTCGAACGCGACGATTGAAATGGCGAAACCGAAGCCTAATTTCGGATCACATCGCCGCGACGAAATTCAGGCGGTTTGGGGCGAGTTCTTGATTGGATACACCTGTACGAAACGGAGGTTGGCGGCTGTGGGCGACATGTTAGATTTCTCTTAGGCAGGTACCCTTCCGTGTCCGCAGAGATGGTCGGCGAACTGAAAAAGTGGGTCACCGAACTGGTGCGCCAGGGCGGAGGCGACGAATCGTTGCGCCTGAGTCGTGTGGCTGACCTTGTGAGCAAGAATTTCGCCGTCCAACCGCATGAAGTCGCGGTGATGGTGATTACGTCCGATGACCGGTTTCTAAGGTTCGTACTGCCTCCTATGCTGCGGGAAGTAGGACAGATACCGCTTACCAGCACGAATTCCCTGGCCGCGCGAACGGTGCGCGAGCGCCGGCCGGAAGTGATCAATCATTTCGCCACGGTTCCGCATTCCTCCGTGTTTGAAGCGGTGCCCATCGCCGAGGACCAGCGTTCCGAAGCGATTCAAAAGATTATGAGCGCTCCGATCATCCATGAGCGCAAGGTCTGGGGCGTGATTCAAGTGTCCCGCAAAGGCCGCTCAACGGGCGAAGCGGGACCGGACTTCACGCACACGCACCTGCGCGAATTGAAGGCTTATTGGCTATGCGTTGGCGCCTCTGGTGGCGCAATCGCTGGTCGAGGTCAAATAACGGTTTCCCTTTTCAAGCCGCATTTCTCCGCCGCAATTCCCGATTCCCCGAACTGGTTACAGCCGGCGCAACTTTGTCAGTGCGTTGGTGTTAACATCCGTACAACTCGGCGGAATCCCTGCGCCATCTTTACAGTAGGGCATACGTCCTGGGCCGAAGGCCGGGTTGGCCAGCCGATCTGGGTCGGTTGGAACTTTGGAATCGAGAACCGGGCGGGTGTAAAGAACGATTCCCCGCCGGAGGAGCAAAGATGCGAATCGAAAAAGTCACAAAGAGCGTTCAGCGCGGCGCAATTATTTCGGCGTGCGCGGCAGCCCTTCTGTGCGGAAGCGGCGCTGCGTTCTCGCAGCAAACTCAGAATCCCGCTCAAGATCCTGACTCAGAATCTACTCAAGACCAGCAGGCACCCGCTCCCGATCAGACGCAAGCCGTACCGCAAAACACTCCCGATCAGAACGCGCAAGATCAAATGCAGGGCGCTCCGCCCGCCGACCAGCAGCCGGACCAGAACGCCGTACCACCCGCGCAGCGATCCGACACTCCCCCGTGGCCGATTTACGCGCCTGCCGCGAATTCGAATGGACAGCCGAGCTATGCTCCGCGCCAATATTCGAACGCGCCTTCGGGTGTTCCCGATCCGCTGACAATTCCCGCAGGACGGTAATTCAGGTACGGACGACGGACTGGCTCTCAAGCGACAAAAATCACAAGGGCGACCAGTTCATGGGTTCGCTCGCCGCCCCAATCATTGTGAATGGGTGGGTGATCGCGCGGCGCGGGCAGAACGTAACCGGTCAAGTGACCGACGCGCAGCGTGCGGGACGCGTGAAGGGCGTTTCAAAGCTTCAACTCGATTTGAACCAGTTGACGATGGTCGATGGACAGCTGGTTCCCGTGCAGACAACTTTGTTGAACGCGAGCGCGGGCACGTCGAACGGGCGTGACGCGGCGGGCGTGGCCGTGACGACTGGAACCGGCGCTGCGATTGGCGCGGCGGCGGGTGGCGGAGTCGGCGCGGGCATCGGCGCGGGAGCGGGATTCGTGGCAGGGATCGCGGGCGTACTGTTGACGCGCGGCAAGCCGACGATTATTCCGCCGGAAGACGTGCTCACCTTCCGGATCGAAAATCCGGTCACGTTCTCGACAGCGCACGGACCGTTTGCGTTCCGCCAAGCGACGCCTCAGGATTACCAAACGCCCAGGCCTCCAACGCTGCGCCCGGCGTATCGACCCTACCCTTACGGCTATGCAGCTCCGCCGCCTCCGCCGTACGGATATTACCCCTATGGCTACGGCTTCGGTTACTATCCGCCTCCGGTGGCAATCGGATACTACGGCGGGTACTACCGGCGCGGTTGGGGCTGGGGCTGGTAACGAACAGCGAAGTTTAAAATGGCTTAATGAGGGAACCGGTTAACGCCGGTTCCCTTTTTTATTGCGTCGAGCATCGCAGGCGGGGTAATCGCGCACGTTTTTCATATTCGCACGGAGAACCGCGCAGCCAATTTCGGCGCCGCTGAATGCGAATACTCCGTTACATCGTTGATTTACATTGACATCGCGGGAGGTGCTTGTTAGTTTTTCGAGGCGCGTAAAATTCGCAAAATATTTTTCGGAGGCACGGAGCTCAGTCCCAATATGGCGTTTGTCGCGAAGAAGATTTTCCTCACCAAGGGAGTGGGCAAGCACCGCGAGCGCCTTTCGAGTTTCGAACTCGCACTGCGAAACGCGGGAATCGCAGCCTGCAATATCGTTCGGGTATCGTCGATTTTCCCTCCGCACTGCAAATTGATCTCCCGCAGCGAAGGCCTGAAGCATATCAAGCCGGGACAAGTAGCGTTCACCGTCATCAGCGAAAATCAGACGCGCGAACCGCATCGATTGATCGCGGCGGGCGTGGGACTGGCGCTGCCGGCCGACAAATCGATGTTCGGCTATCTTTCCGAGCACCACTCGTTCGGCGAGAGCGAAGAGATCGCGGGAGAATACACCGAGGAACTTGCCGCGGAAATGCTCGCCACCACGTTGAATGTGGAGTTCGATCCGGACCTTTCGTGGGACGAGAAGAAGGAAGTCTATCGGATTTCGAACAAGATCGTCCGCACGATGAACATCACGCAGTCGGCCGTCGGGGATAAACGCGGGCTGTGGACCACCGTACTGGCCGCGGCGATTTTGATTGGCGAGGATGACTGACGGAAAGCAGTGGCTCGTGACGAGTAGCTAGCTAAGTTAGATAGAGGAATTTCACAGGGCGCGGGGCGATGAGCTTCGCGCCTTTTTGTTTTTGCGCCGTGACGTGACGGAGCGTGGCGGAAGGATTCCGTTAATCGAGGATGCCTTTGCCGGCGAGGATGCGTTTTTCGTGTTTCGCAATGCGCGTCTCGCGGGTGGAGGATTGCTTAGCGCCGGCAAAATGAAGGATGTAGGCGCGTTGCCGTCCGGGCGTGAGAGCCTGGAAAGCTTTCTTGAAAGCGGGGTCGGCGGCGAATTTCCTTTTTCAGTTCAGGCGGGGCTTTCAGGGTGTCGTAGGCCTTAATGTCCACCCTCGCGCCGGATTTTTCGAGGTCGATGGCTTCGCGGATGTAAGACTTTAGCGTCGAGGCGTGTTTTTCAATTTCGGCGACGTTCTTGAATTTCGCCCAGCGACCCGACCGGGAGTTAGGGCCCGGCGCGACCAGAAGTTGTGCGGCGTCTTTGAGAAGAACTCCCTTAAAAAATGAAAGCGCGCAGGTTTCTTTCAATCCCATGATGATGGCCACGTTGGCGCCGTCGATCGTGAAAGGTGGGCTTACCCCACTTCAGTTCTTCGGAGAGGCCTTCATCGAGAAGCAAGTTGCGCAGCTCGGAAAGCTCAGCGCGCCACTGCTTGGCGTTCTCGATGCGCGATGCAACCTGCGAACTTTTCGTTACTGCCGCCATCTCGATTTCCCTGCTCTATTTGCGGCGCAGCTTTTTCCCTGGCGCAGGCGCCTTATGCGACGCCGCGGGTTTTGCGCCTCGCGCCGCATGGCCATTTCTACCGCCGTGCTTATAACCGAGACGTTCCAAAACGGCGCCGACGATCAACGGAAGAGCGACCGTCGCGTCGTCTAGACACTTCAGCGAAACGCCCGCCCTCCGCTTCGGGCACGAATTTGCCCCAGACTACGGCTTCGGTGTAGGTGCTGCCGGAGAGGCCGCCCCAATTCACCGGTTCGGGACAGATGCGGAGACCGTAGTTGTAGCGCTTCAGAGGAATTTTTTCATAGCCGCGGCGCGCGAGCAGTTCTGCGTACACGCCGAATTGCTGCGCCCAGTTTCGCGGAACGCCGCCGCCGATCGTGAATATTCCCATGCGGTTCGTGGCGAGCATGGTGGAGGCATAGTGCTCGAAATCCAGATACGGATCGAAGTCGAGCAGCGGTTTGCTTTGCGATTTTACGCGCACGATTGTTTAGCGCGAAATCGATGCCCAGTTCGGAATCGGTGAACGCCGGCACGAACACTGGGACATTTTTCTCGACGCAGGATTTCAGGATGCCCCGGCCCCTGCGCATGGTGCGCCAAATATTCGCCGATCGCGCGATTGATCTTCCAGCTGCACAGCGTCTCATCGGGATCCCATCGATCGAGGATGTGCTGCATCGACTTCTTCGACGGCGTCGAGGTTCACTTCCGGCTCGAGCGAATCGTAAACGCGGTTGTAGCCGGCTCGAAAAGTTCTCGTCGCCCATCGAAGGGTCGTAACGGAAGTGAGAACGTCCGGTGGCTTCCACTAGGCCGTGGGCCATCAGCGCGCCGGTGGAGACGATGGCTTTCACGATGCCCGCATTCGACCAGGTCGCAGAAAACGAGGCCCATTTTGCCGACGGTCAGCGCGCCGGAAAGCGTCATCACGATGAAGCAATCTTTATCGCGGGCCATGGCTTCGAGCACGTCGGCGGCGTCGCCGATTTGGCGGGCGGTGAAGGCGGTCTGGCCCATGGCGCGGACCAGATCGTCGATTGTGTTGATGCGCGAAAGATCGAGCGGAAAAATGGGCTTGAGCCGGTCTTCGATCGGGTCGTGCAGCACTCGTCCGGTCACGCCCTTTTTCTTTGCCATTCAGCGTCCTCGCAGGTAATGTAAATCTCCCAACACGGCCCGGGAATGAAATTCGTTTTGTTGCGCGCACTATTGATAGTACAGAAGCGCATAAAGCGCGAAACGACAATTCTACGACCGCTCGCAGGAAGTCTCGACCTGACGATGACCCGATACACGCCCATGCCGCCGCACAATTTCGGCGGACTTCCCGACGAAGTATTCGCCGTACGAAAAGGCTCGCGCCGTGATTTTTCCAGTGCCGCTGGAGCGCACCACGACCTATGAGCACGGCACGCGCAACGGCCCTGCTGCAATTCTAGCAGCCAGCCGCAACATGGAGCTCTACGACGAAGAGCTGCAGACCGAACCCACAAGCGAAATCGGAATCGCCACATGGCCGCCCATCGACACGATGGACGGCACGCTCGACGAAGTGTTGCACGAAATCTTTACGGCGCAGTGCAAGCTCTGGAAGACGGAAAATTTCCGGTGGCGCTGGGCGGCGAGCACTCGCTGACGCCTCCGCTGGTTTCCGCGACGGCCAAGAAATACAAGGATCTCAGCGTTCTGCATATCGGCGCGCACGCCGATATGCGCGAATGAGTACCAGGGCAATCCGGGAAGCCACGCTGCGCGATGCGCCGGGTGACCGAAATTTGCCCGGCGGTACAGGTGGGCGTTCGTTCGCTGTCCGAGGAAGAGTCGAAAGCCATGCCGAAACTGCGGACCAAAATGTACTGGGCCAAGGATATTGTGCGCGCTCCGGTAAAAGCGTGGATCGCCAAGGTGCTCGAGGATTTGTCGCCGCACGTGTATCTCACGGTGAACGTGGACGGATTCGACCCTTCGATCGTTCCGGCGACCGGCACTCCGGAACCGGGCGGGCTCGATTGGTATCAAGTGACCTCGCTGATTCGCGCGGTGGCCGACCATAAAAAAATCGTCGGCATGGATGTGGCCGAGCTGTCGCCGCAGCCGCGCGACCACGCTTCGGACTTTTTGGTAGCGAAACTCGTCTATAAGACGTTGGGATTCGTATTCTGCCAGTCGTGAAAATACGGGAGGACGGCGTGATGCAGAGTTTGGCTTCGATTTTTCTTCAGAACGAGCATGACGTTATCGTTTATGTGCAGACGCACGGAGTGATCTGGTGGATCATCATCGGCCTGCTGGCGGGGTGGCTGGCGGGAACGCTCTCGCGCGGCCGCGGCTTCGGATGCATCACGAACATTATTCTCGGGCTGGTCGGTGCGGTGGTGGGCGGCTGGATTTTCTCGAAGCTCGGAATTGTGGCGTTTGGTTTCTGGGGTAGCCTCGCGGCCGCGACGGTTGGCGCGATTTTGCTGGTCGCCGTGGCCCGCCTGTTCGCGGGAAGCGGCAGTTCCGAATAGCGAATCCCCTTCCCATTCCATGCGCGGTGCGAGCTGCCGCGCCTCTTTTTTTGGGGGCCGCGAACAATTGCACGTCGTTGAGATCGCCTACCGGTGCGAGGTGCGCCGCTGTGGCGCCTTCGCCGCTTGTGATACGATGGCTTTCGATCCTCACGGGAACCTCGCAAGTGAGACGATTCAAACCGCAGATTTTCTGGCCCCATTGCGAAACCTGTCAAAAGAATTGAGCACCAAAACCGGAAGGACTACTTGAGCCAACAATCAGTTCTGGGCGATACCGCTGGGCGGACTCGGCGAGTTCGGCATGAACATGATGGTCCTGCGCACGGGCGACGACATTATCGTCATCGATGCGGGCCTGATGTTTCCCGAGCAGGAATTGCTGGGCGTCGATATCGTCATCCCAGACATCACGTACCTGAAGCAGAACAAGCGCAAGGTTCGCGCGATCGTTCTGACGCACGCGCACGAAGACCACATCGGCGCGATTCCCTACATCCTGCGCGATCTGAACGTTCCGATTTACGGGACGCAATTCACGCTGGCGCTGGTGCGAAAAAAGCTTGAAGAGCACGGGCTACTGGAAGGCGCGCGGCTGAACGAAGTGGCCGCCGGGCAGACGACGCACCTTGGCCCGTTCTCAGATCGAATATCTGCACGTGACGCACAGCACGATCGATTGCGTCGCGCTGGCGGTTCGGACGCCGGTGGGCGTGATTATTCACACGGGCGATTTCAAAATCGATCCGACGCCGGTGGATGGAAAGCCTTTCGATCTGCACGCGTTCGCGAAGTACGGGCAGGAAGGAGTGCTGGCGCTTTTCAGCGACAGCACAAATGTGGAGCGGCCCGGATTTACGCCGTCTGAAAAAGCGGTGGTCGTGCGGCTCGAAGAACTGTTCCGCGCGGCGCCGGCAAGAGTGGTCGTTTCGTGCTTTTCCAGCTCGGTTCATCGCATTCAACAGGTAATCGACATCGCTGCGGACGGTAGGCCGCAAAGTCGGCGTTCGTGGGCCGCAGCATGGTCGACAACCTGGAAATCGCGCACGACTCTGGGCAAGCTTCGGATTCCCGACGGCAGCATGGTCCGCCCGCAGGACATTCGCAGCTTCGATCCGCGAGAAGCTGGTCGTGCTGGCGAGCGGGACGCAGGCCGAGCCGATGTCCGCGCATGTCGCGCATTGCGGTGGACAACCACCGGCTGATGAGCATCGCGGAAAGCGATACGGTGATTCTCTCGTCGCGCATTATTCCGGGAAATGAAAAGCAATCTTCCGGATGATCGATCATTTCTTCCGCCGGCGCGTGCTGGTGTATTACGAAAGCGGCCGGTCGGCGCCGATTCACGTTTCGGGGCATGCCAGCCAGGAGGAGATGAAGATCCTTCTGCAGCTCGTTCAGCCGAAGTATTTCGTGCCAATGCACGGCGAATACCGGCAACTTTTTCAACACGCCGCGTTGGCCGAACAACTCGGAGCCGTTGGTAGCGAAATTTTCCTGCTGGAAAGCGGGCAGCCGGTCGAATTCACCGCGGACGGCCGTGCATTCCGCCGCGAGCCGGTGACCGCGGGCCGCGTGCTGGTCGATTCGGGCTCGCTCGAAGAGATCGAAGAAGTAGTGATTCGCGACCGGCGCCATTTGTCCGAAGACGGCGTACGTGGTTCCGATCATCGCCATCGACAAGCACACCGGGCACATCGAATCGCGCCCGAAATTGTGACGCGCGGCTTCCTGCCATCCGAGGAAGGCGCAGGAGATCATCGAGCAGGCGCGGCAGATCACAGTCCGCACCATCGAGCAGTCCACGCAGGAAGAAAAAACCGACTGGGGCGTGATCAAGGAAAAGATCCGCCAGGACTTGAAACGCTTCCTCAACAAACAAACCTCGAAGCGGCCGTTGATCCTGCCCGTCATTTTGGAAATTTAACCTGCCGTGAGCGTCCATCTACGCGTCTATCAGCCCGAGGATTTCGACACGCTGTACGAAATCGATCAGGCCTGCTACGACGCGGAAGTCGCGTACTCAAAGCGCGAACTGCAGGCCTACCTGAAATATCCGGGAGCGGATTGCGTGGTCGCAGAGATTGGTGGCGAGATCGCGGGCTTTTGCATAAGCGCGCATCAGGACGACCGCGGATACATCGTGACGATCGACGTGCTGGAGAAGTTCCGGCGCGAAAAAGTCGGAACGGCGCTGATCCATGAGATCGAAAAGCGGTTGCTAGGGTTCGGCGTGAAGTTGGTTTCGCTGGAGACGGCCACCGACAGTCCTTCTGCGGTTGGCTTCTGGAAAAAACACGGCTACCGCGAGCGCGGCATTCGCAAGAATTACTATCCGAACGGACGCGATGCATATGCCATGACGAAGACCTTGCATCCCGATTTTCGCGCGCGTCGCAAAGCCGCAAAAACACCGTAACGCGCAGCTCACGCGATTCCGATATACTTTCCAGCAACATTTTCGCCGGATTTGGCCGGCAACGGGGAGAACCGACACTCGATGCACCTCTGGCAAGCGATCCTTTTGGCCGTAGTGCAAGGCCTCACTGAATTCCTGCCGATCAGCAGTTCCGCTCACCTGATTTTGATTCCGTGGCTGTCGAAGGGCGCGATTCCCGAGCCAGGCCTTGCGTTTGACGTGGCCCTGCACCTGGGTACGCTGATCGCCGTGGTGTTGTATTTCCTTCGCGACTGGATTCAGCTGATCCTCTGCGGGCTGGGCTTTCACTACCCGCAGCGGGCGAGCGAGCAGATGGTGCTGCAGAGCCGGCGCCTGTTCTGGTATCTGGTGATTGGCACGATTCCCGGCGGCGTGGTGGGCTTTCTGTTCGAGCACTACATCGACGAACACATGCGCGATCCGGTGCCGATTGCGTGCCTGATGATTGGGATCGCGCTGGTGATGTGGTACGCGGAATACGTGTCGCGGCTGGAGCGGCGGATCGAACAGGCATCGCTGGGCGACTCGCTGGCGATTGGGTCGGCGCAGGCGTTGGCCCTGTTCCCAGGAGTGTCACGGTCGGGCTCGACCATCGCGGCGGGCCTGTTTCGCGGGTTCACGCGGGAGGCAGCGGCTCGCTTCTCGTTTCTGCTATCTACGCCGCTGATCGCGGGCGCAGCCGCGAAAGAGCTGCCAAAGCTCCTAAAGGAACAGCATGCGATGGGCAGTCTTGGGATTCCGACGTCCATGATTGCGATCAGCGTTGCGGTTTCGGCGGTCGTGGGATTTGCCGTCATCGCGTTCTTGTTGCAGTACTTGCAAACACGCACGTTGAAAATCTTCATTTACTACCGAATCGCGTTTGGTATAGTCATCCTGTTGCTCGCGTTCCTCCCACTGGGCTTCGCGCGATAGCGCCAGCGCGAAACCAGGTCTTACGCGGCGGCCTTCCCCTATTTGTGCCTGAACGAAATTGATTCTGCTTTGCGAGCGGCGCCGAGCCGCCTTCGCGGAGCGGAGGTCCCGATGAATGCGGGACTTGCTCCCTCCCCCATACGCGGACGGAGCCCACAGGAAAAAGGAGAAAGTCGTGCGGATTCTTACGCCCACAGAAAACAAACGGTTGAACGAAATGATCGGCTTCGTCGGTCTGAGTTTGGCCGTGTTGCTCACGCTCAGTCTGCTCTCATATTCCCCGCTCGACGCCTCGTTCAATGTCTCCGCGCCGTCGGCAGGTTCCATGCCGGTCCGGAACTGGATTGGGCCGGTGGGAGCGCACCTTTCGGACGCGTTCTTCCAGGTTTTTGGCTACGCCGCGTTTCTATTTCCGATCGGAATGTTTGTCGTGGCGATGCGCTGGTTCCGAAGCCACACGCTGGAAGCCCCGGTCACCAAACTCGTCGGTGGAGCGGTGCTCGTAGCTTCGTTTGCGTCAGAGCTGTCCCTCCTGCATGTTTGGGAAGTGCGCGGCGTGCTGCCGGCTGGAGGACTGCTTGGCACGTTGCTCGCGGCCGGATTGCGTGCGGCGTTCAATCCGCTCGGCGCGAATATCGTTTCCATCGCGACACTGCTGACCGCGCTTTTCCTGACGACCAGTTTTTCGTTGAGCAAGGCTGCGACGTGGATGAAGAAGCCCATGGCGGCGGAGGGCATGGTCGGCCAGTGGATGGCGCGGCTGAAAGACTGGCGCGAAGCGAAAGAATCGAAGCAGCTGAAAAAGCGGGTGGAAGAAATCAAGATTGCCGGACGGCCGCCTGTGGCCGAGCAGCGCGTGTCGAGGTCGGTGGCGCTAGCGGAGCCCGAGGAAGACGAAGAAGCGGACGAAGCGCCGGTAAAAGAGTCGCGCCGGATGCCGACGATCATCAAGTTCCGGGACGAGGAGCCCGCACCCGCTCCGAAGAAAAAGGCGTCCGAGCCGGTGAAAATCGCGATGGGACGCACGAACTATAAGCTGCCGCCGAGTTCCCTGCTGAGCGTGGCCGAGCGCGGCGAGAAGATGGATGAGGACGAGCTGAAGGATCGCGCGCGCGCGATCGAACAGAAGTGCATGGATTGCGATCGGCTGCCGCGCGCCGCGGTTTGCGACAATTTATGAAGTTCGCCGTCGGCGGTGACGATCTCGACGGCGGCGGTGGTGGTGGCAAAGCTTTCATCGCGCGTCACCTCGACCTTGCCGCGCAGCGCGGCGACTTTCGGATCGTTCACGCAAGCCGCGGCGAACTGCTCGACGCCGGCCTTGCCAGTGACGAGCGCGGCGGCGACCGCGTGCTGCACGCTGACTTGTGATTGCGCGCTGGTCGAGATCTTCGGGCGGTCGGCGCGCAGACCGAGCAGCGGATTTCCGGTGACCAGGACTTCATCGACGATGGCCACCGGGATTGTCGCGGCGCCAATCAAGGACGCAGTCGAGCACCGGATGCAGCACAAAACCGCACGGATACGGTTTGTAGGACGTCTTCAAGATCGCCCAGGTCTCGCCCAGTCCCTCGGTGAATCGCCGCCACGTCCGGCGTCTCGTTGAAGGCGTTGTAATAACCCTGCGTGCCGGTAAGCGGCTCAGGCGGGCCCGGCGAAATCCTTTGCCGCCAGCAGCGCCGATAAAAGGCCGCCGCGCGCCGAATTGCCGACGCCGACGCTCTTGGCCGCGGTGCCGAGACACTGCATAGGCGGCGGCTTGCGTAGCCGCGCCTGCCGAGCGCCCATACCATCCGCTGCGGGCTCAGCGCCAGAAGTCTGCCGCTGCCGGCGGCGGCGCCGAACACGCCGCAGGTCGCGGCGACGGCGAAGTCTCTGTCCCAACGACTTGGCCATATGGCGAGCCCGACGCGGCATTCCACTTCCTGCCCGAGCACGAAAAGCGAGCAACAGATCGCTACTGCTCACGCGCTGCAGCTCGGCCACCGCCAGCGGCGCCAGCGGCGCGGTCGGATGGATCGCGGTCGGCACATGGGTGTCGCAGAAATCGAGCACATTGGCGCCGCGGCATTGAGGAACGCCGCGTCCAACGCGTCGATGCGTTCGCGACGACCGACGATGGCCGCCTGCCGGCCGCCGGAAAACGATGCCAGCGATTGCAGCGCATGTCGATAGTCTCGTTGCGGCAGCCGGTCAGGGCGACGGCGAAGAAATTCATCAGCGAGCGCTTGGCCTGATGCGCGACCTGATTCGGCAGATCGGCCCACCGCGCCGCCGTGACGAAATTCGCCAGCGTTCGGTCACGCCAGGTTGATGCAGCATTGTCCTCCCTCGCGCCGTTGCCGCGAGCATCGACCGACCCGAGCAAAAGTGCAAGAATACCGTCGGTTGATCGCGAACGGCCGCGTGTGCGAACAATGAACAGTACGAGACCGTAAACAGCAACCCTGCCGGGAGCGCCAGATGCAGTCCGTCCTCATCACCGGAGCAGCCGGCGACATCGGCTCGCGGTTGCGCAAATTGCTCAAAGGCGCCTCCCGCATCTCCGGTCAAGCGACATCCGTACGCCGCCGGATCTCGCGCCCGGCGACGACTTTGTCGCCGCCGATCTCGGCGATCCCGCGCAGGTAGAGACCATGGTCGCCGGCGTCGAAGGCATCGTGCATCTCGGCGGGTTTTCCGTGGAGGGCGATTGGGACACCATCCACCGCGCCAACATCGTCGGCTGCTACAATTGTCCGAGGCGGCATACCGCGCCGGCGTCAAGCGTGTCGTGTTCGCCTCGTCAAACCACGCGGTCGGGTTCTATCCGCGCAGCCGGCGCGTCGGCGTCGACGTCACGGTGCGGCCGGACAGCCGCTATGGCGTCAGCAAAGCCTTTGGCGAAGCGCTCGGCGCGCTTTACGCTGATAAGCACGGCCTGAGGGTGAGCTGCTTACGCATCGGCAACGTCGCCGATGCGCCGGTGGACGAGCGGCGGCTATCGATCTGGATCAAGCCCGAGGATCTGGCGCAGCTTGTGCGCATCGGTCTCGAGCACCCGGACATTCGCTACGAAATCTTCTACGGCGCTCCGATAATGCCGCGAGCTGGTGGGACAACAGCAATGCCCGACGTTTCGGCTATCGACCGCAGGGCCGCGCCGAGGATTTCCGCGCCGAAGCGATGGCCGCGCAGAAGAAAATGGCCCCGGAC
>CAWIUO010000004.1:0-5757 GCA_963839325.1 uncultured Acidobacteriota bacterium | reverse complement strand
GGCGGCCATGAAGCTGCCCTGGTGATCGAGCCACTTCGCGTCGCCCTTTTCCGGCACGCCGTAGCTGATGAACGTCAGGCGCGGCGCGCACAGGGCGATCAGTTCGTGCGAATCCACCGGCAGATCGCCGGCGTTCTTGCTGCCGAACGTGGCTTCGGCGGCGCCGTACTTCAGGAAGTTGCCGGCCATCCAGTGGTATTCGCCGGTGCCGGTGAGGTTCTCGACGGCTTCGCCCCAGTTGCGCCGGTGCAGCTTCGCGCCGCCCTCGCCGGAGGAGCCGATCAGCACCATGGCGAAACGCGTGTCGTAAGCCATGGTCACCAGCGCGGCCTTGCCGTAACGCGAAACGCCTTCGATGCCGACGTGCTTGGCGTCCACGGCCTGATCGGTCTCGAGATAATCCAGGCCGCGCGCGCGCGCCCCAGGCCCAGGCGCGCAACGCGCCCCAATCGTCCGGCTTGCGCGGCTGGCCCTTGTTGACGAGGCCGATGATGCCCTTGGTCAGGCCCGCGCCGTTATCGGCCTGAATGCTGCCGGGATTGATGGCGGCGTAGCCCCAGCCGTGTTCGATGATCACTTGGGTAGAAGGAGGCACGGGCGCGGGAGTACCGGGCGCGCGCATCGTGAACGGACGAACCTGGGACGGCACAGGACTGTAGCCCGGATACTGATCGAAGATGGCTCTGAGCGACGGGTCTTGCTGCTCGAGAAGCATCTTCAGCGCGGCGTTGATCTTGTCGAGATCCTCCTGCGGAGGCTGCGTGGGGTTCGGCAGCACGCTCTGGCCGAACATCATCAGCACGGGCACGGGACCCTTGGCATTCGCGGGCACGACGACGGTCATGGAAATATCGACATCGATGAGCGGGTAGGAAGAGTTATCCACGTGGCCGACGAGTTTTTTGGCGATTACCGGAGTGAATCCGACGTACTCGCGGTCAGTAACGACGACTTTCCACGTGACGCTGGGGATATTCTTCGGCAGGCGGCCGTACATTTCGCGTTCCATGTCTTCCACGATTTGCGGCCGTCGCTTGGTCCACCACATCGCTGCGGTGGTGACTTTTTGCCCGTTCGCGAGCGTGAGCGGATCGGGCAGATTCGGATAGGGGTTCGCGAGAGACTCGTCGTAGTTCGCATGGTTGGGAGCTTTTTCGTCGCCGCTTGGCCCTTCGCGCAGTTTCTTGATGCCCAACTGATCCATCATGTTTTGGTGGTCCTGCTCGGCGGTGAACGTGACGGGCGGCGGATAGTTCGACTGCTGCGCGCGCGATGGCGCGACGAACAGAGCCGCGAACGCCGCGAGAATTGCGAACCTACCGGCAAAGAATTTTATGGACCGACGCATCGAGAATCTCCGCATACCAGAAATGCAAGTTGCGGTTCGAAGCTAGCACACGCGCGGAGCGGTGGCGCGAGTTTTCAAGGCGTGGAACGGCGCAATACGGCGCTGGCTTTTTCGTCGGCGGCAATTTCGTGGAAGAAATCGCGGACTTCGTCGAGGTGTTGCGCGGGCACGAGAATGTCGGTGATTTCGTAGGTGCGCTTGTAGCGGAGGACGTTGCCATTCACCACCACTTCGCTTTTGTAGGTGGCGTACGGGCACTGCGCCTGCACGGGTTTCGGCAACTCGTCCACCACATAGCCCGCGGGCAGGGTGATATCGAAAATGTCGTCCTGGCGCGAAGCTTCGGGAAATTCGATGGGATACTTGCGCGGCTTGCCGCTCAGCAGGCTGGAGCCTTTCGCGCCGACGATGCGCGGACGAACGATCAGCAAATCGCCGGCTGACTTTGCGTAGCCGTCGGCGGTGAATCGGTAAGTGAGCGTGAGAGTGTCATCGTATTTTTCAAGATTACCCACGGATGCACTGGTGAGCGAAAAGCTGGAGAGAGAACCGCCCAGGAAATTTTCAAAAACCTTCCGCCGGTCCGCGGGCTTGGCACGCAGGAATCTTTCGCGGCTATCGACGGCGGGACCGCCCCAGCGCAGTTCATGGACTTCGCCGGTTAAACTTCCGGCCGGTGTAAGTTGAAGTTCAGCGGTGCGGAGCAAGCGATTTGACGCCGGCGCAGCGAGAGGCAACGAGACAAGCTCGCCGCCGTTGGGCGTAATCACGAGGCCGTAGTTGTCCTGCAGGTAGTTTGGCAGATAGCCCAGCGGGACATATTCATTGGTCGGATCGAAAAATAGCAGACGGCCAAAGCGCGGACTCTTATATATGGCAAAAAGTCCGTTGTCCGGAACGGAATCCGGCAGCTTGATCGCCAGAATCATGTGATTGAAGCTGATCGACGGGAATTTCGGATTTACGATGCCGCGTTCGGTGTAGATGGATACGTAATAGGAATCGATTCCGACCTGTTTGAGCATCGTGCTTAGCAGCGTGGCTTTATCTTTGCAGTCGCCATACTGATGAGTGAAAACATCGGCGGCGGGGTGCGGCTGAAATCCTCCGATGCCGACTTCGATGGCGACGTAGCGGATGTTCCGCTGCATATAAGACGAAAGAATTTTCATTTGCTGCACGGGATCGGTGACGCCCGCGGTGAGTTCGGAAACTTTTTGTTGAATGGCCGGAGAGGGCATGCGGCTATTCGTCGTCAGCCCGGTGTACCAGGAAGCGATGTCGTCCCAGGTGCCGACGGTTTTCTCGCGCAAGCTCGGATTCGCTGGAAAATACTTCACGCGCATCCGCGAGGCGATCGCTAGAAATGGCGGCATATCCGGTTCGGGTTCGATCGCAGGAACGTCATGCACTTCCCAGACATACTGGTTGCCCGTTGAAGAAACCGTCTTTTGTTGATCATAATTCGCCCAATAATTGGTGAACTCCCAGTTGGGAGGGAGCGTCAGAGAGAATCGGGAGAATCGAGTAGGAATCTCGTCCTGAAAAAACCAGGAGTCCTCAAACACAAAGGGCCGGTGCTTTTGGGTGTACTCGTAACCGACCACGTTGCCGGGGTTGCTCTCGGGAAATTTGATGACTTTGGCGCGCTGGTCGCTGAAAACCTCGTAACTGATGACCGAAGCTTCGGCCTCGTCACTCTCTTTCACCTGCATCTGCACGCCACTGGCCAGAATGGTCCAGGCCTGAATCGACGAGATCTTGGTTTCATTGTCGAAGTGGAAGACGGCGTGGCCGCATTTGTCGCGTCCTTCCGGGCGGAGGATCTTACAGGCGTAGCGATAAGTGGTCTCTATGTCGCCGTTGTCCTTCACGACCGTGATTTGCTCGTCGTAAAGGGCCACCGCCGAGGTTTCCTTGGAATACTCCGGAAGAGGTTGCTGCGCGGCCGTGCGCATCCACTGCGGAACGGGCGTGGAACCGGCGCGTGAAGGTCCTGCCCCGAGCGTCAGCGCCAGCGCGGCCGCCGCCAAAACGGCCGCCTTCTCAAGGCGCGCGAGGCGCGAGAAACTACTTCTGCGCCGATTCGGCATTTTGCAGAACGATTTTGTTGTCATCGTTAGTCTTCACTATGTTGAAGAAGTTCCGAAGCGCGCCGTAGTATTGCTTTTCGACCTGGATCGTATTGATGGTGAGATGGCGCTGCACCTCGACCGCCGACCCCTCCTGCGCCGTCGAAATCTGGTACACCACGATCGAGGCGGGATTCGTCGCTAGCTTTGCGGGCATGGTTTCGATCTTGTAGCCTGCCGGTGCGGTGTATCGCAGCGTGTCGATTTCTTCCGACGGAAAATGAAAGTTGATGGCGTTGAAGCGTCGCGCCGGTTGAAAGGCCGCAGTCTGTTGGGCCACAAAAAGCGCGGCGGGAACGATGATTCGATGGCCGGAGACGCTCGCGAAAGTGGGAAGATTCACGGTTCCTTCCACGTGTACGGGGAGTTCGCTGGTGTCCCAGTTCCCGAGTTTGGTCAACTCGAACTTCGCGTCGGCCGGTAGCCACGTTTTGATCTCATCCTCGAGAGTTTTCCGCCGGCCGGTCTCGTCATCAAGCCGGGCTTCGACACGGCGGACGGCAGCTTCTTGTCCGGTGAACTCGAAGGTCAAGGTTCCGGTCGCGGCGCCGTCATCGCCGATATTCAGCTCCGCGCGGCGAATGATGGTGGCATCTCCGCTGGTGGCTGCCGGCACGTCGATTTTGTCGCCGCCTTTACCGGATATGCGCAGCCCCGTCGTGCTCGACTCGAACCACGGAAGCAATTTGAAGGGATAGTGCGAAGCGCCGGGATCGAGGAAGTACTCCTTGCCGTCCGCGCGGACCCACACGATATCCGTCGAAAGTTCGCGGCGATTTTCCACCCCAGGGTTGAAAGAAACCGAAGTTCTCGGCGCGATATAAACGATGTCGGCTTCAAATCCCGCCGCGCGAACCAGGCCGATATACAGCATGTTGATCTGATGACTGCTCCCATATCCGCGTTGAAGGACGTCTTCCACGTTGCTGTTCTTCTTAAGGTCCTCGGCCTTCGCTTCATCGGACGTCCTGTGCTCTTCGGCACTTAAGTCGCGAATCTGCTGCGCACGTTCGTACAATTTCTTAAGTTTTACTTCGGCGGAGTCGTTCGGGCCTACGGTTCTCGAAACTTCGGCCGTCAGAACGCTTTTTTTGCCGACGAAGCGCTCAACTTCTGCGTTCCAGTCACTTTCAATGCCTTTCCAGTACTGAGCGGGGGGTACGTTCTCCGTCGAGCCGTTGGAGGTGTGAATCATTTCGACGCGCGACTCCAGCGACCCTACGGGAGGCATGTACGGCTCGTCCTCGATTCCGGGAATGTCGTGGACGTCGAGACGATACACGCCGTCGATGCCTTTCTGCGGCGGTGGCGGCGCCGCGATGTTGTAAACGCGGAAGTAGAGGGGGAAGTTCGACCACGACGATTCAAACGGGATAATCGAAAAATGGGCCTCCCGGGTGTACAACTCGCTGGAAAGAATCCAGTGTTCACTGCCGAACGTCCCGAACCCGTATTGGGGCAAATATTGAAGCCGGTATCGATATTCGACAATGCTGCCGGGTTGTGCATCGGGAAGCGTGAACGTTTTTGCGAGTATTTTCTCTCCGCTGCGCTTTTCAACGATTTTCTCGAACGGCTTGGCGTCGAGGTTGATGATTTTGCCGTCCGAATGAATCGTGCGCCCGCGAACGTCACGGACGTCCGTCAAGCCCTTCCAGAACGGCACTTCAATGTCGGCGTACCTCGTACCAGCCTGCGTGAAGATCTTGATGCGGACGTACTCGTAAATCGCCGAGCCGCCGTCCGTTCGGACCGCGCCTTCATCGACATCGTTCTGGCGATACAGGATCATCGCGTTGGCGCCGGGGCTGGCGGGATTGTCTTTCAGGGCAAGGTCCGCGGGACTGATGGGCTGCCAGTCGTCGGTGCCGGACGTTGGAGTTGTCGAGGCGGGAATGGCGAACGCGAACAGCAGGGCCAAGCAAAAGATGAATCGCTGGGATCGATTCATGGTGCAGGGGTCTCCGTCTCCGAGAATCAGGGCGGCAGCGGAATCCCGTTCTGGGACGCCGGGTGACGCGACACGTTCTCCACTTATTAAAGTGCAGGCCACGTTACCCGGAAGGCATCCCAGTGTCAACGGAACTCGTGATTTTTGGTTTCCATTCGCTGCCGAATCGTCATGTTAACCGGATAGTATCCATCGAGCGGTGCCGCTCCTACGGCGTAAGCAGTCCGCGCTTGGATTTAAGGTCGGTTAGCAGGCGATCGACCTCGGAGTCGCGGTCGAGGCGCGCCAGCTTGTCACCCATATCGTCGGACAGCAGCTCCACTTCC
>CAWIUO010000003.1:0-267365 GCA_963839325.1 uncultured Acidobacteriota bacterium | reverse complement strand
ACCTCGGCAAGCGCCGATTCCATTGGTGCTTTCAATCCGCCACGTTTTACTGCCGTGTACCTCTACGGCACGCGCTCCTCGACCAACCCCGCCGGACGGTCCCTATGCCAGCCGATATAATTACGATTAAGGTATCTCTTGAGAACCCTCCGCATCGCCGAGCAGTCCTACCGCTTCGCTTCGGCGCAAGACGCTGCTGATCATTGCGGTGACGATTATTGGACTGGTCGGCGGCCTGTCCGTAATCTCCCGTTTTCTTCTTAATCGCGGATTTGGCAAGCTGGAAGAAGAATTCGCTCCGAGAACGTCGATCGTGCCGCCAGCGCCATCGCGAACGAGCTCGCACTCTCGACCGTACCACCTCGGAATACGCTTCATGGGACCAGACCTACGAGTTCGTTCACGGCGAGACGCCATAGCTACTCGACACCGAGTTCCCCACCACGACGTTTCAGCAACTTCAAATCAGTTTCGTGGCGATCTACGACTCTTACGGCAAGCGCTGTTCGCAAAGGGATTCGATCTCGAGCGTGGCGGCGAATCGGCCTTCCCGAAAGGGCTCGAAGACACACCTTACTCCTAGTTCCCCGCTGCTAACCCACGACTCTTAAGTCTACGGGAAGCCGGAATCCTGGCGCTCAAAAGCTGCCGGTTCTCGTCGACGCGCGTCCGATTCTCACCAGCGACGATGTCGGTCCGATCGCGGGAACCATAGTCGTGGGCCTTCTGCTCGACCTTTCCGAGTTCACCCGCCTCGGCGTTCTGACCCACACTCCGATGAAAGAGCAGGAACTCGATGGCGTAAGCTCGATCCCGATTTTCAGTCTCGCCGCCTGCGATATTTCGCGCGCGGAACCGGTCGCCATCCAGGCGCTAAATGAGGCATTCGCTCGCTGGCTACGAAGAACTTAAAGACCTCTACGGAAAACCCGCGCTAATCATTCAAGTCCTGCTTCCCCGCACGATTTACGAGCAAGGCCGCAACAGCCTGCTGCAATTCTTGTTCCTGTTACTCGCCGCCGCTTTTGTTTTCGGCGCGGTCACCCTGTACCTGCTCGAGCGCTTCGTCATTTCCCGCATCGCCAATTTGACCGACAGCATCACCCAAATCGGCGCCAGCGGAAATCTCTCCGCCCGGCTCGTGGTTTCCGGCAACGACGAACTCGCCTTCCTCGGCACCGCCATCAACGGCATGCTCGAAGACCTCGAAAGATCCCAGATCGACCGCCACGAGGGCCGCACCCGCCTGAGCGTCATGATGGAGAAAATGCCCGCGGTCCTCTGGACCACCGACAAAGATCTGCGTTTTACTTCCGGCATGGGCGCCGGACTGGAAACACTCGGCGACTCAGCCCAACGAAATGACCGGTAAAAGCTTCTTTTCGAATATTTCCAGACCAACGATCCGGAATTTACTCCATTGCCGCGCACCGCAAAGCGCTGGCCGGCGAATCCGTCACCTACGAAATCGAATGGGAAAAGCACGTCTTTGAATCGCACGTCCAGCCTTTGCGCGGCAACGAAGGCGAGTTGCTCGGCGTCATCGGCGTCGCGCTCGACATCACCGACCGCAAGCATCTCGCCGATCAACTGCGCCAGTCGCAGAAAATGCAGGCGGTCGGCGAGCTCGCCGGCGGCGTCGCGCACGATTTCAATAATCTGCTGATGGTATGAAGGGCCACGCCGAGATGTTGCCGATCGGCTCGAAGCCGGCGATCC
Source organism: uncultured Acidobacteriota bacterium (assembly GCA_963839325.1). GTDB lineage: Bacteria > Acidobacteriota > Terriglobia > Acidiferrales > UBA7541 > Palsa-295. The sequence goes on along the minus strand of CAWIUO010000003.1, from coordinate 265,646 downwards.
GCTGTCCGCCGCGAACGTCGAACAGATTCAGCAAGCCGCCGAACGCGCCAGCCGGCTCACCCGCCAGTTGCTTGCCTTCAGCCGCAAACAGGTTCTGCAGCCGCGCGTGCTCGATCTAACGAAGTCGTCGCCGGAATGATTCAGATGGTCTCCCGCGTCATCGGCGAAAATATCGAACTCGCGTTCCTGCCCGGCGCGAAACTCGGCCGCGTGAAGGCCGACCCCGGCCAGATCGAACAGGTGATCATGAACCTGGTCGTCAACGCGCGCGACGCCATGCCCGACGGCGGCCGGCTCACCATCGAAACCATCGAACGTCGATCTCGATCGCAACTACGCGCCAGCAGCACGCCGCGTCGAGCCCGGCCCCTACGTGATGCTGACCGTCACCGATACCGGCTGCGGCATGGACGCCGAAGACCCAGGCGCGCATCTTCGAGCCGTTCTTCACCACCAAAGGAAGCCGGCAAGGGCACCGGGCTGGGCCTCGCGACGGTCTACGGCGTCGTGAAGCAGAGCGGCGGATACATCTGGGTCTACAGCGAAGTGCGGCCACGGCACGACATTCAAAATCTATTTGCCGCGCGTCGCCGCGATGCGCCGAAAAACTCGCAGCCGAAAAACATCGCCGCCGGCTCCGGCGCCCGGCACCGAAACAATTCTTTTTCGTGGAAGACGAAGAAAGCGTGCGCGAACTGGTCAGCGAATATCTGCACAGCGCGCGGGTACACCGTTCTCGAAGCGGCCGACGGCGTCGCAAGCTCTCGAGCTCGCCGAACAGCACTCGCGGCGCGATTCAGCTTCTGATCACCGACGTCGTCATGCCCAGCTCAGCGGCCGCGAACTCGCCACCCGCGTCGCCGCCGCCCGCGAAAGACCTGAAAGTTCTCTATATCTCCGGCTATACCGACGACAGCATTTTCCGCCACGGCGTTCTCGAAGGCGGCATGGCCTTCCTTCAAAAACCGTTCAACCTGAAAGCCATCGCCGAGAAAGTCCGTGAAGTGCTCGACGGCGTTCCCGCGACCGTTTCGTCAGATCGCGACTAATGCATCCGATTTGAACTTGTGCAGCGCGGCGGCGGGAACTGCTGTTGCTTGCACAGGTTCGCTGCGAAACGAAAAATCGACCTAAGTGAGAATTACGCTCTGCCCCGTTAGTTCAAATCGCTTTCGGCAGCGAATGTTGCGGCAGGCAACCAGATCGTCCATCCGCACCATGTACGTCCGAGCTTTCGCGAACTTCGCGCGATCGTCCGCGTCGCCGCCCGGTGGCATGGCATTCTTCTTCGTCCGCACCATCCATCGCACCGGAAACGTGCCTTCCTGCCGGCAGTGCGGGCACACCAGCGTCATCTGCTTGGTTTCAGGTTTCTCGTCGTAGTACCGCTTCTCGTCCATCATTCCGGTCGCATCGCCTCGGACTTCGCCTGCACTTCATCCATGCTCAAAAATCGTAAGCCTTGCTCTTTCCAGCGTGGCAACCAGTACTCCAGCGCTTTCACCATGTGTTGCCGTTTGCCTTCCAGCGCGCGGTGATCGCCGTCGTGCAGCACGACGATATCCCCGCCTCCGGCCCGGCGCAAGCGTTGAATTACCGGCTCGGGCTCCGTAAACGCCCAGTCGCGCGCCATCCGGCTCCACATCACCACCTGCGAATGAAAACGTGACCGTACGATCCCATCGAGCCACGGACTGCGATACCCGTACGGCGGCCGCATCCATCGCGTCTTCACATTTGCAGCTTCGCCGATGGCTTCAGCGCAGCGGTCGAGTTCATCGCGTGTCCGCGCCGGCGTGCAGACATTCAGACGCGGATGCGTCTCCGTGTGATTTCCAATCGTGTGCCCGCGCCGCACGATCTCCGCCGTCAGATCCGGAAACGCGCGCACGTGTTTCCCGACGACGAAAAATGTGCCGGTCGACTGATATCGCTCGAGAAGATCAAGCAGAGCGGGAGTCACCGCCGGGTTGGGCCCGTCGTCAAACGTCAACGCCATTGTCGAGGGGTCATCCGTGTGCGTCAACGTCGCGCCAAATATCTGCGATGACGCAACCATTGATCCCCAGGCAGAAACTCCGCCCGCTGCGCATACGCCGCCCAACGCCACCCATGCCAGATCTTTCATAGTCCGTTGCAAATTTTCTCATACCGTTCGCCGCCGGACGTTAGAAATCGGCCCAGTCCCGCGTATCATCCGAAGAAGTGCGTTTCCGGAGGCTGCCCGTGCAAGCCACGCCGTTCGAATTTCGCAATCGATTCTGGATTTTCGGAGCGTTCTACTGGATCGGCTTCTCGTTTTACAGTATCGATCACGTGAACGCTGTCCAGTGGATCGCGGATCGGTACGCCGCGCCCAATTCCCTGCACGAACTGCGCCTGATCCGAATGGGCCTTGGCGTAGGCGCACTGCTTTGCTTTCTCTGCGCCGCGCTACGGACCTGGGCTACCGCCTATCTCCGCGCGAACGTGATGCAGGATAGCTCGCTACACGCTGAGAAGATCGTGGCCGACGGACCGTATCGCCACGTACGCAATCCACTTTATCTCGGCGGAGTTTTTCTGGCGTTGGGGATGGGTCTGTTTATGAGCCGCCTCGGTTTCGTGTTCGCTGTCTTGGGTGTCACGATTTTCTCCCTGCGCCTCATCGGTCTGGAAGAAGCAAACATGACGAAGGAACGTGGCGAGAGCTTCGCCGAATACTGCCGCCGCGTGCCGCGCCTGATACCTTCGCTCAGTGGGCGCGGCCCGGCGAGCGGAATTCCGCCGCGCTGGAAGCCGGCGTTCCTCGGTGAGCTTTTTATGTGGGGATTCTTCCTGGCCGCCTCGGTGTTCGCAACAACGAAGAACTCGAGATTGTCCTTAGGAATCATCGTTGTATCGCTGCTCACTTACATCATCTGCAGCTACGCAGTCGCGAAGCAGAACCGGAAAAACACTTCGGCCTGAACGCTCGCGCGCCCTCTGTTATTCGCTTTGCCTTAGCGAGCGAAGGTCGATTCCAAGCTGCTGGCACTTCTTGTAGAGGTGGCTGCGCTCGAGGCCCAGCGCTCTTGGCCGTATTCGTCATGTGATGGTGATTGCGCTTGAGCTCCGCGAGCAATGTTTCGCGCTCGAACGCCTCGACGCGCTCGACCAGAGGTCCCTTAGTCGTCGCGCCGTGCAGCCATCCGCACCGTCATGCGAAGCCGCCACGATGCCGCCGTGCGGCAGCGCCCGCTCGACCGCCGCGAGTTCGATTCCTCTCGCCCGTCGCGAGCAACATGAGCCCGCTCGACCACGTTGCGCAGTTCGCGCACGTTCCCCGGCCACGCATAGCGCTCCAGCTCCTCGACGGCTTCGCGCGAAAATTGCTTTCGGCTTCCAGCGATTCTGCTCGGCGAGCTGCCTGCACAAAATGCTCCGCCAGCGCGCGAATATCCTCGCGGCGCTCGCGCAGCGGCGGCAGCGCAATCGGGAACACGAACACGCGATGATACAAATCCTCGCGGAACGTTCCCTGTCGCACCTGCTCCTCGAGATTGCGGTGCGTGGCCACGACCACGCGCACGTCCACCGCGAACGGCTTGCCGCCGCCGACGCGCTCGATCTCGCCCTCTTCCAGCACGCGCAGCAGCTTGGCCTGCATGCGCGAGCGGCATGTCGCCGATTTCGTCGAGGAAAAGCGTGCCGCCGATGCGCCTGCTCGAATTTTCCGATGTGCCGCGCCGCCGCGCCCGTGAACGAACCCTTTCTCGTGGCCGAAAAGCTCCGATTCCATCAGCTCCGCGGGAATCGCCGCGCAGTTCAGCGAGACAAACGGCCCGCCGCGCCGCGGGCTTTTCTCGTGCAGCGTTCGCGCGATCAAGCTCTTTGCCCGTGCCCGTCTCGCCGCGAATGCAAACGCGCGTCTCGCTTGCGGCCACGTGCTCCACCTGCGCCATCACTTCGCGCATCGCCGGGCTGGCCCACACGATGTGGTGCCTGCCCGAGGCTGCCGCTTCAGGTCGCGATTTTCGTCTTCGAGGCGCTTCAAGCGCAGCGCATTCTCGACCGTGAGCAACAGCTTCTCGGTCGATAATCGGCTTTTCGAGAAAATCGATCGCGCCCAGCCGCGTGGCCTTCACCGCCATTTCAATCGTGGCCTGGCCGGACATCATCACGGCCGGCGAACTCGACGCCGACGCTTCTTCAGGTCTTCGAGCAGCGCGATGCCGTCTCGCCCGGGCATCACCACGTCGGAAAGAATCAGATCGAAGCGCTCCGCCTTCGCCGATTTCGAGCGCGCGCGCCGCGTTGTCGCAGACGGTCGCTTCGTGGCCCGCCAGGCGAAATGCTCGCGCCAGCGACGCCAGTGTGTTCGCGTCGTCGTCGATGATCAGGATGTGCGCTTTGGCAGCCATAGCACGTCTACGCCTCTTCGGTCTGGGTACCGGCTTGGCGACGGACTTCTCGATGAGCATCGGCGGACCACTTCGCGACCGGACAGCCGTCTTCGGGCAGGTCGATCGGCCGCGGTGCTGACGGGCGGACTTTCCGCGGCAGGTCGATGTGGAACGATGTGTTCCGACGCCCGTTTCGCTCTCGACGGAAATGCGGCCGCCGTGATCGCTCACCACCGATTGCACGATCGCCAGCCCGAGCCCCGTGCCGTGCTGCTTGGTCGTGTAGTAGGGCGTGAACAGGCGCTCGCATTCTTCCGGCGTCAAGCCCCGCGCCCGTGTCGGACACTTCCAGCCGCACGTGGCCGTCGGTGTGCATGGTGCGCAGCATCAGCACGCCGCCCGCGGGCATCGCGTCCATCGCGTTCAGGACCAGATTTTCGATCGCGCGGTGCAGCAGCGTTGCGTCCGCCTGAATCAGCGGCAGCTTCTCGTCGAGATGCAATTCCGGAGTGATCGGCGGCCGGCCCACCGCGCTGAATTGCGCCTCGAACAGCTTCACGGACGCTGCGCACCATGTCGTTCAAATTCACCGGGCGCATAGCTCGGGCTGCGGCATCTTCGCGAAATCGCTGAACCGCCCCACGATCTGCTTCAGGTTTCGATTTCCGCGAGCAGGATGCCGGTCGATTCGCGAAACACTTCGTCGAACTGCTCCGGGTTCTGTTCCTTGCGCGCGCTTGCAGATTCTCGACCGTGGTCTGCAGCGGGAAGAGCGGATTCTTCAGCTCGTGCGCCAGCCGCCGCGCCAGTTCGCGCCATGCCGCCACGCGTTCCGCCTGCACCAGCCGTTCGCGCTGCTCCATCAACTGCTGCGTCATCCGATTGAACGCTCTGCGCCAGCTGCCCGATTTCGTCCTTGCCGCGCACCGTCACGCGCGCGCTCCAGTTCCCGCCGGCCACTTCCCGCGCACCCTTCACGAGTTCCTGCACCGGACGCGTGACGCGCGCCGCCCACCAGCTCAGCAGCAACCCGAACAGCAGTCCGGCTCCCGCAACGGCGGCCGCCAACCAGCGAATGCGCCGCTCAAGCGCGATGGCCGCGTTCCGCGAGCTTCCCACCAGCAACAAGCGCCAGCATGTCCCTCTATTGTTCGAGCAGCGGAATCGCGTGGAACTCTTCGGCGCTCGCCGGATTTACGGACCACACGATCCGCTCCGCATTGCGGGCTCGGACTTTTGCTGCTCGCGCTGCACCAGCGCCGCGAGCCGGTCGGCATCTGGTGCCGGACCTTTTTCGTTCAACAGATTGGCACTCTGAAATTCGGGTCCAGGTTCAGATAGAGCAGTGCGCGCATTCCCGCCGGCAGCACAAGCGAGCTGAGAAATTTCTGACCAAGTCGCTCGCCGCCCACCACGTAGAGGTTCCGGTCGCCGACGCGCACAGTGGACACCGACATCAATCCGAGCTGCGGGCCATCTTGCGTGTCCATCTTCATCAGGAACGCGCCGCGCGTCGCCCAATCCTGCGGCTGCGTGACCCAATCCATTTTGTAGCCGAACCGCGCGGGAGATTCCTGCGATGAAATGATCGAACCGTCGTTCCCTACGAAATCCAGGAAATCGAGTTGATGCGATTGCGAGACGCCGCGCGCATCGTTTACGTACATCGAAACGTCCGAATTCGGCCGGCTCAGATCCACCGCCATAGCGCACGTCGCCTGCTCCTCCGCGATTCCCTTCACGCGGTGTTGAACTTCGTCTTTTCGCCGGTCGAATTCCTGCAGGAATTGTCGGATCAGCGCGTCGGTATGCTCGCGATTCAGTTGGTCAAACGCGCGCCGCGAAATCAGCGTGACGCCGACGGCAATCAGCGCCACGGACACCATCAGCGCCAAAATAAAATTCACGAAGAGTTTGGAGCGAAACGTCACGAATCTTCCTTCACTTGATAATCGTGCGGCTGTGCGATCGACCTCGCCGCGCCTACTCGCAGTCGCTTACTGTGTCGCGTTCGGCGGTGCGGGGTCGAGCCACACATCCGCAAACGGCCATGTCTCACCCGGTCCGGGCGCTTTCCAATCCCGCACGCGGGCGCTCAGCCCGTACACCTGCGGTACCCACTCCAGCGGCACGATCAGGTACGTTTTCATCACGCCGTACTCGCGATCCAGCACATCCTGCGCAGAAGCATGAGCGGCTAGCGGCGCTGATTCCACATCCGTAATCGCAGCCGCCGCTTCGAGAAATCGATTCAAAGCTTCCGCCGGTTTCGCGGACGACATTCGCATGCGCTCGATCACGGCATCAACCTGCAACAGCCCCGCTGCCCGGCCTGCACTGCTAGCGGGCAGACCGAGCGTCGAAATCGAAATTCCCGCCTCTTTCGCGTTCACCGCGATCCGTTCTGCGATTGCCTGCGCGAGCGGGTCAGCGGAATCATATCCCAACACCAACTTCGGTATCTCCGCGATTTGTCCCAAAAGTTCCTTCGCGCGCGAAATGCCCGCCGCGGGAGTCGCGAAATTAACGAATAAAAACTCCGTCCCGCTCAACCACTGAGGCAAGAGCCCGATCGCCGGTTCGCCGGTTTTCTGCAAAATGAAATTCGCGATCGCGTTTCGGTCGATCAAATCTGACACAGCTTCACGCAACGGCTCCGTCGTCTTATCCCGTCCACCGCGCACAAAAATCAGCGCTAACAGCTCGTCCGGCTGCGACGTACTCACGCGCACGCCGCGTTCAGCCGCGTGCCGCGCGTCCTGTGGCGCGATCTCCGCAAAATCCGTCTTGTTCAATTCGAGATCGAGCAGCCGGTCCCGCGGGGGGCGGTTCATCGCTATTTCGATCCCGTCAACGTACGGTCGGCCACCGCTGAATTTTTCGTTCGCCGCCAGCGCCAGTTCCTTCCCGGGTTGCCAGTCTGAAATCCGAAACGGTCCCGAGCCTTGCACGCCGGAGAACGCGCCATCCGTATCGCGCGATTCATAAATCAAGGCGTCGATCTGATTGCGCGCCGCGATTTCCTCTGGTGTACCTGAATGCTCCGAGGGCTCGAGAGACGCAACCGCCGCTCCAATCTCCACGCGCAAAGTCCCGCCATAGTGGGGTCGTCGAGCTACCGACACGGCCATCGCCGGCAACGTGAGCACAATCATCGCGCTACTCGCCGCAAGTCGCCGAGACACTGTAGCCTTCATAGTTTCCAGTCTTCAGATTCAGAACGATTGCGCGGGCCTCGCCATCAGCCCCATCCGTCAGCGAAATTACCGGCCCATCGAAGTCGAGAGCTGCACCCGATAAGGTCGCCCCGTTCTTTCGCACCAGATATCCGCGAATGGCGTCGGGCTGGGTCCAATCTCCCGTCTCGCTTGCGACCGCGATCTGCGCGTCGCCGCACGCCGTTCTCAGCATCGTTCCTTCGCCCGTCTCGTGACCTGCGATCTGCGCAGCGCTCTCGTCTCCCGCAGTCGGTGTTCCGATGCACGAGATCGTCCCGCCCTTCGCGTCGCTGCCGGAACAAGAGACGCCCGAGATCGTCATGAACGGCTCTGCGCTGCCGTTGCCGAATTTCCCTCGGACGTCGCGCGGCCACGGCACGCGATGGCCGATCGCGGACTCGTAGTCCAATTCCCAAGTATCCGTCGGGCGCACATACACCGCGACACGCATCGGCTCGAGCACATCGAGTCGAGTTCCTGTCCCGTCCGCGTTGGTCTTGATCGAGAAGTCCAAAAATTTTGTGCCCTGCTGCCATTGCAACGTCTTCTGTAGAGTCAACGCCGGGCCATCCTTCGCTGCAGGCATCCCGACCGACCTGGCCACAGCGACGATGGCGACTTCCGGCTCCGCATCGTCATCGTCTTTCGTTCGAATTTGGGCCACCCAAACGTAGTTGTCGTTCGATTCCGAAAGCGTTACATCCAAACGGGTTTCCGCCGATGCCGCGCGCGACACCCGAAAATGATGCTGTCCAAGCTGCACCTCCAGCGCCGCGCGAATCGCATCCGTCTCGCTCGGATCGAGCGACGAAATATTCTTCAGCGTAAGCGTCACCGGATGCGCCGGACTCACCGTCGCTGCGATCTTATCCGCCAGCGCGATCACAGCTTCACTCCACGCCTTCGGTAGCGCGGTTGTAGTCTGCGACGACGCCGCGTGCGCAAGCGCAGCCGCCAGCAAAACCACGAAGCAACATTTTTTCGGGAGAATGAATCGGCGGAACGGCCGCATCGGGGAGCGCGAAATTCGATTTCGTTTCGCGAGCCGCCATCATAGCACACGGCTTTCGAACCAAACGCCGCGCACAGTGTAGCTGTTGCCTTAACATGCGCACTAAGCTCAAGTCGCTCGATTGCTTCGCCCAAACAGGCAGCCGGCTTGGTGGCTCGAACCCGCTTCTTCGGGCGTTAAGCTTCGCTGCGGCGGTAGCGTTGCATCACCTTCCGAAGCGGACCCGAGCCACCTGCAAGGGTCATTGCCGGCTTTCTTCCCCGGCTTTGCGGCGGCGCACTCGCGGACAGGCTGCGAATGCGGAGCCGCGCCGGGAAACTCATTCAACGCGTCGGCCGGAGCGCCGCGTCGCTCGCCGCGACCGACTTCAGCACGTCGTTCGTGAAGAAAAACTTTCCGTCCGTCGGGACCATCATGATCTGCACGCGGTCGCTGAGCCGCTGCGCCACGGTCAACTGCACCAACATCGGATTCGTTTTCAGCGCCCCGGCCTCGAGCTGCAATTTCTCCGCATCGGCCTGCGACGTAAGCCGGATCTCATTCGCTCGCGCATCCGCCAACAAGTTCTGCCTCTCCTTCTCCGCCTTACCGTCAATCACTTTCGCTTCCGCAGCTGCTTTCGCATTCGATACCGTCTCTTCGTTCTGCGCCTGAGCCAGGAACGTCCGCCTCTGCTGCTCGGCTTTGCTGTCGATGACCTTTGCCTGCGCTTCGGCCTCCGCATTTTTCACGCGGGCCTGTGCCGCTGCGTCCGCGTCTTCCAGCGTGGTCTGCTTCCGCGCTTCGGCCTCCAGCCGCGACTGCTCGATCTGCTTCTGCTTTAGCGGCAACGTGTATTGCATCGAATCCGACTCCGCTTGGGCCATCAGCACCCGCGTTCGAGCGTCCGCTTCGGCGTGCTTGATCTGCCGCACCTTCATCGCCTCGGCCTGGGAGCCGGCAATCGCGACTTTCTTCGCCTCGATGCTTTGATCCACTGTCACTCGATCGTCTTCCTGCTCTTTCAACAACAATCCCTGCAAGCCGTCTGCATACTCCTGCGGTAGTTGCACTTTGCGCAGCAAAACTTCCTTCACCACGATCCCATCGCTGCCAAGCCTCGTCGTGATCGCCGCCGATGCACGCTCACGGAACTCTTCTCGCTTGGTCGAGAAAACGTCGCGCACCGGATAATCCGGCGCCAGCTCGCGGAAAACGCTCATCACCACCGGCTCCACGATTTCCTGGTCGATGGGCTGCGGCAGATTCGCCTGCACGTAATCGAGCCGCCGCGGATCGATCCGGTATCGCACGGTCACGCCGATTCCTACCGAAAGGCCTTCACGCGCCTCGACGGTCAACACTTCCAGCCCTTTGTCTCTTGGCCCCTCCGTCGCTGCCGTCGAAAAAACCTTCTCGCGAATGTCGTAAAGCTGCGCGTGCTCGACCAAAGGCGTAATCAGATGAGTGCCCGCGTATAGCGTCCCCGGCCGCACACCCGAAATCTGGCTAATCCGTACCGCCGCTTCTCCGTCCGGCACCACCAGGATGCTTTGCGCGGTAAGCGCACTCACTGCGGCAATGGCCAGGAGCTTCGCAGCCGCTTGCCAGCGAATGGCTCGCCGAGTCGTTCCGCCCGAACTTCGCCGCGCGTGTATAGCCGGAGCCGTCATTGGACTCGCAACCGGCGACGCACTGGCCGCGTCGGATCCGCCACTCGCGGGCGTCGCTGCCGCCGTCGGCAACGCATCCTTAGCCGGACGCCTCAAAATCTGGTCTAACTCGAACGCGAGGAAGACGTCGTAGAACACCACGCCGATCGCCACGGCGATAAACCCAAAGCTCAGCACGATCAGAAGAAATCGTAGAAACAGCATGGCGGCCTCTCTTTTCGCTCTGAATTACAGTCCCACGCTCAAGCCGCCTTGCGGTCGGCTTGATTTCGCGGAGCTTGATTCACGATAGTTCCGAACTTTTGCGCCGTGGTCTGCACTTGCACCCGCGCCGGCATCATCTTCATCAGCATTTCCAGGCTGAGCCACTCCAGCAGCAGTGCCACCGCGAACGACGAGAAGATCACCGCTCCGACTCCCACGATTCCGATTGCGTCTTCCATGGCGTCCTCCGTTCTGCGTCTTCGCTGGGCTGCGTTTACGCCTATTGCAAAGCCACACCCATCCGCTGAACGCTGGAAACAGGGGGTTTACAAGAACCCGGCTCCGACATCTACGTAGCGGTCAAAACACGATGTGTGCGCTGACGCACATTTCTGCAGAGTTGTCATCGAACGTTTACTTGATCGTGCCAAATTCCGAGGAGCACACTGCTGAAAAACTCCGGTGCGCCTGGGGCCATCGCCGTATGGCTCACCAACTCGCGCCTCTGCTAGACTCACCTGCGGAGAAATTTCATGGCTTCCACACCTGGCTCCCCGCCACGTTCAAGCGCTGCACCTGATCTCGATCCTAACTCTGGCCTACGCGCCTCCGACCCCGCCGGCTTCCGACTCGGCTCCGTTTTCGGCGTACCCATCTTCATCCACGGCACGTGGCTGATCATCTTCATGCTGATCACCTACTCGCTCGCCACCCAGTTCAGCGCCGAGTATAAGGACTGGTCGAGCCAGCAACACTGGGCGCTCGGCATCATCACCAGCATTCTTTTCTTCGCGTCTGTCGTTTTCCACGAACTCGCACACACCGCCGTGGCCAGGCTCTACAAAATCCCGGTGGAATCCATAACCCTCTTCATTTTCGGCGGCATCTCCCGCATTAGCCGTGAAGCGGCTTCGGCCAGTCAGGAATTTCTCATCGCCATCGCCGGACCGCTTTCGAGTTTCTTCCTTGCGGGCTGTTTTTACCTGATCACCAAAGCGTTCCCGGGCCACGATCTCGTCGGGGCTTCCTGCAAATGGCTTTGGGAAATCAACATCGCGCTCGGGGCGTTCAACCTGGTTCCCGGATTTCCGCTCGACGGCGGGCGCATGCTCCGCGGCGTCGCCTGGGGCGTCACGAAAGACTTCGACCGTGCAACTAAATTCGCGGCGAACGTGGGCCGATTCTTCGCCTACCTGATGATTCTTTTCGGAGTGTTTCGCGCTTTCAACGGCGATTGGGTCGGAGGAATTTGGATCGCCTTCATCGGCTGGTTCCTGCTGAGTGCGGCCCGTGAAAGCTATTCGATGGTCACGATCCGCCACGCGCTTTCCGGCGTTCGCGCGCAGGACATCATGACCAGCGACGTCCCTACGGTCGAGCGGAACATCTCTATCGAAGACTATGCGAATGAAGTGATGCGCACAGGCCGTCGCTTCCACATCGTCACCGGCGCAGGGAACCCCGTCGGCCTGGTGACCTTACATTCCGGGAAAGAAGTTCCTCGCGACGAATGGTCCAACACTTCCATTCAAGCGGTGATGATGCCGATCGACGGCATCCAATGGGCCACACCCGATGAATCCGCGCTTGCGGTTCTCGCCCGGATGCAGGAGGCCGACATCAATCAAATGCCCGTCCGCTCCGGCGACCACATCGTTGGTGTGATTGGGCGGGACACAATTCTGCGTGCGCTCCAGACCCGCCTCCAACTTGGACACACTTAACCGTGACCGAACGAAAAGTTCCGCGCCGAGACTTTACGAAATTCATCGCCATTGCGGGAGCGACCGCTCTCACCAGTGTGGGCTGCGGCGAAAAACCCGACCCCGTCGTGGTCATCGCGAAGTCAGGCGAGATTCCTGTCGGCGGCTCCAAAGTGTTCTCCTATCCCACCAACGACAAACCTTGCTTCCTGCTCCGCCCCGCAGCAGACAAGTACATCGCATTTAGCAGACTCTGTACGCATCACCTGTGCCCTGTCTTTTACGTTGCGGAGAGCAACGAATTCGACTGTCCGTGCCACGGCGGTGTTTTCTCAGCCACCGACGGCCGCGTCCTCGCCGGCCCGCCGCCAAAGCCGCTTCCCCAAATTCGCCTGGAAATCCGCGGCGCTGAAGTTCTCGCCACCGGCATCATCCGCACCTGACAAAACATCCCCGCGCAGCGCACCGACAATGAACCCACGTCGAAACTGCCAGATGTCCCGTACTAGTCCAAACGATGTCACGCCAAAAATTCAAAAGGCTCTCGCGGAGTGCGGAGGCACGCCGCAGGCGGACCACCGCCGCGCCACCACATCTATCAGCGCCTCGTCGTAGCTTCGTCCAAACACACAAGCTCGCTATTACGTCTGATTCACGCGGTCGCAGTAATACCTTGCGATATTTGTGGCGATCGAAATTCAAGTCAGGAAATATGCGATGACGAAACGCCGTCCAATTTCTACTCCGGATGAGCGGCCGGATATCTCTTGGCGATCGCGTTCACGCCTTCCGTCACGAACACCACGGTGTCCGCGGGGATATCCTTCAACTGTTGGATGTAGCCGCTAGGCCAGCGGACCTCTAGGTAGTCCACGTGATCATGTCGGCCCAATCCAAAATGAATCCTTGGATCCTGCGCCGAACAGTAGCTCATCCCGCCTTTGGCCTGTCCGTAGCTGGTGAAGTCGCCTGCGATCAGCTTGATCAGCGCGCCGATGCCATCGCGATTTGATTTTTCACCGATCAGTTTGACCGTCAGCCAGTGGTTGTTGCGCGCAAGCTGCGAACTGCCCCCCTCGTTGCGGAACAGCTGCGCATCCTCGCCGTTATTGCTGACCAGAAAATCTTCCCAACCGTCGTTGTCGAAGTCCCCCACCGCGAGGCCTCGGCCAACGCGTGGCGCGCGAAAGTCCGGCCCCTGCGTGCGCGTCGCGTCCACGAATCGCCCCTGACCCGAATTGTGATACAGAGTCTTCTCTTCTTCGTATTTCACTTCCGGGTGATAGAGCGCAATGTTATCGAGGATGTGTCCGTTTACAACCAGCAGGTCCCGCCATCCGTCGTTATCGAAATCGAAAAATCGTGCTCCGAACGCGCTATTCAGAATATTCGTCTGTCCCAGTCCCGAGGCCATAGTGTAATCGGTGAAAGTTCCGTCGCCATTGTTCCGGTAGAAGCGATTCAGCTCGAAATCCAGGTGGCTCACAAACAGGTAGGGCAGGCTGTTGTTCGTCACATCCGCCGCGTCGGCGCTCATGCCGGCTTCGGGACGCCCGTCTTCGCTAAACCCGACATTTGACTTATAGGACATGTCGCGGAACGTTCCGTCGCCATTATTCATGTACAGAAAATTTCGCTGCGTGTCATTCGCGATGAAGATGTCCGTCCAACCGTCGTTGTTCAGATCGGCGAGTACGAGCGCGAGGCTTTTACCGTCCTGGTTGGTCAGCCCCGCTTTCTCGGTCACGTCCGTGAAAGTGCCGTCGCCGTTGTTGTGGTAGAGGCGCGCAGGACTGCCATGAAAACTGTCCGGATGGCAGTAAGCGCGATATCCCGGCCGGTTATCGCCGCACTGGACGGGATGGTCCACATCGAAATCAACGTAGTTCGTCACCAGCAAGTCGAGCAAGCCGTCGTGGTCGTAGTCGAACCAGCCCGCCGCCGTTCCCCACATCCCGTCGTCGCCGACTCCGGCTTTTGCGGTTACGTCCGTAAACGTGCCGTCGTGATTGTTGTGCAGTAGCACCGAATGCCGATACCCAGTCATATAGATGTCGGGGTAGCCGTCGTTGTCGAAGTCTCCGACGGCCACACCGAAGTAAAACGTTCCGTCGGAATGAATGCCGCTCTTGGCGGTGACGTCCGTGAATGTGCCGTCGCGATTGTTGTGATAGAGCGCGGGCTGTGGCGGCGTGGCTGGATGAAAGTACGGCGTGTCTCCGCTGTTCACGAAAAAAGCGTCAAGATAGCCGTCGTTGTCGTAATCGATCCAGGCGACGCCTGCGCCCATGGTTTCGAGGTACAGCTTTTCCGGCGACGCTGCCCGTTCGTGGTGAAAATGAATTCCAGCCGTGCGTGTGACGTCGTGAAACTGCACGTGGTATGGATTCGCGTGTTCGCTGCGGTGCTGAAGCCTGATTGGTGCGTCGTCCTGATCTTGCGATTGCTGCGCCGCTTGCGCTTGTCTAATGTGGGTGCGAAGCTCGGCGAAAGACACGTCGAACGTGCTGACCAGTAGCATCAACGCGCCTGCGAACAGCAGGGTCCGAACCGCGATATGCCGTCCTTTCATCCGAATCCGAATTCTAACAAGGAATCTTCGGCCGCTGCGAATTCTGCGGGCGCCAATACCTCGGATTCGACGAGCGCGGATTCGTTTTCGCTGGGCCATGAAATTGCATCGCTGCGTTGCACCTCAAGCAACCGGAAGGACCCATGATTGACTCATCTTCGAAAAATACATTCGCGTCCATTGGGAAATTAGAATTACTTCATGCTTTTTTCCAGGGATCTGTGGAAAACATCGCCCGATGTTTCACTTTGGTATTGACTCGGCTGAAACCGAACGATAGCCTTCCGTTCATTCTCGGGGTGGAGGATTCCATTTTTCGCAGCGCGGATGTAAACCGAATGGCATGTGTGTATCCAGAACACGCACACGTGTGCCAGAACGGGAATAAATTCCCGAATCTTTTCTGCTCTCCTGCCTTTGCGCGGATGTCCAGGCTTTTCGCTGTAGCGGTTCTGCTCGCCGCCGTTTCCAGTTTTGGCGCGCTCGCCGTTTCGGCTGCCACGCACCAATCGCCCCCTGCGCGCAAAGTGATTATCGATACGGATCCCGGAACCGACGATGCGATCGCCATTCTCCTGGCTCTGAACTCTCCGGAGCTGGATGTCCGCGCGCTCACAGTAGTTCCCGGCAATGTGACGGCGGCTCAGGGCTTGAAGAACGCTCTGACGCTGGCATCGCTCGCGAACCGTTGCGATATACCGGTGGCGGGCGGGGCGCAGCATCCTTTGTTTCAAAAACTGATCACCGCGGAATTCTGGCATGGTGCGAACGGCCTCGCTGACGTCCCCACGCCCGCGACGAAATGCACCGCCGACCCGCGCTTCGGTCCCGATCTGATCATTCAGATGGTTCACGAGTCCCCGCACCAGATCACGCTGGTACCGATCGGTCCGCTGACGAACATCGCGCTGGCCATCGAAAAGGATCCGTCGATTGTCCCGCTGGTGAAGGAAGTGATCCTGATGGGCGGATCGATCTCCGGCGGCAACGTGAACGCGTCCGCAGAAGCCAACATATATAACGATCCAGAAGCCGCACAAATCGTCTTCCAGGCAGGCTGGCCGCTCACCATGGTGGGCCTGGACGTGGGAGACAAGACTCTGTATGGCAAACCTCAACTCGAGCAGCTCGAAAAAACCCACGGCCCGCAAAATGATTTTCTGGTTGGCGTTTTCAAATTCCTGCTGGGTCTCGAAGTGAAATACGGCTCGGGCGGCGGCACGCCTATGTACGATCCTCTCGCGGTGGGCGCGGCCATCGACTCGACGATTCTCACCACGGTGCCGATGCATGTGGACGTGGAAACGCGCGGCGACTTCACCCGTGGCGAGACCGTCGCCAATCGCCGCGGCGCCATCGAACGCAACGTTCTTCACGGCGATCGCTACGTGATCGAAGGCCTGGACGTCGTCCAGCCCAACGCGCACGTTGCAGTCAACGTGGATCCCGAAAAATTCTTCCAACTTCTGAATTCGCGCGTGGCCGGAAAGTAACTCCGGCGCAATTTTCGTCGCTGCTCGCTGGATCAAGCGGCCCAGCCGCTCTGTTTTTAAGGGAGACTGAAGAAGATGACGATTCGCAAGAGCCTTATCCTCGCCGTCGCGATTGCGCTCTCGCTGACGTGTTTGCTGCTGGCCCCGACCAGCGCCGTGGCCCAGAACCTTCAGGAAGGCGCAGTGCGCGGTACGGTGTATGACACGACGCACGCCGTGGTGCCTACCGCGAAGCTCACCCTCACCAACCCGTCCACAGGCATCCGCCGCGAACTGACCGTCAGCGGCGAAGGTTCCTACAATTTCGACAACATACCGCCGGGCGAATACACGCTCACTGCGAATGCGGATGGATTCGCGGACACAACCGTGAAGGGCATACTGGTTACTGTCGGCGCTTCGCTGAATTACGACGTTGTGATGCCGTTGAAGACGGCGCAGGCCAGCATCACAGTGACGGCAGACGCGGGCGCGATTGTCGATACTTCGACCGCCGGCATCACGCAGCTGCTGAATTCCACCAGCATCGAGAACCTTCCCTTCCCTGGGCGCGACTACCGCGACCTCGCGCAGCTCACTCCCACGGTGCAAGTCGTGCCGGGCCTTCGCGGCGGCCTGCGCATGGGCGGCCAGCAGAGCGACTACAGCGGCCTGGTGATCGACGGCGCGGACGCTACGAACAACTACTTCGGCGAGAACTTCGGCTCTCTCGAAACCAAGAACCTCACTGTGCCACTTGAGGCCGTACAGGAATTTCAGGTCGTTACGAATGGATTTGCGCCTGAATTCGGGCGCGCCACGGGCGGATTGCTGAACGTGGTGACCAAGTCTGGCACGAACGAAGTTCATGGCGAAGCGCACGAGTATTACCGCGGCGGGTCGCTCACCGCGAATGACGCGCTTGGCGAGCCTTCGAACATCGATAATCAAAACCAGTTCGGCGGCTCGATCGGCTTTCCGATTCACAAGGATCGCCAGTTCCTGTTCCTTTCCACCGACATTCAGCGCGAGAACGGGCCGCTGAACACGATTTTCTGTCCGCCAACGGCTGCCGATTTCGTCGCCTGTCAAGCTTTCGAAGCCAGCTCGGGGCCGATCATAGGACCGCCCACGCCCGGCTCTACAAACATTCTTCCGATCGGCTGCGCGTCCTCGGCCGTTGGAGAAGCGTTGCTGCCGGCTTGCTACGGAGTGCCTACCATTGGCGCTCTGACGGGCCCACACAATCAGTATCAAAACTTCTTTACCCTTCTGGGTCACTACGACTACCAATTCAGCCCAGCGAACCATTTCAGCATTCGCGGCCTGGGCAGCCGAAACCATACCAACGGTTTCACTGGAGGTCAGGGACAGACAGAAACGCCCTACTCCATTGGAACCGCGGAGAATTTCGTCAACCAAGGCATCGGTGGCGTGTTCGCACTTACCACCGCGCTCGGCCAGAAGGTAAACGAACTGCGCGTGCAAGTGAGCGGCGAGACCCGAAAGCGCCACGCCATCTACAACGGCGCGCCTCAAATCCTGATCAACGAAACCGGCGCGTCCTTCGGCCAGCGATTTTATCTTCCCAGCAACAACGACGCAGGCAAGCTGCAGGCCGCCGACAACTTCTCGTACTCCTTCGGCAAGCACGACATCAAGTTCGGCGGCGACACGGACACCTTCACCGACCGCAAAGACACCTTCGTCGGATGGAGCGCAGGTGAGTATGAGTTCAACACGTTCTGCGACTTTGATCCCGTCCCAACGGCGCCGTGGTGCGCCAATTACTCGGGAACGATTCCGACTTCTCCGAATCCGTTTTTCTTCACTCAAGGGCTGGCGCTCAATGCTCCCGCCGGCCTGACGCAGGCGCAGCAGCTGGCGCTCCTGACGAAGGAAAACACGCTTTACAACAATTATCAGAGCGGCGTAGGACTCTACTGGCAGGACAAGTGGCAACTCACTCCGCGCATCACCGTCACTTACGGTCTGCGTTGGGACGGCACGTGGAACCCGCAGCCGCAATCGGCGATCCCTGGCGCGACGGTCTGGGTCGGCGAAGGAAACAGCAGCAGGCAAGTCGCGCCGCCGCAACGCGTCCCAGATGATTTCAATCAGTGGGGACCGCGAGTCGGCATCGCCTGGAACGCGGGAAACGCTCAACATCCGACCGTGGTGCGCGGCGCCTGGGGCCTTTACTACGCGCAAACGCCGCTCATTTTCTTTCCCACGATCGGCACATCCAAGCAAACGACCGTGTTCTGCCCGTCGGCATTTTTCCAGTACTGTGCGCCGACAGCCGTAAATCCAACGGTCTCCGCCTTCCCGTATCTTTTTCCATCCGCACTTTCGATCGGAGCGAGCGATCTTTGCGAAAGCGTGGCGGGTTGTCCGGGAATCAGCTACGTCGATCCCAAGTTCCGCAATCCGCGGGTGTCGAATCTCACCGCCGGCATCGAGCATTCGTTTTCGAACAACTGGACGGTTTCGGCCAACTACGCCTACGTCCATTCGACCAACCTGCGAACCGGTGGATTCAGTACTACGAACTGGTATCGCAACTTTATACCAGAGGGCGAGGACTCGTTCGGCCGGACACTGTTGTCCGGATCGGTGACGCCGATTACCCAGAACGTGGGCGGCGTTTCCACTTTCGAAGGCTGGTCGCAGTTTGCCAACCCTCTGGATTCCACGATTTTCAGCTCCGCGGAGCTTGGCAGCTTCGGTCGCGGCAACTACAACGAACTCGTTCTGGCCGTGAACAAGCGGTTCGCCCAGCATTTCCAACTGTTCGCGAACTACACCTGGTCGAAGAACTTCTCTAACGCCTCCAGCGAACGCGATACGGAGACGTTCTACGGTCCGCAGGATCCTTTTAACCTTAATTTGGATTACGGCCGCGACGGTCTGGACATTACTCATCAGGTCAAGGGCGGCGCCGTGGTGGACCTGCCGTGGGGCGTCACGTGGAGCACCAACTTTATCGTCCACAGTGGACTCGCCTATCCCGCCTATTCCAATGTCGATATCAACGGAGACGCGGTCGTCAATCAGTTCGCGCAAAACGACCGGCCCGTGGTTCAGATCGGCAGCGGCAAGCCGTTCTTGCTGCCCGAGTATCCAGGGCGCCAGCCGGCTTTTTACAACTGGGACATGCGGGTCGCCAAGGATTTGAACTTTAAGGAGCGCTACCAGTTGCGGCTGTCCGTCGATTTCTTCAACTTGACGAACGCCAGCAACCTTTACTCGGACCCCGACGTTTACGGATTTGTCGGCCCGAGCTCGAACGCGAGTTGCACGCCCGTCAATGCGGCGCTCTACTCGAATCTCAGCTGCCCTGCGCTTTCGGCGATACCCAATTCGACGAATACGCCGGGGTACCGTACGGTGGACGAGCTCGCGCCTGGTGCGAACGCGTTCGCCGTTCAATTTGGCGCGCGGTTCCAGTTCTAAACGAAAGCAAGCGCGTCTAACGGGCAGCGGCTCCTTCTCGGGGCCGCTGCTTTTTTTTGCCCTCAACTTCGGCGAAGTCTGCTATTTTTTCCGCGTGAAAACCTCCAACGTTCGTCTCGGCAAGATTTGCTGCACCGGAATTCTGCTTATCGTCGGCGGAGCGCTGCTTGCGTCACCGGTTGGCGCGCAGGAAAAGCGGAAGATCATCATCGACCAGGACTGCGCGGGGCCCGGTGGGACGGATACGCAGGCGATCCTCGCGCTGATCCAGTCGCCCACGACCGATGTGCTCGGTATCACGATCGTGACCGGCGATGCGTGGCAGGCGGAAGAAACGCAACATGCGCTGCGGTTGATGGAGATCATTGGGCGCACGGACATTCCCGTGGTTCCCGGCGCATCGTTTCCGCTGGTGAACAACAAGGAGTACATCGCGCGATGGGAAACGCTTTACGGCAAGATCGTTTACCAGGGGGCATGGAATTACGCGCGAGGGCATGCGGTTCACGGGCCGTGGGATATTCCGCCAATGCCGGAAGGCGCGCCGACGACCAAGCCCGCGAGCGAGGATGCGGCTCACTTTTTGGTGCGGATGGTGCATCAATATCCGCACGAAGTGACGATCTACGAGGGCGGGCCGCTGACGAACCTCGCTCTGGCGCAGGCGATCGATCCGGAATTCGCGTCGCTCGCGAAGGAGCTGGTGCTGATGGGCGGGAGCCTGAATCCCGTCACTGACGATCCGGAGTTCACCGAGACGCCGAGGCGCGAATTCAATTTGTGGATGGATCCCGAAGCTTCGCGCCGCGTTTTGCACGCGCCGTGGCCGCGCATCGTGGTGACGACGGTGGATATCTCCGTGACGACGAGGATGGAAAAAGATCTGATTGCGAAGATTGGCGCTTCGCCCAATCCGGCGGCACAGTACACGGCGAAGTATGCGGAAGCGAATTATCTGTGGGACGAACTCGCGGCGGTGGCATGGCTCGATCCATCGATCATCGTCAAATCGCACAAGGCTTATTTGGATGTGGACATCAACCGCGGAGCGGGATACGGCGATACGCTGGTGTGGACCGAGGCGACGCATCCGGGGCTCGGCGAACGCGAAGTGGAAATTCAGGATGAAGTTAACAAGCCCAAGTTTTATTCCGAATTCGTCGATCTGTTGACGCTCCCCACTCCGCCAGCGACCAAGCGCTAAAGAACGGGCCGAATTTTTCATCTCGGACTATTGAGAAGCGCTTGAGCGGAGCGCGTCGAGAGCGCGGTTGTAGTCGGGATCGTTGGGAGCGATCCGCACTGCGTTTTCGTAGGCTTTGAGGGCGGCGGCGCGATCACCCTGTTGCTGATAGATATGTCCCATCTCGAAGAAGGCGTCGGATTCGTTTGGATCGATTTCGGTGGTGCGCTTGAAATCGGCGAGCGCGTCGTCGAGTCTGTTCTGCCTCTCTAAAATTTTCCCACGGACATATAAATAATCGGGCTGGTTGGGGTCGCGATCGAGCGCTTTGGCGACGGCGGCGGCGGCTTCGTCGATTTTGCCGGCGGAGTAATAGAGCTTGGCGAGCTGCGAATACGCGGCTCCATATGTGGGATCGAGCTCGATGGCCTGCTCGAGCAGTTTCAGCGAGCCATTGAAATCGTTCTGTTGCGCCAGTTCGTTGGACTGCTGGACGAGATGCTTGGCCTGGGTCTGGTTTTCTTTTTCCGCGCGGTCATTTTTTGAAGATTTTTCGAAGGCCGCATTGTATTCGGCGGCTTTTGCGTCGTCTCCGGAGCACTGGTAGGCGCGAGCGAGCAGGAAAAGCGAATCGGAGTCGGGCGGGCTCGCAGGATCCGCGGCAAGAGGTTCGAGAACATCGGCGGCACGGACGCAACGTTGTTGCGCCTGCGCAGGAGTTTCACCGTCCACGGCGCGCAGCATGATTTTTCCGAGTAGCGCGCGGGCGCGCGGATTGTGCGGCTGCAGAGCGACGGCGCGTTCGGCATCTTTCTGCGCGAGCCGGTCCTGATCGCGATCGGAATAAATCTCCGCGCGGGTGAAATAGGCCAGCGCGTTCTTGGGATCGCGCGCCAGAAGCGCGGAGGCCTGCGCGATCGCATCCACCGAATCGCCCTTTGCTTTGTAGGCGATCAAGAGGCGTTCGCGGGACTGCGCGTCGGCGGGGCGAATGGCGAGCGCGGCTTTCAAGTGCGAGATCGCAGAGTCATAGGTTTGCAGCTCGATTTCCAGATCGCCGAGGGCCGCGAGCGGACGCGCGTCGGCGGGATGCTCGTGGTGTGCGGCTTCGAGGACGCGCTTGGTCTGGTCGTAGTTGTGAACGCCGCGGTAGGCCGTCGCAAGCGCGATCTCTGCATCAAGACGGTGAGGCCGGAGTTTCAATGATTCCTGGGATTGAGCGATGGATTCGGCGTAGCGGCGTTGAGCAAGGAGAAAATCGGCGTATGCGACGCGAAGCGCAGCGTCCGTGGGCTTCGCCTCGACGCCGGCGACGTACTCGGATTCGGCGGAGACGGGATCACCGGCGGAGGCCGCTGCCGCCGCCTTTTGGATGACGGCTTGCGCGCCTCGCTGGGGTGGAGCGATCTGCGCGGACTGAAAGTGTGCGACCGCGGCAAGCGCACAGAGGACGGTGGAGGCTATGAGCACGGGAAAACTATAGCATCGGGATTTGTGGGTTGCGGACGTGGCTTGTTGCGGCGCGGTGCGCCGGGTGGAGTGAGGTTTGGTTAACGCGAGAAAGGCGGCGATTGCTCGCCGCACTCCGAAAGCTCGCGTCTCGACGCTCGCGGATACGGGGCGGCTGCATGGACTTCTGGTGGAAGCGTGGGGCGAAGCGGGACTACCCCACGAGCTGTGAGAGGCGGCAAAAAAGTGCCGAGTTGGAGCCGATTAGCGAGTACCATCGCGCTTTGTTTTCAAGAAGTTCCGTAACATTTTAATCGCAGGAGCGCCGATTAGAATTTGGGTTTGCGGGGAATACGCGCGGGAGGAACGCAAATTAGAAAGTGCGCGAAAAAATGCGTTGTTAGTGCCGATTAGAAATGGATTTGTGGTGCAGGCGCTGGAGTTAGAGGCGATTCTAATCGCAGAACCGCGATTAGAAACTCGTTCGGCGTAAGCAGAGTCCGCAAGGTTCGGGGTTGTGCCGGGAGTGAAGCGTCCGGCGGCGAGAAATGGAGCGCCGCTTGGCATGTGCGTTCGTCGTGGGGCTGATGCTTCTCCCCGGACACACGTTACCACAAAGGTACGACAATGTAAAGAGAATAGATGAATTCCCGAAACGGGAATTGGTTCGGGGCGACGCTACAGAAGGCGAAGAGAGATCCCCGCCACGGCGGGCGCGAACGGCGCGCTTCAGCCGCTGAAGCGGCTTCTGGATGACGGACGTGGTTGTTTTGGGGTTGGGAGATGCAAGCGGGCCGCGAGTTGGAACGTGAAAGAGCGGTCGTTGGAGGACCGTCCTGCTTTGCGGCACTGTCCGACCGGCGGACTGTCCGACGCTAGACGTTGTTGGCGCGGGCGATCAGGAGGATGGCCAGGAAGTAGAACATGAACATGAGGGCGAGGTAGGCGCGGGCTTTTTTGTTGGCACCGTCGAACTCTTTCCAGACCAGGATGCCCCATAGCGCGGCGACCATGGGAGCGGATTGGCCGATGGCGTAGGAGATGGCGACTCCGGTGAGATGCGCGGCGACCAAATTGAAGACGGTGCCCGTCGCCCAGATGGCACCACCGATCAAGCCGAGTACGTGACCGGACGTGGGGCCGCGAAACAGATCCGCGAAGGCGACGGGCTCGCCGACGAGCGGATGCTTCATGAAGTAGATATTCCAGATGAAACAGGAAAGCAACGCGCCGAACGTGAGAAACACGGCGACGCTGTAGGGGCCGAGCGCGTGGCCGTGCGTTAACGCGCGAGTTGAAAACGGCGCCCACAGTCCCATCAGCACGCCGGAAATAACGCAGATGACGATGCTTTTGCGCGAGACGGATTTGTTGGAGCTCGAGAGTTCTCCATAGGCGCGGCCGTCGAACACGACGGCGACAACGGCACAAATCACGCCGACGCCGAGGAGCGGAAGGTAGCCCTGGCGCTGCTGCGCGTAGCTGAGGACGGTGCCGACGACGAGTGCGATGCCGATGGCCACGGGAAAGGCGATGGAGAGGCCAGCCATATCGATGGCGGCGACGAGGAGCAAATTCGCGAGATTGAAGATCACTCCGGCGAGGAGCGCCCAGCCGATGTTTGAGGCGTCGGAGGACTGGACGTTGTGGAGAAAGCTGTCGGGACCGTTGTTTGTGGAACCGAGGGTGAGCGCGAAGAGGAGGCAGGTGAGGAAGACGCCGAGGGCGTAGTCCCAGTAGAAAAGTTCGAAGCGGTAGTTTTTTACGCCTTTGAAGGTGTTGGCCCAGGAGCCCCAGCAGGCGGCGGAGATGATCATCATGATCAGGGCGGACGCAAACGTGAGCGGTGTGAACATCGTCCTCCGTGGGTGCAGGCGTGTGGGGAGCTTATAGATTGCGGCGGAGTGCGGCGTCAAGGAGAATGAGTTCGGCTGGCGAGGCTACAGAGTGCTTAGGAACGGTGGGTGGCGCGGCGGTGAGTCCCGCTGCGCGGGAGCCACCGCACTCCGCGAGAACCGATCGATGTGAGGCCTCGGAAAGCTTCACTTCTGGACCTGAAGGGAGCGGATGTTTAGCGAGGTTCGGGAGGAGGACGGAAGCCGCAGCCGGCGGATTCGACTTGGGCGGCGACGGCTAAGACTTCTTCGTCGTGCCAGGGGCGGCCGATGATCTGGACGCCGATAGGAAGACCTTCGGGAGATTGCGCGAAAGGGACTACGGCGGCGGGAAAGCCGAGAATGTTCCACCACTGCGAGTAGCTCATGGCTTTGAGGTATTCGACTTTTTGGCCGCGGACTGGCCAATCGCGTTCTCGGTGGCGGAACGCGGGGATGGCGCAGACGGGCGAGATGAGGATGGGAAACTGCTCCATTTTTTCGAGCAGCAGTCCGCGGAGCGCGTCGCGCCCAAGCAAAGTGTTCAGGAGATCGTGCGCGGTAAGGAGCGGCTCGGCAGAGACCGTGGCGCGAAATGCGGTGTAGATGGGACTGAGTTCGCGCTCACGGCCGTCCACGGTCGGTTCGAAGGCCATTTGCACGCCGCGGCCGAAAAGATTCCACCACAGTTGCCAGATGCGCTGCATGTTGCGCGGGTGCCAGATCTCGACGGTGAAGCCTTGCGAGCGCAAAGCTTCAGCGGCGGAGCGAACGGCGGCGGCGGTTTCGTCGGTGACGGGCGTGGTGCCGTCGTCCTCGAAGTAGCCGATGCGAAGTTTGCGGAGGTCGGCGACATTGGGATGATGCGTCGCGATTGGCGCGGAGGCGGGATCGCCGATGTCTGGGCCCGAGATTACGTTGAAGAGCGCGATGAGGTCGGCGACGGTGCGCGCCATCGGTCCGACGACGCCCAGTTGCGAGAAGGGACCGGCGGAGGCGGGATAGTGGCCGGTGGCGGGAATACGGCCGGGCGTGGGCTTGAGGCCGCATATGCCGCAGTAGTGAGCGGGAATGCGGATGGAGCCGCCGCCGTCGCTACCAATGCCGCCGGCGGAGAGTCCCGCGGCGATGGCTGCGGCTTCCCCACCGCTCGAACCGCCCGGTGTGCGCGCGAGATCCCAGGGATTGTTGGTGCGGCCGTAGAGCAAGTTGTCGGTCTCGTAGGCCATCAGAAATTCGGGGACGTTGGTGCTGCCGAGAAAAACTGCGCCGGCATCGCGGAGGCGCTTGACGATCACGGCGTCTTCGCCGGCGACGTAATTTTTGCGGAGCTGGCTGCCGCATTCGGTGCGCCAGACGGCGACTTCGAAGGAACTTTTGATGGAGAGAGGGACACCGTGGAGCGGACCGAGCGCCGGGGCGGATTTCGTGTTGGCAAGTACGGATTCGGCCGCGCGAGCTCGGGCGCGGGCGGCTTCGGAATCGATGGAGACGTAGGCGTTGAGGGAGGGGTTGAGTTTGTGGATGCGGGCGAGATGGAGGTCGGTGAGTTCGAGGGGGGAGATTTTTTTGGCTCGGATGGCGGTGGCTTGTTCGACGAGGGGCACGTGGTGAAGATCGGTCAACGACGGTCCTTTAGTGCGTTTCGCGGAGATGCGCTGAGTGAATGAGTCTAGCATGCGCGACTGGACGGACTGCGAAGGGCGGACAGGCAATACTTGCCTATTTTACTGGCGTACTCCCCAAGTTTGATCGAAGGCCGCCTATGGTGGTTGCCAGAATTGCTGAGCGTCGTCGCAGACAGGCGACTGCTGCCGGGTCGATGCTTCGCCGCATCGACCCGCCTTTACAGACCACCAGCAGTTTCACGAGACGGCGGGGCGGTGTTGACGTTGCGCAGCCAATACTGGCTACCCCACTAACCGCGAGTGGGAGTGTGCGCCCACTTTTTGGGAGGCGGGGCGGCGGCAGGCACGGGGATAGTACAAAAGAATTATTGACCCTGGAGGAGGGCGCTCTGAGAATGGGGGGTCCTACGGATAAAACTCTCACGCTATGAGTGTTACGGCCTCCACGTCCCGCCTCCGTCGCGCTGTTTCTGCACTGCTCGGAGTTTCATTTATTACGGCGGCGTACATTTTTGCGTGGCCGTCGGCGAACGTGCCTTACTTCGCGGCGATCGTGATTCACCTTGTTGGTGGCGTCGCGTTGATGGTGTTGCTGCTGTTTGCGCTGGCGCCGATTTTGCGGGAAGCAGCGTGGGAGACGCGGATTGGGTGGGCGCTGATCGCGCTCGGTGGGCTGCTGGGCGTGGTCCTGATTTTTACCGGGACGCGTCGAGCGGACTGGCCGCTGCTTTACGTGCACATTGGCGCGTGTGTGGCGGGCGGCGCGTTTCTGGCGTCGGCGTGGGCGGCGCGGCGCGGATGGATGGCAGGCGGAGCGGCGAGCGGCGTCGCGCGAACTGTAGCGATGCTTGCGATTGCCGCGGTAATCGTTGCGGGTGCGTGGTGGACGCGAACCGTGCCGTGGCAACGCGGGCACCGGATTCAGAATCCGGCGATCGCGCCGGCTTCGATGGACGCCGAGGGCGATGGGCCGCAGGGACTTTACTTCCCAAGCTCGGCGCAGACGGCGGACCACGGGCACATTCCGGCGAGTTATTTCACGGAATCGCAATCCTGCCAGAGGTGCCACGCGGACATTTACAAAGAGTGGCAAAGTTCTGCGCATCACTTTTCCTCGTTCAACAATCCGTGGTACCGCAAGAGCGTCGAGTACATGCAGGACACAGTGGGAGTTAGGCCTTCGAAGTGGTGCGCGGGATGCCACGATCCGGCGCTGCTCTACAGCGGCATGTTCGACAAACCGATACGCGAAGTGGAAGACACGCCTGCGGGACAGGCCGGGCTGGGCTGCATGATGTGCCACTCGATTTCGAGGGTGAAAAGCACGATGGGACAAGCGGATTTTCTGCTGGAGTATCCGGAGTTGCACAAGCTGGCTGCTTCGAACAACCGCGCGGTGCGCTGGCTGCACGATTATTTGACAGAGTTGAATCCGGAGCCTCACCGGCGCGTGTTTTTGAAGCCGTTCATGCGCACACAGACGGCGCAGTTCTGTTCTACGTGCCACAAAGTGCATCTGGATATTCCCGTGAATCACTACCGCTGGGTGCGCGGGTTCAACGATTACGACAACTGGCAAGCGAGCGGCGTTTCGGGGCAGGGCGCGCGGTCATTTTATTATCCGAAGAACTCGCAGATGTGCGCGGACTGCCATATGCCTTCGACGAAATCGTCGGATGCCGGAAACGTAGCGGGGCTGATTCATTCGCACCAGTTCGTGGCGGCGAACACGGCGGTGCCGTACGCGAATGGGGATGAGGCGCAGTTGCATGCGACGGAAAATTTCCTGAAGAATGGGGAAGTGAGCGTGGATGTGTTCGCGATCATGCCGGAGCGGAAGGCGACGGCTGGCGCGAGTGGCGGAGGCGCTGCTGGGGCGGCGGGGGCAGGCGGTGCGGGCGGGATGGGGACGCGGAACTTGCAGACGACGTTTGCGGTGGGCGAGGAGGCGGAATCGTCGGTGCCGGTGAATGAATCGCCGGATGCGGCGACGCCGATCGCGCTCATCACAGCGCCGCTGAATCGGACGACGGCAGCGGTCAAGCGCGGCGGGACGTATCGCGTGGATGTGGTGGTGCGGACGCGCAAGGTGGGTCATTTTTTCCCGGGCGGGACGGTGGACGCGTTCGATTGCTGGGTGGAGCTGAAGGCGACGGACGACAAAGGGCAAACGATTTTCTGGAGTGGGAGCGTAGCAGACGACGGAAAGGGGCCGGTGGATCCGAGCGCGCATTTCTACAAGTCTCTGCAGATTGACGCGCACGGAAATCCGATTAACAAGCGGAACGCGTGGTCCACGCGGGCGACGGTTTACGTTCACCTGATACCGCCGGGAGCGGCGGACACGATTCACTACCGCATGAAAATTCCGGCGGGCGCGGGCGACAAAATTCATCTGGAAGCGAAAGTGAACTACCGGAAATTTGCGTGGTACAACACGCAGTTTGCGTTCGCGGGTCGGCACGATCCGAACGAGAAGGTGCCGGAAGGCGCGATCGCACCGAGCTTCGACGATTCGCACTACGTTTTCACGGGCGATACGAAATATCTACCGGGCGGCGCGAAAGGCGTTCCGTCGCCTCCGATTGTGACGATGGCGGAAAACGCGGCGGACCTGAATGTACTGGCGGCGAATGCGCCCGATCCGCCGCCGAGCGCGGTGCTGAAGAGCGAGGATTGGACGCGGTGGAATGACTACGGCATTGGCCTCTTCCTGCAGGGCGATCTGACGGGGGCGGCTGGAGCGTTCGAAAAGATTACGGAGATCGATCCGAAAAATCCGGACGGGTGGACGAACATCGGGCGGGTGCGAGTGCAGGAGGGGAATATTCCCGAAGCTCTGCAAGTGCTGGGAAAGGCGCTGGCGATCGACCCACATCTCGCGAGGACGAATTACTTTTACGCGCGGGCGCTACGGCAGGAGGGTCATTACGACGAGGCGATTCCCCACTTGCAGGACGTGCTGGCGCAATATCCGCGCGATCGCGTAGTGCGGGATGACCTGGGGCGGATTTACTTTTTGAAACGGAGGTACAACGAGGCGCTGGAGCAGTTCAACGCGACCGTGGCGATCGATCCGGAAGATCTCGAAGCGAACTACAACTTGATGCTGACTTATACGGGCCTGGGGCAGCCGGACAAGGCTGCGGAATATCAGAAGCGGTATCTGCGATTCAAGGCGGACGAATCGTCGCAGACGCTGAACGGGCCATACCTACGCATACATCCGCTGGACAACAACGAGCGGCAGCCGATTCACGAGCACGAGAATTCTCTGGATGCGGCGCATTCGGGGCTTAACGCAAAAGCGACGAAGCGGTGGGACGCGCGGATACGAAGCCGGGAACTCCCTAGAGGCGAGATGACGGGACGAAGAAAAATCGCGAGCGGTGTTTTGTGCGCGTTAGGCGTGGCCGCGCTTTCAATGGCGCACGTGGCGGTGCAGGCGCAGCAGAAGGCGCGCACCGCGAACGTGCATTTCGAGGACATCACGCGCGCGGCCGGAATTCACTTCACGCACAACAACGGAGCGTTCGGGAAAAAGTGGCTGCCGGAGACGATGGGGCCGGGCGTGGCGTTCATCGATTACGACAACGACGGCTGGCAGGACATTTTGCTGGTGAACGGGACGGACTTTCCGGGCCACGGGACGAAGCACACCACGCTGGCGCTTTACCACAACAATCACAACGGAACTTTTACCGACGTGACGAAGCAGGCGGGGCTGGCCGTGGAAATGTTTGGGATGGGCGTTGCGGTCGGAGATTACAACAACGACGGCTACGACGATATTTTCGTGACGGCGATGGGGCAGAGTCACCTTTTCAGGAACAACGGCAACGGGACGTTTACAGACGTAACGAAACAAGCGGGACTGTTTGGACCGACCGAATTCAGCACGAGCGCGGCTTGGGTGGATTACGACCGCGACGGAAAACTGGATCTGGTGGTGGCGAACTACGTGCAGTGGTCGCCGGAAACGGACATCTACTGCAATCTGGACGGAAAAAATAAATCGTACTGCACGCCGGAAGCATACAAGGGCACGTCGCTACGGCTGTGGCACAACAAGGGCGACGGAACGTTCGAGGACGCGACACAGAAGGCGGGGCTATACGACACGAGTTCGAAAAGTCTGGGAATTGCTGACGTTCGACGCGAACCAGGACGGCTGGCCGGACATTCTGGTGAGCAACGACACGGAACCGAACAAGCTTGTATATGAACAATGGCGACGGAACGTTTAAGGAAAAGGGCGTGTCTGCGGGGATCGGGTACAGCGAGGACGGAGTGGCGCGCGCAGGGATGGGCGTGGATGCGGGAGACTACGACCGGTCGGGATATCCGAGTGTGGTGATCACGAATTTCTCGAATCAAATGCTGGCGTTGTATCACAACGAGCACAACGGGCTTTTTGTGGACGAAGCGCCGCAGTCGGACGTGGGGCACAATTCCCTGCTGACGCTTGGCTTTGGGTGCTTTTTTTTCGATTACGATCTCGACGGTTGGCTGGACCTGTATGTCGCAAACGGACACATCGAGGATGCGATCGAGCACGTGCAGCCGCACATTCACTACGCCGAGCCGCCGCACCTGTTTCACAATCTGGGCAACGGAAAGTTCGCCGAAGTGACGCAAAGTTCGGGTGCGGCGTTTGCATCGCCTCGAGTGGCGAGAGGGGCGGCGTACGGCGACATTTATAACAACGGGACGCTGGATGTGCTCGTGGGCGTGAACGGCGGGCCGACGGCGCTATTCAAAAATGTGGGCGCGACGAATCACAGTCTGCGAATAAAGTTGGTCGGCACGAAATCGAATCGCGACGGTATCGGCGCCGTGGTGAAGGTGACGGCCGGCGGCGACGTGCAGTCGAAGACGCTGGTGAGCGGATCGAGCTACCTTTCATCGAACGAGTTGGTGCTGACCTTTGGGATGGCGGCTCACACGCAGGCCGACACGGTGGAAATCCGGTGGCCGAGCGGGCAAGTGGACACGGCGAAGAATGTGGCCGCCGATCAATTCGTTACGTTCAAAGAGAAAGAAGGCAGTATTTCAGCGAAACCGCTGGCGAAACGGTAGAATATCGAACGGAATGAATCGTTTTTCGCAGCTCATTATTCTGGCTGGTTTTCTCGCGATGAGCGCGGCCGCGCAAGAGCAGGCGGAGCCGGCTCCGAATCCCCCGCCCGCAGCGGCAAGCGCGGCGCAACCTGTCCATCACACCCAACACGCCGCCGCGAAACCGAAGGCCGCATCCGCCGACGGAGAACCGCGACTCACCGAAGAAGAGAAATACGCCCGCGACGCGCGAGCGCAAATCATCCGCGAAAACAATTTTGGCGTGGCGCTGATGAACCGGCAGCAGTTCGAAGCGGCGCTGGGAAAATTCCAACGGGCCTGCATTCTGGACCCGAATAGCGACGTGGGCTGCCTGAACGCGGGAATCGCGCTGCTGAACATGCAGAGGTTCGACGACGCGAGGCAACTCCTCGAAAAGGCGGCACAGCGCGATCCGCGGAATCCGCGGGCGTGGTTCAACCTGGGGCTGCTGGAAAAAGCGAACGGAAATGTGGACGAAGCGATTGCGGATTTCCAGAAAGTGGCGGCGATTGATCCGTATGACGCGGACACGCAATATTTCCTCGGGCTGATCTACGCGCAGCAGCAGGACTACAAGAAAGCGATCGCGGGGTTTCAGAAAGCCGTCGCGCTAAATCCATTTCAGGTGTCCGCGGAGTTCGGGCTGGCGCAGGCGATGCAGCGATCTGGCGATACGACACACGCAAAGGATCATTTCGAACGTTTCCAGCACATGACAGCGGCGAAGCTCGGCAAACCGGTGAGCTTTATTTATGGCGAGCAGGGAAAGTATTCGCTGGCGCAGGTGATGCAGCCCGCGCCGGAGCCGGCGCCACCCGCGATGCCAATCAAGTTCGGCATCGTGGCCGGGTCGGGTTTGCCCTCGGCGACGGCTGCGGAGATTGCGGCGGCGGACCCAGGGGTAGAGATTGCCGGCGCGGCAAAGCCAGCTCCGCGAACCGCTCGCGCGAAGCGGCCCCCGAAACCTACAGATGAAGCGCCAGCGCCGGATGCGCTTGCGCGTTTTCTGGGCAGCGGAGCGTGCGTGATTGATTACGACGGCGACGGAAAGCCGGATATTTTCCTTGGGGACGCCGATGGAAGAGGCAACCCCGGCTTGTACAAGAATATGGGCCACGGATATTTCGAGAACGTCACACGGGCGGCAAAGCTGGAAATCAAAGGCCGAGTGATGGGCTGCGCCGTAGGCGATTACGACAACGACATGAAGCCGGATCTGGCGCTGACGGTGGATGGCCGTGTCGCGTTATTTCACAACGAGGGCAACGGGACGTTCAAGGATGTGACGGAGGAGAGCGGGATCACGAGCGACCCGGCGTCGCAAGGTAATCCTGACGCGCTGGCGCTCGGGTTGACGTTCATCGATTACGACCACGACGGCGACGTGGATTTGTATGTGACGCGGTTCAACAATTTTCCATTGGCGGATTCGAACCAGCCCTTTGACTTCCCTTCCGACGCAGCGGCGCCGGGAAATATCTTGTGGCGCAACAACGGGAACAAGACGTTCACGGAATGGACGACGCAGACGGCGCTTTCTGGCAGCGGCCCTTCGGTTGGCGCGCTGGCGAGCGACGTGAACAACGACCGGGCGATCGATTTTGTGGTGACGGGCTGGCAAAAGCAGCCGGGCGTTTACTTGAATCAACGCGAGGGCGCGTTTAAGGCGACGACGCCGTGGGCAAGCGAGATGCCGGGGCCGACCGCGGGCGTGGTGGCGCTGGATTTCAATAAGGATGGATGGATGGACTACGCGTTCACGCACTGGGCGACGCCGGGACTGAGCCTTTGGCGCAACGTGGACGGAAAATCGTTCGAGCGGGTGGATTTGCCCGACCTGGACTGGATGCGCGGATGGGGCGTGGCGGCGGTGGATTACGACAACGACGGATTTGTGGATCTGGCGGCGGTGGGTGAGTCGTTTTCGGGGGAAGGCCGGATTGTGCTGCTGCGCAATGAAGGCGCGGCCGGATTTCGCGATGTGACGGCAGCGGTGGGGCTGGACAAGGTCGTACTGCACCGGCCTCGCGGGATTGTGGCGTTCGATTTCGATGGAAACGGGTCAGTGGGTCTGCTGATTACGCAGGCGGGATTGCCGCCGGTGCTCCTGCGCAATGACGGGGGAGATCGTTACAACTGGATAAGGCTCGACCTGAAGGGCGAAGCGGACAACCGCACCGGGATCGGAACGAAGGTGGAGATGTTCGCCGGCGCAATGCAGCAGAAGTGGGAGGTGGCGGGATCGTCCGGTTATCTGGGACAAGGTCCTGTTCAAATCGTGGCAGGACTCGGAGCAGAGCGGCAGGCGGATGTGATTCGATTGCTCTGGCCGACGGGTGTGCTGCAAGACGAAATGGAAATCCCCGCGCACAAGACCGAAGTGGTGACGGAGATCGACCGGCGCGGCAGCTCGTGCCCGATCGTGTTTGCGTGGAACGGCGAGAAATTCGAATTCATCGGCGACATGCTTGGGCCAGGAATCGTTGGGCATTGGGTGGCGCCGGACAAGCGCAACACACCGGACCCGGACGAATATTTGAAAGTTGCCGGTTCGCAAGTGCAGGCGAAGGACGGAAAGATCGAGTTCCGGATGGTCGAGCCGATGGAGGAGCTGGACTACCTGGACCAGACGAAATTGATTGCGGTGGATCATCCCTCGGATGTGGAGGTCTATCCGAACGAGCGATTCCTGAGCGAGCCGCCGTTTCCGAAATTCAAAGTGATTGCGAGCAGCGGCGCGCATTTGCCGGCGGGCGCGTGGGACGACAAGAGCCGTAACATCCTGCCGCTGCTCGCCGAGCGGGACAAAAAGTACGTGACGAACTTCGGCGGAGAGCTGCCGTACGCGGGATTCGCACCGATGCACTGGATCGAAATCGATCTGGGGCCGTGGGACCCGGCGAATCCGCTGCGGCTGCTGATGGACGGCTGGACGGATTATTTCAGCGCGAGTTCGATGTATGCGGCGTGGCAGGCGGGCGTGGTGCCGATTCCGCCGTACGTGGAGGCACAGGACGATTCGGGCAAATGGGTGAACGTGATCGACGATATGGGCTTCCCGGCGGGCCTAGAACGGGCGATGGTGGCGGACCTCACTGGAAAATTGCAGCCGGGGACGCGGTTCATCCGCATTAGCACGAACCTGCGAATTTACTGGGACCGGATCCGCGTGGACAATTCGCCGGTTGACACGCCGTACAAGCTGACGGAAGTGCCGCTGGCGGGGGCGAAGCTGGGTTTCCTGGGCTATCCGAAATACGTGGAAGGCAAGCCGGCGAACGACCTGAGCTACATCTACGAACAAGTGAGCGCAACGGGGCCGTACTCAAGACAGATCGGAAATTACACGCGATACGGCGACGTGACGGAGCTGGTGAAGAAGACCGACGACGAGTTCGTCATTTACGGATCGGGCGACGAAGTGGCGGTGGATTTCGACGCGACGAATTTACCGGAGTTGCCGGACGGATGGACGCGCGACTACTTCTTCTACGCGGACGGTTTTGCGAAGGACATGGACTTTTACGCGGCGCGTGGAGACACCGTGGCGCCGCTGCCCTTCCATACGACGGCGACGTACCCGTATCCGAAGGGCGTGGCCTATCCGCTGGACTCGGCACATCTGAAGTACATGCTGGAATACAACACGCGCGGAGTGGCGGGGCCGCCGGGCGCGTCGTACCAGTTCGACTATACGAAGCCGGACTCGCAGTGAAGAACGCGATGCGGTGCGGGTGATTTTGCGAAATGCGCGGCCGCCGTGCGCTTGATTGGCGCTCGAGGGCGTGCTAAGTTCAGTTTTTCCGCGGATTCGCAAACTTTTACGGAACGATGTCGTCTTCCAATTCCAATTTTCCACATCCGAAAGCTTCCCTGAACCAACACAACGGCGAAATGCCCTTGCGTGAAGCTGTGTTCTGGCGCGTGGAAGGCAGCCTGCTGAACCTGACGGCCGTCCGGCCGGTCGGGTTTTTTGCGTGGAACTCGCAGAGTTTCGTGCAGCGGTGGACGCGGCGCGGAAGCATGGCAGTGCTGGCGCTGGCGCGGCCATTTTTGTACGTGACGAATCGATCGTTTGCGACGCGCTTGCTTCACACGGTTTTGCGGGGAGTGAGCCGCGACCGGTTGGATCTGCTGGGCGAGGAGTTCTTTGAGTATTTCCTGAAACCGCGGCTGAAACCGGAAGGCGAATCGAAATTGCGCGCCCTGATTGCGAGCGGCGGTGATGTGGTGCTGGTGAGCCAGGGGCTGGACCACGTGATGCGGCCGCTGGCGCAATA
Source organism: uncultured Acidobacteriota bacterium (assembly GCA_963839325.1). GTDB lineage: Bacteria > Acidobacteriota > Terriglobia > Acidiferrales > UBA7541 > Palsa-295. The sequence goes on along the minus strand of CAWIUO010000003.1, from coordinate 230,479 downwards.
TCTGGGCGCGAAGGCGATCATTAGCAATCGCCTGGATTTCCGCGACGGCATCTGCACCGGGCGATTGCTCGATCCGGTGATTCGGCCGCGAGGATTGTTTGCGCAGTTTACCGGCGGCCAGCCCGATGGAACGCTGACGCATGAGGCGCTGATGCGCGTGTTGGGATTTGAGAAGCATCCGGAAGTGATCGACCAATCGATTCGTCCGGCGGAGCGGCCGGCGGTAAATGTTCCGGTACCAACGGTGCAATTCCGGACGGGCGCGGATGCGTCGCCGCTTTCGGTGCGCGAAGCGATGCGCGGAAAGAATGTGCTGCTGATTGGCGGGACGGGTTTCATCGGGAAAGTCTGGCTGGCGAACCTGCTGACGGACTTGCCGGAAATCGGGCGCGTGCATTTGCTGGTGCGGCACAACCGATCTACGACATCGCTGCAGCGATTTCAGCGGGTGGTTGAAGAGTCGCCGGTGTTTGACCCGCTGGCGGGGCGGCACGGCGCGGGCTTCGCGGATTTTTTGCGCGAGAAGATTGAGGTGGTGGACGGCGACGTGAGCCAGCCGGATCTGGGTCTGGCGCCCGACGTGCGTGAGCGGCTGGCGCGGTCGGTGGACGTGATCGTGAACAGCTCGGGGCTTACGGACTTCAACCCCGACATTCGCGACGCGCTGGCGATGAACGTGCGGGCTTCGCAGTACGTGCTGGAATTTCTGTCGAAGTGCGCGCATGGATCGCTGCTGCATCTTTCGACTTGCGTACGTGGTGGGTCCGCGCGACGGGCGAGTGATCGAGGATCTGCCGCGGAACTACACGCCGAAGAATGTGGCGGGTTACGACGCAATGGAGGAGTGGGCGTCGCTGGAAGCGCTGGTGCGCGAATACGGAGGCGCGGGCGGAATCCGAGGAAGTGACGGACGAATTGACGCGCGCTGCGCAGAAAAAGGAACACGCCGCGAAGGACCTGCAAGGCGCGGCGCTGGAAAATCAGATTCGCAAGAATCGCATGCGGTGGCTGCGGCAGACGCTGACAGACGCGGGTACGAAGCGCGCGAAGGAGCTGGGCTGGCCGAATACGTACACGTTATACGAAAAGCCTGGCCGAATCGCTGATCCGGAATTATCATGGACGAACATCCAGCGCGCGGCGATCGCCGTGGTGCGGCCGGCGATCGTGGAATCGTCGGTGGAGCAACCGTTCCGCGGGTGGAACGAGGGGATCAACACATCGGCGTCGCTTTCGTATTTGCTGGGGACATTTTTCCGGCAGCTGCCGTCAACGGAAACCAAGTGCCTCGACCTGATTCCGGTGGATTTGGTGAGCCGCGGGATGACGCTGATCGCCGCGGCGCTGGTGACGCGCCGAAACGCGCGGGTCTATCACCTGGCGACATCGGTGGCGAATCCGTGCGACATGGCGCGGTCGATCGAGCTGACCGGCCTCGCACACCGGAAATACTATCGCGCGCAGAAAGGGCTTGAGCACACGGTGCGGCTGAAGTTCGATGCGATTTCCGTGTCGAAGACGCGGTACCAGGCTTTTTCGGCGCCGGCGCAACAAGCGATCGTCAAGATGATCAACCGGACGGCGGAGCCGTTTGCTTCGCGGCCACCGCTGGCGCGGCAGGAGCGCGATCTGGAGAAAGTGATCAAGCTGATCGCGCTCTTTGAGCCGTTTATTCTGCACAACGACCACGTATTTGAGGCGGCGAACGTGGAATGCCTGAGCGCGATGCTGCCGGAAGACGAGCGCGCGGCGTTTGAATTACGACACGCGATCGATCGACTGGTGGGATTATTGGATCAACGTGCACGTTCCGGCGCTGCGCAAGTGGTGCTATCCTCTCATCGAAGGACGGCCGATGCCGCCGCGCGAAAAGCGCTCCGTGGCGCTGGAAGCGCCGTCCGACGCAAACGCCGCGCATGTGGCGGGCGCGGGCACGGCGAAATCGTCCTGAACTCCAAACACACGTGGCCATCTTCCTAACCGGCTCGACCGGATATATCGGCGCGCACATCGCCTCGAATCTGCTGACGGATTCAAGCCGAGCCGCTGAATTTGCTGGTGCGGGCGCGCGACGAGCAGGAAGCGCGAGAGCGGCTGTGGCGCTCGCTGCAGCTGCATCTGGATTTTCCGCGGTTTCGCGAGTATCTCGGATTCGCGAATCCGGATTTTTCGCGGCGATCTGACGGATTCGAAATTTGGCCTGGCGGACGGCGATTATGCGCGACTGGTGCAGACGACGGATTCGGTGATTCACTGCGCGGCGTCGCTGAATCGCAAATCGGAAAAAAGCTGCCTGAACGTGAACCTGCGCGGCACGCTGGAAGTGATCCAGCTTGCGCAGCGCGCGCGAGACCATCACGGGCTGCGGCGGTTCAGCCATGTGAGCACAGTGGCGGTGGCGGGACAACGGTCGAACGAGGTGGTGCAGGAAGATACGTCGATCGACTGGGCCGCTCGGACTACGATCCGTACGCGCGAACGAAAAAATTCTGCGAGCACATGGTGCACCAGCTGCTGCCGGACGTGCAGCGGACGATTTTCCGGCCGAGTATCGTGCTGGGAGACTAGCCGCAGGCCGGAAACGAACCAGTTCGACATGGTGCGGGCGTTTGTGTTTCTTGCCGGGCTTCCGGTGCTTCCCTTCCGGCCGACGGACAAGATCGACATTGTGAACGTGGATTTTGTGGCCGGACGCAGTGGCGACGCTGCATCAGAAGCCGAATCCGGAGCACGACGATTTATCATTTGTCGTCGGGGACGAGTTCGGAGACGTTCTCGCAGCTGACAGATGCACTGGCGAAAGCGACGGGCAAGCGCGGGCCGATGTTCGTGCCAAGATTCGAGAAGTCGACGTCGAAGATGGTGAACGCGCTTGCAGGGAAAGCGGGAAAAATCGGCGGCCTCGCGAATTTGCTGAAAGTGTTTCTGCCTTATCTGGTGTGGAACACGGTGTTCGATAATACTCGCGCGACGACGGAGCTGGGAACGAAGCCCGTGCCGTTTTCGCAATACAGCTATCCCCTGCTGCGGTTCAGCCGCGAGAATCATTTTGTGTATAAATACCGCGACTGGCCGGCGGACTCGGCGGAGATGCAGGCCGCGAGGCACCCAGGCGCGGGTCAGGACCTGGGACAATGACGGACCTATTACTCGAAGGCTGGGTGAGCGCGCTGGTCGAGCTGAACAAGTTCCAATGGATGCTCGGCAAAGGCGATGGCGTGGAAGCCGGGCAACAAGTTGAAGCTGCTGTTCGCGGGCTACAACGGGACGCGCAACACGGGTTCGGATGTGCGCGTGGAGGAGATGATCCGGCAGATTCGCTGGATTCTGGGCGATCAAAATCTGGCGATCAGCGTGATGTCTCAGAATTTCGACCTGACGCGCGGATATTTCGGCGATGCGCGGCAGGTTCATTTGCCGGATGTGTTTCCGCCGTTTCTGCATCGCGAAGTGAGCGAGAACGACGGCGTGGTGGCGTGCGAAGGCTCGATGTTCAAGAGCAAGTTCGCGAACGCGCTGACCACGATGATGATCGGCACGCTGGGCATCGCGGCGGCGCAGAACAAATTGAGCATCGCTTACGGCGCGGAAGCGGGAGAGATGGATCCGATCCTGCAGAAAATGTGCAGCCGGTACTGCAAGGATTCGCTGGTGATCACGCGCAACGTCGAATCGCAGGAAGTGCTGGGCAAACTCGGCGTGCCGAGCGAATTGGGCACGGATACGGCGTGGACGTTTGAACCGCTCGGACCGGAGTACGGCGAGGCGGAACTGCGGAAAGCGGGATGGGACGGCGAGACGCCGGTGCTGGCGATCTGCCCGATCAATCCGTTTTTCTGGCCGGTGAGCGCGTCGATTCCGAAATGGATCGCGCATGCGACGACGGGCGCATACGCGAAGAGCTACTACCGGTCGATTTATTTCCACCGCTCGGGGCCGGCGGTGGATGCGGCGTTTGAGAAGTATCTTTCGGCGATTGCAGGCGGAGTGCAGGCCTACCGCAAGTCGCACAGCGTGTTTCCGATTCTGGTGGCGATGGAGATGCTGGACCGCGAGGCGTGCGAGATCGTGGCAGAGAAGCTGGGCGGCGCGCCGGTGTTTTCGTCGGACAAATTCGACATGTACGAGCTGGTGAGCATTTTGCGCGCGTGCGACCGGATGCTATCGTCGCGGTTCCATGCGATCGTAACGTCGATGGCGGGTGGCGTTCCGTCAGCCGGCATTACGATGGACGAGCGCATCCGCAACCTGATGCGCGAACGCGGGCACGATCACCTGCTGATGAAGGTCGATGAGCCGGAGCTGGAACAAAAGATCGTGCGCGCGCTGGAGACGCTGGACGCTGAAGCGGATGAGATTCGCAATGCGATGTTTGAAACCGTGGCTCGAAATCTGCAGATGATGGCGCGCATGGGAACGTACTTTGAGCAACAGGTAGCGCGGCAATATCCGGAGTTCCCGGTTCGCCGCGGCGCACTCGATTGGGAACAATATTTGCCGCCGCTCAGCCCGAGCCTTCGCCAACTGCTGGAGGCGCACAGCGGAGCGCTCGCCGGATGACGTTTCTCGCGCGGATTTTCGAGCAAATCGGTAAACGCGCGGGCAAGCCCGTCATCCAGGAAGTACGTAACGGCGAACTCCGCGCCGCAACGGGCTCCGAGTTCCTAAAGCTCGTACAGCAAGCGGAAACTTTTTTTCTGGCGCGCGGATTGAAACCCGGAGACCGGTGCGCGTTGATCGCTGGCGAACAGCATACAGTGGGCGGCGGCGGACCTGGGGATGATGGCGGCGGGGCTGATCGTGGTTCCGATGTACATCCGGCAAGCCCCTTCTGAACTCGTGGTGATGCTGAAAGATTCGGCGCCGTCGCGGATTGTGTGCCCGGACGGCGGATACGCGGCGGAAATCAAGAGGCTTTGGCCGGATGCGCCAAAGATTTCGATATTGGAAAGCATTTTTGTCGGAGACGAGATTCCGGCGGCGCCTGTGCCGGACGCGGGCGGGGATGCGGCGGTCACGATCATTTATACGTCGGGAACGTCGGGAGAGCCGAAGGGCGTGATGCTGACGGCGGCAAACGTGGGTTACATGGTGGACTGCACGAATGCTCGGCTGGATCAGCTGATGGGAGCGAAGACAGAACCGGACAGAATTTTTCACTACCTGCCGTTTTGCTTCGCGGGTTCGTGGATTCTGCTGCTCACGGCGCTTTCGCGGAACAGCGTTCTGACATTGTCGATGGATTTGACGAAGTTGTCCGACGAGCTGAAGCTGGCCGCGCCGGATTATTTCCTGAATGTGCCGACCTTGCTGGAACGGGTGCGAACGAAGATTCAGGAATCCGTGGCGGCGAAGGGCGGGTTCGCGACACGCGTTTTCACGAATGCGCGGGCCGCTTACCTGCGAAATCGATCGAGTAGCGCTTCCCTGCTGGACAACATTTGGCTGGCGCTGGGCAACAAGATCATGTTTCCGGCGATCCGGTCGAGCATTGGGGCGAACCTGAAGGCGATCATTTGCGGGTCGGCTCCGCTGGCTTACGAAACACAGCTTTTCTTCATGATGGTCGGCATACCGGTACTGCAAGTGTACGGACTCACGGAAACGACGGCGATTTGCACAATGGACGATCCGAAGGATCACGAGCCAGGGCGCGTTGGCCCCGCGATTCCGGGCGTCGAAATGAAAGTAGGCGAGAACGAAGAAATTCTGGTGCGAGGGCCGAACATTTTTCCCGGCTACTGGCATAAACCGGCGGAGACGGAAAAGGCGCTGGCGGGCGGATGGTTTCACACCGGCGACCAGGGCGACGTGGATGCGAAGGGCAACTGGCGCATTACCGGGCGGATCAAGAATCTGATCATTTTGAATTCGGGACACAATGTGGCGCCCGAGCCGCTGGAAGACGCAATGGCGCAGACACTGCCTGAGGCGGGCCAGTTCGTGCTGGTGGGCAATCAACGGAGCTATCTGGCGGCGCTGGTGACGCCGGCGTCGGCAAATGGCCTGACGAGCGAACGCGTCCAGGCGGTGATTGATGAGGCGAACGCTGGGTTGCCACACTACAAGCAGATTCGGGCGTTTCAACTGGTGCAGGAACCGTTTTCGGTGGAAAACGGATTGCTCACGGCCAACGGCAAGCTGAAGCGCGATGCAATCGCCGCACGTTACGCCGAAGAAATCGAAGCGCTCTACCAGAAGAAGTCCGCATGAACGAATACCGGGGCAAAGCAATTTCGTGGAGCGTGGTCGATGGAACGATTGAACTGGTGCTCGATCGTGCTCCCTGCAACGAGATCGGCTCGGAATCGCTGGCGGAACTGGAGAAGTTCACCGGCGCGCTGGAGAACCTTCAGAAGAGCGCTCAAGTTCTGATCGTTTCGAGTGGTCGAAGGGAAGGTTTTTGCGCCGGGGCCGACCTGCGCGAGTTGTACCGCGAGTCGCAGAAGCTGGCTAAGGCAGAGCGTGTTGCGGCGCTTCGAGATTTTCTCGAGCGGATTCACGGCGTGATGAACACGATCGATGGGGCGCCGATCACCACCATTGCAGCGGTCGAGGGGCTTTGCTTCGGCGGCGGATTCGAGCTGGCGCTGGTGTGCGACCTGATCATCGCCGACAAGACGGCGCGGTTCAGTTTTCCGGAGTTGAGGCTGGGGCTGATTCCGGGATTCGGCGGGATTCCCCGCTTGAAGCGCGACCTGGGAAACCCGGTGGTGCGGGATCTGCTGCTGACGGGACGAACGATCGGCGCGGAGAAAGCGGCGGCGGTGGGGCTGGTGAGCCAAGTCGTCGGCGAAGGCAACGCGCTGAGCGTGGCGCGACGGACGGCGGCGCAACTGGGGAAATTCGACCGCGGGACGTCGGCTGCAGCGAAGGAATTCATCAAGCCGATTCCGCACGAGGAGCTGCGGCGGGAGATCGAGATTTTCTGCGAGCTGTTTACGCGGCCGGCGGTGAGCGAGGGGCTGCGGAAATTTGTCGAGAATACGGGACCGCTGCCGTACCTTCCTTAGCTGGGCGCGCATTTGGCGAAACCGGAAGGCAATGTGGCAAGATAGAGAGCGATGAAAACCCTGGAAAACACCACCGACGAAGTGCTGACTCTGGCGGCGCAGCATTTCAAAGTGCCGCGCGCGGAATTGAATCCCACAGACGATTTTTTCAAGAAGCTGGGGATTAACAGCCTGCAGGCGCTGGACCTGCTGACGCGGCTGGAGCAGCATTTTAACATCGAGCTGCCGGACTACGAGCTGCAGGACGTCAGCGACTTCAAGACGCTGGCCGAGCGAATCCAGTCGCGGCTCTGAGCGCCGATTCACCGGATCATCACCGAATGCTGGACCTCCGCAAATTCCAATCCCTGGGCGAGGCTTTGCGCGCGGCGCTGGAGCGCTGGCCGGATGAAGTGTGCCTGATCGAAGCGGATCGCGAACGAGAGAACGTTCGCTACACATACCGACAATTCAAGGAAGCTGCGCTGCCGCTGGCGAGCACGATGCAGACAGCGGGATTGGTGAACGGAACGCGCGCGGCAATCCTAATGACGAATCAGTCGAAATGGCTGATCTCGGCCTATGCGATCTTTTATTGCGGCGGCGTGCTGGTTCCGCTCGATTACAAACTCACGGCCGACGAACAGCTCAAGCTGCTGGCGCACTCGAAAGCGGAATTTCTAGTGATCGAGTACCACTTGTGGCGCGCCATGACTCAGTCGTCGGAATTCAGCACGATGCGCGCGAGGGTTGTGCTTGTCACGGAAGCTCCGGCGAATGCCGATTTAAGTGGCGCGAAACGCTGGGAAGAATTTCGCGATGCGAATGCGCCGGTATTTGTGCCGCGGTCACGACCCGATGCGGCGTGCATCGTCTATTCGTCAGGGACGGGCGGTCGGCCGAAGGGTTGCGTGCTGACGCACGAGAACTATCTGGAGCAGTGCGTCGCGCTTACTTCGCTCTACCCTTTTTGGCCCGGCGTGCGGTATTTGAGTATTCTGCCGACGAACCACGCGATCGATTTCATGGTGGGATTCATCGGGCCGTTCACGTGCGGCGCGGCGGTGGTGCACCTGCGGACGTTGCGGCCGGAATACATTCGCGAAGCGTTTACCAAGTACAAGATCACATACATGGCGCTCGTTCCGCTGATCCTCAAGAATCTGGAGCGCGGGTTGCGGCAGCGGTTTTCAGAATTGACGCCGGGAAAACGGAAGATGTTCGACGCGGTGGTGAAAACGAATGTTGCGCTGACGCGAGCGAAGCCAGATCTGTGGCTGAGCCGCAAGCTGTTGAAGCAAGTGCATGCCGCGTTCGGAGGCGAGCTGCGAGCGTTGTTCGTCGGCGGAGCGTTCACGGAACCTTCGACGTTGCAATTTTTCTACGATCTGGGGATTCAAGTGGGCAACGGGTACGGTTGCACGGAAGCGGGGACGGCGATTACGTTGAATGATTTTCACCCATTTCGCGCGGACACGGTGGGAAAGCCGCTGCCGGGCATGGAAGTGAAGATCACGAATCCCGATGCGGAGGGCGTGGGCGAAGTCACGGTGCGGAGCAAGACGGTGATGGCGTACTACCTGGACGATCCGGAGATGACGGCGGAAACGATCGTGGACGGCTGGCTGATGACGGGCGATCTGGGGCGGATCGATTCGATGGGCCATTTGCAGTTGATGGGCCGCAAGAAGAATATGATCGTCACGGAAGAAGGGAAAAATATTTATCCCGAGGACATCGAGACGTATTTTGTGGGCGTGGCCGTAAAGGAATTTTGCGTGTTTGCGGCGAATTATTTGTGGCCGGCGCGGACGATGGTGGGCGAGCAGCTTGTGCTGGTGCTCCATCCCGAGAATGGGCAAGCGATCACGCCGGAAATTCGTTGCCGACGTCGCCGAGCGCAACCGGAAGCTTCCGGCTTTCAAGCGAGTGAGCGGTTATCTCGCGTGGGACGCGGATTTTCCATTGACGGCTTCGATGAAGATCAAACGGCTGGAGCTCGCGAACCAGATCCGAACGAGCCGGGAGCGATCGCAGATCGTGCCGCTATGAAGATTGAGCGCGCTGGGATGGCTGAACCGCGATGACGGGGAACGCGGAGTTCCTCGCGATCGTGAATCCGGCTGCGGGCGGAGGGCGCTGCGGGAAGCTGGCTCCTGCGGCGATCGAGCGCGTGCGCGGCAGCCGGCGTGAATGTGCGGGTCGCGGAAACGACGCGTGCTGGCGACGCGGTGGATATCGCGCGGAAAGCTTACGCGGGCGGCGCGCGCAATTTTCTGGCTGTGGGCGGAGATGGCACTTCCTACGAAATTGTGAACGGATTATTTCCAGAAGCGCTTACGGACAGGCGGCCGACGCTCGGCTTTCTGCCATTGGGGACGGGAAATTCATTTTTGCGCGACTTCACGAAAGACCCGGTGGAGTATTCGATCGACTGTCTTCGGAAGGGAAGGCGACGCACGTGCGACGTAATCCGCCTGACGCACGCGAGCGGCGACATCTATTACATCAATCTTCTCAGCCTGGGATTTCCGGCGGAGGTGGGCGAAACAGCCAACCGGAGATTCAAGGGGATGGGCCAGATGGGGTACATTCGCGCCGTGGTGGCGCACTTGAAAGGCTTCGAGCACCGTGGGTTTCCGCATCGCGTGAACGGCGCAGAAGAATGGGACCGGGGACGCGTGCTGTTTCTAACTTTCAGCAACAGCCGGTTTACGGGCGGGAAAATGATGATCGCGCCGAACGCGAATCCGTGCGACGGAGAGATCGAGTACGTGCGCTGGGGGCCGATCGAGCGAGCGGGCTTGATCGCGACGTTTCCGAGGCTGTTTACGGGCACGCATATACGTCACCCGCTGGCGGCGCGAGCGGCGGCGAAGCGCGTGGAGTTCGCGCTTGAAGGGCCGGTGAACGTGATGATCGATGGCGAGAGTCTGCATCTCGATTGCAAGTCGCTCGAAATTCTGCCCGGCGCGATGGATATTGTGGCGTGAGGAAGGCTTACCTCAGCGTTCGCTCGGCGCTGCTGTGGGCGATCAGCGGGCTTCATTTCGCGATCGTGTGCACGTTTCTGATCGTGCTCGCGGTTTTTGTTGATCCGCGCAAGAACGATTGGCCACAACGCTTGTTCTTCCGAAATATTCGTGCGATTGGCGGGAGCGCGTCTCGAAGTGAAGTCTTCGCCGGGATTTGATCCGAACACGGACGTGCATTTTTTTTTCGCAACCACGTCAACCTGTTCGATCCGTTCGTAATCTACTCCGCGATACCGCAGTTTGTGCGCGGGTTTGAGCTGGAGTCTCATTTCAAGGTGCCCGATCTACGGCTGGATGATGGGGCGCTTTGGAAATATTCCGGTGCCGGATAAACCGAGCCGCGAGGGGTTGGAGCTCATGACGATCGCGTGGAAAAGCGGCGCTCGATTCGGGGATCAGCCTGATTGTGTTTCGCGGAGGGATCGCGGACGCGGACGGGGCATGTGCAGCGAGTTCAAGAAGGGGATTTTCGGATCTCGCGCAGAAATTTGGAATTCCGATTGTGCCGGTGAGCATTGTGGGGTCGTACCAATTTTTTCAGACCGGCAACTGGATGCTGTATCCCGGAAAGGATCACTGTGATCTGCACGACACAATCGAGACGGTCGGAATCGCGACGCGCGGACGTGGACGCGCTGAGGCAACGCGTGCAGGACATCGTGGCCGAGCCCGTGGAAGTATCGCTGCGAGAAAATCCAGTTCAGAAGGTTTGAGACGCGCTGGCGTCGGGAAGCGAGCGGCCGGCGCGCAGTTCCTGCCAGGTGTAAACCACGCGGTGAATCACGGTGAGAGTGGAAATTGCGGCGATGACCCAGAGCACGGGCCCCATGCGGTTGAACGCGCCGCCAATGATCAGCAGGACGAGTCGTTCGGGGCGCTCCATGAAGCCGACCTTGCACAGCGGAATCAAGGATTCGGCGCGGGCGCGCGAGTAGCTGACCATAAAGGAACTGGCCATGGCGACGGCTGCGAGCGCCATGTAAAACGGGCGGCCAATCAGGGTGTAATGAACGACGAGACCCATGTAGAGCGCGAGGTCGGAGTAGCGATCGAGCGTGGAATCGAGAAACGCGCCGAAGGCCGTGACGCGGCCAATGCGGCGGGCGACCTGACCGTCGGCCATGTCGAGGAAGCCCGCGAGGAAGAGAACGGCGGCGGCCTGCCGGAAATTTCCCATCGCAAATTCAGCGGCAGCCCAGGAGTTCACGGCGAGGCCGAGAAACGTGAACATGTTCGGGGTGAGGCCGGTGGCTGCGAGGCCGCTTACGACGTGATGCAGCAGCCAGCCGCCGCCTTCGCCGATCCAGTGCGTGATGGGTTTGCTGCGTTCTGTGAGTATTTCGTTCATCTCTAAAAATGATACACCGAAACGTGCGCTAACCGCGCGGGGCGCGATTCAGGCCGAGGGACATGGCCGGCACTGAGCCTTCGTAATGAAGCTTCGGCTCGGTGACCGCCTGAACTTCGTCGGGAGTGAAACCGGGGGCGACTTCGCGAAGGACGAGACCGCTGGGTGTAACGTCGATGACAGCGAGATCGGTGACGATGGTGTCCACGCACTCGAGGGCGGTGAGCGGGTAGGTGCATGCGCGCAGAATTTTCGGGGCGCCGTCTTTCGCGGTGTGTTCCATCGTAACGATCAGACGACGCGCACCGGTGGCGATGTCCATCGCGCCACCAATACCGCCCGCGCCTTTTGCGCCGGGCACTCGCCAGTTGGCGAGATCGCCTTTTTCGGAGACTTGCAGACCGCCCAGGACGCAGATATCGAGATGGCCGCCGCGGGTCATCACGTGGGCGAGATCCTGAGCGAAGTAGGCGGCGCCGGGAACGAGCGTGACCGGGACTTTCATGGCGTCAACGAGATCGAAGTCTTCTTCGCCGGGTTTGGCGCGGGGGCCCATGCCGAGAATGCCGTTCTCGCTGTGGAAGTAAACGGTGATGTCCTTCGGCACGTAGGCGGCGATGAGGTTGGGGATCCCCCAGCCGAGATTGACGTAAGCGCCGTCTGGCAATTCGAGGGCGGCACGCTCAGCGATTTGTTCGCGAGTGAGGCGCGGTTTAGACATAACGCATACCTTTTGCGACAACGACGCGATCGACGAAAATCGACGGCGTGATAATGGCTTCCGGATCGAGCGCGCCAGTTTCTACCACTTCATCGACTTCGACGATGGTGGTCTTCCCTGCCGCAGCCATCAACGGATTGAAATTCCGCGCTGCTTTGCGATAGATGAGATTGCCGATGCGATCGGCTTTGTGCGCTTTGATGAAGGCGTAGTCGGCGCCGAGCGACTGTTCGAGAATGCAGCGCTTGCCGCGAATCACACGCTCTTCTTTTCCCTTGGCCACGTCCGTCCCGACTCCAACGGGCGAGAAAAACGCGGGGATGCCGGCGCCTTCCGCGCGCAAGCGTTCGCAGAGAATGCCCTGCGGGACAAGCTCGAGTTCGATCGCACCGGCTGAGAACTGCTCTTGAAAGTAGGTGGCGCCGGGACCCGGAAAGGCTGCCACGACGCGCGTGATTTGGCGGTTCTTGAAAAGGATGCCGAGTTCGCCGTCGCCGGTTCCGCAGTTGTTGCTTATGACGCCGAGATTCTTCACGCCTTTTCGCGCGAGACCCTGGATCAGATTGTTGGGAAAGCCTGCGCCGCCGAAGCCACCGAACATGATGGTGGCGCCATCGGGAATGTCGGCCACTACGGCGTCAACGGATTCGAATACTTTGCTTTTCCGGTTCATCGATTGGGAAAGCACACGGCCTGTGGCATATCACGCACCGGTCAGGAACTCGTATTGTTCTTTCGATAGCGGTACGACGGAGAGCCGTCCCATCTTCACGAGCGGCGACGATGCGAACAGTTTTCGAGTCTTCAGCTCAGCGAGCGAAACGGGCTTGGCGATGGGCTTTCCGGCCATGATCTTCACGATCGGCTTCTTGGGATCGGACGCATCGACGGAGATCACCGACGCGGTACCGACCGCGCTGCGCCGCTCGCCCGTTTCGTAAATCACCAGCTTCGCTCCCGCGCTCATCTCGCGAAGATTCTTCACCGCGGTTGGATTGGTCACGCCCTCCCATTCCGTGGAGCCGTCGCGCTCGAGGTCGGCGAATGAATATTCAGAAGGCTCAGTCTTCAGCAAGTACGCCGAGAACATAACGCTCCGTGTGCGATTTGCGAGGCCTGAACGGATAGGCTCGCGCAGGTTAGCTCCTTAATTCTACGCAAGATGAGCTTTTCGCGAAACCCTCGCACGCTGCGGAACATCCGATGTCGAGTGGACGCACGCACAATTTTCCATGGGTTGGGATAAATCGAACACGCACTCCATTACAATACGGTACCCATTTTCGTCCGAGAGCGGCCAATCAGGGACTGTGCGGCGAAACCGGCGAGGGGCGGACTGAATGTCTCCCGTGAGAGAGCTCGAACAAATATCGCCGGCGTTTCGCAGCGCGCTGCTGAGGAGCGAGCGGTTCCGCGTGATGGTGGTGCTGGCAACACTGGCCGCCTTCTTCGTGGAACGTTCGATCCGCACCGCGCTTGTCCATGGACCGGAGGACATTCGGCTGTGGCAAGCTACGGCGGCCATTATCGCAGTGTTCGCAGCGTACGAGCTCATCATGCTGCGTGCTCTGCAGCGCCTATCTCGCAGCGAGAAAAGCATACCCGCTTTCGCATGGTATTTTTCGATCTTCGTTGAAACCGCGCTCCCTGCGCTCGCCATCGTTTTCCTAACGAGCGATGTGATCTTGCAGGAGTACAAGCCGCTTGCGAACCCCTTGGGACTCGGATTTTTCGTTTTCATCATTCTGTCCACATTGCGGTTGAATCCGTGGGATTCATGGATCGCGGGAATTGCCTCCGCGGTCAACTACTTGGTAGCGGCGTGGTATCTGGGATGGCGGCCCGCTTTCAGCATGGGAACCTCCGTGTTCACTCCGCAACGGTCTGTGCTCGGGTACGGCATCGCACTGATCATCGGCGGATTAGTGGCCGGCGCGGTGGCCAATGAAATTCGCAAGCACGTAATGGCGGCGCTGCACGAAGCCGAAGCGCAGCGCGAAGTGGAACGCCTACAGCACGATTTGAACGTGGCTCGAACGATTCAACGGTCGCTGCTTCCCGGCGAATCGCCGAAGATTAGCGGTTTTGAGGTCGCGGGTTGGAATTTGCCCGCCGATGAGACCGGCGGCGACTTTTTTGACTGGCAATTCCTACCGAATGGAAAGCTGCTGGTTGCGCTTGCGGACGTGACCGGCCATGGCATTGGACCTGCGCTGCTTGCGTCGGTTTGCCGGGCATATGCGCGAGCGAATTTCTCTCTAAGCTCCGACTTGTTTCGAGCGATGGAGCGGATCAACGCGGACATCGGGAGCGATTTGACGCAGGGCCGCTTCGTCACGTTTGTGGCTGCGATTTGCGAGCCCAATTCGCCGCAAGTCGATTTGCTTTCGGCGGGACACGGGCCGCTCTTCGTTTACTTTGTGCATGACGATCGATTTCAAGAAATGAAGGCGCAAGGCCTGCCTCTGGGAGTTGCTTCGGAGCTGGACTCGGATCCTCCGGTGCGGCTGCAGATGAATCCAGGCGACATGCTTTTACTGATCACCGACGGGTTTCTGGAGTGGGAGAACGCTCAGCGCGAGCAATTTGGCGGGAAGCGAATGGAGGAAGTAATCCGCAGCGTGAAGACTCAGCCACCGACCGACATTATTCAAGCGCTGTACAAGGCCGTGATTGCGTTTTCGGGTGGCACGCCGCAGAAGGACGACCTTACGGCCGTAATTGTGAAGCGAACCTAAGGCGGATAGCGCGGCCGTCGCGCGAATCGAACTCAATTCCCCGCCGCTTTTCTCCACGATAACGTTGGCGCCGTGGTGCGTTCACTTGCGTAGCGGCAACGCCCACGGGCGAGACAGTTCCGGCTTGGATAATCGATGGGGGAAACTTGACTTCTGTAAAATGTGGGTGAAGTTACATAGGATGGCGGGTGGCGTTGATGGGCTGGAGCGGATTGTCTGTGCGAACCGCGAAAAGGAAACTGGATGAATAACGAGGAACAGTTCGCGCGGTATCCGTCGCTGAAGGACCGGGTGATTCTGATTACGGGCGGCGGGGCCGGGATCGGAGCGGCCGCGGTGGAGCAGTTCGCGCAGCAGGGTGCGCGCGTGGCGTTTCTGGATGTTGCGCTGAAGACGTCCACCGAGTTGGTCCACTCGCTCGTCGGCCGGTGCCCCGTTCCACCGGTCTATTTCGAGTGCGACCTGCGGAATGTGGATGCGCTGCGCGAAACAATCGGGAAAGTGGAAGAAACGATGGGCGCGGTGCGAGTGCTGGTGAACAACGCGGCGAACGACGACCGGCACGAGTTCGCGGAGGTTACGCCGGAATACTGGAACGACAGCATGGCGGTGAATCTGCGGCACCAGTTTTTTGCGCTGCAGGCCGTGGTGCCGAAGATGCGGGATGCTGGCGGCGGATCGATCATCAATATGAGTTCGATCGCGTGGATGATTCCGAGCACGGGACTGCCGGTTTATGTGACGGCGAAGGCGGCGATCGTGGGCCTGACGCGCACGATGGCTCATGAGCTTGGCGCGTCGAATATTCGCGTGAACTGCGTACTACCCGGAGCGATTCTGACGGAGCGGCAACGGCGACTGTGGTGGACGGCGGAATACGAAGCGGAAATTCTGGCGAGTCAGTCGCTGAAGCGCGCGATTCTGCCAGAAGAGGTGGCGCGGCTGATTTTGTTCCTGGCGTCGGACGACAGCGCAGCGATTACGAATCAGAGCTATGCAATCGATGGAGGATGGGCTTGAGTTCGTCGCGATTCCACGAGGTGGGGCCTGGCTACTTCAAATTGCGGCCACCGAGCCAGAGGATCGCGTTTTCGAAGAGCTCGTTCTGCGTGGGGCTGGTGAAGATTTTGTCACCGTGCCCCATATTCATGTAAATCATGTGGTAGCGCGTGTTGGTCCAGACGACGGGGAGATCTCCGGCGGTGATCGTGTCCTTCAAGCCGATTGGATAATTTTCGGGATCGAGCGTCAGGAGCACTTTCACATCGCTGTTGAGGCGCGGGCTCGGTTTCCAGATGTACCACTCGTTGGACGGCGCGGTGAAGGTCTTTGGTAGCCCCTTTACGACGGGATGGGAGGGATCGTCCACGTCGAGAATTGCGGGTAGCGGCGGCCAGTTGTTGCCGTAAAAAACGGCGCCACCGAGGAAATTGACGAACCAGGGCCAGCCGGTGCCTTCGTCGTTGTAAGCGGAAACGTGGAAGCCAAGCCACGCGCCGCCGCGCGACATGTAATTTTCAAAGGCTGAGCGCTGTGCGGCGTTGTGGGGAAAATCGTTGAGCCATACTACGGCCTGGACCTCTTTCAACGTAGAGGCGTTGAGTTGGTCCCAGTTCGTAGTGGCGGCGAAGTCGAAATGCTCTTTCCTTGCGAGATCGGAGTAGAAAGCGATGGCCTGGTTCGCGAAGGTGATGTGGTCGGGCTCGCCTTTGTCTGCATAGAAAGCGAGGACGCGAAACGACGACTGCGCGGAAGCGGAGGCAGGGACAAAACTCGCGCCGGCTAGACAGAGTATGACGGTCAAGAGATGCGCGAAGACGCGGTGCGTCATTGGTGCGCGGCCCACAGAATGGCGTTGTGAAACAGAGTTGTGAAGTTCGGATTCTGAAAATGCTCGGCGCGATGGCCCATAAAAATGTAAACGTTGCGCGCTTTCACGTTCTCGTTCGACCAGATCACTGGATGATCGCCGCCCATTTTTAATTTCGAATCGGGAGTATAGGAATTCTCGTCAACCGTCGCGAGAACGTGGACGTTCGGGCGCGGGGATTTGTCGTAGGTGTACCACTCCTCGCGCTCGATCTCGAAGGATGAAGGCAGGCCTTTCATCACGGGATGCGACGGGTCCTCCACTTTGACTTTCGCGGTGACGAAAGTGGCGATGTAATCCTTGTAGCGGATGCCGCCCATGAAATTCGAGAACCAATCCCACATCGGGTAGCCGTCGAATTCGCCCAGAAGCGACGCGTGATGAAAACCGATCCAGCCGCCCTTGCCCTGCTCGATGTACTGGATGAATGCGGACTGGGCCGTGGGCGTCCACCGATAGGGCGGATAATCGAGCTGGATGAAGAGTTGATACTGCGCGAGGAATGCAAGATCGATTTTTTCGGTGTCCGGAATGTAGTCGATCGCGAAATCGTCGGCGATGGATTCCTTTGCGAGCCAGATTTTGGCGGCTTCGACGAACGGGCGATGGATGCTGTTGGTTTCCGCGAGCGCGATGACGCGAAATTTTGGCGCCAGATCGCTACTCGCTGAGGCCCTGGACGAGACGCCGGAGGCCAGCGAGAGCGCCAGAACGATTGCGGTAAGAATCCAGAACAAAAGATGCGAGCCACTCCGCGTTTGTGGCGACTTGAAATGCTGGTTGTGTGAGCGTTGGGTCAAGGTGGTTTGGCCGAGATGTGGTTCGCGCTTGTTTCGAAAGCGGCGATAGGATAAACCGAAGCTGGCTCTGGCGGAGGAGTTTTTCTGGGAGTTTGGGTTCGGAGGGAACGATTGATATCTAAAACGAGTTGGTTCGCGGCGATTCTACTGGCCTGCGGTGCGTTGAGCACGGGCGTCCGAGCGCAAGAGCCTGCGACGACGCTGGTGAGTAGCCGGGCGATCGCGGTGAATACGGCAAGCGGGAAGGCTTATGCTGTCGAGCCCGAGCGGGGGACAGTGGCGGTCTATGACCCGCGCACGGATTCCACGACTCACGTTAAGGTCGGCAGCGAGCCGCTGGCTCTGGCGGTGAACGAAAAGACAAATCGAATCTACCTTGTGAATCATGGCGCCGGGACGATCAGCGTGATCGACGGCAAGGACGACTCTGTGGCTGCAACGATCGACGTGGGAGAGCAGCCCTACGTGGTAGCGGTGAATGCGGCGACGGACAAGGCTTACGTTTCGAATACGTTCAGCGACCTGATCACCGTGATCGACGGACCGACGAATCAAATCACAAAACTGAAAGCCGGGTCAGCCGATTCGATCTTGGTCGATGCGAGACGCGACAAGATTTATCTGGCGGGTTATCAATCGACCAAGCTCGCAGTCCTGGACAAGACTCCGGCGATTACGGGCGCTGTGAACGTGGGAATGCACGCCTGGGGGCTGGCGTTGGACGAATCGAAAGGCGAGCTGTACGTGACGCGTTCGCAAGACGCGGAAGTGGCGATTATCGATGAGGCGACCGGCAAGAGTACGCTGGTGCCCACGGGAGCGATTCCGTGCGCTGTGGCGCTGAACCCTTTTACGAATCGGGCGTATGTGGTGAATCACGCGGACGATACGGTTACGGTGATCGATACCGAAAAGCGTGTAGCCGTGGCGACGGTGCCAGTAGGAAACGCACCGCAGGGCGTTGCCGTCGATCGCGAGACGAACCGGGTGTATGTGACGAACAACCACGGCGCCAGCATCATTGTGATTGACGGCGCGCGGAACGTGGTGCTTCAAACTCTGCCGACCGGAAAAAACCCGTACGATTTGGTGCTGGATTCGAGCAGCGGCAACCTCTATGTCGCGCTTGAGGGCGAGCCGGCATTCGCGGTCCTTCAGCTCAAGTGAAGCAGGATGCGGCTAGGCGCTATTCGGAAGCGCGGAGGCCGTTGAATTAGAGTCACCCTCAAGCTCGCGCGGTGCGATGAGCAGCTTCGCGATAATCCAAAGCCCGAGAGCTAGTTCGATGAACGCGATGATTGCACCGACGATTCTGGGGATGTGAACGAGGGGCAGCATCCACCACCACAGCGGAACAATTCGGAAGTTTCTTGCGTCGGCGAAGCTGGAAGAGGTGGGGCGAAAGGTGGAAAATTCGCGGACGTCCTGATTCTGCGCGGATTCAACCTGGTCGATGGCGCTGCGCCACATGCCGAAAGTGGAGGACAACTCAGGATGCCATGCGGCGGTCTCTTCCTGAATACCTTCGGAGCGCAAGAGCGCGGAGTGGCGTTCGGGAGATCCGAACGAGGTGGGGAGTTGGATCAGCAGGCCGACCGCGGCGAGAGCCAGCCATGTGCGGCGGTACTTTGTGAAAACCGTGACGGCGATCAGACCGGGCAAGACTGGCATCAGGAAGCGCGGTCCCCAATCCGAGGAATACCAGCGGCCCCAGAACGAGTAGAAGACAACGTGAATCAAGGCGAGCGCCACGATCCACGCGGTTTTGGAGTTGAGGCGCTTTGAGAGGAGCAGAAAAAGTACCGGGCATCCGATGAAAATTCCCACGCCCGGGCTGAACAGAAGCCCCGTAAATGCCTCCGGGAACTCATGCACGCCCCAGAAATTCGGCTGGCCCGATTTGAGGACGTTGCCGAAGCGAATCCAGTCGTAGCCCGCAAAGAGAAGGCAACCGAGAATCGAACCGCCAGTGGCATACGCCGCGGCGCGGTACTTTCGATGGAACACCAGGTAGAGAAACACCACGCCTACTACCAAAACTCCGACCGGCTTCGCCAAGATCGCGAGGCAACAAAGCGCGAAGAGCGCTGGGCCGTTGGGAGACTCCGAGAACATAGCGATCAGGACCAGCACCGTGACGAGCGTCGAAAGCGGGTCGGCGTAGAACGTTCGGGAGTAGGCGAGCGAAAGAGTGCAGAAACCGAAACAGAGGCCTGCGGCGATGGCGCTCCGTTCGTCGGCCTGCAGGGATTCTCGAGCAAGGTAGTAGGTGGCGCCTACGTTCAGCGCGGCAATGATGGTGGAAACGAAAATCGCGAAGACGGCGGCTACGTAGGTGGGCGGTAGATGCGCGATGCGGGCAACCACAAGCCCTACGGCGACGAACGGCACCGCAACGATGGAAAGCAGCGGATACCACATCCCATATAGCTTTCCGTTGCGGCCGGGCTGGCCGTAGATCGGGTCAACGGTCCAGTCGTGTTTCTGGATCAGGGATACGGATGCATTGAGCATGCCGCCGCCGTCCCATGTGGAGAGCGAAGGCGCCAGAACGGAAAGGTAGATCAGCCACGCTGCCAGGCTGAGTAGACATGCGGTGCGCAGGCTTTTTGACAGGCGACCGACGAAAAGTGGGGTCATTTTCGCCAATAATTTACCATCGTTCGATTGCATGGCGATGTGGAAGCAGTAGAGTTCTTCACCGAAGTCGCCGGCTCGCCGTACGGCCACCTGCGCAGCGGGAACGGGTACTGGCCGCTCAGACTGACCTGAACGGCCAAAACATCGCGTTAGGATCGGTTCGCGGAGACTTCTTCCCAATAAGGAGTCAAACCATAGTGCTTGTAAATGCTTGCCCCCCACTCCATATCCGCAACATTCGGCCAATTGATCTTATCGAAACCGGGAGCCTTCTCGAGCAGTTTCTTGTCGATATTCAGGACGATGCGCCCCTCAGGCAAGCGGAACTGGAATGCGCTCCAGGGAATGGCAAAGTACTTGTCGCCCATTCCTAAGAATCCACCAAACGACAAAACGCCGTAAGCGATCCGGCCGCGGCCGGCGTCAAGCACGATATCTTCGACTTTTCCTAGGTCCTCGTAATTTGCATTGACGACGTTGCTGCCAATCACGCTCATTGCGGGAATGATGTCCTTATATGTAGCCGTTTGTGGTGCTGCCATGTGATTCTCCTTTTTACCCTGGGGGAGTGAAGTCCCGATTTAACGTACCCTTTCACGATTGCCGGCACTGTTCTGTTTGGGACAGTGTTCGCGGAACTCAAGGTGAACAATAATCAGCGTGACTCGTTGAACCAGGAGAATTGAAATGGAAACCACGAAGAAATGTGCACATCCAATATGTTCTTGCCCCACAACTTCGGAAAAGTACTGCAGCGTCGAGTGCGAGGCGATGGAGCGAACACCCGACATCGATTGCACGTGCAATCATGCGGGATGCAAAGGCAAAACGTCGTAGGATCGCCGTTCCTTCAGACTTTACGGGGGCCAACACATTCGGGGGCTTCCGCAAAGCGGCGCTGCGATGAACTCACAAGCGGGACGACTGTCGAACTAACGGCTGAAATTTAAATGATGGACCCCAGGTAAGAAGATCACGCACCGAGGTATGGGACGGTGAATAAAACATCGGCTGGCGATGCCGCTCTATTGGCGATCCTTTTTTGGGCAGCGCTCCATTTCTGCGCCGGCGGAGGTGCGCAAGGGAAAAAACCTTATCTCGGACCGCCGCCAAATCCCGATTCCGGCGAACAACTTTACAAACGCTACTGCGCCGATTGCCACGGAAATGACCTAAAGGGAAACAGGCTCATTTCACGTGAGTATAAAGAACCGCCGTCGGACCTCACGACTCTTGCGCAACGTCATAAGGGAGAATTTCCCGAAGCCTACGTGGAGAACGTCCTTCGAAACGGCGTGAACAAGTCAGACCACGGAAACACGGAAATGCCAGTGTGGGGAGCCGTCTTCGGCGGTTCCAAGGGCGCGAACTCACAGATTGGCACGACTCGAATTCTGAATCTGACAAATTTCATCAAGTCACTCCAGGCGAAGCCTAAGGATGACGCTCAGCCATGATGGTCGAATTGAAATCCAACGAAGTCCCGGTTTGGGACGCGGCTGCCACGATACAGCGCGCGATACCGGCAGTCTGGATCCCACGAGAATTCTGGAAGCCCGTCCCTCGAAACTTTCGAGACTGGAAATTCGTCGCCTGCCGGGACTATTAAGGGTACCGAAACTACTTTTGAAATCCGGCATTTCAAGGGTTCGGGATTGAATAGCCGAGGAAACGAAGTTCGAGGAGGATGCAATGCAGATTCAGGATATCGGTCGTGACAAGTGCATAGCCCTGCTCGCCCACCTGCGGCTGGGTAGGATCGCGTGTTCAGAAGCGGCTCAATCGTACGTTGTGCCATTTTATTTCGCCTATGACGACGGCTGCCTTTACAGCTTCTCGACTGTTGGCCGGAAAATCCTGTGGATGCGCGCGAATCCGCTGGTCTGCGTGGAAACAGACGAGATCGTAAGCCCGGAGGAGTGGGCCAGCATCGTTGTCTTCGGCCGATACGAAGAGTTGCCCGAGACGGCGCAACTCAAAACAGAACGCGAGTTTGCGCACCAGCTGCTTCAACGGAACAGAGTCTGGTGGGAGCCCGGATACTCGAAAACGATCATCAAAGGTTCCGAGCGTGCCTTAATTCCGGTGTATTTCCGGATCCGGATTGTAGAGATCACGGGCCATTACAGCGTGCCGGAGCCTGGTGAAAGGGTTGGACTCAAGACATCATCATTCGAGGAAACGGGAAAGCAGTCACTTCGAGAAATCCTGGCGGATGTGCTCCTGGAGCCATTTGCGAAGTAAACAACTGGACTGACGACCAGAGTGCTCGCTGTGAGAACTCGGTGGCGAGGCCGATAGAGCAATTGTGGTGCGCAGACCGCCGCTGAAGGTCGAAGTGAGGAAGATGAGACGTCATGAAAGCTGCGATTTTTGATTCAGAGCGCGGGACAGCGGGACAGTTCCTTCGAATTGAAGATGTTCCTCAGCCCCAAGTAAAAACGGGCTACGTGTTGCTGCGTGTTATCGCCTGCGGAGTTTGCCGCACCGACTTGCATATCGTCGAGGGCGATCTTCCCGCCATTCAGCCAAAGCTGATTCCCGGCCACCAAATCGTAGGAGAAGTCGTCGGGGGCATGACGCCCGAGTTGCCATCCGGAGCTCGCGTCGGTGTTTCGTGGATGGGCGGCGTGGACGGCGACTGCTGGTATTGCCGTCACGGAATGGAAAATCTTTGCGATAAGCCCGTGTTCACCGGCTACTCGGTGAATGGAGGCTACGCGGAGTTCGTTCTGGTGCGCTCCGATTTTGTGTACCCGTTGCCTGCCGGTTCGGATGACGTGCATGCCGCTCCCTTGTTGTGCGCGGGAATCATCGGATTTCGAAGCTTGCGCGTTGCAGGCGTCGCGAAGGGCGAACGCGTTGGACTTTTTGGATTCGGTAGCTCAGCCAGACTGGCGGTTCCCATATTGCAATCCTGGAAGTGCGAGGTTTATGTCGTTACTCGCGGCGAATCCCATCGAAAATCAGCCGCGTCCCTCGGTGCAACCTGGATCGGAAAAGAGGACGACAAGCCTCCGGTAGAGCTCGACCGCGCCATCACGTTCGCGCCTAGCGGGAAAGTGGTTGTCAGCGCGCTTGCGAGTCTGCGGAAAGGCGGAGTGGTCGCGATCAACGCCATTCATCTGGATCAGATGCCGGCCTTTGACTACGACACGCTGCTTTGGGGCGAACGCCAGATTCGGAGCGTCGCCAACATGGCCCGGCAGGATGCGCGAGACTTTCTCGAGATCGCCAAGGAACTGAAGATTCGTCCACGGGTCACGTCGTTTGCGCTCGAGGATGCCAATCAGGCGCTTCTCGCCGTGAAACAGGAAACGGAAGCGGGATCCGCTGTGATATCGCTTTGAGCTGGACGAATCTATCGGCAATCTCGGCTGTGCAGCTTGAACAGCTGATTTTCTAAAAGGTGCGATGTGAATATCCCGCTTCGAGCTCTGACTTTATTTATTCTCGCCCTTCCGATTGCATCTGTGGCGTGGACCATCACACACGAAGAAGTAGCGCGCTAATTCCGCGATTATCGCCCAACAGTCACGCGGAGAAGTGATGGTGCCCGGGGTGGGGGTCGAACCCACATGCCCCGTTAGGGACAGCAGATTTTAAGTCTGCCGCGTATGCCATTCCGCCACCCGGGCTTTCTTTGCGAATGGAGAGAAAAGGGTAGCATGACGGGCGGTGTTGGAACATCTTGGCTCGGCCGCGACTTGCCGTAGCCCGTGCAGCGCGCGTCGAGTTGGTGATACCCTTCCGCGCTGGCCGGAGGCCTAGCGGAATCCATGCGAAAACCAATTGTCGTGGTGGGGAGCATCAACCTCGATTTGGTGGCGACGTCGGAGCGCGCGCCAGGGCCGGGCGAGACGCTTTCGGGGACCAGCTTTGCCACGTTCAACGGAGGCAAGGGGGCGAATCAGGCGGTCGCGGCGGCGAAGCTCGGCTATCCGGTGCGGATGGTCGGGAAGGTGGGGGACGACGCATTTGGAGCCGGGTTGAAGCAAGGGCTTCGCCGGGCGGGCGTGGATGTGAAGGCAGTCGCGATCGAGAAGGGCTCTTCGGGCGTCGCGCTCATCAATCTGGGGAACGACGGGCAGAACAGCATCGTGGTGGTTCCCGGCGCGAATGGCAAAGTGCTGCCGAAAGACATCGCGCGGCATTCGAGGATATTGAAGAGCGCGGGAATGATCCTCGCGCAACTGGAGATTCCACTGATCACGGTGGAGGCGCTGGCGGTGTTTGCACACACCCACAGGGTTCCGATCATGCTGGATCCGGCGCCGGCGCGCGAGCTGCCGTCTGGCTTGCTGCGGGTGATCGACTGGATAACTCCCAACGAAAGTGAAGCCCGAACTCTGTGTGGTTTGCGGCCCGACGAGCCGATCACTCTTGCGACCGCGCGCGATTGCGCCGAACTGCTGCTGAAGCGCGGGCCGCGGAACGCCATCATTAAGATGGGGGCAAGCGGCGCGTTTCTGGCGACTTCCGATGGCGGGCGGGAGATGGCGCGGGCGTTTGACGTGAAAGCGGTGGATTCAACCGCGGCAGGCGATGCGTATAATGCGGCGTTTGCAGCGAGCCTTCTTTCCGGGAAAGCCCCGGTGGAAGCGGCGCGGTACGCCGCAGCCGTGGCGGCGATTTCAGTTACACGGAAAGGCGCGCAGCCTTCGATGCCGAACGCGCGCGAAGTAGCGAAATTTCTGAAGGCCCGCGCATAGGCCGTTCCCGCCCGATTAACTGGCCAATTCGGCCGAAGCCCCGTTGTTGTGCTTCCCTTGCAGACAATAGAGGACCAACTCGACGCGCGTGGACACGCCAACTTTGTCAAAGATGCGAAATAAATAATTGCGAACAGTGTGCTCGCTAAGACCGAGCGTGGCTGAAATTTGCCGGTTGGTCATGCCGTCCACGACGAGGCGCGCCACACGCTCTTCGCGCTTGGAGAGAAGCTGAATGCCGCGGGCGTCGTGGAGATTCAGAGCTTTGGATTCGCCGAGGGCGTCCACGACGAAGTGGAGGTTCTGACTGTTGGCCCAGATCTGGCCACGATGGACGGCGTGAAGGCATTTGGAGAGGATTTCGATGGGCTCGTCGCGAAAGATGACGCCGTGGGCGCCGTTGCGGAACGCATCAATCACTAGCTCCCGCTTGTTGGTCTCCAGGAGCATCACGGCTCGCGTGCGAACGTGACGCGCCTTCATCTCCCTCAACACGGCAAACCCCGCCAGAGGTCCTTCGTGAAGGTGCGAAGAAATTAAAGCAACGTCGGGTTCGCAATCTTTCAGGAGGGCCAGAGCACGCAGGATTCCACCGTGCTCGCCACCACCGAAAGCTTGAGGCGCCGTGGCCGAAGAGCGTGTTCGACCAGCTGGCAATTCATCTGATTCGCTTCCGCGATCAGAACGTTCACTACAGTTCGTGCTGACTCCGTTGCCTTGTCCATTACCACTCCGGCAAATCGGGAGTCTGGAAGGGTTAGGGAAATTGTATAACGACCGCAGCGTGGTGCAAGTAGAAAAAGGGGACGTTACCTAAAGATACATAGACACGGGGCGCCGATTCCCAAAATGGGAATCGGCTCAACACGCTCTCCTTGCGTCTGTTAGGCCTGGACCTGCCGGTACGCCCAGGGCCTGAATGGCGGTTCGATCAAGGTCCTCGGCGAAGCGACCGGGAAGGAGCAGGTACGAATGACTCTGAAGGAACAGGAGATGTTTGTCTCATCGAGCTGTTTCGGATTCACACTTTGTCCCTGTGGAAAAGTCCCCGTCGAGTTTTCCACAAGGCACCGAGGCGGACAGAAACGATCGACACGGGCACGGAGAGACGTTCGAACACTTGTGCCGTTCTGGAGCGCAGCGTAGCTTACACGCCCACAATGAACCCGGAGAAACAAATCCAGGAGCAGCCCATGCGATTAGACCAACAAACGTCTTCATCCCCCGTGAGGCCGCCGAACATGCCGCCGGACCGACGGAGCGGGCATCGCTACGCGCTGCATGCGCGGGTGGTGTACGAGTGGCGCGACGCGGCGGGGAATCAAAAAGAGAGTCGTGGGCACACACGGGACGTGGCGCAGAAGGGGACGTTTATCGTGGCGCTGGAATGTCCTCCGAGGGGCGCCGACGTGAAATTGAGCATTTTTCTGCCAGTGACGGCGGGCGAAAAGAAGATGCTCCGGATGGACGCGGACGGGAGCGTGATGCGCGCGGAGCGGCCGGTGGACAGCCGTATCTGAACGGATTTGCGGTGAGCCATGCGCGGATGAATTTATTCGGGGGTTGATCGCTCAAATTGCGGTCGTACGAGGCCATAGCGGGAAATCTGTTCGAAGCCTTCGAGGAGATCGGCGATGGGGCGTCTTGGGAGCTTCACGATAGGAATCGCGGCCTTTCTCGTGTTCTGCGGGTGCGCGAGCGCGCAAAGCTCGAACGGACCGGCGGCAGACGCGGTGCTGGCCTCAAACGCTCCGACTTCGACGGTGAGTCCCGCTGCGATCGCCGTACCGGCGACCGGGACTGAGATTGCATTCGCGTCCGATAAGACCAGTACAGCCGGCGACGACCGGCCGGCGCTCGAAAGGCGCAATCCTCGATACAAGCTGTGCGCGAGCGACGTCCTGGGTCTCACTTTTCCGAACACCCCTGAGTTCGATCAGACTGTAAATGTCCAGCCGGATGGATTCATCAGCCTGGCAGGGGTGGGGGATGTCCATGTGGAAGGGCTGACCACGGCAGAGGCGAACGCCGCGATCAAAACGGCGTATTCGAAAATCCTGCAAGAGCCTGCACTGACCATCGAGCTGAAGGATTTCAATAAGCCGTACTTCATGGTGAACGGGCAGGTGTACAAGCCCGGAAAGTTCGATTTGCGCGGGTACACTACGGCGTCCCAAGCGATTGCGATGGCGGGCGGCTTCCAGGATTCGGCGAAGCACTCGCAGGTACTCCTGTTTCGGCGGGTAAACGATTCCTGGTACGAGGTGAAGACGCTGGACATGAAGAAAATCCTGCAGGGACACGACGTGAATGAGGACCCGGAGATCCGCACGGGCGATCTGCTGTTTGTGCCGCAGAACACGATTTCGAAGATCAAAAAGTTCATTCCGAATTATGGAATGGGAGCGTATGCGCAGTTAAACGCGTACTAGCACGAAGAGCGGCGAAGATCGGAGCGACGTGAGCAACCTGACGGTAAAGACGAACACGGAACCGGATCTGGAGTTGACGCTGCGCGATTTCGTCGCGCCGGTATTCCGCCAGCGGCAGTTGGTGACCGCGGTGTTCCTGGGAATCTTCCTGGGGGCCATGCTCGCGGCCCTGCTTCTGCCGCGGAAGTACGAAGCGGAGATGAAGATTCTGGTGAACCGCGAGCGCGTGGATCCGGTGGTGACGTCGAATCCAGAAGCGCAGTCCGGACCGTCGATCGTGCCGGTGGTGAGCGAAGAAGATCTGAACTCGGAAGTGGAGCTGCTGAAGAGCCGCGACCTGCTGGAGAAGGTGGCGCTGGCGTGCGGCCTGGCGAAGGAGCATCCGAGCGCCGCAGGAATTTTCTGGGAGCGGCTATCGAATGCGCTGCGTCGCGCGCATACGACACGCGAGACGCGCGTGGCGCGGGCGGTGCAGGACTTGCAGGAACGGTTGATCGTGGATCCGATGAAAAAGACCACGCTGATCCGGGTGAGCTACGCTTCGACCGATCCCGAGTTGGCTGCAAATGTGCTTCAGACGCTGGCGACAATGTATCAGGAGAAGCACGCCGCGGTTCACCGGCCTCCCGGCACGTTCAAATTTTTCAATCAGCAGGCGGAACGGTATCGCGAGGAGCTGGCGGCGTCCGAGACGGCGCTGACGGAGTTCGACGACCGCGAAGGCGTGATCGATCCTGTAGCGCAGAGGCAGCTTTTGCTGCAGCAGTTGAGCCAGTTCGAAGCCGGATACCAGCAGGCTCAGGCCAATGCATATGAAGCGCAGAAGCGTGCCGATGCATTGCGAGTACACGCGGCAGCGACGCCCGAGCGGCAGACGACGCTGATTACCAAGCTCGACAATCCTCAGCTGATTTCGGTTCTGGAAGGAACACTGCTGAGCCTCGAGTTAAAGCGCAGCGAGTTGGCCGGGAAGTACAAGCCGGACTACTTCCCCGTGGTGCAGGTGGATGCGCAAATTGCGGCGGCACGCAAGGCAGTGGCCGATGCGCAGAACTCGCCGGCGCAACAAGTCACCACGGATCGCGTTCCGGCGCAGGACTGGATGACGACCGAGATTGCTCGCGCGGAAACGGATCGCGATGCGCTGAACGCGCAGGCGTCTGCGACGGAAAAGGTGGTACAGCGCTACCGGAATGCAGCAAGGGAGCTGGACGCGAAGGGCGTGCAGCAACTCGATCTGGCGCGCAACATGAAGACGGCGGAAGACAACTATCTGCTCTACGTAAGGCGGCGCGAGGAAGCGCGAATTTCGGACGCACTGGATAGTAAGCGAATCGTGAACGTTTCGATCGCCGAAGCGGCCACGATTCCGGCGCTGTCGACGATGCACCTGGCGTGGATATTTCTGGGCGGATTAATTCTGGCGGGAGGTGTGAGCGTTGCGACCGGCTATGCGGTCGATCGGCTGGATGCTTCGTTCCGTACGCCCGACGAACTGTTCCGCTACCTCGACGTAAAAGTCCTCGCCTCGATTCCCTCGGGCACTGCGAGGACTTCCTAGTGTTCCTTGAACATTTCGGCCTTATCGAGCAGCCGTTCGGCGTGACGCCCGACCCGCGCTTCCTGCACATGGGAGCGAAGCACCGGGAGGCGCTGGCTTCGCTGGTCTATGGCACGGAGACGAATCGCGGTTTCCTGGCGCTGATCGCGGAGCCGGGGATGGGCAAGACTTCCCTGCTCTACCAGTACCTCGAAGGCTTGCGGAACAAGGCGCGCACGGCGTTTCTGTTTCAGACGGACTGCGATTCGCGGGATTTTCTGCGGCACATCCTGGTGGACTTGGGCCTGGATCCTTCGGGGCGCGACATGGCCCAGATGCACGGGATGTTGAACGAAGAGCTGACGCGCGAGATGCGAACCGGAAGGCGGTTCATTCTGGTGATCGACGAAGCGCAGAACCTCACGGAAGACGTGCTGGAATCGGTGCGGCTGCTTTCAAATTTCGAAACGCCGTGGATGAAGCTGATGCAGATTGTGATCGCCGGGCAGCCGCAACTGGCCGACAGGCTGACGCGGCCGTGCCTTGCGCAGCTCCGGCAGAGGATTTCATCGGTGATTCGAATCGAACCGCTGACAGCGGAGGAGACGAACACTTACATCGATCACCGGCTGTGGGTCGCGGGTTATTCCGGAGCGCCGCTTTTTACGGTGGGTGCTCGGCTGAAGATCGCCAAGCACAGCGGCGGAATTCCGCGAAACATCAACACACTCTGCTTCAACGCGATGTCTGTCGCGCTGGGCAAAGGGGCGAAGCAGGTGGACACGAAAATGGTGTCCGAAGCGGCGAACGATGTGGAGATGGAGTCGCTGGTGCAGACGCGAGCGCGGTCGGCACGGGTGGTGGTGTCGGCGGCGCGGCCAGCTTTGCTGACGCGTTCGCTCTCCGAATCCGACCGTCGGGTGTCGCCGATGGTCTACGGCTACGCGGCATTCTGCGCTGCGATGTTGTTTGCGACGTTTACGTGGATCGGCTGGGAGCGCGGGATGCATCTGGACCCGCTGAGGAGCGTGCGGAGCGCTGCGGCGCGGACGTCTGCGTTGTTAGCGGAGCGAGCGCAGTGGATGCGGGAATCCGCGAACGAGTTGCTGCAAAGGGGCGACGGCTCGGACGCCGAGTCTTCGGTATCGCGAGAAGCGAAACCGGACGCGGCGGCCGAGTCTGTCGAATTTGAGCCGGTGGCGGATCACGTCGGCGAAGGCGCATCCGGAGGTGCTACGGCGGTCGCTCGTCCGTTGGAGTTGGCGCCCGCCGAGCGACCGGCGGCGAAAGCGTGCTCGCGACGAAGCCGACGGTGACACCGACAAGCGTGCCGGCGGGCTTTTCGGACGGCGATCGCATTCTGACCGTTGAGATCGAGCGGGAGACAACGGTGCGCCAAATCTGCCTGCAATACCTGGGAAAAGATGACCGATGGACGCTGGCGGAAACGTACGCGCGCAATCCTTTGCTGAATGGCGCTTCGACACTCCACAGGGACGAACGGATCGAGCTGCCACTGTATTTGCGCGACGATTTTTCGGCGGAGCGCACCGTGGCGGTGCAATTTCCGGCGCGAAACGAGCGCGAGGTGAAACCCATGAGCCGGAATTTCGACATTCTTCAACGCACAGGCGAGGCGGGAGCGCCGAAATTCGGCGGCAACGGCGGTGCGGGAGTTCGGCCGAGCGCAACTCGAGCGAGCCGTCCGGATCGAAGCGTGCTGCGGTTGATCGACGACGAAATCATGAAGCTGGTGCAGCGCGTCTTCATTCTGCCGGAGACGTCCGAAGCGCCGGGTGCCGTGACGTTCGCGGCGGTTGACCAGGGAGACGGGTGCAGCTGGGTGTGCGCGCGGGCCAGCGAAGTGCTGGCGGATCAAGTGGCGGGCACGGTGTGCGTGGTGGACGCGAATTTGCGGACTCCTTCGCTGCACGAACATTTTCGGTTTGAAAATGGCGCGGGCTTTGCGGAAGCGATCAAAAGCACGAAGCCGATTCACGAATTTGCGCGACGCGCATCCGGCAGCCATTTGTGGCTGATCACGGCCGGCGCGGTGGGCAACGCGCCGAACGGATCGCTGAATCCTGCGCGGCTGCGCACGCGAATTCGCGAGCTGCGGAACGAGTTCGATTATGTATTGATGGATACGCCGCCGATTCACCTGTACGGCGACGCCGTGCTGCTGGGGCAGATGACCGACGGCATGATCGTGGTGGTGGGATCGAATTCCACGCGGCGCGAATCGGCTCGGATCGCGAAGGAAAGCGTGGAAGCGGCCAAGATTCCGATACTGGGGGCGGTGTTGAACCGGCGGCAATTTCCCATTCCCGAGGCAATTTACCGAAAGCTTTAGTCAAGAGTGTCCGGGCGAACTGGTCGTCCGAGCTGTCACTTGGGGTGTGTTCGGAATGGGTCTGTGACTCAAAGGGCAGAGCTACGCGCGGGCGGGTTGCCGAAAATCGAGCCGACGTGAGATCCAAAATGGGATTACCGTAGTAGGAGTTGTAATCAGGGCGCAATACAGCAGCAACAGAGGCGACGAATGGACTGCATTTCAGCGCAACCGGCGATTCAAGAAGGGGCCTGGGCGACGAGCAACTGGCGCGGGCAATTGCAGCACATGGCGTGGCGCGCTTGGGGACGGTACCGCTCCGGAATTGTGATTGCGGCGGAGGTTGGCCTTGCGGCGGTCGCTTATGTTGCGTCGATCGTCGTCCTCTCGGACGGACGGCCAGTGGGCTGGGCCGTGGCGGCGCTGAAATCGACGCTGGCCTGTCTGGTGCTCGCGCGCGGCGTGGCGTTGATTGGATCGCGGATGTATCGCAGGTCTTTGCGTCACTCGAGCATGGCGGACCTGATCTCAATCGTGAAAATTGTTGCAATTAGTTCCGGTGTATTCGCTCTGTTTGCGTGGTGGAAATTTGCGGATCTTCGGCTGGCGGCCGGAGCGACGGTGATGGACGCGGCGTTTGCGCTGATTCTGCTGGTGGCACTGCAGTTTGGACTGCGGGTGCTGAGAACGGAGCGAGCTGGATGGCGGCGCGACGGAAAGCGCGTGCTGGTGATCGGGGCAGGCGACGCGGGGATGATGTTGCTGAAGGAGCTGGCTCTCGATCCAGAATCGCCGTGGCAACCGGTGGGCGTGCTGGACGACAATCCGGAAAAATGGGGAAGGTCGATGTTTGGAGTGCCCATTGTGGGCGGGATCGATGCGCTGGCGAGGGCAGCCACGGAGAAACGCGCCGACGAGGCTTTGATCTGCATACCAAGCGCGTCGGCGGCACAGCTGAGGAATATTCTGGGCGCTTGCCGGCGGGCGGAGATTCCGGTCCGGACGCTGCCGACTATTTCAGAAATCATGGACGGCAAAGTTTCAAGGCGCGATTTCCGGAGTCCGCAGATTGAGGATTTGCTGGAGCGCGAGCCGATTCACATCGATGCGAACGAGACGCGGCGCATCGTGGGCGACAAAATCGTGCTGGTAACGGGCGCGGGCGGGAGCATCGGTTCCGAACTTTGCCGCCAGATCGCGGATGCCGGACCGAAAATGCTGCTGCTACTCGATAAATCCGAGAATAGCCTGTTCTACATTCACCGCGAAGTTTGCGAACGGATTGGCGGTGCGCGAGCGAAGCCTTTGCTGGTGGATCTGGTGTATCGCGAGCGAATCCGGGAAATCCTGCGCGAGGAGCGCCCGGAGGTGATCTTCCACGCCGCGGCGCACAAGCACGTGGCGATGCTCGAATTGCATCCTCATGAAGCGATTCGGAACAACGTGCTGGGCACGCGCAATGTGGCGGAGGCGGCGCTGGAGTTTGGCGTCGCGCGATTTGTGAATATTTCCACGGACAAAGCGGTGAACCCCAGAAGCTACCTGGGCATTTCGAAAAAGCTGACGGAAATGTGCACGCAGGAACTGGCGGAGGCGAACGGTACGCGATTCTCGAGCGTTCGATTCGGCAACGTGGCGGGAAGCACGGGCAGCGTGTTGCGACTCTTCTGGGAGCAGATTCAGAAAGGCGGTCCGATTCGAGTGACCGATCCGCGTGCCACGCGGTACTTCATGTCTGTGCCCGAAGCGGTGCATCTGATCTTGCGCGCGGCGGCGATGGGGCGCGGCGGCGAGACGTTTGTGTTCGACATGGGCGAGCCGGTGAATATTCACGAGCTGGCGAAAACGATGATCCTGTTTGCAGGCCTGAAACCGGAGCGGGACGTAGCCATCGAGTTCACTGGCTTAACCGGCGGCGAAAAAATCGCGGAAGATTTGTGGGAACCGTGGGAGACGCCAGCGGTTACCGAGAATGCGCGCATTTGGGCGATCCGCGAACGCAATGCGTCTTGTCCGGACGTGATGCACAAGATCGACGTGATGGAAGCGTATCTCCAGATGGGCGACCGCGAAGGGCTGCTCGCATATCTCGAACGGGAGATCGTACCGATGCTGCGGCGCGATCCTGGTTTGCCGCCGCGAGCCGAAGTGCTTGCATGGCCGCAGGCAGCGCCGATGGAGCGCGCATTTGTTCCTCAGGAGGTCGCATGAGAATCCCGCTATCGATGCCGGACATCGGGAAGCGCGAGATCGAAGCCGTGACGGACGTGCTGCGCTCCGGGCAGTTGAGCCTGGGACCGCGAGTCGCGGAATTTGAGTCGCGTTTTGCCGCGTACGTTGGCACGCGCTACGCCGTCGCGGTGAACAGCGGAACGTCCGCGCTGCATTTATGCGTGAGGGCGATGGAGCTCGGAGCGGGCGACGAAGTCCTGACCACATCGTTCAGTTTTGTAGCGTCTGTGAATTGCCTGCTCTACGAAGATGTGACGCCGGTATTCGTCGATATCGATCCCGAAACTTTGAATATCGACCCTAATGAAATCCGTCGTGTAATCGCGCGCGACTACAAATGGAACGCAAAGTTGGGGCTCCTTGTGAATCGACATTCCGCCGGCGTCCTGAAAGCAATTCTGCCGGTACACGTGTTCGGCCGGCCGTGCGACATGGGCGCGATCTGTGCGATCGCGAGCGAATTCAATCTTCAAATTCTGGAAGATGCGTGTGAAGCGGTTGGAGCGGAATATTGCCGGCGGCCCGCGGGAACCTTTGGGAGCGCAGGCGTTTTCGCTTTCTATCCCAATAAACAGATGACGACGGGTGAAGGCGGCATGATCGTTACGAATAACCGCCAGATCGCCGAAATCTGCCGGAGCGAACGGAATCAGGGACGCGCGGAAAACTCAGGTTGGCTGCAACACGACCGGCTCGGGTTCAACTATCGTCTTAGCGATATTCACTGCGCGCTTGGAATTGCCCAGCTGGAGCGAATCGATGAATTGCTTCAGGGGCGCACCCGCGTTGCCGCGCGGTATGCTCAGGGTCTCAAGAACGTGGACGGCGTTGAAACACCGGGCAAGGATGAGGGTTCGAAGCGGAGCTGGTTTGCCTACGTGATTCAACTCGCTGCGGATTGGCCACAGAAAATCCGCGACGGCGTGCTCGCCGAGTTGCAGCAACGCGGAATCGGGTGCCAGGCGTATTTCCCGCCGATTCACGAGCAGCCGTATTTCCGAGCGCTTGAACTCGGGCCGCAGCCGCCGCTGCCCCACACCGAATCCGCCGCCGCTCGTTGCATTGCGCTGCCGATGTTTTCGACGATGACCGACGATCAGGTTTTGGAAGTCTGCGACGCCGTGCGCGAATCAGTGGGCAAACTTTACTCAGTCGAGCGGCCCGAGGTCGCGCGGTACGCGGCCGCAGGCTCAGCCCGAACCTAGCACCGCAACAGCCCGGCGTTCGTTTTCCCTACACTCCGCACATTTCGACAGCGAGAAAATTATGCACACGCAAACAGCCACAAATTCTGCGCGTCCACCCTTACTCGTGCGCGCGGTCCGCCAGCAGCCATACCTTTACAGCGCCATTTGCCGCGCGCGACTGCTCTACTCGCGCCGAATCGCGGGAGCGAGGATGCGCGATCTGTACCGCTCGAAGCGGGATCTGTTTTCGCTGAGTGCGTTTGAAGAGCGCGAAGTCAACCATTTGAGGAACGACGGCTACGCGTTGCTGCCGGGCTTCTTCCCTGTGGAACTGATCGATCGCGTTTTCCGGCGGGCCGACGCGCGCTTCCGTTCGGGTCAGATCGATCTGACTCGCGCGTACTCGGTTCAGTCCAAGTTGCGGACGAGTCTTGCGGGACTTTCGTACGACGAACTGGCTGCGAGCGAAAAGATGATCGCGCTGCGCGATCCACTGGTGCACGTGCCGGAGTCGATCGACATCGCGTTTCATCCGAGCATCCTGAAAATGGCGGCGGCGTTCCTGGGATACATTCCGCCACTGTACCGCGTGACGATCGTGCGCGACTTTCCGCATAACCGGCCGCTGCACTCGAGCAATTTTCACAAAGACAACGACGAGTCCGACTCGCTTCAGATATTCATTTACCTGGTGGACATCGATGATGCGCACGGCCCGCTAATTTATGTACCGGAATCGAACCACTACGATGTTCGTTCCTGCCGGCCACGCCTCTCGCGCGATATGGGAATCGATTCCAATGACGGCCGCTTCAGCGACGAAGAAATCGAGCGTGTTTACCCGCAGGCTTCGTGGGCCGTCCTGCGAACGGGACGTGGTAGCGTGGCTGCGATGCACGGCAACGGAATCCACAAAGGACCGGCGTGGCCGCGCCCCGGCGATCCGGCGAATCAGCCGCGCACAGCGATCAAGCTCGATCTCCACGGCTACAAAGCAAACGTGGTTCGCGGGCTCAACGAAAACTATTTCCTGCGCCGGGATTACGAGCGATTAACCGATCTACAAAAACTGTTTGCCCACGCCACGGTTGTCGATGAAGGCGCGGCGCCCGCCGAGATTCACTAGTCCCACAAGGAATCCCAAACCGATGCGAGCGAATCGAGTTCGAGCGGCCGCCTCGCGCGCCGGGGCGCTACTTGCGAAGAATCCCGCGCTCTTCTGCCGAATCGTCGCAGCAAAGTTGAACACCGCACGGCCTCTCCCTCGGAAACCTCTTCGCAGGCGAATTGGCGGCGTCGAGATTGAATTCAGCGATCGCCACTATCGCGGCACGGCCCCGATGTACTTCGGCTCGTACGCGTTGCCGCTGATCCACGCAATGCACCGGAACCTTCATGAAGGCGACGTGTTCATCGATGTCGGCGCGAACATCGGATACGTCTCGGCTATCGCCGCAGACATTGTCGGCCCGGGCGGCGAGGTTCACTGTTTCGAGCCGGTGGCGCGCTACTTCGAGCGGCTTATCGAACTTGCCCGCGCGAACCCGCGCCACAAGATTGCGGTGAACCGTTGCGCTGCCGGAGAATCGGCGGGAAAGAGCACGATCTACGTGACCCGCGAACCGGGGCAAAACACGATGGTTCCCGGGTACAAGACCGGCGCGGAGGTCGATTCGATCGAAGACATCTCCGTGGTGCGGCTTGACGACTATCTGCTCGGACGTGGGGTGCGGCGCGTGGCGATGATCAAGATCGATGCGGAAGGATTTGAGTTGCCGGTCCTGAAAGGGCTCTCGCAGTATCTACGGAGCGCTTCGAATCCACCGACGATTGCATGCGAAATCGCGCCGAAGGCGTACGCACTGATGGGGCGGGATATATGCGAGGTTTCAGAGTACATGGCGAGTCACGGATACGGATCCTTCGACGTGCTCGACGGCAAAACTCCCGTGCAACTGAGCGGGCTGCGCGAGGTCGAGGATGTACTTTTTCTGCCGCGCTGGTAGGGACGAATGAACGCCGACTCTAACTTTGTTAGTACGGCCGCTTTGGCGCGGATGCCGGGTTGGTTGCCGATCGCGATACTGGCTTTGATGGCTAGGTTGCGTCGGCGCCGGATTTGCGGCGGTCTCCGCGTCGATCAGTCCGCAGAAATTGCTGATTTGCGCGGCAGGGAGCGTAGTGGTTGCGATGCTGCTCGCGTTTCCGGAGCTAGCGCTGGCACTGTACGTGGTGATCGGCGACGTAAAGGGCGACGAACGAGTCGCATCGCTGGTGCCAGTCGATTTGACGCTCGCGCTGGGCGCGGTGCTTTTCGTCGGAATGCTACTAAATTGGCTGCGCGGGAAACGCATTCTCCCTATGCCGCGCGAGTATTTTCTGTTGCTGGCGCTCGTTGCGATGATGGTGGCGAGCCTTTCGTACACGCCGGTGCTGGATGCAGGACTGGAAAAGCTGGCGAGATTTCTTTCGGTCACTGGAATCGTGATCGTCGCGCCGTTTTTCGTGCTGGGAGGCGCGACGGCGATGCGGCGGTTTCTGATCGCGTTTGGATGCGTGGCGTTCGTGATCTGCGCGTGTTCGCTTGCGTCGCTGGGCGGACCGGACCGGCTGGTGACGCCGAGCAGCAACACGATCGGTCTCGGCCACATCGCGTGCGGGCTGGTGGTGCTGATCTGGTTCGGACTAATGCCGCGTCTGGCGTTCCCGAAGCGGATGCTTTTCTATCCGGTGCTGGCGATTGCGCTGGTGTCGCTGGTTGGCTCGGGGTCGCGCGGGGCGGCGCTGGCGTTGGGCGCGACGATTGCGATCAGCCTCTTCTATTACCGCCGGATGCTGGGAGACCTCGCATGCCTCGCGGGGATTTTTCTGGCGCTGCTTCCGTTCGTGCACATTCCTGATGCGTCGTTCGAATACTTGGGAACGCTCACAAATTCGGAGAACCTGAAAGCGCTTCTCTATTTCCGCGCAGAGCTGCTCGACTACGGCTGGAAGCTGCTGCGCGCGCATCCACTGCTCGGAGTCGGCATTCAAGGTTTCCGCTTCTACTCGCCCGATGCCGGACTCTACAACTGGCCACACAATATTTTCCTGGAGATCGGCTGCGAGCTTGGGATGCCCGCCGCGGCGATCATGCTCGCTGCTGTTTGTCCTGGCGATTCGAGAAGCGATTCGGCAGGTGAAAGACCGCGTCGCGCCGTATCCGATGTTCTCGCAGATCGCGGCGGCGCTTCTGGCCGTGGGGATCGTCAACGGCACCAACACGGGCGACGTTAACTCCGATCGATCCACCTGGCTCTTTCTGAGCCTATTGTTCGCCGTGCGCGGTCTTCGCTCCGCCGCTGAAAAACGCCGCAAAATTCCCTTGCTTGTCTCCGGTCGCGCCTAATTCACTCATGCGCTCTGAATCAGAGTCTTTTGCAAGTCCGATGGCGCTCGTGCCGTCCGGTGCTGGCATCGCCGTCCCCATCGATACCGCGCGGACGGCCGCGGCGCCGGTGGTGTGCCACGTGACGGTGGCGCACCGCGAGCTGAAGAGCCGGACGTTTTACATGCAGCTTGCGCCGCTCGCGGAAATGGGAATTTCGGTGCGTTACGTGTCGCCCGCAACCGGGACGACGAAGCGACCAGGCGTGACGTTTATTCCGATTGACCCGCCGCGGGGCCGGCTGGCTCGATTTATGGGGGCGGGACGGCGATGCGTATTCTGCTCGAGCAGCGGGCGGGCGTGTACCACTTTCAGGATCCGGAGCTGCTTCCGGCGGCGTTCGTGTTGAAACGTCTGTTCGGGAAGAGAGTTGTATTCGATGCTTACGAAGATTTTGCGTCGATGGCACTGCAATCGCAGCGAATCCCGCGCGCCCTGAAGCCGGTGGCGGAGCGAATGATGCTGCAGCTCCAGCGACTGGCGGCGCAGGTCTTCGATGGATTGATAACAGCGGACCCGCTGACCATGCGCCGGTTCGCGCGTACCGGCCAGTCGAAGAAACTGGTCTTTTACAACTTACCGAACCTGGATGTTTTTCCCGCTCCGGTCGATGGCCCGCGGCAGTTTGATGTGGTTTATCGCGGCGGGGTGTCGGATCGGGCGGGCACATGGGTGCTGCTCGAAGCGTTGCGCGTTCTGAAGCTGCGTGGAATTGCAGTGAAAACGCTGCTTATCGGCTACTTCGACGATCTGGAAGCGAAGGCGCAGCTGTTCCGCAGAGTGGACGCGTTGGGCTTGAGCGAGAACGTGATTCTCGAAGGGCGAATCGAACACATCGCAATGGCGCGCACCCTTCGCCAGGCTAAGATCGGAGTCAGCCCGCTGCTGGATACTCCAAAATTCCAGCGCAATATCCCCGTGAAAATTTTTGAGTATTGGGCCTGCGGTTTGCCGGCGATTGCTTCGGACCTGTCGCCGATCCGGCCGTTTTTCAAGAGTGCGAACGCGGGGATGCTGTTTCGCTCGGGTGATGTGATCGCACTCGCCGATTCGATTCAGCATCTGCTGGCGCAGCCCGAACGGGCAGAGGAAATGGGACGGCGCGGGCGCGAAGCGGTGGAACGCCGCTTCAACAATCGAAATGAAGTCCGCAAATTGCACCGCCTGCTGACCCGAATCGCAGCCAGCCAATAGTCGACGCCCCGAAAAGGAGCTCCTTCCGTGCTTGAGCCGTTTCTCCGCGCGAACGCCAGCCGATTTCAAATGCTGTACGACCGGTTCCCTTCTCCGGCGCGAAACGTGATGACCAGCGCGCGCGGCTGGTTTTTGACGCAGATCCGCTACTCGCCCGAAACGTTTCGAATCCTGGAGGGTTTGCGGTCGCACGAAAACCGGACGCCGCAACAGATCGAGCAGTTTCAGCTCGGTGCAATACGAAGCACGTTGCGTCACGCGATTCATAACGTTCCCTTCTACGCGAAATATCGTGGAGCTCCGATCGCCGAGCTCGAAGACCTGCAGAAGCTTCCCGTCCTCCATCGCGAAGCGGTGCGCAGCGACCCGGAATCTTTTCTCGCGCGCGACGTGGCGCCGCATCAGCGCATTCGCGCCGGCACAACGGGCACCACGGGCGGAAATTTGAAGGTGGCTTACACGGAGGATTTGGCGCGGGCGAACTGGGCGTTTCTCTTGAGGCAATGGTCGTGGGCGGGTGTGCAAGCGCTGGATCCGCGAGTGACACTATTCGGCGCGCGAGTTGTGCCCGCACAAAGAACCGAGCCTCCGTTCTGGACGCACAATCTGCCCGAGCATCAGATCCTGATGAGTATTTTCCATCTTTCGCGAAGGACGGGTCGTTCCTATCTAGAATACTTGCAGAAGCAGAGCGGAAAAATCCTGGAAGGTTTCCCGTCGGTGCTGAGCAGTCTGGCGGACATGATTTTGGAGGCGGGGCGGACGATCCCGATGCGTGTGGCTTTCACGAGCGGTGAACCGCTATATCCTGCGGTGCGGCAGAAAATCGAGCAGGCGTTCGCGTGCCGAATCTTCGACAGTTACGGCATGACCGAGTATTGCGGGCAAATTCACGAGTGCGAAAGCGGCCAGATGCACTTGCTGCCGGAGTACGGTTACCTTGAGATTCTCGATGAGCGCGACCAAGCGGTGCCAGAGGGCGAGGAAGGATACTTCGTCTGGACGGGGTTCCTGAACCGAGCCATGCCGCTGATCCGCTATCGGATCGGCGATCGAGGGCGGTGGCTTTCGCGCGAACGCTGCACGTGCGGCCGGTATTTTCCGCGCGTGGTTCCCACGATCACACGCGAGAGCGAAATTCTTCGCTGTCCTGATGGGCGCATTTTTTCGCCTCGGGCGCTGAATCAGTTGCTGAAGCAATCCACGGCGCTGCGTTTCTGCCAGTTCGTACACGATAAGCCCGACCGCGTGATTGTGCGCGTGGGTGGCAGTGCGCTAAAAGCAAGCGAGGAGATGATGCAGATTCGAACCGGGCTGCAGGCACTGCTGGGCGGCACGATGCGGGTCACTGCCGAAATCGCCGACGCGCCGATCACGCGTCCCGGCGGAAAAACTCCGTTCATTCTGAATCAGGTGACGCCGTGATCGGGACGCAACTGATCGTAAATGCCGACGACTTCGGCATGAGCATCGGCATCACGGACGGCATTTGCCTGGCGCACCGCTATGGCCTGGTGACCAGCACATCGATGATGGTGAACCTGCCAGCGGCGGACTACGCGCTGTGCAGGCTCGACGAGGTTCCGAAGCTCGGCGTTGGGATACATCTGAACGTGTGCCAGGGACGGCCGATTTTGCCGCGCGAGCAGGTTCGGACACTGGTCGATGGCGACGGCAATTTCCATTCGCCGGCAGCGATGGAGCGGAAGTTGACGCTGTTCGGAGTGGACGCGTCGGAGCTTGAATCGGAATTCCGCGCGCAAATCCAGTGGCTCAAGCGCGGGTTCGGCGGG
Organism: uncultured Acidobacteriota bacterium; assembly: GCA_963839325.1. Lineage (GTDB taxonomy): Bacteria > Acidobacteriota > Terriglobia > Acidiferrales > UBA7541 > Palsa-295. The sequence continues at coordinate 189,486 of CAWIUO010000003.1, read as the reverse complement.
CCCACGCACGCGGATTCGCACCAGCACATGCACCTTTATCCGGGAGCGGTTCGGGCGTTCGCTCGTGCCATTGCCGCGGAGGAGATTCCGTGCGTTCGCGCGTCGCGGTGCGACGACTGGATGCGCGAGCCGCGGACCGGCGGCCCCCATGCCGGCAACCCGGTGCGCCGCTTGGGAGTTCAAATGTATCGCAGCCTACTGCAGCAAACCGTGCTGGGTGGATTCGATTCGCCGCGGCGCCGCATCTGTTTTCACCACGCCGCGCCCAACGATGCGAAATCGACGGGAGCGGAGTGGGACTCGGCTTTCGCTCGACTTGCGCCCGGCAGCTACGAGCTATCGTGCCATCCCGGCCTCGCGCAGCACGGCTTTTCGCATGCGGACCGCATCGCTCATCAACGCGAGCAGGAGCTGCGCTGGCTCACATCGCCGGAAATGCATCACGCGGCTGAGCAGAATGCGGTGGAGTTGATAAGCTACCGGGACCTGTGCCATCGTCGAAGCGTGGCATCTCCCGTGCAGCGAGAGCCGATCGAGCGACGGGTGGGGTGAGATTTGGTTTTGGTGTTTTGGATTTGCGCGGCTGTGGTTGCCTACGTGTACGCGGGATATCCCGGACTGCTCGCGGCTGGAATTTTTGGCCGGAAGTGCGTGAGCAATTCCGGAGCGCGGAGGGAATTAGCGGTTGCCGCTCCGCTGGTGAGCGTGATTGTGGCGGCGCACAACGAAGAGGCCGCCATCGAAAGCAAAATCCAGAATGTGCTTGCCTCGGACTACGGGCGCGAGCGCATTGAAATTCTGATCGGCAGCGACGGTTCGAGCGACCGCACCGAAGATATCGTGCGGCGCTTTGAAGCGGATGGCGTCGGCCTGGTTTCGTTCCCCAGCCAGCAAGGGAAAAGCGCGATTCAGAACGGGCTTGTCGCGCTGGCGTCGGGTTCGATTCTTATTTTTACGGACGCGGATTGCGCGTTCGATACCGATGCGATTCGCACGATCCTGGAAGATTTCGAAGATCCCGCCGTCGGCCTCGTTACTGCGTTCCCGCGATACGAGAATAAGGCCCAGACTTCCGTGACGCGGAACGAAAACCTCTACCTGCGCTACGAATCCTGGATTCGCGCGCAGGAAAGCGCTCGCGGATTGCTGGCGATGGCTTCTGGTTCGCTTTTCGCTCTGCGGAGCGAACTGTGGAAGCCACTTGACCGGAACCTGGGCGACGATTTCGAGCTGCCGTTGCGGACGGCGCTGGCCGGGCGAAGGTGCATCGCCGATCGGCGATTGATCGCGAGGACAGAGCTAAGCCAGAGCAGCGGCGAGTCGATGTTCCGGCTGAAAGCACGGATCGTCGGAAAAGATTTGCGCGCGCTGCTGGCGTACCGGTCGATTCTGAATCCAGTGCGCCATGGGGCTGTGGCGATGAGCCTGTGGTCGCACAAAATGCTGCGCTGGCTGGTTCCCTGTTTTCTTGTCGCGCTGTTCGTCAGTAATTTGTTTCTCTTTGGTGGGGCGCTTTACCGCGCTGCGCTTGCGGTGCAAGCTGGGTTTTACTTGCTCGCGCTGGCAGGCGCGCTCACGTCGGGCCGGCGTGGTGGCGTTCTGCTTTCGCTGCCTTATTCCTTCTGCCTGGTAAATCTGGCCGCCCTCGTGGGTATCTGGCGATGCATCAGGGGCCGGACGTCAGGACAATGGACGCCTGTGCGCGGCGAGTCGGCTCCCGTTTAAAAACTGAAGGCTCCGCTAGCTGGCGCTTCTCCTCTGCAAAGATTCCGTTTCACTCCCGAAGCTTATGAAATCCCGGACCATTTTGTTGAATGCGGCAACCACGATCGCGCAAGTGATCTTCAGCGCGGCGTCTCTGTTTCTACTCTACCGATTTCTGATTCGAACAATTGGAGTGGAGCGTTTGGGCGTCTGGTCGCTGGTGCTGGCGACGACATCCGTGGTGACGCTCGCGAATCAGGGATTCGCAACCAGCGTAGTAAAATTCGTGGCGCAATATTGCGCCCGTGGAGAGTTGAAGCAGGCGCGCGCCGTGGTGGAAACCGCGCAGGTGACGCTGGGCTTGCTGGTGGCCACGATTTGCGTGGCGCTCTATCCCGCGGCGCACTTCATTTTGAAGCTGGTAGTCCCGCAAACGCTTCTAGGCAGCGCGTACGCGCTGCTTCCCTATGCACTCGCGTCGCTGTGGATGAATGTGACCGGAAGCGTGCTGCTGGCGGCACTCGCAGGACACGAACTGATTTCGCACCGGAACTACATTGTTGCCGCCAGTTCATTCCTCTATTTGCTGCTCGCGTTTCTGATCGTGCCGCGATTTGGGCTTTTGGGCATGGCCTACGCGCAGACGGCGCAGACGGCAGCATGCTGGATCGCTGGATGGATTCTTTTACGGCGGCAACTGCCGCGGTTGCCGCTGCTCCCGGTGCGGTGGAACCGCGCGCTGTTTCACGAGATGCGCGGATACGGACTGCAATTCCAATTCATCACCATGGCGCAAGCGGCGCGCGAGCCGGTGACCAAAGCCTTGCTGGCGAAATTTGGGGGGCTGGCGTTCACCGGCTTTTATGACATGGCTTCGCGCTGGGTGTTTACGTTCAGAGAGCTGATCGTGCAGGCGAACCTGGTGCTGGTGCCGACTGTTGCGAATCTGCGGGAACGCGCGCCGCGGTCGATCCCAGCGATCTACCGAGAATCCTATCGGGTGATTTTCTTTCTTTCCGTGCCGGCGTTTGCGTTTCTGACGGCTGTAAGCCCGATCATTTCTCGGATCTGGATCGGCCGTTACGAGCCGGCCTTCGTAATATTTGTTGCACTTCTTGCCGCCGGGTGGCTGGTGAATATTCTGAGTAATCCCGCATACGTGGTCGATCTCGGGACGGGCGCGCTCAAATGGGTAACAATCGGTTGCGGCGCAACGTGCGTGCTGAATTCGATTCTGGGGTACACGCTCGGGAGGCGTCTCGGCGGGATCGCCGTGGTGGCATGTTCGGTGGCGGCGCTGGCGCTTGGGTACATGATAATTTTGATCGCATATCACATTCTCAATCGCGTGGCGTTTTCGGAGCTGATGCCGGACCACAGCGCGGGGATCGCTCTGGCCAGTTTGTTCGGTTTGGCCATTTGCATGCCGATCTTTATCCGGGATGCCACGACTACGCCAGCGCCGCGACTGGTTACTTATGCCGTGGCTGCCGCCGCGGCGCTCGTGCTGGCAATTCCGATATGGGTGCATCCGCTGCGGAGGCGGCTGGTGACGTGGGTATTCTCGGGAGTGGCGACGTCGGAGTCTTGATATGAGCGAGGCGACTAGCGAAACGCTTTGGCACGGTTGCTCGAGCAAATCCATCGCGGCGCGCATCGCCGTCGGCGGAGATTTTCTGCCTGCGGGCGATCTTCGTTTTTCGGCGGGCGAGACGTGGCAACAGAAAGCCGCCGCGCTGCTTCCGATTTTCGCCGATGTGGATACTACTTTCGCGAATCTCGAATGCGTGATCGGAGTCGATGGTCTTTCAGCGCGAAAATTGGCGGGCTTGGGGCAAACAGTGTCGGCTACGCCCGAAGCGCTCGACTTTCTCAAGGCATTGCGAGCTAACGCCATGGGAATCGCGAATAACCACGCGTTCGATTTCGGGGAGCGGGGCGTTCGACGGACGAGAATGTGGATGCGGCGCGCAGGCATCGTGCCTCTGGGCGATTGCCTGACGATAAGCCATCCTCCGCAGGTGCATATCTGGCAGGGGCCAGCGCAAGTACGCGTGGGATTCTGGGCTGCGGCAAACGCAACGCGCGAGCCGGCTACCTGGGCCAAGCCAGGAGTTGAGCCAGCGACGCTAGCGCGCGGGCGAGAAGCGCTCGACGAGATGAAGCGCGGCGGCGCGCAATTTCGCGTGGCGCTGCTTCACGCCGGATGCCTGCGTACGAATCGTCCTGAACCCGAAGATGTGGCGCTGATGGATCAGCTCGCGAGCGAGGGATTCGACGTGGTCGCGGCGTCGCATTCGCACCGGATCAGCGGCTACAAATGCGTGGAGGGTAAGGCCGGAGACCCGAAGTTCTGCTTTTATGGTCTAGGCAGCATGGTTTCTGGCTACGTGGCGAGCGCAGCGGAACGCGAGGGAATTATTGTGGTTGCCGGGCTGGACGGAGACGGCCAGGTGGCGCGCCTGGAGATTCGACCGGTGCTTCTGGACGACTTGGGATTTGGCGGCGTACCGTCAGCGGGCGCGACCACTGAGATTCTCGAACGATTTCGCGGACTTTCTCGCGAACTATGCGATGGAAGTTTCGAACGAGTATTCTACGATGAGGTGGGAGTGGGACTTGGCAGACTTTATCTCCGCGATCTGGGTGCAACGATTCGTTCGGGCGGGTTCACGGGCATGCTGACGAAAGCTCGACGGGTGCGGGTGCGTCACCTGAAACGGCTGGCTCATGCGCTGGCCGGAAAGATGCATGAGCCCGTCGGAGAAAGGGCGGCACTCGGTTCAAGCCATGATTGAAATGAAACTCGCCATCGAAGCGGGACTTGCATTCCTGGCGGTTTTCGCCACGGTTCCCGTGGTGATTGCGGTTTGCAACCGCTGGAAGATTTACGACCAACCGGGCCCGCTGAAAATTCACGCAAAGCCCGTCCCGCGGCTGGGGGGAGTGGCAATCACAGCCGGCATGTTGCTCGCAATTTGGTTCGCCACAGGCGGCACTGGCGTGGACGTCGTTGCCGTGATCGTGTGCATCATCGCCGTCGCGGGAATTGGAGTTGTGGACGACGTGCGAGGCGTTTCGCCGTACGCGCGGCTCGGGGTACAACTGGCGGTGGGAATTTTTCTCGGTCTGGCGGGATTTGGGATTGCGCTCACCAACCTTCCAGCGGTGAACGCGCTGATGACTGCTGCCGCGGTGGTGGCATTCATCAACGCATTCAACTTTCTGGATGGGAGCGACGGCGTAGCATCGAGCGCGGCGGCCATCATTGCGATCGGATACATTGTATCGGCGGGGGCGGATTTTTCGAACCTGTCCGCCGCGATTGCGTGGGGACTGCTCGGTTGCTCGGCTTGTTTTCTGGGGTTCAACTGGCCGCCGGCTCGCATTTTTCTTGGGGACTCCGGCAGCACAGTGATCGGGCTTTCGGTGGCTTTGCTCGCGCTCGAGCACTGGCGTACCTCTCCAACTTACACGAACCCAGCTCTCGATTTGTTTCCGTTGGTGTTGGCTGCCGTTCCGCTCACCGATGCCGTGTTCGCGATTTGGCGGAGGGTGCAAAATGGTTTGTCGCCCACGCACGGCGATCGTCGACATTTTTACGACCTAGCGATGGGAAAAGGATACTCGCCGCGAGGCGTTGCGTTTGCCACTGGGTTGGCTACGTCGGGATGCGTGTTCGTGGGTTGGATTGCGTTGCGTTGCAGCGCAGCTGCGGCATGTGGCTTGATTGCGTTGCTCTACGCTGCGCTCGCCGCTACCGGCGTGTGGCTAGGCTCGATTCAGATTCGCAGCGAGCGCCCGGCCCGGACCGCGCGAATCTCCACAGGTTCATCCACCGCGCTGCGGTGAACTTCCCTACGAGATAATCACGCGCGTGGCGCCGTGGTTCCGTTCCTTGGGCGAGGATTGCTTTTGCGTGTTGCCCAGTTGTACAAGCAGCTTGCGCAGCTTGGCGCGCTCTTCCAGGTCGATCTCCACCACTTCGAAGGCGCGTGCCTGGGTATTCGCGTCACGAACGATGGCCTGGGCCTTCACGGTTTTGTTCCCCGTTGTAAGCCTCAGGTCCACCACGCTTCCTGGGTGCAGGCTCTGCTCGCACACGGCCACGCCGCCGCCCAGCGTTAACTCCGGAATATCCACGCGGCAATTTTCCTTCAGGTTTGTAGTCACAGCCACCACCGGGCGTTCCAGGCGCAAGCGCGGGTAGCGGCGCTGGCGAATCGCGGACGACGCGGAGTCGTGGTCCAGCGGTTCGATTGAGAATTCCGCCACACTCAGGCCGCTTTTCGGCACGAAGTGGCGCACCCATTCGGCGTCAATGCGTTCCATGGCCTGTGCGGCCACCACGCGAAGCTCGCTGGCGTTGGCCCAACGGAAGGCGCGGCGGGTCTCGGCGATTTTGCGAAGCACAGACTCCGCTCCGGCGGTCTTCAGCCGACCCAGCGCTTCCATGGCTTTTAGTCGCAGGTATTCGGTTCCGTCTTTGGGCAAATCGCCCTCGGCTAAGCGCAGCAGACGCATGTCCGCAGTCTGTTCGCCGGCCATTCCAATTTCATCGAGCGCCAGCGGGCGTACCGAGGGATCCAATGAGTCGAACAAATCGAGAAGCATCCTTCCGCGCTCCGCCGAGCCGCTGGCCGCGATTTGTCGAACCACACGATCGTGCGCGGCGCGTTTCCATTCACGCATGCGGACGGGCAAAAGCTGTTCAACCGAAGGCACATCGAGGCGCGTGAGGATTCCCATCGCCACGATTGCTTCATTCGGATCGCCGCTACGGAGTTGCTCGCGCAGGTAATCAAGGGCCTCAGGACCCAGCACCTGCACGATGGAGACGAGCATGTCGCAATCTTCGCGGAAGCCGGAGCGGCTGAAGCGCGCGGCCAAGTGCGTGGCCGCCGGAATGGGCATGCGGCGGAACAGGTCGAGCAGGCCCGGCGGAACCGCGGTGGCCTTGACGGCCTCTTCGATGAACTCGGGCAGGCGATTTTCCACGCCGATGCGTGGGCGAAGATTTTTTGCGATGCCGGGGCGCTCGGTTTCGACGTAATCGACCAATTCGACGGAACGCTGGATGCCGGCGTAGGAGCGTTTGTTGGCGGCTTCCTGGGAAAGGCGCACGAAGGCCGCGCCGACAAGGCTTTGCAATTGGGAGTCGGATTCGGCAGCGAGCTGCACGCCAACGCGACGGATGGTATCGACAAGCAACTGGTCTTTACATTGAGTGAACATGGACGCGAGTTCCGCCAGACCGGTTGCGGTCAAGCGGCGCGCTTCGGGCGATTTCTGCTCGATGCAAGCCGCGTAGTTGCGCAAGGTTTTTTCGGCGCCGTCTTGATCGCCGCGGGCGATCTGCTGCTCGACGTAGTCGCGGACTTTGGCGGCGGGCACGCACCACGCTTCGGCGGATTCGAGAACGGCTTTGCGCTTCTCGTCGGTGACCTGCGCCCAGAATTGCTGGGCGAGAACATCGACGTGGGATTCGACGTGCAGGCCGTGACGGGCCATTTTTTCTTCGTAGGCGCCAAGAATCTTGCGGAGGCCGTCGAGTTCCGCGCTCATTTCGGTCATCACGCGATTCACGGCGTTCACTTCAATGTCGCCGCGCTCGAAGCTTTCCATCGCGTAACGGATGGCAATGTGCTCGGCGAGCTTTAGAAGCGTGGATTTGTCGGACGCTTCGGAGGGCGCTTGAGCCGCAAGCGCGGAGAGCGCCTGGCTGACCGTAAAGCGCGCGCGACGCGGCAGCGTCGAAAGGCGCGACTGAAACGTTCCCGGATCGAGCTTGTCATTGGCGTTATCGCCAGTGCGCGCGATCTGTGCGAGCATCTGCAAGATCCCTTTCAGCTCGTCTTCATGGATGGTCATCAAGCCGGTTTCAACGGCCATGGAACCGTCTGCGGCGTGCGCCGAGCGATGACCGCGAATTTCAGACGTAGCGTTGCCCCATCGCGAAATCGGGCCTCCGGCCGGCGTATCTCCAGCCGATCCGCCGGTTCCGTCAAGAATTCTCGCGCTTGAGCCGCGCGTCCTGCTGCTTCCGCCGCGCGCGCGACCGCTGCCCGAGCCGGAACCTGGCGTGCCGCTCGCGCCGCCAGGAAACGTCCCCGGTGCGCCTCCCGAACCCGGGCCTGCAAATCCGCCGGTACCTCCGAGGGGAAGCGCCCCCGGCACAATCGCGCCGCCGTCCGCCGAATTAATCGCTTGTGGCGAGTTGTTCAGCCAGAAGCCCGCTACGTCGGAGGTCAGCGGAGTGCCCTGTCCCGATGGCGATTCCGAGCCGACGATATTCCACGTGCTCGGCCCCGCGCTCACGCCCGGCTTACCGCCGCCGGTGCCGGCGTTGCCCAAGCCCACCGCCGGACTCAAGTAGCCGTCGGCGTACACTGCGTTGCCCGCGCCCGGCATAAATCCCGTGGCCGGAAAGTCGCGCACGATCTCCGCGTCTTCTTGGGCATAGTAAACGCCGTCGTTTCCGCCCGAACCACTGCCCGAGCCTCCCGATCCGCTGCCGGAACCGGAGCCGCTGCCCGAACCGGAGCCGCTTCCTGCGCGGCCACCACCGTAACCGTAGCCGCCGCCGTATCCGAATCCACCTCCGCTTCCTGAACCGCCTGCCGCGTTTCCGTCGCCGGTTCCGTTCCCACCACTTCCATTGCCGCCTCCGCCGAAGCCACCGCCCGCTCCGGCGTTGCCGCCGTTCTTGCCGCCTTCCGCCGCGACAATCAATTGGAGAAGCTTGTTGGGATCGTTGAGCAATTCTTCGGTCTGGGCGGAATTCATACCCAGCGAGTGAGCGGCCAACTGCGCGGCCATGGTGGATTTCGCGACCGCCGAATCGGCGGGGACGAAGCACACTTCGTTCACGTGAACGTGAGGATCGCCTTCCAGCGAGGTTTTCAACTGCTCGGCGAGCATGCTGGGCTTGGTGCTGTTCCCGGTGGGGAAGCCGCGAACCAAACGCGCAAGGCTGGCCTGGGTGACTTTGGGAGAGAAGTGAATGCTGGCGATGCCGGCGGCGGAGAGCATGCGCGCGAAGCCACGCTCGGCTGCGGCAGACTCCAGCGGCGTTCCGTCCAGGAGTAGTTGGTCGCCGGAAACGGCGAGCAGCAGGCCGGCTTCGTTGTCTGCACCCGAGCCAATCGCGGTACTCAGCTCAGACCAGGCTGTTGCATATTGCTTGGCTGTTCGAGGGTGGCCGAAATCGTACATTCTCGCGAACTTTAGCAAGATATTCAGGCTTCGTACAAAAGCCCGGGCCGACGCGGTTCGGGTTTTGGTGTTCATAAAGATTGTTCAGGGGGCTGGACCCCACCTCTGGTTGTAACTATGGGGGTTAGGGCGGAATCGTACAATGGTACGGGTGTCCTGTTTGGTACTAGCTTTTCGTCCTACGCGTGGGCTAGGCGGAAGGTCATGGAACCAAAGCAGCGGGGACGCGAGCTACAGAAGCGTTTCTAACTCGCTGATATGTCCGATGATATTGAGGGCCCCTAACTTTCGCAGGGTACTGCCGCGCTGGCGGCGTTCTTGGCTGTTTCTAGGCAACACGCCTACGAACGGCACTTTCGCGGACCGGGCGGCGTTCGCGTCATCGACGTTATCTCCAAGATAAAGAGCCACTTGCGGGTCACGATCGTTGAGGATCTTCAGAAGGCCGTCTGGCGCGGGCTTCGGCCGCGCGACGTTATCCACGGTGACGATCAAATCGAAGAGCGGGCGTACTTTCTGGCGGACGAGCGTGTATTCCATTTCCTTCCCAACCCGGCCGGTAAAGATGGCCAGTTCGGCTCTCTTTTTGAGGCGTCGCAGAGCGGGAATGGGCAGCAGCCATTTTTCGGCGTTGACGTAACCGTTGCCGTTTTTGCCCCAATACAGTTCTACGAATTTAGCCTTGACCTGTTCGTAGGAGAAATCGAAGCCGAGCTTCTGCACCCAGGCCGTGGAGAGTTTCCAATCGTCGTTGAAGCCGGGGCGGTTTTTCCACTTGTGCAGCTCGCGGGCTGTGACGCGCTTGCCGGTGAAGAACTTCACGGTTTCGAGAGTGGTGCGCTGAAACGAGCCGCGGGTATCCACAAGTACGCCGTCAACATCGAAGATGATCACTTCGGGGTGAAATTTCATGTGCATCGTCTCGCGTTCAGGGGAAAAGTGGGAACGAAGACCAAGTTAGGACTGCGTCTCGCCCGGGGTGCTGTCCGATAGACCTTCCACCGAGTCCGCATCGCGGGTTGGCGTTTCGCGGCTCTCTTCGGAGGTTAGCGAATCGGACGACCACGATTCGCCTGGCACCGGTTCGAAGGTGAAATTTTCGGGAGCGGCGGCGGTTGATGCCTTTTCCTCGGGAGCGGGCGTGGGCGCGACTTCTGGCTTTGGCGCGGCTGGTTTCGCGGCTGGCGGAGGAGCAGCGGCCGCCGCTTCTTTCAGAGTTTCGTAGCGAGCTTGCAGCACTTCAGCGACGAGATTGATGATCGCTTTAGCTGCGGAACCATCGGGATCTTTCGCCGGATTGTAAGCGGCAACTTCAAAAGCCGCCATGCGCGGTTCCTGCGCGAAAACCAGCAGAGCTTCGCGGACTTCGTCGAGTGTCAGGCCGCCCGTACCGGGATAATTTGTGGCGCTGAACCCGGAAATCACGTCCACGTCGAGATGCAACACGAACTCGTATTTGTTCGTTTTGATGCGGTCGAGTGCGGTCTGTGCGGCGACTTTCGGACCGAGCCGTTTCACATCTTTGCTCAAGTAGCGGCGCAAGGTGGAGGACTCGAGCGCTTTTTCTTCGGGCGCGTCGAGGCGATCGACTCCAAAGAGGGTGACATCCGGCTCGCGAACCAACTGTGGCTCGCCCCAGAAACGAACCAGTTCGGGCGCACCGCGGCCGGTGAGGTGCGAGACGACCATTCCATCCACGCAGCCCGAAGGCGTCGTCGCGGGAATATTCAGATCGGCGTCGCGATCCATGTAAATCACATTGACGTTGCGGAAATAGCGGCGCGCGCCCGCAACCGTTGCCAGAACGGTGGAGCAATCGCCGGTCAGAATCAGCGGCAGCCCCGCGGATTTCACAGCTTGTTCCACGCGCGGCTTGAGCGCTTCGATGGAAGAGACGACGCGTTTCACGTTGCGCGCGCGGGGACTTTCCTCGTCAGGTTGATAAGTTTGGGCGCCGTCGTCGCCGAGGTCGATGACTTCGTAGCCGATTTTGCGGAGGCGATCGATCAGGCCAGCGGAGCGCAAAGCTGCGGGTGCGCCTTCGTGGCCGGCAGACATCGCGGCCGCACTGGTTGGCGCTCCCAGGAGGGTGATCTTGTTGAATTGGCGGACTATCTTTGCCGCCACTCAAACGCTCCTTGACGGTTGTGATGCCCGCGCGGCGGTTCGCACTTACTTAACGCGCCACCGGGCGTTGCCGCGCTGCCAATTCCGGAGGCAGCGTGAAACGAACGTCTTCGCGAATCAAATCCAGATCGCGATGATTGGTGAAGCCAAAACTGGAAAGCCGCTGACTGACCTGCTCGACTAGAATTTCCGGCGCCGATGCGCCGGCGGTGAGGCCGAGCGTGGAAACGTTTTCGAGCCAGGCGGCGTCAATGTCGTTCGCGTCTTCGATCAGCCGAGACGCAACGCCGGCGCGCTTTGCCACTTCCACCAGGCGATTCGAGTTCGAGCTGTTCGCCGAGCCAACCACCAGGATCAGTTCCACTTCGCGCGTTAGCGCTTCGACGGCTTCCTGCCGATTCTGCGTCGCGTAGCAAATGTCGTCGGAAGCCGGGCCGACGATCGCCGGGAAACGCTGGCGAAGCCGGGCCACAATTTCCTGGGTATCGTAAAGCGAAAGCGTGGTCTGGGTGAGGAAGGCGAGCCGATTCGGATCGGGTACGGTAAGCTCGTCCACTTCTTCCACGCTGCCGACGATGATGGTTTGATCGGGCGCTTCGCCGGAAGTGCCGACAATTTCCTGGTGATCGCGATGGCCGATGAGGATCAGGGTGCGGCCTTCGCGCGCGAACTTCAGAGCTTCCAGGTGAACCTTCGTCACCAACGGACAAGTTGCATCAACCACCTTCAGCTTGCGCTCCTGCGCCTCCACCCGAACGCGGGGCGGAACGCCGTGCGCGCTGAACACCAGCACCGCGCCTTCCGGCACTTCTTCAATCGTCTCAACGAAGATCGCGCCGCGGCGGCGGAGCTGATCCACCACGTAGCGGTTATGCACGATTTCGTGATGCACGTAAACGGGGTTGCCGTAGGCTTCCAGCGCCAGTTCGACGATATCGACCGCGCGTACCACTCCGGCGCAGAATCCCCGAGGTCGCACGCGCACCAGCGTCTTGGCGCCGTGATTGGTTCCATGAATGTGAGTCAGCGTCACTGCGTTCTCCATAAGCCTCAGTAGTTTACATGAATGCAACGGCTGGTGTCACGGTGTTCACAGAGCGTTGATTCGGCGTAAACGCCACGCTGGAACTGAATGGAAACTGGGGCGATCAGGCAGAGAAAAGAGAAAGGCCGTAGACGCGGGAGAGTTGCGACTACGGCCTCGATTCAATGCGCCAGGTTACGACGATAAACTTACGCTGCCTTTCGGGCGGACTCGGATCCAGTATTGCCAAGCGTCTTGCGGCTCGCTTCTTCCAGCCCCTCGAAACCACGGCGCGCCGAATTTGCCAACACACGCACGCCTGCTTCGCCCAGTTCCAGACCGCGTTCGCCAATCATTCCGATGCCGTAGAAAAGCAAACCAAGAATGAACAGCGCGGCGAAACCCATTCCAAACAAAAGCTCAGCAGCCAACAATTCACGGACGAAGTAAATTTGCAAAACGAAAAATGCCATAACGACTGTCAGCATTCCTTTGCGGATTTTCGCCTTCCGCGCAACTCCGGCGAAACTGGCTTTCACAGATTCTAAATTGACTTTCATGGCCCTCACTCGCATACGCACCATTGGATGCACGGAGGGGTCCAAAGGGAGTGATCGTAAACGACTGATAAGAGAAGGATTGCAGGCTCTCAAAATTGAGACGGAGGTCTGAACGGAAATAGGTTTCCCGCCGAACGGAACGACGACGAACTCGGAGATCAATGCAAGTCGCCATTTTTCGGCGCCGTTTTTCGTCACTCCGGCAGTACCCAAAAACTCGTTCGAGGCGAAAGGCGAACAGGTGGCGTGGAATGTGGGCAAAAAAAGTGGCCGACGATTGCTCGCCGGCCGATGGAGACGTCGCTTGCTCTGAATCCCTCTTTACCGCCCTTCGAACGGATAGCGATCCTGCGCCAGCACGGCATCTGCAACGCGGCGGCGGATGGCGATCGTGTCGATGGGCGCGTGCTTCGCGAATCGCCGCAGGACGGCGAGTTGCGTTGTGAGCGTGTCGCCGCTTCGGCGTGGCAATCAACGCGGTGCGCGCTTCTTTTTCGATTCGGTCCATGGCGTCGTAGATGAAAGCGCGCGCCGCGTCCGCCATCACGCTGGCCGCCGCGCCTCGCGCCGCGTGCGCCTTTTGCGCGCGGCGCAGCGTGGATTCCATGGCGTACACGTCCATCACGATGTTCGCGAGGGACGCCACAATTTCCTGCTGTTCCGCCAGCTTGATCGCGGAATTTCTGCACCGCCGTGCCGGCCGCCAGCAGGAAGATTTTCTTCGCCTGTGCGAGCGACCGCTCTTCTTCGGCGAATTCGCCGGTCGGCCCGTTCTTCGAACGACGGCCCGGCGAGAACTTCTTCCGCCAGCTTCATCGCCGCCGGAATCAGCGGCAGCGACGCCCGCCATCGCGCGCTTCATCAGCATCTGAACGATCAGCATGCGGTTGATTTCGTTGGTGCCTTCGAAAATGCGGTTGATGCGGCTATCGCGATACGCGCGAGCCACCGGATAATCCTCATGAAAGCCGTAGCCGCCGAAAATCTGCACGCGCTTCGTCGACGCAGTAGTCCAGCATCTCGCTGCCCCCCACTTTGCTGATCGAGCTTTCGATCGCGTATTCCTCGAGCACGCTGCATGGCCTGCTTGGTCTTGTCCGCTCCGCGCCGGGACATTCGACACAGCGGCTTCGATCATTCCCGCCGTGCGGTAAACCATCGACTCGATGGCGAAAATGCGGATGGCCATTTCGCCGAGCTTGGCCTTGATCAGGCCGAATTCGCAAGCGACTTGCCGAAGGCCGTGCGCTCCTTTGAATATTTCGAGGAGGCTGTCCAGCACTTTCTTCGCGCCGCCCAGGCAGTACGCGCCCAGCGAGAAGCGGCCGACATTCAGCGTGTTGAACGCGACGATGTGGCCGCGGCCCGATTTCGTGCAGCAGATTTTCCTTGGGAATGGGCGCATTCTCGAAAAAGAGCGGCATCGTCGAGCTGCCGCTTGATGCCCATTTTTTTTTCTTCGGCGCCGGCGCGAGAAGCCCGGCGTGCCGCGCTCGACGATGAAGCAGGAAAACTTCTCGCCGTCGACCTTCGCGAAGACGATGTAGACGTCGGCGAAACCGCCGTTGGTGATCCACATCTTCTGGCCGTTCAGAATCCAGTTCTTGCCGTCGGGCGACAGCACCGCGCGCGTCGCGAGCGCCAGCGCGTCCGACCCAGCTTGCGGCTCCGAAAGGCAGTAGCACGAGAGCAATTCGCCGGACGCGATCTTCGGCAGGTATTTCTTCTTCTGCTCTTCGGTGCCGAAGTAAACGATGGGCACCGTGCCGATGCCCGCATGTGCCGCCGTGCGACACGCGCAAACGAACGCGTACCCGGCCAGCTTCTCCGCCAGGACCGTCGCCGAAACTTTGTCCAGGCCCGAGCCGCCGTATTCTTCCGGAATGCCGCCGCCGAGCAGTCCGATTTCGCCGGCCTTCTTCAGCATCTGCGCCATGAGACGCTCGTCTTTGTGGGCTTCCGAGCTCCGGGATCGTTGGGCATCACTTCCTTCTGCACGAACTCTTCGGCAGTCTGGCCGATCAGGCGCTGGTCGTCGGTGAAATCCGCGGGAGTAAAAACGTCTTCGGGCGCCGTCGTGGAATCAAGAAAGCGCCGCCGCGATTCAAGGTCTGCGACACCGTGGGTGAAGCCATCGAAAACCTCCGTAAGAACGCTTTCGATAGCTCAGATTCTTTCTCCCTGGAGCGCACAGGACAATGCGTATTTGTCCGTAGATGCTCTAGGCGGCCCGTTCGAAAATTCCCTGCGGCGCCCATTCCGCCGCCGATGCACATCGTCACCAGGCCGTAGCGAGCGTTGCGGCGTTCGAGTTCGCGCAAAATCGTCGCCGTAAGTTTCGCGCCGGTGCAGCCGAGTGGATGGCCCAGCGCGACCGCTCCACCGTTGACGTTCACTTGCGCGGGATCGAGCCCGCCAGCTTTGATCACGCTCAGCGCCTGCGCCGCGAACGCTTCGTTCAACTCGATCACGTCGATCTGATCGAGCGTGAGGCCCGCCATTTTCAGCGCCTTCGGAATTGCAAACACCGGGCCGATGCCCATTTCCTCTGGCGGGCAGCCCGCCACCGCAAACGCGATTAATCGCGCCAGCGGCTTCAATCCCAGGCACGCGCTTTTTCTGCGCTCATCACGACAGCCGCAGCAGCGCCGTCGCTGGTCTGCGAACTGTTCCCTGCGGTCACCGTGCCTCGCGCATGGAACACGGGCTTCAACTTTCCCAGGGCATCCATCGAGGTGTCCGCTCGCGGACCTTCGTCGTAGCTCGAACGTTGACTTCACGTTCTTCGCTTTCGCGGTGCTGGCACCGGCCGACCGTTACCGTTTGCGGCGTTCTCGAAAAACGTGTAGCTCACTTCCACCGGCACAATTTCGTCCTTGAATTTTCCCGCTGCAATCGCCGCAAGCGCTTTCTGGTGGCTCGCCAGCGAGAATTCATCGGCCTGCTCGCGCGAGATTCCGTATTTCTTCGCCACATTTTCGGCGGTCAGTCCCATGCTTAAGTAGGCGTCCGGATAATTGTCCATCAGCCACGGATTCGGCGCGACTTTGTTTCCGCCCATCGGAACCATGCTCATCGATTCGGTGCCGCCGCCGATGGCGATCTCGCCTTGGCCGGCCATGATGCGTTGCGCCGGCGATCGCAATCGCCTGCAGTCCCGAGGAGCAGAAGCGGTTGATGGTCATCGCCGAAACCGAAACTGGCAGGCCAGCCCGCAACGAAGCGATGCGCGCAACGTTCATCCCCTGCTCGGCTTCGGGCGTGGCGCAGCCGATCACCACGTCGTCAATTTCCTTGGGATCGAGGCCCTTGGCGCGCGCGATGGCTTCCTTGATCGCAACGGCAGCCAAATCGTCTGGACGCGTGGCGCGCAGCGCGCCCTTGGGCGCTTTGCCCACGGCGGTGCGGACGGAACTGACGATCACGGCTTCACGCATGAATCACCTCGATGCAGGAAACACTTCGGAACCAATGTCTATATTGGATGTGGTTCGCCATAAAAAGCAACAGCGCGAGTTTCCCCGCGCTGCGCTGAAACTATCAAATGTTAGCCGCGGCCAATGCGGCCGTCGCTCTAGCGATTGCTGAACTTAACGGTGACCGACATCTGCACGGAGATCGGCTGGCCGTTCAGCGTCGATGGCGCGTACTTCCAGCGCTTCAACGCGTCCAAGGCCGGTCCGCGCAGCATCATCGGCCCCGAAACGACTCGGGTGTTCACCACATTGCCCTTCTGGTCGATGGTGGTCTGAATCACCACGTCGCCCTGAATGCCGGCTTCCTTCGCGGTGAGCGGATAAACCGGCATCACATGGCTGATAAGCTGTGGTTCCTGCACATTGCCGCCCACGCGAACCGGACCCTCGACATGAATTTCCGGAACTTTCAGTGCTGCGCCGTCGCTACTTGAGACTACTCCGGACAGAGCGTTCCCCGAAAAGGAGGACGGTGCATCAATAGCGGGCGCCGCGCTTGGTGCATCCGCATCCGTGCGTTGCGCCGCCACCGGATGAGCGTTGGCACTGGCGTCAACCACATTCGCGATGGCCTTTGCGGCAGCCGCATTAGACGCTGCACGAGAGCGGGTGGAACTCGGCGTCACATTCAGATCCGGATTGCTCTGCACGGGCGTGCTGTTGGTCGCGACCGGCGCTACCGCTGCCGGAATGCTGGCCGCAGCCGGCGCGGAAGCGTTGTTGGCAGCCGCGGTGTTGCGCAGAGTGGTCTGCTCGGATGTTTCGCCCGTCAATTCGCTTTCAGATGCACTGGCAGGCCGCGATGCCGAAGGGGCTGGCGCGGCCGCTTTGCTGCCCGCAGCGCTGATGCGTGAATAAAAGACTCCGCCGCCGGCCATGAGCGCAAGAACTCCGACGCAAGCCGCGATCATGA
Source organism: uncultured Acidobacteriota bacterium (assembly GCA_963839325.1). Classification (GTDB taxonomy): domain Bacteria; phylum Acidobacteriota; class Terriglobia; order Acidiferrales; family UBA7541; genus Palsa-295. The sequence continues at coordinate 172,467 of CAWIUO010000003.1, read as the reverse complement.
GGAAATGGTTTTGCTTCGGCGGCGCGGCGTAATCGGCACCGATGGTGCTGCTCGACGAGTCCGCACGGGAAGAGGAAACATCCGCCGCCGATTGAACGACGGTAGGGGAGGCGAGCGATGAACCGCCCGTGAGGCTAGCGCCGCCCGAAAAACTTCCGAACGTCCTGCGCGGAGCCTCGACGGCAGGCTCGGTGCCTGCGTGCTTCAAAATCGCGTCCTGCTCGATCACTTCGGTATCGTCGGAGGCGGTCGAAGCCTCGGCGATGGAATCGCCCCGAAGTTCGCTGAGAGTAAGCGACGGCACGGGCGCCGCGGGAGGCACAGCCGGGAAATCAATGGCGATCGCCGGTTTTGGCGCTACGGCAATGACCGGCGAACTCGCGATGGGCTGCGCCGGTTTGGCCGAAAAAATGGCATCGAGGGACGGTGCGTTCGTCAGCGGCGGCGCGGACACCGGAGCTTCCGGAGAGAGCCGGCTCAGAATCGTATCGAGATCCTCGTCTTCCACTTCTGGCGCGGCGCGATCCGCCGGCGCAACTGGGGCTGCGGCGATGGGAGCAGGAGGTGCCATAACGGGCGGCTCGATTTTTGCGACCGGCGCAACGGCACGTGGCGCGAGGGGCACCACGATTTGCGGCGGCGCGACTACAACCGGAGCCACAGGCGCGACGGGTTGCGGTGTTTGCGCAACGGAAGCCGGGGCTGTGGGAACAACGGCCGGAGCGATTGGCGCTACCGGCTTTGGCGCTTGCGCTGCCGGCGTTGCAGTAACTGGCGCAACGCGTGCGGGAGGCGCGACAGAAGGCTTCGGCGCTTCCGCTGGTTTCGCGGGAACAGCCGCATTGGCTGGGGCCGCAGGAGCAGCAGCAGGCGGCGCCGGACCATCGGACGGAAACCGGACGGTCCAGTAGTTCGGCTGCGCGGTGGTGAACTCGACTTCTACGTATCCCTGCGTGTTTGAAAAAGTGCGCACTTTCACAACGCGGCAAATCGCATCGGCTTTCGACTTCGTGTTGGTCACCACCAACATCTGTCCGACGTTCACCGACGTGGACATGCGTAGCACGGCGCCCTGCGGAAACACGATCATCGTCGAAGTTTGCTCTTCGAATGGTTCGCTGTTGGGCTCGGATTGCCCAGGTACTTGAGTGATGCGCGAACCGTACACGCGCACCGGCACTTCCACGGAGACTGCATCGGCGCGAACGCCGGGCGCTGCGGCAGGCTTCGCAGGCTGCGCGGCCGGACGCTGCGCCGTTGTGTCTGCGGCGGGAGTTGCTACATCTATAGAGTCTTTTGTAAGTGGCGCCATCGTGCGCAACGGCGAAATGCCGTTCCCCCGGGACAAATTTCAGGATCGAATGCCTAGCTGTACGTCTGAATTTTCGGCGGGCGCATGAACGTGCGGCAATAGTACGTTGGTACTCCCTGAGAACACTTTGCACACCAAGAACGCGAGTGTTTTGTGGAGTTTGCGGTCAGAGCGGTGCGAAAGCGAAGTAGTCCGGAAGTTAGACGGAGAGAAGAAACAGATTCGTCAAGAAGCCTGCTGTGACGGAGCTAAGACTGAAGCCGCCCAACGCGGAAATATGCAATCCGGCCAACTCGAGCGCGGCGGAACGAACCGCCGCCGAGCTGAGGCTACTTCGAAGGTTGCGGCCGCTTCCTATATTGCTCGTACAGCTCCCGATGACGATTGTCGGTGCTGGTGAGCTGTCCTTTGATAAACAGGAATTTCACCTGCGTCTGAATCTCGAGCGGGTCGCCCGTTGTCACGATCAGGTTCGCGAGCTTGCCGGTCTCGATGGTGCCGACCTGATCCGCGATCCCAAACATTCGCGCGGCATTGATCGTTACGGCTTTCATCGCTTCGTCGTGCGGCAAGCCATACGCTACGGCGGTGCCTGCGTAGTCCGGAAGGCGGCGCGAAAACGATGTGCCGAAGCTCGAAAACGCGAATGGGATGCCTGCCGCGAACAATTCGGACGGTTGCGTCATCGGCTTGTCGTAGGGCGTATCTTCCTGCTCCGGCAAACGCTCTGTGGGACCGAGAACCACGGGTATTTTCTTTTCCTTCAGCAGGTCCTTTACCTTCCAGGCTTCCGCTCCACTTCCGAGAATCATTTTCAAATTTTGCTTGGTACAAAAATCCACGGCGTTCTTAATGTCGCGGTGATCGTCTGCAATCACCAGGACGGGTAGCTTACCTTCCACGACGGGTACGAGCGCTTCAAGCTTAATATCGCGCTCGTACAGCGCGGGCGAGCCTTTTTCCTTCGCTTGCGCATAGTGGCGCGCGCGGTCCAACCAGTCGGAAAGTTCGTTCACGGACTTGTCGTATTCTTTCTTCGCGTCCTCGTACGGCTTTTCCTTGAAGGAAAACGTGGCAAAGTCGAACGACCGCGTCTGGATCGACGGCCAGTTGATGACCATCGCCACCGAGCGGTTGATCTGCATGTCGTTCATCGTCCAGCCGGCGAGATTGAACGCCGAAGCCTGGCCTGTGATCAGGCCGCCACCCTGTGAGTCGAATCCCGCCGTGCCCGGCGCTGCGATAACGTGAGTGATTCCGTTCGCGCGAGTTACGGCGATGTGGGCCGATGCCGGATTCACGGCCGTGGCCGCGACCAGTTCGGGGTTGTAGTCGCCGAGCTCCGACACATCCACCGTTGCGCTTACCTGGCTGATCTCGTTCAGCCCGATCTGCGTGACGGGGTCGAACAGCCCGGGGTACAGCTCGAGGCCGGTCGCATCGATCACCTGCGCGTCGGACGGAATTGCAACGTTGGCGCCCACGGCAGCGATCCTACCGTCACGAATCACGACGATACCGTTTTCGATGGGAGCGCCAGCAAGCGTGAAGACCTTCGCTCCCTTGATCGCATAGACAGAAGGCGGCTGCGCGGGTGCTTGCGCGAGCGCGAATTGCGCGACAACGAGGAACGACACTGCGAGAGTGACGGAGAATGCGGTTCGGCGAATTTTCACAGCGCTCCTCCCGCCGAAATCCCGTTAGCCACGCTTGTCTGTTTAGGCGGTTTCTTTTTCGCGTCGGGTTTTTTCGCCGAATTGTCATCCGGCTTCTTTTCTTCCGCGGCTTTCTTTTCCTTGTCGATCAAGTCCTGCTTTTCTTTCGCTAGCGCGGCACGCCCGTCGATATCTTTCTGCCGGTCGAAGTAAACCTCGCCGTCGATCAGCGTCTTCTGAACCACCGCGTAAACGCTGAGCGGATCGTGGTTGTAAATCGCCAGATCGGCGTCCTTGCCCACATCGATGGAGCCCACTCGATTGTCGATTCCCAACTGGATCGCGGGATTCAGCGTGATCAGCTTCAGCGCTTCGTTCGCGGACATTCCGCCGTACTTCATGCTTTTGGCCGCCTCGATGTTAAGCTGCCGCGCTTCCTGCGCGTCGTCCGAATTGATCGAAACGATTACACCCCGCTCAGCCATCAGCGCCGCGTTGTAGGGAATCGCGTCGTAGGCTTCCACTTTGTAGGCCCACCAATCGGAGAAGGTCGAGCCGCCCGCGCCGGACGCGGCGATTTCGTCCGCGATCTTGTAACCCTCCAGAACGTGCTGGAAAGTGCGCACTTTGAATCCAAATTCGTTGGCCACGCGAATCAACATCAAGATTTCATCCGCGCGGTAGCAATGCGCGTGAACGTAGCGCTTCCCTTCCATCACTTCCACGAGCGGTTCGAGGCGGTCGTCCTTCCGAGGGGGGATCAAATTCGCTTCGCCCGCGGCTTTGCGGGTGTTGTAGTCGTCCCACTTCTTTTTGTATTCGCGCGCTTCGATGAACGCCTGCCGGATCACTTCCTCAACGCCCAGACGAGTGGCCGGATAGCGCTGCGGAATTCCCGGTGGCGGCTGGAAATTCGACTCCTTTGGATTTTCGCCCAGCGCGAATTTGATGCCAGGCAGCGCGCCTTCAAACGGCAATTCGCTGGCTGGCTTTCCCCAGCGCAACTTGATCACCACCGTCTGTCCGCCGATGGGATTCGCGCTTCCGTGAAGAATATTCGCTGACGTGACGCCGCCGGCGAGATCGCGATAAATGTCAATGTCGTCCGGGTTCAGAACGTCTTTTATGTTGGCGATCGAAGATACGGCCATTCCACCTTCGTTAACGCCGCCGTCGATGGCAATGTGCGAGTGGCAATCCACGATGCCCGGAATCACGTACTCCCCCGTGCCGTCAATCACGGTGGCATCGGCCGGCGCAGTCAAGTTCGCGCCCACGTCCGCAATTTTTCCATCGCGAATCAGAATCGAGCCGTGTTCGATGTTGCCGTGCGTCACAGTCATCACGGTGGCGTTCTTGATGAAAATGGTCCTCGCATTTTGCCCAAGGGCGCACGAGGGAAAAGCGACGGCGGCGATGGCGGCAACTGTCAGCGTTACGCGATTCATCGTCCCGCTCCTTCGCGAGCGATCGAGTGCGCGCTGGTGTTGCCTTGATCGTCGCCCGGCCCGCTCTTATCGCCCGGTTTCTCCGGTTGCGCTTCCTCGTGAATCGGGAACCATCGCCCGTCCACAAACACGTGCTTCACTTTGGTTTTCTCGTTGAAGATGTCGCCATCGGTCACGACGAGGTTTGCGATTTTCCCGGGCGCGATGCTTCCGAGCCGGTCGCTCAGTCTCAAAATTTCCGCCGCATCCAAGGTGAACGCTCGCAGCGCCTGATCGGAGGTCAGCCCCACGTCGAGCGATTTCTTAATGGCCTTCTGAATGTCCTTGGGACCACCGAGGCCGCCGGAATAAAATGCAAACTTCACGTTCGCTTTCGCCAGCGCCGCGGGAGTTCCCGGCGCGCGATCGCGAAAGCGCAGCTCCCGCAAAGTCTGCTCCGCATCCGGATCGGCGTCCTTCGGGCGTTCCGGCCATTTCAAATTCACAATCACCGCCGCGCTTTTGGACTTCAATGCATCCACCACTTCGTAACCCTGCTGCACGCCATACAGAACCGGCGGTAGCTTCCATTCGTCCGCCAGCCGCAGCGCGCGGAGAATCTGGACCGAATTGTTCGCCGGGAGCAGCACGACTTCTTTCCTCTGCTGCGCTTCAGCCAACGTCACTTCCGTGCGGTCGTACGGCACACGCTCGTTCTTCAATGGCGCGGCTTCGTAAATCGGTTCGGCCTGCGTGTACCAATTCGTATCGTCGAACACCTGCCGTACGTACCCGATCGTTCCCATTAACGAATCCGGAAACCCGAAGAAGCCGCCGACGGGATGGAGCGATATGGGCACGCTATCCGTTGCGCGGACCACCATTTCGCTCGGCCGCGTTCCCGCTAGGTCAACCACCGCGGCCTGCCCGGGGAAAATTCCCCCCTCCGGCAACACAAGCGTGGTTGTGAATCCGGCGCTGCGCCACGATTCGATTTTTTTGTCCGCCGGCTTCAACTCGTCCGCGGTCAAGCGCCAGGGCGTGGTGCCCGGACGATCTTCCGGACTTGTGGCGATCGGCCCGCCGCCCTTCTTCGCGCCCGCGCCGCCATCGCCTTCGCCAATCCCGACGGTCGAACCCGCATCAATCAATCCCGGATAAACCGTCAGCCCCTTTCCGTCGATCACCCACGCTTCGGGCGGAATCGAGGCGCTGGTTCCCACGCTCTGAATCAAACCGCGCGCAACGACAACGGTGCCGCTCTCGATCACCGGACCGGACACCGGCACGATTCTCGCGTTGGTGATCGCGTAGTAGCGCGGCGGACCGCCTTCGGGCGGAGTGGCCGCCAGTCGCGATGACCACAGCGCAATAGCGCAACAGGCTAACGCGCCTGCAAGCAGCGCTATCCGAATCGTACGAGCTTTCACATTTCCCGCGTTACGACGCACTCGATTTTTCAACTGACACTCCCGCGCGCAGAGCTGCGGCGTTGCCCTGAAATTTTCCAAGCTGGAAAGCGATTGATGCTAACGAGCGGGCGAAATGAATGCAAGCCGTTTGGCCGCTGGACCCAACACGCCGTGGTCAGCCGATTACAAACGCACTTCGAGACACACCGCCCGTTGTGCGTTCAGACGAACCAATCGCGATTCGGTTACCAGAGAATTTCTCTCTCAGCCAACGCGGCGTGCGAAAAAAATGGCCCGCCGGCGGGCTTCCACCGAGCGGGCCAATTTGACTTCTGAATCGCCGAAACGCGAAGCTAGTATTGCTTTGCGAGGGTTCCGGCGGCGACGCGGTTCGTGTCCGTGTCCAGAAGTAGCACGGTGCTGTTGTTGATCACGTAGTAGCCCAGCTTGAAGATCGCTCCGTTGGACGTCTTCCACACCGCCGTCCCGCGGCCGTTTGTGGCCGGTGCGTTCCACAGGGTACTGGTGCTGCTGGAAACGATCGGGCTGCTCGACGTGGCAGCGTTATTAATGTCCAGCGTGCCGGTGACTGTGGTGCTGTTCGCCGTGAGGCCGACCTGCCCAGTGATGTCCTGCTCAAAGGTGCCTAAAGACTTCGAGCTGCCCACGCCGGTCAAATTCACCGCGAAGCTGCCGGTGTTTGAACCGCCAGCCGTTTGTTGAAAGGCTTGGCCGGTTGCGCCGCCCGTGAATGTGTCGATTTCGACCATCACTGCAGAGGGCGGAGTGGTGTTGGTCATGTAGGTTCCGAACTGCAGCGTCCCGCTCGGGCTTTTGGTCGTCAACGAAAGGACGTAGCGCGAGGGAACGAAGCCCGTTCCGGTGTTGTTGATCAGGCTGCCGCTTTGAATCGTATTGTTGATCTGGCTCTGGGTGCCGGTGTTGTTGTCGAGAGCACCGCTGCCGCTAAGGCTGGTGCCGTTGAGCGTGAATACGCCGCCGAGCACATAGGGGCCGAGTTGAACGGTCGCGCCGCCGGCGGTGAATGAAACTGGACCCGCCAGAGGCGTTGGGATTGCCGGTGCGCTGAATACGTCTCCGGCGAGAGCGAGAGTCTGCGACGGATCGATTTCCACAATCTTCAAGTGGGTTTGATCGATCATGTAGTACGCAAAATTTACCGTTCCGAGCGGTGTGCTGTTCATCAGGATGGTTCCGCGCCCGTTTGCATCGGGATTGGAGTACGAACCGCTCAGCGTCTGATCGTTGGTGACGATCGGAGTTTGCAGAGCATTTTCGATCACGTCCTGTACGTTGGTCGGTGCGTTCGTCGGATTCACAGGAATGGAGTTCCCGTTGGCAACGAAAGTTCCGGCGGCATAGACGGGGAGGATCACTCCGTTCGATGAGAAGTACGTGGTGTCCACGCCCGAAAAATCGAACGAGAAATTGCCGTTCAAGGTGCTGAAAGAGGCGCTGTTCTGCGCGTCCAGCGTGCCGCTGCCCGTGGCGAAAGTGTCGAAGTCGATCAGCAATGCGTGCTGGCTGTTCTCGAGCGTCACTTGCAACGTAAACGACGGAATCTGGCTGGAATTCGAAGAGTTTGTAAGCGTTAGACTCGTACGGCCATCAACCGGGCCGACTTGAAAGCTGCCTCCGGTGATTTGCGCCGGCGTCGCCAAACCGTAATTCAAGCTGTTGATGTCGATTTCGCCGCCGCTCGAAATCGAGCCGGTGGTGGAACTTGCGGATCCGGTCGTGGTCAAACTACCCGCCACGCTGATCGGATACCCGTAGCTGAGATCGATGCCCTGGAATGCGATCACGTATTGCCCAGTCGATCCGTTGTTGGTGAGCGAAGCGGAGGAGAACAAAATCGTCGCCGACGCGGTGCCGGAACCGGCCGCGCCGGTAGCGGTGATCGTCACCGATCCTCCATTCGGAGGAGCGAGGGGTGCCTGGTAGTTTCCGTTCGCGTCGATAAGACCGTAGCACTGGCCGGTAGCGCCGGGAGAAGGTGCGAGACAATTTCCGATTCCGCCGTTCACAGACCACGTTACGCCTGCCGCTGAGGCAGTGAAGGTTTGCAGGCCGCCCGCTGGAATTGTCAGAGCGGACGGAGAGACGGTGATCGGCTGCGCGGCGACCACTTGCACGGTGGTCGTGCCGCCATTGGATCCCGCAGTGGCCGTGATCGTCACGCTTCCAGGAGAAGACGGCGCTGCGAAAAGTCCGGTCGAGCTAATCGTTCCGCCGGAGGCGGTCCAAGTGGAACTCGTTGCGGTGTCGCCGAGGTAGGCGGTGAACTGGACCGATTGGCCCACGGGAACGCTGGGCGAACCCGGCAGCACGACGAGCGCTCCGTTCGGCGGAGTGACGTGTCCGCCGCCACCGCCACCACCGCACGCCACCGTGACCACAAGACCCGCGACCATCGCCGCAAAAACCGCAATCGAACGCACCCGCTTCCCCATTGAAAATCTCCCTTTATGCTTGAAAACGAATTTCGAAGTCGTTCGTCCAAAGTACTGCTGGGTCAATTTCGTGCCGCGCCGGGCCGCGAATCCAAGTATTTGCGCGCGACCGATAAGCGCCAAAGGATGCCGGCTCTCCTACTGCTCGGTCTGAGCGCTACATCCTCTTCGTGTTCATGGCGATAAAAGTTCCATCATCTCGGGAACACACCGCGGCGCGAATACGGCCGTCCAGCGAATTAGATACATTTTCCTACAGATAGGTTTCTCCGCCGCTAAAAACACTTCAACCCAAAAAAAGTTGCGTTGCGCTCGAAGACTTTGGCGAATCCGGCCTTCGCTCCCTAATTGCGCAGCGGTTTTCCGGATTTCAGGGTGTGCGCGATACGCTCCTGCGTCTTGCGCTCGCCGCAGAGGCTCACAAACGCCTCGCGCTCCAGATCCAGCACGTACTGCTCGGTAACGGTCTGCGCTGTGGTTACAGCTCCGCCCGCGAGCACGTAGGCCAACTTTCGCCCGACGACGCCATCATAATCGGTTGCGAATTCGCCACGAACGAGCATGTGAATCGCGAGCTTCGCTCCAGCCAAAAATTCCTCGCCGAGTACGCGAATTTCTGCCGGAGCCGGAGCGTGATAACCCGCGCGAATCATCGCCAGCGCGGTCTCCTTCGCATCGGCCACCTGCCGGTCGCGATTCATGGCGATGAAATCCTGCGTCCGCAAAAATCCCATCGACCGGGCTTCCTCGCCGCTGGTCGAGACTTTCGCCATTGCGATCGTCTCGAATACGGGCTTCATCGCGTGGAACAAATCCAGCGACTCCATTCCGGCCGCATGCTCGTTGGCGCGAATCATCATCTCTTTTGTTCCGCCGCCGCCGGGAATCAATCCTACGCCCGTTTCCACAAGCCCAATGTAGGATTCCGCCGCCGCGTGAATCCGAGCTCCATGCAGGCTGATTTCGCAGCCGCCTCCAAGCGCCATTCCCTGCGGCGCGACCACCACCGGCCGCGGGGCGTACTTAATCGCCATATTCGCGCGCTGGAATTGCTTCACGGCGAGGTGAATGTCGTCCCACTCCTGTTCCTGCGCCGCCACCAGCACCAGCATCAAATTGGCGCCCACGGAAAAATTCGGCGCCTGATTCGCAATTATCATGCCCTCGAAATCCGTTCCGAGGCGTTTGATGCCGGCATGAATCACGGCCGCCAGATCGCCGCCGATCGAATTCATCTTGGAATGGAATTCGCAGCAGACGATTCCATCGCCCAGATCGATCAGGCTCGCGCCCGCATTCTTCTGAACCACGCCGGTGCGTTCCTTCAGCGATTTCAGAATCAGCACGCCCGGCTGATGGGGAACACGCTTCATTGCTCCCGATGCGAGGTCGAAGTAGCTCGTGTAGCCTTTTTCCGTTTCATAGAACGACTTCTTCGGCGTCGCGAGAACTTTCTGAACGAGCGGCGGAGTAGTCTTGCCTTCCTTTTCCAACGCCGCAGCCATTCGCTCGACCCCGATCGCATCCCAAACTTCGAACGGGCCGAGTTCCCACGCGAATCCCCAGCGCATCGCGCGATCCACGTCTACGATGTTGTTTGCAATCTCTGGCGCCCGCCGCGCGGCGTAGAGGCACATTCCGCTGAGAGTTGCCCATAGAAATTGGCTGGCCTTGTCGCCGCCTTTACCGTCAAGAACCGGAGCCACGAGAGCGCGCAGGCGTTCGCGGGTATCGTCAATCTGTTTTCCCGCTTCGATCGAACCGAATTTCGCTTTCTGCTTCGCGCGGTACTCCAGCGTTTTCCAGTCGAGCGTCAGGATTTCGCCGTGCTTCGATTTCCTTTGCTTCTGGTAGAACCCGCCGCCCGTCTTATCGCCGAGAATTCCGCGCTTCAACATTTCGTCCGCGAAGGCCGGCAGCTTATACATTTCGCGCGATTCGTCTTCCGTGGCCGTCGCGTAGATGTTGTTCACCACGTGCGCGAGAATATCCAGGCCCACAATGTCCGAGGTACGAAACGTGGCCGACTTCGGTTGCCCGATCGCCGGGCCGGTACAGGCGTCCACTTCCTCGACGGTCATGTCCAGCTCTTGCATCATGCGAAGGGCATTCAGCATCGAAAACGTCCCGATCCGGTTGGCGATGAAGTTCGGCGTATCCTTCGCGGGCACCACGCCCTTTCCGAGCCGCACATCGCAAATTTCATCGAGCGATTCCAACACTTCCGGCCGCGTTTTCGGCGCGGGAATCAGTTCCACCAGCTTCATATAGCGCGGCGGATTGAAAAAATGCGTGCCCGCGAAATGCTGCTGAAAGTCTTCGGACCGGCCTTCTGCGATATCGTGCACGGGAATACCCGAAGTATTCGTGCTGACGATCGTTCCTGGCGCGCGCACCGCCTCGACGCGTGTGAACAGGCTGCGCTTGATCTCAATATTTTCGGCGACGGCCTCGATGATCCAATCCACCTGGCCGCACCAGGCCATGTTGTCGTCAAAATTTCCCGGAGTGATCAGGCGCGCGGTTTCGGGCGTAAAAAGAGCCGCAGGCCGCGACTTTTTTGCAGCTTCCAGACCCGCTAACACGATACGGTTTCGCACACGAGGGTCTTGCAGGGTCAGTTTTTTCTTTTGCTCATCGGCACTCAGCTCGGTGGGAACCATATCGAGCAGAAAACACGGAATTCCAGCGTTCGCCAGATGCGCGGCGATGCGCGAGCCCATCGTTCCGGCGCCTAGCACCGCTACTTTTTCGATACGACGCTTCATGGGGAATCCTTTAGAGTGCAATCGAGGTTACAAAAGCGATATCGAGGGGTCAACCTCAAACCCCGACGCGCACGACTTGCGATAACCTATAGCCAGTTTCTTGGGGATGTGAGATGGGGTCGTCTTCGCGCTGGTTCGGAAAAGCGGTTCGAGGGCTGCGATCGTTCGCGTACGCGTCCAAAGGCCTGCGTCCGAAAGTCGGCGTCGCGCTCGGCGGGGGCTTCGCGCGCGGCGTCGCCCACATCGGAGTGCTGCGCGCGCTGGAAGCGGCGGAAATTCCCATCGACTGCGTTACGGGTACAAGCGTCGGCGCCCTGATCGCTTCGGCATACGCCAGCGGCACTTCGCTGGACGACATGGCCCATCAGGCGTCGAAGACCCGATTTCGCGACTTCGGCCGCTGGACGCTCTCTCGTCTCGGCATGGCGTCCAACGAACCGCTCGAGGATTTCCTGCACCGCTTCACGACCGTCACGAATTTCAATCAATTGAAAATGCCGCTGGCGATCGTGGCCACCGATTTAATGAGCGGCAATACGGTGCATTTCAAGGAAGGAGAAATTGGCCCTGCCCTCCGCGCCTCGTGTGCGTACCCCGGGCTTTTTCTGCCGGTCGTAATTAAGGATCAATTCCTGGTCGATGGATTTCTCACCGAGCAGGTTCCCACGGTTGCGGCGCGCGAGCTTGGTGCCGAAGTCGTTATCGCGATTCATCTCGAGCCGGGCCTGCTGGATTCCAAACCGCGCAACACCATCGAAGTGATCAGCCGGTCGTTCTCGATCATCCAGTCGAATTCCTCGCAGCCCTGGCGCGATGCTTACGACGTGCTGATCGAACCCGACGTCCACCACATCTTGTGGGATGAATTCATCAAGTCACCGCAGCTTATTGCTGCGGGCGAAAATGCAACGCACGTGGCCATTCCGAAGATTCGCGCGGTGATTGATGCCTTCACGCGCGACGATTTCGATTCCTCCGAAGACCGCGACTATTCCCGAGAGCGCTAATCTGGCTTTCTATCGCTGGGGGGGCGGGGGCGGTGCATCCGGTCCGGTGGCAAGAAAACGCATCATCGGCGGAAGCGGATTGCCCGCTTGCGGCCCCGAGGCACACAATCCGCCGTCGTCGCACCAGGAAATATGCATTCTCTCTGCGATGAGCGCCAGCACGCTCTGAATTTGCGAATCCCATTCGATCCAGTCGTGGATTCCCGGCCGCTCGCGATATTCATGCGGTATTTTTTTGCTTTGCAATAAATCGGCGAACTTGCGGTTGTCGCCGAGCAGTCCGTCTTCGGTGCCGCAATCCAGATACAAAAACGGCAGCGCAACCTTGGCCTGATCAAGCAGTACCGGCAGTGAATTCGCCGTGTGCCCCGGCGCGCCCTCTGGACCGAATGAAGCGTGCAACGAGGTTTTCACCGGCGCCCACGAGACCATCTCCGAATCCTTCCAATCCGGCGCGTTCAGCGCTCCACTCATCGACGCCGCCACCGCGAACTGCCCCGGATACTTCAGCCCGAATTTCATAGCGCCGTAGCCGCCCATCGAAAGCCCCGCGACCGCCCACGATCGCGTTTGGGGCAGCGTCCGGTAGTGGGAATTCACATAAGGAATTACTTCCTTGAAAATGTAGTCTTCCCATTTGTCGTTCGGCGCGACACCGTTGGTGTACCAGCCATTGCCGCCCTCCGGCATCACGATAATCAGCGGATACTTTCGCGCGTACAGCACCACGTTTGTGTTCAACACCCAGTCGGTGTAGTGGCCCGTCAGGCCGTGCAGCAGGAGCAACGCCGGGTAGCGGCGAACGCTCTGCTCATAACCCACCGGCAGGATTACGATGAATGGAGCCTTCGCGTTCATCAGATCGCTCGTGAAGTCGATCGTGGTGTAGCCGTCGCGACCCTGGGTCGGCGACTGCGCGAGCGCCGGTATGGTCGCGAACATCAGTGCAAGGGCCAGCATCAACAAGCTCCTGCGCATCTTCATTCCTCCGATAAACCCGCCAGCGCCGCGATTAAAATCCGCCCCACCTGCGCGGATCCGCGTTGCCGTTCGCCTGCGGCCAATTTACAAAACCGCTGCTAACCCGCGCGCGCCGTCCGCGTCGAAGTGCTAGAGAGGAGCCGAACTTCTTCTCCGATGGACTTTGAAACGCCCCAACATACGCAGAAGCTGTTCGGCTCTTCCGCCAATACTGCTTGTTCCGCCGAAAGGGACACGCGCTCTACGATTTCTCGTAGATCTCGATCTCAACTGGCTTCCCATTTCCCTTCCCGCGCCTTGTAAACCACTCACTCATCGCCGCGGCTAGTCGCTCGGGCTCGATGGTCAATCCCGCTTCCAGCTCGCCTTCGCCTACGGGAAGCGTGTCGTCAAATTCTCCCGACCCCGTGAAATTCCTCATACAAAACATATCGAGCCATTCGAGCGGCACGGCCTTCCTGTCGCCGTCGATGACAGCGTCCGCCTTCAGCTTTCGTGCATACATGACCCGCGAGTATAACACTCGCTCGCGCCGCAAATTCCCTCGCCCCTCCGCCCCGTTCTGGGGCTAGAATTCTCGCGACATGAAAACCAAACTTTTTATTGCAGCCGCCGCGTTTGCCACAGTTTCTATTTTTTTCGCCGCGACCACTCACCTTGCCGCCCGTTCGTCGCAAGCCAAGCCGCAAATGGCGTCTGCGGCGGCGAAGCCGTACGTGGTGCCCGACCTCGCCGAACGCGTCGCGAAATTCAAACTCGTCCGCATGCCCTTCCACGCCAAGGGTCTTTCGGCGCGCGAAATTAAAATGGTGGATAAGCTCGTGGATGCGGCCGGGCTTGCCGACTGCATCTACTGGCGGCAAAGCGATCCTGGCGGGCTGAAGCTTTTTCTTTCGCTCGCGCACTCCAACGCTCCGCAAGACCTTCTGCTCCGGCGTTATCTGACAATCAACGGAAGCCGGTTCGATCTGATCGACGACGAAAAGCCGTTCGCCGACACCAAGCCGATGCCGCCCGGCCGCGGCTTCTATCCTGCCGGTCTGACGGTTAATGAAATCAACGCCTACGTCGCCACGCATCCCGACCAGAAAGCCGCGATTTTCAATTCACTTACGGTGATCCGCAAAAATGGCGACGCGCTTGAAGCGATTCCGTACCGCGTCGAATACCGCCAGCTCCTGGAACCGATGGCCAAAGACCTGAACGACGCGGCCGACCTGAGCGACGACGCCGCTTTCGCCAATTATCTCCGCCTCCGCGCCGGCGCTTTGCTGACTGACGACTACTATCCGAGCGACCTTGCGTGGCTCGACCTAAAAAATCCAAAATTCGATCTGATTCTGGCGCCCTACGAAACGTACACTGACGGTCTTCTCGGCGTGAAAGCCACCTTCGGCGCTTCGGTGATGATTCGCAACGACGCCGAAAGCGAAAAACTTGCCGTGTACCAAAAATACGTTCCCGATTTGCAGGAGTCGCTGCCGCTTTCGGCCGCCGATCTTCCGTCGAAGCGTGACAAACAATCGCCCATGGAGGTCGTCGATTCGCCGTATCGCGCGGGAGATCTTCTGCACGGCTATCAGGCCGTTGCGGACAATCTGCCGAACGATCCCCGCGTTCACGTGGAAAAAGGCTCGAAGAAAATCTTCTGGAAGAATTTTATGGACGCGCGCGTGAACTTCATCATCCTTCCTCTCGCGCGGCGCTTAATGCGTCCGGATCAAGCCGCTCTGGCCAGTGCCGACGGCTATCTGGCCGATACGCTCATGCACGAAATTTCCCACGGCCTCGGCCCCAGCTACGCGCGCACAGCTCGTGGTCAGGTGGACGTGAACGAAGCGATCGGCGCGTCCTATTCCGCTCTTGAAGAATCGAAAGCCGATGTGGTCGGCGAGCTTTGTTACAAATGGCTGATCGATCACGGCGCGATTCCGAAGGAACAGCAGAACCCGACCTACGCGTCGTATGTGGCGGGAATTTTTCGAACCGTCCGTTTCGGAGTCGCGGAAGCGCACGGTCACGGCGAGATCATGCAGTTCAATTATTACGTCGAGCAGGGCGCCATCAGCCGCGATGCATCCACGGGCCTGTACGCGATCGACTTTGCAAAGATGCCCGGCGCGATTGCATCTCTTGCGAAGGAGTTGCTGGAGCAGGAAGCCACCGGCGACAAAGCGCGCACCGATGCCTGGTTCAAGAAGTATGGCGACATGCCGCCCGAGCTAGCCGCCCAACTCGCAAAGATCAGCGACATCCCCGTGGACATCGATCCGCAGTTCGACTTCCACCCTCCACTTTTCTAAATCGGAGACGCCGCTCTAGGGGTTGTAGCGGCGCATCGGGTTCGCGCCAGACGGTTCGATCCGAACGCCGCGACCGCAACGGTTCTTGCGGAGTGCGGTTGCTCGGTCGCGAAGCGAACGAACCACCTCCGCGCCACGCACAAAGGCCCCGAGCAACGAGCAGCCTCGATTCGAAGCCTAACTAAAGTATTTCTTCGATGCCTTTGTCGATGGAGACGTGCGTCTGTGGAAATCCATTGATCGAGTAGCTCGCCCCAGCCGCCTTCGCAAAATGAAAGAACCGGCTGATGTGGTAATCCTCATCCAGGATGTCGAACGCCCGCTCCGTATCCTCGCGCGAAATTCCAAGCGCGCCCAGCGGCACCGCTTTTCCGTAAGCTCCCGCTGCCTTTCTGTAGCGCTCCACAATTTCTTTCATCGTCAGATCCATACGTATGCTCCCGCCTCGCCGTACGGCAAGTTCATGTAATACACGTTGGCCTGTTGCATTTTGTCGAACGCCTGAAACAACCGGTCCGCTCCGTGCCGCAGGCAGAGCGAGTGTCCCTGCGCTCCCGCAATTTTTTCCACTTCATCCAGGCTCTCCAGATCCGAGCGCGAAAACCAAATCCACCTTGCCTCGTATCCGCATTCTTCGCACGCGCCCAGATCCTGCCTCAGCCGCTTCCCTATCGCCTCGCCCACTTCGGGCCGCAATCCCACCGCGTCGAAATCCTGCGGCGCCACGAAAAAATACTGCGTGAATAGTTCAGGGTCAGGCTCGAACGCCACCACGCGTCCCGGATATCGCTCCATCTGTTCGCCCGCCGTTTCCGACAGGCATGAAAGGCACATCGTCAGCTCGGGCCGCGACGGTTCGCGCCGCACCGATTTCTTTCCACGCAGATAGAGGGTGTCCGGCACTAGCGTCGCGATCCAGTCGCACGCCTCGCCCATGTGAACGCATTCCGGCGAGCTGCCCTTCAGCCACGCCCACCAGTTCCGGCTTCGCGGCAGAATCTCGATTCCCGGATACGCTTCTTCGTACGAAACCTGCGCCATCCCTCGCTTCGCTCTCCCGTCTCAAAGCGTATGGTAGCACCGCGCGCAACGATTTCAGCCCTTTGCCAACGCTCGCGCCGCATTGTCCGCGGCTACCGCTTCGGCTATCATCACTTGTCCGCAATCGGCGGGCGCGCCATTCTGAATACCTTCGCGGAAGCGAATAGAGAGGATTCCCCAATGACACTTTCGGTTGGAGCCGCGGCTCCGGAGTTTGCGCTAAAAGATCAGTCGATGAAGGAAGTGAAGCTGTCCGATTACGCAGGCAAGAATGTGGTGATCGTGTTCTACCCGCTGGACTGGAGTCCCACCTGCACCAACGAGCACGTCTGCTTCGTAAACGAAATGAAATCATTCGAGAGTCTCAACGCGCAGGTTCTCGGCGTGAGCGTCGATAGCGTGTGGTCGCACAAGGCATACGCCGAAAAAATGGGGATTCACTATCCGCTGCTTGCCGATTTTCAACCGCGCGGCGCCGTGGGCGATAAGTTCGGCGTTTACCTCGCGGACAAAGGCATCACCGGCCGCGCCATCGCGATCGTCGATCGCCACGGCAAGCTGGCCTGGTTCAAGAACTACGAAATCGCCACCGTCCCCGATCTGAAAGAAGTCTCGGACGCCCTGGCAAAACTGAACTAGCCACCAAGCCTTTCGCACTTGTTTTTCCGGGTAGCGCGCACCCCTCTTGAAGATCAAAAGGGGTGCGCGCTTTCCAACTCAACCTCACCTGCCAGCAACCTGAACTATCCCTTCCCCAAACTTCGAATGTAATTCACGAGTTCCCACCGCTCCTTCTCCGTAAGGCGATTCTTGTAAGCAGGCATCGGCCGGTGCCCCTCCGAAATTTTCCAGAAGAGCATTCCATCCGTTTCGTGCCCCACTGTCATCGGGTTCGTCAAATCCGCGGGTGCCACGCTTAACTTTTCCGCGCGCTCGCCGTGGCCGTCGCCTTTGACGCCATGGCAGCTGATGCAATGGTCCCCAAATACCCGCTTTCCCCCGGCCACAGACTCCGCCGTCGGAGCTTCTGGGTTTTTCAATTGATTCGCGCGATCCGGCGGATTCCACCGGTTCAGCGTGAGCAGCACCGCACCGCCGCCCGCAGCCACGACTGCAAAAACTGCAAATACCCACAGCGCGAACGATCGCCCCGGTTTCCAGGCCGACTTCGTATCCGTCATACGTATCTTCTCCGCATTCATTCTCCCATGCGCTCTTCCGACTCGCGAGCCCCGCGCCAAGGCGTAATCCAGCTCTGCTATAGTGGAGTTCACTTCACAGGAGAACATTGATGCCCGAACCGCCGAAGCAACAAGTGCAGATTAAAGCCGACGAAAAGGAATTACTCGGCCACTACGCGAATCTCGCGATCGTCCACCACAACTCGGACGAGTTCACTCTAAATTTCGTCTACCTCTTCCCCAGCGTTCCGCAGGGTAAGCTCCTCGCAAGCGTGATCCTCAGCCCCGCGCACGCCAAGCGCCTGGTGAAAGCGCTTCAGGAAAATATCGCCCGCTTCGAAGCGCAGTTTGGCACGCTGCCGGAAAATTCTGGTCCCGGTCCGGACACCAGCTTCGGCTTCGTGCAGTAGCGCGTGACACGCAGCGCGGGTTTCGGAGCGACTGAAATAAAAAAGCCACGAGGTTTGCGCCTCGTGGCTTTTCCTTCACCGCCAGCCCACTGCCCAACTCGCAAAGACTACGATCCCAAACTCAACTCGCCATCGAATCCGCCACCACCCACTGCCCCTTCGCTTCCAAAAACTCCAATCCCACCGCAAATCCGGCTGACGCTGTAGCCTGGCAGTACGCCACTCGCGCGATCGACCGGAATCCACCGGTCAACGTTGCAAGTGTCAGCTTATCTCCCGGCTTCCATCTGCGCATGCTTCGCACCCGCGCCCCCTTCGAGCTCACGTTTTCCGTGAAGGTCGTCTCCGTTCCCGGAAGAATCGGATTGCCGGAAATGTGTACGCCCACTTCCATGGGCACGCGCGTTTCCCTGCGAGGATTCTTGCCTAACTTTGGGACCCCCATCCCAAATCTCATTCTGTCGCCCCCTTGTCGTGGTCTTTCTATAAGCAAGCTGCGACGTGACTGAAGCGGAACTTCTTCTGCTTCGGTCCGCGGTTCTTCATGGCGTAGAGCGCATTGTCTGCCGCGCCCAAGAGCTTCTCGATCGAAGTGCCGTCATTCGGATAAACCGCCAATCCCACGCTGACGCTGAGCGCAGGCGCCTGCCCGTCTTGCGCCAGCGATTCGCAGATGCGAACCGCAGCCTGCCGCGCATCTTCGTCGGTCGATTCCGGCAAAACGAGCGCAAACTCATCGCCCCCGTAACGCGCTGCCGTATCGATGGCGCGGCTCCGGCCCTGGAGCACATTGCCGACGCGTTTGATCGCAGCGCTTCCCACCAAATGCCCAAACCTGTCGTTGATTTTTTTCAGCCCGTCGAGGTCAAACAGCAGCACCGCGAAGCTGCGGCCCGTTCGTCCCGAGCGCTGAATTTCGCTTTCGAGCACTTCGATCAGCCGCCTGTGATTTGCCAGCCCCGTCAGCGAATCGGACGCTGCCAGGTGGCTTACTTCGTCGAAGAGTTTCGCGTTGTCCAGCAGCGTGCCGCCCAGCACCAGCACATAGCTCATCACCATCAGAAAATGCGAGACGCTGTAAGGCGCATCCAGCACTTTCCGCGATTCGCTCATCGTCAGATGGCACAGGAAATTCAACGCGGCTGCGAGGTACAGAGCGCGGTCGAGGTAAGCGCCCGCTCGCGGCAACCGGCGTGCATATCCGATCGCGGCAGCCAGATAGATCGCCGCCGGCACCAGATCCCAAGCGCGCGGGATAAACGCACCCGGATGAATCTTCGGCGCGTGCGGCTGCACGAAATAGAAAACGCTCGTCAGGTATGCCGCAGCGCCCACGATCAGGGTCGCGCCAGCCATCTCCTTCGCCGGATCGCGCGCCACCGGAATTCGCCGCTCCACAGCCAGCGCCGCCAGCAGCAGCACTCCAAGCAAGGTTCGCCCGGCGAGCCATCCCATCGAAATCAGATTGGCGGCGTTCGCATCCTTGAGTGCTCCGTGCGAGATCGTGATGCTCGTTCCGGCTTCGATCAGTCCTGCAAGCACAAATCCGAAAGCGAGAATCAACGAGATCCGGTCGTGCGTGCCGCGGAAACGTACCAGAGCGTTTGCCGCGAACGTGAAGGCGATCAGACTGCCCGCCATTTGCAGATACGTGTCCAGCGTAGGATCGGCGACGTACGAAGAATTGCGGAGCACCCAAATCGTGGCCGCGTACACACCAATAGCCAGCGTCCAAATAATGACGATACGAAAGCGCGTTATAGAACGAAGAAAATCCCCAGAACGACTCACCCAAGCCCCCAAATGGCCTACTTGCCCAAAAGAATCGGAGCAATAGGTGTGCCGTTTCGACCTACCGGTTCTAGTACTATCTAAGTGGCATGGAAATATAGGTTTACAAAAGAAAAGGCCCGGGCTGACTCGATGCCCGGGCCCTGATCCGATAATGATATGGGTAATAATGTTACAGGCCGGCCCACCGCTTGCCCGGCCTTCAAAACGCGACTTCGAGCTAGTTCTTCGCCGGAGGGGGCGGCAATTCGTGCGCTTGAACCACGCTCTGGAACGTGCCGCGCTTGTGCGATCCGTCGCAGAAAGGCTTGCGCTCGGAGAGTCCGCAGCGACACAGGCCGATCTTAGTTCGTCCGCCGAGCCCGTACGCGTGTCCGTCCTGATCGACGATTTCAATTTCGCCGTCGATCAGCAACGGACCGTTGTTCACCACCGTCACTTTCACATCCGCCATTCGATCCTCCAAAAGTTGTAGCTGGGTTTTTTGTGGTGACGGTTTAAACGGTGCGCGCCGCTTGGTCCAGCGCGGTTATGAATCAGTATTTTGCGACCGTGGGGTCCACGTCATCCGACCACGCAAGGATACCACCCTTCAGGTTCAGTACCTTGCGAAAGCCCGCGGTCCTGAGAAATTCGGCGGCTTCCGCCGAACGCTTTCCGCTGCGGCAATGCACCACGATTTCGCGCGAACTGTCCAGCTCGTGCGCCCGTCGTGAAATCTCTCCCAGCGGAATCAGCTTGCCGCCGATGTTGCAGATCTGATATTCGTGCGGCTCACGCACGTCCAGAATGAAAAGGTCATCGCCCTTATCGAGGCGCGCTTTCAATTCTTTGGGCGCAATTTCCGGCACCGTTGACGCCATCGCGGGCGCCTCCTCGCCTCGAATCCCGCAGAACTCTTCGTAGTCGATTAGTTTGGTGATCGTCCGGTGCTCGCTGCATGCCGGGCACTCCGGATTCTTTCGCAGTTTCAGCTCGCGGAACTTCATCGCGAGCGCGTCAAACAACAGCAAGCGCCCAACGAGCGAATCGCCCGCGCCTAGAATCAGCTTCAGCGCTTCCGCCGCCTGAATCGATCCTACGATTCCTGGCAGCACGCCCAAAACTCCGCCTTCGGCGCACGAAGGCACGAGTCCCGGAGGGGGCGGTTCGGGGTACAAGCACCGGTAGCACGGGCCACCTGGATACGCGAAAATCGTCGCCTGCCCTTCGAAACGAAAAATTGAACCGTACACATTCGGCTTGCCGAGCAGCACGCACGCATCGTTCACCAGATACCGCGTCGGGAAATTGTCCGTGCCATCGACGATGATGTCGTAATCCTTGAATAGTTCCAGCGCGTTCTCGCTGGTAAGCCGCGTCTCGAACGTGTCGATTTGGATGTCCGGGTTTAAATCTCGCAACCGGTCCGCAGCCGCCGCGATCTTCGGACGCCCTACGTCCTTCGTGCCAAACAAAATCTGCCGCTGCAGGTTCGAATTGTCGACCACGTCGAAATCCACCAGGCCGATTCGTCCCACGCCCGCCGCCGCCAAATACACTCCCAGCGGCGCGCCCAGCCCGCCCGTGCCGATGCACAAAACTTTCGCGTTCTTCAGCTTCAGCTGTCCGTCCATTCCCACTTCCGGCATGATCAAGTGCCGGCTGTAGCGCTGCACTTCCTCTTTCGTCAAACTCGTCGCCGGCGCCGCCATAGCAGCCGCTGCCACGTTCGCGTTTCCCAATTCTGTCTTCGTCGCCATCTCCGACTCCTCGGAATTACCGTCCACCCGCGATCGACGGCACGATGCTCACCACGTCGCCATCCTTCACCGGCGTCGCATCCTTCTGCGCAAAGCGAATGTCATCGTCGTTCACATACACGTTAACGAAGCTCCGCAGCTTCCCTTCGTCGTTGTAAAGATGCTTCTTCAAATCCGCGAACTGCGCCGTCAACGCCTTAAGCGCCTCTCCCACATTTGTCGCGCTCACCTCAACGCTCTGCTGCTTCCCCGCATACGCCCGCAGCGGCGTCGGAATCATCACCTTCACTCCCATTCACATCCTCCTCAAACGAAAATCGCTCAACGCGCAGAATGCGTCTCGAAAACTAGCCGACCGCGATCGGCTCCGCATCGTACGCCGCCCGATCATCCTGGAGCCGCCACGAATTCATGTCTTTCGGCTCGCCCTTCTGAACACTCACGATGATGTAGCTGTACCACGGCCACGCGTGCTCGCGATCGAACTCGCTCGGGCGCGCCGGTGCATCCGGGTGCGAGTGATACCACCCGATCAAATCCAGCCTCTTCTCGCTTGCCGCTTTTTCCGCGAGCCTCACGTCCTCTGGCGTTACCTCAAACCGGTTCCTCGGCGAATCATCTCGTCGATTTTGCAACGACATCAGATCCCGCACCACTCGCTCACCTTCGTCCGATCCCAAAATCGCGCCGCAGCACTCGTGCGGATACGTCTCCACTCCGTGCGCCCGAATGCGAGCCGCCAACTCTTCCGAAATCCTAAGCGCGCGCACGCTCACTCCTCGCTCCAGTACCGTTCGCTCAAATATTTCTCCCCCGAGTCCGGGAAGATCATCACGATCACCGCACGCTCGCCTTTCGGCAGCTTCTTCGCGATTTCTAAACCCGCCCACAACGCCGCCCCCGCGCTCACTCCCGCCAGAATCCCTTCTTCGCGCGCCAACCGCTTCGTCAACTGCTGCGCCGGCTCCGTCTCCACACCCATATCCAGATCCGCGAGCTTCGCGTCGTAAATTCCCGGCACGATGGCCGTCTCCATATGCTTCAGTCCCTCAAGCCCGTGAAAACTCGAATCCGGTTGCACGCTCACGCACCGGATTGCCGGATTCAATTCTTTCAACCGCCGCGTCGTCCCCACAAACGTGCCGCTCGTCCCCAGCCCGGCCACGAAATGCGTCACCCGACCCTGCGTCTGCGCCCAAATCTCCGGCCCCGTCCCGTTGTAGTGCGCGAGCGGATTCGCGGGATTGTTGTACTGGTCCGGATAAAAATATTTCTCCGGCTCGGCCGCGTAAATTTCCCGCACACGGCGAATCGCGCCGTCGGTACCCTCATCGCCCGGCGTGTAAACAATCTCCACGCCGTAAGCGCCTAAAATCTGCTTCCGCTCCGGCGATGCGCTCGTCGGCAAACACAACTTCACCCGATATCCCAACGCCGCGCCGACCATCGCGTACGCAATTCCCGTGTTCCCGCTGGTCGCATCCAGAATAATCTTGCCCGGCGTCAGCAGCCCGCGCTTTTCGCCGTCGCGGATCATCGAGTACGCCGCGCGATCCTTCACCGACCCGCCCGGATTGAACCACTCCGCCTTCGCGTACAGTTCGACTTCCGGTAAATCCACGCCGATCCGCGCAAGATCGCAGCAGCGGCGTGTTTCCAATCAACGAAAGCAGACCCGTCCCTCGGGCGTTCATGCCTTCGCGCTTAATCTCCTCGCTCGTCTCCGCATTCTCCGAAATGGCCGGCTTGTTAGACAATTCTCAGGACTCGTTCGCGGCGTCCGCCTGCACTGGTTCCAACGAATCGGCTTCCGCTCGCTATCTTTCTCGCATTCAGTTGCTTAGATGCTGAAGGATTCGCCGGATATTCAGCGAATTTCCCCCAGTCTAGCAGAATCGCCCGCCCCAAATGCATGGAACCGGTTCGGTAAAAATCGCTTCACCCGCCACCCTCTTGCATCCGCCGCGCAACTTCCCTATCCTTACAACTCCATGTGGTACGTCAACAAACTGTTCGACCAGCCTCGCATTGAAACGCTCTCGTCCAAGGGCTTTCTGGTGCGCAATTCCGGCGGCGTCGTCCGCATTGAGAAGTACAACTGCGGCGCCGAGCTGCGCAAAGGCAAGGAAGGCAGTTTTCAGATGACCGAGATTCCCTGCATCATGCTGCAGGGCCAGTTCACCACGCCTCTGGGACGCGGGCTATCAGAAGTTTCTGATCACCCACGAGGGAAAAAAGTTTCCCGTCAACGTCAAACAGCTTCAGGAACTCCGCAAGTTCAACGAAGAGCTACGCACCGCGCTCGGCGTGCCCACTTATTACAACGAAGCCCTCGGCTCCACGTGTCACTTCAGTGTCTATGACCGCGTGAAGGGCCGCGCTGGCGATGTGCCCGACGAGAGCGTCGGCGCCGGGACTCCGAAATCCGGCCACTAATTCGCCGCTCTGTTCTGAAAAACTTTTACCGGCTGACATTCGCTAGCGCCTTCTCGAATTTCTCCACGTCCACCCGATACCGCGCGAAAAAATCCTCGCCCACGAAAATCACCGGCACCGACTCGTTGTACTTCGTCCGTAACGCCGCGTCATCATCAATGTCCACTTCCCGCAGCGTCCCCCCTACACGAGCCAACATTGGCGCCATCACCGCCTTCGCCTCATCGCACAGATGACACCCTTCGCGCGTATATAGCGTCACCACCACACCGCCGGAAGCGGTCACGGCTTCACAGTATAGAAACTTTGAAATGGTCCTGAGTAACGGATAGAACGCGTGAGCGCGATAAAGTTCCGCGATTTGCCGGATATGCCCCAGATCGTGAAACGCCCACTCGTTCATCAACTGCCCAATCGTAATCGATCCCAGCTTCTCGTGCTGCCCAGTCCGTCCCGCCGCTGCCGCCGGCACGTAACGCAGCGCCGAAAGCGATCGGTCTCGCTCGTGGCAGAAGAGTTTCAGATTCTCTTTCGCGCGCTCCTTCGAATATTTGCCCGATGCGTAGGCCGCGTTCTGATCATACGAAACGAGCAGCGGATTCTTCTCCGGCGGCCATCTTTTCCACGCGCCCGCGGAACATCAATTCCGAATCCGCCAGGTGCGCCAGCACTTCTGAAATCGACCAGCGGTCCTGCGCGGGCTTCCAGTGAAGCTGCTCCTCCGTCGCGGCCCATACAATTTTCTCGATGATGATCGGCGTCTGCTCGAGCACTGGAATTCCCGGCAGCGCGTCCGGATTCGGCATTCGACTCATGATTTCCCCTCACAACCTTTATAACGCATCGGCGCGCCATTTTCGAAGCGCGGCGCTCCCATCGCCGGTGCCAAAGCAAGGTACAATCGTCTTTACCATGGCCGAAGCCCTCGCTTTCGTTGACGATATCTTCTTCCAGGCAAAAATCCGCGAAACCGCCAAGCTCGTCGGCGTGGACGTCCGCTTCTGCACCACGCCCGATGCTCTTTTTGCCGAGCTCGACAAGGAAAAGCCGAATCTCGTCGTCGTGGACCTAAACGCGCGCAACAGCCCGCTGGACGCCATTAGCCGCGCCCGTGCCTTTGCCGCCGAACTTCCGCTTGTCGGATTTCTCTCTCACGTCCAACTCGACCTCGCCGAAAAAGCCCGCTTGGCCGGGTGCGAAAACGTAATGCCGCGCTCAAAATTCACCCACAATCTGGCAACCATCCTCGCCCAGGCGAAATCCCAAACGTCATGAACTCTGCAACAATCGAGCGCCTTGTGTGTACATCGATCGTGCTCACTCTCGCATGCGCGGCGTGGTTCGCCCTGCCATCGATCGCACTCGCGCAAGAGGCGCCTTCGGCTCCGCCGACGCCCTCAGAAGCCCTCACCAACATTCTCGGTGCAGCATGCCGCCTCAACGAATCTCAGTTCTCCGCCTACCTCTCGGGTGACAATCCGGGCGCCTTCCGCGCACTCTCACCTGACATGCGCTCGAAAGTCATCCAGCGGATCTCACTTTCCGATCTGCCCGGCAAACCCCTGCTCGTCTCCGGCAAAGACGGCTTGCCCGCCCTCCGTTGCCAGGGCCCCGCAACCACCGTCGAATATCAGCTCGGCAATCCGCGGGTTCACGAAAATCTGGCCTTCATCCCAGTGACGGTCATCGACTCCACCGACGCCGACTTCGGGCTTATACACGAAGCCAGTGGCTGGCACCTGCTATCCATCGGCCTCGTCCTATTCGACATTCCCCAACTCGCGAAGCAGTGGACTGTCTCAGACGCTGCAGCGCGCGAAGCTGCCGCCGTACAAGATCTTCGTGATCTGTCCGAGGCCATCAAGCGCTACTGCCGCGTCTTCGGAGCTATGCCGGAAACGCTCCAAGTCCTCGGTCCCGCTCCGAAAGATCAAATCTCCGCGGAACAAGCGTCCCTTGTTGACGCTGGAATGGCCTCCGGCAGAAAAGACGGCTACTCGTTCCGTTACCGCATCCTTCCCGATGCCGCCGGTAACGACACCGCGTTCGAACTCGCCGCCACTCCGCAGAAATATCCTGACACTGGCAAGCGCTCCTTCTACATGGACTCCGCCGGAAAGGTTCACGGCACCGATAAACAGGGCGTTGTCGCCACATTCGAAGATCCGCTCATTGACGGCGAAAAGTCCGAGTGACCCGCTCGCGGTCGGGTATAATCTCGGCGTTGCGCGCACTGCGCTAAATCTCGCTCCCGTAAAGGAAACACGGATGTCTCAAACGAAAGCGCTCGCCGATCGAATTTTCCCGATGGAAGGTTTCGCCGCGGATGCCGTCCGCATCGTCGCCGCCACCATCCTGCTCGCTCTCTGCGCTCACATCGTGATTCCTCTGCCCTGGACGCCCGTTCCCATCACCGGCCAAACCTTCGGCGTATTGCTCGTCGGCATTCTGCTTGGCGCGCGCCGCGGAGCGATCGCCGTCGTCCTCTACCTTCTCGAAGGCGCTGTCGGACTGCCCGTGTTTCAGCCGCTCGGCGTTCCCGGTTACTTGCGCTTCGCAGGTCCAACTGGCGGCTACCTGATCGCGTATCCGTTTGCCGCGTTCGTGACCGGTTGGCTTTCGAAACGTGCTTCCGATGCAGCTTCGCACCTCACCGCCGCCGTTCGCGCAGCGCTTCTTGCCGGCGCGTTACTCGCCGGTGAGCTTGTGATCTTCCTGGGCGGTTGCGCATGGCTCGCGTCCGGTCTGCACCTCGGATGGAATCAAGCCGTCACGCTGGGCGCAATCCCATTCATTCCTGGCGAGTTGATCAAAATGGCCTTGATCTTTACTGCAGTCGGTAGCTTCGAATTCCTGCGCCGGCAAAATTAATTCGCGCACCAACGTCCACCAGCAAAGTTCGTCATCCAGAGGTCGCTTCAGTGGCCGAAGGATCGCTCTTCGCCTTCCAACGAAACGAGCACCCACCTCCGAGTCCGCCTTGCGCCCGGTGAAACATTCGGCCACCATCAATGGTCTTAACCTGACGAGGAACATATGAATGTCTTCTTCCTGAGAGTCACGGTCGTCGCGATCCTTGCCATCACCGTGCTACCCGGCAGACCAGCCGGAGCTCAACTAAAGCCGTCAGCCGAAACGAATGGCCGGCAGGTGATTCAGGACATGTCCTCCGCCAACTTCGCCAAAGTCGAAGCGCAATTTGACGCGCGCATGGCCGCCGCGTTGCCGCCCGGAAAACTTGG
The DNA here is from genome assembly GCA_963839325.1 of uncultured Acidobacteriota bacterium. Lineage (GTDB taxonomy): Bacteria > Acidobacteriota > Terriglobia > Acidiferrales > UBA7541 > Palsa-295. Next base: position 145,285 of record CAWIUO010000003.1, on the reverse strand, counting down.
TCAAGGCTGGTCCGCCATCGCCTCCCAGTTCGGTGCGTTCCAAGCCATCGCCTCAGCGCAAACCACCAAAGTCCAGACCTACGACATGGTAAGAATGGTTCTCCAATTCGAGAAAGGCATGCTCGACGCCACGGTTTCCTTCGATCCCGAAGGAACAATTGCGGGCATCGTTTTCCGTCCTCATCAGGAAGCACGTCAAACCGAAGACCAGTGGGCGGCCCCCTCCTACGCTCACCAATCCTCGTTCACCGAAAAACCGCTCGAGCTCCAGGATCAAGGCTACGAGCTGCCCGGCACGCTCACCCTTCCGAATGGGCCGGGCCCTTTCCCCGCCATCGTCCTGGTCCCGGGCTCCGGCCCTCATGATGAGGACGAAACGATTGGCCCCAACAAGCCGTTCAAGGATCTCGCGTGGGGTCTCGCATCGCGCGGCATTGCCGTCTATCGCTACACCAAGCGCACCCAGAAATATGGCGAGAAAAGCGCTGCCGATCCGAAATTGCTCACGGTGAACGACGAAACAATTTCAGACGCGCGTGCCGCCGTCGCCCTTGTCGCGCAGCAGCCCGGAATCAATCCTGAACAGGTTTTCCTGCTCGGCCACAGTCTCGGCGCGTATCTCGCGCCTCGCATCGCCACAGGAAATGCGATCATCGCCGGCATTGTGATCATGGGCGGGAACACCAAACCGATGGAGCAACTGATCGTCGAACAGATCCGCTATCTCGCAAATGCCGGCGAAACACCGCCGGCCGATGGGGAGAGTCAAGTCGATGCCGCTCAGCGCGCCGCGGAGCAGATCGAAAGTCGCGACCTGAAGCCGGACGACGAAGTCCCGCTTCTCGGCTCTACCACCTATGGCGCTTACTGGCTCGACCTACGCAATTACAACCCGGTGAAGACCGCCCAAAAACTCAAGATTCCTATCCTCATTCTCCAGGGCGGCCGCGACTATCAGGTCACTCCAGCAAATTATTCCGATTGGCAATCGGGGCTCGGCAAACGCGCAAATGCCACCCTAAAGTTTTTTCCGGACGCGAACCACCTCTTCATGAATGGCTCTGGCCCCGGCTCCCCAAAGGACTACGACAAGCCCGGCCATGTCGCTCCGGACGTAATCGACGCGATCGCCACCTGGCTCCTCCCCAGCCCCAGCCCCGGCTCCCTAAAAGGCCCCAACTGACGCGTGGGGTAGCCGAACCGGCTGTCCTCCTACGACCTCCGGCCCAAGTTACTCCGCGATCGCTCGCGCGCCAGCCAGTCCGCAAGCTAGAACCTGAGTCATTCTGAGGCCCGGTTCATTGGGCCGCAGAATCCCTCCTACCTCTTTATTTCTTTTTTCCTTGCAATCTGTGTACTTATCTGCTACTATGCACCGTCAGTATCGCGCGGACGCTGAAAAATGCGGAGTCGCGCCCAATTCGATCTTCACCAACCGATTCCTACCGCAGCGCCCGCAACTTCGGTTCCGTATTTCTACTCATGCCTTGCGGACTTCCGCAAGTTTCTAATCGTCGCAGTGCAATTAGAATTCGCCGCAACCTCTAGAAAACAATCACGCGTAGTACTGTCTAATCGTCACTATCTTGACGTTTTTTCAAATTCGCGCGGTTTCTCCGTAGTTCCCGCAACCCCTGCTTCGAACAGTTTGCCTCACGTCCTCCCCCGGCTGGAACGCATCGCGTCCGATGTGATATTCTCTTGGCTCGAAGTCTCGGCCTCACTTTTTTCGACGTGCACTCCTTGGTTGTTTCACCGTAACGGGTTCGAAGCCTCCCTACCGGAGTCTCCCGACCCTGATTCCGCGGCTCTCCCAGCCCCGGCGCGGTGGGTGAACGATCCTGGTGAAGCCGCAAGGACCTGGCAATGTCCACGCCCGTGATGTCAACAACCGCAACCGAGATCAAACTCGCGCACTCGCCCGATAGCGATGACGCTTTCATGTTCTATGCGCTGGCGACCAACAAGGTCCGCCTGCCGGGCGTGAAGTTCACGCATGTGCTGAAAGACATCCAGTCACTCAATCACGACGCCAAGAACGAAGTCTATGACGTTACGGCGATCAGCTTTTACGCCTACCCGTTTGTGGCCGATAAGTACGTGCTGATGGACTGCGGCGCGAGCTTCGGCGAGGGCTACGGCCCGATCGTCGTCTCGAATCACCCGTTGAAGAAGACTGAACTCGCGGGCCGCACGATTGCGATTCCGGGAGAGCTGACCACTTCGTATCTCGCTCTGAAGCTTTACGAGCCGAACGTGAAAACGGTCACCATGCCGTTCGACAAGATTCTGGACGCCGTGAAGGCCAAAGAAGTGGAAGCGGGCCTGCTGATTCACGAAGGGCAGCTGATGTTCTCGGGAATGGGCCTGAATAAAGTGGTCGATCTCGGCGTGTGGTGGCAGGAAGAAACCGGCTTGCCGCTGCCGCTCGGCGCCAACGCGATCCGCCGCAAGCTGGGCGCCGACCTCGGCCGCCAGGTCTCGCGCATCATCCGCGAAAGCGTGGCGTATGCACTGGATCACCGCGAGCCGGCTCTCGATTACGCGCTGCAATTCGCGCGCGACATGGACCCCGTGCTCGCCGATAAGTTCGTCGGCATGTACGTAAATAAGTGGACTCTCGATTATGGTCCTGACGGCCGGCGCGCCGTCACCGAGCTTTTGCAGCGCGGCGCCGCCGCTGGAATGTTGCCCTCCGGAGTGCCAATCGAATTTCTAGACAGTAAAGGAGCGTAAACCTTCGATCTAACACCGATTCAAACCTCTGTGCCCGCAATCTCGTCTCCCGTGAGGCTCACTTGTTCGCCCGTTTCGTGTGGCACTTCGAGCTTCGCTTTTCCCCGTTTGTCGAACCTTGCATCAACCTTTTCTCGCGCCACATCCAATGACTCGGTAGAATTTTCTGTGCCCTCCGGCCGGCCTTCGCACCCGGTAAAAGGGGTTCGCCGATGAGAAACCTAATCCAACAAGGCGCTGCGATCCGCGAGCTGCTTCGCGAGCGCATCCTCGTGCTCGACGGTGCGATGGGCACTATGCTGCAGCAGGCCAACCTCACCGCAGCGGACTTCGGCGGGCCTGCTTTGGAGGGCTGCAACGAAAATCTCGTGCTCACCCGGCCCGATGTCGTTTCCGGTATTCACCGGAAATATTTTGAGGCCGGTTCCGACATCGTCGAAACCAACTCCTTCGGCAGCACACCCGTGGTTCTCGCCGAATATGCTCTCGGCGCCGAAGCGCTGCGAATCAGCCGCGTTTCAGCAGAGCTGGCGCGGAAAGCCGCCGACGAGTTTTCCACGCCCGCGAAACCCCGCTTCGTCGCCGGTTCGATGGGTCCCACTACCAAAGCCATCAGCGTCACGGGCGGCATCACGTTCGAACAGCTCCGCAATAACTATCTGGAGCAAGCCCGCGGCCTCATTGAAGGCGGCGTCGATCTGCTTCTCCTCGAGACCTGCCAGGACACTCGCAATATCAAAGCCGGCGTGCTTGCGATTCAGGAACTCGGCCGCGAAATTGGGCAGCCCATACCGCTGATCGATCTCCGTGACGATCGAAGCCATGGGAACGATGCTCGCCGGGCCAAGGGATCGAGGCGCTGTGGGCTTCGCTCGATCACGTGGACGTGCTCGCACTCGGACTGAATTGCGCCACGGGTCCGGAATTCATGACCGACCACGTCCGTACGCTGCAATCGCTGACCAGCCGCGCGGTCTCCTGCTATCCGAACGCGGGACTGCCGAACGAAGAGGGCCTCTACGGCGAAACGCCAACCTCGCTTGCCGAGCAGCTGGACCGGTTCGTCGAACGCGGCTGGCTGAACGTCGTCGGTGGCTGCTGCGGAACCACAGAAAAGCACATCCGCGCGATCGCGCAGATGGCGAGGAACGAAACGACCGCGTCCCCTGCCAGAGCCCAACCATCGCGCCGTCTATTCCGGCATCGAGATGATCGAAGCCGAAGAAACCACGCGGCCTTTGATCGTCGGCGAGCGGACCAACGTTATCGGCTCGCGCCTCTTCAAGAACCTCGTCGCCGCCGAGCAGTGGGAAGAAGCCACCGAAATTGCACGCCGTCAGGTGAAGAGCGGCGCGCACATTGTGGACGTTTGCCTGCAAAGCACCGACCGCGACGAAATCAACGACATTCCGCCTTTCTACGACCAGCTGATCCGCAAGATCAAAGCGCCGATCATGATCGACACCACCGATCCGCGCGGCATCGAGTTGGCTCTCACCTATTGCCAGGGCAAAAGCATCATCAATTCGATCAACCTCGAAGACGGAGAGGAAAAATTCGAGCGCGTCTGCCCGTCTCGCCCGTTCCTACGGCGCCGCGCTGATCGTCGGCTGCATCGACGAAGACCCCGTACAGGCCCAAGCGTTCACGCGGGAACGTAAACTCGAAATCGCCGAACGCTCGCACGCGCTTCTTACGGGAAAATTCGGCATCCACGCCGAGAACATCATTTTCGATCCTCTCGTCTTCCCTTGCGCCACGGGCGATGAAAACTACATCGGCGGCGCCGTAGAGACCATCGAAGGCATCCGCCTAATCAAGAAAACATTCCTTTCGTCCGCACTGTACTGGGAATTTCGAACGTCTCGTTCGGCTTGCCTGCGGGCGCGCGCGAAGTCGTCAACTCCGTCTTCCTGTATCACTGCACGAAAGCCGGACTCGACCTCGCGATCGTCAACGCCGAACGACTCGAACGCTACGGCTCGCTTCCGGAGAAAGAACGCAAGCTTGCCGAGAGCTTGCTGTTCAACACGCCGCCAACGGACGTTCCCGCCGGATCATCCGCAACGCAGAGCTTTTGCGCAGCGTGCCCGCCGATTGGCGCGAACAGACGCGCGAGCAGAAAGCCGCCGTGAACCAGTTTCACATCGCCGCGATCACCGAACACTTCTCGCGGCGCCGGCACGACGAAAAAAGAACGCGCCGCCGACCTTCCGCTCGATCAGCGCCTCGCCAACTACATTCTCGAAGGCTCGAAAGACGGCCTGATCCCCGACCTGAATCTCAAATTGCGCGGAAGGCGCTCCGCCGCTGGACGTGATCAACGGCCCGCTGATGACGGGCATGGCTGAAGTCGGCCGGCTTGTTCAATAACAACGAGCTGATCGTCGCAGAAGTGCTGCAATCGGCCGAAGCGATGAAGGCTGCCGTCGGCCATCTCGAAAAGTTCATGGAGAAGGCCGACACCGAAAAGCGCGCCAAGGTCGTGCTCGCCACCGTGAAAGGCGACGTACACGATATTGGCAAGAACCTCGTCGAGATCATTCTGAAGAACAACGGCTACGACGTGAGTCAATCTCGGCATCAAAGTGCCGCCCGAGGATCTGATCACGCGGATTCCGCGAGCATAAGCCCGACGCCATCGGGCTTTCGGGATTGCTCGTGAAAAGCGCACAGCAGATGGTGACCACCGCTTCAGACTTGCGCGAAGCCGGAATCACCGTCCCGCTGCTTGTCGGCGGCGCCGCCCTTTCTGATAAATTCACGCGCTCCGAAAATCGCCCCGCAGTACTCCAGCGCCGTGTGCTACGCGAAAGACGCGATGACCGGCCTGCGGCTTGATTAACGAGCTGAGCGATCCGACGCTCGCCGCGGTGCAACGATCGAGAAGCATCTCACACGTCGGTACCGCTGTGCTCGATGAAGAACCGCCGAGCGGCTCGAGCCCGCAGGAGAGGACCGTTCGCCGAGTATTCGCGCCGATCTTCCGATTCAACCCGTCGCGTATCTCGACCGCAAAGTTCGCGCCGGTCCCCGATCTCGCGGAGATCTGGAGCTATGTGAATCCCTACATGCTCTTCGGGCGCCACCTGGGATTTCGCGGCAGCTTTGAGAAGGCGCTGGCTGCTCGGGATCCGCGAGCGCTGGAACTCGCCGCCGCTGTGGACGAAGTGAAACAGGAATGCGCCGAGTTACATGAAGATCGGCGCTGTTTGGCAATTCTTCGAGGCCGAACGCCGCGGAAATTCGATCGCGTTGTTTGAGCCTTCCGCAAACGCGCCGGTGCACACGTTTCATTTTCAGCGCCAGCGCCTGAAGGACAAGCTCTGCCTCAGCGACTACATCCTGCCTGCGCGTGACGAGGCCGAACGCGATCACCTTGCGCTATTCGTCGTCACTGCAGGAAAAAACATCCGCGAAAAATCCGAAGAGGCCAAAGCTGCGGGGCGCTATCTTTTTTCGCATGGCTCTGCAGGCCCTGGCCATCGAGACCGCCGAAGCTTGCGCCGAGTGGCTTCACCGGCGCATTCGCGAAGACTGGGGATTCCCCGATCCACCGACGATCGACGATGCAGGACCGCTTCACGTCCCGCTATCGCGGCAAGCGCTACAGCTTCGGCTACCCGGCGTGCCCGAATCTCGAAGACCAGGCCGGGCTGTGGCTCCTTCTGCGTCCGGAAGAAATCGGCGTGCACCTCACCGAGGGCATGATGATGGATCCGGAAGCCAGCGTCAGCGCGCTCGTCTTTCAGCATCCCGACTGCACTTATTTCTCCGTCGGCGACTTGGATGAACCGAAGCAGGAAGGCTGAATGCGCGCAGCCATCGAGTCTGAACACCCGTGCAGGTGCAGAACACGGAAGACCAGCCGCCGCGCCGCACGCAACTTGACCTGCTCGCGCGATTCGACTAACTTTTCTGCACGCCCCCGGCAGAGGTAACGCATGACCCTTCGATCGCCCGGTTTGTATCTCGCGAGCGCCGGGGGATATCCTCGCTTCGGTGAAACGCACGAGCTCCTGGTGCTTCGGCGCACCATGGACGCGCTGGCGAACGGCGACCGCACTTCCGCGGATCTGCTCGATGCCCAGAACGACATGACGCGCCGCGCCATCGCCGACCAGGTTCACGCCGGCCTGGATATCATTACCGACGGGCAAATTCGGTGGAACGATCCGATATCCCACATACCCGCAAAGCTCGACAACATTCGCATCGACGAGCTGCTTCCTTTTTTCGATACCGGAACGTATTTCCGCCAACCCGTGGTCACGGCGAAAGTGCAACGTCGCGGACAACTCGTGGCGGACGAATACAGTTTCGCTCGGAACGCTCTGGGGCACCTACCCACGCCATCCGCGAAGGAAGGGAAACTCGCGATCAAGCCGGTCCTCACCGGCCCGTACACGCTCGCCAAGTACTCGCTTACGGAGAACGGCAACGGCGGAAGCCGCCCTCGCGACACCTCCGAACATCTCGAGACTCGCGCCCGTGATTTCGCGGACGTGCTCGCCGTCGAAATCGAAGCCCTCGCGCAAGGCGGAGCACAACTGATCCAGATCGACGAGCCTGCCATCCTGTATCACTCCGCGGACTGGTCGATTTTTGAGCGGGCGCTTGCTTCGCTGATCGCGGCGCGAACTCGAGTGCGGCAATCCGGACGAGTACTCGAGTTGGCGCTCTACACATACTTCCACGACGCGGCGCCTCTCTATGAAAAGTTGATGTCGCTTCCCGTGGACGTGATCGGCTTTGACCTCACGGTAAGCCACTCCCTCAGAGCCAGACTCGCCTCTGAAGGCTCGCCCAAACCGCTCGCGCTCGGCGTGATTAGCGGCGTCGTGGAGGAGTTGGAAGATTGCGAAGCGATCGCGCGCGACATTGAACCGCTGCTCCACAAAATCGGAAGCGGACGCGCCTACATCGGGCCGGCCAGCGGGCTTGAATACTTGTCGCGCAGGCACGCCATCGAGAAGCTGCAGTTGCTGGGAAAGGTCAAATCGCTGATCAACGGATAGCGACGACCGCAGGCGACCCTCACCTCTGCCGGCTTGCGGCCGACCTTTGAATTTTCGAGTTTTTTCAAAAATAATTCTTTTAGGCTGGCGTTCACGCGGGTGTAATATGCACAGCCGATGGCCAACCCAGCCTCGGGCGTCGCTCGCCGGGATTCTCAGTCGTATGTGGACGAAAGTCTCTCCACAGCCAACCCGAAGAGTTCCCCTTCGATATTCCCTTCGGTCGATCCCGCCAGCCATATGCTGGCGCTGCCGAAGTCCTATCCTCGATTGAAGCGTTGGGTCGCGATTGCATTCGTGATTGGCGCGTTTGCAGCGATTCTACTTCTCGGCCTCTTCTCGATGTAAGCATGCTTGCACGCGCGTTTGGCGCGGTGCTAGCATCCTTCGCGATGCCGCTCGAATTCACGAACCGCGAGGAAGAGCCCGAACCACAGGCTTCTGGCTCGGGACGCCGTCCTCCGCCGAAGAGTCCCGTCGGCATAGACGTGCTCGACTACGGCGAGCCAAATCCAGCGCCGGCGGCGCTGATGCGAAAACGGGCATCCATTTTCCTTTGGATCCTGCTGGCATTCGCGCTCGGAGGACTCATCGCGCTGGTGATGGTGGGCCTTAGCAGCTGAACTTCGCCGCAGGGAAAATACGCGCTACTCGCGCCGTCCAAAGGAACCCTTTCTTCGTGAACATCTCCGGGCGGTTCAGTCTGTTCCTTCTGGCCTCGTGTTTACTCTCGCCTGTTAGTTTCGGCCAAGCGCCGGCGAATTCAGCGTCTTCCTCTCCGCGTGAGTACAATGCGCGGCCGGCCACAAAATATCTGGACTGGCCTAGGGAGGCGGTTCGCGGCGCTCACGCGATGGTGGTGAGCGATGAAGAACTCGCTTCGGCAGCCGGAGCGGCCATCCTGAAACGGGGAGGAAACGCCGTCGATGCCGCAGTCGCCGTCGGTTTCGTGCTCGCCGTCGTTGAGCCAGAGGCGGGGAATATCGGCGGCGGTGGGTTCATGCTGGTCCGCATGAACGACGGCCGCACCAAATTCATCGACTATCGCGAGACGGCACCCGCGGCCGCCTCGCGCGACATGTATTCGAAAATGGATCACCTGCCGGACGTCGATCCGTCGCTGGTGGGATATCGTGCTGCCGGCGTTCCGGGCACAGTTGCCGGTCTCGCGCTGGCACTCAAGACGTACGGCACGATGAAGCTTGCGGACGTGATAGCTCCCGCGATTGAACTCGCGCAAAATGGCTTTCCCGTCAGCGCACGGCTTTCCCAACTCTTTCAGGAAGAGGCCAAAACACTCCAAATGTTTCCAGCGAGCCGCAGAATTTTTCTGAAGGGCGGCTTGTACTACGATCCCGGAGAAACGCTGAAGCAGCCGGAGCTCGCTGCGACCTTGAAACGTATCGCGCAGGCCGGAGCCGGCGATTTTTACCGCGGCAAACTTGCGCATGAACTGGCGGACGAAATGAAACGTGAGGGCGGCCTGATTAATTTCGTCGACCTGGAACACTACGAGCCGAAGCTACGCGATCCTCTCACCGCGACCTACCGATACGGAGGTCATGACTGGCAACTCGTCACCAGCCCTCCGCCGAGTTCGGGCGGCGTGGCGATTATCGAGGCACTTAATATTCTGGATCCGTTCGAGCTGAAGGGGTGGGACGACACGCAATCCGTGCACCTAGTGATCGAGGCGATGCGGCGCGCGTTTGCGGATCGCGCGGCATTTCTAGCGGACCCAGACTTCGCAAAAATTCCAGTGCGAGGCCTGACGTCGCGCTGCTACGCCGACCTTCGGCGCAAATCGATCGATGCGATTGACGCTTCGACGAGCGCAAAGATCGGAGCCGGCGACCCCGCCGCGTTTGAAAACACCTACGCGAACGCGCCGTGTCCGGTTTCCGCGGCGATAGGCACGCCGGCGGCGAAATCTTATGCCATCGCGGCGGGACGCGCATTGGCCGAAGTCGGGCGCACGCACACCACTCACTTTTCGGTGGTCGATGCGGCCGGAAACGCCGTCGCGAACACCTACACTCTGAACGACTCGTTCGGCTCTTCGGTCACGTCTGAAGGCGGTTTTCTGCTGAACGACGAAATGGACGATTTCACAGCGCATCCGGGCCAGCCGAATCTTTTTGGCTTGGTGCAATCGGAAGCAAACACCATTGGTCCAGGAAAGCGTCCGCTCAGTTCGATGACGCCAACGATCGTGCTGCGCGACGGGCAACTGAGCTTCGTCACTGGCTCGCCGGGCGGACCGACGATTATTTCTGCGGTGATGCTGACCGTGATCGACTGGATTCGCCTGGGATTGGGCGCACAAGCTGCGATCAATGCGCCGCGGTTTCACCAGCAGTGGCTCCCCGACGTTGTCGATCTCGAGCCGTTGATTCCCGACTCAGTAGTTTCCGGCCTCGCGGACCGCGGGTATACGGTCTCTCCTAACCGGCACTGGCTCGGCGAAGTGGAAGCCATCGGCATTGATCCCGATACGAAAGAGCGGCTCGGCGCGGCCGATCCACGCCGGATGGGCAAAGCCGTCGGCTACTAAACGATTCCGCAATTCGAGTTAACGCTCGCAGCACACTTCGAAGTGTCTGCCATGCCTCGTGCGGTTGACGAAAATTCGGTTCCAGTCGAACATATTCAGTCTGCCCAGAGGCGCCATGCAACGCATTCTGTCCACGTATCGGTACGTCAACCAAAAACTCGCCGCTTCGGACCTTTCGGCGATCGCGCATGCCGGGTTTAAATCCGTCGAAGTGTATTGCCGCGCCGGCCACTTTAATTACCGGAACCCGCAGGCAATTCGCGAACTCGCAGACGCCGCGGGCGAATATGGCCTCACGCTGCACTCCCTGCATTCCCCCGCTGAACGCGATGGCTCTGCCCGGAGCGATGGCGGCGTGCCGATCTCGATCTCCGATACCGAACGCATTCGCCGCCTGGACGCTGTGGACGAGATCAAGCGCGCTTTGGAAGTCGCCGAAACGATTCCCTGCCGGTTCCTGGTGCAGCATCTCGGCTACGGCCGGCAGTCCGCGGATCAGCGGAAGTACGACGCGGCGTTCACGTCGCTTGAACATCTCGTCGTGTTCGCAAAAGCTCGCGGCGTGACGATTGCCCTGGAAAACACGCCGGACGAGTTGGGAGCGCCATCGTCTTTGCAGCATTTTATTGCGGACACGCACCTGCATGATCTAAAGCTGTGCTTCGACATCGGCCACGCCCACATTGAAGACGGTGTCGAATCCAGCTTCGACACGATGCGAGACCGCATTGTAACTACGCACATTCACGACAATCACGGCGAGAAGGACGAGCACCTACTGCCGTATGCCGGAACGATCGATTGGAAAGCCGCGCTTGGCGAGTTCGCGCGAGCAAAAGAGCCGCTGCCGTTTGTATTTGAGCTGAAGGATCAGGGTGCGTCGGGTCCGTCACTCGATGAGATTCGCGCGGTATGTGACAAAGTGGAAGACGCACTCGGCTAACGGCTCGCGCTCGTAACATTTCGAATTCGAAAGGGACCACACGACCAATGACTGAAGAAGCCACACAGCAGGCGCCGTCGCCCGCGCCGATCACGACCATCGACAAAGCCGGCGTGCACGCCGGACACACCGTCACGATTCGCGGCTGGCTTTACAACATGCGCGAGTCCGGCAAGCTGCTGTTCCCGATCTTTCGCGATGGCACCGGAATTATGCAGGGCGTCGTGTCGCTGAAGGAAGCTCCTGAGGCGTTCGCCGCACTGAAGGGGCTGCCTATTGAATCGAGCGTGATTGTGACGGGTTCGATCCGCGAAGAAAAACGTGCACCCGGCGGCTACGAAATCGGCGTGAGCTCAGTTGAAGTAATCCATCGTGTTTCGGATGCGACTCCCTATCCGATTCAACTGAAAGAGCACGGCGTGGATTTTCTGTTCGATAAGCGGCACTTGTGGATTCGCACCCCGCGCCAAGCAGCCATTCTGCGGATTCGCGCGCAGGCTGAGCTGGCCGCGCGCAATTACATGGACGCTCAGGGCTACACGCTTACCGACGCCCCGATCTTCACGCCCTGCCGCGTGCGAAGGCACCACGCACACTCTTTGAGGTGAATTACATCGACGACCAGAAGGCGTATCTCACGCAGTCGGGCCAGCTTTACGTGGAAGCGACCGCCGCGGCGCTCGGCAAGGTATATACGTTCGGGCCCACGTTTCGCGCCGAAAAATCGAAGACGCGCCGCCATCTCACCGAATTCTGGATGCTCGAGCCCGAGGCTGCCTACGCACACCTTGAAGACATGATCCAGCTTGGCGAAGGCCTGGTGAGCGCAGTGGTGCAATTCGGTGGTCAAGAATCGCTCGCGGGAACTAGGCATGCTCGAACGCGATATGGCGAAACTCGAGAAGATCAAGCCACCGTTTCCGCGCATCACCTACGACGAAGCCATCGAGGTGCTGCAGAAGGCCGGCAACCCGGCGAAATGGGGCGACGACTTTGGCGGCGATGAAGAAACGATCATTTCAAAGGAATTTCGACCGGCCGGTGATCATCCATCGCTATCCTGCAGCGATGAAGGCCTTTTACATGGCGCACGATCGCGACCGGCCCGAACTTGTCGCTGAACTTCGACATGATCGCGCCCGGAAGGCTACGGCGAAATCATCGGCGGCGGCGAGCGCGATTGCGAACTATGAAAGCATTGTTAGCGCGCATGCGCGAGCACGACCTCCCGAAGGAATCGTTCCAGTGGTATCTCGACCTGCGGCGCTACGGCAGCGTGCCGCACGCGGGCTTCGGCCTGGGCCTGGAACGCACCGTCGCCTGGATTTGCGGAACCGAGCACATCCGCGAAGTGATCCCCTTCCCACGGATGCTCTATCGCGTCTATCCTTAAAGCTCCTTCGCCGTCTCGTCCGGGATCGAAAAAAGCTAAAAACATGCCTGAAAAAATACGCATCATCGGTGTGCCGATGGACTTGGGAGCCAGCCGCCGAGGCGTAGATATGGGCCCTTCGGCGCTTGCGTGTAGCCGGCCTGCAGTCGCGCTTGAAGCAGCTTGGCCGCCAGGTGGAAGACATCGGCAACGTGGCCGTCCCGCAGCCCGAAGAGCAGCCCTACGGCGAGAAGCGGGCAAAATATCTTGAGGAGATTGCCGAAGCTTGCAAAGGACTGGCGGAAGCGGTGAACAAAACGCTCGACGAAGACATGATGCCTCTGGTGCTTGGCGGCGACCACTCGATTGCTGTCGGCACCATCGCCGGAGCTGCAGCGCATTTCGACAAAGAAGCGAAGCGCATCGGGTTGATCTGGCTGGACGCGCACGGCGACATGAACACGCCGGACTCTTCGCCTTCCGGCAACGTTCACGGCATGCCGCTGGCTTCCATCATGGGATACGGGCCGCCGGAACTGACGGGCCTCGCGAAAATCAAGCCGATGGTCGAACCGCGCAACGTGGCGCTGGTTGGAATTCGCGATCTCGATTCCAAAGAACGCAAGCTCATGAAGGATGCCGGAGTGCACGTGTTCACCATGCGCGACATCGACGAGCGCGGCATGCGCGAAGTGATGGCCGACGCGATTCGATTTGCCAGCGATGACACCGCCGGAATTGCGGTTAGCCTGGATATGGACTTTGTGGATCCGATCGACGCTCCGGGCGTCGGCACGCCGGTCCGCGGCGGAGTCACCTACCGCGAAGCGCATCTAGCGCTGGAGATGGTCGCTGACAGCCGCCAGATGTGTTCGTTCGAGCTGGTGGAAGTGAACCCGGTAATCGACGTTCACAACACCACGGCGACGCTCGGCGTAGAACTGGTGCTTTCGGGACTGGGCAAAAAGATTCTGTAGCACGGTTGGGAATGCCGGTGGATCGATGAGAGAGAAAAAAAGGCTGCGCGTCGGTATTTTGTTCGGCGGACGATCGGGCGAGCACGAAGTCTCGCTTGTCTCGGCGGCGTCGGTGATTCGCGCTCTCGATCCGGAAAAGTACGAAGCTGTTCCCATCGGCATCACGAAAGACGGCCGCTGGCTCGTGAGCTCAAAGTCGCACAAGATGCTCGCGGATGTTTTGAAGTCCGGCAATCGCGTGCTGCTTCCCGCTGATCCCAGCGCTGCCACGCTGGTTCCGCTTGGAGCGGGCGCTGGTCAGCCGAGCGTCCCGGTGGATGTGGTCTTCCCCGTTTTGCACGGCACGTTTGGCGAAGATGGCACAGTACAGGGGCTGCTTGAACTCGCGAACCTGCCTTACGTCGGCGCGGGAGTCTTAGCTTCCGCCGTGGGCATGGATAAGGACGTGCAGAAGCGGCTATTCGAGCAGGCTGGTCTGCCCGTGGTTCCTTTCTTCGTTTTTCGGCGCTCCGACTGGGAGAACAACCGCGAAGACATCGCGGCTGACGTGCTGACGCAGCTTCGTTTGCCGCTCTTTGTGAAGCCGGCGGCCGCAGGTTCCTCCGTTGGAATGACCAAGGTCACTTCGCGCGAGCAACTCCCCGAAGCGATCGATTTTGCCGCACAGTTCGGCATGAAAGTAATCGTGGAACGCGGCGTGGATGCGCGCGAGATCGAAGTGAGCGTTCTAGGCAACGATGACGTTCGCGCCTCGGTGCCCGGCGAGATCGTCCCCCATCGCGAATATTACGACTACAAAGCGAAGTACGTCGAACAAGGCACGCAGCTTGTGATTCCCGCCGAGCTTTCCGAAAAACAAGTAAAGACATTCCAGGAATATGCCGTGAAGGCGTTCCGTACCATCGATGGCACGGGGATGGCTCGCTGCGATTTCTTTCTGGAGCGCCGCACCAACAAGATCTACGTCAACGAACTGAACACCATTCCCGGCTTCACCTCGATCAGCATGTACCCGAAGCTGTGGGAAGCGTCCGGATTGCCGTATTCGAAGCTCATCGATGAACTGATTGAGCTTGCTCTCGAATTGCACCGCCAGAAAGCCAAGACGAAGTATTCGATCGACCCGCCGGCCGGCTCGGGCGGCGCGCTCGACGTGTAGTAACTTTTCCCGTCCTGAAACGTATCTCCATATGTGAACCCGCCGACGGAGCGGCTGCGTTTGACGGCGCGCGGCTCAGTACGCGGAGCAGATGCGACTTGACGCCACCGCTTTCGCCGATTAAACTAACCATTCGGTTAAAGAAATAAACGAAGGGTGGCAGGAGGCAGCTCATGGAATACCGCCGGCTTGGCCAAAGTTCTCTGGTGGTATCCGCCATGGGCCTTGGCTGCATGGGAATGTCGGAATTCTATGGCGCCACCGACGACGTGGAATCGACAGCTACGATTCACCGCGCCATCGACCGCGGCGTGACGCTGCTCGATACAGCCGACGTGTACGGAATCGGCCGCAACGAAGACCTCGTCGGCCGTGCAATCAAAGGACGGCGCAATCAAGTAGTGATTGCGACGAAATTCGGCATCCTGCGCGATCCGACAAATCCGACCGCGCGCGGAACCAGCGGCAAGCCTGAGTACGTGCAGAAGGCATGTGAAGCGAGCCTGAAGCGCCTGCAGATCCCGGTAATCGATCTCTACTACCAACATCGCGTCGATCCCGAAACACCGATCGAGGAAACCGTTGGCGCGATGGCACGGCTGGTGGAGCAAGGAAAGGTGCGCTACCTGGGATTGTCAGAAGCCGCGCCGCAAACGATTCGCCGCGCGCACGCCACGCACCCTATCGCCGCGCTGCAGAGTGAATACTCGTTGTGGGAGCGCGGGCCGGAAGCAGAAATTCTCGGCGTCTGCCGCGAACTCGGAATCGGCTTTGTACCGTACAGCCCACTCGGGCGTGGCTTTCTGACGGGCGAGATTAAACGACCCGATGATTTCGCCGCGGACGATTTCCGCCGGCACAACCCACGATTTCAGGGCGAGAACTTTCAGAAAAATCTGGACCTCATCAAGAAAGTTCAGGAAATGGCGGCCGCGAAGAACTGCACTCCCGCGCAGCTTGCGCTTGCGTGGGTGCTTGCGCAGGGCCGCGACATCGTGCCCATTCCCGGCACCAAGCGCCGCACTTATCTCGACCAGAACCTGGACGCGCTGGAAGTCAAGCTGACGCAAGCAGACTTGAAACAGATCGACGCGATCATGCCGCGTGGCGCCGCCTCAGGGACGCGATATGCGCCCGAAATGATGAAGCGGGTGGGAATCTAGGCGCAACGATGCCACGCGGAAGAACCAAAGTCGCGAACCCCGAAACGGCCCGGCGCATCCTGGCCGCGGCCGAAGAGCATTTCGCTGCGCAGGGGATGGCAGGTGCTCGGACCGAAGAGATCGCCTCGGCAGCGCATGCCAACAAAGCGATGCTCTACTACTACTTCGGTGATAAGCGCCGGCTGCACCGTGCAGTGCTCGCAAATCTGCTCCGACAGTTGCGGAAAAATATATATGGCCCGGTTCGACCCGGCTCCTCGCCGCGTGAGCGGCTATGGCATTTCGTGGGAGCGTATTTCGATTTTCTAGCCTCGCATCCGAACTACCCGCGCCTGGTGCAGCGCGCGGCGATCGAGGCCACGCAACAGTTCGAATGGATGAAGCGCGAGTATTTCCGGCCATTTCTCATGCAACTCGTTCATCTGGTCGAAAAAGGCATCGAGTCCGGTGATTTCCGGCGTGTCGATCCAAAGCATACGGCGTTTACCATCATGGGTATGACCACGTCCTATTTCGCCGCGGCTCCGATTTTGAGCAGTGTCGCAGGACACGATTTGCTCGCTCCGAATGCGATACGGGAGCGGAAGAAAGCTTTGATGGACTTTTTGGAGCACGCGTTGCTACGCACGAAAGCGAGAACTCGATGACTGGCCGTAAATTTCTCACACTTCTGGCCGTGATCTTCATCATCACGGCAGTGTTCTATTACTTCACCACTCCCCGCGGCAGCGACATCGATCTTGTTGGGGTGATCGACGGCAACGAAGTGATCGTCAGCCCGCAGATTACCGGGCGCATCACGAATCTCACGGTCGATGAAGGCTCGCAAGTGAAGAAGGGCGAACTGATCGCGGAACTGGACCCGCGGGAATTGGAAGCGAGCCTGGGCGCGGCAAAGGCCAACGTGACCAGTCTGGAAGACCAGGTGAATGAAGCGAATCACAACTACACGTTCACCGATACACAGACCGATGCGTCCCTCGTCCAGCAACAACAGCGGATCGCGATGGCTAAAGCTCAGGTTGAGCCGGTTCGAGCACAGCTCGAGAAGGATCAAGACGACCTGAAGCGCATGGAGACGCTTTTCGCTAAAGGCGAAGTGTCAGCGCAGGACCGCGATCACGCTCAAGCAGCCGTGCGCATATCACAGGCAAATCTCGACGCGCTCGAAGCTGCGATTAAGGAAGAAGACAGCGCGCTGGTCGTCGCGCAGGCCAACCGAAAGCAAGTAGATGTGCGCAAGAGCGCCGTCTCCACTTCTATCGCTCAGCTCGAGCAAGCTCGGGCCAGCGAAGCCGAAATGGCGACCCAGCTGGGCTACACGAAAATCTACGCGCCCATCGACGGCATCGTGTCCGTGCGCGTCTCCAAGCAAGGTGAAGTCGTCGCGCCGGGCACGCCGATCGTCGTCGTGGTCGATATCGATCACCTATGGGTCAAGGCGGACGTGGAAGAGTCCTATATCACCGATGTCGGTTTCGGACAGAAGCTTCGCGTGCGCTTGCCGTCTGGCGACATCATCGAAGGCACTGTGATTTTCAAGGGCGTGGAAAATGACTTTGCTACGCAGCGGGACGTGAGCCGCACCAAGCGCGACATCAAGACGTTCGCCATCAAGGTCGCGGTACCGAATCCGGATCACCGCCTCTTTACCGGCATGACGGCCGACGTTCTGCTGCCGCCCCCCGCGTCGAAAGGCTGGTTGGAGAAGCTGCGACGCTAATGGCCAACGAATCCGTCAATGCCGTCGAAGTCGATCACCTGACGAAGAAGTTCGGCGATCTCGTCGCCGTAAACGACATCAGCTTCAACGTGAACCACAAAGAAATCTTCGCTCTCCTCGGGCCGAACGGAGCAGGTAAGACCACGCTAATCCGGATGATGACGACGCTGACGCCGCCGACCTCCGGCACTGCACGCATCGCTGGACACGACATTCGCACCGATTCCGACGGGGTTCGCCACGCCATGGGCGTGATTCCGCAGGCGCTCACGTCGGATCCGGAGCTAACCGCCGTTGAGAACATGACGGTGCACGCACGCCTCTACGGACTCTCCGCCGCCGATCGCGAGCGCCTCATCCCCCAGCTTCTCGAATCGGTCGATCTTCTGAAATTCAAAGATGCCCTGGTGCGCACATTTTCAGGCGGGATGCGCAGGCGCCTGGAAATCGCCCGAGGCCTGATTCATTCGCCGCGCATTCTTTTTCTCGACGAACCGACCACAGGCCTCGATCCGGTCTCGCGCGCGAACGTGTGGGAATTGATTCGAAAACTACGCGAAGGCTCGGACCTCACAATCCTTCTCACGACGCACTATATGGACGAAGCGGACAAGCTCTGCGACCGCATCGCAATCGTCGATCACGGAAAGCTCGCGGTGCTCGATACGCCGACCCGTTTGAAAGACAGCGTGCCTGGCACCGACACGGTAGAAGCCGAATTCGACGCACCACCCGCCGACTGGGAAAAGCAACTGAGCGCTCTCGCGCAGGCGGCGGGCGTGAAGCAACAGGATGGCCTGTATCACATTTCTTCGAACGACGGGCCAGCCACGGTTGCGGCGCTCATGGACTTGACGCGGCAGCGCGGCGTGCACTTGCGCAAAGTGACGGTTCAAGGCACCACGCTGGACGACGTTTTCATGCACTACACCGGCAAAGAGCTGCGCGACGCAACGACCGGCGGCGGCCGTCTCGACATCGGGCATTTGTATCGTTAGCGCGGGCCGAAAACGGCACGCCGTGGCAAAGGACATTCAGCGATGAGCTTTCAGCGCATCTGGGCGCTAATCGAACGCGACCTGAGGAAATTCTTCCGCAGCCCCGCGCTGATGATGACGTCGATGGTCTTCCCTCTTCTGCAGCTCGTGGTTCTGGGCTACGCATTCGGCGGAAAAGTGGTGGGCGTCGATATGGCGTTCGTCGATCAGGACCACTCCGTCGAGTCGCGCAAGATCCTCGAGATGTTCAACGGCATAGAGGCCGGCCCGAAGACGTTTCGCGTGATTCCCTACGATTCGCAGGCAGCGGCCACGCACGACCTGGAAACCGGAAAAGTGCGCGCGATTGTCACAGTTCCAAACGAGTTCTCGCGGCGTTTCTACCAGCACGATCGCCCGCAGATTGCGTTCACCGAAGACAACACAGACCAGTTCATTTCGAGCGCGATTCTCGAACGCGTGCAGCAAATGGTGCAGGAGCTCAACACGCCCGACGTCACAACACGTCTGCCTGGCGAGGTGCAGCTCAAGACCATCGAGATCTACCCCTACATTGAGTACATCAAGTATCTGCTCGCCGGCTCAATCACGCTTTCGATCTTCGTGGTAGCGATGATCGGCGGCGGCATCACCTACATCGACGACAAATCGCGAGGCCTCCACGAAGGCTATCTGGTCACGCCGATCAAGAAATCCGAGCTTGTAACCGGCCTGATCGGCGCGGGTACCATCAAAGGCCTGATGGCCGGCATGGTCTTAACTATTATCGGCGGCATGATCGCCGGTCTGCCCAATTTGTGGCAGCCCGAACGCCTTCTCTTGCTCGTCCTTGTGGTTACCGTTGGCGCTACGACCATGATGAGCTTTATGTTCTTCCTGATGGTCCGCGTGGACGATCCTCTGGTTCCACGGGCCGTCTTCGGCGTGTTGAATACTCTGCTCTTTTTTCCGTCGGGCGCGGTGTATCCGATTCAGGCGTTTCCGTGGTGGCTGAAGTGGATTTCGGTGATCGATCCATTCACATACACCGTTCACGCGCTGCGCAACCTGACATTGAAGGGCACGGGCATTGAAGGCATTTACGTGGACGTGTTAGTTTTGATGGGTATTTCGGCGGTGATGATTACTGGATGCGTGCTGCTGTTCAAGCGGCAACTGTAGCCTCAAGGAGATTTCGTGGGACTTTTCGATTCCTCGGACGAACACCCGCCGGCCAAAGCGCGCCGATACATTTACACCGGCATCGCTTTCATCGTGCTGGTGACGGGCTTCTGCTTCTACCTGCTTCGCTATCACACGGAGAAAGAGACGGTCCGTCATTTCATGGATACGATCGTGGCAGGCAACATGGAAGAGGCGTACAGAATATGGAAACCCGCGCCGAGCTACTCGTTTAAGGATTTTCAGGACGACTGGGGACCGCAGAGTCTTAATGGGCCGATTAAGAGCTATCGCATTAAGGACGCACAGCGTTTACCGTCGGCATCGGGCGTGATCGTGGATTTGGAAGTAAGCCCGTACTCGCCATTTCCGCCGAAGAGCGACGAGGTGGAGTCGGCAAAAACGACCGACGTCCGGCTATGGGTCCAGTTCAAAGACCAGTCTCTCGGATTCCCGCCCTTCTAGATTCACAACACCTGCCTCAGCGCTTCAGCACGGCGTTGCACGCTTCCTGCACTTCTTCCAGAGTGATCGCACTGATCGGACGGGGTTGTGTCGACACGACGCTCTTATCTCCACGAGGATGCGTAAAGGTCGCGCCAGTGGAAACCACACGTCCGCGTGAATTGAGCGGTGCCCACTGTGCGGGATCCGTTTCACTGAAGAGCACCACATTCGGGCGATCGAGCGCCGAAGCGATGTGCGCGGGACCTGAATCGTTACCCACGAAAAGCTGCGCATTCGCGACGAGCGCGATCAGTTCGCGCACACTGAGCGGCGTCGGGACCGCCGCGACGCCTGCGAACTCGGCGCCTGCTGTAGCGGCGAGCTCTTCATCAAGAGCGGCAAGATTCACCACGCTTGCGATTCCGTGTTGGTCGCGAAGCCATTTCGCCAACGCGGCAAATTTCGCGATTGGCCAGCGCATCTCGGGAAGGCGAGCCGCCGGTTGAAGCACTGCATACGGAACACCTGCGCCGATTCCCTTCTGCGCGATTGCGCGAGCTGCTGAAGCGGCGGCATCTGGCTGCGGGAATAACTGAGACATCGGGATGGGGCTGCGCGGTAGGCCAGCGAAATAAAGCTGCGACAGCCTATGAGCCGCAGTGTGGACAGGCGCTTCGCCGAAAAACTCGCGCGCGTCGGGAACTTGAACGTTGTAGAAGAACGAATACTGATAGCCGTTCCATCCAACGCGCCAACGCGCGCCGGACAGACCCGTAATCATCGCGCTGCGCGGGCCGCCGTGCTGGTTGAATGCAACCGGAAATCCCCGGCGACGTAATGCGAGCGACGTGCCCAAAAGACCGCGAGGATAGATAACTTCGCTCACCGCAGGATTGCCTTCAAAGACCGCGGCAAATCGCTCTTCCGCGAGCGCAACGATCTTAAGATCGGGGCGCCATTCGTGTAGCGCGCGGATAGCAGGAGTTTCGAGGACCAGGTCGCCCAGCGAGCGGAAACGAATCAGCAGAACTTCAGCGCCATGCGGAAGCCCTGGCAGGATGCCGGCTGCTTCGGCAGAGCCGGATGGTGAATCACTCCGTGGCAATGCTGGCTTCGTCCACAAGCATTACGGGGATGTCTTCGCGAATCGGATAAACGCGGCGGCACGACGGGCACTTCAAACCGTGCTGGTCGCTGGTGAGCTTCACCGGAGTCTTATCGAGCGGGCAAACCAGAATATCGAGCAGTTCCTGCGAAACAGCCATGAAATTCCTCCCTGCGAACTGTAGCAGACGCCCGCGCCTCAGGGCAACGGCGGCCGGCGCGGGTCACCTATCCAGCAGGAAGTAATAAATCGGGTCGGGGTTCACCGTCACCCGCAAGTTCTCGCTTTGGATTCGCGCGATGAGCGCTACGCTCGCGACAACGAGCACCACCAGCACGATGCGGCGGATCACAAAACCCTCCTCAACAGCTCACGATGTCTAGCGTAAAGGAAGCTGATCACCAGCAACGCGACGCCAAGCCCAATGAAAGAAATGATTCGTCCGAGCGCGTCCAGAGTCCACACATCGATCAACACAATGCGCAGCACGCAGATCGATAGCAACCCAAGGCTGAACCACCGGTACGCGCGCTCATCCAGCTTCAGCACCGCCAGGAAAATCACCACCGCCTCCACGCCCCACGCCGCCGTCAAATATCCGCGCCGGACCTCGAGGCCGATTAGCGCCGTGATCAAGAGCGTCGGTACGAAGAAAAACAGGTGAAACTCGCGCTCGACGAGCGATTCCCAATACGGGCTCAGCTTTGACACCGTGCTCGCGGCGCCGCCGAGCAGCTTCGACCACACGAACAGCGCGTACAAGAGAATCGACGCAGCAACTATCGTCGTCACGCCAAGGTCCATCATCTCGGACCACGGACGCGTGAGCGCAAAATTCGCCACCATGCATCGAAGCGCAACCAGCAGCGTCATGGCGTAGGCCTGGAAGCGAAATGCGTCGCTCACAGAACGCCCCAGCGCGTAGAGCACCACTGCAAACGCAGCCCACCACACCGCAACCCACGCACTGGCTGCCTCGAAGCGAATCAGCGCTGCGAGCGACGCCGTTCCGAAGCACAACGCCACCACTCGAAACGCCGGCACTGTTTTCATCGTGTAGGCGACGAAATAATAGATTGCCGCCAAAAGCGGCACTGTGAATACGGCATCGGGCCGGTGATGGAAGAAGTCCGTGGCGTTCAGGTCGGCCAAAAATATCCGCCCGAAGCTGAGACACAATACCGCCGCGCCTTCCAGCGAAAGCGCGTTGTCCGCGAGCCAGTCGCCGGCTTCGAGCAACAGCAATCCAAACAGTCCAAACGCGAGCGCCACCGCCGCGGAGGTCAGCTCCTGCAAAATCAGTGGGACCGCCAAAATCGTCGCCGCACCGGTGTAGAAAGCTGAAAATCCGCCAAACGACTCAGAAAGCGCTAGTGCGTGGTCCAGCGGGTCCGACAGCGCTTTCGCAACGTGACGTCGTGAAGCTGCATACAAAATCGCGCATGAAACGCCGACGGTGAAAAGTCGCAGCGATCCGTACTCCCACCGCTCATTGCTGCCCAAATTCCACAACGCCAGACGGCCCACTGCCATTGCCACTGCGCCGTAGCCGCAATAGCGCAAGAGCTTGTCGCCCACCTCGAGCCCCAGCTCGGCCAGCGCGACGCCCGCTATCAGCCACACGAACCCAATCCACATCGATTGCAAGGCGACCCAGGCCGCGGCGAGCAGGAATACGGTCGCAAGGATAGGCGCCGCTGTAAGCGCAACTTCGTCGACCTGCGATGGCCCGTCTTCGAGCCGCGACTTCAGCAAACCGTTCAGGAAAAATGCGCCCGCAATCGCCACAAGTACCCAGGCCAGTTGCACGTCGGGCTGGATTCCGAACTCGACAAAACGCGGAAGAAGTTGCGTTACGCCAACGTAGCCGGCAAGAAGCGCGCCTGCTGCGGCTGCCAACGCCCGCAGATATCGGTCCGGAATCTTCCAGCCGACCAGCAACAGCGACTCGGTCTCGATCAGCCAGATAATCTCGAGCCGCCCGCCCGAATAGCGGTACGGAATCGCGCCGATCATCAGGATTGCGCCGAGCGTGCTCGCAACCAGAAATCCAGCGCGGCGATCGATGGCGCGCGACCAACCTGCGACGGCAAAATACACGGCGCCGTTGAACAGCAAAAACCAGAAACGCCATTCCGGATGGAACGATTGCGCGTGCAGAAGCGTCAAATAGCCCGCCGCATTCAAAAGAAACGAAATCGTCAGGAGCCGCGTATGCAGCTGGTTTTCCGGCTTACGCAGGAAATAGGAAACGATATAAATCAACCAGTACGCCGTAACCAGGCCGACGCTCACCGGGAAATCCGGGAACGGCTTCGGCCCTCCCAGCCGGTCGAAAACCTGATTCAGCCACAGCCAGTGCACGAAATACGTCGCCACAATGGCTAGCGGTTCAACGATGAACCAGCGCCGCACCTTAAGCACGTACGCGAGCGATGCCGCGAGAATCGCCGACGCGACCAGCGCGCCGAGCGGAATCTCGCTCACCGCCACCGTCGTGAACGCGAGCAAATATGCAAAGCCGGTCGCCAACTCGGAGTTGTATTTAAGCGAGTGGACCACCATCGCCACGGCGACGGCGAAAAGCAGCGCGAAGCCCAGCTCGGGGCTTTCGATCAGCTTCACCGCCGCTACGTTGTGCATCGCGTAGGTTGTGAAATACGCGAGCGCCCACCCGCCGCCCAGCACCGCGCGAGCCGGCATGCGGTAGCGTTCGCGACGTTCTCCATACACTCCAATCCCGATCAGAATCGTGCTGCATACATAGCCGAGCAGGATTTTTCCGCCGGGTCCGAGATAGCGCATCGTGTAGTTCAAAAGCAGCGCCACGCCGATTACAAGCGCCGTGATGCCGATTTTGTTCAGCCAGTTCTCGCCGAGCACTTCTTCGAGGTCGGCCAGGTTTCGCGGCGGCGTGGCCTTCAGGCCGGAAGCCGGTTTGGCGGAAAAGCTTGGTGCTACGGGTGCGCTCGCGGTCGTGTGCACGCGGGCGGCCTCTACACTCGGAGGTTGAACGCGTGGTGGCGCTACAGGCCGCGTAGCTGGAGGGGCGGGCGCGGTCTTCTGGCCCAGGGGTGCGACAGGCGATGGTGGCAAGTTCACAGGAGGCGGCACGGGAACGTGCGACGGCTCGGCCTGCGGGACTGGAGTTGGCGTCGGAGCAGCGTGCTCCACTGACGACGGTGCGGGCGCGGGCCCGGTGACCTTTGCCGCAGCTGCTCCCTTTTCCAGCTCCGCGATGCGCGCGGTAAGATTGCGGGTGCGCTCGCGCAGGATTTCAATTTCTGCGCGGAGTAGTGCTGCGTTTTCCGAGGCGCCCCGGGCACGCACCAAGGCCACGATCGGCAAAATCACAACGACAAAGAAGGCGGCGACCAGGACAAATGCAATCAAAACGCCTATGCCTTCCAATCGGATCGCCTCCGGTTACTTCGGGGTGAATTGCCGCCATTTTAGCAAACCTGCCGCTTGTGGGCCCCAGTTCGATGGCGAAAACGGTGCGTGGTGTGTCTAATTGAGACGCGAAACGGACAAGGTGAGGCGAAGTTTAGCTTCAGAAGCGGGGACCAGATCGACGGGCCATACGGCGATAATCTGGGAGCCTTGGTAAACCCGTTCGTAGCCTTCTTCCGACTCGGAGACGGTCTCGATCGGCGTAACCCAGAATTCCGTCGCATCCGTCGCGGATAGTGTCACGCGAATCTTTTGCGCTTCATCAACAACGAGAAGCTCGGACGTCACCGCAGCCGATGACCACCGCAGCGGAAATCGTTCGCCCGCGAATTCGAAGTAGCGATCTGGCGCATCCGGCGCAAGAAAATTCAATATCGTTTCGATCCCTACGTAAACGGAGCCTGCCTCGCCAGCCTCGCGGCGCAGCGTTACATCGCAAATAATATTGAACCCTGCCGGCGTCACTTCGAACACGAAGGATTTTTCCGCTGGCCATTCGGTCGTGCACTCGGATGCAAGCGATGCTCCTTCGCGTGAGAAGTTCAACAATTTGTAGTTGCCGCTCGCGAGTCCCGCGTCCTCATTCAGAGTCGCAGTCGCGCAATCGAGGTGCGATTTGTCGCGTCCGAAAACGAGCAACCGGAAACAGTTGCGAGCCCACCGGTCGTAATGCAAAAAACGCGTGAGACCCTCTTCCTTCACGCGGTTGCCGTTATGGATCGAGTAAGCGGTCGGACCGTGTCGCGCAGGCGCATCCTTCAGCGTCGAATGATACGATTCACGCCGCCGCGAAAGCGCATTCACCAGCGCCGCGTTGGATTGCCTGCAATCGATCGCCGGAATCGTGGCTCCGTCCGATGGCTTCAAGAGCGCGGCGAACCGGTGCGAAGTGAAGTACAGCTCGTCGTGGCCGTCCGAGTCGAAGTCGAACTTCGAAACGGATTGGTATTCGGCGGTGACGTGCGAGAGCCCGTCGGCGATGGCTTCGGCTTCCAGCAAAGATCGCCAGAGCGCGGTGCGAAGATGCGGCGCGTAGAGGCCGCCGAAAACCCCATGCCAGTACGGATCGTTGCACTGCCCTCGCAGCAGCAGCGTTTGCGCTTTGTCGCGAGCTTCGACAAAACGCGGGTCCTGCCGTTGGCTTCGCTCCAAGTCGTGAACCTTCCGCGAAACGTTCAGCATTTTCTTGTGCAGTAAATTCGACTCCGGATATTTCGAGAAGAAGTTGCGCCAGATGCCGCCGCGCAGGAAGGGCCGCGCATCGGGCCGCAGCACAAATTCCTCGGAGAGCGCATGAAAGCGGCTGCGTGCGGATGTTGGTAGCGACCACTCCATCATTTCAGAGTACGAGGCCGCCGGTAGGTCCGCCCTTCCCAGCGGAACGTGCGCCGCGATCGCCGCCGACGGCGTTACAGTTTCCAGCCACGACGAATTGCTCTCCAGTTCGCTGAAGAAATTGTCGAGCCATCGCTCGCGATAGCACAACTCGTGCGTCCCGGGCCACGATCCGAATTTCTCAAGATCGTCTCCCATGGTTGCGAAGCCGCCGGGATGGACACCGGCCACGTGTAGAAAATCAGTCGTCTCCGAAACTTTGCGGAAGGGCACCAGGTAGCGCAACTCGCGCAAGCCCGGCAGAATCTTCACCGACGAGCCTTGATCCTCCGCGACGTAATAGCCGTAAACCTGATCGGTCTCAAATCCGGCGCCGAGAAAATGATTATCGTCCACCAGCGTGTAATCAACTCCCGCCGACGCGAGAGTCGAAGGTAAGTGCGGCTCCCAGACGCGCTCGGCGAGCCACGCACCTCGCGGGCGTACACCGAGGTGCCGGTCGAGATAATCCGAAAGCCGAGTGATCTGCTCAAGCCTGTCCGCGGGCGGAATCGCCACGAGAATCGGCTCGTAGAAGCCGCCACCGATCAATTCCACCTGGCCGTTGCGTATCAGATTCTGCAGGCGGTCGAAGTAACCGGGGTGCGCGCGCTCGATCCATTCGAGCAGCGATCCGCTGAAGTGCATGCCGATGCAAATCGCGGGATGCTGCGCGAGGGTCTTCAAGGAACGGCAGGTAGCTCCTTGAATAGGCACGCTCGATCACTTCGTCGAAATTTCCGACGGGCTGGTGCGCGTGAATGATGAGTGTGAGCTGGAATTTCCGCAAGGAGCTACTCCGCGACACTTACAGGGTATCGCGAATCCAAAAACCGGCCTATCGGCTCGCTTGAATCGGTTCGATTAAAAACATCGCCAGAGCCCTTTACTCGCGGAGTGGCGTGTGAAACGCTGGTACAAGAGAACAGATGCGCGAGATGGGCGAGGGGACTTGAATATTGCCCCTTTCGCGAAGAACGGGAGATGAAAATATGGCGCTCGAACACGATCAGATCATGGAAGCGCTGAAGCAGTGCTACGACCCGGAAATCCCGATCAACATCGTGGACCTTGGGCTGATCTATGACGTGCAACACGACGACGCGGGGAACGTCACCGTGAAAATGACACTCACTTCGCAGAGCTGCCCGTCAGCGATGGAGATTCCCCAGCAGGTGAAGAATCAGATCGGCACGATCGCCGAAGTCCGCGACGTTAAAGTCGATATCGTCTGGGAGCCGGAGTGGAATCCGAGCCGGATCTCCGAAAACGGACGCCAGATTCTCGGAATCGAAGAGCCATCCTGAACGGAATCGTGACTCTTCAGAAATAAAAAAGCGGCGGAACGCGTGGCCCGCCGCTTCGCAAAACCCAACTCTTAAAACCGTTGCGTTACTCCCGTTACTGCGCCTTTTTGTACCAGTCCGCGTTGATCGGGGTAAACGAGGTCCACTTCTCCGGCAGGTCTTCCAACGCAAAAATCGCGGTCACGGGGCACACCGGAACGCACGCGCCGCAGTCGATGCACTCGTCAGGGTGGATATAGAGCTGCTTTTCGTCCCTCGAATGCCGGTTCGTCCTTGCGCGGGTGGATACAGTCCACCGGGCAGACGTCCACGCAGGCCGTGTCTTTGGTTCCGATGCAGGGTTCAGCAATCACATACGCCATCTAACAGTCTCCTAACGATTGCGGTTGGGCCCAGATACACTCGTCTTAGCCACGATAAAAATCCGCATTATTTTTTATATCATCAAAGCGGACGCCGTTCAAGCGCCGCCCCGCCGCATCTAACGCATGTTCGCCGCACTTTTATTGTAATAGGATGCAGCCTGCGACATGTTTGTTCTCCAATTTTCATGAGAGCCCGGAGGCCTTTTTCATGCTTCAAACGCACGGCAATCAACTCACATGGCTGGGCCACGCCGCGTTCCGGATCACCACCAAGTCTGGCAACGTGATTCTGGTGGATCCCTGGATTCAGACCAATCCGATGTGCCCCGAGCCGCTAAAAAAACTCGATCGCGTGGATACGATGCTGGTCACGCACGGTCACTTCGACCATATTGCCGACGCCGTCGATATCGGAAAGAAATTCAAGCCCCAGGTCGTGGGAATCTATGAGACGTGTGTGTGGCTGGAATCGAAGGGCGTGCCAACCACGGCTCCAATGAATAAAGGAGGCACGCAGCGCGTCGGGGAGATTAGCGTGACGATGGTCAACGCCGTCCACTCCTGTGGCATCAAGGACGGCGACCAAATCATTTATGGTGGCGAGGCTTGCGGTTACATTATCCGGCTGCCAGGAGGCCTGACGGTTTACCACGCAGGCGACACCTGCGTCTTCGGAGACATGAAGATCATCGCCGATCTGTACGCGCCGGACGTTGCTCTACTGCCGATCGGCGATCACTTCACCATGGGGCCGCGCGAAGCGGCGCTCGCCACGCGTCTGCTCAACGTGAAGCACGTAATCCCGATGCACTTCGGCACGTTTCCACCGCTCGTCGGACGTCCGGAAGAACTGCGTGGGCTAATGCAGGACATTCAGGGGCTTGAGATTCACGCGTTAAAACCTGGAGAGTCCGCCAGCTGATTTTGCTTGAACCGACGAGTGCTCCGGCAAAATACAAAAGGCCCTGCGGCGATTTCGCCATCGGGCCTTTTGTTTTAGTAACGGAAGAATTCTCGACGATTATTGCGCTGCAGGAGCGGGCGCTGCGCCTGGCGACGTGGATGACGGCGCCGGAACATCCGTGCCCTGAACCGTGACCGGCGCCGTCAACCGGAAGTGCAATCGCGTCTCGGCGGGCAGACTGATGTCCTTCTTTCCGGTGAACGCAGCCCCGGCCGTGCCTGCACCGCCGCCGGCTAGAGCACCGATCGCTGCGCCCTTGCCGCCGCCCGCGAGTGCGCCAACGATCGCGCCAAATGCCGCGCCGCCGCCGGCACCGACCGCGGTGCGTTTTCCGCGTCCCTTCCCCGCATCTTCGAACTCGCTCGTCTGTATCGAGTACGGATTGCCGTTGAGGCGAAGCTCATCGAGCGTAAGCGCGAGGACCGCATTACCGTTGAACTTACCCGCGGAATGCGACGTCACAACGGTTCCGGACGCTCGTGTCCCTGCCGGCAGCACCACCACGCCTCCGACGGTAATCGGAGCGGCGAGAGTCGCTGAAAAATGGTCGCCATCATTCGCGACCTTCGTATCGACGGTGTCACCCAACGAAATCGTGAGCTGCGTGCCCGCCGGGATCGTCACAGGCGGTGGAGGAGGCGGCGCCACCGGAGCGGCCGCGGGCTGCGAATTCGCCGCTGTGGAGCTCGGTTGGGAGGGCGAATTGGGCGACGATGAACTCGAGGGCGAAGCCGAATTCGAGGAACTGCTCGAGGGCGTGGAGGACTTGCCGCATCCGCCGATGGAAAGGGCGACGGCGACGCATCCAACAATGAGAGTGATTCGCATGATTGGCTCCTGTGCGGATGTGTTGTGTGAACGGATTTCGGTGTTCGGTGAAGTCGCGGACATTCTAAGACGGAACGCGGTTTCTGACAACGATTCGAGGGGGAGGAATCTCGATCTAAGAATTTAGTCGTTTCCGCTTGTGGAACGAGGGATCAGGCTCTTCGCGAAAAACATCATGTTGGCGGGACGTTCGGCCAGGCGCCGCATGAAATACGGAAACCAGTCCGTGCCAAAAGGAATGTACACCCGCAGCCGGTAACCCTCGAGCACGAGCTGCTGTTGCAAATCCGTACGGATTCCGTAAAGCATCTGAAATTCGAATTTATCGAACGCGATTCCCTGCTCTCGCGCAAACTGCTTAGTCGCGCAGATCATCGCCGGGTCGTGCGTTGCGATTCCGTGATACACGCCGCTCGGCAGAAGCATTTTCATCAGCTTTACGTAGTTCGCGTCCACGTCTGCCTTTTCCGGAAACGCAACTTCCGGCGGCTCTTTATATGCTCCCTTACACAGGCGCATCCGACACCCCGCTGCAAGCAATTCCTGGATGTCCTTTTCGGTTCGATAGAGGTAGGACTGCATCACCGTCCCCACTCCGGGGTACCTGGCGCGAACTCGCTTCACCATCTCGACGGTCCGCTGCGTGTACGGGGAGCCTTCCATGTCCACGCGGACGAAATTTCCCTGTTCGCCCGCATGTGCCACGATTTGCTCGAGCAATTCCTGGCAAAGCGATTCGCTGAGATCGAGCCCGAGCTGCGTGAGCTTCAGCGAAACGTTGGCATCCAGCTTTTCTCGTGCAATGCGGTCGAATATCGCCGCATAGCCGTCCGCCGCGGCCCGCGCGCCGGCCTCGTCCGAAACATTCTCGCCCAGCAAATCGAGGCTCGCCGATTGCCGCGCACGATTTATGTTGCGCGCCGCAACGATCGCGTCGTCCAAATTGTCGCCGGCAACGAAACGCTGCGCCACACGCCGGCTCACGCCGTTGCGCATGATCAGCGGTGCGAGATTCTTGTTTTCGGAAAGATGGAGAAGGATCGCGCGCATCATCGCGATGAACGCTCCGCTCCGTGGCGCTGCAGCATCAGTGCTCGTGCTCCGCGAGGAACTTTTCCACTTCGAGCGCAGCCATGCAGCCCGATCCCGCGGCCGTAATCGCCTGGCGGTAGCGATGATCCTGCACGTCGCCCGCTGCAAACACGCCTTCAATATTCGTTCGCGGACCTTCGTGCGTGATCAGATAGCCGTTCGCGTCCATTTCCAGCTGGCCTTTGAAGATCTTCGTGTTCGGATCGTGTCCGATCGCGACGAACACTCCTGAAACGTCGCGGTCGAGCTTCTCACCCGTGGAAGTATTGCGAAGCGTGACTTTTTCCACGGATTGACGGGTTACGTCGTGCACCTCGGCGATCTCGTATGGCGTCAGGAACTCAATCTTGGGATTCGCCTTCGCACGGTCAATCATGATCTTCGAGGCGCGAAACTCGTCACGCCGATGGACAATGGTGACCTTGCTTGCGAATTTAGTAAGGAAGGTGGCCTCCTCCATCGCCGTGTCGCCGCCGCCGACTACCAGAATATCTTTGCCTCGAAAAAAGAATCCGTCGCAAGTGGCGCAGGTGGAAACGCCATAACCGAGCAGCAGTTTTTCGGACTCAATGCCAAGCATCCGCGCTGAAGCTCCTGCCGCAATGATCAACGTCTCAGACTCGAAAGTCTCGCTGCCGACGGTCACTTTGAACGGCCGCTCGCTCAGGTCCACGCTCGCTACCGCGCCGCTGCGAAATTCCGCGCCAAATCTTTGCGCTTGCTTGCGGGTGTTTTCGATCAGTTCCGGTCCCATGATGCCGTCGGGAAATCCCGGGAAATTCTCGACCATCGTCGTCAAGGCAAGCTGTCCGCCCGGCTCGTACCCGTCCAGAACCAATGGGTTTAAGTCTGCTCGCGCGGCGTAAATCGCAGCGGTAAGACCCGCGCAGCCGCTGCCAATAATAATTACTCTATGCACTGGGCTTTCTCCCAAGAATTTGATGACGACGGGCCGGACGGCGATGCAAAGGCCAGCGACGCAGTATAACATCGGCCGCCGCGCAGTAGCCTTACTCGGGCCAACTGAGCACGCAGATCGCGCGCCGCCATTTTGGTGTTTGCGATATTGCAACGCGCTCATCGAATGGCGATACTAGCCGCGCACTCGTTAAAACGACTTTAGAATCCGATGCCTGCCACCGCAAATCCTCGACGCGCAGCTAATCCATTCCGCACGCTGAGCGAAATCATCGTGCTCTGCCTGGGAGCGCTGCTCCTCGTGCTCGCGCTTTCCGGGCGCGTCTCGCTTCCGGCGCGGCCCATCGGACTGATCGCGGTGGGTATGCTGTTTCTGTATCTCGCCGCGCGCGCGTTCACGCGCCCTGAGAAAGATGTGACGCGCAGCCAATCCAATATTCGCGCTGCATCGTTGGCAATCGTCGGCATCCTGCTCGTCAACATCGCCGTCTTCCACACGCGCTATTCGATGATCCTGCTTGGCGTCGCCGGCGCCGTTCTCGTGCTCCGCGGCCTTGTGAGCGCCCTTTTCTCCCTGGCCAAGAAGTAGAGATAAGTAAGCTCGGCGTACCGGTGAACGATTCATCAAAAACCGCTGGCGGGCCGACGACGAAGGAGTGTCCGTACTTCGACACTAAGCCGGCAATGAAGGCAACGCGCTACTCCGGTTGCATCGCCCAGCTTCCTGCCTGACACTTGATTTGTGAGTCAAAAAAACCCGGGCGCGTAGGACTACTGGCCGGGCAGTTTTTTCTGCGGCTCATCCGCGTGGATCCGGCGGCCTTCGATATCGTGAAGATGTTGCTTAAGCCGTTCGGTCACCGATTCAGCTTGCCCCTGGTTGATCTCGCGTTCCACTTCGGTCAACGCGAAATGCACGATGTCGTGATGGTGTACTTCCTCGCCGGGCAGCCGGTCGCTCAAATCCAGCCACACGCGGTGAAGCATTTCGATTTCGTTCGGAGTGAGGCGCGGCGCGTGCGGGCCCAGGTAAAAAATATCTTCCTGGCCCGACGGCGTGAATATCTCGAGCGTGACGCGCGGACGCGGCTCTGGCATCCGCTCCCAGGCGAGGCCAATCTCGCGGGCCTGTTCCTGCACCGGCGACTTCGACGAGCTTCCGATGACGATGGTGCTCGACTGCAAATTCACAGCCGTACGCAGAATGCCTTCCCACAAATTGTTGGCCGCCGCCACCGCGAGCCGCACCGGTTTGCCTTCCTTCTCCGCGATCGCCAGAACCTTCGTGAACAGCAGTTGCTCGATTGTGCTGAACAGCTGGTCCGGTGCTAATTCGTATTCGCCCGATGCAGCTCGCCGCAGCATGCGTACATGCAGCACCACGATTTCCGCTTCCTTGCGGCGCACGCGGCGCAGCGCCGCTTCCAGGTGGTTCAGCGCGTAGTACGTGCTGACGGGCACCAAAATGTTTCCCGGAGTCACGCCAACGCTGTCCGGCGTGAGTTCCGCTTCTTGCGCCAGGTTGAATTGATCCAGCTCCACGTGTGTCGCGCCCGCCGCACGCACTTTCATCCGGTACTCGGAAATCTCAAAGATCGTGAACAGTACGATCGTGAAAATCACACCCGCGACGGTAGCGGAGGGCTTAGTGAAGAGGTTGATCACCGCGATCGCTACTAGAGTCAACGTGATGAGCCCGAGGCCGATCGGTATTTCCTTCCCGAAAATAACCGGGTTGAGTGGCACGCGGTATTCGCGGTCTTGCGGGTGCGTGTAGCGCAGCACCAGCACCGCGATGCCCTTCATCGAAAAACTCCAAATCACTCCGAACGCATACAAGTTGCCGAGGAAAGTCACGTCGCCGCGGCTCACGATGATCGTCACCAGCTGAAACGCGACCACGAGGTTGATGATCCGGTGTGTGGTTCCGAAGCGGGCGTGTGGATGCCGGAACCAGTCCGTCAGCACTCCGTCTTCCGATACCCGGTTCAACACACCGTTGGACCCGACGATCGCCGTATTCACCGCTCCCGCCAGAATCAGCGTGCCCACCACCACTACGAAAACGTGAAACGCCAGCTTTACGGGAAAACTTCCGACCAAATTCATCGAAAGTCCGCCAATCAGGTTTTCCGTGAACTGGCCGCGGATCCTGTCCGGAATGATCATCACCGCGAAAAACGAAACCAGCGAGGTGAACACCAGGCTGTAAATGAAGATAACCAGCCCGGCCTTCTTCAGGTTCTTGAGCTTGGGGTGCTCGATTTCGCGGTACACCTGCGCGAGCGATTCTTCGCCGCTCATGGCAAGCACGGAATGTCCGAGCCCCACAAAAATAATGACCAGCGTGATTGTATGCGCCCACTGGTACCGGTCCAGCCATCCGAGGGATCCCTTGTCCAGCTTCATGTTGCCGGCATTCGGAAACGGAGGCAGATGCCAGCCGCCGCGCGCATAGAGCGTGTACCCACACCATGCGATCAGCATCACCACCATGATCGTGGTTAGCTCCATGATCGCGAGCGCTTTCCCGCTCGACTCCGGCACGCCCTTGATATTTTCCCACCAGAAATAAATCGTGATGAGCATGGCTACGGCGGCTGCCGTGCCATCTACGTTAAGCTGAATACTCAGGTGTGCGTAGGCCAGCAGTTCATTGATCACGCCGACCAAATACTGGCCCGCTGAGACGCCGCTGATCGGTCCGGTGAGCACGTAATCGAACATCAGCGCAGAAACCGAGAATTTGGCGAGCGTCCCGCCGAGGGCCTCTTTCACCACGCGGTAAACGCCGCCGCGCACGAACATGCTGCAACTTTCCACGTACACGGCGCGCACCGCGTACGAAAACAGCATGATGCCGAGAATGAACCAGGGAGCGGTCTTGCCGATGAACTGTTCCGCTTCGCCACCCGCGTAATACGCGGACGAAGCCAGGTCGTTCAGTACGATGGCGGCCGCTCGCCAGAAGGAAATAAAGGCGAGCATGGCCGTGGTGGCCACGAGAACTTTTGCGATAGGGCGCGAAGCGCCGGGCGTTAAAGAAGGGCCCGTAGGATTCGATGACATGTCTTCGTGTATCCGGAAACTATACGTGGAAACGGAAGGAAAAAAAAGCCAAGCGCGGATTTGTATCGCGAAGAAAAAGCGGGCCTTGCGGCGATGAATTCCTCAGGAGCGCGCTTCTTTGGCTGCCGCCGAACGAAATTCCCGCGCGCAATCGTCGCACGGGCAAATTTCGCGTAAGTGCTCGAAGCTGTAAATTCCAGTAGCGTGACTGTCCGAGAACTGAATTTGGATCGCGTAACTGCCGACTGCGCTCGCGCTGCTCGCCGTAACTTTCGGCTTGTACATCGGCAGCACCGAAGCGGCGGGGCCGTGCTGCGCCTTCTTCTCCCGTTCGTCATTGCACATCGCGCAGGGACAGTGATCGCGCAGATAGGGGAAGTTGTAGAGGCTGGTGTGTTGGTCCGACCAGGTAATTTCGACTCCTTCGCCTGACGACACCTTCACCTTCACGCTAGTCGGCTTTTTTCGTTGGTCGAGTGCAATCGGCATCGTGGTTCCAGTCTAACAATGTCGGCGAGTGAGGTCGAACCCCGCACACAACTCACCGGTTTCACTCGAACAGGCTTAGCGCGACGGGCAGCATGTCCCTGCCGGAATGGGATTTCCGTGCGGGCATGTGGTCGGGTGTCCGAGGAACGCGCAGATCTTCTGATCGAGTTCGGGGCTAATGATGTGCTCGAATTTGCACGCGTGCGAATTGGCTTCGTTTTCGTTCACGGAGAAAGTATCGGTCAGCAGCCGCTCGGCGAGCCTGCGGCGGCGCACGATATCGCGCGCTCTCGCTCCTCCCCGCTGAGTCAGCGCCAGCTCGCTTTCGCGAACCGTGAGCAGTCCGAGGGACTCGAGCCGGGCGACGATCCGCGCCGCATCCTGTCCCGCAGTCCGCTGCCGTACTTGTTCGAGGGATGGCGCGACGCCTTCCTCGCCAAAGATCCAAACCTGTTCCAGCAAGTGGTCGAAATGGATTTCGTCTTCGGTGGAATAATCAGTGATCTGCGCGAGGCGACCGTGTGCAAGCTCGATACGGCGATCCGCCAGCCGTCCGATTTCCGGCGCGTGCGTCACCATCAAGATCGTGTGCCCCTGCGAATGAAGGTCGCGCAGAAGCTGAAGCACGATGGCTTCGTTCGCGGCGTCGAGGTTGCCTGTAGGCTCGTCGGCGAGAATCAGCTTCGGATGGTTGATCAGCGCGCGCGCCACTGCTACGCGCTGCTGCTCGCCGCCCGATAGCTGCGCCGGAAGATGCTCGATTCGATCGCCCAATCCCACACGTTCGAGCGCCTGACGCGCTTCGGTTTCGTCCGTGGTGCTGTGGAAATACTGAGCCAGCATTACGTTTTCAACGGCAGTGAGGTACGGCACCAAGTGAAACTGCTGAAATACGAATCCAACCTTTTCCGCGCGAAATCGCGTAAGGCCGCTTTCATCGAGCCCCGCAACATCCGTTCCATCGACGATTGCTTTGCCGGAGGTCGGTGTGTCAAGCCCGCCCAAAATATTGATCAGCGTGGTCTTTCCTGATCCCGACGGACCCATAATCGCAATCCACTCGCCGGGCTGCACATCGAATGAAACGCCGTCGAGCGCGCGCACGTTGCCGTAGTGCTTGCTCAGCGCTTCGATATGGACCAGCGGCGCCACGATTCTCTACTCTCCTCGCAAAATCGCTGCCGGCTTCACGCTACCCAGCAGCCGCAGCGGCAAAGCACCCGTCAGTGCGACAACAATCATCAGCGCGACCGTAATCGGAAACACTTCCCAACGCGGCGAGATCGCCGTTCCGAAAACTCGCAAGCCCATCCAGTACGAAAGCCCGAATCCGAGAATCGTTCCCACCACGCCGCCAACCGCCCCGAGCACGCCCAGTTCGGCGAGAAATATTCCCACGACCCGTCCAATCGAGCCACCCAGCGCCTTCATCAAACCGACGTCCTCGCGCCGCTCCATCGCCAGCGCCGCCATCGTCCCGAGCACGCACAGCGCGGTCAGCACGAGAATCAGAATCGCCATCGCGATAATCAGCAAGCGGATCCGGGCAAGAAGCGAGCCTTCAGCGTCGGCAACCTGTCGCAGCGGCCGTACTTGGTATTCCGGCAATTTCTGCGCGAGCTGGGCGGAAAAGCCTGAAATCGCCTTCGGTCCCCCACTTACACTGATCTGCGCAAGGCTCACGCTCCCTGACAGATTCGCTAGCGACTGCGCCACGGTAAGCGGCGCGAACACTTGATTGTCTTCGTTGTCACCTGCGTCAATTACGCCGGCCACTATACAACTCGTGGCTGCGTGTGCGCCTTCGAGCGCGAGAGTGCCACCAACGGCCAAATCCAATCTCCGCGCAGCGTTCCGGCCAATCAGACACTGCGTCGCGTCACTGCGGGATGCGACCCAATTCCCTTCGAGTTTCCACGTGGGGTCGAGCTGTGCGAGCTGGTCGAGCCACGTGCCCGCGACGACGAGAGGTGTACTCCCTGAGCGCGCCACCACGTACAGAAACGGCGCAGCCGCAATCACCGGCGAATTCTTCGCATCCGGAGAAGCCGAATCCAGTGCTGCAGCGACGCGCCCTTCGTCCATCAACGCGGGCGCTCCGGCGTCCAATGCTCCCGCCGCACTATTGGCCGGCGAGACAACCACGTTCGCGCCGAGCGTACGAAATTCCTGGGTGAGCTTGCGTTCGACGTCGAAATCCAGATTCATCAGCGCGGCAATCACCGCCGCGCCGCTAACCAGCGCCAGCACCGCCACCGCAAGCCGCCCGCTGCTCCCGCGCAAAAGCTTGAATACCACCCGCCAAAACATTACTGGCCCCTCAGAATCATCGCGGGTTCAAACTGCGAAGCGCGCCGCAGCGGTACCAAACTTCCGACCACCGCCACGATCGCCGCAAGCGCGATCACCACCGGAATTAAAATCAACCGCGGCGACGCCGGAGTTCCGAATACGCTCGCGCCCAATAGCCGTGCCAGAACCGCTCCCAGCGCGAAACCAATCACGCCGCCCGTTACCGCCAGCAGGAGTTGTTCCGCGAGAAAAATTCCATTCACCAGCGTGTTGCTCGCACCGAGCGCTTTCATCACGCCGATTTCCGATCGCCGCTCCAGAACTGTCGTCGCGGACGTCGCGGCCACACCGAGCGCGGCTGCAATCAGCGCCGCGAGCGTGACGATCCACAGCAACGTGCTTACGCGCGAAAGAATGCGACCCTCTGTGTCCGCCACGCGCCGGATCGCGTGCACGTCCGTACCCGGCAACACCGTGCGAATCTGAAAGCTGATCGACGAAATGTACGGCGAGCAGAACCAGCGGTCGTACTCCGTAGGAGATAGCTGCACGTTCTTGTCTTTCTGAGCGCGTTCGCCCTTTTCCGCGAGCGCGTCGGCGGGCTTCGTCAGCGCGCTCACAAAAAGCTCGCGAAACTGGCCTGGACGTCCCGACAACTCCTGAGCGACTTGGAGTGGTACAAGAATCGCCGAGTCTTCTGCGTCGCCCGTCGTAACCACGCCCCTCACAAGAAGCGGAATCGCAGGCGCATCAGCCGCGCTGGAAGCCTCAGCCCCCGCTGGCTTTACAAAAATCGTCGTGCCCGGTTTCAACCCGCCGGGATATTTTCCAGCGAAAACTGCGCCTACGACGCACTCTTTCGCTCCGTCGCGAAACCAACTGCCGTCGATCTTCCACCACGGATGCGTCGCGCTAAGCCCGGTTTCGAAAATGGTGCCGTCGGGTACCGGAACGCCGTGCTTGTACCAAGTGCCGATCAACGTGACTGGCGTACCAGTGTCCGTGATCGCATTACCCACACTAGCTGGAACGTCGAGAAACGGTGTGAACCCTAAAATGTTGTGTCGCCAGAAAATCGTTTTAAGCTTTCCGAGATCGCCCTCACTCAGGTACGCGCCCTCATTCACGGGCCGGTAGTCCACACCGCCAATCTCCACCGGCAACGTATCGGATTGCGGCGTCACAACGAGATTCGCGCCCAGGCTGCGGAACTCGCGCGCCAGCCGGTCTCCAACTTCCAGAGCCACCGTCAACGTCGCAGTTGCGACAGCCATGCCCACGACGAGAGCGGCGGCCGTCAGCACCTTTCGCCGCGGATTGCGGATGAACGACTCTCCTACCAGCCGGGCAAACATTGTTTCAGGAGTGAATTCGGGGAAGCGGAGTCGAGCAGAGCGGTTACATCGACAACCACTTCACCGCCCTCCACGCGGGATTTCACCGAAAATCGGGTTGCAACCGCCGGCTTCGCCTATCGACGGAACGTAGATCGCCGCGCCGCAGTTGCGGCAGATGATGTTCTGCCCTTCCTGCCGGTATCCTGACGCGCCGCAAATTTGGCACGCATCCAGTGCGGTGGCGTAGTTGCCGTTCGTCTGGTGGATCACCAGGAACCGAATCACGGTGCCGTTCGAGTCTGCCGTGTAGTAGTGCAGGCTCGCGTCGGTGAGTTCGGAAAGCGGCACGCGGACTTTTCCGTTTGTATCGGCCACGAGCGCCTTCGCCGGAACCGGCGCCGCAGCGACGCGGCCGTACACGTACTCGGCCGCAAACGAAAACACGATCACCATGCAGAGCGAGGCCGCCGCAAAGCTCCACCGCCGTTGCCGCTGAAACTCGTGCTCGCGCATGCGCCGTTCCGCGGGATTCAAAGCTTTCTCCGCGGCGGGATCTTTCGCGCTAAGCCACTCGCGCAGTACGACTAGCGCCGCGAATCCCAGAATGATCACGAAGAAGAACACTTCGTTGCGAACGATCGGCCCGATCGTGGACATCTCCGTCTTGCTCGACGGAATCCACATCGCCTCGCTCAATTCGTGAATCCCCGTCAGCGCCAGCTGAAACGCAACGACCATCAGAATCGCACTGGTCGCCTTGAAAAATCGGTGCAACGGAATCTTGAGCGTCCCCTGAAAAAAGAAGAGCCCCACCGCAACCGCGATCGCAATCCCAAGTGCCGTGCCGATCCAGACCTGCACGCCCGCGCTCGACAGTTCGACTGCGCGCAAAATCAGAACCAGCTCCGCGCCCTCGCGTACCACCATCAAAAACACGAATGACCCAATCGCCCAGCCGGCCGCGCGGCTCGATTTCTGCGCCAGCGCTTCCACACGCCGCTCGATATCCTTCTTCAAATTCCGGGCGATGCGCTTCATCCAGATGATCATGGACACGACCAGCACCGCCGCCATCAGCATCAGCACGCCTTCGAATCCGTCTTCACTGACTTGCCAACGTTGCAATAGGATAGCCGCCGCGATGCTGGCCGCTGTCGCAAAGCCAACGCCCATCCACACATATCCCGTCAAGGCACGACGGCCGGTACGGTTCAGATAGACCAGGACGATGCCGACAACCAGAGCGGCTTCAACGCCTTCGCGAAGTGCAATGAGGAGAGCTGAGAGCATTTCTTTCTAGTTGAAAACAGTTTACAACTGGAAATCCGAGTTTAACGCCGCGTTGCCTCTAAATCAAGCAAATTCAGGGGTCTGACGCTTCAGGCGGGCGTTTCAGAACGAACGTTGCGGTCGTTCGGCCAACAATCTTCCCGGCTCGCAATCAGAACCAGGAACCCTGCTCACCTTTCACGCTAGAATACCATCTTATACTCTGATGCCGGTTCAACCTCGCACGCTGCATCGTATTGTCCGCTCGGGTCTTGCCATCGCGCTCTGTTACGCGCTGGCACTCGCGCCTTGCGTGGTGCGAGCCTCCGGAGTTCAAGAATCGCAGCAGTCCGCGAACAAGCCTGCACCCTCCACTCAGACTTCCACCCCAACATCCGCCGGTTCCTCCCAGCAGCAGCAGGCGACGGCAGCTCCTCTGCGAAAACAGGACGTGAAAAAAGGCAAAGAAGCGGCTAGGCGCGCCGGAAAAGCCGCCGAGTCCGGCGACTGGCAAACCGCATTTGAAGCCTACGACGACGCAGCGCACTGGGATCCGAATAATCTGGATTACCTGCAAGGCCTTGCGATTGCCCGTGCGCACATCGTGCAAGCCAAGCTCGAGGCGGGCGAGAAGGCCGCCGTCTCCGGGAACATCACGCAAGCTGTTCGCTCGCTCCGTGAAGCCCGCGCGATCGATCCGACGAACAAAGTCGTCGCCGAACGTCTCACCGAACTTTCCGCGCTCGATCCAACCCGCGTTCAAGAGGCCGCTTCCGAACCTCAACTCACCAAGCAAGTGCTCCTCGAACATGCGCCAGGGGTACAGACGTTTCACCTGCGCGGCTCAACGCAAGGAGCATATGAAGAAATCGCGCGCCGCTTCGGAGTGGAAGTCGCATTCGACGTGGACGTTCGGGAGCGGCCCGTGCGTCTCGACTTGGTCGATGTCGATTTCGCCACCGCCACGCGCGTTCTCGGCGAAGCCACCGCAACTTTCTGGCGCCCGCTCACCAAGCACCTGTTCTTCGTCGCGCCAGACACGACCCAAAAACGCAAAGATTACGACGTTTCGATCGTGCGCACCGTGCTCTTCCCCGCCTCCGAAAACTCGGATCAGATCACCGAAGTCTCGCGCCTGGTTCGTGAAATCGCCGGTGTTACTCGCACCGACCTCGACACCAAAAGCCGCACGCTCACGATGCGCGCTTCGCCGCAGGCCATGGCCGTCGCCACAGGCCTGATCGACGACCTGGAAAAGCCGGTGGGCGAACTGGTGCTTGAAGTGATCGTCGTCGAGATGGATCGCAACAAGCAGCAAGTCATGGGAGTCCTGCCTCCGCAGACGGCGACGATCTACGGAATTCCGTCGAACGCCGCGGCGACGTTCGCATCGCAGGGCCTCGCAGGACTGATCGGAATCCTTGAGCAAATTTTTGGACAATCGAGTTCCCTCGCGGGCCTAACTTCCACGCAAATCGCTCAGCTTCTCAGCTCCGGAAACATTGGCACGAGCACGCTGATTCCACCGCTTGTGGCATTCGGAGGCGGGAAGACGACCTTCATCGGTACACTACCCGGCGCGACTGCAACCTTTTCCGACGCACTCTCCGCAATTCACTCTGGCCGCCGTATGCTGCTTCGTGCCGAAGACGGCCAACCAGCCACCTTCTTCGTGGGTGAGCGTTATCCTGTCTCGCTCGCGCAATACTCCGCGAGCCTCGGCAGCAGCACCGGCGTCAACATTCCCGGCGCCTCCGGATCGAATTTCCCCGTGACGAATATCGCCACGGGCGTAAATCCCGACTTCGTCGCCACCGCGGATTTCAACGTGGACAATTTTCAAGATCTTGCCGTCGCCAACTACACCGACGGTACGGTTTCTGTGTATCTGGGCAATGGGGACGGCACGTTTCAGGATCCCACGGTGACCAACGTCGGCATGGGCCCGGCATGGATCGCCACCGGCAGCTTCAACTCCGCCTCGACCGCCACTCCGAGCGACAACAATTTGGACATGGCTGTCGCGAATCAGAATTCGAATTCGATTTCGATTCTTCTTGGGAATGGCGACGGCACATTCGCTACCGGACCAGCCCTCACGACGGGCAACAACCCCGTCTGCGTGATCGCCAGCGACATCGAATCCATAGGCTCGCCGGACTTGATCGTCGCGAACAAAACCGACAACACCATCGAAGTTTTCCACGACAACGGTGACGGTACATTCACCGCAAAGACTCCCTTCGCATCCGGCGCCGCGCCCACTTCAATCGTCGCCGACGACTTCAACGGCGACGGCAAGATCGACATCGCCGTAACCAACTCCGGCGACAACACCCTCGAGATTTTTCTGGGGAATGGCGACGGCACATTTAAGACCGGCGTCACATACCCTACCGGAGTTACACCGCTATTTGTCGCGCCCGGCGATTTTAACGGCGACGGCATCACTGACCTCGCGGTCGCGGACAGCGGCGCACCCACCAACGCGAACGAAGTCGGCAATGCGGTCTCGATTTTTCTGGGCAATGGAGATGGCACGTTTGGAACCGTCGCGGTGCCCCGCCAGGATTTCCCAGCTGGTACAAACCCAACTTCGATCGCCGTCGCAGATTACAACGTGGACGGCCGCCCCGACCTCGCGGTCACGGCGCAAGGCGACAATTCCGTCGCGCTTTTGCTCGGCGCCGGCGGCGGCACATTCAGTACCTATTTTGAACTCGCGCTTGGAACCGCTCCGGATTCCTGCGTGACAGCCGATTTCAACGGCGACGGAATTCCGGATCTCGCCGTCACGAATAACGGCTCGAACACCGTATCCATCATTCTGAATTCGTCGTCGTTCCTCGGGAGCAGCACCGGCATAGCCGGCTCGCAGTTCCCCAATGCCGAATACATCGATCTGGGATTCAAAGTGAAGGCGACACCCCGGATTCATGACGACGATGAGGTCAGCATCCAGTTCGAGATGACCATCAGTAGCCTGGCTGGCTCGAGTTTCAATAACATTCCCGTGGTGAACAACGAAGAGCTGCACCAGACCGTGCGCGTAAAGCTGAATCAGTCGGCCGAACTCGCGCAATTCATCGCGCCGCAAACATCCACGAATCTCAACGGCACTCCTTTTCTGGGAGAAGTGGCCCACGGCGGGCTGGATTTGGCGGCGCAAACCGCGGAGCAAAATCAAAATACCGAATTGCTGATTCTAG
Source organism: uncultured Acidobacteriota bacterium (assembly GCA_963839325.1). Lineage (GTDB taxonomy): Bacteria > Acidobacteriota > Terriglobia > Acidiferrales > UBA7541 > Palsa-295. The sequence goes on along the minus strand of CAWIUO010000003.1, from coordinate 101,963 downwards.
TCACGCCAAGAATCGTTGCGCTGAACCGCAGGAAGGATCACGTGATCTATGCCGGACGCGGCTCGCTGGAAGGCGCCGGCTCGTTCGGCTTCACGCAGCAGGAGCGCCGTGGCGGACTGCAACTTCCCGTGCCCGAACAGCCGCCGCAGCCACAGCCCCGACCTCAGGAACAACAACAGCCGGCGCTACAGGAGCCGCCGTCTCAACCCGCGGAGGCGCCGATTCAGGGCGCTGTGCCGCAACCGCCCAATCCCACTCAGGCCAATCCGCCCGTCACCAATCCGCCAGGGCAGACCGCCGAGCCGCAACCGCGGTGAGGATGCAGATCACCGGGGCGCGTTCCAGGGGAGCAGCCGGTGCAAACCTTACTATAATTCCGGTCCGCACGTCCGCTCAGCGAAGCGCACACTTGTGGACACCGGCCTCAAGGAATGCTAAGTAGTAGTCATCGTTGTACCGATTAGATGCCCCCTCCTCGGAGCACCACATGCAAATAGGCAGCAGACTGAAAGAAATTCGCGAAGCCAAGAATTTGAGTCAGGGCGATATTGAGAAGAGAACCGGATTGGTGCGCTGCTACACCTCGCGCGTCGAGCACGGCCACACCGTTCCCAGCGTGGAAACTTTGGAAAAATTCGCGCGGGCGCTGGAAATTCCGCTCTACCAGCTCTTTCACGAAGGTGAAGAAGCAGCGGCCCGCCGCAAGCGCGCCGAGGAACGCATTCCCGGTTGGGGCGAAACGCGGCGCGAACGGCACCTCTATCAGCAGCTAATTGAAGCGCTCGCTCGAATGGAGCCGCGCAACCGCGATCTGCTGCTCATGATTGCCGAACAAATGGTCAACCGGAAATCCAAACGGAAGGCCGCGCATCACTGACGGGCTTGGCAAATCCTACGACGACGTTTCGAGCACCAGCACCGGTTGGTAGGTCCGCGGCACCACCGGCTCGGCTATAGCGATCAATTGTCCCTGCTGGTTGAACACACGAAGCCGCGAAGGTTTCCATTCTCCGGAATCGAGCTGCGCTGGCACGCCCTCTGCTAGGCTCGGCCGCCCCGGCTGAATTTGCGCGAGCGAAAGATTGAATTTGGCGCCATGCTTCACCCGCTTTTCGATCACTGGCAGCACGGTCGCACGCGGCAAGTCGGCCAGCAAATTCTCGACTCGAATCACGCGCTCTGCGAATTTCCCCGCGCGCGCATCGCTTTCCAGTTCGTCCACTGTGACGGCCTGGTCGATCGTAAACTCACCTACCGCCGTCCGCTCAATCTCTGAAAGGTGCGCGCCACTTCCCTGCTTCCGCCCTAAATCGAACGCCAGCGATCGGATGTACGTACCCGCGCCGCATTCCACGCTGAAACGCGCCACCGATCCTGCGACGCTTATCAAGCGAAACTCAAAAACCTCGACCTCGACCGGCTGGAGATTCACCGGCTCGTTCTTCCGCGCGAGCTCGTGCGCCGGACGGCCTTTAATCTTCTTCGCCGAATAGGCGGGCGGCACCTGCTGAATCTTACCCACAAATTCCGAAGCCAGCTTCACGATTGAATCAGGATCAAGAGTCGGAGTGGTATCTGGCCCGAGCGCTTCCCCGTCGGAGTCGTACGTGTCCGTCTCAAAACCAAATCGCACCGCGCACGTATAACGCTTACAGCGCCCACTGTAGAACCGCGCGAGTCGCGTCGCCTTGCCGAGTGCAAGCACCAACACGCCGGTAGCGACCGGGTCCAGCGTGCCCAGATGTCCGATGCCCCGAAAGCCCGCAAGCTGGCGCACAAATTCCACTACGTCGTGCGACGTGCGGCCGCTCGGCTTGTTGATCACTAGGATGCCGTCAATGGGCGGTTGTTTGGGTGGTCGTGGCATAGTTCTCGTTTCACTCAGCAGATGTTGTGGGGAAGCGTGGCGCAATCGATCCGCAGCTCACCAAGCTCGCTTCTCCGCCCGCCGCGAACTCTTACCGGCTGGCGCGGATTATGGTTTCTCCGGTGAGCCGGGTTTGTGCAGCAGTTCGTTGATCCGTTTCTCGATCTCTTCGGTCTGGTCGAGCAGGAACAGCACTTCGGGAGCGCGCCGCATGTGCAGGCGCTCCACCAATTCATGCCGCACGAATCCCTTCGCGGCTTGCAAACCTTCCAGCGTCTTCGCGCGTTCTTCGTCTGTGCCAGCCACTTGGACGAAAATCCGGATCGTTCGCATGCCCGGCGCAAGGCGCACTTCCGTGATCGTCACGTCGGCCGTCAGACGCGGATCTTTGAGCTCCCCCGCCAGCATCAGGCTCACTTCATTCCGAATTTCTTCAGCGACGCGTTCTACGCGATGCCCTTGCGTCGTCATACGCTTTCGTCCTCGAAATATTCGATCTGCTGCGAAACCAGATCACGTCCCAGAACGCGCTCCGATTCCGCCGAAATCTCCGCCAGCGATTTTTCCAGGAACGCCGGATCGCTTGCGATCGTTACCACGCCCACGCGTGATCGTTGCCACACGTCCTGATGATCCAATTCCGCCACGGAGACGTTGTAATGCGCGCGCAAACGGTCCTTCAAACTTCGCAACACCTGCCGCTTGTCCTTAAGGGACTGCGCATCGAGGATGTGAATTTCAAGGGTGAGGAGGCCGATTGGCATTTCCGTCGCCGCGCAGCAGACTGGGCTGCGCGCCCTGTCACTTCAGCCAACAGCACAGTACAAATCGCAAACTCTACGCCGAATCTTGGCGCGCCGCGCGCTCTTGGCGTTGCGGCCGCGCGCCGTGCGCCGGATCGAGCACCGCTGTGGTCTTCTCGATCTTGAAGCACTCGAGCACATCGCCGACCTGAATGTCGTTGAAGTTCGATACGCCCACGCCGCACTCAAAGCCGGCGCGAACCTCGCCCGCGTCGTCCTTGAAGCGCTTCAGCGAAATAATCTTGCCCGAATGGATCGCCGTTCCGCCGCGCAACACGCGCACTTCTTCGTTGCGCTTCATCATGCCATCGGTGACGTAGCATCCTGCAATCGTGCCGGCGCCCTTCACGCGGAACGTATTCCGAACTTCCGCGCGACCCAGATGCTGCTCCTTCAGGATCGGGCTCAACAGGCCCGCCATCGAAAGCCGCAGCTCGTCGAGCAGTTCGTAGATGATCGTATGCGTACGGATGTCCACGCCTTCGCGCTGCGCCAGCTCGGCCGCCTTGCGCTCCGGCTTCACGTTGAATGCGACTATCACCGCATTCGAAGCGGACGCCAGCAGCACGTCCGACTCGTTCACTGAACCGACGCTCGCGTGCATCACCTTCAGCTTCACCTGGTCGTTGGAAAGCTTCGGCAGCATTTCGTTCAACACTTCCACCGAACCCTGCACGTCCGCCTTTACGACCACCTGCAATTCTTTCACGTCTCCGGCTTTCAACTGCTCGTGCAGTTGATCGAGCGTCAGGCGGCTGCTCGCGGACTTGGCGAGCGCGGCATCGCGCTGCTTGCCCTGGCGGTATTCCACGATGTGGCGCGCTTTCGCTTCGTCCGCCACCTGGAATTGATCGCCCGCTTCCGGCACGCCCTGCAATCCCAGTACTTCCACGGGTGTCGCCGGCCCGGCTTGCTTGATGGGCAGCTCCGCGATCGTCAAACATCGCGCGGACTTTGCCGTACACCGCGCCAACGATAAACACATCGCCCACATGGAGCGTCCCGTTCTGGACGAGCATCGTTGCCACGGGCCCGCGGCCCTTATCGACGCGCGATTCGAGCACTGCTCCGCTCGCCGGAATTCCCGGATCGGCTTTCAGCTCACGCATGTCGCCCACCAACAAAATCATTTCGAGCAGCTTCGGCAGATTCTTCTTTGTCTTCGCCGAAACTTCCACCATCACCGTTTCGCCGCCCCACTCTTCCGGCATCAAGCCCTTGTCGGATAGTTGCCGCTTCACGCGCTCGGGCTGCGCATCCGATTTGTCGATCTTGTTGATCGCAACGATTATCGGCACATTCGCCGCGCGCGCGTGCGAAATCGCTTCTTCGGTTTGCGGCATAATGCCGTCGTCTGCCGCTACAACGAGCACAACGATATCCGTCACCTTCGCGCCGCGCGCACGCATCCGCGTGAACGCTTCGTGGCCCGGCGTATCGATAAATACGATCCGCTTTCCGTCGATGTGCGCCTCGTACGCGCCAATGTGCTGCGTGATGCCGCCCGCTTCCCCCGCCGCCACGTCTTCCGACCGAATGGCGTCCAGCAAGCTCGTCTTGCCGTGGTCCACGTGTCCCATCACCGTGACCACCGGTGCGCGCGGCACTTCATTGCCCGTGCGCTCTTCCTTAACTTTTTCCTTCTCTTCCTGGACCAGTTGCTCTTCGAACGTCACCACCTCAACGATGCCGCTGAACGCTTCCGCCAAACTCGTTGCCGTGGGAACGTCGAGCGCCTGGTTGATGCTCGCAAATACGCCGCGATCAAGCAGCGTCTTCAACAATTCCTTCGCGCGAATATCGAGTTTCTCCGCGAGTTCGCGAACCGTGATGCCTTCGGTCACCGTAATCAGCCGCGGTTCGCGCTTCACCGGAGCAGCTTGCTCAACGGTTACTCGTCCACCCGGACCCGCACCTGCGCGCGGACGAACCGGATGCAGCTTCCGCTCGCCTTCCGCGTAACGCTTCTCAATTAGCGGTCGGCCGCGCGCCGCAGGCTTGCGCGCATAGAGCGGCTTGCCGGGCTCTGCTTTCGGTACGCCTGCTCCGGGACGCTGCGTTCCCACGGGCGCCTTGTTGTCGCGTCCGCCTCCCGGTCCACTTCCCGGCCGTTGCGGAAAACGCGACGGCGGGCCGCTCGGACGTCCTTGCCCTGGTGCTGTTCCCGGCCGTCCTTGTGCTCCGGCTCCCGGACGAAACTGTTGTGGCGCCCCCGGCCGTGCGCCTTGTGGCGAGCCGGGACGAAATTGTCCGGGCGCCGACGGCGCTCCAGGACGAACGGGGTAACGCTGCGTGCTCGAAGGCGGTGCGCCTGCAGGACGCGGCGCTCCCGGTGCAGTTCCCACAGGGCGCGGTGCTCCTGGAGCTCCGGCCGTTTGAGTCGGCGCTCCGGGCGTTTGCGGACGGAGCGGTACTCCCGGCCGCGGTCCGGTTGGAGCGGGCGCTCCGGGTCGAACGGCTCCGGGTGTTGCTTGCGGCGAAGCAGGCGCTGCTCCCGGTCGCGCAGCGACGGACGCTTGTCCTTGCGCATGGGCACCCGGTTGTCCCGGCGCACCGGCCCCGGTTCCTGCTGGAGGACGAATCGCAGGCGCTGCCGGACGAACTCCAGCCGGCGGGGCAGGTGCCGTGGATGTCGCGGCCGGAGCAACTCCGGGTCGAGCAGCGACCGGCGGCGCCGCGGGAGCTGCAACAGGTCTTGGAGGAGCAGCAGGTACCGCAGGTCTCTTCGCGGCCGTCGCTTTCGCAGCCTTCTCAGCCTCAACTTGCGCTTCCGCGTTCGCCAGCCCCAGAAAGTGCTTACGCACAAGTTCAGCGTGCGAGTTGTCGATGGAGCTCGAGTGCGTCTTTTTTTCGGTGACGCCGACGGACGGCAAGTACTCGATCAAAACTTTCGCTTTGATCTCTAGCTCTCTTGCCAATTCATTGATACGAACTTGATTCGGATCTGCCATTCGCCTCTATTTTTATTGCCGAGCCGCCATTCTTGGCTGCGCTTTTATGTTCGTCAATCGTTACGACTTGTCTTCTGTTTCGCCAATCTCCGCTTCGCGAACCTGTTCCGTCGCCTCTTCGGTAGCCTCGTCCACTTGAACAGCTTCGACCGCCACATCCACCGGCGCTGCATCCGGTTCAGCACTCTGTTCAGTTGTCGCCACTTCCTGTTCCGCTTCGACTGTGGCTTCATCCACCAACGCCGCTTCCGTGCCTGCTTCGCCTGGTGCCTGTGTCGCCAGCGCTTCAAGATTCTCGAAGTACAAGGCCACCGACTGGTGAATCTTCTCCACCATCTTCTCGCCGATGCCCGGAATCTCTACGAGCTGCTCCGGCGTCATGTCCGCGAGTTTCTCGATCGACGTGATGCCCGCCGCTTCGAGTTTCTCGATCGTCTTCGGTCCTACGCCCGCAAGTTCCGTGAGCGCTGTGCCCGGGGCCGTCAACGCAGCCATCTGCGCTTCGATCTCTCGCCGCTTTTCTTCCTCGCTCTTGATGTCGATGTTCCAGCCGATCAGCTTGCTGGCGAGGCGCACGTTCTGCCCCTTCTTGCCGATCGCCAGCGACAGCTGCGTATCCTCGACGATCACTTCGAGGCGCTTCTCTTCTGGTTCGACGATCTGCACGCGCGTGACTTTCGCCGGGCTCAACGCCTTCTGCGCGAATGCTACCGTTTCTTCGTTCCAGGGAATGATGTCGATCTTCTCTCCGCGCAACTCGCGAATAATCGACTGCACGCGCATTCCCTTCATGCCCACGCACGCGCCCACAGGATCAACGTCCTTGTCGCGGCTCTCCACCGCAATCTTCGTGCGTTCACCCGCCTCGCGCGCCACCGCGCGGATCTGTACCGTGCCATCGTAAATTTCCGGCACTTCCATTTCAAACAAGCGCTGAACCAGGGCGGGATCGGCGCGCGAAACCACCACCTGCGGTCCCTTCGCCGCGCGCTCCACCGCGCGAACTGTGACGCGCAGCCGGTCGCCAACGTTATACGCCTCAAGGCGGGATTGTTCACGTTTCGGCAAGCGCGCTTCTGTGCGGCCCATGTCCACAATGATGTCCGGGCCTTCCATGCGCTTCACCACGCTGTTAATCAGCTCGCCGACGCGTGTGTGATATTCGTTATAAATCGTGTCGCGCTCGGCCTCGCGCACCTTCTGCAAAATCACTTGCTTGGCCGTCTGTGCGGCGATGCGTCCGAGCACGTCGGTCGGCTTCGTGTCCAGAATCTCTCCGCCCACCTCAACATCCGGCTGCCGCTTGCGCGCATCCGTCAGTGAAATTTCGCGGACCGGGTCCGCGACTTCTTCCACCACCGTGTGAACGGCGAACACATCCACCTGTCCGGTCGTCGGATTGAACTTCGAGCGCAGATCTTCTTCGGTGCGGTAGTATTTCCGCGCCGCCACCACCATCGCGTCTTCAATCGCAGCGACGATGATCTCCGGTTCGATATGCTTTTCCCGGCTGATCAGCTCGATTTGCTGGTACAGCTGACTCGCCATTCGCGTTTCTCCCTGACTCAGGCCGCTGCGGCTGGGGGCGGCGCCTTCGCTTTCTCACCGGCACTTTCGCCCGGTGGAGCTACAGCTCGACGACCAGATTGGCTTTCTTAATCGCCGCGTAAGGTACCAACATCTCGTTGTCCTTGACCGTGAACTTCACGTTCCCGTCGGCGAAACCTGCAAGCCGTCCTTCGTAAAATTGCTGCTTACCCACCGGCTCGTTCAGCCAAATCTTGGCGAGCCTTCCTACAAATCTTTCATAATCCGCGGGCTTCAGAAGCTTGCGATCCAGTCCCGGCGAACTGACTTCCAGTACGTATTGCGGCCCCGGCACCAGCTCTTCGACGTCGAGAATGTCGCTCAACTGCACACTCACGTTTTCGCAATCCTTGTGAGTGACACCGAGGTCCTGCGGATTCTCAGGTCCCGGTAAACGGTCGATATAAACCCGGAGAAGCCGGTCTTTGCCGATCTTGAATTCGACGTCGAAAATCTCAAGGCCCAGCGAATGCGCTACGCGCTCCGCCGCCTCTCGAATCTTTTCCAGTTCCATCCGATTCCACCGGAGTTCGCTGCCGGGCGGGATTCACGGCGGCAGCCTCCGTCGATACCCCGGCCCAGTGGGCAATTTTACGGGCCCAACAAAAAAGTGGGCTCGCGCCCACTCGACCACGCGACCTCTTTGGATGCATCCCAGTATAAGTGTCGAACGCTAAAAACGCAACCGCACTCAATCTGGGTGCCGGTACGGGGAGAAGGCGCGTCTCCCGGCACGCTTTAGATGCTCATCCGAACCCTTCGTTCCCAGAAAGAAAAACCTCCCGGCGGCATCCCGGGAGGTTCTCCAAATCCGCGTCAACCAGCGTGGCCACAAAGTGGCCAACTCGCTCGCTTACTGCTGCGGCGTAGCTGGCTTCGGTGCCGGCCTCGTCGCCGGAGTGCGTTGCGTTCCCGCACCACCCGAGGCGCTGACCGGGTAGGTCTGGTCGTAGAGCCGGATGATGTCTTGCGTCACATCCGTGCTGTTCGCCGCGTAGATCACCGGCGTAGCCTGGCCCGAGCGATCCAGGATCACTGCGTAGCCGTTCTCCCGGGAGTACTTTGAAAGGACATCGATCATCTTCCGTCCAATCGTGTCCACGATATCCCGCTGTGCCTGCTGAAAGTCATCCTGCGCGTCCTGCGACTTCCGCTGGTAGGTGCGCTGCAGATTTTCGCCATCGCGTTGCAGCCGTGCCTTCTCGTCATCGCTCAGCGTGGTCTGGCCGGTCCTCAAACGATTCTGAACATCTTCGAGCTGCTTCTGCAAATTCGACAACTCGGTCTGGCGCGGTGCAAACTTCGACTGCAGCTGCGCTGCGGCCTGCTTGCCTTCCGAGGTGCTGGTAATCGCGACTTGTACGTCGATAACTCCCACTTTGCTGGGTGCGGCCGCGCCGCCCTGAGCCCACACCGCGGGAACCATCAGGAACGCCGCGAGGGCCGGAATTGCTAATCGAATCTTCATTCTCACTCCTTGATTGTATCTGCCGTCAAACCGTTAAACACAAATCCAAGATTATAGCCGGGAGTAAAGATTCGGGTCAATTGGTTTCGCGGGCGGCAGGCCGGAAAACAAAGGCTTTCCAACGTCATCTATTCGGATGCCCGGCACAACACGCGGGTTGCCGCGGGTCGCTGCTCCGGTTTGCGCGGGCTCGTCTATTGCGGCAGAGGCACCAACAGCACCCGGTTGTTAATCTGATCCACTTGAACAGCGAGATTCAGGCGCCGGTCGATCGCAATCGAATTCGGCCCGACAACAACCGACGAACTCGGAGGCGGCGTTCCCGCAGCCACTACGTTTCGAACCGCCGAAGTGGGACACGACGTCGCGCCGGACGGATTCGGGGGGCACACGTAATTCAGCACGGAAATTGTATTCGTCGCAGCGTTCGACGTCACCAGCGTCGAAGTGTCGTAGTTGTAGTCCACCGATGTCGGGTTAATCCCAGTCGGAAAGCTGCCGAGTACCACTGCCGATGAAGGATCGATCACCACCACCGTATTAACAGTGCTGTTCGCCACTAGAAAATCCTGGTTCACCGGATCGAATACCACGCCGGTCGGCAGTTGGAAATTGTTCACGGTAGCCCTGGTGCTCAGCGGCCCCAAAGAAATGACCTGAAATTCGCTCGGCTGCCCCGCAATGGCGAGACCCGCCACCGTCAGCGTCGGATCCATCGCCACAGCAACGGGGAGCAAATCGACGCCTTGGACCGCTGATGTCGAAGCCGTGAGGCTCACCGCGAGCGTGCTGAGGCCCCCATTGTAGGGCGGGCAGTCCGTCGATGCGCTTGATGCACTCGGACAATACGTCTCCACCACTTGTGCACGCGCTTGATCCGGATCTACCGACACACCGATCGGCAACGTGCAGCCAACTCCGCAGAGTGCCACCGTTGCGGGAGCCTGAAACGTCCCACTCACTCCCTTTTCATCTAGAATCGTCACATTATCGCTTCCGTTGTTGGCAACAACGGCCAAGCCGCTGCGCTCCAGAATCGCCACGCCGAACGGCGTCGTTCCGGTCGAGAAGAAGCTCGGTGCCTGTGGCGTAACGGTTGTCCCGTTCAGCAGGTCGATCACCGAAATCGAGTTCGACGACGAATTCGTCACCACAGCCTGGTCCAGGTACGAATCCACCGCGACTCCAATCGGATTGGTGCCTACATTCACGGGTTGAATCACCGTCAGGTCGCTGACGTTCGAAATCGTCGAGCCATTTTTCACATAAACGATAAATCGCCGTGGCCCCGCAAGATCGGCTGCGGGTACCGTTGCGGAGAGCGAACGCGAGTTCACAAAGTTCGTCGCCACCGCCGCATCGTCCAAGTACACCTTCGATCCCGCCATAAACCCGGCGCCCGTAACCGTAAGGGTGATCGGTGCCGGAGTCGGCTGCACCAACGTGAACGACGGATTGGTCGCCACGATTTGAAGCGGATTGAACGAATTGCTCAGCGAGACCACTGAAACCGTGTTGTTTCCCTGGTTGACGACATATGCCGTGTTAGCACCCTCGTCCACCGCCACCGCCACCGGTTCATTGAACCCGCCCAGCGTTTGAAGGACGGTGTTGTTCTGAAGGTCCACAACGTACCCATTGTTTGCGCCCGAATTGACTGCGACGCCAATGTTCGCCAGCGAATTCACTGCCGCAGCCGTCAGCCCAATCTGCGTGAACGTCAGATTGTTTTGTGTAAACGGCACAGTGCCAAGCGCCTGATCCATCAGGCTGAACGAGGAAAGCGCCGGCGACGAAACTGTCGTTTGCGCAGGGCCCGTAGGATCGGCCAGCAAAGCTGTGTGCGTCTGCTGGTTGATTCCCACGCCCTGAATTGTCGTCGAAGCCGTTAATGCCGCTACCACTGCGGCGGGCCGGCCCTTATCTTCTGGATTCCCGCCGGTTCCCGGGAGCCTGCCCAATTCAACGACGTTTACCGCTCCCAGACCTCCGGGCGTTATCACCGCCCAGTTCAGGCGCTGGTCCACCGATACCGTCGGATTCAATCCCGTGCTGAACGGTGAAAGCGCGCCGCCGATCTGCTGCGGAGGATTCGCGCTGGGAACGCCGCTGGAAAAATCGACGATCCATCCGAAATTGGACGATTGCAACGCCACGAACGCCTGATGCGACATAGCATCGATTCCAATCGCGTACGGTACCGGAGCGGCCAATGGAGGCGCGTTCGGATTGGGCAAAGCCTCGGTCGTTACCACAAGCGTCGTCAGGTCGATCGACGAAATCGAATTATCGCCGCTGTTCGCCACCACCACGATGTGGTGCGGCAGTTGATCGTCCACGGCCACGCCGGTCGGTGCGTTGCCGACGGTCACCGGCGAACCCGGAACGTTGGTGTTCGTAGCCAGGTTAATAATGCTCACCGTGTTGTCGCCCGAATTTGCGATTACTGCCACTCCCAGCGACGGATCGATAGCGATGCTTTGCGGTTTTGAGCCTACCGCGAACGACGACGACGGCGCCGTCGGTATCGTGCTCTGCGCCGGCTCAACGGCGAGGTTGATCGCCGACAACGCCGGAGCAGGCGCGACAACGTCCGTATTGTGTACGGTCACCGGGTAGAGTCCCGGAGTCGGAAGCGAGTTCGAAGGAACAGGAACCGTCAGTTGCTGACTGCTTGTGAGCGTCGCGCCCACCGACTGCCCATTGATCTGCACCGTGCTCGACGGCGAAAAGAATCCGCCAATTAAATTGATATTGGTGCTGTTCAGCGTAGGCACCAAAGTGTTCGGCAACGCCGCAACAATCGCCGGTCGCGCCGGATTTACCACAAGCCCCTGATTCGACGGAAGAATATTGGAGTTATCGCCGCCCTGCGTCTGCACAAGAATCGGCACAGCGCCAGCCACCGAAAGCGGTCCCGCGGGAATTGTCGCCCGGATCAATGTCGGGGTCAGGAAAAGCGTTGGCACAGGAGTCAGCGGCGTTCCCGCCAGCACGGTGCTGGTGCTCAGCAGATTCGTTCCGGTGATGTACACGTCTTGTTGAACCGATCCTTCGCTTACAAGATTCGGCTGGATCGCAGTGACCGTTGGATTTGTCGCGGCGCTTACCGTCACAGATGCGGTTCCTGATTTCGATGGGTCATACGCGGAGGTTGCAGTCACAGTCACCGCACCCGGAGAAATGGCCGGCGCGAAATATTCGCCCGCGGTGCAGGGCACAGTAATCTGCGCACTCGGGCAAATGTAGCCGACGGTGGAATTTCCACCCACGATCGGCGATCCGCCTGACGCAGTTACCGCCCAGGTAACGCCCGTATTCGACGTGCCTTGCACCGATGCCGTGAACTGGTAGTGTTCGCCGGTTGCCAGCGCTGCCGTGTCCGGGTTTACTGCGACCGTTACTCCCGAAGTGACGTTCACCGTCGCTGTGCCAAATGCCGTCAAGTCCTGTGTGCTAGTTGCCACGACAAAGAAGCTGTTCGTCGGCGGCAAAGTCGCCGGCGCCGTGTACAAACCACCCCCAATGCCATTCGCGCCCGTGGTGATCGTGCCGTAACCCGAAGCAAGCTGGGTCTGTCCGGTTGTCGGAGGATTGCAAACGGTAGGCTGCGTCCCCACTGTGTTCGGCGGCAGGCAAATCTGCCACGTCACCGTATTGCTCGCCGATCCCGACACATTCGCGGAAAACTGCTGAGTCCCTTTCAGCGATACCGTTTGGGTCGATGGCGTCACCGTGATGCCCACCGGCGTCGAGTTTGACCCGCAGCCCGCAATCGTAAATAGCGCGCATGCGGCCATCGCGGCTGCCATTCGCGTTCCAATGATTCGCTTCCCCATTTCCATTACCCCTCTGCGAATTTCGTGGCGCCCGTTGCAATTTCCTCGGGCTTCCTAGGTTGTCCTGCTTTGCTTGCGGAGCCGCGCCATCGACCGGCGCGCCCTTAGAAAGTCTTCCCCACCGTGAACCGGAAGGTGTGCTTCGGTTCAAGCAATCCCGCCGGAATATGCTGCTGCTGTAGTGCGATTTGATTCAGAAGTTCGGGAGCGATTTGCGTCTGCAAAACACCCGGCGGCAGTGAATTCTTCACCGCCTCGCTCAGATAATAGCCGCCCGGATCGCCGGTAATCGTTTCGTTCAGCCGGTGATAATTGTACGCGTAGTAGAACCGGAATGGAGCGTTTACGATCGGAAGTACCACGTCGATTTCCGCGCCCGCCGACGTATGCGGCAGGAAGTTCGTTCCCGGATAAATCGCCAGGTTGCTCGCGACGTGCAGGTTTGGGAAATCAGGATTCGGATATTGCTGCTGGAATTGCGTCAACGCCTGCGGATTCAGTGCCAGCTGAGACGTCCGTAAAATGCCGTTAATGCCCAGGTCGTTGAAGAACGTCAGCGTCACCGGCCCCGCGATGGGAATCCGGTATTCCAGATTCAACACATTCTGGAAGTCGCCGCCCGGGCGCGTCGGGTAATACTGCAACACCGGAACCGTCAGCGCCACTTCCGTTGGGTTTCCCAGCGAGTTGATCCGGTGCGGATCGAAATATTCCACCGTTGTCGTTGTCGCGTACGGAATCTGCACGAACGGCGAGATCGTGTAGAAGTTGAATCCGCGAACGTCGTTTTCGCCGCCCAGATAGTATCGGCTGAACGGCGGGATGTCCTTGCCGCCGTAGCCGCTGATTAATCCCGAAAGGAAACGCACGCCCACCACGTTGCGCCGCTTGTTCACTTGGTGGAAATACGTGCTCGTGAACGTTTCGCTGATCGTGTTCACATTGCCCTGTAGCGGCCCACCCTCCAGGCTCACGCCCAGATAGAAGCTCTTTCCGCCCGTCGGATTTTGCGGATTGTTCACTGTGCTGTAGGAGATCGTCGGCGTGACTTTGCTCGATTCGATTCCGTTCAGCTGCGACGGCCCCGCAAGGCTCGTGAACTGCACGCTTTCAAACAGCAGTTGCGCGGACGTGCTGAATGTCTGAATGTTCGTGGTCGAATATCCGTACGTCAGTCCGACGCGAGTGAATCGGAACTTCCGCAGCGGGTAGCTCGCGAAAGCCGTGAATCCCTTCGTGTTCGTGGTGTAGTTTTCTTGCAGCGCCGGGTTGATCGCGATTTCCTGGCCGAGCAAAATGCCCTCTTGCTTGGCCTGGTTGTAATCGAACTTATTCGTGAAAATTGTGAAGCCCGTGGAAATTGGCCGGTCGAACAAATAAGGCTCGGTGAATCCAAACTGAATGTTGCGCTGGAAGCTGCCCACCTGCGCTGTCAGCGAAAGCGTTTCGCCAAGTCCGAGGAAGTTGTTCGTCGTATAGGAAGCGCCGATGAAAGTGCCCGCAATTCCGCTCACGCCACCCGAGAAACTGATCGACTGCTTGCCCTTCTCCTTCAGTTTCAGTTTGATATCCACGGTGCCGGCCTTCACGTTGCGCTTCAGCTCCGCGTTTTCGGGCTTGATCGTGTCGAAATAGTTCAGTTGGTTCAAGCGCAGCAAGCTCAGTTCCCAAAGCCGGTTGTTGAAGATCTGCCCTTCGTCGATCAGGATTTCGCGCCGAATTACCTTGTCGCGCGTTGTGGTGTTTCCGGAGAACTCGATCCGGCGGACGAAGAATTGCTTCTGCTGGTCGAATTCCATCGTCAGATCCACGGTCTTGGTCTTTTCCTGAATCTCCGTGATTGGCGTCGCCACGAAATCGATATATCCGTACTCTCCGTACGCTTTCTTATAATTGTCCAGCGCCTTTCGGATCTTGCTCGCCGAAAAAATGTCGCCTTGTTTCAGCGGAAAGAGGCGCGCCAGCATTTCCGGCTTGAACACCAGACCCTGATCTGGATCGGAAGTGCGAAAATTCAGTTTGCCCATCCGGTATTGCTCGCCTTCGTCGATTGTGATGGTGATGTCCGCGCGCTTCCCGTTTTTTGAACCGAACACCGGCCACGGTCCCGGAATCCCGCTGCGCACGTCGTCCGTTATCTTCACCACCGGATCGCTTACATTTGCCTTGAAATACCCGAGGTCCTTATAAATGCCGCTCACTCCCACGCCGAGGTCCTCGTCCAACTTCGATTTGTCGTAAGTTTTGCTGAACACCGGGATTTCCGTAATGTACAGCGGGATCGCATAGGGACGATCGTTGTGCATCGACCGGATCAACTTACGGTCGGAAACCGCCTTGTTCCCCACGAACTTGATCGTGCCCACTTTCACTTTGGGACCTTCATCGATATTGAAGACCAGCTTCACCGCGTTGGTTGCCGCGATACGCTCGTAGGTTGGCTTCACCGTCGCAAACTGCCGTCCATGCTCCGCGAGCAGCGCCTTAATCACCACTTCCGCGCGCTTGATCTTCGTCGGGTCGAATTGGCTTTCCACCGTCAGCCCGACTTTCTTGTCTTTGAACGCGTCCAGAATGTCCGACTCGGTGATCGACTTATTCCCCTTGTACTCGATGCGACGGATGATCGGCCGTTCCTGCACGTAGAACACGATAACTTTCGCATTCGGCTCGTCGGCCGAATCTTCTACTTCGAGTCGCACGTCTTCGAAAAATTGCGTGTTCCACAGCGCTTGGAAATCTCGGCGCACCGCTTCTTCACTGTACGGATCCCCGGGCCGCGAAAAAATTCGCGCCATCAGCGTGTCTTTCTGCACGCGCCGGTTTCCGATGAACTCAATTCGCTGGATGATGTATTTCGAATTGTTCTGATCTTGCCCGGAAGGATTTTGCTGCGCGGCCGCGGGATGCCCGAAAATAAACGTGCTGAGGCACACCAAGACGAGAAATCGGAATTGGCGCAGAAAAATTTTCACCCTTACGGCCATGGCTGTAGTCAAGGCCGCAGCATCCTGCCCAAGATTGTGTGCTCCCCTGCCGGACCGCTCCCCGTCCGGCTGCGCGTAGGATTCCTAGTGGGCCACTGGGGTTGCTTCCACCACAGGTCGGAACGCAAGGCCTTCCGTTGCGAGGTAAACCTCCAACGTCGCAGGCCGTTGCAATCCACCCTGGATCAAAGCTTCCGACAGCGGGTCTTCGATGTACTTCTGTAACGCACGCCGGAGCGGCCGCGCGCCATAATTTCGATCGCCGCAGGTCTTTTCCAGAATCCACTGGCGCGCTTCCGGCGTAACCGCCACTTGCACTTGCCGGTGCACCAGCGTTTCGTTCATTTGACCCACGAGCAAGTCAATAATCCTGAGCAGATCGTCGTCGGACAGTGAATTAAATAGAATCACTTCATCCAAACGATTCAAGAATTCCGGATTGAAGACTCGCCTGACTTCGCCCATCACCATGTCGTCCTGACTCTTCGCCACTGCGTCCACTTCCTTTGAGGCGAATCCAAGGCCCGACTGCTTCTGCAGCTGACGAGCGCCGATGTTCGACGTCAGGATGATGATTGTGTTTCGGAAATCCACAGTGTTCCCGAGGCCGTCTGTCAGTTGTCCATCCTCGAAAACTTGCAGCAGAATGTTGTACACGTCCGGATGGGCTTTTTCAATCTCATCCAGCAAAATTACCGAATACGGCGTCCGCCTCACGCGCTCGGTCAATTGCCCGCCTTCTTCATAACCGACATATCCCGGAGGCGCGCCGATCAACTTCGACACCGAATGCTTTTCCATGTACTCGGACATGTCGAAGCGAATCAGCGATTTTTCGCTTCCAAACAGAAACTCCGCAAGCCGGCGCGCGACTTCCGTCTTGCCCACGCCCGTCGGCCCCAGGAACAGGAAGCATCCCACCGGGCGTCCCGGCGCCTTCAATCCCGCGCGGCTGCGTCGAATCGCGCGTGCCAGCGCGGTGATCGACCGGTCTTGGCTGATGATCCGGCGGTGCAATTCGTCTTCGATTCGAAGCAGTTTCTGCTGTTCGTCTTCCTTAATGGCCGAAACCTGTATGCCGGTCCAGCGCGCCACCACGTCCTCTATGTCTTCGCGCGTCACGCTGCCCGTGGACGACTCATCGATCTTCAATTTCTCGCGAAGCGCGCGCAGATGTTCTTTCTCCTTGCGCTCTTCTTCCGAGTAGAAACGCGCCTTCTCGAACTCGTGGTTCGCGATCGCCGTTTCCATCCGGTGCGTGATGAATTTCACGCGCTTCTGCACTTCGGACACTTCTTCCGGCAACATCGCCTGGCGCAACTTCACGCGCGAACCGGCTTCGTCCAGCAGATCGATAGCCTTGTCCGGAAGAAAACGGTCCGGAATGTAGCGGTTCGAGAGATACACGGCGTACTGCACCGCATCTTCCGTATAGCTCACCGCATGAAACTTTTCGTACCGGTCGCGCACCCCGTGCAACACCCGAATCGCTTCTTCTTCGTTCGGCGCAGATACCTTTACCGCCTGGAAGCGCCTTTCGAGCGACCGATCCTTTTCCACGGACTTGCGGTACTCCGCCGGAGTGGTCGCGCCGATGCACTGAATTTCTCCGCGGCTCAGCGCCGGCTTCAGGATGTTCGCCGCATCGAGGGATCCTTCCGCCGAACCCGCGCCGACCAGCGTGTGCAACTCGTCGATGAACACGATCGCGTTCTGGCTCTCCATCAGTTCCTTCATGATCGTCTTCAGCCGCTCTTCAAATTGCCCGCGGTACTTCGTGCCCGCGACAATTAGAGACAGATCCAGCGACAGAATGCGCTTGTCCGCAAGGAACGGCGGCACGTCGCCATCCGAAATCCGCTGCGCAAGTCCTTCGACGATCGCCGTCTTGCCGACGCCCGGCTCGCCGATCAACACCGGATTGTTTTTCGTCCGGCGGCAAAGAATCTGGATCGCTCGCTCCAGCTCGCGGTCCCGTCCCACCAGCGGATCGAGCTGACCATCCATCGCCGCCTGGGTCAAATCGCGGCTGAATTCTGCCAACAGCGAAGCTTCCTTTGGTCGGTTCACTGGCACCTTCTCCCCCGTTCCGCGACCGAGTTCTTCGCGCACGGATGAAAGCCGCAATCCCCGCTCCAACAAAATCTCCGCGCCGAAGGACTTCTCCTCGCGCAGAACCCCCAACAGCAAGTGCTCCGTGCCGACGTGCTTATGCCCAAGCCGCTCCGCTTCTTCCGAAGCGAAGTTCAGGATGCGCTTGCACTCCTGGCTCAACGGCACTTCCACCGACGTCGAAATCCGTTCGCGAACCGTAATCCGCGCTTCGATCTCTTTGCGGATCGACTCGATCGAACCCGACGAGCGCAGAAACTTGTTCGCGAGCGCCTTATCTTCGCGCAGCAGTCCGAGCAGCAAGTGCTCGGTCTCGATATACGGGCTTCCGTACTGGCTCGCCTCGTATCGGGCAAAAAAGATTACGCGCCTGGCCTTTTCTGTATAGCGTTCGAACACGGGTTCACCCAAGCTGTTCCGGAGCTTTCGCCCCAGTGCCGGCGTTCCGCGAGAGGGCTGCTGCGGAAACTGCGGGCACGTCACCGCACGGCGTAAGCTTTCCATGTTCCAGTTGCAGAACACGGTCGCAACGCCGCGCGAGGTTTAAATTATGAGTTGCAATGATGGAAGTAAGATGATGCGAGTGATGCAGACGCTGCATGAGGCCGAAGATATTCTCTGCGTTGCGCTCGTCGAGGTCCCCTGTCGGTTCGTCGGCGAGCAGTAACGAAGGTTCGTTCACCAGCGCCCGGGCGATAGCCACGCGCTGCTGTTCGCCGCCCGACAAACTTCCTGCGCGTTGTTCCGCGCGGCCGGCCAGCCCTACTTCTCCAAGCCACTCGTTTGCCGCTTGAAGTGCCTGTCCCAGTGATATTCCCCGTACCAGCAACGGCATCGCCACGTTCTCGGAAGCCGTGAAATCTGGCAGCAAGTGGTGCCTCTGCCAGATAAAGCCCACTTTTTTGTTGCGGTACTCCGCCAGTTCCGTTTCGCCAAACGAACTAACTTGCTTCCCAGCGAAGTATAAAGCACCACTCGTCAGAGTGTCCAGCGCGGCCAGCGCGTGAAGAAATGTGCTCTTCCCCGATCCCGATGGACCGACGACCGCTACCAATTCTCCGCGTGAAATTGTGAAGTCGAATCCATCGAGGGGGACGATTTCTTGTTCGCCGGAGTGGAAAACCTTCTTGATGCCAATGCCGCGCACAAGCTCTGCCGCGGCCGGGTGCCCAGCTTCCGCCGGAACATCCATCACCGCCGTGCTCGAGTTAGGGTGCGGTTGCATTTCTGTGCCACTACCCTTTCAATTTAGATGCCGAATCGCCCGCCAAGTATGTCCTTTTCCTACAGTCACCTAACCATTCCCGAAATGGGAGCGCACCCGCGCAAATCTAAAGCGTTTCCCTTTTTATCCCAGTACTGTTACCTCGATTCGCCGTCGCTGTTGCAGCAACTTTCCCGCCTGCTTCGCTCAAACTTCGCCCTGACCAAATTCTAGCACGGCATCTGTTCAAATGCAGGCCGCACGCACGCCGAAACGGGCAGAAAATCACATCGCCGAACATCTCATTTTGAGGTGCGGGAGGGAAAGCGACGAGCTACTCGAATCTAAGGATTTCTACAGGAAGGATGCGCGACGCCGACCGCGCCGGCAGCAGCGTCGCCGCCAAGCTGATTGCCGTCGCCGCCGCGGCAATCCAGATCGCATCGGTCGCATTCGTGTGGAACGGCACGTACGGAATCGCGTAAACCTCGGGGTTCAACGGGATCAACCGCCACCGGTCGGCCACATTCGCAAACGTATACCCAACGATCAGGCCGGCAAGCGTTCCCGCAACACTTACGACCACGCCTTGTAGGATAAAAATCTTCGAAATCTGGCTTCGCCTCGCGCCCATCGACATCAGCACCGCTATGTCCCGCGACCGGTCCGTCACCGTCATCGTCAGCACCACTAAAATATTCAGTCCTGCCACGAACGTGATCAGCCCGATGAACAGCGCCGTCACCAGCTTCTCTAAACTGAGCGCTCGAAACAGCGCCCGATTCTCGTCCATCCACGTTGAAGTGGTATAGCCTTCCCCGGCGCGCTTCAGCAAGTCCGCTGCGATCGCGTTTGCGTCGTCCATGTGATCGACGCGAATTTCCAACAAGCTCACCACCTGCCCGACGCCCGCCAGATTCTGCGCCGAATCCAGCGTCACAAATCCCCAGTTCGCGTCGTAATCGTAAAACCCCGAATCGAAAATTCCCGTCACGCGAAATCGCCGCGATCGCGGCAACATCCCGAATGGTGTCAAACTTCCCTGCGGGCTGGTCAGCGTCACAAAATCTCCCGCCGAGAGCTGCATGTCTTCCGCCAAAATCCGCCCGACCATCAAAGCTGGAATTCCATCGGCGTCCGGCGCGAAATTGTCGTTCCCAGCATCCAGATGCGTCAACGCTTCGCTCGATTTCTTCTCGAGTTCCGGATCGACTCCCTTCAGTACAATCCCGCGGGCGTGCCTCCCAACCGACAGCAGCACGGTGTTGTAAATCGCCGGCTCGATCGACTTCACTCCTGGCGTCGCGCTGAGCTTCGCCATCAGCTCCGGGTAATCCCGAATCCCGTTCGGTCCAGTTGGCTTGAGATTAATGTGAGCCGTAACGCTCAGGAGCCGGTCCCGAATCGCCTGCCGGAAACCGGTGTTCATGGATAGCGCGATCACCAGCGTGGTCACGCCGGCCGCAATTCCAATCACCGCGAGCAGCGTCACGATCCGCAGTACCGCCGGACGATTCGGCGAACGGAGATAACGCCACGCCACCAGCCATTCGAAGCTCATTTCTTGGAGCCGTCGCCCGGCTTGGCCTGGCTCGCTTCTACGCCAGCGTCTCCATCTTCAGACGTGCCCTGCGATTCGGCGCGCAGCAGCGGGAAAAGCACCACCTCGCGGATCGCGTGCGAGTCGGTGAGCAGCATCACCAGACGGTCGATGCCAATTCCCTCGCCGGCTGTCGGCGGCAAACCGTGAGCCAGCGCGCGAATGTAATCTGTATCCACTTCCTTCGGAGCTTCGTGCCCGCCCTTATCCACTTGCGCGCGAAACCGCGCCTCTTGATCGAATGGATCGTTTAACTCCGAAAAGCCGTTCGCGAGTTCCATCCCCGCCACATACAGCTCGAAACGCTCCGCCAACGATGGGTCATCCAACTTCGATTTCGAGAGCGGCGAAATGGCCGTGGGAAAGTCGTATATAAATGTCGGCTGCACCAAGTGTGCCTCGGCCACAGCCTCGAAAAGCTCGCCGGTCAGCTCGCCATCGGACAGCTTCTCAACTCCCACGATCGGATCCAGATGCTTCGCCCGCGCATACACGTTGTAGCGCTCCGCCGCGCCCCGCGTTCCGCCTGCCGCGGCCAGTTCCGCCGGCTCCGGTGCCGCACCGGCTTCAGCCGGCCAGTACTTCACGATCGCCTCGCGCATCGAAAGCCGCTCAAACTTCGCGAAGTCGATCTCCTGCTCGCCGTATTTGAACTTCGCGCCCCCGGTCACCTTTTCCGCCAGTCCCCGGAACAGCTCCTCGGTCATATCCATCAGTTCGCGATAATCGCTGTACGCCTGATAGAACTCCAGCATCGTAAATTCCGGCTGGTGGATCGCGTCGATTCCTTCATTCCTGAAATTTCTGTTGATCTCATACACCCGGTCCAGCCCCCCAACCACCAACCGCTTTAAATAAAGTTCCGGCGCGATGCGGAGATACAGATCCATGTCGAACGTATTGTGATGCGTGACGAACGGCCGCGCTGTCGCCCCTCCCAAAATGGGATGCATCATCGGCGTTTCCACTTCCGAGTAATGCCGCTCGTCGAAAAACCGCCGGATCTCGCGAATAATCTGCGCGCGCTTCACAAACACTTCGCGCGTCCGCTCCGTCACGATCAGGTCCAGATAGCGCCGCCGGTAGCGCTGCTCCACATCCGCCAGACCATGCCACTTCTCCGGCAGCGGCAGTAGCGACTTGGTCAAAATCTCCAGCTTCATGCACTTTTACCGTCAGTTCATTTGTCTTTGTTCGGAAAAGCTCGCCACCAACTCCAATAATGTCGCCCAGATCGAGCAACCGGAAAAGCTCGAACGCCTTTTCCCCGATCACATCGAGCCGCACGTAGATCTGTACTTTGCCGCCGTCACCCGCAACATGCGCAAACCCCGCCTTTCCGTGCGGCCGAAGCGCAACAATCCGCCCTGCCACTCGCACATTCACCGGATCGGCCGTCAATTGCTCCGCGGTCTTCTGGCCAAATTGCTCCATGACCTGCCGCGGCGTATGCGACATGTCAAACTTAAATGCGTATGCCGTGTAGCCCAGCGCCCGGATCTCCGCAAGCTTCTTCTGGCGTTGCTCAAACTGGTCAAGCGGTTCAAATTCCAAGGGTCAACCCTTCCTCAATCGAATTACTAGCGGGTTTTACGCGAAAAATGCGGTCGGCGGCAAATGCAGCTTGTTGGAGGCCCGTTTCGCGGCCGCGCGGCAGTATAACGGTCACATTCAACAAGCGTCAAGAAAACGGGACCATTCCCATTTTGGTGCTAGAATCGCTCTAAGCTCAACCCCTGGGGGCCCTTTGTTATTCTCTCGGAAGCGACGCACGATTTCGGCGCGGCACTCTGTGGCGGAAGATTGGATCGCCGCCCTGCCTCGCGAGAAATACACGCTGTTCGACGCGATCATCCGGGATTGGGAAGCTCATTACGCGATGTTGAGTATCGCTCTCGACGACGCGATGTCGCAGCGCGCTGCCGGAAAGCTGGTCTGTGCCCGCCGCCAGGCCGCCGTCTCCTCCGATCTTCTTGCCCGCCTGGCGGCCATTCTTATCCATTCCTGCGACGCGGCCGCCGAGCGCGGGCGCCTGATGCACGTCTTGCCGGCCGTGAACCCTCTGAAAAGTGAGTTTTTCCGCGGCGACACCGCTCGCAGCGCCGCTTCCCACAACGCACTAATGCACAACGTCTTCTTCGGTGTCCGTTTGCGATTCTTTCAAAAAGTTCGCGTTCTTTCGGAGACGATTAGCCGCCTCGCTGAGGAATTCGCCCTCGCCGCAAGCGACGTGGCCGACGGCCTAACCACTCGACCCGTCGAATCCTGGAAGGAACTCGAGTCGCTCCACGACGATTTCACCACCTGCCTTCGCGAGGCCGAGGTGCTACTCAAAGGTTTCCTCCGGGCGCTCCCTTCCGAACAGCTTTCAGCCTTTCAGGCGCAGCTTGAAGAAACGCCCGCCGCGCTCCGCGTCAAGAAATCGCGGGTTCGAGCTAAGCGCGCTTCCGCTTAGCGTAGAATTCTCCCGTTTTTGGAACGCACTTTTTCACGTCGCAATTAGTCCATACAGCTAAGTCCCGCATTTCCGGCATCAGTGTCTCAGTACCTCCTGGCTGGACTCCCGCCGGGAAAACAACGAAAATGAAGTTCGCCCGTCTAGTCACTTAACGACCGGCTACCGCGCCGCGCGGCTTTCGCCTTTCGGTGTAACGCAGGCGAAACATTCTCAATGTGCTGCATCTCACAAGTGCGCGGATAGAACCAATCAGTGCAACTCTGAAAGCAACGGGCGCATCGCAGTGAAGGACGCGTCCCAACGGGTAGCGTGGCCCGCACGAGACGAACAGACGTATCCGGAGAAATGTCGGAAGCGGAAGCGATCCGGCTCGCCCAACAGGGTGATGCAGCCGCCTTCGAGCGTCTGTACAGGCTTCACAACCGGCGCGTCTATTCGCTCTGTTTGCGGATGCTCAATAACACGGCGGAAGCGGAAGACCTGACCCAAGAGGCCTTCCTGCAGCTTTTTAGGAAAATCGCGACGTTTCGCGGTGAGTCGGCATTTTCCACATGGCTGCACCGGCTTTCGGTCAACGTCGTGCTCATGAAGTTGCGCAAGAAATCCGGCACTGAAAGTTCGCTGGATGAAATGACCGAGCCGGACGAGGAATCCGGCGGTCCGCGGCGAGACTTCGGGACGGTGGACCTGAGGCTCAGCGGTTCGATTGACCGGGTGAACTTGCAGCGCGCCGTCGAGCAGTTGCCCCCGGGTTACAAATCGGTTTTCGTGCTTCACGACGTTCAGGGTTACGAGCACAACGAGATCGCCGAAATCATGGATTGCTCCATCGGAAACTCGAAATCGCAGCTCCACAAAGCGCGCATGCGCCTGCGTGAGCTGCTTCAGGAAGAACTCAGGGATCAAGCCCGTAAAGATCGCAGAGCCGCGGCAGACGCCGTGGGTGAGGTCTGAATCACATGGCCAGCATGTCGTGCAGGCACTTTCATGAAGAGCTGGAACGATGGATGGACGGAGCGCGCTCAGCTGCCGCGCGTGCACACGTAAAATCGTGCTCCGCTTGCAGCGGCATCGTCGCCGACTTGAAAGCCATCGAAACCGAAGCTCACAGTTGGAGTGCGCCTCTCGTTGAACCGCCTGAGCGCGTCTGGACTTCACTTCGCACCCAGCTTCAGGCCGAAGGCATTATCAAATCCGATCCCCGCGAAGCTCTTCAACCCGCTTCACATGCCGGCTGGTGGTCCCGGTGGTTCACTATTTCGCCCCGGCCCGTCCTCGCAGGCGCATATCTCGCCGCTCTGGTGGCCATCTCGTTCGGCATGAGCGGCATTGCCACCAATCACTCCGGCGACACCCGCTTGCTGTCCGCCGAGTACCGTCCCGCCCCTTCGCTGCTCGGTGACCAATTGAACTCCGTCGAGTTGAACAACGTCGCTTTCCTGCGTTATTCCAATTCGCCAGTAGCGGCCTCCCTGCAACAGAACCTCGACATTGTTGACAAGCAGATTGCCTTGTGTGAAAAAAGCGTAAGCGAAGAACCCAACAACGAAATGGCTCGGGATTTCCTTTACGAAGCCTATCAACAGAAAGCGGACCTGCTTGCGGAAATCTCGGAACGCGGAGAGAGCGGCCAATGAGTTCGACTCGCCTGATTTCTAACCAGTGGCAGTGGAAGACCGCCGGTCTGCTCGTTCCCGGCTTGCTCCTTTGCAGCGCCGTCTCCGCTGCGGGACCCGGCCGCCAGGAGAAGCATTTCAAAGTCGAAGCTCATCCCGTCATCACCATCCACAATCCCAACGGCATGATCACTGTGAAAGCCTGGGACCGCGCGGAAGTGCTCGTGATCTCCACTCCCGCCAGCGATAAAGTTGACGTCGATCTCGAACAGATGGGCAATCGCGTGGACATCTCCACCCACGCCCTCGCGCAAGACGTGAGCTCCGAAGACATGCGCGCCGACTACCAGATTAATGTTCCCAGCGACGCCGAACTTCAGATCCACAACGACTCCGGCAACGTCAACATCGCCAGCGTTCTCGGCGACATGAATGTCGAAACCGTTGGTGCCGGCGTGGACCTCGAAGACACTGGCGGCTACCTCACCGTCAAAACCGTCGGCGGCTCCTTTCAATGCACTCGCTGTGCCGGACAGATCGAAGTCACTTCCATCAGCGGCAGCTTTCGCTTTATGGACATGCGCAGCTACCGCGTCCAAGCCCAAACCACCACCGGCAACATTCTGTTCGACGCGCAGTTTCTTCCGAACGGCACCTACCGCCTGAAGGATTACAGCGGCGCCATCGAAGTCCGGTTCTCGCCGGGTGATTCATTCGACCTCAGCGCCGCCTCTGTTCGTGGCGTCGTAAACAACCAGGCAAACCTCGTCCCCAAGCAGCACCCGCAACATTTCTATAGCCGCTTCGGCAACAGCCTGTTCGGCACGTTCAACGCTGGCCGCGCCAAAGTCGAACTCAGTTCGTTCGATGGTACAATCAACATTCTGAAGCGTGACTGAAGCCCGACTCCACCGGCATTCCGCTCAAAACAGCCATGAATGACGTTCGCTCTCAGGCCGTCGTCTGCCTTTCCGGATTCATGGGCAGCGGCAAATCTACCGTCGCGCGCCTCCTCGCACGCCAAGTCGGCTGGCTCCACGTTGATCTCGACCAGCGCATCATCGAAGCCGCAAACCAGTCCATCCCCGAAATCTTCGCCAAGCGCGGCGAGCCCGAATTTCGAAAGGTCGAGCACGAACAACTCACGCGCATCCTCGGCGAAGCCGGCCAGCAACAAAAGCCCCGCGTGGTTTCGCTCGGCGGAGGAACCATCGCTCAACCGCGAAATCTTCCTCTTCTCAAGCGCCCGGGCGTCACCTTAATCTGGCTGCACTGCCCCGTCGAAACCCTCCTGGAACGGATTGCGCACATTCAAGATCGCCCGCTGTTTCGCGATGAGGCTAGTTTTCGTAAGCTCTATGCGGAGCGGCTGCCCTTCTATGAAGCCGCTGACTTTAAAGTAGATTCCAGCGTCGAGCCTCTTCGCGTCGTCGAACAGATTCTGGCGCTGGGGGTCTTTCCGAAGGTGAATGCATGAGCTTTGCACCGGATCAAAAAAATCAATCGTCCCGTCGCTTCATCGTTCTCGCCGCGGCTTTCGCCTTATCCAGCGCGGCCGCTTTCACGCACCTTTCCTCGACGAACGCCGCTGCGCGTCCCGGCTTCGGCGCCGACAAGAAAGTTGGCGCCATCGCTCCCGACAAGGGCAAATTCAAAATCCTCGTGAACGGCCAGGTCATGGGCAAGGAAGAATTCGAAATCGGTTCGTCCGGCGGAAACTGGCTGGCACATGGAAACTCGGAGATCACCACGCCGCAGGGCGTCACAAAAGTCAGCGGCACGCTCACTGCCCGGCCGGACGGCACGCCCGAGCATTACGACTGGTCCACACAGGGCGCGAAGAAAGCCTCCGCCGCCATCGCATTCAATGCCGATGTGGCCACCTCTGAGCTCCACATGGACGGCGCTCGCCCCTACACCCAGCAGTTCACCTTCAATTCGCCGATGGTCGTGATCCTCGACGACAACATGTACCACCAGTATCAGATCCTCGCCGGGCTGTACGACACGCAGAAGAAAGGCGCGCAAACCTTCGCAGTTCTCGTCCCCCAGGAATTGACGCCCGGTGTAGTTACCGTCGACTCGTTAGGCAAGCAGGATGTGGACAACAAGAAGATGGAAGAGCTTCGCGTGAAAACCGAGGACAACGAGATCGATCTCTATCTCGATGGAAATAAGCTGATGCGCTTGGTTGCGCCAGCCGCGAATGCCGAAGTTGTCCGTGACAAGGATTAATCAAGACGCAAAAGTCGCGACACGCGAAACGGATTAGCCGCGCGGGCAGGGTTATGATGCGAAACCTTCTGGCGTGCCTGTTGATCTCCTCAACGTTTGTCCTTGGGGCTCCACCGAAGACGCAAACCAAACGCAAGATCGCGTGCGCAACTCCAAAAAATGTTCGGAGCTGTTACTGGACTCGTGGACGCCTAAGCCTGTACGACGGCGGAGCTCCGAGATTCCGGCTCTGGAAAATTGGGACTCGGAGGCTCTTGGGCGTCTCACGGCGGATCCCACTGATTTGTCGCCAGATCGCGATCAAAATGAAGACTCGCCAAGTTTGCCGTCGAATCTCGACTTCGACTTCACAAAGGTTTCGGTTTATGCGGATTTCGAGGTATGTCCGTTAACTGCTGAAAAAGATGGTGCGATGCAAGCGGTGTGTATCGAGGCGGCGAAAAATGTTACGACCGGGGAAATGAGAATGTCGGAGCCGAAACCGGCTGCGAAGTAAACTCTAGACGGCGGGATGCTGCACGACGAGCCGGATGCCGCCGTTCACTGTCTTCACCGAAATCGCGCCACCGCCGGTTCCCAGCTTTCCGTTGAACGAGTGCGCCATCACCGGATGCGCCTTCGCCTTCGTCGGAAACTCCGAGTAGAGTTCTCCGTTCATGCTCAACGCATCCACGTTTGCCTTTACGTCTTGAGGCAGTCCCAGAATCACCGAGCCGTTCACCGTCTCAAGCTTCATCGGCGCGCCGTCGAGCACTTTGCTCAACTCCAGCCTCAAATTCCCGTTCGTGGTTTTTTCACTAAAGCGACCGGCGCTGTCGAACACCTCCACGTTCCCGTTTACTGTCTTCAGCGCGCCGCCGCCTTCCACGCCTTTCACAATCACGCTGCCGTTCACTGTGTTCACGCTGCCCAGCAGTACACGGTATGGCACGTGGATGTGGTATTCCACCGCGACTTCCGCTCCTTGCCCCTTCGCGTACAGCGTGCGCACCGCCACTGTGCCCGGCTTGCTTTCCATGTCGATCTGAACCTGAGAAAGGTCGCTCGATTCGTCCTTCGCGACCTTCACCGCGCTCACCTCGACCTCTTCGCGGTCCCAGCCTTCCACGCGCACCGATCCGTTGATGTTGTCCAGTTGAAAGCTGCCGCCGGCTGCTAACGGCACAGTTCTTGTAAAGTGCGTTTCGTCTGCGGCGTGAGCGCCGCTCGCGCAACTGAGCGCAAGCATGTACGCAATTCCAGCGGCGGTCAGCGCACGTGTCACGATTCGATGGGCCCGGCGATCTTGTGTGTTCAGTTTCACGGTACGCCCCCTTGGCTGCCGTTCTGCTGATTCCGTTCGGCCTCTCTACATAACTCGAATCTGCTATCGCGCGTCACCACTCGCGCCATCGACTCCCACTCTCTACGGCGTCACTTTCGCTGCTTCAGCTCGCCCTTCGTATTGCCGCCGCTGGTTCTGTAGATTGTCCTGCAGTTGTTGCATCTGACGCTTGTAAATTTCCACCTGCTTCGCCGCGTCGCTTGCGATCAACCGTATATTTCCCGAGATCGTCCGTAAATGGACAATCTCTCCGCCCCCGTTCAGCGATCCCACCGCATGCAGCATCTCCCCGCCGTTCGGTGACGGGTTCTTTGTGACCAGCAAGCGGAATGCCGGATCTACAAAAAACTGGTGCCGGTCGTCCGATTCAATTTCCGCATCGATCGTCACCGGAAGCTGCCGCGGAATGTACACCACAATGTCGCCTTCGCCCGACTGGAACTCGCAGCTCGATTCCGATTTCGCCGGCGTCACAAACCACGCCGTAATCGCGCCCGTTCCTGTCGAAGCCTTCACCGTCCCATCCACCTGAGTCAGGTAGATGCTTCCGCCGCCCGTCTCCAGATTCGAAGGTCCCGCCACGCGCACCACGTGAATTCCGCCGCCCGCTGTCTTCGCGTGTACTAGCCCCGACGCCTCGCCGACCTCAATCTGCCCGCCTACCGTCTCCGCTACAAGCTGGCTCGCCGAGTGCTCCACGTACACGTTCCCGCCGCCCGTCGTTAAATGCCCGGGCCCGGCGATGCTCGTCACCTGAATGTGCCCTCCATCCGTATGTAACGTCGCAATGCCCCCAATTGTTCCGGCCGTAATATGTCCGCCGCCGGTGGTCGCCACCAAATCGCCGCCCACGTTCTTCACCGTGATGTGGCCGCCCTTCGTCACAAAGCGTCCCGATCCCGCCACATTGCCCGAAACGATGTTCCCGCCCGCCGTCGTCAGCAGCGCGCGCCCGTTCACGTCGTCAATCTGGATGTTTCCGCCGCCCGTGGTCACGTCGAGGTTGTAATTCATCGGCACGTTAATCTGCACCGTAATCCAAAGCCGCCCCGCCGCCTGTTTGTTAGTGCTCACCCCGCGCACAACCACGCCCTCGGAATCCACGCGCGAAGTCACAATGAATGTCTTGAGCAACTTCTTCGAATTGTTTGCCGCTCCGTCCGTTTCCAGATGCACGGTGTAATCGATTTTGCCGGTGTCTTGCGTTTTGACGATCACGTTTCCCAGATCGACGTTCACGCGCAGCCGCTGTCCATCGCGCGTCACGGCCGACCCGCGCACGTCGGACGTCACGCGCGGCGACTGTTGCGTCTGGGCTTTGTCCTTGCCATTGCCGTCGGCCATCGAGGCGCTCGGCGCAAGCAAACCCGAGCACAGCGCCGCAACGAACATCGCGTAAAAAACCACGCGATGCTGCGCGCGCTGCCGTTCAGTTCGCGCGCGGCGGCGCTCCACAAGGAGTTGTAGTTGATTCATCGCTAGAACTTCGAAGAAGGTGCGAGATCGCGCAAGGTAGCCGCGCTCTGCAAACGGATATACGTGTTGGGATCTTTCTGCATGCGAGTGCGGAGAATGTCCAGCATTTCACGATTCGATTCGATCTGGCCCTTTTCCGCCAGATCGCGAAGCGAGTTCATCGCTTCGATGCGCACGCCGGGATTCTGATCGTTCACCAGCGCATCCAGTAGCGTCTGCCTCACTTGGTCTGGCGCGCCTCCCGATTCGCTCAGCGCCTCGAGCGATTTCAGTCGCACCGCGGCATTTTGATCCGTGTGCACAGCCTGGCACAGCGCCGCTCGCACTTCCGGATCGTCGCTCCGCACACGCAGCAGGTCCACCGCGTCCAGGCGCATGTCCGGATCAAATCGTTGGTTGTTGTGCAGCACGTTGATCAGCGCGTATTTCACATCGGAATCGTTCACGCTGCCGCGAATTGTCACGGGACTTTCGGTTCGAATTTGAACCTGTACCTGCGGAGGTTCGCTGGGCCCTGCGGGGAACACGTTGATTCCTGCCACTTGCGCGGTGTGAAAATCGATCTTGCTCAGAGGAGTGCTTGAGGACGCATTCGCGTCAATCGCTGGAGGATTCGGATCGACCGCGGTCTGTTCAATTCCGCTCGTTGCCGTCAGCGTCGTCGATGGCGCTACCGCCTTGGGCGACGGGTTCTTCAGCAGCTTCGGCCCAAACAGTCCCACCGAAAATCCAACTACCAGCAGCATCGCCGCGCTAAACGCCGGTCTCGGCGAAAGCCACGAAGCCGGCAGAAATGATCCCAGCGCGCGCCGGACCCATCCGCCTTCTTCTTCCCGGTCGAGTGCGTCAACCAGGTTCGCCCGGCACGTTGCCAGCAATGTCGCATCCGGCTCCGCGTGCTGCTCGCTAACGATCCGCAGCAGCTCGCCGTCGAGCCTCATCGCCTCGCTGCACGCTTCGCAGTGCTGCAAATGTTCGCTGACTTCCCCAACTTCCGCCGGATCCAGTTCGCCCGCCGCGAAGAGAATTCGCCGCGCGTCGAATTCTTCGCACGCGTCCAACCGATTTTCTTCGCCGTCCTGCTGCCGCATCTCGCTTTTCCTTCGCCCCAATTCTCAAAAAACGCCGGCTCGGCCGTACAATCTGCCGAATCTAGCGCATGCTTTCCAGGCTCGCGCGCAACTTGCGCGTCGCCCGGAACAGCGAATTCTTCACCGTCTCTTCCGAAGTTCCCAGCACATCGCCGATCGCCCTCAACTTCAGCCCTTGGTAGTGCTTCATCTCAAAAACCATTCGCTCGCGCGGCGAAAGCCGGTTCAACGCAGTCGCGATCTGCTCGCCCAATTCCTGCCCCAGCAGATTCCGCTCCGGGTTTGCTGCCGCTCTCTGCTCCGGCTGACGGTCGAAGAAATCTCGCGTCGAGCCCTCTGCGTCTTCCAGCGCCGGCGCCTGATCTTCTTTCCGGCTTGTCCGGCGCCGCAGGTGGTCCAGCGCCACATTCGTTACGATCCGGTAAAGCCAGGTATAGAAACTGCACTCGAATCGGAACCGGTGCAGATTTCGAAATACGCGCAGAAAGCTTTCTTGATAGATGTCCCGCGCATCTTCCGGCCGGTGCACCAGGTTTAGTGCGAGCCGCAGTACATCGCGATCGTACCGCCTCACCAGAGATTCGAACGCAAGGCGATCCCCCGCCTGCGCGCTGCGTACCAGCGCGTGTTCTTCCGCCAGCTTGGCCGCTGCCGCCTGGCGTGCATCTCCTTCGAGTGCGACGCTGAGCCCCATTGTTTGTGTCGCCGGATCGCCCCCGAGGAGCCGATTCACGGCATTTGACCTTTCAACGTCCATAGGAATAGACGCCCCGCCCCCCGCTTGGTGAGCATTTGCGGACTTCGCTTTCCCGCTATCGGACAGCCGCCCCAAAGCTCGCCCTCTGGTTCAGATGCGCGGCACACCTATCACGTTGCAAGTTAAAGGCTTACCCATCAAGGCGACAAGCCTCATTTTCTCGCAGATCCGCTCATCTTCACCAAAGCGACAACTGCAATGTCATAGCCAGTCGGACAGCGCCGAAGCGCGGTCCTCCGACGAGTTCCGACCTAAGCTACCGCAACCCCGTGCGACGGACCGATCATACAGAACGACGCTCCGCCTTCTGCCTTCCGTGTGTCGCCTGCCTTTTTTGCCGTAACGGCGCGCTGCGAGACGTCAGCACGATCTTTCGCTCTGGCCCATGCTTACAAGCTCCCCCCAATCCGAATTAACCCATACACCGCCACGCACACCAGAAAATCTACTAAACTCCCCAAATCCAGCGTCTTATTATTGTGCTGCAAATACTCCGGCAAATGCGGCTCCAGCGAACAAAAGTAGATCAGATTTCCCAATATCGTCGCCGCCAGGTACTCCAGCCAACGCCGCACCGTCAGCCCCAGAAATTTCTCGCCCACCTCGCCCCCGAAGCGCCTTCGCGCTCAACCGCGCCCGCACGATAATTCCCTTCCTCGCCCACCGCAAACCGAAGCTCGCGCAACAACCAATGGTATAACCGTACATCTACCCTCTCACGACCGATGCCAATTCAGCTTTCCAACTCCGTGAAATATCTCAGAGGCGTCGGCCCGCAACGCGCCGCCATCCTCGAAGAGCGCGGCATTGTCACCGTCGCCGACCTGCTCGCTTATCTCCCCTTCCGCTACGAAGACCGCCTCCACTTCACGCAGATCGCCGATGCCGTTCCCGGCCAGGTCCACACCATTTACGCCGAAGTTGCGACGCCCGGCAGCACCGTCCGCTTTGGCCGCAGCGCCCGAGCCATTTTTCACGTCGCCGTCCGCGACGCCTCCGGCGATCTTTGGGTAAAGATTTTTCACGGCGGCTATCTCGAAGGAAAACTGAAAGTCGGCCAGCGCCTCGTCCTTCACGGAAAGGTTGAACTCGACATCTACCGCGGCGGCCGCCGCGAGATGATTAACCCTCAAATGGAATTGATGGGCGACGGTGACGCACCGTCCTCCGATTCCACCGAAATCGGCCGTATCGTTCCCATCTACGAAGCGCTCGGCGGCGTCAGCT
The DNA here is from genome assembly GCA_963839325.1 of uncultured Acidobacteriota bacterium. GTDB lineage: Bacteria > Acidobacteriota > Terriglobia > Acidiferrales > UBA7541 > Palsa-295. The sequence goes on along the minus strand of CAWIUO010000003.1, from coordinate 69,361 downwards.
CCCGTATGCTCCGCCGCATAATTTACAGCATCCTCGAAAATTTCGATGGCGCGATTCCCGACGCGCTCCCCACCGAAATTCGCGAACGCTATCGCTTCCCCACGCGTCGCGAAGCGCTGCTCTACGCTCACTTTCCCCCGAAGAACCAATCGATCGATCTCCTTAACAGCTACCGCAGCTCCGCGCAAATCCGCCTGATCTTCGAGGAATTTTTCTATTATCAGCTCGCCATTGCGCGCCAGAAACTCAGTAGCAAACGGCATCGCGGCATCGCCATGCAGGTTCGCGACGACAAAATCCGCGAAGCGATCAAGCGCATTCTTCCCTTCAAACCCACCGCCGCGCAAAAGCGCGTCCTCGCCGAAATCGCCGCCGATCTCGAACGCCCCTTCCCAATGCAACGCCTGCTCGAAGGCGACGTTGGCAGCGGCAAAACCATCGTCGCGCTCGAAGCCGCCACCATCGTTATCGAAAACGGCTACCAGGTCGCCCTCATGGCACCCACCGAAATTCTGGCGGCCCAGCACTATCTCTCCGCGCGCCGCCTTTTCCAGTCTGTCGGCTACGGCGTCGAACTTATCGTGAGCGGCCAGAAGAAAGCCGAACGCACCGCGGCGCTCGAACGCCTTCACTCCGGCGAAACCCACCTTGTCGTCGGCACTCACGCGCTCATCGAAGATCCCGTGCTCTTCAAAAAGCTGGGCCTCGTCATCGTCGATGAGCAGCACCGTTTCGGCGTCCTTCAGCGAAAACGCCTCATGGAAAAAGGCGCCTCGCCTCACGTTCTCGTCATGACCGCCACGCCCATTCCACGCACTCTCGCTCTCACACTCTACGGCGACCTCGATCTCTCGGTCATCGACGAGCTTCCCCCGGGTCGCAGCCCCATCGACACCTCATGGCGCGACGAATCCGAACTCCCCGGCGTCTGGGAATTTCTCCGGCGCGAAATCGCGAAAGGCCGCCAGGCCTACGTCGTCTATCCCGTCATCGAAGAATCTAAGCAGGAACTGAAAGCCGCGATGGCCGAGCACGATCGCCTCGCCACCAAACTTTTCCCGAAATCCAAAGTCGGCCTTCTCCACGGCCGCCTCAAAACCGAAGAAAAAGACGCCGTCATGGAGCAGTTCCGCCGCAACGAAATCCAAATTCTCGTCGCTACCACCGTCATCGAAGTCGGCGTCGATGTCCCGAATTCCACCATCATGATCGTCGAGCACGCCGACCGCTTCGGCCTCGCCCAGCTTCACCAACTTCGCGGCAGAATCGGTCGCGGTAAGGAAAAGTCCTACTGTATCCTCGTCGCCAGCAAGAAAATCACTGGCGAGGGCCGCGAGCGAATCGAAGCCATGGTTGCCACGTCCAACGGATTTGAGATTGCCGAGCGCGACCTTCAGCAGCGCGGTCCTGGCGAATTCTTCGGCACCCGGCAGTCCGGCGACGCGGCATTTTCCGTCGCACAGCCGCTTCGCGATCACGAATTGCTCGAGCTTGCGCGCAAGGAAGCCTTGGCTCTCGCCGAGCATCCCGACCGTGCGGCCGAAATCATCAAACAGCTCGAAGCCGTCAGCCCGTCCTGGCGGAAGCGCTATCAACTCGCATCGGTGGGTTAATCACTCGGAAGGTCAGCTCGTGCGCGTCATCGCCGGAAAATATCGCAGCCGCATCTTGAAAGCCCCGGGCAAGCTAAAAATGCGCCCCACCAGCGATCGTCTGCGCGAAACCTTGTTCAACGTCCTTGGCCCCACCGTTGACGACTCACTCTTCATCGACCTCTTCGCGGGCACGGGAGCCGTCGGCATCGAAGCCATCAGCCGCGGCGCGCGTCACACGATTTTCGTCGAATCCCACGCCGGCGCCGTAAAACTCATCAAACAGAATCTCGAAACGCTCCACGCTCTGCCCGGCGCCGAAATCATCGAGGCCGACGCTGTGCGCGGCCTCGAACGTCTGAAATCCCGCAAACTCGTGGCCGACTTCATCTTTCTCGATCCGCCCTACGACCACAAAGACGACTACATCCGGACCCTCGAATTCCTGGACGAATCGCACCTCGTCGCGCCTCAGGGTATTGTCATCGTCGAACACTGGTGCTCCCAAGAGCTTCCCGAAATGTTCGGACGCCTCGAACTCACTCGCAATCTCGGCCAGGGTGACACCGCGCTCAGTTTTTACCGCCTGGCAGCCGCAGCCTAGGCGACCGCATCCTACCCGTCGGGTATAATAGGGAGCTTAATGCAGCCCGTCATGCAGCGTGAGCCGGAGCCGGTTGTAATCGAAGAGATTCTCGAGCTCCCCTCTCACTCCCGTCTTCCTCGTCTCGACCTGGGTGTCGATTGGGGCTCCCCGTGGGCTGACTTCCGCTCGAGCTTGCATGACTATTTCAATGGCCCTAAAGCTCCCGCCGACAACTCGCTCCCCGAAGACGCCGACCTCAAAGTCGATTGGATCGAAGGACGACTTGGAAAGCGCGGTTACGCCCTATCCGCCGTTTGGCACATTCTCGCCGTCGTTTTGATCTGCCTTCCGATCTGGCACTTTCTAGCCATCGAACCGAAACCATTCGATCTGCCCGAGCCGCAGCTCACCTGGACCAATCCCGCAGCCGATCTTCCGCCGATCGCATTAAAAGGTCCCGATCCGAAGCCGAGTCCGAAGGGTGATCCCGCAATGCCGCTCGCCCAGAAAGGTGCCGACGCGTTTCATCCGCGCCAGACGATTCTCGCCGAGCCCGTTCGCGTCACGCATCCCCGCCAAACTTTGATTCAACCCGACGCGCCGCCAGCGCCTCCAAAAATCGATCCGCAGCTTCCGAACGTCGTCGAATGGGCAGGCGCCGCTCAGGCTCCTCCAAAACTCAGCCTTGCGCCTCCCACGGTTTCCCAGGCGAAGATCAAGCATCGCGATGTGACCGACGTCGCCGCTCCCGAAGTCGCCAACGACGCCACTCACGTCGGCCCGCTCAACATCGCGCCTACGCCTGCGAACGTGGCCGCACCGAAGCTTCCGATGAGCGCGATGACCGCCGTCGCCCGGAAACACGAGCAGACCGAATCAGCCGCCGCTCCTGAAGTTGGCGCGGCCGCTTCCGGCGACGCCAGCCTTCATCACGTCATCGCTCTCTCCGCCGCGCCCGCTCCTCCAGCTCCCGTGGTTAACGTGCCGCAAGGAAATCTCGCCGCGCGCGTCGCGATTTCTCCCGATGGCAAGCAGCCCGGCTCTCCCGGCGGCGCGGAACACGGAGTCGCATCGAACGGAGGCTCGGGTGGCAGCACATCCAGCAACGGAGGCGCGGGAAAAACAGGCGGCGGCAACGCTTCGGCGCTGCCCGCAGCCGTCAGCGTCACCGGCGGCAACTCGCATTCGAGCGTCGGAGGAAACGGAAACGCTGCTGGCCGTCCCACCACAAGATTAAATTTGAAGCCGATGGCGACACCCGACGAATCTCCCGCGCGTCGCAGCCCATCCACCATTGGCGCGATCGATCCGCGCCTCCCGCCGGAAACCGTTCTTTCCAGCAAAGACATCTTCACACTTCATATCGACATGCCGAATCTCACCAGCTACTCCGGCAGTTGGATTGTGAAGTTCGCCGAACTGCAGGAAGGCAACCCTCCGTACCATCGTGAAGAGGGCACGCTTTCCGGCCCCGAGCCCGAGGTCAAAGTTGACCCGAAATATCCGCAAACCCTAATTAAGGAACGCGTTGACGGCGAAGTCGTGCTCTACGCCATCATCCGCAAAGACGGCTCGGTCGATAGCATCCAGGTCGTCCGAAGTCTCGATCCTGCTCTCGATAAGAATTCCATCGAAGCCCTTGCGCGCTGGGTCTTCCGTCCCGCCACTCGTAACGGCAAGCCCGTCGATTGCGAAGCCATCATTCACATTCCCTTCCGCTTCCGCCCTAACTAACCCAGCTTCGCCTCAACCTTCGTCCACTCCTCCACCGCGAATTCCCGTTTTTCCCCGCGCTCCGTCCCTTCGCGCATCTCCCACGCGCTCGACCCGCTCCCATCACAGCCGCCGCCGCGCGCTCGACGCCGTCATCCAGAACCCGCTTCAGCAGGTGAAGGATCTCTCTTTCTTTTCGTAGGGTACGAGCACCGCGCACACACACACGGCTCAGGTGGTCCTACCCGTATGCTGTTTGATTGTTTGCGCGGAGAAAACACCGGAAACTTCAAACCCTACATTGACAGCGCCTTGATCAATCTCGTAACGTGATCCGAAGTATTGTAGAGATACGGCGAAATCCGAATCGCATTTTCGCGCATCGCCGCCACCACCTGTGCGTCCCTCAACCGCTGATATAGCACCGCAGTCTCGTCCGCCTTGCGCGCCATAACGCAAACATACGGCCCGCGCTTGTCCGCCTCCACTGGAGACGCCAGCACGCACCGATCGCGCGGCAATCGTTCGATAATTTCTTCAACCAGCGCGCGAAGTTCCCGTGCAACCTCCTCCACTCCCACTCGCAGCACGAAATCCAGCGAAGCATCCAGCGCCGTCAGATTCGAAAAACTTCCCGTCTCCGCCGCGTCCCACCGTCGCGCGCCGGCCTGCACTTTCAAATCCGTAATCGGCAAGCCGCTGAAATTGTCGCTGCCCTCAATCGACATCCAGTACACCGGCCCCAGCTCCAGCCGCGTTTTCGCCTTCGGATTCACCCAGAAAAATCCGGTCCCGTACGGACCGAGCAGCCACTTGTATCCGCTGCTCGTCGCAAAATCGACTCCCCACTCTGCCAATTCGATCGGCACCGCACCCGCCGCCTGCGACAAATCCAGCAAAAACGCAATCCCTCGTTCCTGGCACGCCTTCGCCAACTTTTTCGCATCTAGCCGCGCGCCATTGTCGAATCGCACCAAGCTCGCCGAAACCAGGCGCGTCTTCGGTCCCAGATTCTCGATATAGTCGTCCGCCGTGATGAACCGTCCGCGCGGCTCGATGATCCGGAGTTGCATCCTTCCCCCGCGCTGGTAAGGCACCCACGTCGAAAAATGCATGGGAAACTCGCCCTTCGCCACCAGAACTTCGTCGCCGGGTTTGAAATCCATTCCCGAAGCCACCGAGGTCGCACCCGACGTTGCACCTGTCGTGAGCGCGATGTTCGCTGCTTCCGCGCCGACGACCTTCGCAATTTTTCCCCGCACGCGATTCGGCAAATCGAAATAAATCCCCGCCGGCAGCTGATCGGGCCTCTTCTTCCACTCGAGCGCCGCTTTCGCAGCGGTTGCCGCCGCCAGGGGAAACGCCCCCTGCGTCGCGCAATCCATGTACGCTACACCCTCAAAATCCGCGAACTCTTTCCTGTAGTCCATTTCACCCGCTCACCAAAACAAAATTGAGGCGTGCCTGCTGGAAATACCGGCAAGAACGGCGTGCTAAAAATGCGTGCGCAAATCCCGGAAGCTCGAAAGAATCAGCAGCCGCCCCGAACCGCTTTCAATTTCCGCATGTTCGAGCTGCCAAGTATTCGCGTGCGGCACGAACACCGCATTCAACCCAATATTCAGCGCCGGATTGATATCGCTCCGCGGGCTGTTGCCCACCATCCATCCGAGCGTTTTCACGATTTTGAATTGCTCCACCATCCGCTCGTACACCGCCGCGTCTTTCTCCAGCACGATTTCGATCGCGTCGAAGTACGGCTGCAATCCCGACCGCTCCACTTTCGCCGCCTGCTCTGCCGGTTCGCCCTTTGTCAACAATATCAGCCGATGATGCTTCGCCAGATACGCCAGCGTCTCCGGCACACCATCCAATATGTGCGGTGGTGTCGCTTCGAGATCTGCCGCCAGCCTTTCAATCTGTTGAACGATTTCCCGGCGCGCTGCATTTCCCGCCAGCTTCATGTATGTATCTTCCAGCGATCGCCGGAAACTCCGCACGCCGTATCCGTGCTGGCGAATATTCCGCCGTTCCGTCTCGTTCAGGATGTGCCGGATATATTCCCGCGTGTAGCCCAGATGTTCCAGCTGCGTAATGAAATGATCGATCGCCTTCTCAAAGAAAATATTGTTTTCCCACAGCGTGTCGTCGGCGTCGATCAGTATGGTTTGGCGAGGCATGCAAAGTCCTGGCGTCTAGTTTTGGTGCAATAGACCAACGAACGGCGCACAACGCGAAGTGTCACGCCCAACAAAACGCCGTTGGGCGCCCGGACGGATCTCGAGGCTTTCGACTTATGAAGTAGCCGCCGACTTCCGCACGCCTGCCGCAACCTCGGTGAGTATCGTGCCGGCCAGCTTTTGCAGCTCGCCAAATCGCGTCAGGTAATCCTGAAACTCGCGATTCAGATCCATCGCTTTCGTCGCATCGAGCTTCGTCCGCAGAATCATGTCGCGCAGATGCACCGGATGCGGCAGTACCGCTTCGTCGCGCAATTCTTCCAGCGCGATAGCAGGATCGTAGTGATACATGAAAATCTCCTGTGATGAGAAAACGATTTTACTCTGTTCCGTAGGATTCGTCAGGCTGTGGCGGGAAGAAATTCGTAGCGGTCGATGCGCGCGGCCACTCCGCGCCGCCCGTTGTGCGGCTCCACGCGAAGCACTTTCGCGTAGCAGCGGATGTGCACGTCTCCCGCCAGAGTTATCTGCTGCGGAAGCGTCAACACGAACTCGATGGGCGCTCCGGGATCCATCGTCGCTTCAATCAGGAAGTACAGCCCCCGGAAGCTCACGTCGCGCGTCTCGCCCTGCTTCTCCAAAATGCTCTCATCCGCGGTGAACCGCACCTTCAACGGAAGCATCATCGAAAAGCGGCGTGCGGCGCGGCGCTCCACATCCTTGTCCATCAACCCTCCGGAGAAGCTTACCGTTCGCGCCAAGCTATCACCGCCCCGTCCCCCACGCAACGGCTTTCAAGCCGCGAACTAAATCAGTTTCGCCAAATCGCGTCGCCCAGCTCCGTTGCCTGTCCCATCAAGTACCGCACCTTCTCTCGACGTTCGCTTCAGTTTGACGCACCCTCGCGCCCAAGCTACGATGTCCGCTATGAATCGCGTAGCGGTCCCAGCCGAACTGCGCACCCATCCGCGCGCGCAACTCCACCTTCCGGCCCGGCTCCGCTGGCGCGGCCCTCTCGGCATGCGTCTTGAAGCCGCGCAGACCGTCAACGTTGGCCGCGGCGGAATGCTCATCCAGTGCATCGAAGGCTGCGACCTTCATTCTCGCGTCTGGGTCGCTTTCCCATACGACCGAAAGTCCGCTTCCACGCAGCCCGAAACGCCCGCGCAGGTCGTTCGCGTAACCGGCTCGCCGCGCGGCGGCTATCAAGTCGCTCTTCAGCTCGAACTTCCGCGCCGCGAATCCCGGCACAAAGTTGCGCGCGAACGCCGCGCCAGCCCGCGCATCCGTTTCGCTCTCCCGATTTTCGTCCGCGCCGCCGATTCCCCCTGGCCCGAAGAATCGATGACTCAGGACGTCTCCCACGCCGGCGCGCGCTTCGAGTCCGCTCACATTTACACCGCCGGAGACGCCGTCCTCGCCAAAATTCCCTGGGGCGAATGGGAAGACGCCGGCGAAATGAACGCGAAAATCGTGCGTGTCGAACCGGCTCCGATCGTTCCCGGCTACGCGCCCCGCGCCAATCCGGCCACCGGCGTAAGCGGCATTCTCAACACGGTCTGCGTCCGGTGGGATAAGTCCTCGAAGAAAATGAATCGGCCCCGGCCGCTTCACTAATCCAAAATACGCAGACTCCATGGCCGACGTTTTTCATCGCACATTTTTTCTCCACGGTCCCGCCGGCAAGCTCGAAGCTTTGCTCTGGACCAGTCCCCTCGATAATCCTCCGTTTGTCGCCGTCGTCTGCCATCCGCACCCGCTCTTCGCCGGCACCATGCACAATAAAGTCGTCTATCAGGTCGCGAAAACTCTTCACCGCCGCGGCATGCCCGTGCTCCGTTTCAATTTTCGTGGCGCGGGCTTGAGCGAAGGCGAACACGCGGGCGGCTTCGGCGAACGCGGCGACGTGCAAGCCGCGATCGATTTTCTCGCCGCCGAATTCCCCGGCCGCCCGATAGTCCTCGCCGGATTCAGCTTCGGCTCGTGGGTCGGCCTCCGCGTCGGCTGCAAAGATGCTCGCGTTGAAAAACTGATCGGCCTCGGCGTTCCCGTCGACAAATCCAATCTCGAATACCTGCTCGAATGCACCAAGCCGAAGCTCATCGTCCAGGGCGGCAACGACGAATTCGGCTCACGCCAAAATGTCGAAGCGCTCTTCGCGCAAATGCCCGAGCCAAAAAAGCTCGTCATCGTCGAAGACGTCGATCACTTTTTCGCTGGAAAACTTACCGAGGTAGGCGCCGCTATCGATTCGTGGCTCGATTCCTAGTTCGTATATTTGCGATTTACCCGATGCCGATCTCGTCGCGAATTCCGTCATTCTGAGCGTAGCGAAGAATCGCGCTTCGCGACCCTCGTGAATCCGCGCACCATTCCGCCGAATCTACGCCCGATTCTCAAACAACTTCATAAACTGCTCCCGCGACGTCGGCTCCACTCCCAACAGCTTCGCATTCGCCTGCACGTGTGCCACCCGGCTCATTCCCACCAGCGCTGTCGTCAGCCCCGGCACCGAGCGCGCAAACTGAATTGCCAGCGACGGCGCATCGTTCAATCCCAGCGCCGCCTGCACAAACGGCGGCATGCTCTTCGCCAGTTGCCCCTGAAGCAATGCCGCGCTCGTTACCAGCGCGATACCCAAATTTCGCGCCGCCTGCACCATCGGCATCGCCTTCCCGCCCACCATCTGCGTGGGCCGCGTCAGCGCTTCCGGCATCGCCAGATTGAACGGCAGTTGCACGAATCGAAAATGGTGATCGTCCCCCGCCACATCCTTCGCAATCCCCACCATCTCTTCGAGCGACAAATATCCTTCGGCCTTCGAATCTTCGCGAAACGCGTTCCACGTCGCCATTCCGTACGACCGGATCTGCTGCGCCGTCACCGCCGACTCCAAAAATAAAAACGCCTCCCGCACCCGGTTGCGAAAATCCGCGCGCGGCACTTCGCTCAACTGCGTCTCCGGATTGTGCAGGTAGAAAACGTCGATCGTCTGAATCCCCATGTTCCGCCGGCTGCGATCCAGTTGGTCCGCCAAATATCCCGGCGCCATGCAGTGGCATCCCGCCGCGATATCCTCAACGCGAAAAATTCCCTTCTCCAGATACTCGTGTGAAAAATAAACGTTCGGGTCGGCCGGCATCGTTCCATCCGGCGTTAGGAACCCCGCCTTCGTGCAGATCATCAACTCGTCGCGCGAAAATCCTTTTCCGTAAAGTTCGCTCAACGCCGCGCCCACCGACCTTTCGCTTCGCTGCAGCCGGTAATTGATCGCCGTGTCGATCACATTGATGCCCGATTCCACCGCCGCCGCAATCGCCGCCGTGTACGCCGTGTCCGTCGCCGCGTCCGGCTCGCCCAGATACGTCCCAATTCCGATCGACGAAAGCACCAGCCCGCCGCGGATCTCCCGGAAATTTCCCGGCGCCGTCTGCTTCTGAAAGCGTGCCGCGAACCGCAGCGTCCCTTCCGCCGTGGCCGAACCGCTCTTCATTTCATTGGGAGTTGTAGCGAATGACGACATATAACTTCGATTATCCTCTGTGTGCGCGCCACACGCTCTAAAGCGCGGCAGTATAGCAGATGGCTACCAGCCCAACGTTTCGATTCTGCCCCGATTCACGCAGCAAAAGTTACCGCGCCTAACTCGCGCCGCGGACTAACTCATCGCCGCGCGCTTATCCGCCGACTCGGCTTCCGACAACCCCTGCGCCGCAATCAACTCCCGCGCCTGAACCTGAATTCCCGGCAGCTTCCGCAGAAATCGCGCCGCCCCCCAGATCGCTCCCGCTCCACCAATTGCCACCGTCCACGGCGCGCCAACTCGGTCCGCCAGCCCTCCGGCCATCAGCGATCCCAGCGGGGCCATGCCCATGAACATCATTGTGTACACCGCCATCGCGCGCCCGCGCAATTTGTCCGGCACCATCGACTGGATCAACGTGTTCGACCCAGACATCTGCAGCATAACGCCGTATCCCACCGGCACAAGCAGCAGAACCGACAGCCAGAAAACCTTCGACATCGAAAATAAAATCAGCGATACGCCGAACGCCGCCGCCGCGTATCCCACCGTATGTCCCAGGCCCCTCACGCCGCGCCGCATCGCCAGCGTCAATGCGCCCAGCAGCGCGCCCACACCGCTCGCGCCCATCAAAATTCCCAGCCCGTGCGCGCCGCGATGCAAAATCCTGTCCGCGAACACCGGCATCAGCACGCTGTACGGCACCGCCACCAGGCTCACCACGCCGATCAGCATAATCAGCGCCATCATCGGAGCCGTTTTCTGCACGTACTCGAATCCCTCTTTGATGTGCTCGTACGGCGACGTTTTGTGCACAGCTTGCTGGAACGGCTCGAGGTGCATCATCACCAATCCGATGATCACCGCGATATAGCTCACCGCATTCGCGAAAAAACACCAGCCCTCGCCAAACTTCGCCACCGTAATTCCCGCGATCGCCGGCCCAATCACTCGCGCGCCGTTGAACATCGAAGAATTCAACGCGATCGCGTTCATCAAGTCTTCGCGCGACACCATCTCGATCAGGAACGACTGGCGCGCCGGCACGTCAAACGCATTCACCACTCCGAGCAGCGACGCCAGCACGATCACTTCCCAAACTTTCACGATGTGCAGCAGGGTGAGTGCCGCGAGCGCAAATGCCAGAATCATCGACGCAACCTGCGTTCCGATCACCACCCGATGCCGGTTCCATCGATCCGCCGCGAGTCCGCCTAGCGGCGCGAAAAGAAAAATCGGAATCTGCCCCGCAAATCCCACCACGCCAAGCAGCAGCGACGACCCCGTCAACGAATACACCAGCCACGCCTGCGCAACGTTCTGCATCCACGTGCCGATCAACGAGATCAGTTGTCCGCTGAAGAAAAGCTGAAAATTGCGATGCCGCAACGAACGAAACATGTCTTGCATCCGCGATCGCGGCGAAGGCGATTCAAGCTCCGGCGGGGCTGGAAGAGCTTCCTCTGTGTCCGCGTTGGGCATTTTCTTAATTGTACGACGCAAACCTCGCATCGTAGGTTTCGATCGGCGTGAATTTTCGATGCGTGTTGTACGCTCGTTTTACATATTGGTATGCTCGAATTCGTGCGGGGCCGTATCCAAGATTGAGACTCGCGTCAAACGTAGCGTCGAGAAACCGTTGCCGACCGACAACACCACTGTTCCCCACCACGAGCGAATCGAAGATCCGTTGTTCCGCCGCGCCGTCCACTTCATTGACGCGGGCGACGCCGGCGGTCTCGCGCAGCTTCTCAGCGAGAATCCCGGGCTCATCCTTCAGCGCGTCACGTTCGAAGGTGACAACTACTTCAACAATCCTAGCCTGCTGGAATTCATCGCTGAGAATCCAATCCGTCGCGGCACGCTGCCTGCGAACATAATCGACGTCGCGCGCGTCATTCTTCGCGCAGGACCCGAGCCCCGCGCGATTCACGACACACTCGGCCTCGTCGCCTCTGGCCGAGTGTGCCCGCGAGGGCAACTCCCAGCTGCCGCTGATCGATCTACTCTGCGAATCCGGCGCCGATCCAAATTCCGCGCTCGAGACGGCTGCTCTTCATGGCGAGTTCGCCGCCGTCAACGAGCTGATCCGCCTTGGCGCGACTCCCGATCTACCCATCCTGGCCGCGCTCGGGAGTAGGAACGGGTTCACGACCCTTCTTGCCTTGTCAACTCCGGCTCAACGTCACTTGGCGCTCGCGTTTGCCGCGCAGTATGGCCACTCCGAAATCGTTCGCGCGTTGCTCGACGCCGGCGAAGATCTAAACCGTTACAACCCAAAGGGCGCTCACAGCCACTCCACGCCACTCCACCAGGCGGCACTCGCGGGCCATCTCGACGTCGTGAAATTGCTAGTCGAACGCGGCGCGAAAATCGACGCACAAGATCTGCTCTGGAAAGGCACGCCGGCAGGTTGGGCTCGTCACGGAAACCAGGCGGAAGTCGAACTGTACTTAGAGGAATTCGCGCGCGCGCATCCAAACAAAGCGCGCGGCTGACGCACTACGATGGTGGCGCTGGCTCGACCGGCTTGATCTGCGGCGGAGGCGCAAGCAATCTCGCGCACGCTCGCAGCATGCGCCGGTACGGCCACACATCCTCACGAAACAAAATCTCGCCGTCTCGCGGCTTCGAATAAAACCATCGCGAAATCAGCGACAAATGCTCTGAGAACGCCGGCGCCACTTGCTTCATCCCGAATCGCTCTCGCATCTCTATTTCGCTCGTCGCCGCCCGCGCATTCGTCCCAGCGGTCCCAACTCGCGCCTTCTCAATCGGCGCGCCTGTCTCGTCAAAGGCCTCCGGCTCAAGCGAACGCTTCAGTAACGCCTCCGCAGACCGCGGCTCTGCCGTAACGTCTCCAAAATTCAGCCCCAGCGGCGCGCCCAGCGTCCCGCCAAACACAGGGAACGCCACAATCGTTTTCTCTTCCACGCCTTTTTGCAAGATCACGGCGTCGAGCCCCGCAATCGGTCGCGCGATCTCCGGCAACCCACGCAGCGCAGCCGCCGCTTTTTCCAGGCGCTTGTGCACTGCCGCTGCCTTCTCGAAATCGAGAGCTTCGCTCGCTTGCTCCCGCTCCGTCTCCAGCGACTGCGTCAAACTCTCGCCCGAAGATTCCAGCGTCGCTAGGAGTTTGTCCAACTTCAGCTTGGTATTCCTCCCGCGTGCATCCTGCAAAACACGGCGCGAGGCACATCTTCATCTCCGAATATATGCATCCGGGAAACGAAGGGTCCCTAAGAATCTTGATCTGGCAGCGCCGTGTCTTGAATAGGTCCAGCAGTCCCGTGCTGAACTCCTCCGCAAACTGCCGCGACGGAAACGGTCCAAAATAGAATCCTTCGTCTCCGCGAATCTTGCGCGTCACATAGCACCGCGGGTAAGCATTCCTCAGATTGATTTTCAGAACGGCGGGAGGCCGCAACCGGACTACGTCACGGTATCGTAAAGGAAACTGTTCGCGCGCATTTTCATACAGCGCGACCGACTGCTCGAATTTCGATCCGGTCACGCGGTAGCGAATCCCATCCGTTAAATCGCGCAAATTCAGCCGCTTCGATCCCGCTTCCGGCCGCCCCAGCAATCGCGTCGCCGCCGCGCATATGTCCGCCGTTCTTGCCAGGTACGGCTGCGCTCCCGCAGCCTTCATCGTAAAAAGGAAAACGCCCGGTTGTGCAGGCAGCGCCTCAAAAAATTCCACATCGAACGCCGCGCGAAAATCTTCCGCCTTATCCAGCTCCAGCATCGCCCAAAGAATACCCGCGCCGTGGCTGCGCGGGCAACTCTCGCGCCCGCCGCGCGTTTTTCCGCGCCAACACCCGCACGCGGACCAGCCAAAAAACCATCAGCGCCAACGGCAGCACAGTCAGCACGGTCAACATTCCTGTCGTCCGCATGAAGGCCGGGAAAATATGCGCCCGCGCCACAAATACCGACGCCGACGCGATGAACAACGCAAAACACATCCTCCACAAATGCCGCGCCAGCCTCTGCGCTCCGTCAATTCCTCCGCGCAGCAACACGCGCGCGTCACCAATACCGCCGATCAACGCAACCGTTCCCAGAAAAAAGTACGGGCCCGGCGAGTATCCGTGAACTTCTCCCGTCGGGCTCCGCAATGCTTCAATCCCATACGTCGAGGCAAATGCCGTCACTCCCGCACCCGCAGCCAGCGAAGCCCAGTTCCAGAAATCGATGCCTCCCTCGCGCCGCCGCGCCGTGAGCCACGCCGTCGCGACCAAATACAAAGTCAGCATTCCGCCCACCACGTTCCCCGGTTGCGATTTCATCACCGCCAGAATCACACCGCTTCCTGCAAGCACCACCATCGACACCACAAAAACGTTCCCGGCGTACGCGTGCCGCCTCGATCCCTTGCGAAAGACGATCGCCGCCGCTCCGGAAAACAGCCCCGCGATGCCCCCGCAAATATGAAGGAACAACAGTGGCGAAACTCGCATCGTCCCTCGTCAGTGCGTTCTCGAACCCGCTACTTGCGACTGCGCACCGAAACCCAAATTCGTTCCGCCAAAGGCGGCAAATCACTCCTCGCGCATTAACATCACCGGATCCAGCGACAGCGCCCGTTGCGCCGGAATCCACGTTGCCACCAAGCCAAGCACCAGCATCGCGAGCACTACGCCCGCCAGCACCAGCGGATCTCGCGGCGTCGCCTGATAAACAATGACCGACAACACCTTGCTCGCCAGCAGTCCCAGCACAAGCCCCGCCGCCGATCCAAGCGCTAACAGCTTGAACGCGCGCCCCAGCGCCGCCTCGAGCACTTCCTTTCGCTGCGCTCCCAGCGCCATCCGAATCCCCAGTTCCCTCTTTCGTTTGCTCACCGAATACGCCGCGAGCCCAAATATCCCCGTCACCGAGAGCATCGCACCCATCGCCCCCAGCACCCCCAGCGACGCCGTCGCCATTCGCGCCGGAAACAACGGAAGGTCCAGCACCTGCTGCCACGGTTGCACGTCCGATGGAAGACCCGCGTCCAGATTTCGCAGCGTGCTCCGCATCGCCTCCGCCAATTGTTGCGGATCGCGATCCGACCTCACGATCAGCGAAGTCTGGCTCGACGGCACCTGTAGCAGCGGAAAGAACATCGCCGTCTGCGGATCTTCGGTCAGATTTTTATACTTTCCGTTTTCCGCCACGCCCACCACTTCAATCCGCGCGCCGTCCGGCATCTTGTAATGCCGCCCCAGCGCCTTCGACGCCGACCCAAAAATCCGCCGCGCAAATTCTTCGTTGATTACCGCCACTCGCGGCGCATTCTTATCGTCATTCCACGTAAACGTTCTTCCCGAGAGCACCGTCGTCCGGGCCGCTTCGAAATATCCGGGAGACACGTTAAACATCACCGGCGCCAAAGCAGCGTTCGCAGGCTTTAGGTCCGATGTTTCGTCCGTAAAAATATCCGAATCGTGCCAGCTTCCATTCGCCATCGGCAGCCAGTCGATCATCCCCACCGAAGTCACACCCGGAATCGCCGCCATCGCGTCCATCATGCGTTTTTCCATCACCGGCACTTGGTCTCCGTGATAGCCAGCCATGTCCAGCACCGTGTCCATCAACAGCGCGCCTCGCGGATCGAATCCGAAATCGCTATGCAGCGATCGAATCAGTCCGCGCAACGCCACCATCGAAGACGTCACCAGCAGCGCGCACAGCGCAATCTGCACGCACAGCAGCGCGTCGCGCACCGTGATCCGTCGCCCCGGCGAACGCATCGATCCCGATTTCACGATTTCGTACGGATCGGTCTGCAGCACCTGCTTCACCGGAACCGCGCCAAATAAAAATCCGCTCGCGATCGTCAGCAGTAGCGCCACGCCATAAACCCGCGCATCCGGATTCACCGGCAGGCTCAACGGAAATCGCGGCACGGGCTCCCAAGTTCTCAGCGACTCGAGCAACATCATGCTGCCCCACAACCCGACCGCGCCCCCCATCGCGGAAATCAGCAGCGCCTCCGTGAAAAGCTGCCGCATGATTCGCCCGCGGGTCGAACCCAGCGCCATTCGCAACGCAAGCTCGCGCGCCCGGTCCGCCGCTCGCGCCGCAAACAAACTTCCCAGATTCGCGCACGCCGCCAGCAGAATCAGCCCCGCCAGCACCATCAATCCCGTCATGAACGCGCGCGCCGGCCGCCCCATGAAATCGCCGTACAGACTCGGCCGCGCCAGCCGAAAACTCGGCTCCGCTTCGATCTTCGGATACGTCTTCGCCAGATACTCGCCCACCGAATTCACGTCCGCAGTTGCCTGCGCCGGCGTCACTCCCGGCTTCAAATGCCCCAGGATCTGAAACAGGCTCCGCGTCGAACGGTCGCCCAAAAAATTCGTGCCATCGATTTGTTCCTGGTTCACAAACGGCATGAAAAAATCCGGCGCGAACATGAACAGGCTTCCGTGAAATCCCGGCTGCGCCACGCCGATGATCGTGTACGGATGTTTGTTCAGCTGCACCGTCCGCCCGATCACGCCCGGGTCATCCGCAAAATGCGTGTGCCAGTACGCGTACGTCAGCACGATGTACGGCGCGCTGCTGGCGCCATGCTCGTCGGAGCGCATGGAAGAACCGCCCTAGATACGGCTGCACTCCCAGCACGTCAAAATAATTTCCGGACGCTTCAATCGTCCATGCGGAAATCGTGCGATCGCCTGTCTCCAGTCCCGCGGCGTTGATATAGAACGCCGCCAGATCTTCGAAGCTCGAATTCCGGTCACGCAAATCCACGTAGTCCGGATAGGACTCCATCCCACCCAGATCGCTCCCCACTCCAGTGCGTAGAAATTCTCCATGTGCGGAAGATCCAACGGCTTCAGGATCGCAGCGTTCATCACGCTGAACACCACCGCATTTGCGCCGATTCCCAGCGCCAGCGTCAGCACTGCCACGATCGTGAATCCCGGCGATTTCTTCAGAAGCCGCGCCGCGTATCGCAAATCCTGCACGATCGAATCAAAAAATGTCCCGCCCGCCGCCTCAAGCGACGCTTCCCGGAATTTCGCCGCGCCGCCGAATTCCAGCCGCGCCGTTCGCTCCGCCTCCGCGCGCGAAAGTCCGCTCCGCTCCAAATCGTCAGCGCGATGCTGCATGTGCGACCGCAGTTCGTCTTCCGCCTCAGCGCTCATCTGCGAACGCTGAAACCAACTCGCAAGCCGAAACCGAAGCGTGTCGAGGAATTTCATGCTTCCTCCGGTTGCGACGCGAGCGCCGCTCCAATCGCCGTCGCCAGCCGATTCCAGTTGTCCGTTTCTTCCTGCAGCCGTTTGCGTCCCGCTACAGTCAATTCGTAGAATTTCGCCTTGCGGTTGTTTTCCGAAGTTCCCCACGCCGCCTTCAGCAGTCCCTGCCGCACCAGTCGAAACAGGCCGGGGTACAGCGCGCCCTGTTCGATCAGCAACGCGTTGCCGGAGATCTGCCCAATGCGCAGCAGAATTCCGTAACCATGCAGCGGACCGAGCGACACCGCTCGAAGTATCAGCAAATCCAGCGTTCCCGGAAGCAGCTGCGCCTGGTCGCCCACAAACCCTCCTAACTTGATTAGGAGTGTTACTCCCACTCCCCTAAGCTGTCAAGGGGAGTTTTAGACCCACACGCAAGCCCTTGTGCCGTAGGCCTTTACGGGTGCCACGCCTCTCTTGAATTTCAAAAGGGTGCGCGGTCTCGCGAGCTGCGATCTCCCACCCAGGCGCACCTAACCAGTCCGCCTTATAAGTTAAACTTGTAAGTTTACCTGTCTTTCTGCTACGCTCCTCTTATGCCGCGCAAAACTCTCGAAGCCTCCTCCATCGAACTCGCGCAGTCCATCGGCCTGCTCATCCGTCGCGTCCGCGCTGCCGCTTCCGACGAACTTTCCCTCACTGAAGCCGCCGTACTCAAACGCCTCGACCTCGACGGCCCCGCCACCGCCGCCGATCTCGCCCGCGCCGAAAGCATGCGTCCGCAGTCGATGGGCTCCACGATCGCCGCTCTCGAAGAGCGCGGCCTCGTCGAACGCAAACCGCACCCCACCGACGGCCGCCAGCTCAATATCCAAGTCACTGCGAAAGGCCGCGCGCTCCGCATCAGCCATCGCGACGCAAAGCGCACCTGGATCGCCGAAGCCATCTCCCAACTAAACGAACGAAGATCGCGAAACTCTCTTCCGCGCCGCCGAAATCATCAAACGCCTCGCCGAAAAATGAGCGCCCCTGCCACAAATTCGCCAGCACCCGCGCCTGTCGCCGAACGCTCGGCGTTCTCGAGGTTTTCTCACGCCTGGCGCGCGCTGCGTCACCGCAACTTCCAGCTCTACTTCTTCGGCCAGGGCATCTCGCTTATCGGCACATGGATGACGCGCCTCGCCACTGGCTGGCTCGTTTACCGCCTCACGCACTCCGCGCTTCTTCTCGGCGTCGTCAGCTTCTCCGGCCAGATCCTCGCCTTTCTTCTCGGCCCGTTCGCCGGCGTATGGGTCGAACGCCTTGATCGCCGCAAGCTGCTCGTCTGGACGCAAGTTCTCGCCGCCATCCAATCGCTCGCCATGGCCGCGCTCACTCTCGCTCACATCATTAATCTTTGGGAGATCATCGCCCTCGCCGCGCTCCAGGGCCTCATCAACGCCTTCGACATGCCCGCCCGCCAATCCTTCCTCGTCCAGATGGTCGACGACCGCAACGACCTCTCGAATGCCATCGCCATCAACTCCTCGATGGCCAACGGCGCTCGTCTCATCGGCCCCGCCATCGCCGGCCTCGTGATCGCCGCTCTCGGCGAAGGCTGGTGCTTCCTCCTTGACGGCCTCAGTTACTTCGCCGTCATCGCTTCCCTTTTGCTGATGCACATTCACACGCTCGCCATCCGCCGGAAAGCCGCCAGCATGTTCGATCAAATGCGCGAAGGCTGGGATTACGTCCGCAACTTTCGGCCCGATCGGCACCATACTTTCGCTTTTCGCGCTCATCAGTCTGATGGGCTATCCGTACATGGTTCTACTTCCCGTGTTCGCGCGCGAAATGCTCCATGGCGGCGCCAGAACGCTCGGCTTGCTAAGCGCCGCTTCCGGAATCGGTGCGCTCATCTCCGCGCTCTCGCTCGCCGCCCGCAAAACCGTCGTCGGCCTCGAACGCATGATGCAAATCGCCGCTGCCACTCTCGGCCTCGCGCTGATCTCCTTCGGCCTCTCGCACTCTCTGTGGCTCTCGCTGGTGCTTCTCGTCTTTGCGGGATTCGGCCTGATCCAAAGCGCCTCCGTTGCCAACACGATCGTTCAATCGCTGGTCAGCGAAGATAAACGCGCACGCGTGATGAGCTACTACACGATGGCTTTCTTCGGCGCAGCTCCGCTTGGCAGTTTGCTTGCCGGAATGCTCGCGCACCGTATCGGCGCGCCTCACACTGTGATGCTCACCGGCGCTTTCTGCCTCGCCGGAGCGCTTTGGTTCACATTCCAGTTGCCGAGGCTTCACTCCGATATGGAGGCCGTGTATCGCGACAAAGGTTTGTTGCCGGTGGACGACGAACAACTCGTCGCCGAGGAACGCGAGCTTGTCGATGTGACCGCGCCCGAATTTTTACGCAGGAATCAAAAGGAGAGACCGCAGTGAACTGGTACAACTACATCGCCTGTTTCTTTTCCGGAATTTTTCTCACCAACGTCGTCCCGCACTTCGTCAAAGGCATCTGCGGCGACCGCTTTCCCACGCCTTTCGCGAAGCCGCCCGGCCAGGGCCTTTCCTCGCCCACCACCAATGTCCTGTGGTCGCTCGCGAATCTCGTCGTCGGCTGTGAGCTATTCCGCATCGGCAATGTCGCCGGCGGCGCCGACTTCACGCTGATCGTCTTCTTCGCTGCCGTCGCAATCCTTAGTGTCCTAATGAGCGCTCGCTTCGCCACAAAACATCGCGAATAGTCGGACAGCCCCGCGGGCGGTCCTCTTGCGATGTCAGTCGCACCGAAGTCCGCGATCGATCCCGTATTCGAACGCAATCAACCGAGAGATCGTAGTCCGCCAGGAATCGCCATTGCCACCACGGATCGCACTCTCAAACGAAAAGGAGCAGCAATGCCACTTACACATCTCGATCCGAACGCTGCCCTCGTAGTCATCGATCTTCAAAAAGGAATCGTCGGCCTTCCCACTGTCCATCCCATCGCCGGGATCCTCCAAAATGCCGCGGCCCTCGCCCGCGCCTTTCGCCACCGCCAACTGCCCGTGGTCCTCGTCAACGTCGCCGGCCGCGCTCCCGGCCGCACCGACGCCGGTCCATTCAAATTCACCTTCCCTCCGGACTGGACCGACCTCGCCCCCGAACTCGACCAGCAGCCCACCGATCACCTGGTCACCAAGCATCGCGTCGGCGCCTTTCTGGGCACCGATCTTGACGCCTATCTCCGCAGCCGCAACGTCACGCAAATTGTTCTCGCCGGCGTCTCCACCAGCAGCGGCGTCGAAGCCACCGCGCGCTCCGCCTACGACCTCGGCTACCACGTCGTCTTCGCCACTGACGCCATGACCGACATGTCCCACGACATGCACGATCACTCCGTTGACAAAGCCTTCCCCAAACTCGGCGAACGCGACCTGACCGCCGCTATCCTCGCCAAAGTCAAATAGCCGCCGCGCTACCGGACGCCGAAAGCATCACCACGGTAGCGCGCCCCCGGTCTCGAAAAATCCACCGGTCGGGCCATCGGGACCGAGCAGCGCGAGACGTATCGTTTCCGCGGCGCCCTGCTCCACGGTCTGATGTCCGCGATGCTGGTTCAAGTCCGTCGCCGTGAATCCCGGATTCGCCGAGTTCACTTTGATCGGCGTGCCGGCCAGCTCGAGCGCCAGCTGCGCCGTCATCATGTTCATCGCGGCCTTCGACGCGGAATAGCCGATCGCCCGTACATTTGCAAACTTCCAATTCGGATCGCCATGTCCGGTGATCGAGCCGAGTTCGCTCGATACATTCACGATTCTCGCCGCCGCGGATTTCTTGAGCAGCGGCAGCATCGCCTGCGTCACCGCCAGCGCGCCGATAAAATTCGTCTCGATCGTCGTCCGCACCGCGTCCACATCCGCCACGCTCGGCGCACCGTCCTTCCCTATCGCCGCTATGCCCGCGTTGTTCACCAGAATATCCAGCCGCCCGAAGTCCCGCGCGATTTCGTCCGCCGCACGCCTGATCGTGTCGTGCTTCACTACGTCGATCGCGATGAACCGCGCATCGACGCCTTCGTCTTTCAACTTTGCCGCCGCTTCGCGCCCCAGCTCCTCGTTGCGCGCACCAACCAACACCGTGCACCCCGCCTTCCCCACTTGCCGCGCCACCTCAAATCCAATTCCCTTGTTTGCGCCCGTAATCAGCGCCACCCTTCTCGTCGCGTCCGCCATGAGTCCGCCTCCCTATCAAAAATTGAAGTCGCTCCCTTGAGATGCCTGCGCCGCGCACCGGATTCGCGTTTCGCAGTACTCAGGTCGCCGTTCAGGGCGCTGTGACATAAACTCTGGAGCCTGTGCGAGTCCCACTCTAAGTGGGCCTCGGGGCGGCTCCGCAACCACCACGTCGACACTCACGTTAGCCTGTAAATCACGACGGTTCGTCCGTTCAGTTACGCGCGCCGCATCTGCACGGCTACGTTGGGGACTGGGAGGGCGCGAACTCACATTACCGCGAGTCCGCGAGAACCACGCGATGACGCCGAACGATCTCAAACAAACGAAGCTCACCTTCGAGGAGGCTCGTCAACGCCTCGAAGCCGAGTTCGCTTCGCAGCAAAGCAATGTTCTTCCGCTGGACGCAGCTCGCAACGAAGGACGCTTTTACGGGAATTTGATCGGAGGCGACCGTACGCTGAACCCTATCCAGCGAATCGGGTTCTTTCGGATGGGATTTTTTGCCTGCTCGCAAGCGTTCTTTGTCGTCGTCAGCGCCTTCCCTCAGCTGGCCAAAGCCGCAGGCATGCGCATGTTGCCGGAGAGCAACCACGCGGTCGCGCTTGCTTATCTTCCCTTCTCCGCGATCATCTTCTTCTTCGGCATCAAATTCATCGTCACCGCTGTCGCCCCGCGCAAGCGAAAGCAGTTGTGAGATCGCCCACACGATGACCATCTCAGGAATGCGTGGCGCTTTGAAAAAATACGATGACTCTGCTCGCGCGGAAGCGCTGTCGATTGAATGCTAGGAAATTAGATCGGCTAATACGCCTTCAACACCCAGGACGAAATCACGAGGCGCTGGATCTCGCTGGTGCCCTCGTAAATCTCGGTGATCCGCGCGTCGCGATAATTGCGTTCGACGGGATACTCGCGGCTGTAGCCGTTGCCGCCGTGAATCTGAATCGCTTTGTGCGCCACGCGCGTGGACATCTCGCTGGCGAAGAGCTTCGCGATCGACGCTTCCATGGAAAATCGCGCGCCGGTGTCCTGCTTCCACGCCGCCTTGCGCACCAGCAAGCGCGCGGCGTCGATTTCCGTGGCCATGTCCGCGAGCATGAACTGGATCGCCTGAAAATCCGCGATGGGATGGCCAAAGGCCTGGCGCTCTTTCGCGTAGGCAAGCGCCGCTTCAAACGCGCCCTGGGCGATCCCGACCGCCTGCGCCGCAATCCCGATGCGTCCGCCATCGAGCGTGGTCAAGCGCAACCTTGTATCCCTCGCCTTCCTGACCGAGCCGATTCCCGACCGGCACTTCGCAATCCGCGAACGAAAGCTCGGCGCACGCCGTCGCGTGGATGCCCAGCTTTTTTTCTTCCTTGCCGACCGCGAATCCCGGCGTCCCCTTCTCAATCACCAGCGCCGTGATTCCCTTCTCGCCCTTTTCCGGCTGCGTATTCACGTAAACCACGGCCGCGTCCGCCGCGCCGCCATTGGTGATCCAGGCCTTCGTGCCGTTCACCACGTACTTATCGCCCTTGCAGCACGGCCTTGGTCGCAAGCGCAGCCGCGTTTGAACCGGCCTGCGGCTCGGTGAGCGCGTAACATCCGATCTTCTCGCCGCGCGCGAACGGCGTCAGCAGCCGCTTCTTCTGCTCGTCCGTTCCGAAGCGGTAAACCGGATCGCAGTACAGCGAATTCTGCACCGACAAAATCACGCCCATCGACGCGCAGTACGCGCGAAATCTCCTCGATCACGATCGTGTAGCTGATGTGATCCATCCCCGCGCCGCCGTACTCTTCCGGGATCGCGACGCCCGTCAGCCCCAGCTCCGCCGCCTTGGCAAACGCGGCGCGCGGAAATTTCCCCGTCTCGTCGTTCTCGCGCGCGATCGGCTTGATCTCCGCCGCCGCGAACTCGCGCACGCTCTTCTGCAGCAGTTGTTGTTCTTCGCTAAGTTCCAGTTTCACGATGAAGGCCTTTCAAGAGTGATTCGAGGATCGGTGAAATTCGATTCTACGGCGGCGCGAGGCGAAGAAGGAAGGAGCAAATCCGAGTAGCGCGCTACGAAACCACCGGCCCGACAGCCGCATTGGCCTGTGTCTGGCTTAGCGCTGTCAACGAGCTCTCTCGCCGCAACAAGCACACGCGCGCGTCCCCGAAATTCTCGTCCAGAATGTTGTTGTAGAAAATAAACAGTCCGACCGCGCCTGCGGTCGCGATCTGAAATATAAATCGCAGTGTCGGCGCGACGAGCGGGACGCGTTCGAACGCACCCGCAAGCGTCCCAAGCGGGAACGACGTAACGAATGTCGCGATCAGACCGTACACCACCGCGCGCCACGAATACGCGAACCATACGCGTCCGACCCGGCGGGTCGTCCGTGCCACCGCCTGTGGATGCTCGAACCTTCCTGCGGAGACGAGTCCTATTTTGAAATGCCGGAAAGTCTTTCCAAAGATGTAATACATCGCAAAGTAAGCAATACCGTAGTTCATCAAGAACGGCACCGCGTACGTCGCCCATTTCACCACGAACGCCGGGACCATGACGTTGCGGTACATCGCGTACACCAGAACCATCGAGCCGAATGTCAAAATACCGGCCACCACATTCAGCGGCCAATAAAACGCCCACCAGATCCGAAACGCATAATTAAATGTCGGCTGAACGTAGGGGCCTTCCGGCACCGGCGCAACGGCCACCGGTTCTGAAGTCGTGCCCGAAATCGAGGGAGGTTCGAACATGTTCGACCCGGCGGATTCTGCGCGCACGTTCCCGCCAAGTCAAGTGCCAGTACGCTAACCCGCCTGCGTCTCAAGCGCCCTCTTGAGCTTCGCGTACGTCACCGAAAGCTCTTCCGGCTCCACGCGCGTTTCGCCCATGACCGTCATGAAATTCGCATCGCCCGCCCATCGCGGCAGCACGTGCATGTGCAAATGGCCCGTGACTCCGGCGCCCGCCGCGCGCCCCAGATTCATTCCCAGGTTGTAGCCCTTCGGGATGATACGTCTGTCCCCAGCGCCGTTTGCGCCCGCTGCGCCAGACAGCATCATCTCGGACAGCGTTCGCGGGATCGGCGGAAGCCAGGTCGGCCACGTGCGCGTAGGGCACCATCATCACGTGCCCGCTGGTATAGGGATAGCGATTCAGAATAATGAAGTTCTTCGCGCCGCGCAGCACGATCAGCGTCTCCGCGTCATCGTTCGCGGCGACGCGCATCGCAGAAAATACAGCGATCGTCTTTATGGGCGCTCGGCAATATAACGGTAGCGCCAGGGCGTCCACAGATAATCCATCCGGCTTAGCCCTGCGGCCTGTGTGGACTGCGAGCCGGCGGCCGCCGGGCGCGGGTTGTTGACGTAGTCCTTCAGTTCTTTGCTGGGCTTGAAGTAGGGGATTTTCTTGGGCGGCACTTCCACTTTGGCGCCCGGTCTTCGGATTCCGCCCGGTGCGCCCGCGCCGCTGGCGCGTGCGAAAGCTTCCGAAGCCGCGAATTTCGATCTTGTCGTCGGCCTGCAACGCGCCGATGATGCTCTCGAAAATCGTCTCCACCACCGCTTCGGATTCCTTGCGCGGCAATTCGGTCACGCGCGTGACTTCCTCCACCAGTTCGGCCTTGGTCATGGTGTGATCTTTGTGACCGTTCTGGTTTGTGCTCGCCGGCAACGTCTGCCATGAATTCAGAGCCTCCTCGCTGAATATCGCTAGAGGCCTGGGCTTGCGTCGAGCGGGGCGGCGCGCCGCATCTCTTTGATATCACCAATCTACCGCCAGGTAAACCATTTTTCGCAAATCCAGCCCAGGAAGGACCACGAGCGGCCCAGCAGCGCGCTTCCTCGTCCGAAACCTTCGAGCCGCAACAACGCAATACGGCTGCGGTAACAAAGTTACGACGCACGCCTACTGCGCTTGGCGCTTGGCCATAATCGCGTCGCCGATCGTCGCCGTCGGCGACGACTTCGACTGACGCGGAACGATCTCGATCTCCTGCCGCTCCGCCTGTTTTTGCGCCGCGCGATAGCTCAGGCTGATCTTGTGCTGCTTCCGGTTCGAGCCGCATAATCTTGAAATCGTATTCCTGGCCCGCGCGCCAGCACGGACGTCACGCGCGCGCCGCGCGGCGCCTTTTCCTTTTCCGCGCATCGCCCTTCGGACGCCGCTCTTCGATCTCCGAGACGTGGCACAGCCCTTCAATGCCGTCCGCCAGTTCGACGAACGCGCCGAAGTCCGTCGTTCGCGCCACTTTGCCCTTCACCACCTCGCCCATCTTGTGCGCGCCGAACCAGTTCGCCCAAATATCGTTCACCTGCTTGATGCCCAGCGACAGCCGCCGGTTCTGCGAATCCACCTTCAGCACTTTGGCTTCCACCGTGTCGCCCTTCTTGAACTTCTCGCTGGGATGCTTGATCCGCTCGGTCCAGCTCACGTCGCTGATGTGGATCAGCCCTTCCATGCCTTCTTCGATCTCGACGAACGCGCCGAAATCCGCCAGGTTGCGAATTCGGCCGTGAACGACCGTCCCCACCGGATACTTTTCCGCCGCCGCTTCCCACGGATCGGGCAGCGTCTGCTTCAGCCCCAGCGAAATCCGCCGCTGGTCGGTCTTCACCTCCAGCACCACCACTTCCATCTCGTCGCCGACCTTCACGATTTTCGACGGGTGCTTGGTGCGCTTCGACCAGCTCATCTCGCTGACGTGCACCAGGCCTTCGACGCCCGGCTCGATCTGCACGAACGCGCCATAGTCGGTCACGCCCACCACTTTGCCCGTGCACGCGCGTACCCACCGGAAAACGCTCCGGCACCGTGGCCCACGGATCGGGCAGCAGTTGCTTGCGTCCCAGCGAAATGCGCTGCTTTTCCTTGTCGAACTTCAGCACCTGCACCTG
Organism: uncultured Acidobacteriota bacterium; assembly: GCA_963839325.1. GTDB lineage: Bacteria > Acidobacteriota > Terriglobia > Acidiferrales > UBA7541 > Palsa-295. Next base: position 43,514 of record CAWIUO010000003.1, on the reverse strand, counting down.
AATTTCTTCGCCCGGCCTTCACCATCGTCGAAGGGATGCGGCACGCGGCCCCACACGAGGTCGCTCACGTGCAGCAGGCCGTCCATCCCGCCCAGATCCACGAACACGCCGTAGTCGGTGACGTTCTTCACCTTGCCCGTCACCACCGTGCCCTCGGCTGAGCGTTCGCAGCCAGCGCATCGCGCTTGGCCTTCTGCTCTTCTTCGAGAATGGCGCGGCGGCTCACCACCACGTTGCCGCGCTTGCGGTTCAGCTTCAGGACGCGAACTTCGATGTTCGCGATCCTTCCATCGCTCCAGGTCGTGCACCGGCCGCAATTCGATCTGCGACGCGGGCAAGAACGCCCGCACGCCGATATCGACCACCAAGCCGCCCTTGATCCGCTCCGGTTACCTTGCCCTTCACATTCGTGTGCTCGCGGTAAGCCTTCTCGATTCGCTCCCACACGCGGCGGCGGTGCGCGCGCACGTGCGACAGCAGCACGTATCCATCGCGCTGCTCGTGCAGGCGCTCGACTTCGATCGTCTGTCCCGCGCCAAATTCAATCGGAGCTGCCCGAATCCACAAATTCCTGCGCCGGCACCAGCCCTTCGAACTTTCCGCCGACGTCCACGACCACGCCCGCTTCCGTCACCGCCAGCACGCGCCCTCGAAAATCTCGCCCTCCGCCGCCACCGTCTCAGGCGTCGGAAATTGCTCGAGCAGCTGTCCATCGTTTCGTGGCTCTCGATTGCGTCCGCTGCTTCCGCTTCTTTCGTCGCGGCTTCGTGCGCAGCATGAGCCACGTCCGTATCCACCACAGCCGCGCCGGTTTCCGCCGGGCTTGTCGCCATCACTTCCGCGGTCCGCGCTACGGCTTCGCCTTCTGCCGCAGCGGCGCCTGAAGCCTTGCGTTGCCGGCGAAAGCCGGATCGCCCTCCACCACAGGCTCAACAGCCACGTGAGTGGGCGTCTGCTCGGCCACAGCGGGATGCGCTTCCGCTGCGTGCGCCTCGGCCTCGGTCACTTCGGCGCGGGTCTCGCACGGCGGCTCGACGACTACCTCCGGCGCGCGCACTGCGGCCGCAGCTGCTCCAGATGACGAACTTGTCGAGAGGGGTGGTTCAGAATGGATCGAATTCGCGCCAGCGTTGTTCGCTGGTCCCGCTACTGCGGAATTCGCGGGGTTCTCTCCGGCGTTCTCATTCGCGTTCATTTCGTTCGCAGACGCCGGTGCGTTTGAGTCGTGTTCGGGTGACATGGTGAGCGGCCTCCGTACGGATTCGTGCCCTGCGTGCCGATGGCTTGGCCTTGGTTACTCCAACCAGCGTGGGTTAGGAGCCAAGAAGGGGAAAGAGCGCCCGCGCTCGAACGCTCTAGTCACGCCGATGATACCTGCCCCCTCGCAGCACTGTCAACCAACTCTCTGCGTAGTACGCCAAGTACTTCGTGACGGAATTTTTGGCCTGAATTTATTCGATTGTTCTCACTTTTCCCGAACTAGTACCGGGCTCTATGTATACAAACCCTTTACAAACCGCAGGAATTAGCTGCAACGCGCCGTCCATTTCGGCGAAATTTGCCTACTCTGACGGATTGCGAAGAAGTTTGATCGACTTTACCCGCGGCAGCGCCAATTCCTTATCTTTACGTTTACCGTCCCAAACGTGAAAACGACAGTAGCCATCTTGCTTTACTCTGATGATGCCGACGTCCGGGAGTAGTTTTTTGATTGCACGCAACAACCCGACTCGCTTGCACGCTCTGTCCGTGAGAGCAACGTAGAAACCGACTTTGATGTTTCTAAAGTCATCCGTCGCCTCCATCCATCGCCCTTGATGCATCGGAACGTCGAGTTTTTTGCTATAGTTGATGATGAAATTGCGACGCTGTTCCGCGATCGTTGCGGAGTACGCCGCAAGTTGTCCAAACGTTTGGCCGATTCCAGACGCACTTTTGCTCATCTTGCATTCCACGACGTGGAACGTCTTGTCCTTTTTATTGTAAGAAACGACGTCGAACCCGCAGTCACCTACTCGTACCTCGCGAACGGCATATCTTCCGAGAGTTCGCGCCACCGCCTGCGACATGTCAGTCTCGGTTTTAACGACCGCTTCGGACGGGATTTCGTGGCCATGTTTCAAACGCTCCCTTGAATGCGAAGTGCGGAATTCGTTGGATATCACTGATGGAGCTACCTTCTTGTGAGCTGCACCACTGCAGTGGTCTTGGCTGGCCAGTCGAACGGCTCCGAGGCAACTTCGACGAGACTCGGAATTCCCAGGAAGCGACGCCGAACTGAAGAACTACTTTCCCGTCGCGCGGCCGCGTAAGACGCCAAATAATCGCGCAAAAGCACGTCGATCTGATCATCAAGTTGGGAGAAACATTTTTCTCGTTGCAAAACTTATACGCCCGGCCCCAACTGTTGACCGTCACGGAAAGTTCGTAAAGTGTGCGAGTCACCGTTTGCGATGCAAGAATCTGGCCCGACTTTCGAAACCTCCGGAATGCCTTCGCGCTATCCTCTAGCAGATCTGGAGCGTTCCGAACGAAACGCGCTCTCGATTCCGCCGCTCGCCGAATTAGGCGCGTCCCATTTGTATGCCTAAAGAACTCAACGCCTTCGCGCAAGTAGCCGCGATCTGTTTTTGACGGCGCCGTTTCCATCCCGATTGCGCCCAATAGGGCGTTAGCTCGAGTGAATTCGCGCTCGCCGAGTCCCTTGTTCGGGGCAAGGATTAAGAAATCGTCGATGTATCGAAGACAGCAGCAAACTCCCGAATTCGTTGAAGCGTCAAACTCGCTAAGAATCAGGTTGCCCGAAGAGGGGCGAAAGGCAACAGCCTTGAGCTACGCCAAGTTCTTTGGTCGGGAAAGAAGGAGCTCGTTCGCGAAGCTCAGCCAGGTTCTCTAGCTCTACGGCGATTGCTTCTCGAAAAAATGCAACGAACTCCTCATCGTTTGTCGCGCGGGCAACGATCTCCGTGACGAGCGGCTTCGGGATTCGCGTGAAGAATGCCGAAATGTCAGATCGAACGAAATAGCTCGCTCCTTGTCCTATCGCGTCCAGCGCGGCCTTAATCGCTGCGGGGACGGCCCCGAGCAGTTTGCCTGGCAGCTTCGGGACACCCCCGAAGCTGTGAGGATTCTTTGTAAGCCGGGCAACGTAGGCACCGTCATGAGTACGTCGTGAATTGCCCTCTGTACGATCCTCGATTGAATTGGGGCGACCACAATTGGGCGAATATCAGAGCCAGACTTTTTGGGTATCGGCACCCCACGCGATGGGCGAAATTTGAACGCATTTCGATTGAGCTGCCGTTGAATCTTCGTCAGGTGGGAAAAAACGTTTTCGGCGAATTCCCGAACTTCTCTCTTCGTGACAATGGATGAAGAACTGTTGGCGTTTCGAAGAACAACTCGCCAAGCATCCCCGAGAGTCGAATCTTCCGAACTCGCTTGAGCAAAGCAGATTGCATCAGTTAGCTAGAGGCCCTGTTGGTTAGCCCGGCCGTTCGTTAGACTTCACACCTCTTCGGAGGTTCCCTTCGGCCCTATCCGATGCTTCGCGACTTCCGCCGCGTAGCCGAGTGGCACGCCTAAATGCCCGAGTTGCCCGAGCCCTAGAACGAACCACAATAGAGGAAGCGCCAATCCACGGCACAAATACCATCGCCGCGTTCGACGTCGCGCTGACCGCTCACGTTTTTGCGAGTTCGATTCATTTGCGTTGCCTCCACTGTACGTTTTTCGAGGCAGATCGCAACAGTTTCAAACTCCGCCGCCCGGCTCCGTTCCAAAACAATTTCTACCAGCCGTCCAACAGGTCCGATACAGCGACAGGGTTACGGCTAGCTCAACAACGAACGCGCCAGGTCTAGCCTCTTCGGAGGTTCCCTTCGGCCCTATCCGATGCTTCGCGACTTCCGCCGCGTAGCCGAGTGGCACGCCTAAATGCCCGAGTTGCCCGAGCCCTAGAACGAACCACAATAAAGGTCAGTGCGAGCATTCTATCAGAACCAGTGTAAGAACGCGCTCGTTACACCCGTGGAAATCTGAATAGGTAGGCGGGCGCTCTGAAAGAGCGTCGAACATGTTCCGATTGACGCTATATTGAATATATGGTAACGTAAGTCGGGCTCAACGAAACGCCCACTGAGGCTCGAACATGCGCGACGGCGGCGACACAGCACCCCTCCCCACCCCCGCCGAGACCCACCCGCAAATTTCTAACCGCAACTTTCAATTATTAGAAACGGCCCTAACTCCTTCGCTTTCAACGCCGACCCCTTTTCTAATCGCAACTCTTGTAACAAATTTTTCAGCGCATTTCTCCCCGCGCGCCGCACAACCACACCCCTCCCGCCTCGCATTTCAGAAATAAAATGTCTATACAATTCGGCGGGATCGAACTATGGCCGGTAAGGCCCGGCATGGCGGATCTCTTTTCATTCGCCGTGCATCGGCAAGCAAGCGATGCGACGCCGTTCCCTTTCCGCCTTGCGGGTCATGGCTTTAGCCATGAAAAAAAACCGCGCGCGCCAGCCGCTACGGCCACGCCTTGCGGGTCACGGCTTTAGCCGTGACAAAAGAACTGCGGCGCGAGCCGCTACCTTTTCGTTGCGCGAGTTCTCCGATTTTCGGACGCCTCGCGCGACGGTTTTCGTGGGCGCGGCGGAACAATTTACTCCGGGGAAAGCTACGGACGGTAGGGCCGGCGTGCGCGAACTTCTTTGCGGTAATCCGGCGCGAAAATTTCCACCGTCCGGCACATTTCATACAGGCGCGATCGGATCCGCCGCCCCACGCGCTCGGCGAGCGAATCTTCGAGCGACAGCGCGCGCATCCCTGCGATCCGCGGAGCAGCCGGCGCCGCACCCGCCGTATCGGTGTCCAGATAATTCGTCGTCAGCAACGTCACGCGCTGCTCGTTGTAGCGCGTGTTCAAAATGTGGCCGACGGTTTCCAGGGCCCAGGGCGAGGGCTTGCTCGCGCCGACGTCGTCAAGGACCAGAATTTCCGCCTTCAGCACCGGCTCGAGCACGCTCATTTCGGTGGCCTGGCTTTCCGGGTTGTAGCTGTCCTGGATCGATTTCAGCAGCTCGCGGTAATCGTAATACAGGCCGGAGTGGCCGCGGAGCACGATCGTTTTCATGGCGGCGACGGCGAGATGCGTTTTGCCCACGCCGCACGGCCCCATCAGCAGCAAGCCGTGTTCGGTGCGCGCTTCCGCGACGGGAAGAAATTCCTCGGCGAAGCGCTGCACGACGAGTTTGGCCTGGGCCAGGCTGCGGTTGTAGGAAGCCATCTGCTCGCGCGGCACGTTTCCGATTTCGTTGTCGGTCTCGTAATTTTCGAAGTCGCAATGGCGGTAGCGCTCCGGGACGCGGGCGCGCTGCAGGGCGCGTTCGGTCTTGTCTCCGCTGGTGCAGTCGCACGGAACGGCCCAAACCATCTTCGGCTCGCCCGCCGACGAGCCCGGACGCGCAGACTCCGCCCGCGCCATGGCCTGCGCGCCGTCTTGCGCGCGCTCCACCACCTTCCATCCCGAACCTTCACAATGCGGACAATCCGCGCGTGCCATGCAGGAAGAATAATCGCGCGGGTGCGCGCGCGCAAGCGACGGCTACTTGAGGAAAATCGAAGTGCCGTGGAAAGCGGAGGAAAACGCAGTGCTGTTGCATGCGGGATTTTTGCCTGTAAAGGCGGGTCGATGGGACTAGCATCGACCCGGCAGGGGTTGACGTTGGTCGGCTGCGGTGTGAGTTGTCGGCGGCGCTACAAAGGCTGCCCGGTCCCGTCCTGCGGACGAGACCGGCCGTTACAGGGCCGGAGAAACTACGGTGCGACGTCGTGGACGTCGGGCCAGTCCGAGATGAACGAACCTGCGAACTGGTACTCCGATGCATTGGAGGACAATCCTTTGCGCACCGGGTTCATGCGGATGTAATTGGCAACCGAACCGTTTTCGTCTTGATCGCGGAGAATGTAGTCGTAGAACTTCTTGCGCCAGAGCGGGCCCGAATGATGTTCGTTGAAGGAGACCGTGCAGCTGCGCTTGAAGTGCATAACGAAATTGAGGAGATTGGAGCTCGGAGCCGTACCGATGGCGAGAAAGTGGAGATGGTCCGGCATCGCGCAGTAAGCGTAAATGGCGAAACCGTGCCGCAGCGCTGTGTGACCTAGCGTCTGAATCACGAGATGGGCTGCGTCGCGCTGAAGCAAGAGCGGCTTGCGATCCGCGCAAAGGATCGTGATGAAGTAACGGCGTTGACCAATGTAGTGTTCGCGCGGGAGGCGAATGTTCTTGCGGCGAAATGGCGGAGAGCGCATTTGCGATGCGGAATTGCAGTGAGGGTACGTTATCAACGAGGAAGAATTCGCACAATGCAAATCCACGCACGACGCAGGGGGATGGTCAGCCGCAAAGGCGGGGCGATGCGCCCACCACAGAAACTGCCCGGTCCCGTCCCGCATGGCAGGACGCGACCGGCCGTTACAGAACCTCAAACCGACGGCGAGTGATACCGGTGCAACGCGAAGGCGAAGAAGGATCCTTCTGCCGCGTGCCGCGGCATCAGGATGACGCTTGCGCGTCACTTGATGACGCGGATGGACTGGCGCGGGGTGGTGCGCACGATGGCGTTGCGGAATTTGCGGTCGTCGGTGACGTTGAGGCCGCGCGACATTTCGGTGCGCACGGCGGTGATGAAAGCTTCCATCTGCGACTGCATCTCGGACATTTTGTCGCGCATGTTGAGGATGATTTCGATGCCGGCGAGGTTCACGCCCAGCTCGCGCGTGAGGTTGAGGATCACTTCGAGCCGTTCGAGGTCGTCGTCGGTGTAGAGGCGCGTGTTGCCCTGCGAGCGCGACGGCTTCAGCAGGCCGACGCGCTCGTAGAGACGCAGCGTCTGCGGATGAAGCTGGTAAAGCTCGGCCACCGCGCTGATCATGTAGCCGGCTTTGGCTCGTTTTCTCGGCCGTGCGGTCATCGAACGCCCTCGGACAAAATTTCACCTCTGCCGCGACTTAGACCACGGCTTTCGCGAAGATCTCGGTGCGCGGATCTTCGGGATCGACCTTCGCCAGTTCCTTCAAAAGATTGCGCACGCGCTCGTCTTCCGGTTTCGGCGCGACGATCTGAACTTCCACGATCTGGTCGCCGCGCTTGCCCTGCCTGGCGGGTGGACGGAGCGCCCTTTTCGCGCAGGCGCAGCCGCTTGCCGCTGTTGGTGCCGGGCGGAATGCGCACCTGCGCGCGGCCGTCGATCGTGGGCACTTCCACTTTGGCGCCGAGCGAGGCTTCGGTGACCGTGATCGGCACGGTGGTGTACAGATCGTCGCCGCGCCGATCGAAAAACGGATGCGGCTCGACTTTCGTGATGATGTACAGATCGCCCGGAGGGCCGCCGTGCGTTCCGGCGTTGCCGCGGCCCGGCCACGCGAACGCGCGAACCGGTTTGCGCGCCCGGAGGAATGCGCACGTCGAGATTTTCGACGCGCGGCACGCGGCCTTCGCCGCCGCAATTTCTGGCAGATGGTCTGCAGCGTCCGCTGCCGCCGCAGCGCGAGCATGGAACCTGGAAGCGCATCTTGCCGCTTACCTGGGTGACTTGTCCGGTGCCGCCGCAGGTGGGGCAGACTTTTTCGTCGCCGGGCTGCACGCCTTCGCCGTGGCAGACGTTGCAGACGTCGAGCCGGGTGATGCTCAGCTTCTTCGACGCGCCGCGCATGGCTTCGGCGAAGGTGATGTCGATGTGGAATTCGAGGTCGGTGCCGGGCTTCGGATTCTTCCTCGCGCTGCGCGCGGCTCCCTGCCGCGGAAAAACTGGCTGAAGAGATCGCGGAAACTCGTGCCGCCGCCCTGCCCGCCCGCTCCGGCGACCACCGCCAAAATCGAAGCCGTCGAAATCGAACTGGATGTCCTGGGATCCCCGCTGCCGCCGCCGTATCCGCGCCCGGGGCGGAGGCGCGCCCTGGCCCGGCGTGTTGAAGCCGAACTGGTCGTACATCTGGCGCTTCTTGGTGTCCGAAAGCACTTCGTAGGCTTCCTGAATCTGCTTGAACTTTTCTTCGGCGGATTTGTCGCCGGGATTCAGGTCGGGATGATATTTGCGCGCCAGCTTGCGGTAGGCGGCGCGAATATCTTTCACCGTCGCTTTGCGCGGGACGCCGAGAAGCTCGTAATAATCCTGTTTTGGGTGTGTTCGCCATGGATCTGTGATCTAACGAAAGGCTGTCGAATATTCTGCTAACCGCAGCCGGATAAAGTCCTTACAAAAATTTGCAGGGGCGGAGTCGTGGACCCGCCCCTGCCGGATTTACCCGAGCCGAAATTTAGTTCGGCTGCTTAGAGTTGTCCACGTCGACGAACTCCGCGTCCACCACGTCACCGCCCTGCGGCGGTGTCTGGTTGCGCCATCCGTGCTGCCGGAGCTGCCGGCGCTGCCGCCGCGCCGTTGCGCCTGCGGCCGCGCCCGCCTGCTGAGCCTTGTACATGGTCTCGGCAACCTTGTGCGAGGCCTTGGTCAAGGTTTCCGCTGCGGCGTTCAGCTTCTCGACGCCGCCCTCGGAGAGCGCGCGTCGCGCGTCTTCGATTGCGGCTTCGGCAGCTTTTGCGTCGGCTTCGGGAAGCTTGTCGCGATTGTCCTTCACGACTTTCTCAGTCTGATAGACCAAGTTGTCGAGACGGTTGCGCGCTTCCACTTCCGCCAGGCGTTCCTTGTCTTCGGACGCGTGGGATTCGGCTTCCTTCTGCATGCGCTCGGATTCTTCCTTGCTGAGTCCGGTGGAGGCCGTGATGGTGATCTTCTGTTCCTTGCCCGTCGCGTTGTCCTTCGCCGAGACGTTCAAGATGCCGTTCGCGTCGATGTCAAACGTGACTTCGACTTGCGGCAAGCCGCGCGGCGCGGGAGGAATTCCGATCAGATGGAATTTCCCGAGCGAGCGGTTGTCCGCTGGCCACCGGGCGTTCGCCCTGCAGCACGTGGATTTCGACCGAGGTCTGATTGTCCGCGGCAGTCGAGAACATTTCCGACTTACGCGTCGGAATCGTGGTGTTGCGCGGGATCAGCACGGTCATCACGCCGCCGAGGGTTTCGACGCCGAGCGAGAGCGGCGTCACGTCGAGCAGCAGAATGTCCTTCACTTCGCCGCCGAGCACGCCGCCCTGAATCGCGGCGCCGACCGCGACGACTTCGTCGGGGTTCACGCCCTTGTGGCCTTCTTTGCCGAACAGGTCTTTCACCAGCTGCTGAATCATGGGCATGCGGGTCTGGCCGCCGACCAGCACGACTTCGTTGATCTTGCTGGCGTCAACGCCGGCGTCCTTCATGCACTGCTTGCAGGGCTCGATCGAGCGCTTCACGATATCCGCCACCATCGATTCGAGCTTGGGGCGGCCGAGCTTCTTAACCAAGTGCTTCGGGCCAGTCGCGTCCGCTGTAATGAACGGAAGGTTGATTTCGGTTTCGAGCGTGGAAGAAAGCTCGATCTTGGCGCGTCTCCGCCGCGTCACGCAGACGCTGCAAGGCCATTTCGTTGCCCTTCGCGTGGAGGTCGAGGCCTTCGTCCTTCTTGAATTCCTCGACGAGCCAGTCGACGATGCGCTGGTCGATGTTGTCGCCGCCCAGGTGCGTGTCGCCGTTGGTGGCTTTCACTTCGATGACGCCCTCGCCGACTTCCAGAATGGAAACGTCGAAGGTGCCGCCGCCGAAGTCATAGACTGCGATGATTTCGTCTTTCTTCTTGTCGAGACCGTAGGCGAGTGCAGCCGCCGTCGGCTCGTTGATGATGCGCTTCACTTCCAGGCCCGCGATCTTGCCGGCATCCTTGGTGGCGATGCGCTGCGCGTCGTTGAAGTAGGCCGGAACGGTGATCACCGCTTCGGTGACTTTCTCGCCGAGGAAATCTTCCGCTGCGAGCTTCAACTTCTGGAGAATCATCGCCGAGATTTCGGGCGGAGTGTATTCCTTACCGTGCGCGAGCACTGCGACGCCGTCGCCGTGCTTCACGACTTTGTAGGGCACCATCTTCATCTCTTCGCTGACTTCGTCGAAGCGGCGACCCATGAAGCGCTTGATGGAATAAATCGTGTTTTCCGGATTGGTGATTGCCTGGCGCTTGGCCACCTGGCCAACGAGGCGTTCACCGCTCTTGGTTATGCCGACGACAGACGGAGTAGTCCGCGCGCCTTCCTGGTTGGGGATGACTTGCGGCTCGCCACCCTGCATAACGGAGACCACGGAGTTCGTGGTTCCCAGGTCAATACCAATAATCTTACTCATGAATGTGCTCCCGTACGTCCGGCCGGGAAGGCAGAGACGTTTGTAGATCGAACGAGCGCTATGATACGCATTGAGTGTATCGTTGTCAAGTTTTAAATGGAAACACACTCATACCTACAAGCTCCTGTAAATATTGGCTTTATAGGGGCTGTGTCGGGAGGAGGCATGCAATCTGCGTAAATTCTGGGTTGGGATGGAGGCGTCTTAACTCCTTCTCCGTCAAACGTATCTGGGCTACGCCGCATCGTAGAAGAGGCATATCAGGTCGAGGCCGCAAAGAAAAGCCGGGGATGACGCAAGCAGATTTCGCGCTACAATCGCGAGGCATTCCGAGCCGCGACGGGAGGATATCGTTGAGTTTTCTAAATGGCTGGGCGGGCAAGACCACGCGTGAGACGCGGGCTACTTTCGCTGGACCGTTAGGACTGTGCGCGGTGATAGGGCTGTTTCTGGTGTTCGCGACAGGAGCGCAGACCACCAAGCCCGCTTCGACGAAGCGCACTGCTGTGAGGTCGAAGGTCGATTCCGCAATTAACGCGGTGCCGAATAAGACCATCGGAAATCCGAGCGCTCCGATCCGGATGGACGTTTATAGCGACTACGAGTGCCCATCGTGCGGCAACTTCTACGAGAACACGCTGAAGACCATGATTCAGACGTATGTGGCGGACGGGAAGGTATATCTGGTCCATCACGACTTCCCTCTTCAGATGCACCGGTACTCCGGCCTGGCAGCGCGATTCGCAAACGCGGCAGCCAAGATGGGGAAATTTCAGGATGTGGATGCGGCGCTGTTCGACAATCAGGCGGCGTGGACCGAAAGCGGCGACGTGACGAAGTATGTTCAAGGGGCGATGAGCTCAGCTGACTTCGCGCGATTGACGACAATCTTAAAGGGCTGCTCCAATTCGGTGCCACCGCAATCCAAAGCGGACGGCTCACTTCCTACCGCCGATCCCGGTTGCCCCGTGGACAAATACATCGTGGAAGACATCGCCAAGGGCTATCAAATCCCGGTGCGTGGCACCCCGACATTCGTGATCACCTACAAGGGCAAGCCGTATTCGCCGATGGGTTCGCCGGTTTCGTGGCAAGTACTCAAGCAATTTTTCGATTCGCTTCTGACCCAATAGAGACGGAGACGATTGAAGATGGCGACCGAAGCGTCGAATGGAAAGCTGGCAAAGACACTGCTGCTAGTTGGGCGCGTTGCGTTGGCCGGGATTTTCCTGTTTGCGGCTTACGCGAAACTGAAACCGCAGGCGGATGTGGCGTGGTCGGCGGGATCGATCCGGAGTTCGCTTGCGATGTTTGGCATGCAGGTGGATTCCTACCAACTGCTGTCGCCATCGATGGTGAATTTCGTCGCGCACACGCTTCCGCCATTTGAACTTTTCCTTGGAATTTGGCTTTTGAGCGGCGTGTTGCTCCCGCTCTCGTCGCTCATCACCACTGTGCTTCTCGGCGGTTTTTTTTCAGTGATGGTCCGCAGTTACCGGATGGGTTTGGAGATCAACTGCGGCTGCTTCGGTCCGGGCGAGCGTCTAGGCCTAGGAACGCTGCTGCGCGACGGCTCGTTGCTTGCGCTGGCGATTGCCGTGACGATCGGCGCGTTCTGGCAGTATCGCAAGCGCTCGAGCTGCGCGCGTGCCGGCGTCTGGTGAAGTTGCTGTTCGGCCTGCCAGCTGAAGTCCTTCCCTTGAGATACTTCCGGTATGTTGAGGATTCTATGGTGGCGGCGATCGCATCGGAGCCGTGTGTCGTTTTCGTCGCCTGAAGGTTAGAATGTCGCGTTTGCCCGGGAGGCTTGAATGCGTGTGAAGTCCAGCGGTTTGCTGATCGCGCTGATGTTGATGATCGGATGTGCGGCGATTTTCCCCGCGGGCGTTCACGCGCAGTCGGCCGCGACGGCCTCAGACGGGCAAAAAGGAATTGACGTTCGAACGCCTGTTTAGTGCACCGCCGCTTGCGGGGCGGCTAGTGCAGGGCATCGAGTGGGCTCCGGATGGCAAACGATTCTCGTACCTCGACCGGAAAGGCTCCGCGTTGGAGCTTTGGACGATGGACGCGGCGACGGGCGAGAAGAAAGTCCTGGTGAACGCCGACACGCTGAAAGCCGTCACCCAGCCGGAAAAGGCGAAGGTGACGCAAGCGACGGGACTGGGCCGCGTGCGTCCGGACAATTATCTGTGGTCGCCGGACTTCGGCTCGATGCTGTTCATCGGCACAAATAGCCTGGTGCTGCTCGACCTGAAGACGATGGCGACGAAACCGATCGCTATCGAGCGAGCAGGAAATCGAAGACCCGAAATTCTCTCCTGACGGAAAGTGGATCAGCTTTTCGCGCGATGCGAACCTGTTCGTCGTGAACGTTGCGAATCCCGGCGAGCCGAAGGCGCTAACAACCGGCGGAAGCGAAGAAGTGCTGAAGGGAAAGCTCGACTGGGTGTATCCGGAGGAGCTGGATTGCCGCACGGCGTATTGGTGGTCGCCGGACTCTTCGAAAATCGCGTACTACGAAATGGACGAGCGGCCGGTGACGCGCTATCCGATCATGGATATGAGCAGCCCGACGGGCGGCACGGAATACACACGCTATCCGCAGGCGGGAGAGGCGAATCCGATTGTGCGCGTCGGCGTGGTAGCGGTGACCGGCGGCGAAACGAAATGGATGGACACGGGCGCGAACACCGACGTGTATTTGGCGCGAGTGAATTGGCTGCCGGATAGCAAGAGCGTGGCGATCCAGCGCTTGAACCGGGCGCAGAACGAGCTCGATTTGCTTTTCGCGGATGCGTCGAGTGGCGCGTCAAAGAACATCCTCACCGAGACCGACAAGTATTGGATCAACATCAGTGACGACCTGTACTTCTTTTCGGACAATAAGCGATTCCTATGGTCGAGCGAGCGCACCGGCTTCCGGCATTTTTACCTTTACGAAAATTCCGGCAAGCAAATCGCGCAGCTTACAAGCGGCGACTGGGCGATCGCGGATCTGGGTGGATTCGGGCCCGGCTCGGCGAATCATCCGGCGGTGGACGAAGCGCATGGATACATTTATTTTCTGGCGAACAAAGAAGACCCGCGCGAGACGGGCGTGTATCGCGTTTCTATCGCCGATAAATCCTTGAAGGAAATTTCCGCAGGTGCCGGGGTGCACGGCGCGAATATTTCTCCCGACGCGTCCGCATTTATCGATACGTTCTCGAACGTAACCACACCGACACGGCAGGATCTTCGCAGGATGGATGGGACTGCGGTTGCGGTGATGAGCGATGGCGCAATTCCGGCGCTCGCGGATTATTCGCTCACCCCGACGGAGATGGTGGAGCTGAAGGCGGACGATGGCACGAAGCTGTACGCGTCGATAATCAAGCCGATGAATTTCGATCCCTCTAAGAAGTATCCGGTGGTGATCAATGTGTACGGGGGCCCGCACGTGCAACTGGTGCGCGACGGATGGGGCGGCTATCGCTATCTGCTCGACGAAATTTACGCGCAGAAGGGCTACATTGTTTGGACCCTCGATAACCGCGGCTCCTGGGGACGCGGGCACGCGTTTGAAACGCCGATCTATCACCAGATGGGAAAAGTGGAGTTACAGGATCAGCTGACGGGCGTGAAATATCTGGAGTCGCTCGGATACGTGGATCCGGCGCGAATCGGAATCACCGGCGGCAGCTACGGCGGATACATGACGCTCGAAGCGCTCTTTAATTCTTCCGGAGCGTTCAAGGTCGGCGTATCAGACGCGCCGGTCACGGATTGGAAGCTCTACGACACGATCTATACCGAGCGTTACATGGGCACGCCGCAGAATAATCCGGAGGGTTACAAGAATTCCTCGCCGGTGAATCAGGCGGCGAATGTGAAAGGCAAGATGATGCTGATCCATGGCACCGGCGACGACAACGTGCATTTCGCTAACAGCATCGAACTATTGAACGCACTGATCGATTCGGGACGCTATCCGGACAAGCTGATGATTTTTCCGGGACGCGGGCACGGGATCAGCGATCCGTCGGCACGGATACTTCTCATTCGGAGTTCGATGGATTACATTTTGAACAATCTGTAGTCGCTTGGCGGCGCGCAGCCGGTCAGCGAATATGGACGCGCAATCGAGTAGGATCACAAGAGCAACCCCAACCCCACGCCCCAAAAGGAACAATCGTGGCACGAAGACTTTCGGTGCGAGTGATTGGATTTGCCGCAGCCGCCGCCCTGGCGTCTGCTTCTGTGCAGGCGCCGGTTCTCGCGAACGGTGCCAAGCACGAAAATTCGGCGCAGCAGGTAGCGCCGCAAGAGCCGACCATGCAAGCCGACACTTCCACAAAAGTGCTCGAGTCCGGCTTCCAGCATCTCTATGAATTGAAGTTCGACGAGGCGCGAACGGACTTTTTCGCCTACCAAAAGGCGCGGCCCGATGATCCCATGGGCAAGGCAGCCGAATCGGCCAGCTATCTATTCGAGCAGTTCAACCAGAAGGGCGTGCTCACGTCGGAATTTTTCCTGAGCGACGAAAAGTTTCTGGGCGGCGTGGACGGTTCGGCCGCGCAGAACAGGAACCAGCGATTCCTGCAGGCCAACGAAGCCGCGCGGGCGGTGGCGAAAAACCGTTTGAAAACCGATTCAAAAAACATTCGTTCGCTGCTGGTGCTGACGATGACGGACGGAATGGAATCCGATTACGACGCGCTGATCATCAAAAATCAACTCGCCGGCTTGCATATGATGAAGCAAGCGGAGGCCGAGGCGAACACATTGCTGGCGATCGACAATACGATGCAGGATGCGAACGTCGCTTTGGGAATGAGCAACTACGTGATCGGATGCCTGCCGAGTTACAAGCGCGCGTTTCTCTTTTTTGGCGGCATGCACGGCGATCGTGTGAGAGGGATGCAGCAGATGGCGTCAGCCGCGCAAAACGGGCACTATTTCAAACCGTTCGCGGAGGTGATGCTGGCGCTGGCATACGAGCGAGAGCACGACAATTCGAACGCGCAGAAGTGGCTCGCGCAACTTGCGAATACTTACCCAGGAAATCCCGTTTTCACGCGCGAACTGGAAATCGTGAATAAGAAGATCGCGAAAGCGTAGTCGCGCTTCGAGTCTTTGAACCCACCGAACCGGACGAGAACCTCCAGCGGAACCGCCCGGCGCAGCGAGTTTTCCGCGCTACCACTTCACGCGAACTCTGTAATTCAGGACTGAGGTTCCGTCCTTCTCCACCGGGATTTCGAAACCCACCGTTGTTGAATCGAGCTTGGTCCATTTGAAATTGGAGTCCAGGATTTCCCAGTCGCCGCCCAGCGGCTCGCGCACATCGACGGTGACGGGGCCGTCTTTATGGTTGCGCAGCGTGATCTCATACTGCATCTCAGAGACACTGCTGGAAATTTTCTTGTAGTCCAGCTGCTTGCGCGTGCAAACCACGTCAAACGCTTCACCGGTGTAAATGCGGATGTTTTCGTCCTTCGGAGTGTGCTCGATATTGTCTTCTCCGACGAATTGCGTCCCGCCCTTTGAATCGGCTTCGTACACGCGGACCGTTCCGGCGGGCAGCGGCATCCCCAGGCCGTTCTTCTGCGTGTTCTTGAAGCGGTAGAAGACTTTCACGGGCTGGGCGACGCCGTTGCCGATTCCCTGAGGATTCCGGTAGTAGTAGCGATCGCCTTCCACGGACAGATATTTCTCGATCGGAACGTCCGAGCCGGAGAGCAGGCTGATCTGTTTCGATTCGTTATTCTGGATGGAAGTTTTTCGCTCGAGCGTATAGAGGTGGTATTCGGAGAAGGACTCCTGCTCAAACGGCGGCGCGGGCGCGTCCATCCGCGCTATCGCGGCCGATTGCATCGCGATCGCTTTCGTGCGTATCGGCTCGACCTGATGCACATTCCCCGCGACGAGTTGAAGTCTGGCGTTCTCATATCCGACGCCGCTGTTATTGGTGAGCGTCACCCACCCATTCAGGTCGGCGGATTTTTCGTCGCGCGAGACGGTCAGCACGTAATCCGCGCTCCAGTTCATTCCGGAAGTGAGATAGGAGGCCTCGACTTTTTGGGACGAGATGCCGCGATTATCGAGCGTCCACATCAGCGTGGGCCGGCTGTAGAGATTGCCCGGCAGCTCGGGAAATTTGAAAGTGCCGGTCGGAACGCCGGTGACAATTTCGTTTCCAATTTTCCAAACGGGCCCGTTGTTGTCGGAAAGCAACAACGCTTTTGTCTCCGTGGCTCCCTCGACGAGTATCACTTCCCTTCCGACGTATTTCTGGAGGAGCTTTTGCGGATCGAGCAGGTCGTATTCGTAGTCTTGCTCCACGACACTGAGCTTCGCGGGATCGGTAAGCGAACGGAAGTGTACGGTGACGGGATTGATCGAGGCGGAGACATCTTCGAAGCGCAGCGGGAAAACTCCGGGCTGGATTTGAATCTGGCGAACGTCGCGGACCAGCGCGAGATTGGCGTTGTACACGGTGATGGCGAGGTCTGTGCGGTCTTTGTCGGTGGTGGCGGATTGATTGTCATCGCCGGTAGCGATGGTGGCGGAGCTGGCCTGCGCGCGCACTTTCAGGGGCAGGCCGAAACTTGCAGCGAGAGCGGCGGCGGCGAGCCATGGCGCGGCGGCTCGAGCCCGATGCTTGCGCGCCCTGTGCGTATTAACGTCATCGAAGTTGTAGATCGTTGCGATGGGTCTGGACATGGCTGAGTTTCCTCCACGGCGGTTCTCGCTGCTGCTGTTAGAACGGGGAGGAGCCAGATTCTTGCGGTGATTTTTGAGCGAGTTAGTTCTGGGACTTCCAGGTCTGGCCGCCGTCGGTAGTGTCGTACGCGTGGCCGTCCGTGGTGGTTACTGTGGCGACTTTGGCGTTCTTCGCGATGACTTTGGAAAGATCGGCGGTCGTGGGCGAATTGGCGGAAAGCCAAAGGCGGCCGTCTGTCGTTAGAACAACTGCGCCGCTCCGGCCGACGAGCCAGCAGACTTTCCCGCCCGGAGCGGAGCCGGCGATGATCGGGTTATTCGTCGGCAGGAAATCCTGCACGGGCGCGGGCTGTCCGTTTTCTGTGTACTGGACGTGATTGGTGTGAATCGTCCAGGAGATCGAGGAGTCGGGCGACGTGACGACCAGGTGGTCGGGCGCCTTTGCGGCGCTTCGGGACATAACACCCGCTGCCGCTCCCGTCATCCGGCGCGGCGCCGCGGCGCGTTGTTGTAGTGAAGCGCTGGACTTTGCGTGGATGGAGGGCGCAGGGGCGGCTTCGGCGACCGGCGCGGCTTCCGTGACCTCAACGGATTCGCTGGCTGCACTGGCCGATTGGGAAGCGGAATCGGGCGGAGGAGGAACCGCGGAGACTGCAGCGTCGATCTCTTTATCGAGTGCGCGCTTGGCGGCTCGCGATTCATTACGGGTCGGCGCATTGGCCGCCGCAGGCGGCTGGCGCGCGGAAGACTTCTTCTCCGGACTGGTTGCCGGTAGCGCTTGCAGTTGTGCAGGCGGAGGGGCGGAAGTTGGCGGCGATGGAGTGACGCGAGCTTCGAGGTTCGACGCAGCGTTGTCGGCCGGCGCTGCGACGTGCGAGGACGCAGACTCGGCGTTGCGCTGCGGCGCGGTGATAGAGCGCTGATACAAAACGGCAAAGATCAGTAGTGCCATCGCTCCGGCTGCCGCAGGTACCAACCACAGGCGCATGTGTTTCCAGTTCCAACGTGACTCGCTCGCTTCGTGCACCAACGGCGTGGCACCTACACTCGCGCGGGCGATGCCGGCGAGAGTTTCGCGGCAGGTCGGACACGATGCAAAGTGCGCGTCGTAACGCGCGGTCTCTTCCGGGTCAAGCGCCTGTTCGAAATACGCAGCGAAAATCTCCGGCGACGGACAGGATTCGCCCTGCGCTTGATTCGCCGCGAGGATGCGGCGCATCGGACCGTCGAGCGAAATGTGATTCTCCTGCGCACTCATTTGAGCGAACTCCTTATTAGTACGCGCAACGCGAGCGTTCTTGCGTCCCTAAGCATCGTCATTCCTTCACCGCAAGCGCTTTGGAGAGGTCGAACGGCCACTCGTCGCGGGCATATTCGTAACACAGACTTCGCTGGGCATCGCTGAGTTTCTTCTGGTCCCGCAGCACGGCATCTACTTCTTCGCGAATGTCGCGCCGAGTGCGTTCAATTTTGCGCGAAACCGTGGCTTCGTGTTCGCCGAACAGCTTGCCGATTTCGGCCAGCGTCAAATCGTCCACGTAATAATACGCGAGCCGCAGCCTGTCGCGCGGCGGAAGCCCGACGAGCACGCCGGAAAGAACAGCCTGGAGCAGCGCGATGTAGCGGCTGCGTTCGGGATCGGCAGGCGCGGCGCGAGACGGAACTTCGCGCGGCTTGGCTTCCCCTTCCCCGTCGGCCGACTGGTCGAGCGATTCCGCTTTGCGCGTGCGACGGATTTCGTCAATGTACTTGCGCGAAAGAACGGCATGCAGCCATGTGGAAAGTTTGCTGCGGCCCAGGAAATATTCGAACGGGGACTTCCGATCGTCCTTTGAGCCGCGCATGCCGTAGAGATCCGCATACATCGAATCGGCAATTTCGCGTCCGGCGGAATCTCCGGCGATGGCCCGCGCGGCACGGTAAAGCTCGGGGCGATATTGCTTGACGAAGTGATTCCAGGCCGCTGAATTTCCCTCGGCACACGCGACGGCGAGAGCCAGGTCGCGGCAATGAAGAGATTCCACGAACGTTTCGACCGTCGTCGCACCCGGCGCAGATCCCGCAAATCGCTGCGCGGCGCTGCGTTCCAGCACGGACTGGAATCGCGCTGCTGTGAGCCCCCAAGCGTCGGGCACTTCCGCTTTGCGGAGCACGCGTTCGGCCAGAGCAAGCCTGACGTACTGGATAGCCGGACTGGACGGCATCGTCGGGCGCAAATCCTCCACGCCGGAATGATACCCGAATGGCGTAATTTTCCATCCGGCTCCGCATCGAATCTCATGGGCAATCCGCAGCTGGGCATCCCATTGTTCGCGAGCGGATTCCAAGTACACTCGAACTGGGGGACAGACTCATGCTTACCCGCCGGGCCACCATCGCTGGATTCGCCGCACTCTTATTCGCCGTTCCTGCGTTATCCGATGACATCAGCAAAGCCGCATGCGAGATGGCGGGGACGTGTCCCTGCGGGAGCAGCTCCGCAGGGGCCGCCATACCTCGTAATTCACAGGCGCCGTCGCAGACTGGCGCGTCGTCACAGGGTTCGGGAATGGGCGCGATGCCCGGAAAGTCCACGAGCATGGGCGGCTCGACGAAGTTTATCGAGACGATCATCGAGCACGCGTCGGCAGGAACCTCGGCGGAGCCGGCGTCGACGCCACACGACATGCTGATGACGCACGCCGGCGCGTGGATGTTGATGCTGCACGGGAGCGCGTTTGTGAATTCGCAGCAGCAGACCGGACCGCGCGGCGCAGACAAGGTTTTCAGCACGAGTTGGTTCATGCCGATGGCGCACCGCGAGCTGGGGCCGGGAGCGCTGACCGTGCGCGGGATGTTCAGCCTGGAACCGGCGACGATCACCGACCGCCAGTATCCGGAGCTTTTCCAAACCGGCGAAACGGCCTACGGCAAGCCGATCGTCGATGGGCAGCACCCGCACAATTTTTTCATGGAGCTAGCAGCGCTCTACGACTGGAAGATCGGCGCGAATTCGCTGGTTTCGTTTTACGCCGCGCCGGTGGGGGATCCCGCGATCGGCCCCGAAGCGTTCCCGCATCGCGTTTCTGCCAGTGAAGATCCGCTCGCGCCGCTGGGGCATCACCTGCAGGACTCGACGCACATTGCTTACGACGTCCTCACCGTCGGATACACCTACAAAGTAGCGCGCGTGGAGTTTTCCGGATTTCACGGGCGCGAGCCGGGAGAAAATCGCTGGACGATTTCGACGGGCGATGTGGATTCGTGGTCCACGCGGCTGACGGTGAATCCGCTACCGAATTGGAGCGGGCAGTATTCGATCGGGCGTCTGCATAGTCCGGAAGCGCTCGAGCCTGACGAAGATCAACTGCGCATGACCGCTTCGGTCACTTACAATCGCCCAATCGCGCGCGGCAGCGACGATTCGTGGGGCAACTCGGCGACAACTCTGATTTGGGGACGCAACCTGACCCTCCCCGGCGGCGAGGTGTACAACAGCTACCTGGCCGAATCGACGCTGCGTTTTTTGCGGCGCAACTACGCGTGGACGCGCATCGAAAACGTGGACAAATCGAATGAGCTTTTAAATGGAGAAAATCCCCTGCCGCCGGGATTCGAGGAACATTTCCTCGCGCGCATTCAAGCTTACTCGTTCGGCTACGACCGGGAATTCGGATTCATTCCACACTTCTCAAGCGCGTTTGGCGGGCAGTTGACGCTATACGGCAAGCCGGCCCCTCTGGATCCAATCTACGGTGATCATCCCCTGGGCGCCTTGGTGTTCTTGCGATTCAGGCCTGTGCCGTCGCAGAAGTAGCCGTGGCAAACAGAAGCGGCGAATCTACGCGTCGGTCGAAACTCCGCGGAGACTGAATGGGCCCTTAAGAAACGCTAATTTCGCGCCCTCGTCCACAATGTCTGCCAGATTTCGTCGCAAACGCGCGGTTCGGCGCTTTCGGGCTTGATGCTATACTCTTCGGGCAGGCCGTCCGCTTCCCTTCGACATTCGAATTCCCGCGGAGAGGTGCTGGAGTGGCCGAACAGGGCTGCCTGCTAAGCAGTTATCCGGACAAAATCCGGATCGGGGGTTCGAATCCCCCCCTCTCCGCCAGCCAAATTTTTTCCCGCCTCACTTCCGGTCCCGTCTCGTTGCGGTCGATTTCCCTTGGCTAGGCTTTGGTGTTTGGCTCGGCTGTGCTCTACGCTGGCGCCATCTCAAAATAAAAATGATAGTGGTTGGCGCAGCGGGGGTTGAAGTGTGCGCGGCAGGCTGGGCAAGCGGAGTTGCAGCGCATGTACTGGTCGATCGACAGCTCGGTGTGGCACGCGCCGCAGAAAATGGCATGGAGGTTCCATTCGGTGCGAGGCCAGACTTCGATCGGGTGGCCGACTAGCTCGTCGTGGCAGTCCTTGCAGGCGTAATACTCACCGCAGCATTTCATTTTGATCGCAACGATGTCGGTTGGGCCGTGGTAATGGTGGCAGCGTGTGTGTGCGTCGAGATCGACGCCGCGGACTGTGGGAGTGTTGGCGCCCATCGCTACGAGACGGTCATTTTCGCATGAATGCATCGAGCGTGTTTGTGGCCATGGATAAAATCCCACGCAACTGCGGTCGAGCGCTCAGTTCAGGCGGAAGGTTCGAGGTCCTTCATCGTCTGCGCGTCCAACTCGATGGATGCGGCGGCGACGTTTTCGTCGAGATGATCGACGCGCGAGGTGCCGGGGATCGGGAGCATCACGGGCGAGCGCTTCAGCAGCCACGCGAGGGCGAGCTGTGACGGCGTGATGTGGAGGTTCGCGGCATCGCGTGCAATCGCGCTGGCCGTGCCTGAGACTTTTCCCGCGCCGAGCGGAAAGTAAGGGATGAAGCCGATTTGTTCACGCTCGCAGTAGTTCAGCACGTCCTCGGCGGAGCGATCGACGACGCTGTAATGATTCTGAACGCTTGCGATGGAAACGATAGAACGCGCGTGTTCAATCTGCGCGACAGTGACTTCGGACAATCCGATGTGCTTGATCTTCCCCGCTTTCTGCAAATCCTTCAGGGTTTCGAGCTGATCGTTCGCGGGAACTTTTGTATCGATACGGTGAAGCTGAAAGAGATCGATGCGATCGAGGCGCAGGCGGCGCAAGCTGCCCTCGCACGCGGCGCGAAGGTTTTCAGGCCGACCGTTTGTGGCCCATTGATTCGGGCCGCTGCGGTCGTAACCGGCTTTGGTGGCAATCACGAGGCCGGCGGGATAAGGGTACAACGCTTCGGCGATCAGTTCTTCGCTCACGCCGGGGCCGTAGGAATCCGCCGTATCGATGAAGTTGATCTCCAGCTCCACGGCTCGGCGGAGAACGCGAATCGCTTCGGCACGATCTTTGGGCGGTCCCCAGACGCCGGTTCCGGTGATACGCATCGCGCCGTAGCCAAGGCGATGGACGGCGAGGTCGCCGGCGATTCGGAACGTGCCCGAGTTCGCCGCGGATAGCTTCGCATTCCCTGGAGACGCCGTTGCGGAACTCATGCTCAAACTCCCTCAGGTTCAGATGAGCGGCTGCCGTTTGAAGTGCCGGCACGGCGGCATTTCGGACGGCGCGCCAATCGAGAGTATAATCGCGCGTTTGTGAATTCAATTTGTAAACGCATTCGCGTATGCGGCGGATCGCGAACCCCGGGGATTGGAGAAATCGAATATGCGTCGGCAATTGTCCTGGCTTTTGACGGCGGTGTGCTTGTTCAGCGCGGTGGCGGCGTTTTCGCAATCGAAGCCCGACGCAGCGCCGGAATTCGAAGTAAAAGCGCATTACACAAAATATGAGTTCTGGATTCCGATGCGCGACGGCGTACACCTGTTCACCTCAATCTACGTTCCGAAGGACACTTCGAAACCTTATCCGTTTTTGATCAATCGGACGCCGTACAGTGTGGCGCCCCTACGGCGTGGACAACTACCGCAAGTCGCTCGGGCCATCGAGAGAGTTCGAAAAGGCGGGATATATTTTCGTGAACCAGGATGTTCGCGGACGGTATATGTCGGAAGGCAAATTCGTTGAGATGACGCCGCACATCGACGATAAGAAATCGACGAACGATGTGGACGACAGCACGGACCTGTACGACACGATCGACTGGCTGCTGAAAAACGTTCCGAACAACAATGGCAAAGCGGGAATCTGGGGAATTTCGTATCCGGGTTTTTACACGTCGGCGAGCATGATCGATTCCCACCCGGCGCTGAAAGCGTGTTCACCCGAAGCGCCGATGACGGACCTCTTTATGGGCGACGATTCCTATCATGGCGGCGCGTTCATGCTGGCGGCGAACATGGGTTTCTATGTGGTATTCCGGCCGCAGAGCAATCCCGACGCTGCCGGAAGAGCGCAACTGGTTCGACTACGGCACAAAAGATGGATATGAATTCTATCTGAAGATGGGTTCGATTGCGAATTCTGACGCGCTATATTTCAAAAATCCGAACCCGCTGTGGGACGACCAGGTACAAGCACGACACTTACGATGATTACTGGAAAGTCCGGAATCTCGCGCCGCATTTGAAGAACATTCATTGCGCGGTGCTGACGGTCGGCGGCTGGTTCGATGCCGAGGATCTTGCGGGACCGTTCAAGGTTTACTCCGCAGTGAAGAAAAATAATCCGGGGATCCAGAACGGCCTGGTGGTGGGGCCGTGGGTCCACGGCGGCTGGGCGCGTCTACGATGGAGATCATCTGGGGAACGTGCAGTTCGCTTCGGACACCGGGGAGTTTTACCGGAAGAACATTCTGTTTCCGTTTTTTGAGCAGTATCTGAAAGGCGAAGGCGATGCCAAATTGCCGAGGGCGTATGTATTTCGAGACCGGCACGAATCAGTGGAGACAAGTATCCCGCGTGGCCTCCCGGCGAATTCGCAGACGAAGACGCTGTATTTTCATGAGAATGGGAAGCTTTCGTTGGATGCGCCGGTCGGGCGGATGTCTGCAGAGTTTCGACCAGTACGTGAGCGACCCGAATCAGCCGGTGCCGTATGTTACCTATCCCGGCGACGGATGTGCCGCAGGAATACATGGTGTCCGACCAGCGTTTTGCCTCGCATCGGCCTGACGTGCTGACGTATCAGACCGCACGTGCTGCGAGGAAGACGTTTCGATCGCGGGGCCGATTTCGCCGAAGCTATTTGTTTCGACGACCGGCACGGATTCGGATTTGGTCGTGAAGCTGATCGACGTGTACCCTGCGGATTATCCGCGATCCTCGCGAAGACGACGAGCCAAAACCGCAATCCGACGTGCCGTCCCGCACATCGGCGCTGGGCGGCTACCAGCAACTTTTCGCGGCGAGCCGTTCCGCGGCAAATTCCGCAACAGCTTTGAAAAGTCCGCAGCCATTTCACGCCGGGAAAAGTGGAAGAGATCGACTTCACCGATGCCGGACGTGAATCATACGTTCCGCCGCGGGCACCGGATTATGGTGCAGGTGCAGAGCTCGTGGTTTCCGCTCACGGACCGCAACCCGCAAACGTTCGTGAACATTCCCGACGCCAAGCCGTCCGACTTCCAGAAAGCGACGGAGAGGATTTATCGCGCTCCGGGCCAGAATTCCGGAATCGTCGTAGGCGTGCTTCCCGCAAAATAGTGGGCGCTTCGTCGCATTACAACGTGCGGCGAAAGCCGGAGGGCGGCTCCGGCTTTCCCTTCGCTCAGCCGCGCTAGTGGCCGGCAAACTTTTCCGTCCAGCTCACGCGCGCTGTGGTCTGCATAGTGACGAAGAGCGTGAGGATCGCGCCGACGCTGATCGCAAGGCCCGTGAACCCGTCAAAAAAGAAAGCGAACGAAAACAGCACGAGGTAAACGAACTGGGCGACTCCCGCTTCGTACGCCATGCCCCGCATTCCCGCCACGAGCCGCAGATAACTGACCAGCAGAAAAACCGACACGCACGAGCAGATCACAAACGCAACGTAGAGTGAAACTACGTCCGCGAGGTAGGCCATTAGCAGATGGAATGAAAAGAACGCGCACGCGAGAAAGAAGTAGTTCATCGGATGCAGGTCGATGCCGCGGAGCGTGGTGAGTATAAACAGTATGAAAAAGAAGAAGAGCAGCGACACTGGCGCGAAGAAGCTGATTCGACCAGTCAGCGGACCGGGTTGCAGTCGTTCCGGCATCGCCACGCCGATGTGAAATCCGGAAACGAGCGTTTTGTAGTTCCAATCGAGCTGCCAGCCGGCGGCGGTTTTATTTTCCTGCGTAGGCGAGAGAGTATTCTCCGGCAAATCGTAGGTGGGAAGATTTGAAGTGAAGTGGAGTTGGAAATCCTTCACCTGCGCGGTGCCGTCGCCGAAGTTGTATTCCCACCGGTCGAGCCCTTGGGAGTGATAAGACGCCGCAAACGTCGCAGTCTCGTGCGGCTGTACGACAGATACGGCGTAAAACTGCTTATCGCCGGGGATCGCGGGGACAGAGGCTCCGTCGATCGAGAGCGCCAGATCGTCATACATCGCTTGCTGCGCTGGGAGAGGGAGAATGAATTTGACGGTCTCCGGCTGGTCGGTGGGGTTCGTAAACTCGTACGTTCCCGCGAACTGCACGCCGTAGGTGTTGTACCAGAGCAGGCCTTTTTTCCTGTAGCTGAGAAGCAGATCGACGTTCACACGGCTTTTTTGGAGCGGCAGCGGAGTCCACTGGTTTTCGTTCTGCGTGATGTTAAGAGTTCTTCCATTCGCATCAAAGGAGGGCACCGTTTTGGCGACGACAACGTCGTAGCCGGCGCGCGGCGCGGTCTGGTCTTGGGAAGTTCCCCACGAAGAGGAAACCTCGCCTTTCAGGTGGTTATCGGAGGAATACGTGCGGCTGAAAACCGTGGCGCCCAGAATGCCCCAGGCAATCGAGCTGCAGACAAAGATAAAAATAATGGCGGCAATGCGTTTGAACATGGAACTGTCTCCTTGGAGTGAAGCAAATTCCGCCGCGACGTCATTGAAAGTAACACGGGAGTTTGTAGATGTAAAGTACTTTGTGTACCAAAGCACAAGGTCAATTTTCTAGCGCGTTCATCACAGAGGCGGAACCATCTGAGGCGAGGCATCGCTACCAAATTCAGTGGGCCTGTCTTTCAAGGGCTTCTTAATTGCCGCGCCGAGACGAAATCCTCTATAATTTGGCGGTACGTTCTAATAGAAAGCGTGAGCGGGACTTCGATCCGCTCCAAGACACGCCCAATGGTCGATCTAGCAGACAAGATCAAGAAGAAGTTGCAGGATGAGATCGCGGTTCTCGAGCACGAATTGCACAACGATCTGCCGAAAGAGATTTCGGTAGCGCGGGCTCACGGCGATCTTTCGGAAAACGCGGAGTACAAGTACGCCAAAGAGCGGCAGGGTTATGTGTCGGCGCGGCTGGGACAGCTTCACAAGCGGATGGCGGACCTCTCGATGCTCAATTTGAGCAACCTGCCGAAAGACCGCGCGGCGTACGGGTCGCGGATCACCGTGCTGGATGTGGCGAAATCCACCAAGATCGAGTACAAACTGGTCACCGTAGAAGAGGCCGACGCGCCCAACGGACTGATTTCGACCAGTTCGCCGATTGGCCGCGCGCTGATGGGCAAGAAAGTGGGCGACGAAGTGGTGGTGACGACGCCGGCTGGGCAGAAGGAATACGAGGTCGTCAAGCTCGCCACGATTTACGATGAGGAATTGGCGTAATTTGCGGGTGAACTGGATTTCATGCTGACGCGGACCATTGGCCGCTATCTGAGCTGGCCGGTTGACCGGCTCGCAGCCGTAGTAGCTCTGACGGGAATCCCTCCGAATGTCATCACCTGGTCGGCGCTGATACTGAATCTGTGGGCTGGCGTGCTGTTTGCACACGGGCGGTTCGCGGCGGGCGGCGGACTGATGATTCTCGCGGGCCTGTGCGATCTGCTGGATGGCCCCGTGGCGCGGCGCCAGGGCCGCGTTTCCCTGTTCGGCGGATTCCTCGATTCCATTTTCGATCGCTACGCAGACTTGATCTTGTTCCTCGGCTTGCTGGTCTATTACTCGAGCGTGAACCGGTTCGTCTATGCAGTGCTCGCCGGAGCGGCAATGGCGGGTTCCGTGATGGTGAGCTACGCCAAGGCGCGCGCCGAGTCGCTGACGCCAACAGTGGAGGTCGGGTTCTGGGAGCGTCCTGAAAGGCTCGTCTTGATGATCCTGGGCGCGCTCACCAACCGCATGGACGTGGCGCTGTGGATTCTGGCGATCGGCCCGAACATCACGGTGATCCACCGGATCGTCCATACCTGGCAGCAAACGAAAGGTGAAGGCCTTTCGCCGTCGCGTACCGCACGCTCTGCTTCTGCGGCGACGTCCGCCACCTCGATGGCAGCTTCTGCCAGCGCCGGTGCAGCATCCCCGAGCCGCTCGGGATCTTTCGCAACAAACGTGCAGCACGAATCGCCGAGCGCTGCCGGCGTGATGCATCGCAACGCGCGGCGCGGCCAGTAGCAGCGCTTCCTTTCCGGAATTCCCTGCCGTAACACTTCCGCCTCGACCTGCGCCTTCGCAATATTTTGCCTCGCAGCCGTGCGGTATCATTCCAACGCGATCATGAAACCATCTTTCATAATTCACGGCGGTGCGTGGGCGATTCCAGACGACGCCGTGGAGGATTGCCGCAATGGCATCCAGCGCGCGCTCGAAGTGGGCTGGAGCATTCTTTCATCGGGCGGTCCCGCGATGGATGCGGTGGAAGCGGCGATTGTGGTTCTGGAGGACGACGAGACGTTCGATGCCGGCGTCGGTGCGCATCTTAACGCGGCAGGACACGTGCAACTTGACGCGATCGTGATGGACGGGGCGACGCTCAAGGCCGGAGCAGTGGCAGCGGTCGAGCGCATCCACAACCCGATTCGACTTGCGCGAAAAGTGCTGGAGAAGAGCGAGCACATGATGCTCGTTGGCGACGGTGCCGAGCGATTTGCGGCGTCGCATGGCATTCCTTTGTGCGAGCCGGATGCGCTGGTAATTGAACGGGAGCGAGTCGCATGGTCGCGTTGCATCGGCAGCGCGCACGCGGCCGAGCACCACGTCGGGCACGAATCCGGAACGGTCGGTGCGGTGGCTCTCGATCGCAGCGGCCATCTTGTGGCGGGAACTTCGACCGGCGGAACCTGCTGCAAGCTTCCCGGGCGAGTGGGCGACTCTCCTCTAATTGGATGCGGCTGTTACGCCGACGCGGAAGCCGGTGGTATCTCGTGCACTGGCCACGGCGAAGGCATTATGAAGATCGTGATGGCGAAATTGGCCGCGGATCTTCTGGGATCTTCTGATAGCGCAGGAAGCTCGTCGCGCAAGAGACGAGTGAACGTGAAGTCGGCGCGGGGCGCCGCTTCGTCAAAGCTTTCTAGCGCTGCGACGCCAAGCGAAGCGTCGCAAGCCACGGCTCAGTTCGTGGCCGATGCATGCATACGAAAACTCGCGCATCGCGCCCATACAACCGGTGGGTTGATTCTGCTGGATCGCGACGGGAATCCGGCTGCCGCTTTCAACACGCCGCGAATGGCTTACGGTTTCGTCGATCCTCGGGGCAGATTCTGCGTTCATCCGACCGCGTTGCGTTAGGGCACGCTCGCAAACCCTCGAAATCGCTGCAATGACGGTTCCCAAATCCAGTCGCGGTTGAGGACTATCTTTCGCTTTCCAAGCGCGATGGTTTTACGCTCCTCGAGCATTTTCGCGCTTGTTTGTTTGTCCATTTCCACTTTGAAGGTGCTCGTCTGATCGAAGTCGTACAAGCTGTCGCCACTCCATTCCTCTAGATGGATAAAGTCAGGCTCGTCGAAAACCACCCGAAAGTGCCCGTCGATCCATTTGTATATGGTCGTGAATTTTTCGAGCACGCCCGTGCCCCAATCTGCGATCTGGTGCTCGACCATAATTTCCTGGACGCCAGGTTCTACCAGCGATGGAAACGTGACGGTCGGCTGCTCGTAATAATGCGAAGATACACGCAACTCCGAGCGCAAAGTCCAGTTGCCGGCGCCGCCCTCAAGCATCAACAAGACTCGTTCAGAACTGCATCCATTTCCGAACGCCTGAAGAATCGCCTGATGTTCTCCCTTCAGAAGCGAAACATACGTAAGCGACGCCTGATCTTGACAATCGAGATGCAAAGATTTCCTCTCTGCCAAACTCATCGTGTTCGCCTCGATCGATCGACGGAGTTCTTCGACGTCCTTGATCTTTTCGGGCTCCTGATATGTCGAAATAGACGAGACGCTCAAAGCGCCAAATAGAACGGATATCAGAAGGCTCGAACTCATATCCAGGCTGTTCCCGAACTAGCTACGTAGCGATTACTTTCCCGGCGTAGGGTTTTTGCCGGGATCGCCCGATTTCTGCGGGGGCGGCTGGGCCTGAGCTTGGGCTTGTGGAGGCACGGCCTTAGGGCCTTCGCCGAGCTTGAACTGGCTGCTTTCGCCGGGGGTACCGGCCGGGCAGCCGACGCCGAAGCAGGGTCCGCTAAACCGCATCCACGCGCAGCCAGACAGGCTGGCCGTGCAGGCTACGACCACAAGAATTCCTCTCAGCCGCTTTCGCATATTGCCCTCGCCCAGACTCTCAATCTCGCGGTAATCGATGAGGATGCTGAGCACAGGATGGCACGGAACGGGGTCCCGAGTGGGAGATTCGGAAGCTTGCGCGCCCTAAAAAGCAGCAAACGTAAGGCGAAAACCAGCGCGCTTTCCAGGGCGAAACCTAGGAGAAACGCGGCAGAAAAAAGCCTGTGCGGCGAAGATGCTCGCTGAACGCGGAACCGAACTGGCCAGCAAGAAATGACTCTTCCTTTTTCGCCTTCTTGATGAAACCGACGACGATTAGGACAAAAGCCAGCGCGCCGCGGACTTCTCCGATGGCGACGGCGTTGCCGAGCAGAGCGAGGAGTACTCCGGTATAGATCGGGTGGCGGATGTAATTGTACGGCCCCGTTCGGACGAGTTGATGGTCCTGCTTGATCTGCACTTCGGCGCTCCAGTTTCGTCCTAGACAGATCCGCGCCCAGATTGCGAACAGCACTCCGGCGAGCGTCAAACCCGCGCCTGTCCATCGAATCCAAACAGCGTCGGGATAAAGCCGGGCTTGAAGCAAAGCCCACGGCCAGTCGTTCTTGAAGAGCAGCAGCGCGCCTGCGATCAAAAGACTGAGGTGCGTCAATCGCTGACCGGAGGACTCGGCTTTGGCTTTCTGCTTCACGCCGAGCGACGTAATGAACCAAAACGCCGCGAGTGCGAACCAACAAAAGTAAATGAAATCGAAGGGGCCAAAATGCGGCCAGGTGATGTGCGCGGGAAAATTCATGGCTCACTCCTTTTCGGATCAGCTTCCGAGGAACAGCAGGACCGCGAAAACGCACCAACGCACGCCAACCGCAAACCAAAACGCATCCATCGCCATGCGAAAGAGTAGGAATACCGCCGAGGGATTTTCAATCATGTGCGCCTCCACTCCTGGGCTTCGTTGACATCTTTTTGCCGGTCCCATCGGCCATTTGCCGTAGTTTTTCGATCCAGGCGAGCTCCGCGTGCGCGGAGCTTCCCAGAAAGGAAACGATTTGGCTGGGGAATGTCCCGGCGTCGATTCGCGCCGCGAACAAGCCGAGGCGCGCGGCCCGTTCTTCGAGATAAGCCTTCCTTCGATCGAGAATGGCGATGCGATCAGCCGGCGCCAGAATGTCGAACAAGCCCACCCGAAGGCTGAATTGGTCCAGAGACTCCGCGTCCACCGGCGAGAAGTCGCGAAGCCGGTTCACGAGCGCTTCCCTGCCGGCCAAAGTCAGCGAATAGATCTGACGCGTCTGCCCCCGTTCACCTTTCGCCTTTTTCACAGTGACCCATTTCTGAGCGACGAACCGGCGAAGGAGCGGATAGACCAGATTGTTGTGCATGTCGCGAGGGCCAAACATCGCGGCGGCGGCCTTTTTGAGGGCGTAGCCGTGTTGGGGAGCTTCGAGAAGAAGAGCGAGAATCAATAGGTCATTCATGACTCTGTCAGCATTGTACTAAACGAGCGAGGGCTGTCAACGGATTTTTGAAGCGGCGCAACCCCAGTCCAGCGACACGGATTGCGAACGACGGGGAAAATACGCGGACGCGTGAAACGGGGAGATCGGTTTAAGGCGGAAGGACACAGACCACGGGCTAGCGAGCGAACCTGAGCCTTAAGACACTTTGTCGAGCGAATTTCCCCCTGGGCAATTACGGGGCGGAGCCGGGCGAACCGGAGTCCTTGTGGTCCTTTTCGCCGTCGTTCGGTGGATACGCGGGAGCGCTGTGCTCGTCGTTCTCGTCGTTCTCGTCCTGCTCGCCGGAATCGATCGTGGTTACGTCGTCGTCGCGGATCTGCGCGACTCGGCGTTTATATTCGGTCTGCGAGATCAAACCGTTCTTGAGGGCATCGTCGAGCGCTTCGATACGCGCGCGGGCTTTGCGCGAAAGTGCTGCGGGCTTCGGTTCGCGGCGAAGCGCTGTGAACACGAGCAGCGCGGCGATCACCAGCAGCGCGGACAACACGGCGAGCTTTTTGAAGGTACTTTTCATTTAACGACCGTTAATCGCTGGTGCGGCTCTGGCTCTTAGACGCTGAAGCAGCAGATGGCCGTCCCTGGCGCATCCAGACCGATGACCAGGCGGCGCGGAAGTCCGGCAGAGCCAATTGCAAAGCGGGGGCGGAGTGCAAGCGGCCTGGCGGGTTCCCGCCACGGCGAGCTGCGAAGAAAAGCCCGCTCGACGTGGCGAATTCCATTTAGGGGTTATAATCGACGCAAGCGGCCTCGGCAATCGACACTTAGGGACAAGTCGGGACATCTAGGGAAATGAGCGAGTCTAACGAGGACCAGCAGCGTCCTGGCCAACGAGCCGAGAATTCCACCGGAAAACGCATTGAGCGCCGCACCGACCAGCGCCTAGACACATGGAAAGAGATTGGTGCGTTCTTCGGGCGCGACGAGCGTACCGTGAAGCGCTGGGAGGACCAGCGCGGCCTGCCTGTGCATCGAGTTCCGGGCAGCGGCCGCGGCAGCGTTTACGCTTATACGAATGAACTGGCGGAGTGGCTGAAGACCGCCGACACTCGCGTTTCGGTTTCTACCACCGTAGAGGAAACTCCCTCACAATCGGCCGCACCCGAAACTCCGGTTGTAGTGGAAACATTGGCTTCCTCTGAAGTACCGACTGCAGAAACTCCCGATGTAGCGAAGAAGTCTGCCAGTGCCTGGATGTGGGTCGCCGCAGCGCTTGCAATCGCTGTGCTTGCTGGAGGTCTGTGGATCTACAAGACGAGGTTCGCCTTCGAGCGGAAGCCGGCGGTCGTTTCAGGCGCGAGAACCGTGGACCCTCAGGCGCAAGAGCTGTATCTGAAGGGAATCTACTACTGGCATAAACGGACGCCGGAAGGACTGACGCAGGCCGTTGACTACTTCACGCAGTCGATTGTCCGAGATCCGAATTATGCGCCGGCGTACGTGGGACTCGCCGACTGTTACAACCTGTTGCGCGAGTACACCAAGATGCCTCCCGAGGAGGCCTACCCGCGCGCCAAGGCGGCGGCCGAGCGAGCGATCGCGCTGGACGATTCGCTTTCGGGAGCGCACAGCTCGCTGGCCTTCGTGGACTTTTATTGGTCGTGGGATTCAGCGAGCGCCGAGCGCGAATTCAAGCGGGCCATCGAACTGGACCGAAATTCGGTGGTGGCGCATCACTGGTACGCCACGTTTCTGATGCACATGGGCCGGTTCAACGAGGCGCTGGAGCAGATTGAGATTGCGCAGAAGCTCGATCCTTCTTCTATTTCGGTACTCGCGGACAAGGGCGTGATTACCGAATACGTCTCCGGTAGCGACGACGCGATCAAGCTGGAGAAGGAACTCGAAACGTCCGATCCTGACTTCCTTTCGCCGCACAACTATCTTTCCGGGATGTACTTCCGCCAGAAAAATTATCCTGCCTCGATCCAGGAAGCCAGAAAGTACGCCGAGTTGATGAAAGATGAGAGCCTTTCCAGCGTCGCCGAGGCAGCCGAGAAGGGTTTCGCCGCAGGCGGACGGGAGGGCATGCTAACGGCGATGAGCGCAGCGCAGCGAAAGCTTTACGCCGAGGGCAAGTATTCGGCCTATCTACTCGCCGTTAGTTCCGCTGAACTAGGCGATAAACAAGCCGCAATGAAATATCTCGCCGAAGCGCTTGCCAGGCACGACGAGCGGATGGTTGCGATACGCATCGAGGAGAGTTTCGCGCCATTCCGGTCCGACCCCGCTTTCCAACGCATGGTCGCGCAGGTTGGGCTTCCTCCGTACCCTTGAGTTCCCGACTGAGGTCGCCCGTGGACAGGCTCGGTTCGCCGGTGCTATAACCCATCACTTGGCAGAGGGTTAGAGGGCTTGGCGGCAGTAACCAGTGTCCCGTTTCCGCCATTGACGGGTACGGTAAGCCCATTGACCCGGCCGTAGCGACCTCGTAAGCTTTTTCGATGCGGCGCAAGGCTGTGGTTGGGCCGGCGCCGGTTCGGCGGCGCCTCGACTGACCTGGCTTT
This sequence comes from uncultured Acidobacteriota bacterium, assembly GCA_963839325.1. Taxonomy (GTDB): domain Bacteria; phylum Acidobacteriota; class Terriglobia; order Acidiferrales; family UBA7541; genus Palsa-295. Next base: position 10,003 of record CAWIUO010000003.1, on the reverse strand, counting down.
TCGGAGCCAAGGGACCCGTTGGCTCAGCCGATAGATATTCGAGGGGCATCGACCGAATCATGCGCTCGAAACTGATCATCTGGGCTGCGCTAGTTGTGGGCACGTTATTCCTCGGCGGTTGCGAGGAATCCGCGTCGCCACAACACACTAAGGTGCGCCCCCCCGCCGTTGCTCCCGCGCCCACTGCGGATTTCGCGACCATCGAACTCCCGCCTGCGGAAAACAAGCCCTCGCTTCTGGGATTGACGGATACCCGTCCGAGAATCGACATCTTGGTGGAGCAGGTCCAGGCGCGATTCAACGCCGCGCAGAAAGAATACAAAGCCGGAGAATTCGAGAAGGCCCGCGCGAATTACGACCGCACCGTCGCTCTGATCCAGTCCAGCGGCTTCCAGGCCGATTCGGATCCGCGATTGTCGGATTTGCTGGATCAGATTGGGGAATCCTTGCACTCCTACGATGTGAGTGCGGATCAGGAATCGGACGAAGAGGACGATTCTGCGCAAACCGCTGCGAACCCCCTCGATGAGTTTGCGTCGATGACTCTGCCCCCTGGCGATCCGCGGCTTGCCGCGCGGGCGGAACAGGAAATCGTCCGAGTGCCGCACGATTTGCCGCTCACGGTGAACGATTCGGTGCTGCAGTATCTCAGCTATTTTTCGACGACCAAGGGGCGCGCCACGGTGGCCCACGGCATCGATCGTTCGGGCCGCTATAACGCGATGATTCGCCGCGTGCTGAAGGAAGAGGGCGTGCCGCTGGACCTGATGTACCTGGCACAGGCGGAGTCGGCGTTCCAGCCTGTCGCGGTTTCGAATAAGGGCGCGCGCGGGATCTGGCAGTTCATGCCGTACCGCGGGTCGGAATACAACCTCGACCGCACCTACTGGGTGGACGAGCGTAGCGATCCCGAGAAAGCCACGCGGGCCGCGGCGCGACACTTGCGCGATCTGTACGACATGTTCGGCGACTGGTATCTGGTGATGGCGGCATACAATTCCGGGCCGATGAACGTGGTGAAAGGCATCGAGCGGACCGGGTATGCCGACTTCTGGGAGCTGCAGCGGCGCCACGCACTTCCGAAGCAGACGCAGAACTACGTGCCGATCATCATCGCTCTGGCGCTGGTTGGTAAAGACCCGGCGCTTTACGGCGTGGAAGTCGAGCCGGATAAACCGCCGCTGATGGATGTGGTGAAGCCGGGACACTCGATCGATTTGCGCCTTGTGGCGGACGCGACCGGAGCCGACGTGTATGACCTGCGCGAACTGAATCCCGAACTTTTGCGCAATGTGACCCCGAACGATGCGGACTGGGAGCTTAAGCTGCCCCAAGGCTCGGGCGCGAAATTTGAAGGCGTGATCCAACAAGTGCCGGTGGACAAGTGGACCAGCTGGCGGCTGCACGCCATCGAGCAGGGCGAGTCGCTCGGCGACATCGCGAACCACTACCATGTTACGGTTGCTTCGCTCGAATCTGCGAACCACCTCGAAAGCCACGCCGTGGTGCCGGCCGGTTTCCTGCTGAATATTCCCACCGCTCCGCCGACTGTGAAGCTGGTGCATTACACCGTCGCGCGAGGCGATACCTTGGAAGCGATTGCGGACCGCTTCGATGTGACTGTGCCCGAGATCAAGAAGTGGAACAAAATTCGCGGCTCCAGCGTGCCGCGCGGTGCGCATTTGCGGATATACGCAGGCGGAATGATCGGCGATTCGCATCCGCCCAAACCAAAGTCGGCTTCGACATCGGGCGGGAGCGGTTCGATTGAGAATGTCTCATCCACGACGACTGCCAAGACGGTACAGCATCGCGTGCGCCAGGGTGAAACGCTTTACAGCGTCGCTCATGCCTATAACACCACCGTGGACAGCCTGCGTGAGTCGAACCCGTTCTTGAATGAAGGTGCTCTGAAAGCGGGCGACGTACTCACGATCCGCCGCTGATATTCTCTGGGTTCGCGATCCGAACTAACTGTATTTTTTTGAACGGTATACAGGCACGGCCTCGACGCTGAGAGCCGTTCTTCCCCGGCTTGCAGGCCGAAAAACCTGTGAAATTCCGGTTTTCCTCCCTTGCGCTCTTGACAAAGTTTCGATACACCATTTATAAGCGCCGGGTACTGATACGCACTTCCGGCTGGGACCCAGGAGGATTCCGATGTTTAACGGCAAGCTGCACGACGAAGAGGACGACGAACTGCCCCACTTCGAAGAGGAAGAGGAGGAGAGCCTCGAGTCGAATCCTCACGACGAAACGGTGGAAGAGGTAGAGGAGGTGGTCGTCGAAGAAGGGTCCGACGAGGAAGAAGAGCCGGCCGTGGCGGAACGGCGTGCCGCTCCCGCTCCCGTGTCAAAGAAAAAAGCGAAAGCCAGGCCGAAATCAAAGCCCAAAGCGAAGCCCAAAAAGAAAAAAGCGCCGTCGAAGAAGACCAAAAAATCGAAACCGAAGAAGGCCGCGAAGAAAAAGAAGAAGCGCTAGCCGGATCGACAACCCGATTGCAAGACCGCCGCCCGAACCGCACCGGTCCGGCGGCGGTTCTGTTTTTCGGCGCGCTGTTCCCGCACGCCCGAAGCAAACATCGTCCATCTTGCAAAACGCCGCGGACGGGCGTTCCAGAAACGAGCATCGCAGCACGCCGCGGCCTGTTACCGGTTCGCGTACGTTCCGTATCGGAGAATATTTTCTTGCTGTCGCGCGCGGTCCAAGGCGCTAGTATGCGTCCAGAATGGTGCTGGCCGTCGAGCAGGTAAAGCGAATGCGCGGGGGCGCGCAGGCGCATCTGATGCGCTGCTCGAACGGTGGCTATTACGTGGTGAAGTTTCAGAATAATCCGCAGGGCCGGAAGGTGCTGGCGAACGAATTGCTTGGTACCCGACTGGCGAGGCGAATAGGTTTGCCATCGCCGGAACCGGAAGTGATCGAGGTGCGCGACGAATTGATCGCGCATACCGAAGACCTGGTGATTCAATTGGGGCGTGGGCGCGCGCTTTGTTCGCCGGGGAAACAATTCGGTTCGAGGTATCCGGGCGAGCCGGCAAGGACCGTGGTTTACGATTTCCTACCGGACGAACAATTGCGTGAAGTATCTAATCTCGCCGACTTCTGCGGAGTACTGGCCTTCGACAAGTGGACGTGCAATACGAACGGACGGCAGGCGATTTTCTTCCGCGACCGCGAAGAAGAGCGCTACCGCGCGCAGATGATCGATCACGGCTTCTGCTTCAACGCGTGCGAGTGGAATTTCCCGGACGCGCCGCTGCGTGGGCTGTATGCGCGGCACCGAGTGTATGAAACGGTGCGCGGATTCGACGCTTTCGAGCCGTGGATCGCGAGGCTGGAGCGCGTGACCGAGGAAGATCTCGACCGCGACTCGCGGGGAATTCCGCCGGAATGGTATGACGACGATTTCGATTCGCTGGAACGGCTGCTGGAGCGCTTGTTCCGGCGGCGCACCCTGGTGCGTGAACTGGTAATTTCCGCCTGGAAATCGTCCGCGCAGCCGTTTGCAAACTGGAGGTCAGGATGAATACCGGGGTGGGCAATTCCGAACTGAATCTCGAGGGCTCCGATCCGGACCAACCCCGCGAGACGTTTCGTTACCGGATTCTGCGCTATGCGCCGAACGTGGTGCGCGACGAATGGGTGAACATCGGTGTGGTTCTCGAAGATCTTCGTACCGGACGTCTATCCACAAAACTCGTCGAGACCGAACCCGAACTCGCGCGCGTGCGGCGCATCCATCCGGATCTGGACGAGGAGCTTCTGCGGGCACTACCGGCGGAGTTCAACGACCGGTTCCGCGCGCCTGCGCCGGAAGTGACGGCCTACCTGGAAAAGTTAAACCAGTCGTTGTCGAACGCGCTGCAAATCAGCCCGCAACGTGGTTTATTGGCCGACGATTTCGACGCCGAGATGGACCGGCTTTACCGCGCTTACGTGAGCCCGCCTTCGAAGCGTGCAGGCGGCATCGTGCAAAGCGTACGTGAATTTATGCGCGAGAAACTGACGGACGTCTTTCGGCGCCACCGGTTGCTGGGAAAACTCGAGTCACGAGTGCGGGTGGAAGGTTTCACGCATCCGGGCGATTCGATGCGCCTGGATTTTGGCTATCAAAACAGCGTTCGGGGATTCATTCACGCGGTATCGCTCAAGCGGGATGCGTCGCAGGCGAAGGTGCTGGCCTACACGGTGAACCGTATTCACGTGCAAGACTCTAAAGTTGAAGTCACGGCAGTCACGGAAGTGGAACCCCAGCAGGATAATCGGCAGCACCGATTTGTTTCCGAGGTTCTCGGCGAGCAGCAGATTCGCATCGTGCCGATGAATCGCGTGGAGACATTCGCCGAGGAATTGCGGGTGCGGCTGAACTGAGGCGCGCGTCACGCCTTATGGAGCCTGCGCATTTCGGGATCCGGGACGTGAGTGCCGCGCACGGCGCCCCAGCGCGGCGGTACGCGCCTGCCGAGCAGAACTTCCGCCGCCCACGTTCCGAAATACGAAGACAGCGCGACGCCGTGGCCGGCAAACGCTCCGACCACAAGGCCATTCCTGTGTTTTGCATTCGAGTGCGGGTGCCAGCCGAACACCGGCTTCCACGTGTCCCGGAACAGGATTGGGCCGCCCCAGTGCCGCACGATTTTCACGCCTGCGAGCGCAGGGTGCAGACTGCGAATACGCTGATCGAGACGTTCGAAAATCTGCTTCGATTCCGATTGGTCGATGTCAACCGTTTCGAGATCGCCGGCGTCGCTCGACGTCACGAGGCCCGCCCCGAAGACAATCGAACGGTCCTTGCGCACGCGTCCCCACAGATACGGAAAATCGACCGTGTAGAACGGCCGCCGGGTTGCGAGGCCGATTGCTTTCAAAGTCGATTCGGAGACTGGTTCAGTGAGCGTTGCGAGTGTGAGTCGCCCGTGCGTTCCGTGCGTCAAGCCAGAAACACGAAGGGAAAGAGCGTTCGTTGCGAATAACACTTTCGTGGCGGCGAGCTTTTGGGTTCGCGGCTTTGCGGTGCGAGTACGGCCCGGGCTTTCGATGGCGAGAACGGGTGACTTTTCCCAGGCGACGTGGGTTACGCGATGATGTTCGTGAATTCCAGCGCCGGACTTCTCGGCCGCGCGGCCTAAACCGGCGACGAGCCTTCCTGGATCGATCGAGCCACCGGGGACTTGCTTCGTGACGCGGAGCGTTCCCGAATCGCTCCAGGCGATCGGCGAGTCATTGCGGCCGTCTTTGCGGGCAATCTCCCACGCGCCGCCGAGGTCGAGGTCGCACTTCACTTTCAGCGTCCGCAGAATTTTGTCGAAGCCCGAGAGAACGTCTCCGAGGCCGGGAATGTCGCCCGCGGCGGTTTCAGCGAGCGCCATGCCGCCGGTGCGGCCACTCGCGCCAGCGCCGATGGAGAACGCTTCCAGCACGATCACGGATTTTTCCGGCGCAAGCCGTTTGAGCCAGGCAGCGGCAGCGAGTCCACAGAAGCCACCTCCCACGATCGCGAAGTCGACGGAGGATGGCAACCGTCCGCCCCGCGGCTTGAAGCCGATGGTCCACGGCGGAGTCCCCCACGGATGAGGTGAATGCGGCATCGCGGTCCTTTGATTTGCAGCTGCGGCCAGTGCGCTGCAAACCTAAAACAAAACGGGTCCGAAGCATTGGCCACGAACCCGCTGTTCGAACTCTTGGATGCTTGTTGCGGTTAGAGGATGCTTTCGCTCCAGTTCTCGAGCGTGTGCTTGAGCTTGGCCATGAACTGGTGCGCCACGGCGCCGTCCACCACGCGATGATCGTAGGACAGCGTCAGGTAGACCATCGAGCGGATGGCGATCGCGTCGTCCACCACCACCGGGCCGCTTTTCGATCGTGCCCAGGCCGAGAATCGCGACGTTGGGCTGGTTGATCACCGGCAATCCGAACAGCCCGCCGAAGACGCCGGGATTCGTGATCGAGAAGGTGCTCTTCGGCACACTTCCTCGGGCTTGAGCTTCTTGGCGCGGGCGCGCTCGGCCAGATCGTTCATGCGCGCGCGCGATGCCGAGGAAATTCTTCTCCTCGGCGTTCTTGATCACCGGGACGATCAGGCCCCAGTCGAGCGCGACGGCGATGCCGATGTTGCATTCCTTGTGCAGCACGATGTTCGTGCCATCGACCGACGCGTTCACGGTGGGGAACGCGCGCAGCGCTTCCACGGCAGCGCGAACGAAGAACGGCATGAACGTGAGCTTGGTTCCGGCCTGCTCCTCGAACTTGTCTTTCATCTTCGCGCGCAGCGTTGGCGATGCCGGTAACGTCGGCTTCATCCACCGAATAAACGTGCGGCGAAACGCGCTTCGAGAGCACCATGTGCTCGGCGATGCGCTGGCGCATGACGGACATCGGCTGCACTTCGTAATGTCCGAAGTACATCTTTTCGCGCGGCACGGCGGTTTCGAGCACGGCCGAGGCGCGAAGCGCCGCCTGTGCGGAGGCGGAGCCGATGGGCGAGACGCGCGGCGGCCGAGGCTGCCGCAGGTGCCGCTTGCGATGCGGCTACAGGCGCCGGGCTGCCGCCTTCCACCGCCGCGAGAATGTCACGTCTTGCTGACGCGCCCGCCGGCGCCGGTGCCGGGAACCTGCGAGAGGTCGATATTATTTTCGCGAGCGATCGGCGCACCAGCGGCGAGCTGCGGACCTTGTCGCCGTTGAAGCCGTCACTGGCGCTGCTGGCGCAGGCGCCGAGCCTGATGTGCTGGCAGTGGAGTCGGCAGCGGCCGGTTTCGGCGCCGGAGGCGCGGAGGGCGGCAGCGGCGGGCTTGGCCGCTTCTTGCTTCGGAGCCGCCGGAGCGGGCGCTGGCGCGGGAGCTGCGGCGCCGCGACCGGCGGCATCGATCACCGCGACCACTGTCTGGATCGGGACCGTCTGGCCTTCGTTGACCTTGATCTCTTTCAGATACGCCGGCGCGGGCGACGGGATTTCCGCGTCGACTTTATCGGTCGAAATCTCGAAGAGCGGCTCGTCGCGCTCGATCTTGTCGCCGGGCTTCTTCAGCCATTTGGTGATGGTGCCTTCGAAAATGCTTTCGCCCATCTGGGGCATGATTACGTCGACTGCCATGGTATCCTCTCCTGTAAGTGCTTTAAACCGAACGAGCGCTGATTCGCTGACGCACAGCAACTGGGCCTCGCTCGAACTCTTCAACAACCGGCCTAGCCGCGACCGCCCGGCTCAGGCGTGCGCTAGGCACTCTTCGTGCCAGACGCCCGGAATGCCTTCGAGCGTGTAGATCTCGTCGCCGCCGTGAAAAAACTCGACGTCTTTGACCTTGGCGACGCGGCCGGCGTAGTCGAGCTGCTCCGGCTCCAGTTCATTGTGGTACTGGCCGGCTTCGAGAAAACTCCTCGAGGAACGTCGCGGTCCGCGATGCGGACTTCGGCGCCCACTTCGAATCTCCGCGTTATTCAGACCTTTTGTCTTTCCCATGGTTGCCACCCTGCTGCGTTCCGTCTCATCGCTTCAGTATTTTGCCAATTCCCGAGCGGCGGCGGCAACCTTTTCCGCATTCGGCAGAAAATTCTCTTCGAGCGGCGGCGAGTAAGGCACCGGCGTGTCGAGGGCGGTGACGCGCGCGATTGGCCCGTCGAGATCCTCGAAAGCGCCTTCGCAGACCAGCGCGGCGATTTCGCCGGCGATCCCGCCGGTGCGCGTGTCCTCGTGGACCACCAGCAGCTTGTTCGTTTTCTTCACCGACGCGAGGATCGTCTCGCGGTCCAGCGGCAGCAGCGTGCGCAGATCGATCACCTCGGCGTCGATCCCTTCCTTCGCGAGCTGTCTCAGCGGCTTCGAGCGACGGTGTGCACCATCGCCGCGTAGCTCAGGATGGTCAGGTCGCGCCCTTCGCGGCGCACAGCCGCCTTGCCGATCGGCACGGTGTAGTCGCCCTCCGGCATTTCTTCCTTGATCCGCCGGTACAGAAACTTGTGCTCGAAGAAAAGCACCGGATTGTTGTCGCGAATGGCCGACTTCAGCAGGCCCTTCGCGTCGTAGGCGTGGACGGATAAACCACCTTCAGCCCCGGCGTGTGCACGAAATACATTTCCGGATTCGCCGAATGAAACGGGCCGCCGTGCACGCCGCCGCCCGAAGGCCCGCGAATCACGATGGGCACCGGCGCGCCCCAGCGATAGTGCGATTTGGCGACGAAATTGGTGACCTGATTGAAGCAGCAGGCGATGAAGTCGATGAACTGCATCTCGGCCACCGGGCGCAGGCCCAAGTAGCTCATGCCGCAGGCCGCGCCGACGATGGCCGTTTCGCTGATGGGCGTATCGATCACGCGCTCTCGGCCCGAACTTCTGCGAGCAGTCCTTCGGTGACCTTGAAAGCGCCGCCGTACACGCCGATATCTTCGCCGATGCGCGACGACGGCGGGATCGCGCTCCATCTCTTCAAACAGCGCCTCGCGGATGCGCCTCGAGCATGGTGATCTCGCGCCATCGCCTAGCGCCCTCCCCGCTTGCCTGCGGGCCTTTCGCGAAGCTTGCCTGCGGCTTCGGCTTTCGCCGCCGCTACGAGCTTCGCCGCCATTCGGAGTCTTTCGGCTCTTCTGCCTCGCTGCGCGAACTGTGGCTCGCGAAGCTTTGTCTTCGGGCCGCGCCCGAAAGGCACGCGCAGCGGCCTTCGCCATTCGTCGGCGTATCGGCCGGGGATTCGGCGGCCGCGCCGCTTGCGGCAAGCTTCTGATTGTCGCGCCGCGGCTCGCGAACCGTTCGCGAGCGCCGCGTCGCCAGGCATCGGCGAGCGTGCGCCCGAATCAGTGCCGCTGGCATTTGGCCGTACGCACCGAAATCTTCAGCTTCCATACCGCGTCGACGCTCGACTTCGGCGGCATCACCTCTTCCTTCGGGCGCTGCCACTCGGCTTCGATCGGTGTGGCAGCCTTCGCAATAGACGCCCTGCTCGGCCAGCTCTCGGCGGCGGCATCGGCGATTCCTCCGCGAATTCTCTGTTCTTCGGCCAGTTCACGGTCGATGCGCGCGTCGATTTCGGCCTTCTCTTCGTCGTCCCACAAACTTGTTGGCGGTGAGATATCTCTCGATAGCGCGCGATGGGATCGCGCGCCTTCCAGTACGCGAACATCTCCTTGGGCACGTATTCGGCGGGATCGTGCTGCGCGTGGCCCTTCATGCGCATGGTTTTCACTTCGATCAGCACGGGCCCGCGCCCGGCGCGGCATTGCTCGACCGCTTCTTTCGCCGCTTCGATAGACGGCCGACACATCGTTGCCGTCCACAATCGCGCTCGCGATGCCGTACGCCCGGCGCGGTCCGCCAGATTCTCGCAGCGGCACTTGCCGCGACACCGGCGTCGAATAGGCCCACTGGTTGTTTTCGAGGACCAGCACGAGCGGCGCGCGCTGCGCGGCGGCCAAGTTCAGGCCTTCGTGGAACGCGCCGGTCGAGCTGCCGCCGTCGCCGATCCACGTCATCGCGACGATTTTCTGGCCCAGATAGCGCCCGGCCATCGCCACGCCCGTCATTACGGGGATCAGATCGCCCAGCATGGAGATGGGCGAAACGACGTGCAGCGTCTTGAGGTCGCCGAAATGGCTGGTGCCGTCCTTGCCCTGCGTCGGCGACGTGTACTTGCGCCATGTGCTGCGTGAAGATGTCGCGCGGCTTGAAGCCCTTCACCAGCAGCGCGCCGATGTTGCGGATCATCGGCGCGATCCAGTCGCCCGGCTCGAGCGCGTACGCGGTGCCGACCGAAATCGCTTCCTGCCCGAGGCTCGAATAGAGGCCGCCGACGATTTTGTTCTGGCGGAACAGGCGCACCATGCGCTCTTCGAGCTGGCGGTTGAGCTGCATGAAGTAATACAGATCGAGGTACTGTTCGCGGGTTAGCGGCTGACTCATGGGCCTCGAGGGACTGACCCCACCCCCCAAAGTCAGCCGGGAGCCAGGACTCGGACGTCGGCGACGAAGAGGAATAAACCCGCGCGAGTTGCGGCGGCCGTTAGCCGAT
>CAWIUO010000002.1:0-451544 GCA_963839325.1 uncultured Acidobacteriota bacterium | reverse complement strand
CCGTGCCGTTCTCCGGATTGGTGGCCCAGCGACCCCACAGGGCAGCAGGCTGAGTTAGAGTAAACGGCTGGCATCACAGAAGGGTCTGTGCTTGCGTTTTATGCCGTTGGCCGTGCTGCGCGGCATGCTCACCTGCGTCAGGTGGTTGTATGGTCGTAGGTGTAGGTGGTGAGCAGAGTGCCGGTGGGCGCGCTCGTAACCGGGTATGTCGATGGCGTGGGCGGCCCAACCACCGGACTGTGCGTGGGATCCGGCTCCAGGACCATCACCAGGTTGCCGAGGGCGTCGGTGGCGTATTGCTTCCAATTGCCCGCCGGATCGGTGACGGTGGTGAAATTGCCCTGATAGGCGTAGGTGGTCTGGCTGGCGCCGTCCGGCAGCAGCACGCTGACGGTGCGGCCCAGCGCATCGTACGAGCACATCCTGCCGGGAAGCGAGGAACCGGTGGCAATACGGCTGCGACTGCCAGGATTTTTTCTTGCCCACCGGGCCGCAGGCACATGGCGCACACGACGTATCCACTTCGGAGCCCGCCGTGCGCGAGGCGGAATCACGCGCCACCGGGCGGCCCGTGCACGGCCACGCAGGACGGCGCCTTAAATGCGGGGAACAGCCGCCGAAGAGCTGCGCACGCCTGCCAGCGCACTGCGCGATCACGGTCGAATGTGAATAGCTCCAACTCGGCGGGAAGATCCTCCACCTTCTTCGAGATGCTGAGAGAGATGGGATCTTCCTCAAGGATCCTCGTCAGCAACCGCTCGGTGGCTAGCTTTCTGGGCTTCCAGTCCTCGGCCTGATTCCTGATCGCAAGGTCCGCCGACCCGAGAAGGCCTTCGAAGCATGTGATCTGTGAAGGAGTAATGAATCGAGAGGACGAGGCAGGCCCGCTGGCGTATCTCTAAGTCGGGATCCGACAGCAGCCCCTTTAGAGAGCGAGCCAGTACCCCAGGGCCCGCTATCGGCAGAAGGCGGTCATACGTGTCCTCAATACCGACGGCGAAGCCTTTTTCGTGGTCGGTGGCGGGCGTTAAAGCGAGCAAGGCAAGCGTCGCACCAGGGTCACCCCCAAAGGGTTGGCCGGCACTCTTGGCAGGGCCAAAGTGCCGACCGCTCCGGATGCGAATATTGGGACCCGTAAGATCCGTCATCGTACGCAGCATTCCCCCGTCCATCCGAAGGAAGACCGCGTATCGGCGGCCAGGCTCGAACCACAAGAGCGGCGTGGGATAGCCTATGTCAGGAATCAGGGAATTGGTAAAGAAGTAAAAGCGTGCCGGGCCGGGAGCCAAAGGCCCCTGGATAACGCTCTCAACGGCAGCCTCCGCCTCCGCGAGGTGGACATAGATTTTGCCGGGTGTGATCTCAAGGTCAGGTCCAGCGCGTCGCACGTTACCGACCGTCACTATCCCGATGATGGGCGCCGAACGCCAAAACAAACCAGTCACGCCCTCACCAGGCAGCACAACGCGCGGGACCAAGTGCGGCCTAGCCACCAGAACAGGGCGCTGCACAAGTAGGAGAGCGGCGGCGCAGGTAATCAGTCGCATAGGGGGTGCGACCCTCGCGAGCCCAGGTTTGGGTTCCCATTGATATCCACGTACTTCTGCGTGGCGCTAATCCTGTTGGCCGATACGGTTCCAGCGGCGCTTTGGATTTGGGCTGCGTACGAGACGCCCTCGTACGTGACTGTGAAGGTCTGGGTTAGCACGAAGCTGCCCCCGTTTCCAACAGAAATCTGGTCGAAGAACGGGCTTCCCGGCGACGACGACGACGCGGGGGGCTTTTGTCCAGAGATGTAACTGAGGTTCTCCCGAATGGTTGTAGATCCATCGCCGGTAAGCTGCGTGGTCTGGCCGGTGCTACTCACCATATCAGCGACATAGGTCACGTCTCGCTCCCAGACGCCCGGCTTGCCAACGAATGGTCTGTAGCAATCTGCGGTGGCAACCACGTACATCTGCCACTGAGCCGGAGGAGTCGGGGTGGGGCAGGGTGTTGGACCAGGCGTTGGCGTTCCCGGTGCGAACGGGGACCCAGAAGGCATGTCCGAACAGACGCCAGGGGGACCGATGGAACCGTAGCCGGGATCGATGATTCCGCAGACTGTGCCGTACCCAAAGCCGCATGGGAGGCCGTCTGGCCCCGGACTGCCGAGCGGACCCCAGCCCTGATCGTCGGCGACGCAGGCGTCGGGGTTGCTGATGCAGTCCTGTGCCGTAAATAGAAGTCCCGTGGGATCGGCTCCGTTAGGCGGATCGTTCCCCGCATAGCCGTACCGATTCCAACTCCGCGGATTGCTGGGATCGACGCTGCCGCCGTACGGGTCCGGCGACAAAAACCTACCACACTGACTGGAGTAATATCGGTTCATCGCATAATCCAGCCCGGTGGCGCTATCCCGTGTGTAAGTAGCATACTTCTCCCGATCGTTCGCCGTCACCGTATATTCCACCCCATACGGATACTGCGCCTGATAGCCGAGATTGCCGGGGCCGCCCGAGCGCACCGAGCCCAGCCGGTCCGTCTGCACCGGGAAGCCCTCCGCCGAGATCAGCTTGCCCAGGAAATACACGTTCTCGCTCTGCAGCGTCAACTGGACAACCAGAGGGCCTTGATTTCCGTACTCCTGCGTGATCGCGTACGTGTACGCGGCCAGCTTCTTGCCGTCTGCCCCGTAGAAGTAGATGGTCTCGGCGCCACTGGCGCTCTCGGCGTAGATTCGCAGGTTGCCGGAATCGTAAGCGTAGTGGTTAAAGGCACCGTTCCCGGCCGAGGTCACCCGGTTTGCCGCGTCATAGCCTAGCGACAGGCCCCCAAATCCTAGCGTCTGGTTCCCGTTGTTATCGTACGTCACGCTCTGGGCGTTGATCCGGTTCGTGGGCACGCCGTTGGAGTCCAGCGCTACCGCAAGGTTCATGGAAGGGGCCTTCGCCGTGCCTGTGGGGTTCATCTGGAGCAGGTTGCCGTAACCGTCGTACGTGTAGTTCTCGATCCAGTTCAGCCCGTTCGCCTGCACCAGACGCTTCAGCGCATCATACTGATAAGTTACCGTCTCCTGCGTCTCTCCGTCCACACTCGAAGTAATCTGCCCGTTATTCCGCGTGGCCGAGTAGTTGTAAGTCATGTTGATCCCCGTGCCCACGATACTCGTCATTTGCATCAGGCTGTTGTAAGCGCGCGTCGCCGTGCCGTCGTACAGGGGCTGATTGGCCGCATTATAGGTGACGCCGGTCGCCCAAGTGTGGTTGAAACTGTCCGTCAAGCCGGTGGGCCGCTCCATGGCGTCCAGTGTGTAGCTGAAGACGGTCCCCGGATAACTCACCGACGTCAGCGCGCCTTGGCTGTCATAGGTATAGCCTACTGTCACCGTCCCGTCAGCGAAACCGGTTTGAGCATTCAGGTGGTTGAACGATTGCACCTCGAGGGTCTTGCTGGACACCTTTCCCGCCGGGGTGTAGGAGTAATTGTACTGGAAGCCCAGCAGGTTCGGACCCACGCCGCTGGTGCTGTCGCCGAAAGTGGCTTGCACCAGTTGGCCGGGAGCGCCGGTGTCGTAAGCGAACGTCTGGCGGCGGTCGGGAATGGCGGTCAGGCGCTGATAAGCGTCATAGGTGTACGTTTCCGTATTGCCGTTGGCGTCTGTCTTGCTGGCCAAGGTGCCGTCCGCGTTATAAGTATAGCTCACCGTAGCGTTGCTCTAACGGGCCGTGCCCCGAGGCCCAGTGCAGCCGCGAGTGCTACCGGCGCCCGAACCTGATGCGAGACGCGAGGTCCTGGACAACAGGTATAGTCGCCTTCAAATCCGCAGCGGGCGTCGCCATCCAGACGGAGCCGTCATAGATCTCCGCTCCGTGATGGACCCGATGGCGTCTGTTTTGCTGGCCCGGTCCCGTCCGCGTTATAGCCCGTTGTCCTGCTCTCCGGAGTCGCGGCGGAGGTCAGTCTGGCTGGAAGCTCTGCATCGTGTCCACGAGGATTTTCTTGTACTGCACATACGGGTCTCGATTTGCGCACGGATCACCTTTAAGGTATTCAAGCTGGAGGAGAACAACTTGATCCCTGAATTTCCAAGACGCTGCGATTAGACGCAAGGTCTGGCTGGGCGTTCCTAAGGGCACCTGCTCACCCCTGCAGAACAAGGCCGCTGAGTCTCCGAGGGATGACGGTCCGCGAATCTGCTCCAAGCCGGTGATCGCGGCGTGCTCTACCGCGAACCGGTGTTCCTGGCAGGAGTGAAGCGTCGGATCGGACGGAAAGGGACCGCCAATAGGACACAAGCTTGCCTCAATCATGGCTCCGCCGCAGGGGAGATGCCACTGCGGAAGTGCCTTCTCCGGGGGATAGCTGACGAGGATCGGCATGTCCTGCCGACCGGGAAGGGCGTACCATCCGCGCGGACGCGTAAGTGAGAACCCGTACCTGGTCCTGAGCACTCGATCACCCGACTCGTGCGCGCGCTGTCCTTGGGCCCCGAAGACGAGCCATGCCACTATCGTGGCGAGCCCTAGGGGCAGCAGACGCGTAACTACTTGCACTTTACGCCTCCCACTTGCCCCGTGGGATAGTGCAGGTTGTTGGGGTTGCCTCCCATCGCGGACAGCGCGGCGGCAATCACGTCGCGCCCGAAGCTGACGCAGCCCGGCGACTGGCAGTAGGCACCCGGACCGGACGAATACATTTGCGCCACCGAGCTGTACTTTTCCAGCGTGAGGCCCTCTGCGTCTATCGCGTCATCGACACCGGCCGCGGCGCTTCGTGCACCCTGCGCGAAATTCATGGGACGGCAGATGGTAGCGCCTGCCTTGGTCCGCCGGTAGGCCAGCAGGCCGAACGGGTTGTCCATCTGGGTTGCGGCGGTCGAGGCCCCATAACTGGACTCCGCAGTCTCCGCCATGAGCAGGCGCGGATCGACGTTGTCCTGACCCGCAGTGGCAAGCACTTCTGCGACGAAGTTTGGGTCCTGTGATACCAACGGCGAGTTGTGCGCTTTGAGGAAGTTTTCCATTGCTTGCGCCAGCAACTGCGCGCAGGGTGGCAGACCGCCGCCGCCCTGAGGCGTGGTGGTGGTGGAACAGTCGGTGCTGTCCGTGTACCATACATCCAGGGGCCAGCCGTAATTCGGGATCCCCTCGTCGAGAATCGACCACGGACCGATGGGCATCTCAAATGTAACGCACGCATAGATCACGCCAAGCCCGCCCGGGTCATTCTTGTTCACGGGGTCGCCTCCCGCGTAAGAATAGCGATTCCATGTGCCGGCGTTGGCGAGGAGCACACTTCCCCAGTTCGGATCGGGTGAGAGGAACCTGCCCCATTGCGAGGCGCAATACCGGTTCACTGCGTAGTCCATCCCCGTCGCACTGTCCCGCGTGTAAGTGGCATACTTCTCCCGGTCGTTCGCGGTCAGCGGCGAGTATTCCACCCCATACGGAAACTGCGCTTGGTGCCCTAGCCCGCCAGGACCGCCCGAGCGCACCGATCCCAGCCGGTCCGTCTGCACCGTGTTGCCTTCCGCCGAGATCAGCTTGCCCAGGAAATACACGTTCTCGCTCTGCTGCACGAACTGGATTTCCGGCTCCCCAATATACGTGATGATCTCGTAAGTGAACGCCGCCAGCTTCTTCCCATCCACCCCGTAGAAGTAAACCGTCTCCGCGCCGCTGGCGTTCCGGCTGTACACTCGCAGATTGTTCGGATCGTACGCATAGGCCGCGCTCTGGCTGCCGCCCACCGCCGTAACCCGGTTCGCTTTGTCGAAGGTGAACGTCAGGCCGCCGAACCCCGCCGTCTGATTGCCGTTGCTGTCGTATGCAACGCCCGTCGCGCTGATTCGGTTGGTGGGCACGTTGTTCGAGTCCAGCGCCACGCTCACGCTCAGCGAAGGCGCGCCCGCGGTGCCGGTGGGCGACATTTGCGTCAGGTTGCCGTACCCGTCGTAAGTGTACTGCTCGCTCCAATTCAACCCATTCGCCTGCACCAGCCGTTTCAGCGCGTCGTATTGGTGAGTGACGGTTCTCCTGAGGGTTCCTCTCCCCGTCCACACCCGACGCGATCTGCCCGTTGTTATGCGCGATCGAGTGGATGTAGGTCAAACTGATTCCGACCGCACATGTGACCATACTAGACCGCTAGGATCACTCCGAGGAGCATCAACATCACGCGAGCTCGATACTCGCCGGTGGAATCGTCGGACGGGTTGAACCGCATCGTGACCACCCGGTAACCGTCCGCAACGGAGGACGCACCAGATAGTCCCCACGTCCGCTCGTAGCCAGGATTCCGCGAGAGTTCCCGAGTCATATATGCGATCCTGGCACGGGACGGCGACTCCAGCGTGAACCCCATTGCCACGGCCCGCGGGTCGCTGTAGTCCGGAAGCAATCCGCGACCACTTCCCAGGGGCGACGTCGGGGTCGGGGCGCCCTCGCAGAAAGCGGCGCAGGCCCCAGACGGGGGCGCTGGAATCCACCAGCTTCCACTCGGCGTCCTCCGGCCCAAGAACGGTGCCCTGCCTGCCATGCCTCCTGCGCGCCAGGACGCCTTCCGCCAGCAACCGCGTAGAGCAAATCATCACGAGGTTCGGCTCGATCGCGGACGCAAGGCTTCCTTACCCGGCTCTCCGCTTGATCTCAGGCGGTAGAGGCCCGGCGGCTCGAGCCCGCTCCCGGGCACCTGCGCCGAGTGAAGGTATGCAGCGACCGCGCCATCGGTGGACAGAAGAAAAGAGCATCCCTCGAACCTCCCCTGCACGCCCAGGCCGCCCGGCGGCTTCAGGAGGCGATAGCCTGCGCCAACGTATACGGCCGCCTCTGCGCTCAACGCAACCGCGGGGTCGGGCGTCACGCCTGGACTGTCCAACTCGGCCACTGCGAGGGCGGCCAAGGCTGAATAGTCGTCACGCGGGGAGCGTGCGTTGTAAAAAGACAAGCTCGGCAGCGGCAGGTTGCTGACGTATGCGACCTCCGTGCTCGTCGGCAGCCAAGGACGCACATGGCGAAAAAGGGCGGTCCCGGGCGGCTGGCCGAAGATCGTCGAGGACATGCACAGCGGCAACATGTATCGGCTAAGATTCATAATCGCACCGGGTGGGCTTCACTACGGATTCATCCCCCACCCCGGTACCATTACAGGGGGCTTTGAGAATGTAGCACCGTCAGCGAAATCGGTAAGGACGAGGTAATTATTTGCCCAGGTGGCCAGCCAGGAGGCAAAGCTGTTACTGTTAGGTCCGGCGGCGTAACATGTCGTCTTGTGGGTGCCGTTGTATGAGCTTGCCATCGCGATCAGGCTGTCGACCAACGCACAGATGATCCCGCTGCCAACCACCTTTCCGCTGTTAGGGTCCGTCGCGGCGTTATCGCCAGGGTGATGCGGATCCCCGAACACTCCCGGCGTTATCACTGCCCTAAGGAGTCCAAACGTGGACTGCCTTCTGAGGGTGAAGTTCCACTGAGGCTCTCCCTCCAGGACCTCCCCAGCTCCAGCAGCCCCGCCGACCACATAGAAATAGCTGTGGTATTGTCCGAGCGTAACGTACCGATAGAGTAGCTCGGCCTCACAGACGGGCGGAGGCGGGGGCGGCGGGGAACTGATTACCGGCAAGAATGGGCACACGGGGCCGAAGGGCCCCGGCATTGGCATGAATCCACCCCCTTGGCCGGTCCACGGGTCGGACGGGCAGGGAACGCACCCGCCGAATAGGTCGCACGCGAATGGGGGTTCATTCACCCCGCCTCCGCCACCTGGGTCCGGGTCTGGATCCGGGTCCGGCCCAGGATCGATGAGCAGTCCCGTGGCGTCGCGCAGGTTCGCGGGGTCGCCGCCGACGTATGAGTACCGGTTCCAGGAAGCGGGGAACCCAGGCCGCGCGCTGTTCGCGGATGGGTCCGGCGACAAAAACCTGCCCCACTGGCTGGAGTAATACCGGTTCATCGCATAATCCAGCCCCGTCACGCTGTCCCGCGTGTAGGTGGCGTACTTCTCCCGGTCGTTCGCCGTCAGCGCGTGTATTCCACCCCGTACGGGTATTGCGCCTGGTAGCCCAGCCCGCCCGGACCGCCCGAGCGCACCGACCCCAGCCGGTCCGTACTGCACCGTGTTGCCCTCCGCCGAGATCAGCTTGCCCACGAAGTACACGTTTTCGCTCTGCTGCGTTGAACTGGATCTATCCGGTCCCCCGATGTCCGTCATGATCGTCGAGGTGTACGTGGCCAGCTTCTTCCCGTCCACCCCGTAGAAGTAGATCGTCTCGGTCCCGCTGGCGTCCCGGCTGATAGATCCGCCGGTTGTCCGAGTCGTACGCGTAGGCCGCGCTCTGGCTGCCGCCCACCGCCGTCACCCGGTTGGCCTGCGTCATAGGTCAGCGTCAAGCCCCCGAACCCCGCCGTCTGATTGCCGTTGTTGTCGTACGCCACCCCCGTGGCGCTGATCCGGTTGGTGGGCACGTTGTTCGATCCAGCGCCACGGTCACGCTCAGCGAAGGCGCGCCGCCGTCCCGTGGGGACATCTGCGTCAGGTTGCCGTAACCGTCGTAAGTGTATCCTTCCCTCCAGTTCTTCCCCGACGCCGACCAGCCGCTTCAACGCATCGTATTGGTAGGTGATGGTCTCGCGCGTCGCGGCCCCGTCCACGCTCGACGCGATCTGCCCGTTGTTCTGCCTCGCCGGGTAGTTGTACGTCATGTTCATTCCCGCAGGCCGGCCATGCTCGTCATCTGCAGCAGGTTGTTGTAAGTGCCGCGTCGCCGTTCCGTCGTATCAGCGGCTGATTCGCCGCGTTGTAAGTGGCCCCGGACGCCCAGTGCGTCGTCATGCTGTCCGTCATGGCCGTGGGCCGCTCCATGGCGTCCAGCGTGTAGGTGAACGTGTTGCGTCTGTGCCGCTGCCCCACGTCTGCCTGCGCGGATATCCCATGGAAGTCAGCGCGCCCTGGTTGTCGTATGTGTAGCTGGCCGTCACGCGCCGAAGCCGGCACGGCTCCCGACCCCAAATGGTTGGCCGACTGCACCACCAGCGTCTTGCTCGACACCTTTCCCGCCGGCGTATAAGCGTAGTTGTACTCGAAACTCAGTTCGTTCGGGACCGATCTTGCTGCCGAATGTGGCCTGCACCAGTTGGCCCGGCATGCTGGCGCAGCCCGTGGCGGCTGGTTGTCGGGCAGGTGTCGTAGGTGAAAGTCTGCTGGCGGTCGGGAATCGCCGTCAGGCGCTGGTAAGCGTCGTAGGTGTAGGTTTCCGTATTGCCGTTGGCGTCTTTCTTGCTGGCCAAGGTGCCGTCCGCGTTATAAGTATAGCTCACCGTGCCGCTCTCCGGGTTGGTGGCGGAGGTCAGCCACACCGCCGGCAGGGTCAGCGTGGAGTACGTGGTGGGGGTGTAGACGAAGGTGCGCGTCTGCGTCTTCATGCCGTATCGCGGTGTTGCGCGGCATGCTCACCTGCGTCAGGTGGTTGAATTGGTCGTAGGTGTAGGTGGTGAGCAGCGTGCCGGTGGGTGCGCTCGTAACCGGATAGGTGGATGGCGCGGGCGGTCCCACCACGGGATTCTGCGTGGGATCCGGCTCCAGCACCATCACCAGGTTGCCGAAGGCGTCGCGTGGCGTACTGCTTCCAATTGCCCGCCGGATCGGTGACGGTGGTGAAATTGCCCTGGTAGGCGTAGGTCGTGTGGCTGGCTCCATCCGCCAGCAGCACGTTCGTCGGTGCGGCCCAAGGCGTCGTACGTGTAAGTCGTGTACACCTCGGTGTCTCCCGGGCCGTAGGGCTGGGACTTCTGGTACATCTTGCCCAGCGGCGAGCAGGCGCAGGGCGCGTAGAGCGTGTCGACTTCGGAGGACGCCGTTCCGTTAGCGCCCGTCTGCACGCTGGCGGTGCGCCCCAGCCCATCCAGGGTGGTGGTGGTGAAGTGGCTGCCGCCGCCACTATTGGCGGTGGTAGCCGTGATCGTCCAACCGGTGCTCGCATTGTAGCCGTACGTGTAACTGGTCTGCGCGCCCGTCCCACCCGCGGTCTGCGCCGGCGCCACCGTGGAACTCACGCGCCCGTAGCTGTCATAAGCCGTGTAGGCGGCGGTGCCCGAGGTTCCATTGTTCAGCGTCTGGCCCGGCGCCGCCACCGACGCTGGCGTGTAGCCAATGGCATTGTACGACGCCTGCGTCTGCAGGGTGGCCGACCCGTTGGGGCTCAGCGTATCCGGCAAGGTGTAATTGGTGGCTGTCGAGGTGGTGACGTTCACGGAGTGGCCGTTGTTGTCGTTCTGGGAAACCACCGTGCCGGTGTAGTCGTAGCTGGTGTTGATGGTCTTGCCCGGCGTGTTGGCCTGCGTCACGTTGCCGCGGTAGGTGAACCACGCGCCGTAGGCGGCGTCCCACTCATACGGACCCGAGTACGTGGGGCTCAGCGTGCCTCCGTCGTAGGTATTCGAAACCAGCGTCACGTTGGGGGTTACGCTGGTCAGAATGCTGGTCAGCAGCCGGTCGTAAATGTATCGCGAGCTGTAATTCGTGTTGTTCTTGTACAAGTACGTGTTGCCGTAGGCGCGGGTGCTCAGGTTGCCGTAGTCGTACACAGTCGTCGCCGAAACGTTGCCGTAGCCATCCTGGGTCTGCTGGGTTTGCGTGGTGCTCGCGTAGGAAGAGCCCTGGTTGAGGGTTGTCGCTAGCGTGCCCACGTAAGAGTTGCCGTTGCCGTCCGTCTCCCAGGTGTACACATCGTCGCGTGGCAGCGGCGTGGCGACGCCGGGCGCGGAGCGGTATTGCAACTCCGACACGAGTCCCGGATACGATTCGCTGCTCAACCTGAAATACCAATATCTCTCGGTGCCGCTGGTAATATCGTCCAGCGCCACGCCGGTGTGCAGCGAGACCGAGTTGTTGGAATCCGGCCAAGTTAGAGTGTAGTTGTACGCGGACTGCTGCTGCGTGCTGCTGCGCAACATGCGGCTGGCCACCTGCCGCAGCGTCTGCCCGCCCAGGTAGGTGAAGTTGCTGTAGGCCCAGCTCAAGTACCCGCCCTGCGGAAACAGAACCTCCGTCAGGTCGCCGTCGTTCAGCGTGTTGTCGTACCAGAAGGTCCAGGAGTAGCCCAAATTGGTTTGCTCGATGCTTTTCAGCTTTCCCCAGGTGCCGAAGCTGACGCCGCCCGGCGAATACAAGGGCTGGCCAGTGTAGACCGTGATCGTATAACTCTCCGTCGTGCCCACGTAATTCGTGATCGTGGAGAGGTATGGCGGGTAGGTCGAAGTTCCCGGGTTGTAGGAAAGAGAGTAGGAGCATAGGGTTTGTCCCGCGCAGTTCGCACCCGCGCGGGCGTCCTCGATCATGGTGATCCGGGCGCTGGAATTGACCCACTTGGCGGCCGCACCAACGCCGTAAGTAATAATGATCTGATTGCCGTTGGTGTCCTCCACCACGGTCGGATAAAGCGTCCCCGTATCCGGCTCCCCGGCGGCCGAAGCACAGCCCATCACCCAGAACGTTCCGTTCCGGAAATGCAGGATGTTGGCGCTTGCGTCATACCACACGTAGGCGCTGCCCGTGGAACTCCATATGGAGCCGCTGTTCTGGTTCAGGCGGTATTGCGCGCCGGTCGCATCCGTGAACACGTAATACTGCACGGGCACGGGATTCGCCGCGGCGCTGTACACCGGCAGCAGCGAGCCCAGCATGAGTTGCCAGCCGAAGCCATAGCCGGCGTCGACGCCCATCTGCTCGGTGGCCGACGGTCCCACCCGCCAGTTTTGGGAGTTGTAGCTCAGGTTGAAGCTCTCCGTAAGTCCGCCGCGGCCCACTGCCTGGATGAGCGGCAGGGAATAGTTCAAATTCCCGCTCAGCAGATCCATCTGTTCGCCCGCGCCTCCCCAGTAACTGCCCGTGGGCTGCACGCCGACCCGCCGCGGATCGGGCGCGCCCGCCGGCGGCGTGGTGATGGTGAAGGATGAGGTCGTCGAGTTGTTCCGGTGGTAGTCCTGCGCGATCACGCTGTAGCTGTAGGTCGTGTTCGGCTGCACTGTGCCATCGTAAAACGACGCGTCGTAGGTGTAAAACCACGCGCCATCGCTGCGTTCGATGGCATAGAGGGCAACGCCCACGCCGTTGGAATTGTCGACGGCGCCCTGCCACTCCGCGAACATGCTGTTCGAAGTCACCGACGTGGCAAAGGTGTTGGCGTTCACCGGCGACGGCGCCACGTTATCCCATGGGCCCAGCTTCACCAGCGAGATCGCGTTCGTCGATGGCATGTTCCGTGCGCCAATCCCTGGCATCCCGGTGGCAACCGTAATGCCCGACGCCCACATGGTTTCGCCGTCCAGGATTATATAGGCCACCGTTCCCAATATGGCGGTGCGCACCTGCATGCCGTTGTAACAGGAGACGGGCCTGCTCAGCAGCTCAGTGACGGTTCCGCTGACGGACTGGTAGGCCGCTAGCGTCGCCGAGCATGCGCCGTTTGAGCCGAATGTCGGATTCTGCAGCTCCACGGAGAAATAGCTGCCCGTGCCGGTGATGGCGTTGGAGGTGGCCCGCACGTATTCCACGTAATCGCCGCCGCTGGCGTTGAGCGCCAGCGTCATGTTCACCTCATAGTTGGTGCTCAAGGGCCCCTGCACGGCGACCTTAGAGATCAGGCTGCCGCCGCCGGACGTTGTCGCGCTCAAGCCCCAGCCCAACAACACGCTGAGGGTTCCGTTTTGGGTCCAGTTCGAGGTACTGATGCTTTCGAGCGTGTCCGTATAGTAATACTGATAACCGGGGGACGTCGCATCGCATTGGATGGTGCGCGGATCGCTGCCCAGGTTTGTCGTCGTGCCCCCATATCGCGCGTAGATGCTGTGGACTTGATTGTCCTGGAGCGCGGCGGGCAACGCCAGCGAGAAGCCGTAGTAGGAGCCGTCGTAGTAGGAGTCCGAGCCCGTATTGAGGTCCGCAAACACCGTCGTCAGGTAGACCGTGCCGTCGTAAATATCCACGTTGATGGCGGTGGCGCCGTTCCGGGCCCATCCGCTGATGCCGCCGCAACCGGCGGTGTCCAGGTTGCGCGTTTCATCACATCACCACCCCGAAGTTCTGTAGCGAGAAGTCCTTCCGCAGGGGCTTGATGGCCGCCTCGATGGCCGCGTTACTGACCACGCCCTTCTCGAAGACCAGCACGCCCGGCTCGCGATCCGCCAGGACCTGGCCGAGCGCCGCCCGGTGCACGGCCACCAACTCGACAATGGCGTACCTGCCGTCGTCGGTTAGTTCCATGGCGTGCGCAATGATCCCCGTGCCGGGGGCGCCCGCCGTTTGTGCCGTCGGCGCATATTTCGCGCGAATCGGGTCTGCGGTAGTGCCGGAACCGACCAGCGGCACTACGGCAATCACGCGGTGATAGGAGTACCGAGGATCTACGCGGCGTTGCGCGGGAAGCGCTGCCGCAAGACACAAAAACCCAACGGCGAAACACAGCCAGTGGCGCATGAATCCGCCTCACTTCGAATGGATTATCCGTGATACAACCGGAATCCGGCCGGCGAATGCGGGGTACTCCTCCGGGATCCGAGAGGCCCGCATCCGGATTCGACGCGACGGTCGCAATCGAGTTGAAGTTCTGCTCCCGACCCTAAAAGGCGGCGGGAGCGCAAGGGCGCATAGCGGGCCTTAATATCCGTAAGAAGTCCGTTGCTCTGCGCTTGAGTGAAAGATATCCGCTAAACGTTTCATCGCCGCCGAAAAATCCCGCTCCCGCCACATATTACAATCGGGCATGCTTTCCCGCATCGCACCTCTCATCGCCCTGGCCGCCGCGGCCTACGCCCAAACCGCATCCGTCAAACAAGTGGAAATCTACGGCCAGCAGATCTATTATCAGGAAGCCGGCGCCGGTCCGAACGTCATTCTTCTGCACGGCCTGGGCGCCGACCGCACCGCATGGGCCATGACGCTGCCCGCGCTCCAGGGCAAGTTCCACGTCTACGTGCCCGACCAGATTGGTTTCGGCCAGTCCGCCAAACCCCTGATCGATTATCGCGTCGCCACCCTGGTCGATTTCCTGAATGCGTTTTGCCAAAAGCTGGGCATCGCCAAGGCCACGCTGGTGGGCAACTCCATGGGCGGCTGGGTGGCCCTGGATTTCGCGTTGGCGCATCCCGAAAAAGTGGATCGCCTGGTGCTGGTGGATAGCGCGGGTTACTCGCCGAAACGCACGGGCTCGCCGCCGCTCACTCGCGAGCTGCTTGAAGGGCTGAATCCGTCCACGGTGGCGGGTGAAAAGCAGCTCATGGCCGTGGTCTTCCACAACAAGAATTTTGCGAGCGAGCAGTTTGCCGAGCAGGCCTTCGCGGGGCATCTGCAGAGGAACGACGGCTACACCATCGACCGTTTCATCGATTCCATTTTGCGCGGCGAGGATCTGGTGGATGGGCGCCTGGGCGCGATCAAGGCGCCCACGCTGGTGGTCTGGGGCCGCGAGGACGCGCTGGTGCCGCTGGCGAATGCGAAAGCTCTGGCCGAAGATATTTCCGGCGCGCAGAGCGTGGTGCTGGATGGCTGCGGGCACGTGCCGCCTATTGAATGCGCCGCGCCGTTCAATGCGGCGATGTTGAAGTATCTCGCGCAGTGAGCGGCGTCCCATCGATGCTGTTGCTCGCTGGCCCGGCCGGATCGGGAAAAACCTATCGCATCCTCGAAAACTTCCGCGATGCGTTGCGGCGGCGGGATGCGGGCGTGCGTCTGCTCACGCCCACGGCCACCATGGCGCAGCATCTGCAAAATCAGGTGGCGCGCGAAGGATTCGTATTCCGCCCTACGCTGATCCAAACGCTTTCGCACTTCGTGGATGCGTTCGCGGGCGACTTGCCGCAGGTGTCGAAGCCGCTGCTCTATCTGATCGTGGAGACCGCGGCCGCGCGCGTGAACCATCCCGATTTTGCGCGCGTGGCGCGGCTGCCCGGATTCTGCGCGGCGTTGGCGCGCTCCATCGATGAGTTTTCGTCGGCCGGATGCGATGCGGATCGCTTGGCGGCGAGTCTGTCGGCGGCGCGCGCGCAGGCCCCTTTGGGCGATGCGTTTCTGGCGGTCTATCGCGAAGTGGATCGGGAGCTGCGGCGGCGCGGATGGGCCACGCGATCTGAACGGCTTTGGCGCGCGGCCGGGCGCATCGAGGCGCAAGGCGTCGGCAGCGTGCACACGGTCTGGATGGATGGATTCTATGCGCTGCCCGACCCGGAATTGGCTGTCATTCGCGCGATTGCCCGCCATGCGGATGTCACGCTCTCGCTGCCCACCGCGGCCGTCACCGAGCCATCGCGCCGGCGATTGCACGCGATGGGCTTCATCGAAGAGGCGCGTGGGTGGGAGCCTTCGCAGCCGCGCACGGAGCTTTGCGCCGCACCCTCCATCGAGCGTGAGGCGGATGAAATCGCGCGCCGCATACTCGCGCAGGTTGCCGCGGGCCGTCAGTTCCGCGATGTGGGCGTGATCGTACGCAGTCCCGGAGATCTATGTGCCGGTGTTGCGCGCCACGCTGGATCGCTTCGGCATTCCGGCGCGGTTTTATTTCGATGCGGATTTATCGCATCATGCGCTGGTGCGTTATCTGGCTGGCACTGTGGATGCGCTGCTGGGCGGCTGGGATTTCGCCGACACGCTGGCGGCCATCCGGCTGGCGCCGGGCGTCGAGAGCGATGAATTCGATTTCGCGGTGCGCCAGGAGATGCCGAGCGCGGGTCTTGCGGCATTGCGGCACATCGCCGGCGCGGGCAGTCCCGTTGACCGATTGCTGGCGCGCTTCGAAACGCTGGAGCCGTGGCGTTCGGAACTGCGCACACCCGCTGAGTGGGCGGCGCGGCTCGGCGAATTGTATGAGTTGTCCGCTCCGGGGCCGATCGAGCCCTCGACCTTCGATGTCGCGCAGGTGGCGCGCGGGCAGGCCGCCGCGTTGGAGCTTTTCGATAGCGCAATGCAGGATGCGGCATCCGCATTCGACCCGCTTCCCGTTCCATTGGGTGCGTTTTGGCAGGCGGCGAAATCGGTGTTGCGGCTTACGCCGTTGCGCATCGGCGATGGGCGCCGCAACGTGGTGCATGTGCTCGACGCGCACGAAGCGCGCCAGTGGCGCTTGCCCATCATCTTCGTCTGCGGATTGATTGAGCGGCAGTTTCCGAAGTTCCACGCGCAGGATCCCTTCTTTCCCGATGCCGCGCGCGCACAGCTGAATCAAGCCGGAATCCGCTTGCGCACGGCGGCGCGATTTCGAAGCGGAGGAGCGCTTCCTGTTCGATTGCGCCGTGACGCGCGCTACCGAATCCCTCACGCTGAGTTATCCGCGATGCGATGCGCGCGGACAACAGAATCTGGCGTCGTTGTATCTTGAAGGCATCCCGGCAGAGGCGAGCGAATGGAAATCCGTATTGCCGAAACCCGCACGCCCGGCCGCCAGCGAGCTTCCACGGGCGGTCATCAACAGTCCCGATCTGCTGGCAAACCTGGCGGCGCGGCATCAGGCATTCAAGCCCACGGCTCTCGAATCGTATTTGCAGTGCGCGTTCCAATTTTTCGGTCGGTACACGCTACGCCTCGAAGGAGCGCCCGCGCGGCCGCAAGAACGGCTCGATTTTCTCACCCAGGGCAACATCGTGCATGCCGTATTGGCCAGGCTTCCAGGCAGCCGCCAGCCGCTAGAAGAGATCTTCGACGCCGAATTCGCGCGTTTCTGTGCCGACGAGCGCGTGCCGCCCGGCTATCGTACGGAAGCCGCTCGCGAGCGCATGTTGTCCGACCTGCGTGCGCTGCTGGCGGACCCCGCGTGGACTTCGCCTTACGAGATCCGCGTCGAACAGAAGTTTCAATACAAGCTGCGCGACGATATCGAAATCCGAGGCCGCATCGACCGGCGTGGAAGTGACCGCGGATGGCGGCGCCTTCGTCACCGACTACAAATACAGCGGCGTGCAGAACACCAAGGATCGCGCGACGGACGAGAATTCATTGCAGCCGCAACTTTATCTGCTGGCGCTGGAACGATACTTTGGTTTGCGTCCCGAAGGCATGCGCTATTTGGGATTCAAGGGCGCGGTGCGCGCCACAGAGTTGGTCGCGTTCAATCCCGCGCCAACCATCGCAACGACCTTGCGCGTCGCGGACGAGATCCGCAGGGGCCGCGTGGAGCCGCATCCCGCCGACCCCGATAAGTGCCGCTATTGCGACTTCCGCGACGTCTGCCGGTATAAAATCGCGGCGGTCGAGTTGGCCGAAGGAGCGTCAGAGTGGGATTGACCCGCGCGCAGTTGGATGCCGTCGCGGTGGAGGAGCCGCCGCGCGATACGTGCGTGGTCGCCGGACCGGGGTCGGGCAAGACCACCGTGCTGGTGGCGCATTTCGAGCGCCTCGTCGAAAGCGGCGTCGATCCGCTGCGTATCCTGGCCATCACGTTTACCGAAAAGGCCGCCAACAATATGCGCGAAAAGCTGGCGCGCACGTTTCAGGATCGCCCAGAAATCCGCGGCAAGCTGGAGCGCGCCTATGTCTCCACGGTGGATGGCTTCTGCACGCGCCTGCTGAAAGAAAACGCCGTGTTCGCGGGCGTCGATCCGGATTTTTCGGTGATGGATGAAAACGATGCGTTCCGCGTGCAGCGGGAAACCGTCGACGATGTCTTGGACGCTATGTTCGCGGAGCAGCCCGATCGCATGCGCGCGCTACTGCGGGGCGTGGCGACCATCGACGTGGGGGGGGAGGTACTGGAAACTTACGACGCCATCCGCGCGGCCGGCGTGGGCATCGCGGATTTGCCCGGCTTTCCAACTCCTCCCGCGCCGGATATCGGACCGGCGGTAGCGGAACTGCGCCGTCTCTCTCCGCGCACGTGGCGGCTCGATCAGCTTGCGCAGTTGCACGAGATTCAAGACCATCTGGCGCGCTTGGTGGAAGCTTTGCATACGTCGCCCGCCACGGCGCTCGAGCTGCTGAGTTCGTTCCCCTGCAACCTGAGCAAGCTCCGGCACAGCGACCGCACTTACGAATTGCTGAAGACGATCAAGACTGACTTACTGCCCGAGCTCGAATACTCGCTCGTCACCGCGCATTATGCGGACGTGCGCGCCACGCTCATGGAAGTGTTCGCGCGTTTCCATCACGAATACCGCCGGCGCAAACAGAGTCTAGGCAAACTCGACTTCGGCGATCTGGAAGAATATGCGGTGCGCCTGCTCGAAGAGCGTCCCGAGGTGCGGCAGCGCGTCCAGAACCAATTCGATCGCGTGTTGATGGACGAATTTCAGGATACCAACGGCCTGCAGGCCCGGCTCGTGGAACTGCTGCGCGCGCCCGACCGGTTCTATGCCGTGGGCGACATTAATCAATCGATCTACGGTTTCCGCCATGCGAATCCCGAGGTGTTTCGCGAGTATCGCGATAGCGTGGCGCAGCGCGGCCATCGCGTGGTGGAGCTGGTGGCAAACTTTCGCAGCCGGGAGGAAATACTGCGCGCCGTGGAGACGGTGGCCGCGGGCGCCGCGGGCATTGAGGCGCGCACTCTGGTGGCGGGCGTGGAGTTTGCAGAGAAGTCAGAGCCATCCGTGGAGGTGCTGGCCGCGGCCACGCTCGAGCTCGAAGCGCAGTGGGTTGCCGCGCGCATCCGCGAACTCGAAGGGTCGCTCGCTTTGCGCCGTGGAACCGCCGAGTTCCGCGATTTCGCCTTGCTGGTGCGCAACTCGGAAGTGCTCGCCGAATTCACGCGCGCATTCGACGACTTCGGTATTCCCTATCTGGTGAATCGCGGCAAGGGATTCTACGAATCGCGCGAGGTGGTGGATCTGATGCAGCTTTTGCGCGTAGTTTCGAATCCGCGCGACGAGATCGCCATGGCGGCGGTGCTGCGGTCGCCGCTGGTGGGCGTTTCCGATGAGGCGCTGCTGCGGCTGAAAAGCACGGGCAATCTCGGCGCTGGCAGGTCGAGAGCGACCTTGCGCAATGGCGCGCCATGCGCAACTACATCCCGATCGACCAGTTGTTGCTGCGGGCGATCGACGAGTGCGGCTATATGCACGCCGCCGGGCCGCGCGAAGCGGCCAATATCGAAAAGTTTCTGGCGCAAGCGCGTGCGGCCAGCGAGCGCCAGACGCTGGCGGAATTTGTGGAAGAAATCGAGATGCTGCGCGAATCGAAACCGCGCGAGCCGGATGCGCCGCCCGAAGACGCCGTCAACGCGGTGAAGATCATGACCGTGCACGCGGCCAAGGGGCTCGAATTTCCGGTGGTGTTTCTGGCGGCCATGCACAAAGGTATCGACACCGATCCGGGCGCGATTTCCTTTTCGCCGCGCGTGGGTCTGGGCGCACGCTGGCGTCATCCCCTAGGCGGATGACGGAAGGACGATGTCTTCCAGCATGCCATCCGGCAGGAATTGAAGCAGCGAGAGAAGGAGGAAGGCAACCGGCTGCTCTACGTGGCCATGACGCGCGCCGAAGAGCAACTGGCGATGTCGTACACGATGACCGGAAAGAAGCCGCAGAACTGGGCGGCCATCGTCGCCGAGCGTCTGCCCGTGCGGTCAGCCGATGAGCCACCGCCGCGCCCCAAGCCGCGCGCACTAGCGGAAGTAGCCGCTTCCACGGAGTTGTTGCCCCTTCCCACTCTAACCGCCCAGTACGACTCCCAAGCCACCGTGACCTCCATAGCCATGTTCCACGACTGCCCCCGCCGCTACTATCTCTCCCGGTATTGTGGGGCAGGCTCGCAGCCTGCGCCGGCCTCGCAGGCCGCGCCATTCTCCCAGTCAGCCGAATAACTAGGTGTCCAAGTCCACGCCATCCTAGCCGGCGAACCGCACAGAATCCCCCGATCCCGAAGCCGTCAAGCTGGCCGACGAATTCCACAAAAGCCCCCTAGGCCGCCGCGCCGCCGCAGCCACCACCATCGAACGCGAATTCGATTTCCTGATGGAACTCGAAGACCTCGATCCTGCGCGGCCAGATCGACCTCTGGTTCGAAGACCGCGGCAAAACCGTGCTGGTGGATTACAAAACCGATCGCGTCACCGCCGCCGATGCCCCGTCTCACGCAGAACACTACACCCTCCAATTGCGCCTCTACGCGCAAGCGCTGGATCGCCTCAACGGCCACGCGCCCGACGAAGCGTACATCTGATTATCTGCGGCCGAATGCCGCCGTGCCCGTCGATCTGCGGCCCTACGCTATTCGACTCACCCGAAGCCGCTGGTGCGCGAGTTTCGCGAAGCGCAGGAGCGCCAGCATTTTCCGCTGCGCGAAGGCGACCATTGCCGCACCTGCCCGCATTTCACGCGTCTGTGCCCCGCGCGGATCGCGTTTGCGGCTCCCGCTTCTCCCATCCCGGCTTGAACAGCGGCAGATAATTCTCCTGCCGGTACGGATGCTTCACGATCTCTTCGATATTCAGATCGATGCCCAAGCCCGGCCGGTCGGGTACTTCGATGTAGCCGTCGACCTGGCGCACCGGATGCGTGACAACCTCCTCTTCCCACGGCTCGTTGAACTCATCGAACAATTCGTGAATAAAGAAATTCGGAATGGATGCGTTGAGCTGCACGCAGGCCGCCGAGCAGACCGGCCCCTGCGCGCTATGCGGCGCGATCATTCCGTAATGCGCATCCACCATGTCCGCGATTTTGCGCGCCGCGAACAGGCCGCCGAAGTTCAGCGGCTCCGGCTGCAGGATATTCACTACTTCATGTTGCAGCAGTTCCGCGAACTGCTGCTTGGTGGAGAGACTCTCGCCCGTGGCGATGGGCACCGGACTGCGCCGCGCCACTTCCACCATCGCCGGAATGTTGGTGTGCGGCACCGGCTCTTCAAACCACGTTGGCCGGAACTGATGAATGGCTTCGGCGAACTCGACCGCGGTCGCTACGTTGAATCGGCAATGCGCTTCGATCAGCAGATCCACGGCCGGACCCACGGCGTCGCGCACGGCGCGGATGATGTCCACGGCCAGATCGAAATCGTAGCGCGAAAGATAGCGCCAACTCGATCCGAATGGATCGAACTTCAGCGCCGTGTATCCGCGCGCGGCGACGATCTTGGCCTTGGCCGCGAAGCTCTCCGGCGTGCGCGGGCCGCGATACCAGCCGTTGGCGTAGACGCGCAGTTTCTCGTGGCACTGCCCGCCCCACAGATTGTAAATGGGCTGATTGCAGGCCTTGCCGATGATATCCCAGAGCGCGATCTCGATAGCCGCCACCGCGCACATGTGGATCTGCGCGCCATCGGTGTAGACGTCGCGGATGAGCCGCTGCGAAATGGTCTCCATCTGAAACGGATCCATGCCGATGGCCAGCGGCTTGAGCTCGTGGATGGCCGCTTCCACGGTTTTGGCGAAGCCATTCACGGTGCCTTCGCCGACGCCGTGGATGCCTTCATCGGTGGATACTTTGGCGAAGACCCAATTCTTCCAGGGATTGCCGGCGATGTAAGTATCGATGGCCGTGATTCTCATCAAGCGGATTTTAACAGCATGTGGACAGGCCAGGAGGCCTGTCCTACTTAGCGCGGGTTATACTGAAATCGGAGAATAAAATGGGCGCGTTGCGCGAGGTGGAAGACCTGTTGTCGTCCCTCACCCGAGCGGAAAAGGCTCAGTTGCTGCGCGTCGTGGTGCAAGACCTGGACGACGCTTTCCCCGGCATCGAGTCGACACCAGGAGTCTGTGGAGGCGAGCCGTGTATTGTGCGCACGCGCATCCCCGTCTGGGCGCTGGAGCAGGCGCGGCGGTTGGGAGTGAGTGAAGAGGATCTGCTGCGCTCGTACCCGGCCCTGCGCGCCGAGGACCTAGCTAGCGCGTGGGCTTATGTTCGCTCCCACCGCGCGGAAATCGAAAGCCAGATCCGCGATAACGAAAGCGCGTAATGGCCCGGCTCTACGCCAACGAGAACTTCCCTCTTCCGGTTGTGATGGAACTCCGGCGTCTGGGCCACGACGTGTTGACAGCGCGCGAGAGCGGCAAGGCCAATCGCGCTGTTCCCGACAGCGAGGTCCTCGAATTTGCCCGCGGGGAGAAACGTGCCGTGTTGACGCTGAACCGCAAACACTTCATTACACTTCACACCTCGATGCCCGATCACGCCGGCATCGTGGCATGCACGGTG
Source organism: uncultured Acidobacteriota bacterium (assembly GCA_963839325.1). Lineage (GTDB taxonomy): Bacteria > Acidobacteriota > Terriglobia > Acidiferrales > UBA7541 > Palsa-295. The sequence continues at coordinate 429,450 of CAWIUO010000002.1, read as the reverse complement.
GACGCGGACTTCGTTGGTCAGGCGCAGCGAATCCATGCATCTCTAGCCGGGCACGCCGACCCGGCCGGACTCCTCCTACGTGTGAATCGCCCGGCCGATCCCAGTTCGTCGTGATGAACGGCGCGCAGCGGGCGTCAGGTTGCGATTCACCGAAGAGGGGACAGTCCTCCCCGGCCTGTCCCACGAGCTTATAGTTACGCCGTCCGCATGGCTTCCGACTTATCGCTGGAGATAGCCGCCTGCGCCGCAGCCAGCCGGGCGATGGGCACCCGATAGGGCGAGCATGACACGTAGTTCATGCCCACGCGGTAGCAGAACTGCACCGAGTTAGGCTCACCGCCGTGCTCGCCGCAGATGCCGATCTCCAGATCCGGCTTGGTCTTGCGGCCCAGCTTGATGCACATGTCGATCAGCTTGCCCACGCCTTGCTGATCGAGCACGGCAAACGGATCGTGTTTGAAGATCTTGGCCTTCTCGTACTCCTTCTGGAACTTCGTATAGTCGTCGCGAGAAAGACCCATGGTGCTCTGAGTCAGATCGTTGGTACCGAAGCTGAAGAAATCCGCTTCCTTAGCTACTAAGTCGGCCGTAAGTGCGGCGCGCGGAATTTCGATCATGCAACCGACTGTGTACTTGAAGTCCGGCATCCCGGCTTTGCCAAGTACTTCCTCGGCTACCTTCACCACTACCTTCTTCTGGTTCTCTAACTCCTCGACCGAACCGATCAGCGGAATTTCAATTTGCGGAATCACCTTGACACCCTTCTTCGATACCTGCACCGCGGCCTCAAATACGGCGCGGGCTTGTATCTCCATAATCTCCGGATAAGTGATCCCCAACCGGCAACCACGCAACCCCAGCATGGGATTGAATTCATGCAGTTGTTCGACGCGCTCCAGTAGCTCGGTCAACACCTTCTTCAGATCCTTCACCGTGGCGCCGAAACGTTCATAGCGCCCGGCCATCTCGCGTTTGGCCTTTATATCCGCGGCGGGCAGCTTGGCCAGTTCCACCATCAGCACTTCGCGCTTGGGCAAGAACTCGTGCAGCGGCGGATCCAGCGTACGGATCAACACCGGGAATCCGTCCATGGCTGTGAATAGGCCCGCGAAATCCTTGCGCTGCATGGGCAACAGCTTCAACAGCGCTTTGCGGCGATTCTTTTCGTCCTTCGCCAGGATCATGGCCTGCATGTCGGTCATTGGGTCATAGTGCAGGTTATACTGAGAGCGGGGGATCTAATGAGTGCGTTGCGTGAGGTGGAAGATCTACTTCCATCCCTCAGTCGGGCAGAAAGGCTCTGGTGCTACGCTCAGTAGTGCAGGATCTGGACGACGCCTTCCTCGGCGTCGAGTCGACGCGTAGAGTCGTGGGGCGAACCGGTCTCGTGGGCAACCACATCCCGGTTTGGGTACTTGAGCAAGCACGGCGTTTTGGGAGTGAGTGAAGAGGATCTGGTGCGTTCGTACCCGGCTCTGCGCGCCGATGACATAGCCAGTGCGTGCGCCTACGTTCGTTTCCATCGCTCGGAAATCGAGGACCAGATCCGCGATAACGAAGACGCGTAAATGGCTCGCCTGGATGAGAATCTACCTGGATGCCTGCTGCCTGAGCCGGGCTCACCGATGACCAGAGCCACCCTCGTATTCGGGAGGAGGCGGAAGCCATCGATGGCATTCTCGGGTTGGTTTGTGAAGGCCGAGCAGATTGGGTGAGTAGCGCGGTGCTGGCAATCGAAATCGGCCGCAATCCGGACCCGGACCGGCGGCGCGACGCGGCCGAAGTACATTCGCACGCCGGCGCGAGCGTCACGCCGGACCGCCAGGATGCGGCCCGAGCGGAGTTCCTGCAGACCCTCGGGTTCGGCGCTTTCGACGCGCTCCACCTAGCCTGCGCCGAGCGGGGCGGCAGCCCAAGTCCTCCTCACGACGGACGATGGCCTCCTGCGCCGCGCCAGGCGGCACGCCGGTGAGTTGCGCATCAGGGTGGAGAACCCGCTATTCTGGTATCGGGAGGTCCATCCGTAATGCAGGCCGCTAACATGACTGACGAGGAATTCGAACGGCACGCGCTGGCGATTCTCGGGCGTGAGTTGGGCGCGGATGGAGTGGCGCGCTTCTTGCGCATATACCGGGCAGGCAGCGGCGATTACACGCGCGACCGTCATCTCTGGCTGGAGAAGGCTACTATTCAGGACATCATGGCCGAGGTCGAGCAGTGTGGAAGGCGAGAGCCTGGCCGGTAGCAACGGCTGTAAGAGTTTTCCTGGTAATAGCTGTTCGTGTCTCCAAAGATCTGCGAGCTTGCTGTCGCGGGCGTGATCAATTGGCGCTGGTCGTTCTGGAAATTCACGAGCAGTACCGCAATCTTGCGCTGGCCAATGGTCTTCGGCGCGGGCGCGGCCGACATCGTTCGAATGTGCAGATTGGATCGCGCTTCTGCGGCTGAGCCTGCGGGTACCGTGAGCTGTTTGCCGGTGCGGTAGCCCGTCACCTCGACGACGGAACCCGTCGTTATCTTGTCAGCGTCCCGTGGGTCCTCGAAGATTAGCCGCAGGGCTTCTTTGCCCGTCAACAGACTGTATTGCAGAGATTCTTCGGATGGAGGCGCAGTTTTGCCCAGATCTTCAACACCACCTGGAAGACGCCGGATACCGTCTCAGGCTGGGGCTGGGCGAGGGCGACCGCGCATCCGAGGATGGCCGCCAGTGGTACAAGGCGCATGGATCGATTATCGCTCCGGCGCGCGGAAAACGAAAGCGGGCAGGCCACAAAAGGCGATGGGCGGCCCCACGATTGGCGGTTGACCTACGCCGTGCGCATGCGTTTCCGACTTATCGCCGGAAATCGCGGCTTGCGCCGCGGCCAGGCGGGCGATCGGCACGCGGTACGGGCGAGCAGGAAACGTAGTTCATGCCCACGCGGTAGCAGAACTGCGACCGAGCTCGGTTCGCCGCCGTGCTCGCCGCAGATGCCGATTTCGAGGTCGGGCCGCGTCTTGCGGCCGAGCTTCGACCGCCATCTTCGACCAGCTTGCCGACGCCTTCCTGATCGAGGACGGCGAACGGATCGGCTGTGAAGATCTTCGCGTCTTCGTACTCCTTCTGGAACTTCGTATAGTCGTCGCGCGAGAGGCCCATGGTGGTCTGCGTCAGGTCGTTGGTGCCGAAGCTGAAGAACTCGGCTTCCTTGGCGACCTGAGTCGGCGGTGAGCGCGGCGCGCGGAATTTCGATCATGGTGCCGACCATGTACTTCAGGTCCTTCATGCCGGCCTTGCCGAGCACTTCCTCGGCCACGTGCACCACGATCTTCTTCTGGTTTTCGAGCTCCTTGACGCCGCCGATCAGCGGAATCATGACTTCCGGAATCACCTTCACGCCCTTCTTGGCCACCTGCACGGCGGCTTCGAAAATGGCGCGCGCCTGCATTTCGGTGATCTCGGGATAGATGATGCCCAGGCGGCAGCCGCGGAGGCCCAGCATGGGGTTGAACTCGTGCAGCTCTTCCACGCGCTTCAGCAACTCCGGCAGCACCTTCTTCAGGTCTTCACTTCGGCGCCGAATCGCTCGTAGTCGGCCGACCATTTCCTTCTTCGTCTTGAGATCGGCGTAGGGCAGCATGGCGAGATCCACCATCAGGTCTTCGCGCTTGGGCAGGAACTCGTGCAGCGGCGGATCGAGCGTGCGGATGACCACCGGGAATCCGTCCATGGCCTTGAACAGGCCGGCGAAATCCTTGCGCTGCATGGGCAGCAGCTTCGGCCAGCGCCTTGCGGCGGGTCTTCTCGTCGCGGCGCCAGAATCATGGCCTGCATGTGCGCGATGCGGTCCTCGGCGAAGAACATGTGCTCGGTGCGGCACAGGCCGATGCCTTCGGCGCCGAACTTGCGCGCCGCCTTGGCATCGCGCGGGATATCGGCATTGGCGCGCACGCCGAACTTGCCGCGGAACTCGTCGGCCCAGCTCATGAAGCGTCGCCAGAACGCCGGAAGACGGGATCGGCGTCGAGCGTGTTGGCCTGGCCCGCGAACACTTCGCCGGTGGAGCCGTCGAGCGACATCCAGTCGCCTTCCTTCAGCGTGACCGTCTTGCCGCCGACCGTGACCGTGACCTGCTTCTTGTGCTCGTCGACGGTGATGCGCTCCGGCGCCCGCCACGCAGGGCGTGCCCATGCCGCGGCAAACCACCGCCGCGTGGCTGGTCATGCCGCCGCGCGCAGTGAGAATGCCCTTGGCCACTTCCATGCCGTGAATGTCGTCGGGCGTGGTTTCCTTGCGCACCAGAATCACGGGCGCCTTCTGTGGCCTGCTTCACGGCCTCATCGGCGGTGAAGACGACGCGGCCGACCGCGGCGCCGGGCGATGCCGGCAGTGCCGGTGGCGAGCTTGGTCAGCGACTTCTTCGAAGCCGGATCGAGCACCGGGTGCAGAAGCTGATCGAGCTGCTGCGGATCCACGCGCAGGACGGCTTCCTCCTTGTCGATCAGGCCTTCCTCGACCATCTCCACCGCGATGCGGACCGCGGCCGGACCGGTGCGCTTGCCGTTGCGGGTTTGCAGCATGTAGAGCTTGCCGTCTTGAATCGTGAACTCGAAATCCTGCATGTCGCGGTAATGCTTTTCGAGGCTGGTGGTGATTTCGCGAAGCTGCTGGTAGACGCCTCGGGCATCAACGTTCTCGAGCTCGGCGATGGGCTGCGGCGTGCGGATGCCGGCCACCACGTCTTCGCCCTGCGCGTTCACCAGGAACTCGCCGTAGAATACCTTCTCGCCGGTGGCCGGGATTGCGCGTGAAGCCCACGCCGGTGGCGGAAGTCTCGCCCATGTTGCCGAACACCATGGCCTGCACGTTGACCGCGGTGCCGAGATCGTCGGGGATCTTGTTCATCTTGCGGTAGTGCTTGGCGCGCGTCGTTGAACCAGGAGCGGAACACGGCGTCGCGCGACATGGCGAGCTGCTCGATGGCGTCCTGCGGAAACGGCTTGCCGGTCTTCTTCTTGACCAGCTTCTTGATAGTCCACGATGACGGCCTTCAGGTCCTCGGCGGTCAGATCGGTATCGAGCTTGGCCTTGGCCTTCTTCTTGCGCGCGTCGAAGATGCGTCGAAATTGTCCTTGTCGATTTCCAGCACCACGTCGCCGAACATCTGGATGAAGCGGCGGTAGCAATCGTAGGCGAAGCGCGGATTGCCGCTCTTGGCTTACCAGCGCCTTCGACGGTCTCGTCGTTCAGCCCCAGGTTGAGAATGGTGTTCATCATGCCGGGCATGGAGAACTTCGCGCCGGAGCGCACGCTGACCAGCAGCGGATTGTGAGGTGTCGCCGAGTTTCTGGCCCATCTGCTTCTCGAGCGTCTTCGAGAGCCTGCAGCATCTCGCTTGTGGATGTCCTCCGGGACGTTGTTCTTGTTCTGGAAATAGATGTTGCAGACTTCGGTGGAGATGGTGAAGCCGGGAGGCACCGGCAGCTTCGCCCGGCACATTTCGGCCAGCCCGGCGCCTTTGCCGCCGAGCACATCCTTCATCTTTCCGTCGCCGTCGGCCCCGCCGTGCCGAATTGGTAAACATATTTTTTCATGAATCGTTTGCTCCTATGAGTTCGTGACAATCTCCGAAAAATCGGCGATTGTGCGAAAACTCCGCAAGCAGGTCGTGCAGCAGGTCAGGCGGTTGCGCCGGACGGCCGGGTCCGGCGCGTTCACCAGCACCTTGTCGAAAAACAGGTCCACTTTGGGGCGCAGCGCTCGAATCACGGTTTCAATCGGTTGCCCGGCGATGCGCCGATTGATCTCATCGAACAAGTCGCTTTCGGGGCCGGGTTCGAGCAGCGCTGGCGTAAACGCGTCCAGCCTGTGAACTGCGGCCTGGTCCAGGATGTTGCGGATGCGCTTGAAGCTGGCGGCCAGCGGCTCGAAATCGGGCGTGGTCGGAGGCCTGCAGGCGCAGCAGACGCGCTTCCAGATCCGACCAGATCGCTCCAGCCGGCGGCCATGGCGGCATTCACTTCGTCGTACGCGAAGCCGCGCACGTCGCGGAAATAGAACTTCACGCGGTCGTCGAAGAATTCGGCGAGTTGCGCGATCGTCCCCGATGAGGTTCGGCAGCGGAATCGACAGGCGGCCTTCGACCAGGATCTTCACCACGCCTTGCGCGGCGCGGCGCAGCGCGAACGGATCGCGCGAGCCGGTGGGGATCAGGCCGACGCGGAAGCATCCGCGCAACGTATCCAGCTTGTCGGCCAGCGAAACGAGCCGGCCGGCGCGGCTGCGCGGGATCGGATCTTCCATGCTCACCGGCTTGTAATGGTCGTAGATCGCCTGCCAGACCGCTTCCGGCTCGCCTTGCGCGCGCGCGTAGAGTCCGCCGACCACGCCTTGCAGTTCGGTGAACTCCTTCACCAGTTCGGTGGTGAGATCGCACTTCGCCAGGTCGCGCCGCGCGCTGCGCGTGCTCGTCGCCGCCGAGTTCTTTCACCAGCTTCACCACGCGCTCGGTCTTTTCCAGATAGGATCCCAGCTTGGCCTGGAACGTGACGTGGGCGAGATCCGCCAGGCGGTCCGCCAGCTTCTTCTTCTGATCGGTCTGCCAGAAGAAGCGCGCATCGTTGAAGCGCGCGCGCAGCACGCGTTCGTTGCCGTGGCGGACCAAGTCCTTCAGGGTCGGCGTTGGTGTTCATCACGGCGACGAACCGAGGCGCAAGATGGCTCGTGCCGCTGTGGCAGCTCGGCCTTCCACCGAGAAATATTTCTGGTGGTGGCGCATCACGGTGACCAGCACTTCTTCGGGCAGTTCGAGGAACTGCGGATCGAAGCTGCCGAGGATGGGCGTGGGATATTCGGTGAGATAGACCAGCGTTTCGAGCAGCGCGGCGTCGGGTTTCACGCGCACGCCGAAAGTCCCGATTTCATCTTCGATTTTCTTGCGGCGTTCGGTCGGCGGAGAGGATCACGTAGTTGTCGCGCAGGGCTTGTTCGTAGGTTTCTATAGTCGGCAACCGCTGGCTTACGGTCGCAGCTCAGTCGCGCGCGGCGAGCCGGCGATGGCCGTAGGTCACATTGCCGGAGTGCACGCCGGCGATTTCGAACGGAACCACCTCGTCGCCCAGCAGCGCCACGATCCAGCGGATCGGACGGATGAAGCGCGGACCGCTCTTGCCGGTCCAGTACATGGTCTTGGGAAACGAGATCTTCAGGATGATGCCGGGCAGCGACTCGGCCAGGATGTCGATCATCCGCGCGGCCGGGCGCCTTGCGCAGAAACGTGTAATATTCGCCCTGGGCGTGGTGTCCAGATCGGTCTGGCGTCACGCCCTGCTTGCGCGCGAAGCCCGCCACGGCTTTCGTCGGGTGCCGATCTTGGCGGACCCGTGCACGCGCTCTTCGGTATCCGGCTGTCGCTCGGGCAAGCCTTCGGCGCGAGCACCAGCCGCCGCGGCGTAGCGTCCATGCGCGACCGATCGGCGAATGCCCAGCCCGTCCAGCTGGCTCTGCAGGTTTGCCAGCGCGCCCGGAATCATCCAATCGGGAATCTCTTCGGTGCCGATTTCGAGCAGGAAGGGCAGGCTCATTGCGCCGCCTCGCCGCGCTGCTGATCCGCCCAGGCCTGCGCCACGCCCACCGCCAGCTTGCGCACGCGCTGGATCACGCCCACGCGCTCGGTCACGCTGATCGCGCCGCGCGCATCGAGCGTATTAAATAGGTTCGAGCACTTCAGCACCTGGTCGTAAGCGGGCAGCAGCGGGAAGCGCGCCTTCTCGGCCGCATCTTCGGGCGATTCGGATACGCCGCCAGCAGCCGCGCGGCTTCGCCTTCGTGCAGATCGAACAGCTTCCACAGCGTCGCGACGTCGGCCATCTCGAAGTTGTAAACCGAGATACTGCAACTCGTCCTGCAAGCGCACGTCGCCGTAAGTGAAGCCCGGCGCCCACTCGATGTCGTAGACGCTGTCCTTCACCTGCAGGAACGCCGTCAGCCGCTCCAGGCCGTAGGTCAGCTCGGCGGGCACCAAGTCCAGATCGATGCCGCCGCACTGCTGGAAATAAGTGAACTGGGTGATCTCCAGGCCGTCCAGCATCACCTGCCAGCCGATGCCCCAGGCGCCCAGCGTGGGCGCTTCCCAGTTGTCCTCTTCGAACTTGATATCGTGCTTGCGCGAGGTCGATGCCGATGGCTTCCAGGCTGCCCAGATACTGCTCGATGACATCGGCGGGCGAGGGCTTCAGGATCACCTGCAGCTGCGAGTGCTTGTAGAGGCGGTTGGGATTCTCGCCGTAGCGGCCGTCGGCGGGACGGCGGCTGGGCTGCACGTAGGCCACGCGATAGGGCTTCGGCCCGAGCACGCGCAGAAAAGTTTCCGGGCACATGGTGCCGGCGCCCACTTCCACATCGTAAGGCTCCTGAATGATGCAGCCGCGCTCGGCCCAATACTGCTTTCAGCTTGAAGATGATTTCTTGAAACGACTGCCATGCGTCTATTCAGCTTCCAGCAACGGCGGCGCGTAATCAGCCTGCGCTCGATGTGCCCTTCGATCTGCTGCACCAGGAAGCGGCGCAAGTCGGCGCACAGTTCGCGCGGCCAGTTCGCCGGTCCGGATTTGCGCCACCGGCTTGCGCAACATCTCCTCCGCCATCGCTCTCGATTCCACGCTCAATTCCCAACTGCCCGCCGCCCGCCGTCGCGGCGGCATTCGCCGCACATCAACCCTTCGCGGCCGCGGCATGAAAAACGCCCGCTCGCGGCGTCTCGCCGATCGGCGAGCAAGCTGCCGCAGCCCAGGCAGACATGCAGACTCCGGCAGCAAGCCCGATAGCCGCACCGCCCACAGGCTGAAATACGTCACGGCGCGCCAGACGCCCGCAGCCGTTGCAACCGGCGGCGCGCATATGTTCCAGCACCGCCGTCAGCAGGCGGAAAAACTTCTCGTTCGGCTCGGCCGGCGGCAGTAACTGATCTGTAACTTCCGCGAAATAATCCAGCGCCACGCCGCCCGGTAATCGGACACCAGCCCGAACTGGGAGACCAGCAGCTCGCAGGAATCCAGGTTGACCAGCTCCCTGGTTCTCGCGCTGGAAATACGCCATGCGCACTTGCGAGAGCCGTTCCAATCCGGCGCCGAACGCGCTCTTCGGACGCCGCGCCCGCTTGGCCACGCCGCGCAGCTTCCCCTGATCGCGCGTCAGAAAGCTGACGACGAGGTCCGCTTCCTTGAAGGGGTAAGTTCGGAGCACGAAGGCTTCGCTGACTCGAGCCGGCACACGTGGAAATTTCAGAGTAACACATCGTGCTTAGGCTTGCTGTTTGTGGGGCGGGCTCGTAGCCTGCGGCGGCCTCTTGAGGCCGCCCTTCACGTTCTCCGCGTGTCCTGCCCGAAGCCCACGAGCGCCGGGAGTACCAGACAAAAGGATGAAAGATCGATACGATTTCAGCAAGGGCAAGCGGGGCAGGATTCTTCCGCCCCAGCCTGAGCCCGAGGGCAAGACCCGGATCACCATCCGGCTCGACCAGGATATTGTGGACCGCTTCTTTCGCATGGCTGAAGAATCGGGAGGCGCATTCGGCTATCAGACCCTCATCAACGCTGCGCTTCGGGAATACCTGGACGGAAAGTCCCCGAGGTTTGAGGACACGCTGCGACGCATCATTCGTGAGGAATTGAAGTCGAGTGCGGCCCGGTCCGGTGCCTCCAACGATGCACAGATACTTGTAGTGCCTCTCGTTTACGGAAAATATCGTCTGTCGCATGAAGGGTTTGGCGCATTTCGTCCGCCGCCGCCAGGGCGTCTCATGCTTCTCTGGAACTGAGGGGGAATCGTCGTGCCTCGGGCGATCTGATCTTCCACCCGCTAACCCCGGTCCGAAGAGAGAAAAGTGGTTGATTACAAATAACGAATTGGCTTTGCTCGGTAGATTAATTCAGGTTTCCGCCATGCACAAAATCGCACAAAAGAGCCCAATAACGCACATGCCGCCAATGTTGGCGGTGTTGGCGGCCTGCGAGGCCGCCGCACGCAAGGTGCCTGCCCCACATTGTCGATTTTGGTGGTCCGCGTTCGACGTACAGTGGAGGACGAATTATGCATTCTGTTTCGAAAACCAGTCTTTGGGCTGGACGTGCCACGGTAAAATGCAGGATTTCCGGAGGGCACGATCGTCGGGATTGGAGCCGCCTCGCAGATCTGCAAAGCGCGCGGGCGCTCATTCCATGGCGCGCGTGAACGGCCTTCCTAAAGGGGAAACTGATTATGACAATGGCAACCAATTCGACAGCGCCCGAAACCGGCTACGCCCCGGTGAACGGATTGAGTCTCTATTACGAAATTCATGGCGCGGGAGAACCGCTCATTCTGCTACATGGCGGACTGGGTTCGACGGGAATGTTCGCGGGAATTCTTCCGGCGTTAACGCGTGACCGCAAAGCGATCGCCGCCGATTTGCAGGCGCACGGACGCACCGCCGATATCGACCGTCCGTTTAGTTATGAGGCAATGGCGGACGATATCGCCGGGCTGGTGAAGTATCTCGGCATCGCGAAGGCCGGCGTAATGGGCTACTCCCTCGGCGCGGCCGTGGCGCTGCGCATGGCGATTCAATATCCTGGCATGGTCGATAAGCTGGCGATCGTCTCGACCACCTTCAAGCGCGACGGATGGTATCCGGAAATCTTGTCAGGTATGGCGCAGATGGGCGCGGGCGCAGCGGAGATGATGAAGCAGACTCCCATTTATCAGACCTATGCGCGTATCGCGCCGCGGCCGGCGGATTGGCCCATGCTGCTCACCAAGGCGGGCGATTTGCTGCGGAAGGATTTCGACTGGTCGAACGAGGTTGCAGGAATCGCGGCGCCGACGCTGTTGGTGTTCGGCGATGCCGATGCCATCCGTCCCGCGCACATGGTTGAATTTTTCGCGCTCTTGGGCGGCGGTCTGAAGGATGCGGGATGGGATGGGTCGGGGATGTCTCGCGCGCGGCTGGCGATCCTGCCGGGCTTGACGCATTACAACATCTTGGCGTCCTCAGCGCTGCTTTCGGTGGTGACGCCGTTTCTGGCAGCCTGAGAGCCTGTCATCGGCTGTGAGTCAAAAAGACCGGCAGACCACAAACGACGATGGTCTGCCCCACAGGAGGTTTCGAGGGTGAGCCCAGAGGATTTCCCGGCGACGTGGCCGGGCCCTCGACAGTTCCCGCTTACTCAGAGGAAACGGGAACGGCTGCAACTGGTTCGGCGCTCGCGCGCAGAGCCTTGTTCTTGACGCTCTTGGTCGGGCCAAAGGCAAAAGATTCGCCAATCGTACCGGCATCGAACGCGCGAATATAATAGGTGCCGTCGATGTTGGCGATATCCAGATAGTTGCGTCCGGACTCGACTGCCGGCCTGGCAACCGCGAGGTAGTTCACATTGACGCCTTCCCCGCTAAGATGGATGACCGGCGTGTGCACGAGATCGCGCACCTCCGTACTCATCCAGATGGTGTATTGGCCGGGCTGCAACAGCGTATCCCCCCAATACGCAGCCGCGGGCAATTCGAAAGTGCCCTTAAGCGTTTGCGCGTTGGCGTTGACGGTGGTGAAGCCCAGCGCCAAAACGATCAGCGCAAAGGCGATCGCGAAGTGTTTCCGTTTGTTCATGGTTATTCTCCTTTAATGAACCTCGCGGGGTGAACCCTTTGAGGCAGTTACTTCGTCTATGCAGTAGATGGGCGCACCAGAGGCGAAGTTTATCAGCAGGGCGTCAAATGTTTGTATCGCTGGAATTCACGCATTGGAAAGGGTTTAACCGATCATGTCATTCCCCGCGTCAAAAAACCTAAGCGCCAGCCCAAGTTGCGCTTTGGCCCCTTTGAGGTGGATCTCGACAATCGCGAGATGCGCAAGCACGGTATCCGCGTCAAACTACAGCGCAAACCGTTTCAGATTCTCGAGTACCTGGTACTTCGGCGCGGTCAACTGGTATTGCGCACGGAACTCGCCCAACTGTTGTGGCCGGGCATGCACGTGAGTTTCGATCGCAGCCTGAACACCGCGGTGAATGCGCTGCGGCGCGCGTTGGGCGACACTTCGCGAAATGCGCGATACATCGAAACGCGTACGGGACTCGGATATCTATTCCTCGTGCCGGTGGAAGAAGTGGCGGGCGCGGGCAGTGGGCGTGGCGACTCGGGAATTCAACTGGTGCACTCGAATGCGGCGGCCGCCGAAGCGCCGCAAGATTGCCTGAAGGGCAGATACTTCTGCAATAAGTTGACCGAAGAGGATGTGCACAAGGGCGTGGCGCACTTCAACGCCGCGTTGGCGCAGGATGCCAAATGCGCGTTCGCTTACGCGGGGCTGGCCGATGCGTATTGCTTGTCCGCCGCGCTCGGTATGGCGCCGGCCGCGGATCTCTATCCACGCGCGAAAGAGATGGCGTTGCGGGCACTCGAGGCCAGGCAGGATCTGGGCGAAGCGCACGCCGCGCTGGCCACGGTGAAGCGGTTATTCGAATGGGATTGGGCGGGCGCGGAGGCCGAATATCTTACGGCGCTGGTGTTGAGCTTCAACTCGCCGATGGTGCATCAGGCTTATGGCGCGCACCTGGCGGCGCTGGGACAGACGGAAGAGGCGGTGCGGGAATTGCGTCGCTCGGAAGAGATCGATCCATTATCGGCCGTGGTGAATGTGGGCGTCGCCTGGGGATTGTATGTGGCGCGCGATTTTCAGGCCGCTTCGGAGCAGTCGTGGAAAGTGCTGGCAATGGAGCCTAAATTCGGCGCGGCGCAATATACATTGGGATTGGCTTATGCGCAGATGGGATTGACCGAGGATGCCATTTCGGAATTGCGCAACGCGCGGGTGTGCGCGGGAGATCAGCCGGCCATACTGGCGGCTTTGGCGCACGTGCATGCTTGCGCGGGGAATGCGCATGAGGCGGGGAAGTTGCTGGCGGAACTCGAAGGTTTGTCGCAGCGACGCTGTGTCTCGCCTTATTGGTTAAGCATGGTGTATCTGGGCTTGGGAGATCGGGAGCGCGCGGTGGAGTTACTGGAACAGGCGCATGCGGAACGCGCGGTGTGTCTGATGTGGCTGGGCGTGGAGCCGCGCTTCGATAGTTTGCGCGCGGAGCCCAAGGTTCGGGAGTTACTGCGACTTATCGGACTAAGTGCAGGATAGGGCAGGCTCCTGGCGGCCTACGAGGCCGCCGCAGGCAGAGTGCCTGCCCCACATGAATTAGTGTAGACGCGCAACCAGATCCTTCACCGTCAGCGTCAGTTCCCGGCCCGAGGGTTGTCCGTTCCGATACGCGACGGCTTTCACCACCCAAGCGTCGCCCGGAATCGTCACCGGCTCGCCCGCATATTTCAGCGTGAACGCATCCGGATTCGTGCCATCGACGGTATAGTAGATATCGCTGCCATTAAGCTCCGTACTCATGCGAACGGCGGGCTTGCCGGAAGCGTCGCGCACGGGAGCCACTGAAACGTCGTACATGGTGCGCGCATAGCTCACTTCGGCCACATCCAAGCGCCGGAACTGCGCCTCCACCCGCACGGCGAAATCGTCCCAGTTGCGGCTGGCTTTGGAGGACCAGAACACCTCGGCCAGCGCCAACGACCGCGGCCATGTCATGTACTCGGCATGCCGGGGGGTGGGCACCGACTCGGTCCAAAGATTACCCTGGCCGCCCAGAATATACTTCGCCTCCACGCCCTCCGGTACCGGCTCAAAACGATAGCAGGTGCTCAGCAGCAGACGGCCAAACGTGCTGGGTTCGAGCGAGGGGTCGCCCTGATAGTAATCCAGATACACGAAATTGGTGGGCGTCATCACCACCTGATGGTTCATCTTCGCGGCGGCGATGCCTCCATTCATGCCGCGCCACGACATCACGGCGGCGTTGGGAGCCAGTCCGCCTTCCAGAATCTCATCCCAACCGATCAGCTTCTTGCCTTTGGACTCCAGAATCTTTTCCGCGCGGCGCACCAGGTAACTCTGCAACTCCTCCTCGTTGGCCAGGTGCTCGTCGGCCATGCGGCGCTGGCATTTCGGGCAGGTCTTCCAGAAGCCCTTGAAGCACTCGTCGCCGCCGATGTGGACGAACTCCGAGGGGAACAGCGGCGCCACTTCGGTGAAGACTTTATCGATGAACTCGAAGGTCTTTTCGTTGCCGGGGCAGAACGCGTTGTCGACCTTTTCGTAGAAGTTGGAGCCGGGGTTCACCTGAAACGGTCCGCCGGTGCAGGAGATCTCGGGATACGCGGCCAGCGCGGCCAGCGAATGGCCCGGCATTTCGATCTCCGGCACTACGGTGACGAAGCGCTGTCTGGCGAATGCCACCACCTCGCGGATATCGTCTTGCGTGTAGAATCCACTATCGGTAGCGGCTTCGCCTTCGCGCGGCGCTTCCCGCGCGCCCCACTTACCGAGACGCGGCACGCGCCACGCGCCTACTTTCGTGAGCTGTGGCAGACCTTTGATCTCGATGCGCCAACCGTTGTCGTCGGTGAGATGCCAGTGAAACACATTCATCTTATAGCGGGCCATGCGATCGATGTAGCTTTCGACAAAGTCCTTGGGAAAGAAATGGCGGCTGACGTCGAGCATCAGGCCGCGCCAGGCGAATCGCGGATAGTCGGCGATGCGGACACAAGGCGCGCTCCAGGCGGCGTCCACGCGCTTCGCGCTTTCGATCGCCGGAGGCAGCAATTGCAGGAATGTTTGGACGCCATAGAACAAGCCGGCGGGCGTGGGCGATTCGATCAGGACGCCGCGCGGCGTGACCGTGAGATCATAGGCGCCCTCGGGGTGCGCGGACGCGGGCGGAGGTGGCGGCGTGAGCGCCAGAACAATCGCGTTGCGGCGGACGGAAGCGTGCGCCGATTCGGAGGTTTTGAGTTGCCATCCCGTGGCGGGAGCCAGCGCGTGCGCCAGATAATCGGCGGCGTAACGTGCTTCAGGGCTGCCGGGCGAGACCACGATGGCCATGCCCTGACGCAATCGGAACATGCCCGGCTGGCGCTCGACGGAAACCGGCTGAGGAATCAAGCCGAGCGAGTCCGGCGCAGCAGCCAAGACAATCTGCCAGGCGGCGAAACAAACGAAAACGAATTTCATACGCGCCGCCATTATATCGTGGGGCGGGCACCCTGCCTGCGGCGGCCTCGTAGGCCGCCTGCTGAGTAGCGGAGTTGTCGATTGTTACCATCGCCGGCTTGCGCCAAAGACAGCCTTTTTGGGGTAAACTGGCATTATGCGCGTTCGGCACTCACTCACAGCTTTTTTTCTCCTTCTGACGGGTTTGGCGGCGTATGGGCAGCAAGTGCCGCGTCCGGCAGGCGAATTTGCGATCAAGATGCCCAACGGTCAAGTGACCCTGTTGAGCCAGTACTCCGGCAAGGTCGTGGCGTTGGCGTTCATCTCCACCACTTGCCCGCACTGCCAGCACACCACGCAAGTCTTGAGCGCCATTCAAAACGAGTATGCCGCGCGCGGCGTGCAGGTGCTGGCGGCAGCCTTCAACCCAGAGGCCGTGCAACTTGTGCCCGGCTTTATTTCGCAGTTCCGTCCCACGTTTCCGGTAGGTTCGGCCGACCGCGACTCGGTTATGGAATACGAGCAGGCATCGCTGGCCAAGCCCAACTTCGTCCCGGAATTGATCTTCATCGATCGCAACCGGGTGATCCGCGCGCAATATAACGGCGGCGACGATTTCTTCAAGGAGCAGGAGAAAAATATCCGCGGGGAACTGGATACGCTGCTGAAAGAGCCGGTAAAGAGCGCCCATAATACACACAAGCCGCGCTCATAAGTAGGACAGGCCTCCTGGCCTGTCCAGGCTGTGTTTTAGGCCGCCGTCCGCGAGTGAGACGGCCAGTCCCGTTTCCGAACAGGCCCGCGGACCCCATAGCCAGGTTTTCCCCGCTTTCCCACCCGCGGTGATGGCGGTTCAAGTGCTGTCCGCCCACATGCATCGCTTTGCACTCGACCTTCGCCTGGCATTTCGCCGCCTCCGCCAGAACCCGGCTTTCACGGCTGTCGCGGTTCTAACCCTGGCTCTGGGCATCGGCGCCAACACCGCCATCTTCAGCATCATTAACGCGGCGCTGCTGCGCCCGTTGCCCGTGGCGCATGGATCGGAAATCGTCTCCCTCAATGAGACGCTGGGCGGCGGCACTGTCCCGACCCTTTCGTTTCCCAACTACCGCGATTTGCGCGACCGCAATACCGTGCTAGCGGGCATGGCGGCCTACCGTTTCGTGCCCGCCAGCCTCGGCTTGCCCGGCCACAATCAGCGGCTGTGGGGTTATCTGGTAACGGGCAATTATTTCGATTTGCTGGGCGTCACCGCGGCGCGCGGCCGTCTGCTTAGTCAGGAGGACGACTTGCGGCCCGGCGGACATCCCGTGGCGGTGCTGTCCTGGGCCTGCTGGCAGCAGCGCTTCGGCGGCGATCCCAGCGCCGTCGGACGAGTCGTCAAAATGAACGGAATGGACTTCACCATCCTGGGAGTCACGCCGCCCGGCTTCTTCGGCACCGAGCTCTTCTTCACTCCCGAAATCTATTTCCCCGCCATGATGCAAAAGGAACTCGAAGGCGGCAACGGATTTTTGGAAAACCGCGATGCCGGCAACTTTTTCGCCGTGGGCCAATTGAAACCTGGAGTGACCATGGCGCGCGCCGAGGCCGGGCTCAACAGCGTGGCGCGGGGACTGGCGCGGGAATATCCGAAGAATGACGACGGCATGAAGATCTCGCTGACGCCGCCCGGTTTGGCGGGCAATTACATTCGCGGCGCCGTCATCGGATTCGCCGCGGCGTTGTTCGGCGTTTCGTGCCTGGTCCTGCTGGTGGCCTGCACGAATCTGGCAAGTATCCTGATGGCCCGCGCCGCCGACCGGCGTAAAGAGATCGCGGTCAGGCTGGCGGTGGGCGCGTCGCGCGGCACGCTGGTGCGTCAACTGTTGACCGAGAATCTGGTGGTCGCGGTTTTGGGCGGCGCCGGTGGCGCGTTTCTTTCGCTTTGGATTGGCGACGCGCTGGCCGCCTGGCATCCGCCCACAGATTTCCCCATGGTGATCCGCGCCGCGCCGGATGCACGCGTGTTTCTGTTCGCGCTGGCGGTTTCCGTGGTGACTACGCTGCTGTTCGGATTGCTGCCCGCGCTGCAGGCCACCCGCGCCAACCTGTCGGGCGCGCTCAAGAACGAAGCCATCTCCGAACGGCTGCGCCACTGGCAGCTTCGCGATTACATGGTCGCCGCGCAGGTCGGTTTATCCACCTTATTGTTGGTCTGTTCCGTGTTGGTGGTGCGCAGCCTGCAACGCGCCTTGGACGCGCCCATCGGCTACAACCCGAAAGGCGTGGTCTCCGCTTCCTTCGACCTCAACATTCAGGGCTATGACGAGGCGCGCGGCCGCGAGTTTCAAAAGCGTCTGCTCGAAAAAGTGCGCGCCATCCCGGGCGTGGAATCGGCGGCGTTTATCGACTGGCTGCCACTTTCCATGAATATTTCATCGGACGATATTTATATCGAAGGCCAGCCGATACCCAAACCCGCGGACGCCCCCAGCGCCTACGACTTCGCGGTTAGTCCCGATTACTTCCGCACGATGCAAACCAAGCTGCTGGCAGGCCGCGAGTTCGACGCCCGCGACACGCAGGATTCGCCCCACGTGGCCATTGTGAACAAAGCTTTCGTCGATCAGTTGATGCACGGCAAAGATCCTATCGGCAAGCGCTTCCGCACCAGCCCCGACGGTAAACCCATTCAGATCGTCGGCGTGGCGGAGGATGGGAAATACTTCTCGCTCTCCGAAAAAGCGCAAGCCGCCTGGTGGGGCCCGGTGGATATGTGGTACGCGTCTGCCGGAGTCCTGGTGGCCCGCACCAAGTTGAATTCGGCGCAGGCGCTGCACCAGATTCAGGAGTGTGTCAAGGATCTGGACCCCACGGTTCCTCTTTATTCCACCGGCACGCTGGTGCATCGTCTGGACCTGCCCCTGTTTCCGGCGCGCATGGCCGCGTCGGCGCTGGGCGCATTCGGACTGCTGGCGCTGATCCTGGCGGCCACCGGTATCTACGGCGTGATGGCCTACGCCATCTCGCGGCGCACCCGCGAGATCGGTATCCGCATGGCCATCGGCGCGAGCCAGGGCCAGGTGCTGGCCATCGTGGCGCGGCGCGCCGCGATTCTGATCGGCTCGGGAACCGCGGCGGGACTGGCGCTGGCTTTGTTGGCCGGACGCTTTCTGGAGGGGATTTTGTACGGGGTCGATCCCACCGATCCGCTGACGTTGCTGACGTGCTGCTGCTGATGTTGGCGATTGCCGCGCTGGCCTGCTGGATTCCCGCGCGCCGCGCCATCCGCATCAATCCGATTACGGCGCTGCGGCAGGAGTGATCTTACGACTTACCGGTAACTTGTTTGTCGTTTGTGGCACCGTGCTCTGATGGCCTGCCCCACGGCTAAATCTGCTGCGCCGCTCCGTTGAAGACGCAGGCTGGCTCTTCTGAGCCGCGCCCGTAAGCAAGCGGTTCCGGGACTTAAACTTGTAAAAACCTGTTACCCGCCGCCTTTGCGCAACACGTCTTCCGCGTTCAGCGCGCCATCGGGAGTCTCTTCATGCTTGAACATCAAAAACAGATCCTTGCCCTGCGCCAGCAGCTCCCGCGCGCGCGCCGCGATAGAATCCACATCCTCCGCCGTATACTCCGGCTTGCGCAGCCGGTAATACACAAAATCCGCAGTGATCACTTCGGGCACTTCCAGCTTCTCGCTCTCGGCCACGCACAGCGAGATATTGCGCCCCTCCAGCATCCGATACACCTCGTCCACCAGCCACGATGCGTGCCGGAATTCGAAGGCGTAGCGCAAATCGTCCGGCAGGTTTTCCAGGAACGTCCGCAGCAACGCCAGTCGCAGCGCATCTGCGGCGGAAGCTGAAACAGAATCGGTCCCAGCCGCCGCGCCGATGCGCAACGGATCGATGGCGCGCAGAAATACGGCCGGTGGCCTCCGCCGCATTCTTCAGCCGCATGATGTGCGTGATCCGCATGTGCCCTTTCAGCGCGAAGACGAAGCCCGGCGGCGTGGCAGCCACCCAGCTTTCGAGCGTGGCGGCCGAGGGCATGCGGCGGAAGGTGTAGTTGATCTCCACCGAGTTCAGCCGCTGCGCGTAATGCTCCAGGAACTTGTTGGCGGGCAGCTTCGCGGGATAGAATCGCGGCTTCCACTGGGCGTAGGCAAATCCGGAGGTTCCGGCAAAGAGTCGGGCCATGGCTTATTATGGATCTCCGGAGGACACATTTGTGTATATCCTCGTAAACTGGCTGCTCAGCGCCCTGGCCTTGTGGCTGGTAGCCGCGATCGTTCCCGGCATCCAGGTGCGCGGCTACGGCACGGCGCTGATCGCCACGGTCGTGATCGCCATTGTGAACATCGCTGGTCGGATGGCCGCTCCGACTCATCACCTTGCCCCTCACCATCCTCACGCTGGGCCTGTTCTGGCTGGTCGTGAACGCTTTTCTGCTTAAGCTGGCGTCGCTGTTCGTGCCCGGGATTCACGATCGACGGGTTTCCTGCCGGCTTTCCTCGGATCCATCGTGCTCACCATTCTCGACTACGTGCTGCGCGCCATCGTCTTTTACTCCCATGCCGGACTATTTTACTGACACGGTCCGGCCCGAAAGCCCGGGAGAACTGGCCGAGGCTATGCGGTGGGCGGCGGCGCGCGGCCAGACGCATCGAATTGGGCGGCCACTTCACCAAGCGGCGCATGGGCGGACCCGCTGGCGCCGGCGGACATGACCATCACCACCAGCGCGATGGCGCGCGTCCTCCAGTACGAGCCGCGCGACTTGACCATCAGCGTGGAAGCCGGCATTTCGTATCGCGAGTTGAGCCGCCTGCTGGCCGAGCACCGCCAGATGATCCCGCTCGATCCGCCGTTCGCGGATACGGCCACCATCGGCGGAATCGTCGCCTGCAACTCGAGCGGTCCGCGGCGCCGGCTTTACGGCACGGCGCGCGACCTGGTGATCGGCATGAGTTCGCCACGCTCGAAGGCAAGCTGGTCGAATCGGGCGGCATGGTGGTGAAGAACGTGGCCGGGCTCGATATGGGCAAGCTCATGATCGGGTCGTTCGGCACGCTGGCGGCCATCGCGGTGGTGAATTTCAAATTGATTCCGCAGCCGCCCCGCGAGCGCACGTTTCGATTTTCGTTTGCCGGCCTCGATGAAGCCCTGGCTGCACGCGACGCCATCCTGAAAAGTCCGCTGGATCCCGCCGCCATCGATCTGTTGAATCCCAGTGCGGCTGCGATCATTGCGGAAACGGAAACGCCGGCTTACGTTCTGGCAGTGCGGGCGGGCGGAAACGCGGCTGCCATCGCACGCTACGAGCGGGATCTGGCCGCCATGGGCGCGCAACCAGTTCCGCAGGAGCGAAGAAGGCGGCTTCTGGCGCGAGATCCAGGAGTTCACGCCGCGCTATCTCGATACGCATGCAGATGGCGCGGTGGTGCGCGTCTCATGTACCCTGAAAGAGTTGAAGCCGGTGATGCACTCGATATCGGGACCGGCGATGGCGCGCGCGGGTTCGGGCGTTTGCTGCGCCTACTTTGAGGATTTCGCCGAGGCCGCCGATTTCGCCGCGAAAACCGCGAGCGATCACACCGAGACCGTGGTCGAATTCGCGCCGGAAGACCGGAAACAGGAGAAGCCGCTCTGGCCCATGCCGGGGCAGGATCTGGAGATTATGCGGCGGATCAAGCAGATGTTCGATCCGCAGCTCTTACTCAACCGTGGCCGGCTCTACAATCGTATCTGAGATCGCGCACGATAGGCCCCAGCCAGGCCGATCTGGATAAGTGCGTGCATTGCGGCCTGTGCCTGAACGCCTGCCCCACCTATCGCGAGCTGGGCCTGGAGATGGATTCGCCGCGCGGACGCATCCACCAGATGGCGCAGGTCGCCGCGGGCGCGCCCATCAGCCCGTCGTACGTCGAGCACATCGACTTGTGCCTGGCCTGCCGCGGCTGCGAGAGCGCCTGCCCGTCGGGCGTGCGCTACGGCCGGCTGGTGGAAGCCGCGCGCGCCGAAATCGAAACCGCCGTGGTCCGCACACGCGGCGAGCAGCGTATGCGCCGCTTCGTCTTCGGCCATCTGCTCGAATCGCCGGCGCTGATGACCTCCATGGGCGCCATGCTTTATCTCTACCAGGGCAGCGGACTGCAACGGTTGGTGCGCGGGCTGGGCTTCCTGAAGCTGCTGGGAAAACTGGGCGACGTGGAACAGCTTGCGCCGCCCGCCGAGCCGCCGTTCTTTTTCAACAAAATCGGCAAAACGTTTCCCGCCGAGGGCCCGCGCCGCCACCGCGTGGCGTTTATGGCCGGATGCATCGCCAACGTATGCTTCGCGCGGATGAACGAAGCCACCGTGCGCGTGCTGCAGAAGAACGGCTGCGAAGTGGTGGTGCCCGCCGGCCAGGCGTGCTGCGGCGCGCTGCACGTGCATGCGGGCTTGCGCGATGAGGCCCGCGCGCTGGCGCGGCGCAATATCGACGCCCTGGCGGAGGGCGGTTACGACGCCATCCTCACCAATGCGGCGGGCTGCGGATCGACCTTGAAAGAGTATGGCGAGCTTTTGGAAGGCGACCCTGCATACGCCGCGCGCGCCTGCGAGTTTTCCCAGCGCGTGCAGGATATCACCGAGTTCCTGGCTTCCATCGAGCTGAATCCCGCGATGCACCCGCTGCCCATCACCGTGACCTATCAGGATTCCTGCCACCTGGCGCACGGCCAACGCGTCCGCACGGCGCCGCGCAAGCTGCTCGCAGCCATCCCCGGCTTGACGTTCCGCGAGATGCCCCTTTCCGACCTCTGCTGCGGCAGCGCCGGCATCTACAACGTGGTCCAGAACGAGATGTCCATGCAGATTCTGGAGCGGAAGATGGAAAACGTGAACCGGACCGGCGCGGAGGTGATCGCCACGGCTAATCCCGGATGCACTCTGCAACTGCGCGCGGGCGTCAGCCTGCATGGCGAGGGCCAACGCGTGGTGCACGTGGTGGAGCTACTGGACGAGGCCTACCAGAACCAATCCGCCGGCACGTAACTTTCCGCCACGCCGGCGCGCCTCACCCGATGTGGGCCTTCCCTGGGTGATGGGCGTTCCCCTGCGTGTCGTTGCGGCTGTGTTCATCGCCACCGCACTGCCCATGTTCGCGCCGGCCCAATCTTCGGACGGTCTGAATCACGACCGCATTCTGGGCATCATGCCCGATTACCAGACCGTCAACGACGCCTCCGCGAACACTCCGCCTCTAACTCGCAAACAAAAATGGCAGTTTTTCTTCGACGAAACCAAGGATCCGTTCAATATTGCGGCCGCCGCCCTCAGCGCCGGCCTTTCGCAAGCTGACGACCAGACGCCCAAATATGGTGAAGGCGGCGCCGCCTATGCGAAGCGGTTCGGCGCCGCATACGGCGATTTTACTTCCCAAAACCTGTTCAGCGACGGCATACTCGCCTGTCTGCTGCATCAGGACCCCAGATATTTTCGCAAAGGTCCGCATGCGCGGATTTTCAAACGGGTGGCCTATTCATTGAGCCGGATTCCGGTGGCCCGCATGGATTCCGGCCGCGAGTCGTTCAATGCGTCGGGCATCCTGGGCATGGCGCTGGGCATCGGCGCGTCGAATATTTACTATCCTTCCGCCAGCCGCACGGGGACCGTGATGGCCACCCGCTTGGGCACCAGCATAGGGGGCTGGGCGATCGGCAACGTGGCCGCGGAATTCTGGCCGGACATCCGGCAGAAGTTTTTTGCCAACGGATTTCTGCACCGCAAGCCGCCGCAGCCGCCCGTGCCGCACCGGTAGGCGGGGCGCGCTCCTCGCTGAGCCTATCGGAAGTTTGAACGCGAGAGGATATCGGGCGCGGAATGTAGGCCTATTGAGGATTACCCGTTAGAGTTTAAGCTATAGGTAGGTTATGGACCGCGAACAGATCATAGCCCGGCTGCGGGAAAACGAAGCCACTCTGCGCAAGCGCGGCGTAGCTCACGCGGCATTGTTCGGTTCGTGCGCGCGGGGCGATCAGCGGCCTGATAGCGACACCGATATCATGCTCGAGTTCGATCCCGCGGCCCGCATTACCGTTTTTGACTACGCCGGTTTGAAGGCAGATATCGCGGCCTTGTTCGACGGCCGCGTGGACGTGGTTAACCGCGACGGACTGAAGCCTTACGTCAAACCGGCGGCCACCACTGACGCTATCTATGCCTTCTGACGCGGCGGCCGTCCTGCGAGATATCGAACGCCATATCGACCTCGCCGACCAGTTTATCGCCGACCTGGATTACGAGGCCTTTCAGGCCGACGCGCGCACAGTTTATGCCGTCACCCGGTGCCTTGAGATCATTTCGGAAGCTTCCCGCCGCCTCCCGGATGAGATGAAAGCCCGATACTCAGCTATTGCCTGGAAGAATATGGCCGGGCTGGCAACGTCCACCGTCATGACTACGAGGATGTTGCCGCGAAGCTGTATGGGACACCGTCAAACTGGCCTCACCGCCCTTGCGGGATGTTGTCGCCCGCGAGATTGATGCCCTCGAGTAGGCTAAGCGGTTACCCGCTGCCGCCCGCTAGGCACGCGGACAGGCCGGGAGGCCTGTCCTACTCCACCACCAGCAGCAAATCCTTCGCCTCCACATGCCGCCCCGGCTGCACCAGCACCTGCGTCACCTTCCCCCCCACCGGCGCATACACCGTGCTCTGCATCTTCATCGCCTCCATCACCAGCAGCCGGTCGCCCTTCTTCACCACTGATGCAACTCCACCGCCACGGTCGAAACCACGCCCGGAATGGGCGCGCCGATCTCGCCCGGCTTGCGCGGGATCGGCCTTCGGACGCGGCGGCCACCTTCACCTCCAGACTCTTGTCGCGGATCTTCACTTCGCGCGGCTGCCCGTTCAATTCGAAAAACACCGTGCGGTAGCCTTCGGGATGCGGCTCGCCCACCGTCAGAAACTTGATCACCAGCGCTTTGCCCGGCTCCAGTTCCACCGCGATCTCGTCGCCGCTTCTGCATCCCGTAGTAGAATTGCGGCGTGGGCAGCACCTCCACGTTGCCGTACGCCTGCCGCGCCTTCGGCGAACTTCAGAAACACGTCCGGATACATCAGGAAGCTGAGCACCTCGTCCGGCGACGGCTCATGCCCGATCTTGCGTCCCAGCGTGGCCGCGGTCTCCTCGAAATCCACCGGCGGCAGATGCGCGCCCGGCCGGCCCGCGCTGCGGCTTCGCGCCTTTCAGAATCACCTTCTGCAAGCGCTTCGGCCAGCCGCCTTCGGGCTCGCCCAGCGCGCCCTCGAACATCTCGATCACGGATGCGGGCAGCGTCAGGTTGTGATCCGGCCCGAGCCGCTCCAACTGCTCGCACGGTCATGTTGTGGTTCACCAGGAAGATCGCCAGGTCGCCCACCACTTTGCTCGACGGCGTCACCTTGACGATGTCGCCGAACGCCACGTTCACGTCCGCGTAAGTGCGCGCGATCTCGTGCCAGCGCGCGCCCAGGCCCATCGCTTCGGCCTGCTCGCTGCAGATTGGTGTACTGGCCGCCGGGCATCTCGTGCACATAGACTTCGGCCGTCCCGGACTTCGGGCCCGGTATCGAACGGCGCATAATACGTGCGCACGGTCTCCCAGTAATCCGCGCATTGGTTCAGCGCGTCCAGATCGAGCCCCGCTATCGCGCGGCGTGTTGGCGCAGCGCCGCCACCATCGAGTTCAGATTCGGCTGGCTGGTTGTGCCGCTCATCGACGCGATGGCGCCGTCGGCCGCATGCACGCCCGCCTCCGCCGCCTTCAGCACCGAAGCCGCATTGATGCCGCTGGTATCGTGCGTATGGAAGTGGATCGGAATGCCGACCTCTTGCCGCAGCGTCTTCACCAGCTTCTCGGCCGCATAAGGCTTGCACAGCCCGGCCATGTCCTTGATGGCCGAGTATGTGCGCGCCCATCCGCTCCAGCTCTTTGCGCCATGCGCACGTAATATTCGAGCGAGTACTTGTCGCGGCGCGGGTCCAGGATGTCGCCCGTATAGCAGACGGCCGCCTCGCAGATCTTGCCGGTCTTGCGCACGGCTTCCATGGATATTTTCATGTTCGGAAGCCAGTTGAGCGAATCGAAGATGCGGAAAATATCGATGCCCTGCGCGGCAGCTTCGTAGATGAACTCCTCCACGGCATTGTCCGGATACGCGGTATAGCCCACTGCGTTCGATGCCCGCAGCAGCATCTGAAAACAGATATTCGGGATCGCTTCGCGCAACTGTCGCAGCCGCTGCCAGGGATCTTCGTGCAGGAAGCGCATGGCCACGTCGAACGTGGCGCCGCCCCACATTTCGAGGCTGTACAAATTATGCAGCCGGTGCGCCACGAAGTTCGCGATGCGCAGCATGTCGTACGTGCGCACGCGCGTGGCCAGCAGCGATTGGTGCGCGTCGCGGAACGTGGTGTCGGTCAGCAGCAGGCGCTTCTGCGAGCGCGTCCACTCGGCGAATTTCTGCGGCCCCATCGCTTCCAGCAGTTGACGCGTCCCATCCGGCGGCGCAGCCGTATCGTGCGGCGGCACTGGCGCCGGGTCGATCGCTGGCAGGCGCAGCCTTTCCTGCCACCGTCGGATTCCGATTGACGATCACTTCGCCCAGGTAAGTGAGCAGCTTGGTGGCGCGGTCCTTGCGTTGCACGAAGCGGACTAGCTCCGGGGTCTGCTCCAGCCATCCGGTGGTTACCCGGCCCGCCTGAAAATCCCGGTGATTCACCACGTTTTCGAGAAACGGGATGTTGGTCTTCACGCCGCGCACGCGGAATTCGCGCAGCAGCGGTCCATGCGCTGGCAGGCTTGCCGGAACTCGCGGCCCCAGGCGGTGATCTTCACCAGCAGCGAATCGTAGTAGGGCGTGATCACCGCGCCGCCAGTATGCCGATCCGCCATCCAGCCGAATGCCGAATCCCGCGGGCGAACGGTAAGTGTGAATCTTGCCGTAATCCGGCACGAAGTGGTTCGCTGGGATCCTCGGTGGTAATGCGGCATTGCAGGGCGAAGCCGTAAAGCGGAATGCGATCCTGCGGCGGCAGGTTCATCGCCGCGCCGAACAGATCCAGTCCCTTGCGCCATCTGGATCTGGCAGCGCACCAGGTCGATGCCCGTGACCATCTCGGTGACCGTGTGCTCCACCTGAATGCGCGGATTCACTTCGATGAAATACCACTCGCCCGAATCCGCATCCACCAGAAACTCGACCGTGCCGGCGTTGTAGTAACCGGCCGTGCGCGCCAGTTTCACCGCGGCTTCGGCCAACGCGCGGCGGATGCCGTCGTCCAGACCCACGGCGGGCGCCACTTCGACCACTTTTTGATGCCGCCGCTGCACCGAGCAATCGCGCTCATAAAGATGCAGCATGTTGCCCGCGCGGTCGCCCAGGATCTGCACTTCGATATGCCGCGCGCGCCGCATGTAGCGTTCCAGAAACACGGCGTCGTTGCCGAAAGCCGCGCCCGCTTCGCGTCGCGCCTCGGCCAGCCGCTCGCTGAACTCCTCCGCACTGCGCACCACGCGCATGCCGCGTCCGCCGCCGCCGAAGGCCGCCTTCACGATCAGCGGAAATCCGATGCGGCGCGCCATGCGTTCCGCCTGCGCGCGGATCGGCCGACGGGATCCTCCGTGCCGGGCACAGCGGGGATGCCGGCGCGTCGCGCCAGTTGCCGGGCCGCGCGCTTGTCGCCGAGCAACTCCAGCAACTCCGCGCTGGGGCCGATGAACGTGATGCCGGCCGCGTCGCAGGCCCGCGCCAGACGCCGGATTTTCCGAGAGAAACCCGTAGCCCGGATGGATGGCGTCCACGCCTTTTTCTTTCGCCAGCGCCACGATGCCATCCACGTCCAGGTAGGCTTCCACCGGCCCTTTGCCTTCGCCGATCAGGTAGGCTTCGTCGGCCTTGAAGCGATGCAGGCGAGGCGGTCTTCCTGCGAATAGATGGCGACGGTGCGCAGACCGAGTTCGTTGGCGGCGCGCAGGATGCGGATGGCGATTTCGCCGCGGTTCAGTGCTAGTAGCTTCTGCATTTGCGGGGATCTTTTGAGGATACCAGCATTGAAACTGCGGAAACCGCTCCCTGACGGTCGCGGCTCTGTAACGGTCCGGACCGTTGCCGAGCCGCAGCTGTTACAGAGCCGCGACCGTCAGGGAGCGGTTTCCCTTGTCCGGATCACCTGCGCAACCGCCGCCGGCGAACCACGCCTGCTCCCGTAGGCGGAATCAAGGCGGTCTTAGGATGCTCGGGCAGACTCAGTGGCTTCCGCGCCGGCCGATCAAAATCAAAGTCGCTCCGTAGATCCCCCAGTTGAGAAGCTTCCTCCCGCACGCCGGGCCGCGGATCGGGCCGCCCATCGTTCTTTGGATTGAGCCGCTGGCCATCCAGGAAATCGTCTTCGATGAATTTCACGTAGGCGTCGAAACTCAACGTCTGATGGTCGATGAAGTGCTGCTTGGCGTAAGGCGAGATCACCATTGCGGGGACTCGCAAACCGTATCCGTTCTGGTCGACGGTTACGGGAACGGCATGGTCGTAAAAGCCGCCCCAGTCGTCCCACGCGAGAAATATCGCGCAGTCTTTCCAGTTGGGTCCAGCCATCACCGCGTTGATCAGGGTAGTCACAAACGACTGACCCCGGCTCACTAACGAGGAGGATGCTCGCTCGCATCGCCCGAGGGCACGATCCACGACACCGCGGGCAACGTGCCCTTTCGCGCCCGCTCCAGGAACACTTGAACCGATTGGATGTTACCAAGCTCGCCATCGCTCTTGACCGTGTCGAAGTACGGCAGCGGATTCCAGATGCCGGGTGTTTTCTCATTTTGCATGACGGGCAGACATCCCACCTGATCGCCGTCCTCGCAGTCAGGCTCGGTACCGGCGACGATATAGTAACCCCAACTAATGCCCTTCTTATGAAGTAAGTAAGTCAGATCGGTCCATGCATAGATGGGCGCCGTACGATTTCCCTGGTTCCTCCGCCGAAAGTCCGGAGGGAAACCCGGAAGGTCCAGCGCATTTTTGCAACTGAGAGGGTCGTGCTGCGAACAGAAAGCCGACCATTCCGAGATTTGGAAAAGATGCTCCGGCAGGCTCCAGGAGGCGTTTGGCTCGAACATGCGATCTTGCAATACAAATTCCCGCGCATATTCCCAGTAGTTGGGTATGTCGTGGCCATCGTGGTAACCCATCACGTCGAGCCGCGCGCCGTTCGTGCAGGCCGGATTGTCGGGGTCCAGACACCCCCGTTGCCTCCGCTCGGCCACTGCGATGAAGCCATCCATCTTGCCGCCATCCACATCCGCCTTCGCCGCGGCTCCGGCGTGCGGACCGCCGCCGCTCTGATCGTTGGCATCGTGATACGGCTTGACACACTGACCGGTAGCGGGGTCGTTCACACATACGGCCGGTTCGCCATTGCGCATGGGGATTCCGTCCGCGCCCGGGAAGGTTCCGAAGTAACTATCGAACGAACGATTTTCCTGCATGATCGTGATTACGTGTTTAATCTTGTGGATGCCGGTCACCTGCGCGCTGTCTCCCGGGCTCAAGCCGTAGCCGCGGCCGAACAACAGTAACAGGGCGGCGGCGGCACACGTGACCGCGATCACTATGCCGAGAATCCCATGCTTTCTCAATCTGTCCTCACCATACCCGCGGCGATAAGTCCGACACATGCGAATCCGACGAGTTCCGTCGCCACATACGCGGCGGTATATGCAAGCGGAAAGCCATACCAGTTCCAATAGGAGATGTTAGTGCCGATGGACGCCACAATTCCCAGCACCACGATGAATCCCAAGCGTGAGCCATAGCTCGCCAAGCGGGTCCGCGCCAGCAGGAACACCGCCAGCAGAGACTCGATCAGCTCCTTCACGAATTCGGCGATGAACTGCCTGGGAGCCAACGCTTGCGCGCCGGGCGGATTATACATTAGAATCCCCGATGGATTGGTGGCCAGTTTCTGTGCGTATTGATTCATGGCTGCCTGTTTCTGTTGCCTGGTGGCATCCGGTCCCAGGCCCATACCGGGAAACAGATACAGTCCCGCGGTACGCCCAAGTGACGATCGCGATGACCGCCAATACCGCCTGCTCATTGGGAATCTCTTGTATGCCCGCTTCGCCCAAAGGCAAGATCATGTGAGCGATGGCCGTCCAGACGTACATGGCGATGCCGCCCAGCAATCCGGCGAGTAACACGCGCTTGGTCATAAGTACCTCCGTGATCCGGCTATTATCCGCTGTGGCAGCGTCGTGTGCAACCGGACGATGACACATTAAATACCATTCAGTTTCGTACCCCACCGCAACCCACCCCGCCCTTTGTGCGTTTGAAAGAGCAGAGGATGCGTTTCAAAATGAACCGAAAGCTCAAGTTGATGTTTTTGGCCGCTCCGGCGATGCTGGCTTTGGGCGCGTGCGGTGGCGGCGTATATGTGGTTGGCCCTCCGCCTCCGCCGCGTTATGGCGTTGTAGGCGTGGCGCCCGGCCCGCGCTTCGTGTGGACCGACGGTTACTGGGGTTGGCGAGGCGGTAACTGGGCCTGGGTGCCGGGCGCATGGCGCCGTCCGCCGAGACCGGGCGCCGCGTGGGTTCCCGGCGCATGGGTCCGGGCGGGCCGCCGTTATCGCTTCGCGCGCGGCTATTGGCGCTAATTGTGGGGCAGGCACGCTTGCTTCAGGCGGCCCATCAGGCCGCCTTTTGAGCAATAATACAGATGTGCGAATCATCACGCGCAACCTCATCTTCGTCTGCTTGCTGGCGGCATCCAGCCGCGCGCAAGATCTGACTGCCCGGCAGGTGCTGGATAAAGTCGTATCGACTTACAACAGCTTTACGGCCGTGCACATGATTTTCGAGAGGGACGAAACCAGATACCTGGGAAGCCGCTCCGCGACCTCGTCTTCGGAGTGCGAAATCGCCGCTAAATCGAACCATAAATACTTCGTCCGTCTCAAGCAACTCCACGAGCAAATGCTTTCACTGAGCGATGGCAGCACCATCTGGAAGGCCGTGGATTCGAAGAAACAGTGGTGCAGGCTAACGGCATCCGCAATCACCGGCGAGCGCGGCGACGAGGAACAAAGCGGCGGTCCTCCGGCCGGAGATTTGCATCATGCCATGGAAAGCATCATGCTATACCGGCCGCTGGCGCTGGCCAAAGACGCGCAGGATGCGGAAATCGTGAAGCAACCCGATTTCAAGCTGGGCCACGAGAAGGTACGCGGTTATCTGATTCGTGCGCATTCGCGCGAAACGGAATTCGAGCTACTGGTGGACCAGCAAAGGTTCGTGGTCCTCGAGTACAAGGTAAAAGCGTCGGCGACCGATGGGAAGATTGAAGCCGCCATGAAAGCGAAGCTCGTGGAGTTGAACGAGGAAGTAAGCGATAGCTTGTTTCACTTCGAGCCAGACCCTAAGTGGACCGAGGTCGAGTCACTGGTCCTCCCGGGCGAACGTCTGGTCATGCTGACCGGTGAGCGGGCCGCGGATTTCACACTCAAAACGCTCGACGGAGATACTGTTGGGCTGCGGAGCTTGCAAGGAAACGTGGTGGTGCTCGATTTCTGGGCGACCTGGTGCGGGCCGTGCCGCGCCGAACTGCCCACTATCGAGAAGCTGCGCTCTGAGTTTGCGGGCGCGGTGCGCTTCTACGGCGTCAACGACGAGGCTCCCGGAATTGTGAAGAAATTCGCGATGGGAAATCGATATGAGATGCCCATCTTGCTCGATGAGCATAGCCAGGTGCACCGTCTTTACGGCATCCACGCCATACCCGCGCTCATGGTGATCGGCCGGGACTCGGTGGTGCGCGCGCAATTTCTGGGCACTCAGAGCGAGTCCACCCTGCGCAAAGCCATCCGCGCGGCGCTGGAGCAGAAATAGAGATCGCATGGCGGTCAAGGCCACCTGCATCGCGGCCGGACTCATGGCGCTGCTGGCGCTGCCGGGCTGTTCCCGCGTCCACCCGCTGACGGTGGGTTCCAAGAACTTCACAGAACAGATTGTGCTGGGTGAGATCCTCGCCCAACAGGTAGAACGGCGCCTGGGCGTGAAGGTTGACCGCAAGCTCGACTTAGGCGGCACCCTGCTGGCTCAGCAAGCGCTGCGTACCGGCGAAATCGACTTATATCCGGAATACACGGGAACCGCACTTACCGCCGTGCTCAAGCTTTCGCCATCGTCCGATGCGGCGGCTGTGCTTGCGCGCGTGCGCACCGAATATCGCCAACGCTGGAATCTGGAGTGGCTCGATCCGCTGGGCTTCGATAATACCTTTGCCATGGTGGTGCGTGGGGACGACGCGCGCGCCGGAGGCATCGCCTCTCTCTCCGATGCCGCGCGCCGCAAACAGGGTTGGACCTTAGGAGTGGGATACGAATTCCTGCAGCGTCCCGATGGCCTGGCGGGGCTGCTCCGAACCTATCATCTGCCGTTGGCGGGGACGCCCAAAAGCATGGATCTCGGCCTGCTCTACAGCGCGCTCGAACAGAAGCAGGTGGATATGGCGGCCGCCAATGCCACCGATGGCATGCTATCGGCGTTGGACGTGAAGGTGCTCGTGGATGACCGGCATTACTTCCCGCCTTACCAAGCCGCGGTTGTGGCACGCATAGACAGCCTGGCCGCGCATCCTGGTTTGAAGAGGGCGCTTTCCGAACTGTCCGGCCGGATCTCTGACGCCACCATGCGCGATTTGAATCACAAGGTGGATGGCGAGCACCGGGGCGCCGCCGAGGTTGCCCGCGAATGGCTGGCAACCATTCGGTGACAATCGTCACACTCACTACTTACCTCTTGCGTTGGGATCACTTACACTTGAGTTAGTGAGTCAGTCTGTGGGGCAGGCACTTTGCTTGCGGCGCCCTTTTGAGGAGGATGTATGTGGAGACGGACATACGGCTTGGTGACGGCGGGACTCCTGATCGCTGGGTGGGGATTGGCCGCCAAGAAAGACCACAACGATGCGTTCGTGGCCGGCACCCCTGACGAAACCCGGATCGCGCGCGAGGTGCGCCACGCGCTGATCATGTTGCCCTACTATGGCGTTTTCGATGACCTTGCATTCAATGTGCAAGGCACCACAGTTACCCTGCTGGGCGCGGTGGTTCGGCCCGTATTGAAGCCGGATGCCGAAAGTGCCGTGAAGCGCATTGAGGGCGTCACGCAGGTGATCAACGAAATCAAAGTGTTGCCGCCATCGCCGATGGACGAGCAGATCCGCCGCGCGGTGTATCGGGCGATTTATGGCGATCCGGTGCTATCCACCCGGTACGGCTTTCGCGCCGTGCCTTCGATACATATCATCGTCGAAAATGGGCATGTGACACTGGAAGGCATTGTCGCCAATCAGATGGATAAGCAGCTTTGTTATACGCGGGCTAACAGCGTGCCGAACGTCTTTTCCGTGACCGATAACTTGCGGGTGGAAAGCTAGCCGGGTCCGCTCCCTAACGGTCGCGGCTCAGTAACAGCCGCGTCGATTTCGCACGATATACAGAGCCGCGACCGTCAGGGAGCGGTTTCCCCAGTGCCCGGTATATGGTACGTTATTGGACGCTGTGCTTACCCGCCGAGACCTGCTTATACTCGCTGCCGCATCGCCGGCCTTGGCCGCCGCGGGAAGTCCCGCGCCCCTTTCGACCTTCGATTATTCGCAGGTTGAACTTCTGGAAAGCCCTCTTCGCCGCCAGTTCAATACCAATCTCAATTTCTTCCTTCGCCTGAACGAAGACCGCATGCTGAAGATCTACCGG
Source organism: uncultured Acidobacteriota bacterium (assembly GCA_963839325.1). Lineage (GTDB taxonomy): Bacteria > Acidobacteriota > Terriglobia > Acidiferrales > UBA7541 > Palsa-295. The sequence goes on along the minus strand of CAWIUO010000002.1, from coordinate 396,621 downwards.
CAGCGTGTAGGTCTGCCCGCTCCCGGTCCTGACATGGGAGGATGGTACGACGATTTCTGCCCCGGCGCGCACTTCGGTCAGTACGTCTCCGGCCTGGCGCGTGCCTCCCGCGTGGCAGATTCCGAAGCGGCGCGCGCCAAGGTGAAGCGGCTGGTGCAGGGGCTCTCCCAGACAATGGATCCCTCGGGTAAGTTCTTCGCCGGCCTGCGGTATCCGGGTTACACCTACGACAAGCTCGTCTGCGGGCTGATCGACGCCTACTCCTGCGCCGGCGACAAAACCGCCATCGATGTATTGGCGCAGACCACGCGCGCCGCCTTGCCGCACATGGCAGACCGCGCCATGACTTCCGAGGAGATGCATCAGCGTCCCCACAAGGATGAGACCTACACCTGGGATGAAACATACACTTTCGCCGAAAACCTGTTCCTGGCTTATGATCGAACCGGCGACCGCAAGTATTTCGACTTGGGCAAACGCTATCTCTTAGACAAAGGTTTCTTCGATCCACTAGCTGAAGGGCGGAATGTGCTTCCCGGATTACACGCCTATAGTCACGTCAATGCGCTAGGTTCGGGGATCCAAGGTTATCTGAAGCTGGGCGACGCGAAGTATTTCCGAGCAGTCCGCAATGCCGTTGACATGATTTTGAAGGACCAGAGCTACGCCACCGGCGGCTGGGGTCCCAATGAGGCGTTCGTGGAGCCCGGCAAGGGCGAGCTGGGCGCGAGTCTGGCAAGCACTCACCGCCATTTCGAATCCGGCTGTGGCGCGTACGCCCATTTCAAAGTGATGCGCTATCTGCTGGCGCTCACGCGCGAATCGCGCTACGGCGATAGCATGGAGCGGGTGCTTTACAACGTGGCTCTGGGTATCCTGCCAATCCTCGAAGACGGTTCCACGTTCTATTATTCCGACTACCATGCTTCCGCCTGCAAGAGTTATATTCGCGTCATCCCGGACGCCACCTATCGCTGGGACAAAGACGATCATTGGCCTTGCTGCTCCGGTACTTTTCCGCAACTTACAGCGGATTATGGAATCAGTTCCTACCTTCGCGGACCGGATGGCATCTATGTCAACTTCTATGTGCCGTCCCGGGTAACCTGGAGACAAGGCGCAGCGCGCTGCGCGCTATTGCAAACCACTGACTATCCCGCGGCAGACGGCGTGACTCTTACTCTAACCGCCCAGCCTTCCTGCGAATTTACGGTCTTTGTCCGCATCCCCGCGTGGGCCGGAAAGAATACAACCGTCGCAGTGAATGGCAGGCGCGCTGCCGGTGACTTGACGTCCGGTTTCTTTCCCATTCGGCGCACATGGAAGACCGGCGATAGGATCGACATGGAGATCGACCAGGCTTTGCGCTATGAACCTGTCGACGCCCAGACACCCAATCAAGTGGCCCTTTTGCGTGGGCCACAAGTCATGTTCGCACTTTCGGAAACTCAGCCTAAGATCTCGCGCCAGGAGTTAGCACGGCCCACAACAGGCAACCTGCCGTTGCGGCCGTTCGGCGCTATCCGCGACGAAGTCTATCAAACCTACTGGCAAGTAAGCGCATAGTGCGACATGCTCTACAGCGCTGCGCAATGGTATAACGGTGGAGTGTACGATTGAAGTCCTCCGATTGTTAACACGCCTGAAAGTATCGGGATTTAAGAACCTCGTCGATGTCGATGTGCGATTCGGGCCGTTCACGTGCATCGCGGGGGCGAATGGCGTAGGCAAATCTAACTTATTCGATGCCATCGGATTCTTGAGCGCCTTGGCTGATCGCCCACTGCTGGATGCCGCGATGTCCGTGCGTGAACAGGGAGGCCTTGCGGGCGACGTGAGGAATCTGTTCCATCGGATCGGCGATCGGCTGTTCTTTTACGAATGGGGGGAGGGGGTGTTCGCGGAGAACGCGGACACGGTGGAGGGCGCGGCGCAGCATCGGCGGGTGGATGGGAAGCCGACGGCGCTGCCGGGTCCACGGCGGGGCGGGCACCACGATCGGGACGCAGGCGCGGAGGGCAGGCCAGGACCGTCCGCTAACTGAAATCGCCGGTCAGTCGGCGTAAATCTGGTTCAGCATGGCGGCCAGTCGAACGCCGCCTTTGTACAACTGCATCCGCGCTACATCCACGGAGCCGGGACCGTAGGAGCGCGGACCATTCACCTGGACGTCGCGGACAGCGGCGGGCGCTTCGGTCGCGCAGTTGCGCGGCTGCACCTCGATGAACTCGCCGATTACCGGGAGACGCGGGCGCGCCTTTCCATAAACCTGCGATTTGGCCAGGCTCCAGGATTCGGCGGCGATGTTGTCTATACTGCCGTAATCCTGCCAGCGGCGCAACTTGCCGCGGAAGCGGGACTCCATCGCGGCGAGCATGCCGGCGCCGTCCTGCGCGATCAATTTGTTCACCAGCGTGATGTCCCAGACGGCGTGCAGATTGTGCATGGGCTCGAATCCCACCACGTTCACGCAATTGCCGCCGGCGTCCGCATTGCTGACGCAATGCAGCGGCTGATGAATGTCGCCCGCGAAATGGATCAGGAACGACAGTTCCTTCACTTCGGACCACGTTCCGTCGGCGCGATGCTGCTTCAAATTCACCAGGTATTGGTTCATCTTGGCGACGATACAATTTCCTTGCGGGCAGCGTTCTGCGATGTGGGCGGCGGAGGGGCCTTCGAACAATCCGATATCGATGTAGTGCCAGGGGGCGGTGGCGCCCTTGCCGCCGGGCACGTGATCGGGCCAGATGGCGGCGCGCGCCATGGCATCGGCCAGCGGATCGGGGGCGTCCGGCGCAGCGGCAAAAGCGGCGTCCTGCCGCAGAAGAGCGAGCACAGCCTGGCGCGCGCGTTCGGATAGATGCGCGGCGGCAATACGCGCCACGGCTTGATGGCCTTCGTCGCCCCAGCACCAGGCTTGGCCGGGAGCCAACAACAATACGGTGACAATCGCTTTACGCATGGATACTGCCAGTATAATGGCTCCATGAGGGAGAAGATGCCGGGGAACATGCAAGGACCGCTCGAGAGCCTGGAGCAGTGGGACGATTTCGTGAAGGAACGCTACGATCCGGATCGCGCGCAAGACGGGTTCCGGCAGTTCACTCCGGAGGCGCCGCCGGTGGTGCGCGAGTTTTACCGGCTGAATCATATGCATCAGACGCGCGAGTTCGCGCAGCGCAAAAAACTGGAATACGGGCGGCTGGACCGGCGGCGCATGAGCATTTGGGAGGCGCTCGAATATCTGAACACGCTAGTGGACGATAGCGACCCGGATACGGACCTATCGCAAATCGACCATTGCCTGCAAACCGCGGAAGCCATCCGGGCCGACGGGCATCCGCGCTGGTTTATTTTGACGGGATTGATTCACGACCTGGGGAAAATCCTGTGCCTGTATGGCGAACCGCAATGGGCGGTGGTGGGCGATACGTTTCCGGTGGGGTGCGCGTGGTCGGACAAGATCGTGTATCCGGAATTGTTCGCCGCGAATCCGGATGCCGCGGTGCCCGCGTATCAGACGCGCACGGGCGTGTATGAAGAAGGCTGCGGCTTCGATAACGTAGATCTCTCCTGGGGCCACGACGAGTACATGTATCATGTGGCGAAGAACTACCTGCCGGAGGAAGCGCTGTACATGATCCGGTATCACTCGTTCTATCCGGGGCATCGCGAGCGCGCCTACGATTACCTGATGGACGAGCGGGACCGGCGGATGTTCGAGTGGGTGCGCGCGTTCAATCCTTACGATCTATACTCGAAAAGCGCGGTGCGGCCGGATGCGCGGACGCTGCGGCCGTATTACGAGGAACTGATCGCGGAGTACTTCCCCGCGCACGTCGATTGGTGAGACCTTGCTGACTGGCCAACGCGTGGCGATTGCCGGGATGTGCGTGAGCGGCGCGCTGGCGGCGATCAAGATCGCGGCTGGGCTGATGGGGCATTCGCACGCGGTGGTGGCGGATGGCCTGGAGTCGGCGGGGGACGTGTTCGCGTCGGGCCTGGTGCTGTTGGGCTTGACGCTGGCGGCCAAGCCGGCCGACTGGAATCATCCGTATGGGCACGGGCGCGCGGAGACGGTGACGGGCCTGTTCGTGGGCTTCTCGCTGGCCGCGACGGGTTTGGCCATCGCGGTGACCGCGCTGCGCAAGGTGGGCGAGGTGACGCCGCCGCCGGCCGCCTTCGTGGTGTGGCCGCTGATTCTTTCGGCGTTGACGAAGAGTGTGCTATCCGGGGTGAAATTCCACTTTGGGAGGAAGATTCGCAGCGCGGCGCTGATGGCGGACGCCTGGAACGATTCGGTGGATATCTTGTCGGCGATGGCGGCGCTGGTAGCGGTGTCAATGACCATTGCGGCGCCGCATCGTTTTCCGTCGGCGGACCATTGGGGCGCGTTCGCGGTAGGGCTGATCGTGATCTTCACCGGGCTGCGTGTGACGCGCGACATCACTATGCAACTGATGGACACCATGCCCGACGACGACAGCGTGTCGCGCGTGCGTGCGGCGGCGCGGACGGTGCCGGGAGTGCGCGGCGTGGAGAAGTGCTATGCGCGCAAGACAGGGCTGCAATATCATGTGGATCTGCATTTGGAGGTGGACCCCGAGATTACCGTGCGGGAGTCGCATGAGATCGCCACGCAGGTGCGCATTGTGATTAAGGAGACGCTGCCGTGGGTGGCGGATGTGCTGGTGCATGTGGAGCCGGCGCCGCGATGGATTTTTGCGTTGACATACGATAACCGTCATAGTATAGTCGTCGTAGATGTCCAAGGAAATCCCCAAACCAACAGACGCTGAACTGGAAATCCTGACGGTGCTTTGGAGCCGCGGTGCGAGCACCGTCCGCGATGTTCACGAGGTGATCGCCGGCCGCAAGCCGGCGCAGTACACTACCGTGCTCAAGCAGTTGCAGGTCATGGCCGAGAAAGGCCTCGTCCGCCGCGACGAAACACAGCGCTCGCATGTGTACGAACCCGCACGGCCCCGCGAATGGACTCAGCGGCAGCTTGCGGGCGACTTGCTTCACCGCGCGTTTGACGGATCGGCCAAGGGCCTGCTGTTGGGAGCCCTGTCCGCCCGAAAGGCCTCAAAAAAGGAACTGGCGGAGTTGCAGAAACTGCTGGACGAGTATCAAAAGGGGACGCCATGACAACCATAGCGCATCTGGTCCAAGCACCGCTGGCCAAGGCTCTGGGCTGGGCGATCTTTCACTCGTTGTGGGAAGGCGCGTTGGCCGGGCTGCTTCTGCTGGCGGCGCTGTTCGTGATCCGCTCGTCGCGCGCTCGCTATATATGCGCATGTGGGGCTATGCTCGGCGTGCTGGCGGCCTTCGCCCTCACATTCAGTATCCTCGCAAAGGAAGAAAAGCGTAACACTCCTCGAATACCGTACGCCATCCCGCGCGCACCTCTCGATGACGGGCAGTCGTCGCGGGTCATGCCGGCCCGGTTCCGCATCGCGGACGTACCGCCATGGCTGGCGCCACTCTGGATGGCAGGCGTGCTGCTGTTTCATCTGCGCAGCGCTGCCGGTTGGATGGCAGCCGGACGACTGCGCCGGCGGGGCGTTTGCGGCGCTCCCCCTCCCTGGCTCGAACGGCTCGACCAACTGCGCGCCAGGCTGCACGTCTCGAAGCCGGTTGCGCTGCTCGAAACGTGTCTCGCGGACGTGCCGGTGGTCATAGGTCATCTCCGTCCGGTGATACTTATTCCCGTGGGTCTGCTGGCCGGAATGCCCGCCCGCCAGTTGGAAGCGGTTCTGATGCACGAACTGGCGCATATCCGCCGCCGAGACTATCTGGCGAACCTGTTGCAAAGGGTGGTGGAGAGTTTTTTGTTCTATCACCCGGCGATCTGGTGGATGACCGGTGTGGTCCGCGCCGAGCGCGAAAAATGTTGTGACGATCTGGTGGTGGCCGCCAGCGGCAACGCGCATGAATATGCCGCTGCCCTGGCTGCATTGGAACAAACCCGCTGGACGGCGAATGAAGCCGTGGTGGCGGCTACGGGAGGTAATCTGATGAAACGCATTCACCGTTTGTTGTATCAACCGAAAGCCTCGGCTCTGGCGCCGGTCTTCTCTGCCGGCATACTGATGCTCGCCGCGGTCGGCGCGCTGGCCGCCTGGCAGGCGCAGTCTCCAGCCCATGGTGCGCCAGGCGCGCCGCAAGTGAAGGCCGACCCATACACCCTGTGGCTCAACGAAGACGTCGTCTACATCATCGGCGAACGCGAGCGCGCTGCTTTCCTGAGTCTCGAAGCCAACCCGGAGCGCGAACATTTCATCGAGCAGTTCTGGGAGCGCCGCAATCCCACGCCGGGTAGTCCCGACAACGCCTTCAAAAACGAACACTACCGTCGTATTGGCTACTCCGACATGCACTTCGGGTGGCGCAAGACGGCAGGATGGAAGACCGATCGTGGGCGCATCTACATCATGTTCGGACCGCCGGACGAAATCGAGTCCCATCCCGAAGGCCAGCCCGCTGGAGGCAGTCTTCAGGCTACCAACGTCCCCACTGAGGAGTGGCTCTATCACTCCATCAAGGGTGTCGGTACCAACGTCGTCATGGAGTTTGTAGATAAAGCGAAGACGGGCGACTACCGCATGACGATGGATCCAAATCCCTGATAAGGGCACGCCCTTCTTGCGGCCTTAAGCGAGTCGACCTTGTACGGCACCAGCGCTACGAGCCTGCCCCACAATGCGGGAACAATACGGGCTGGGCGGTGTCTTCACGTCCATGGCCGCTTTCCTGAAGGACCTCGCCTACGCGGTGCGCCTGGCGCGCAAGTCTCCTGGATTTACCTTTCTAGCGGTGCTGTGCCTGGCGCTGGGCATCGGCGTGAACACGGCAGTCTTCAGCATGCTCAACTACCTGTTCTTCCGGCCACTGCCGGCCGCTGCGCCGGATCGCCTGGTGATGCTGGGGCGGCCGGGCAACTCGCTCATCTCCTGGCCGGATTACCGCGATTTGCGCGCGCGCACGCAGTTGCTCGCGGGTTGGCGGCATCCAATCCGACTGAATCGAGCCTGGATTTCGATGGCGAGACACATCCCGCGGCGGCCGAAGCCGTGACGGCCAATTATCCGCAGGTGATGGGCGTGGGCACGTTTATGGGCCGCTGGTTCGCGCGCGACGACGAACCGGCCGCGGTGATCGGCTATCGCGCGTGGCAGCGCTGGTTCCATGGCGATCCGCACATTCTGGGCAAGCGCGTGCGGTCGGAAACCCAGTGGTACACGATCGTGGGCGTGGCGCCGCCGGAATTCGCGGGAATTTACCTGCCGCTGAACATGGATATCTGGGTTCCGTTTCGCATGTGGGCCGCGCAGTATGGGGAGCTTGGCGGGCAGTTGGAAGATCGCACGCGGCCGCGCGTATTTGTGTTTGGCAGGATGAAAGCCGGTGTCGCGACCGCGCAGGCTGCCGCGGAATTGAGCGCCATCGACGCGCGGATACGCCGGGAGCAGCCGCGGCCGGCGACGGCGAACGCGGCGAACGAATCGCTGATGGTGGCGCGTGTGCGCGGAATTCCGAACTCGCGCAGCCGCAGAACGTCCACGCCCATTGCGGCGGTGCTGATGGCGGTGGTGGGCATCGTGCTGCTGATTGCCTGCGTGAATGTGGGCAATCTGCTGCTGGCGCGAGGCGCGGGACGTGCGCGGGAGATTTCCGTGCGGATGGCGCTGGGCGCGCGGCGCGGCCGCATCGTGCGTCAATTGATGACGGAAAGTCTGCTGCTGGCGGCGGCCGGCGGCTTGGCGGGCCTGGTGTTGGGCGCATGGACCGCGCGGCTGTTGGAAGTACTGCTGCCCACCACGGCGTTCGGCGAAGCTCTACGCCTCGATCTCACGCCGGATGCGCGCGTGATGGGTTTGCGCGCTGCTGCTGGCGTTGTTCACCACGATCGTGTTCGGCCTGGCGCCGGCATGGCGCGCCAGCCGCGCGGATGTTCTGGCGGCGATCAAGGGCGATGCGCCCGGCGCGGCGCGATTCCGGCTGCGGCGCGTCTCGCTGGTCGCGCAGGTCGCGTTATCGATGTTCTGCTGCTCACGGCGGGACTGTTCTTGCGCGTGCTAGTCACGTTCCAATCGGCCGATGCGGGATTCGCGGTGAAGAACCGCATGTACATCACCGTGCTCGCTTCGCCGCCCGAGTTCACACCCGAAACGGCGCGCCAGTTCTATGCGCAGACGCTCGACAGGCTGCGCGCGATGCCGGGCGTAAAAAGCGCGGCCGTGACCAATCTGCTGCCCCTGACCCCGGTGAATCCGGATTGCGTTTCCGAACCGGGACGCGATGCGGTGCCCGCGACCGCCAGCACCATCGGCGCGGGCTATCTGGAAACGATGCGCATTCCACTCATGGCCGGAAGGGATTTCGGCAGCGCCGATGTGCCGGAGGGTCCTGTGGTGGCGATCGTGAATGAGTCACTCGCCAGGCGTATGTGGCCCGGACAGCCGGCGATCGGAAAGCGTGTGTGGTTGGGCTGCCACGGCGCGAATGCTCTGCAAGTCGTCGGGGTGGCACGCGACGCGCGGGTTGTGTCGCTGGGCGAAGTCCCCGGGCCGCATGTTTATCGCGACTTCGCGCAGGATTCGGGAGGTATGCAAAACATTCTGGTGGAGACCGCGGCGGATGGCCGTGTCACACCCGAAACCCTACGCAAGACTGTGGCCGCCGCCGCCGCGGGGGCGCGCATTTATGGAATACATCCGTTCGCGGAATGGGTGGACCGGTCGTATTGGCAGGTGCGCTGGGAAGTTTCCATGCTCGGCGCGTTCGGCGCGTTGGCGCTGGTGCTGGCCGCGGTCGGCCTGTATGGAGTGGTGGCGTATCATGTGACGCTGCGCAGGCGCGAGATCGGCATCCGTATAGCCATCGGCGCGCAGCCGGCGGCTGTGTTGCGGATGGTGCTGAGCCAGGGCTTGAGCCTGACGCTGGCGGGCGTGGGCATCGGTCTGGCAGCTTGCTTGATGCTCGATCGCGCCCTGGCTCCTTTGCTATACGGGGTCAGTCCGGCGGATCCACCCACTTATGCCGCGGTAACTCTAGTGTGGGTGGCGGTTGCCGGCGCGGCATGTTATTGGCCTGCCCGACGCGCGGCGTGCGTGGACCCGACGGTGGCTCTGCGATGGGAGTAGCTGGCGATCAATTCTTCCCCGGCCCCGCCCGCCCCACAATGCCCGCCATCTCGTCGATGGTCAGAAACTGATTCGCGGCCACGGCCCCCAGCTTCTGCTTCTCGCCCGCTGGGCCAGTCGATCTCGATGGCATCCACCGCCGCATCGCCGCCCAGCCCGAACGTCAGCGCCAGGTCGCTCTGCGAGCAGTAACTCGATCCGCTGCGCACCATGTTCCATTGCTTGCCCGACTTACTGGTCACCCGCACCACCGCGCCGATGCCGTCGCGATTCGACTTGCGCCCCACCAGCCGCACCGAGATCCAGTGATTCCGATTGCCGCCATCGTTGCGGAACAAGTAAGCCGGGCCGTCGTTGGTGGTCACCACGATATCCAGATCGCCGTCGTGGTCGTAATCGGCATACGCCGCGCCGCGCGCCACCACCGGGCGGTTGAAGGCCGCGCCCATGCGCGCCGTCACGTTCTCGAACTGCCCCTTGCCCAGGTTGTGGAACAGCAGCGGCGGCTCCTTGTACTGCACCTTCGGCTGCACGCGGCCGATCTCCTCTTCGATGTGCCCGTTGGCCGCGAAGATATCGGGATAGCCGTCCAGGTCGTAATCGAAGAAGAACGCGCCGAAAGTCAGCGTCAGCAGGCTGGCGCGGCCCACGGTCGAAGACGGCGCCTCGTCCACAAACAGCCCGGTGCCTTCGTTGTGATAAAGCCCCAGCATCTGGTTGGAGAAGTTTCCCACCAGCAGATGCGGCCGTCCCGGATCGGTCGTAATCGGCGGCGTCCACGCCCATCGCGCCGCGCGCCACGCCATCCTCGCCGAAAGCCACGCCCGCGGCCACGCCCTCTTCGGTGAACGTGCCGTTGCGATTGTTGCGGTAGAGCTTGTTCGGCTGCGTATCGTTGGAGATGAACAAGTCGGGCCAGCCGTCGCCGTTATAGTCCAGCACCGCGACGCCCAGCGACTTGCTCGTTCGGATCGGCCAGCCCGGCCTTCTGGCTTACATCTTCGAACTTGCCGTTGCCAAGTTGTGATAGAGCTTCGACGACGTTCCCTTGTACGATTCCGGCGTGCAGTACGACTTAGTCGCGCCATCGAGCGAACACCACAAATCGCCCTTCGCGGTCCACTGCACGTAGTTGGCGACGAACAGGTCCAGCTTGCCGTCGCGATCGTAATCGAACCATGCGGCGCTGGTGCCGAAGTTGGCGTTGTTGATACCCGGACGCCTTCGTCACGTCGCGGAACTTGCCGTGGCCTTCGTTGTGGAACAGGTGGTCGCCATCGAGCGCGGTGATGTAAACGTCGTCGCGTCCGTCGTTATCGTAATCGCCGATGGCCACGCCCATGCCGTACATCTCCACGTCCAGTCCGCTGCCCGCGGTGATATCGGTGAAGGTGCCGTCGTGGTTGTTGCGATAGAGCGCCGGCAGCGATTTGCGGCCGCGCGGCGTCCAGTCTTTGCTGTTGATGAGCAGCATATCGGGCCAGCCGTCGCCATCGGCGTCGAACCAGGCGACGCCCGAGCCCATGGTCTCCGGCAGAAACTTCTTGCCGGCGCGTCCGCTGTTGTGCACGAATTTGATGCCCGCGCGGGCGGTCACATCGGTGAAGGTGATGGCCGCCTGGGGAGCCACGATACCCGAAGCAGCGACGCTCGATAGCGCCGCCACCCAAGCACGACCAATACGCCGCCAGCCGCCACGAAGAGCCGCTTCATTGGCCACCTCCGGACGCTCGGCCAGCCTGAGCGGCCGCCGCAGGCGTGCCCGCCCGCACCTTCAGCGGCACGCTTTCGTGATCGTGAATCTGCTGGCGCTCGTTGTTATTCTTCGGGGCTGAGCAGGCGCGGCTTGGCGGTGATGGCCTGCGCCGACTCCTCCGCTTTGAAGCGCTGGAACAGCGCCTGTTCGCGCCCCGCGCCCGCCGCGTCGCCCAGGCCGCGCAAACACAGCATGCGGGTATAGTGCATTTGCAGATCCTCGGGATCCACGTCGCAGACGCGATCCAGAACTTCAGCGCCTCGCGCATACTTGCGTTGCAAAAACAGGATGCGCGCCGCCTGATTCAGCGCCACGCGGTCGCGCGGATACATCCCCAGCGTCACGTCCCAGCGATTCCAGCGCGTCGTCGTATTTCCCGTCGGCCTTCTCGATCATGGCCTTGAAAAACTAGATGCGGCCCAGCTTCGGATTGATCTTCAGCGCCTGCTCCGACATACGGCTTGGCCGCGTCGGTCTCGCCTTCCTGAATCAGCGCGCGCGCCACGTTCAGCCAGCCATCGGCATAACCGGGCTCGGCCTCAGTCACTTTCTTGAACGCGTATTCGGCGCCTTTCAGATCGCCTTGCAGCAGCAGCCCGATGCCCCAATCGTTCCAGCGCTCGCGATCCTCTTTGCGCACCACCGGAGTCCAGGCGGACTAGCCCTAGCGGCACGCTGGCCTTGGCGGACGCCAGCGTCACAATGGGCAGATCGGGAATGCGGCCCTTGATATTGCCCGAAACGTCCTGCGGAATGTTGTGCGGATCGAAGCTGTACTCCATGCTGTTGTAACTGGCCGACAGCAGCTTGGGATCCTGGTTCGGCTTGGGCTGTCCCGCATAAGCAAACTGCGTGTAAGTAGTAGCGAGAACTTGCGGTAATTCAGCTTGGCCGTAAACGTGAGCGGCCCTTTGGCGTCCTTGGGAATCTTCACGCGGATAGTGCGCCACGTCGGCGGCGCCGGGCGGAATCAGGCGCACATACAGCACGCTGCGCGCCTGCCAGGCGTTGCGCTTATTGATCATGTTGCCTTCGCCATCGAGTTGGATAGGCGCGATAGAAATGCGCGCCCGGTTCCACGGGACCCTTGCCGCCGTCCTCCACTGCGCCGCTCCAGAAGATCACGCGGCCGTCGGCGTCCTTGCCCTGCAATTCCAGCCAGACATCGAAAGCGTCCACCGTGCCGCCGGGGAAAAAGTGGCCGATCTTGCGCGTCCGCACCACCACGTCCACGCGCGCCGTCGATCCCGGCTCCAGATGAATTCCCGAATGATCGATCGGCGCGGCCACCTGCCCCACCTCGCGGATCATGGCGTTGCCGGACTGCTCGGCTTCCTCGCCCACGGCGAAGCCGGTCATGGCGTGCGGACCCTCGCCCGTACGCCGCACCATCGCCGTGCCCGTATCCTTTGCCGGCGACACCGCGAAGATATCCACTGAGATAAAGCCGGAAGTGAGAAATTTCTGGTCAGACTGAGCTGCGCCTGATCCTGATTGGCGTAAGGCACGGCCGTGTTGGCGGCCGGGAAGCGATGCGAATGGACCTTGCCGCCGATATTGCCGGGATCGCTGGAAGCCACCATAGGCATGTGACAATCGGCGCAGTTCTGGGTCTTCGGCGGATAGTAGAACGACCGCGCCCCTTGCCCGGATACGCCGCTGGCCTGCCAGTTGTCATAATCGTTAAAACCGCGGAACCAGCGATATTTGTTGACCGGAACATCCAGATGCACTTTATGACACGCCGAACAGAACTCCGGCACTTGCTCTCGCATGAACGGCTTCATGAAAGTGCGCCGGTGAGGCTCCGGATTCAGGAATGTCATGAAATAGTCGGCATCTTGAATCAACTTATTCTTACTGCTTAGTAACTCGTGCAGAGGCGGATACTGAACGGTCAAGCCCGCATTGCCCATGGAGCTATCTACATGCGTAATCGCATGGCAAGATGTGCACGATAGTCCGGCGCGCGCCTCCGGCGTATCGATCTGCTCCTTGATAGGCCGGTCGAAGCGGCCATTGAAGAACACCGCGTGATCGTGACAGCCCGCGCACCACTTGCTCGGTTGCGTACCGATCACGCTCTGCATATACTCGATGGATTTCCGGTAGAACTGGTTGTTGAACGAGGCGAAGTGGTGCATGGAGCTCTTCCACTGCTCGTAGATATCCTTGTGACATCGGCCGCAGGCTTCCGAATCCATGAAGAAATTCGACGGAATGATGCCGCCCACGTTGGTCTTTGCGGACGATGGAAAGAACGGCGACCGCGGGCCGCCACCCTCTTCATTCATGGAGACCGGCACCACGAGTGGGTTGCGGATGCGATCGTTCGCGTCGGGGCGAACCTTGCGGTAAAGCGCGGTAGCGGATGGGAACATAACCAACAAGGCGAGGCCCGCCACGTAAGCGTTGCGGAAGTTCGCGCTGGTGTTCTTGAACACATAGGGAAGCAGCGCCAGCAGCGCCAGTCCGGCGACTGCGATGTGCGCTTCGAGCACCCAGCGATGCGGCGTGGTGTTCCCGCTGACCGCCAGGAAAATACCGGCCATCGCGGCGATCAGAAACAAACTCCCCGCCAACGGCATGCGCCGTATGAGCCAGAGCAGCATGATCGCCAGCAACAATCCCAGCGCCAGGTGCAGCACCACGTTACCCATGTAAAATATGGTGGGCGACGCAAACGCCGCGATATACGCAGTATTGACCAGCAGCAGGACCAGCAGAACGCCCGCGTACCTGGCGGGCCTTCCATGTTTCATCGGTTCTTACCCCTCAGCGATGCCAAGTAGGATATCACCCGGCTTGCGCCGTCGCAAATAGCATTTTGCCACTAATATCTATGCGCTATTGACTGCCAGTTCGCGCCTCTAATCAATCTTGATTATTGACGCCGCGCCCACCCGCCGTTACACTCGCTTCATTGCTTAGCAGGTTGCGGAAAAAGGTGTTCGGGACCGCTCCCTTACGGTCGCGGCTCAGTAAGTTGTTGTAGGCACTGGGATCGGCTTCTGCGCCGCGCGCGAAAGCAAGCGGTTTCGGGCCTTTTTCCGCAGCCTGTTAGTTTAGGTTAGAGGGAGTGAGTAACATGCGCGTCTGTATTTATGTTGCAGTCTGTCTCAGCGTCTGCGGCACCTTGGGGGCTCAATCCGACGGCTCCGATCCGCTGCACATCGGGTCGGTAGATATCTCCGGCTCCATTCACGAACGATACGAAGACTGGGATTTTTTCCAAGGTAAAGGGGAAAACTCCTACGGATACTCGGGCACGCTGTTACGCTTGATGTTCAGCCAGAATCAACAGAGTTACGATTGGGGCGTCGAGCTGGCTGCGCCCATCTTACTCGGAATACCGAATCAGGCGGTCCAGCCGTCGCCCTATGGGCAACTGGGCCTCGGCGGCAGTTACTACGCCGCGAATCGCAACGATCAAAACTCCGCCAGCGTATTCGTCAAACAGGCGTATCTGCATCTGAAGGGCGAACACTCCAACGTCAAATTCGGCCGCATGGAATTCACCGACGGCGGCGAAGTCACGCCCACCGACGAGACGCTGGTCATTGTCAAGCGCGACGGCATCTCCCAGCGGCTGATCGGCACCTTTGGTTTTTCGGACGTGCAGCGCAGCTTCGATGGCGCGCAGTATAACTACCGTAACGGCGGGTGGAATTTTACGGCGTTCAGCGCCGTGCCCGATCGCGGCGTATTTCAGGTGGATGGCTGGGGATGGGTAACCACTCCGGTCACTTATGCGGCACTTACCAAGCAGCAGACCTTCGGCACAAGCAAAGCGGAGTGGCGCCTCTTCGGTATTTTCTACAACGACGATCGTGGCGTGCTTAAGACCGACAACCGCTCCGCCGCCGTGCGCGCCGCCGACCCCAGCGGCCTCGATATCGGCACCTATGGCGGCCACTACATTCAGGCGATTCCCACCGTTGCCGGCACGTTCGACCTCTTAGGATGGGGCGCACTGCAGAACGGCAAATGGGGTGTGCAAACGCAACGTTCCGGCGCGGGAGCCGTGGAAGCGGGATTCCAACCGAAGATCGTCGAAGCCGTGCGGCCCTGGCTGCGTGGGGGTTACTTCTATTCCACCGGCGACGGTAATCCCAACGACAATACTCACGGCACGTTCTTCGCCATCCTGCCTACGCCGCGTGTCTACGCCCGCTTTCCGTTCTTCAATGAGATGAACAATCGCGATCTGTTCGGCGAACTGATGCTGCGTCCGGCCAAGCGAGTCACTCTGCGCTCCGACGTGCATGGATTGTGGCTAGCCAACAGTCACGATCTCTGGTATTCCGGCGGCGGCGCGTTTCAACCCTGGACCTTCGGCTTCAATGGCCGCCCGTCCAACGGCGCGACCGGCCTGGCGACCCTCTATGACATCAGCGCCGACCTTCAAGTGCTGCGTCCTCTTGCGCTGAGCTTGTATTACGGCTACGCGCGCGGCGGCGCGGTGATTCAGCAGATCTTCAAAGGCGACAGCAACGGCAGCCTCGGCTATGTGGAAGTAAATTACCGGTTCTGACGCTTCACGCGCGGCTGGGGATGCACCACGATATCCTCTACCGATTCGAGCGCCAAGCCCGCTTCGGGTTTCTGGGTTGGCGCCAGATCGGGAACGGCCTTCTTAAACAGCCCCGTGACAGTGGCCTCCACCACCGGATTCTTCTTGACGTCTTTGATGAGCTTTTGGAACGTTTTGCTCTTCCCCAGTTTCACCAGAACCGCATCGTCGGGAGTAAAGAACTTCAACTCCGCTCCGCAACGGTCGTCGCTCACTCCCGAAGGCAAGTCCTGCACGCCCGAGTCGATCAGCGCACGCAACTGCACCACTTTGCCATCGTAAGTTTCCGGATGCCTGGTCAACTCGCACAGAGTCGTCTTAACCGGTTCTTCGCCTTTCGGTTGCCCGAAGGCGGCGTGGCACACGAAACCGAGACACAGTAATAAAGAGACTGCGGCAGTCATGCGCTCATCCGTGCTAAGTCTTGTTCCGCGGCTCGGGCTTGTGAGGAGTCAACGGCGCGGCCTTGGTCGCGGCTTTCGCCACAGCCAGCGGTTTCCTGGCCTTGCCCGCCATCCACGTACGCACAACGTTTGGATGCTTTCCTTTATCCATAGCTTCCTCAGAAAGTAATCTTGGATTCCCCCGTAAATTTCCGGTAGCCGCGAAATTCGATTGTCTTTCGGCTGCACCCGCGGCCGTCGCGCACGCAAACCCGCGTCTCGGCGTGCGATGGTAGCAGGTAAGCCGCCGCGGCCGATCCCAGTCGCACTTCGCTGAAGTCCACCTCGCCTTCCACGCTGCTTAGGGGAAAGGCCGGTGGAATCTCTTCGGCGGTTCTCTCGATTCGCAAAACGCGGTTCCGCTCACGCTCCAACCAAATCCGCCCCCGGTAAGGTGGGAAAATAAATTGATAGTCGGACAGTACCTTCCAATCCGATTGAGCCCGGCCCACGCGAAAGCCGAATTCGCGTGCCGCCACGCCGTTCAAGCGGTCATCCCCAATGAATTGAAACTCCGTGTCCCGATTCGCAAGCAGACTATGCAACAGACTGCCGAACTCTCCCGTGGAGACATCGCCTCCTAACTCCGGCCAGGTCTTTTGCGTGGGCCTTCCGTCTACTCGAATATCGCGATAGCTTTCGCCTCGTTCCCGGCTGTAGAAGACTTCGGCCGAGAGCGTATCCCGCAATTTCCACTGTGTCCGCCGCCCCGCGTCCGCATACCGTTTCACCACCTCCGTGCAAAGAAAATCGGGCAGCGCGCGATCCATGCTCGCCTCCGTATCGCGCGCCCTCTGGAGGATGGGGTCGGCGTCCGCGCTCAAATCCACGGGCTTCGCCAGGCGCGGCAAGGCCCGCATCGCCGGTCTCAAGCAGGCTTATGGAATCGGCTAGCAAGCCGTGGCCGTCGTATTTGCCGCTGCGGACGCTCACGCGGTCTCCGGCCTGCAGGGCGATCGGCGAGTTGGCGCGCAAGTCCACCACGATAAACCGCCTGTCCTCCAGTTCCAACACGATGCTGGCGCCTTGTGCCAGTCGCACCGAACCTACGAACGTCCACGCCGGCTCGATCAAAACCGCGCTCGAAACCGCCGCCGGCGAAGCGTCCCGATCCGCCGCGGTGACTTCCGGGGGATGGACATTCGCCCCCGCCAGGTAAGACTCCTGACTGCGCAGCCGCACACCTGGCCGAGTGCAGGTAATTCGCACTTTGTGATACTTACCTTCCGAGTTACCGGACTGCGGCGGGTTATATTCTATGAGGTAAGTGGCGGACGCGTCGGTCCGCGCCTGCCGCAGCGCCATATTCAGATCGGCGCTTATAAAACTACGGCCGCCGGTCGCCGCCGACAAAATCTCCAATCCCTGGCGGTCCCCGGCGGGAAACGCCGGAGTCGGATCGAGTGTGTAGATCACGATGCCATCGTCGTTGAATTGGGCCGCGAGCTGCCGCAATCGCGGCGCTAAGTCCGCAAATCCCCGCGGCGAATTGCGGATGGCGGCCGAAATCCCATCCGTGATCCAAAACAGTTGCTTCCTTCCCCCAGCCGCGCCATCGCTTGCCGGATGGAGTCCAGTGCGGAGTAAGCGGTCATGAAACGCTGGTCAGGGTGAGCGATGAGGTCCATGGCTCGCGGCTGAACCACTTTCCGCAGCGCTCCGTCCAGCAAAGAGCCGCACCGCTTCACCCATGCGTCGTCCGTGTTTTGGGCCTGCGTATTCGCCGCGGGCGGTGCATGCAGCGGATACAAATCGCCGTTTCCCACCACCGTGTAAAGGTAGAGCGATGTAGAAACGGCCTCGCTTGTTAACGATTGCCGCAGCCTTTGCGCCGCCAGCGCGCTCTGCTGATAATCCAGGTCCGAAAGGTCCAACAGGATTACGCGCGCCGGAGCGGGATTGGATGGGTTCAATCGCAACGACGCGATCTTCTGCGGCGCGCCGTCGTCGGCAACCAGCATCTCAATGGGCCGTAGGTCCGTCACGGGCCTGCCCGGCGCGGTCGGTGGCCACCACGTTTAACCTCACTGCGCCGGGGGCGGCCACGGCAGCGGCCATGCCGGCGGTCAGTAGGAGGTTGACCGGCCGTAAATCGAGTTTCCACCGCACAACACCAGCATAACGCGGACGTGTCTTGGTTGCCTCAGGTGTGCCGTGCGCGCCACGCTATTCGAATATCCGCGGAATATTTGGTTTCCATGTGTAACTTCGGGCGGATCGAAAGCATCAAATCGGATGAGCATATCGTTAATCCCGCGGATCTCCATGAAAAATCTGTTCGCATTTGTTTCTCTCTCAATAGCTTTGCTTGCACCCGCCGCGTTCGCGCAGAAACCCGCTGCGGCCTTTCCGGCGAAGTACGCCGGTGGCAGCCTGCCGCTCGATCATCACAAGGTGCGCGCCACGTTCGCACAAGATGAAGTTATCTTCATGCAAGGCGAGCGGCGCATTGCGGTTCCCGTGAAGAACATCACGGAAATCTCGTTCGGCACGGAAGTGCGGCGCCGGATGGGTGCATCGGTTCTGAATGTAGTTCCCTTAATGCATCTCGGGGAGAGCCAGAGTCACTATATCGGAGTTTCCTGGGCGGGCACTGACGGCGATAGCGCTCACGCGCAGGCTCTGTTGCAGTTGAGCCGCGCTGAGTATCGCGGCTTCCTGGCCGCGCTCGAACGGGCTACCGGTATCACCGCGGTCGATACCAATCGAGTTCCCACCGTGGTTCACTATCAAATTTGATTGTGGGGCAGGCACCCTGCCTGCGGCGGCCTCTCAGGCCGCCCTTTCGCGGATAATAGTGTCAGACGATGAAAATCGCGCTGGCCCAAATAAACACCACCGTCGGTGACCTCCGAGGCAACGTGGACCGCATGATTCGCTTCTCGCGCGAAGCAGCCGCGGCGGGAGCGGAAATCGTGGTTTTCCCCGAACTCTCGGTCACCGGCTACCCCCCCCGCGATCTGGTCGAAAAGCCTACCTTTGTGGAGCGCTCCGGGCAGCAGTTGGAACGTCTGGCCGCGGAGACCGCGGCGCTCCCGCTGGCCCTGATTGCCGGATACGTAGGCCCCTCCAAATCTTCCACCGGCAAGCGTGCCACCAATAGCGCCGCCGTTCTGGTGGACGGCAAGATCGTATTCCGGCAGACCAAGATGCTGCTGCCCACCTACGACGTCTTCGACGAAGCGCGCTACTTCGTCCCCGCCGAGTCGCAATCGCTGCTGACGATGGATGGCCGCAAGATCGCCCTCACCATCTGCGAAGACGCCTGGAACGACAAGCAGTTTTGGGAGCGGCCGCTCTACCGCCGCGATCCGGTGCAGGAACTGGCGCACTCCGGCGCCGAGATCCTGATCAGCATCAACGCGTCGCCCTATCACATGGGCAAGCGCGCGCAGCGCCGCGAGATCTTCGCCGCCACCGCGCGCCGCCACGGCATTCCCGTCGTGTACGTCAACCAGGTGGGCGGCAACGATCAACTGGTGTTCGATGGCACCAGCTTCGCCATGGACGCGGACGGGCGCGTGGCGGCGCTCGGCCGCATCCTTCGCCGAAGACCTGGTGCTGTTCGACTCCGAGCGCCGGCGCAGGCGAACTGCACGATAACTTGCCGGACGAATGCGAAGCCGTCTACGAGGCGCTGGTGCTGGGCACGCGCGATTACATCCGCAAATGCGGCTTCGCGCGCGTGCTCATCGGGCTGAGCGGCGGCATCGATTCTTCGCTCACCGCGGCCATCGCGGTGGATGCGCTGGGCGCGCCACAACGTCACCGGCGTGGGCATGCCGGGACCGTTTTCATCGGAAGGCAGCATCGCCGACGCGCGCGCCCTGGCCGAAAACCTGGGCATTCGCTTTGAAACCGCGTCCATCTCGGCGATTTACGATGAATTTCTGCGCGTGCTCGATCCGCTGTTCGCGGGCGCACGGCGCGATGTCACCGAAGAGAACTCTGCAAGCCCGCCTGCGCGGCGTCACTCTGATGGCGCTCTCCAATAAGTGGGGCGACCTGGTGCTGACCACCGGCAACAAGAGCGAACTGGCCGTGGGCTACTGCACCTTATACGGCGACATGTGCGGCGGCCTGGCGGTGATCAGCGATGTGCCCAAGACGCTGGTCTACGAGCTTGCGCGCGTTGCCAACCGCCGCCGCACCTCGGCGCGATTCCCGAAAGCGTGTTCGAGAAACCGCCATCGGCGGAATTGCGGCCGGATCAGAAAGACAGCGATTCGCTGCCGCCTTACGAAATCCTGGACCGCATCTTGCGCGCCTACGTGGAAGACTATCAAGCTCCGCGCGAGATCGCCCAAGAGCTGGCGCTGCCGCTCGAGCTGGTAGTCGATATCGTCAACAAAGTGGACCGCAACGAATACAAGAGGCAGCAGGCCGCGCCTGGGCTGAAAGTCACTTCCAAAGCTTTCGGCATCGGACGGCGATTTCCAATCGCGCAAAAGTACTCTGAGTAAGGTGGTGGGTGGTGGGTAGTAAGGTGGTGGCCCGCAACCACGACCCACCACCTACAACCCACCACCCGCTCTTCACCGCCGGCGATCTTCCACGCGGCGCTGTACGTGACGCTCCACGCGCGGACCTGCCGGCCGCGCCACCGGCACGGCATAAGGATGCACGTACACGTCGCGATTCCCCCACGTCCGCCCCCACGCCCGATGGTCGATGAGGATGTCGTGCGTCCGCCATCCGAAGCCGGGACCCGCCCAGCCGAATGGCGCAAAAGCTCCCACGAAGATGCCTGGGCCAAAAGTGATGCCGACGCCGGCGAAAAAGCCGGGCCGCGGCCTCACGAAAACGACCGCCGGATTGTAGTAAGGCACGTACACCAAGCCGGGATTGACCGGCAGGATCTCGATATCCCCGGGACCGTTCACCGCCACGCGGTATTGCGCGTTACTTTCCAGATATCCGGCGTCCATGGCGCGTTGGCGCATGCGCTGTACCGCGTCCATCACATCGGCCCGTTGGGTCAGCACCGCGTTGCCGAGCGCTTGGGTCCAACCCGGATCTTTGGCCATCATATCCAGCACGGCCGGAAACGGGATCAGCGCCAGCACGCTGGGGTCGAACTGTAAGTTATCTTCGTAGATCGCCCTGGAGAGCTCATCGCCGTGCAAAAACGCGTGTTGATTCGCCCAGCCGGCCGCATCCGGAATTTCGTTCCAGAAAGTGGAGCCCGTCATCACCTGGGCTAATAGCGGATCGGGATAGAGCGCGATCCGTCCGACTAAGTCGTCCAACTGTTGGGGCGCCAGGGGAGGCGCAGCCTGCTGCGGATAACCTTGCGCCGGCGGGTAACCCTGTTGTGGCGGATAACCTTGTTGCGGCGGCGGATAACCTTGCTGCGGCGGCGGATAATTCTGCGGCGGATATTGCTGTTGCTGCGGGTATCCTTGTTGCGCCGGATACCCTTGCTGCGGAGGCGGGTAGTTCTGTTGCGGTGGAGGAGGCGGTGGCTGCTGTGCCAGCATCGCAACACTCAAGATACAGCTAACCGTACCTGCACTCAAAAGAGATTTCATCGACATGGAATGGATCTTCCTCCTGTTAATATCTTACTCACGCGACCGCTTGCTGACGCGCGCGGCTCAGAAGACGCGAAGCTACAGTCGCACGGCTCACAAGACGCGAAGCTACCGCGCCGCGAAGCTACTGAGCCGCGACCGTGAGGGAGCGGTCCGCCCTAGCGCCAGCGCCCCCCGCGCCCCCAGCCGCCCCACCGGCCACCCCAACCGCCCCACCGGCCACCCCAGTAAAGCCCGAGGCCCGGGCCCCAATATGGGTAGCCCCAATAGGGGGAAGCGTAAGCATAAGGATACCCATACGGATACGGAGAGCCATAATCTCCATAATTTCCATTCGGCGGCCTCGGACCGTTTTGTACATCAAACGACGGCGGAAAATCGTACGGAGTCACCCAATGGAATGCCTGCGGAGCTGCCTCGGTCGAGATAGTGAGCGGTTGTTCAATGCGGAACGTCAGAGCTTGCTCCGGATACAGATAGGTCGGGTGGCCGCGAGTCACCAACACTCCCACGATGCCCGCTAAAGCGCCGGCGCCAGCGCCGATCGCCGCACCGGTTCCCCAACCCACAGCCGCGCCAATGGCTGCGCCCGTTGCCGTGGTCGCCCCCACCGCGAAAGCATCCCGGCCCACGGACGTCGGACCGTTCTTGCCGATGAATTGTGTTTGGATGGGCAGCGGATGTCCGTCCGCCAGCGTGAGATCCGTTAATTGAACGGCCAGCCGCGAAACACCTTCCACGCGGCCCGCTTTCTTAGCCTCCGTGACCTTTCCACCTACAGTTTGTCCGCGATTTGCCAACACCACGCCATCCACCACCAGTGGCTCCGCCAGAGTCGCCGTAAAGGGATCTCCCACTTGATTGCGATCCGACGACAAGCCCTGGTTCAAACGCACGCTGACAAAGGTGCCGGGCTGAATCGTAAGCTTCGGGGGAATGGGACCGCGATTGTAACTGGCAGCCGGCGGCGGGCCATAGGTCTGATTCGGGTATTGATTCGGATAAGGCCGCTGATTCGGATAAGGTTGCTGGCCCGGATAAGGTTGCTGGCCCGGATAAGGTTGCTGGCCCGGATAAGGTTGCTGAACCGGATACGGTTGCGGGCCCGGATACGGTTGATTTGGATAATTCGGATACGGCTGGCTTGGATACTGCTGTTGGTTAGGATACGGCTGGCCCGGATACTGCGCGGCCGGCGCACCTGGCGAGTAGTTCGGGTCCATGGTGGCGCGGGGCGCCGTGTCGGGCGCCGGCGTGCCCTCGACAGGCGGTGGCGTGGGCGCGGGATTCTGCGCCGGCGGGCCATCGGCCGGCGATGTGGCGGCTGGCGCGGGACTCTGCGCGGGCGGCGGATCGCTGGCTTTGCGCCATTGGCCATTGGCTGGCGCGCCCTGTTGTTGCGGATCGGCGGGCGGTGGAGCCGGCGCCTGGTCTTGCGCCCAAAGAGCGCCCGATCCAATGACTAAGCTGAGTGCCAGGGAGCAAACGGCGGTCTGCGTGATGCTGATATTGCTCTTCATATAAGTTGCCTCATATAATGACGACGGGAATTTCTATGCATCCGTTTCGCCAATCCCGCTAAGTGCCTGAAATCATGCGCGCAAACCGGAGTCGTTTTTGGCCGCAAACCACCGCCGCTGGTTGATTTCAGCCACTAGAAACCATCTATCTTCGGTGTTAGTCTAAAGAGCAGGTGACAGATTAGTAGGTGACTTATGAGAAAAACTTTCGTTTTATTGGCATGCTTGCTGTTGGGTAGTGTGGCTTTTGCCGCGCAAGGCCATGGCGGCGGCGGCGGCGGTCACGGAGGAGGTGGGTTTGGCGGCGGCGGTCACGCCATGGCAGGCGGCGGTCACTTCGGCGGTGGCGGTGGCTTCGCTGGCCGCGGCTATGGTGGCTATGGCCGCGGCTACGGTGGCTACGGTCGCGGCTACGGCGGCTACGGCCGCGGATATGGATATGGCTACGGTCGCGGATACGGTTATGGCGGCTGGGGCGGTTATGGCGGCTGGGGTTATGGCGGTTGGGGGTGGGGCGGTTGGGGTCTTGGCCTTGGATATTGGCCCGGATACTACGGCTACGGGTATCCCTATTATTCCAACCCGGATCCCTACGATTATCCCTACGGATATGGACAACCCTATTCCTACTATCCGCAGTCTTACGTTTACCCGGGACCGGCGGTCGGTGTCGGTGTGGCTGTGGGCGGCGGTTGGAGCCATTTCGGCCGTTAGTTGTCGTATCCTCCTTGACTCAGAGCGGGGCCGCTACGGTTTTGCGCACTTTGAGCGGCCCCGCTCCCTTCGTGTTAACTTGTTGATAAAAAATCTATTACAAGAAATTGGGTTTGGTCGGTAGATTTTTTCTTGCCATCCCACCCCACTCCCCCCACGGCAGTCCAGCCCCCAAGGTATGATCGTAGACAGGATGCGCTCTTACCTTTGCATTGCACTCCTCTTGGCTGCGGCAATCCTCTGCTCGCAGCCCGCGCCCCGCGAGCAGGTCGGCCCCCTGCCCGGCGGCGGATTTCTGCTCAACTCAGGCTGGCGTCTGGAACCCGCCGGCAAACAGGTCCCGCTGGATACGTTCCCCATGTCCACGGCGCTCTCGCCCGATGGCCGTTACCTCCTGGTGCTCAACGGCGGATATAACCCGCCCTCCATCAGCGTGCTTGAAACGGCTACCGCCCGCGAAACCAGCCGCGTGCGCATCGCCGATGGCTGGCTGGGACTCACCTTCACTCCGAAGGGCGACCGAGTCTATGTAGGCGGCGGATCGCGCGCGGCCGTC
Source organism: uncultured Acidobacteriota bacterium (assembly GCA_963839325.1). Lineage (GTDB taxonomy): Bacteria > Acidobacteriota > Terriglobia > Acidiferrales > UBA7541 > Palsa-295. The sequence continues at coordinate 372,373 of CAWIUO010000002.1, read as the reverse complement.
TTCGAATTCACGTTCGCCAACGGCGCCCTGGAACTCGCCCGAACCTTCACCGTGGTCCCGCCCGACAAGCGCACGCATGCGGACTTCATCGGCGATGTGGCGCTCACCCCCGACGGCCACCTGCTCTATGCCGCGGATCTCTATCACGATTCGCTAGTGGTTATCAATCCGCAATCCGGCATGGTGATCGATCGCGTGAAGACCGGCCGCCGCCCCTATCGCATCCTCTTCCATCCCGATGGCAAATCCTTCTTCGTGACAAGCTGGACGGACGGATCGGTGGGCCATTACGACACTAACTCCGGCAATCAACTGGCGGTCGTGCGTCTCGGCCCGCATCCTACCGACATGGTGTGGGCGGGCGGTAAGGGCGAAACCGCAGATGGAGTGCCGGGGTACGTCGGACGCCTGTTCATCACGGCGGCCAATACCAACAGCGTCTACACCCTGGCCGTCTCCGAAGATAAGGAACTGCGGCTGATCGAAACCATCAACACCGCCATGACGCCGCGCCAACCCGCCGGCATGACTCCCAGCGCACTGGCCCTCAGCCCGCAGGGGCAATCACCTGTATGTGGTCTGCTCCGACGCCAATGTGGTCGCGGTGGCGGATATCTCGCAGGAACACAGCCACGTCGAGGGATTCATTCCCACGGGTTGGTATCCCACCGCCGCGCGCACGCTGCCGGATGGCACGCTGGTGGTGCTCAATGGCCGCGGGGGCGGCTCGCATCCCAATCCGCAAGGTCCCAATCCCGCGCGACGGCCGGAACTCGCCTATAAAGGCGAGCCCCACATCGTCCAATACGTGGCACGCATTCAAACCGGTACCGCCTCGTTTATCGGCCGGTTCACCGACCGCCAGTTGGAAGCTTACACCAAGACCGCCATCGATAACTCGGCGTATCGCGACGAGAAGCTGGATTTACTCCGAATCCGTTTCCGCCCATCCAGCATGTGATCTACATCGTCAAGGAAAACCGCTCCTACGACCAGGTGCTGGGCGATATGAAGGAAGGCAACGGCGATCCGTCGCTGGTGCTTTTCGGCGAAAACGTCACTCCCAATGAACACAAGATCGCGCGCCAGTTCGTGCTGCTCGACAACTTCTATGTGAATGGCGATGTCAGCGCCGACGGCCACTACTGGTCTACCGCGGCCATCGGCACCGATTACATCCAGAAGATGTGGCCGAACAGCTACGCCAACCGCCGCAACTACTACGATTACGAAGAGCAGGAACCCACCGACGCGCCGCCCGCCGGATATCTCTGGACCAGCGCCGCCGGCGCCGGAATCTCCATGCGCAACTACGGCTATATGGCGCGAGAATCGCGCCGCAAGCCGCTCCCGACGGCACGCAGATCGCACTGGTCCGCGACCCGGTGCTGAAAAGCGTCACCAATCTCCACTATCGCGATTTCGATCTGGACTATCCCGACGTAGAACGGGTGAAGGTTTTTCTTGCCGACCTCGCGGAGTTCGAGAAATCCGGCGTCATGCCGCAACTGATCATTCATGCGGCTTGGCAACGATCATACCAGCGGCACGCAAGGCGGCAAACTGACCCCGCTCGCCATGGTCGCCGATAACGACTATGCGCTGGGCATGCTGGTGGAAGCCGTTTCGAAGAGCCGCTTCTGGGCCAGCACCGCCATTTTCGTTCTGGAGGACGACGCCCAGAACGGCCCCGACCACGTCGATTCGCACCGCTCGCCCGCGTTCCTCATCTCGCCCTACGTCAGGCACCACGCCGTGGACAGCTCCATGTACAACACCGCCTCCATGCTGCGCACCATGGAGCTGATCCTGGGGCTGCGGCCCATGACCCAGTTCGACGCCGCGGCGCGGCCCATGTCCGCCGCGTTTCAGAGCGACTGCGGACCCGGCGCCCTACAAGGCCGAAAAGCCGCGCGTGCCGCTCGACGAACGCAATCCCTGCACTCGCGCGACCGCCGCGCGATCCTCCCGCCTGGATTTCAGCGAGGAAGATCGCGCCGATGCCGACGAGTTGAACGATATCCTGTGGCTGGCCATCAAAGGCGTTCATGCGCCGCCGCCCGCCAGCAGTTTCTTCGCACGCTGATGCCTGCGTCGCCACAGAGATGTATGGGCAGGCTCCAGCTGCCGGCTCTAGATGCGCCTCGGCTGCCGGGCAGGCGTATGCCAGCCACGCTGATCCGCCACGAGTAACCAATGCCGCACATCTATCTGTGCTTCCTCTGGCACATGCACCAGCCGTTCTATAAGGATCTGGTCTCCGGCGAGTACAAGCTGCCCTGGACGCGCCTGCACGCGCTCAAAGACTACTACGGCATGGTCGAGATCCTGCGCGAATTTCCCAACGTCCGCCAGACCTTCAACCTGGTGCCTTCCATGATGGTCGCAGGTGGACGAATACGCCCGCGGCGAAGCCCGCGATCCCTTCCTGGCTGTCGCGCTGAAGCCCGCCGAAGCGCTCACCGAGGCCGACCAGGCCTTTCTGCTGCAGCAGTTCCTTCAAGCCGATCCGCAGCGCATGATCCATCGCTTCCGCGCTACGGCGAGCTGCTCGAAGCGTGCCAGTCGCAAGACAGCCTCGAGACGGCGCGCCGGCGCTTCTCCGCGCAGGATTTTCGCGACCTGCAGGTGCTCTCGCAACTGGCCTGGTTCGACGAGGAGTTCCGCGACCGCCGATCCCGAGGTGCGCGAGTTGTTCGCCAAAGGCGCGCGATTTCACGCTCGACGACCAGCGCCTGATGGGCGCAAAGCAGCGCGAGATCGTGGGCAAGGTGATGCCGGTCTATCGCGAGCTGGCCGGCACCGGGCCAGATCGAAATCTCCACCACGCCGTACTATCACCCCATCCTGCCGCTGCTGTGCGATTCCAATATCGCCGCGGTGTCGCATCCCGGCGTGCCGCTGCCGCCCCCGTTCCGCTATCCGGGCGACGCCCGACAAGCAGCTGGCGATGGCGCGCGAGTACGTCGAGCACGAGTTCGGCGTGGCGCCGGCGGGTCTGTGGCCGTCGGAAGGCTCGGTTTCCGACGAAGTCTTCGCCATCGCCGCCGAAGCCGGCTTCCACTGGGCCGCCACCGACAGCGGCGTGCTGGGCCGCACGCTGGGCCGCGCCATCGGCGTGGACGCCATCTATCGCCCGTACCGCTGGCAGCAGCACGGCCGCGCAGATCGGCGTGATTTTCCGCGATCATTTCCTGAGCGACCTGATCGGCTTCGTCTATTCCGAAATGGACTGCCGCCGAGGCCGCGCGACGATTTTCTGCATCGCATCCGCGAAAACTGCCGCGGCATTCTGGCGGCCGGCCGCGATGCCCTGGTGCCCATCATTCTCGATGGCGAAAACGCCTGGGAATACTACGACCACAACGGCCGTCCCTTCCTGCGCGATCTGTACCGCCGCATTTCCGAGGACGCGCAGATGGCCGCCGTGACCGTCAGCGAAGCGCTCGCGCAGAATGGAGCCCGAGCCGCTGTCGCACATTTTCCCGGGTTCCTGGATCAACGCCAACTTCGACGTCTGGATCGGCGCGGAAGAAGACAACCAGGCCTGGAGCCAGCTGCTGCGCGCGCGCGAGACCTACGATGCCGCGCGCCAACGTGCCCGAAGGACCGCCGCCAGCTGGCCTTCGAAGAACTGCTGATCGCCGAAGGCAGCGACTGGTGCTGGTGGTACGGGCCCGAGCACGATTCCGCCAACCGCGCGGAGTTCGACCAGCTTTACCGCAGCCATCTGGCCAACGTCTATCGCTTTCTGAACCTCAGCCCGCCCGAGGAGCTGTCGCGGCCCATTCTGCGCATGGCGGTGAGCGCCGTGCACGTCCCGCCCAGCGGGCCGATTCAGCCGGTGATCGACGGCGAAGTCACTTCGTATTTCGAATGGATGGGCGCCGGGCTTTATCGCGTGGACGAGCGCTCCGGCTCCATGCACGGCAAGAAGTTCCTGGTGCGCGAGGTGTACTACGGCAGCGACGGCGAGAATCTCTATCTGCGCGTGGATTTTCACCGCGGCTCCGAGCAGACCATTTCGGAAATGGAAGCGCGTCTGAACATCTCGGCGGGCGATCCGGCGCGAATCCAGCCAGGTAACCGTGCGCTTCGATTACGGCCGCGCCAACGTCACGGAATTGAAGAACGCTTTCGAAGTGAACTACGACCCGGATCCTTCTCAGGTGGTCGCGCTACTGAACGTCGGTGCCAGCGTGATGAACATCAATATCGTCCGCGGATGGACGCCGCTGTTCACTCGCGACGTTTCGGTCGGCGGTAACCAGTACACCGATGCCCTCCAGAAGGAATTGGATCTGAGCTTCGAGGACGCCGAAAAGTTGAAGATGGGCGGCACGCTGGCCGGAGTGAGCGAAGAGCAGCGCACCGCGATCCTCCGCTCGGTGTCCGATATTTTGATCCTTGAGATTCAGAAGACGTTCGACTTCTTCCGCGCGACCGCGAGCGGCGAAAACATCCGCCGTATTTACGTCGCCGGTGGAACGGCGCGCGTCCCCGGGCTTCTCGACCTGCTCAACGAAGAGTTCGCCATGCCGGTAGAAGAGCTCTATCCCTTCCGGAAAATCGCAATCAACCCTGGGCGTCACGACGAGAGTCAGATCCGCGAGTTGGCGCCGCGCCTGGCCATCGCCGTGGGCTTGGCGCTGAGGAGCTTTGACACGCCATGATTCGGATTAACTTACTAGGCCAGGTCCGCCCGAAGGCGGCCAAGCAATCGGTGCCGCTGGAAGCGACCCTGCAGATCATCCTGGGTCTGGCGGCGATCGCCATTGCGGCCATCGTCCTGTTTATCACCTACAATTCGGAGAAGCACGACCTGGATGCCACCAACGCGCGCATCGCCTCGCTCAAAGCTGAGCGCACCCAGCTCCAGCAGATCAAGCAGGAAGTGGACTCCTTCGAACAGCAGAAGCGCACCCTGCAAACTCAGATCGATGTGATCGAAGGCCTGCAGAAGAACCGCACCGGCGCTCAGGAACTGCTGCAGATGGTCGCCAACACCGTGGTCCGCGTCGATCAACTCTGGCTCACTTCGCTGGAGCGCAAGGGTGACAACCTTTCGATCGCCGGCGAAGCCGGCAATATCGACGCCGTGGCCAACTTCATCACCCAGCTGAAGCGCTCCGGCTACTTCGACAAGATTGAAATTCAAGAGGCAAAGGAAGATGACGTTGTGAAGGCCGTCACCACCTACGGCTTCACGATGACGGCCGCTGTCGCCGCTTCGGGACCTCAGTCGCAGGCTGCAACGCCCGCGGCTAAACCCGCCACCGCTCCCGCGCCCGCCCCGCAACCGGCAACCAAGGGGAGGAGCTAGCGATGGCTACTTCGTTCCGTGAATGGCCCTGGCCGCTGCAAGCGCTGTTTTTCCTGGGACTGGCCGTAATCCTGATCGCCGCCGGACTGTTCGTTCCCGGCTTGCCGAACTCCAGCGTTCGCTCGCAGCTCGAGCAGGCGCAATCCGAAGAAAAACCGCTGCAGACCGAAGTGGCCAGCTTGCGCGTTTACAAGCAGCGCCGCGCCGAACTGCAATCGGAAATGGACGCCCTGCAAAAGCAACTCGCCACGCTGCAGACCATCGTTCCCGCGGATAAGCGCGTCGATGAATTCATCATCATGATCCAGACCGCGGCCACTACCTCCGGCGTTTCCATTCGCCGCCTGAAGGCCGAACCGGTCGCGCAAAAGCAGGATTACTTCGAGATGCCGTTCACCGTCGAAGCCGACGGCCCGTACTTCTCGGTTCTCGATTTCTTCGCCAAGCTGGGCCGCCTGTCGCGCATCGTCAACGTAGGCGACATGAAGCTCACCAGCGTCGCGAAGAATTCCAGCACCACGTTCCGCATGACTCCGGGAACGTCGGTGACCGGCACCATCACCATAACGACGTTCTTTTCCAAGTCCGCGGATACGGCTCCAGCGGCGGCTGGCGCGAAGACGGCAGCAGCAGCGCCGGCGAAGAAATAAGGCAAGGACGATGAAACACTCACACAACACGTTGGCTCTTTTCACCCTGCTGGCCATGTCGTTGGCCGTGATCCCTGCCACTCAAGCGCAGGCGGCCCCGGCGCCAGCAGCCAAGAAATCGGCACACAAGGCGAGAGTCGCGGCGCACGCCGCTGCTGCACCTACCGGCGGCACCGCGGCGAAATCGCCGGAAGCCGGCAAGCGCGATCCGTTCCTGCCTCTGGTGAACGAGAACAAAACCGGCGGGCCTCCGTTGCCTCCGGGCAAAGCGGGATTGGTTGTCGCCACCGTGCGCATCGACGGCACCGTTCGTTCGCCCGAAGGGATGCTGGCAGTCGTCTCCAATCCCGATCAACGCGTTTATTTCCTCCGCGAGGGGGACCGTCTCTATGACGGCGATGTGGAAAAGATTGGCCTGGACGGAGTGACGTTCAAGGAAAACTCAAAAGATGCATTCGGGAAGCCGGTTGAGCGTTTGGTTACCAAGCGAATCTACCCGAGCGCAGGAGAGCAGCAATGAGGATCATGCGGAGCGCGTGGGGGCGTACCACTTTCGTTGCGGCGTCCCTAATTCTGTCGAGTGGAGCACTCCGGGCCAGCGATGCGCCCGTGGTGCATGTCAAGGCCGTGGTGAAGGACGGCAACGTGAACCTGGAAGCTCAGGCCAACGCTCCGTTTGAATACACCACCTACCGCCCGAGCCAGAGCCTTTACGTGCTCGACCTCAGCGGCGTCTCGGCAGGCGATTCTGCCGGAGCGCGCGTGGTTCCCTCGGAGCTCGTCAAGAGCTATCGCGTGAGCACGTACTCCGCCGGATCGAAGCCCATGGTGCGCCTGGAAGTTCTGGTGCGCGCCGGCGTCGAGCCCCGCATCGAACGCACCGGCAACGACGAGTTGACCCTGTTCGTCGCCGCCAACGGCAATACCGACGGCGGCTCGGCTGCGGCTCCCGCGCCAATCACCGCAGCTCCTTCGGTGACCCCGATCTCTGCCAAATCTTCGGACACCAAGCTGACCATGCCGTCTTCGATGCAAGCCATCGAATCTGTCAAGCTCGGCCAGAACGGCGAGCAGACCGAAGTGAACGTCGTCGGCAGCGGCAAGTTGAGCTACCACGTGATTCGCTTGCAGAATCCGGATCGCCTGGTGCTCGATTTCTCGGGCGCGCACCTCAAGACCTCTGAAAAGAATATCGCCAGCAACCTGGACCCGGTCCGCGAAATTCGCCTCGCGCAATTTTCGCCCGAGGTTTCCCGCGTGGTGATCGACCTGCGCTCGCCCGCGCGCTACAACATCAATTCCACGGGCAACGCAGTCACCGTCGCATTTACGCCTGCTGCCGCTTCCGCTCCGGCTCCGGCGACCGATCAGCCTTCGAACATCACCACCACCAAGTCCGAAATTCCGGCGGCGATTCCCGCGCCGGCAGCAACGTCCGCTCCGGTGGTCGTTGCCAAGCAGATTACGCCGGCTCCAGTCACTCCGGCAGTCGCGGGAACAGTTCCGGCCCCGGTTGCGGCTCTTCCCGCCGCGCTTACGGGCTCAAGCTCGGCTCTAGCGACGCCTGCCGCAGTCACCACTCCCGCCGCCCCGGCTCCTGCCGTTGCGGTTCCGCAGCAGCCCGCTCCGGCCGGACGTTACTCCGGTGAACCGATTTCTGTGAACCTGAAGGATGTCGATCTCCGCGACTTCTTCCGCCTGATCCACGAAATCAGCGGCTTGAACGTGGTAGTCGATCCGGCCGTGCACGGCAATCTCACCATCGTCCTCGACGATGTACCGTGGGATCAGGCTCTGGACATTGTGCTTCACAACAACGACCTCGATAAGCAGGTGGACGGCAATGTACTCCGAATCGCAACCAAGGATACGCTGAAGAAAGAAGCCGAACAGAACCGCGAACTCGCCAAGGCCCAGGCAGAAGCGGCGGACGTGGTCACCACCACGCGCGTCTTGAGCTATGCCAAGGCCTCCGACCTGGTTCCCACGATGAAGAAGTTCCTTTCTTCACGCGGCGACGTTCTGGCCGACGCCCGTTCGAATACTTTGATCATTCGCGACATCCCCAGCGTTTTGCCGGTGATGGATAACCTGATTCGCCAGCTGGACCGCAAGTCGCAGCAGGTGGAAATCGAAGCGCGCGTCGTGGCGGCCAACCGCTCCTTCTCGCGTGAAATCGGCACCCAGCTCGGTGTCGGTGGACAGTCGCTCACCGGTAACAATCTCAATGCCCTCGGTGGTTCGTCGCAAGTCGGCACCAGCCCAGTCATCCATACGCCGACTCCGCCACTCGCTGTCGGCGCCACGTCAACTTCGACGAGTGGTTCGCTTCCGTTGCTTACGAACCTCGCGGCAGCTACGCCGACCAGCGGCTTGACCTACGCCTTCGCCTCGGCCAATTTCGCGCTCGACGCCATTATCACCGCGGCGGAAGAGCGCGGCGTCGGCAAACTGCTCTCCAAGCCGAAAGTGATCACCCAGAACAACCAGAAGGCCACCGTGAAGCAAGGTACCAAGATCCCGGTGCAGACCATCGTCAACAACACGGTTTCCGTTCAGTTCGTGGACGCGGTGCTGGAACTCGACGTGACCCCGCAGATCACCGCGGAAGGCACGATCTACATGGACATCACCGTCACCAACGACCAGATCGACTCCTCGATCCCGCGCGTGCAAGGCATCCCGGCCATCGATACACAGTCGGCCGAAACCAAGGTGCTGATCGGCGATGGCAACACGGTCGTTATCGGCGGCATCATCGTCACCCAGCAGCGCACCGACGTGCAGCAGGTTCCTTTCTTCGGCAGCTTGCCGGTGGTCGGAAACCTGTTCAAGCACACCACGGTCAGCTCCACCGTCTCAGGAGCTTCTGTTCTTCATTACCCCGCGCATTCTGCCGGGATAATCGCAGTGAAGAAAGAAGGGTCGGCGGTTGGCTGCAAAAGTTAAATCAACTCTATCGAAATCAAACCGGAGCCGGATGGATCGGCTCCGGTCTTTTTTTTCGGCTCGGAAGGCGGACGCGCTGCTTGTCACGCACTTGCCGAACATCGCTTACCTGTGCGGCTTCACCGGCAGCAACGGAGTCCTCCTCGTCGAAACGTCGAGCGCCACGCTCTTCACCGACAGCCGTTACACCTTTCAGGCGCGTGAGCAGGTCTCACGGCGCGACGACCTCCGTCGTCGCAGGTCCACTCCTGAGCGCCGTTAGCGCCGCCGCTAAAGCGCCGCAGAGGCATCATCGCGCCTCGGCTTTTCGCCCTCGCAGCTCACCGTAGCGCAGAAACTGGCTGCTGGATGCCGCTCTGCTCAAGAAAGTCCGCTGGATCGACGCCACGAACGCCGTCGAACGCCTCCGCGCCATCAAGGACGCCGCAAGAGATGGCCACAATGCGTGCGGCAGCCCATCTGATCGACGCCGTCTGGGACTCCTCACTGGCGGCCGTTCAAGCCCGGCGTCTCCGAACTCAGCGTCGCCGCCGAAATCGAATACCGTATGAAACGCCTGGGCGCTTCGGGAGCATCGTTTGAAACCATCGTCGCCTCCGGTCCGCGTTCCGCATGGGCGCACGCCCGCCCCACGTCCAAGCTGCTCAGGAAAAACGAGTTGGTCGTCATGGACCAGGGTGCTATACTCCGCAGCTACTGCAGCGATATGACTCGGACCGTCTTCCTGGGGCGCGCTTCGAGCCGGATTCGCCGGATGTACCACGCTGTCTTGGACGCCCAGGAAGCCGCGAAAGCCGCCATCCGGCCCGGGATTACCGCCGGTGCAGTGGATGCTGCCGCGCGTGATACGCTGAAAAAGTACCGTCTGGACCAGTTCTTCACTCACAGCACTGGCCACGGCCTCGGCACTCGAAGTGCACGAGATGCCCCGGCTGGGTCGGGGCGAGGAAACGGTTCTGGAAAAGGGAATGGTAATCACCGTCGAGCCCGGGGTATATCTGGAAGGGTTCGGGGGCATCCGAATCGAGGATGACGTAGTCGTCACAGCCACAGGCTGCGAAAACCTCACCAACGCGAAACGGGAACTTCATCGAACTGTAATGGCGAAAAAGTCCGAGCTCTGAAACGTCGCATTCCGCGGGTGCCGTGGACCTGGCCGAAATCGAGAGAATCCTGGAGTTCATGCAGAAGCATGGGCTCGAAGAATTCGAATACGAGCGCGGCGGCCTGCGCATCCGGCTGAAAAAGCCGTCCAGCGCGCCGCAGGGCGGCTACCGCGCGTATCCCGCGCCCGAAATCGTCATCGCCTCCGGTGCGCCTTCGCAGGCGGCAGCGCCCGCTCCGGGCCCCGCCCCTGTGCGCGAGGCGGCTGCCGATCCGCGTTCGCTCCGAAGATCTGCACATCGTGAAGTCTCCCATCGTCGGCACGTTTTACGCCTCGGCCAGTCCCGGCGCCGAACCATTTGTAGCGGTCGGCGCGAAAGTCGATTCGGGCCAGGCGCTCTGCATCATCGAAGCGATGAAGCTGATGAACGAAATCGAATCCGACGTCGCGGGCGAGATCGTGCGCATCTTTGTTGAAAACGGACAGCCGGTGGAATACGGCGAGTCGCTTTCGGCATCCGCACCCAACGCAAGAAGTGAACCGGACCAGACCGGATCTCATGTTTCGAAAAATTCTGATCGCCAATCGCGGTGAAATTGCCCTGCGCATCATGTCCGCGTGCAGGGAACTGGGCATCAAGACCGTCGCGGTCTATTCCGAAGCCGACCGCAATTCTCTCCACGTGCGCTTCGCCGATGAAGCCATCTGCATCGGCCCGCCGCGCTCCAGCGACAGCTACCTGAATATTCCGCAAGTGATCAGTGCCGCCGAAATCGCGAACGTTGACGCCATTCATCCCGGCTACGGTTTCCTTTCCGAGAACGCGAACTTCGCCGAAGTCTGCGAAGCGTCGCACATCACTTTTATCGGCCCCACGCCCGATGCGATCCGTCATGATGGGCGAAAAGGATCAAGCTCGCGAAGCGATGGGCGAGGCCGGATTGCCGATTATTCCGGGCAGCCCCGGCGTTGTGCCCGACGAAGAATCCGCCAAACGCATCGCCGAAGAAATTGGCTATCCGATCATGATCAAAGCCGCCGAAGGCGGCGGCGGACGCGGCATGCGCGTGGTGCGCACCAGCCGCGAATTGATTCCTATGTTCCAGACGGCGCGCACCGAAGCGCAGCAGGCCTTCGGCAGCCCCAACGTGTACATGGAGAAATTGATCGAAAATCCGCGCCACATCGAATTTCAGGTTCTCGGCGACAAGCACGGCAACGTGATGCACCTCGGCGAGCGCGAATGCTCCATCCAGCGCCGCCACCAGAAGGTGTTGGAAGAATCGCCGTCCGTCGCCATGGACGCCGCCACGCGCGCCAAAATTGGCAAACAAGTAGTGGATGCGCTGACGAATATTGGATACTCCAGCGCCGGTACGGTGGAATTTCTGCGCGAGGAGTCCGGCAACCTCTACTTCATCGAAATGAACGCGCGCATTCAGGTGGAGCATCCCGTCACCGAAATGGTCACCGGCGTCGACCTGGTGAAATCGCAGATTCGCGTAGCGGCCGGCGAAAAGCTGAAAACGCGGTCTGCCGCCGGTCGAATTCCGCGGCCACGCCATCGAATGCCGCATCAACGCCGAAGATCCGGAAACATTCGTTCCGTCCGCCGGGACGCATCACCGCTTTCCGCGTTCCCGGCGGCCCGGGCATCCGCGTCGATACCGCCTCGTACGCCGACGCGCGTGATTCCGCCCTACTACGATTCGCTGATCGCCAAGCTCATCGCGCACGGCAAGGACCGCGCCGAAGCCATCGCCCGCATGAAGTGCGCGCTCGAAGGCTTCGTGGTCGAAGGCATCAAGACCACGATTCCGCTGCATAAGCGCATCCTCGCCGATCCGGCGTTCGTTGCGGGCAAGTTCGATACGCATTTTCTGGATCGCGCGCTGGCCGAACCGGTGCATACCAAGCCGCCCGCGAAGTCCGGGCCGGCTCTGGTTCGCCCCAGCGGAAAGCACAAGACGCGTTTAGCCAAGTAGCGCGGAGGCAGCGGTTGTTTCCGGCTCTCTACGCCATCCTCGACGTAGGCCCAAACCAGTCCCCGGAGTCCGCAATTTTTCTGGCCGAGAGCCTTGCCCGCGCCGGCGTGCGCCTGATGCAAGTGCGCGCGAAGAGCCTCGGCCCCGCCGCGTACCTCGAAATCGCGCGCCGCGCCGTGAATTTCACTTCGCGCGGCGGGGTTCGGATGGTGATTAACGACCGCCCGGACGTCGCTGCGATGTCCGGTTCCGCCGGCGTTCACGTCGGCCAGGACGATTTGCCCGTCGAAGCGGCGCGCGCCACATGCAAAGCGCCCCTGTGGGTCGGAGTTTCGACGCACAATGTCGCGCAGCTCGAAGCCGCCGTTGCGACGTCCGCGGACTACATCGCCGTCGGTCCTATTTTTCCCACCCGCTCCAAGGAAAATCCCGATCCCGTTGTTGGTGTGGAATTGCTTCGCCGCGCTCGAAACATGACTTCGAAGCCGCTCGTTGCGATTGGCGGCATCACCATCGAAACGGCCGCGGACGTTTTCGCAGCCGGCGCCGATTCCGTCGCCGTCATCAGCGACATCGCTCGCGCCGCAAATCCAGCCGAGCGTGCCGCGCGATACCTGGAGATCGCCTCCAGCGCTCTGGCAGCTCGAAACTGAACTCATGGCCGAGACCACAAACCTCCCGAACGCTTCACCCGCCGCGCCCGCGAAGTCGCTAGAGCTTGTCAAAGGCCTCGGCCTCTTCGACGCGACCATGATCGTCTGTGGTTCGATGATCGGCTCGGGAATCTTTATCGTCTCGGCGGATATCGCACACCAGGTTCAAAGCCCTGCACTGCTCCTGCTCGTCTGGATCTTCACCGGAGTGATGACCATCATCGGCGCGCTCACCTATGGCGAACTCGCCGCGGCCATGCCTGACGCCGGCGGCCAGTACGTCTTCCTTCGTGAATCGCTTTCTCCGCTGTGGGGCTTTCTCTACGGCTGGACCCTGCTTCTCGTTATTCAGACCGCCACCATCGCCGCCGTTGCCATCGCGTTCGCGAAATTTACAGCGGTGATGGTTCCGTGGTTTTCGGGTTCGGCATGGATCTGGAGCGCACCTCGTGGCCGGTCCTTGGAATTTCTGGTTCGGCACACTCGGCCCTTACAACGTCGGCCTCAACCGTCAGAACCTGCTCGCCATCGCTTCCATTGTGTTGATTACCTGGCTCAACACGCGCGGTCTGCGCATCGGGAAAATCGTCCAGAATGTTTTCACCGTCGCGAAAGTAGGTTCGCTCGCGGCGCTGGTGCTTTTGGGACTGTTCTATTCAACGGCTGTTGCGCGCGCTGCGAATTTCACTGATTTTTGGCGCGGCGCCGGCCTGGGAACCATGCATCCGTATCCGCCGGACGGCCCCACTTGGACGATTGGCACGCTCACGCTAATCGGAGTCGCCATGGTCGGTGCGCTATTCTCCGCCGATGCCTGGAACAACGTCACGTTCACCGCCGCCGAAGTCAGCAACCCCAGCCGCAACCTGCCGCTTTCGCTCGCGCTCGGCACCGGCATCGTCATCACCCTCTACTGCCTTGCCAACGTCGCCTACCTCCGCGTTCTGCCGATGGCCGGCGATCCGCACGGTGCAACCATTCTCGCTCGCGGCATTGAGTTCGCCACCGATGGCCGCGTCGGCACCGCGGTCACCGAAGTCGCCTTCGGGCCTGCCGGCGCGATCATCATCGCCATCGCGATCATGATTTCCGGTTTCGGCTGCAACAACGGCCTGATCCTCAGCGGCGCGCGCGTTTACTACGCGATGTCAAAGGACCGCTTATTCTTCAAGTCCGTCGGCACCGTGAACAAGCATCACTCGCCCAGTGTTGCGCTGGTCGTGCAGTGCATTTGGGCCTCAGTCCTGTGCCTCTCGGGAACATACAGCCAGCTACTCGACTTCCTGATTTTCGCGGTTTTGATCTTCTATATCCTCACGTTCTGTGGGCTTTTCATCCTGCGTTGGAAGCGGCCGGACATGCCTCGCCCCTATCGCGCATTCGGCTATCCGGTTCTGCCGGCGATCTACCTGGTGATGGCGGTGTTCATTGAAATTCAGCTTCTGCGTTACAAGCCGCAATACACCTGGCCCGGCCTGATCATCGTGATGCTTGGCGTGCCGGTGTACTTCCTATGGAAGCGGATAGGGAAGTCGGAGCCGGTTACGAATTGACGTAAAGAACCGTTGCCGCGATTCGTTCCGCGCGGGTTTTCGTGTAGATTCATCCGTGACGTTACAGTGCCCGGGCGCCTCTCGTCCGCGCGTAAAACGGTCTCCCTGGGGAGGGAACTGCGAATGAGCAATTCGCTGTTTAGGAAAAAGCCGCTCGAGCTTCTGCTGCGCGAAGCCTCGGAAACCGGCGAGCACACTCTGAAACGCTCACTCGGCCCGCTGTCGCTCACGGCGCTCGGCGTCGGTGCGGTGATCGGCGCGGGAATTTTCGTGATGACCGGACTCGGCGCCACATACGCCGGCCCGGCGCTTACGCTTTCGTTCGTTCTCTCCGGCTTCGGATGCGTGCTCGCGGGCCTGTGCTACGCCGAGTTCGCCGCGATGATTCCTCTGGCGGGTAGCGCCTACACCTACGCGTACGCCGCGCTCGGTGAATTGCTCGCCTGGATCATCGGCTGGGACCTGACGCTCGAATACGCCATGGGCGCCAGCACCGTTTCATCTGGCTGGTCGAACCACTTCGTCGAAATTCTGGCGGCGTTTCATATGCGTATGCCGCTGTGGCTGGCCTACGACCACTGGACCGCGTTGACCACCGCTGAAAATGTGGTCGCGCGCAATATGGCGCACGCGTCCGATCCATCGCTGATCAACGGCACCAAGGCGTTTCTCGATCGTGTCGCCCAGATTATCTCCGCGCAATCACCCGAACTGTTGCAGCGCGCGCACGATATGGTCGCCGCGCCGCACATTTTCGGCGTTGAAATCGGATTCAACCTTCCGGCGTTCGTCATTGCGTTGGTCATCACCGCCGTTCTCGTCGTCGGCATTAAGGAAAGCGCCAACTTCAACGCCACCATCGTGGTGATCAAAGTCGGCGTCGTTCTTTTCGTGATCCTCCTCGGCATGAAGTACGTCGAGCACGCCAACGTCGGCTACACATGGGCTGAATTTGCGCCGATGGGAATTGGGGGCATCGGCAAAGCAGCGGCTTACATCTTCTTCGCCTACATCGGATTTGACGCCGTCTCAACCACGGCGCAAGAAGCCAAGAATCCCCAGCGCGACCTGCCCATCGGCATCATCGCATCGCTGGTTTCCTGCACCGTCCTTTACATTCTCGTCGCATTCGTCCTGACCGGCATGGTGCCTTGGAAGGCTATCAACATCGAAGCGCCCCTGGCCGTCGCGTTTCTCGATCGCGGTCTGAAGACCGCCTCCACCGTGATCACTCTCGGTGCTCTCGCCGGCCTCACCAGCGTCATGCTGGTCATGCTTCTCGGTCAGACCCGTGTGCTCTATTCGATGGCGAAGGATGGCCTGTTGCCGAGCAATTTTTTTGCCGCGATTCACCCGAAGTTTCGCACGCCCTACAAGACGACGATTCTGGTCGGCCTTCTCGCGGCCATTTTTGGCAGCCTCACTCCAATCGATCAACTCGGGAAAATGGTGAATATCGGCACGCTGCTCGCGTTCGTCATCGTCTGCATCGCCGTCATCGTTCTTCGCCACACGAATCCCAATCAGCCGCGCCCGTTCCGGACTCCTCTGGTTCCCTTGATCCCGGGCCTCGGTGTGGTGATTAACCTCTACATGATGGCGAACCTCGGCTATTTGAACTGGGTTCGCTTAATCGTTTGGCTGATCGTCGGCTTGTTCGTGTACTTTTTGTACAGCCGCCACCACAGCCGCGTGGCGGGTTATCGCGGCGAGTAGCCTTTCATGCGGCAGAAGCCTGGGTTCGTACATTTAATTTCAAGCTAAAATAGGCAGCTGTTCGCTTCGGTCCCGCGGGAGTGTACGGGCGGACAAATTTCCGGCGGAGCCGCAAGCCGCCGTGAATCCGAATTCCAGGCGCCGGTTCGCGTGAGCACATTCACATTTCGCCGCATCGCTATTTTCTTTCGCCGCGCCACGCTCGTCGATAAAGTCGCAGGCGCGCTCGTGATCCTGGGCGCCATCGAGCGAATTCTTCACTTTATCGGGATCGCCCTCCCATACTCCGGCGTTCTCCTGTTCCTCGCGTTTCTGGGCATCGTTTATCTTTTGATCCGAATCGTCCCGATCGTGCGCGCCCAAATGATGTGGCGCCTGCGCAACCGGCTGATCATCGCCTACGTCTTCATCGCCGTTGTGCCGTTGGTCTTGATCTTGGGCATGGTGGGTATCGCCGCGTACGGGCTCTACCTTCAGCTTGGCGCTCACATGCTGCACGACGACCTTCAGGACCGCATCAGCACCATCCAGGCGGAAACCGAATCGATCGCCGGCGCGATCGAGTTGGAGGCGCTGCAGGGTACCTCGCCGTCGGACGAAGCCGTCCTCAAGCGTCCCGACGTCGCGCGCGTGATTTCCCTGGCACGCAACGAATGGCCCGAGCTTCGCGTCTTTCCGAATCGTGGCGAATTCCTTGTGAAAGCCCATGGTGGCAAGGATTTCGGCGGCATCGTCGAATTCGAAAACAAGATTTGGATCGCCGCCGCGACGTGCAAAAGCGAGCGCACCGAGCCGTTCTGCATTCTGGCGGGCACTCCTCTGAACTCCACATTTCTCGACGGGCTTTCGTCTGAAATCGGCCCCATTGAAATCATCCCGCTGCGTGCCGACGCAGGCGCGGCCGGCGGCGCTTCGTCCACCGGCCCGAAAACCGCCACATTCAATGGCCGCGTATTCGTCGCCAGCGAACAGATTCGCAGCCGCCGCCGTACCTTAAGCCCCGCGGCCAATCCTTTCGACGTTCAAGTGAATGGAGCTTCCACGATCGAGCTGAATCACACCGGCCCCGATCAGAGTTCCGACCCCTCCGCGCTTCTGGCTTCGTTCAGCGTTCGTCCGTCCACGATGAACGGGCACCTTTTTAGTTCGGTTGGGGACGTCGGGCCGCTGCTCTTGATCGCCCTGGCCGTAGCGGGCGTCATTTTCTTGCTCCTTGAAATCGCCGCGCTCGCGACTGGAATCGTCCTGACGCGCACTATCACTTCCGCAATCGGCGACCTCTACGAAGCCACGGTCTTCGTCCGCCGCGGCGACTTCGGCAAGCGCGTCCGCGTACACCAGCGCGACCAGCTCGGCGCCCTCGGCGAATCGTTCAACGAAATGACCAGCTCCATTTCCGAACTGATCGACGAGCAGGGCAAGCGCCAGAAACTCGAAAACGAAATCGAAATCGCCCGCCAGGTGCAGTCGCAGTTGTTTCCGCAGACTTTGCCCCAACTGCCGAGTCTCGACCTCGCCGCCATTTGCCGTCCCGCGCGAAGCGTGAGCGGCGACTACTACGACTTCATCCGCACCGGTCCCAATCGCGTCGGAATCGCCCTCGCGGACATCAGCGGCAAGGGCATCTTTGCATCTCTCTTGATGGCCAGCCTGCAAGCCGCGCTCCGAAGCCAGGCCACGCTCGACAGCACCTGCGGCACCGCCGAACTCGTCGCGCGCCTGAATCGCCATCTCTTCCGGAACACTTCCGACGACCGTTACGCCACGTTCTTCTACGGTGTTTATGACGGCGACACGAAAACCTTCACGTACACCAACGCCGGCCACCTCGCTCCCTTTTTCATCCACGGCGGAAAAGTGGAAGAGCTGAGCGAAGGCGGCACCGTCGTCGGACTGTTCGAGGATTGCCCCTTCACGCAGCGCACCATTCACGTCGATCCCGGCAGCCTCTTTGTTCTTTTCAGCGACGGGCTTACCGAACCCGAAAACGTTTATGGCGAGGAGTTCGGCAACAATCGGCTCCGCGAAGAAGTGCTTCGCAATCGCAACGCGCCGCCCCAGAAACTCGCGGAAACCTTGATCGCCGCCGCTGAGTTGTGGGCCGGCTCGCCCGAGCAAGCCGACGACATGACCGTCGTTGTCGCGCGGATGGGCTGAAATCTCACGACGCGCTGTCCGAACTCGAAAACTGCTCGCACTCACGCTATATTGATGCAGACGCATCGGTAAGGAGTTGTGGCGTGCCTTTACGCGGAAGAATCGCACTGATCACGGGCGGCAGCCGGGGAATTGGCCGCGGCATCGCCGAGGGCCTGGCGCGAGAAGGGGTGCGCATCGCCATCTCCTATCGCAACAATAAATCCGCCGCCCAAACCACGCTCAAACATTTGCAGCAAGCCCAGGTCGAATGCTTCGCCGTCGAAGCCGACGCCACCGATCAATCGCAAGTGAACTCGATGATCGAAAAAGTCCTCGAGCGATTCGGCCGCCTCGATATCCTGATCAACAACGTCGGCGAGTTCAATTGGAAGCCGGTCCTCGAATCGTCGCGCGAGGAATGGGAAGACATCATCGCCTCCAACCTCTATAGCGTCTTCTACGCGAGTAAAGCCGTTCTGACCGCGATGCGTCGTCAGCGCTGGGGACGCATCGTCAACCTCGGTGCCGTCGGCGCCGAGCGCGCATTCGGCCAGGGAACCATCTCTGCTTACGCCGCCGCCAAAGCTGCCGTGGTTTCCTTTTCACGGTCGCTCGCCATCGAAGAAGCCAAGCACGGCATCACTGTAAACGTCGTAAATCCGTCGAATGTCGATGAACGCGGCCTTACCGCCGACGAGGCTCGCCGCATCCGCGACGCCCGCGCGCCCATCGGCCGTCCTCCGTCATCCGATGATGTGACTGCCGCCGTGAAATTCTTCGCCTCGGACGGTGCGGACTACATCACCGGCCAGGTACTCAACGTCACCGGCGGTTGGATGATTTAGGCCGTCTGGAATCTGTCCCATGAAAATTCTCACCGCAGCCGAGATGAATCAGGTTGACCGGCTCACCGCCGAGCGCCTCGGAATTTCTTCGGCCACGCTCATGGAGAATGCCGGCAAAGGCGTCGCCGATTTCATCGCGCAGCGCTTTTCCGGATTCGTCCACAAGAACATCGTCGTTCTTTGCGGCAAGGGAAATAACGGCGGCGACGGCTTCGTCGTTGCGCGCCACCTGCTCCGGCGCGGCGCTTCTCCCGACGTTTTCCTCTTCGCTCCCCTCGAAGAACTCCGTGGCGAAGCCGCGGTCAACGCCAACACTTGGCGCGATGGTGGTGGCCGATTCCAGATCGTCCGCAGCAGCCAGGGCTGGTCGGTCGCAAAGTCCGCCATAGCCTCCGCACACATTGTCGTTGACGCTCTGCTCGGCACCGGTATTCGTGGCGCGGTTGAAGGCCTCTACGCCGAAATCATCAACGACGTGAACTCGGCGGCTGCCGCGAAAGACGCTCCCGAAGTCGTCGCCGTCGATATTCCATCCGGCCTGCCCGCCGACACCGGCATTCCCGTTGGTCCCGCAATCAAAGCGGGATACTGCATCACCTTCACGGCTCCGAAGCTCGGCATGGTGGAAGCGAAAGCCGCCGACTATATCGGCGAACTTCACGTTCACAAAATCGGCTCGCATTACGCGCTGATCGAAGAAATCGGCAAAAGCAACTTGCGCTGGGTTGATGCCGAAGAAGTCAAGGCATACGCAAAGTCGCGCAAGCCCGGCGGGAATAAAGGAGACTACGGCCACGCGCTGATCGTTGCCGGATCGTATGGGAAAAGCGGCGCCGCGGTACTCGCGTCATGGTCCGCGCTGCGTGCTGGCGCAGGGCTCGTCACCGTCGCCACGCCCGACGCCGTGCTTCCTATCGTCGCTGCGCACACCCCCGAAGTGATGACCGAGCCGCTCCCCGCCACCGCCGCGGGCACAATTTCGCTGGCGAGTTTCGAGAATGGCCGCCTTCAGAAGCTTCTCGACAAAAAGAAAGCGCTCGCGATCGGACCTGGTCTTTCTACAAATGACGAGACCCAGAAAGTTGTGCACAAACTCCTGTCGAGCCGCGAAGTTCCGATCGTGCTCGACGCCGACGGCCTGAACGCCTTCGCCGGACACGCCTTCGACCTGAAGGATTCCGTCGGCCGGCTCGCGCTCACGCCGCACCCGGGTGAAATGTCGCGCCTTGCGGGTTGTTCGATCGCCGAGGTGCAATCCACTCGCCTCCCGCTCGCACTCAAATCCGCATCCGCCTGGAACGCGCATCTCGTCTTGAAAGGGCAGGGAACCATCGTCGCCTCGCCTGAAGGCCGCGCCTTCATCAACTCCACAGGCAACCCCGGCATGGGAACAGCAGGCACGGGCGACGTTCTCACAGGAATGCTCGCCGGACTCACCGCCCAATTCGGCACGGAAGACTGGGCCCGCACGCTGGCCTTCGGCGTCTATCTGCACGGTCTCGCAGGTGACATCGCATACGAAGATTTCTCCCGCGCGCCGCTTATCGCTTCCGATCTGATTCGCGCCATTCCACGCGCCTACCAGCGCTTCTACGAGGAATGCGCGCGTGTCTAGAATTGAATTCGAAACGAACTCGTCCGACCAGACAATCGCGCGCGGAAAAGAAATCGGCGCAACCCTCACGCCGCCTCTGCTAGTCTTGCTTTCCGGTGATCTTGGAGCAGGGAAGACCACGCTTACCAAAGGCCTCGCGAGCGGTTTCGGCGCCGCGACGGAAGAAGAAATCACCAGTCCCACGTTCACGCTCGTCCATCGCTATTCCGGCGGCCGCGCGCCGGTCTATCACGTCGATCTCTATCGCATCGACGGCACTCGCGATCTCTACACTCTCGGCCTCGACGATGTTTTCGAAGAGCGCGCCATCGTGATTGTCGAGTGGCCCGACCGCCTTACCGTCCAGCACGACTGGCCGGTGATGCGCGTCCATCTCGAACACGTCGGCGATGACGCCCGCCGAATCGCCATCGACGCGCCATTCGAACTTTCCGCAAATGCTATGCGGAAAGTCTGATTCCTGCTCCAATGATTGGCCAATCCTGAATTTATGGTTTCGGCTGCGCCGCGGGATTAGGCTTGTCGTCTGGCTTGGCGCCGGCCGGTGCCGGCTGCTGCGCGCCGGGAATCTTTGGTTTCTCGATCACCGATTGCGTGCCCACCGAAAACAGTTTGAAGTCCGAGTACGCGTGTCGCCGGATGAGCTGGTATTTGTCGTACTGCGAATATGCGGCGGCGGTTTGCGGCAGCCACAGCGTCACGCTGGACGAGTGAAACTGCACCGGGGCGTAGTCAATCGACACCGCATTCGACATCAAGCCGATTATTCCGATCGGCTCAATCAAGTTGGTCTCCAAGTGCAAAATTTGGCCGGAGTCTCGCGCGATCCATGCGCGCCCCTTCAGCTTCGCGCCGAATGAGCCGGTGGAACTGCGAAACGACATCAGTCGTGACGGCCGTCCTTTGATCTGACGGAACGCCACGACCCATGCCGGCTGACCGTTCCACTCTGCCGCGCCCGCGCACTGAAACGTGAAGTCGATGGAATACAGCGGGTGAAAAATCAGCGCCAGCGCCGGAACGCCAACATCCTCGAGTTGCGCGGCGTTCGCGTTGTTATGGTCGAGTTCAATTCGCGACTCCTTCAGCACCAACGAGCCGTTCTTCATCGAAAACTCGGCCGTGAAATCGAACCGCGCTTCCGACCAAACCAGTGTGGAAGTGTCCGGAATATCCGTTTTCGATTGCGATAGTTCTTCCGCATCGAACCGCTGCAAATTGTCCACCAGTGCAGTAGCGCTGTCCCCGGCTTGTTTCATCACGTCGGGCAACGAGCACGGAGGAGTGTCCGAAAGGTCCGCGATCTTGCTGTCGGTGTTCGGAGGATTCCAGATGAGAGTAGCGCTGTGGAGCTTCGTGTTCTGCGCGACCGCCGCTCCCGCGCACGCTATCCATGCCACGAGCAGAACGGCAGCCACAATCCTGGAAGTGCGACAAATGAGGAAGGAGACTTGCATTTCAGTACGAGTCTGAGCCAGAACTACAAGCCCATGATGTGAAACCCGGCATCAACGTAAATCACGTTGCCGGTCACACCACGCCCGAGGTTACTCCCCAGAAAAACCGCCGTGTCCGCCACTTCCGCGGTATCCGTATTCCGTCGCAACGGTGCGCGCTGCGCCGCAATTTCGAGCATTTTCGAAAGATCCTTCACGCCGCGCGCAGAAATCGTCTTGATCGCGCCGGCGGAAATCGCATTCACTCGAATCTTGCTCGCGCCCAGCTCGCTCGCCAGGTATCTCACTTCGGCTTCCAGCGCCGCTTTGGCCACGCCCATCACGTTGTAGTTCGTCACCACGCGCGTCGAGCCCAGATAGGTCAGCGTCATGATCGCTCCGCCATCGGTCATCAGCGGCGAAAGCGCTTTCGCCAGATAAACCAGCGAGAACGCGCTGATCTCCAGCGCCAGCTTGAATCCATCCCGTGAAGTGTTCAGGAACGGCTGATTCAAGTCCTCGTGATTCGCGCCCGCTAGGCTGTGCACCATCACGTCGAGTTTGTGCCCATCCGCTTGCAGTGACGCGGCCAACCCGTCGATATCCGATTGCTGCATCACGTCGCAGGCATAAAATGACGTCACGCCGAGTTCCTTCCCAAGTTCTTCCACCGTCGGCTTGGCCCGCTCGTTTTGGTAGGTGAGCAGCAGGTTCGCACCCTCGCGCGCAAACGCCTGAGCGATCGCATACGCGATGCTCCATTTATTCCACACGCCCAGGACGATCGCTGTCTTACCTTCCAGTAGTTTGGACATAGCGCGCTATCTTATCGAATTCCGGAGTGTGTATCCAGCGTGCCACACACGCCGGCAGCAACACGGAGACCTACTCCACGTACCATCACTTGCGATTCAGAAATCCGAGAATCGCCTTCACGATTTCCGCCACCAGCGGCCAAAGCACGCCCAGAACTCCCAACACGGCCGCCGCCGCGCGTACGCGATCCTTGGTGCGCTGCTCCGGAGTCGCAGATGAACCAGCGTCTGCCGTTTCGATCATCCGAGGAGCCGCCGAGGCAGAATGCCGTCCACAGAACCCGCTTGCAAGCGCGCGCCGGTCGCATCGCTGTCCGCTTGGTCCCAAATACAGGCACGTCCCGAAATCGCCTTTGGCAGCGGCGCGGCCTGAACCTGCAGCGGGTTCAGCGGCGTCTTCTCCCCCGTAATCGGGCGGCCGCAGCTCCACTGCCCCGGTTGGGTGCATTGTGTCCTGACCGCCGTTGACGGTTTGGAATCGGTCCATTGCGCCCTCTATCCCGCCCAGCTACAGTAAAAATTCGACGCGTCCGCACCGCACATGGCCGACATTCGCACCCTATCTCCTACCGCCCATCCAGCCCGGATGAAGCTGGAGCCGTATTCCGCCGAAATTCGCCTCACCACGCTCAGCGTCGGTGTTGACAACATCCATTATGACGTTTTCCTCAGCCCGCGCTTCTTCGAGTTCAGCAAAAAATACCTTGCCGACCTGGTCCGTCAGGCCGTCAACATTAACCTCTTCTACGGAAAGGACCGCAAGCAATCCGGCGCGCCCGAACACGCAGCCTTCCGCAAGCTGCTCACTGAAATTCTCCAGGAATCGCTGACGCGTGCCAAGTTCGCGCAGTCCATCGAATCCGACATTCTGAACCAGCTCGCGCTTCTGAAGCACCTCACGCTCGAAACCAGCAGCCAGTTCGCGAGCCTGATCGTCGAGTGCAAGGATTGGATTCGCGCCCGCGGCCAGCATTTCGAACACAGCGAGCAGGCGCACGTGATGCGCGCGAAAATCGCGGACATTCAAGCCGACCGCAAGAGCACCTTCCGCCAGGTCGGCGAAACGCTTTGCAAAGTCTGGCGAGAAGTAGAGGACGGCACGCTCGCAAAATCCCGTCGTGCGCTCTTCGGCGACGAGTACCGCGACACCTACGACCTGCTGCAGAACCGCTTGCTCTTCGTCGAGAACGGTAACGACGAATATCTCTTCCTCGAGCACTACGTCCTGCTCGGCAATTTCGTCAACGATCCGGATCGATTCGACATCTTCGACGCGATGCTTCTCGATTTCATTCGCGAATTTGTATTGATGGGTACGGACACCGACGACCTCGGCAAAGCCCGCAAGCAGCACGAACGGCTCGTCGAGCAGGGCCGCACGCTTCGCTCTAACCTCGCCCGCCTCGAAGAAGAAATTGACGAAGCCACCGGCCGCACCGGCGACGACAGCTTGTTCCCGACGTTCTTCAAGCGCAAAGGCCCGTCGGGTCCCGTGAGCCCCACCGAGCTGGGCGATCTTCGCCGCAAGTTCTCCGCGATCGAGAAAAGCCTCGAAGACTTGAGTCCGCAGATCGATACCGCCAAGCGCCGCATGGATTTCTTGAACGAAGAAACCCAGGGCCGCCTCGGCGACTATCTCAATCAGCCCAACAACGCGCGCCGCCTGTTCGATCCCGAAGCGCCGGTCACCGAAGGGGAAGCCAGCCCGCAGGTTCGCGCCGAACTCCTCGAAGAATTCGTGCACCGTCTCGAAGAGCGGGAGCTCTTCTTGCACGTGCTCTCCGGCTACGAGCTGCGCAAAATTCATGCGGATTACTGTCCGCCGATTCACTTGCAGGCGCTGAAAAAGGCTCTCGTCAACAAAGAGGACGCCCGTCGCGTCGAACAGCTGCTCGAAAAGGTCCCTGCGCGAAAAGTCTCTGCCAAGCGCATGCTCGACACCTCGCGCAACATGCGACGCAAAACTCGCGAAGAGCAGCGCGCCATCGGCCTGCGCTTCGTTGAAGATTTCATGCGTCTCCGCCGCGACCGCCGCAATTACCAGCAAGTGGCCGCGTGGATGGAGCGCATCAACCTCGTCCGCTCCGAACAGGCCCGCAAACTTTCCCGCGCCAACAAAAGCCTCTACGAACTGCTGATGCCGGAAGAGAATCGTCCGGTCGAAGACGTCGTCATCAACCACACCGTCATCAAAGCCGACGTTCGCGGCTCAACCGGAATCACCAAAGACCTGCTCGCGAAGGGCCTGAACCCCGCCTCGCACTTCAGCATGAATTTGCACGAGCCTGTGAAGCGCATGCTGGAGCGCTACGGTGCCGCTACCGTCTTCATCGAAGGCGATGCGATCATCCTCGCCATCGACGAAACCGAAGCGACCCGCACTACGATGCGCGGCGTCGCTCGCGCCTGCGTCCTCGCTCGCGAAATTCTCGCCGTCACCCAGGCCTACAACGGCCGCGCCAAGACCACCGATCTGCCTCCTCTCGAAATTGGCGTAGGCGTCGCGTTCCAGGATTCCGCTCCCTCGCTCTGGATGGATGGCGAATCGAAGATCATGATCTCTAAGGCGCTCAATCTCTCCGACCGCCTCTCCAGCTGCACCAAAATCGCCAAGCGCATTTTCAAAGACAACGTCTCGCCCTTCAACGTCTTCCTCCTTCAGCCGCTGATGGAAGACGCCGAAGCCGAAGAAGGCGAGGAGCTGCTCATTCGCTTCAATCTGAATGGAATCGAGCTGAACGAGGAAGGCTTTCAGAAACTCAGCGCTGAAATCGCGCTCGCACCGTTCGCCGGAACGTTCCCGATGCCGTGGGGAAAGGAACGCGCGGAAGTTTTCGTCGGCGAAGTGCCGCTCGGCGAATCGCTCGAGCCGATCGTGATCCGCAAAGGTTACGTCCGCCAACTACTCCCCGGCGCCAAGATCGGCGCGCAGGGTACCCGCGCTTACTACGAAGTCTGCACCGACGCGAAACTCATCGAAATCGCCCGCAAACAATTCGCCGCCGGCTCTCCCAAGCCGTAGCCGACCCAGCGAAGTTTAGAAGCACGCGCTTTCGATCCCTCAGCGCCTCCCGTTGCCCGCGGTAAACGTTCTCAATCCCGATCGTCATTCCGCTGCCCTCCGACGAACAGCGCGACGCCGCCCGCGCTACCCTCCACGCGCGTCCGTAACCACGCCGCATTCCTCGCAATTCATCGACTCGACGTATAATGCCCGCTCCTGTTCGCGACTCATCCGCGGCACCACTACGGAGGCGAAAAGGGTCCGGTGATCCTCGTGGCCTTCAAAGCCATTGACCCTCTCCTTAGCGGACAGGGTGGTGGGTTCGACTCCCACACGCTTCCGCCACAGCTTGGCGCGGAATGAAGCACCAACCGAAAACGCGACGGTAGCAGTGGCAATCCGAATAGTTAACGGTGGGAATTTAGCGATACGGCGAGAATTATTGTCCAACTATTGCGCGCTTCGTTCATGCAGCGCCACAAGCGAAGTGCTCACCGGCACTCCTCGCTCCACCTTGGAACGCAGCAGCGCTTCGAAGGGCTTCACGTCGCCCGTGGATGACGTCGAAAGTCGCAGCAACAGTTCGGCCACGTCGGAATCCCGGCACACAAATTCCACCGCGCCCTCGGTTCCAAACGTCGTCGTTCCCGCCAGAATCAGCACGGACTGCGATGGATTCAGCCCTGGCATGAAGGCCACCACAGAGTAGTCCTCCACGATCGGCTCGCCGGAACGGCTCGCCAGGAATTTTGCCGCCTCGCCTGCTTGGGGATGCTCGTTGATGATCGCCAGGTCGCCCTTGCGCGCCCCGCTGGCCTCGCGCTGGAAAACAAATTCCTTCGTCCCCGGAATTTCCTGCAGCGTCAGGTTCTCCGACGGCGAGCCTACGAAGATCAGATTGTTGTTCTTCGCGTCATCGAGTGAGAACAGGCTGCCGCGCTTCACCCGGATCTGCCGGTTCTGGTCGGCGAACACCTGGTCAAGGTCGTGCACCGCCAGCACTTCGCCCACCCCGGTGTAATGGTCGAAGATGACCCCGCCCGAATCCCTGCGCGCGTCGTAATAGCGCATCCCGATTTCAGGCCGGCCTACGAACGCCGCATTGCTGAAAATCACCCACGGTTCTTCTTTTCCGGCGACAAACGGTTTCCAGAAGTGTTGAAGCGCGGTCGGCGCCACGTTTTCCGAAGTCTCAGTTCCTCCGGCGCTCGCTTTGCGCGATGCCAGTAGGGCGACAATCGCACCCGCCGCAGCCAGCAGCACGACCGCCATGGACAGCGCGGCGATCATCCAGGATCGCGACCGCGCCGGCGGCTCCGGAGCCCGATCGATGTCGTCCACATCGTGCGCCTTTGAAGGAATCACGCGGTGGTGGAAAGCCACCGCGTAGCTGCCCTTAGGCAATTCGACGACGACGGGATCCTCCGTCCCCTCCGAGGCGTAATACTCGGTGAGCTTAACCCGCAGCCGCCCGGCTTGGACGCGGATTGTCGAATCGACCTGAGGATCGAAATCTGCAGGCCTGCCGAAAACTTCGGTCGCAATCTGGTATTCCTTCACTGGGACCCCGGGCTGTTCGATCGCGTGGACGGCGAGGTAGCGGAGCAGTTTGCACAGCGATTCCGAGCCGTGGAGCGTCTGGCTCGTGACGAGGCGGTCGATTTGGCGAAGATTTCTTTCCCGTTCGACCATGACTAGCCGATGTTACATGAATGTAACGGCAAGTAACAAGTTTCAGAAGTCATTGGAACAATTAGGCTTCGCGTTGTAACCGTATCAAACCCATTGAAACTTTCTATTTGAATCATCACCGAATCAGTATGCCTCATCATTTTCACAGGGGTGGCGGTCCGTTGACGTTTCAGATTAAAACTCCATTCAGCCCTGCTCAGACCTATGCAGCTACGCCGTACCGGGTCAGCACGGCCACACGCCTCGAAGCGGGAACGAGCAAAAGCGCTGTGTTCCTAAGTCCCGGCCAGCGCGCTTCCACGTTTCAGATGCTGAAATATACGACAAGTTTCGACCGGGTGGGACGATTTTCCTGGGGTGGAAGTTTGAGCATTCCGTTGCTGAAAACGAAACTCAAAGCGAGGCAATATGAAGACTCGAATTTGGATCCCGTTTCTTGCGTTTTTACTGGTTCTGGCAGCCGCCGCCGCTAGCTTTGCTCAGACGGAAACCGCCCGTTTGGAAGGCACGGTCACCGACCCCAGCGGCGCGCCCGTCGCTGCCGTGGGCGTTACGGTCACCAGCGTCGAAACCGGCCGTGTGTCCACCTCGCAAACCAACGATCAGGGATTTTATGTGGTGCCCGCGCTGCCTCCCGGACACTACAAAATGGACGTGGCCAAGGCCGGCTTCGAAACCGTTTCTCGCGACTTCGAATTGCAGATTTCCCAGATCGCCGTCGTCGATTTTCAACTCACCATCGGCGCCATCAACCAGACCGTCTCGGTGGAAGCCGGTTCACCCGTGATCGACGCGGCCGACTCCTCGCTCAGCACCGTCATTGAAGGGCGCCAGATCACTGAGCTGCCGCTCAATGGACGAAACTTCACCTCGCTGGCGACCTTGGTTCCCGGTGTCAACCGCGGTATTCCCACCGGCGCAGCCACTGGCACGCAGAACAATACTGAAACCTTCCGCTACAGTGAAAGCGGCGGCGGATCGCTCGCCGTGAACGGCCTGCCGCCGGAAGCGAACAACTTCATTTTTGACGGTATCGACAACAACGAAACCTTGGTGAACACCATCATCTTCTTCACACCGGCGGACGCGCTGCAGGAGTTCAGCGTCATCACCAACGTAGCGCCGGCGGAATTCGGACGCGCCGGCGGCGGCGTGATCTCTTCCACGCTGCGTTCTGGCAGCAACGAATTTCACGGCAGCGCCTTTTGGTTCCACCGCGACGAAAGCCTGGACTCCAAGTTCTTCTTCGATAGCGGCGCAAAACCGATCTTTGCCCGCAACCAATTCGGTGGCACCCTCGGCGGTCCGGTCATCAAGAATAAATTGTTCTTTTTCCTCGACTACCAGGGCCTGCGCCTGAATCAACCGCAGGGAACTTCCACCGGCACCGTGCCCACCGATCTGATGAGGATGGGTGATTTCTCGGAACTGCTCTGCGGCGGCGGTCCCACGTGCCCCGCCAGCACGATGCTCGGCGCCCCCGTTCAAATTGTCGATCCGCTCACCGGCCTGCAGTTTATGGGCAACGGTTCGCAGCCCAACGTAATTCCGACCAACCGGCAAAATACCGTCGGCCTCGCCTACCTGAACGCATTTCCCGAACCGAACTGCACTCCCGCGCAGGACGTGCGCTGCGGAACGATTCAGCAAAACTACAAGAACGCTTCGAACCTCGTAGAAGACTGGAATGACTTCGACGTTCGCGCGGACTATACCCTCAGCACGCAGGACACCTTGTTTGCGCGTTACAGTTGGGGCAAGGACGACAACGTCGAAGCCCCGTTTCTCACCACTCTGCCTTCCGGTTTCGGCACGGGAACCACTTTCAACCATCCGAATGGCGCCTCCATCGGTTGGACGCACATTTTCAACCAGGGCCTCATCAACGAAATGCATTACGGCTACGTGCGTACCACTTACGGCTACACGCCGCCGTTTGCAAACACCCCGATCTGCATCAACCTCGGCATTCCCAACTGCAACAACAGCTCGGACCTCGGTGGCATCGCCCTGATTGGCGGGTACGGAAGCCAGATCGAATACACGGGTGACTACGGACCATACCTGGTGCCGCAAACCAGCTTTGAGTTCAACGATTCACTCACCTGGGTGAAAGGCAAGCACACCGTAAAAGTCGGAGCCAACATCATCCGTCGCCAGCTCAATTTGTTCCGCCCCACCACCGGCAAAGGCTACTTCAATCTGTGCGGTAACGGCGGATCGAGCACCGGTGGAACCAGTGCCACCCACTACGAAGTGTCGGACTTGCTCGCCGGCTTCGTCTGCCAGTATCAGGACGGAGTGCCTTATGGCGTTGTGGGAACCCGAAGCTGGGAGAACGGTGTATTCGTGCAGGACGACTGGCGCGTGACGAACCGGCTCACCTTGAACCTCGGTATGCGCTGGGACATCTTCACCCAGCCGATCGAAGTTGACAACCGCCAGGCCAATTTCGACATCACCACCGGTGCTTTGATCATTGCCGGAACCAACGGCGCATCGCGTGCTCTTGTGCCCAACGATTGGAACAATTTCGGTCCCCGCGCTGGATTCGCCTATCAGTTGACCGGCGACGGAAAGACCGTGGTCCGCGGCGGCATCGGCGTCTTCTACTTCGTCGATCGCGGCGGCATCGATAACCAGCTGGCGCAGAATCCGCCGTTTAGCGGATCTGCCACGTTCCAACAATCCTCGGGCTACCAGATCGCTCTTTCCGGCTCACTGCCGTGCTCGCCCGCTTGCACCACCGCGGATTTGAACTCAACTCTTGCCACCGCTCCCGTTCCCACCGGTGCGGCTGCCTTCGCAAATCTCAATCTCAGTGCACCGACCAACGTGAGCGTCGTCTCCTATCTCAACACCAACGTGACGCCGCAGGTCACCGAGTGGAACTTGCAAGTCCAACGCCAGATCGGCACCAACACTTCGGTCAGTCTCGGCTACGTTGGCGATCACGGCGCTCATATGCCGGGTTACTACAACCAGAACGAATACGAGTTCGGCGTGGACACCAACCTCGCCGATACCCGTCAGTTCCCGAACCTCAGCACCGTGAACGTCTATAACACCTACGGCAAGTCCAACTTCCACTCTTTGCAGGCCGAATTTGAACGCCGCATCACCAACGGCCTCCAGGTCACTGGCTCTTTCACCTGGGAGAAAGAAACCGATGATTCGTGCGGCGCGTACGACTGCCAGCAACCGCAGGATTTCCGCAATCTTGGGTTGGAAGAAGGTCTATCGAACCTCGATCAACCGTACCGGCTCGTAATCAGTGCGCTGTATGAATTGCCCTTCGGGCGTGGCAAGCACTGGGGACACGATTGGTCCCGTCCGATGGAAATCGCTCTTGGCGGTTGGCAATTCAACGGTATCTACACGCTGGCTTCCGGTTTGCCGTTCGATCTGAGCGAAGGCGGCGCATCGCAGGGGACCATCCGTCCGGACATCATCGCGAAAGCGAGCGTCAATCCGGGCAACCTCGATTACATCAACACCACTTCGTTCGTGGCTTCTCCGGCGACGCTTTACACCGACGGCACCGCACAAAGCATCAGCTTCGACCGGCCGGGAACTGCGGGACGCAATATCTTGATCGGGCCCGGACTCTCGAACCTGGACTTCGCCCTGTTCAAGAACTTCCACATTACCGAACGCGTCAACGCTTCATTCCGCGTTCAGTTCTACAACATCACCAACACCCCTCACTTCGGGCAGCCGAATGCGAGCATCGGCAATTACGGTCTGAACGCCGGCGCGCTCGTCTTCAACCCGAACTCGAACTTCGGCCAGATCACTTCGGTATTGCCGAGCAGCAACCGCGAAGGCGAACTCGGTCTTCGCATCACGTTCTAGCTTGGCCGGAAGAGGGAGGCGGTCCACCCCCCGCCTCCCTTTTTCGATACCTTCTGGCAGGATTTCAGTGTGCGGGAACTCACACCCCATCGTCGGCTGTTTCAACTGTCTCTACTTGTTTGTTCCTGCTTCCTCGTGCTGTGCCTCACTGCCGTCGCGACGGAGCCGGCGTCTTCGCGCGTTCCAGCTGCCACCGGCGCTGCGCCCCGCATCACCAAGATCGAGCCTCCGAACTGGTGGACCGGCCTGACGCCGGAAGTGATGCTCCTCCTCTCCGGCGAAAATCTGGATGGCGCGACGGTCTCGTGCGATACGCCCGGCGTGACGATTACGAAATCGAAAGTTACCGCCGCTGGACGCTACCTGTTCATCTGGGCGGCAATCTCCCGCGGCGCCACTGTAGGCACGGCGAAATTTCACGTGAAGGCCGCCACCGGAGCAACCGGCTTTGATTTTCCTTTGTTGAAGCGTGCCTCTCCCGACGGCCGTTACCTGGGATTTTCGCAGGACGACGTGATCTACCTGATCATGCCGGACCGTTTCGCGGACGGCGACCCTTCGAACGACGACATCGGGCCTGTCAAAGGCGTCTTCAATCGCTCCGATCCTCGCGCCTACCACGGCGGCGATTTGCGCGGGATCCAAAACCACCTCGACTATTTGACTGGTCTTGGCGTCACCACCATTTGGTTGACCCCAATCGTGGACAACGCCGACACCACCGGCCGCGACTATCACGGCTACGGCGCTGTGGACGAATACGCGGTCGAAGAACACTTGGGCACGCTGGCAGACCTCCAATCGCTCTCTGCTGCAGTCCACAAAGACGGCCTGAAATTGGTCCTCGACTTTGTCCCCAACCACATTGGTCCCACGCATCCGTGGGCGGCGCTTCCGCCCGAGCCGGATTGGTTTCACGGCACGCGCGAGCATCACACCGCTGCCACTGGTGATTTTCAGTTTGTCACCGATCCTCATGCACCTGAAAAATTCTGGCACGACGTGGAGGACGGCTGGTTCGCGAACGTTCTCCCCGACTTGAATCAGGACAATCCCGACGTCGCGCGTTACTTCATTCAGAACGCTCTCTGGTGGGCGGAGCAGACTGGCATCGACGGCTACCGGCTCGACACATTCCCTTACGTTTCGCGGTCTTTCTGGAGCCAGTGGCATCAGGCGCTGAATCAAGCCTATCCGCGAATGACCACCGTAGGCGAAGTGCTGAACAAAGACCCCTCGGTCGTTTCCTTCTTTGCCGGCGGCCGCGCGCAGTACGACGGCATCGACTCGGGCGTAACCTCGTTGTTCGATTACCCAATGTACTTCGCCACTCGCGAGGGGTTGCTGGCGGCGGGGAGCCCGAAGCGCGTTGTTGACACGCTCGCTTCCGATCACCTGTACCCGAGCCCGGACCGGCTCGTCACCATCGTCGGAAATCACGATATGCCGCGGCTCGCGGGCATTCCGGGAATCACGCCCGCCCAAATTCGCCTGGCGTTTTCGATTGTGCTCACCCTGCGGGGAATCCCTCAGCTTTATTACGCCGATGAACTCGGCATGAAGGGCGGCGACGATCCGGATAACCGCCGCGATTTCCCCGGAGGATTTCCCGGCGATCCGCGTAACGCCTTCTTCGCATCCGGCCGCACGCCGGACGAACAGGCGCTCTTCGCTTACGTGCAGGCCTTATTGAAGCTGCGACGCGATCACCTCGCCCTCCGAGAAGGCGCCCTCTGGCATTTGCACTGGGACGATTCCACGTATGCGTTCGCTCGCGTCGCGGAGAACGAGCGGCTCGTCGTCGTGCTCAACGCAGGCAATTCGGAGAAGACAGTGCGATTTTCTCTCGCCGAGACGCCGATCGCCGGTGCGGCTGGCGTCACTCGAATCTTCGGCGACCCGGACGCCGCGATTCAGAGCGGCGAGTTCGTCGTCTCAATGAAGCCCCACGATTTTGCGGTGTACTCGATTCAATGAGCAGCGGGGAGTCTCGATCGTGCGCGTAATGCCTTGCCAAAAACTCAGCCGGCTTCCTGAGCGCCTCGCGCTGGTCACGCTGTGCCTGCTGGGCTTCCTCTCGCTCGGGACCGCCGCTCTTGCGCAATCCGCGCCCGGAGCTCCCGGCTCCGTTCCCACATGGACTTCCGGCGCCAAAGAAGGCCTCGGTACCTCCACCACGGCGAAATCCAAAGTTTGGTTCACTCTCGCCGGCGGCGTTCTGACGGAGGTGTACTACCCGCGCCTCGATACCGCCAACGTCCGCACTTTGGAGTTTGCCGTCAGCGACGGCCGCCATGTCTGGCTCGAATCGAAAGATATGTCCCACTCGATCGAGCGTCTCGACCCCAGCGCATTGCTTTACCGCCAGACCAACTCAATCAATGCCGGCCAAATTAAAATTGAGAAGACCTACGCCACCGATCCGGAACGCGCCTCGGTTCTCATCGACGTCGCCTTTGACGCGCCTCCGGGGTATTCCTTGTATCTCCTGTTCGATCCCGCGCTCAAGAATCTCGGCGTTGGCGACACGGGATACTCGAACGGTGACGCACTCGTTACCGAAAAATCCGGCGTTGCATGCGCGCTCCTGGCGAGCGGAGGCTACGCGCAAGCCTCCAGCGGTTTCGCGGGAGCGAGCGACGGGTACACGGATCTGCTTCTGCACAAGCATCTCGATTGGAGTTACGCCCGCGCCGAAAATGGCAATGTTGTCCAGGCCGCATCCATTTCCGCCAAACACTTCACCTTGGCGCTCGGTTTCGGGCAGAACGCGGAAGACGCCGTCGCGACCGCGCGTTCCAGTTTGGCGGCAGGTTTTGGTGCCGTGCGCGCTGCGTACTCCAGCGGTTGGGCCGACTACGCCAAATCCCTTCGCCCCGAAAGTGGCCCCCACGCAGCCGAGTTCCGCCTCGCAGCGATGGTGCTGAAAGCTCACGAAGACAAAACCTATCCCGGCGCGATGATCGCTTCCATGAGTATCCCGTGGGGTTTTTCCGTGAAAGCAGACGTCCCCGGGCGTCGGCGGCTATCACCTGATCTGGGGACGCGATCTCTATGAAGTGGCCACCGCCATGATCCTCGCGGGCGATCGCGCCGCCGCGGAACGCGCATTGAATTACCTGTTCACCGTCCAGCAGAAGCCCGACGGCAGTTTTCCCCAGAATAGCTGGCTCGACGGCAAACCCTACTGGACCGCTCTGCAGATGGACGAAGTCGGCTACCCGCTGGTCCTCGCCTGGCAGCTTGGAAAATCGGACGCCGATACCTGGCAGAAGCACGTTCGCCCCGCCGCGGAATTTATCGTCTCCCACGGGCCTGCAACCCAGGAAGAGCGCTGGGAGGAAGTGCCGGGCTATTCGCCATCCACCATCGCGGCTGAAATTGCAGGTTTGATTTGCGCCGCCGACATCGCCAAAAAGAACGGTGCAACGGACGATGCGGCTCGTTATCACCAAAGTCGCCGACGACTGGGCCGCCAATATCGAAAACTGGCTGGTCACCAAGACTGGACACTTGGGCGGCGCACTCGCGGCCCAAGGCTATTACATCCGGATCGACAACAACACCGACCCTAACGACGGATACCAGCTCGACCTACGCAACGGTGGCGGCGTTTGGGATGAGCGCGACGTGGTGGACGCCGGTTTTCTGGAATTCGTGCGGCTCGGAATTCGTCCCGCGAACGACCCGGCCATCGTCCGCTCCGTTCAAGTGGTTGACGAAAACATCCGCACCGAAACGCCCAATGGTCCCAGCTTCAATCGCTACAGTCACGACGGCTACGGTGAAACCTACTTCGGCGGTCCCTGGCTTGCCGAAGGCATCGGCCGCCTCTGGCCCATCTTCACCGGCGAACGCGGAGAATACGAAGTCGCCGCTGGCCGCGACGCCAGTCCCTATCTCGACGCGATGCAGCGCTTCGCCAATTCCGGCGGAATGATTCCCGAACAAGTCTGGGATCGTGCTAATCCGACCTCATCGGAATTTACCTTCGGCCAGGGAACCGGCAGCGCCACGCCCCTCGCATGGAGCATGGCCCAATTTATCCGCCTCGTGGTGTGCGCGGAAGAAAAGCGCGTGGTCGAACAGCCCACCGTCGTTGCAGATCATTTTCTGCACCACCGAAACTGACTTTTGCGGGCGCATCCCCAATCGCCGCAGGTCGCGCTCCAGCGATGACCTCGCCTCGAACCCCGCGGACGACTCCTGCCTCGCCTGCGGCCAAGTTTGCGTGTAGAGTCCTGCTGGCGGCTCGATGGATAGATTCGGCGTCGCACGATGGGCTACGCCGCTCTTTTCAACGCCGCCGGGCGTTTGACGCAATTCATTTTCGCGCGCAGCTCGCCCGATTCTACGCGCTCGCGCTACCAAGGCCGCTATCCAAGCTCACTCGAACGTGCCCGAGCTCTCTACATCCAGCCGCTCCGGTCTGAATAAACTTGCGCGATTCGCCGCCGCGGTCATATTGCTCGCGTTCCCCGCCAAAAACGGCGCCCAGAACCCATCGACGCAACCTGCCTCCAATCTCCCGCAATTCGTCGACATCACCGCCTCCACCGGAATCAAGTTCGACCACCTCTCCAGCCCCGAACAGAAATACATCGTCGAATCCATGGGCGGCGGCGTCGCCCTCATCGACTACGACCGCGACGGCTGGCCCGACATTTATTTCACCAACGCCCAGACCGTCGAGATGGCCGTCGCCGGGAAAAAAGCGCGCGGCGCGCTCTACCACAACAATCACGACGGCACGTTCACCGACGTCACCGACGAAAGCCGGCGTCGGCTACCCCTGCTGGGCGCATGGCGTCGCCGTCGGCGACTACAACAACGACGGCTGGCCCGACCTTCTCGTCACCTGCTTCGGCGGCGTCGTCCTCTACCGCAACAACGGCGACGGCACCTTCACCGACGTCACCAAACAAGCCGGCCTTGCCGAGCGACACGCTGTGGGCCACCGGCGCCACCTTCGGCGACTACGATGGCGACGGTTTCGCCGATCTCTTCGTCTCACACTACGTCGACTTCAACCTGAAGGATCTCGCCGGATTCGGCTCCAGCGCCACCTGCAAGTATCACGGGCATCGCCGTGCAGTGCGGCCCGCGCGGGTTCAAAGGCTCGCCCGACACGCCTGTATCACAACAACGGCGACGGCACCTTCACCGACGTCTCCAAAACCTCCGGCGTCCGCGACGCTCCTGAGAGCCTTCGGCCTCACCGCCGTTTGGTCCCACTTCGATGACGACAACACTCCCCGACCTCTGGGTCGCCAACGACGCCGGCCGCAACTATCTTTACCGCAACGATGGCGCGGGCCATTTCAAGGAGATCGGTTTCGAGGCGGGCGTGGCCGTGAATCAAGACGGCGCCGAGCAAGCCAACATGGGCGTCGCCCTCGGCGACTATCAGAATATCGGCCGCACCTCCGCCGCCATCACGCATTTCAGCGACGAGTACACCGCGCTGTATCGCAACGACGGCAAAATGAATTTCACCGACGTCTCGTACGTAGCCGGAATCGCTCAACCCACCACTCCCTATGTCGGCTGGGGCGATGCCTTCTTCGATTTCGATAACGATGGCTGGCTCGATTTCATCATGGTCAACGGCCACGTCTATCCGCAGGTCGATTCGCTCCCGACCGGCGCCCGCTATCGCGAGCCTGCGCTCCTGTTCCAGAACCAGCGCAACGGCACGTTCAAAAATGTCAGCGGGCTGGTCGGTCCGCGCGTTCCAAATCAATCGCGTCAGCCGCGGCCTCGCTGTCGGCGATCTCTTCAACGACGGCCGGCTCGATGTCGTCATCGAAAATCTCACCGGCGCGCCCCTTGTCCTCCGCAATCAAGGTGGTCCCGCGAATCACTGGCTCAGC
Organism: uncultured Acidobacteriota bacterium; assembly: GCA_963839325.1. Classification (GTDB taxonomy): domain Bacteria; phylum Acidobacteriota; class Terriglobia; order Acidiferrales; family UBA7541; genus Palsa-295. Next base: position 335,165 of record CAWIUO010000002.1, on the reverse strand, counting down.
CTCGAACTTGCCGGAACCACAGCCAACCGCCTCGCAATCAACGCCCGCGTTCGCGTCATCGCTGGCGACCTGACGCAATCCCGCGAAGTCCTCAGCGGAGGCAGCTACATCTCTCAGAGCGATCTTCGCCTCCACTTCGGCCTCGGCGCGCACGATCGCGCCGACAGAATCGAAATCACTTGGCCCAACGGAAAGTCCGAAACTCTCACGAACGTCGTCGCCGATCATTTCTACGGGATCAAAGAAGGGGAGGGAATCGTGCCCCGCGAAAAAATCCGTCCGCAACCCGCCAAAAAATAATCGCCCAGATCCCGCCGTCGCGAATTCAGATGCGCTCGCTCCTTGTGCTCGTGGGAACCTCGTGGGAGACTTTGCGCTGCATTCGCTCGAGCTTTCAATGTCCACCACGCCTTCCGCTTCCATCTCCGCCCCACACGATTCCACGCGCGGCCTCACCATATTTGTCCATGCCGGTTTCGTCGTCGCCGGAGCTGTCACCATCCTCCTCGGCCCCATTCTGCCGATGCTCGCCGCTCGCTGGTCTCTTCAGGACTCCCAGACCGGCTACTTTTTTCTCGCACAGTTTCTCGGCGCCATTCTCGGCTCCGCGGTTTCCAGTTTCGCCATGCCTCGCTGGGGTTACAAGAAATCCTTCCTCGCCAGTTTTTTCCTGATCGGTCTGGGTGTCGCCGCTCTGGGTCACTTCGAATGGATCGGCACTCTCGCCGCGATTTCGGTGTATGGCGCGGGTCTTGGGTTTCTCAGTCCTGCAACGAATCTCTGGATCGGCGAAGCCGCCAAAACCGGTCGGGCCGGCGCTCTCAACCTCATCAACTTTTCATGGACTGCCGGAGCCATGGCTTGTCCGTTCCTTGTGGCAATATTCGCAGACCGCGGTCACTTCAATTTTTTGCTCTACGCATTCACCGCCGCCACTGCTCTACTTGCGATTGCGTGCATTTTCCTACCGCTCGATCAGCCGTTCGAAGCCGATTCCGGGCGCGCGAGCGCACGCAATCGTGAAACCAAAATCGCGGCGTCGCCGATCCCGTCTTTCGCGCTTCTCACCGTCTTATTCGGAATCGTTTTCTTTCTCCAAATCGGAACGGAAAACGCCGTGGGAGGTTGGGTCGCCTCCTACTCGCACCGCTATCTGGCAGCCGGCTCCCGCGCGTGGATCATCACTCCCTCGCTCTTTTGGGGCGGCCTTCTCCTTGGACGAGCGCTGGCGCCCGCAATCCTTAAAAAAGTTTCCGAGATTCGCGTCGTCCAAGCCGGTCTGATGCTCGCCATCGTCGGCGTCGGCATTCTGATCTCGGCGAACACTTTTGCGGGTATCGCTACCGGCACCGTCGTCGCTGGATTCGGCGTCGCGCCGGTATTCGCCACCCTGATGTCCTGGCTGGTCCGATTTTACGGCCCTGCGGCCCGCTCGCTCACCGGACGGCTCATCGGAATCGGAATTCTCGGCGGTGCCTGTGTTCCCTGGGGCATCGGCGTCCTTTCCACTCACTTCGGCAGCCTGAAGGACGGGCTCGCTCTGGTCCTCTTCACCCTGGTCGCCACCTTATTCCTCGCGTCGCTGCTCGGCCACCGCTCCGGAGCTCCCGCGGAACGCCCACCCGGCTGATTCTGCGAAGGATGTGTGACGGCCATCACAGTAATGCTTGCCTTTCACGGAGCGATGGTGCAATCATGCGGCGTCGCGCCTTTAGACTCGTAGGGATCTCAGGGGGAATTTGGGGACTGAGCGTACTAAGAGTTTCGGGCACTCCAGACACCCGCGCAGGGGTCCAGACGCTACCTTGCGCACCTTTTTTTCTCGCTTCGCGCCCAGCGAAGTTCAGCCCAATCGCTTTCTCCGCACACGCCCGTTGTGTGTCCATGTGAACTCTAACCGGCTTCGACCCACCTTAGCTGGCTAAGGCGGTCGCGCAACACGGAGGAATCACCATGGCATCGCCCCAGTTGGTCAACATCAGCACGCCGCAACCGGTGAACCACTACAAGGCGTACAAGCCCCGGCCTTTCACGCGCGAGGAGCGCGACACAACCACCATCCTCTTCGGCGGCCTTACCTGGAAGCATGAGCGGCTGATGCAAGGCGCGCTTCACAACCTGAAATACAACGCCGAGCCCCTGCCCAACATTGCGCGCGAAGACCTTGATGCCGGCAAGGAATTGATCGATGTCGGCGCCTGCTGCCCCACCATCTTCACCACCGGAAGCCTTGTCAACTTCTGAAGGAGGAAGTGCAAGAACCATCGGCAAGGACGAAGTAAATCGACAAGTTCGTCTTCCTCACGGCGGGCGCCTGCGGACCCTGCCGTTTCGGCCAGTATCACGAGTCTTATGCCATGGCACTCGACGGGTTGGGGCTGCGGGACTTCCGTTTGTTCCTGCTGGCGCAGGACGAACTCGATCAGGGGATCCGGAAGGCGGCGGTCTGGACATCAACATGCCCATGAGCCTGGGTCTGATCTGGTCGATCCTCTGCGGCGACCTGCTGACGGATCTCGAATATCTGACGCGTCCCTACGAAGTCAATTCCCGGCCAGACCGATTTGTGCTGCAGGAATGCGTGGAGCATCTGTACGGCGTCTTCCTGCACCGGCCCGATGCAAAGCAAGCAAAGTGGGCACGCTCGCCTGGCATGTTGCGGGCGGCTATTTCACCATGCGCTCTGCGCAACGTCCCATGAAATGTGGTCGAAGATCGAAGTCGATCATCTGCGGGTAAAAGCCAAAGTGAAAATTACCGGAGAATTCTGGCTGCAGACGCACGAAGGAGAAGGGAACTACAACATCAAGCGCTGGCTGGAGCCCGAAGAAGGCGAAGTCGTTCCACCGCCCGTCGCCGTCTGGCTGCATTACCTGGTCCACCCGACCATTCGCAAACTCGAGCAGCCGCAACAGCACCAGCAAGCACCCGCACCTGCAGAATCTCGCGCTACATCGGTGCCGAGCAAACCTACCGCGGCACCTACAACCGCTTCCGCAAAGCTCTGGCGAATCTGCCGTACGAACTGCCCGACCAGGAAGAACTCAAGCGGCTCGCCGAACCCTTCTACCACTTCGAATTGCGCGGCGGCGAAGGGCACATGCTGATCGGCAAAGCGCTGCATTCCTATCATCACAAGAAAGCGCACATGATCTGCGAGCTTTCGCCGTATTCCTGCATGCCGAATACGATGTCCATTGGCTCGATGGCCAACGTCCTCGGGAAAGTATCCCGATCTGCTCTACGCTCCCATTGAAGTGAAGGGCGATGCGGAAGTTCACGCGCTTTCGCGCTGCCAGATGATCCTTACCGAAGCGAAGAAGCGGGCGCAGGCGGAGTTCGAAGGCGCAATGGATAAGACCGGGCTGACCGTCGAGCGATTCGCAAATACGAAGCGCAAGCATCCCGAGTGCGCAGGGCCACCTATTAAGTCCCTCATCGCGGCTACGCCGGAACAGCGGCCAATTATGTGATGCATCTGGCACTACGACAAAGGACTGAAACCCGCGGCCATGAGCCGCGGCGGCGCAACGCGTAAATCCAATTCGCAACGTGAGGCGAATCTATGGCAGCTGATGCACTGATTAGCATTCAGCCTTTAGCCGGGAGCTTCAACCGTCAGCGCCGAAGCTGAGCGCGCCGCGAATCTTGCCGCGAACACCAGCAAGATTTGCGGCATCGACGTGGGCAGCACCACCTGCAAATACGTCCTGGTCACCGCCGACGGCCGGAACCATCGCGCAGGCTTACGAACGCCACAACACCAAGCAAGCCGAGAAAGTCCTCGACTTTCTCCAGCGGCTGGAGAAAGATCACGGCCTCACGCCGGAGAAGACCGCGTCTTCCTCACCGGTTCCGGTGCCGGCCTGATCGCGCCTCTCATCGGCGGCAAGATCATTCAGGAAGTCGTCGCCGTCGCCGCCTCCGTCGAGAAGATTCATCCCACCGTGCGCTTCGTCAGCGAAATCGGCGGCGAAGACATGAAGACCATCTTCTTCAACGGCGACGAGACCAACAAAAGCAAGCAAGTCCTGATGCAGAGCGCGTGCTCCGGCGGCACCGGAACCTTCATCGAAAAGACCGCGCGCAAACTCGAAATCTCCTCCGAGTCGCTTTCGAAGATGCGCTACACCGGTTACACCCTCCACAAGTTCAGCAGCAAGTGCGGCATCTTCGCCGAGGCCGACGCCAACACGCTGCTGAAAGCCGGCGTCCCCGTCGAAGAAATCATCGCTTCTCTGTTCGAAGCCGTCGTTTACCAAAACCTCGCCACGCTCACGCGCGGCAACACGCCTTCTGCCCGAAATTTTGCTGCTCGGCGGCCCGAATCTTTTCTTCAACGGCTTGCAGGAAGCCTGGCGCCATCATCTGATGAAAGTCTGGAAGGAGCGCAAAGTCGACCTCCCGAAGGACGCGATCCCGATCGCTGATCCGTCGTGCCCGAGGACGCGCTCTATTACGCCGCGCAGGGCTGCGTCGAAGTCGGTCGCGGCGAACCGCCCGCGAGTCGGCCTCTACCTCGGAATCGAGAAACTGCAATGGTGGATCGAAATCGGCCAGTACGAGGAAAAGAAAAAGCTCGGCCGCGGCGGACTCTGGAAGGATCCCGACGACCTTTCGAGCTTCAAATCTCACTACGGCGCAAAATCCGAACCCATAGCGCCGCCCCCCGCGAACGGTAATGGCAACGGCCACCACGCGCCCGCCGCCAACGGGAATGGGCACGAGGCCTTCGCAGCGAATGGCGACGGAAATGGCCATCACTCATCGCCCGTCACAAACGGCAACGGAAATGGAAACGGAAACGGACATCATGCACCGGCCGAGCAAGCGGTTTCCGCCGCCTCGCTCGCACCGCCGCTCGCGACTGCGATCGCAAAGGCAAGCAACCTCGGCCGCGTCCTCGTCGGCTGCGATTTCGGCTCCACCACCGCGAAAGCCGTCTGCCTCTCGCCCGAAAAAGATCTGCTTTTCTCCTGCTACGCTCTGAGCCGCGGAAATCCCATCGAGGACGCCAAGAGCCTGTTCCGCCAGCTCCGCGAAGCCATCGGCGATCGGCGAAATTCTTGGCCTCGGCATCACCGGCTACGGCAAAGATCTGCTGAAAGACATCCTGGGCGCCGATTGCCCGGTCGTCGAAACCATCGCGCACGCCAGCGCCGGCCTGCATTATTTTCCGGATGCCGATTGCATCTGCGACGTCGGCGGCGTTGACGTCAAGATCATGATCCTGAACAACGGCGCCGTGACCGATTTCCGCCTGAACTCGCAATGCTCCTCGGGCAATGGCGCATTCCTGCAGGGCGTCGCCGAACGCTTCAACATCCCCATGACCGAAATGGCCGACGGCGCCTTCAACGCGCGAATCCATGCCGCAGCTTTCCATGGGATGCGGCGTTTTCCTGCAGAGCGACATCGTCAACCAGCAGCGCAAGGGCTGGCAGGCGGACGAAATTCTCGCCGCGCTGTGCGCCATTCTCCCGCTCAATGTTTGGATCTACGCCGGCGGCATGAACAACCTCCGCCAGGTGGGCAAGAAATACATCCTGCAAGGCGGGACGCACAAGAACCTTGCCGTCGTGAAAACGCAGGTCGATTTCATTCTCTCGAAAGTTCCCGACGCCGAAGTCGTCGTCCATCCCTATTCCGGCGAAGCAGGCGCGATCGGCGCGGCTCTGGTCGCTCTCGATTGGTGGGACAAGGCGGCCGCACCGCCAGTTCCGCGGCTTCGACGCGATCGAAAAGCTGACCTACAAAACCGTCACTGCCCTCGAAACCGTCTGCCACTGGTGCCCGGTGACTTGCCAGCGCAGCTTCATCGACGTGGAACTCCTCGGCGGCAAAGGCCGCGAGTGGAGCAAAGTTCCTCTCGCCACGGGCTGGGAGCGCGTCATCGTGAACAACTCCTGTCCCAAAGGCCTCGTCGAAGATTTGAATGAAATGAAAGTGATCAAGACCGAGATGGAAAGGACCGTGATGCCTATCCGAATGTTGCCGACCTGGTTCGCAAAGAAGCCTTCCTCCGCGCCGGCACCTAGCACGCCGGCGAAAGATCGCTCCAAGCTGCGCGTCGGCATCCCCAAAGTGCTGAACATCTGGACGACGCACCAGTTCTGGGTCGGCTTCCTGAAAGCTCTTGGCATCTCCTCGGAAAATATCGTCTTCAGTTCCGACACTTCCGAAGAGCAGGGCCGCGAATTCGGCAAGGGCCGCGGCACCGTCGATTGCTGCTATCCCGTCAAGGCCATGAGCGGCCATTACGGTGAGCTGATCTTCGGCCAGAAAAATAAAGTCAGCGTCATTCTGAGCCCGATGATTCACTCCCTGCCGTCGCTTCTTCACGGCCACGTTGTGGACACCGTCACCTGCACCCGCGTCATGGCCGGCCCCGAAAATATCAAAGCCGGCTTCATGAAAGAGCGCGACATCTTCGCTGAAAACAATATCGTCCACGCCTCGCCCTTCGTCTCCCTCGGCGATCGCCACATGGTCGCCGAACAGCTCTTCACCGGACTCAAAGACGTATTCGATCTCGATCTCGAAGAAGCTACGCGCGCCACCGCCGCCGGTTTCGCCGCGCTCGATAAATTCACAAGCAAAGCTCGCCAGCACAGCCGCGACATCCTGAATGGTGCGCGAAAAATCAGCGCCCCTGCATTCTGGTCCTCGCGCGCCCGTATCACATGGACACCGGCATCGGCCACGAAATCGAAGCCGAGCTTCAGGTCCATGGCTATCCCGTGCTCTGGCTCCAATATCTTCCCGGCGATCCCGATCTGATGAACTGGCTCTTCGGCCCCGACCTCGAAGCTAAAACCATCAAAAGCCCCTTCGACATCGCCGACGTCTGGACGTCCTCCTACAGCAGCAACACCAACGAAATTATGTGGGGCGCAAAATTCGCCGCGCGCTGCCCGTGGATCACCTGCGTCGTCCGCCTCTCCAGCTACGAATGCGGCATGGACCAGCCCACCTACACGCCCACGCAAAAAATCGTCGAAGCCACCGGCACTCTCTTCTTCAAGTTCGGCGACCTCGATTCCACCAAGCCGAGCGGCAGCATTAAAATCCGCGTCGAAACCATCGCCCACTACATGGCCAAATATTCCAAGCAGATCACCCAACGCAAACTCTCCTACCTCTCCCCCGATTGTCCCCTCGCCAAAGAAATAGCCGCCGCCGCGACCGCCTAGACTGGCACCGGCAATCGGCGCAGTGGCACAGGCATTCGTGCCCGTGCGCCCCCGAAAGTCCTGTCGGGGCGGGCTGTGCAATCCCAGCCCCACCTCGGACCAAGCCGTCAGCCACGTCCGTAGCATCATGTGGCACAGACATCTCTCCTGCGGAGCGCCACCTCAACATCTCCACGCCCTCTCCACTCGCCTCGCCCCCAATCCAAATCCGCCTCCGCCTAGGCGCGCACCGCGCGAGTCGGACAGCCTCCCAGGCGGTCCTCCGACGGTCTCTCCCGACCAACATCTCCCCCGCCCATCGACTTCTCCCATTCCAGCGGGCCTCGCCCTCCATGCCTCACGCGTGAGGTGGTCCCGCTTCACGGGACTGCGCAACGAAAACCCCAACACAATAAATTGCGCGCCAACCCAACCAACTCTCAAACACCGTCCCGCCGATCCCGATACTTGTAGGAAACTCTTTTCCGCCTTTCGCACTCTAATCCCAGCATGTCCGGATAATCTGTAGTTCACGTACCCAATCGGTTCCGTATCCCGATTCGCCAGGGAGACCCCATGCGCTCAGCCCGCACGTTCGTCATCTTCGTCTCCGCCATCGCCCTACCCGCAGCCGCCTTCGCCCAAGCTACCGCGAAACCCGCGCCAACCACCAAATCCGCAACTCAATCCCTAGCGCCTCCAAAAGACCAGGCCTCCGCCGAAGCTCAGGCAGCCCCCGCCTCCAAGCTCCCGGTCCGTCGCGTCGTGCTCTACAAAACCGGCGTAGGCTACTTCGAGCATCAGGGCGCCGTCCATGGCGACCAGCAAGTCGGCATCGACTTCACCAGCGGCCAGCTCAACGACGTTCTCCAATCCCTCACCATTCTCGATCTCAACGGCGGCCGCATCGCCGGCGTGGACTACAACTCCGAAGCTCCGCTCAGCCAGCGCCTCGGCACGCTGCGCCTCCCGCTCACCGAAAAAACAGACCTCGCGCAGTTCTATGGAGCCCTCCGCGGCGCGCGCCTCGAAGTCCGCAGCGGCACCACCGAAATCACCGGTCGCCTCCTCAGCGTCGAACGCAAGACGCGCGTTAGCGGCGGCACCACGCTCGAAGTCGATCTCGCCACTCTCGTCACCGACTCCGGCGAAGTCCGCAGCGTCGAACTCACTCCCGCCGTCAGCGTCAAGCTCGCCGAAAAAGACGTTACCGGCGAGGTCAGCCGCTACCTCTCGCTGCTATCTTCCGTCCGCCAGCAGGACATTCGCCGCATGACCATCTCCGCCAACGGCACAGGCGACCGCCAGCTTTACGTCAGCTACATCAGCGAAGTTCCGGTCTGGAAGACCACCTACCGAATCGTCCTTCCCACAAAAGACGAAACTCAGCCGCTGCTGCAGGGCTGGGCCATCGTCGATAACACCGTTGGCGAAGACTGGACCAACGTCGAACTCTCCCTCATCGCCGGAGCACCGCAGTCCTTCATCCAGCAGCTCTCGCAGCCCTACTACTCCCGCCGTCCCGTCATCCCTCTGCCCGAATCCGCGCAGCTTGCACCGCAGACTCACGAAAGCTCGATGACGGGAGGCAGCGGCTCGCTATCCGGCGTCGTCACGGACCCGAGCGGCGGTGTAGTTCAGAACACTACGGTCAAGCTCATCGGTCCAACCGGCGAGACCGTTGCCACAACACTCACGGATGGCCAAGGCGCGTATTCCTTCTCCGACCTTCCTGCCGGTGTGTATCGTGCCGAATATATGGCGGCCGGATTTAAGACTACGGTGGTGCAGGGACTGTCGCTGGGTGGAGGGCGCGAGGTCGCACGAAACGAAATGCTTCAGCTAGGTGCGGTGTCTTCGTCCGTGATGGTAACCGCGTCTTCGTCCACCCTCAGCACCGACAGCGCAGAACTCTCGAGCGTTGCAGGAGGAGGTGGTGGCGTGCGCGGTGGAAATGGTTCGCACCTCGGCAACGGCAGAATCGGGAGCGGGCGCGGCATCGGGAGGAATGCCAGTGGCGTCGGCCCAGGAGAAGGATATGGGACGGGCGGCGGAGTCCCTGTCGCGGCGATCTCCGACGCGCGTGCCAACACCATCGCCGCAGCCGAAGGATTCGATCTCGGCGACCTTTTTGAATACAAGCTGAAAGACCGCGTCACCATTCACAAAAACGAATCTGCCCTGGTCCCAATCGTTCAAACAAAAGTCGCCAGCGAAAAAGTCTCGCTCTGGAGCCCTTCTCTCAACTCCTCGCGGCCTCTTCGCGCCCTTTGGCTCACCAATTCCAGCCAGCTAACCCTCGATGGCGGCAGCTTCTCGATCCTTGAAAACGAAACCTTCGCCGGTGAAGGCCTCACTGACGCTATCAAACCCGGCGAAAAGCGACTGCTCTCCTATGCCGCCGATCTCGGTGTTCGAGTCGATGCCAAAACCGATTCCGAGCCGCAGCACGTCACCCGTGTGATCGTAAATCGCGGCGTCATGCACCAGATGTGCGAGACCTTTCAGGAAACCAAGTACACCATCCGCAATGACGACACCACGCCCCGCATCATGCTCATCGAGCACCCTCGCGGCGCGGGATGGACGCTACCCGACGGCGGACCTAAGCCCGACGAAACCACATCCGACGTCTATCGCTTCCGCGAGTCCGTCGATCCGAAAAGCACCTTCTCCTTCACGGTTCGCGAGACCAAGCCCGTCGAAAACCAGTACGCGCTCACCAGCATTACCGACAACGAAATCGCCGTTTTCCAGAGCCAGAAATCCATCAACCCCGAACTCGAAGCCGCCCTCCGCAAGATCATCGAGCAGAAAGCGCGTATCGCCGAAGTTGACGCGCAGTCCAGCAGCCTCGACGAAGAAAAGACCTCTATCTATGACGACCAGCAACGCATCCGCGAAAATCTAAAAGCCCTGAAAGGCAGCGCCGAAGAACGCGCTCTCACCCAGCGCTACACCCAGCAGCTCAACGATCAAGAGAGCCGCCTGGCGGAAATCGACAAACAATCCAAAGACCTCCAATCCAAACACGACGCCCTCCAATCCGAACTCGACAAAATGATCCAGGACCTTTCCTTCGACGCCACCTTCTAATCGTGGCGCAGGCACTCCTGTTTGTGTGCCTGAGTCGCCCGCTAAAGTGGGCTCTCTAACATGAACTGCGGTCTGGGGTCAGGCCGTCCCGCAATGCGGGACGATCTTCCGCATGCGCCATAACTCCTTCGCTCTCAACGTTCCCATTTTGGAACCCACCTATTCTCTTTACAAATAGTTACCTTTCTGGTAACGTAAGTAGGGGCCAAGTAATCACCCCACAAAGTTCGCGTATGTCACACGGCCGCACCACCCAAGCCGCCGGACGCAGCACGCCCGGCACCTCGCTGACCCTCGCCCCAACTCACCACCCTCCATCGTCGCGCCCGCCTCCAATTTCTAACCGCAACTTTCAATTATTAGAAATCGCCCTAACTCCTAGAAAACACTCACCGCAGCCCTCCTCTAATCGCAACTCTTACAACATATTTTCCCGGTCGATCAGCTGCCTCGCCCCGCCGCCCGAGCATGGTAGTATTCCGCCCGAATTCAGGAGAAATCACTCCATGCGAGCCGCGATCCGCCCACCTTTCAGCCGAACTTCCTGCGCTCGGTCGGCAGCAATCACACAAAGAGTCGCCGCCCTCACCCTCTTCGCCCTCGCAGCAACGCATTTCACCCCGGCGCAATCCGTACCGACTCAAGCCCAGGACCAGCCGCCCGCCGTCGTCCACATCGACACCACTCCCACCCACGCCATCAACTCCTTCGATCCCGACGCCGCGCTCGGCAGCACCCTCGACGTCCTTTCCCACTCCGGCATCGACCGCACCTTCTACGCCCCACATTCTCCAGGAATCTCTCTCCGCCGGATGGGGACCCATCAGCTACCGCAATAATTCCGAACTCCGCATGGCCGCCTGGCACTGGACCGAAAACGGGACCTGGAGCGACGCCGCGCACCAAAGCGGCTACTTCACCGGCAGCACCGACCTCAAGAGTCCGACGCGTTACATTGTTTCTTACGCTCTGCCGCACCGGGGCTTTGCCACCAGCGGCGACCGCCCGCTCGCCGGGCCGAACCTCACGTACTGGAAGAGCAATCCATACCTTTCGAGCAAATTCACCGGCGAGGATGACGCGCTCCACCCGCAATGGGTCGTGGTCGACCTGCAATCGACCAAGCAAGTTAACGCCATGAAGGTGCAGTGGGAAAATCCCTACGCCACGAAATACGAAGTTCAATACTTCGACGGCGTTGACGCCCTCGATTTCGACAAAGGCCCGAAAGGGAAGTGGATCACTTTTGCATCCGGCTCGATCACCAACGGCACAGGCGGAATCGTCACCATGAAACTCGCCGACGCGCCTGTCACCGCGCGCTGGGTCCGTGTCTGGATGACTGCGTCGTCGAATACTTGCGACGATCACGATCCGAGTGACGTTCGCAACTGCGTCGGCTACGCCATTCAGGAACTTCGCTTCGGCACAATGGAGACAGGCGGTGCGCCCGAGCATATTCGTCGAAGCGCCGAAAAATCCCGCCGACCGCCAGTTCGAATACTGCGTTTCCTCAATCGATCCGTGGCACTCTTCCGAAGACGGCCGCACCGGCGGCGACTACCAGCACGTCGGATTCGATCTCTTCTTCAACAGCGGCATCACTAACAACCTGCCTGCCATGATTCCCGTCACGATGCTTTACGGCACTCCGGATGATGCCGCCGCGCAGATCGCCTACATCGAAAAGCGCGGCTTCCATATCGGTTACATCGAAATGGGCGAAGAGCCTGACGGTAAGCACGCCATGCCCGAAGACTACGGCGCGCTTTACCTGCAGTGGGCCACGGCCATTCACAAAGTTGATCCCACACTAAAACTCGGCGGCCCGATCTTTGAAGGGGTAAACGAAGACATCACGGTCTGGCCCGACGCTCAAGGCCGCGTCTCCTGGATGGGCCGCTTCGTCGACTACCTCAAAGCGCATAACCGTCTGCACGATCTTGCGTTCGTTTCCTTCGAACACTATCCGTTCGAGCCCTGCACCATCACCTGGAAAACTCTCTACTCCGAGCCGCAGTTGATGAAGCACATTTTGCAAGTCTGGCGAGACGACGGCGTACCCAACGATGTGCCGCTGATGGTCACCGAGAAGCCATCTCGCCGCAAATTTGACCGGGCCGATGTCCACGATCTTTGCGGGCCTCTGGCTTGCGGACAACGTCGGCTCGTTTTTCGAAGGCGGCGGCGCGGCTTTCTATCACTCGCCCATTCAGCCTCAGGGCATTCAGACGAGCTGTCTCGGCTGGGCGTCGTGGTCGAATTTTGTCTCCGACGAGCAGTACACGATCAAAGGCTACACGTCGCCGTATTTCGCGGCGCACATGATCAACCTAGAGTGGGTGCAGCACCGCTCGGGCGTGCATTAAATGTTTCCCTCATGTACCGATTTGAAGGACGCCGATGGCAACCTGCTGGTCACCAGTCTACGCCGTCCTGCGCCCGGACGGGAACTGGTCGCTCATGCTGGTCAATCGCGATGAGTCCAACTCCGCACACAATTCGTGTGGCAGTTCGAAGACGGAAAAAGCAAAAGACGGCAAGGTTTCGACGGTCCGGTGACTTGTGACCCATTCGGAAGCGAACAATACGTTTGGATAAACGACGGCGCCAACAGCCACGCCGATCCGGATCACCCGCCGGTGGGCAGACATCACGCGCGACCGCCTCGACGGTTTACACCCTGCCGAAAGCCTCGATCACCGTGATACGAGGAAAAATTGGTCCCGTCGCTAAGTAGCGTGGGCGATCCGCCCGCGGCCTCAGACCGAGTGCCCTTGCGCATTCCTATCTCGCGAAGCCATCGCCACCCGCTACGGATGCGCTTCCATCCACTTCCCGAGTGCCTTCGCCGCATGCTCGCACAGCATCCGGTCCTCATCGCCAAACGCCGCAGGGAAATGGCTATCAATATCCAACTCGCCGACCACCTGTCCCTTCACGAAAACCGGCACCACAATTTCCGATTTCGTTTCCACCGAGCATGCCAGATATCTCGAGTCGGCGTTGACGTCGTCCACCACCACCGTCTTTCCACTCGAAGCCGCAGCGCCGCAGATCCCCTGATTCAGCGGGATGCGCGTGTGCGGCGTCATCGAACCTTTGAACGGCCCGAGAACCAGCATTGGCTCCCTCTCGGTTTTGTCGATCATGTAGAACCCGACCCAGTTGTACTTCAGCAGGCTCTTGTGCAGCAGCGCAACGATCTGTCCCATGAATTCGCTCGCGTTCGACGCGCGCACGCCGGCCGCGTCGATCATCGGTATCAAATCTTTGGGTTTCAAAGAGGCAGTAAACATGTTCGAATTAAATCACGCCTCCGTTTCCAAATCCATCCGTGGCGACTACAGGTATTTCCATCTCCGAAATCCCTGGACGCCTACTTGTGCGGCGTCGCAGCTTCCAGGTCCGCGGCGGCTTTATTGATGCCCGTCGCCACCCGCGCCAATACAACTGCAACCATCGGGATCTGCGATTCCGCTGCCACCCATTTTTTCTCGTCCATGTACTCGCGAACCGCGGCGATCGGTTTTGCGCCGTATCCGGTATATGCTCCCGGCGCATACACCTGGTTCTTGAACCATGGCCGCTCCGGCAGTCCCTTTTCATTCAGGAACAGCCGCGAGACCTTCAGCAAGTCGCCGTTCACCTTGCCGATTTTCTGTGCGGATCCGCTCGACCCCTGCTGCTTGGCATTGCGCCAACGCCTTCGAATATCGATCACGCGCTTTTCTTCAGCGCGTTCGATCGCATTCTTCATCGGCGTGAAATTCATATAGGGCGGAACCGTCTCCGCCAGGGGTGGCACAGAAGTCTGCCGCGGATCGGCCGTCGCCCGAACACTCCCTCCTGCAGCTCCAGATTGCGCTCCGCGAACTCCTCCTGCTTGTCTTTCAGCAGCTTTTCCAGTTCGTCTTCGTACTTCTCGATGGCCTCCGCCTGCGGCGCATAGTTCACGCGGAATCAGATCCGCATCCGCAATCCGCATCACCGTCTGTCCTTCGGTCTGCGCCAGCGCGCGGCCATACGCGAAATCCGTATCGACAAAATGCGTGTACCAGTAAAAATCGTCGTAGATCGAGTGGTATTGGTCGCCGTCGTCTTCGCCGCCGAATCCCATGTCGAGCGTCGAAATTCCGGCGTAATCCTGGAACGCCGTGAAGTCCGACCGTCTCCCAGCGCGCACAAATCCAGATCGTTGCGTCGTTGCGAATCGTCCGCGCGCTCTTCCGCGTTCTTCGCCTCCGCGATGGCGCGCAGGTGCGCCCGCTCGAACACTGTCATGTGCGTTTCTGGATCTTCCACGTCCCGCGCCACGCCGCTGATTCATCTCTGCAGATCCTGCGTCCCGCCGGCGACAGAAATCCGCGGCTCGTTGCTGTCCGAATTGATGTACGCGACAGCGTGCTGCTTCAAGTTCCGTCGACGTGCGTTTCCACCCATTCCGTCGAGCCGAGCAGCCCCGGCTCTTCGCCGTCCCACGCGCAATAAATGATTGTGCGCTTCGGCGTCCATCCTTGCTTGTGCAGCTCGCCCAACTCGCGCGCCTCTTCCAGCATCGCCGACTTGGCCGGAGATCGGATCGTCCGCGCCATTCACCCACGCGTCGTGATGATTGCCCGCGAATCACCCATTGCCGCATCGGATCGGAGCCGTGCAACGTCGCAATCACGTCGTAGATCGGCTTGATGTCCCAGTTCGAAGCTGACCTTCAGATGAACCTCGGCCGGACCCGGGCCCGACGTGATAGGTGATGGCCAGCGCGCCGCGCCATCCTTCGGGCGCGACGGGACCCTTCAGCGCCGACAGAAGCGGCAGCGCATCGGCCATAGGAAATCGGCAGCACAGGAATCTTGGTGATGGTCTTCGCTTCGTTGATCGCAAGCCGCTTTGCGTCCGCAGTCGCGCCAACGCCTGGCGTCAGCGGGTCGCCGGGATAATCCGTATCCATCACGCTGCCGCGCTGCACGCCTTCCGCGGACGCCATCCGCCCTTCGGATACTCGTCGCCCTGGAAGTATCCGTCGCCGCGCGGATCGGAATAAATGATGCAGCCGATCGCGCCATGTTCGCCCGCCACTTTGGGCTTGATTCCGCGCCAACCGCCTCCGTATCGCGCAATCACGATCGCACCTTTCACCGAAATTCCGAGCCGGTCGAGCTGCTCGTAATCTTCGCGATTACCGTAATTCACATAGACCAGAGGAGCGGTGACGTCGCCGTCGATCGAATAGGCGTTGTACGTGGGAAGCTGTTCAGCAGTCTGGTTCGAAGTGGGATCGATGGCCAGAGCCGGCTCCTGCAGCTTGGCGCGATATTGGGTCGGCGCGACAAGCTCGACCACGCGTTCCTTCGGCGTCGGGAAGAGCACATTGAAAGTCTCGATGTGCGCGTCGAATCCCCACTCCTTGAACCGTGCGAGGATCCATTCGGCGTTGTCTTTGTCATACGGCGAGCCGACATGGTGCGGCCGCGCGCTGAGGCGCCGCATGTTGTCGCGGATATTTGCGGCGACGATCCCGTCGCGAAAGGATTTCTCGGTGGCCCGTTCAGTCGCCGAGCTTTGCGGAGTGTATCCGGTCAAGGTCGCCGTCGCCGATTGGGGCGCACCGGCCGCGGATTGTGCCGTCTGCGCCAAGCCCGGGGATGGAGCCAGAAGCGCCGCAATCGTTACCAGCGAACAGCAGGCCGACCGCATCGACATGTCACCTTCTCCTTGGCAAAACTCTTCCGCACATCACGCCTGGGCGCGAGACCCCGAAAAGTCCGCCGTGCATTGTGGTATCGAATGGCGGCGAATGCCAGCGCGAAGTCGAGCCGGCGAGTGTTCCACATTTCCACTCGCTGCATGCCGAGGCTCACAGGACGCCTTTCACGTTCGATGGGCGCCCTTTGCGTGTTTCGCATTTCCTTCACCCCCGAACGGCGAAATGCGGCGAAGGAAAGTACTAGCGGGTTGTTACGAACGACCTATAGCCGCAAACAGCCTCAATTCTTATCCTCAAACTGCGCGAGGAACGGGCGTGGTTGCGCGCAACTGTGTGATGGCCGGCCAAATTACAACTCGACCAGACTTTTCGGCTCCGCTTCCCGTGCCGGCGCGGCCCCCATCTCGTGGTCCCGCCGTGCTATGCCTGGAAGTGACTGAAGCCACGGTGTTTATGCGCCCCGGCGGCAGCGCGGTGATGTCCGTCGAGCGCGCCTGCGAAATGGCGGCGGAAGCCGTTCGTACGCAGCAGGGCAGCGTATTGAACATCGTGCCGGAAATGGTAATCGCGCAGTTCGCGCGGTCCGCTGACGCGGTCCGGACGGCCCTGGAAATCCAGCGGCGTCTCTCCGGCGAAAACGAAAACGCACCCCGCTACGCCAGCCTGGAATTGCGAATCGGCGTGTTTGCGGCCGCCAGCGCCGACGAGACTCTGGCGCTGGACGGCAATTCGGTCAACGCCAGCACCAAGTTCGCCCGTCGAGCCGGCCCGGGACAGATTTTGATATCGCGCGGCGTACATGATGCAGTTTTCGACGATTCTGACTTGCAGTGCCAATGGGTCAGCAGCCTGAACGTGGACGGCGAAGCTCAGCCGCAGGACGTTTTCGAGGTGAGTTACTCGGAAGCGCCGGCTTGCGTTCCGGCGCGGTACGAAGTGCTGTCGCGCGTGGGAACCGGCGGCATGGGTATTGTGTACAAGGTTCGAGACCTTGAGGCACGGGAAGTGATCGCGCTGAAGATTCTGAAGCCTGAAGCAGCCTCGAACGAGGCGATGCAGGAGAATTTGCGGCGCGAAGTTTTCCTCGCGCGCAAGGTGACTCATAAAAACGTCTGCCGCATCCACGAGTTCAACCGGTCGAAGGCCACGGCCTACATCTCGATGGAGTTCATCGAGGGCGAGAGTTTGCTGCGCCGGCTGCGGCGGGTGTGCTCGTTGCCGTTGGAGGACTCGGTAAAGATCGTGCGGCAGATTTGCGCCGGGCTTCGCGAAGCGCACTTGCAGGGCATCGTGCATCGCGACCTGAAGCCCGCGAACATCATGCTCGACCCTGCGGGCAACGTGAAGATCATGGATTTTGGCATCGCGCGACTTGCCCAGGAAAACGCGCAGCACACCGGAACGATTGCGGGCACGCCGTCGTACATGGCGCCGGAGCAAGTGCAGCTTCAGCCCGTCGGGCCGCGGACGGACATCTACTCGATTGGACTGTTGTTCTACGAGATGGTGGCGGGCAAGCAGGTATTCGAAGGCGAAAACTCGATCGTGATCGCGCTAAAGCAGCTAAACGAGCCGCCGCAGAAGCCGCGCGAGATCGTGCCCACGCTGCCGGCACGCGTGGAAGACTTAATTCTGAAATGCCTGGAGAAAGATCCCGCAAAGCGCTTTCAAAGCGTCGATGAGTTCGAGATCGCGCTGGAAGCCAGCATCGCTCCGCCGCGGACCGCGTCGCTCGCCGATGCGATGGAAACGGATTTGCGGCGTGCTGGGCAAAATATCCACGCACTTGTGAATCGTGGAGTCGAAAAGGCGCGGCCTGCGGTTCCGGTGGTCGTGCAATTTACGCAGGAACTGGGGCGCGCGAGTCAACAGGCCGGGCTGAAAGTCCGGCATGAGCTGCGTGAGGCTTTTGTTTTTTGCGGTGCCTACTATAAGCGCTGGCTCGGATTCTCGACGAAGACGCAAGCGGTCACCGCGTCGCTGGCGATTGGATTTTTTCTGGCAGGCGTGGTGGTGTTCGCGCGCGGCTCGCACAACAGCTACGCAAGCGACGCCGCATCGATTGAGATGTCGGCACCAGCGGCGAACAGCAGCACCGGAGAGGCTCTGGCGCCGAAGGGCGCGCCCGCGGTTGGGGCGGACGCTGAGGTCGTGAAGACGGAGCAAGTTGACCTGAGCGGGAAGCTTGGCGTCGATCCCGCCTCCGACGCTGCGAGCCAAGGAGCGACGGACAGCGGTCCAGAGAGCGTGCCAACATCGACCGAAAGCCATACTGCACCGGCTGCCGCTACTGTCCTTAGTTCCGTGAAAGTTTCCAGCGATTCGCGCGCGTCAGCAAATCGAACGCGATCAAAAACGTCCAAATCCTCGTCCAGCGCGCGTCCTGTGCTCGCATCGATGACCACGACGTTGCCACTCGGGGGATCCGAGCAAGAGCGCGCATTCGCCGACGCTGCAAAGCTGGAACCGATCCCTGCGCCGGCGACCGGCGTCGCGGATCCCGCGAAATCCACGCAGCCGAGCAACGCAACGGTAGCTTCGAACGCCCCGGCGCCGCTGACCGAGCCTTACCTCGACGTGACTTCGTTCAAAGACCAGCTCCTGGCCGATCAAGCCGCAGCGAATATTTCCAAGACGGGTCTGCACGCCTTCTCGGTTCAGAAGTCGCACCTCTGGATGGAGACCTTCCACGTGGAAGTGGGACCGTTCAACAATTCCGTCGATATGGCGGCGGCGGAAAAACAGCTAAGTGCACAGGGTTTCAAACCGCATCCCGCCAAGTGAACCGCACAAAGTCGTATTAATTAAATTTCGAAATATGAACGATCGCCTCGGCAGCGCATGTGTTACCGAGCGAGCGACTTCCCATTTTCGCTGGGGCGGCGAATTTCAGCGCCCCCGTTTTCGTGCTGGCGGCCCCGAGGAATCCAGATATTATGGCGGGCGGCGCTGCGGACAAAGCTCGACGCGGCGGAGACGCGATGAACCTGAACTCCACGCTTTTGAAGAGCAGCTTCGTTGGCGCCCTCGGCGGGCTGCTGTTTGGATTCGATACAGCGGTGATTTCGGGCACGCAAGGCTCACTTACTGCACAATTCAGTCTCAGCGCGCACGAACTGGCAGTCACCGTTTCCATCGCGCTAGTAGGCACGGTGATTGGTGCCATGGCCGCCGGCGACCCGGGCCAACGCTTCGGTCCGCGGGATACGTTGCGGGTGCTGGCGATGTTCTACCTGCTCTCGGCGCTCGGATGCGCGTTCGCGATCGGTTTGCCGATGCTGCTCGTATTTCGGTTTCTCGTAGGGTTGGCGGTGGGTGGATCGTCGGTGCTTAGCCCGGTGTACATCGCGGAAATCGCACCGGCGAAGTGGCGTGGCCGTCTAGTCGGTTCATTCCAGATCAGCGTGGTGGTCGGAATTCTGGTTGCGTACCTCTCGAACTACTACATCGGAACGCTGGGGCTCGGGCTCGCGGACTGGCGGTGGATGTTCGGCGTCGCCGCGGTTCCGGCGCTGCTGTTCTTCGTGTTGCTCTTCGGCATACCGAATAGCCCGCGGTGGCTCGCGACCAAGGGGCGCAATGAGGAAGCGCGGCGCGTGCTTAACGAAATCGGCGCTTCAGATCCCGCGGGAGAGATGCGTGACATCGAACACTCTATTCACTTGGAAAAACAGGGCGCCGTCGAGTCACTGTTCTCTGCAAAATACAGCTTCCCCATTTTTCTCGCGATTTCGATCGGAATCTTCAATCAGCTCTCGGGCATTAACGCGATTCTCTACTACCTGAATCCGATTTTCGCCGCGGCAGGCTACAGTCGAGTCTCGAGCGATTTGCAAACAGTCGCGATTGGAAGCGTGAACCTAATTGCAACGCTCCTGGGCATGACGCTGATCGACAAGCTTGGACGCAAAACTCTGCTGCTGATCGGATCGGTGGGAACCGCGCTCAGCCTCGCCGGCGTTGCTATGGTGTTCTTCACGCACACGCATCCCGAGCGGCTGCTCTGGTACCTGGTGACCTTCATCGCGTTCTTCGCGATTTCGCAGGGCGCGGTGATTTGGGTGTACATCGGCGAAGTGTTTCCGAATGCGGTGCGTGCGAAGGGGCAGTCGCTGGGGAGTTCGGCGCATTGGATCACGAACGCGATCATCTCGTTCACGTTTCCGCTCATGGCCGCGAAGTCGGGCGCGTATCCGTTTGTGTTTTTCGCGCTAATGATGGTCGTGCAGTTGGTTGTGGTGGGAGCTTTCTACCCGGAAACAAAGGGAGTGTCGCTCGAGGAGATGCAGGCGAAGCTGGGACTGGGATGAAACTGAGATGCGCGCCGAAACGCGCGAATGCAAGCCAAAAAAAAAGGCAAGGCCTCGATCAAAACCGAGTGCCTCGCCATTTTTGTTCAGCCGTTAGTTTGGGAAGCGGCTCGGGTTACCTGGGCCTTCCGCCGCCGTGCGATGCAGGCGCCGAATGGCTGCTTTCGAAGTGCGTCTGCTCCTGTTGGTGGCGTTCCTGCATCTGCTGCGCCTGCTGAGCGTGACGCTGTTCAGTTTGCTGTTGCCGCTCGGCAGTGTACTTTTGCTGCTGCATGCGCTGATCTTCCTTTTCCTGCTGCGCTTGCAGTTTTTGCCGCTCCTGGTCCTGTTTCTGCGCCAGCTTCTGTTGTTGTTGCTGATACTTTGCATCCGTCTTGGAATCGCCGGTGGAGGGAAGTGCGTTGCGCGTCGGCGGAGTGATTTCCCGGGCATGCGAAGGCTTTGCTGCGGGTGTGTTGGCCGCATGCTCTTCACCGTCGCGGTACTCGCCGCCGGCCTCCTTCGCCGGGACAGCCTCGCGCCCGTTGAATTCTCCCGGGCGAGCCGTTGCCGCCACAGGAGGCTTGCCGTGATTTTCCGAGGCCCGGAGTTGCCGGTTTCCGCGCGCTGTATCGAAGTGCTGCGTCTGCGCCGCCACCGGTCCTACGTGCCTTTCGCTGGCGTAGCGTTCTTCTTCGGCGGTCGGACGCGCATTGATGCCTCCATTGCCGCCATTGAAGCTAACGTGAGTCTCGTTGCGATTAATAATCGTGGTGTTGTAAACGTTTTTCACGACTGTAACGTTCACGTTTGTCACCGAGCGGTTGTAGAAAAAGTGACCGCCGTCCCATCGCCCGCCTTCATAACCATTGCCGAAATATCCGAAGCCGTAGCTGATTCCGCCGTAGAATCCGACGTGCGGACCCCAATATCCTTCATGGAATAGATAAACGCCGTTGCCCCATCCCCACCAGGGCGGAGTCCAGAGAAAGCCTACTTCCGGCGCGAGAATCCATGTGCCGGGAACCCAGAAATATCCGCCATCGTTCCACGCCCAGTATCCGGGCGTCCAAATGTAACCGTCGCCCGGGCAGATGGGCTGCTCGTAAATGGGAAGGGCAGGGGGTGCAATCGTGATGGAGACGCCGATTTGAGCCGATGCCACGGGCACCATGGCCAAACCAATCGCCAGTAGAATCAGGGCGCCAAGGATCGATCGAACTGCAACCTTACGCATTTTGTTTCCTCCTAGGATTCAGACCCGAGCGCCCGAGCGGCGATCACGCGCTTGGTCGGCGCGGGGTTTTTTCCGCTTGAGCGACTAGCCCAACTTCGAGCACATCTCAATCCAATCCAGCGCTGGGATACTTTGCGCGACGCGAATGCGAAGCGCGATACTTCGAGGACTCGGGTGCGGTGATAAGCCGCTGAAGCCATGCTACCAGCAAGCCGGATTGTCTCAATACCATTTTCTGTGTACTTGCAGAGAGTTAGGGGCCTATCGGGAATTGCGGCGTTTTTTCTTCGTCGCGGATAGAGCGGGACGCTTGGCGGGCAGTGGCTGCCCCGAATTGAATCGGCGGATGACCGCGACCACGGCGACCGACGCGAGCAGAATATTGACCGGGTCAATTGGAAGGCGATAGCGGGGAAGCGCGAGCGTCAAATAATAGGCCCAGGGAAAAATCGCAGGGAAGACGGCGCAGGGGAAAGCATAAGCGTTGCGTTGGCCGAACAGGACGATTGTGCCGGCGAGCGTGCCTAACGCGACGAGAACGTTAAAGGCCAGGACGAAACGAAACCACGGGTCGGGCGTGCCTACGAAATCGTCGATGGGATGAATCGCGCCCCCGGCCCAGATGGAGACAAAGCGAAGCCAGATCAGATGGGCCTCGCGCGCGGGATGGCTGAGAATGTAGGAAACGGCGAGATCGTGTTTTTCCTGCATGTATTCGAGTTCGCCGAGCGCAACGTAATGCTGTCGCTCGAATTCGTTGTAGATCGGATGCAGATTCCCGCGAAAGATGTCCTGCGTTTCGTCATTGTTACCGAGCCAAAGTTGCAAGCCCAAGACCGAGCGGAGTGGGATGAATTGATGGAAGACGCGGTAATTGCGGATCGTCCAGGGCACGCAGCAGAGCGCCGCGATCGCGACCGTGATTGCAACCCGTGAGGCGATGCTGCGATTTTCTTTTCGTGCGCGCCAGCAGAGCCATCCGAGTAAGAACGGGAGCAAAGCGCCGAGAGTGGCGTTGGTCATCAGCGTGAAGCCCCACAAGACTCCGTACGCGCACCAAGAGCGAAGTCCGCGATTTTCGTCGAGTGCGAAGCTGGCCCACAGGATTGTCGCGCCGAGAAGGGCTGCGAGCGAAGCTTCCCACATGCTTTCCACGGGCATCAGGATCGCGTTTGGAAAAATCGCCCAGAGCCAAGCCGCGGTAGCGCCGAGTGCAACGCCGTATTTGTCGCCACCGATGCGACGCCCCGCGAAATAAATGGGGATGCAGGCGAGTGTTACAAAAAGTATGTTGAGCGAGACGGACGCGAGCCAAGCACTGACCGTGTATGCGCCGAAGACCTTGAAGATCGCCGCAAGGAGCAGAGGGTAAACAGGCGTCATCCACGCGGTCGGACCCGTATCCACGCGAAATGGCGAGCTGAAGCCCTTTCCGGTGGCGATCGAGTGGGCAATATTGCCGGATTCAAAGAGGAAGGGAATCACGCTGACAGCGCGGTCAGAGTTGTGGGCTTTGTAGTCGATGAGGAATGCGACGCGGACGGCGAGGGCGACGATGAGAATCAGCGTAAGCGACGTCGCAGCTTTTTTGAGTTTTTCTTTCATGCGTGCGGAATGCTGAGTTCGGCTGGGAATCCCGCCGAGCGTGCATTATGATGCTTTTGGGCGGAGAAGCGATGGCACGCGCGGGACGCAAGAAGAAAGACAAATTGAGGCCGCACAAGGAAGCCAAGCGCCGGGCACGAATCGGAGTGGGAATGCCGCCGCCGGAGCGCGTGATCGTCGATAAACGCCTGAAGCCGGAAAAGCATAAGAAACGCATCGATGCAGACGTATCGTGATCCGGCTTCTGTGAGGCAGGGTTCGGCCACTTCTTAGTGGATGTTTCTGGTTTTCCCGCCGACGTAATCCATCAGCAGGTACTGGCCAAGAGTGTAGGGCGTGGTGAAGTACGCTTTGCCGCGGCAGAGTTCGGTGACTTTCTGCACGAAGTGCACCAGGCTGTAGTCGCTGGCGAGCATGAACGTATTGATCAGAATTCCCGCGCGTTTGCACTTAGCCACTTCTTCCAGAGTTTGCGTAACAACCAGCGGATCGAGGCCGAAGGCGTTCTTGTAGATGCGGCCGTCTTCGAGAGTCAGGGCGGACGGTTTGCCGTCGGTGATCATGATGATCTGCTTCATGTCTTTCTTTTGGCGGGCCAGCACGCGCTGGGCGAGTTTCAAGCCTTCGCGCGTGTTGGTGTAATACGGACCGACCTGAACGCGCGCCAGTTTGCCGAGAGGAATTTCCTCCGCGCTGTCGTGAAACAAAACGCAATGGAGCGAGTCGCCCGGATATTGCGTGCGAATTAGGTGGGAGAGCGCCAGCGCAACGCGCTTCGCTGGGGTAAAGCGGTCCTCGCCGTAAAGAATCATGCTGTGGCTGCAATCGAGCATCAGCACCGTGGCGCAGGAGCTTTGATATTCGCACTGATGGACCATCAAGTCGGGATAGTCAAGCCCGATGGGGATTCCGGCGCCGTTGCGGCGAACGGCGTTAAAAAGCGTGCCGCTGATGTCCATATTCAACGTGTCGCCGAATTCGTATTCCTTGGAGACGCCGCCGGACTCGACGCCCGTCGAGAGATCGCGCGTATCGTGACGCCCGAAACTGCTCTTGCCGAGCGAGGCGAGCAGGTCTTTCAGCGTTTTGAAGCCGAGAAAATCGAGGGCTTTGTCGGTGATCTCGAAGCGCGCTTCGGTGTTCGGGCCGGCCTGTCCGGCTTGACCTCCGGGAGTTTCGGACGGAGGCGGAGTCACCTGCGCTGGTTGATCGCCGCGTGAAATGTAGCCTTCCTCTTCCATGCGCTGCATGATCTGGTCGATCATGTCGCGCAATTCCTGGTTCTGGCTGAGATCGGGATTTTCGAGCAACTTCTCCATAAGATCAGGAGGGACCAGGTCTCCGTCCTGGAGCGCGCGGAGGATGGCCTCGCGGAGCTCTTCCATCATGCGTTCTCGCGAACGGTTTGGATCCATTTCGTAAATGCCGTAAGGATCGTCGAAGCCGCTCTGAAGGAAAAAATCGGACAGCCGGCTCATCAGCTCGTCGAGATCAAGGTCATCGGCGGCGCTGGGCGCGTAGCGGGAATACTTGGTGTATTTCAAAGGCCCTCCCGAACGACTTCCGGGCAACTACTGTTGAAGGCTAATTAAACTGGCGCTTCGGGCCGCGACCGGATGGTTCACGCGGTTCGCGGGGTTCCGGCGCACGGCGAGCGTCGGCAAAATAGCCGCGCTCCTCGCTGCGGCTGATGCGCTTGTGCGACCACAGACCTTCCAGAATGAATTCGGCAGCGCTGGAGACAATGCCAGCGTCGTCCTTCGGGCTCACGTCGAGTACGCTTAGGTGATCGAAGAGGCCCTGGATGGTCTTCAGTTGCGCCATCACTTCGCTGCTCGATGCGTTTGCGGGAATCTTCAGCTCGCCGCCCAGCTCGAACCATTGAGTGACGGGTTGAAAATTCGCGCCGGTGAAATATTGGGTGAACGTTTTTCCCACGGCGGCACGGATCAGCTCGCGGGCGATCGTGTCCGCGCCTTTTAGCTCACCTTCGTATTCGAGTTCAAACTTGCCGGTCATCGAAGGAATCGCGGAATAGACGTCGGCGACGCGGGCAACGACCGAGCCGTCGCGGCCGCGAATCGCACGCTGTTCGGCGCTGCTCATCACGTTTTCGAGGGTGCTGATGGGCAGGCGCTGGCTGACGCCTGAGCGGCGGTCAACACGCTTGTCTTCGCGCGCCTGGAACGCAATCTCCTCGACGACTTCGCGGACGTACTGAGGCATGTGCACGCGCTTTTTGTTGTCGCGCTCGATCCAGGATTCCTGCGCGGTGATGGCCATGCCTTCACCGACCGTAGCCGGATAGTGCGTGCGAATTTCAGAGCCGATGCGGTCTTTGAGCGGAGTGATGATTTTGCCGCGCGCGGTGTAGTCTTCCGGGTTTGCGGTGAAGACCAGCACTACGTCCAACGCCAAGCGAATGGGATAGCCCTTAATCTGGATGTCGCCTTCCTGCATGATGTTGAAAAGGCCAACCTGAATTTTTCCAGAGAGATCGGGCAGCTCGTTGATGCCGAAGATGCCGCGGTTGGCGCGGGGGAGCAAGCCGTAGTGAATCGTAAGCTCGTCGGAAAGGTTCGTTCCTGTGCGCGCGGCTTTGATGGGATCGACGTCGCCAATCATGTCCGCGATGGTTACGTCGGGTGTGGCGAGTTTTTCCACGTACCTGTCGGCGCGCGCCAGCCAGGTAAGGGGAGTGGCGTCGCCTTCGGATGCGATGCGGTCTTTGCAGGCGCGGCAAAGCGGGGCGTAGGGATTGTCGTGAATTTCGCAGCCCGCGACGGCCGGGACGTGCGGGTCCATGAAATTTACCAGGCCGCGAAGGATGCGCGATTTGGCCTGTCCACGGAGGCCGAGCAGGATGAAATGATGTTTCGAGAGAATTGCGTTGATGACCTGGGGAATGACGGTGTCTTCGTAGCCGTGCACGCCGGCAAACAGCGTGTCACCCTTCTCCATCTTGCAGAGAAGATTCTCCCGCATCTCCTGGCGGACCGAGCGCTGCGCATACTTCTCTTCGGTCCAATTGCTGCGGCGAAGCTCACCGAGGGTTCTGGGCAACGAAGTCATTAGGGCCCCACTTCGTTATAAAGCGGCGCGCGTGCAGGAGCGCCTGAGGCCATTATAAGGGAACGGGGTCCGCGAACATAATCGGGTTTACGACGGTCAATTTACGGAGTGGCCGTTCGAGCCGGCGCGATGACGCTCGCGGTCGTGAAGTTCGAGCCGCGGAAGAACGGCATTGAGCCAAGTACTGAGGAGATCCTGGCGGGAAGGCTCGGTACGCATTTCGAGAAGGGTCTGCTTTTCGTGAAGTTCGAGCGGGAGCCGGCTGGCCATCCGGTAGGACATGGGCCAGATCGAGTCTTTCGCGCTTGGCGCCCAGAGCTGGCTGTACATTATGGAGTGGCACTGCTGGAAAATGCCCATCAGCGCGTCTTCTTTCTGCGTTTCCGCGGAGTCGGACTCGTCGGTGAGGTATTCGACGATCGCTTCGTGGTACTCCTTTTCGGACAGGAGTTCGAGCACGCGAAAAACGGCGCGACCTTCGGTGAGGAAGTCGGATTCGCCGGTTGGGTAGGCGCGGAGAGTTTGAATGATCTGCGCGGTGCAGCCGACCGTAGCCACGTTGCTGTCTTGCGCGAGAATCAGGCCGAATTCCAGTTTGTGGGACGAGGCAGTGGCGCACCATTAGGCGGTAGCGCGGCTTCGAAAATGTGAAGGGGCAGAGAAGCGCCGGGAAGAAGCACGACGTTCAGCGGGAAAAGCGGTATGCGCGTGTCTCTCATGGCCCGGTCCGATTGAGCTGGGAATTCGATACTATCGCAACAGAGCGAGCGCGGCGTGCATTTCGTCTCGAGCGTGGTTATCGCCGGCTTTTTGCGCGACGAGAATTCCTTCCGAGAGCAGTTTGCGCGCTTCTTCAATTTTGCCGACGCGCCCGAGGTGTTGGCCGAACTGGAAGTATCCGGCGACGTAGTTGGGATTGGAGTCGAGGAGCTTCTGAAAGTTTTCGGAAGCGGCGTCGTTGTCGCCGAGCTTGGCACATTCCAGAGCAAGGCCGTACAGAGCAAATGCGTCGGTAGGCTTCGTTGCGACGAACTGTTCGAGCATTTCACGGCGCGACTTCTGCGGTTGGCTCATGGCTTGGATACGCTATTATAGCGGCACGAGTGACGCGGGGCCAAGCGCGACGCGTTTCTCTGGAGAGTATCCGAAGATCATGACGAACTATTCGAAGCATACGGATTTTCCGCATGGGCGCAAGGTGGAGATGCCGTCGCCGGAATCGCTGCGCGACGGCAAGCCGGTGAGCGCGTCGAGATCCGAGATTACGGAGATCGTGCTGCCGAACGACGCGAACCTTCTGGGGAATATGCTGGGTGGGCGAGTGATGCATTTGATCGACATTGCCGGTGCGCTGGCGGCGACCCGGCATGCGAATCTGCCCGTGGTGACGGCGTCTGTGGATTACCTGGATTTTCGATTCCCGATTCATCTGGGAGAGTGGATCGTGTTGAGGTCGCAGGTGAATCGCGTGTTCAACACGTCGATGGAAGTGGGAGTGAAGGTTTACGCTGAAAACGTTCTGACCGGCGAGCGTCGGCATACGAGCAGCGCGTACTTGACGTTTGTGGCGGTGGATATGGAGCAAAAAGCGCATCCGGTACGGCCGTTGATTCTAGAGACGGCTGAGGACAAACGGCGATTTGAGGATGCGGGCGAACGGCGACGCGTTCGATTGACGCATGAGGCACAAGAAGCCGCTCGACGACCTCTGAGGTTTCGGTACTGCGGAATCAAGCTTTCTTGAGGTAGGTTTCGACGGAGTCGGCGGTATTGAATCCGTTTTCCAGGCATTTTCCCAACGCAGGACCTTCCAGGTAGTTTCCCGCGAGAAAAAGCCCGCGCGTCTCGTGCAACAGAGATCGTAGTGTCTCGACAATGTGGAGATGGCCGAGATTGTACTGGGGCAGGGCGCGCTGCCATTTCGTTACGTGCGTTACGATGGGCTCACCAGAGATTTTGAGGATTTGCGTGTTGTCATCGTGAGCGATCCGCGAGATTTCCGAATCCGGGAACTTTACCGCGTCGAGGTCCGTGGCGCCTCCGATAAAACTGGTAAGCGTGACGCTACCTTCGGGCGCGCGGCCAGGGAAGAGCGAGGAATTGAAAATCGTGCCGAGGGTACGAACCTTTTCGACGCGTGGCACGAGGAGACCGAACCCGTCGAGCGCGTGGCCGACTTGCTGTCGATGATAGCCGGCGGAAGCGACAGCCACGGGCGCATACGGAATAGCGGAAAGCGTGGTGCTGAGTCGCGGCGAAAGGGCCGAGAGAATTTGGGCGGCGCCATAGGCAGGTGTTGCAATGACGACGGCGGAGGCTGCGCGACTTGCGGCCGCACTGTCGCGAGTCGATTGCACCTGAAATGCGCCGCCGGAGGAAGAGACTGAAGCTGCCTTCGTTCGTACGAGGAGCCGTTCGCCGAGCGATTTGCCGATGGCGCGAGGAAGGGCGGCTACTCCCCCCGCGAACGAACACAAAGCCGGAGCCGACGGACTGGGTTTAGTGGTCGCGCCGTCTTTGGCGTCGCGCGATTTTTTCGCGCCACGAATTACGCTGCCGTATTCGCGCTCCCACTCGTCGAGGGACGGAAACGCGGCCTTCAGGCTCAGCTGCTCCGGATCGCCGGCATAGACGCCAGAGACGAAAGGCGAGACGAGGTATTCCAGAATTTCATGGCCGAATTTGCGGCGTACAAACGCTGCGACGGACTCTTCCTGGGCGGGCGGTTTCGACCTGCGGAACGGCTCGGACGCGATTTTCCACCGCGAAGCCAGACCGAGAAATTGAGAGGTCAGGAGCGCCGGCGGCGACAACGGTATCTTTTCGAGCCGGCCACGTTTCAGGACGTACCGCGGGGCTTTTGAGTTCGCGGTCTGCAATTCGGACTGAAGACCAAGCTCCTCGACGAACGTTGAAATCGCCGGAGTAAGTTGAAAACTTTGCGGCCCGGACTCGAACAGGAAGCCGTCGCGTATTTCGCAGCCGATCACGCCGCCCGGAGTATCGCTCGCCTCGAGCAATGTGACATCGCAGCCTTTTTGACGCAGGCGGTAAGCGCAGGCAAGACCTGCGATTCCAGCTCCGACGACGATGACGGATTTGGGGGAAGCCATGGTGGCTAGAGCGTCTTCGAGAACAGCGGCTTCGCATCCATCTGCTGTTCGCGGAGGTAGCGATCGAAAGGCATCGCGAGCGTGCGAATAAAGAGGCGGCCCAGCGGCGTGACGCGAATTTCGTCCGGTGACAGCTCGACGAGTCCTTCGGCCTGCGACGCGGCTAGAGCCGCAAGTTCTGGCGCGAAATACTCGTCGAAGGAAACCGAGAATTCGCGTTCGACTTCGCTTTTCGGGATCACGGTGTGGCAAAGGAGGCGCCCAATCACGGCGCGGCGGAGTACGTCATCTTCCGACAGACGATAGCCGCGCGCCGTGGCGATGCCTCGCGAGTCCGCGGTCGTTTGGTACTCGCTCACTTCTTTCACGTTCTGCGCGTACCCTCGCCCCACCGCGCTGATGGCACTGACGCCCATTCCGTAGAGGTCGGCTCCCGCTTTCGTGGTGTATCCCTGAAAATTCCGGTGCAGGGTGCGATTCTGCTGCGCGACGGCGAGTTCGTCTTCCGGTTTTGCGAAGTGATCCATGCCAATGTAAAGATAGCCGGCATCGAGAAACCCTTCCAATCCGGCGCGCATGATGCGGAATTTTTCCATGCTCGCGGGCAGGTACATCTGAAACGAGCCTTGCTGTTTTTTCATCCACGGCACGTGGGCGTAGCTAAACATCGCGACGCGATCGGGATCGAGGGTGAGAGTTTTTGCGATAGTGTCACGAAAACTAGGGGCGGTCTGGTGCGGCAGACCGTAGATCAAATCGACGTTCAAGCTGATAAAGCCCAGTCGGCGCGCCTCGACGATGAGGTCGCGGGTGAGTTCGTAGGGCTGGACGCGGTGGATGGTCCGCTGCACAACGCCGGTAAAATCCTGAATGCCGAGGCTCAAGCGATTGAAGCCGAGACGGCGAAGCGATTCAAGATGTGCAATGCTGGTAACTCGCGGATCGATCTCGATGCCAACCTCGGCGTCCGGCTCAAAACTGAAATGTTCCTTCGAACGGGCGAAAAGATCTTCCATCTGCGCGGGCGTTAGGTACGTAGGGGTTCCACCGCCCCAGTGAAATTGCGTCACGCGGCGTTTTTTCGACACGAATTTGCCGACGTGCGCGATTTCCTTCTTCAACGCCTCGAGGTAGGGAACTGCGACGGACTTGTTCTTCTGGATCGATACGTTGCAGGCGCAAAACAAGCACAAGCTCTCGCAAAAGGGAATGTGCATGTAGAGCGAGACTGGAGTGCGGAGCGACTCCGCCGTCTCGTAGTAGCGCTCAAGATCGAGTGGACCGAAATCATCCTTCCAAACGGGTGCAGTCGGATAGCTAGTGTAGCGAGGCCCCGGGCGATTGTACTTTTCGAGAAACTCGTCGGAGACGTTTGCGATTTCGAGTTTTTGGTTCGTCGTTGCCACGTTCGTTTGCTTCCGATTTGTCGCAGGAGCCGATGTGCGCTCCGGAATTATGCGCGTGCGACGGGAACATTCACCGGGATTCGGACCGATTGACCCGCTTCCACAAATGCACGAGCGTTTTCGACAGGAGTCGTGGGAAGAATGCCGTGGCCCAGATTCAGGATGTGACCGACGCCTCCAGTTTTTGTTACCGCTGCACGTGCCGCCTCGCGGACCGCGTCTGGCGTTGTCAACAAAAGCGACGGATCGACGTTTCCTTGAAGGGCGATTGAATCTCCGAGCACCGCACGCGCTTGGGCGAGATCCGTTCGCCAATCGATGCTGACGACATCGCTCCCCGCTTTTCCCAGGGACTTAACGAGATGAGCCGAGCCCTTGGCGTAAAGAATCTTGGGTGTTTCGAGATGGCCAAGTTCGAGGAAGATGGTTCGCGTGGCAGGCAGCTCGAATTCCTCATACTCCGCTAGGCTCAGTTCGCCGGCCCAGGTGTCAAAGAGTTGGACGGCCGACGCGCCGGATTCGATTTGAGATTTCAAATAGCCAACAGTCGCGCGAGCGATTCGATCCAACAGCTCGTGAACGAGCGCGGGTTCATCGCGCAGCATCTGTTTTGCATGTGAGATGTCGCCCCGCGTTCGGCCTTCGATCATGTAGCAGGCGAGTGTCCAGGGCGCTGCTGCGAACCCAATCACTGGAACGCCAGGGCCGGCTTGCTTGCAGATTTCCCGAATGGCGTCACCCACGAATCGTGTTTCCGTGTTCGGATCGAAGTCGCGCAAACGCCGGATTGCGGCGAGGTCACGCAGGGGATTCGAGAGCACGGGGCCGGCATCGGGAACAGCGAGGGGCATGCCCATAGCTTCGGCGACGATCAGAATGTCCGAAAAAACGATAATGGCATCGACGCCGATGATTCGAAACGGCTGCAACGAAACTTCGGCGGCAATCTCTGGCGTCTTGCAGATTTCGAGGAAGGAGTGATGCTTCCGAACCGCTTGATACTCGGGGAGATATCGGCCGGCTTGGCGCATGATCCAGACGGGCACCCGTTCGACGGGCTGGCAGCGGCAGGCACGCAAAAAGAGTTCTTTCCGGTTCATCACGCGTTAAACGGTGTCCTTCACAGATTCGCAAGCATAATAACAGATGCCCTGTGTAGCCGCTCGGGGTCCGCGAGGATGACATTGTGGTTCGGGACTGCGCCTGAACTGGTCGGTTTCGGAGCTATAATACGGAGTTGCGAGCGTCGTGCGTCTCCGATAAATGGCCCATACTCTCTCGTACCTAATGCTGGCGCTGTATTTGGGAAGTTTCGTCTGCTATGCGTTGAATTTGCGCGCACCGGCGAAATCGACGGGTCGGCTCGCCTCGCTGTTACTTGCCGCGGGGCTCGCCGCACAATACTTCGCTTTGTACCAGCGGTCGATCGAACTTCACGCCGTGCCCTATGACGATTTATATGGATCGATGTCGCTGTTTGCGTGGCTTCTCGCGCTCACGTACCTCGGCCTTGAGCTCGTTCACCGTCAGCGCGCGGTGGGGGCGTTCGTGACGGCGGTGCTGGTGATCTGGCTTTCGGCCGTCTGGCTGCTTGTGCCCGACCCGACGTCCATTTCGACGCGAGCTGGCGGTGCCGTTTTCGCGCTGCACGTGACGCTGAACACCTGGGCGTACGCAGCGTTTGCGCTTTCGTTCATCCTGAGCGCGATTTATGTGGCGCAGGACAGGCTGCTGCGTTCGCGGCGGCTTGGAGCTGCGTTCTGGCGGTTGCCGGCGCTCGACGTTCTAGAGAAGATGTCGCGAAGCAGCGTACTCGTTGGACTGGCGGCGCTCGCTGTCGGCGTCACCATGGGGCTGGTTTGGGAGCGGCGGGTGACCGGCGGTTTATCGCTGGGAGATCCGAAGGTCGTAATCACCGTAGCAATCGCCGGCGTGTATCTGGCGTATCTTGTGTTGAGCCGGAACGCCACCTGGCGGGGCGCGCGGGCAGCAATGCTTTGTATAGGGAATTTTCTGGTCGTGCTCTTCAGCTATACGTTCGTGAACCTCTATCTCACGCGGTTTCATCGTTACTTGTAATGGCGACTGCAGCCAACTCGGAACGCGTCGATAAGATCCGCGTGCAGCTCGCGCTGATCGGGTGCAGCCACCGCACCGCGCCCGTGGAATTGCGCGAACGAATCGTTTTCAATCGCGAGCAGGCGCTAACGGCGGCAGATGATTTGCGTCGCGAAGGTATCCTTGAAGAAGCGGTGGTGCTTTCGACCTGCAATCGCAGCGAACTCTACGGAGTGCCGTCGGATGCTGCGTCGTCGCCGGCTACCGCGATGGAGGAGTATTTCACTTCATTTCACGGCATTCCGCGGCGCGAACTGGATGGCCGCATTTATCGAGAACAGGGACCCGATGCCGTGCGGCATCTCTTTCGCGTGGCGGCGGGCCTCGATTCGATGTTGCTCGGCGAGGCGGAAATTCTCGGCCAGCTTCGCAGCGCTTACGGGCAGGCGCTCGACCACGGTGCGACGGGACCGGTGCTGAATCGCGTGTTCCAGGGTGCGCTGGAAGTAGGCAAGCGAGTCCGCAGCGAGACGGAAGTTGGCGCGCGGCCCATGTCGGTGGCGCTCGCGGGCGTGAAGCTGGCGGAGCGCGTGTTCGGAAGCCTGAAGGGGCATTCGGCGTTGATTCTCGGCGCGGGAGCCGTGGCCGAGCAGGTTGTGGAGCACATGCAAAATCGGGGAGTGAAAGATTTGCGCGTTGTGAACCGCTCGTTCGATCACGCGGCCGAGCTCGCGCGGCGCGTAGGCGGGGAGGCGCTGGCGTGGGAATCGCTGGAGTCCGTGCTGGGATTGCCGGACGTGATCGTCACGTCGGTGACATCGTCGTCGCCGATTCTTTCGCGGGCGGTGCTGGAGCGGGCTATCGCGAATCGCTCCGGGAAACCCATGTTCGCTGTGGATCTGGGGGTGCCGCGCAATATTGAAGAGAGCGCTGCGGGGCTTTACAACCTATACCTTTACAACATCGATGATTTGGGCGGGATCGTGGAACAGAATCGCAAAGCGCGGGAATCGGAAATCCCACGGGCCGAGGCGATCATCAACGAGCACCTGAAAAAATTCGAAGCGTGGCGAGCTGCGCTCGAAGCAGGCTCGATTGTGAGCGATTTGCGCGGCAGTTTCCATGCGCAACGCGAGGCGTTGATCCGCGAAATGCTCGCAGAGCGAAATGACGTGTCACCGGATGAGCGGGACCGAATCGCGCACATCACTGAAGCGTTGGTCGAGCGGCTGCTGGCTGAACCGAACGAAAAGTTACGGCAAGGACCGGGAATGCGCGGGAGGATGGCGGGACTCGAAGCAATTCGTCACCTTTTTGGGCTGAACGAGGGAAAAGATTGAAGCGGCCGGTGCGAATCGGCACGCGGGGAAGCAAGCTCGCCCTCTGGCAGGCGAATCATCTGCGCGACGCGCTGCGCGAAAAGTGCGGCGTCGGGTCCGAAATCGTTGTGATCAAGACTTCCGGCGACATACACGCCAACGCGCCCGTGGAACAAATCGGAATCAAAGGCGTTTTCACCGCGGAGCTCGAACACGCGCTATTCGATGGCCGCGCGGACTTGGCTATTCACAGCATGAAGGACGTGCCGACGGATTTTTCGGATGAGTGCCGGATCGTTTGCGTGTTCGAACGCGAGGACCCTCGCGACGTGTTGATTTCGAGAGGCGGTGAGGCTTTGGCGACGTTGCCGCAGCGGGCGCGCGTGGGAACGAGCAGCGTGAGGCGCGCCGTCACAGTTGCGCCGGGCCAGGCCGGATTTGGAGATTATCGAGATTCGCGGGAACGTCGATTCGCGGATCCGCAAGCTGGACGACGGCGCGTGCGACGCGATCGTGCTGGCGCGAGCCGGGGTGGTCCGGCTCGGATTGGCGGCAAGAATTACGGAGGAGCTGCCGCCCCATGTGCTCGTGCCGGCCGTGGGACAGGGTGCGCTGGCGGTAGAATATTTCGAAGCCAACAGCGACCTGTTCCGGTTTCTAAGCGATCTTGAGCATCGCCCGACGACGCTTGCCGTAGAAGCGGAGCGAGGCATGCAGCGCGAGTTGCATGGCGGATGCCGATTGCCGCTGGGCGGTTGGGCGCGATTCGAGGATGGCACGCTGGTGCTCGACGGCATTGTACTTTCCGAGGATGGCGAAAAGATCGTGCGTGGTCGCGGCGAAGCGATGTGCAGCACGTATAAAGAAGCGTTTGATTTAGGGTGCCGCGTCGCGCGCGAGATGGTCGCCGCTGGGGCCGACGGATTGTTGGAAGCTGCGGGACGAACCATTGTTTGACGCGGATAAACCGCTCGCAGGAAAACGCGTGGTGGTGACGCGCGCGCCGGAGCAGGCGCGAGAATTGAGCGACGCTCTTCGCGCACTCGGTGCGGAAGTATTGTTGCTGCCGACGGTAAGTTTCGCTTCGGTGGAGAATCCCGCTGAACTCGATGCGGCGCTTCGCCGGCTGGACGCTTTCGATTGGCTCGTGTTCACGAGCCAGAACGCGGTGCGTTTTTTGCTGGAACGCGCCGGTGCGATTGGCGTGGCGAGCAGCGTTTTGAGCGGCGCGAAACTTTCGGTCGCGGCCGTCGGGCCAGCAACTGCCGGAGCGGCAGCCGATGCGGGTTTGCGCGTTACGTATATGGCGCGGAATCCGTCAGGCGAGGCGCTGGCCAGCGAGCTGACGCGATTCGTCGCGGGGAAGTCGGTGCTCGTTCCGCGAAGCAATCGCAGCGACGAGCGGTTGTTACGAGGGCTGATGGAAGCGAAAGCCAAAGTCAACGATGTGGTAGCGTATCGAACTCTGGAGGCGGGCGAAGTGAACGCGGAGGCGCTGGCGCAACTCCGAACGGGAAATGTGGACGCAATATTGTTCGCCAGCCCGTCCTCCTTTCAGAATTTGTGTTCCGCGATTCCTGTGCCGGAGCTGGCGAAGCTTTCGTTGCGCGTGAATTTCGCAGCAATCGGCCCAACCACGGCTCGATCGTTGAGGGAAGCGGGCGTGCGCGTCGCAATTCAGCCGGCGCACGCGTCAGCGATTTTACTGGCGGACGCCGTTGCGAAATACTACGCGCGGCAGGCCGTGCCCGCAGCGAAAGAGGCAGAGACCGCATGAGTTTCCCGATTCACCGCCCACGCCGATTGCGCAGAACCCCTGCGATTCGAAAGCTCGTGCGTGAGACGCGCTTGACCGCGAGCGGCTTGGTTTATCCGATGTTCACGACGCCCGGAACGAAATTTCGCAAAGAAATTTCATCGATGCCCGGTATCTACCAGCAGTCCGTGGATCAGATTGTTGAGGAATGCCGCGAGGTGGCCGGCGCGGGAATTCCGGCGGTGATCCTTTTTGGCTTGCCGGAGAAAAAGGACGAGAATGCGAGCGAAGCGTCGTCGCCGGAGGGAGCGGTGCAGCGAGCGGTGCGCGCGATCCGGAAAGCGAAGCTCGATCTGATTGTGGTCACGGACGTGTGCCTCTGCGAGTACACCAGTCATGGGCACTGCGGAATGATCAAAGACGGTGACGTGCTGAATGATCCGAGCCTGAAAATTCTCGCGGACGCGGCGCAATCTCATGCCGAGGCGGGCGCGGATATTGTCGCGCCTTCCGACATGATGGATGGGCGAGTGGCAGCAATTCGTGCCCGGCTCGATGAGAAAGGTTTCGAGGATGTGGCGATCATGTCGTACGCCGCGAAGTACAGCTCGGCGTTTTATGGGCCGTTTCGCGAGGCCGCGCAATCCACACCACAGTTTGGCGACCGGCGGAGTTATCAAATGGACCCGGCGAATGCCCGCGAAGCTCTGAAAGAAGTGGAGCTCGATCTCGAAGAAGGCGCGGACATTATTATGGTAAAGCCGGCGCTTCCGAATCTGGATATCATCCAGCGCGTGCGCGAGCGGTTCGATGCGCCGCTGGCGGCATACAACGTGAGCGGCGAGTATGCGATGGTGAAAGCGGCGGCGACGAACGGATGGATCGACGAGCGCCGCGCCGTGATGGAAATTGCCACGGGTATAGCACGCGCGGGTGCTTCGATCCTGCTGACGTATCACGCGAAAGACATTGCGCGCTGGTTGAAGGAAGGCGAATGAGCAGTGGGCCGGTAAAAACGAAAGAAGCAGCCTCGGGCTATACGAGCTCCCGTCCGAAGTCCGCCGAAGTTTTCGAGCGTGGAACTCGCACGTTGGTCGGCGGCGTGAACAGTCCAGTGCGCGCGTTTCGCGCCGTGGGCGGCAGCCCGCTGGTGATCGATCGAGCCAAGGGCGCGCGGCTCTGGGACGTCGATGGGCGCGAGTATATCGACTACGTCTGCTCGTGGGGCGCGCTGATTCTGGGGCACGCGCATCCTGACGTTGTGGCGGCCGTCGCGGATCAAGCCGCGCGAGGAACCAGCTATGGGATGACCTCGCCGCTCGAAATCGAACTCGGAGAGAAAATCACACGGGCGCTTCCGTCGGTGGAGATGGTTCGATTCGTCAGCTCGGGCACCGAGGCTACGATGTCCGCGGCGCGGCTCGCGCGCGCGTTTACGAAGCGCGATCTGATCGTGAAGTTTGAAGGCTGCTACCACGGTCACTCGGACGGATTTCTTTCGGAGGCAGGCTCGGGTCTTGCGACGCTTGGAATTGCAGCATGCCCGGGAGTGCCGGATGCTTTCGCGAAACTTACGCTGAACGCTCCGTTCAACGACCTCGACGCGTTTCAATCACTCTTTCGAGCGCATCGCTGGAAAGATCGCGGCGGTGATCGTTGAACCGGTCGTCGCAAACATGGGCGTGGTGCCGCCCGCGCCGGGATTCCTGGAAGCGCTTCGGGAGATTACGACGCGCGATGGCGCGCTGCTGATCTTCGATGAAGTGATCACCGGATTTCGACTTTCTTACGGCGGTGCGCAGCAAGTTTACAAAATCACGCCCGACCTCACGGCGATGGGAAAAATCATCGGCGGCGGCTTGCCCGTCGCGGCGTATGGCGGCAGTCGGGAGATCATGCAGCACCTCGCGCCGCTCGGACCGGTGTATCAGGCCGGAACGCTCTCCGGTAATCCGCTGGCGATGCGCGCCGGCCTTGCGACGCTGCCGAAGCTTGAAACTCCCGGCTTTTACGAAGATCTTGATCGAAAGACGGCCCGGCTCGCCGAAGGATTGCGCAAAGCGCTCCGGGAGAACTCGATCGCGGCAAAAGTGAACGTGGCAGGATCGCTTCTCACGATTTTTTTCGCGGAAGGCGAGGTCCGAGATTACACCGATGCAAAGAAATCGGACTCTCGGAAGTTCGCCGCGTTCTTCCAAGCCATGCTCGAGCGGGGCATATTTCTTCCGCCTTCGCAGTTTGAAGCGCTGTTCATTTCCGCGGCGCACACAGACGTGGACATCGATCGCACCATCGAAGCGGCCCGCGAAAGCCTGAAATCCATCCACTAAATCTCCTCTGAACGAAGCGAACACCTGGCAAAAGAACCGCAGTTCAACGGCGCAGTTTCGCCCGTGAAGCGAAAGGAACCACACGGGCGTTTGGTGGAAAACCGCTCGCTCGAAAACCCCGAAAGTGCCGTTCACTTGCCCGGCATTCGCCGCCATACTGCGATAAACCGCCCGTTTTCAACGTCTCCCACGGGGAGGTACGGATGGTACCTCCGTTGCAAACCTGGTGGCGGTCAGGGAAACGCGGGAGACAGTCCATGATTGGCGCGGTCGCCATGCTGATGATCGGTGCGATAGGCGCAACGGCGCCGACCACGGCGGCGAACAACAACCCGCCCGCCGCATCGGCTCTTGGCGATACCTCGCGGCTTTTTCCTTCCGCCGATAGTCGCGAAAATTCCGACACAATCACAATGAACACGGAATCGGGTTTCGCGCGAATGGACCTGAAGCCCGTGCATTTCGATCGAAATTCCGGCCCGGTGCTGACGGCATCATTGACGAATCCCGTCGCGACCTCTGACGATCAGACCGGCGGCACATTTTCGACGCTGAGCCTGCCCGACCCGTCGCCTTCCCGCGAGCATAGAATCACACCAGCGATGGAAACGCCGTCGCGCAAGACGTGGCTGGCGCTGGCGTTCGTGGAGCACGGCGCCGCGGCATTTGACGCGTACTCGACCAGGCAATCGGTAGGGCACGGAAACGTGGAGGACGATCCGCTGATGCGGCCGTTTGCGAACTCACCCGCGATCTACTTCGCCACGCAGGTGACGCCGGTGTTGCTCGATATTCTGGCGCGTCGCATGCAGCGGAGCGAATATGGTATATTCCGCCATGTGTGGTGGGTGCCGCAGTCGCTGAGCGCCGGGGTTTCGATTTTTTCAGGCGTGCACAACCTGCACGTGGCGAACGAGTAGGCGAAAATAAAATTCTGGAATCGTATTTTCTCATCCTGGCGGGGAGAAGATGCGAAGGGCGCCCGAAACTCTCCTCGGGCGCCTTTTTTTCTTTGGCAAGGGATCGATGACGTCAGGATCGAATGCCGACGCTGGCGGCCAGGGTCGAGGCGCTCGCCGCCGAGTTGTTCATGCGTTTGACGGACCAATCCGCGCCCTGATGGCCAGAAACCACCGCGGCTGAAA
Source organism: uncultured Acidobacteriota bacterium (assembly GCA_963839325.1). Classification (GTDB taxonomy): domain Bacteria; phylum Acidobacteriota; class Terriglobia; order Acidiferrales; family UBA7541; genus Palsa-295. Next base: position 295,860 of record CAWIUO010000002.1, on the reverse strand, counting down.
TATCGGAAACTGGACCGACCGAATCGGTGTTCGCGAAAAAGATGCGGTCCATCGGCTGTCTCGCGAGCGGAATTCGCTTGGTGAAATTTGCCGGGGACGGGCAAGTACATCGGGTGGCCGCGGCGATAGAAATGAACTTCAATCGGCCGCGCTTCGCGGAAGTCCGGCTGCAGCCTACGGAAGTCGCGAAGGATATTTTCAGCGATCGTCTGGCACGACTCCTCTTGCAGTAGCAGAGGCCGCTGCGCCTCAGTCAGCGGCGTGTAAAAGGTGAGAATGTTGTTCTTCTGTTCGTAAATCTTGTCGTTTTTCTGCAGCACCCAATCGGTGACGATGAAATCGGTGAATGTGTTTCCCGGGCACCAGGTGTCGTACGCGCGGTTATACACCGGCTTATCGAAAATCATGTTCACCACGGGATACGGGCAATATCGGAAGGAGCGCATTGCCGTGGCTTGCTCGTCCGGTAGTCCCGCAACCAGGCGAGCAGTGATGAACTTTGGCGTGGCCATGATTACGGCTTTGGCGGCCACCGTAAGCGTCTCACCGTCGCGGAAATACGTCACGTTAACTTCGGACTTCTGCGGAATGACCGAAACGATCGTCGCGTCGCCGAGCATTCGATCCGCATGCTTGGCCGAAAGCGATGTGGCGAGTGCGCGAGCGAGGGCGCCGTTACCGCCGGGCAACGTGACCCGAACATCGGGATCGCCGCTCGCGTTGTAATGAAGGTCTTCCACAACGCAAAGCGCCGCGGTGTCCTGCGTCTTCGCGCCCCAATTGGAGGGACCGTACGCGTCCCACCACTCGGTCAATTCGGGAGGGTAGGATTTCAGAATATCGCTGATCGGAAAGCTGTCGAGATGTGCTGCGTCTTTTTCGGGATCCATCGCCAGAAGCGTGGCGCGAAATTTCTTGAACGCCGTCCGCACCGACAGGGGATAGGGAAGATGATCGAGTCCTTCGTGCCAGGTGTCTTCTACGTATTCGCCGCGAATGATCGAAGGGTCCCAAGAATCGATGGGGAGGAGGGTGATACCAAGCTCCTTTGCAAGCTGGTAGCTCTCGGTATCCTTTTCGTCAAATGCGGAGCCCGTAGCAAAGCCCTGCCCTTGATAGTCCTCGCGATATGCGTTTCCGCCAAAATGGGGCTCTTTTTCAAGCAGCAAGAAATTACGATCGCGTAGGAAGTACGCGGCCGACATTCCGCTGACGCCGCCACCGACGACGATCACGTCGTAACGCTTGGAGACCGGCGGCTTCGGAAAGTCCGTGCCGTCGCGGACTTCGTGGCAGATAGCGAAATGATCGCCGTCGATCTGCGCAGATGGGTCGGCGTTCACCGGGCGCTGTGAATGGGGAAACGGGCAACCGGCGGTGACGCTTCCAGCGACAACGAATTTCAAAAAGTCGCGACGTGAGGTCGTCACGTGAGGTCTCCTTGAGCGGATGCAGCTGCTAGCGGCGCGGTGGACCCTGAGGTTTGCGTTCCGCGCGTGCGCAGCCGGTACCAGAACAAAATAATTGTGATTGAGAAACACAGAATGAGCGTCGATACGGCATTGATCTCGGGAGTGATTCCGCGTCGTAAACGTGACCAAATCTCCAGGGGGAGAGTGTTGTCGCGGCCGATCAGGAAAAAGCTCACCGCGATCTCGTCAAACGAGAGCGTGAAAATCAAAAGCGCGGCAGCGATCAGAGAGACGCGCAAGTTCGGTAGCGTGATTTTCCAGAATGTCTTCCACTGATTCGCGCCGAGGTCGAGCGACGCCTCTTCTTGTGCGCGATCGAGCTTTTGCAAGCCCGCGAACAGTTCGGTGGTCGCCACGGATATAAGCGCCGTGCCGTGGCCCAGAGTGACGGTAAGGAGGCTAAGTTTCAGACTGGCCGCAACGAAAAGCATCAGAAGTGAAAGTCCAGTAATGATGCCGGGAAGAATCAGGGGCAAAAGGACCAGCCGTCGAAATAACGCCTTGCCGGGAAAGTTTGCGCGGTCGAGAGCGAGTGCAGCCGGAAGGCCAAGGCCAAGCGCGATCACTACCGCGAACGCGGCGACGATCACACTGTTGAGAACGGACTGCCACAAAGCGCCGTCGTCGAAGAGTTGGCGATACCAGTCGAGCGTCCAGTTCGTTGGCGGAAAGCCGCCGACGCCACCGCCGTTGAACGAGTAAACGACCAGCACGATGATCGGAAAATAGAGGAACGCATACACGGCGAATGCGTACCCCGTGAGTATTGGCGCGCGTTCGAATTTAGATTCGCCGCTCATGAAACGCTGAACCTTTTCTCAAGGTGCTCCGTAGCAAACAGGATCGTCATTACGATCACCAGCATGCACAGAGAGATCGCCGCTCCGAGCGGCCAGTTGTAAGCCGCTCCGAACAAACTGACAACGACATTGGAAATCATCAAACCGCTTGAGCCTCCGACGAGAAGTGGCGCCAGGAAATCCCCCAGCGTGAGGACGAACGCGAAAGTTGCGCCGGCGATCAAACCCGGAAGCGAGAGCGGAAGAATCACGCGGCGGAACGTCTGCCACGGTGACGAACCAAGGTCCTGCGAAACTTCAACGAGGTTGCGCGGAATATGCTCAAGCGACGCGTAGATGGGCAGAAACACAAACGGCGTGTAAATGTGTGTCAACGTAAGAATTACGGCGAACGGGCTGTAAAGCAGAAACTCGAGCGGAGCGTGGATAATGTGGAGGTATTGCAGCAGACCGTTCAGGACACCGTCGCTGCCGAGGATCGTCTTCCACGCGTAACCACGAACCAGGTAACTCGCCCAGAGCGGAATGATTACAAGCTGGTACGCGAGTTCTTTGCGGGCGTTTGTGTAGAAAGAAACGTAGTAAGCGAGAGGATAGCCCAAGAGCAGCGCGAGCAGGGTGACCGATCCAGCGATCCGCGCCGAACGAAGGAACACCTCTACGTAGAGCGGCTTATCCAAAAGCTGGCGGTAGTTGTCGAGCGTCCATGAGTGAACGATGTTTTGGAGCGGCGAGACCGACCAGAAGCTGTAGCAAAAAAGCATCGCGTAGGGAACGAGAAGCAACGCTACCACCCAAAGAAGCGGCGGAATCGTGACTGCGGATTTGTAAGCGCGGGAATGCACGTTAGTCGTCGCTCTCCGCAACGCGAATCGCATCGTTCGCATCGAATTCGAACTCGCGTTCTCCGGAGAGCGGGCCGGGAGACGCGATGCGGGCGCGAATGACATGTGAGTTGCCGCAATCGATTTCGAGCAGGTCCATCGCGCCGCCGAACGATTGATGGATGATCTTTCCGCGGAAGCGCGCGAGTGAGACGTCCGCCGAAGTCAGCGAATCGATATCGGGCAAGAGCCGGATCGCTTCCTGTCGCAATGAGAACGTAGCTTTTCCGGGAGGCTCGAAAGTTCGCCACACAATCGGACCAGCACTTGCGATTCCATCTCGAATTTCGGCGCGCAGCAGGTTTGTTTGTCCGATGAATTGAGCCGAGTACGCCGTGGCAGGACGGCTGTAGATTTCTCGCGGGCTGGCGACCTGCTCCAGATGGCCAGACCGCAGAAGGGCGACTCGGTCAGACAGCGCCATGGCTTCTTCCTGGTCGTGCGTGACGAAAATAAAAGTGATGCCGACTTCGCGTTGAAGCGATTTCAATTCGATCTGCATTTGGCGGCGCAAATTCGCGTCGAGGGCGGAGAGAGGCTCGTCGAGCAGTAGCACTCGGGGACGATTCACGAGTGCGCGGGCCAAGGCTACGCGCTGCTGTTGGCCGCCGCTTAAACGTGACGGAGCAGACTTCACGAAGTCGGCCAGCTTCACCATGTCGAGAGCTTTGGCAACACGGTCGGGAATTTCCGAAGCGGCCGTGCCGGCAGCGCGGAGGCCATACGCGACGTTGTCGAACACCGAAAGATGCGGGAAGAGTGCGTAGCTCTGAAAAACCGTATTCACCGGGCGCCTGTACGCGGCAACATTGTCGATGCGTTCGCCGTTCATCAGAATCGCGCCGCCGTCCAGTTGTTCGAACCCCGCGATCAAGCGCAGGAGCGTCGTTTTACCGGAGCCACTCTCCCCGAGAATTGTGAGAAATTCTCCCGCCGCTACGTCCAGCGAAATCCCCTTCAGAACAGGGCGAGTTCCGTAGCGCTTCGTGACATCCTTAATCTCGAGCAAGGCGGCGGCGGTTTCGTTTGGCGGCTGCGTTGTGTTGGCAGGAGCAGGCGTGTGCATTAGCGGGCTCGGGGCTGACCATGGCGTCCGGGCGCGAATCTCGACCTTCGCATCACTGGGCGCCCTTCACTTCGTTCCAGATTTCGTTGTATTTGTCGCGGTGCGGGAGCTGCTGCCAGAAATAAATGTGCGCCATGTAGCCATCGACGTCGTCGAGATGCAATGACTGCCGTTGTTCGGAGGTCATCAGCGTTCCGGCCGAGGGATTCGCCGGATCGTAGCCGGTCACGTCGCTCACGGCCTTCTGCGTCTTCGCCTGATCATATATTCCAGAAATTGCGTGGCGAGTTCTTTGTTCTCGCTCGCCGATGTGATCATCAAGTGATCAATCCAGCCGGTCGTGTTCTCCCTCGGAATGGTCTCGCCTATGGGAAAGCCCGCTTTGCGAAGCTGGTTGGTCATAAGCGGCCATCCCATCGCTGCCACGACTTCATGATTCTGAAAAAGGTTGGTGAGTTCTCCGCCGGTCGTCCAGAACTTGCGAATGTTGGGCTTTAGTGCGATCAGTTTGGTTTTCACATTTTCAAGCTCGGCGTCGGTGAGGTTGTAGATGTGATTCGGATCGGGCTTGTCGTACCCGAGAACCTGCGCCGCCATGTAAATGGTGGAAAGCTCGTCCCACACGGAAATTTTATCTTTCAGCGAAGGGTCCCACATCGCCGCCCATGAATCGGGAGCCTTTGGGAATGCTTTCGCGTCGTAAAGCAGGGGATTAGGCCCCCAGGTGAATGGCACGCCGTAGGTCTGTCCGTTTGCTTTTACCAGAGGCATCGAGGCCAGGCGTTCCGAAAGCTGGGAGTACGAGGGAATCTTGGAAAGATCGAGAGGAGCTGCAAGCCCAGAAGAGGCAATCATCGTCGCAACGTCGCTCGACGGCGAAATCACGTCGTAGTTGCTGGCGCTACCGCCGCGTAGCTTGGCTACAAGCTCGTCGCTCGAGCCCATGTACGCCGCGCTGACCTTGCAGTTGTGCGACTCCTCGAACGCGCGAATGAAGGAAGGATCGGCATAGCCCTCCCACACGAGCAGACTGAGCGTCGGCGTCTTCTTCGAGCATCCATACATCAGGAAAGCTGCGGCTGTTAGCACCAGCACCGAAATTTGTCGAAGATGCTTCATGAACTCTCTCGCAGTTCCGCCATCGATACGCGCGGATTAGAATGTCGGCGGCGTGTTTACCCAAAGTACGTGCGTCTCGCGCTTGCCGGGATTTCTCCAGTGGTGCGCGTTGCTGCTTTCAAAATAGTAGCTGTCGCCTTCTTCAAGGCGCATCGTTTCCCCGTTATCTACGGCGATCTCCAGTGAACCCCGGAGAATGTAAAGAAATTCTTCGCCTTCGTGCGCATAGGATTCGCCGCTGCTCGCGGACGGCGCAATTCGAAACAGATGCGGCTCCATCATCGTATTTCCCCACGCGAGCAATTCCATCCGCACACCGGGCCCCGCGTTCAGCACTTTGCGCTCACCGGGCTGCACGCGGCCTGGGTTCGCTTCCGACGGATTGAATAGCGACAGGATGTTGAGTTGATAGAAACGAGCCAGCTTGCGCAGCGTCGATACCGACGCGCTCATTTGCTCGCGTTCCACCGCGCTCAGAAACCCCACCGATACTCCGGCTTCGCCCGCCACCTGGGCGAGCGAATAGCCGTAATGCATGCGCATCCGCCGCAGCCGCGCGCCGATCGAACTGGACTTCGGAGCCGGCGACGAATTCGCGAGCAGGCCCTGCGTCTTCATCAGATGCACGATCGCCGGCGCGTTCATTTTGCGGGCGCGGCGTAGAAACTGAGCGCGCTTCAGAATGCGAATGTCGTCCTGAGTGTAGAGGCGATATTTGCTGCGCGTCCGCTTCGGGGAGACCAGGCCGAGGTTTTCCCAGAGGCGCAAAACCGTGGGCGAAATCCCGACCAGTCGCGACACATCGCTGATGCGAAGGTAGCCGTGCGCCTGCGGTTTTTGCGCGGACGTTTTTCGAGCGGTGGACAAAACCAAAATCCCCTTGACATCATGCGGGGCTTCTTCTAACGTTCGCGGATTATAGTAAGGTTTTTTCGCAGCCTGCAACTGAAAACTAGTGTTGAGCGTCCCGGGGGTGCGTGGCGCCAGCTATTTCCAAAGGAGCGGCTATGAAAGCGACGAGGTGGTTACGGGTGTGTCTATTGGTGTTTCTGGGCCTGGTTGCCACCGGCGCCGCCTGGGGACAAACAAACGGTTCGATCCGCGGAGAGATTAAGGATCCATCAGGCGCGACTGTTCCGGGCGCGACGGTGACCGTGGTTTTGAACGGAACCGACGCGACCCGCACTACCACGAGCGACAAAGACGGAAACTTTGAAATCCCCGAACTCCCCGTAGGAACTTACGACGTGCAGGCCGAAGCGCAGGGCTTCAAGAAATCCGTGTCGAAGGGCGTGGTAGTTAGCATCGGGCACGTGGCGGTCGTTTCGGTCACGCTTCAGGTTGGTGCCAAGGCAGACACCGTAACCGTGGAAGCCGATGCGGTGCAGGTGGAAACCACCAGCACTCAGCTCGGTGCGGTGATGACGGACACCTCGATTCGCGAGCTTCCGCTGAATACCCGCAACGCGTACGCACTGCTTCAATTGCAAGCCGGCGTTCAATCACAGGTCGGCGCGGACCTTTTCTATGGCAGCGACAATCCGGGCGTGGTGTCGGTGAACGGCGGCCGCGGGCGCTCGAACAACTACATGGTGAATGGCGGCGACGCGAACGATATTTTCGTGAACGCGCCCAGCATTCAGCCGTCGCCGGACGCTATCGAAGAATTCCGCGTTCTGACGAACACCTTTGACGCGGAGTTCGGACGCAACTCAGGCTCCGTGGTGAACGTGGTCACGAAGTCCGGGACCAATGAGTTTCACGGCGACGTGTACGAATTTTTTCGCAACAATGCCTTGAACACGCGGGGATATTTCGATCCTGCCGTCGCGCCTTATCACCAGAATCAGTTCGGCGCCACCGCCGGCGGTCCCATCAAAAAAGACAAGTCTTTCATCTTCGGATCCTACGAGGGGAATCGTTTGATCCAGGGCATTTCATCGGGACAGGTGTTTTTGCCGAGTACCGGAGAGGCAGCCGGAGACTTTTCCGGCTACGGCACTCCTTTCGCGGGAACCCTGACCGATCAACCATTCGCCAGCCAGTTGGCGGCACGCACAACAGGTGGAAGTGGTACAAGTTGCGGCCAGGCGGTGGTTGCTGCGGGCGGGGCTCCGATCGCGGCTGGGACGCCGTATGCTTCGATCTTCCCGAATAACCAGGTTCCTTTGCAGTGCTTCGATCCAACGGCATTAGCGCTGTACAACAACTACGTGGCTCCGTTTCAGTCGGCGGTGAACCCGAATACAGGTGCGCTCAGCGTAACGCCGTCACAATCGGAATACGTGAATCAGTTCACGGTTCGGTTCGATCAAAAGCTAACAAACACGCAGCAGTTGAGCGTTTACTACTATTTCCAAAACGATTCGCAAACCGTTCCGTTTTCGACCTTCCAGGCGGCAGGCGCCAACGTTCCCGGATTTCCAGCTTTGACTTCCACCCGAGGCCAGCAGTGGAACATATCCCACACCTGGACATTGGGATCGACGGCAGTGAACGAAGCGCGTTTCAGCTACTTCCGCGAAGGCCAGGGGAACCTGAACCATCCACTTAATACCCTTCCTGCCGTCCAAGACGCTTGCGGGGCGGCCGTTCCGGCATCGTCGTGCTTCACTTCGTCGGCGAATCCATTGCTCGGGATCACCACGGATATACCGGGACGCGTGGGCGTGCCGTTCGTGAGCGTCGCCGGGGGATTCGCTATCGGCAACAACGTCGAAGGCGAGCTACCGCAAGTGGGCAATTCCTTTCAGTGGACCGATACGTTTACGAAAACTTTCGCGCAGCACACCCTCAAGTTTGGCGGAGACGTGCGGCGCGCGCAGTTCAATCAATTTCTCTATTACAACATCAACGGCGACTTCACATTTCAGACCACGCAGGGAGGTAACGACCTGGGCGGTGCGGATGCCTATGCGGACTACTTTCTCGGCGTCCCGAATTCGTACTCGCAAGGTTCGGCGCAGGGCGAAAATGTGCGCAACACGGCGCTTTACCTTTTTGCGCAGGACAGTTGGAAGATCAAGCCCAGCGTGACCCTGAACTACGGCTTGCGATGGGAGTTGAACACGCCTTACTACGATACCGGCAACCGGCTGCAAACGTTCCGTCCCGGCGAGATCACCACGAAGTATCCGTGCTGGATATACACGGCTGGCTCGGAAGCTTCGGGATATAACCCTGGTGACTGCAGCCAGAACAGTGCGCAGAATTCTGTGAACCCGGTCGGCCTGGTGTTTCCAGGCGACCCCGGCGTGCCACGCGGACTGACTTCCACGTATTACAAGGCCTTTGCTCCTCGCATCGGGCTTGCCTGGTCGCCTTCGCAGACCGACGGAATGATCGGCAAAATTTTCGGCGGCCCCGGCAAGACCAGCGTTCGCGCCGGATTCGGGATTTTCTACAATCCGATCGAACAGCTCGTTCTCGAGCAGTTCAGCGCGGAACCGCCTTTCGGTGGAAGCTCGTTTAATATTTCGCCGAACTTCAATTTGCCGTTTCTGCCGCAATCCAGCGACCCAGTGGCCGGTCCGTTCTCGCCAAACCCGTTCCAGGGAGTGATTCATCAGACGCCCTCGACGCCGTGTCCCGACTCGGCGGGCCCTAACGGCTGCGTGGACTGGGCGTCGTTCCGTCCGATTCTTTTGTACGGCGAGTTCGCGCCGCACTTGAAGAGCCAGTACGCCGAGCAGTACAACCTGACGGTGGAACGACAGCTAACCAAGGACATGCTGCTGCGCGTTTCGTACGTCGGAACACAGGCGCACCACTTGCTCGCCTCGCACGATTTGAACTATGGCAACACGGAAACCTGTCTGCAACTGAACAACATTCCGGCTTCCGGCGGATGCGGGCCTTTCAGCTCCGACAACGAATACATCCTGCCGGCGGGAACGTTTATCCCGAACTACACCCCGCCGGCTGGCGCGGCCGTCGTGACCGGGTGTACCGGATTGTTTTTGCCTTACAACGGAAGCGGTGGAACCGGCTGCATTCCTGGCGGCACCACGCTGACCAATCCGGTGACGCTGGTTGGATTGCGCAAGTATTCGTCGCCGAATTGCCAGCCGTTGACCGGGGTGGGTTGTCCGCAGGACGGAGTACCTGTGTTTAGCAACATCTTCGCGGAAGACACCATCGCAAACTCAAACTACAACGGATTGCAGATTTCGTTGGAGAAGAGCTATTCGCATGGGCTGCTCTTCCAGGCATCGTACACGCTCAGCAAAGCGATCGACCAGGGAGCTTCGTTTGAGAACGAGTTGAACCCGGTGAACTACAGTTTTACGCGAGGCGAATCTTTGTTGAGCGCAAAAAATCGCTTCGTATTCAGCCCTGTGTGGGTGCTGCCCATTCCGAAATACGAAGGTGTGAAGGGCAAGGCGGCGGATGGATGGGGAGTGTCCGCGATTATCACGTATCAGAGCGGATTCCCGATTCGCGTGCAAGACCAGAACGACTCGGAATTGATGAGCAGCTTCTTCTTCGAAGATGCGAATACTCCCTATACGACTGCACCAATTAAATTCACGAATCCGAAAAGTTCGGCCACGCCCACCCAATGGTTCGATTCATCCACAGTCTGCGATTCCACGACCACGCTTCCGGGGGGCGTGGCCTGTCCGCAATCGCCGGGCGTATTCGGGAATTTGCCGCACGCCTTGTGCTGCGGTCCTGCGATCAGCAATACGGACCTGGTGATTTCGAAGAAGACGCCGATCAACGAGCGTTTCAACACAGAGTTCCGCGCAGAGTTTTACAACGCATGGAATCACACGCAGTTCGCAAATCCTGACGGTAATTTCACGGACGGCACACCAGCCAACGGGGGCACTTTTGGTCTGATCTTGAAAACGCGAGAAGCGCCACGAGTGATGCAATTCGCCCTGAAGCTGTTTTTTTAGAGAAAAGGAAAAGCAGGAGAGCCGAGCGAGGGAGCTTCGAGGTTGAGGCCCCTCGCTTTGTTGCGTAGCGGAAAAACAAGACTGAGAAATGGGGCCACGGGACATTCATGAAACTCTTTGTGCTGGGAGCGGGACTGATGGGCCGCGCGGTGGTTTACGACCTGAGCGGAGCGCGGGAAGTGCGTGAAATTGTTGTAGCGGATTTCGATCGGGCGCGTGCGAGAGAGGTCGCAAGAAAGTTCGGGCGTGGCAAAGCCAGGGCGGTTTTTGCCGACGTTCGCGATGAGGCGGGCTTGGCGAAACTGCTTCGAGGCTCTTCAATCGTACTGAACTGCACGCAATACAACTGGAATCTCGACGTGATGCGCGCCGCTCTCGCCGCCAACATTCATTACATGGACCTCGGTGGCCTGTACCACATGACGAGGAAGCAGTTCACGCTGGACAAAGATTTTCGCCGGATCGGAAAACTCGCGATTCCGGGCATGGGTGGCGCGCCGGGCATCACGAATGTGATGGCGCGAGCGCTGGCGAATCCGATGGATCGCGTTGACGCGATCAAAGTGTTCAATGCCGGCGCCGACGTTCAGAAATACGACAGCCCGATCGCATACTCCTTTTCGATTGCCACGATTCTGGACGAACTGACCATGCCGCCCATCCACTTCGTTGGCGGGAAATATGTGGCAAAGCCGATGCTGTCCGAGCCTGAGCCGGGAACCTTTCCGCCGCCCATCGGCAAAATTGAGCTGCGACATTCGATTCACTCGGAACTTGGTACGCTCGCGGAAAGTTTCAGGAAGAAAGGCGTAAAAGAAGTTTTCTTCAAGATCAACTACGACCCGAAGCTGGTCTCGCTGGTGCGAAACCTCTCGGAAGCAGGCTTCACGTCCTCGGATCCAATCGAAGTGCGAGGCGTGAAGGTTGCGCCGAAGGACGTCCTGCTCGCGTTGATGCAGAAGAAGGCTCCGCGCAAGCCGCCGCTGGACGTCGAAGCGCTTCGAGTCGTCGTGACCGGCAAAATCGGCAAGGAGCGTGTCGGAAGCGCGATGGAAATGTGGGCGGACAACACGACGCGTCCCGTGCTTTCCGCCGTGGCTCGCGATACCGGCTTTCCGCTTGCGATTGCCGCCGTAATGCACGGCCGCGGTGAAATACCCGGGAGCTGGAGTGAATGCGCCCGAAGTCGTCGTTCCGCCCGAACCGTTCTTCCGCGAGCTGAAGAAGCGGGGATTTACGTTTAAGCGCTGGAATGTGAAACCATAGTAGAAGCTTCAAATCTCAGGGCCGTGCGTCGGCCACAGGAATAGCGTTTGGAGGCAGTTATGCACGCAGGACTTCAGAAAGAGATCGAAATTTACGAAAAGCGAACGGCGCGCTCAAAAGAAGCGCACAAGCGTGCCGAATCGCGGTTACCGCTTGGCGTTGCCAGTAACTACCGCGCCTATGATCCCTATCCAATCTTCGTGCGCGACGGCAAAGGCGGCCGCATCCACGACATCGACGGAAACGAATATCTCGATTTCAATTTGTGCTTCGGCGCGCTGATGGCGGGGCATTGTCACCCGGCGGTAGTGAAAGCCGTTCAGGGAAAGCTCGGAACCGGAACGATGTTCGGGATGCCGCACGATTTGGAATGGGAACTCGCCGAGGAAATCTGCAAGCGCTTCCCGGTGGAAATGGTGCGCTTCAGCAACAGCGGTACGGAATGCACGATGCACGCGGTGCGGCTGGCGCGCGCGGCGACAGGCCGCGACAAGATCATCAAGATGGAAGGCGGCTATCACGGCTTGCACGATTCCGTGCTCGTGTCGCTAAAACCGAAGGCCAGCGAAGTGGGCCCGGCGGATTTTCCAACGTCTGTGCCGGGCGGCTCCGGCGTGCCGAAAGCGACGGTTGCGAACACGCTCGTCGCCCAGTTCAATGATTTCGACGGCGTAAAGCGCCTCTTCGACAAATATCCCAACGAAATCGCGGCGATCATTGTTGAGCCAATCATGATGAACGTCGGCATCCTGATGCCGGAAGCCGGCTACCACAAAGCGCTTCTCGAACTCGCGCACGCCAACGGCGCGCTGCTGATTTTTGACGAAGTGAAGACTGGCGCGAAGCTGGCTTACGGCGGTGCGTGCCAATTCTTCGACATCAAGCCCGACATCGTATGCCTTGCGAAGTCGATCGGCGGCGGATTCTCGCTGGCCGCCTTCGCTTCCACCCGGAAAGTGATGGGGCAGATTTCCGATCACAAGGTATTCCACGGCGGCACGTACAACACGAACCCCGTTGCCATGGCCGCAGGCCTCGCCACGTTTCGCGAAGTACTGACGCCCGCGGCGTACGAGCATGTCACTTCGTTGAACAAGAAGCTGCTCGATGGCTACAAATCGACCCTCGATAAAACGGGTCTTGAAGCCTATGTCGTCGGCGCGGGATCGAATGGCTCGCTGATGTTTTGCGCCAAGCCGATCAAGAACTATCGGGACTGGCTGAAGATCGATAGCGATCTCTGGCGCCATTATTGGTTCGCGATGGTGAATCGCGGTGTGATGGCGCAGCCGTATTGGTGGGACGAGCAGTGGACCATTTCCGTTGCCCACACCGAGGCGGACATCGATCAGCACCTCGCGGCCTTTGCCGAAGTGGCTCCGATGCTCGCAGTGGCACAGAAGGAGCCGCGCGAAGTTTCCACGGCAGCGCATTGATACCAAGGGCGGCCGCGCACTCAGCGTGGCCGCCCCTTTTTAGTTTCCGTATTGGAGTACGGAGGCGGTTCTGTCAGACATTTCCAATTCGACCTTAAATCCCGTGCAGCTGAAACGAGCGCTCGGGAAATGGGACCTCGTCCTGCTGTTCGTCGTCGCCGTCGCGAACCTGAACGTGGTTCCCGTGATTGCGGCCGAAGGACCGGTCACGATCTGGCTCTGGACGCTCGCGCTAATCTTCTTCTTTTGGCCTCAGGGAATCGCGGTCGTTGAATTGTCGAATCGCTACCCGCAGGAAGGCGGCATCTACCTGTGGACCAAAAAATTCTTCGGCGATTTTCACGGCTTCATTTCGGGCTGGTGCTACTGGACGAATAACATTTTCTATATCCCCACGCTACTCGTCATCGTCGTTGGAATTTCGGTCTACGTCGGCGGCGCGAGCGCCCAGCATCTCGGCGCCAACACGTTGTTCGTTTCAGGGATGTCCGTACTGCTCCTGTGGGCGATGATTTGGCTGAACATCCGCGGCCTGAGCGTGGGGAAGTGGATCAATAATCTGGGCGGCATCGGGACGGCGATCACCAGCGTGGTTCTGGTCGGCCTCGCGATTGGCGTCCTCAGAATGCACGGCGGAAGCTTGCACGCGAGCGATTTCAGCATTCGCGGCGCGGACTGGCACCTGATCAATTCCTTCGGCTTCATTTGTTTCGGCCTCGTAGGCCTCGAGCTCGCGTCGGTAATGGGTGACGAGATCGAAGAGCCGCGCCGCAACGTGCCCCGAGCCGTTCTGTGGGGCGGGCTTCTTTCGGGCGTACTCTACGTGGTCGCGACTCTTTCCCTGCTCCTGGCGGTGCCGAAAAAAGAAATTGGAGCGGTACAGGGAATCCTGCAGGCGGTCCAAAGTATGGCCGGAAAATTGTCGGTACTATGGCTCGTGCCGGTCGTCGCGCTGGTGCTGACATTTGCGATTGCCGGAACCACGTCGGCTTGGCTTTCAGGATCGGCGCGAATTCCTTTTGTTGCAGGGCTCGATAGCTATCTGCCGAGCGGACTTGGAAAAATTCATCCGAAATTTGACACGCCATACGTCGCGCTAATCGTGCAGGGCGTGATGACTACGCTTTTCTTGCTCATGAGTTTCGTGGGTTCGTCCGTCGAGCAGGCGTACAAGCTGTTGCTCTCGCTCGCGGTGGTGCTCCAGCTGGTTCCGTTCCTTTATATGTATGGTGCAATATTCGCATCGCAGCGCGGGAAACGGCGCCTCATGGCCATTACGGCCGCGCGACGCTTTGGCTGGCGGCGTTTCAGGATTCGTTACGACGGCGATCGGCATGGGCGTCGCGTTTGTCCCGCCGTCCGATCAAGCCACCTGGCTTTTCGAGTTGAAAATGGGCCTCGGATGCGTTGGATTGCTCGGCGTCGGAGCGTTCTTTTTCCTGATCAATTCGCGGCGCGCTCCGGCGATCGCTGTTGTGAGTCATGCAGATGTGCAAACGCAAGGGGAAGCTCGATGAAGCGGTACAAGATTTTCATCAACGGTGAGTTCGTCGAAGGACACAGCGGCAAGTTTCTGCCGGTCTATGATCCATCGACGGAGGAAGTGATCGCGGAAGTTCCGGACGGCGACGAATCGGACGTGAATCGCGCGGTTGCCGCAGCGCGCGCCGCATTCGATTCCGGCCCTTGGGCACAAACCACCGCGCAAGAACGCGGCCGAATCCTATTCCGACTGGCGGAGCGCATCCGTAAGGAGACGCCGCAGCTCGCCGAACTCGAAGCGCGCAACTCCGGCAAGCCCATCGTGGAAGCCGAATACGACATGGCCGATGCCGCGACGTGCTTCGAGTATTACGCCGGCATGGCCACCAAAGTTCTCGGCCACGTGAATCCTGTCCCAGACAACGCGCTCAGCCTCTCGCTGAAAGAGCCCGTCGGAGTCGCGGCGCAGATCATCCCCTGGAATTATCCGTTGCTCATGGCGGCGTGGAAACTCGCGCCGGCCATCGCCGCCGGCGCCACCTGTGTGTTGAAGCCGGCGGAGCAAACGCCGCTCACTGTGCTGGAATTTGCTGCGTACCTGAACGAAGCCGGCCTGCCCCCGGGCGTCGTGAATATCATCACCGGCCTCGGCGAAGTCCACGGGCGCGCCGCTCGTGCGCCATCCCGACGTGAACAAAGTCGCGTTCACCGGCAGCGCGCCCGTGGGCAAAGCCATTGTGAAAATGGCCGCGGACACTGTGAAACGAGTCACGCTCGAACTCGGCGGCAAGTCGCCTAATATTTTTTTTGCCGAAGCGGATTTCGAAGCGGCGATCGATGGAGCGCTCTTTGGCGTCTTTATCAACCAGGGAGAAGTGTGCTCCGCCGGAAGCCGCATCCTGGTGGAGAAATCGATCTATTCGAAATTCGTGGACGCGATGGCCGCGAAAGCGAAAACGATCAAGCTCGGCGCGCCGCTTTCGCGCGACACAAAAATGGGTCCTCTGGTCAGCCGGGATCAGTACGACCGTGTCCGCTCTTACCAGGACATCGGAAAGCGCGAAGCCAAGGTCGCCGCCGGCGGCGGCCGCGCAGCCGAATTCGCCAAAGGGTATTACGTCGAGCCTACGATTTTTTACGACGTGGACAATTCGGCGCGGATCTCGCGGGAAGAGATCTTCGGTCCGGTGGCAACTGTGATTCCGTTCAAGGACGAAGCCGAAGCGATCCAGATCGCTAACGATTCGCCCTTCGGTCTTGCGGCGGCCGTCTGGTCGCGCGATATCTTTCGCGCGTTTCGCGTCGTGAAAGCGCTGCGCGCGGGAATCGTCTGGGTCAATCACATGCAGCCCACGTACGTGGAAGCGCCGTGGGGCGGCTTCAAACAATCGGGATTCGGACGGGAACTGGGGCCCTGGGGAATCGAAGAGTATCTGGAAACCAAGCAAGTGCACATCAATCTCAATGAGCAGCCGATCGGCTGGTACTAACATGCCCACAATTCAGCTTCGAACTTCTATTCCGGGACCGAAATCGACAGAACTCATGCGCCGTCGCGAAGCGGCCGTGCCTCGCGGCATTTATCACGCGACGCCTATCTTTGCGGCGCGAGCCGAAGGCGCCATGCTTGAAGACGTTGACGGCAATCGCTTCCTGGATTTCGCGGGCGGCATCGGCGTGCTCAACGTCGGCCATCGCGCGCCTCGCGTCGTCGCTGCGTTGCGCGAGCAGATCGACGCCTTTCTGCACACTTGCTTCAGCGTAGCGCCCTACGCGAAATACATCGAGCTTGCGGAGAAATTGAATTCGCTGACGCCCGGCAATTTCCCCAAGAAAACCATTCTGGTGAATAGCGGCGCGGAAGCGATCGAAAACGCGGTAAAGATCGCGCGCTCCTACACAAAGCGCCAGGGAATCATCTGCTTCGAAGACGCGTTTCACGGCCGCACCATGATGGCCATGTCGCTCACCAGCAAAACCCATCCTTACAAAGCGGGCTTCGAGCCTTTCGCGAACGAGATCTACCGGATCCCGTACGCCTATTGCTATCCGCTGCTCCTACTCGCTGAAGTTTCCGTCCTGCAACGTGTTCTGCGCGCACCATCTGGAAGATACGTTCAAACGGGTAGTCGCGTCGGAATCCGTCGCGGCGATCGTCGTGGAACCCGTTCTCGGAGAGGGCGGCTTCGTCGCGCCGCCGCGCGAATTTTACGCGGTGTTGCAGGAGATTTGCCGCAAGCACGGGATTCTGTTCATTGCCGACGAAGTGCAGACCGGATTCGGCCGCACCGGCTCGATGTTCGCGTGCGAGCACTACGGAATCACGCCGGACCTTTTGATTAGCGCGAAGTCGGTGGCCGCGGGTCTGCCTCTCGCAGGCGTCACCGGTCGCGCGGAAATCATGGACGCACCCGGCGTCGGAGGGCTGGGCGGCACGTACGGCGGGAACCCACTCGCTTGCGCGGCGGCTCTCGCTTCGATTGAAACGATGGAGAAGGAAAACCTCAGCGCCCGCGCCACAAAGTTGGGTGACGTTTTTGAGTCGCGCGCAAGAGAATGGAAGAAAAAGTGGCCGCTCATCGGCGAAGCGCGCGGCCTTGGCGCGATGCGTGCGCTTGAGCTCGTGAAATCAGCTGAGACTCGCGAGCCCGCCAAGGAAGAGACCGAGCAGGTCTTGAAATTCTGCCGCGACAAGGGATTGATCGTTCTTTCCGCGGGAAGCTACGGAAACGTGATCCGCCTTCTCGTGCCCCTCGTCGTCACGGATGAACAGTTCGACGAAGGCCTGAACATTCTGGAGGCAGCCCTCGCTGCGGTCGCGGAATCTCACGCTGTCGCCGAGTCGCGTCTGGTTTAACGCTCTCACTGTCCGCACACGAGGCAGGCGTCGTGTCCATCGTTCCGAAACTTCCGGTAAAAGACTGGCCCTTCTACATCGATGGGAAATGGATTTCCGATGGCGAGCGGTTTGATGTGCTCGCGCCGTTCGATCACTCCGTTGTCGGCAGCGCGTGGCGGGGAAGCCCGGCACACGCGGACTCTGCCGTCGCCGCAGCCGTGCGTGGATTTCAATCGACACGAAAACTCCCCGGCTTTGAAAAGCAGCGCATCCTCAGAGCCATTTCCAGCGGCATTCGCGAGCGGCGCGAAGAGTTTGCCACGCTGATCGCCGAGGAAGCGGGCAAGCCCATCAAAACGGCGCGCGGTGAAGTCGATCGCGGGATTTTTACCTTCGCCGTGGCTGCGGAAGAAGCCACGCGCATTGGCGGCGAGTGGCTACCGCTGGACTGGCAGGCCTCCACCGCGGACCGTGCGGGAATTGTGCGTCGATTTCCGCTCGGACCGATTCTGGCGATTACGCCGTTTAACTTCCCGCTCAATTTGGTGGCGCACAAAGTCGCGCCCGCGATCGCGGCCGGTTGTTCGATTGTCTTGAAGCCCGCTCCTCAGACGCCGCTGACCTCGCTGCTCCTGGCCGAAGTCATCGCAGGGACGGGATTTCCTCCCGGCGGCTTCAACGTGCTCCCGCTCGGCAATGCAGACGCTGAACGCCTGGTCTCGGACGACGCGCTCAAGATGCTCTCGTTCACAGGCAGCGTGCCCGTCGGCTGGTCCTTGAAGCAAAAATCCGGCAAGAAAAAAGTGACTCTGGAACTGGGCGGCAATGCCGCGGTGATCGTTCATTCCGACGCCAACGTCGAAGATGCAGCGGATCGTTGCGTCGCGGGTGGCTTCGCCTACGCCGGGCAGAGTTGCATCTCGGTTCAGCGGATTTACGTGCAAAAGTTCGTGCATGACCGGTTTCTCTCCCGCTTGCTCGAAGGAGTTTCGAAGTTGAAGACCGGCGACCCGCTCGACGAATCGACGGACGTAGGTCCCATGATCAGCGAAGCTGCCGCGCGCCGTGCCGAAACGTGGATTTCGGAGGCCTTGGCTGCAGGCGCCAAACTGCAATCCGGAGGGAAGCGCGCTGGCGCGGTACTCGCTCCTACCGTGCTCACCGATACGAAACCCAATATGAAGGTGAGCTGTCAGGAAGTCTTCGCGCCCGTCGTCTCGGTGGATTCCTACGAGAGTTTCGACGATGCGATCCGCATGGTCAACGACTCGGCCTTCGGCCTGCAGGCGGGGGTCTTCACCTCGAATGTGAAATTGCTTTTCCAGGCGTTCGAGCAGCTCGAAGTCGGCGGCGTCATCGCGGACGACATGTCGTCATTCCGGATCGACCACATGCCCTACGGCGGCGTGAAGGATTCCGGAGCGGGACGCGAAGGCCTGCGCTACGCGATCGAAGAAATGACCGAGCCGCGCATTCTCGTCATGCGGCTGCCTTAGTTTATTCAACGGCGGCATCGCGAACCTCAAAACTTTTTCGCGTCCCGTTTCGCAGGGATCCATAGTGACGCCGCAAGCGTAACGAACAAAATCGCGGCGATCACGCCCAGCGACCAGACGGCCGGAACCGGCCGCCATTCGCTGGCGATCATCTTCGCTCCCACAAAAATCAGAATCGCCGCAAGCCCCTGGTGCAGGAACCGCAATCGCGGCAGCAAATCCGCGAGCGCAAAGTAAAGCGCGCGCAATCCGAGGATCGCGAACGCGTTCGACGAGTACACGATAAACGGGTTGCGCGTGATCGCAAGCACCGCAGGCACCGAGTCCACGGCGAATATCAAATCCATGGCCTCCACAGCGACGAGGGCAAGCAGCAGATGCGTCGCGTAGCGCTGGCCGTTGCGTTTCACGAAGAACGTGTCGATCGCCGGATCGTCTTCGATGCGCATCACTCGTCGCGCCGCGCGCACCATCCAATTGCTCTGCGGATCGATTTTGCGCTCGCCCGTAAAGAACATCCGGATGCCGGTGATCAACAGGAACGCGCCGAAGACGTACAGGACGGAATGGAAAACCTGCAGCAGTTCTACGCCCGCGAGCACAAATGCCGCGCGCATCACGAGCGCGCCCGCCACGCCGTAGAACAGCACCGTGTGCTGAGCTTCGGCCTTCACGCGAAACGCCTGAAAGATCAGCAAGAACACAAAAATATTGTCGACGCTGAGCGACTTCTCGACCAGATAACCGGTCAAGAATTCGAGCCCCGCCGCCTTTCCAAGCGCGTAGTAGATCCAAACGTTGAACGCCAGCGAGACCGCGATCCAACCGGCGCTTTCGAGCAGCGCCTCTCGCACCTGGACCCGGTGCGCTTTGCGGTGAAACACGCCCAGGTCGATCGCCAACGAGGCGAGAGTTACGCCTAAAAACACGACCCAAAAATGAATAGGAGTTCCGAGCATCGTAACCCGTCTCAGCGGAACGGATTACAGAGTCTACTGCCCTCAATACCTTTTCGGAACTGCTCATTGTGTCCGTAAGACATACTCCTTGCAGACCTTGCGCGGATACCCGATAATTCTCCTCTGTAGCGCACCACTCCGCCTTTCGGGCGGTTTCTGCATGAATTGTCCTCACTGCACAACGGTCAATCCGGATTTCGCCGAGTCCTGCTCCAACTGTGGCACGCCCATGCCCATGGGGGACGATGTCACCATGCAGGCGGTCGATGCGACCGTCATTACTCCCGGCAGTGACTTCGGTCCCCGGTATCGGATTGACAGCCTTCTCGGCCAGGGCGGCATGGGCCGCGTCTATAAGGCCTACGATAAGGAACTTGACCGGACCGTCGCGATCAAAGTTGTGCGCGAAGGCGCCATCAGCCAGGGTGACGCGTTGAAGCGGTTCAAGCAGGAACTCGTTCTCGCCAGCAAAATTTCCCACAAAAACATTCTCCGTATCCATGACATGGGTACCGTCGGGACGCTGCGCTTCATCTCGATGGCGTATGTCGATGGCAAGGATTTGCAGCACGTCATCAAAGAAAATCCGAAGATGCCGCTCGATCGCACGCTGAATTTTGCGAAGCAGATCGCCGATGCGCTGGCGGCCGCGCACGCCGAAGGCGTGGTCCACCGCGACCTGAAGCCGCAAAACTTGCTCGTCGATAAGAACGACCAGATTTACGTTTGCGACTTCGGCCTGGCGAAGTCGTTTGAAGAAGGCGCGATCGGCATGACTCGCACCGGCGCCTTCCTCGGCACGCCGCGTTACATGTCACCCGAGCAGGTGGAAGGGAAGCCGGTCGATAATCGCGCCGACCTCTACGCGTTCGGCCTGATCCTTTACGAGATGGTCGTGGGAGATGTTCCGTTCACAGGCGACTCCACGCTGAAAGTGATGTATCAGCGGATTCAGGAAAAGCCGAAAAGCCCCAAGATTCTGAAGCCCGATCTTCCGAACTGGATTGTGCGCATCATCATGCGGTGTCTTGAACGCGATCCGGCGGACCGCTATCAGAACGCCTACGAGATCTTGGCTGATATTCAGGGATCGACGTCGGGAAGCGGAGTTTCACGGGCCGGCATTTCGCGAATTGGGAGCGACACACAATCGGTCGTGATCCAGCTTCCGCGGTTCACCGAGCGCAAGTGGATTCCTATCACTGCTGGGGTCGTAATCTTCCTCGCGATTTTGTTCGCCATCCCGCCGATCCGCCACCTCATTCCCGGATTTCGACCGCACGGCGTGACCACCACCGGACCGAACGGCGAGATCACTGGAATTCCGCCGCTTTCGAGCGGCCAATTCATCGCGGTTCTCCCGTTGCAGGTGCTCGGCGATCAAAATCAGCTTGGCTATCTCGCCCAAGGCATCGAAGAAGCCGTATCCGCAAAGCTATTCCAGGTGAAGGGAGTTCGAGTTACTTCGTCGGATGCGACCGCAAAAGTCGATCAGAAGCAGCCCGTGGAAAAGATCGCGCGGGGCCTCGGCGCAAACATGCTGCTGCAGGGCATGATTCAAGGCGACGGTCAGAAAATCAGAATTATCTTGAATCTGGAGAATGTGGCCGAGGGAAAGCGAGTTTGGAGCCAACAATTCGACGGTGTGCCGGCGGACCTATTCACGTTGGAAGATCAAATCTATTCTCAACTCGTCGCCGCCATGAACGTGACTCCAACGAACGAAGAGACCGCGAAGGCAGAGTCGCGGCCCACGGATAATATCAACGCATACGACCTATATCTTCGCGGTCGGAATTCGTTGCGGGGGCACGACGCCAATAGCACTCAATCCGCCCTCGACTTCTTTAATCAGGCTCTAAAAGCTGACCCGAAGTTCGCGCTCGCTTACGCAGGAATCGCGGACGCCAGCCTGGCGATGTACACGACTACGAAGGATGGCTTCTGGACCCAGAAAGCGCTTTCTGCGGGACAGCAGGCGCAACAATTGAACGACAGCCTTCCTGAAGTGCATTCGACGCTTGGTAGCGTTTACAGCTCCACCGGCAAATATTCGGAAGCCATTGCTGAGCTACGGCGCGCGATTGCTCTCGCTCCGAATTCAGACGAAGCATATCGGCGGCTCGGTACCACGTATATGGACAGTGGCCAATCCGAACAGGGCATTCAGGCTTTTCAGAAGGCCATCGAGCTCAATCCTTATTTCTGGCAGAACCAGAACCTTCTGGGCGACGCTTATTTCCGCTCGGGTGACTATGCGAAGGCGCTCGAAGCGTTTAAGAAAGTCAGCGAGCTTGAGCCAGATATCGACGCCGGCTACGAAAACATAGGAATCGTCTATCTCTCGCAGGGAAAATACGAAGAGTGCATCCCGTATTTTCAAAAGGCGCTGGCGATCGAACCGTTCTACACGACGTATTCGAATCTGGGGAATGCGTACTTTTTCCTGAAACAATATTCAAACGCGGTCGGTATGTTTGAGAAGGCTGTCGAACTGAATCCCAACGACACGGCAATGGCCGTAAACCTGGCCGACGCTTACAGGTATGCCGGACAGCAGGACAAGGCAAAAGACACTTATCAAAAAGCGGTGGCGCTTGGATTCAAGGAGCTCAGTACGAATCCAAAGGACGCCGGCGTGATGGCGCAAATTGCTCTGTCTTACGCGAAAATCGGGAACGGACCTGAAGCCAACGACTTCATCAAGCGCGCGCGGGCTATCGATCCGACCAACGTCAATTACATTTATGACGATGCGGAGATCAAGGCGCTGACCGGTCACTCACCGGAAGCATTGAAGGCCTTGCAACAAGCGCTCGAAGCTCATTATCCCGCGGAATTTGCGGAAGGCGACCCGGAATTGAGTGCGATTCAGAAGGATCCCCAGTTTACGAGCCTCATCAAGAAATACGCTGCGAAGAAGTAAGTCCCACTCGATCATGCGGGAGCTTTAGCGGACGACTCTGTGAGCGAAGTGCTCGGGTCAGAAGGGAGCGCGTCGCACGTGGAAGGGCGGGCGGAGATCGTCAGGAATGGCCGGTCCAAAACAAAAACGGCGTCCCGGTCATTTGAGACGCCGTTTCTAATCCATGGACGCAGGGCGTATTTCAGAGCATGCCCTAAGCGGTTGGCGAAGCAGCGGAACGATTACGAGTTCAGGCCAGCAGCGATCCGCTTGCGGAACGCAACCAGAGGAACCAAACCGGCCAGAAGCAGCAGCAAGCCCTTCGGTTCGGGAGCCGCAGCCTCCAGTTCGGTATTGGCATCGAGCTCGCCGTTAAAGAAGACGAACTCAGCGCCACCTGCGTCTGCCGACCCTACCGGACCGGCGCACTGTGAAAAAATATCGCCGCCTTGGCAGCCGTAAATTGCTCCCGGCGCCGTCGGCAAGACTTCGACCCAAAGCTCATCCAATGAGCCCGACGCGAGAACGTAGTCCACCGTCGTGCCAGTGGGAATAGTCAGTGGGTCCTGCTGCGTATTCGTGGTGAAGCAAGTGTAAGGCGCTCCCGGAGGAGTGCTGCCGTCCGCATTACACATCGGATCGCCTTTCTTATTAACCGTCACCGTCGGGTCCGACAGGCCGCCACCGTCGGCGAGGGCGACCGAACCGGTCAGGCCCATCAGAGCTACCAATGCCATAATCTTGAAAATCTTCACTAGCGCACCTCCGCGCAGTTCTTGCTGCTCTAGTTCTAGCAATTGAATGCCCAATTCACTTTAGTACCTCAGGATTAAGCCATTTGTTTTCAATAGCGAAAGCCATCCAGATTCGACACAGGATTCTCAATATGCAACACTTTTCACTTCCAACCCCTAATCTTTCCTTTTGAGTCCTAAGGTACTTAGCCCAAAGCTTTGTTGAGCTCCCGGTGCGCTTTGAGCGCGAATCGACCCGAATTGGGCCGGCTGACTCCCGGATCTGCCAAAACTCGGCAAAGCCCCTAGGTCGTAAAATCGCGGGCGAAGTTTCGGAGCTCGGTACCTTCCGCCTTGACTGGACAGAACCGCAGCATTCACATGAAACAGCGGCCTTTCCTCTTGCCTTCCTGGACCGGTCTCGCGGAAGATTAGCCCTCTTCCATGAATCACCTCCGGTTGCCGTCCATTGGGGTAGCAATTCTCGCGGCTGTCGGCAGTTTTCTCGCTGTGGCGTCCCTGGGCGGCGAGTCGAGTGCGCGATGGGTCCGATCCTGGGCGTGTTCGCAACAGATCGTTGAAGTGAACAACTCGCTGCCTCCAGTGTCGCTGCGTGACGGGACACTTCGCCAAATCGTCCATCTCTCTATCGGCGGGAGCACCCTCCGAGTGCAGCTCTCGAACCGGTTCGGGGAAGCGCCTCTGCGGATCGATTCGGTACATCTCGCGCGAAGCGCCAATCCGGCAAGCGCGAAAATCGTCAACGGGAGCGACATGGCGGTCCGATTCTTCAGCCACGCCGATGTTACGATACCGGCCGGCGCTGAGTTCACCTCGGATCCGGTGTCGATGGCTGTGACTCCTCAGGCCGATCTCGCGATTACACTCCATATGGAAGACCAGCTCACGCATCAAACCGGGCATCCCGGATCCAGAGCAACGTCGTACGTTGTGCCCGGCAATCACGTCGCGGAAGCCGACTTCGAATCGCCTTTGAAAATCGAGCACTGGTATTTCCTTTCGGGGATCGACGTTGAGGCTCCGGCGACTGCGGCCGCCGTTGTGGCGCTGGGGGATTCGATCACTGACGGCCACGGAGCGACGACGAACGGGAACGACCGTTGGCCCGACGCACTCGCGAAGCGGCTGAATGCGGATCCGAAGACGCACGACGTTGGAGTGGCGAATCAAGGAATTGGCGGCAATCGCGTGCTGTTGAATGGGGTCGGTCCAAATGCTCTTGCGCGCTTCGATAACGACGTAATCGCCCAGCCCGGAGTGCGCTACCTGATTATTTTGGAAGGTGTGAACGACATTGGAGTTCTTGCCCGCGCGCACGACGTGCCGAAGCCGGAACACGACGAAATGGTGAGGGAAATCGAATCGGCGTTCGCGCAAATGGTGATCCGCGCGCACGAGCACGGTATTCAGGTGATCGGTGCGACGATTCTTCCGTTTGGTGGATCGGAGTATTACCACCCCGGAGCGGCGACGGAAGCCGACCGCCAGGCCATCAACGATTGGATTCGCGCGAAAGGGAACTTCGACGCCGTGGTTGATTTCGATCAGCTCACTCGCGATCCGCAGAATCCGTCGCACTTGCTTGCCGCTTACGATTCCGGCGACCATCTGCATCCGTCGCCGGCCGGATACGCCGCCATGGCCCGGGCGATCCCGGTTTCCATTTTCGCGGGAGCCACGGTTGGTCGCCACTGAATCCAGGTTTTCAGAATCGAACATTTCGGCATTAAAAGCGGATCGCGAAGTGATTTTCGACGCTCGCATTATCCGTAGCGAGGTGCAGAAGTGATCTCCAACCGTTCCGTACCGACGAACACTCTGTTCGCGCACATTCACTATCCTGACGTGGATCGGGCTGTTGAATGGCTCACGAAGGCATTTGGTTTTCGAGAAAACTTCCGCTACGGCAGCCCGGCCGCCGGTGCGCAGATGCAGGCCGCGGACGCGTGGATCATGGTGAAACGCGCAGGCGCAGGGGAATCGACCCCGGCGGAGCTTGGATATGGAACGCAAAGCCTGAGTGTTTTTCTGGAAGACGTGGAAGCGCACTGTGCCCGAGCCAGAGCGGCCGGCGCAAAAATTGTGGAGGAGCCGCACGAGACGGAGTATGGCGAATTCCAATACGCAGCGATCGATTTCGCAGGGCATCACTGGATTTTTTCCAGACACGCACGGGATGTGGACCCGTCCGAATGGGGCGCCACCGTCGCGCGTTAGGGATGCGCTTGCGTGCGGCGGCATGACAAGCGGCCCAACCTTCATAGTGCAACGAAACCACGGTGCGGTTTGACACGACGCAGAGCGTCTGTGTCCGGCCGTCAGGAAGCCTTCGATGAAATACACAGTCACGATTGCGGAAGCAGGGCGGGGGAAGTTTCGAGTTACAGTTGCGGAGGGAGACTCGAAGACAACCCATGTTGTATCCGTGACGCCGCAAGACCTGGCCAAATACGCGCCCAGTGCAACGCCAGAGGCGCTGCTTCGCGCAGCTTTCGAATTCCTGCTGCAGCGCGAGCCCAAGGAATCGATCCTTCGCGAGTTCGCGATCCCGGACATTGAAAAGTATTTCCCCGATTTCAGGATGAAGCTCCGGATTCTCGGATAGCTGGCTTCCCGGAGACAGAGCAGGAATCTCCTATGGGAATACCTGCAAGATTCACTCCGCGTTGGCACGTCAGTGTTAGACAATTTTGCACACTGCATCGCCATTTGTTGCGTTGCGCGGGTGGGCCGAGTGGGAGAGGTGATCGTGCGAAAGGGAAGTGTAGCGATGAACTGGAGACATTTCTGGCTGGCGTTTGCGTTTGTGACGCTCGTCGTTTGCGCTACCACCGCTGCCGTCCACAAATCCGTCACGCTGAAGATCATCGCGTTTAACGATTTCCACGGTAACTTGGAGTCGCCCGGGAATTTTCGCGCGAGCTCCCAATCGCCCGACGTGCCGGTCGGCGGCGCGGAGTATCTCGCGGCTTATGTGACAAGCCTCGAAGCGGAAAATCCGAACCATGTCGTGGTGGCAGCGGGAGATCTGGTCGGAGCCAGCCCCCTTGTCTCAGGACTTTTTCACGATGAGCCGACGATCGAGGCGATGAATCGACTTGGGCTGGAGATCAGCTCGGTCGGCAATCACGAATTTGACCGCGGCAGCGCAGAACTGCTGCGCAAACAGCACGGCGGTTGCTCGACGCAGGACCAGCAAACATGCGAAGGCGCGCAGGTCGGCACCCCGGTCCCGTTCGAGGGAGCGAAATTCGAATACCTTGCTGCGAACGTGATGGACAAGAAGACTGGGAAGACAATTTTCCCCGCGTATGCCATTCGGACGTTTGGAGGAGCACGCATCGCGTTCATCGGTTTGACGCTGCAAGCGACTCCAACGATGGTGGTGCCCAGCGGAGTGGCGGGGCTGAAATTTACCGAAGAAGCCGACACGATAAACAAAGTTGTCCACGAACTCGAGAAACAGAAGATCCATAGCTTCGTCGTGTTGATTCATCAGGGCGGCGTTCAGGTCACAGCCGGACCCGTGGATATAAATGGATGCGAAGGCGGGCTGGAAGGCTCGCCGATTCAATCGATCGTCAGCCACCTGGATGACGCGGTGGGCCTGGTGATTTCCGGCCACACGCACGCCGCCTACATCTGCCAGATCGCCAACAGCTCCGGCCGGAAAATTCCGGTGACCAGCGCTCTCTCGTACGGGCGAGTCGTGACGGACATCGACGTGACCATCGACGCCGCGACGCAGAGGTTCACCAGCGTGACGGCGAAAAACATTCTGGTGGATCGCACGAACGCTGCCATCACGCCGAATGCGGAGATCAAGACGCTGGTGGAAAAGTACGCGGCGATTGCGGCGCCGCTTGCGAACCGCAAAGTAGGCACGATCACCGCTGAAATCACCAACAAGATCAACGCGGCGGGCGAATCGGAGCTCGGCGATGTCATTGCGGACGCCCAACTCGATGCGACGCGAACATCGGCCGGCGCGCAGATCGCGTTCATGAATCGCGGCGGCATCCGAACGAGTCTTCCGTACTCGTCGAAATCCGCGCCGGACGGAGTCGTGACCTACGGGGAGCTTTTCGCCATTCAGCCCTTCGGCAACAGCGTGGTGACGATGACGCTGACCGGCGCGCAGATTAAAACGCTGCTCGAGCAACAGTTCAAGGGCTGTTCGTTGGGATTCCCGCCAGGGAAGACCGCCAACCGGTTCGAGAATCAGATTCTGCAAGTGTCCGACGGTTTCACCTACACCTGGAATCCGGCGGGCGCGGCGTGCGACAAAGTGGAGACGAACAGCATTCGGTTGAACGGAACGCCGATCGCCGCCGAACAAAAATACCGCGTCACCGTAAACAGCTTCCTCGCCGACGGTGGCGATCAGATGTACGAGTTCACGCTCGGCACCGAGCGCGTCACCGGCGGCAACGACGCCGACGCGCTGGCGAATTTTTTCGAAAAGCATCCTTCGATCACTCCGAATGCGATCGCGCGAATCAAACTGGCGGGCGCGGCGAATCCCCAGGCGCGCGGTTCTGACGCGATCCGAGCCGCCCGCCAGTGAGGCAATTGGCCTAGAAGCGGCGAGCCATATTTTCATCGTCGTGTTGGTGCGCGGTTATTTTCCCGCGGCGCAGGGGAGCTGCGCGTCAGCTCGGGTGATGAACAGTTTGCCATTGGAATCCTTGACCGGATCTTCGGCGAGAAGGTTGGCGTCGGATTGAATGGCCTTCAAGGTATCGGGGATGGATGGTTTCACGCCTTGGTGCGCGACGCGCATGTAGTTCACGATTTCCTCGTACGTCTTGCGTTGCACTTCGTTGAGCATCTGCGTTGCCTGTCCGGGTGCGGACGTTTTCCTCGCTTCGAGGGCGGTGGCAGCGGCTTCCGGCGCGAGACCTTTGTGAAGCGAATCGCAGAGGGAAGAGGCGATCGCCTTCAGAGCGGCCAGACGAGTGACGCGGCGGCTCATCATGGTGGCGATTCGCTTGTCGGTGCCCCATGTGGTGCCGTCGGAAAAAATAGCCGCCTCGGGTTCGACCTCGACGACGATCCCGGGCATGCCTTCCGACATGCTTCCATGCGGTTTGAGAGGCGCTGAAACCAGCGTGGCGGAATCGAAAATGTGATCGACGATTTGCCCGGCGCCGTATTCCTGGAAATCGTAGGAGTAGGCGGTGATCACTTTACCGGTCTTATTGGCGACGTGCGCGATGTAGTCGTTGCCTTGACGTACGTTTTGGGCCGAAATGGGCGCTTCGGCGAGACGCTTGGCCTGTTCGGTTTGTTTGGCCGTGGGAGGGGCGGCGCAATTTTCGCGGACCCATTTCGCGACATATACAGAGTTGACGGTGACGGCGTCATCGCCCGCCTGCGCGACCTGGGTGGTGAGCTTGAAGTGCTCAGAATCGATTCGTTCGAGCGTCCAGGTCTGCTCGGAAAGATAGGAGCCGGACTTTTGCACCGGGCAACTCCAGTGCGACGACTCCCTTTGAGGCGAGATGCTGTCTGCCCGCTTGCAATTGGGAGCATCGGACAGTGCGGCGATTTTGTTTGCGGCAATGTCCGAAGCTTTCAGGCAGCCCTGAAAATGGGTGTCGGTTCCTTTGGCGGACAGGCTGCGGACCTGATCGAAAGTAGCCTGGGCCTGGGCGATGCCTTTTTTGCGATCGGCGGGAGAAAGAGCTTTTCGAGCTGCTTTTCGAGTTCGGGGGTATCGAGATTCTTCGGCGGAATGATTCGGCTGGAATGCAGCGAGAAATCCCAGAAACCCGCTTTGAGATCGAGACCGGGGGGCTTCGCTGGAGAATTCTGCGGCGCGCCGGAAGCGTGGAACGCGATTCCCGCTGTGAAGAGAAGCAGTGAGGTAAAAAACATCCCAGCCACCCATGACCATCTGGCGTAGCGCGACATTCCTCGAAGTCTCCCGGTCGATCGACGGCGCGCGCATTTTTCGCAGCTTGCGGCGGCGCTCTGAGGACATAAGGCCCAACGTAAGCTTGGACGGCGAAGGTGTGGCGCGCAAATGATACAACGCGCAGGTTCGGAAAATTGCACATGGGGACGCGGCTTTGTGGTGAGCGAGGCTGCCGGTTGCTTTCGGCGGCGGGTGGTGCGGGCGTGGTTCGATCGCTAACGCGGCCGAGCGGCGGTTCTTCGTGAGCGCCGTATGGATGGTGTGCGACGGCGATGCGGAATTGGGTTGGACGCGAATTTTGCGTCGCAAAAAATGTCTCGTTAGTGACGATTAGAGATGGCGCGGTGGTTTGTTTTGTTGGAGTTACGGCGGTTTCTAATTGCAGCGTGACGATTAGAAATTGGGGTGCGGGGGAGGGGATGATGCCGGGGAGAGTGCGTCCGGCGGCTTGAGGGAAACGGCCGCTTCGCATGTGCGTTTTTACAGGGGCGACTACTTAGCCCCGACCCTCGTTACCACAACGACATCATGTTGTAAAGAGAAAGGAGCAGGGTTCCGGATTGGGAATCAGGCTTTTGGCGCAATCCCAGTGTCTTTGAGGGAAACGAGTCGCGGCGGTGCGATACTGAATCAGGCGGATCATGGAAAAGCGCAGCGCAGGAATCCTGATGTACCGGAAGAAAGGGAAGGCGATCGAGGTGTTTCTGGCGCATCCGGGCGGACCGTTCTGGTCGAAGAAGGATGTGGGAGCTTGGACGATACCCAAAGGTGAATTCGAAGCGGGGGAGGACCCGCTCGCGGCGGCGGTGCGGGAGTTTCGCGAGGAGACCGGCTTTGGGGCGGACGGCGAGTTCGTAGAGCTGGGAACGGTGAAACAGAAAAGCGGGAAGGTGGTGTATGCGTGGGCGATGGAAGGGGATCGCGACGCGAGCGCGCTCGTGAGCAACACGTGCGAGATCGAGTGGCCGCCGCGGTCGGGGCGCAAGATTACGATTCCGGAAGTAGATCGGGGCGGCTGGTTTACGCTCTCCGAAGCGCGCGCAAAAATTATGACGAGTCAAATTCCGTTTCTTGAAGCGCTAACAAAAATATTGGCGGAGTGAATTAAGCCGCGCGGGGCTCGAACGAAATTCGCGATGCGTGCAGGGAACGACTCAGGCGGCCTGGGGACTCCGCAGCAGCCCCACCCCGAGCGAGATCATCGATATCGCCAGCACCACGATGCCGACGTAGATCAGCGCGATGGCGCCGTTGGGTTTGGTAGCCGTTGGCAAAGGAACGGAGAAGAAAAATCCAGCGGAGATCAGAATCGCCGAGAGCGGAACTCCGATGCGCACAAACCAAAGCAAGGAAGCGGGCAGAACGGCGGAGTCGGCGAGGACCTGGCAAACGAGCGAAAGAATCACGATCAAACCGGCGTGGGCGTGGCCGGCGCGGAAGAAATTCTGGCGCAGGGGATTGTCCATGTAGCCGCTCGTTTTATTGGTGAGCGAGGTAAGCAAAAAATAGCCGCCGTATTGGATTGAGGGAACGGTGATCAGTGTGATTCCGGAGAGCAGTCGAGCGTCTACAGTCATGATTCCTCCCATGGCATGGATTCCAGCGATCGATGGCGAATGAACTTCCATCGTTTCGTCTCCCTTTAGATACGGCAGCACGATGGAAAGTCTTTCAGTCTTATACGGGCGGAACAGAAGGAAAAGTTCTGGCAGAAGGCCGTGAGTGAAGAACTACAGCAGGCGGCGAATGCCGGATTCGTGTTCGAGAAGCCATTTCTTGCGTTCGAGGCCGCCGCCGTATCCGGTGAGCGAGCCATTGGCGCCGATCACGCGATGGCAAGGCACGACGACACCGATCGGATTTGAGCCATTGGCGAGGCCGACGGCGCGGACGGCTTTGGGGCGATGGATTTGTGCGGCGAGCGCGGCGTAAGAAATCGTGGCGCCACAAGGGATGGTGCGGAGCGCGCGCCAGACTTCCTGTTGGAATGGAGTGCCGCCGGTTTCGACGGGAATCGAGTCGATGGCCTGCAATTCGCCTTGAAAGTAGTTGTCGATCGCGCGGGTGACGGCGGTACAAGTAGCCGCGGATTCGAGTTTGATGCCGTGCTTGCCATAATGAACTTGCAGGAAGCGACGCATACGGTCTTCGTGGTCCGACCAGTCCGTGGTTCGAAGGATCCCCTCGGCATCGACGACGATCAACATTTCGCCGATGGGCGTTTTGAGGCGTTCGATCGAGAGCTGGAGTGGGTCGACCATAGGCGGATATTTTACGCGAGCGCGGCACCGGGCGCGGCGCTTGCTTGCATTCAGGCGCTGTAATTAGCGACGACGCGGGTTATTTTTCCGGACGGCGAGAGTTCCATGAACTCACCGGTGTGCGTGCCGCGCTGGTTGACATAGTAGAGCAGAACGCTATCGACGCCCCACAGGACGTCTTTCAATTCGAATTTGAGATCGGGATAGGCTTCGAGGCCGCGCCGGAAGTAGGCGCGGACGTTTTCCTTGCCGAGGATTCTTCCGTTCGGTGCTTTCAACAGTTGGGCGGCAGCCGGTGAGGTCAGCTCGATGGCGTCGTCGTAGTGCGACATGATCTGGTCGAGATCGTGCGCGTTCCACGCGGCAACCCAATGATTCGCGAGCGCCCACGCTTCATCGTGCGTCACTGCGGCTCCTCCTTTCTGCGGCCTGATGCTTACGCCGGGTGAACAGACTGCGTTAGGCGTTGGTGCCGCCATCGACAGTGAGATTCGCGCCCGTGATATAGGATGCGTCCGGACTTGCGACGAACGCGACAAGCGCAGCGACTTCATCCACGGTGCCGTAGCGATTCAGCGCGGTGTTGGCCTTTTGGGGAGCCGCCCAGTCGCCGGAAGCGGGGTTCAGTTCCGTATCGATCGGGCCGGGCTGGACATTATTCACGGTGATGGCGCGATCGCCAACTTCCCGGGAAAGTCCTTGCGTGAACATTTTCACGGCGCCCTTGGTCGCCGAGTACGCCGTGAGGCCCGGAGTCATCATGCGCTCGCCGACGCACGATCCGATGTTAATGATACGTCCGCCGTTCTTAATGTGTTTCAACGCGGCGTGCGTGGCGAGAAAAACGCCGCGTAGATTGAGGTCGATCACGCGATCCAGCTCCTCGATCGTGGCGTCCTCGAACTTATTGGGGATGGCGGTGCCGGCGTTATTGACCAGGATATCGAGGCCGCCGAACGTGCTGAGCGTTTTCGCGACAGCACTTTTTATTGCGTCCGCATCGCTCGCGTGGGCTTGAATGGCGATGGCCTTTTGGCCGCCCTGCTCGATGGCTTTCACGACGGCAGCGGCAGCGTCCGCGCCTTTTGAATACGTGATGGCCACGCTGGCTCCATCCGAGGCCAGCCGTTTCGCGATGGCTGCGCCGATTCCGCGCGAACCGCCGGTGACGATGGCAACTTTTCCTTCGAGTTTCTTCGACATGCTATTCCTCCGAAGTTTGGCTTTGGTTCTACCTGGCCATATTCGCCGGCGCATTAGAATTAGCGCACGAAGTTGGAGTCTTCATGGCGTGCACGACCCGGACGATGCGAGCAGTGATGGCGCGGACGGTTTCGTTGCATCCGAGTTTTCTTGGATGATTGCATTCAAGTGAGGATTCAATCTCACTCGGTGGTTCCGATTGTTTAAGAAATCTAGAGGCCGGCTGCGGCGGCCCATGCCCGCGTGAGCACGTCATCCGGTACGAGAGACAAGCGGATAGGGCGGACCCGTCCAACCGTTTCAACAGTAGAACGCCAACTCGTTGAACTTGCCCTCACCGAAGGCGCCTATATAGTAGGACGGTTTCATGCGGAGGAATCACCGATGAAGAAAGAATTCGGAGCGATGCTGGCGTTGACGTTGGCGCTGGTTGCACCCGGAGTACTGCGGGCGCAGGTCAAAACCAACGTGCCGCCGGTGGTTGCCGGAGCGAAGCCGGTCACCGTCGAGCACATCAAGATTCACGGAACGGCACTCGAGGGCAACCTGGAAGGCGATGCCGTGGATCGCGACGTGATCGTGTTTCTGCCGCCGAGCTATCAGAAGGAAAAGCAGCGCCGCTATCCGGTGGTTTACGCACTGCATGGATATTCAATCGGAGCGGAACAGTGGACGGGTGAAATCCACGTACCGCAGACGATTGAGGGGGCATTCGCGCAGGGCGCTAAGGAAATGATTGTGGTGCTGCCGGACTCGAAGACAAAGCACAACGGATCGATGTATTCGAGCTCGGTGACGACCGGCGATTTCGAAAAGTTCATCTCGCATGATGTGGTGGCCTACATCGACGCGCATTACCGAACGATCCCGGAGCCCACGAGCCGCGGCTTGGTGGGCCATTCGATGGGAGGATACGGCGCGACTCGCATTGGAATGAAGCACTCCGACGTGTTCGGCAGCCTGTACATCATGAGTCCGTGTTGCCTTTCGCCGCGCCAGCCGGGGCCGGCCAACCCGGAGCTCGAGAAAAGCCTGGAGGCGGTGAAGACGGAGGAAGACTCGGCCAAGCTGCCGTTTTTCGCGAGAGCGCAGTTGGCGAGTGCGGCGGCGTGGTCGCCGGACCCGAAGAATCCGCCGCTCTATCTTGACCTACCGATGAAGGACGGCGTCGCCCAGCCGGAGATACTGGCGAAATGGACGGCGAACGCGCCGCTCGCGTTCATCGATCAATATATCGATGGCCTCCGTTTGTATCGCGGAATCGCGCTGGATGTTGGGGACCAGGACGGTCTGCGCACGGACACGGGGAAGCTGCATGAAGTGCTGGATTTAAACGGCATTGCGAACACGTTCGAAGTCTATTCCGGAACGCACACCAGCGATGTGGCGGATCGATTTCAGAACCACGTGCTGCCGTTTTTCAGCAAGAATCTTTGCTTCGAGGCGGGCTGCCGCTAGACGAGGCCAGCTAAGCGCGATCAAATTCGCAAGACGCCTGGTGCGAACAACGGCGCGCCGCAAATCGAGCGACGGTCTGGGGCGGCGCGCGGGGTGTCGAGTTACTTGGTGTAAATCAGCAAGGCGAATGAGTCCGGCAAAATCGCGGGGCGCGGGCGCGGATTGTCCGGAGTGGCGGCGGGCCCCGGACCGAAGTCCGCCGTGACGAGATAGACGGTGTGCGTCGCGTAGTCGAGGGCCATGGTGCGCGCTCCGCGCTGGGTTTGAATCGTTTCGACGGGCGAAAACTTCGTGGGTGAATCCTCGTGCGCGATGGTCAACGTGCCGTCGCCGCAGGACGCGAATGCGTAGCCGGTAACGGGATCGAAACGATTGGCGTCAACTCCTTGCCCGATGGGCACCGTGCCGATCACCTTGCCGGTGTTTCCGTCGACGAAAGTCATCAGTTTGTTGTGGCATCCGACGACGAGAATCTCGTGCTCGGCATCGATCGCCAGGCCCGAGGGCGATTCGCAGGGCGCGAGGGGCCAGGTTTGTTCCACTTTCAGCGAGGTCGCGTCGAATTTTACCAGTTCACTTTTGTCCTCGAGATTGACGAAGATTTTGCCTTTGCGATCCGAGGCGGCGAATTCCGGACGGCCTCCCAGCGCGACAGCGCCCTCCATTTTGCCGGAAGCTGCGTCGATGGCCGTGGACGAATTGGCCTCACCGTTAAACGTAAAAACGCGCTTCGAAAATGGATCGTAGATCGTTCCGTCCGGGCCTTTGTCTGTCGGAACTGTGCCCAGGACTTTCAGCGTCGTAAGGTCGAACATCGTGGCGTTGGTGGCGCGCCCGTTGGTCGTATAGCCTTTGTTAAATTCATCTGCGATCGAGATGCCGTGGACGCCGGGGGTGTCCGGAATGTCTCCGACCACTTTGCCCTGCGCGGGATCGTAAACGAATATGTGGGTGCCGCGCGAAATGAAGAGGCGGTGAGTGGCGGGATCGACCTCGAGATAGTCCCACCCGCCTGAGCCCCCGAGAATCACTTTTTTGTCGAGGTGATAGCCCGACGCGCCGGCGGATTGCGCACGGGCAGCCGGTTGGAGGCCGGCTAGTGCGATGATCGCGCAAACAATTTTGCAGAGTCCCACTTTTCGCATCCAATCCTCCACAAACCCGATGAACGAGAAATCACCAAAACTTTAACACACGCTGCGTGAACGCATAACGAATCGCCGGCAGCTCGCGAAAGGTGCAGGCGCCACGGAGAGACGCCATGGCCCGGGCAGAGCTATTCGTAGCGCAGGGCGACCAGAGGATCGACGCGGGTCGCGCGGCGCGCCGGGAAATAGGAGGCTGCGGCCGCAACCAGAGTCAGCAGGAGTGAAACCGCGATAAATGTGAGCGGATCGTACGCGCCGATGCCAAAAAGAAAACTTTGTAGAAGGCGGGTGAGCGCGAGAGCCGCGACCAGGCCGATAGAAACGCCCAAGAGCGCGAGCCGCAAGCCCGTTCCCACGACGATGCGGAACACGTCCCGCGGCTGCGCGCCGAGCGCCACCCGCACGCCGATTTCGCTGGTGCGCTGCGTTACGGTGTAAGACATCACGCCGTAAACGCCGACCGCCGCGAGCACCAGAGCGAGCAACGCAAGAATTCCGATGAGCCAGGTACGGAAGCGCGGCTGGGCCACTGTGGTAGCCATGTTGTCTTCCATGGTCCGAACTTTCACCAGCGGCTGATTGGGATCGATCTCCGCGAGCGCACTGCGGAGCGCCGGCGTCTGGAGCGACGGATCGCCCGCGGTGCGCATCACCACCGAAAGCTGATACACCGGCAACACCAGATCCGCCTGCCGGTAAGGCAAGTACATTTCCGCCTGCGGATCCGTGCCCAGGCCGAAGCGAACATCGCCCACGACGCCGACGATCTCCATGGTTGGGACGTCTTGTCGGGTAACGCCCCGAGCTGCAACCGTTGCCCCAACGGATTCTGGTCGTGGAAAAAAGTGCGAGCCATGGTGGCGTTGATCACCACCACGGCGGGCGATTTTTCATTGTCCGCAGGCGTGAACAGCCGGCCTTGCAGCAACGGCACGCCTAGGGTCTCAAGATACCCGGGAGTGATGGTGCGATACCCTGCGGCGACGAATTCATGCGGCGATTTTGGGGGACGCCCGGTGATATTGAAATGAATGATGGAGCCGCCTCCGCTGACGGGAAGAAAGGAAGCGGCAGCGGCCGAGCGCACACCGGGCAGCGTCTTGACGCGACCGACCAGACGATCGAAAAACTGGTAGCGGTCCGCGGGTTTGAAGTATGCGGTTTTCGACAGAGGAATATCCGCGACCAAAAGATGATCGGGCTGAAACCCCGGCGGAACTTCCTGCAACCGCGAAAAGCTTCGCAACAGCAATCCCGAGCCGACGAGTAGCAGCATCGCGAGCGCAATTTCCAGGGCGACCAGCGCGCCGCGCAGCAGGTGCTGGCCCGGCCCGGCGGTGGAGCCACGCGAACCCTCGTTGAGCGCTTCGCGCAAATCGAGTTTCGCGGTGCGAAGCGCCGGCACGATGCCGAAGAGCAGTCCGGTGAACACCGAAACGATCGCCGTAAAAGCCAGCACCCAAGGATCCAATCCAATCGGCGCGCCCTGCGGGATGCTATCGCCGGCAATCCGTGGCAAAAGTGCAATGGCGCCCCAAGCGACGATCACGCCGAGCAGACCTCCGGTGAAGGACAGCAGCACGCTTTCGGTGAGAAGTTGCCGGATGACGCGCATCCGGCTCGCGCCCATCGCGGTGCGGACGGCGACTTCTCTCGCGCGCGAAGCCGCGCGGGCCAGCAATAGGTTGGCGACGTTGGCGCAGGCGATTAGAAGGACAAAGCTCACGGCACCCAGCAGGAGTAGGAGCGCGGGACGAGAATTTTGCACGATCTGGTCCTGCAGCCCGACGACATCGGCACTGGTTCCCGTGTTGTAATCCGGGTACTGCTGCTCGAGGCGCTTCGTAATCCCAATCATTTCCGCGCGAGCTTGTTCCCGGGTCACGCCCGATTTGAGCCTGGCGAGCGGAATTATGCCGGGATGCCAATTGCGGTCGTCGGGAAGGGTTTTTGCCCACGGCGTAAACGGCAAGTACACATCGGCGGGTTGGAGAATCTGAAAGCGATTCGGAACGATGCCGACGACGGTGTAGGGCTGCAAGTCCAGATTGATGGTTTTGTTGATGATGTCCGGAGAGCCGCCGAAGCGCCGTTGCCATAAACCGTAGCTGAGCAGAGCAACGGGAGCGCCGCCAGCGCGATCTTCTTCCGGCAGGAAAGTCCGGCCGATCAGCGCATTGATTCCGAGCATCGGAAAAAGTCCGGCCGTGGCCATGCTAACGTTCAGGCGCTCGGGTTCGCCGGCGCCGGTGAGCGTGATGGTGCTGCTGCGCGTCGCTTCCATGGCTTCAAAGGAACGGCTTTGATCGCGCCAATCCTGATAATTTTCAAAGGAGGTGGAGATTATGGGGAACTGACTTTTTTCCGCGATCAGAACGAGGCGGGATGGGTCGCGATAAGGGAGGGGGCGGAGCAGAACGCCGTTCACAACGCTGAAGATCGCGGTGTTTGCGCCGATACCGAGCGCCAAAGTGAGAACGGCGACGGCGGTGAAACCGGGATTCTTGCGAAGTGTGCGTACCGCGTAGCGCAGGTCTTGCATCAGCGTGCGCATGCCACCTCCGAATTTTTAGCTCAGCTGCAGAATCGAATGATCGTACTTCAACTCGGGTGTGTCGCTGCAATTCATTCGACCGGTCGAGCGACTGGGCGTGAGTACGCGTGGAGGAAATTGAGCCGGTGACCGGTTGAACGGGGATTACCAGCGCCGTTCGCCGCAGCACGACGCAATTGCTGGAGAAAGGGCGCAGCCGTTGTGCAGTACGTCGGGTGGTCTTCGCGACTGGGGAGTTGAAAAAATGGCGGGGACGACGGGACTCGAACCCGCGACCTCTGCCGTGACAGGGCAGCGTTCTAACCAACTGAACTACGTCCCCCCGCTGGGGTGATGCGGGGCAAGCATGGGCAGCGCGGAGCTGCTTACCTTCCCGAATCGGTGACAACCCGAAAATTGTAACACAGGCGTGGTCCGGCACTAAGCGAATCGAATGGCGCGGAAATTTTTGTCCGCGCGGGGACAGGCACCTGAGCGATTCGCAGCCGCGTGACCGGCTTACGTGCGTCGTCGCCGATCGCGGTCTGTGCGACAGCGGCCCGCGGCCGCATTTACTGCGCGGGGTGTCCGAGGTGGTCGTTGAAAAATTTGGCCATGAGCGCGAGGCATTCTCGCGTTTCGGGGAAATCGAAGTGATACCAGAAGGCGTGGGGCATGGCTTCGTACACGAGAAGTTGAGCATCGACGCCGGATTTGACAAGCGCGAGATCGTAGATTGCTGTGCCGCTCAGCAGTGCGTCGCGCGTGCCGGTGACGAGGAGTGTGGGCGGCATGCCGTGAAGGTCAGCGAACAACGGTGAAAGGACGGGATCTTTTCTATCCGTGGCGCGGACGTAGGCGTCGTCAGTGCCGGTTCCGGGATAGCTCGGCTTGAGCAAGCCCGGGAATCCGTCGAGGGTGAAAAGTTGGCGGGTATCGCCGGGCCGCGAAAAATCCGCGAGGCCGGAGAAAAATCCGATCGCGGCGGGAAGCGGAAGTTGCAACTGTTTGAGTTTTACGGCGACTTCGGCGCTCAGGATTGCGCCTGCGGACGTTCCGTATAGGCCGATATTTTGCGGTTTGTAGGTTTTCAGAAGTTCTTTGTCAACGGCAACGACATCATCGACGGCGGCGGGGAAAGGGTTTTCGGGTGCGAGGCGGTAATAGACGCCGACGACTTTGATTTTTGCGAGATTCGCGATGGGCGCGCCTTCGATCACCGAGCCGGAGTCGGAGTTGAATCCGCCGCCATGGAGATTGATGAGGACGAGGTCTTTGTTCGCGGGGGGCGTTTCGAGCGGCGTGATGATATCGACGGGCACTCCGGCGAGAGTTTTCTGCTCGATCGTGACGGGATAAAGGCGCTTGGCTTCGGCGGAATCTTTGGCGCGCCAGGCATCGGTGCTGGTGCGGCGCTCGGCGAGAGTTTGAGGCTTGCGATCGATGTGATTGAGCGATTCGAGCCACTGGCGCGCTTCAGGGCTAACGGTCGGCGGCGGAGGGATGGTGCGCGTGATGTGCGCGGTGCCGTCCGCGTCGAATGTGGCCGCGTCTTGCGGAGCGGGAGTTGATGCGGTTTGTCCGTACGCCGCGCTGCCTGAAATCGTCAACGCAACTAATGCCGCTGCAAACAGAAGTTTCGCTTTCATGATGCTCCTCGGAGTTCGCAATGCGCTGATCGCGCTCGGCGTACTAAATCACAAGTCGCGGGGAGCTGCGCGTAGGTTTACGGACTGAAATCGCAGAGCGAGCGGAAGCGTCAGCTTACTTGGGCGACGGCGACTTGACCGCGAACTTTGTGAACGAAAGCGCGAACCATGCGACGCCGATGACGAAAAAGGCGGTACCTCCGGTGTGTTGGCCATGGATGTACGCGGCGATGCCGAGGCCAACGTAACCGGCGGCGAGGAAGCGCTGCATCATTCGAGGATTCTTCATGTGCTTGGCCCCGGCATCCGAATCGAGCGGGGAAATGGTGGGCGGTCAGGGATTTGAACCCCGGACCTTCCCGGTGTAAGCGGGACGCTCTAACCGCTGAGCTAACCGCCCGTTGAGCGAGTTTTATAGTAGCAGACGGGCGAGCCGGCGAGCTACCGGCAAGTTCAGAAGGGGGCGGGAAGCGGTGGAATTCTGATGCAAAAACTGGACGGAGAAACGGGCGAAAATTGCGACAACATTTAGTCCTGGCTCAGATTCGGAGTGGTACGTAAGTCTTTCAAAGTGAAACACCTGTACGTTGGTACAGGTCCCCAAGATGCCTGTTCGGCCGAGCAGGTTCCTATGCGGCCAATCGACTGTTAGCAGATTCACCACGAGGGCTTGAGCCGGTGCCAAATTCCGGCAGTTCGCCATGCTACGCTGCGACATCGGGCGGATTTCTAGCCGCTCACGGACACCCATGTCTTCACGGCTTGGCGAAATACTAGTCAAAGACAGCCTGATCTCAGCGGATCAGCTTAAGCAGGCGCTCGAACACCAGAAGAAGAGCGGCGGCCGGCTGGGGACCTGTCTTGTGAAGCTGGGCCTGGTCAGCGATGACGACATTACGGCCGTGCTTTCCCGCCAGTACGGCGTTCCTTCGATCAACCTGAAATTCTACGAAGTCGATCCCGCCGTCATCAAGCTCGTTCCGCAGGAAACCGCGATCCGTTACCAGATCGTGCCGCTGTCGCGCGTCGGTTCCACGCTGACCATCGCGATGACCGATCCGACGAACGTGTTCGCGATGGACGACATCAAGTTCATGACCGGCTTCAACGTCGAGCCGGTGGTCGCGTCCGAAACGGCGATCAGCGAGGCGATCCACAAATTCTACGGCGACGTCGAAAGCGTGGAAGAACTCGACAAGGTGATGAAGGACCTGGCCGGGGAAGACGCGTCGGCTGGAACTCGCCGCGGAAGAATCGGAGATGGACCTGGCGACGCTGGAGAAGGCCGCGGAAGAAGCGCCGATCATCAAGCTGGTCAACCTGATCCTCACCGATGCGGTGAAGCGCGGCGCGAGCGACATTCACGTGGAGCCTTACGAGAAAGAATTGCGCGTGCGGTTCCGCATCGACGGCATTCTGCAGAACGTGATGGCGCCGCCGCATGAAATTGAAAGACGCCATCACCAGCCGCATCAAGATCATGTCCAAGCTGGACATCAGCGAAAAGCGGCTGCCGCAAGACGGCCGCATCATGATCAAGTACCTGAAAGACGGCAAGAAGAAGGAACTCGACTTCCGCGTTTCCACGGTCCCCACGCTGTTCGGCGAAAAGATCGTCATGCGGTTGCTGGACAAAGAGAACCTGCGACTGGACATGACCAAGCTGGGCTTCGAGCCCGAATCGCTGGTCAAATTCGAGCGGCAGATTCTGAAGCCGTACGGGATGGTGCTGGTCACCGGGCCAACCGGATCGGGCAAGACGAACACGCTGTATTCCTCGGTGGCGCAGCTTGAATACCCCCGAGACCAACATTATGACGGCCGAAGACCCGGTCGAATTCCAGTTGCCCGGAATCAATCAGGTCCAGATGAAGGAGCAGATCGGACTGAACTTCGCGTCCGCGCTGCGCGCCTTCCTGCGGCAAGACCCGAACATCATTCTGGTCGGCGAAATTCGCGACTTTGAAACGGCGGAAATCGCGGTGAAAGCCGCGCTCACGGGCCACCTGGTGCTTTCCACGCTACATACCAACGATGCGCCTTCGACGATCAGCCGCTTGATGAACATGGGTATTGAGCCGTTCCTGGTGGCGACGTCGGTGAACTTGATTTGCGCACAGCGCCTGGTGCGCCGCATTTGCGTGAGCTGCAAGGAGCCGATGCAGCTTCAGCCGCAGGCTCTGATGGAAGCGGGTTACACCGAAGCCGAAGCGCAGACGACGATCGTGTCAGCACGGGCGGGGGTGCGCGACCTGCAACAACACCGGCTACAAGGGACGCGTCGGCCTTTACGAAGTGATGGAAATCAACGATGAGCTGCGCGAACTGATTCTGGTGGGCGCGTCGGCGCTGGAATTGAAGAAGAAGGCGCTCGAGACAGGAATGATCACGCTGCGGCGCAGCGGGTTGATCAAAGCCGCTTCTGGGCATGACGACATTGGAAGAAGTGGTGCGCGAAACGGTTCTCTAGGCAAACGAGTTCGGAGGAAAAGATGGCTGGCATCACGCTAAGCGAACTACTGAAGAAGATGATCGAAATGGGCGGCAGCGACTTGCACCTTTCGACCAACAGCGCGCCGCGCGTTCGCGTGCACGGAAAGCTGCGTCCGCTGGACATGCCGCCTCTTACCGCGGCCGACACCAAGGCGCTGGCCTATAGCGTACTTACCGACGTGCAGAAGCATCGCCTGGAAGAAAACCTGGAACTGGACTTTTCGTTCGGATTGAAGAGCCTGGCGCGCTTCCGCGGCAATATCTTTCATCAGCGCGGCGCGGTGGCGGCCGTGTTCCGGACGATTCCCTGGGA
The DNA here is from genome assembly GCA_963839325.1 of uncultured Acidobacteriota bacterium. Lineage (GTDB taxonomy): Bacteria > Acidobacteriota > Terriglobia > Acidiferrales > UBA7541 > Palsa-295. Next base: position 253,499 of record CAWIUO010000002.1, on the reverse strand, counting down.
AATCAAGAGCTTCGACGTCTGGCGCTGCCGCACGTGGTGCGCACGCTGTGCGACAAGCCGCGCGGCCTGGTGCTGGTGACCGGCCCGACCGGATCGGGCAAGTCCACCACGCTCGCCGCCATGCTCGACAAGATCAACAACGAGCGCGAAGAGCACATGATCACGATCGAAGACCCGATCGAGTTCCTGCACAACCACAAGAAGTGCCTGGTCAACCAGCGCGAGGTGCATTCGGATACGCACTCGTTCGCCAACTTCGCTGCGCGCCGCGCTGCGCGAAGACCCGGACGTGGTGCTGATCGGCGAAATGCGCGACCTGGAAACCATCGAGTCCGCGCTGCGCATCGCGGAAACCGGCCACTTGACGTTCGCCACGCTGCACACCAACTCGGCGATCTCCACCATCAACCGTATCGTGGACGTTTTTCCGGCGCACCAGCAGCCGCAGGTTCGCGCGCAGCTTTCCATGGTGCTGGAGGGAATTCTTTGCCAATCGCTGCTTCCGAAGGTGGATGGACGCGGCCGCGCCATGGTGATGGAAATCCTGATTCCCACCGCCGCGATCCGCAACCTGATCCGCGAAGACAAGATTCATCAGATTTATTCGGCGATGCAGACCGGTACGGGCGACCACCGGCATGCAGACGTTCAACCAGAGCCTGGCGAACGCCTATTTCCAGAAGTCCATCACTTTGGAAACGGCGCTGGCGCGCTCTTCGAATCCGGACGAATTGCAGGATTTGATTAACCGCGGGGTTTCATCCTCGGCGTCGAGCAACGGCGGCAAGACGCCAGTCCGGCGTTAATCGGGATAAAAGGGACAGGGATAGAGGAGGTACAAGTCATGCCGGTATTTACGTATCGCGGGACCAACCGAGCGGGAGCCACCGTCACCGGAGAGCGCACGGCGACCACCAAGGCGGAGCTGCACGGCCACGCTGCAGCCGGGAGAACATCAACGTCAGCAAGCTCTCCGAGAAGGGCAAGGAATTCAACATTCCCTACCTTTGGCGGAACAGGCGTGAAGGACAAGGAACTGGCCGATCTTCACGCGCCAGTTCTCGGTGATGATCGACGCCGGCTTGCCGCTCGTGCAGTGCCTGGAAATTCTCGCAGGCCAGCAGGAGAACAAGACCTTTCAGAAGATCCTGAACGGCGTGCGCGCCTCGGTGGAAGGCGGCGCGACGCTCTCGGCGTCGATGAAGCAGTACGACAAAGTGTTCGACCCGCTCTACTACAACATGGTGGAAGCGGGCGAGACGGGCGGTATTCTCGACACGATTCTGCAGCGCCTCTCGATCGTACATCGAAAAGAACGTCAAGCTGAAGCGCGCCGTGAAGTCGGCGATGATCTACCCGATCGCGGTTATGAGCATCGCGGCGGGTGTCATCATCCTGCTGCTGTGGAAAGTCGTGCCGATTTTCGCCGACGCTGTTTAACGGGCTGGGCGTGGATCTTCCGCTGCCGACGCGCATCGTCATCGGGCTGAGCAATTTCGTCGGCAGCATTTACGGCCTGCTGATCGTCGGCGGTCTGCGTGGGCCTGGGTTTTGCGGCACGCGCGTACTGATACGGACGCCGCAAGGGCGCATGGCGATCGACACGTTGATCCTCAAGGTGCCTCGTGGTGGGAACCCTGTTGCGCAAAATCGCGGTCGCGCGATTCACGCGGACGCTGGGAACGCTGATCTCTTCGCGGCGTGCCCATTCTTGAAGGGTTGGATATCACGGCGCGCACGTCGGGCAACGCGGTGGTGGAAAAAGCGATCACCCAGACGCGTAAAGCAGTGGAAGCCGGACGTTCGCTGGTGGATCCGCTAAAGGAAACCGAAGTCTTTCCGGGCATGGTGACGCAGATGATCGGCGTCGGCGAACAGACCGGCGCGATGGACGCCATGCTCCAGAAGATCGCGGACTTCTACGAAGACGAAGTGGACGCGGCGGTGAAAGACCTGCTGACGGCCATGGAGCCGATCATGATCGTGGTTTCTGGGCGTGGTCGTCGGCGGCATCGTTATTTCCATGTACCTTGCCGTTGTTCTCGCTGATCGGCAAGCTGGCCAGCAGCCACTAACCCGGACCGGCGGCGGCCTGATAGCGAGCGCTTTTCACCGAAGCGCTCGCGGCCGCCGCATGGACCGGCTGAAGCACTCCGGCGAAGCGGTTTCCCCGCAGCCGCGCGTCGTGAGGGCGCAAGAGACCTCGAATGATTTTCACACCCAGTGCCGATGAATGGCTTGCCTTGGCTCGGACGGGTCCGCTTTCTGGTCGATCACCGTTCTGGTGGGGATCGTCATTGCGGCGCGGCAAATTGCTTCGACGCCGATTCCTGTACGGTCTTTCGTTCCGCTGATTGCTCTGTGGTACAGCCTTGCCGTTTTGTACGTAATTCTGCAGCAGTGGATTCCGCGCGCGCGCTGGCATGCACCGCTTCAAATTGGCTGCGACCTGCTGATGGTGACCGGCGTGGTGTACGCCACCGGCGCGCAGGACAGCTACTTCCTCTCGCTTTATCTGCTGACGATTTTGATGGCCAGCATCGTGTTCACGCGACGGATCGTATTCCTGGTGGCAGGAGTCAGCTTCGGGCTTTTGTGCGGGATGTTGACGCTGACGTTTTACGGGTTCGTCCCACGGACCGGAAACGCGGTGCCGATGCTGCGCGACGCTGGATTCGTGGCTGGCCAGCAACTGTTTCGCGTTTTTTGCGGTGGCGTACCTGGGTAGCCTGCTTTCACAGACGCTGAATAAGAAGGGCGTGGAGCTGCAAGCCAAAAGCGAGGAGCTGCAGCGACCTGCAAGCCTTTAACCAAGACATTATCGAGTCGATGCGCGGCGGCTTGCTGACCACGGACGCCGAAGGCCGGATCCTGGTGCTGAATCACGCAGGCGCGGAAATCGCCGGCTCGGGCTTTGGCCTTTTGCGCGGCGAAAGCGTCGAGAATGTCTTCCCGGGATTCTGGCCGGTCGAGACGGACGACCAAGGAAGTCCGCTGGCTTCCCGTAAAGAAGTCGAATTCAAAACCTCGACTGGCGCGACGCGTTATCTGGGGCTTTCGATTTCCCGGCTACGCACAGCGGGAAATGTGCATGGCGGCTTTGTTTACAACTTTCAGGACCTCACCGAACTGAAGCGGCTCGAGCGCGAAGTGTTGACCAAAGAACGCATGGCCGCTCTGGGCCGGCTTTCCGCGGCCATCGCACACGAAATTCGCCAGCCGCTGACGGCAATGACCGGAGCGCTGAAGGAACTGGCGCGGTTTGCGCCGCTCGATGAAGACGACAAGAAACTCGTACATATCGTGAGCCGCGAATCGCAGCGGTTGAACCAGATCATCACGGATTTTCTGAACTACTCGCGCGAAAAGACCTACGCCTTCGGCGATTGTGACGTGGTGGCGCTGATCGACGAAACCCTGCTGCTGATCGAGCGGGACGCGACGGCGCAGGGAAAATTCAAGGTCGAGCGCCATTTCTCGGTACGGCATGCGCGGGCGCGGGCGGACCGCGACGCGCTGAAACAGGTGTTCTGGAATTTGTGCAACAACGCACTGCGAGCCATGCCGAAGGGCGGAACGCTTTCGGTTGGCGTCGATGCCGACGCGAGCTGGCTACGCATCACGATTGGCGATACCGGGGTGGGAATCGACGCGCAGGAAGCCACCCGGATTTTCGAGCCGTTCCAGTCCGGATTTACCGGAGGAACGGGCCTGGGCCTCGCGATTGTTTATCAAATCTTGCAAGCGCATCGCGGCAGAGTGCGGCTTGCCACCGACAAAAGAGAAGGGGCCGAATTCATCGTGGAACTTCCGATTTCTGTTCGAACGCCAGGTGTACCGGTGCGGTGTCGCAGCCGGCCGTCACGAACTGCGTCCCGTGGGGAAGGGTTAAGCGCGCATGGCACACCTTCTCGTCGTCGACGACGAACCCTCCATCTGCGAGCTGCTGGAAATCAGCTTCCGCAAGGAAGGGCACAAAGTTGAGGTTGCCTCGAACGGACAGGCTGCCAAGCGCAAGCTCGCCGGGCAGGTCTTCGACATTGTGATTTCCGATATTTGCATGCCGGACATGGACGGCGTGTCGACTCCTCCAGTATTCAAAGGAAGTTTCGCCCTCGACGATTTTTATCTTGATCACCGGTGTTCCCACGATCGACACGGCCATTGACGCGGTGAATTTCGGCGCCGACCGTTACGTGGTGAAGGGCGACCGGCTGCTCGACGAGTTGCGTCCTGCGGTCCAGCGCATCGCGGAAAATCAAACAGCTAAAGAAAGAAGCGGGCGAGCTGCGGCGCCAATTGCGCAGGCTTACCGGGTTCGACCACATCATCGGCGCGAGCGATAAGATGCGCAGCCTGTTCGAGCTGATCGAAACGATTGCGCCGCAATCCAGCCGCGTGCTGATCACCGGAGAAAGCGGAACGGGCAAAGAACTGGTCGCGCGCGCGATTCACGAGAACAGCAGCCGGTCGAAGGCGCCGTTTATCACCATCAATTGCGGCGCGTTTCCTGAAACGCTGCTCGAGTCGGAACTCTTCGGCTATATGAAGGGCGCGTTTACCGGTGCGAACGAAAATCGCCGCGGACTTTTTCAGGCGGCCGATGGCGGCACGCTGTTCATGGACGAAATCGGCAACATGAGCCTCACCATGCAGGTGAAGCTTTACCGCGTCCTGCAGGAAGGAAAAGTGCGGCCGCTGGGCAGCACCGAAGAAAGCGATGTGGACGTTCGCGTAATCGCCGCCACGAACAAAGACTTCGCCAAGGAAATCGCCGAAGGGCGGTTCCGCGAGGACCTTTATTACCGCCTTAGCGTAATTCCCATTCATCTGCCGCCGCTGCGAGAGCGCCGCGGAAGATATTCCGCTGCTGGTGCGCGCGTTCCTGGACCGCTTCTCGAAATCCATGAACAAGAAGATCGACGGGATCGAACCGGAAGCGATGCGGCGGCTGGAAGTGTATGAATGGCCGGGCAACGTACGGGAACTGGAGAATACGATCGAGCGGGCCATTGCCCTCGAAGCCGGAAGCCGGATTACAGTCGAGGCGCTGCCTTCGCGGATCCGCGACCACTTCCAGGCGACGGTGGACCATGGCTCGACGAACGGGAATGGTCACGCGCACTCGATCCTGCCGGACGACGGCATCGACCTTGAGCAGCACATTCAGAAGCTGGAGCGGTCGTTCCTGCTCGCGGCGATGGAAAGAACCGGCGGCGTGCGGACACGGGCGGCGGAGACGCTGAAAATGTCGTACCGGTCGTTCCGCCATTACGCCAAGAAATACAGCATTTAGGCGCCCTGGGACGGCAGCGCGCGCCTCACGAAGCTTTCGGCGTCAGCCGATATATAAGGATTGAGGTCTCGGAGCGGGAACCGAGGCCAAACGAAGCGCTCGAACCTCACGAAATCATGGCCAGCCCAGTCCAACGAAAACATGCGGGTAAAACGCCGACGCAGGCACTCGGCGTTCAGCGGTTGTGCCGAGTGTTCGTACGTGTGGAGAGCCTGGAGACGGTCGGGAATCGTAAGCCCTTGCGCGCCGCAGTCCAGGGCGGAATCCGGCAAGCGAAGCCGACAAATAACGTCACTTTACGGGGGTTCGTGGGACAATCGAATGGGCTACCGGCCGGCAGCATGTTTGGATTTGTCCGTATCTCTATGATGTGTAATGGGATAAGAGGTTGTGTTGGGAGAGTTAAGTCCCGCCGCAGGCGTGGCATGCGTCGTGCATTTGACAGGGCTGTACCCCGCCAGGGATACGGCAGAAATTAGATGGAACGTTCTCAAGGAGAGAAAAAGAAATGAAGAAGAATCAGAAGGGTTTCTCACTTATCGAATTGCTGATCGTCGTGGCGATTATTTTGATCATTGCGGCCATCGCGATCCCGAACCTGCTCCGTGCGCGTATCGCGGCGAACCAGGCTTCGGCGGTCGGCTCGGTCCGTACGATCACGACGGCTCAGGTTACGTACTCCTCGACCTGGGGTATCGGTTACGCAGCGGCGTTGTCCAACCTCGGCGGCGCGGCAAGCTGCACCCCGAGCTCCACGACGGCCTGCTTGATCGACCCGGTTCTGTCGGGCGGTACCAAGTCTGGATACACGATGGTGACCGTGGGCGCGACCGGCGGTGCGACGACTTCGAACCCGAACCAGACGTTCGAAACCAACGCCACGCCGATCAACACCTCGACCGGTACGACCTCGTACTGCTCGGATCAGTCGGGTGTGATTCGTTACAACACGGGCGGCACGGCAATCGGCACCGGCGTCGGAACCTGCGCGGCTCTGACGACTGTGCTCCAGTAAGTATGGCTGTGGCTGGACCGGGGGGAAGCCAAAACTTCCCCCCGTTTTTTTGTAACTCCAAGGGACAAGGAACCCGATAAAGACCATGACCTCTTCCGCTCAAGTTGCAACGCAACGCCGGCAAGCCGGCCGAAACAAAGGTTTCTCACTGATCGAACTTCTGATCGTGGTCGCGATCATCCTGATCATCGCGGCGATTGCTATACCGAATTTGCTCCGTGCGCGTATCGCAGCGAACCAGGCTTCGGCGGTTGGTTCGGTCCGTACGATCACGACGGCGCAGGTCACCTACTCATCCACCTGGGGCATTGGATACGCTTCGGCCTTGTCCAGACTCGGTGGCGCGGCAAGCTGCACCCCGAGCTCCACGACGGCCTGCTTGATCGACCCGGTTCTGTCGGGCGGTACCAAGTCTGGATACACGATGGTGACCGTGGGCGCGACCGGCGGTGCGACGACTTCGAACCCGAACCAGACGTTCGAAACCAACGCCACGCCGGTCAACACCTCGACCGGTACGACCTCGTACTGCTCGGATCAGTCGGGTGTGATTCGTTACAACACGGGTGGCACGGCAATCGGCACCGGCGTCGGAACCTGCGCGGCTCTGACGACTGTGCTTCAGTAACAGAACCAATCCGAGGCGGGGGGAGGGGAACGCTTCCCTCTGCTTAACTGAATGAGGGTAGTCAGAAGGTGCACGATCATGATCACACTTGCTCAAAATCCGATTCGAAGATTGCGGCGCGATAACAGCCGCGGCTTCTCCCTGATCGAGCTCTTGATCGTTGTGGCTATCATTCTGATCATCGCGGCCATCGCCATCCCGCAACTTCTGAATGCGAAGATGGCGGCGAATGGCGCAGCCGCCGCCGAAACGATTCGAACCATCACCACCGCATCGATGGCCTACAGCTCGACCTGGCAAAACGGCTATCCGCCAACTCTGGCTTCGCTGGGCGGACCCGCGGGTTCGCTGACCCCAACGTGCGATCTGGCGTTGCTTCTTGATCCGATCGTGACTGCCGCTCCGAATACGAAGAGCGGATATGCCTTTGGGTATACGGCTTCGGGACTCGCGGGTACTCCGCCGGCAGGCTGCTCGCAGGCGGGCGGCACCGGCTACCTGGTGACGGCTACTCCGATCGCCTACAAGTTGACGGGCATCGCCAGCTACTGCAGCGACGAGCCGGGCACGATTCATTACGATACTTCGGGCACGACGGCGGCCAGCGAAGCGGCCTGCGAAGCGCTTCCGACGCTGTAGCATCTTCACCTCGCGGCTGCTTCGGGGGTAGTAGAGGACTGCCGCGATTCACCCGAACGCAGGCCACGTCTCCTCACGCGGCTGCAAACGGGGCATAGTCTTGGGCACCGCGGATTCCACACCACAGGCGATCGCGCCCACGGCGCAGGCTGAATCTCATGCGCGCAATTTCTTTTCAGACGCTGCGGCATGGATGCGCTCGGCGCGCTTCCTGGCCGCCTGGATTTTTCCCGCAGCGCTCGCTTTCTACCTGAAGTGGTACCTGCTTGCCGGCCAGAGCGGGTATGCGCGCGTGGCACGTTCGCAGGGCCTTCCATCGCTGAACTTCTATCAGCGCATCAGCTTTTTTCGCGGCGAAATCATCGTTGGCGTGGTGGTTATTCCAAGCGCGCTGTTTCTCGCGAACCGGATCTTGCGGCCGCGTTGGGCCGCACCGCTAACGCTGGCTGTGTGCCTGGGCGTCACACTGGTCCTGGGATTACAGATTCTTTCGCTCAAGGAACTGGGACGGTTTAGCTCGCTGAAGATGCTCGCCGTCGCGTTTAGCTGGGGCTGGCACGAACCCGGCTCGAACGCAAAATATTTGGTCAGCGCACAGTCGCTGGCGGTGCTTTTGGCGTTGCTGGGTGCAGTGGGAGCCGTGGCGTGGGCTGTTCGTGAAGGAAAGGCCCCAAGCACGGATGTCTCGCTAGCCGGAATCAAGAACGTCGCGGAGTTGCTGCTGTTCGTCGCCGTCGCGGCGCTACTGCTTTCGGTGCGCTCGGACTTGCCGCCAACCGCCTATCATCAAAGCGCGTTCACTCGAGCGTTTATATCCCTGCGCGGAGAGAACGCGATCGAAACCGGCGAAGCTGCCTCGCTGGATATGGGGCGTGCCGCGAGCCTTCCGACGCCGGATCTTTCGGGACTGTCTGCCGCCGAACTGATCGAGCGCTATCGGGCGCTCGCGAACGCTCCCGCTCCGCGGATCGATCCTCGTTACTTCGGAAAGGAGGCCGGAGCGAACATTCTTTTCCTCGTGCTGGAGACGACCCCGCAAAAATATCTGCCCGCCGGCACGGATCTGAAACAGTTTCCAAATTTCAACCGCCTGCAGGACCGCGCCTTCATCGGAACGCGCCACTACACCACGTTCCCGATCACGCACTCGGCGATCTTTTCGCTGTTCAGCTCTTGGTATCCCATCGACGATCCCGCGCACGCGTTCGATTCGCCTTCGTGGGATGCGACGGGCGATTTCCTGCGCCGGCTGGAGAGCGAAGGCTACAAAACTGCGGCGTTTTCGCCGCTGCGATCCCCGGGAATTCCCGATGGAGCGCTGTTCGATGCGGTTGGATTCCGGCAACAAATCTACCCGCAGGCGGCGTTGACGAGCTTCGATGAAAGCGGCTCATGGCAGGAAGCGCGCATTGCGGCGGATGTGGAGACGCTGCATCTGCTGGAAGGGCAATTGAGCCAGTGGGCGGCGCGCGGAGACCGCTTTGCGGCTGCGTTTCTGCCTCAGATTGCGCACTCCCCGTACCCGGATCATCAGTCCGGCGCGACAGCTGCGGACATGCAGGCGCGCGGCGAGGCGATACTGCGGCAGGAAGATGCGTGGGTGGGAGAGTTGCTGGCCGTGCTCGAGAAAAACGGGCAGCTCGACAATACGATCATCGTTGTACTCGGTGACCATGGATTGCGTTCGATCTCCGAGAATCCCGACCTGCGCCGGGGCACGATTGACGAGACGGCTTTTCACGTGCCGCTGATTATTCGCGCGCCGAAAGCTCTGGATCACATGGAGAAAATCGGCTGGCTCACCTCTCATATCGATGTGGCGCCAACGCTGCTCGACTTGCTGGGACTGAAAGGCGACCGCGAGTCCGAGCAGGGAACCGCGATCTGGAATCCGGCGCTCGCCCAGCGCACCACATTTTTCTTCGCGAAGCCGATGTTCGGAGCCGACGGTTACACCGGGAACGGCGATTTCTTCATGTGGCACTATTTTTCAGACACGGTGTACCAAAAGCAAAGCGCCGAATTCGATCCGAGCGACATCGTCCCTCGCCGCTCGGCAACCGCGCAGACGGTGACTCGCGACATCACCACGATGGTCGCGCTCGAAAAAGCGTGGCATCACAAGTTTTCAGTCTCCGCCACGAGCTCGGACGCGCCGCAAATGCAAACCGCTTCAGCGGACCGGAAATAGCGCCCGCTGCCACCCATCGACGAATCGCGCCCGGCGCTTCTGCTAAACTGTGAACGTGGTCATCCTTGCGCTGATTTTCGCCGGCCTTTTTGCCGCTCCATCACCCGCAGGACGAAGTGCGCGTGAAATCGCGCACGCGATTGAAACGCGCTACCACCATGCCACAACACTAAAGGCTGCGTTCTTCGAGCGCTACTCGGATGGCAACGGCGGAATTTCCGCCGAGTCGGGAACGGTATATTTCTCGCGTCCGTCGCGGATGCGGTGGGAATACCGTTCGCCGGAAGAAAAACTGTTCCTCGTTGATGGGACGAACGTGTGGTTTTACGTTCCCGCGGACCACACGGCTAGCCGCGCGCAAGTGAAGGAAAGCTCAGACTGGCGTACGCCGCTCGCGTTGCTCACCGGCAAAGCGGACTTCGCGCGACTCTGCAAGAGCGTCGAGCTGATCGATCCGGCCACTGCCGCGAATCCAGAGGACAAACCACTGGCTCCAGAGGACACGGTGTTGCGTTGTGTGCCACGCGATGGCGGCAGCGACCAGGCCCGCGAAGTGTTGCTCGAAAGCGACCCAGACGGGCGGCTAATGCGCGTGGTGGTGCGGCAGCCGGGGAATCTGGAGACCGAATTCCGGTTCGGGAACTGGGAAGAGAACGTGCCCATCTCCGAATTGAAGTTTCATTTCGATCCGCCGAAGGGTGTAGCCATTGTGGACGAGCAGTCGCTCGCCGATTCCATCCATTGACACTGTATCGCCCCGCAACGCTATTTGTTACTAGAACATAAATTCAGCCTCAGTCACAGGCGGTGGCCCGTTCGCCTTTCGCCGATATGCTAAACTTTGAACAAGACGTTGCCGCAAATGGGGCGTCTATACCCGTATGGCGCAGTATGTCTGCAAAGTGGGCGACGCAACCGGCCGTATTTTTCAGCAGTTGGAGACGGCCCAGTCGGAGGGAGAAGTTCGCCAAAAACTGCTGGATCGCGGTTTTTTGGTCCTTTCGGTCAAGAACGAGTTCAATTTAGCCGCCACGTTTGGGTCCGCCCGGCGCCAAAAGAAAATCAAAATCGGCGACTTTTTGATCTTCAATCAACAGTTCAACACGCTGATTAAGGCCGGTCTTCCGATCTTGAAGTCGCTCGATTTGCTTGGCCGAGCGCGCCGCAGCGCAAAGTTTGCGGCCGGTGCTGGGCGATGTGCGCCAGCGCGTGCGCGATGGCGCTCTGCTATCGGAAGCGCTGGCGGCGCAAGGTTCGTTTCCGCCCGTGTATGTGACGGCGATCAGCGCGGGCGAGCGCAGCGGCAACCTTTCGGGCGTCATCGATCAGTACATTTCTTATTTGCGGGTCAGCACCGGGTTCCGCAAGTCGCCTCATCACCGCGTTGATTTATCCCGTCCGTCCTGGTGGTCGCGGTGATTGTGATTTTGAGCTACCTAGTATTACCTATGCGATGCCGCAGTTTTCCAAGCTGTACGATGATTTGGGCATTCAGCTGCCCGGCGATCACCGCAGTTCATGCTGGATATTGCGGTTCCGTTGCGGAACTACTTCATTGGTCGTGTTATCGGCGGCGTGCCCTTGTTGCGGCTTTTGATTTTTGTTTGGACGCGTTCGGAGCGCGGGGCGCTGGCGATCGACAGTCTTAAGCCAAAGATCCCGGTGTTTGGCGATATTTGGCTGAAGGCGCAGATCGCTCAATTTGTGCGCACGCTTTCGACGCTGCTCAGCGGCGGCACGCCCGCTTGTTCCGGCGCTGAACATCGTCGCCGGCCATCGGCAGCCGGCTGATTCAACCTCGGTGCGCAGGTCGGCCGAGCGCGTGAGAGAAGGCCAGTCCCTGCACGACGAGTCTTGCGGAGACGCACCTGATTCCGGACGCTCGCGCTGGAAATGATCGAGGTGGGCGAAGCATCGGGCGCGCTGGCGGCCATGCTGACGAGCGTGGCCGAATTCTATGAAGAGGAAGTGTGCGACGCGCCTGCAACGCACGCTGTCTGGATTCCGATCGTCAATTTTGCTCGTCATGGCCGTCGTGGTGGCTTCATTTTGATCTCGCTCTCTATTTGCCGCTGTTCTCCCTTCAGGTAGGAACTCCGGGGGTATAGTTCTATGGCTACTAACGTACGAACAATCGCCGATTATTCCCGGCACTGCCCGGATGACGGCGCCGAGCGCGAAGCAGGCCCGCAGGCTGGCGGAGCGCTACCGCTGCCGATTCATCGACCTGCGCGAGCAGCGCATCGATCCTGAGCTGTTCCGCAGCATCCCCGCGGAGATGATGTTCCGCTACAACTTCGTGCCCGCTTGAAGCCCACGACAACACGCTGGTCGTCGCCATGGCCGATCCCAGCCAGTTGCAGCTCACCGATGAGCTTTCGCTGCTTCTCGGCAAGCGCTTGCAGATCAAAGTGGCGACCGCGTCGCAGATCGACGATCTGCTGAAGCGCACCGAGCAATCGCAGCGCGTGCTCGACCAGGCCACCGAAGGCTTCACGCTGCAGGTTGTCGGCGACGAAGAAGACAGCGACGAAAACATTTCGATGGACAAGCTCACGCGCGATACGTGGCGTGAGCCCCGTGGTGCGCCTGGTCGATACCGTCATCTTCACGGCGCTCGAGCGGCGCGCGAGCGACATCCACATCGAAACGCGCAACTCCGAAGTGGTGGTGAAGTACCGCATCGACGGCGTGCTGCAATACGCCATGCAGCCGCTGGCCAAGGAATGGCACGCCACGATTCTTTCGCGCATCAAAGTCATGAGCGAGCTGGATATCGCCGAGCGCCGCGTCCCGCAGGACGGCCGTTTCCGGGTGCGGTACAAGGGCCGCTTTGTCGATTTCCGCGTTTCCATCATGCCTTCGGTGCACGGCGAAGACGCCGTGCTTCGCGTCCTCGACAAGGAAACGCTCAGCGAGAAATTCCGCAACCTCACGCTCGACGTCGTCGGCTTCGACCCGATGAGAACAAGCGCGGTTCCGCCGCTACATCCACGAGCCGTACGGCATGGTGCTGGTCACCGGGCCGACGGGCTCCGGCAAGACGACCACGCTCTACGCCGCGATCAACGAAATCAAGAACGACGAAGACAAGATCATCACCATTGAAGACCCGGTCGAATATCAGGTGCGCGGCATCACGCAGATTCCCGTAAACGAGAAGAAGGGTCTGACGTTCGCGCGCGGCTTGCGTTCGATTCTGCGCCACGACCCGGACAAGATCATGGTCGGCGAAATTCGCGACCAGGAAACCGCGCAGATCGCCATCAACTCGGCGCTCACCGGCCACCTGGTGTTCACCACGGTTCACGCCAACAACGTGACCGACGTGATCGGCCGCTTCATCAACATGGGCGTCGAGCCATACAATTTCGTGTCCGCGCTGAACTGCATCATGGCGCAGCGGCTGGTGCGCGTGATCTGCGAGAATTGCAAGAAGCAGGTGTCACTATCGCGCCGGAAGTGCTGAAGGAATCGGCGCTCGATCCGGAAGAATGGAGTCGAAGGTGGCGTTCTACGAAGGCGCGGGATGCCTGGAGTGTTCGGGCAGCGGTTATCGCGGACGGTCCGCGATCACCGAGCTGCTCGACCTTTCCGACCGCATTCGCGAAATGATCATCAATCGCCGGCCGACGTCGGAAATCAAGCGCGCCGCGCGCGAAGAAGGCATGCTCTTTCTTGCGCGACGTCCGGCCTGCGCAAAATCCGCGCCGGCGTCACCACGCTGCGCGAAATCAACAAGGTGACGTTCCTTGACTAGCAGCAACACCCTGGCAACTCAATTCTTCGAGCTGGGTCCGGTGAAGCGCTTTGAGCGCTGGCTGAACGCGATGCCGCACCCTTCGCTCGTTGTGGAGATTGCTTCGTCGCACGTGGCGGCGGCGGGCTGGTCGAAAAACGGGCGCGATCTGGACAATTACGCAATCGAGCCGCTCCCGGTAGGCGCGGTGATGGCGTCGCCGGTGGATGCGAACGTGGTGCAGCCGGAAGGCGTGCGCGCGGCGCTGCGCAAAGTGCTGGGACGAGTGCCACTGCGCGGCGCGCCCGTTGCGCTGCTGATTCCCGATCCCGTGGTGCGCGTTTTCATTTTGCCCTTCGATACCTTCCCGCGCCGCACCGACGAAGCGCTCGGGATGCTCCGCTGGCGGCTCAAGAAGAGCGTTCCGTTCGATGTCGACGAGACCGCGGTTTCCTGGATGCGCCAGCCGGCCAGGGAAGGCGGCCTGGAGATTGTGGCGGCCGTAGCGCGCCAGCGCATCGTGCGCGAGTACGAAGACATTCTGGAGCCGTTCGACGCGAGCGCGGGCGTGGTGCTGAGTTCTACGCTATCGACTCTGCCCTTGCTCGAAGACGATGGAGCTACGCTGCTGGTGCGCATGTGCGGCAAGACGATGATCACCGTGATCACCCAGCGCAGCAGCCTGTGCGTTTACCGCTCCACGGAAATGGCTTCGGAAGCGCAGTCGCTCGATCCGCAGGCGATGCTCGATGAAGTGTTTCCGGCGATTGCTTATTTTCAGGATACCTTTGGCGGTGCGCCGGATCGCGCGCGCATGACCGGCTTCGGCGCGCGCAGCGGCGTGTTCCGCCAAGCGCTGTCCGCCGAATTGAAATGCCCGATCGCGGCGCTTTCGGAATCGGCCATGGCTCTCACACTCGATTCCAGTTCGAAGGACCTGATGAATCAGGATCTGGACGCCCTGGTCGGTTGGGCGTTGAACGGAGGATCCTGAACGCCTTTGGTTTAGGGACATATGAAGCTTCAACTCAACCTTTCCAGTTCCGCGCTCGAAAATAAACGCCCGTTCCTCGTGGGAGCGGGTGTGCTGGGAGCGATTGGCCTGCTGACGCTGCTGCTTTTTGGGCACGCGGCTTTCTCGAGCTGGCGCGCGAACCGCCAGTTGCGCGGCGAAATTGCAGGCTGGCAGGCGAAGATTCTGGATTACCAGCAGAAGCAGAGCGCGCTGCAGAGCTACTTTCAGACGCCGCAGGCCAAGGAAGTCCTGGACCGCGCGAAGTTTCTGAACGGATTGATCGGCGAACGCAGCTTTCCGTGGACCAAGATTTTCATGGACCTCGAGCCGACGCTTCCCGCCGGCGTTCGGGTGATCAACATTGCACCGAAGATGGTTGATGGGCGCGTGCAGGTGGAGCTTACGGTGGGCGCGGCGAACGACGAGCAGAAATTGAAATTCATCGAGGCCCTCGAGAAATCGAAAGCCTTTTCAGAAATTCAACTGATCGGCGACCGCCGTTCGGATCAGCCGGGCGCAGATAAGATCGAATTGCAATTGACGGCGCAGTTTTCGACGACCTGACCATGACACAACCGTGGCGCGTACTAAAAAAGTGGGTCACCGGAGCGCTGGTCGCGCTGTTTCTGGTGGATCTTGGGTTGGTCTATGTCACCTGGCAGTCGTCGCCGGAATCGGTTGCGGCGATGCGCGAGCAGCGCGACAGGCTCGAGTTGCGCTACAAGGAACTGAAAGGCGACGTGGACCGCGGAGACCGCATTCGCGGTTCGCTTGGAACGGGTCAAAAAGAATACGACGAATTTTATAAGAGCGCGTTCTTAAGCTCGCAGGATGGTTACTCGTCGATAGAAAGCGACCTCTCCGTGCTCGCTTCGAAGTCCGGCTTGCGCACCATCAGCACCGAATTTCAGCAGAAGGACGTGAAAGGCCGCGGCGTCACCGACGTGGGCATTACCGAAACCGTGGAAGGGAATTACCAGTCGATCGTGCAGTTCATTAACGGGCTGGAGCGCTCGAAGTATTTTTATTTGTTGAAAGACCTGCGGCTCGATTCGGCCAGCGCCGGCAATGGGATTCGGCTGCATCTTGAGCTGCACACGTACTTCCGGACTTAGCGAATGAGGAAACGCATCCAAATCTACTTGCTGGTTGGGCTGCTGGTGGTGCTGGCCTACGTGCTGGCCACCAGCCACGGCGCGGGCCCGGGAACGAACGGCGTGCTGGCGTCGGACGCGAATTTCGTTCCGTTGAATGTGGACGAGCCGGAGCTGCGGCTGGACTTGCTGGCGCAGTTGAAAAAGCTTGAATACACCGGCATCCATCGAGACATTTTTAGCGCCGTGGCGCTTCCGACTCCGCCTCCGCCGGGAAGCGTGAATGAAAAACCGAGGCACCCGTACCCCACGGTGCCGAAGCCGCCACCTCCTAAGCCGGTTGAAGTTCCCGGCACTTTGTACGGCTATGCGCAGATGAAAGACAGCGGCAAGCGCGTGGCGTTTTTCCAGGAGGGTGAGGACGTACTGGTCGTCCAGGAAGGCGCGGAATTTCTGCATGGCTACCGGCTGATCAAAATCAACGACAACTCCGCGGACGTGGAGGAAATGTCGTCGGGCCGCCACGCCAACGTGCCGATGACGCAGCCGCTGAACAGCGCCGACGCGGGCGTGGGCGGCAACAACCCATGAGCATTCGTGCAAAGGCCGGCGCGATGTGGCGTGCGTTGAACACGCCAATCTGCGGAACCGTGCGCAAAGCTCGCCCGCTGCGATCGCAAGAACGCGGCTTCGCATACATCATGGCGCTGATCGCGGTGATGGTGGTTGTGGCGACCTCCACCGTGGTGCTTGAAAAGGGCGTCACGCAGGCGCGCCGGAACCGCGAACAGGAAATGATCTGGCGCGGGAACCAGTACAAGCGTGCCATCCGCCTTTACTACCACAAGACCGGAAAATATCCGCAGACCATCGACGACCTGGTGAAAGGCTTGCCGCAGTTGCACTTCCTCCGGCAGGAATACAAAGACCCGACCAACCAAGCCGACGGCACCTGGCGCTTTATCTACGTGAATGCGGCGGGAAGCATCATCGGCAGCACCAAATACGCCACGCT
Organism: uncultured Acidobacteriota bacterium; assembly: GCA_963839325.1. Taxonomy (GTDB): domain Bacteria; phylum Acidobacteriota; class Terriglobia; order Acidiferrales; family UBA7541; genus Palsa-295. The sequence goes on along the minus strand of CAWIUO010000002.1, from coordinate 236,867 downwards.
GCAGCAGATGCAAATCCTCGATATGAACGGCGGAGTGATGCCGACGATTCCGGGGCAGCCAGGAGTTTCCGCCGCGTCGCTCGCAACGGGTCCACAAGCGGGCGGCATCAATGCCGCAGGGCAGAGCAGCAGCTTTACGAGTTTTGCGGATACCGTCGCGCCGACCGGCCAATCGGGATCGCAGACCAACTCGAACGGCTCGAATTCGAGCAACGGGTCCACGAATGAATTTGGCGGGCAGAATCCAGCCGGCGCGCCGAGCAACAACGGCGGCGCAGATCCCAACAATCCGCAGAATCCAGCTCAGGATCCCTCCCAAAACCCAACGCAGAATCCCTCGCAGAATCCCACGCAGAATCCGGGGCAGAGCCCGTCGAGTCCGTTTGGCAGCGGCTCCAGTCCCTTCGGCGGCGGACAAAGTCCGTTTGGCCAGAATCCGGGCACGAATCCGCAAGGTGGAAGTCTTCCCTCGATCGCTCCCGGCGTAAATCTACCTGGAGGGCTGGCCGGCCTGGCGGCGCTCGCTCAACTCAAGCCGACGGGACCGGTGGATGGCCCGGTGCTCGGAGGATTTCTGACTGGCGTGGGAAGCAAGACCGACGCCGCGTCCGTGAAGCGATACAACGGCGCGAAAAAGCTGAACCAGTTTGAATTTATCTGGAATCCGCTCGAAGATGCGGCCGCCGCCCTGCAGAATCAGATCAGCAACATGCAGAGCAACGGGCTGGGTCTGAACTCGACAAGCCCGAATGGGACAAGCTCAACCGTCGGATCGTCTGGATTCAATTCCGGGTTCGGTTCCGCCTTTGGCAACACTTCCGGTCAGCAACCGACGAACCAACCATCGCAGTCTCCTACGCAAAATTCGCCGCAGCAGTAGCTCTGTAAATTAATTTTTCAGTGTGATCGCAGCGAGTGCCGGCGCGGCCGCGTCTTTCGAGAGTTTGTCTGTGATGGCGCGGACGTACTTCTGCGTTTCGGGGAAGGGTGGAACGCCGCCGTAGCGGGTGACCATGTCCGGGCCTGCGTTGTATGCCGCCAGAGCCAGCTTCACATCGCCGCTGTATTTGGCGAGCAGGTCTTTCAGGTAGCGCGTACCGCCGTCGATGTTCTGCGCGGGATCGAACGCGTTCGAGACGGAATATTTCGCGGCTGTCTGCGGCAGGAGCTGCATCAATCCTTGCGCGCGTTTGCGCGAGACGGCTTTGGGGTTGTAGTTCGATTCCACGGCGATCACGTGTGCGATCAGCTTTTCATCCACGCCGTGTTTCTGCGCGGCGGCACGGATCAGATTGCCAAAAGGCTCGTTCAAATCGGGCTTCGCGGCGATTGCCGTGAACTGATCCTCGGGCTCGACGTTCACCAGATCGTCGGCCGGAATTTCAACCGTCCCGCCCGCCATCGTGAGTCGAATCTTGTCGCCCAGTTGTTCGTAGCCGGTGATGTGCAGGCGCGCGCCCGAGCGCAGCACCGCATAATCCGCGCGCGAAGCCGGCGGAACCGCAAGCGCGGCAACGGCGATCGCGGCGAACCAAACAAGTTTCGAGATTTTGTACTTTCTCATCGAGTGGGTTCAGCTCCCAACCGGGCGAAGCCCAAGTATAACCTAGCCGAGGGCGTGGCGGCGGATCGCGTCGGCTAGCCCGGCCTCGTCGTTCGAACCGGTAACGGGCCAGCCTTTCGCCTTAAGTTCGTCCACAGCGTTGCCCATGATCACGGGCACGCCCGCAAATTCGAGCATTTCCAGGTCGTTGAAATTGTCGCCTACGGCCATCACGCTCTCGCGCGGGATGCCTCGAAGTGAAGCCCATTCAGCGAGGGCCATCCCTTTGGTAACGCCGGCGCGCAGCACATCCAGAATGCTTAGATCGCGGTCGGCGTATTCGGTGAGCGAGAGAGCAAAGCGATGCGACTCCGGATGCGCCGCAAGCTTCTCCATGGCCCGGCGCATCGGCAAGCAATTTCCAGTGAAGCCGACCTGGATCGGATCTTCGCCGTTCAGGCATTGCTCCAGCGGCGATTCCTCCGAGAGGAACATGCTGTTTTTGCGGAAATAGCTGGCGCGAAGCGGATGCGACCAGTCGATCCGCTCAAGGATAAGCTGGCGCTCGCCGGGCCGATCGAACATCACGGAGGCACAGTCTCGAAACTCTCGCGTGGCTTCGAGCGCGAGGCGCGCGGTCGCGGTGGGCAGCAGGCGCCGCGCGAGAGTGGCTCCATCGAGCGACTTGGTGAGAGCGCCGTTATTTACGATGAGATGCAAATCGCAAGGTAGCATCTGGGCAACCGGCAGCGCGAAATGGAAGCGGCGCCCGGTGACCAGCACGATTTCGACGCCACGCTCGGCGGCTTCGATAACTGCGCAGGAAGTGGCGGGAGAAATGCATGCCTGCGAATCGAGAAGCGTCCCATCGATGTCCATCGCGAGCAGCCGAATCGTCACGACCTATTCTATCGCGATGTCGCCGCTCTCGCTTGAGACGGGACCGGGAGTACACTCTGGGAATCGAAACAGTGCAGGGAAGCGAATCGCGGGCAGTCGATGGGTTCGAATCTGTTCTGAGCATTAGGCCGCGCGGGCGCCTGCACAGAGGAGCTCAATCATGGCGAAACTGACGACCAAAAAGCGGAAATCGCTGTCCTCGAAATCGTTTGTATTTCCGAAGACACGCAAGTTTCCGATTGAAGACAAGGCGCACGCGCGCGACGCGCTTGCCCGCGCTGCGCACAAAGGCGGCTCGGTGGAAGCGAAGGTACGCGCGGCGGTTCACAAGAAATATCCGGGCATCGGCGCAAAAAAGTCAGCGAGCCCGCGCAAAAGCCGCGCGAAGCGCTAGCGCACTCATGCGCGCACGGAGCCGGCGGTTCGTCGCGGCTTGATCGTCGTGATATTCTCGGCGTTCGCTGGAAAGGGAAGGCCTTTGACCGAGCGCCTGTATTACCGCGATTCCTCTGTGAAGGAGTTCGACGCGAACGTCGTCTCCTGCGAGCGCGACGGTGAACGCTGGAAAGTGGTGCTCGATCGCACCGCGTTCTATCCCACTTCCGGCGGCCAACCGCACGACTTAGGAACGCTCGGCGACGTCGCGGTCGTTGAAGTCTCCGACGCCGAGAACCACATCGTCCATTACACGTCAGCGGAGCTTCCCGCGGGCCGAGTGCGTGGCCGCATTGATTGGGCGCGCCGGTTCGACCACATGCAGCAGCACTCCGCGCAGCACCTTCTGTCGGCGACGTTCATCGAGCTGTTCGCGCTCCCCACCGTCTCCTTTCATCTCGGCGAGTTCCTCTGCACCATCGATCTGAAAACTCCTTCGCTCACGCAAAAGCAGCTCGACGAAGCCGAACGCCGCACCAACGCCATCATTTTCGAAGACCGCATGGTGGAAATTCGATTCGGCACCGCAGAGGAGCTGGCGGCCGCCGGAATTCGCAAATCCGTCGATCGTGACGGCGTGCTGCGCGCGATCCGCGTCGAAGGCTTCGATTTTCAGCCTTGCGGCGGCACGCACCTGGAACGCACGGGTCAAGCCGGCCTGGTTCTTCTGCGCAAGCTCGAAAAGCGTCGCGACGGCGTTCGCGTGGAGTTCGTGGCCGGCGGGCGCGCGCTCGCCGCGGCGCGAAGGGACTACGCCACGCTTTCCGAAGCCGCAAGGCTGCTCACCTGCGGGCTGCCGGAAGTTCCTAGCAGCATTGCGAAGCTCGCCGAACAGCGCCGCGAGGTCCAATCGGCCGCGCGAAAACTGGAAGAGCGGCTTGCCGATCTCGAAGCATCCCGGCTTTTGGCGGGCAGCTCCGCCGCGTCGGCGGGCGGCGCCAACTCAAATACTCGGACCGTTTCGGCGGTGATCGACGACGCGTCTCCCGCGTACGTAACGCTCCTCGCAGCCAAACTCGCTGCACACGGCGACGCTTCCACGCCCGTTGTGGCTCTCCTCGCCGACGCCGCCTCCAGCCACGTCGCGTTCGCCCAATCCAAAGGCGCGCCACACGATATGGGCGCCCTGTTGCGAGGAGCGCTCGCGGCCTTCGCCGGAAAGGGCGGCGGTGCGAAGGATTTTGCGCAGGCCACTCTCGCGGACCGTTCCAAGTGCCGCGACTTCCTCGATCACGCCATGCATGCGCTTACTGCCACGCGGTAGCCGCTCCGAAATCAGCTCCCCTCGAGCAGCGTGAACGATGCTTTAGCCGGGAATCGCTCCGCTTCGTTTATAATCGACCACTCGGGCTCGCGACCGGGGAGACGTATTTAGCTACCGTAACGCGGCTCTTTGAATCGCCGGATTACGCCGTCCTTATACGATCTTAACGCGAGCTTTATGCCACTCGTTGTCTGCTATGGAACCATCCGGAAACGTGAGGAGTTCGATGAAAGTTTTGGGAACCGAACGGCTCGCCCTCGCGCTGGCTCTGTGCGCGGGCCTGGCTGCCGCGGGCTGTGGCGAAAAAGCGAGTCAAAATCCGGAAGCCGGTGCTCCGCCTCAGGCGCAGGTCGAGAACGTCTCGAATTCCAGCCTGGTGCAGGTGGACAATCCCGCTCAGTTTCCCCTCGCGGCCGCCGTCGCATACGATTCGCCGACCAGCCTCGTGGCCAACGGCGTCGTCAGTCCGGACATTTCGCGAACGGTCCCAGTCGTATCGATCGCCACGGGGCGCGTGGTGGAAATCAAGGCGCGTCTGGGCGATACCGTGAAAAAGGGCCAGGTGCTGCTGCGCGTGCAAAGTGCGGACATCGCGTCGGCCTTCTCCGATTACCGCAAAGCCCTGGCCGATCAGACGCTCGCGGATACGCAGTACGACCGTGCCAAAGGCCTCTATGATCACGGCGCAATCGCGCTGAATGATTTGCAGGTCGCGCAGGATGCCGCGGCTAAAGCGGCGGTTGACGTCGAAACGGCCACCGCCCATCTTCGCGTGTTGGGCGCGAACCCCGCCGACCCGTCGCCGATCGTCAGCATTGTGGCGCCGATATCGGGCGTGATCACCGACCAGCAGGTCACCAACGCCGCGGGAGTCGCCGGGCTCGGCTCCGCGAATCCATTCACCATTTCCGATCTTTCGAGCGTGTGGATTCTTTGCGATGTCTATGAGAACGATCTTCCGTCGATCAAGCTCGGCGACACGGCGGACATCCGCGTGAACGGCTATCCCGACCGCGTGCTGAAAGGCCGCGTGAGCAACATCGGCGCGGTGCTTGATCCCACGTTGCGCTCCGCGAAAGTGCGTGTCGAAGTCGCGAATCCCGGATTTCTGAAAGTGGGAATGTTCGTCACGGCCATGTTCGAGGGGCAGAAGAGCTTGCCCCACGCCGCCGTGCCGGCGAATGCGATTCTGCACCTGCACGACCGCGATTGGGTTTACTTTCCCGCGGGCGACAAGCAATTCCGCCGCGTCGCCGTGACCGCCGGAAAGGCGCTGCCGGACAACATGCAGGAAATCGTCGCTGGCGTGAAACCGGGCGATCAGGTGGTCAGCAACGCACTGATCCTTCAAAACACCGTGGAGCAATAGTTGAAACGGAATCCTTCGTCGCGCCAGCGATACCGCTAATGCAGGGTCTGATCGATTTCGCGCTAAACAACCGCTTCATGGTGCTCGCGCTCGCGACGCTGCTCACCATCTGGGGCGGAATCTCGTTTCACAACTTGCCGGTCGAAGCTTACCCCGACGTCGCGAACAATTACGTTCAGATCATCACCCAGTGGCCGGGCCGCGCGGCTGAAGAAGTGGAGCAGCAGGTCACAATCCCCATCGAAATCCAGATGAACGGGCTGCCCCATCTGGCGCATTTGCGTTCAGATTCGCTCTTTGGTCTTTCCAGCGTGATGCTGATTTTCGACGACAGCTCAGACAACGACTGGAACCGCGTAAAAGTCCTCGAACGCCTTTCGCAGGTGACGTTGCCCAACAATCTGCAGCCGCAGATGGGTACCGATTGGAGTCCCGTGGGCCAAATTTACTGGTACACGCTGACCAGCTCAAATCCGAAATACGATTTGATGGATTTGAAGTCAATCGAGGATTGGACGCTCGAAAAGCAGTTCAAGTCCGTGACAAACGTGGTGGACGTATCAAGCTTCGGCGGGATCACGCGCGAGTATCAGGTTCGGCTCGATCCCGACGCTCTCGTCGCCCACGGACTGAGCATTGCACAGGTGGAACAGCAGCTCGCCGCCAACAATGCCAACGCCGGCGGCAGCTTTGTTGAGTCGGGCTTGCAGCAGATCAACGTCCGAGTAGTCGGCCTGTACACGAGCATCGACGACATCGAACAGACTCCCATCTCCATGAAAAACGGGACCGTGCTGCACGTCAAAGACATTGCCACGGTAACGCAAGGCCCGCGCATTCGCCTGGGCCAGATTGGCAAAGCGATCCGCCACAATGACGGAAAGATCGTGGATGATCAGGACGTGGTCGAGGGCATCGTGCTGTTGCGCAAGGGCGCGAACGCCGACGAGACGCTCGCCGCGATCCACCAAAAAGTGAAGGAGTTGAATGAACACATCCTTCCGCCCGGCGTGAAGATCGTTCCGTTCCTGGATCGCAGCGATTTGCTGCACCTCACCACCGGAACGGTGATGGAGAACCTGATCAAGGGCGTGCTGCTGGTATCCGTGATTTTGTTCTTCTTCCTCGGTAACACGCGCGGCGCTCTGATCGTCGCGCTCACAATTCCGTTCTCGCTGCTGTTCGCGTCGATCTGTCTCGACTTGAACAAAATCCCCGCCAACCTTCTCTCGCTCGGAGCGCTGGATTTCGGAATGGTCGTCGATGGCACCGTGGTCATCATCGAAAACATCGTGCGCCACTTCGGCATGCAGTCGAATGCCCAGAAGACGGCGATGGAGAAGATCCGCGACGCCGTGCTGGAAGTAATTCGCCCCGTTTTCTACGCGCGAGCCATTATCATCGCCGCCTATCTTCCGATCTTCACGCTGCAGAGCGTCGAGGGCCGCCTGTTCAAGCCGATGGCCTGGACGGTCTCGTTCGCCCTGCTCGGCGCGCTGATATTCGCCGTGATCATCGCGCCTGTTTTCGCGCTGATTGTTTTCCGCCGGGGAATCAGCGAGTGGCACAACCCGGTAATGGCGTTTCTGAGCGCAAAGTACCGCGTCGCCGTCGGCTGGGCGATCGAGCATCGCCGGGTATCGCTGCTTTCCGGCGCGGCGGCCTTTGCCGTTGCGGTTTTCCTGATGGTCAGCGGAGTAATCGGTTCGGAATTTCTGCCCCATCTTGATGAAGGCGCGATCTGGGTGCGTGGCACGCTCGCTCCGAGCACCGGACCAACCGAAGGCGTGCGCGTCGCCAATCTTGCGCGCCAGACGCTCGCATCCTTTCCCGAAGTGACCGTAGTGACGAGCCAGGTGGGCCGGCCCGACGACGGTACAGACACCACCGGATTTTTCAACACCGAGTATTTCGTCGATTTGAAGCCCAAGAATCAGTGGCGCGCGGTCTTCCACGAAGACAAGGACTCCTTGATCCAGTCGATGGACTACGAGCTCAGCAAGATGCCAGGCGTCTTGTGGAATTTCTCGCAGCCGATCGCCGACAACATGGAAGAAGCCGTCAGTGGCGTGAAAGGCGAGCTAGCGATCAAGCTCTACGGCGACGACCTCGCGGTGCTGGAAGAAAAGGGCGATGAAATCGTCAACGTGATGCGCGGTGTTCGTGGTGTGGAGGACCTTGGCTTGTTCCGCGTGCTGGGTCAGCCCAACCTGAATATTTCCGTGGATCGCGCGCAGGCTGCGCGGTACGGCATCAACGTCACCGACATTCAGGACGCAGTGGAGACCGCAGTGGGTGGAAAAGCCGTGAGCCAGGTGCTGCAAGGCGAGGAACGCTACGACCTCGTGGTGCGTTACCAGCAGCCGTACCGTAGCTCCAGGGAGTCAATCGAAAATATCAGACTTCTTGCGCCAACTGGCGAACGCGTGTCGCTCTCGCAACTCGCTCACATCAGTGTGAAAGACGGCGCGTCCGAGATTTATCGCGAAGAAAACTCGCGCTACGTTGCCATCAAATACGGCGTCCGCGGACGCGATTTGGGTAGCACCGTCGAAGAAGCCATGCGCCTCGTACAACAACGCGTGAAGCTTCCCGTCGGCTATCACATCGACTGGGCCGGCGAATACGAAAGCCAGAAGCGCTCGCAGCGCCGGCTGATGATCGTTGTTCCGATCACGCTGCTGGTGATTTTTATCGTCCTTTACACCATGTTCGGCTCGGGGAAGTGGGCCGGCTTGATTCTGGCCAACGTGGCGGTCGCCCCCGTCGGCGGATTTCTTGCGCTGCTCATCACCGGCACGCACTTAAGCGTATCGTCCGGAATCGGCTTTCTGGCGCTGTTCGGAGTTTCGGTGGAAACCGGCGTGATCATGCTCGAATACATCAACCAGCTGCGCGTTCGCGGCCACTCCATAGAAGACTCGGCTATCGAAGGCGCCGTGCTTCGCTTACGCCCGATCATGATGACGATGCTCGTCGCGATTTTAGGCCTCTTGCCCGCGGCGCTTTCTCGTGCCATCGGCTCGGATTCGCAGCGGCCTTTTGCGATTGTGATCGTCGGCGGTCTGATTACCGCGCTCATTATGGGCATTTTCCTGCTTCCGGCGATGTACGTCTGGGTGGCGCGCGACGGCGATAAGCTGCCGGAACTCGAAGGCTCGTTCGAGGCGTAATCCTGATCGGCGCACTCGTGTTACTGCGTGAACGATGGACCGCGCACGCTCGGGCTAGTACTCGACATTTTTTCCGTACATCCCGGTTCGCGATTCCGCTAGAATCCCCGTAGATTCGGCACGCGTGCCCCGCCGCGCCGGATCCCGGAAGGGACCAGTGACCAAGGAAACCGTTCGAGCCCGCATCGAAGAAGTCGGCATCATCCCCGCTGTCCGCGTCTCTTCAGCCGAAGACGCCATCTTCGCCTCCGAAGCCGTATCCCGCGGCGGCATCTCCATTGTCGAAATCACCATGACGGTTCCGGGCGCGATGGACGTGATCGCGCGTCTGGTAAAACACGCGCCGCAAATGATTGTCGGCGCGGGCGACGTTTTCGATATGGAGATCGCGCGCGAGTGCCGCGATGCAGGCGCCGTGTTTCTTACCAGTCCCGGCCTCGATCCAAAAATCGTGGAATTTGCGGGGCACGAAAATCTGGTGGTGCTGCCCGGCGCGCTCACGCCCACCGAAGTGATCGCTGCGTGGAAATCTGGCGCGGACTTCGTGAAAGTGTTTCCGTGCGCGCAGGTGGGCGGCGATAGCTACATTCGCGCGCTGAAGGGGCCGTTTCCGAGCCTGCCGTTGATCGCCGCGGGCGGCGTCAATCAGACCACCGCCTCCAAGTTCATCCTCGCCGGCGCCGCGGCGCTCGGCATCGGCGGCGACTTGATCCCCAAGGAAGCGATTCGCCTCCGTCAGGCCGACCGCATCTTCACGCTGGCGCATCGCTACGTCGGCTTCGTCAAGCAAGCCCGCGCCCAGATGGAGCCGCAGAAATTCGCTCCACCCAAACGCCTCTGGCAGAAGGCGATCTAGGGCTTCGCAGAACGCCGCCTCCGCGCGAAAATTTCGCTCAGCCGCGAAACAGCGCCGGGAACCCGTTTGGCACTCCCTCCAGTGTTTGCTAGAATTGTTGGCGCAGTGGGCGTGTAGCTCAGCTGGGAGAGCGCCTCGTTCGCAACGAGGAGGTCAGGGGTTCGAGCCCCCTCACGTCCACCAAAAACCCCCAATAACAACGGACCATTGCGCCGGCCTCCAATGGGCGCCCACAAAAAGTGTCCTCAGTGGCAACGCTTATTCCGCCGCAAGAGCTCGAGGAATTGCCACAAGAGCGAAATTAGTCGGATTCTGGCTCGTTCGTTGTCGGGCCTTGCTGATCGTCAGACACAGGCGCTCCGTCCAGCACCCGCTGCGTGACGGAATGTCCGTTAGGGCGGTTCCACCGGTACACCAATCCTCCATAAGCGTTACTGCCGTAAAGCGTGAACGAGAGTGGCGGCGGCCATGAAATCTTTTTGTTCTCGATGGGATGAATCTGAATGAGAGATTGTGGCCATGGCCCCTCGCGCGCTGCCATCTGAATACTCGTGATCGGCCGTTGGGTCAACTGTCGCATCGACGTAACCTGAAAGATTACGTGACCCACAACGATTGTGAATACGTGCATGTTGCCAATTATCTCGCCATCGGCAAAGTTGAGGTTCGTGCCACCCGTCTTAATGGAGCGACTACTGCCGATGTAGCGGCCAAGCCAGACGTGGGTACCGTCAGGAATGTCACGCTGCGCGCTACGAAGGGATTGGCATTCCAAGGAATTGTAAAAAGGCGTAACGCCCCTGGCGGCATCAGCGACCATTGCCGTTTTGAGCGCCCAAACTGCCAGTCGAGTCTGGTCATCGCTATCCAAGAACACCGAGATGTCCAAGATCATCGGACCAAGGATTTCTTTAACTTTGTTTTCCCGCTTCGACATCCAACGGTTATTACAGTTGGAGCAGACACAAGGAATTTTCAACTCCTCATCGTCCGCTATGAATGTCCGAGGGCCGTTCCCGAACTGTTTAATCATCGGTTCGCTCGTCCCGAGCATTTTGAGAATCCAATCCGGGAAGAGGTGTTCACCAGAGTTTGCTGGGGAACCGCAGAAGATGCAGAGATTAGCTGTCATTACGGGTAAGGAATCCAACCTGCTTTTAGACTCGCCGCTTCTTCCTTCTTCGCCTCTTCCAAGGCCATTGCGAGATCGGAAAAAAAATACACTTCGGCGAAGTCACTGTTAGCAGCGAAGTTAGGATCTGGTTGGACTACATCGCCAACGAGGATACGCATCTGGAATTGCTCCAATTCCACGACCACTATCTGTCGGTATGCCTCGCCTGGGAGCGGCCGCTTCTTGTAGGAGATACGGTTGAATTCGATCACTCCATACATGCGCGGATTCTACGATGGAAGGCACGTAACTGAGAAGTTTTATCCTTGACCGCAGTCGCGCAGGACGCCCGCGTAAATCCCGCCGCACGCCGCAACATCTCCCGCTCGGAACAGCGAGTCGGCAACTGAGAGCCGCCCGACGTTATGCTTACCGTTCGATCGTTTCTTCTTCCACGGCGGGGGCGCCGGCTTCGGCGGAGGCTTCGCTTTCCGCTTCAGCTTCGGATTCGTGTAGCAGTGCGGAGGGAACTTCAGGCTCAGGGCGGAGCAGGTCGCCGAGCTGCAAGCGCAGGTTGCCTTCGTTGGACGCGTAGGAGAGGCCCGTTTCGAGTTCCACGAGGCCGGCGCGAATCAGGCGTTCGATTTCGCCGTCGAAGTGGCGCATGCCTTCGGTGTCGCCGTCGCGCATCGCATCCAGCAGCGATTTACCCTCACCGTCGCCCTTCTGAATGTAGTCCCGCGTGCGCAGCGTCGATTTCAAAATCTCAAATGCAGCGACGCGGCCCGAACCGTCGGCGCGAGGCAAGAGGCGCTGCGAAATAATGAAACGGAAGCACTTCGATAGACGGCTGCGCACCGATTGCTGATCGGGCACTGGGAAGACGCCGATCACGCGTTCGATGGTCTTCGACGCGTCGATAGTGTGCAGGGTCGAAAACACCAGATGCCCCGTTTCCGCAGCCTCCAGCGCGCACTCGATGGTTTCTTTATCGCGCATTTCGCCCACCAGGATCAGCTTGGGCGCTTGCCTCAAAGCAGAGCGCAGCGCAACGGCGAAGCTCGGCGTATCCGTGTACAGCTCGCGCTGGTGAATCGTGGCGCGCTTGTGCGGATGGATGAATTCGATCGGGTCTTCGATCGTCACGATGTGGCAGGCCATTTCTTCGTTAATCTTGTTCAGGAAGGCTGCCAGCGTGGACGATTTTCCGGTTCCCGTCGGCCCGGTGACCAGCACGATCCCCGGTTTCACTTCCGCCGCTTCCGCCAGACCCTCCGGCAGATTCAAAGACTTGAAATCCGGGATGTGCGTGGCGATCACTCGCATTACGATCGCGCAACTGCCGCGCTGCGTGAAGATGTTCACGCGGAAGCGCGACACCTTCGGAAGGCTATAAGAAATGTCGCAGGAGCCGTCCTGCTTGAGCTTGTCCACGGCGTGCTGGTTTCGGCCGATCAGGTCGGCGGCAATGCGCGCGGTATCCTCGGCGGAAAGTACGCCGACGCCTTTGATTTTCAGTTGGACCAGCTGGCCCTGCATCTCTACCTGCGGCGCGCGCCCGGGCGAGAAAATCAGGTCGCTGGTTTTCGGGGCAGCCGCCAGCATGGACGCGATGATGTTCGCCGTCGGGGCGGACGTCTGCGGATCGGTAATCGAGACGGACTTCTGCAGATCCGATGCGCTGCTCATGGCTGGGCTTCGAGGGCTCCGCGCGGGGAAGGGCTGGCTAGCCGCGGCAAAGCTCTGACAATTTCAGTATGGACGCCGGCACCGAAGTGCGCACGGCGAATCCCGCCATTGTTCCCAAGTGATTCATAGGACTGAAGTACTAGATACTCTTTGTCCCCACCGTGACTGTCGGCCAGTAGAAAACGCGGCGAAGGCCCTCCTATCCTGAGAATGCACCAATGGGCAAAACCGACAATTCGGATAGGGACCGTTCCGCCTTTCCGGCGGCAGACGCTACGGGAAATGCGCGCCAGACCGTCCTCTTGAGCGATCTGCCGGACGCGCCGGCGACAGGTGTGTCCGCACCGCCCACTGCGCCGCCGGTGACGGCGCCGTCGAATCCCACGCTCAGGCATGTCAATCTCAGCCCGGACACGCTCGCAGCGCTTGGCGTTCGCTACGAAATTCTGGCCGATGCGGGAAGCGGCAGCATGGGCAACGTTTACAAAGCCTGTGACCGCGAGACCGGCGGTATCGTTGCGCTGAAGCTGCTGAAGCCAGAGATCGCTTCCGATCAGCAGATGATGGAGCGCTTCAAGCGAGAGTTGCTGTTCGCGCGCAAAATCACGCACAAGAACGTTTGCCGTGTGTATGAGTTCAATCGCGTGAACGGCGTCGCGTACACCTCGATGGAATTTGTGGAAGGCGAGAGCCTTCGCGCCACTTTAAACCGCGCGAAGAAATTGCCCGCGCAACGCGCCACGGAGATCGCGCTACAGATCTGCTCGGGACTGAAAGAAGCCCATGCGCAGGGCATCGTTCACCGCGACCTGAAACCCGAAAACGTGATGATCGATTCCACGGGCAGCGTGAAGATCATGGATTTCGGCATCGCGCGCTCGATGGACGCGGGCACACGGCTCACCGGTTCGCTTGCTGGAACTCCGGCGTACATGGCGCCCGAGCAAGTCGCCGGCAAGCCGGTCGATTACCGCACCGATATTTACTCCGTCGGCCTCGTGCTCTACGAGATGTTCACGGGAACGCCTGCCTTCAAGGCCGAAAACTCCGTTGCCGTGGCGCTCAAGCAAATGAGCGAGGAAGTCGTGCCGCCGCATGTGGTCGAGCCGACGATTCCCGGTTCGATTGAGCGGACTATTTTGAAGTGCCTGGAGAAAGAGCCCGAGCGCCGGTATCTTTCGATTGCGGAACTTGAAACTGCGCTAGCCGCGCCCCTTTCGGAGCGAACCGTGATCGCCGCTCCGTGGCCGGCCGCGCAATCGAAAGCGCAAAGCGCCGCAGCGCCTAAACCGTCCGCTTCGGTTGCGCGTCCGGCTTTGCCGCCGCCGGTGCCGTCGAAAAATAGCGCTCCCATTCTCTGGGTGCTCGTCGGCGTCGGGCTTACTTTTGTGGTGCTAGGTGGACTTCGTGCGGGCGCGATTCAGAAAGCCGCGAAGCAGATCGTCTTCAACGAGAAATTTAAAGCACCCGTGCCGCCAGACTTCGCCTACGAAATTCCGCAGGCGTTGCCGCAGCCGGTAGCGATTTCCGCTGCGGAACCCGCCGCCACCGCCGCTCCTGCGCCCGTGCAAACCAAAGCCGTAGCCGAAACGAAATCAGCAACTCCAAAAACCGTGGCAGCAGCAACGAAGCCGCCCGCCGCAGCCGACGTCTTCCCGCGCATGGAGACCGGCCCGGCTCGAAAGCACAGTGACGGCCCGGCTGCTGCGTCCGCGAGGCCCTCCAAAGTTACGTCCGTGGAGTCCGTACCCAACGAATACATCTGGGCAGGAAGGTTTCCATCCCAAAGCAAGGCGCGCGAGAGACAGAAGAAAGTCGAGGAAATGTTGTTCCCATCGAAAATCGTCCAGCGACGGCTATTCGGCCACGACTATTGGGTACTGTGGGTCGGTCCGATCAAGGTTTCGCGCGGCCCGCTCACCGTAGAAGCGCTCGAAGCGAAGGGCTTCTCCGGAGCCCGCGAAGTCCCACTCTCCGAGTACGAAAAGGCAGTGAGATGATTACGGCGCGCACTGACGAAAAATCCGCCGCGATCCGCGAAAGCGGTCAGCGCCTGAACGGCGCGGCGGCTTTCGAATTGAAGTCGCTCGATTTTGCGATCTTCAGCGACGCAGGCCGCGTCCGCCAGAACAACGAAGACCGCGCGGCCGCCGCGCCTGAAATCAATTTGTTCGTATTGTGCGACGGGATGGGCGGCCTCGAAGCGGGAGAACGCGCCAGCCAACTCGCCGTGGAAACGGTGCTGCGGCAGTGCCGCGCCGCCGCCGCGAAATCCGCGCCGACCTCCGAAGCGCTTTCGACCGCCATCGAGATCGCCAACGAAAAGATTGTCAAGGCGTCGCAAGAGTCCGGCTCGAAAACCGGAATGGGCTCTACGATTGTCGCTGTGCAGTTCCTGGGCGAACGCGCCATCGTCGCCCACGTCGGCGACAGCCGCGTGTACCGCCTTCGCCGCAATGAATTCAGCCAGATCACCGAAGACCATTCCTTCGTCGCCGAGCAAGTTCGCCGCGGAGTGATTACTGCCGAGGAAGCCAATCGCAGCCAGCTTCAGAATGTGCTGATTCGCGCGCTCGGCGTCGAGCCTACGGTGAAAGTGTCGTCCACCGAAGAGTTGCTGCTCGACGGCGATACGTTCCTGCTCTGCTCGGACGGCCTCACCCGCGAGCTTACCGACAGCCAGATCGCGGGAGTGCTCGACGAAGCCGGCCACGCGAACGAAGCCGCCGCGCGGCTGGTGCGCCTGGCGAACGAAGCGGGCGGGGAAGACAACGTCACGGTAGTCGTGGTGCGAAATTCAAAGAAGGCCGGCGGCATGCGCGCGAAAATCGGCCGCTGGTTCAAAAATTCGGACGACGCAGTTTGATTCGGAGGCAATGATCATGGCCAAGTTGGTTCTGAAATTCGAAAACGCGATACTGAAGGAAATCTCGGTGGGTCAGAGCGAAGTGAGCATCGGCCGCTCGCCGGAGAATTCCATCGTGATCGACAATCCCGCCGTGTCCAATCACCACGCACGCGTTTTCTACGAAGAGGGCCGCCTGATGCTGCAGGACTTCGGCAGCCTGAACGGCACGTTCGTCAACGGTCAGCGCGTCAAAATGGCGCAGTTGAAGTCCACCGATTCGATCGCTATCGGCAAGCACACGCTCGTACGTCGCCGATTCGGCCGAGCACAACGGAACGGTGGAATACCAGGCGCCCGAAAGCCGCCGTGCCGAAGATCAACGAGACCGTGATGCTCGATACGCGCGAGCGCAGGGAATTCCTCGAGAAAGTCGCCGCCGTCGGCGAAAGCGCGCAACCATCGCCGTCGCGCGTGAAGATCCCGACGCTGGTCGTTCGCAGCGGCAGCACCGACCGCCGCGAATATGCGTTGAACGACAAGCTGGCGGTGGTCGGCAAGTCCGCCATGGCTACCGTGAAGCTGACGGGCTGGTTCAAGCCCAAGGCCGCGGCACAGATCAACCGCCGCGACGACAATTCCTACTATGTGGGTGCGGCGGACCGGGTGCCCAGCGTAAACGGCGCGCCGATTACGCATCCGACGAAACTCGCTTCTGGCGATTTGATCGAAGTGGCCGGTGTTGAACTGGAATTTGTCGTTCGTGACTAATTCATCGCAAGCTGCACGAACCCTCAACGCAAGCGGCCTATTTGACGCGGAGGCTCGCGGGCCAATCCGCTATAGGCAGCGGCGGCGCCGCCTGCGGAACAGCCGCGTTGTAATCTTGCCCTAGCAGCTGCCGCGATCGTCGCCGCGATCTGGCTCTGCGTCACGCGCGGCACGTTCGTCATTTCACCCTTCGCCGGTGTGTCGGGCCCGATCACCGCGATCCAGATGTTTTCCGCGCCGTCCACGTTCTTATCGTGATCGCGCCACTGCTTAAGTCCGCTTCCGCGCCCGTGATCCGCTGTGATGATAAACGTCACCTGGTCGCGATATTCGGGCTTCGACTGCATTGTGTTCCACAATTCCTCGATGTGCTGATCGTCCTGATGCGCGGCCTGTAGCACCAGGTCGTATTTGCCCTCGTGCGCCCAGTCGTCCGTGCCGCCATAGCCGACGAACAGCGCGCGCGGTGAATTCGTGGCCAGATAGTCCATCAGGTCTTCGTGCGTGAACGAATCGAACGCGTCGTCGTCTTCCACCTGCGTGGTGGTCTCGTAGAGCTTCTTGAGCAACTGTTCGCGCGGCGTAAGATTCGCGCCCCACGGCAAATTCCATCCCGCGCGGATGTATAGTCCGCTCATCTGCCCGCGGAAAATATCGTTGAACGCATTCCACGTGGCGAACACGGCCACCTGGTTCTGGAATTCCGGCTTCTTGTTCAGCCATTCGAAAACGGTCGCGTTCGGATTCGGGCCGAACTCGTTGCTGTTGATCGCGTGATTCGGGTAGCCGGTGGTCATCTCGTTGTAGCCCGGATACGAAAATTTGTAGCCGTTGGTCACCTGCGCGACGCTGCCTTTGTGCTGGTTGCCGTAGATCTGCCCCTGTTTTGCCATTGTGTTCCACAGGAACGGCATCAGCGCCGCGCGGCCTTCTTCCGGCGTGTCACGCCAGAAATCCTTTCGAAGCTGCCGCTCATCCTGCACGGAGCCGTATTTCGAGTTGAACAGATCGTGCTCCGGCCCGTCGAACACCTCCTGCCAGCGGAAGCCGTCCATCACGATCAATACAACGGCGCGGGTCTTCAACGGGGCCGTAGCTTGCACGGTTTGCTTCGGACGCGCGTGCAGGGAACTGACGACGGCGAGCACAACGCAGGCGGCGAATCCACCGGCGCGTTTGGCGAAAACGGGATTCACGAGTTCTCTCCTCACGAAAGGCGACCGCGATGATAACCCAACGGAAGGCAAACCGGCCTGACGGAGAGCGATGCACGAACAATCCAAACCTAAATTAGTGTTGGCTGTGCGCGGCGAGATCCGTTTCGTAAAAGTATCCGTGGTTCGCTGCGGTGGGAAAGCCGACCAGGAACGTCGCGCCGCCTTCCGGCCGGTTGTAGCACTCGATGTGCCCGCGATGTTCCTGCACGATGCCGTAGCAAATGCTCAATCCCAGCCCGGTGCCCTTGCCCACTGGCTTGGTGGTAAAGAATGGATCGAAAACTTGTCCCGGCGATTTGATCCCCGGCCCAGAATCCGAGAACTCCAATAGAACCTTGCCGTCCAATTGATGCCCGCGAATCACCAGCTTTCCGCCGCCCACTTCTTCGAGAGCGTCCACGGCATTGCTGATCAGGTTGAAGAAAACCTGCAGAATCTGGTTCGCGTCGCCCACAATCGGCGAAAGCGATTCATCCACCAGATTCTCCACGGTGATCTGAGCGCCGCGCAGATCCAGATTGCTGAGGTGCAGCGCAGAGGAAACCACATGATTCAGATCGAGTTCCGTCTTTTCACTGGGCACCTGGCGCGCGAAGCTCAGCAGGCTGGAAACCAGCGTTTTAATCCGCCGCGCCAGAATGCGAATCTTCTCCGCGATCGCGCGCTGCCGTTCGTTCAGGCTGCCATCGTCGATCAGCAGGTCGGAATAGCCAAGCACGCCGGTCAGCGGATTATTGATCTCGTGCGCCGCCCCCGCCGCAAGCTGCCCGAGCGACACCAATTTTTCGGATTGCACCATCTGCGCCTGAAAGATCCGCAGGTGCTCGATCGATTGGCGCGATTCAGCCAGCAATCGCAGCCGGTCGCGATCGACCAGCCGCTGCCGTACCGCGATCAGCACCGCCGCCACCACCAGCGTAACCTGAGTCACAGCCACGCGGAACATCGACACCTCATGCGGAATCGAACTGGACCACAAACTCCATAGCGCCATCAAGGGAATCGAGAACACCGCGATCATCGCCACGATCGACATCCACCGCCGCGGCTCCTCGCTCGACGGAATCAATTCGCGCTGCGGCTTCAGCCGGTGGGCCACGATGCCCGCCGTCCCGAACCAAACGAATGACGCCACCAGCGGCAGATCGTATGGACTGCCCGTGTAGTAATTGTTGGAATCGATTGCGACGTTGATCAGCACCGAGCTGGCCGCATACGTGAGAGCGGCGCCGAATAAATGCGAATACACCTGGCGCCACGGTCCTTTCGTTTTCGCGAGAAGCACCGCGAATCCGGCGACCAGCACCGCATTCTCGATTCCCGAAAGGTAGTCGTACGTCACTCCGTAGCTATGCAGATTCGGGGCGATGAACTGCCACGGAATCACGATGAACAGATACAGATAGATCCACCAGACCAGAAGCAGCGAGAAGTCGATGTAGCCGATGTGGACGTTCAAATCGTCCCGCTGGTCGTGCGGATTTAGCGCCAGCGCGCCGATCATCGAAACCGGATGCACGAACAGAATCACATCGCCCACGAATGGGTTGGGGACGTCTTGCCGCAGGATGACTTCAAAATACGTCCACACGGCTTGGCCGATCAGCCAGATGCCGCAGCCGGCCCCGAGCAGGACCCAGAAGGCGCGCGAGCGCTTCTGGGGCGTCGCCGAGTTCATGAACAACCCGGCGCAAGCGAATCCGGCCGCAGCCAGTTGAGCGAAGTCGCCGAATGCGGTTAGGAACGGGCTGGGGTGCGCGAACAAAGACATCGCAACGTACGAGCCGACAATTCCGAGCCATGCCACCACAATTACGGACATGAGTGGAGACGGCGGTTTGGATGCGCCGCTTACGGGCGTCGTGGATGTTTCTGGCGTCGCCATGCTGAGTGAGGGCCCGGGGTACGACTAAGAATACGACGACGATTCGGTCGCGGGCGGGGACAGTCGAGCGGCGGTTCGAAGGCGGCAACGTTAACTGTTACGAGTCGTGGTTTACTCTCTTGCTATGGCGTAAAGCAAAGAAGGGAAGAGACTTGCGGGCGCGGCGATGGGGTGCAAACGGCCGCTCCAACGGGCGCCCGATGGGAGCGAAATTATTTTGCGCGATCGAGATTTTACGGGTGCGCTTGTGGGCTGGCTTCGCGTTCCGCGAGCACCTTGCGCGCGTTCGAATACAGCGCTTTGGCTTGCGGAATCATCTCGACGGCCTTGTCCAGCTGCGGGTCGTCCTGCAGCTCCACCTTGTAGCCGTCGGTCAAGCCAAAGACGCTGGTGAAATACTTCGCGCTTGATCTGCCACTTCAACCAGATCAGATTGGCTTGAATTTCCTGCTCTGTGTACTTGATCTTTTCTTTGTCGAGATACTTGCGGAATTCGCGGATCACGTCGTCGTTCACCAGCAAAGTCCTTGCCGACGTTCGGCTTCTCGCCCAGGTAGTAGCGGGTGAAGTCGCCCACGCCTTGCGGATCCGCGTAGAAAACGCCGCGGCGGAGCAGGGTCTGCTGGAAATCGTCCGGCTTCGGGGCCGCCACCACAACGTCCGGCGTGATGCCGCCACCGCCGAACACTTGCCGGCCGCTATCGGTCAGCTTCACTTCGGGCTTAGTCGGGCGGCTGCGGATTGTAGTGATAATCGTAGAGCGAGACGTTCTTGTAGTCGCGCTGGATCAGGCGGCCGCTCGGCGTGTAATAGCGCGCCGTGGTTAGCAGCAGCGCCGTGTCTTCGCTCAGCGGATACTGCGTCTGCACCAGGCCCTTGCCGAAACTGGTCTCGCCGACGATCAAGCCGCGGTCGTGATCCTGAATCGCGCCCGACACGATTTCCGAAGCCGAAGCGCTCTGTCCGTTGATCAGCACGATCACCGGAACTTCGATGCCCTGATTGCCGCGCACGCGCGTAATAGCGGCGTTCCTGCGAAGCGCGGCCGCGATGGGACACCACGATCTCGCTCTTATCGAGGAACATGTCCGCCATGCCGACCGCTTGGTTCAGCAGGCCGCCGCCATTGTTCCGCAGGTCGATAATCAAGCCGTCGAGCTTGGAGACGTCGAGCTGCTTCAGCGCGTCCGCCAGATCCTGGTCCGTCGTCTCGTTGAAGGTCTTGACGTGCACGTAGCCGACGCCCGGCTTCACCATCGTGTAAAACTCGACGCCGGGGCGGGGAATTTCGTCGCGCGTTACGGTCACTTCGATGGGCTTGTCCCAACCTTCGCGGACCAGCGAGATGTGAACCACGGTGCCCTTGGCGCCCTTCAGCAGGTCCGCCACTTCCGTGGTCGTCAAGCCTTCGCATGGCTTGTCGTCCACTTTCTGGATGATGTCGCCCGGGCGAATGCCGGCTTTGTAGGCAGGGGAACCGACGAACGGCGACGAGCACCACGGTCTGGTTATCGCGGGACTGCACCGTCATCCCAACGCCGTAATACTTGCCCTGCTGCTCTTCCTTGAAAAGCGCGTACTGCTTGGGATCGAAAAAGTTGGAGTGCGGATCGAGCACCCGAAGCATGCCGGGAATCGCGCCTTCGTAGATCACCTTGTCGGTGTCCACGGGCTCGGCGTAGTTGCGCTCTACCACCGAAAGTACGCGCGTGAAGCTCTTCACGGAATCCTGCAAGTCACCGGTGTCGGCCGCCGTTGCGCGTACCGATGGGCCCCAAAGCCCTCCCAAGAGCGCCGAAACGGCCAATACTACCACCAGAACCACTACGCCGCGCGCTGACGATTGCCTGGATTCCATGCGTCCTCACTTAACCCCAAGTACGAAGTATAACATACAGGCTGCACCTGTTTGACACGCTCAGAGGCCTCTTCTATCATGCCAAAAGGAGCAAAAAAGCGCGTCAAACACCCGTGACTCGGAACGCGGGACACACGAACCGCCCATGTTCAGCATCCCGCACATCGCCATACTTTTCGTCGTTGTCTTAGTCGTTTTCGGGCCGGAAAAGTTACCGGAGCTGGCTCGAAACTTCGGCAAGATCATGGGAGAGTTCCGGCAGGCCACCGGCGAGCTACGGTCCACCTTCGAAGGCCACATGCGCGACCTCGAACGGGAGACCGAACTCCGAACTGCCCGAGAAAAGGCTGCCAATCCTGCAGTGATGACTCCGCTTCCCCAACCGGGAGCTCCGACGGCTGATGCCATTCCGCCGGCGCCAGCGTACAGCGACCCGAGTTCTGTGCCTGCGGACGGAATCGTCGCCGCGAAAGCGCCCAATAGCGTCCCCGGAAGCGGTCGAACTGCCTCAATTCCCGCACCGGTGGAGGAAACCGCTCCGTTTGAAACCAAGCCGCTCCCTTTTGATGAAGCTATCCCTGCAGAAAATGCTCCAGCCGGTGATCGGGATTTCGACGCTCCGCCTGAAAAAGTGACCGATGGCCGATCCGGACCTGCCGAACGATAAATTAGCCGTCCCCGCCGAAGAAGAGATCGGCGGACGTATGTCTTTCTTCGAACATTTGGTCGATCTCCGCAAGCGTTTGATCAATTCCGCGATCGCCATCGCGATCGGAGCCGGAATTGGCTTCACCGTTTCCAAGCGCTTTATAGCGTTTATTACCAAGCCGATGACCGATGCGCTTCGAGCCGCGCATCTGGAAGACAGCCTCTACTACACCAGCCCGGCCGGATACGTCAGCCTGGTGATCAATCTCGGGTTGTACATCGGGGTCGCGCTGGCGATGCCGTTTGTGCTTTACCAGGTTTGGCTCTTCGTTGCACCGGGGCTTTTCAAGCACGAACGCAAAGCGGTGGCGGGATTCATCGTCTCGTCCATGTTTCTATTTTTGTGCGGCATCGCATTCGGCTACTTCATCATGCTGCCGCAGATATTGCACTTTCTGATTGGCTTCGCCACCGGCGGCCCGATCAAGCCGCTGATCAGCATCAACGAGTACTTCGATCTCACTCTGCTCGTGCTGCTCGGCCTGGGCGTGATTTTTGAATTGCCGGTGCTGATTTTCATTCTGTCGTTATTCGGGATCGTGACTCCGAAATTCCTGCTAAAGAATTTCCGCTACGCCATGGTGATCATCACCGTCGTCGCGGCGATCATCACGCCATCGCCCGACGCGACCACCATGCTGATCTTCATGGCTCCCATGATCCTTTTGTATTTCATCGGCGTTTGGGTGTCCTACCTCGTGCTGAAAAAGAAAACCGCGGAAGAATCCAGCGCAAACTCGACGGGAGCTGCGTAGGATGCCTCTGGTAGCAGCGAGGTTCAGGCTGGTTGTCGCTGTTGCGGCGCTGCTGTGCGCCGTGTCATGCAATGGCTCAAGCCAGCCGGCCAATCCCTCCGCTGGCGCTGCGAGTGCTTCGAACGCGCAATCCACGGCCGCGGCTCCGCCTCAAATTACGCCAACCGAGACCGCGCCTCCGGCCGATCAAACCGGCGGCTTCGACGGTGCAAAAGCCTACGAGCAAGTCGCGAAGATCGTTTCGTTCGGTCCGCGCCCGCCCGATTCTCCCGCGATTCATCAGGTGCAGGATTACCTGATCGCCCAGCTAAAAAGGGACGGCTGCGAAATCGGGACGGATGATTTTCACGCCGGCACGCCGATCGGCAGCGTCGCAATGAAAAACATCGTCGCGAAAGCGCCGGGCACCGGGCAGGGAATCATTCTTTTGCTCACGCACTACGACTCGCTCAGCAGCGTGAAGAATTTCGTCGGCGCGGAAGATAGCGCTTCCTCCACCGGACTGATGCTCGAGATGGCTCGCCAGCTCTGCGGCAAAAAAGGCCCGAACTCCGTGTGGTTCGCGTTTCTCGACGGCGAAGAAGCATTCGTTGACTGGAACAAGGACAACGACCACACCTACGGCAGCCGCGAACTGGCCGCGCGCATGGCCGTCTCCGGCGATCTGAAGCGCGTGAAAGCCGTGATCCTTGCCGACATGATCGGCCAGTACAAGCTGCACATTCCTCGCGAATCCGATTCCACCAAGTGGCTGGTCGATCTCGTATGGAAAACGGCCGACCGCCTCGGCTACAAGGACATTTTCATTCCGATTGAGGCGCAGACCAGCGACGACCACGATCCTTTCCTGGAGCGCAAAGTTCCCGCCGTCGATGTGATCGACCTGAACGACTACATCACCGCCGGGACCTGGCACACCGAGAAAGACACGCTGGACCAGATCAGCCCGCGCAGCATCGCCATCGTCGGCCACGTGATCCTCGAATCCGTGAACGAACTTCAGAAAAAATTCCAGTGATGCGGATTTCGCAGCGGCTGCATGCGCCCGCTACGTCCGGGCGCAACCGCGAACTGTGTTACATTTTCTAAATCCGCTATGTCGAAGATTCGCATCCGTTCGAACGCCGGCCCGTACGATGTGTACTCCGTCGCTGGCGTTTTGAAGCGAGCCGGGTCGCTTGTCGCCGCGCTGCCGCACGCAAGCGCGATCTTCGTGCTCTCCTCTCCGCATGTGTGGGAAAACTGGGGCCGCTCGATCACAAAGATCCTGCGCCGCGGCGCCAAAAGCCTCCGCGTCACCACGATTCTTTTTGACGACAGCGAATCCGCCAAGGACTTCCAGACCATCGAGATGATCGTCCGTGAGCTTTCGCGCCTGGGCGCCGATCGCCGCGCCGTGATTGTCGCTGTGGGCGGCGGGGTTGTGGGCGATGTCGCCGGTTTCGCCGCTGCGTCCTATTTGCGTGGCGTCCGGCTCGTCCACATTCCCACGACACTGGTCGCGCAGGTTGACAGTGCCATCGGCGGCAAAACTGGCGTCAACCTTCCGGAAGGGAAGAATCTTGTCGGAGCGTTCTACCCGCCCAAAATCGTGGTCGTCGATCCCGCCACGCTCGCCACTCTTCCACACCGCGAATACCGCTCGGGGCTATACGAAGTGATCAAATACGGCGTCATCGCCGATCCCGAGCTCTTCGCTTTCCTCGAAAAACGCATGCTCGCGCTTTTGCGGCGCGATTCCGCCGCGCTCGCTTGGGTAATCGCGCGCTGCATCCGAATCAAGGCCGAAGTGGTGATGCACGACGAACACGAGGGCGGCTTGCGCGAGATCCTGAACTTCGGCCACACGCTCGGCCACGGCTTCGAAGCCGCCACGCAATACAAACGCTTCCTTCACGGAGAAGCGATCGCCTGGGGTATGTACGCCGCAACGGTTTTCGCGCTCGCCGCCGAGCGTCTCAGCGAAGCGCAAGCCATCCGCGTGATTCGACTAATCGCCTCGGTCGGCCCGCTGCCGCCGCTCACCGGCATCCGCGCTGCCACGCTAAAAAAACTTCTCAGCGCGGACAAAAAAGCCCGCAGCGGCCGGGTTCGCTGGGTGCTTCCGCGCCGCATCGGAAAAGTGGAGTGGGGAATCGAGCTTCCGTGGAATTTAGTAACGCATGCGCTGAACGAACTTCCGGCCATCGCCGCCAGGGCTGCCGGATAAATCGCAAATCATGGCTCCGTTTGACGTCAAAGAAAATTCGGAAACGCTCCCCGGCACGCGCCCCGAAGGCACGAGCAGCGAACGCGAAGCCTCCGCCCACGTGCAGGGCATGTTCAGCCGCATCGCTCCCAGCTACGATTTCCTAAATCACGCGCTTACGCTCTCAATCGATCACTGGTGGCGCCGCAAAACGGCGCTGAAATTTGCGCCGATTCTCGCGCGCCCCGATGCGCGCGTCCTCGACCTCTGCTGCGGCACCGGCGATTTAACCTTCGCGCTCGAACGCGTCCGTCGCGACGCCGCTTCAACATCGGCAAGCGGTCAGCACTGGATCCCGGTCGTCGGTTCCGACTTCGCGCAGCCCATGCTGGACCGCGCTCTCGTGAAAGGCCGCAACGCCGCCAGGTCCGCCGTCTTCGCCAACGCCGACGCGATGAATATGCCCTTCGCCGACGCGACCTTCGATCTGGTCACGTCCGCATTTGGTTTTCGCAATTTGGTGAACTACGAAGCCGGCCTGCGTGAAATCGCGCGCGTGCTGAAACCGGGCGGTTCCATTGGCCTACTCGAATGCACCGAGCCTTCCCAGGGAATCACTGCCGCGATGTTCCGTTTCTATTTCCGCCGGGTATTGCCTGTCGTTGGTGGCGCTGTCTCAGGAAATCGCGAGGCTTACACCTACCTGCCAACGTCCGTCTCACACTTTTTTTCGCGGGAAGGTCTCGCCAATCTACTGCGGAGTGTCGACTACGAAAACGTGGAAACCCAGGCGTGGAACTTCGGCAGCATCGTTCTACACTCCGCGGAAACACCAAAGCGCTAGCGTCGCTCTCGAACTCTAACCCTCGATTCCCAGCGCACGAATCTTGTGCAGTAGCGTTTTGTACGAAACTCCCAGCTTCTCGGCCGCCCGCGTCTTGTTCCACTTCGATTCGCGGAGTGCTTCCTGAATCTTGAACCGCTCTACGTGAGCCACCGCTCGCTGCGATACTTCCTCCAGCGGCCCGTCCCACGAGAACGCCTCATTCAACATACCCTCAGGCAACTCTTCGAGCTTCGGCCTCGCAGTGGGTAGTTGCAGCGCCTCCGCATCGATGAATGGGCCATTCGATAGGATCGCCGCGCGCTCCACGGCATTCTGCAACTCGCGCACATTTCCGGGCCAGCCGTATGATTGCAGCCTCGCCGTTGCCTCGTCGTTGAACTTCAACCCCGGTTTCCGAAACTCTCGCCGGAAACGGGCGAGAAAATGTTCCGCCAGCAACAGCACGTCGTCGCCACGGTCGCGCAGCGGCGGAACGGTGATCGGCACAGCCGAAATACGGAAATACAAATCCTCGCGAAACTGTTTCTCCGCCACAGCGGTCGCCAAATCCTTGTTTGTTGCCGTCAGAATTCGCACATCGACTTCTATTTCTTGGGTCCCGCCGACGCGCTCGAACCGCCGCTCCTCCAGTACGCGCAACAGCTTGCTCTGAATCGCCAGGGGCAACTCCCCAATTTCGTCGAGGAACAACGTTCCGCGGTGCGCCAGCTCCATCTTTCCGATTTTCCGCGAGCCCGCGCCGGTGTAAGCCCCGCGTTCGTGGCCGAACAGCTCATTCTCCACAAGGCCTTCCGGTATCGCCGCGCAGTTCACCGCCACAAACGGATTCTTCGCCCGCGAACTCAGATGGTGCACCGCGCGCGCGAACACTTCCTTGCCCGTTCCGCTTTCGCCGAGCAGCAGCACCGTCGAATCCGTCGCCGCCACGCGCTGCGTCATGTTTCCCGCATCGGTCATGGACGGATGCTCGCCCACAATGCGGGGAAATCCGTACCGCGCCGAATACTCCTCGCGCAGGAGCAAATTTTCGCGAAGCAATTCCTGCTGCCTCGCGGCACGCTCAAGCAGGAGTTTCAAATGATCCAGATCAATCGGCTTCTGGATGAAGTCGTACGCGCCTTCTTTCATCGCCGTAACGGCTTCTTCCACCGAGCCATACGCCGTCATCAGGATCACGGGAAGAGTCGATTCCGCTTTACGCGATTCGCGCAATACGTCGAGTCCCGAACTGCCGGGGAGTTTTAGATCCGAAAGAACAAGCTGGTATCGGCGGGAACGAACTTTCTCAACCGCACTCGAACCGTCCGGCGCCTCTTCCACCGCGTAGCCGTTTTTTTCCAGCGCCTTGCGCAACATGGCGCGGAGTTCGGGTTTGTCTTCTACAAGGAGTACGGGTTCCATCGGACGCTGCGGTTAGCGCGCCCAGCCGGGATCGCCGCCAGCGGCTCGAAGCTGCTCTTCGGCGTCGGAGATCGCCTGCTTGTCGGCTTCGATTTTCTTTTTCATGCCTTCGATCTTCGCGGTCTTGTCGTTGATGTCGCCGCGCGTCAGGCCCTGCTGCATGCCCTTCACGGGGTCGGTGTAATACTGCACGTCGGCGACGCCCAGTTCGCGCTGATCCAGATCCAATTCTTCCTGATCCTGATCGAGGCGGTGGTGCAGGTTCTTGAACATGTCGCGCCAGCCCTTCTCGTCGTTCGCGGAAAGAGCTGCGCCGGGCTTCGCATCCCTGCCGTTAGCTGCGCTGTCGGACCCTTTGCTGGAATCATCGGAGCTGCCGGTGTGCGTCGAGCCGACCGTGGAGATTCCACCGGCCGTCGGAATGTTATCGTTGTCGAACACGCGCGTAGTCGCAGGGGCAGCCTGTCCCTGTGCTGCCTTCAGATCTTTGGCTTTGCGGGCTGCATCGGCCACGGACTGCTGTTGCGAGGCCGGAGGAGAGCTTGGCGAGGCAGTGGCGGGCGCCGGGTTCGACTGCTGCGCCCGGCTTGCCGCAGGCGCCAGAAGCGCCGACACGGCGGCCAATCCGATGAGTGTTTTACGCATGATTTAGGCCTCCAGAGAGGCAAGTCCAGTTCGGAGCTTGTTCCAGTTTAGATGCGGGCTGCGCGAGAGGCAATCGTGGATGGCAAGGGGTCCTGCCGCAAAGGTAACCATAGCAGGAACTCGGCCCCGCCTCCTTCGCGGTTGCGGGCTTCGATGCTGCCGCCATGTTGCAACGCCACCTTCTGCACCACGGCGAGGCCCAGCCCCGTGCCCTCGGATTTGGTCGTGTAGAAGGGGAGGAAGATCTTTGGCAGATCGTTTTCGGGAATTCCGGAGCCGTTGTCGGCCACGCAGATGCGTTGCCACTTTCGCCCGCCCAAATCTTCCAGCGACCCTGAAATTGTCACCTTGGGCTTCGGCTGCCCGGCTGCGATCGCTGCCTGCACGCCGTTGCGCACCAGGTTTACCAGCGCTTGGCGGATCAACGCTTCATCGCCCGGCAACTCCTGGAACACGCCATCGGATTCGACCGCACAGCCGGGCACCGTTTCTTGCAATTCTTCCGTGACTTTATCGACTACCACCTGCATCGGCACGGTTTCGTAGCAAATTTCGAGCGGCTTTGCGAACCGAAGAAATTCGGTCACCACGTGCGTCAGCGCGCGTGTCTGGTCCAGAATGCGCTCCGACGAATCGCGCATATCTCCCGGTTTCGCTTCGCTCCGGATCATTTGCGCGTAGCCCGAAATCGTAGCCAGTGAGTTTTTGAATTCGTGCGCGATACCCGCGGACATTTCGCCGAGCGCCGCCAGGTTTTCTTTCCAGCGAATCTGCTTTTGTAGCGCCGTCAGCTCGGTCAGGTCGCTCATCAGGCAGAGCGCTCCGCTGATGCGCAGCTCGGTCGGTGGAATCGAACCCATCTCAGCCGCCGCGCGTGTGGTCGCCCGGGCCGAGCGGTAGATCGGAGAAATCGTCACGCCGATGTGCCGGACTTCGCCTTCAGGAGTCAGGTGCTCCACCTCTCCGCGTTGGAATGTCTTTCCGTCGCGAATGCACGCGGTGAGCATGTGCGTCAGCTCGGATTCCGCGCCCAGAATTTCTTTGTATGACCGGTAGCGCAGCGTGCGCATCCCCAGCGCGTCTTCCGCGGCCGGATTCGTGGAGCTGATGGCGCCGGTTGCATTCACCAGCAACAGGCCGGTGGGCATGTTGCGCGTTACTTCTTCCGTTAGGCGTTCCGATTCCTGCGCGCGCTCCTGGGCTAGCGAATGGAGTCGCGCCAGCTCTTTTTCCTGTGCGCGCAACTTCTCGATCACGCCCTGCATGGAAGCAGCCATGAATGCGGAAGGATTTTCGGTGTCAGGCGAATCGGGAGTCCATGCATCCTCCTTCGAGCCTTGTCCCTGTCCGCGCAAAATCTTGCGCGCCACAGCGAGCATCGCCAGAACGAAAACGGCAATCGCGACGAACAGTCCAATCAAGTAAGCCAAGCTGAAGTTGGGAAGTCCGGCGTGCGGCGGATTGTTCGGGAGAATCATGAGTCGTGATTCCTCATCGTCCCGTGAGCAGTGCTTGGTACCAGTTTACGACCGGAGTCCCGAAGAAAACCACCAACAGCGCGCCGGCGCCCAGGAATGTCCCAAACGGCAACTCGTAGTCCGAATCCTTGCGCTTCGCGGCGATGATCGCGATTCCCAGCACGCTTCCAAGCAGCGATCCCGCCAGAATCGTAAGTAGAGTCCGTTTCGCGCCCAGAAACGCGCCCGCCATGAGCATCATTTTCACGTCGCCCAGGCCCATTCCTTCGCGGCCGCGCAGGCGGAAATACGCTTCGGACACCAGCCACAAGAGGCCACCGCCCACCAGCGCTCCGATCACGGCGTCTATCAGCGAAAGTACAGGCATCGGAGGAGGGAAGTCGAAAAGCTTATTGGCGATCCACATCGACGTCCCGTCTGTTGGCTTCGCAAGCAGGCTGAGGAGCAGGCCAATCGCGAGGCCAGTGTAGTTCACCACGTCGGGCAGAATGCGTTCGCGATAGTCCGTAAACACGAGCACTACTAAAATTGCGGAGAACGCGCACCACTTGATCGTTTCGAACGACAGTCCGAAAACCAGATAGCTCCCCAGAAACAAAACGCCCGTAAGGAATTCCACGATGGGGTACATCGGCGAGATCGGCGCTTTGCAGCCGCGGCATTTACCGCGAAGCAGCAGCCAGCTCACGACCGGGATGTTGTCGTAAGGTTTGATTTCCTTGCCGCATTTCGGGCAGGCCGACGCGGGCAGCACGATCGATTTTCCGCCGGGAATCCGCAGGATGCAGACGTTCAGGAAGCTGCCGATGACCAGCCCGAAGACGAACGCAAACCCGGCGATGAGAGGCGAGGGAAACACATCTTCAATTCTGCATCACGGCACCGGCAGCCTCAAGCGAGCCGTCCGCTACCGTGCCCGACTTCTAACGCATAAAGGGCCAAACAGCTCAATTCTTCAATGATTTGGTCTTCGTCGAGTCCGCCGCCGGCGTGATTTTCGCGATATACACCGCGAAAGGCGCCAATTTCACGGTACTTACCTTGGCCGGCGAACCGCCGGAGGTAACGAGCGTTTTCACCACAGGCGATGCGAACCCCTGCGCGCTCAAGTCGAATTTGGCCGTCTGCGTCGACGCCGACATATTCAGCGCCACCAGCACGGCCTCGCCTTTGTATTTTCGAATGTACGAGAATACATTCGGATCGTCCGTGTTCAGTGCCGTGTAGTCGCCATACTTCAGCGCCAATTCGGTGCGGCGCAGCTTCAGCACCGTGCGATAAAAATTCAGAATCGAATTTGGCGTCTTCAGCTCGGCCTGCACATTGCGCGTTTTGTAGTTCGC
The DNA here is from genome assembly GCA_963839325.1 of uncultured Acidobacteriota bacterium. Classification (GTDB taxonomy): domain Bacteria; phylum Acidobacteriota; class Terriglobia; order Acidiferrales; family UBA7541; genus Palsa-295. The sequence goes on along the minus strand of CAWIUO010000002.1, from coordinate 206,583 downwards.
CGCCACCGGCAGCCACGGCGTGGCCTTGGAAAATCCCGCGTTCGGCGTCGCGTTCCACTGCATCGGCGTCCGTTCGCCGTCTCGGCCTTTTTCTTTCGGCCAGCCCAGTTTGCCGATCGGGTCTTTCACTTCGTCGCGCGTCTTCGGATCGGTGTTCTGCATCCCCAGCTCTTCGCCGTAGTACATGATCGGCGTGCCGCGCAGCGTCAGATACATCCCGGCCAGCACTTTCGCGATTTCGTCGTTGTGCACGCCGTCGCCATAACGGATATACGACCGCACGATATCGTGGTTGCTGATCACAAACACCGGCCACTGTCCCGTGTCCTCCACGGCTTGCACCTGCTTGCGAAAGTCCGGCGCGGACATCTTGTTCACCATCGTGAACAGAAAATCCATCGGCAATTGCAGCTCGTCGTTGTTCGCGCCGTAGTATTTTTTCAATTCCTCCGCGTCCGTCGTCCAGGTCTCCCCGATCAGAACCGCATCCGATTGATCGGCCACCGTGCGCAACCGCCGCAGCACATCGTGATTCTCAGGCAGCTCCGAGTTGTACTCGTTCTTCATATTCGGGTCGCCGTAATTGTTCTTTCCGGGGAGAATCGGATTGTCGGTCAGTTTCGGGTCTTCGAAGAGCGCGTTCACCGCGTCCAACCGGAAGCCGGCGACGCCGCGCTTGTACCAGAATCGCGTCACATCGAACATCGCCTTCTCGACCGCCGGATTTCGCCAGTTCAGGTCCGGCTGCTGCGGATAGAAGAAATGGTAGTAATACTGCCCGGTCGTCGGATCCAGAGTCCACGCTGGCCCTCCGAAAATTGACTGCCAGTTATTGGGAGGTTGCCCCTCGCCTTTTCCGTCGCGCCAGATATACCAGTCGCGTTTCGCAGCGGTCTTCGACGACTTCGAATCGACGAACCATTTGTGCTGGTCCGAAGTGTGGTTGATCACGAAATCCAAAATGATGCGGATATTTCGCTTCCTCGCTTCCTTTACCAGCCGGTCGAAATCCTTCAATGTTCCATACATCGGATCGATGTTCACGTAATCCGAGACGTCATAACCAAAATCCACCTGCGGCGACGGAAAGCACGGCGTGATCCAGATCGCGTCCACGCCCAGGTCGTGCAGATAGTCTAGCTTCGATGTGATCCCGTTTAGATCGCCCACGCCGTCGTTGTTGCTGTCTGCGAAGCTGCGCGGATACACCTCATAAAAGACGGCGTGCTTCCACCACGGATCGGTCCGCTCGGATGCGGGTGCCGTTTGCTTCGCGCTATTCTTCGTGCCGATTCGCGCGGCGCTTTTGCGCGGCGTGGACTTTGCCGCAGCCAATCCAAACACCAATGCTGAACCCAGAAGGAGTGAGAAGGTCATAGTCGTCAAATTGCGGCGCCGTTTCGCGTTGCTACGCACGTACATCGTCACGCTCCGCTCGCAAGTTAGAATATCATTTCCGTTTTCGCGCGCTATTCCTAATCCGCTCGGTGTTGCCCGCTCCCCGCCATCCCGCCTTACCTGATTTGATTGCCTGTGTTCCGCTACGCTATATTTCCAACTCCACCTTTCATGTCCTGGATTGAACAGCGGGTCCGCGCGTACGAGGAAATGCGTTTCGCGCAAGAACCCAACCGCCGCATCATGCCCTTCGAATGGGGCCTCGAACACATCGGCGGCGCCGCGCGCGATCCCGACCCTCGCGCTTTCCTGAAATACTTCGCCGCGCAAACCCTCGCCAACAGCCAGCAATGGTTTTCCGCGCCGCCCGCGAGTGACTACGAACTGCGCGATAAGGTCCTCACTTTTACCAGCGCCGTCGCGTCTCCGTGGCCTGAAAACAATCGCGTCCACGCTCAAATCTTCGATTCACGCCGAAAAGGTCCCGCTGTAGTCGTCCTCGCGCAATGGAATTCTCGCTGGGAAGAACAACAAAACGTCTGCCGCTGGCTCAACACGCTCGGCATCACCGCCGTAAAACTCAGCCTTCCGTATCACGACCGCCGCGCCATTCCCGGCTACCTGCGCGCCGACCATCTGATCAGCCCCAATATCGGTCTAACGCTGCAAGCCAATCGTCAGGCGGTTCTCGACGTCCGCCGCACTCTCGATTGGCTCGTCGAACAAGGCCATAAAAGCCTCGGCATCCTCGGCACCAGCATCGGCTCCTGTCTCGCGTTCCTTACGCTCCGCCACGAACCGAGGCTCCGCGCCGGAGCGTTTCTCCACGTCTCCACGTATTTCGCGGACGTCGTCGCGACCGGCCTGACCACCTCCAACGTCTGGCAATCGATCGCTCCGCACGTTTCCGTCGAAGAACTCCGCGAATTCTGGTCGCCCATCAGCCCGCAGCCTTACATTCGCGGCCTGCGCCACACCAACAAAAAACTTCTCGCCATCAGCGCGCGCTACGATCCCACATTCCCGTTTGTTCTAACGCAGCAGTTTGTCGCCGCCGCCTGCGACGAACAGGTTCCTCTCAAAACGCTCACGCTACCGTGCGGGCACTACTCGCTCGGCGTCGCGCCATTCAGTCATATCGCTGGATACCGCTTTGGAACATTCCTCCGCCGCGCTCTCATATAGACTAACGAAGGGCCAACACTGCGCTTGCGTGCGCAACGGTCCCAGTAGGGAATTCAAGTCACCGGCAAGTCTTGCCGATATTCAGTTGTAAGGGGGAACCACAATGGCACACCCAATTCACCCAACGACGAACCCATCGCAATCCGAATCGCAGCCCGTTCATCCCGCTACGAACACGAAGAGATCCGCGCCGAAGACGCCTCCGCCCGCGCAAGACACCGTGAGAATCAGTTCAGAAGGGAAAGCCGCAAGCGGAGCAACCAAACCACCAGCAAGCTAACTCGATCAGCGCACTCGAGATGGCTTCTTACCGCAACACTTCGGCGAACGAGCCTTTCGATACGTGATTCGCCACCGCCGCGATGTCAGTAGCGAGCGAGCGATCTTCATTCACCGTCTTCGAAACTGACCGCACAATGTCGTACGCCTTCTGTGCCGCGCGTTCCCGTCTTTAAAGGCGCCAGAAGGTCGATTCCCTGGCACGCAGCCAGCAACTCAATCGACAGCACATTCCGCAGATTCGCGAGCATCGCGCCCAGCCGACGCGCGCCGCTCATCCCCATCGACACGTAATCCTCTTGGTTCGCCGACGTGGGAATCGAGTCCACCGAATGCGGCGTCGATTGCGCCTTCATTTCGCTTGCCAGCGCTGCTGCGGTGACCTGCAGAATCATGAATCCCGAATTGAGCCCGGCATCGCGCACCAGAAACGCCGGTAGCAGGCTGGTCTGCGGATTGGTCATCTGCTCGATCCGCCGCTCCGAAATTCCCGCGAGCGTCGTCAAAGCGACCGCCAGTTGGTCCGCTGCGATCGCCAGCGGCTGCCCGTGAAAATTTCCGCCGCTAATCACGTCGCCCGCGCCTTTGGGGTCTGTGGCAAACACCAGCGGATTGTCCGTCGCGCTGTTCAATTCCACGCTCAGCGTCGCATCCACCTGGTCCAGCACATCGCGCACGCTGCCGTGAACCTGCGGCGTGCACCGCAAGCTGTAAGCATCCTGCACTCGCGGGTCGATGTCCGTCGATTTGTGCGAGTCGCGAATCGCGCTCCCCGCATTCAACCGTTCCAGATTCTTCGCCGTCGTCGCATGTCCCATGTAAGGCCGCACCCGCGCGATCCGCTCGTCGAACGCCGCCGGACTCCCGCGCAAGGCATCGAGCGACAGCGCTGCCGCCACGTCCGCCGTGTCCGCCGCGATTTCCGCATCCCGCAGCGCCAGCGATAAAAGCGCCAGCATGGCTTGCGTGCCATTCAGCATCGCGAGGCCTTCCTTCGCTTCCAGCGCGAGCGGCGCGATTCCCGCGGCTTTCATCGCCGCACCGCCCGTCACTCGTTGCGCTTCGTAGATCGCCTCGCCCTCGCCGATCGCCACGATCGCGAGATGCGCCAGCGGCGCCAGATCTCCCGACGCCCCCACCGATCCTTGTCCGGGAATCACTGGGTGAACGCTCTTGTTCAGCATCGCGCACAGCGTCTCCGCTACCACGGGGCGCACGCCCGAAAACCCTTTCGCAATTGCGTTTGCGCGGAGCACCAGCATTGCTCGCGTCTCGGCCTCGCTCAACGGCGCGCCCACGCCGCATGCATGGCTGCGCACCAGATTCACCTGCAGCGTGCCGATCTGCTCGCGAGAGATCCGCACCGACGCCATCTTTCCGAATCCTGTGTTCACGCCGTATACCGGCGCGTTCGATTCGATCAGCCGCTCGATCACCGCTCGTGACGCGAGCATCTTTTCCCGCGCGCCCGGAGCAAGCGCCACTTCCTCGCCTTCAAACACAATCCGGTACAGCGCGTCGCGCGTCAGCGTTTCGCCGTCGATCAAAATAGTGCTCATGACTTCTCTCGGGATGAATTCGCTCGCGGTCTGCCGCTGTCTCTCGCGAAAAAGTAGCGATGATATTTTTCCGGCAGCGATCGCGGCCGGCCCTCGCGGTCGCAGATCACGTGAATCGTCTCGCCGCTTGCCAGCAACTCGTCGTCCGCTTTACGCAGGACTTCGTAGTCGAATTTGATCGTCCGCTTGGTCGCGTCGGCGATCCGCGTCCGCACGGCCAGCAAATCGTCAAACCGCGCCGAACGCTTGTAGCGGCAGTGCGCGTCGGCCACCACGATAAAGCAATCGTCCTCGGATTCCATCTGCCTGTATTCAAACCCCAGCGCGCGGCACAGTTCCACGCGGCCCACCTCGAACCACGTGAAATAGTTCCCGTGATACACCACGCCCATCTGGTCCGTCTCGGCGTACCTCACGCGAACAATGGCGTCGGCAAATTCAATCATGTGCGGGGAAGGGAAGCCTGTAGTGAAAAAATCGGCGCTGGAGTTCACTTAGCGGCCCGTCCAGTTCGGCGTCCGCTTTTCCAGAAACGCGGCGACGCCTTCGCGGAAGTCCGCCGTGGCCCGGATTTTCGCGTTGGCCTGAATCGCCAGTTCAATTTCCTCGCGGATTTCTTCGTCGTCATAATGCAACAGCAGCCGTTTGGTGTGTTCCAGGCTGGTTGGGCTGGCCGCCAAGAACGTTTTCGCGTACTCGTTCGCCCTCTCCATCAGGTCTTCCGGCTGCACGATTTCGGTCACCAGTCCAAGCCGGTATCCCTCCGTCGCGTCAAACGTCCGTCCCGTGAGCAGCAATTCGCGCGAGCGTTTCTCTCCGATTTGCCGTCGCAGCATCACCGAAACCAGCGCCGGAATAAATCCGATGCGCACTTCCGTGTAACCGAATTTCGCTTCGGGTACCGCTAGAGTGATATCCGTGAACGTCGCGAACCCGCACCCGCCCGCGATTGCCGCTCCGTTCACCGCGGCGATTACCGGCTTTGGAAAGCTGTATAGCCGGTGAAACAATCGCGCGATCAACCGCGAATCTCCCAAATTCTCTTCGGGCGACTGCTTCGCGATCGTATTCAACGCATCCAGGTCCACTCCGGCGCAAAATGCTTTTCCCGCGCCGGTCAGAATCAGCACGCGCACGAACGGATCGTTGTTCGCCAGGTTCAACGCCTCGAGAAAGTCCTCGATCATCTGCGTCGAGATCGCGTTGCGTTTCTCCGGGGCGATTCAGCGTGATCGTCGCAACCGAGACGTTCACGCTGTAAAGGATCGTATCGAAGTTGGGTTTAAGCGATTCTTTCGGCTTGGTCATGGCTGCTTTTCCGTTTCGTATTCGATGGCCGCGCGAAGGCGGGATGCGAATTCTAGTTTGGTTTGGTCGCCTCGGGTACGTAGGTGTACTTTTCGCGAAGTTCTCCCGCCAGCGTGCAAGCGATTGCGAGTGACTTTGTGTCGATACCCGTTGAAACTCCGCGCGCCGCCAGCGTCGTCAGTATCGCTTCCGTGGGAATATTACCGACCAGATCATCGCCCGCGAAAGGGCAGCCGCCCATTCCGGTCAGCGCTCCATCGAACCGTCGGCACCCCGCTTCATACGCCGCCAACACTTTTTCCGCTGCGCGTTCCGGCCGGCTGTGCAGATGCACGCCGATTTCGACGCCCGCCACGCAACCCTTCACGTCGTTGTACAGCGCCGCCACTTCATCGGGCGACGCCGTCCCCACCGTATCCGCGAGTGAAACCGTCTTCACTCCCACATCCTTCAGCCACACCAGCGCGTCTTCGACAATTTCCGCGCCCCACGGCTCGTCGTACGGATTGCCGAAGGCCATCGATATATAGACCACCAGCTTGCGCCCCGCCGCCTTCGTATCGCGATGCAGCTTTTCCACCAGTTCACGCGATTCCTGCCTGGACATGTTCGCGTTCGCGCGCCGGAAGTATGCCGACACCGAGTAGGGATATCCGATCGTCGTCACTCCCGGAGCCGCGAGCGCCCGTTCCAGGCCCTGCGCGTTCACCACGATACCAATAATCTCTGGCGCGCCGCCCGCCGCTGTTTTCACGCGGCTCAATCCCTGCATCACCGATTCGCTGTCCGCCATTTGCGGTACGTGCTTGGGCGAAACGAAACTCACCGCATCAATATGAATAAATCCGAGCGAGACCAACTTCGCGAGATACGCGATTTTCTCTTCGGTGGGGATTAAATGAGGCAATCCCTGCCACGCGTCGCGCGGGCATTCCACAATCGTCACGCTTTCGGTCATAGCTCCCTAAAACCACGGGCTTTTGTAAATGTGAATTCCGAGCCACAACAAGTATATCGATACCAACACCGAAATGGCCATCAGCGCCGCGGCGACCCGGGAAGTATGCTCGTCCGCGAACGCCACGATGCAGATCCCGATGCCGATCAAAATGCAAACGATGGCGAGATACTGACCCCCTTCGAAGATGAACCACAACGCGGAGCGCGTGTAGTCGCTCCCATTGTCGAATTGCGCGGAAGCCACCACGCAGAAGAGCGCGGGGATCGACAGCAAAATTATGAAGCCGAGCTGCTTCCAACCTTCCGTGCGTGCAGGGTTGCTCATGGAGCGTCGCTCTACGTCTGGAACACGCCGGTCTTGAACGGCGCTACGTCCGGATTCTGCGATGCGGCCTCAAGCGCGTGGATCAAGGCTTCGCGCGTCTGAGCCGGATCGATAATCGCGTCCACCCAAAGCCGCGCCGCCGCGTAGCGTGGGTCTGTCTGCTTTTCATACGTCGCGCGTATGGATTCTTGCAACTCTTTCTTTTCGGTGTCGCTCAATCGCTTACCTGTCCGCTCCAGTTGCTTGATCTTGATTTCCACCAGCGTGCTCGCCGCCGCGTCTCCGCTCATTACCGCGTAGCGCGCCGTGGGCCACGCAAACATGAACCGCGGATCGTACGCCTTTCCGCACATCGCATAATGTCCCGCGCCAAAACTCCCGCCGCAGATCACCGAAATTTTGGGCACCACGCTGTTGGCCACCGCGTTCACCATCTTCGCGCCGGCGCGGATAATCCCGCTCCACTCCGCCTCTTTGCCCACCATGAACCCGTTCACGTCGTGCAGGAAAATCAGCGGGATCAGGTTTTGATTGCAGTCCAGGATAAATCGCGCCGCTTTGTCGGCGGACTCGGTGTAAATCACGCCGCCGAACTCGATCCGTTTTTCGTCCGTTCCCGGCGCGGCTACGTTCACGTGTTTCTTTTGGTTCGCGACGATCCCGACGGCCCACCCGCCGATCCGCGCGTAGCCGCACGTCAGCGTCTGCCCGTACTCCGCGCGATATTCGTCGAACTCGCTGCCGATCCACGATCCGCGCAATCACCTCGCGCATGTCGTATTGCTTCGCGGGGTTCGCCGAGAAAACTCCGTACATCTCTCTCTTCCGGATACGCGGCGGCTTCGACGTCTTGTGATCGAAGGCGCGCCGGGTTTGGTGCGCCCATCTTGTCCACGAGAGAGCGAATCCGCTTCGGATGCAGGATTCGTCGTCCGGCTCGCGAAAATCCACCGTGCCGCTGATCTGCGCGTGCATCTTCGCGCCGCCCAGTTCTTCGGCGGAAGTCTTCTGCCCGATCGCAGCCTGCACCAGCGCCGGCCCGGCGAGAAAAAGCCCGCAGCCTTCGGTCATCAAAATTTTGTCGCACATCACCGGCAGATACGCGCCGCCCGCCACGCACATCCCCATGATTGCCGTGATTTGCGGAATGCCCATCGCGCTCATCACGGCGTTGTTGCGAAACACCCGTCCGAAATCGTCCGTATCCGGGAACACGTCTTCCTGCAGCGGCAAAAACACGCCGGCCGAATCCACCAGATAAATTGTGGGGATGTGGTTTTCGATGGCGATGTTCTGCGCGCGAATCACTTTCTTCGCGGTCATCGGGAAAAACGCGCCGGCTTTCACCGTCGCATCGTTCGCGATGATCATCACTTGCCGCCCGGAAACCGTCGCAAGACCGGTCACGGTTCCCGCGCACGGCGCGCCGCCCCACTCTTCATACATCTCGAACGCAGCGTAAATGCCCAGCTCAAAAAAATCGGTCTTCGGGTCGATCAGCTTTGCAATTCGTTCGCGCGCGGTGAGCCGGCCCTTCTTGTGTTGGGCTTCGATCGCTTTCGCGCCGCCGCCCTGGCGAATCTCCTCTTCCTGCGTCTTCAGTTCGCCGAGCCGGTCCACCATGGCGCGGCTGTTTTTCTGGTAATCGGCGGACTTCGTGTCGATCCGTGACTCGATCTTGGACCCGGCCTGGGCTCCAGACGGAGAACCGTTCTTCGACTCGCCCTTCGTCGCGTCTTTCGTTTCGCTCACTCAGTACTCCCGTCGAAAATCCGCCTTCCAGCCGCGGCTGCGGCCTTCGGACCGACCGGATTCTACCACTCCCGCTTTGGTTTGACTTGCCCGGCCATTCGGCTACAATCACGCCAGTTCGCGTGCACAATGCGAACCATCCTGTCTTCGGAGGCGCCTATGTCCTGCTCGAATCTAGCCCGCTACCGGTCCGCCTCCGGCTCGCCCCGCTAACTCCGGCGCTCCGGCCACAATTCACCACATCCGCGCGTTCATCGTGAACGTCCGCTCGTATCCGAGCGCGTCGCGATTCGTGTATGCGCTGAAGCGCACAGGAGATCTCGCCGTGAAATTCATCGATATCGACTTGGCTCGCCGCGTGGAAATGGCCGAGGCCAACGCCGCTTTGAGTTGTGCCGAAGCCTTCGCCAAGTTTCATCCCGAGCTTCCCGTTTCTGTGGAACACATCGGGGGCGGAATCGCCATGTTCGCGGGCGTCGACTCGCCCGTCACGCAGGCCATCGGCTTTGGCCTCAACGGGGAAGTTTCCGACGCCGACCTCGACCGCCTTACGGATTTCTTCCATAGTCGCGGAGCCGCGGCCGCCGCAGAAGTCTGTCCTTTCGTTGACATGAAACTCTACGAACGTCTCGCCGCGCGTGGCTACCAATTGCTCGAAGTCTCAAACGTTCTGATTATCGACCTCGCCGATCTTCCAAGCAGTGCTACGGCGGGCGATCCGCCGACGGGAGTCACCACCCGCGTCGCCGCGCCTCACGAGCTACGCCTCTGGACTACCACCGTCGCGCAAGGCTTCGCTGACACCTTTCCCGTCACGCCACAGCTTCTTGACGTTATGGAAGGCTTCGCGCATCGCCGCAGCGCGGCCAGCTTTCTTGCGTTCGTCGATGGGGAAGTGGCCGGCGGCGCAGTGGTCTCCGCGCACCAGGGTGTTGGCGGACTCTTCGGCGCCAGCACACTCCCGGCCTTTCGCCGTCGCGGCGTGCAGCGCGCGCTGCTCAACGTCCGCCTCGAATGGGCCCGCTCACAAAATTGCGATCTCGCCGTCAGCATCACTCAGCCCGGCAGCGCGTCCCATCGCAATATCGAACGCCTCGGATTCCGCGTCGCCTACACCCGCACGAAACTCATCCTCCCGCTCGGCGCCGGGGCTTCGCAATCCGGGTTGCCATCGGAATCGGCCTGATGTATCACTCCAGTATCGTCCGAGGTGAAAGCGTGTCTTCCTACCCGCCGCCGCTAACGCCGGAGCAGCAAGCCCACTTCCCACCGCTCCCTCCGCAATTCCCGCGGCGGAAGAACTGGTTCGACCGCAACTGGAAGTGGTTCATTCCCACGTTGGTCGTTGCGATCCTATGCCTTGTCGGAGGCTTTATTGCGGTGCTCTACCTAAGCGTGGACTTAACGTTCAGATCGTCGGACGTTTGCAAGATCGCGGTGGCGCAAGCCACCGCCTCGCCGGCGGTCCGAGCAAAACTCGGCACGCCTTTGCGCGTTGGTCATTCCTTTTCCGGTTCGCTTAATCTCTATGGCACGAGCGGTGACGCAAATCTGGAAATCCCAGTGAGCGGTCCCCTGGCACTGGTCGGATCGATGTCGTTGGAAAAAAACGTGCGGGCCATTGGACCTTCGACACTCTCGAAGTAAGCGTCGACGGCGGTGGGCGGCCGATACCGCTTGCAGACCCCGCAACACCGGACAGCCCGACGCCCGGGTCGCCTTCCTCAGGTGATGGCACAACTTAGGGCTCGCTTAGAGCCAAGTGCTTCGCCGTTTCCAGAAGTCCATGTGGCGCGACGATTCTTAAAACCAGTCCCCATGCTAGCGCGTCGCTCGCATTCACGCTCCGCCCTGTGACAAACATCTCCACCGCGTGCGCTCTTCCGATCAATCGCGGCAAACGCTGCGTCCCGCCCCAACCCGTGATGATCCCGAGCGCTCCGCCCGGATGCGCGAACACCGCATCCTCCGCCGCGATCCGCGCGTGACACGCCAGCGCCAAATCCAGCCCGCCGCCAAAACAATATCCGCGAATCGCCGCCACCACGCGCATCGGGCTCCGCTCCACGCTCGCCATCACTCGCTGACCGCGCCGCGCAAATTCAAATCCGCCGGATCGCCCTAGCTCCGCCAGCTCCGAAATCTCCGCCCCCGCGGCAAACGCCCACTCCGTCCCCGCGATCACGCAGCCACGCAAGCCATCTTCCGCGCGAAGCCTCTCCATCTCGCGCTCCAGCGTATCCAGCACGCGCAGCTCCAGGCGCGGATATCCATCGTCCGCCTCCAGCCTTATCTCCAAAATGTCGTTTTGAATTTGTGAAACCAGCCGCGTGGCCACAGCGGCTCTAGACGCCGCGCGGCGCGGTGGGAACTCGCTGGCGAATAAAATCAACGATCGACTGAGTGGTGGTTCCTGGCAGAAACACTTCCGCGATGCCCGCTCTCTTCAGCGCGGGAATATCCGCTTCGGGAATGATGCCGCCGATCAAAATCGTCACGTCATTCATCCCTTTTTCACGAAGCAGCTCGATCAGCCGAGGGCACAACGTATTGTGCGCCCCCGAAAGAATCGAAAGCCCGATCACATCCACGTCTTCCTGAATTGCCGCCGACGCGATCATTTCCGGCGTCTGCCGGAGGCCGGTGTAGATCACTTCCATTCCCGCATCGCGCAGCGCCCGCGCAATGATCTTCGCGCCGCGATCGTGCCCATCCAGGCCCGGCTTCGCGATCAGCACGCGTATTTTTCTTTCGGACATATGCGCCAAGAATACTCGAATCCGTGACCCGTGGCCACCGGGGCGTAGCCATACCGTCCTAGCGCAGTGCGTACCAATTTGTCCTGGGGTTGAGTTAAGTTTGTTCAGTCGGCGGGTAACCAAAATCATTTACGGGCCCAGCGTCCCAGTGTAGTTTTCCGCCCAGCTCTTTGTTCAATACTTCGATCTCCACTCGCAGCGCACCGAGTGCGAGTGTAACGGCCTGAAATCCGTCCACTCCGTAAACGCGCATCACCTTGTCACGACCAGACCCTTTGATCGCATAGGTACAATAGACGTCGCGCCCGTCGGCCTGAGGTTTCCCTAGCGAAATAATTACTTCGGATCGATTTGGGGCGCCAGACTCGAGCGTAAGCACTCTCGTCGCAATTGCTTCCCCCAATTCGTAGCGGCCCATACGGTTTCGCCCCTTACTCCAAATCCAACAAGAAATCCTCCATCGCCTCGTTGAACTTCTCCGGCTCATCCACAAAAAGCGCATGCCCGTCGCCTGAGAAGTCCACCAGCTGCGAATTGGGAATCGCCTTCTGCATCGCCACCACGCGCGAATGAAAATCGTTGTCCGTCGCCGCGCATACCATCGTCGGCTTGTCGATCTTCGGCAGCACGAAGCGGTAATCCGCCGCGAATCGCCCAACCAGCAGCGCCACCGCGTCACTCGTTGGCACACTCTCAGAAGCGGCGATCACACGCTGGATGTAATCTTCCGGCTGCGGCCGGTGAAACTGCACCTTCCGCACAAAATATTCCGTCGTGTTCTGCCGATCTTCCAGCACGCGCTTCAACATCGGAAATTCCCACGCCGCGTCACCCGGCTCCTGTCCGCCCGCCGTCTCATCGATCAACACCAGCCCCGCCACATCCTTCGTCCCAAACTGATCCACGTACGAAAGCGTCTCCACAATCCCCATCGACCATCCCACGATCACCACCGGCGCCAGGTGAAGTTGCTCGACTACCGAATGAATGTCGCGCGCCATCTGCGCCGGATACAAACCCTCCGTCGTGCGCGTCGATTCGCCCTGCGAACGCGGGTCCATCGCCACCACGCGCCGCGCCTTCGAAAGTCCGTCGAGCTGCTTCTGATAAATCCACGCCGGCATCGTCCAGCCCGGCACAAAAAGGATCGAGACGCCGTGGTGCGGCGCCGTCCGCGCCACTTCGCCTTTCGTGGCTTTGGTGCCCGAGGGAAGGGGATTGCCGACTTCCGCAGCCTGCGTCACGAACGTCTGCCCCTCCTCGATGTAGTGAATCTTTGCGCCATCCGTCGCCGTCACGAACCCGCTCTTCGTTCCCGAGGGCACTTTGTCGGATGCCGATGCTGAAAACGAAACAAGGGCGACACAAGCTATAAACGCGAACGATCTAAATTTCGTCATGGTGAGATTGTAGCTGCAATTGAAACGGCAGCGGCGTGGAACATTTCACGGAGAAAAACCGAGAAAGGCGGAGGGCACGGAGAGTTCAAGCTGGAATCGTGATTTGGCGACGGCGGGGACACCCGTTGTGGTAAGTTCTCGCGAGAATGATGAAGGAAGCGGCAATTACCGGTGCTTTAATCGGGGCAGCGATTGAAGTGCACAAGCTACTCGGCCCGGGCCTACTCGAATCCGCCTACGAAGAATGCCTCGCCCACGAGTTCACCCTCCGCGGCATCCCCTTCGAAAGACAGAATGCATCGCCGGTGATCTACAAAGCCGTCAAACTGGAGGCCGGGTATCGAACCGATTTTATAGTAGGAAAGGAACTCGTCGTGGAGTTGAAAGCTGTTGAGGCGTTCAGCCCCGTTCACGTTGCGATCCTGCTGACCTATTTGCGGATGACCGGCTGCCGCATCGGACTGCTCATTAACTTTAATGTAGTAGTCCTAAAACACGGTATCCGCAGGCTAGTCCTCTGAACTATCCTCGAACTGTCCGTGCCCTCCGCCTTTCTCGGTGTTCTCCGTGAAATGTTCCACGCTTTTCGTGTCTTTACGTGAACGCCACTTCGTCGTACGTCCCGAACACATCCCGCAGCGCATCGCAAATCTCGCCCACCGTCGCGTACGCCTTCACCGCATCATAAATGCACGGCATCGTGTTCTCCGTCCCTTGTGCGGCTTTGCGCAGCGCCGCAAGCGACCTCGCCACCGCATCGTTCGACCGTTGCGCGCGCAACGTCCTCAAATTCACCGCCTGCCGCTCCGCCACGCTCTCGTCGATCTGCAAGATGTCCAGCGGCTTTTCTTCCGCCACGTACTCGTTCACGCCCACGATAATTTTCTCTTTGCGATCGACGGCCATCTGGTAGTTGTACGCCGCGTCCGCAATCTCTCGCTGCGGGTAAGCCCGTTCGATCGCCGCCACCATCCCGCCCAGCGCATCGATTTTCTCGATGTAGTCCCAGGCTCCTCGCTGCACCTCGTTTGTCAGCGATTCGACGAAATACGATCCGCCCAGCGGGTCAGCCGTATTCGTCACGCCGCTTTCGTGCGCGATAATCTGCTGCGTGCGCAATGCCAAAGTCGCCGCAAACTCGGTCGGCAGCGCCCAGGCTTCGTCCAGCGAATTCGTATGCAAGGATTGGGTCCCACCCATCACCGCCGCCAGCGCCTGCAACGCCGTACGCACCACGTTATTCATCGGCTGCTGCGCCGTCAACGAACATCCCGCCGTCTGTGTATGGAATCGCAGCGCCCACGCCCGCGGATTCTTCGCGCCGAAGCGCTCCACCATCGTTTTGTGCCAGATCCGCCGCGCCGCCCTGTACTTCGCGATCTCCTCGAAGAATTCGCTGTGCGCATTGAAGAAGAACGAAAGCCGCGGCACAAACTCGTCCACATTCAACCCGCGCCGCACGCCCCACTCCACATACTCGATCCCGTCGCGCAGCGTGAACGCCAGCTCCTGAATCGCCGTCGATCCCGCCTCGCGAATGTGATAACCGCTGATCGAAATGGGATTGAACTTCGGAGTGTGCTTCGCGCCAAACTCAAAGGTATCCACCACCAGCCGCATCGACGGTTCGGGCGGGAAAATGTATTCCTTCTGCGCGATGTATTCCTTCAGGATGTCATTCTGCAGCGTCCCCGAAATTTTCTTCCAGTCCGCGCCCTGCTTTTCCGCGACCGCCAGATACATCGCCCAAATCACCGACGCCGGCGAATTGATTGTCATCGACGTGGTCACATCCGCCAGCGGGATCTGGTCAAAAAGAATTTCCATGTCCGCCAGGGAACTGATCGCCACGCCGCACTTGCCGACTTCACCTTCGGAAAGCGGATGGTCCGCGTCGTAGCCCATCAACGTCGGCAAATCGAACGCCACCGACAATCCCGTCTGCCCCTGCGACAGCAAATACCGGAAGCGCGCGTTCGTATCCTGCGCCGTCCCGAACCCGGCGAACTGCCGCATCGTCCAAAGCTTTCCGCGGTACATCGTGGAATGAATTCCGCGCGTGTACGGCGGCTGGCCGGGATAGCCAAGGTCTTTTTCAGGATTCCAGTGGGGAAGGTCGGCTTCGGTGTAGACCCGTCGAATAGGATAGCTCGATACAGTGGTGAAGTCCGCGTCGCGCTCCGGCGACTTTGCCAGCGTCGGTTCGAGCGTGTTGCGCTCCCACGCGAGTTCCGCGGCCGATGGTTTCCGCTCCACATCGATGGTGGCCACAGGTGCCGGCTTCGCCTTCGAAATCTTCGTCTCGATTGATTTCTCAGCCATCGATGTCTCCTACGTGCCTCGACTCATTCCGTCCGGCGGCCCCGCACTCGTCTGCCTGCTTCTGTAACGGCCGGTGCCGCACATGGACCGGGCAGCGGTCGCAGTCCCGCCCCGAGCGCGGCGCAGCCCTACGCCCTCATTCTAGGTCCACACACCAGCCCCAGCAATACGCGATACGACGCGACGCACCGCCCAGCAAACTGTCCAAACACACCAACGCGGCTCGCACCGAGTTCCGATGCGAGCCGCGTCTGAACTTTTACCCCGTGACCCGTCCCCGCGCTGCTACTTCTTGCCGACGGTGGGATTCTCGACAGGCGTCCCTGGAATCATCGGCACGCGCGCCGTGCCGCCCTTCAGATTGTCGGACACCATGATGTTGTTCACTTCCAGCGTCCGTCCCATCGCCTGATTGAAGTTCACCAGAGCCTCCTGCAGGTTCGCTTGCGCCCTCAGCGCCGTTCCTTGCGCCGAGGTCAAGTCCCTGGAGCGCAACACCACGTTGTAACTGGTGGACGATCCGAGCTGGTATTTCTTCTGCTCAGCGTCGAGCGTTTGCTGGGCCAACAGACGGGCCTTTTCGGCCGCGGTCACCTGCGCGCGATCCTGTTGAAGAGCGATCAGAGCATTGCGTACGCCGATGACGATTGTGTTTTCCGTCTGCCGCTTCTGCACTTCCAGTTGCCGTTCGTCCAGTTGCGCGCGGGCGCTGTTGGCTTGCGCGGACCGGTTGCGAATCGGAAGCGTCAGGTTCAATCCTACCGAGTACGTCGGAAAGTTGTTCTCAAACAGACTGCTCAGCGCGCCGCCGACCCCGCCCTTGGTGATCGTTTCCGTCGTGTTGTAAGCGGTGGGCACGCCCGCATACACCGGAACGCCGCCGATCAGCACCGGCGCGCCGTTCGCGTCGTAGATCGGCGAATTCAGATCCGGCGTGAAGGCCGTGCCGGTCTGATCGATGTTCACTGCATTGCCGTTCAAGCCCTGCGCCTGATACTGAATGTACGCATTCAGCGAGGGCAACAGGCCGTTCTTCGTGGCCCGCACCTCAATGTCCGCGTTCTTCAGATTCAAAGCGGCCTGATACAGTTCCGGCCTTTTGCTCCACGCTTCCTGCACTGCATCCGCCAGCGGCACGTTTTCGACACTGTCCGGCGTCGTGATCGGAGTGGTGGGAATGATTTCGATGCCTGCCACGTCCTTCGCCAGCAGGCTTCTGGCGATGTCGTTCAGGAGTACCGTTTCTTGCTGCAGCTTCGTGGTCTGCGCCACGATCAGGTTTTGCTGGTCGGTCGCGAGCTGCGATTCCGCGGTCAGAACGTCCAGCGGCGCCATGGTTCCGATTTCCAGCTGCTTCTTGTTGTCTTCGTACAGTTTCTGCGAAACCGCCACCGCGGCTTCCTGCACCTTGACGTTGCCCCGGTCGTACACCAGCTCCCAGTAGTCGTTCGAGGTCTGCGTTACCGTCGCGATGATCTGCTGCGCAAAAACAGAGCCCGCAACCTTCACCGAATTCTTAGCTTCGATGATGTAGCGAGTGTTCGGTAGCAGCCCGAAGCCGTTGAGCAATGGTTGCGACAGCGTCGCCGTCAATACCGGGTTTAGGGCTGGATTGAAGAAAACCGATGGCGAGTCCGTGCTCGTCCTCGGAATGCTCATCGTCACTGACAGGTTCGTGCCCGTATGGAAGCCTTGCGAGTAGCCGAACTCAAAATTCGTTGCATTGTCGGTGAGGCCCAGAATTGAAGTAGACCCCGTGCCCGAGATGTACGGGTTATTTACCGGAATGTTTCCGTGCGTCCAGCCGAATTGCGCCGTCACCACCGGATCGAACGAAACCGCCGGCCCCGCTCCCAGCACCACCTGCTGCGTGCTTCCGGTCTGTGGCACTCCTCCTGCCTTCGCCAGCAACAATTGCGTTTCGGCGATCCACGGTGTGTAGCGCTGCACGCTTATATTCAAATTGTTTTCCAGTGCCAGCGAGATCGCATCGTCCAGGCTTAGCATCAGCTTGCCGTCCTGAATCAATTGGTCGATTCGCGGCGTGTTGGTCAGCATCGGCTGCGGTATATTTTCCGGTGTGTACGGCGCGATGATATTGGGAAAAAAACGCTTTCCGCCCGAATAATCGGGCCCGTCGGCCAGCCGCAAATCGCGCCCGGACTTGCTCGCTGCAGCGCCCGTTTGTGCCGCGGGTTGGCTCGCCGGCTGCGTTTGCTGCGGCGTCGCCGGAGCCTGGCCTTGCTGTCCCTGTTGAGATTGAGCGTTCTGTGTTTCAGCAAAGACCGGCGAAACGATGAGCGACGCGATCGTCAACATCGCTGCCGCTGCGTGCATCAGCCTTCCATTCATCGTGTGTTTTCCTCTCCCAGTTGCGTTCACATGCGCCATCGGCGCCGATTTCGACGTGTGGTTACCTAATCAAAACGCACGAGCAGGGTGCTTTGTTTCAACTGGCGCAAAATATTGCACAGGAAAGACCACCCTATCCGATTGAAATTAGACGGTTAAAAGGGAATTTCGTCTCGCAGACCGTTCGTTTTCGGACATTGCCGTGCGTATTCGAACATCCGCCCCATCCTCCGGATGTCCTCAAGGACACGCAGTTTAGCATCCCAGCGAACAAACGTGAACTGCGTATCGATGAATCGCAAGCCGTTGCGTCTCGCACGCTTTCCCGAATCGCCGCGCTGAGATCGAGTATGCCCTGCCCGCGAATTCCCGCCGACGTCATTCCGCGTTGACACTTCCATCGCGCGGGCACTACCATGCCGACGCTGCCATGAAACGCGCTACAGCTCTCCTGTGGTCCCACTCTCCGCGCGAATTTCGGCGTGGCGCTGCACTTTTTCTCATCTGTTTCGCGTTTCTCCTCGCCGTTACGCCGCCAGCCCTGGCCCAAACCCAGCTCCCGGCCAAGCCGGCCGCATACGTCAACGACTACGCGAACGTCCTCAGCCCAGCCGCTGTAACCCAGCTCACCTCGATCTGCACCGAGATCAACGACAAAGCCAAGGCCCAGATTTTCGTTGTCACCGTGAAAACCACTGGCGACTCGCCGATCGAAGACTTTTCAATCAATTTGGCCACGCGGTGGGGAGTCGGCCCGAAAGCCAGTTCCAGCGGCGTCCTGATCCTTTACGCGATTGACGACCGCAAAAGCCGTATCGAAGTCGGCTACGGCCTCGAAGGAATTCTCAACGACGGTAAAGTCGGCAGCTTCATGCGCGAAGCGCAGAGCAGTCTGCGCGCGGGAGATTACAGCGGCGGCATTCTGCTCGTTACCCGCCGGGTTGCGGACACGATCGCGCAAGACCGTGGCATCACTCTAACCGGCGGGCCATTGCCGGCTCCCGTGTCCCAACCAACATCGAGCGAAGGAAGCGGCATTGGCGCGCTGATATTCCTCGGCCTGATCATTTTCTTTCTCTACGTGATGATCAAGAACAGTGGCGGTGGCCGCTCCGGACGGGGCGGCGGCTCTGGATGGTGGGTCGGCCCGATGATCGGCGGCATGCTGGGCGGCGGTGGCGGTGGTGGAGGCTGGAGCGGCGGTGGCGGCGGTGGTTTTGGTGGAGGGTTCGGCGGTGGTGGAGGTGGTTCGTTCGGCGGCGGCGGCGCTACGGGTAGTTGGTGAGATTCGATTCAAATTAGCGAAGGTCGTGCGATGGAAGCCAAGCTCACAGATTTAGTCAATCGTCTGAAAAACACGGCTCGTGAAAATTTGCGCGCCGTTATGCTCTACGGCTCAGCCGTCAGCGGAGAATTCCGCGAAGGCCACTCCGACCTCAACGTCCTCTGCCTGGTCAACTCGGCCAGCGCCAACGATCTCGAGCACCTTCATCCCGTCGCCGAGTGGTGGACGCGCCAGGGCAACGGCGCTCCTCTGATCTTCACACTCGAAGAGCTCCATCGCTCCGCCGATGTCTTTGCCATCGAGCTGCTCGACATGAAAGCGCACCACCGCGTCCTCTACGGCGAAGACTTTCTCGCCACTTTCGAAGTCCCGCTGCGCCTGCACCGTATCCAGGTCGAGCGCGAACTCCGCACCAGTCTGATCCGCCTGCGGCAGGGGATCGTCGCCGCTCCGCTCAGCAATCGCGACCATCTCGGCCTGATGACCCAATCGGTCTCCGTATTCTGCTCGCTCTTTCGCCACGCCGTTATCGCCATGGGCCAGCCCGCGCCAGCAACCAAACGCGAAGCCATCGTCGCGGTCGCCGCAATCACCGGCGCCGATCCGTCCGCCTTCCACACCGTGCTCGATTTGCGCGAAGGAAAGCGCAAGAAGGGCGACGTGGACGTGGAAGCCTCCCTTCACGCGTATCTGGAATTTGTGGAAGTGGTCACCAACGAAGTCGATCGCCGGCTCGACGCCATTTGATTCCCGCGCCGCATCGCATTCTTTCTGGTTTTAGGTCCCGTACTGCATATAATGCACCTTTCGGAGGCGTCGCATGAAATGGGCTATCGGCTGCATCGGAGCAATCCTCGTAGTCGCCATCGTAGGCGGCTTGATCGTCGGCAGCATGTATGTCAGCAGCAAGAACCAGATGGTCACGCTGAATGAGACCGTGAAATCCAACTGGTCTCAGGTTGACGTGGTCCTTCAGCGCCGCGCGGACCTGATCCCCAACCTCGTTGCCACCGTGAAGGGCTACGCGCAGCACGAAGAAAAAGTTTTCGACGATGTCGCCCAGGCGCGCGCTGCGTTGCTCGGCGCGCAAACGCCCGCCGACAAGATCGCTGCGAACGGCCAGCTCTCCGGCGCGCTCGGACGCTTGCTTGCAATCAGCGAAAATTACCCGCAGCTCAAGGCCAACGAAGGTTTCCTGAAATTGCAGGATGAATTGGCGGGCACTGAGAACCGCATCGCCGTCGAGCGCAAGCGCTACAACGACTCGATCCAGGCCTACAACACGTACATCGGCCAATTTCCGAACAGCATTTTCGCCAAGTGGGCGGGCTTCCAGCGCAACAACGATTACTTCGCGGCCGATGCAGCTTCGAAGGAAGTGCCTAAAGTTCAGTTCTAAGTAGCTGGATCAAAGGACTGTCGGGGAGAGGGCACAGTGGCCCATGTGGTCCGCGCCGGTTACTTCCGGCCGGGCATTTGCGTAACCGCCACGGCCTTTGGTGCCACCCGCTGCACCTCTCCCGGACGTTTCCGCTCCGACGCATCCCAGTTGTCCGGCGGAAACGCAATCCGCCAGAATTTCGGCGCCGGCTCCAGAAATTCGAATCCCACCTGCAACCGGTTCGCCTCGCCCACGCCTACAAACGCCACCTTGCAAGCCAGCTCTTCCGTCGTTTTCTTATTGATCACCGAAATCGCCTGACCCTGCTGCAGCGCCAAATTTGTCAGCACCAGCCCGCCCGCGCTGTTCACCACCGTGGTGGTCGTCTCTTCTTCGGTAGTCTGCTCTCCCCGCTTCGCCCGCAGCACCACCGTGATCGCAATGTGAACCCGGTGCGACCGCCGCTGATCCCCAAATCTTGCGCTCGTGCTCATCGTTCGATCCCTCGTTAAAACTCGCGCCATCCACGCGCGAAACTTCTGCCGCGCTCGCAATCGTCCCTATCCGCATCATCGGCATGTTCCGCCTCGAACTTTAGTGCCCCCTCCCCTCGCTCACAACTCTTGTCACGCAACAGAAATATCGCATTCCCGCTCCGCCTTGACCCCCGTCCTTCTCCGCGCTACGCTCATCTAACTGCTGAATCGTGTGGCCCGGAGGCATCGCCTCAGCGAGACTTGATGAAACAAACCGTACGACTGGTTGGCGGCATTAACGAGCTGTTCGGCACCCTCGACGAAAACCTGAAACTGTTCGAGTCCGCCCTGCACGTTTCCACGCACCTCCGCGATCACGATCTGGAAATCGAGGGCTCTCCCTCGCAAGTCGAGCGCGCCGCGCAAATTCTCGACGAATACAATCGCCGCATCCGTGAAGGCCGCGTCCCGGACAGCCAGGAAGTGAAATCCCTTCTCCGCATCGCCACCGGCGAACCAACCTCCGGCCCCCGCGGCGCCTTTTCTCCCACGCACACCAAAACCTTCGGCAAAAAAGTCGTTGCGCCCAAGAGCGCCAATCAAAAGCGCTATATCGAAGCGCTCGAAAATTTCGACATGGTCTTTGCCATTGGCCCCGCCGGCACGGGCAAGACGTACCTGGCCGTGGCCATGGCCGTCTCCGCGCTGCTGTCCAAACAAGTCAACCGCATCATTCTTGCGCGGCCCGCCGTCGAAGCGGGCGAGCGCCTCGGCTTTCTTCCCGGGCACGCTGCAGGAAAAGGTCGATCCCTACATGCGCCCGCTCTACGATGCGCTGCACGATCTGCTCGAAGCCGACAAGCTCGAAAGCTTATCTGGAGAAGGGAATTATCGAAGTCGCGCCGCTCGCTTTCATGCGCGGCCGCACGCTGAACGACTCATTCGTGATTCTCGACGAAGCGCAGAACACCACCAGCGAGCAGATGAAAATGTTCCTCACGCGGCTGGGATTCAATTCCAAAGCGGTGATCACCGGCGACGTCACCCAGATCGACTTGCCCGACTCGCGCCGCTCCGGCCTGGTCGAAGCCATCGAAATTCGTCGGCAAGAGTCGAAGGAATCTCGTTCATCTATTTCGACGAGCATGACGTCGTGCGCCACAGCCTCGTCCAGCGCATCATCAAGGCCTACGACGAGCACGCCGCCACGCATCCTCACCACAACGGCCGCGGCCCGAACCTTGTGCCGCCCCGCGACAAGCATCCGCGCGAGTAGTGGCTCCGCCATGATTCTCAACCGCCAGCGCGAGGTCCGTGTTTCCATTCAGCCGCTCGAAAAGTTTCTCGGCCGCGCGCAGTCGCGCCTTCGGATTCCGCCCGGACTGCCTCACCGTCGCGCTGGTTTCGAATTCCGCCATCGCCGGCTGGAATCGCAGCTATCGTGGAAAAAATCGCCCCACCGATGTATTGTCCTTTCCGGTGGAATCCAATTCGCCCAAGCGGCGCGCAAACCGCGCAACTCCGAAATCCAAAGCCGCTCCGCGCCCCGCCGAAGTGACGTATCTGGGCGACATCGCCATCGCCCCGGCCGTCGCCCGCGCCAACGCCGTTCGCTTCGGCCGCACCTTCGAAGCCGAGATGCGCATCCTGATCCTTCACGGCATCCTTCATTTGATGGGCTACGATCACGAAACCGATACCGGGCAGATGGAGCGTCGCGAGCGTCTGCTTCGCCGCGACCTGGGACTCGCCTGACGCATGGCGCCCTTCCTTTACACCGTCGGAGTTCTCGCTCTGACCGCGGGCCTGGTGGTCTTTTCGTATCTGGACCGCGTTTATCGCGAGCTGGGCCGCGTCGTTTCCGGCCGCGTCCGCGACCACCTGGAAACGTTCGAAGCCGAAATCGAGCCGCGCCTCCACATCGAGCGCCGCCAGGGTCCGCTCACCTTCAGCATGCTGGCCCGCCTGTGGCTCGTGCTCGTCGCTGCTCTTACGGCGCGCGGCGTTCTGTTTTTCGTTCCGGGCACCTGGGAAGCCGCCGTCGAGATGATTTTCTTTCTCGGCGCGCGAGGTCGTCATCGCGATGCAGTTCATCCCGTCGCTGCTCATTGCGCGCGCATCCGGCACGTGGGTTCGTCCCTTCGTTCCGTTGGTACGGATGTTCCAGATTTTGATCTGGCCCGTGCAGGCCGTTCTCGAGCTGGCGGTCTCCGTCCTCCACCTCTCCGACGAAGCCGAGTCCGAATCCGCCGCCGAAGATCAGCAGCAAGCCATCGAAGCGCTCGTCGATGCCGCCACCGAAGAGGGCATCATCGAACAAGACGAAGCCCGCCTGATCGAATCCGTCGTCGAATTTGGCGACAAGCGCGTCCGCGACGTGATGACTCCTCGGCCCGACGTGATCGCCATTCGCGCCTCCGCCACTCTCGAAGAACTCGGCGAACTCGTCGTCGACACCAAATTCTCCCGCGTGCCGGTTTACGACAAATCGCTCGACGATATCGTCGGCATCGTGGTCGCTCGCGACATGCTTGAAGTTTCCGACCGCGAAGCCACGCACCGGACCGTTCGCGAGCTGATGCGCCCAGCCCTATTCGTCCCGGAAACAAAATTCGGCTCCGCGCTCCTGAAAGAAATGCAGCGCAAAAATCAGCAGATGGCCATCGTCATCGATGAGTACGGACTGATGGCCGGTGTGGTCACTGTCGAAGACCTGGTGGAAGAAATCGTCGGCGAAATCGGCGAAGAGGACCGCACGCCCGTCCCCGATGTGGTTCGCGAGCCCGGTGGCGCGCTGGTCATTCGCGGTAGCGTCGCCGTGGACAAAGTCGGCGAACTCCTCGGCGTCCAGCTCGACGCCGATACGCAACATTCCGCCGCCACCACGATCGCCGGCCTGCTCAATGGCCTCGCAGGACACGTCCCACGCAATGGCGAAATCATCGAAGCCGACGGCGTCCGCTTCGAAGTAGTCGAATCCAATCAGCGCAAAGTTCTCCGCGTTCGCGCCCGCCCGACAACCACTACGAGCGCCTCCGCGCCCACCGCGTCGTAACAACTTCTCCGTGTCTCCGTGCCGTCAAGCCTTTCTCGATTTTCTCCGCGAAATGTTCTCGCCTTTGACTTTGTTTTCGTCTCATCCGCCGCGCACGCTGTCTCCGCCAACACGTTTCGCGTACAATTCATTCCACACATGCCATTCAAGTCCGGCTTCGTCGCCATCATCGGCCGCCCCAACGCGGGAAAATCCACCCTCGTCAACAAGCTGGTCGGCCACAAAGTTTCCATTGTCTCCACCAAGCCCCAAACCACGCGCAACCGCATCCAGGGCATCGTCAACCGCTCCGACGCGCAAATCGTCCTCATCGATACGCCGGGAATTCACCGCCCCGAAAACGTTCTCAGCCGCATGATGATGGACGAGCTTCAGCACTCCCTCGAAGGCCTCGACATTCTCTGTCTCATCGTCGATGCCTCCGCCAATTTCGGCGCCGGCGATAAATTCGCCCTCGACTGGATCAACCGTTTCAAAGGTCCCGTTTACCTGCTTCTCAACAAAGTTGACCTGATCGCCAAGCCGCTTTTGCTTCCGCTAATCGCGCGTTACAACACCGAATTTGAATTCACCGAAAGTTTTCCGATCTCTGCCGTGAAGGGAACCGGCCTGCAAGAACTCGTCGCATCCTGGATCGCGCGCCTGCCCGAAGCGCCCCCGTATTTTCCCGACGATCAGTTCACCGACCAACCCGAACGTTTCCTCGCCGCCGAAGTGATTCGTGAAAAAGCCATCCTCGCTACGCGCCAGGAAGTTCCGCATGCCCTCGCCGTGTTGATCGATAAATTTGAAGAGACGCCGAAAATCCTGCGCATCAGCGCAACAATTTACGTGGAACGCGAGGGGCAGAAGGGGATCCTGATCGGAGAGCGCGGCGAAACCATGAAAAAAATCGGCACTGCCGCCCGCAAAGAACTGGAAAAAATCCTCGGCGCCAGAATCTTTATGGAATTATTCGTGAAAGTGATGACTAACTGGCGCCAAAACTCCGCCATGGTCAAGCAACTCGACTGGCACCGCCAGCTCGAAGACCTGCAGAAGCGCCAAGCCCCTGGCGAAGAAGATTCCGAAGGCGAAGACGTACTCAACGATCCAGACGCGGAAGACTCTGTGATGCGAACCTACGAAGAACCAACCGACGCGGACGATGAGTGAGATAGCCTGCCGCGCAGGCTGTAGTTCGGAGTGGTGCAGGCTGGAGTTTGGCTGTGGGCCGTTGAATTTATTTTTGCGTCAACGGGCCTTTTGAAAAAAGGCCCGTCATCCTGAGGGCCCGATTGATCGGGCCGAAGGATCTCTCTTCGCCTTCCGTTGCGCCGCTACTGCGTCACCTTCGTAGGCGCGATCCCCAAAGTCCGCATCTTGCTGTAGAGGTGACTCCTCTCCAGCCCCAGCGCCTGCGCCGCCTTGGTCATATTCCACCGGTTCTCTTCCAGCTTCCGCAGCACAAACTCGCGTTCGTACGCCGACCGTGCTTCCTGCAAGCTCTCATACGGCTTCTGCGGGCTTCGCGTTGCGCCTCGAAATAATTCAGGCGGCAAATGCTGCGACTCGATTTTCTCCGCCGGGCAAATAATCACCAGCCGCTCCACCAGATTCTTCAGCTCCCGCACGTTCCCCGGCCACGGGTACTGCAGCAACACCTCCATCGCCGCCGGCGCTAAACTCCTTCGGCTTCCTTCCGTACTCTTTGCAAAATTCCGCCAGAAAGTGCGACGCAAGAATCGGAATATCCTCGGTCCGCTCGCGCAACGCCGGAACGTAGAAGGGAATCACGTTCAGCCGGTAGAAAAGATCCTCGCGAAACGCATTCCGCGTGATCTCCTCTTCCAGCTTTTTGTTCGTCGCGGCAATCACGCGCACATCCACTTTCACCGGATGACTCGAGCCCAATCGGCTCCACGCGGTTGTTCGTCCAGCACGCGCAGCACTTTCGACTGCGTCTTCAGGCTCATGTCGCCCACTTCATCGAGGAACAGCGTGCCGCCGTCGGCCTTTTGAAATTTTCCGATTTTGTCTTCGCTCGCGCCCGTAAAGCTGCCCTTTCGGTGCCCGAACATTTCCGACTCGATCAGCTCTTCGGGAATCGCCGCGCAGTTCACTTCCACGAACGGCAATCGCGCCTGCGCGCTGCTTCGCGTGAAGCGCTCGCGCCACCAGCTCTTTGCCCGTGCCGCTCTCGCCGTAAATCAGCACGCGCCCGTTCGTCGGCGCCAGTCAGCGCGATCTGCTGCCGCAGCGCCTTCATCGGCACGCTGTTGCCGAGAATTTGATGTCTCTCGTCCTGCTCTGCGCGCAGCCGCTTGTTTTCCGCTTCCAGCCGCGAATACTCCACCGCGTTGCGCACGACCAGCACCACTTTCTGCAGCGACAGCGGCTTCTCCACGAAATCGAACGCGCCCAGTTTCGTCGCACGCACCGCCGTCTCGATGTTTCCGTGCCCGGATATCATCACCACCGCCGGCGCCGCGTCCATCTCCTGAATGCGTTCGAGCGTTTCGAGACCATCGATCTTCGGCAGCCACACGTCCAGCAGCACCAGCGTCGTACGCGGCGCTCTCGAGTTTCTCCAGGCACTCTTCGCCCGATGCCAGCGGTTCCACCGCGTACCCTTCGTCGTGCAGAATCGCGCTCGAGCGATTCGCGGATTCCGCCTTCGTCGTCGACCACTAAAATATTCCCCGCCATCGTCCTCGAACCATCTCCTCAAACTCAATCCCGTCAGCGAAAGCGTCGTGCCGAACCGACTTTACGATTCCACCTGCGCCGCCGCCGCCACCTCCGCCGCCGGGAACCGAATCACGAACCGTGCGCCCGTCGGCAAATTGTCTTCCACGCGAATGCTGCCGTTGTGTTCCGCAATAATCCGGCTCGCGATCGCCAGGCCCAGCCCCGTCCCGCGTTCCTTCGTCGAGAAGTGCGGCAGGAAAAGCCGCTCTTTATCCTCGGGCGAAATCCCGTGCCCGCTGTCGGACACTTCGATTTCTACCGCTTCGCCCTCCGCTTCCGATCCGCGTCGCCACGCGCAACCTGCGAATCGTCGAGCCTTCCATCGCTTCCGCCGCGTTATCGATCAGGTTCGCCATCACGCGCCGCAGCAGCTCCGCGGTCCGCCTTCACCGGCGGCAACGCGGTCGCGAGTTCGGTCTTCAGCGTGATTCCGTTCAAGCCGCCCGTGAAACAGCTCCAGCGCGCTCGCCACGATCGTATTCAAATCCGCCGGCGCCAGCCGCGCGGCAGGGAATCGCGCAAACTGCGAGAACTGCATCCACCAGCGACTCCAGCGTCCTGCACCTCGCGCTCGATCAAGCCCGCGCATTCCGCCACCAGCTTCTCGAATTCCGGCTGCGACGCCGCCGCCATTCGCATGCGCTCCGCGCGTCTTATCCAAGTGCCGCAGCAGCCGCTGCGCCGAAAGCTGAATCGGCGTCAGCGGATTCTTGATTTCGTGCGCGATCCGCTGCGCCACTTCCTGCCACGCCGCCGCCTTCTGCGCGCGCAGCAAATCCGTCAAATCGTCGATCACCACCACGAATCCCGGATTCGACCTCCGCGGCCCCAGCGAACTCACCGTCACCGCCGCGCGCACCAGCCGCCCGCCGCCGCAATTTCAATTTCGCGCGACGCCGCGCCCATGCGCAGCGACCGCCGCATCAAATGCATCACGGCCCGCGCGCCGTCTTCGCCGAGCAGCTCCTGCAACGTGCTTCGCTCCGCGCGCGTAATCGCCCAAAATCGCCACGACCGCCGAATTCACCCGCGCAATCTCGCCCGTCGCCGTCAGCGAAACCACTCCCGTGGGAATATTTTCGAGGATCGCCTCCATCAACTTGCGCCGCCCCTCGCGCTCCTCGATCGGCTTGCTCCAGGCTCTGCGTGAACTCGTTGATCTGCCGCCGGCCCTCGCCCAGCTGCTCCGTCATGCGGTTGAACGACCGCACCAGCGTTCCCAGTTCATCCTGCGCGCTGCACATCGATCCGGTGGTCGAAATTCCCGCGCGAAATTTCCCGCGTCGCTTCCGCCAGCGCCTGAATCGGCACGGTCACCTGCTTCGAAAGGAACAGCGCCACCCAGGTCGTCGTGAACACCAGCAGCAGCGTGATCAAAGAACAGCGCCAGCAAAATTTCGCGCTTGTAGGCGCGCAGATTCTGCTTCTGCGGCGCATATACGTCGCCGTCTGCGTCTCGATGTCGTCGTAACGCTCCAGGAAATCCGCCGGCAGCCGCGCGCCCACATACAGCTTGCCGCCCTTGTACGGCGCCGAGCCCGCTATATAATAGTTGTCCTCCGGCCCGCCACATCTCCGCCCCGCTCGGCAGCGTCCTTGCGCGCACCGGCGCCTCCGCCAGCTCTCGTCGGAGTTACCGTCTCCGCTGTTGCTCCCGCCGCAGACGGCACACTCAAATACACGACGCCATCCTCGCTCGCGCCGCTGGCGTTCGCTCTCCACGTCGCGTCCACCGCCCAATCGAGGCCCTGCACCGTCTCGCCGGCATCGGCGCTTGCAGCCGCGCGCTGCGCGATGCGGTTTAAGTGCTCGCGCGTCGTCCGCGCCATCTCCTCCATCTGTTGCTGGCTCTGCTCGTTGGCCATTTCCAGCGGCCGCGGGAACCACGCATTCAGCGTCCGGTTCACCAGCGCGTAGCTTACAAAAAACAGGAAAATGATCGGCAGCAGCGAGATGCCCATCGCGCCCGAGCACCATCTTCACCTTGAACCGCGAGCCCAGCTGCCCGCTCCGCCGCTCCGCCCACAGCCGCACCAGGCTCCGCGTCAGAATCAGGCTGAACACCAGCAGCGCCGCGGCCAGCAGCGTGGACACGGCGAAGAACATCACCAGGTGTTGCCTTGAGCCGGGTTGCAGCGGGACGTTCAGCGAGCCCAGCGTGAACACCAGCGCCGCCAGCAGCACCACCACCACCGCTCCGGTGATGATCCAGAACCGCCGCCGCGACCAGAGCCGCCTGACCTTCACGCGCGTGCCTCCGTCGTGTTCAGTGTGGGAACCGCGCCTGAAAAGGCGGGAAATGTATAGAGGAGGGAATTACCGTTCGATCGAAAAATCGGCGTTTGGGCCCTCATTCGCATCGCAAACCCGACAATACCACCCCTTTTCGGGGTGTCAAGCGATGTGTTGGCGATTTACCACACCCCTGTGGCACTCTTGCCAACCTCGGCGCTACTGCGCCGCCCGGCAGGGGCCGGGGCGCCGGTGCATCCAGCGAAGGTTGCTGCGTTCCGCGCAGCGGCGTCATCCTTCCTGGCAGGGGCCAGGGTGCCCGAACTTCGGGCGAAGGTAGCTTTAACCCGCGCCCCATGTCCTTTACTGCATCGCTCGGCGGAGCGGCTACCGCTTAGCCTCTACCGATCTCAGCGGCCGCTGTCCCGTTTGGCGACCGGGCCGCTGTTGTAGCAGCGGTACTAGCGGCGGCGCGGCACCGCTGCCACACCACAACCTGCCGCGTCGAACCGCGCGACGCGTCGTTACATGCAACGAAAACTAGCCGTTCTTGCGCTTGAACTCGCCCATGAAGCTGACGAGCGCTTCGACGGCTTCCAGCGACACGGCGTTGTAGAGCGACGCGCGCATGCCGCCAACCGAGCGGTGGCCGGCGAGGCCGACCAGCTTCGCCGCCGTCGCTTCCTTCGCGAATTTCTTCTCGATCTCTTCGTTGCCGCCCGCCACGCGGAACGTCACGTTCATCTTCGAGCGCGACGCCTTCTCGATCGGCCCGACGTAGTAGCCGCCGCTCGCGTCGATCGCGTCATAGAGCAGCTTCGGCCTTCTGCGCGTTGCGCTTCGCGATGGCCGCAGCGCCGCCTTCTTTTTCAATCCACTCCAGCACCAGCCCGATGATGTACACCGCAAACGTCGGCGGCGTGTGGTACAGCGACTTTTCCTTGATGTGCGTGCGGTACTGCAGCATCGTCGGCAGATTTTTGTCCGCGCGCTCGGCCAGATCCTTGCGGACGATCACCACGGTGACATCCCGACGGCCCGAGATTTTTCTGCGCGCCGGCGAAAATCAGCGCCGAACTTCTTCACGTCCATCGGCCTCGACAAGATATTCGACGACATGTCCGCCACCAGCGGCACCCCGCCCGTTTCCGGGAGCTCGTCCCACTCCGAGCCTTCGATCGTGTTGTTGGTGCAGATGTGCACGTAGGACGCGTCCGGCGAAATCTGAATCTCGTCCTTGCGCGGCAGGCGCTTGAATCCTTCGGCTTCGGTGGACGCAGCCAAACGGTACGGCGTGCCTTTCTTCAACTCCGCGATCGCTTTCGACGTCCACATGCCGGTGTGCAGCACGTCCACCGGCTTGCCCGGCACCACAGGTTCAGCGGCGCCATGGTGAACTGCGCGCTTCCGCCGCCCTGCACGAAAATCACGGCGTAGTCGTCCGGAATCGCCATCAACTTGCGCAGGTTCGCTTCGGCGCGCGCGATGATCTCTTCGAACTCCGCCGAGCGGTGGCTCATCTCCATCACGCTCATGCCCGAGCCGCGGTAGTCGGTCAATTCCTGGTTGATGCGCTCCAGCACCGGCAGCGGCAACGCGCCCGGCCCGGCATTGAAATTGAAGGCGCGCCCGGTCTGGGTCGCGGATACGGTGGAAGAAGTCACGTGGTCAGGTTCCTCGCTCTAGGATTTCGCTGCGCTCGGTCTTCGAATCGTGCAGTGAATCCATACCAGATTATCAGAGTTGGCGAGGTGGCGCGACGAGGGAGGAGCGGCGGCGTTGAGACAAATTTGGCATTCCGCCGAGCCAAAA
Organism: uncultured Acidobacteriota bacterium; assembly: GCA_963839325.1. Classification (GTDB taxonomy): domain Bacteria; phylum Acidobacteriota; class Terriglobia; order Acidiferrales; family UBA7541; genus Palsa-295. The sequence continues at coordinate 176,013 of CAWIUO010000002.1, read as the reverse complement.
TGGGCCCGCATCCTTGCGGGACGTGCCTTTCGGCGTGAGGTACGAGCCGCCGGATCGCGCGCTCGGGTCGGTCCCGGCGGCGCGCGGTTTCGTTCCTGGGCCTCTGTTTTCGCGTCCGCGCTCGCGAGAACCCCATCCGTTGTACAATCCCGCCAATCATCCGGCGTTTTAAAGTCGATCCAATTCCGTTTCGAAAGGCCGACGAATGTCCCAGACCATCGCCGCAGGCGCACGCACGCCCGTGCACGCGCCGCACATCGCTGCGCGCAGCGCCGCGTCCGACCGCCGCTTCTACCTGATCGCCGCGATCGTGATGCTGCTTTGCACCGCCGGCGGCTTCCGCAATTTCTACCTGCACGGCCACAATTTCGCCGGAGCGGAAATCACTCCGCGCATTCGCCCGTTCGTGGTGCTTCACGGCCTCGCCATGACCGGCTGGGTGATTCTGTTTCTCGTCCAGAGCGTGTTCATTCAAACCGGCCGCCGCAAACTTCACATCGCCATCGGCCCGCTCGGAAGCCTGTTCGGCGTGGCTGCCGCGATTTTTGGCCTGATCGCCGCCACCTATTCGGCTCACTTCAACCCTCACGCGTCCGATGGCTTCGGTGGAGCGAGGATCTTCCTGTCCAGCATGTACGCGGAGATGCTGCTGTTCGGCGCGTTCGTCGCGCTGGGCTACTTTTACCGCCGCAAGCCCGACGCGCACCGTCCCATGATGCTGCTCGCAACCATCATCCTTCAGTCGGCATCGCTCGCTCGTCTGCCATACGCGGGGGCTCTCGCCGTCCGGCCGCTCTACGTCTGGGATCTGGTGCTGATTTTTGGCGCGCTGCTTTTCGTCCTGCAATGGGCCATGACCGCGAAGCCCAATCTGTGGTTCCTGAAGGCCTACGCCGCCACAGCGGTGGTCGCGGTCGTCTCCGTCGCCATCGGCAACACCGCTGCCTGGAACCACCTGGTCAGCTGGTTCGTTCCGTAGTGCTTGAAAAAATGCTCCGTTAGTGACGATTAGAAATGAATTTGTGGTGCAGGGGCTGGAGTTAGGAGTGATTCTAATTGCACCGCGTCGATTAGAAATTCGATTGGCGTAGGTAGAGTCCGCAGGGATCGGCGTTGTGCCGGGAGTGAAGCGTCCGGCGGCGAGAAGTGAAGCGCCGCTTCGCATATGCGTTCGTGGGGCGCCTTCTAGTAAGCCCCGACTGACGATAGCACAGTAGTTACTAGTTGTAAAGGGAAAACTAGCGACAAGTGGGAGAGCCTGTCCCACGAACTTCTGTAGCGGCCGGTCGTGTGCCGCAGAGCGGGGCGGGACCGGGCAGACGTTGCAGCGCCGTCGCTCATCATCATGTTTGTGCAGCCGCGAAGAGTGGCATCCTTCGAACATTCAAACCACCACCTCGATTGGCCGCTGAGGCTGTCTCCGCAGCCATCCACTAAGTCAGAGCCGTATCGGCCACGAGCGTTCGCGTCAGACTGAATATCTGATGCGCACGGTCGTTTCTACTTCCGGCCTGCACGTGCCCTGAGCACACTGGAATGGATTTCGGTCGGCGGCGTCATCCTTTCACATAGCTGGATATCGACTGCCATAAGTACTAAACTCCGGGCTTCTCGCGAGGCGTTGGCCATTGTCTGCGGAGTCTAGCCACGAAACGTTGAACGCGATCCGAAATATTTGTGACCATCTTGTGGAACGGTCCTGTTGCGTTGTTTCTAGGGGCTGGGTAAACGCTGGAATACGAAACTCGGACGGAGTTTACTGTCCGCTCGGTTCTGATTTAAGCCGCTGGATCTGTCGAGACTTACTTGCCAGTCCCGAAACACAGATACCACTCGACGAAGCAGTTGAAATTGCTCGGTACCGAGTGGGAGCTAAGAGTGTAAATGACTACATCTACGATGTGCTCAAGCCATTTCCACCCGGCGCAGCTGATTTGGCGCTAGTACAGCTCCCGTGGGACGTCATCTATACGACGAATTTCGATCTCTTGCTGGAGGATGCCGCTAAGTCGCCCGGCATTCGCTCAGCAGATTATCGCGCTCAGAGAAGCAGTACTTACTACAACCACGTCGCTGACGCAGTTCAGCATAGGACATTCTCTACTACAAATTGCATGGGAGCATCGACGTCGCAAATACGGCAGAGGGCCGCCTCATCCTTACCAAATCGGATTATCGTTTTTATGAGGAGTTCAAGCGCCCACTCTTCCGTCGGCTGTCTAGCGATTTGACCAGTAGGAATTTCTTGTTCGTGGGGTATGGGCTTGCCGACCCAAACTTTAGGGCAGTCCTCGACGACTGTCGGAACGAGCTAGATGTTCAGGCGCTTCGTGGTTATGCGATCCAGCATGATTTCTCCTCAATTCAGGAAGTCTTTTCAAGGGGATTCCAACATTCAGCTAATACGAGGGGATGCGACTGAGTTTCTAACCCAGCTGGGGAACACACTGGGTCGCCGAGGAGTGCACGGTCGCCCCGCTTCTCGAACGAAAGGGAAGGAATCTGCAAACTTCGACACTTCGACTCGCTTCCAGAAGGTCGGAGATTGGTTCTATCTCTTTAGGTCGGGAGATTGCACGGGCCCAATTGATCCCGGACCCTTCTTTCGGGGTGCCGAACCTTCATGGGCAAATATCCGTGGCGTCTCGCGCCCGCGCCGATGCTTATGAAACGCTGCTCGAAGCAATTTACCCCGAACTCGCCGAACCTGATGTGGGGCCGAGCGCGATTCTTGTAACGGGCTCGGCCGGGACTGGGAAGACCACGCTTATTAGAAGCTGTTTTTACATCGCTGATGGGTTCGCTACGCGCATTTTTATACACATTCCCCGGGACGCCGCTTGACACAAGAGTGCTAACGCCGTTAATCAGCGCGGCCGATCCCGAGCAATTCGTTGTGTTTATCGATGGCGCCGCCGGGAATTCTGTCAAAGAATTGGGCTTCTTCTGGGAGGACATGCGGTCGAAGAGGCTCCCGATCACCCTCCTCCTCGAAGAGCGCAAAAACCAGTGGCTCGTCGCGACGACGGCTGGGAACGACAAAACTCGATCCGACTGAAATCGAACTCGGTGTCCTTTCGGACGGCGAAATTGATCAGCATCTTGGATGCGCTGGCGAAATATCATTGCCTGGAAAAACTCACCGAAGTTTCACGGGATGAGCAGGTAGCACATTTCAAACGCCTCGCCCACGAGGACTTACTAGTGGCGCTGCGAGAGTTGACCACAAAAACGTCTTTTTGACGAAATTGTCAGAAAAGGAATACGACGCCATTCCATCCGACTCGGCAAAAAGACATATCTTTACGTATGTTCAGTCGGCAACTTGATTATTTGTCAGATATGAAACTCTGATCCGCATTCTAGACCTCCGTCACAATCAGCTAGGACCGGACATCTTGATGCCCACCGAAGGAATTCTCGTCTCGGGCGAGGAAGCCGGTAGGTCGAGACACAACCTCGGATTTAGGCTGAAGGCTCGACACCCTGTCATCGCGTCCATCATCTACGAATATGGCGCGAGTTCCGACCAGCAAAAATTCGAGATCTTAAACGGTTTGTTGTCGAATTTAGATCCAGGGTTTCCCGAGGACCTCCGACTACTCCAGGAAATAACGAAACGTCGAGAAATCGCGAGCAGTTTCGCGCAATTTGATATGCGTAGAGCACTGTCTGTGACCGAATTGCGACAATTCTGCCTGGTAACGGTTACGTCTTTCCAGCACCGATCGATTCTTGAACGCGAAATGCGTGATTCCGAAGAGGCGATACGATTCGCCCGGATGGCGGTGCGTAGTCAGCCTGAGAATGCGGGATTTCAGAACACCTTGGGGATGGCACTTGATTTTGCAGCGCGCCGAGATCGACATCGACCCGCTAAAGAAACGAACTCTACTGGTGGAGGCAGAAAAGCTCTTCAAAGACAGCATCCGGCGCGACCCGACCGACGCATACAATTATCTGGGCCTAGCAAACATCGCGCGACATAACGTTTCTGTACAAGATAAGGAAGAGGACGAAGAACGCGGGTTGAGTGTGTTGGCTCTTTTGAGGACGCCTATGAGGCGACCAACGAGTCGCCCATAATTGCTGGGGAATTAGCGAAGGAGAAGGAAAAGCTTGGTTCGCTCGCTTCCGCGCTCAAAGTAGTCAACCGGGCAGCCGTAAAAGATCCGACGAACGTTCGATTGAAGCAGCTGCAAATTGAATTCGCCCTCCAAGATGGAAAGCCTGCAGACGCGCTCGAATTCGCTATCGCCGCGGCGAAATCCGATCCAACATCTTGGCGAATTCAGCGATCCTTGGCCAGGATCAGAACTGCTCTTGGTGCGCCCATCGAAACAATCCGAGAGAGAGGGAACTACGAGGCAGCGATCGATACAACAAAAGCGATGTTGGCTTGATTATCGAACTTGGCGCTTATCTTTTCAAAAGTGGTGCTTATCAGCAGTCACGACAGGCGTTTGAAAAGCTTCGTCAGGTGTCGATGAGCAGTCATGAACGAAATCGGCCGCGGGAGCTGTGGAGGGAACCCGGCGGTCAGCCGGTCGCCTTTCACGGCAGGGTTTTGAGACTTGCGGGTGCCGCTGGTAGCGTAATCGCGATTCCTTCAAACTTCGAGGCGTTCTTCTGGCGAACTTTGGCGCCGAAGGATCTGCGCGAGGGTGACAATGTGGAATTTCGCATCGCGTTTAATTTCCAGGGCGCTGTCGCCCTTAAGATTCGACGCACGCGATAGCACGCGATGGTTCCCTGCTCGTGGGATGAGCCGATCGGCTGATTAGCGTCTAGCGGGGCTTGTGCTTGCGCGGACTTTTGAGTGAAGGAACAGTACGACCCGGCGAGGAGGTGATCCTGCCGGGTCTTTTTTATTTTGGGTTGTGGCGCGGGCTGCGGCGAGCCGCTACTTGAGCGGCTGCGCCGGGAGCCTGCGTCGAACGGCTGTGGTGCTATTTGAAGCCGTTGGGGCCGGCGTTCATCCCGTTGGGGAAGAAGACTCCCGTGGCGGGGCTGACGGCCGCTCCATTCTTCACGGCGCCGCCGCCGGTGACGATGTTGAGCACCTGCGTGGGATTGCGGGCGAACGCAATCACGTTGGTGTTGTCGGCATCGGTGATGCGGGTGCAGGTGACGTTGCCGCCGCCGCCGAGCGCGCCCTGGAAATTGGCCAGGCCGAAGTCGTCGGGAGTGGAGTCATAGGTGGAAGGCGCAACGCCGAGCAAACCCGCGAGGGCGAGCTGCGCGCGAAGCGCGGAAATATTGTTGGTGTAGGCTCCGATGGTGGCGAGCGTTGGGTCCAGATAATTGATCGTGGTGCGGACCAGTCCGGCGTGATACGCCTCGACCGCCAGAATGCCGGCCGCGGTGCTCAGGTTCGAGGACTGGGTGAGCAAGGGCGCGGCTCCGTGATAGGCGGTGACGCCAACGTCTTCAAAGACGTACGCGCCGACGAGAAAATCCTCGTCACTCGCGTAAGGCGAGAAGTTGTTGCCGTTGGGAATGCCCGCCGCGGTGGCGAGAGCCGGGAACGACGTGCCGAGGTTGATCGCCGGTTGGGCCACAGCCGAGCTGCCCAGCGCGCCGAGCAGCAGCGAGACGTGACGTCCTTCTTCGACCGCGGTTTCGGTGGCGTACGAGCCGACCTGAACCGTGGAGAAGGGAACCTGCGAGCCGCCGGAAACGGTGCCGGCGGTGCCGACGGTTCCGGAAAGGGTGATCTTCGGCGCTCCGGCCGCGGTGGATGCCGCGTTGGCGACATCGATCGTGGTGCCGAAGGCCGCGAGATAGTAGAAATTCGCTTCGAGATATTCCAGGTTCAAAGCGAAGTTCAGGATGTCGGCGTCCGTGTAGCTGGCCGCCTCCGCCCGGGAAGCGAACGCGCCAGCGGCGATGCCTGCCAGGGACGAGAGGCCGAGAGCCATGATCTTGCGGCGGCCGGCGACGATTACATCATCCAGAATTTGAGTCTCTTGATTGGCCATTTCGTTTTTACCGTCCTTGTGCGATCCCGGTGTGGATCACGCGGTTGTTGTGGCAAAGATGCTGTTGGTACCGCTCGGGAAGAAGCCGCCCTTGCTGACGCCCACCGTCGCCGAACCGTAAACGATGTGATGGACTTGGTTGACGGTGCGGGCGAAGCCGACCGCGTTGGTCGAATCGCACGCCACGATCGCGCTCGGAGAGGAAATGCTGGTTGGCAGAACCAGAAGCGTTTCCACCGAGCCGCTGGTGGATGGAGCGGCGCTGTTGCCCACGGTGAGCGTGGCGCGCAGGTCTTCCACCATGTTGGCGGCTTGCAGTTGCGGATAGTTGCCCGAACCGGCGGCGATGGCGCGTCCGGTGAGGGACGTGCGGACGTAGCCGGCGTGATAGGCCTCGACGGCGAGAATGCCCGCGGCGGCGGTGAGGTAGCCCGCTGCGACGCCCGCCGCGCTGATCAGCGGCGCCGCGCCGGAATACGCGGTGACGCCCACGTCTTCGAAGATGAATGAGCCAACCAGGAAATCGTCGAAGCTGTCGAAGGGATTGAACGAGCCGGTGCCGGTGGCGTTGGTGGTGATTCCCGCCGCAACGGCCAGCGGGCCGAAGAACGAGAGATCGATATTGGGCATGGGAATCGCGGCCGAGCCGAGAGCCGCGCGAAGGAAGCGGACGTGCGCCTGCTCTTCGTAGGCGATCTCGTTCAGGATGTCCTGCTGCGCCGAAGTGAGGCCTGCGACGCGCGCGGCGTTACCGAGCGTGACCGTGCCGACGGTTTGATACGGCGAAGCCGAGCCGGGCGTGGTGTCTGCGGTTGCGAGACCCGTGCCGGTGGCCGCGTACAGGTAAAAATTGGCTTCGAGATATTCGAGATTCAGAGCGTAATTCAGAAGGTCCGCGTCGGTGTAGGCTACGGGAGTCGGCGTGGGGGTTGGGGTTGGCGTTGGGGTAGTGCTGCTGCTCGAACAACCGGTCATGCCTAATACGACGGTCGCGCCGGCGGTCACACCGACTCCGGTGACGAATTTGCGGCGCGAAACGGCTCGTTCCAAGAGCGTTGTCAATTTGTCCACGACGAACCTCTCTCCTTATTGCGTACGTATGGATTGCGGATAAGAGCGCTCCGGGGAATGCGTTCCCGAGCCCGGATGGCGCTACCACCACCTGTACGCGGCATCGGCGGGATTGGATGGGGTGGTACGAAGTTATTTGAATTGTTTTAGGGACGAAGCGGGTGGGCGTACAGGGATACCTGTATGCGAGTGACGGCGTGGTTCGGGACTGTTACCGTTACCGTGAGGTACGGTGAGATTTGGTGAGCAAGCCGTTCCATTCCGAAACTGGTTTGATCTTCGTCTCGCTGGCGGCGTATCGCGATCCGCAGCTGGTGCCGACGGTGGTGGACTGTCTGCGCAAGGCGGCGCGGCCGGAGCGGCTGAGATTCGGCGTGTGCTGGCAGCATGGCGATGGGGATGCGGCGCTGCCTTTTGTGGATGATGGGCGCTTTCGTGTGCTCGACGTGCACTGGCGCGAGAGCCGCGGGGCGTGCTGGGCGCGCGCGGAAATTATGAAGCTGTGGCGGGGCGAGGACTGGTTTCTGCAGCTCGATTCGCATTGCCGTTTCGCGGAGCGATGGGATGAGCGGCTGGTCCGCATGATGGGCGAAACCGGAAGCGCGAGGCCGATCCTCAGCACGTATCCGGCGGCGTTCACGCCCGGACCCGATGAAATTTTGCGCGGCGGGCCGATGCAGATGATCTTCCAGCAATTTACGCCGGATGGAATTCCGCAGCTTCGTCCCGGCCCGTTTCCGCCGGGACGCAATTCGGCGGTACCGATGCGAGCGAGATTTCTGGCCGCTGGGTTTCTGTTTGCGCCGGGACGTTTCGTGGAAGAGGTGCCGTACGATCCCGAGCTTTATTTCATGGGTGAAGAGACGGCCATGACGGTGCGCGCGTTCACGAGCGGCTACGACCTGTTTCATCCTTCGGAAAATTTGGTGTGGCACGATTACATTCGCGCGGACGCGCCGAAGCACTGGGGCGACCATTCGAGCGAAGCGGATGTGGCGAGTCCGTGGAACAAACTCGATGACGCGAGCCGGCGCAAGATCAGCCGTTTGCTCGCCGGTGAGGCATTGGAAAAGTTCGGGCTCGGCGCGCGGCGCACGCTGAAGGAGTACGAAGCGTACGCGGGATTGTCTTTCCGGCATCGCAAAGCGCAGGCCTGCACGCTGCGCGGGGCGGAGCCTCCGAATCCTGAGGCAAGCGCGGATTGGCCGGACAAGATTTATCCGTGGATAGCGCGGATTCGTTTCACGCGGGAGCAAATCCCTCCGGGGGCGCTGGGCGATCCGATGCAGTGGAGCTTGTCGATCCTGGATGCGGAAGGGGGCGAGGTTTGCCATCGCGACGTGACGCGCGAGGAGCTTGGCGCTCTCGTGGGTGCGACGGGCGAGCTCGCGATCGTATGCGAGTTTGCATCGGAATCGGTGCCTGCTCGCTGGACGTTGTGGCCGCTCACACGCTCGGGTCAGTGGCTGCCGCAATTCGGCGGGAGTTTTGGGGAGGGGGACATAGCAATCCTGAGCGGCGATGCCGGGAGCGGATGAAGGCGTGCCTACGTGTGGATGGTGTTCTGCAGGGTCAGTTCGCTGGTCACAGGCACGACTTGCCTATTCCACAGGCGTACTCGCCAAACGTGATCCGAGTCCGTCAGCGTGCGTTGCCAGAATTGCGGTGGGTGGTCGTAAGACGATCCTGCGGCGCGGGACCGGACGCGGCTATCGCGCGTTCAACTTTTCGAGGGCGGCTAGAGCGGCTTCGAGAGTTTGGCGCGTTTTCCAAAATGTGGACCAGATTTTGGCGCGGGCGGCGAGGTGTTTGCCTACGGTGCGGATGTTCCACTGTTCAGGGCGGAGCCGGGGCGTCAGCTCGTTGCGAGCAATCGGTGTGGAGACCGGCGCGCCGTTGCGCGGGCGAATGGAGAACACGGAAGCGAGCGATTGCGCGTAGGCGTTCTGGCGCACGTCCACAAACACGGATCCGCTCGGCCGGTCGCGCACGGTGAAGACGCGAGTGAGCAGATTCTTTTCGCGCTCGACGGCGATGTGCGTGACGATTTCCAGCAGGCCGCGGACCTGATCGAACCGGTAGCGCCGCTCGATCGGAATGAACACGTGGATGCCGGTGGCGCCGGAGGTTTTCGCGAACCATTTCAGTTTGGCTTCGTCGAGAACATTCCCGAGAAGCTCAGCGGCGCGGACCACGCGCGGGAAAGGCGTGCCTTCCGTGGGATCGAGATCGATGAACATGTAGTCCGGCTTTTCGAGATCGTCGGCGCGCGCGGAAAACGGATTCTGCTCGATGCAGCCGAGGTTGGTGAGGTAGAGCAGCGAGGCGAGATCGTCGGCCAGAAAGTAGGCGACGTCGGCGCGCTTGCTGGCGGAATAAATTTTCACGGTGCGGATCCAGTCGGGGATCGATGGGCCGGAATCTTTCTGGTAGAAGGCGCCGGCGGCGATGCCATTCGGGTAACGGTGCAGGACCAGCGGGCGGTCGGCGAGATAGGGAAGCAGGTGAGGACTTACGGCGGCGTAGTGGGTGAGGACGTGGCGCTTGGTGTAGCCGTCTTTGGGGAAGTAGATTTTATCGAGATGAGTGAGCTTGAGCGGTTTGCCGGCGAGAGTGAGTTGGAGTTCGTGGTTGGATTTGTCGGCTAGGGCGGCGAGGACGGATTTCAGATCCCCCGCACTTCCGCGTGTGGTTTGGGATTTGGGCGCGCTGACTTTTCCGACGCGAGGATGGGGAGCTTTGGCGCCGGTTTTGCGAGAGCGGGCGATTGGTTTCGAGGATTTACTGCCGCGGGCGGTATCGCCCACGCTACTGGTTGATTTTGGGGCTTTTTCTTTCATGAAGGTGCTCTCCTTCGGATCGCGATCCGGTTGCAGGCCCAGGAAGCGCGGCTGGCGCAAATGGCGGTCGGAGGTCCACTCGGCGTAGCCGACGCGGGCGACCATCGCGGGTTTCAACCAGTGTGCCCGCTCTCTCGTTTTTGGTTCAGGCGAGAAGGGGCAGCGCCTCACCTCGATTGTTTGTAGTTTTTCGAAGAGTTGTTTTTCCACGTCGCGCGAATATCCCGTCCCCACTCCGCCGACGAATTGCAGCTCGGCGCCTTCGTACAAGCCCACCAGCAGGCTGCCGAAAAATTCCCGGGAGCCGCGTGGGGAAGTCCATCCGCCGATCACTCCGTCGATTTCCTGAAGACCTTTGAATTTCAGCCAGTTCGTCGTTCGGCCTTCCGCGTAGGGGCTATCGGCGCGTTTGCCAATGATGCCTTCGAGGCCCTGCTTAATAGCGGCTGCAAACAGTTCGGTGCCGCGTCCGGATTGGTGCTCGGAGATCCGGACCGCGTTGCTGGTGCGGACGATTTTTTGGAGGAGCGACTTGCGTTCGATGAGCGGCACGCGGCGGAGATCGTAGCCGTCGCAGAAGAGCAGGTCGAAAAGATAGAGGACGGGCGGTACTTCGTTCCGGAGTTTCTCCGGTGGGTCTTGTACGCCGAATCGGGATTGGAGGCGCTGGAAGTCGCTGTGGCCGGCGGCGTTGAGGACAACGACTTCGCCGTCGAGGATGGCGTCGCGCGCTCTGACGGATTTCGCAAGGCCGACGAACTCAGGATATTCGCGGGTAATGTCGCGGCCCGAGCGGGCGAACAGGCGCGTCGCGCCATTTTTGACGAAGGGAAGGACGCGGATGCCATCGAATTTGATTTCGTAGAGCCAGTTGGAATCGTTGGCGGGCGCGTCTTCGCTGAGCGTCGCGAGAGCGGGACGGATGCTTTGGGGCATCGGCGCCTTTTTGGCGTTGGTCAGTTTGGCAGGGTTGGGCATAAGCGTTAGCGCCGGGACTTTTTCATAGCTACGTGCTACGACGAAGGCCGAGTATTCGCGGGTTCGTGCGCGAATTCAACCGCAGTTTGGATGTAATGCGAATCACCGACGGCTTTAGGGGGATGCGTGTATATTGCGGGCGAATGGATGTCTGGAAAATAGGAGGGCGAGGTGAAAAAGATGGCTTCGTCGGTATGGCGCGGTTCAATTGTGCTGAGCCTGGTAACGATTCCCGTCAAATTGTACGCAGCGGCACGGGCCGAGCGCACACATCTGCACCAGATTCACAGCGTTTGCCACTCGCGGCTGCGGCAGCCGCTGTATTGCCCAGTGTGCGAAAGGCAGGTCGATCGCAGCGAGGTGATCAAAGGTTACGAGTTCGACGAAGGACAGTACGTGCTGATGGAGGGTAAGGAGCTGAAGAAGATTGCGGCCGCGTCTTCGAAGAATCTGGAACTTGTAGCGTTTACGAAGATGAGCGAGATCGATCCGATCTTTTTCGACGCCTCGTATTTTTGCCTGCCGGATGAGGAAGGGAAAAAGGCGTACTACCTGCTGCTGAAAGCGCTGGAGGACACGCGCACCGTCGGGATCGGAAAGCTGACCATGCATCAGCGCGATTACACGGTTTTCCTGCGGCCGTACCAGCATGGAATTCTGGTGCACACGATGTACTTCGCGAATGAGATTCGTTCGCTGCCGCAATACGGCGTGCTGGAGCCGCAGCATTTCAAGCCGCAGGAAGTGAAGCTGACCGAGCAGTTGATTCAATCGCTGACCGAACCATTCAAGCCCAAGCAATATCACAATGAATTTCAGGAGCGGCTGAAGAAGCTGATCGAGTCGAAGAGCGATGGGAAGGCGATCGAAATCGGCGAGAACACGAAGCGCGCGCCGGTGATCGACATGATGACGGCTTTGAAAAAGAGCCTTGCGTCGAGCGGCGCGCAAAAAAAAGGCGCGGCGAAACCGCGAAAATTGTTGCCGGCGCGGAAGGCAAGCTGAAGGGAAGGAGCGCAGCGATGAACGTGACCGTTGATGACCCCACCGAGAAAGCGCTGATCTGGGCCACGGAGAGACTCGACGAACGCAATTGCAAGCACGAGCCGCGCCAACATGCGGTGAACGACGTCCTGATCACCGTCGCGCGGGTGTGGGGCCCGGAGTCGGCGCACGCCGTTGAACGCACGCTCGATATTCACTTTGAAATGCCGCGCGCGTGACCCGCGCCCTGCGCACGTGAATCGCGAGCTTGACTACGGATTCAGGCCCGCCCAACCGAGGCGATCAGCTTTCAAGGATTGAAGCTCGAGTAGGGCTGCGCTCAGTCGCTTCAGTTCGTGCATTTCCGCTCTCGAAGCGCCGGGGCCGTCACGCAAACGCGCGATACGGAAAAAGGCTAACTGCTCGGTGTCTTGAATCAGGACGCGGCATTTCGCCGGGTCGAGTTCATCGCACGCCATCCGAAAACTCTTCTGCCAATTTTGAGTGTGCATCGTGGCTCTCGCTTTCGTGCGCGGAATCGGGTGCCGGTATGCCGGGTTCGCGTGTTCGCGTGTTCGCGTGTTCGCCGGAGTTGTACCATTTGGTTGCCGGCAGCGGCACGTTCAGAAAATTTGCAGTGCGGCGCGTTTAGCGAATGACGCCGGGTGCAAGTTGCCGAATGGATCGGGTTTTGAGTTGAGCGGGAAAGCGGAGGCTGATTTGTCTTGACGGGCTCAAGCGCATAGGCGGAGCCAGTGTCTTCGTTATATCGGCGATGGTACGCTGGCGTACATAGAGAAGCAATGGAATTCCGTTTGAACTACTCCGGGAGTTTAGACGTGAACTTGTCGGGCGTAGGGCGGATGGCCGGGGTGATCGGGTGACTAATAAGCAAGCCCAGTCGTAGGACGACCGGTCCCGCCATGCGGGAGCCTGCCGGACTCACGCTACTCAAGCTCGCCGGTGGGTTCGGGCTTTTCGATCGGGAAAGCGGCGGTGACGATGGTCCCGTGGGTGTCCGAATAGATTTGGAGGGTGCCGCCGAGGTGGCGGAGGCGTTCGGTCATGCCGCGAAAGCCCACGCCTTTGAGCCCCTGCGTATTTTGGGACGCGAGCCGGTCCGCGGGAATTCCCGTGCCCCAGTCCTGAACCACGACGACAATTTTGTCGCTGTCACGGCTCACGCGGATCAGCGCCGACTTACTTCCGGAGTGCCGGTGAATGTTGGTGAGGCACTCTTGAATAATTCGAAAAATCGCGGTTTCGATGTCGATCGGAAGGCGGCCGAAGTCGGAAGCGATTTCGAGTTGTGCCTGAATCTTGCTGCGCTCGGAAAATCCGTCCACGTACCAGGTAAGCGCGGACTGCAGGCCTAGTTCGTCGAGAAGCGGGGGGTGCAACAGGTAGGAGACCGTGCGAATCTCGCGGGTCATCTCCCGGATGAGCGAATCGTTTTCCAGCACGGCGCGCCGGCCCATTTCGTCGAGCTTGTGGACCTGGGACTTCACCGTGGAGATGTTCATGGCGACGGCGGCGAGCATCTGGCCCGCGCTATCGTGCAGGTCGCGAGCGAGGCGGCGGCCTTCTTCGTCGCGGATTTGGAGAAGCTGAGCGGAAAGGTTGCGCAGGCTTTGATTGGCGAGCTTGAGCTCGGCGGTGCGTTCGAGTACGCGCTCTTCCAGTTCGGCGTGCGCGGTCTGGAGTTGGCGCTCGATGCGTTTGTGTTCGGTGATGTCGCGCGTGGAGCCGGCGACGAGTTCGACGTTGCCCGAGCGATCGAAGACGGGGCGGAAGATGTATTCATAGAAGCCGCCGGCACCGGTAGGGCTATGGTACTCGGTCTGGTCGGTGAGGCCTTCCTTGGTTTCGAACACGATTTGAATCTGGCGCTCGAGGCGGGCGGCAAGGTCGGGCGGATATTTGAGCTGGAAGAAATTTTTGCCCACGGCTTTTTCGAGAGTGAGGCCCCAGAGATCGAGCAGGGCCTGGTTGACGAAGACGAAGCGGCCTTCGTGGTCCAGGATGTAGGCGAAATCGGAGATCGACGAAAGCGTGATGTCCATGATGCGGCGCTGCTGATCGAGGCGGAAAAGTAGATCGGCGGCGTGCTGTTGAGAGGCCTGGAGGGCGGAGACTTTGCGTTTGGGCGAAGGTTCGGATTCGGTTCTTTCGCGCGGCGAAGCGGAGGAGCGCGTTTTGCGGGACGCGGGCCTGGGCGGTTTGGTTGGTGCTTTGGCCATCGTGCCGCCCTGAGACTACAACGAATCGGCTTGGGACGGTATCGGGGTGAGGCCTTAGAAGGGGCGGCGTTGACCTGTAGTTAGTTAGGCGCCACGTAGGCGTGCGGATTTTTGGGCGACGATGTGTGGATGATTGGCGGCCGGCGGGATAGCGCGTAAACGTTAATGGGAGGTTACGACATGAACACTCGCGCGGCGCATAGGAGTTTCGCGGCGGAGGGCGTGTGGCACACTCGCGTCAACGGCATTCGACTTGGGGGAATCCGTGCAGAAACTAAAAATGCTGGTGTGTGGGATGGGAAGCTTCGCGCTCGCGTTCGTGGGGACGTACATGTTTCTCGCGAAGATTTGGACGCATGTTTTTGTGCGGCCGGAAAACGTGACGGCGACGGACTTTTATATGGTGGTGGCGCTGTCGGCGATTTCGGGGATCGCGATCTCGATCGTTTCGGTGCGGCTCTTGGCGCGCCGGTTGTGGACGTCGCGGCCGGTGGTTCGGCACGAAGCGCACGCGTAAAGATTAAGCGCCGTGTTGGTACGGCAGTGTTCGTCGAGATTCGAAATCACCTGGCGGGGTGCCCGGCGGAGATGCCGGAGAGGAATCTGATGAGCGACGAGAAGGCTGCAAGTCGTTTGACGGAGTTGGCGCAAGGATTGAATCGCATTGATGCGGCGCGCTACCCGGCGCTCGCCGCGAAAAATCTCAGCCATCTTCCTCCCCACTTAATCGAAAAGCTATCCGCGCTTGATCCGTCGGCTTCGGCGCCTTCAGGCAGCACCTTCACTTCCTCAAAATAGCAGCTGCGCGCAGCCCTTTTTCATTTGACAACGATGATGACGTGTTTCATGGCGTTCTACGTCTGATTCCGTGCGCTCGGTCACAAATATCTTGGTTGGGAGAGAGGAGCGTGCGGTACTGGGAGCCGGAAACCGAACTTCGAATGCGGACCAACGAGCGGCACGACGACGTGATGACGGTGGTTGCGATCAGCTTGATCGCTGAGATCGTGACGAATGTGGTGCATGAAGGGCTGGGTCACGCTGCGACCGCGCTCGCGACCGGGGCGACGTCAGGCGTGTTGAGCACCGTGGAATGGTCGAGCGGCAGCGATACGCGGCTGGTTGCGGCGGCGGGCACGCTCGCGAATCTAGCCGCGGGGCTGGTTTTCTGGTTGGCATTGCGCAGCGCCACTAGAAGTTCGGTCCGCGTGCTTTATTTTCTGCTGTTGGGTTTCGCGTTTAATGCGTTGGCTGGAACGGGATACTTCTTTTTTTCCGGAGTGAGTGGTTTCGGAGACTGGGCCGTCGTTATTGAAGGGATGAAGCCGCAGTGGATCTGGCGAGTGCTACTGAGCGTCGGCGGACTGGGGGCGTATTTCGCGGCTGCGGTGCTTGTGGCGCGGGCGCTGGTTCGCTACGTGGGAATTCCACGGGACGATGGCCGGCGGATGCGGGATCTCACGTTGATCCCGTATGCATCCGCCGTGGCAATCATATGCTTCAGCGCGTTATTCAATCCGGCGGGGATGCAATTGGTGTGGCAATCGGCGTTGCCGGGATCGGCGGGAGGGCATTCGGCGCTTCTCTGGCTGCGCTTCTACAGCGGGCGAAGCACCGTTCCCGAAACGGCAAATGAGGCCATCGAAAGAAGCTACGCGTGGATTGCCGCGGCCGCGGCACTAGCTCTCCCCTTTATTTTTGTCCTGGGACGTGGGATTACGCTGCACCGCTAGTTGCCGAGGGCGCGAAGCTTGCGGCTATAGCCTGAATTCCGTCGATGACGATCACGGCGTTCCAAAAAGTTTCATCGCCTGCAGACTCGCGCAGCGCACGGCGAGCGAGTGAAATTCGCCGCACCACCACCCGCCTTGACACTCCGCGCGGGCAGCCGTTAGACTGCATAGCTCGATTGATGTGCGGAGACGAACTGGATGCTTTTGTCGCGGGATTACGTGGGCTACATGGCGAAGGAAGTGGTGAAGCGCCTGGTGGCCGCTAAGATGATTGAAGTCAAGAGCATGGAAGGCACCACGCAGCAGGTGCGCGGGGTGATGGCGGAAGAGGTGACGATTGAGGACCGCCTGAATGAAGAAGTTCGCGAAATTCTGGCCAAGTATCAGGAAGAGATGCGCACCACGGGCGTCTCTTACCAGGAGATGTATAAGAAGGTGAAAGGCCAACTGGCTCGCGAAAGGAAGCTGATCCTCCGCTAATGCGACTGACTCGGGAAAAAACGGTTCGCCTCTCGCACAAGATCATCGATTTTTTGGTGTCCAGCCCGGAAGTGGATTTCGTGGAGGATCGCGACACGATCCGGCACGAGATTGTGAACATTATTACGGCGCTGTTGAAGGTGGAAGAGCAGGTGGACGCGGAAGTGCGCGCCAAGATCGCGTCGCAGAAGAAGGAAATTCTCGAAGGCAGCGAGGAGTGGGACATTCTTTATCGGAAGTATTACGCTGAGGGATTGAAGCGGATGGGAGTGGCGGAAGTTACGGAGAGGCACGAGCACCATCGGTAGGGCGGGACTTTTTTGGAGTGATGCGGGACGGCGGGCCTTCGGGTCCGCTTTTTTTTCGCGTGGAATGGCGGCTGCGAAGCCGAAGAGGGATCCCCGCCACGGCGGGCGCGAAAGGCGCGCTTCGGCCCGATGAATCGGGCCTCAGGATGACTGGCGAGGTTTTTTGTGGCGTTCGGAGGTACGAGAGCGAGAGGCGGCTTCGGCTGTAGTAAGAGGACGGCGTGGGACGCCGTCCGACGTGCACGACACCAAAACGAAGGCGCCCGGGAGTTGTCACCGGGCGCCATTTTTGTTTTCGGTCTGCTACTTTTTTCCGTGCGTTGAAACTTGTTAGGGCTGATTTGGGTCGGGCCGGCGCTGGAGAGTCGGACGGTCCGGATCGGAGGCGTTCGGATCGTTCGGGTCCGTGCTGGTCGAATTCGGATTGTTGCCGCCACCCTGCTGGGTTTTCTTTCGGAGCTTGGGCGCGTTGGGATTCTTATCGTTGACCTTCATGTTGGCGTCGATCATCTGCAAGCGGTGCTTCACGACGTCGAATTCCGAAGTGGTGACGATGTATTCGTCGCGCGCCGGAAGGATCGTGGCGATTTCTTTCTGGGAAGCTTCGATGCGGTCCGGCGTCGGCGGATGCGTGGAGAAAATCTTCGGGATGGTGCCGGGCTGTTTCTTTTCGTCGGCGGCGACTTTTTCGAAGAAGGCGACGAAAGCGTTGGGATCGTAGCCGGCCTTGTACATGTACTGGAGGCCGAGGTAGTCGGCTTCGCGCTCATCGACGCGGGTGAATTGCAGGAAGGCCATGGGGATAGCGAACTGCATGCCCTGATAGATAGCGTAGCCGGCCAAGGTATAAGGAATGAAAATCATGGCGGGGATCATGGCGAGCTGAACCATTTCCTGATGGGTGGCTTGCTTTGTGCCGTGGCGCGCGCAAACGTGCGCGATTTCGTGGGCCATCACGCCCGCGAGTTCGGATTCCTCATCGGCGTGAAGAATCAAGCCGCTATTGACGTAGAAGAAGCCGCCGGGCAGAGCGAAGGCATTCACGACGTCCGAGTCGATGACTTTGATCGTGAAGGGAACCTGCGCGTCCGAATTGCGGACCAGGTTCTGGCCGACGCGGTTCACGTACTCGTTGACGACCGGGTCGTTGATGAATTTCGCCTGACGTCTCGACTTCGGCGGAAAGCTGCTTGCCGAGGGCGATCTCATGCTCGAGCGAGTAGAAGTTCAGGCCATGGCCAACGCTGCGGTTGCCGATGGCATCCACGTCTTGCTTGCTGCCTGCCTTGACGTTCGGATTTTCTTCCTGCTGGATGGGGACGTCCGCCTGTTGGACCGTGCCGCCGTTCTGCTGAGGCGGAGCTGTGGTGGATTGCCCAGTTTGTGGAGCGGATTGGCCCGTGGGCTGGGGGTCGGTCGATTGACCTTGGCCTTGTTGAGTTGAGCCCTGTTGTGTGGATCCCTGTTGCGTTGGAGGCGTGGTGGAGCTGCCGCTCTGGCCGGCTTGCTGAGAGCTGGCAGTGCTGGGGAAGGCGGTGACGAGCGAAGCGGCGACGATCATCGCGCCCAATTGGACCGCCAAACTATTTTTCATGCTGGCACCTCCGGCGGGATCGGCCTGCATTATACACCCCGAGCAGGCATCCACTGCGATCAAGTTCTATGATGTCCGGGTGGCAGAAAGAGTTTCCTTAGGGACGAAAAGATGACCAGGGGCCGGGAGGGCGGAAGCCGTCATGAGGCCGCGCGAGAGTATTAGGCCGTGCAACTGGGGCCGGTTGAGTGGTTCCGGAAGCGGGACTACCCCGATTGAAGCGATGTGCGGTGTAACGGCGTTGGAATCAGGCGGTAGGAGGCTTGTTGACTGGGATGGGGAGTCTGATTAGAGTCGTATTGTGGCTCCCAACCGCATCAAAGTCGGGGAAATCTGGAAGCAGGACGGCACAGGCGACTCCTACCTGATTACGAAGGTATATAGCGAGGCGCTGGCGACCTACGCGGTGTTGCGGAAGGCCGGGTCGGAGAACGATCCGCCGCTGAAGGTCAAGGTTGACAGGCAGGCGGTTACGGGAGCATTGCCCGGATTTACGCACGCGCAGCAGACGGACGAGTTTTAGTTTTTTTGCCTACCTCGGATTCACGCTTCTCACTCACAAGACAATTCAAGGGCTGCCGAACGCAACCGCGAGAACATTTCACGGAGAAAACCGAGAACGGCAGAGTGGGCGGAGGCGCTCGGGCAAGCACCGAGCTGCCTGCTCGGCACAATACTCTCCGTGCCCTCAAGCTTTTCTCGGTGTTCTCCGTGAAATGTTCCACGCTTTTGAATTTGTACTCGGGTAGAGACGAATGAAGCGACGCGAATTTGTGAAGTAGGCTGGTGTTGCAACCGCGGCGGCAGACGCTCGGGCTGCGCAAGCGTCGCGTGCCGGCGCGCAGCTTTACACCTCTACATGGAGGCGACGGGCATTTTCACAACGTCGTCGATTTGGAGGGTTTCTTTCACCACGTAGGCTTCGGCGTATTTGACGCCGATTAGGCGGCCAAAGTGTGTGGCCTGCACGCTCATGCGCTCTTCGAGTTCATCGAGGGGAATTTTCACTTTGCCGTCGCCCGCTTTGCTGGGCGGATTGAACTGGGATTCGTAGGCGAGGATGGCGCGCTTGCGCTGATCGTAGTACGGCGTGATGTCCACGGCGAAGGTGGGCTGGACGTATTCGTACGCAGCGGCGTAGAGAATTTTGAATGGCCGATAGGCTGTGCCCTGCATGGGATAATTTTTCAGGCCGGCAATGAAGCAGGCTTCGTAGCCGAGAGCGGCGCCGTTGTAATGGTCGGGATGGCGGCCGTCCCAGTAAGGAAGGATTACGGTGTGAGGCTCGAGTTCGCGGATGATTTCGGCGACTCTGATTTTGAATTCGTCGGTGACGCGGAGTTTGGCGTCGGGCAGGCCCGCGTTGCGGCGGACTTTTACGTTGAGAAGTTTTGCGGCGGCTTGCGCCTCTTTTTCGCGGGTTTCGGGAGTGCCGCGGGTGCCGGTTTCGCCGCGAGTGAGATCGAGGATGCCGGTCGAGTAGCCGGCGTCGGCCATTTTCAGGAGCGTGCCGCCGCTGGTCAGTTCGGCGTCGTCGGGATGCGGGGCGATGACGAGGAGATCGAGTTTCACTTGGGCTCCGAGTGGGGATGTGAAGAGAGATTCTACAACAGGCGCGCGGTGGTAAGGTGGGGCAGAACGAAGTCAAAACTTTTCACAGAGGAAGGCGGGAGGAAAGGCGGAGGGCACGGAGAATTTTCCGTGGAACTCATGCTTTTCTCAGTGTCCTCTGTGTACTGTTTTGGTTCTGCGGAGGTGAAGCGTGAAGCTAAGCGGGCAGGCGGCGGTGGTGACGGGGGGCGCGAAGAGGATCGGGCGCAGCATCGCGCTGGCTTTCGCGCGGGAAGGCGCGGACGTGGTGGTGAACTACGAGTCGTCGAAGGCTGAGGCGGAAGCGGTGGTCGCCGAGATTGGCGCAATGGGGCGGCGCGCGCTTGCGGTGCGGGGAAACGTGGCGCATCGCGAAGACGTGCAAAAGCTGTTTCGCGTAATGGAGGCGGAGTTCGGCCGGTTGGATATTCTGGTGAACAACGCGGGGATGTTTTTTTCGGAGAAGTTTGAGGATCTGACGGAAGAGCAGTGGGACAGAATCATGGATACGAACTTGAAGTCCCAATTTTTGTGCTGCCAGACGGCGGCGCCGCTGCTGCGGAAGAGTGGAAGGGGAAGGATCATTAATTTGTCGTCGCTCGGAGGATTGCTGCCGTGGCCGGCGTATACGCACTACTGCGTTTCAAAGGCGGGATCGATCATGCTGACGAAGTGCCTGGCGCGGGCGCTGGGGCCGGCGATTACAGTGAATAGCATTGCGCCGGGGACGATTCAGTTTGAAGGCGAGGCGCCCGAAGAGGACTACATCAAGCGCGTGCCTCTGCATCGGACCGGCACGGGGGACGATATTGCGGAGGCGGCGCTGTATTTTGCCACCGCCCCATTCGTGACGGGGCAGATTTTGGCGGTGGATGGAGGACGGCTGTTGGTGTGACGGGTGTGGTGTGGGGCGCAACGCGGAAGAGAGATCCTTCGGCCGATGAATCGGCCTCTGGATGACGTCAAAAGAAAAAAGAAGGCACGCAGACAAGCGTGTCAGCGCCACGACTTACGCGTGATAGTGCGCGTAAATTGGTTAAGAGATGGCGGGGTTTTTCTTCTCGGCGTCGATGCCGAGGTCTTTGATGGCCTGATCGACGACATTCGCGTCGAGTTTGCCGTCGAGGTAGAGTTCGTTGAGAGTGGCGACCACGATGAAGCGGGCATCGACTTCGAAGAATTCGCGAAGCGAGGTGCGGCCTTCGCTGCGGCCGAAGCCGTCGGTGCCCAGTGATGCCATGCGATTCGGAACCCACTTGCTGATCACGTTGGGCAGGGTTTTCAAGTAATCGCTGGCGGCGATGACAACGCCCTTCGCGCCTTTCAGGCATTCGGTGACGTAAGGCACGCGCGGCGTCTCGGTGGGATGCAGGCGGTTCCAGCGGTCGGCTTCGTTGCCGTCCATGTAGAGTTCCTTGTAGCTGGTAACGCTCCACACATCGGCGGCGACGCCGTATTTCTCCGCAAGAATTTCCTGCGCTTTCAGAGCTTCGTTGAGGATGGCGCCGCTGCCGAAAAGCTGCGCGTGCAGTTTCGCGTCCGGATTCGAAGCGGCGCGGTATTTGTACATGCCGCGGAGAATGCCTTCGCGGATATTGCCGGGCATCGGCGGCATGGCGTAGTTCTCATTCATCACGGTGACGTAATAGAAGACGCTTTCACCGTCGCGATACATGCGACGAATGCCGTCTTCGATGATCACGGCCAGTTCGTAGGCGTACGCCGGGTCGTAGGCTTTGAGGTTCGGGATGGGCAGCGCGAGGACGTGGCTATTGCCGTCTTGGTGCTGGAGGCCTTCGCCAGAAAGCGTGGTGCGGCCGGCCGTGCCGCCGAGCAGGAAGCCACGCACGCGCATATCGGCGGCGGCCCAGATGAAGTCGGCGATGCGCTGGAAGCCGAACATCGAGTAATAAATGAAGAAGGGAATCGTGTTGATGCCCTGAGTGGCGTAAGCGGTGCCCGCGGCGATGAAGGAGCCCATCGAGCCCGCTTCAGTGATGCCTTCTTCGAGGATCTGGCCGTCTTTTTTCTCGTGGTAGTAGAGCAGGGTGTTCACGTCCACGGGTTCGTACTTCTGACCAACGCTGGAATAAATTCCGATGGTGCGGAATAGGGATTCCATGCCGAAGGTGCGGGCTTCGTCGGGAACGATGGGGACGATCAACTTGCCCATTTCCGGATCGCGCAGCATTTTTTTCAGAATGCCGACGAAGGCCATGGTGGTTGAAACTTCGCGACCGTCGCTGCCGGCTTCGAATTCCTTGAAGAGATCGGCGTGGTCGGCGACCAGCGCTTTCGCGCGCGTGCTGCGCGACGGAACGTAGCCGCCAAGTTCCTTGCGGCGAGCGTGGAGATATTGCAGCTCTTCTGAATTTTCAGCCGGACGGTAGAAGGTAATGTCCGCGACCTGTTCGTCGCTGAGCGGAATATCGAATCGGGTGCGAAATTCCTTCAGCTCGTCTTCATTGAGCTTTTTCTGCTGATGCGTGACGTTCTTGCCTTCGCCCGCTTCACCCAGGCCATAGCCCTTGATGGTACGCGCGAGAATTACAGTGGGCTGGCCCTTGTGTTCGGTAGCGGCTTTGTAGGCGGCGTAAACTTTGCGCGGGTCGTGGCCGCCGAGGCGGAGGCGGCGCAGCTCTTCATCGGAAAGGGGCTCAACAAGTTGGAGCAGGCGCGGATCGGAGCCGAAGAAATGCTCGCGAACGTAGGCGCCGGATTCCACGACGAGCTTCTGGTATTCGCCGTCCACCAGTTCGCCCATTCGCTTGACAAGCAGGCCTTCAGTGTCGCGCTCGAGGATCGCGTCCCACTCGGTGCCCCAGAGAACTTTAATTACGTTCCAGCCGGCGCCGCGGAAAGCGGACTCGAGTTCCTGAATGATCTGGCCGTTCCCGCGGACGGGGCCGTCAAGGCGCTGCAAGTTGCAATTGATGACAAAAATCAGATTGTCGAGTTTTTCGCGCGCAGGCGAGAGTGATGGCGCCGAGGGATTCGGGTTCGTCGGTCTCGCCGTCGCCGAGGAACGCCCAGACTTTCGCGTCCGTGACCGGCTTTAGGCCACGATCTTCGAGGTAACGATTGAAGCGCGCCTGGTAGATCGCCATCAGCGGCGAGAGGCCCATCGAGACGGTGGGGAACTCCCAGAAATTCGGCATCAGCCAGGGATGCGGGTAGGAAGAAAGTCCGCCGCCGGCTTTCAATTCGCGGCGGAAATTCTGGAGTTTCTCCTCGGAGAGGCGGCCTTCGAGAAACGCGCGCGAGTAAATGCCGGGCGCGGCGTGACCCTGAAAATAAACGGTGTCGCCCTCGAACTCAGGAGTGCGAGCGCGGAAGAAATGATTGAAGCCGACTTCGTAAAGAGTGGCGGAAGAGGCGAAAGTGGAAATGTGGCCGCCGATGTTGTGCTCTTCCTTGTTGGCGCGGACGACCATGGCCGCGGCGTTCCAGCGCACCAAGCTCTTGATGCGGCGCTCCAGCGGCTGATCGCCGGGAAAATCGGGCTGCATCTGGTGCGGGATGGTATTGACGTACGGCGTGTTAGCGCTGAAGGGAATTTCAATGCCGATCACTTTGGCGTGCGCGCGGAGGCGTTCGAGAATGTAGGTGGCGACATCCGGGCCGCTCGATTGCAACACGGCGTCGAGAGATTCGAGCCACTCCTGAATTTCCGCTCCGTCCAGGCCCTGCAAAGGCACGCTGAGTTCGTGATCCATATCCGAGTTCGTTCCTCTCACTTCAGAATCCGCCCACTGAGGATTCTTCCTGTTTAGAATACACCGGACGAAGGGTTGTGCCCATAAGCAACCGCGCGCGGCATCAAATTCTCTTATCGCCGGAATAAGGAAAAACTTTCAGCTTTTGAAACGAGGGAGCTCATGGACGGACAAAAGACGGAGCGACTTTTGGCGGCGCCGCCGCTGGTGACGGACCGGCTGCGGCTGCGCGCGCACACCGCGGAAGATTTTGCGGTGAGTGCGGCCATGTGGGCGGATCCGGAGGTCACGCGATTTATTGGCGGCCGGCCATTTACGCGTGAAGAAACGTGGACTCGCGTGCTGCGGTACGCCGGACACTGGGCGATGATGGGATTCGGATTCTGGGTGGTGGAGGATCGCGCTACGGGAAAATTTGTTGGCGAGGCAGGATTCATGGATTTCAAGCGCGACATCGAGCCGCCGGTAGTGGACATGCCGGAGGCGGGCTGGGCGTTTGTGCCGGATGCGCACGGGCGCGGCATTGCGACGGAGACGGCGCGGGCGCTGGTGGCTTGGGGCGACGCGCACTTCGGCGCGCGCGCGACGACGTGCTTGATCGACGAGGGGCACACGGCGTCGATTCGCGTAGCGGAGAAATGCGGATACCGCGAGTGGCGGCGAGTGAAGTATCACGGGCAGACGGAGATTTTGTTTCAGCGCGAGGCGCGCGGAGCCGCGGCGAGAGGCTAGAGGGTCGCGATCAAGATGACGGCGAGCGCGATGAAGTGGCGGAGTTTCATGCGGCGAGTGTCGCATTGGTGCGCGGCGAAGGTGTAGGCACATTCGGGGCGGGACTGGGGTACTGGAACCGCGTGGCTGGATCGGCGGCGCTAGAGCTTGATCTTGCCGGTTGAGAGCTGGTGGATCAGGTCGCGGTCGGCGGGCAGAAAATTCAATTCGGGTAGCGTGTGCGGCTCGCGCCAGGCGATGGATTCGAAGACGCGATTTTCGATTGCGCCGCTGACGATTGTGGCGCGTAGAAAGATGAGATCGATCGGTTCGCTCATTTGCGCGTATTGATGTTTCGCGCGGAGCAGCTCGCCGCCGATTGAGGCGTGGACGCCTAATTCTTCTTCCAGTTCCCGCGCCAGGCCTTCGGCGGGCGATTCGCCGGCTTGCAGCTTGCCGCCGGGAAATTCCCACAACAATTCGAACGTGTCGCCGCGTTTGCGCTGGCAGACGAGGATTTTGCCACCGGATTCGATGACGGCTGCGACCACGGTCAGCATGCGCGGACGCCTAAGCGCGGTTGGTGGGTGCGAGGAATCGGCTCGTGTTGTGCTGGCTGCGTCATGGGTGTTCGATGCGCTCGGCGCGGCTTCCGTTACTTTTTCCAGAGGGCGCGGTAGAGAGCTTCGGCGCCGTGGATCAAGGGCGGCCCGGGCGTGTTCAGCCATTCGTCGCGAATCACGTACACGCGGCGATTTGAAATCGCGGGGAGATCGCGCCACGCCGGATTATTTAGCGCGGTTTCGATTTTTGCGCGATCGCCGGTCGCAGTCCACGCGAGGATGACCACGTCGGGCTTGGCACGGGCGACTTCGTCAGCCGACACCTGCGCGCCGGGAGCGACCGCGGGAACGCCGCCGACAAATTCAATCAGTTCGGCGACCCACGGAGGAGAGCTGATTCGCGGTTTGGGCCACGCTTCCGAGTACACGACTGGGCGAAAGGCACGGCGCGATTGATGGCGACGTGCTATGGCGGCTTTCTTTTTTACGATGTCGAAGGCGCGATTCATTTTGGCGATGAGGCGTTCGCCTGCGGAGGCGCGACCGACGAGACGCGCGAGCGTGCGAATATCACGTTCGATATCGGCCAGAGTGCGCGGGTTGATTGCGAGGAAGGCTACGGCCTGCGCAAGGATGTCTTCTACGGTTTCGGTGGCGAAGGGCACGGAGCCGATCAGGAGAGTCGGGCGGAGCTTCATCAAGTCCGGTATGTTGAGTTTCCAGCAATCGCCGACAGTGGGGAGCGATGCGACAGGTGCGACGTCTTTGCACCAGCGGCTTACGCCGACGAGATCTTTCGTCGCGCCGAGGGCGTGGAGGATGGATGTGACGTTGGGGGCTAGCGAGACGATGCGGGTGGCGTCGCGGGGCATTAGGGGACGCCAAAAGTTTAGCGCGGTCGCAGGATGAAGGCGAGAGCGTGTGGTTGAGCTCTTGGGGCACACGCTTTTCGGAGAAAAAGGGTGCGCCCAGCTTGAAAAAAATTCAAAGGCACACAGAAATATTTCTGTGCCACACAAAGCTCCATAATGTTACGCGGTGCGCGAATCGGGACGGGAAGCTGTTGCTCGTGATGGCTCAACCCGCGACCCCCGAGGGTGGGTCGTCCGCCGCGGCGGTCGCAAAATGCGCGCGCGCAGACTCGAAAGTCTAAGCTGCACCACCGCTGGCGTGGCGTCAAAACTGGCAGAAGGAATCGCACTGGAAACAGCGGAGTACGTGCGGAGCAAAAAAAACGCGCCGGCTGACTGCTCCGGCGCGTCTCGATATACCGCTTTGGGCGGCGTGATGTTGTGCGGCTTACTGAGCTGCTTCGACCTTTTTCAGGCCCGGCTTCGGGATCTGCCAGATGATGCCGGAATCGTCGGCGTTGTTCGGGAAGAACTTCGTCGATTTTTGGTCGGAGGGCAGAAGTACGACGTCCGCGCGGCGGTTGTAAGCGTACCAGTTGCCCGTCAGGTTCTTGGCGCGAGCCTTGGGAGCCTTGTTCGGGTTGGTGTCTTCCAGGTCCTTCACTTCCTTCTTGTCCAGCAAGCGGTCCTTACCGTAGGCCGCGGTCTGAATCTTGTCAGCGGAGATACCCTGGTCCACGAGGAACTGCTTGATGCGTTCGACGCGGCGTTCGCTGAGGTCTTGGTTGAACTGTTTGCCACCGCGCACGTCGGCGTAAGCTTCGACCGACAGCTTGGCGTCCGGATCGTATTCCAGATACTTCTTGAAGCCGTCGGCCAGCGTGGCGAGTTCGAGCTGTTGGCTCTTCACCAAACCAACCTGCGGATTGCGCTTGTCCGGATAGTCCGTCGGGTAGAACACGGACTGAAGAACGACGGTCGGGATCGGCTCGATCGAACCGGTCACGTGAACCGCGGCAGTCTGGTCGCTCGAGCCGCCGCACACGTTCGTGGCGTGCAGAACGTAGTTGCGGTTTTCGTCCACGGGACCGATGTCGGTCTTCGACGGATCAGCCTTGATGGCCTGCGAGCCGTTGAGATCGACCTTGCCGATCGGATCGATGGTCGCCGAGTCCGCGTTCGAGGTAGTCCAAGTGAGCGTTCCGTTGTCGTCGGTGATCACCTTGTCGCCGATCTTGCGATAGTGCAGCTCGGTCGGATTTGCGGACAGCGTGGCATCAACCTTGGTGTTCACGTTCAAGTTTGCGGAAGAAGTAGCCTTGCCTCCCGGGCCCATGGCCGTCAGGTTGTAGGTGGTGGTCGCGTGCGGCGAAACCGTCTGCGAGCCGCTGGGACCGCCGGCCGTTACGCCGTTGTCGATCGTGGTATCAACCACGTCCTGAGTCTGCCACGCGAGCTGCGAAGGCTGGCTGCAGTTGATCTGAGCCGGGTTCGCGGAGAAGCTGGTGATCTTCGGCGGAGCGACTACAACCTGAGCGCTGGCCAGACCCGCTTCAAAGCGAGGAAGCGGAGCCTTCTTGTTGACGGCGTCCGCGTGAGGCCAATTCTTGGTTTCAACTTTGCCGTTATTGGTGACGTGGATGATGGTCTTCTTGTTGGCTTCCACGGTCACAGTGCCGGAATAGAGTTCCTTATCGTCACGCATGATGGTGACCTGGTGCGTGCCGGGAGGAACGAGCAGTTCCTGATGCCAATCCCAGTCGTGGTTGAATTCGTCCACGTTGCCGACGAAGTAGTCCACTTTCTTGCCGTTCAACAGAACGGCGGCCTTACCCTGGGGCTTAAACTCGATCATGATATAGCCGTACGGCCCGGGAACCTTCTCGCCGTAGGCCTCGAGGTTCACGTTGAGGTCCGTGGTTTTACCGGCGGTGATAGAAACGCTCTGGGATGAGATCTTGTAGCCGTAATTCACGACAACCACGGTGTGATTGCCGGCGGGGAGGGAAATGGTGTGGCTGCCTTCTTTAATGGCCTTGCCATCCACGAACAGGTAGCCCTGGGGTGGAGTCACCTTCAGTTTAAGCTTCCCGTCCTGCGCGAAACTCGTGAGCGCGCACGCCGCGAAAACGATCGCGACGGTGAGAATCTTTCCAATTCGTAGCATCTTTCTATCTCCTGAGATTGCTCGTAGGCGAAGTAGTTGAACACGTTCCCCGGGCCCAATCGGGAAATCGTAGGCTTGGACGGCATACGTTACTTTCGTAAGCCTACTTCTGTCAACGCTTTTCAGAGAAGAAGCACTGCATGGTGCAACACGGAAATGCGCGTCCCGAGCCGGAAGCACAGTCAGTCTCCGCATCGGCGGAGCTTTCCACAATCGGGTAAAGACCTGATACGCGGATTGTGAGGTTGACCTGTTCTCCGAGCGCGAAAGCAAAGATAGAGCGAAGTGCCAAAGCTCGCGTCCGGTCAGAAACCTGCGGCGCGACCGAACGGGCGAAAAGTTTATTTCCGGCTAGCAACGGCGGCGGGCAATGTGTGATTTAATCGGGCGCGCAACACTTCGTAACGGCAATTTTCATTTCGGGAAGGCGAGTTTTCAGTGAAAGCCATCGTTTATACACAGCATGGCGGTCCGGAGGTTTTGCAATTCAGGGATGCGCCTGAGCCGCAGATAGCAGCGAAAGAAGTTCTAGTACGGGTGCGTGCGTGCGCGCTGAATCACCTGGATCTATGGATTCGAAAGGGAATTCCGGGCCACAAGACGCCGATGCCGCATATTCCCGGCAGCGATATCGCGGGAGAAGTGGCGGCGATTGGAGCGGGCGTCGAGAACGTTAAGGTCGGCGACCGGGTGATGCTTCAGCCGGGGATTTCGTGCGGACAGTGCGAGAAGTGCCTAGCGGGCGCGGACAATTTCTGCAGAGCGTACACACTGTTTGGGCAGGGAGTGGATGGCGGGTGCGCCGAATACGTGAAATCGCCTGCGGTGAACTGCGTCCCGTGCCCTGAAAATATTTCGTTTGAGGAAGCGGCGGCGTTTCCGCTGGTGTCGATTACGGCGTGGCATATGCTGATGACGCGGGCGCGACTTCGATCGGCGGAGACGGTGCTGGTGCTCGGCGCGGGGAGCGGCGTGGGAAGCGCAGCCATTCAGATCGCCAAGGCCACCGGCGCATATGTGATTGCGACGGCAGGGTCGGACGCCAAGTTGGCGAAGGCGAAGGAACTGGGCGCGGACGAAGTGATCAACCACTCGACGCAGAAAATCGGGGACGAAGTGAAACGGTTGACGAACCGGCGCGGAGTGCAGGTGGTGCTCGAGCACAGCGGCCAGGCGACGTGGGAAGAGAGTATTCGCAGCCTTGAGCCGGGTGGCCGGCTGGTGACCTGCGGCGCGACGACGGGGTACGACGGCAAGCTGGACATCCGCTACTTATTCACACGCCAGCTTTCAATTCTCGGTTCGTTCATGGGGAGCAAGGCTGAGTTGTTTCCGGCGCTTGAACTTTTGCGGCGCGGGAAGCTGAAACCCGTGATCGACGTTGTGATGCCTCTGGAAAAATGCGCGGAGGCGCACCAGCGGCTCGAACATCGGGAGCAGTTCGGGAAAGTGGTGTTGAAAGTCGCGTAGGTCGCTGCTTTAGGAATTGGGAGGAGATCTTCGATGCTGACCAACCCTTCGCCATTACCGCCGAATGGCAGTGAACCGGCAAAAGATCCAGCGGCGGCAGCCAAACGGCGCTGGACGTTCTTCGGCGGCGTGGTTCTGATTCTGCTGGGCTATCTGGTATTTGTATTTTGGACGCGTTCGCAGGACAACAAGCTGCTAATGCGCGAGCGCGCCGAGAAGGCCGCGGCGGATCAAAAGGAAGAGGCGGAGAAGTCGTTTGAGTCGCTGGGCGGCGCGGATTTCAAGATTTTGGCGTTCTATGCTTCGCCGAGGATTATTTCGAAGGGCGACTCGGTGAACATGTGCTACGGAGTTTCGAACGCGAAGAGCGTGACGCTGGATCCTCCTGAGGCGAATGTGTGGCCTGCGGCGACGCGATGCATGACGGTCACGCCGAAGAAAACGACGAAGTACGTGCTGACCGCCGTCGATGCGAACGGGAACAAGGCATCCGCCGACTTAACCATCACGGTGAAGTAAGTACGCAAATTCAGAGAAAATTTCAGGAACGAAGGAAATCCAGTGCATGAGGGCAATGTGTCTCGACGTCGTGATTTTTTGAAGAAGGGAGCAATGGCTGCGGCGGCTGCGGCGTTTGCGGGAACGAGCGGAGCGGGCGCGAGCGTCACATCGAACGCGAAGCCTGCGGAGGCGCCGAGGCCCTCTTCTGTGGCGGCGTTTGAGCTGGATGAGATTTCGTTCGGTGAGCTGCAGCGCGGGATGAAGTCTGGGAAGTACACGGCGCGGGCGATCGCGGAAAAATATTTGGCGCGGATCGCCGAGATCGATGCCGGCGGCCCGGCGCTGAAGAGCGTGATCGAGACGAATCCCGACGCGCTTGAGATTGCAGAAGCGTTGGATAAGGAACGCTCCGCAAAAGGCCCGCGTGGGCCGCTGCACGGAATTCCTATCCTGATTAAGGACAATATCGACACCGCCGACAAGATGATGACGACGGCCGGATCGCTCGCGCTGGTGGGTGCGAAGCCCCCGAAGGATTCCTTCGTTGCGCAGAAGCTGCGCGAAGCGGGCGCGGTCATCCTGGGAAAGACCAATCCGAGCGAGTGGGCCAACATCCGTTCGAGCCGCGCGACCAGCGGGTGGAGCGGACGGGGCGGACTGACAAAAAATCCGTACGCGCTGGATCGGAATCCGTGCGGATCGAGTTCGGGGTCGGGTGCGGCTGCATCGGCGAACTTGTCGGCAGGTACGCTTGGGACGGAGACGGATGGATCGATCGTGTGCCCGTCGTCGGCGAATGGAATCGTGGGCATTAAGCCGACCGTGGGGCTCATCAGCAGGACAGGAATTATTCCGATTTCGCATTCGCAGGACAGCGCGGGACCGATGTGCCGGACGGTGACGGATGCGGCGATACTGCTGGGTGCGCTGACTGGAGCCGATCCGGAAGATCATGCGACCGATGCGAGCGTCGGGAAATCGTTGACGGACTATACGAAGTTTCTCGACCCGAATGGGCTGACGGGCGCGCGAATTGGCGTGGTGCGGAAATTTTTCGGATTCAACGATTTCGTCGACGCGCGGATGGAGACGGCGCTCGACGCAATGAGGCGGGCCGGCGCTGTGATTGTGGATCCGGCGAACATTGCGATGCCAACCAACGCGGGCGCACTGGAATTGACCGTGCTGCTGTATGAGCTGAAGTCGGATTTAAACGCGTATCTGGCGCGGCTGGGGCCGAACGCGCCGGTGAAGAGTTTGGCGGACGTGATTGCGTTCAACGACGCACACGAGGCGCAGGAGATGCCGTACTTCGGGCAGGACACTTTTCTGAAGGCGGAGGCGAAAGGGCGGCTGACGAATCAGGAGTATGTGGATGCGGTGAAGGACCTTCTGACGATTGGGCGGACCGACGGGATCGACAAGGCCATGAACGCGAACAATCTGGATGCGCTGGTGGCGCCGACCGGCGGCCCGGCGTGGGTGACAGATTTGATCAATGGAGACAATGCCTCGGGGCAAACATCTTCCGCGGCGGCGATCGCGAGGTATCCGAGTGTAAGCGTTCCGGCAGGTACGGTATTTGGATTGCCGGTGGGAATTTCGTTTTTTGGGCGGGCGTGGAGCGAGGGGACGCTGATCAAGCTGGCGTTTGCGTTCGAGCAGATTACGAAAGTGCGCACGGCGCCGAAGTTTCTGCCGACCGCGGATTTGACGCTCTCGTGAGCACGGTGCTCTTCCGGGCGCTTTGCGAATTCGGGGCGTCAATGCGAAACTGATTTCATGACCAAACAGACCAAATTGATTTCGACGATGTTTGCAGTTGCGCTGTTTTTCGGCGCGGCAGTTCAGGCGCAGGACTCTTCGGCGACGCCTCCTGCCAGTGGGACGCAAAGCTCCTCAACGCCCAGTTCGACAAAGACCACCAAGCCTGCCGGTTCGAGCACGAGCACGGCGAAGACGGGGACTTCTACGACCGCCAAGACGGGCAGCGGGACCGCAGGTAGGCGTCCGATGGCGGCGCCGCTGAAGCTGACCACGCCCAAACAGAAAACCAGCTACGCCATTGGCGAGAACGTGGGCCAGGGACTGGCGAAGAGCCTGAAGCGGGACCAGCTCGATATCGATCCGGCCATTTTGACGCGCGCTATTCGCGACGCTCTGACGAACGCGAAGCCGGCGATGACCGACGCAGAAATTAAGACGACGATGGACGCATTGAAAACGGAAGTTACCGCTAAACGGGAGGCCGCAGCGAAAACCGCTGCCGCAGCAAACCAGGTGGCCGGAGAAGCGAACAAAAAAGCAGG
The DNA here is from genome assembly GCA_963839325.1 of uncultured Acidobacteriota bacterium. Classification (GTDB taxonomy): domain Bacteria; phylum Acidobacteriota; class Terriglobia; order Acidiferrales; family UBA7541; genus Palsa-295. Next base: position 143,926 of record CAWIUO010000002.1, on the reverse strand, counting down.
GGAAGCGTTTTTGGCGGCGAACAAGACGAAAGACGGAGTGGTGACGCTGCCGAGCGGATTGCAATACAAGATTATCACGCAGGGAACGGGCCCGAAACCGACGGCGTCAGACACGGTGATTTGCAATTACCGGGGCACCCTGATCGACGGGAAGGAATTCGACGCGTCGTCGAAGCATGGCGGCCCGGCGACATTTCCTGTGGGCGGCGTAATCAAGGGCTGGACCGAAGCGCTGCAGTTGATGCCGGTGGGCTCGAAGTGGGAGCTATTTATTCCGTCGGATATGGCGTACGGGCCGAACGGCGCAGGCGGCGACATTGGGCCGAATTCGACGTTGGTGTTTGAGGTGGAGCTGGTTTCGATCAAGGGCAAGTAAGAGTCGTGCTGTGCTCGGAGCGTGACGACGCCATCGGTCGCGAGTGCGCTCAGAGCATTGATTCGGGCACCGCGCATCTACGCAGCACACGCTCGTTGCATTCGTCTGCGCGGGCGTGCAAAATGTTGGCAGGAGCACATCACAGGCCATGTCCGTTGAACTCGCGAAGGGCGTAACGCTGGAACAGCCGGGCCAGGACGCGAATTTCCTGAAGGACGAGGGAATTCTGTTCGCGTCGCTGGACAAGGTGGTGAACTGGGCGCGGCGGAGTTCGATCTGGCCGATGTCGTTCGGCCTGGCGTGCTGCGCGATTGAGATGATGTCGATGGCCTCTTCGCGCTACGACATTGCGCGGTTTGGCGCGGAAGTGTTTCGTGGATCGCCGCGGCAGTCGGACTTGATGATTATCGCCGGGCGCGTTTCGGTGAAGATGGCGCCGGTGATCAAACAGCTGTACGCGCAAATGCCCGAGCCGAAGTGGGCGATTTCGATGGGCGCGTGCGCCACCTCCGGCGGCGTGTTCAATAACTACGCCATCGTGCAAGGCGTGAATCAGGTGATCCCGATTGATGTGTACGTGCCGGGATGCCCGCCGCGGCCCGAAGCGTTGCTCTACGCAATTTTTCAGTTACAGAAGAAGATCGATCGCGACAAGGGCAGCTTTATGCGTTCGATGAATTTCGGCGACAATAACCGGCCTGTTTCCTCTTGAAGGTCAGCAATTTCCCGAAGCCATTTGAAACGGACCGCTGGTCCGCGTTCGCATCAGGACACTGGTGTGACCGTTGCAGGTGGCGGCTCTGGGAAACCCTCGTATTGCTGATCGGACCACGAATATCCGCACGAGAAACATCGCGACCGGTCCCGCGCGAACGGAAGTAGCAGCCACGCAACGACGGTAATCAACAGAGCAACGAGGATCCTGCTCAGTGTCGCGGGGCGGTACGCAATGTCGAACGAGCCGCAGCGAGGACACGTCGGCTGCGGAAATGTTTTGCCGTCTTCAGTTGCGAAAACGGGCAACACCGGAGCCGCGAGTACCAGCGCCGCATCCGCGGCTTCATCACCGCGCACCATAATTCGTACTCCGCCCAAGCCGTTCAACCAAAACCAGTTCAGGCGCGCGACGGTTTCGTCGACAAGGAATGTCTCGATGTCGGCGGAGTCCAGCTGCGACTGCGCGATCAGGGCTTCGGTGAGAAAAAGATATTTAGCTACGATTTGAGGAGGCGGAACGGGCGAGACCGCTTCGTCCAAGGAATCGAAGGGCATACGTCACTGTAGCGATACTCAGAAAGAACGTACAGGGAATGGAGAATTTGACGCAGCGGATGTGTTACCTCGCTCAGCGACCCAAGAATTGCGGGAGGACTTCAGCGGTGGTGCCGTCGTCGAGGTCGAGGACTGTACCGGGAGCGTCGTGCTCGCGGCGGGCGTAGCCCATGCCAATGGCGGCGTTGTCGCGCGGGGAGTAGGCGGCGCTGGTGACGAGCCCGACTTCTTTGCCATCGGCCCGGAGGCGCGTGGCGAATTCGGGCGGCTCGGCCGACGAAAATTTCAGGCGGACGCGCACGCGATTCACTTGGCCTCGGGAGCGAACGCGCTCGACGATTTCCTGCCCCGTGTAGCAGCCCTTGGTAAAGCTGATATGCGTGGTTTCGACGCGGGCTTCGTGAGGGATTACCGTGTCGTTGAAGTCGGCGGGGTAGAAGGGAATGCCAGCTTCGAGGCGAAGAGTTTCCAGAGTTTGCATGCCGATGGGCAGGCCGCCGCGGTCGCGGACGAGTTTCTGTAAATTTTCCCAGAGTTCAGGAAGGAGCTTGCGCGAGGCCAGAATTTCAACGCCGGGCTGGCCGAAGTGCGAGCGGCGAACGATCTCACAGGGAATGCTGTCAATGTGCGCGCTGCGGATCGCAAGTTCGGGCAAGTCCTCGACGCCGAGATTGTAGGCGCGATCGAAAATTTTCACCGCCAGCCGCCCTTCGAGGGCGAGGCTGCCCATTTTTTCGGTCGCATCGATGAGGGTGACGTCGTCCATGATGATGTATTTGTCCAGCGTTTCCACGGTGCGCTGGCGCAGCGAGGCGTGCGAGAGCGTGACGAGTCGGTCGGCGAGCGCGTAAATTTCCAGCTCTGCAAGAATACGGCCCTGCGGATTCAGCAGGAGAGCGAGCGCGCCGGAGCCTTCTTTTAGATTTTTCACATCGTTCGAGACGATGGCATTCAGGTAGCGCAAGCGGTCGGGGCCGGAAAGCTCGATGATGCCGTGCCAGTTGGTGTCAAAGATCACTAGCGATTCGCCGGCGGCGCGGTATTCGGCGTCAAAATCGGAGAAAAGTTCCGGAAGCGTGCAGCCATGATATTCGGCGAAGCTGGCTTTGGCGGCGCGTTCGAGTTCGATCAGAGGCGTTTCCATGTCGTCATTTTTATCTTAGCAGAGTCAGGCGGGGAGAATTTGTGCCGCGCCGTTGCAACGATGGTGACGCGTGCGTAATATCCGATGACCATGCGCTACATTCCGCATATCGTGGTCCTCGCGCTTATTTTCGTGATGCCGGCGTGGGACTACTTCGAAGCGCAGCGGCTGAAAACCAGCTCCGATCCGCAGCGGCGCGTGAAGTGGTACGCGAAGCTGCTCGTGGTGGGCGTGGCATTGGCGCTTCTGGTGATCTGGCGGAACGGTCTGCGCGAAGTGGCGACGATTGACGCGCGCGCGCCGTGGATTTCTGCGAACGCGGCGATTCGTGGCGCCATCGTCGGCCTGATCGCGGCGCTCATTCTGTTGCAGGTCGTTGTGATGTTTCAGATTCGCAACAAGCCCGAAGCTCGCGCGAAAATTGCCAAGGGTCTCGACACGCTCTCCTTCATGTTGCCCGTCACGAGGGACGAGCGCGTCTGGTTTTTCCTGGTCAGCGTGATCGTCGGCGGCGTCTGCGAGGAAATTATTTATCGTGGCTTTCTGATCCACTACCTGATGAGCGCGCCGGCTAAATTGAACGTGACGCTGGCAATCGCGGTGGCCAGCCTGATCTTCGGCATCGCCCACATCTATCAGGGCGCGGGCGGCGCCATCGGAAGCACAATACTCGGCATCGTGTTCGCGGTGCTATTCGTCATGACGGGCAACCTTGCGCTGCCGATTTTCCTGCACGCGCTGATCGATGTGCGCGTCCTGTGGCTGATTCCCAAGGGGACGAGCCTCGCACCCGCACGCGAGCCGTAGGCCTGGCGAAACCTTACTTTGCCGCGGAATTCGCGAGAGCAGAGAGCGATGCAGTCGCAGCGCTAAGGGACGCCTTGGCCAATTGTTTCAGCGATGCGATCTCGTAGAGCCCCACCTCGTTCAGTCCCGATTGAGTCACGAAACTGGTGCCGTAAACGTCCATCGCTAGGGCGTTCTTGCTGCCCAGCAGGGATTTACCGGTTTTCATGTCGATGATCTCGATGCCGGGGCCTTGCGTAGGACGCATGATCGCGCCGGAGCCGTCTCCGGTTGCCACGAGGGTGTTGCCTGATAAGTCCATTTTACGAATGAGCCTGCCCTCGGGAAAGCTGATGAGCTCGGAACCCTTCGGGTCCGCCAGCTTTTGAACCAGCAATTTATCCGGTGACACAAATACAAGCGCGCCCCAGTTGAAAGCCTTCAAATCTCCGAGAATCGTGACGGTTTTGTTCGCCGGGACATCCTTTGCAACAATACCGACGGTTGTCGTGTTGTCGAAACCGTGAGGATAACCGGTATCGCCTTCCCGGCAGCAATTTGGATTCGTAAACCATTTTTGGAACGCGCGGTCAACTCCCATGTCGCGCAGCGTTTGCCGTACTTCCAGGTCATCCACCGTCAGCTCGGTGAGAGCATATCCGTCGACGCGCTGTTCGCCCATGGACTTCACCACCTCCTCCGGAGTCGAATAGGGCGCGATCGACCCTGGTCCGATCTGTGCCTGGTGGATCGGATGCACGGAACGCGCGGCCAAGAAATAGCGCCCGTCGGGCGAGAAGGCCATGCGCGTTAGGCCAAAGCGAGGCGGGGTGAAAGTGGTTGCAAGAAAGACGGCAAGGCGATCGCTGGGAATAACCGTATCGAAGAGCTGCGAGCTCTTGGCTTTAGAGCTGAGAGTGGAAAGATCGAATAGTTCAATTTCAGTTTGCTTGTTCAGGCAGGCCACGTAATGTACGTCGGGCGAGACTTGCGTTTGCAGACACTGGCTGGCGATCGATGATCCGTCGTAAGCGGAAGCACGGCTTCGCGACGCGACGTTCCACACCTCAATTTTTAGATCCGCGGTGCTGACAACGATGCTCTTCGAGTCCGACGTGAACCAGGCAGGCTCAGCGCCGGGCGCGTCGATTCGGAAGCTGGCCGAAAACGGCTCGCGCGTCAAGACAAACACGCTCGCGCCATCCTGGGCGAGAACGTGCTTGCCGTCCGGACTGAACCTCAGATTGGTGATTAGCCCGGACGCTGGCGGCGCCGACTGGGTCACAGACACGCCGCGAGCCGGAGGGCTGGCAAATGAGAGGGAAGGAGTGGACGTCAGAGCGAAGCTGCCGGCGACGGCTAAGAAAAGCGCGGCGAAATGGGTTCTGCGGGAGCGCCGATTCATAACGTCTTCCCGAAGATCAATTCGGTGCATAGGACGTTGAATATCGCTCGGAGGTTTCCACAGCGTAGTGGAGGCACAGCTTAAGATATCACGTACCTCCATACTCAGTATCCCCGGTGCGGCGCCGCCGTTCGCGTATCGCTTGAAGATGTTTTTCGTGGTGAAATGATAGTGTGACGACCGAACTGATTCACGAAATTATTCCGGTGGGCATGTTGCAGTGCAACTGCTCGATCCTGGGGGATTCGGTGACGCGGGAGGCGCTGGTGGTGGATCCCGGCGACGACGTGGAGCGGATCCTCGCGATCCTGCAGAAGCACAAGCTCACGGTGCGCGCGATCGTCAGCACGCACACGCATATCGATCACGTGGGAGGGCTCGCGCAACTGCACGCCGTGACCGGCGCGCCGGTGCTGATTCACGAGGCGGATATGCCGCTTTATCAAAAATTGGACGAACAGGCGGATTTTCTCAGGATGCCGGCGGCGCCGCCGACGACCAGAATCGACGAGTACGTAAAGGACGGCGACACGTTGCGCTGGGGACGATTCACGGCGCGCGTGATTCATACACCGGGGCACACGCCCGGAAGCATCGCGCTGTTTTCGGATGCCGCGCGGACTACGGAAAGATCGGAGCGCGAAAGCGGCGGGCCGTTGACGCGCGCGACGGCGGCGAAAACCGAGGCGGGTGGTGCGGCTGCGTCGCCGCTACTGATTGCAGGCGATACGCTCTTTCAGGGAAGTATTGGGCGGACGGATTTGTGGGGCGGCTCGATGAAGGATCTTTTGCGGTCGATCCACGAGAAGCTGCTGGTGTTGCCGGAGGCGACGCGGGTGATCGCGGGGCACGGAGACGAGACGACAATCGGCGCGGAGCGGGAAGGCAATCCTTTCCTCACACGTCGCTAGCACAATTAGATCGACTTCAGGGAGCGATCGCGCATATCGAGGCAGTTTTCTTCGTAGGAGGACAGTCCGCATCGCGGGACGATCCGACGCGGTTTCGATTAAAACTTCACGTCGCGGATGTGCGTGGCGAGCGACCAGAGATTTCCGGCGGGGTCGGCAACCGTTGCGGTGCGATCGCCATAGGGCGCGTCTTCAAGGCCACGGACGGTGGACGCGCCTGCTTCAAGCGCACTTGCATAGACCGCATCCACATCAGGCACGTACATGTGCATTAGGAAGGGCGTCGCTTGGCGATCACGATCGAAGCGGCGCTCGAGTTCACCACCCGCCAGAACCGAATCTCCGATGCGCACGCGGCCGTGAATCAACGTGCCGTCCGGCGCTTTGTGCGCGAACAATTCGACGGCGCCGAACGCGCGCTTCAAGAACTCCACGTAACCTGCGGCGTCCGTCACTGTGAAGCCTGGAACAAGAGAGGGCGTGTCCATCGTGATATGCTCGCCCTTGCCACGGTTGCTGAAGCACCACGCCACTCCGCCCGGGCTGGCCACTCCGCCGTCGCGATCGCCCCACGGCTTATCACCCACCGGATAGACGCTGGTTGCGCCAGCGGCCATCGCGAGTGCGTACGCCGCGTCGGGATCGGGCACGTAGAGCATGTTCAACATGGCGCGAGCGGGAAATTCGGGCGTTGCGTCCGCGAGTTCGACCACCGCGTCGCCAATCTGCAGTTGAGCGTGCATGACGCGGTCCGCGCCGCCTGGGCCCGGCACGCGGAATTTTTCCACGGCACCGAGGCCGGCTTTGAGGAATTCGATCTCGCGCGCGGCGCCGTTGACGAGCATGTAAGGAGTGAGCGTGCGGAAGCCCCGGGGGATGTAACGGACTTTCGCCGCTGTCGAAGCTGAGCCAGCGCTCTGGTGGGCGGCGCGGCTCGGGCGATGTGCGCGGACGGCTGCGGCCATGTACCACTGGTTGCCCGCTGGGTCCTCGACGCTGCCGACGTAATCGCCGTAGGGCATGACCGCCGGCGCGGCGAGGCTTTTTGCGCCGCTCGCGAGCGCTTGATGGTAGGAAGCGTCCACGTCCGGAACGTAGAAGTAAAACATCGAGGGCATCGGCTCGTTCTCGCCGTCCGCGTCGCCCATTTCGATCACCGAATCGCCAACGCGCAGCTTGGCGTGATGTACCACGCCGCCATCTTCGGCACGCATAATTTCCTGGGCTCCGAAAGCGCCCTTCGCGAAATCGATCAGCGCGCTGGAGCTGCGCGGGTGCAGGTAGATCGTGACGTCCGACATTTCCGGCAGCCAGTGAGACTTGGCGTGTGGCGTGGCGATGTACCAATGATTGCCAGTTACATCGATGACGGTGGCGGCTCGCTCGCCGTATTCCATTTCTCGCGGGGCGAAAACGGAAGTGGCGCCAGCGGCGACGGCACGTTCGTAAACTTTATCTACCGCATCAACCCTCAGGTGAATCGAGGTGGGGAACCACGGACCTGCGGGCGACCCGCCCAGCATGACCACCGAGTCCCCAATCTGCGCTTCGGCGTGGACGCGGCCCGCCGGACCTTTCACTTGTTCGATCACTTTTGCCCCAAAGGCACGCTGGATGAAGTCGAGAAGCTCGGGCGCGTTCTTGACGGTGAGATACGGAGTCACCGAGCGATAGCCCTCGGGGCGGGGCAGAAATTCGCGAGTGGTTGCGCTTGCTGAGGTCGATTGCGTTGCGGGGGTAGCCATGGTCGCGCTCCTTTCCAGATCTGCTTTCAGTCGAGCCTTGAAATCCTCACGGGGAAGCGATACAAGCCGACGCGCCGTTGCAACAAGTTCAGCCGCTTCTGGATCGAGCGTCGCACTCGTGTACATCTTGTCGTCGCTGGTCACCGCAATGACGACGGGGGCGTAATCGCCGTTCGAGTGTGACGAGCCTCCGCCTACCGCCACCAGCGCCTGAATCATGCCGTCGAGTTGTTCGTGTAGCCGCTGGTTATCCATTGGCTTCACCTGATTTCCTTCCTGCCACTTTCGAGACCTCGGCTCTCAACGCTGCCAGGCCGCGAAACTGAAGCTGCTTTACGGCGCCTTCCGTCCGGCCCATCTCCGTTGCGATTTCGCGGATACTTTTTTCGTGCGCAAAGCGCAGGCGGACCACCTGGCGCTGGTCGTCGGGCAATTCGTCAACCAACCGGAAGAGTTGGGCGCGAAGTTCGATTTCCTCGGGGCTGGGTTCGGCGCTCACGCACTCGGTGGCGGACTCCGAGCCTTGCTCGTGTGACAGGCGGCGCCAGCGGTCGGCCATGGCGTTGGAGGCGATGCGCATCAGCCATGCGCCGAAAGGAGCGCCACGCCACTCAAATTTCGAAAGGTTGGCCAGCGCATGGTGAAACACTTCGGACGTGACGTCTTCGGCCGCCGTGCGGTTGCCGAGACGCCGGGAGACATAGGCGTAAACGCGCGCGAAATGGCGTTCGTATAGCTCGCCGAACCGGCGCGGGTCCTGCTTGGCCGCTTCGATCAGCGCGCGCTCTTCGATCTCGGTGAATACCTTCAACGGGTACCCCGCACCACTGGTCCTCGCTACCTTAAACTTTGCAGGCTGGGAAAGGTTACGTGGCGTTACGGACTATTTTTGATGGCGAATGAGGAGTTACTTGCCAGTAGAGGCCGCGTCGCGCTCGGCGCGCAGGTTTTCCATTACCGCCTGGATGAGTTGCTTGGCTTTGGTGAGTTCAAGGGTGATGACCCGGATGTCCATCACGGGGGTCTCTGGATCGCGGTTGGTGTGGCAATAGACGCCATGCTGGCCGACGAGTACCAGAGCGTTGGTGACGAGGTCAAGCGACACGGCCAGCTTGCCGCGATGCGGGCCTAACATGGTTTCGTAGTGGTCGAGTTCCTCGGCGTGCTCATCCAGTGCGGACATCGGCGGATCTCCTCGTGGCGTGTAGTCTGCGCCAGCATATCTCAAATCGGCTGCGGGTTCGGTTACCGCGTTTGATGTAGGGCGCACGGAGATCGGCACGGGAACTTAGGGGAGGCGATTCGTGGCCCGCTTTTCCCACGCGGCTGATGCATGTTGCGCGGTATGGAACACCGGGCCCCAGACCGCTTTACTCGCAGGTAAGGTGGCCGGATAATCGGCCCTGTTGGCTTCGAGGCCCTCGGGCAGACTGGTTTCACTCGGAATGGCATCGCCCGGACCGCGAGCTGGCATTCAGGATAGGGCCTGCGCATTCCCGTGAGCCGCTCGGGGGCACCTCACGCAAACGCGCCGCATCGAGTTCAAGAACAATCTGGAGCCGCTTGGGACGCCCAAGGCTCGCGAGATTTGTGGGGTGAAGCACAGATGAGACGGTCAGACTTGGTACGCGACCCGGCGAAAGGGAAGACGATCCGCACGAGCCAGATTGTGTTTGGCGAGCGGCAGCACCTGCTGCGGGTGCTGGATTCCGTGGAGCGGAGCGCGTTGCCGGCGGCGCGCCTGGAGCAGGAACGGCGCGTACTTGAACAGCTCATTCATGCGAGAACGCAGGAGCTGAACCGCATAAACACGGGCTGGGACGAGAAAGTCGGCGTGGTCCTCGGGTCTGACGTGCGGCCCGATACTCTGGAATCGCTGTCGAAGCAGGCGCCGAAGGAAGACTTCTATTTGCTACGGCTGATTAGCGAGCACCCGAAGGTTTCGTCGAAGACGCTGGCGCGGCTTTCGCATCATCCCTACTCGGCGATTCGCGAGAACATTGCGCGGCACCCGAACAGCGATGCGGCTACTTTGAGCCGGCTGAGCAAGGACCGTACGCAGCCGCTTTGGTATTTAGTAGCGTTTAACCCCAATGCGCCTGCGCCGCTCAGGAAGAAGCTGCAGGAGCGGATGCGTCGGCTAGGGGAGAAAACGGCGACGCAGTAGGGCGCGTCTAGGTGAAATCGTTTCTGCACCTAAACTCCAGCACAAATGAGTAGTTCTTGTTGACCGCGTGATTTGTCCCCGATTGTGCCCTCACCGCATTTTGCCATCGAAGGACGACAGCCTGCGCGGCAGGCTATCCCACCCGTTTGCCCCCCCCTGAATCGGACCGCTGAATGGCACCGCTCGGACGCTACGGAGCGTCGAGACATATTGGCTCTTTACTGATAGAATTCTGGGTGTAGATTGGCCTAACGACACAAACCAATGCTGCCACTCCACCTTCAGCCCGAAAGCCACATTCCGCTGTATGTCCAATTGCGCGACCAGCTCCGTTCGCTCGTTCACACAGGCGAGCTTCGAACCGGAGACCGTATTCCTGCGAGCCGCGAACTGGCTGCGCAGCTCGGCGTCCACCGGACCACGGTGGCGAATGCCTACGCCGAACTGGAATCCGAGGGATTGATCGAGGGGCACGTCGGCCGCGGAACGTACATCTGCGGTTCGCCGGTGCGCCAATTCTCGCCGCCGCCGCGAACGAATGGGAACGGCGGACCCACGCGATGGGAGTCGCTTTTCGCGGACGAGCGCGGAGAGGACGGACTTAGCCGGCTGATGCCGGACATTCCGGCGGACGCAATCGGCTTTGTGACCGCGCGGCCGTCCGAGGAATTTTTTCCGGTGGAAGAGTTCCGGCGCTGCACGAATACCGTGCTGCGCGAATCGGGCCGCAAAGTGTTGCAGCTAGGGTCGTCGGATGGCTACGAGCCGCTGAAGCGCGTGATGATCGATTTCTTTCGCGGCGAAGGCCTCGCGGTCCGCGACGAAGAACTCCTGATCACCGACGGCTGCCAGCAGGCGATTGACCTGCTTTGCAAAGCGTTTTTGCGGCCGGGCGACTCGGTCGCGCTGGAAAATCCGACGTATCCCGGTGCGATGGCGATTTTTTCAGGCGCGCGAGTGCGGATGCTCGCGGTTGGCGTGGAAACGGACACGAAACGGAACGGCCACGTCGGCCTGGACATAAACGCGCTCGAGTCCGTGCTGATGCAGAACCGCGTGAAATTTATTTTTGTAACGCCCGATTTTCACAATCCCACGGGCACGGCTCTCCCTCTCGCCGCGCGCAGGCGACTGTTGGAAGTCGCGGCTCATTTTCAGGTGCCGATCATCGAAGATTCGATTTACAGCCGGCTACGGCTGCGCGGGACGGCGGAACCGTCGCTGAAGTCGCTCGATCGCCATGGCAATGTGATTCAAATCGATAGCTTCTCGAAGATTGCGTTTCCCGGCGTGCGCGTCGGCTGGTGCATCGGCCCGAAAAGCGCGATCGAGCGGCTGCGCCTGGTGAAACAGTCAACCGACCTGCACACCGATCAGCTTTCGCAGGCGGCGCTGGCGGAATTTGTGAAGCGCGGCTATCTGGCGCGGCATGTGGCGAAGATCAAAAAATCGTACCGTTCGAGGCTGGAAGCCGTGGAAGCGGCGCTGAAGAAATTCATGCCGGAAGAAACCACGTGGACGCGGCCCGACGGCGGGATGTCCGTGTGGGTGACGCTGCCGCCGGGATTCGACGCGGGAGAGCTTTTGATTCACGCGCGCGAGCGCGGCGTTCTGTATGTTCCGGGACGGCATTTTTACTTTCAGAATCCGCAACCGAACACGCTGCGGTTGGGATTTGCGGGCGTGGACGAAGCGCGAATCATGCGCGGCGCCGAAACTCTCGGCGAAATATTGAAGATCGAGTTGCGCAAGCGGCGGCGCGGAGCGCGAGCGGAATTGCAGTCACGCGTCGCGCTGGTTTGAGATTGATCCCGGCGCGATTGAGCTGAGATTAGGCGAGGGATTCGAGTTTGCTGCTGCCGCCCAATCCAACGAACAACTGCTTCGGCTGCGGCGACAAAAACGCCCGCGGCATGAAGCTCACGTTTGAGCAGGACGACGAAGCGAAGAAGATTCGCGGACTCTTTAGCCTCGGCGCGGAATACGAGGGCGGCGCGGGATACATTCACGGCGGAATCATCGCCACGGTGCTGGATGAAGTGATGGGTAAGGTTTGCCGGTTCCGGATGGTACGCGCGGTGACGGCCGAGTTGAATGTGGAGTACCTGCGGCCGGTGCAGGTGGATAAAATGTTGCGGGTCGAGGGATTCGAGATCGAGATGAACGGCCGTAACCTATTTATTCAAGGCGAAATTTGGGATGCGGACGGCGGTACGTTGCTGGCACGCGCGAAGGGCCGGTTCGTAACCTTGCGCGATTGGGATGCTCGCAACCTGGAACGGCGAGCAGCGCGTGAAAAAGCCGCGGCTGAAACGAGTTCAACGAAACAGGACTAGCGACACAGACGCAAACTTGAAGGGCCTAGGAGATACACAATGGAATCGATGAACAACAGTGCATGGCGCGTGAAAGTCGGCCTCGCCGAGATGCTGAAGGGCGGCGTGATCATGGACGTGACGAACGCCGAGCAGGCCAAAATCGCCGAAGACGCGGGCGCGTGCGCAGTGATGGCGCTGGAGCGCGTGCCGTCGGACATTCGCAAGGAAGGCGGCGTGGCGCGCATGGCTTCTCCGAAAATTATCCGCGACATCATGGAAGTCGTCTCGATTCCAGTGATGGCCAAGGTGCGCATCGGCCATTTTGCGGAAGCGCAGGTGCTGGAAGCGCTGGAAGTGGACTTCATCGACGAGAGCGAAGTGCTGACGCCGGCGGACGAAGAGCACCACGTGTGGAAGCACGGCTACAAAGTTCCATTTGTGTGCGGCGCGCGCAATCTGGGTGAAGCGCTGCGACGCATCGCGGAAGGCGCGGCCATGGTCCGCACGAAAGGTGAAGCCGGATCGGGAAACATTGTTGAAGCTGTGCGGCATATGCGCACGATCGTCAGCCAGATGAAGCGGCTCACGTTGCTCGGCGAAGAAGAACTGGTTCACGAATCGAAGGAACTGGGATCGCCGCTGGAGCTGGTGAGCTGGGTGGCCAAGCACGGCAAACTGCCGGTGCCGAATTTTTCGGCGGGCGGCGTGGCGACTCCAGCCGATGCCGCGCTGGTGATGCAGCTGGGCGCGGAAGCGGTGTTCGTCGGGTCGGGGATTTTCAAGTCGAGCGATCCAGCGCAGCGCGCGCGGGCGATCGTGAAAGCGACGACGCACTATAAGGACGCAAAGGCCGTGCTTGAGGCGTCTAGCGAACTCGGCGAGCCGATGAAGGGGCTGGATGTTCGCCAGATGGACGAAAAGGACTTGATGCAGACGCGCGGCTGGTAACGCGCTACAGAAAAGCTTTACACAGAGAGCACAGAGTTCCGCAAACCGAGGGCACGGAGAATCGCTAGCCAGCTCATTCTCCGTGCCCTCATCTTTCGCTGTTCTCCGTGTCCTCTGTGAAATGTTCCACGCTTCTATCTTTTGACTTTCGTTTTCCGATGAGCGCCACGCCCACAATTCGCATTGGCATCGTCGCGATTCAGGGCGACTACGAAGCGCACGCCGCGACGCTGAAACGTCTGGGTGAGGACGCAGCGTTCGTGCGCACGCCGCAGGATCTCGAAGGGCTGAGCGGCGTAATTCTTCCCGGCGGCGAAAGCACTACCCACCTAAAGGTGATGAAAGAGGAAGGCCTGTTCGACGCTTTGAAGAATTTCGCCCGGGAGGGCGGAGCTTTTTTCGGAACGTGCGCCGGGGCGATTATGCTGGCCCGCGAAGTTCATGGGCCGAAGCAGGAGTCGCTGGGGTTGCTGGATATTTCTGTCCTGCGCAACGGATACGGACGGCAGGTTGCGAGCGACGTCCATATGGGACGAACCAAGCTGAGTGACGCGCCGATCGAGATGGTTTTCATTCGCGCGCCGATCATCGAATCGGTTGGCGCGAATGTGCGGGTTCTCGGAGAATACGAAGGCCATCCGGTTCTGGTAAGGCAGGATAAAATCCTTGCGTCAACGTTTCACCCTGAACTGACCGTTGATTCGTCAATCCACGAATACTTCGTCGATATCGCTAGAGGAAGTCAGAAGTGACGCGACAAAATCACAAATCGGTGGAACAGCCCGAACTTGCTCCCGGCGTCGAGGCGAAGAAGATACTTTTTGTTTGTATGGGTAACTGCGTTCGCAGTCAGATGGCCGAGGCAATCGCGAAGCACATCGCGCAGGACGTCATCATCGCCGAGAGCGCTGGCGTGAGTCCGCTCGGCTTCATCGACAAGACGGTCTGCGAAGTCCTGAAAGAGCGGTCGATTTCGTATGAAGGGCAATATTCGAAGGGGCTGCGCAGCCACAAACTCGGAAAACCTCACCTGGTCGTGAATATGTCCGGGCTACCCGGCAAGTCGCTTTTTCACGAGCACGATTTCGAGGATTGGATGATTCGCGATCCTTTCGGAGAGGACATCGCGGCTCATCGCGAGGTATGCGACGACATCCAGCGGCGGATCGAAGACCTCGCCGCCAGACTCCGTTCGCCCGAGCTGGAAAGCGAATAATCGTCCTCCTGTGATCGATCCGCTTGCCAGCCATCGCCGAAACGAATGCGGTCCATCAATAACGTCGATGCGTCCTATTGCCATTTCGTTGGGGACGCGCATATCATGGCTCGTTGCGAAGCGCTTCTCGCAAGGGCGCAGGGCATAATGCCGATGGGAGTTTTTCCTCACTTCGCACCGCAACGCGCTTCCCAGAAACCCACCGCGCCAAGCGCGGGCTGTTCCTAGGATTTCGAGAGTTACGTCTGACGAAGGGAGGTACGTGAAATGGCCACAGCGACAGTTTCCGTGACACCGGATTCAAAGGTTACGCAGTATGTAGCGAAGCAGCAGAAGATGCTGATCAACGGAAAGTGGGTGGACGCGGCGTCCGGAAAGACGTTCCCGACCTACAATCCCGCAACGGGCGAAGTACTTTCCCGCGTGGCGGAAGGCGACAAGGCCGATATCGATCTGGCGGTGAAAGCGGCGCGCGCGGCGTTTGAGACCGGGCCTTGGGCCACGATGCCGCCGAGCGAACGCGGCAAGTTGATGTGGCGCCTCGCCGATCTGCTCGAAAAGAACGCCGAAGAATTTTCGCAACTTGAATCGCTCGATAACGGGAAGCCGCTGAAGGTGGCTCGCGCGGGCGACATTCCTCTTTCGATTGATAATTTCCGTTATTACGCGGGATGGGCCACGAAGATCGAAGGCAACACGATCTCGCTAGGCCTGCGCCAGCAAGGAAAATTCTTCGCGTACACCGTGCGCGAGCCGGTGGGTGTGGTCGGACAGATCGTCCCGTGGAACTTCCCGCTGCTGATGGCCGTGTGGAAACTCGCGCCTGCACTGGCGACGGGCTGCACGATTGTGCTGAAGCCGGCGGAGCAGACGCCGCTGACGGCGCTACGCCTCGGCGAATTGATCTTGGAAGCCGGATTTCCGGACGGTGTGGTGAATATCGTGCCGGGTTACGGCGAAACAGCGGGGGCGGCACTAGCTGCGCATCCGGACGTCGATAAGATTGCGTTCACCGGATCGACGGAAGTCGGCAAGCTGATCATTCATGCGGCTGCCGGCAACTTGAAGAAAGTTTCGCTCGAGCTCGGCGGCAAATCGCCGAATGTGGTTCTGGGCGACGCGGACATTGATTCGACGATTCCGGGAGCGGCCGCGGCGATCTTCTATAACCAGGGTCAGGTCTGCTCGGCCGGCTCGCGCCTCTTTATCGAGAAGGGGATTTTCGACAAGGTGGTGGAGGGCGTCGCGCAGCGCGCCGACTCAATTCGCGTGCGGCAGGGCTTCGATCCGGATAGCGACATGGGCCCGCTGGTTTCCGAAGAGCAGATGCATCGCGTGCTCGGATACGTGGAGGCCGGAAAGAAGGAAGGCGCGAAATCCATGGGCGGCGGCGAGCGGATCGGCGAAAAGGGCTATTTCGTGAAGCCGACAGTGCTGGTCAACACCAATCCGAAAATGAAAGTGGTGCAGGAAGAGATTTTCGGACCGGTGGTGACCGCGATTCCGTTCACCAGCGCGGATGAGCTTGTAGCGCAGGCGAACGACTCGATGTACGGCCTGGCCGCGGGCATTTGGACGCGCGACATCAAGAAGGCGCACGCGCTGGCGGCGAAACTGAAAGCCGGCACGGTGTGGATCAACTGCTACAACGTATTCGACGCGGCGCTGCCGTTCGGCGGCTACAAGCAGTCGGGCTGGGGCCGCGAGATGGGACACGAAGTGCTGGAGCACTACACGGAAGTGAAGTCGGTGTGCGCGGCGCTTTGATTGGAAATTGATTTTGAATGGCGTCTCCGCAGGGTAGTGGAAAGGGCCGGGAAGCGTGCACACGTTTCCCGGCCTTTTTGTGTTCGCGAGGATGATCTGAATCGACGAGGAGCCGGGTGAATGCTGATTGAAGTTGCACTGAATGGGAATCGTTCGCGCAAGGAACATGCAGGCATACCGCAATCGCCGGCGGAGCTGGCCGCCTCGGCGCGGGACGCTGTAGCCGCCGGTGCAAGCGCGGTTCATATGCACGTGTATAACGCGGCGGGAGCGGAGAGCCTCGATGCGGCGGATGTGGCTGCCGCAACGGAAGCGGTGCGCGCGGCGGTGCCCAACACGCCATTTGGCGTGAGCACCGGCGCGTGGATTGTGAACAACACGGCGCTGCGGCTTGAGAAAGTGATGGCGTGGGGCTTTTTGATTCCCTACGTTTCGATCAATTTCAACGAGGAAGGCGCGGTCGATCTGGCGCGGTGGGTGGTGTCGCAGGGAATTGGAATTGAGGCGGGCATGGGCACTGAGGCTGCTGCGAAGCAATTCACTCGCGCGGGGATGGCGAACCAGTGCGTGCGAGCGATGCTCGAGCCGGAGCATCAGGACCTGAAAGAGGCGTTGGCGGAAGTGGACAAGATGGAAGCGACGCTCGCGCGCGTCTGGATCACCACGCCGCGGCTGCTGCACGGCCACAACGCGACAGTGTGGGACATGGTGCGTGAAGCGAAGAAGCGCGGGTGGCAGACGCGGATCGGACTCGAAGATACGCTCACGCTTCCCGATGGAACTCTGGCGCGCGACAACGCGGCTTTGGTTGCAGCTGCCCGGAAAATCGCGCAGGAGTAGCCACCTCTTCAGGGTTGCCTGCGCGTGCGAGTTTTAGCAGTCCTACATTCGTCGGTTGCCCACATTCGAGTGGTACCGTATCCTACGTGACCGTGCCTACCTCTAAATCGCTTCCATATCAGGAGTGCCTCACGATGATCCGCAAACTTTTCGCGATTTCGCTCGCTCTTGTGTTTTCGTTCGCTCCGGTTCTTCCGGCGGGCGGGCAGGCGCAACCCGGTGCACCGCACGGCGTGGACGGCGCCACGATGAAAGGCCTCGTCGCGGTTGCGGGCTCGGCCATGATGGAGCCGCGCGCGTACGAGTACCTCGAACAGGTTAGCGACGACATCGGCGCCCGCGTGACAGGCTCTCCCGAAGCGCAACGAGCCATCGACTGGGGCGTTGCGACGATGAAGGCGATCGGCCTTGCGAATGTTCATACCGAACCGTTTCAGCTTTTCCGGGGATGGACGCGCATTTCGGCCGAGGCTGAACTGGAGGCGCCGATTCACAGGCGCTTGATGGTGGATTCGATGGGCTGGGTAGGCTCGACGCCTGCCGGCGGCGTGGAAGGGGATCTCGTCGGCGTGAACGCCTACGATTTGGACAACGAGATCAAGAACAACGCAACGAAATGGCGCGGGAAGATTCTGCTGGTGTATCAGAAGGGCGAGCCGCCAGCCGATCGCATGATGACGTTCGTGAAGTTCGGCGATTTCCTGAAGGCTGCGCAGTCGAACGGAGCCGCAGCGGTGATCGGAGGGCAGGGAGGCCGGCCCTCAGCGGGGATGCACCTGACTCACACCGGCGCGCTGGGATTCAACGTTTCGTACGAGATTCCGGTGGTGAGCACGTCGGCGGAGGACCAGGCACAACTCGATCGGTATCTGGGGCGCGGCGTTCCGGTGAAATTGAAGATCAACGTTCAGAACCGCTTTTCGGATGGTCCGGTGCAATCGGCGAACGTGGTGGGAGAAATTCGCGGAACCGAGCATCCGGAGCAGATTCTCGTAGTGGGCGGACATCTGGATTCGTGGGATCTGGCATCGGGCGCGACCGACAACGGCGCCGGAACTTCCACCACGCTTGGCGCGGCGGCGGCGATCATGAAATCTGGCGTGAAGCCTCGAAGAACAATCCGCTTCGTGTTATTCACAGGCGAGGAACAAGGATTGGTGGGCTCGCTTGCCTACGTGAAACAGCATAAGGATGAAATGGCCAATCACCTGGGCGCCGTGATTCTCGATGCGGGGCAGGGCGCCGTGACGGGACTGCAACTCGGCGGGCGAAAGGATTTGATTGCAGCCACTGAACCATTCGCGAACTCGTTACAGGCGTTCGGAAAGCTTACGGTTGACGATGAAATTGAGTTCGGCACGGACACAGCGTCGTTCACGCTGCAAGGGCTGCCGGGAATCAATCTGAACCAAGACACGTCGGACTACAAATACACGCATCACTCTGCTGTGGACACGTTCGACAAAGTGAGCGCCGATGTGCTCGACCGCAACGCAGCGATCATGGCGCTTACAGCATTCTGGATCGCCGACCGGCCGGAGCGTTATGCGAGTCCGTGGAGTCAAGCGCAGACCGCGCGGATGCTCGTTGAGAAGCACGACGACGTGTTGCTGAAGGCGCTGGGATTGTGGCCATTTGGAAATTTGGGTGGCGACGGAAACGCGACGATGCAGTAGCTCGGAGGTCGGCCCGGCGGCGCTACGTCTTCCCGTGCTTTTTCTGTTCGCGAAGCTGCAGCTTCCAGCCGAGGACGCGCGCTTTGTTTCCGCGCCGCTTCTGCCTCGGGAACCATGCCCTTGCGTTGATACGCGCGGGAAATCGTGGTCCACGCGAGCACGTCGTCGGCATTGAGTGCGAGGATGCGCTCGGCGGTTTCGATGGTACGGTCGAAATCCTGTTGGGCGTGATAGGCTTGCGCCAGGCCATGCAGCGCGTCCGCAAATTGAGCGTCAAGCTCGAGCGCTTTCGAATATTCCAGCACCGCTTCGGCATGTCTGCCCGCGCCGAAAAGATCAATTCCCGCGTAGTAGTGCTCTTCCGCGGCGGGATTGGTCGAAGAACTCACGCCGCAATTCTAACATCAGCGCAGCATCGGCCGTTGCGCCGGTGCGCGCTACGCGCGTCGGAAGCGGCTTCCCCATGTTGAACGCGCTGCGATACTACTGGGTGGTCGCGAAAGGCTACCGGCTGCGCCCCTGGGCGTCGCCGTATCTTCAGTGGCGGTTCGAGACGTACTTCGGACCAGATACCGCGCACCTGGATCGCGCGGGGTTCCTTCGGCTGATGTGGAACGAGCGCAAGCGCATGCGGCGATTTCTTGAGTGGGTGGCGGAGCAAAAGGAACGGCAGAAATCCGCCTGACCGGTGCGGCCTTAGAGCCGCGCGGACATCCGCGAGAGAAGCTTTCCGTGATCGGTCCACACCGAGATG
This sequence comes from uncultured Acidobacteriota bacterium, assembly GCA_963839325.1. GTDB lineage: Bacteria > Acidobacteriota > Terriglobia > Acidiferrales > UBA7541 > Palsa-295. The sequence continues at coordinate 124,601 of CAWIUO010000002.1, read as the reverse complement.
ATTAGGTGGTCGGTGAGCGGCACGTTTTGATTTTTCAGCCGCAGCACGAATAGCAGGCGGTTGTCGCCTTCCTCCAAATTCAGCGGGACTTTCTCCACGGTAAAGTCGGCCGGGCGCATATCCAGGTCGCGTTTCCACTGCGCGCGAAATTTCATGCCGGCCACGAAATCGGGCGACGATGCGGACGTGTAGAGGTTCGAATCGCATTCGTGAATGTTCACGTGCATGTCGATCGTGACGTAGGTGGGGTACGAGGTCACCTGCGCGGAATTCTTGCGGAACGTCGGCCCGGAGGGCAGGTCCAGCCGCTGCAGGCCCTCGAAGAAATCGCCGGCTTGCATGAAGGGTTCGAAGGTCACGCAAGTATCGCCGCGGCGGACTTCGCCGATCGACAGCGGCACCTGCTCCTTATATTCCGAGACGCGACCGGGGGACTCATTGGATTGGTGCGCGCCGGCGAGGCCCGCGCCAACGGGAGTTAGCAATGCGAATAGCGCGGCGGAGGCCCCGCGCAGCCGCGACGGAGACGTGGATCGAGAGGAAAACAGCCGGGAAGTCATTGCCGTCTCGTTCCACAATATAACGCGGGCGATGGCGAGGCAACGGGTGCTGCGGCCCGTTGTGCCGCGACCGTATGTGCGATTGGCGCCGCGGCTGCGCGGGCTCACGGCCGCTAGCGGCAATGCGCGTTACCCAGCGACGCATCCAGGCGTATTACACTATTGAAGACCATGGCCGAACCCACAGGCAACCCAGCGATTCGCACCGAACACGTTTCACGCACCTACCAGATGGGAGACACCGTCGTCGCGGCGGTCGATGGCGTCACTATCACCGTCGATCCAGGAGAATTTGTCGCGCTGCTGGGAAGTTCCGGCTCCGGCAAATCGACGCTACTGAACCTGCTCGCGGGACTGGATCGACCGACGTCCGGCGCAATCTACGCGCATGGCCGAAACCTCGCCGAAATGAATTCTGAGGAGTTGGCGCGGCATCGCAGCCAGACCGTCGGGATGGTTTTTCAGGCGTTCAACCTTTTGCCGAAGATGACGCTGGAAGAAAACGTCGAGCTGCCGCTTCGGCTTGCCGAGGTAGAACGCGAAGAGCGTCCCGCGCGAGTTCGCGAGGCTGTGGACCGTGTCCGGCTGACCGCGCGGCTGACGCACCGTCCCAGCGAACTTTCCGGCGGCGAGCAGCAGCGCGCTTCACTGGCTCGTGCGCTCGTGAACCGGCCGACGATTCTTCTGGCCGATGAACCGACGGGCAATCTCGACAGCCATACGGGCGATGCGATTATGGACCTGCTCACGGAAATCAACCGCACGCTGAAGATGACAATCGTGATGGTTACGCACGATCGGGCACGAGCCGAGCGTTATGCAGGGCGGATTATTACGATGGGCGACGGAAAATTAATCAGCGACGGGGTGCGCGTATGAAGCTCGGCGACCTGACCGAACTGGCGGCGCGCAATCTGCGCGAAGCGCTGCTGCGAAACGCGCTGACGACGCTCGGCATTGCCGTTGGCGTCGCGTCGCTTGTGGCAATGGTATCGATCGGAATCGGACTGCAGGAGCTTGCCAACGCGCGCCTGGCGCATTCGAGTTTGTTCGACGCCGTCATCGTAATGTCAAAATCCACGATGCGCGGATTCGGGCCGCCGCAGAACGAGCCTGTGGACGCGACGCCGCCGCGCAAGCTGGACGACGAGTCGCGCGCACAGATATCGCAGATTCCCAACGTGGTGGAGGTCTATCCCGAAGTTCGTTTCCCGACGGAAATTCGATTCGAAGACAAGCCGTTCAGCACGACCGCCGCCGGCATCCCCGAATCCGCCAGGGGAGACGGCTCCTACGACGGCATGAAGGGGACGTTCTTCTCGTCACCGGATGCGTCCGAAGCGATTCTGCAGATCGAGCTCGCGAAACAGCTTTCGCCAAACACGGATTCCTTAATCGGCAAGGAGCTTGCGCTGCGCTATGCGGAGCGCCAGGCGTTGCCCGACGAACCGGGCGCGAAACCCGGCGCGAGCGACGATGACGGCGGAGGATTTTCCGTGGTTTCACGGGAGAAGAAATTGAAAATCGTCGGCATCGTGGAAACCGAACCTGCCGCAGGCTTCGGCGGATTCGGGCGCGGACGCCTGCTGATCCCGCTGCGCATCGCGCAGGACTTGAAGATCGCGCAGCCCACCGACATGCGCGAAATGCTACGCGGCGAGACGGGCAAGGTGACCTACGACAGTTTGACGGCGCGCGTGAACAAGCCCTCCTCCGTGCAATCGGTCGAAGACGCGATCAAGAAACTCGGATTCGGCACGTTTTCCATTTTGGACGCGGATAAAAATGTCCGACAGGTTTTCATCGTGTTCGACGCGCTGCTCGCGATTTTCGGAAGCCTGGCGCTGACGGTGGCTTCTCTCGGTATCGTGAATACGCTGGCCATGGCGATTCTGGAGCGGCGCCGCGAAATTGGCATTCTGAAGGCGCTTGGAGCGGCGGACAGCGACGTGAAGAGTTTGTTTTTTGCCGAAGCCGGAGTGATGGGCCTTTTCGGCGGCGTGCTAGGTGTGATTTTTGGATGGGCGATCGGGCGGGTGCTCACGTTTGCGACGAACGTGTACTTGAATCGGCAGGGCCTGCCGTCGATCAACCTTTCGTCGGTGCACCTGTGGGTGGCGGGGCTGGCGGTTCTGATTTCCGTGAGTGTAAGTCTCGTCGCAGGATTGTATCCGGCGTCGCGCGCGGCGAAGCTCAACCCGGTTGAGGCGCTGCGGTATGAGTAGCGGCCAGCCCGCGCGTTTCACGGTTCGTATCTCGGTCGCGTTTCTTTTTATCGTGGCAATCGCGTGTGCGCCTCCACAGGCTCACGCGCAGGGTCAGGTCCGCGCGGAATGCCGATCCGTGCCCAGCAAAATACTGGGCCACCCGGTGCGCTATTGCGCGTTTCTGCCGCCGTCCTACGATTCGAACCCCGCGGCAAAATATCCGGTGCTTTACTATCTGCACGGCCTCGGCGGAAACGAGCAGGTTCTATTGCGCGCCGGCGGAATGAACATCCTGCAGGACCTGCTCGACCAGAAGAAGATCGGCGAATTCATCATCGTGGCGCCGGATGGCGGGCGCAGCTTCTATATCAATTCGCGTGACGGCAAAGTCCGGTACGAAGACTTTTTCATGCGCGAATTCATGCCGTACGTCGAATCGCACTACCGCGTGAAGGCCGGGCGCGGGAACCGGGGCGTCACCGGCATGTCGATGGGCGGCTACGGCTCGCTGCGATACGGATTCAAATACGCGAGCGAATTCGGTTCGGTGAGCGCGCACAGCGCGGCGATTATTGAAAAGCTGCCGGAGATTGAGATCACCGACGAGCAAGGCGAAAAGCTCGCCTTGGAGCTTGGCGGGACATTCGGCGATCCGCTCGATCGCGGGTTCTGGCAGAAGCAAAGCCCGTTCACGATCGTGAAATCGATGCCGCGTCCGGTAGGGTTGCAAATCTATTTTGATTGCGGCACCGACGACGAGTTTGGGTTTTATAAAGGTGCGCAGCAATTCCACGACTTGCTCACCGCGCGGAAAATCCCGCATGAATTTCATCTTTATCCCGGCGGCCACGATTGGGATTATTTCGCGCGGCACTTTCCGGCATCGCTGGAGTTTCATTCGCGCGCGTTCGAGCTGGCTGCTTCGGGAAAGTAGCTCTGCGGCTCGAACGTGTTGTATCTTTTCAGTCTTATCGCACGTCTTAATCAGTAGGGGAGGTTGCCATGAAACCCAGCCGGCGACCGTGGTTTTCGATCTCGATTGCGGCAGCCGTAATCCTCGCGGCCGTACTGCCTGCAGCGGCTTTCACGTACACCTACCCACTCTCATCGACCGACATTCGCGACGCCTACTTTATCGGACGGCGGAATGACGAAAGCAGCGCCGCATTCTTCATCAAATACACCCGACATTTCGATCCGCCGGCGAGCGGCCCGTACATATCGGACGTTGGAATCGACACTCCGTTTACGCAGATCGCCATGCATGCGGCGAACACGGCCAACTACGACGCTCCCACGGCGGTGCAGGAATTTCAGGACAGGCCGATGAAGTTCTACGCGCATGTGATAATAGCGCTCACGGCGAGCTATTCGCTGACGCAGTCGAATCCCGCTAACTCGCTCTACCCGGAATATCCGAATTTCTGGGACGATTTCAAAATCAAACTGGCCGCAGGACAAAACGATTCGGCCGATATCGACGAGCGGCGGCTTCCTCTATAACAATTCCGGCGATGGCTACAATCCGGTGCCTACTGGGGCACGCGTCGACCTGCAATATGCGCCGGAAAAGATCGATGCTGCTCCCATCACTGTTTCCGTCGATTCACCGGACGGTCAGCACGTGGAAGCCACGTTCGACCTCGCGACGCTGCGCTAACTTCGGGCTGCCGGTGTTGTTCGCGGCCGTGAACGCTTCGTTCGAGACGGGATATGCCGTCTCATGGTCACCAATCGAGTCAGCCCAGCTTGTGCGCCGTTAGTGTGTTTCGGCGAGCAACGCTTCGATCGCATCTGATAGACCGCCCAGTTCGGATTCTGGCGGCGCGAAGTAAGCGTCCCAATCCAAATCTGGAAATCCTGCGCGTGTCGCGAAGACCGGTAGGATTTCCTGCGTCACGGTGCGTGGAGCCACAGCCGACGCGCATATCGCGCGATACACGACCTCGTGATCGGGCTCGAGCCACTGGTAATTGCTCAGTCGCGATAGAAGGGATTTTGATGGGACGCTCTGCGCGCCACAAAACGCGCGAAGCACGCGGAGCTCTAAATCGAAGCGGCCGCGACGGTACAGCGACGAGGTCATTCAGAGAAGTTTAGGCGAGAACAGGGATATTGCATCAGAAGCTTATCGATGGAAAGGAGCGGTTGCCGTTGCGGATGCGTGCGCTCCGAAATTAAGCCGCGTGGGCCGAGACAGGGCGAACGAAGTCGAGCCGGTCGATCGTGGCTGCCACGGCGTAGAGCGGCGTGACTTCGCCGACAAACTCCGAAATTCGCAGTGCCTTCGCGCTGGCGCGGACCAAGACCGAGCTGCCGCTGCCACGTTCGGCTGGGAGCGAGAAGGTCAGGTCGATCGGCGTGCCCGCTTCAATCGGTACCTGGGAGTGGAAAAAGATGCCTGTGCGGGAGACGTCTCGAAGTTGGCCGGTGTGGAAGCTGGCCGGACGCTTGCCCGTAAAACACACTTGTACCGGCAAGAAAACCTCGTAGCGACGAGCCTTGCGACGTTCACCCATAAAGCACCCCCAATAACTTGGATGCAATGCATAGGCCAGACGATTACATTTATCGATTTATTGAAACTAAGAGACTTATGGGTGGTAGGAGTACGCGAATTTTGCGGGCGTACTGCAATTTTTGCCTAGTTCGGGAAATAGATGCAGGGTTCGCCGCCTTTCGCCTACTGGCAAAATGACACTCGTTTACACGCGGCCCGCGATCTACAGAACGAATCGGACGGCGACTCCCACGCTGCCTTTCGGGCGATCTTCCACGCGCACAACCGAGCCGAGAAATTTCTTGTGGGCCGAGATCTTTTTCTCCAAACGGGAACGTAACCAGCAGCCTCATCCCCACGAAATAGTGCGGCATACACGTCGCAAAGTACAGCCCATCTCTCGTGAAATCAATCACTTCGCCCACATCCACAACGTCCGCGAAGCGCGCGTCAAACGGGCGAACTTCCAGCGGCAGCGACATCTTCAGCCGTTCGCGACGGCGCATGCTTCGCGAACCAGTCGTATGCGGGCCGTGGTGAGCTGTTCCCGGGACGTGAGTTGACGTCGCCATCTTGGTCTCCATGCCGAGCGTAAAGTAGCTGCTTGATCCAAGGCTAAGGTGCGGCGAAGGGGCTGGCCATAGAACGGTGGTACTACTGAGTACGACCCGAAAGTTTCGACGTCTTAGTCACTTGTTGGCGGCATCGGCGTCCGATCCGTTTTGGGATTGCGAGTTCGAAATGGGAACTGGAGTCCGGAGTTGGGGTGCGGTTCGAACTGCCGTATCGTATTGAACGACACATGGCCCGACTCTCAATCGAGCGTTTGACGCGGAGCGATTTACCTCCGAACACGGTTCAACTCGCGCGTTATCTGATTGGCAAGACGCTGGTCCACGACGTGCGCCGTGCTCGCCTCGCAGGACGGATCGTTGAGACCGAGGCGTACCTTGTTGGCGATGCGGCCGCTCACAGTTTTCGCGGCGAAACGGAACGCAACGGCTCGTTATTTCGCGAGCGCGGCCATGCGTACGTTTACTTCATCTACGGAAATCATTTCATGCTGAATAGCGCCGGGAATCGACATGGTGTCGGCGAGGGCGTCCTGTTTCGCGCCGCCGAACCGATCGAAGGAATCGAGATGATGCGAAGGCATCGCGGCGTGGAGCGGATTGAGGATCTGGCGCGTGGTCCAGGACGACTCGCGGAGGCATTTCAAATCGATCGAAGCATCGATGGAATCGACATGGTGGACGGAAAATCTTCGGTCTGGCTCGGCACAGCGGTGCGCAAGCGGGCAGCCATCGGCGAGAGCGTGCGCATCGGCATCACGAAGGAAGCCGAACGCGTGCTGAGGTTTTACGAGCGGGGAAATCCCTTTGTGAGCGGAACGAAAAAGCTACGCGAATGAGGAAGCGAGAACGCGCGTGCCAGCCCCACGCTTCGATCGACCTTCCTAATTTGGTCCCGCGGAAATCGTCATGCTGTGGATCGTAATCTCCTGGTGCTCGACTGCCGGGCCGGTCCATGTCTTCAAATCAAACAACGCTTTCGGCCCCGCCTTTACTCGGTAGCTCTCGACATTTCGGACGCGGAGTGGTTCGCCCGGCTGGCAAACATCGGGCTTGTGGTCGAGCGTCATGAAGTAGGCCGAGCCTTCACCGACGACGCGCGCAGAACCGTCCGCCTCAACGAGTACTGCCGTGGTCTCATCAATTCCGATGCCGTGCGCCTGCTCTGCCCAGCCGTCCTGTACGATCCGCGACAGGAAAACGATCGAACGCCCCATCCGTTCACGCGCGGAGAAATGGCTATCGGTGATCACACCCCTCAACTGAGGTATCGCGAGGAAGTCGCGATCGAGTGTGACGTGCTCGTCGTATGGATTGTCGAGAGCCTGCGGGCTGGTGACGGTATCGACCATCGCTGAGAAAATGAACTCACCCTCCACGGCGAGGCCCGCGCTGATTCCGGCGATGGGGACGCCGCGGACGATTGCAGCGTTGATCTCCGTTTGCACCGGAGTGCCTTTCCAGAATTTGATGTAGTTGGATTGGTCGCCGCCGGCGATGAAAATGGCGTGCGCGTCGCGGAGCTGTTGCGCGACCCACGGTTGCTCGGCTCCGTCGCGCCCACTGAACACGATCGTGGTCACCGAGTTGGCCGGACACTTTTCATGGAATTCCTGATTGTAGTCATCGGCTCCGGATGCGCGAAGGACGACGAGCTTGCCGCCGCCGGAGTGGTTGCACAAAAAGCCGGTCGCTTCGTCAACGTCGCCATGACCGCCGAGCATCACTACGCCGAATCGCGGCGCGTGCGGTTCGGCTGGATGGCTGGCCGGAGTGGTGTACTCCACGTAACCGATGCCCTTCGACGTTTGCGCTTGAGACGGGGCAACGAACGCGATTCCGCACACAGCAGCAGCGACGAGCAACGATACCCTGCGGGACAAATCGAATCTGAATCCCACAAAATCTCCTCTGATTCGCGGCAGTATATCCGACTCGGGCCGCGGTGCGTGGGATACCACTCCAACTCAGCACGAGGCAATCTCGCGCCCGTCCCGCTAAATCCTGCTATTCTTGCGGCATAGAGGGGCTTACCGAATGCGTTGCTGCGATGTCGCATTGGCAGCGCCCGGCATCTAAACCCTATGCCTCGTCGCCCAAAGAATTCGTTGGTTTCGCGCCTGCTGCAAACAGGCCTGCGCAAGGGATTGACTCGCGCCTATCACGGAGTGCAGCTCGATCCGGCGAAATACCTGGAAACGATGCGGCGCGCCCATCGCCTGCCGATTCACAAGTGGAGCGATATGTTTCGCGTGGAGGAGGCGGTAGTGAAGCACCACGCCGACCGGATCATTCGCTCTGCCTCGCGCACGGCTGCGCTCGAGGGCACTGGACTCGGCCTCGGCGGCATGCTAACGATTCTTGCCCGATGCCGGAATTCTTTCGGCGATCACCGTTCGGATGCTCCATCGGCTCAGCTTAATTTACGGCTTCGAGTACAACAGCGAAGATGAAACTCAAGAGCTATGGCTCGCCGCGGCGAGTGCCGCCGGCCTGGATATGGGGCGCGAGTTTGTCGGCAAGCAGGCTGCCACGCATCTGGTGCCTGCGATCATCGACCGAATGGCTGTGAAACTCGGAACCGAAGTGGCGGAGAAGTGGACGGGTCGAATCATCCCGCTGATCAGCGCCGGCGCTGCAGGCACGCTGAATTATTATTTCGTGCGAAGCTGGGGGCGGCGAGCGCAGAAACATTTTCATGAACGGCACATGGCCGTGCGTAAACGCAGCCTCACCGAGCCGCGCCGTCTGGCGCTCGCTCATGCCTCGCACGTCAATCGCGCGAATTGAATTCCCAAACAGAGCAGCCTTCGAAGGATCATATCGAGATCGCTCGCGAACTCGTGATCGCGCTTCTGCGCGCCACGGGAATCGATATTCTGGATCTATCGCGGCTCCGCGTAATCGTGGGCGGCGGGAACTGGATTTCTTGGGAATGCGCGTTTGCACAGCGGATCGAAAATTCGCCGGAGGCAATTGTCCGCGGTTTGAGCAAGTTCGGCGAACGGAAGGTCATTCGGGCGGTTGCGTCGCTTGGCGAGGGCCTTTGGTTCCGAACGGAGACGCGCCCGTCGCTGCACTTTTTAGTGCAGCGTGCCGATGGGAAGTTTGCGCTTGCGGGGCACGTCGATGCTGCGGCGCCGCATCGCAATCCATTCGTGCATTTGTTTCAGGACTATCTGCCCGCGCGCGGACTGGGTACGCATCCTGGGCCCGGAGAACTTTGGGCCGAGTGGAACCGCTTTCGTGTGCCGAACCGATAGCAACAACGCTACATTGAATAGTCGGTGACACTTGCCCGTTCGCGCCGTGCCGTGCGAGACTCTTCGCGCGCAGTTCCGCCCCCGTGGAGGATTCGGATGCCCGTCTGTGACGGCTGCGGTACGCGTGCGGATGAAGCTCACATTCGCAGCCGCAACGAGCGGATCGAATTCGCCCTCCGGTACCGTCCTACGCAAATTAAAGTTTTGATTCTCGATGCGGCGCCACCGGCTCGCATCGACGACAATTTCTATCAGGCGACCCGAGATCGAAGCACGCGTTCCGTCGCGTCGCGCATGTATTTCGACGAGCTGGTAAAAGCCGCCGGCGTGAGCGTCGGGCCCGCGATGCTGGAGGATTCGGCGCTGGTGGAATTTCGAAAGAAGGGATTCTTTCTCGCCCACGCGGTGGAGTGCCCCGGCGAGAGCGACGGAGAGATGCTGAACGCGTTGCGGCGATTTGCACCGACGGTGATGAAGCGGGTGCAGTACACCCTCCAGCCCAGCTACATTGTTCCGATCGGCGTGCCCACGCAGGAGTTGATTCGGCTTTTTGGAATGATTGGCTGGGGCGACCGGCTGGTGCTGGATAAGGTAGGACCGTTCGTCGATCCCTACTTGGGCGACCCGAAGAAGCAGGCGACGTTCAATTCGGGATTCGGTGCGCGAATCAGCGCGGCGCTTGAAGGACTCCTGTAAGCTCGCCGAGTATGGTCCTGCGCGTTATTTTGATTTGTAGATCACTCCTTCCTTCATAACGAAGTTCACGTTCTCAAGAGCGCTCACATCGGCCAGTGGATCATTCGCAACCGCGATGATATCCGCCGATTTTCCCGCCTTGATGGAACCGATCAAGTCACTGTGGCCCAGAAGGTCGGCGGCGTTTGTCGTCGCGCTTTGAATGGCCTGCATCGCCGTCATTCCATACTTCACCATGAAGGCGAATTGCTTCGCGTTCATCCCGTACGGACAAACACCCGCGTCCGTCCCGAAGGAGAGTTTCACTCCGGCCGCCACGGCTTTGCGAAAATTGTCGCGCTGAATTTGGCCCAGGTCGTGGTCGTGCGCGACGAAGTCCATCGGAATGCGCCCGGCGCGGGCGTCGGCTTCGATGCACTCCTCGTCGTAAATGTCCATGTCCAGGTACGTGCCGCGCTCCTTGGCGAGGCGAATGCCTTCGTCGTCGATCATTGTGGCGTGTTCCACCGATGCGACGCCCGCATTGATCGCATTTTTGATGCCTTGCGTGGAGTGCGCGTGGGCGGCGACTCGAAGTCCGAAGCTGCGCGCCTCTTCGACCGCCGCGCGCAATTCCTCTTCGGTGAATTCCTGGGAATTGGGATTGCTGCCATGTTCCAGCACGGCGCCTGAAGAAAGAATCTTGATCGCATCGACGCCTTGATTCGCCAGCTTGCGAATTACGGCGCGGACTTCCCACGGGCTGTCGGCCTGGCCATAGTGCATGTCCCAGGGAAGCGTAATATCGGGCGCCTCGCCGGTGAGGGCGCCGGCTCCGCCGGTAATCGTAACGTAAGCGCCGACTACGTACATGCGCGGTCCGATCACGTCGCCGCGGGCGATCGCGTCACGCAAAGCGACGTCGTTCAATGCGCGATACACGCCAACATCGCGGACCGTTGTGAATCCTGCTTCCAGAGTGACTCGCGCATTGGGCACCGATTCATAGGCCACCTGCTCGGCAGTTTTCTTTAGGTAGCCTAGCGGATCGCCAGAGGGGTCGCGCGCACCGTCGGAAAGGTGCGTGTGGCAATCGATCAGGCCGGGAAGGACGGTCATGTGGGAAAGGTCGATCACAGTTGCGCCTGCCGGAATCGCGATGGCGCCGCTTCCCGTCGCGGGCCCGACGGCTGTGATCTTGCCGGATTCGACGAGAACGAGTTCATCCGGCAGCACTTTGCCAGCTTCAACGTCGATCAGCCGGCCGGCTTTGATCGCCGTGACCGGGGAGTTCTTTGGCGACGTCGATTGCGCGAAGCTTGTTCTTGACCACAGCGCGCCCCACAAAAGAAAACCTAGAACCAGAAATCGCGATGAGTTCACTGGCCCGCGCTCCCTTTGCATCTGACAGACGCGGCATTCTACATGGAAACGGGATGTACGAAAACGGTGCACCGCGGCGGATGATGCACAGCTCGCGGTTTCCAATCGCCCGCCCATGACGGAAAACGGCGTGGCTGCCCGTGGCGGCGTATTGTATGATTCTGGCGAACTACCACAACGCCGCGTCTTTTGCGGCGAATCGACTGAAATTACAGGCGGGAAGGCCGATGCAATCGTTCATGCGAGTTTTTGTGTGCGCCACAGTTCTGTTGGGAGCGGCGATGGCCGTGTCCACGATCGCGCAGAAGCCTCAGGCGCCGGCAGCGGGCGATCATCAGAAAGTCGTCGCTCGCGGAAAGTATTTGGTGACTGGAAGTGGCGAAGTGCCAGGAGTGCCACACCCCGCGCGACTCGCAGGGGAATGAGGACGATTCACGCTGGCTCGCAGGATCACCCATCTGGATCATGCCCGTGCACCACACCTCAAACTGGGCGATGAATGCGCCAGCGATCGCGGGATTTCTTGGATTCACCGATCAGGACGGCTACAAGATCTTCGAGCAGGGCATCGGTCCGAACGGAATCACGATCCGCCCGCCGATGCACATCTACCACATGAACCACGAAGACGCCGTCGCAGTGATCGCGTACCTGCGCTCGCTGCCTCCGCCCGCGCAGTAAAAACGTCCGGCTGCCCGCTTCCGTTCCGCGTTTCTGAACGAAAGCGGACGTTGCGCTTGACGTGGCATTGATTTCGCCGCGCGAGCTACTTCGGGAGCTTGGCGGCGAGAACGTCAACCTTTTCGATCGACGGTGGTTTCGCGAAAAGATCCGCCGCTTTCGCCATTAGCGCCGCGGCGACCGCGCCGTTCAAGTGCGCGTTCCGGCCAGCTTCGTCGGGAAACGCGTCGAAGATTCCAAACGTGGACGGACCTATCTGAATTCCGAACCACGCCGTCGTGGCCGGCTCGTTGTTGACCAGCGCCAGCCCGCCCTTCAGAAAGTCAGCAACTTCCTTTTCCTTCCCCGGCTTCGCCTCTAAACGAACGTACAAAGCAGTCTTCACCATCGCGTTTCTCCTCGTGATTAAGAATTCTGGAACCGATCCGAAAATCCCGGATGTCAGGGCTGCGTAGAATTTTCACGGTGTACCGCGTTCCTCAGAGCTCTATTCCGGCCAGGAGGGACGCCGTGATTCAAAGGTACGCGAAGCTCCACCTCGTTGGATGCACGAAGTTCGCACAAATTACCGCGCTGGCCGGTGCCACCCACCTGCCGCCGGGACCTCGAGGATTTCGTACTCCGGCGGCCGATGTAGAATCCGCGGCGTGTAGGTTTTTTGTCGCCGCCTTCAGGCCTGCGCCCCAAATCGTGCCGCCGAACGCGCCTTCAGCCGCGCGGCTTCTTCTTCCCGGTTTTTCGGCGGGGCGCTGGTCTCCAGGGAACGCAGGAAACGAGCCGAAGCCTCGGCGATCTCATCCACGGCGCGGTTGAACGCCGCTTCGTTCGTTTTCGACGGCTTATGGAAGCCGCTGACTTTTCGAACGAACTGGAGCGCCGCGTCGCGGATCTCGGCGTCCGTGACAGGAGGCTCAAAATTGAACAGGTTCTTGATGTTCCGGCACACGGCGAACTCCTGCTCCGTAAAATTGGCGCGCGATGATGCCGCTAGTGTACGCCGAAACGGTTGCCGCGTGCTCCTGCCGCATCCTCTCCAGCCGGTCAAGATCGCGATTATTTTTGCGCGGCGGCGGAGTCGTGGAGCAGCACTGCGTTTGAGGTGGTGAGGACGCGCACACATCCCAGGTGCTGCCGATCCGCCGCGAATTGGCATCCACCGGGCGAGTCATCGCTGAAATGTGTCAGGAATTTTCCCGGGGCCGGCTGCGATTCCGTCGAGCCGGCAATCGGCTGAAGATACGAGTTCGCGGTTCCGTTGATGGTCACCGGATACATCAGCGATTTTCCGTCCGGCGAAAAGACCGGAGTGCCTGAAATTCTGGGATCGGGCGCGATCAACACGGGTTTCGCGCTGGGATTAGTCCAATCGACCAGCGCGATGCGCTGAAGGGGCTTGCCATTCTCCGGAGTGAGAGTCGCGTGGACCGAAAATGTTTTCCCGTCGGGCGAAATTCCCACGGAACCGACGACAATCGCATGGGGAATCCGCAATCCGGCTATCGGTTCGGGCGTTCCGCCCTCGGGAGACATCGTGAAGAACTCCCCTGTACTCTGGTCCGTATAGACGAAGAATTTTCCGTCGGGCGAGCAGTTCGACACGGCGTCGTTCTGTCCGGCGGAGATCGGCGTAAGATTGCTGCCATCCGAGTTGACGCGCCAGACGCTTTGCCTCGGCTCGTGGCCACCCCACGTGAATAGCACATAGTTGGTGTTGAGGCAGGGAACCACGTTTCCAATCGCGGCTGCCGGATCGGCGGCCAGTGTCTTGCTCGACCCGTCGAGAGCGTAGTGCTTCAGTTCGTCGCCGATCACCTCGTAGGCGCCGCCGTCTGGAGCCAGCGCTCCGGAGGACGAATCGATTTCCGAAGCGACCGGTGCAGTAGGTGAATCCGGCTGGCCCGTGATTGGAAACAGGTAAAGCGACGAGCGGGTGCGAGCGGTTACGGCGGCCAGCGTGATGCCGTCGGCGGACAGGGTTGGCGACGCGTAATTTTCGGTGTCGCGCGTGATTTCGTGGACTTTGCCGGATTTCGTTTCGACGTAAGCCAGCGCCGCGCGGCGGTATCCGTGAGATTTCGAAACCAGCAAAGCCACGAAGCCCTTGCCGCTGGGAGTGGGCGCCATCGAAGTCACGAAGTCGCTCGGAAGTATGGTGCGTGCGATTTCTCTTCCCGATGCCGGATCGAAAGCGATGAGCGTTGTAATTCCGCCACCGATAAAAGCGATTCGAACGCCGGAGTCCGGCGCCCAGCTAATCGCCTGCGGAGAACCTTTGCTCAACTCGCCGCTGGCCGCCGTGCGTTCGGCGGTTCCATCGGCGTTCGCAACCAGCATCCGCCATCGGCCGACGTCCGGATCGTTATCGCGGATATACGCGATTTGCTTGCCGTCCGCGGAAAAGGCGAATCCGCGATCCACGTCGTGAACCAGCCGCTGGGACTCTCCTCCAAGCGCCGGCGCGCGCATCAAGTCCCAAACGTCGCCGGTGGGATCGGTGGCCTGTCGAAAGTAGAAAAAATTGCCGTCCGGCGAGAAGGCCAGGCTTTCAAACTGGCCATCCACCGGCGCGATGATTTGCGTGTCGCTGCCGGTTGCGATGTGGTGCAGCCACACGCTTTGCAGTCCCTTTTCTTCCTGGATCGAGATTAGGTATTTGCCGTCGGGTGAGATGGCGGCGTTTTCGACGTGGCCGTTGTGCGTGACTTCGGTGACCGTGTACTCCTGGAAGGGAATCGGTCCGGTGCGGCCGAGAAACGCGACGATGCCGTATCCCGCCAGCGCGAGTAGTGTGGCGACGACGATGAACGTGATGGCGAGCTTGCCTTTGTGCTGCTTCGCCGCGGCCACCACCACGGAGCTGCCGGATTGTGTGAGCGCGGCGGGTGAGCCTATCGTCCCGGCTGCGGCGACTGTCGAACTCAAGGGTAGGATTTGCGCCCCACTTTGAGCTGCGGCGGCTGTGGCTGAGCTGGATGCCGTCGCGAGAGCCGCGCTGCCAGTTGGCGAAAGCGCCTGCGCGCCGGGGGCGGTGCCCCAGCCGGAAGCGATCGTCCCACTGGAGGAATCGCTTACGGTTGAGTAGCGGCCCGAGTGCGACTGCAGGTCGCGCTTCACGCGTTGAAGATCCGCGCCCATATCCCGCGCCGTCTGGTAACGCAACTTCGGATTCTTCTCCAGCGCCTTGCCGATGATCTCTTCGAATTTCAGCGGGATGCTCGGATTGAGCTGCGTCGGTCGAGTCGGATCGCGCTCGAGAATGGCGCCGAAGATCACGCCGCTGGTATTGCCGCTGAACGCCTGCCGGCCGGTGGCGAGTTCGTAGAGCACCAGGCCGAACGAAAATAGATCGCTGCGCGCATCCAGTTTCTCCCCGCGCACTTGCTCGGGAGACATGTACGCAACGGTGCCGGGCGTCGTCCCCGGTCCGGTGAGGTCTGCGCCAGAGTTCTTCGGCGTGTCCTGCGTGACCGTGTTGCTGGACGCGCCGCGCTGTTCGATGTGCTTGGCGAGTCCGAAATCCAGAATCTTGGCCTGGCCGCGTTCCGTGATGAAAATATTGGCAGGCTTGATGTCGCGATGAATGATGCCTTCGGAGTGCGCGGCGTCGAGCGCGTCGGCAATCTGGATTCCGATTTCGAGCTGCTGCTCGGTGTTCAGCGAAGTGTTGGCGGGATCGAGCCGGTGCTTCAGCGTCATGCCGCGGAGAAGCTCCATGGCGATGAACGGAGTGCCGTCGGCCTCTCCGATGTCGTAAATCGTGCAGATATTCGAATGATTGAGCGCGGAAGCGGCCTGGGCCTCCCGTTGGAAGCGCTCGAGAGTCGTGGCGTCGTGAGCGACGTCGTGCGGCAGGAATTTCAGCGCGACTTTGCGCTTCAGGCGAGTGTCTTCGGCGATGTATACCACGCCCATGCCGCCGCCACCGAGCTTCTCCAGAACGGTGTAGTGGGAAAAGCTGCGGCCGATCAGCGACGGAGTCTCAGCCACCGGCAGCTCCTCGCCACGGGCCGTTCATGGAATGCGGGGATACCCGACTTGCGATTCTCGAGGGAGGAAGCAGGGAGACGCCGATGCAAACGTCAAGCGGAGTTGACACGCGCAAATGTTAAAGGATGGGCCGCTGAAGGTCAACGCGGCGTGAGTTCGCGATTTCAAGGGCATGTCACGTTTCTCCGCGCGCCGGCTGCCGTTCAGTCCGCGGGGCTACGACGAATGACCCCGAGCCGACTCCAGCGAGCAATCAAGGGCTGCGGCGAGGTAAGATTGGGGTGTTGGCGCCGTGGCCACGTTGGGCGCCTTTTTTAAACCGGGGGATTTGATCCGATGACCAACGATGAGTTGCTGGTCGCAACGGCCGTGAATTTTTGGAATTCAGCCCTTTCGCGGGCGGACAAGCTGTTTCTGAACGCGTCGGAGAAAGAGCTCGATCATCCCATCGCTCCCGGAAAAAACCGGCTGCTCTATCTTTGGGGACACCTGACGGCAGTCAACGATTCGATGATTTCGTTGATGGAATTAGGGCAGCGCCTGCATCCCGAGTTCGATGAAGTGTTCATCACCGCGCCGGATCGTACGGCGGTAAAGGAAATCCCGGCGGAAGATGTGAAAAAAGCCTGGACCGAAATCAACGCCAAGCTGAATTCCGAATTCGCGAAAATGAAGCCGGCGGATTGGCTGCACAAACACACGGCAGTCTCGGACACCGACTTCGCGAAGGAACCGCTGCGGAATCGCCTCGCCATCCTGCTGAGCCGCACCGGACATTTGGGCTACCACCTCGGCCAGGCGGTTCTGAACACACATTAGCCGCTAAACTTAATTGCGCGTATAGCGGCATTCCGGTTTCGCGCGACTATTCCCATTTCCAATCGGCGAACCGCTCGCGCAGCTCGGTCTTCTTGAATTTGCCGACGCTGGTGCGCGGAATGGCGTCCACGAACACGATCGCATCCGGTAGCTGCCACTTCGCGAATGTAACGGCCAGGAAATCGCGTAGCTCGGCTGGCGTTGCTTTCGCGCCATCCTTCAATACCACCGCGGCGAGCGGACGCTCCTGCCACTTCGGATGCGGCAAACCAACAACACACGCCTCCTTCACCGCCGGATGCGCCATCAAATTGTTCTCCAGATCGACCGAGCTGATCCACTCGCCGCCGGACTTCACCAGGTCCTTAGTGCGATCGACAAGCTTCACGATGCCGTCCTCGTCGATGTTCGCCACATCGCCGGTGCGGAACCAGCCATCGGACGTCCAGCGGTCGTCTTGCTCGGGCATCTCGTAGTATTTGCCTGCTACCCAGGGACCGCGAATTTCGAGCTCGCCCGGCGTCTCGCCATCCCAAGGCAGATGTTCGCTCGGATTTTCGGGATCCGCGATGCGTACGTCGATCAATGGCGAGGGCCAGCCTTGCTTCGCTCGCACGCCGTACTGTTTTTCCGGAGGCCAATCGAGCATGTGCCGCTTCAGATGGCCGGTCGTCGCGAGCGGGGAGGTTTCGGTCATTCCCCAGAAATGGAGAATGTGAATCCCGAGCGGGTCCAACCGGCGCATCAGGGAAGCAGGCGGCGCCGAGCCTCCCGATACCACTCTTATCGGCTTATCGAATTTCCACCGGCCCGGATGCTTTTCCATCGCTTCGAGCACGCCAATCCAGATGGTAGGGACGGCGTTCGCCACCGTCACGCGTTCGGTCACCATCAAATCGAGAATGCTTTCTGCGTCGAGCGTCGGCCCCGGAAGCACGATCTTCGCGCCCACCATGACAGCCGTGAACGGCACGCCCCAGGCGTTGGCGTGAAACATCGGCGCGATGGGAAGCAGGGTGTCGTAGTGGCTGAGCGCCATCGAATCGACCATGGCCTCGGCCATCGAGTGCAATACGAGCGAGCGGTGCGTGTACACCACGCCTTTGGCGCTGCCCGTTGTGCCGGATGTGAAGCACATTCCCGCGCCGTCGTTTTCGCCGATTTTCGGATACTGAAAATTCCCAGAGGCGGCGGCGACAAGCTCGTCG
Source organism: uncultured Acidobacteriota bacterium (assembly GCA_963839325.1). GTDB lineage: Bacteria > Acidobacteriota > Terriglobia > Acidiferrales > UBA7541 > Palsa-295. The sequence continues at coordinate 106,746 of CAWIUO010000002.1, read as the reverse complement.
TAGTTCAAGAACCCTGGAGGAACGGAGCCGCAGCCGTACGGCACCACGATGATCTTTTCGAACTGGACTTCGCTGCGGAACTTCTCAAGAAGGGGAAGCGCCACATCGTCGATAATCAGGAATCGGTCGCGAGCTTTGTTTACAATCGCGGCGATTTCGTGAGGGTGGAGGCGCAGGTTCAGCGTGTGCAGGATCGCGCCGGAGCAGGGCACGCCGAAGAAGCTCTCCAGGTGGCCGGCGTGATTCCACATCATGGTTGCAACGCGATCGCCGCGCTGGACGCCGAGATTGGTAATCGCTTCAGCGAGACGCCGCGCGCGGTCATGAAAAGTACGGAAGTCGGCGCGGACGATGCTGCGATCCGGGCGCCGCGAGACGACCTCCACGTTACGGAAAAGGGCGCCCGCGCGATCCAGGAACGACGGAAGCACCAGCGGGTAATCCATCATCGTCCCCTGCATCGCGTACCTCCGGCCTCGCAGTCCGCCGCGCATCCTACCACTATTCCGACGCCTCGATGGGCTTCGGCGCGTTTCGCATCTCGCGGAGAATTAGTGAGTCTTCGCGCGCCGGAGCCGCATCCCATTTTTGAACGATGTCAACACGATTACCCAATTCACTCGACTTCGATAGAACTCAGTTAGCCACATTCAATTCGAACAAGGAGCAGTGATGAAAATTACGGGCAATACGATACTGATTACCGGCGGAGGCTCAGGCATTGGCCGCGGTCTCGCCGAAGCGCTGCACAAGCAAGGCAATCAGGTGATCATTTCCGGACGGCGCAAAGGGCACCTCGAACAAGTGGCGAAGGCGAATCCGGGTATGAAATCGATCGAGCTGGACGTTGAAGATCCGAAAAGCATCGCGGCGGTCGCGAAAAAGGTGATCGCGGATTTTCCGAAGCTAAACGTACTGATCAACAACGCAGGAATCATGAAGCCGGACTTCGTCGAGAATCCCGTGAACCACGACGACGTGACGTCGATCATCACCACGAACCTGCTGGGCCCGATTCGCATGACGTCCGAGCTGATAGAGCATTTGAAGAAGCAGCCTTCGGCGACAGTAATCAACGTTTCCTCGGGGCTGGGGTTCGTACCGCTCGCGTTCACCGCGACGTACTCGGCGACGAAAGCGGCGATTCACTCCTACTCGCTCTCGCTTCGGCATCGCCTGAAGAACACTTCGGTAAAAGTGGTGGAAATCGCGCCGCCCTGGGTGAAGACCGAGCTGATGGGCGAAAACGACGACCCGCGCCAGATGCCGCTCGACGAGTACATCGCGGAGACCATGAAGATCCTTGCGACCGACGCCGACGAGGTTGTAGTTGGCCGTGCGGAGATGTTCCGGAAAAATCCCGGGCCGAACGAGCACGCGCTGGTGAACGGATTCAACGACCAGATGGCGCAGCTCGCCGCGACGCACTGACCACCGCGTGCCGCCACCATGAATGCGCGCCGGCGACTTCATGTGCCGGCGCATTTTTTCTTGCGGCTACCAGACGTGGCAGACTTTGTCGGCCGGCTTCACCATGGGCTGGCCGGCTTTGCAGGCGAACGCCGCGCCAAACTCCGGCATATTCACCACCACGCCATTCACACGGTACTTCCCGGGCGAGTGTTCGTCGGTGACCGCGTTAACGCGCTCATCCTCGGGGCGCGAATTCTCACACGCCCACTGCGCCATCCCTACGAAAAAGCGTTGATCGGGTGAAAGCCCGTCGCGCTCCGCCAGGGTCATCTCCTTGGTCGCGTCTTTCCACGCGACGTAGGCCAGGATGGTGCCGCCCAGGTCCGCCACGTCTTCTCCTTCGGTGAGCCTGGAGTTGATGTGGATATCGTCCACCACCACGTATTGGCCGTATTGATCCACCACGCAGTCGGCTCGCTTCACAAATTGCTCGTTGTCTTCCTTGGTCCACCAGTCTTTCAAGTTTCCATTGGCATCGTATTTGCGGCCTTGATCGTCGAACCCGTGCGTCAGTTCGTGCCCGATGGTCGAGCCGGTATTGCCGTAATTCGGGGCGGCGTCCATCTTGGCGTCGTACAGCGGCGGCTGCAGCACGCCGGCGGGAAAGTTGATGTCATTCATCGAGTCGTTGTAGTAGGCGTTCACCGTTGGCGGCGTCATGCCCCATTCGCCGCGATCGACTGGCTTGCCGATTTTGTCGAGTCGCCGGTGGATCTCGAACGCGGTGGCGCGCTGGTCGTTCCCGAAAAAATCATCGGGCAGGATTTTCACGCTGCTGTAGTCGCGCCATTTATCGGGATAGCCAATCTTGTTGCGGATGGTGTGAAGTTTCGCCAGCGCCTGTTCCTTGGTGGCCGGGCTCATCCAGTCGAGTTGCTCGATGCGAACGGCCATGGCGTCTTCGATCCGCCGCGTCATTTCCAGAGTGGAGGCCTTGAGTTCGGGCGAAAACGTCGCGCGAACATAAGCCTGGCCGAGCGCTTCGCCGAGATTGGAATCGACGTCGCGCACACAGCGCTTCCAGCGGGGCTGAAGTTCCTTCGCGCCCCGCAGGTATTGGCGGTAGAAAGCGAAGTCCTCATTGACGAACGCGGAAGATAATTCCGAGGCGTGGGAATTGGCGACGTGGAACCGCAGGTAAGTCTTCCAGTCGTCGAGCGGCGTGGAATGAATTTGCGCGCTCAGGTCCTTGAAAAAATCGGGCCACGAAACATTGAGGGTGGTGAACGACGGTGCCGCGCTCGCGGTGAAGTACGAGTTCCAGTCGAAATCCGGAGCAACTTTGTAGAGATCCGGAACGGTCATTTTGTGTTTCTGTTTGTAGGGATCGCGACGCTCCACACGGCTGAGAGAGGCTGTCGCAAGCCGGGTCTCGATCTCCATCACGGTTGCGGCGTGCTTTGCGGCGGCTTCGGGCGAATCGCCCAACAGCTCGAACATTTTTTCCACGTGCTGCACGTAGCGTTCGCGGGTTTCCTTCGATTTCGCGTCGTCTTTCAGGTAGTAGTCGCGATCAGGCAGGCCCAGGCCGCCCTGCGAGACGTTCATGATCACTGAATTTGAGTCGTCCTGGTCCTGGCGCGAACCGGCGCGAAAAAGCGCGTCCGTACCTTCGGATTGCAATTTCGCGACGAGCGCGGCGAAGTCTTTTTTGTTTTGTAGATTTGCAATGGCTCGCATGGCGGGATCGAGAGGCTTCGCGCCCAGTTTTTCAATCGCCGCTTCGTTCATGCAAGCCGCGTAGTAATCGCCGATCTCCTGGGTCACCGTGTCGCGGTTCGGGGCAGTCGCGGCATTCTCCAGAATGCCGCGCAGGTAGTTTAGATTTTCCTCATAGAGTTTGCCGTAAACGCTCCACCGCGTCTGATCTGGCGGAATCGGGTTCATCTTCTTCCATCCTCCGCAGGAGTATTCGTAGAAATCGACGCAGGGGTCCACCGTGCGATCCATCGACGCCGGATCCAGACTCGGCGTGTACGGGAGTACGGGGGAGGAGGTTGCTCCCTGCGCGAAAGCGCAGACTGCGAGAATGAAGAACGCGAAAATTGCAGCGATCGAATGGCGCACTGAAAATCTCCTGTTTGAGATGAAAAAGATTGCCCCGCTTCCACAAATTCGCGGCGGACAGTCAGCGTACAACGGGACGGCGATCATTCCAATTTAGTTCCGGCGTTGAGCGCTCCTGCGCGCGCGGCGCTAGAACGTCTCGTCGGCGGCGCGCGAAATCGTCTTATCCGCGACTGATGGGCTTCCGAAGACTCGGAAGTCCGAGACGTTCTTCAATGAGAACGCCGTGCCTGAGCCGTGCGGAACCCGGACGCGGAAAAAGTCCGCGCCGTTCACATCGACCAGAGCGAATGCCGGGCGGGCATCGGGCCGCGAGCGTGGCAATTTCGACGTTGGACATTTCGATATTGCGGACGTGGCGTATGAAAAAGCCGGTCGCGGGAAGCGCGCCGAACATCGTTGGCTCGGGGTACTCCTTCTCGCGCTCGGCGGGTTCCACGCGGCCATCGCCGCGTCGCCTCCGCCGGCCTGATGCAAATAGACGTCGCTGATCTTCATGTCTTCGATCGGAAATGGCCGGGCACGCCCGCTGATGATGGAAGGAAGTTGCACGGCACCAGAGCTGGTGACGTTGCTGATCAGGATGCGCTTGAGCGTGCCAACTCTTGGTTCCCGTCGGCCCGCGCATGCGCGCGCCAAGCCGCAAAAAGAACGGCGAATTCAGGCTGCCGCGCATGGTAATGCCGGTGATGGTCATGTCTTCGCAGAAGCGCGCCGTCCACGGTCTCGAGTGCCAAGCCGCGCGAATGCTCGAACACGCAATTCGAAATCGTGATGTTGCGGAATCCGCCATTGGATTCGGTGCCGAACTTGATGCGGCCGGTTGCGTGCGGGCGCAAGCTTTCGGGCATCGGCTTCCACGTGCCATCGAGCACTGAGCCAATTCGTAGCCGCCGGTGACGAAGCAATTGGTGATGGTGACGTTCTCCGTGGGACGAGCGTAGCCGAGTGCGAACGAACTCTTCGGGCAGATACCATCGTCCAACGGCGAATTCACCGTGCAGTTCGACACGCGCACATTGCGGCAGCAGTCGATATCCATGCCGTCGCGGTTGGTGTCGATCTTCAGATTGTCGACGGTGAGATTATCGACGCCGGTGGCCAGAATGCCGAACCAGCCGCCATACAGGATCGAAAAATCGCGCAGCAGGACGTTGTGGCAATTCTTCAGCGCGATGGCTTTGTTGCCCACGCCAGGCTTCGTGGTGTCGGGGAGATCTTTGTCCAGTGCGATGGCCGCGGCTTAAGCCCTTGCCCCAGATCAAGCCCGCGCCCGAGGATGGAAATATCGTGAATGCCGTCGCCCCAGATCAGGCTGTTGTGCCAATGATTGTGGCCGTAGTCCTGATAAGGCTCCCAGGCGCCCTGCGGCTCGGCGGCGTCGTAGCCGCCGCTGGCAGTGCCGTCCAGAGGAGTCGAGGCGGCAAGAATCGTGGCGCCCCGATCGAGATGCAGGGAGACGTGGCTCTTCAGACGGATGGAGTAGCTGGCATAGGTGCCCGCGGGAAAGTAAATCGTGCCGCCGCCCGCCGCGGCCGCTGCGTCGATGGCGCGGTTGATTGAAGGTGAGTCGATCGCAGCTCCGTCTCCGATCGCTCCGTAGGCTTTCACGCTGAAGACTGCGTCCGGCGCGTTGAGCGATGCCTCGTCACGCCGCGAGTATCGGACCGCTCCCACGTTTGTTTTGAGATCGCACGGACTAGCGAATCCGCTCCCAGCGAACCTTCCTGGAATAGACACGAGAGCCGCGCTTTGCGCGGCCAATTCTAGAAACCTTCTGCGATCGAACAAAATGTTTGCTCCGCGGCCCGGCGTCGAGGGCTAAACCGCGAGACCGGATGTTTTCACATGACGCTATCAAGCGCCACGTGATTCGCCTAACAGCAATTGCACGCCTAGTTCGTCATTGCGGGGCACGGATCGAGGTGCATTGTGATATCGACCGTGCCGGACTTCACGTTATGTTGTATCACCACGTCATCCTGGGAAATGTCCGCGGGCAAGCGCGGCGCATTGTCGCGTAGGAACAATGGAATAGCGTTCGAATCGAAGACCGAGCCCGCCGGGAAGGCGGAGTCTGCCGCGGCCTTCACTTCCGGATTTACCGTATAAATCGTCAGTTTTCCCACGCGAAATTGCTTCTGTTGATCGAGTTCCATGGTCAAGTCGATTTCGTTTGTCGAATCGTTGATTTCGGTGATCGGCGTTGCCACGAAATCGATATACCCGTGGGCGTGGTAGAGATTGCGGAGTGCTTCAAGCGCGGCGCGAACCTGCGAAACGTCGAAGATCTCCCCTTCGTGAAGCGGGAAGCGGCTTGCAAGCTCCGCCTGCGAAAAGACCAGCGGGCCGTCTGTGTTGGCAGTGCGAAATGCAAGTTTTCCCATTCTGTACTGTCGGCCCGCGTCCACCGCAATGGTCAGAGCTACATGGACGCCTTCAGAATCTGTACGGAGGACTTTCGTTGAGGCGCTCAGTTCCGCTCGAAAGTAGCCGAGGCGTTTCAAGTAATCTGCGAGATATGCTCCTTCCAGTTCTTCGAGCCAGCCCGGGCCGTCATACATATGGAGCTGTTTCAACTCCGTCACGAGGTGCTGGCCGTCGATATCCGCCAGTCCGTCCGCGTCGAATGTGATTTCGTCAAAAATGACGGGAGATTCAAGGCTGGTCGGTTCAACGGACGGAAGGTAACCGGCGGCCAATTTCGCGTTCATTTCGTCATGCAGTTGGCGAACCTCTTGCGCATACGTCGGGTCGGGAAAACAGCGTGTGAGACGGTCGGTCAGCTGAGCGCGGGCAGACGATGTTCCGATCGCGATTCCGGCTACGAGCAGAAGCGCCGCTCGAAATCGATACGGTCCACGCATGGCCGATTGTAGGCCCGGGGTGACGGCGAATTCAATCGCCCTACTTCATGCGGCCGAAAGGAATGTTCGAGGCCGGACGGTGTAATTTGCGAGGCCGGACACGCTGCCAACACTCGTACCAAGAGCGCTGGCGTAAAGTGCAGAATTTGGCGAGGTTAGGATATTAGCCAAGTGGCGCGTAGCGTGCGGCTGGCCCCACCGACGTAGTCCGTACGGCGGTCCGTTTCGTGGCTTAGGGCAAAGGAGACGCCATGGCGCAATTCGAGCGGGTGCGGGAGGCGGTGGCAGGGAAGTTCGACGCGGAGAAAGCGGCGGCTCGGGAGCGGGAGGGCTGGCGGCTCGTCGCAGTGGAATGGGAACGCGGCGACGCGGCCGAGGCGCCTCAGACCGGAACGCCCCGGCGCTCAGCCGAGGGGCTTGAGCCCGTTCCCTACGGCGCCCGAGTGGCGGACGACTGCCGTCGCCTCGAAGACGACGCCGACGAAATGCAATTCCTGCTCGCGTTGATGGAACTGATCATTCAGGACATTTCGATCAGTAAAGTCGCCGAGGAACTGAACCGCAAGGGATTCCGGACGCGCGGCGGAACGGACTGGGGTCCGGTGGCGGTTTTCAATCTGTTGCCCCGACTGATCGAGTTGACTCCGAAGATTTTTGCCAGCCAGGAGTGGGTCGAGCGCCGCCGGAAGTTGACACTGGTCTACTAACTGCACCGGCGACTCCCGTTCAAGTTCGAGCCCACACCGCGTTGACTTGGCTTGGCGCGCAACCTAAGATGGCCGCGATGGCGGGAACGTCTAACACGATGTCGCTGGTTTCGACTCAGCGCGCGAAAAATCCGGCAAAACGCTACAGAAAACCCCGCACAGGCGCGCGATGAACGACGAGTCACCTCGTCAAGGGGCGACAGGCGGTGTCGCGAAGCCTGAAACTTCAACACGAGACGCGCTAGCCGAAGCCCTCACGCCCGAAGACACCGCTCCGCGCAATCCGATCCGGTTCTTTCAGAGTATCCGTCCGCTCACGGCCAGCGGCGCAATTCGCGACGCCGTTGCAGGCGTTCAGCTCGCCGCGATGAATATTCCGCAGGCGCTCGGCTACACGAAGATTGCCGGCACTCCGGTGGTAACCGGCTTCTACACGCTGCTGTTTCCGCTGATCGCCTTCGCCGCGTTCGGTTCGTCGCGCTATCTGGTGGTGGCGGCGGATTCAGCGACGGCCGCGATTCTTGCCGGCGGAGTTTCGGCGCTCGCTCCCATCGGCTCGGCGCATTACGTGGAGCTGGCCGGAATGGTCGCGTTGATGACCGCGGCGCTTTTGTTCATCGCCCGGTTGGTGAAGGCCGGATTTCTCGCTGACTTTCTTTCCCAGACCGCCCTCGTCGGGTTCCTTACCGGCGTCGGTTTTCAGGTCGCGATCGCAGTGCTGGGCGAAATGCTCGGGGTGAATACCACGTCGCGGCGAACCATCGTTCAGCTTGTCCAAATTCTGCGGCAGCTGTCCCGGGTGAATTTGCTGGCACTGGCGGTGTCGGCGGCCGTGGTCGTTTCGATTTTCGCGCTGCGCTGGATTTCCCCAAAACTCCCAGGCTCGCTGGTGGCGGTTGGCGGCGCCATCACCGCCAGTATGATGTGGCACTTCGCGGGCCGCGGCCTCGCAGTAATCGGGCCGGTGGCCGGAGGGATACCGCATTTCGGCTTGCCGCACGCCACGTGGAGCGAGTTTGAGGCGCTGGTGCCAATCGCCGGCTCGTGCTTCGTGATGATCGTCGCACAGAGCGCGGCCACCGCTCGCGTTTACGCGCAACGCAACCACGAGCCGCTCGACGAAGACGCGGACATCGTCGGCCTCGCCGCCGCGAACACCGCTGCCGCGCTGAGCGGCACGTTCGTGGTCAACGGCAGCCCCACCCAAACCGCGATGGTGGAATCCTGCGGCGCGCGCAGCCAGATCGCGCAGATCTCCACGGCCGTGTGCGTCGCCGCCGTCCTGCTCTTTTTCACCAGGCCGCTCCAATATTTGCCGCGCTGCGCATTGGGCGCGATGGTATTCGTGATCGCCGTCCACCTGATCGACATCAAAGGCCTGCGGAAGATTGGAGCGGAAAGTCCCGGGGAGATGTGGCTCGCGATTGGCACCGCGGCCGTAGTGGTTTTTGTAGGAGTCGAGCAGGGAATTATTCTCGCCATGGTGCTGTCGCTGCTTCGCGTCGTGAACCACAGCTACCACCCGCACACGGCGGTGCTGGTGCAGGATGGGCATGGTACGTGGCTGTTGACCCCCGTGGTCCGCGGCGCGGTCACAGAGCCGGGCATCGTGGTCTATCGGTTCGGCGCGACGCTTTTTTATGCCAACGCGGGATTCTTCGCCGAACAGGTTCGCACGCTGGTCGAGCCTGCTTCGCCGCGCGTTCGGTGGGTAGTTGTCGATGCGGGCGCCATCACTCACGTCGATTACACCGCGGCTCGCATGTTGATCGAGCTGCACAAGGACCTGGAGAAGGAGGGCGTCGAACTTGCGCTGGCCCATGTGGAATCGGATTTGAAGCCCGATCTCGATCGCCATCACGTCACCGAAGCCATTGGGCCGGGCCAGATTTTTGACACCCTGCGCCATGCCTTGGCTTCGATCCGAGCAAAACAAGCCCAACCCTGACCCAACCCTGACCGAGTCGGCTTCCGGCCTTCGGTGATCCCCGTACATCCAATGGCCAGTGCTTTACGTATCCTTCTATGGAGGGCTCTCCATGAAACAGAAGACTGTCCCACTCATCGCTTACCTTGGCGGCTTTTGCGCGCTATTTGGGATGCTCACAGCCGCGCCCATCCTGCACGCGCAATCTTCCAGCGAACCGGCTCCCGGTTCGTCGTCCAACCACAATGTCGTGCCGAACGCGCTGATTCTCGCCTCGGGTACGCAGCTCCAGCTTCGAACCGAAGACAACCTTTCAGCCGGTGACGGTCATTTCATTGCGGTGCTGGTTCAGCCCGTCGTCGTGGATGGCTGGGTTGTAGCGAAAGCCGGAGAATATATCGTCGGAGATGTTGCGCCGGTTGCGCAAACGGCTTCCGCCGCTTCGGCGGCCGGTTTCGAACTGCAAATATCAAAATTCCTCTTGGTCGATGGCCGGGTCGTGCCGCTTAAGACTTCGCCCGTCCGCGTGGATACCAACACGCCCATCCACACCCACTTGACCTTCGCTCTCCAACAGCCTTTGTCGATTTCAACGGCGAGCAGCCGCTCGGCGTTCCGCGCGGTCACTCAGCAGGACTATGTCAACTATCCATTCGGCCCCGGCCCTGTAAAAATTCCGCCGGGTTACGATCCTCCATGCTGCCTGGATGCGAACGGCGTTGGAGCTTTTGCGGGCGACGGATACGGTTATCCGTATTACTACTCGGCAGGATATTTCCCGCCACCGGTCGTCGTTGAGCCGTACTACGGATGGCACGGCAAGCGTTGGGGCTGGTAAGAGTTGCCATACGGGCAATCGCCGCTGCATCAGTTGAATTCCGAGAGCATCCCTCCTGGCCTCTCGGGTTCCGCAGCGGCGTTGCCTTCCTTTGGGTCGTTCCACGCGACCCGTTCAGCCGCCGAGATAGCCCGCTCTCTAGCTCGCTTAACCCTTCCGGTCCACAGTTGTTTGCCTTTCTGAGATCCCGGCAGGTCCGGTGGACGATCAAACGTCTTCATCAAATCCGCCTCTCTCTGTGATAGAAAAAGTGCAGCACCACGGCACCGAGCCGAAAGAATCGATCGGGAGGTCTGGCATGTCGCCGAATTCTGAAGGTGGAATCGCAAATCGCCCAAGCGCGCATTCCGTGGACGAGACCGTTGCGAAGCTGAAGGCCTTACTGGACGCGAAAGGCGTCACCGTATTTGCAGTGATCGATCATAGCGGCGAAGCGGCGAAAGTTGGGCTGACGATGCGCCCCACCAAGCTTGTCATCTTCGGAAATCCAAAAGGCGGCACGCCCGTAATGGTCGCCGCGCCGAGCATCGCCATCGACCTGCCGCTGAAAATCCTGGTGTGGGAAGATGCGCAGGGGAAAGTCTGGACGTCCTTCAACGAGCCCCAGTACTTGCAGTCCCGCCACCATGTTCCCCAGGAATTGATGCCGAATATTTCCGTCGCCGAAATGTTCGCAACGAAAGCCGGCGAATAGCGTCGACTCGAGCGCCCTACGGTTTTCGTTCTGCGAGGAAATACAGATTGCACACGGAAAAAACCAGTGGATTGGAGTCGCGAAGGATCACCACATCGCCCGGAATCTCGGTGGTGCCGCCGGTTACGTTCGCGTCGGGATGCTCGATGGTGATCTGCGTGGCCCGCGGCGTGGCGATGCCGAGCTGCTTGAACGATACGTTGGAGTCGTTCGCGCCTCCTCCCGAATTGTTCAGCTCAAAATTGCGGGCGCTCAGGACGGTCTGGGTTACCTTCGGGTTCGGGTGACGGCGTCTTTCCACTGGAACGAGTCGGCGGTGTAAACGATCTCCGTTCCGATCACGCTCTTGGCTTCCGCCTCGCCCCAGCAGGAAATCGTCTTCGTTGGAAGAGTCTTCACCACCGTCCACCGGCCAATAAGTTGAACCGGAATCCCGCCTGCCGGTGCCGCGCTCACCTGAGCCGCGGCCGCCGTGGCAACTTCGCCGGGCGAGGGTGCAGCGACCAGGCCCGCGAGGAAATCGGCGCGATCGTGCGTTTCCTGCAGCAGGCAGGCGCTGTCGGTCTTGCACTTCGCGTCGCGCGCGCGGATCCACTTCCGCTCATCCGCGCGCAAGCTCGTGGTCGCCGCGGCATCGCTTGAAATCTGAGACATCCGCTTGCGATACATCTGATTCAGACGCGCGTCCTGGCGGTTAAGCTCGGTCTGCGCGCAGACGATGAGATTGGCGGAATCATTTCCCGCGGCCCTGACGCAAGCGTCATACGCGGAGGAATACTGCGCTTTCGCGGGGCCGGCGAGCACAAATCCGGCGGCAAACAACACGGCGCAGGGAACCAGGCAAGGACGATGCCTCCTCATGCCTTTCTTTCAAGATTGGCGCGGTCCCAGTTCCCGAGATTTGCCGCGGGTTCGTAGGTGGACTGGCAGAAATCAAGCAATGCAGCTCGTGGATCCGGCGCCGTTCGAGCGTCCGCATACATCCAGCGAAAGCCCAAGCCTGGAACGCTGTAATACGCTCCCGCGGGTAGAACTTTCGCCTCGCGATAGCCGGCAGGCTCTGGAGCCGCATATGCATAAAACGCCGCATCGGTTACGTCGCCTCCGCCCGGCCACCAGCCGACGCTGCTCACTTCGTGCGAGTAGGCTTCGCGGGTAATGGAATCGGCGCCCGGCCGTTCCGGCGCCCGCCGGCCCGAGAAACGCGTGACGCAAAGATCGAAGCTGCCCCAGAAAAAATGCACCGGGCTGCATTTGCCGATGAAGCGGCCGCGAAATTCCTTGAAGATCGGATCGATCGCCACCAGGACTTGCCAGAATTTGTGCGCGTAGGCGCGATCGTAGGCGGCGTGCGCGGTGTCCTGATCGAAGCGGATCGGATTCGGCACCTCGACCGGCATACCCCAGATATCCACGGCCACGCCCATGCCGCGAACAGTTTCCATCACCTCGCGATAAAAATTCGCCACCGTGCGCGGCTCAAGCTCGATCGTTTCCGTGTCACCGCCGCTGGTTTCGATGCGCAGCAGATGCTCGATGAAATCGAACTCCATCTCGAGGATTCCGTGCGCGTAGGGAATGGGTGAAGTGGTAAGCCCGCGCGCGCTGACGTAGAGCGGAACTTCCCACCAGTGATTCACCAGCGGCGTGAGCGCTAGCCGAATCTTGCCGACGATCTGCATCCACATGTGCAGCGTTTCGCAGGTGTCTTTCCACTTCGAAAACGGAAGCTCAGGCCATGGGTCCGAGCTAGGCTGGATGGCGGCAATATGGGTGGATTCGGTCATCGCTTCTCTCTAAAGACTGCCCTTTCGCTGCAAATTCGAGGCTACGTGCCTTCAGCGCGATTCATGGTAGGCAATCCGCGTGGGATGTCAACCGCGTTGTCGGCCATTGGGCGTACAGTGATTACCCGGCTCGGGTACAAAAAGTTCTCTATGGATGCGATGTCCGTAAAGCGCGATGATGTCGCCATTCGAGCCCTGCGAAATAAGACCATAATGTACTGGAACGGCTGCTCGATCGGGCCTGCGTAGGCATGCGCGCCTCCTATAACAATTCGAACGCTTCGGGAGTCTTGCTCGCAATCGCCGTCATTGGCGCACTGTATCTCGGCCGCGTCGTCTTCATTCCGCTGGCCCTCGCCATCCTCTTCTCGATATTGCTTTCGCCCGTCATCGCATTCCTTGAGCGGATTCACATTCCGCGCTTTTTGGCCATCTTGCTCGTCGTGCTCACGCTGCTTGGCGGCGTTGGCGCCGCGGGCTGGGAATTATCGCAGCAGTTCGGCGACCTGACTGAGCAGCTGCCTACCTATAAGAAAACCCTCGACGACAAGATTCACATGCTTCGCGGCATGCGCAGCGAAAGCCTCACCAAAGCGACCAGCACCGTGCAGGAACTCGAGAAGGAGGTGACCGCCGCCAATCCCGTTTCCGGAAATGCGGATACCCGAAGATACGCTCCACCCGGTTCCAGTCCCGCAAAACCGCTCGAGGTGCAGGTCGTCCCTCCCGCCAATCCGCTGGAATCCCTGGAAAATATGCTCGGGCCGGTCACCACGGCTTTCGTGGTCGCCGTGTTCACGGTGTTCATCCTGATGGGCAGGGAAGACCTGCGCAATCGGATCGTCCGCCTCGCGGGCGGCGGCAGGCTAAATGCGATCACTCAGGCGCTCGACGATGCCACGCACCGCATCGACCGCTATTTGCTGCTTCAGTTGGTGGTGAACACTTGTTACGGCGCGATCATCGCGCTTGCGCTGCACTTTCTGGGAATTCCGCACGCGGCGATTTGGGGAATCGGCGCCGGCGTGCTGCGTTTTCTTCCGTACTTGGGTCCGCCGCTCGCCGCGGTGATCCCGATCTTGCTCTCGCTTGCGGTTTTTCCAGGATGGGAGCACACCTTCGCGACGATGGGCGTCTTCTTCTGCCTGGAGATCATTGTCTCCAACTTTGTCGAACCTCTTCTCTACGGCGCACACGTGGGGCTTTCACCGCTCGCGATTCTGGTCGCCGCTATTTTCTGGACACTGATTTGGGGATTCCCCGGCCTGGTTCTTTCGACGCCGATCACGGTGTGCCTGGTGGTGATGGGCCGCTATTTGCCCGGCTTGCGATTCTTCAATATCTTGTTGGGCGACGAGCAGACGCTCGCGCCGGACGTCGAATACTACCAGCGCCTTCTCGCTGCCGATCAAGAGGATGCTCGCCGCATTCTGGAGCGCTGCCGAAAGAATCAGCCGCTGGAAGAGCTTTACAGCTCGGTCGTGATTCCGGCGCTCAGCCTCGCCGAACACGACCGCCATCGCAACGAGCTGGACCAGCCAACGCAGGACTACGTTTACCAGAGCACGCGCGAAATCGTGGAGGAGCTTGCCGAGTCCGAGCCGCGCGTGCGCAAAATCGAAGGTCTGGCGCCGGTGCGTGACATCCGCGCGCATCCCGACGATACGCGGAGTTCCTGCGAGGTGATTTGCGTACCGGCGCGCGACGAAGCCGATGCCGTGGTCGCCTTGCTGCTATCGCAATTGCTGGAACAGCAGGGGACGGACTGCCGCTCCTTCGACGTGGACAAACCGGAAACCATCGTGCGAAAGGCGATCGAGGCCGATCCGAAAGTGATCTTCATTTCGGCTCTTCCGCCATTCGCGATCGACAGCGCGCGCTCGCTATACGCGAGCTTGCGCGGGAAGCTTCCCGATGCGCGCATCATCGTGGGCTTCTGGCACTTCGAAGGCGATGCCGACCGAATCACCAAGCGCCTGCAATTGAAGCCGGGAGATTTCGTCGTCACCACTCTGCCCGCTGCAGTGGACGGCATCGTGAAAGATGAGGGCGACGGAGCTTCGGCACGCACTCACGCCGGGGGCGGAGTGTCGGATGCGATACCGCTTGCAAGCAAAACACCCGCTTCGGACTAGGCGCGAAAATGCAGAACGCCTACCAGATCCGGCAGCGCAGCGCCTCGCTTCGCACCATCGGTGAGTCCGGCGCGCATCCCCATGCCTTTGCGAAGGAAGGCATATTCGAAAGCGGCGCGTTGGCTCGGAACATTCCCACCGGGTGCGGATCGGTGGCTACCAGGACGCGTCCGTACTCCGGCCGAAACTGTCCGGACCAGATCTGCGCCCACGCAAGAAAGAATCGCTGATCGGGCGTGAAGCCGTCGATCAGCGCCGGTGCAGGTTTGCCCGCGAGCGCTTTTTCAAGTGCCGCATGGGCAATCGTGAGTCCGCCGAAATCGGCGATGCTTTCGCCTTCCACCAGCTTGCCGTTCTCATGAAGCCCCGGCTCGACTTCCAACGCGTCGAACTGTTTCTGAATGCACTCGCCGCGCTCGGTGAAATTCTTCAGATCTTCGGGCGTCCACCAATTTCGCAGGTTGCCCTGAGCATCGAACTTCGCACCCTGATCGTCGAAGCCGTGCGTCATCTCGTGGCCGATCACCGCGCCCATCCCGCCGTAGTTCATGGCATCGTCGCGTTTCGCGTCGTAAAACGGCGGCTGCAGGATTCCGGCGGGGAAGACGATCTCGTTCATCGGCGCGCTGTAGTAGGCATTCACCGTGGGCGGCGTCATGGTCCCAATCGTCCGGTCCACCGGCTTCCCGATTTGCGACAACTCGAAGGCCACATCAAACGCGCCGCCGCGGACGATGTTGGTCACATAGCTGCCGCGCACCACATTAAATCCGGAGTAATCGCGCCATTTGTCCGGGTAGCCGATTTTGATTTGAATCGCATCCAGCTTGATCTGCGCCTGTTTGCGAGTCTCGGGGCTCATCCAATCCAGCGTCGCAAGATCGTCCCGCAGCGCGGCCATCAGGTTGTGAACCATTTCGGTCGCTTTAGCTTTGGTTCGGGAGGAAATTCGCGCTGCACGTAAAACTGGCCCAGCGCTTCGCCCAGATTGCGATCGGTCGCCTGAACACAGCGCCGCCAGCGCGGCAGAATTTCCTGCGTGCCCTGCAGCGTCTTGCCGTAGAAATTGAAATTTTCGTTTACGAACGCACTCGAGAGGGCGGGCGCGGCATCGTGAATCATGTGCCAGCGCAGGTAGCTCTTCCATGCGGCGAGCGGCGTTCCGGCCAGCTGCGCATCCATTTCCTTGAAAAAGTCGGGCTGCGCCACGTTAAGTGAATCGACGTTGGGCGCCCCCGTACCTTCAAAGAATCGGGTCCAGGCGAAGTGCGGCGTAATTGCCTGAGCCTCAGCAACGGTCATTTTGTGATACGTCGCATCGGGATCGCGCCGTTGTACGCGCGTCATCGAAGCTTTCGCCAGCGCGGTTTCCAGGTCCATCGCGGCTTTTGCTTCGGCCGCAGCCGTGGCTTCGTCGTCGCCCACGAGCTTGAACATATTTGCCATGTGCCGTACGTAGGCGGCTCGCAGCGTGGCGGATTTCTCGTCATCCTTGGTGTAATAATCACGGTCGGGCAGTCCGATGCCGCCCTGGCGCGCGATGGCTATCACTTGCGTGCTGTTCTTGAAGTCCTGGCCGGAATCGAAACTAAACAGTACGGAAAATCCGTTGCGCTGCGAGAGTGCGACCCAGGCTTGCAGTCCGTCCAAATCCTTGATGGCCGCGATTTTTGCAAAATCCGATTCCAATGGTTTCGCACCGGCCGCTTCGATGGCCGGTTCGTCCATGCAGCTCGCGTAAAAATCGGCGATCTTTTGAAGGTTGGAGCCGGGAGTAACCGATTTGTTTGCGGCGGCTTCTTCGAGAATGGTGTGCAGTACGGCTTCGTTCGCCGCGCGCAGCTCATCGAACGAACCCCAGCGCGGATAAGCGGGAGGAATCGGGTGTGCTTTGATCCATCCGCCATCCGCGAAATGAAAGAAATCGTCGCAGGGTTTCACGGAGCGGTCGAGATTCTCAAGATTGAATCTGTGATTCGCCTGCGCGGCCTGCTCGGGTGGGGCGAGACATTCGCCGGCGGAGGGCGCCGCCTCGGGAAGCAACGTCGAATATTGCGCGTCAGCCGGTTGTTGAGCCGGCGCCGGCGGCGCGAATGCCGTGGCGGCGAGGATAAGCGCGGCGAGAACAAAATTACGAGTCATTGGAGTCTCCGACGAAAGGATGTGCAAGGCCGTGAGCGTTGTCCGAGTTCGGCAAGGGCGTCAAATCGCCCGTATTTTGCTGGCGTTGGGAGGCGAAGTCAAATTCACGCTGGCTATTCAGACGCGAGCGCGCGGAGTTGGTTACGCGCGGCGTCGTCATCCCAGTTCATTTCGCCCGTGGACTTGAACACGGCGACGCCGCGCGAGTTCAGTAGGTAGGTGGTCGGAATGCCCAGGAATTGCAGCGGCGCCGGCAATGAGGCGCCTCGAAGATAGACGGGCACACCGATCGGCCGCTTTGCGAGGAAGGCGCGAACCGTGGATTCAGGCTCGTCGGTAACCGCCGCAAAAATCACTGGGTCGCCGGCGAGTGAGACTTGAAGTCTCTCGATCGCGGGCATTTCCGCAAGACACGGTCCGCAAGAAGTCTCCCAGAAGTTGAGAAACACTGCCTTGCCGCGAAACGACGAAAGCTCCACCGGTTGCCCATTGAGCGGCTTCACCGTCCAATCGCCATCTACGGGATGGCCGAAGTCGGGGAACCAGGGACGCGGAAACTGGAAACTTTGGTTAGCTGCACTTCGCTCCTCGGAGTCGCCGTCGAGCGGGCGAAGCATATGGACCTGGCCGTTCGCGCGGATCTCGCTTTCCACGTGAAGGCTCCAGAACTGGAATGCGACCGCGGCTACCGCCGCCCCCGCACCAGCGCCCAAAAGAAAAACCTTCACTGAACGATTCACAAGAATGCTCCTCGTGCGTCAAATAGTCTCGAGGACGACCGCGTGGATGCCTCCCAGCTTAGACGTGGCCTGGACAAAACGTGTTCGACAATTATTTTGTCGTGCGCGAGAATACACGCTTGAACGAAGGGGTGGATATTCATTTGGCAGTTGGGGCCTGCGGAGGAGTTGCGCTGGTGAAGGGGAAACACGGGGGAGCCCAGCCGCGAAAGTTCGCGTGGCGGCGATTCGTGCTCGCTGTGGCAATCGTCGTATCGCTATCCATATTTTCTGAATTCACCGAGGCGAAGGGACCGGCGACTGTCGAGGGGCTCGAAGTGAGCACCATGGCCGGAAAGCTTCAAGGCGTGGCGCGCGCGACGGGCGGCGCTGAGTTTCTAGGCATCCCATTCGCGCAACCGCCCGTCGGCGAACTCCGCTGGCGCGAGCCCCTACCGGTCAAGCCGTGGGGCGGCGTGCGGGACGCTACGCACTTTGGCGCTCCCTGCGCGCAGGCTGTGCTCGGTGACTGGAACAAGACCGACGCCAAAGCAAGCTCGGAAGACTGCCTCTACCTGAATGTCATCACGCCGGTCTGGCCGCCCCGGAAACAATTGCCGGTGATGTTCTGGATTCACGGCGGCGCGAACGCGGGCGGCACCGCTTCCAGCCGCTTGTATAAGGACGGGACGCTGGTCAATCACGGCGTACTCCTGGTCACCGTGAACTACCGGCTCGGCGTGTTCGGATTTCTCGCGCATCCCGAGCTAACCAAAGAATCGCTCCGCCACGCCTCCGGAAACTACGCACTGATGGATCAGATCGCCGCGTTGCACTGGGTACGCGCCAACATCTCGCGCTTCGGCGGCGATCCCTCGAACATCACCGTCTTCGGCCAGTCCGCCGGTGCGGAGGACACCAGCCTGTTGATGGCCTCGCCGCTCACGCAGGGATTCTTCCAGCGCGCCATCGCAGAAAGCGGATCGGCGATGCTCGGCACGATGCCCACGCTCGCCGAAGCCGAAAAGTCCGGCATCAATCTCGCCGGCACTCTTCACGCGCCGATCAAAGGCAGCGCCATCGCGTATCTACGCGGCCTTCCGCCGGAGCGAATTCTGGCGGGCCTGCCGAAGCACGATCCGAACGCCCCTCAGGAATTCGGTCCAAACATCGACGGCTACGTGATCACTCGGCGGCCGCTCGACGTCTTCCACGCAGGCGAACAGGCAGGCGTGCCGCTGCTGATCGGAACCACCACGCGCGAATTCACCTGGGACGGAACGGCCGCGGAGGCGCGCAAAATGATCCAGCAGGTCACAGGCCCGTTCGCCGAGAAGGCCCTCGCGATGTACGGCCTCGCCGGAGATTCCGAAGCCAAGCCCGATCCGCTCTATGGCACACCCGGCGATCAATGGTTCGCGGATTTGGTTTTCCGGTGCCCGGCCACCACGCAAGCGCTGTGGCAAACGGCGGCGCGGCATCCCGTCTATCAGTACGAGCTCCAGCACGCCATTGGCGGACAAGAAAAACAGGGCGCCATTCACTCCACCGATTTGCCGTATGTGTTCGGCTTCTATCCGGGTACGGGGAATCTGGCGGGAAGCTACGGGCCGCTCGACAACGACATCACGTCGCTGATCGAAACGTACTGGACGAACTTCGCCAAGAAGGGAAATCCCAACGGCTTCGGAATGCCCAGCTGGCCGGAGTTTGGTGACACCGAATCGTACATCGAAATTACCCAAGCCGGAAAAGTGGTGCAGAAAGCCGGACTTCGAAAGAAGCAGTGTGACCTGTATCGAGCCGTGCTGCAGGAACGCTCGACGGTAACGCACTGAGGCGCGGCGAGACGCTAGTGTGCGAATTCCCGGATTGCCGCGCTCACCGCCGCAGGCTGCTCCTGCCCGACCCAGTGACTCGCATCCGGCATTCGCACGATCTTCAGCGATTTCACGTATTCGCCGATGCCGTCCAAATTGGCGGCAACCAGCGCGTGATCCTGCATTCCCCAGATGACCAATGTTGGAACGTTCAGCGGACTCTTCAGCATCTCCGCGCGCACAGTATCGGCCAGCGCCTGCGGCATCGGTGACTTCAGCCCCGCAGCGCGGTAGTAGTTCAGCCCTCCCGTCAAGCCGCGCCGCCAGCATTCAAGATACTTCTGCTTGTCTTCCTCGGTCGCCCATTTCAATAACACGCCTTGTTGCAATAGCGCGAAGTCATTGCCTCCGAGCGTGTTCTCGGCCTGCGGGGAATTGAACAAGTTGAAATACGTGGAAGCTGCCTGCTGACCTGGGTCGTGCGCGAGCAGTTGCGCGAACACCGCCGGATGTGGTGCATTCAAGATCACCAGCTTATCCAATAGTTCGGGATGCGCATACCCGAACTGCCACGCCACAGCGCCGCCCCAGTCGTGGCCCACGAGAACGAATTTCTTACCCGGCTCTGCTTTCGCGCCGAAATGCTCGGCCACCGCTCGGACGTCCTCGATGAGCAGCGGCATCGCGTATTGCTCCACGCCTTCGGGCATCGACGAGAGGTTGTAGCCGCGCATGTCGAGCGCGACTACGTGATGATCCTTCGCGAGATCGGGCAACACGTCCTTCCACGCGTACCAGAATTCGGGGAATCCGTGCAGTAGCACGATCAGCGGACCCGTTCCTTGCTCCACAAAATGAAGTCGTACGCCATTCACCTCCACGAAACCTTCGCGCGGAGTGTCAGCGGACTTTGCAGGAGCCGCGATCACGAGGCCGGGAATCACCGCCAGCAGCGTGAACGCCGCAGCGCATACCGCGCCAAAATGTGAAGTATTCATCGAGTTCTCCAGATCTTCTAAAAGTTACTTCGCGTCGCGATTCACAACAGCGACGCGGAATAGTGGCTTGGCTTTTTCTTCCGGATCCATCGTAAACGTCTCGGACGTCTTCGCTGGATCGTAACCGCGCCACAGCCAGATCATCTCCTCGGGAAACTCCGCCGCGCCATGCGCTGAGCTGTGCGAACCAGTGCCGAAGCTGAGATGAAAATCATACTCCTTCAGCTTCAGCGCGTTGGCCATCCGGAGATTCGAAAGCGGCCAGCTTCCGTAATGAATTTCAAGATCGTTCGAACCGTCCTGCAGCCATACGCGAATGTTGCGGTGATCTTCGCGCAAAACCTTGTCGGGATAGTCCTGGCCGCCGTCGGGATTCGCGGGATCTTCCTTCCACTGGATGCTGCCGAAGCTTCCGATCCATGTGATCACGCGGCTGAAGTGATCAGGCATCTGCCAGGCTGCGTTGAACGAACAGATTCCGCCCGACGAAAGTCCGGTGATCGCGTGGCTGTAAGCGTCTTTTCGGATGTTGTACTTCGCCGAAACTTCCGGAAGGATTTCGTCGCGTAAAAAACGAGGGTAACGGTCGCTCACCGTGTCGTACAACGTGCTTCGCATCGAGTCGTCCAGCGTGCGATTCCATTTGTCCGAGTATGCCTTCACGAAATCGTAAGTCGGAGTGCCCGGCGCATCCTCCACCGAACCCGGCTTGATGAACACGCACGATCATCACCGGAATTTTCTTCTGCGCGATCAGGTTGTCGATCACGTTCAGCGCGGGGTTTTCGCCGTTGCGCTCGGTATACCACTCGCCATCCTGAAACACCATCAGCGCGGCGGGTGTCTTCGGATCGTACTGTGCCGGAACGTAAATCCAGTAGTCGCTCTTCATCCCGTCGTAGATTTTGCTGGTGTGCGTAATCTTTTCCGAGAACGTGCCAGACGGAACGCCCGGCTGCAGGTAAGACAGTGGTCCCAGCGCCGGCAAATTGATACTGCCGCCGAACGTCTTCCCATCGATCAGGTAATCGAACGCATGAAGCTGCGACACGGGTTCAACGTGAGCCACCGCATACCAAACGGTCGAGCCTGAAATGCTGTGCATCGGCGGCTGATTCTTGCCGTCAATCCGAAGAGTCGGCTGAGTGGCCGCATCGATCGCAAAGAAAAACTCAGGCCCGTGAGCCACATGCGCCGTCCCAGCCTTGAGGTCCTTCACCTCGAACGCCGCCGCAATCGCGCCGGGTAGTTCCGGACTGTTGCTGTTCGCGAGTGCGCTCAGCTTGAGCGCGTCCGGTTTGGCCCGCTCGGCATTTTGCCCCGCCGCGGCGGCGATTGTGTTGTGGCACGCGAACGCAGTGAGAGATATCGACCCATAAATCAGGAACGCGAGCCTTCGAATTCCTTTTCCGTGCATCCGCCGTCCTCCCGGCCGCCGCGGCACTTTTCGCCGCAGCGCGTTCGAGACAATATCACGCGCGAGGCCGCTGCCTGACGCGAACCATTCCGCTGTGCGCGTCGATCCGCAAAAAAAGCGTGTCCGCCGCCGTGACAGCTCAATCCCACTATCGAGCATGTGTCCGGCCCCTCGCTCCGTCACAAAGCCGCAAAGCTTTCATTTTGTTGACGATGACTCTGACCCCCCGCGGCTCGTAAAATGCACAAACTCTTGCGAAATGATTCGCAAATCGGCCCCAAAAAGGAAGGCACTTGGAAACTTTATTGCAGGACATCCGGTTTGCGTTTCGCACCTTCCTGAAGAACCCGGGCTTTACCGCAATCGCCATACTCACCCTGGCGCTCGGTATCGGCGCGAACACCGCGATCTTCTCGATCCTCGATTCCGTGCTGCTCCGGACCTTGCCCGTCCATGACCCCAAGCAACTGGTCTCACTCACCAATCCCGATGCCCACGGCATGAGCAATGGCAGTGAAGACGGCGACCGCTCTTTGCTCGCTTACTCCGAATTCGAATACCTGCGCGACCACAACGACGTCTTCAGCGACATGTTCGCGGCGGACAGCTCAATGCCGAAGGTCGCCATCACCATCGATTCGCCGAACGTCGGAGCGCCGGCCGATGCCGGAACAAACGCCAGCCCCGTAATCAAGGATCGAGCGCGCGTCAGCCTGGTATCGGGCGGCTATTTCAACACGCTCGGTGTGCAGCCCGTGATTGGCCGGGTCTTTGGGCCGGAAGTCGACCGGTCGCGCGATTCTTCTCCTGAGATCGTGCAATCAGCCACGCGTTTTGGCAGCGGCGGTTCGCAAAAGATCCGCAAGTAATAGGCCGGCGGATCGAAATTGGCGCAACGGCGTTTGAAATCATCGGAGTGACGCCCTCCGGATTTTTCGGCGCGTCGGTTGGCGAATCGCCGGACCTTTGGATTCCCATTACCATGGAGTCTGCCGTGTATCCCGGCAACGATCTCCTCACGGCGTATCCCGACGGCAACATCGACCAGCGGATGTGGCTGCAAGTGATGGCGAGATTGAATCCCGGCGTCTCGATCTCAAAAGCGAATGCAGCGATCAACGTGCCGTTTCAGGCCTACATTCACTCGTCGCTTGCTGGGCAGAAGCTCTCCGGCGACGAGCTAAAGAACTACGCCAAGCAGGACATCAAGGTTCAGTCCGGTGCGCGCGGCGCGTCTATCGTTCACAGCACTTTTGCCGAGCCGCTGAAGGTTCTGATGGCGCTCGTCGTGCTGGTTCTTCTGATCGCGTGTGCGAACCTCGCGAATTTGCTTCTCGCGCGCGGCGCGGCCCGCCAGCGGGAATTCGCCGTGCGCCTTTCGATCGGGGCAGCGCGGGGAAGGCTCATTCGCCAGTTGCTCACGGAAAGCGTGATGCTTTCCTTCGCCGGAGCCGCGCTTGGCTTGATTCTGGCGCAGTGGGCGGACTCGATACTGCTCAGCATGGCGGGCGGCGCGGATGCATTTCAAATTTCGGTCCGGCCGGATGCGCGGATTTTGGGGTTCACGATCGGCGTCGCGCTCCTCACCGCCGTACTCTTCGGTTTGATTCCGGCTCTTCGAGCCACGCGAATCGATCTTTCTCCTATGTTGAAAGCCGGCGCATCGGGCGCGACGGCGGAAGCGGCCAGCCGCCGCCTCCCCGTGGCAAAGCTCCTGGTGATTGCGCAGGTCGCCGTTTCGCTCGTTCTGCTCGTCGCGGCCGGCCTTTTCGTGCATAGCCTCGTGCGGCTCAGCAACGTCACGCCCGGTTTCACGACGGAAAAGATGCTCACCTTCCGCGTGCTGCCGTCTCCGGCCGGTTACAAGGATGCGCAGATGGCGGGACTCTATCGCGAACTGCTCGAGAAATTCAAAGCCGTGCCGGGAGTCGAGGGCGTTTCACTTTCTTCGAATGGACTGTTCTCAAATACCGAGTCGGGCGATCCCATTGCGGTGGAGGGCTACACGCCAAAAGCCGGCGAAGTCATGGCTTCCCGCATGGACCACGTGGGTCCGGATTATTTCGCCGTCGTGGGCATGCAGATTGTTCACGGCCGCGGAATCGAAGACCAGGACAGCGCTCCCTCCGGCGGCTCAGCGCCGCGCGTTGTGGTGATCAATCAGACATTCGCGAAACGCTTTTTCCCTAATACCGATCCTCTGGGCAAGCGGATTCGCGATACGTATCCAGGCAGCGCAGCGGATGCGGAAGTGGTAGGCGTGGTGAGCGACGCGAAGTATCACACCTTGCGCGAAGATGCGATGCCGCGCATCTTTATCCCGATGTTTAACCCGTTCTGGCAGGAACAAGCCACGTACTTCGAGGTGCGCACGGACGGCGACATCGCGGGCGTTTCAAACGAGCTGCGGAAAATCGTGACACAGACCAACCCGGCGATTCCGGAGATCGAAATTCGCACCATGTCGAGTCTGCTGCTGCAGTCGATGCACACCGACTACTTTATTGCCCGTCTCGCGTCCGTATTTGGACTGCTGGCGATCGTGCTGGCGGGTATTGGACTGTACGGAATTATGGCGTTCACCGTGGCGCGTCGAACCCGCGATATAGGCATTCGCATGACTCTTGGCGCAAGCCCGGCGATCGTGCTGCGACAAATCCTACATGAAACGCTGATTTTGATGGTCATTGGAATTGCCGTTGGCGTGCCGATCGCGATTGCAGGCACGCGGCTAATTCGCGGAATGCTTTTCGGCTTGGGTATTGTCGATCCTGTGGCCACGGTTGCGGCCTGCGCGGTTCTCGTCACCATTGCGATCGCCGCGAGCTACATTCCCGCGCGGCGTGCGTCTCGAGTCGATCCGATGATCGCGCTCCGGTACGAGTAGCGCCAACCCGCCAAAAAGTGCCTGACTCAACTTCCTGCGGGCTTACTCCACGACAAGCGTAAACGTAGCTGTGGAAGACAGCGTCCCGCTCGACGTAGCGCCCGTGACGGTCACTGTGTACGACGTGCTGCCGCCGCCTCCACCCCCGCCCTCCGCCGCCGCCGGAACCGCTTCCACCGCCGCAAGCTGCGGTCATCATCAGCAGTCCAAACGCGACCAGCGCAAATGCGGTCGCGAACTTTCTGCGTGGTTTACTGAAGATCGTCAAGAGCGCCATGAGGGCCAAAGTTGCGGCCGCAGCGAGTGCCGCAGGCGCTAGGATTGCCAGCCGGCCGAACGCCAGATTCGCAGGTGCAGTGGGCGCGCTGACGGGCGGTGTTTTTGCCGCCGCCGCCGCGAGCGTGATCGTTAACGTGGTCGATCCGGTTGAGCCTGTGCCGCTAAGACTGATCGGCCCGGTTGCCGCGCACGTTGCACCGCTCGGCAATCCGGTGCACGTAAACGAGCTGACGCTTCCACTGTAGTTGCCCACGGCGGACGCGGAAATACTCACGTTCCCTGTGGAACTCCCAGAAGGAATCGTCACCGGGCTAGCCCCGGCCGACAGGCTGAAGCTGGGGGTTGCCGTGGTTGAAACAAGATTGCTGATGTTCGGCGTGCCCAAACCGGTCGCGAGATCGAATCCCGCCCCTGCCGCGAATCCGCTCAACACTCCAACCTCGGCGCTGTTTGTCGCTCCCGTGCAATTGAGTGATTCGTAGAGGCAGGGCATTGAGTTCGTGCCCGCGGTGACGTCATGGAATACGCAAGTGCTCGCAGGCGACGCCGAACTGCAACTCGATGTCGATTCCGCGTTCGCCAGCGCGTACAGCGTCGGGTTCAAGTTTCCCTGGCGGCCCGATTTCTGCACCATCAACGCCATCGCGCCCGCGAACACCTGCGCCGAAACCGGAGTGCCGCCGACGCCCTCCACCTCGACGTACGATTCGCCGTCGCTCGACTGCACCGTCGTGCTGCACGGCTGCCCGGACGGGAGACCTTCCAGGCTTTCCAGGTCTGCCTCGCATTCGGCGTAAAACGTTCCCGATACTTCGCCGTCGCCCGCGAACAACGAAATGTCGGGGATATCGCGAACGTTGTCGCTCGGAACGCCGCTGCCCGTCTGCCACGAAGGTTTCGGATATCCGCCGCTGCATCCGGTCGGCTCGTTCGCCGTATCCGTCGGAGCCGAGATGCAATTGCTCGCGCCGCCCGAGCCGCCTGCCGGCCCAACCAGGTTGTAATATTGCAGCGTGCTGTTATTACACGATGCAACCGCGGTCCCCGGATCGGGCAGTCCGCTGATCAATCCCTGATAGAAAACGAAGTTCGTGCAGCTGTCGTTCCAGACCATTTCCGGAATGTAGCCCAGCGCCGATTCGGTGCTCGTCGTCCCGCTCGTCGTGTTGGAATTCGACCAGTATTGCGTGGGATCGCCGTTGAAACTCGAATAGTAGAAGTCCGTCCCTCCCACCGCGATGTTGTAGGGAGTCGATGCCGTGCCGTTCACGGCCAGCCCGTATTCAGCGGGCTCGACCAGATCATTTTCCCCCGACGAAAGATCGTAGTAGTCGCAGCCCGCCGAGCCGCTGTCGCCCGTCGCTGCGGAAACCGTGATCCCTTCGCCCGCCGCCTGTTGCCAGAGTTTGTTGTAAAACGCGTTCTCCGCGGTGCCGAGTCCGTACTCACACTCGCCGTAGCTGTCGCTCAGAATCGGCGCCGTGTTGTTGTCCACCACATACTGTGCGGAATAATCGCCCCCGAAATCGAAGCCGCTCTCGCCCGCAACGTTCGTGCAGTTGTCGCCACCCGTTGGCGAGATCACCAGATCAATCGTTGCGCCGGGCGCCACCGCTCCCGCCCATTCGACATCCAGGATGGCCTCTTCCTCGTCCGTATTCGCACTGCAGTTCTGAATGCCGGGATTCGTGCCCGTCGGCAGAACACGATTCAGCGTGATCGCGGGCAATCCAAAGATCGAACGGAACTGCGTGTAGTCCGAAGTAACCACGTCGCTGTCACTCACAATCGCGATCGTCTGTCCGCCACCCGTCGTTCCGGCTGTCCAGAGCGGTGTCACATTGTAAATTTTCGCGAAATCGTAAGGTGCCACGGCGTAGCAATTCGTTCCGCTGCCATAGCAACCTGCACCCGCCTCTGTGAACAGAGGATTCACGCGCGTTGCTTTCGCGCTCTTTAGCGACTTTCGAAATGTGCCCAGGTTCTTCGACATGCGCCTGGGACGGAAGTCATTCAGCCGGTTCACGCCTATAATGGCGGACGCTAGCGCCGTCGGAATCTGCGGATCTGTTGAGTTGGCCCAGTGCTCTTCGCCGTTCGCGTAAATATACTTGTGAATCGTGGTGTGAAACGCAGCCTGCACCGTTCCCGCCGTGCCCGAAATATCGATCATCGTCCGGCCGGTCGAGACCTTATTGACCTTGAATCCTTGCGATTCCAGCCACGCGCTGATCGTCTGAATGTCCTGATCGCTGGCTCCATACTTCTTGCCGAACGCCTCCGGCGTGAGCCATTTGTGGTAATTGGGGGAAGTGCGGTCCTGCTGCTGGGCGAGAAGCGCGTCGAGCGCCGCTTCTTGTTCCGGCGTGCGCTGCAGGATCAGCATTAGGTGACCCATCGGCAAGCTGGTCGGCGCCGCGCCGCGATCGTATTTCGCGAGCGCCAGCGGGTGCGTGTCTCCTCGCAGCGTCGTCAAGTGCGATGGATCGATCGGCTGCGTGATCAACGGGCGGCTTTCCTGCGCGCGCACCGCGGTGATGCACATCAGAAATGCGGCCGCAAGCAAGCCGGCACGGACAAGAGTTCGATACGCTTTCAGACACGACATAAAATGGCGGCTCCCCGTATGAAGTTTGCGTAAATACACTTCTGTGGATGCATTCAGGACTGGGTGGGTGAAAGTTCCCTAGACTTCCAAATCGCTCGAACTCCCAAGACGAGTGACGCAGCGCGCGGGCTTTTCCGCGCCCCTAATTTGCGCCTCACCTATGATGCGCCAACCCGCGAAGTGGTGGCCAGCGGGAATCTCACCCTACACACGAAGCGTTAAAGGAGTGGGGGCAAGCGACGGAGTTGCAATTCTTATTCGTAACGTAAAGCCACCATCGGATCGACTCGCATTGCACGCCGCGCAGGCATGTACGAGGCAAACAGCGCGACGGACGCAAGCACAATCGCGACGGCGATGAACGTGAGTGGATCGTCGGGCTTGACGCCGAAGAGCAGCGAGCCAAGAAAGCGCGTCACCGCAAACGCTCCCGCAAGGCCCACAACGACTCCCACCAGCACGAGCCGGAAGCCCTGTCCCAAAATCAGATTCAGCACATCGGACCGCTGCGCGCCGAGCGCGACGCGCACTCCGATCTCTTGCGTTCGCTGGCTGACGGAATAGGCGATCACCCCGTAGATTCCCACGGCCGCGATCAATAGCGCCGTCGCGGCGAACAGCCCTAGGAGCAGCAGCGTGAATCGCCGGTCCGAATACCATTTCGAAATTTCGTCGCTCACCGTGGAGAATTCCACCGGCAACGTAGGATCAAGTTCGCGCAATACGCCGCGCGCCGTGGTGATCACCGTCGCCGGACTCTGCTCGCTGCGAATCAGCAGGTTGTATGTTTCCGCACCCTGCGGCCGTTGGCGGTAATTTGTATAAACCAGCGGACTCAGCGGCGCGGTCGGTCCCGCCATGCGCACGTCGCCCACCACGCCGACGATCGTAAATAGGCGCGTGTCGCCGTCCATGTTCCCAAATTCGATTTGTTGACCGATCGGATCGGCGCCCGGCCACTTCGCGAGCGCCAGCGCTTCGCTAATCACCGCAACGTGCGGCGCGTCGATCGTGTCCGAATCGCGAAACATTCGACCTCGGACCAGCGGAATTCCGCAGCGCGCGAAAGTATCCTTCGCTTACCACGCAATATTCGGCGGAGCCCAGGCGCGATTGGTCTTGCGCCAGCGCGCCGAACTCGTCCATCGTCTTCGGCGCCGACATTCCGTTCATCACAATGAACTCACCGTTGGCGGTTTGGCCCGAGGGCGGCACGCTTCCGGTCAGTCCGACCTCGCTCACTCCCGGAACGCCGCGAACGCGCGTGAGGGCATTATCGAGAAATTGAATTTCGCGAGGTTTGTCGGCTTCGGTTGCCGGCGGCGGAGGAGAAAAGCGCGCCGCGACAACGTTCTCCGCGCGGAATCCTCCGTCCACCGACAGCAGTTGCAGAAAACTTCGAGCGAGAAGTCCAGCGCCGGCGAGAAGGACCAGCGTGATCGCAACCTGCGCCACCACCAACACGCGGCGCGCTCGCTCGCTGGCGAACGAGGACGAGCCTGTGCGTCCGCCTTCGGCCAGCGCACTCTGCGGATTTGCGCCCGCCGCGCGAATGGCTGCGGCGAGTCCGAGCACGACCGCCGCGGCGACGGAAATACCTAACGCAAACGCCAAAACCGCCCAATTCACCGAAATATTTTCTTTCAGTGCGAGCGTAGAAGGCGCGAGGCGCGGCAGAAGGGCTACCCCCCAGACAGCCAGTGGAATCCCTGCCGCCGCGCCGAGCAGCGCCAGCAAAAGCGTCTCCACTAGAAATTGAGTGACCAGCCGCGCCCGCCCCGCACCGAGCGCCACGCGCACCGCAAGCTCGCGCTTCCTCGCCGCGATCTGCGCCAGCAGCAGGCTCGCCACATTCGCGCATGCCACTAACAACAGAAATCCCGCCGCTCCCGCAATCGCGAGCAGCGCCGGACGCACCGCTCCCACCATCGATTCCTGCAGAGTACGAACCGTCGCGCCGGACATCCAAGTGTCCTCGCCGAGCTGCCGTTTCAGATTCACCGCGATCGACTGAAGATCGGCATCGGCCTGCGAGATCGTTGCCCCGTCGCGCAGCCGTCCTAATCCGTGCCAGTTCAGAGCCGTCCGGCTTGGCAGCGGGCTTTCCAGTTCGCGCGGGATCCATACTTCCGCTTCCGGCGGGAAATTAAATCCGGCTCTCATCACGCCGATCACCGAATAATCGTTGCCCTCAATGCGCAGCCGCATCGCGGACAGGTCGGTGTTCGCTCCCAAGTAGCGCTGCCAGTAACCGTAACTGACGATCGCGGTGCGCGCCGCACCTACGTGTTGCTCATCCGCAGCGAAGCTTCGCCCGATGAACGGCTGTACGCCTAGTGTCGAGAAAAACTCCTTTGAAACCACCGCGCCGGTAACTCGCGTCGGCTCGGCCCCGCCCGATACGGAAACCGGATACGACGAATACTGAGCCATAGACATCAACGTGTGATTCCGCTGCTGCAGGTCGGCGAAGTTCGGGTCGGAAATGTTGTCGAGATGGCCCTTTGCATCGACTTCCCATATCCGCACGATCTGCGTCGGGTGCGGGTAGGGAAGTGGGCGAAGCAGCACGCCGTCGATCACGCTGAAAATCGCAGTGTTCGCTCCGATTCCAGCGGCGAGCGTGATCACCGCGACGGCCGTAAACCCGGGATTTTTTGCGAGCGTGCGGAAGGCGTAGCGCAGGTCCTGCCGCACATTTTCCAGAATGCTTACTCCGCGCGCCTCACGGCACTCTTCCTTTGCTTTATCCACGCCGCCAAACTCGAGCCGCGCGCGCCGCAATGCCTGTTCGCGGGTCATTCCTTCGCGCACGAATTCCTCGGCGCGAGCTTCCAGGTGGAACCGCATCTCGGCGTCCATCTCCGATTCGAGTTCCCCCGAAACAGCACGTTTCTGAACCACGATCGAATTTTGTTCAACTCCAGGCATACATTTCTCCCCAGCAAACTGTCCCTATTCGTATCGCAGCGCCACCATCGGATCGACTTTGGTCGCCCGCCGCGCAGGTATATACGACGCGAGCAACGTGACGCCCACCACCACGGCCACCGCAACGATCAGCGTCAACGGGTCCGACGGCGAAAGGCCAAATAGCCCGCTCTGCACCAGCCGCATCGCAGCCAACGTCGCCGGCAACCCAACCGCGACGCCCACGGCGAGCACCATGATCGACTCGCGCAGAATCATCCACAGCACGCCTTTCTGCTGAGCGCCCAGCGCCATTCGTATTCCGATTTCGTTCGTCCGCCGCACCACGCTGTAGGTCATCACGCCGTACAGCCCGATACAGACCAACAACAGCGCCAGCAGCGCGAAGAAAATGGAAAGTTGAGAGATCAGGATCTCGCGGCTGGTGAAGATGCCAACGTGTTCGCGAATCGTGCGCAGCGACGGAACTGGCAGATTCGGATCGATTTGCGACAGTGCAGCACGCACGCTGGCAGCGGAGCGCTCGGGATTGCCCGTGGTGCGGACCTGCAGCCAGGAGACGAACCGATCGTCGCCCTTCAATTGATCCACAGAAAAGTAGATCAACGGGCGAGGTGCTTCGCGCGGGCCGTCGTACAGCGTATCGTTCACCACTCCGACAACTTCCCAATCACCATCCACCGAAGGATCGCCGAATGTCACCCGTTGTCCGACTGCGCCGCCTTTCGGGAAAAGTTCACCGGCAAGTTTTTCGTTCAACACCACGACTTTTTGGGTGCCTGCCGCGTCGCGCGCTTCCAAAAAGCGCCCTTGGTCGAGTCCCACTCCGAGCGTCTGGAAATAGCCGGGCGTCACGCCGTTCAAAACACTCAGATTTTGATCTTGCGGTTCGTTCTCTCGTCCTTTCACGTTGACGGGACACATCCAACTTCCCAGCGACATCGGCGGCGAGGTGGAAATCGTCGCGGATTGAACGCCGGGAAGCGCTCCGATCCGGTCAAGAATCTGCCGATAAAGCGGCATGATCGATTCGGATTTGTACCCTGCGATTTTTGCTCCGACCTGGCCAACCAGTAGGTCGGAACGTTCAAAACCGAAATTACGACTTTCGAGGTTACGAAGAGTTCGCAGGAAGAGCCCCGCGCCCACAAGCAACCCGAGCGACAGGGCCACCTGTGCGGCAATCAAAATTCTCGGGACCATGCGTGTGGCACTCGTACCGCCGCCCGCGGCCGTTCGCGCGTTTGACTTCAGTCCGCTTTCCATGGCCATGCGCGAAACGCGTAGCGCTGGTCCGATGCCAAACAGCAGCCCAGTAAGCAGCGAAACGCCGATGCTGAAGGCCAGAATGCGCGTATCGGGCGAAGCCTGAATCGGAGTAAAGCTCGCCCCTTGGGAGACGAACGCGATCAGCGCCTGCGTTCCCCAGTACGCGAGCAGAAGGCCGAGCATCCCGCCCGACAACGACAAGACCAGCGACTCGGTGAGCATCTGTCGCACCACGCGCCATCGCCCCGCGCCCAGTGCCAGCCGGGTCGCGATTTCATGTTCGCGCGCGAGCGTCTTGGCCATCAGAAAATTCGCCAGGTTCGCGCAAGCGATCAGTAACACCACCGCAACCACACACATCAAAATCCGCAGCGGTTCCTGATATTGTGCACGCAGGATGGACACTCCGGTCGCCGCGGGCACGATCTCCACGGACAAGCCCTCGATCTCGCGTTTGCGTTCCGGAGTAGCGTCGCCTTCACGCGCAGCGACGTAATTGCGCAGTTGCATCGTGACCCACTGTTGCGCCTGGGCTCGCGAGACATTCGATTTTGCGCGGCCCATGATTTGAAGCCAGAACATCCCCTTCGGGCCGAGCAGCGTGTCGCTCGCCATCACTTGAGGCTGGAGCCCGAGTGGCAACCATACGTCCGTGGGCGAATCTTCGATCCGCTCTCCGAAAAATCCCGGCGCGGTTATGCCAACGATTGTGACCGGCGTGCTGTTGACGACGATCGCCTGCCCGATCGTCTTGGGATCGCGGGAAAACTTCTCGCGCCAATAGTGGTCGCTGATTACCGCAACCGGGCGGCTCTGACCGCCATTATCGTCGGCCGGTTCCAGGGTCCGTCCCAGATGCGCCGCAACGCCGAGTACATCGAAATAGTTCCCGGCGACAAGGTGTGCATGCGCAGTCGTAACTGCGCTCGCGCCGCTGCCACGCACCGTGACTTGCATGGCGCCGCCGCTCGCGTACGCTGTAAGCGCGCTGAACGCTTCGTCGTTCTGCTGCAGTCGCTGGTAAAACTCATAGGGAAACATATCGATCGTCCCGCTCAGACCGTCGGTGATTCCGCCGTCGATCTGTTTACCCAATGCGAGCAGGCTCTGCGGATCGCGCACCGGCAGCGACTTCAGCATTAGCTGGTTGATCAGCGTGAAGATTGCGGTGTTCGCGCCGATGCCGAGTCCCAGCGAAAGAATCGCGATCGCCGTGAATCCGGGGCTTCTGCGCATGGTGCGGAATGCAAAACGCAAATCCTGCATCAGGTTTTCCAGCATGCTCACTCCCAGCGCCTCTCGGCATTCTTCCTTCGCGTGGTCGAGCGTTCCGAACTTCAAACGCGCAATCCGCAGCGCTTCCTCGCGTGTCAGGTCGGCCATCTCTGTGGTCGTTCGCCTGTCGCATCAGGTCATCAGCGTAGGCTTCGACGTGGAATCGCAGCTCGGCGTCCATCTCGTTTTCCATCGACGCGCGTCCGCCGAACGCGCGAAACCACGTCCGCACCCGTGAACGAACGCTCATTCGTGCCTCAACGCAATCAGTGGATCGACCTTCATCGCCCGCCGCGTCGGGATGTAGCACGCCATCATGGTCACCGTTCCCATCACGAGAGCGGCGAAAGCGTAGGTAAGCGGATCGACGGGTGACACGCCGTAAAGCTCGCTGGCGAGCAGCCGCGTAGCCGCCAGCGCGAACACCAGCCCAACTGAAATCCCGACTAGCGAATACGTCGCGCCTTCGCGCATCACCATCCACAACACGTCGCGCTTCTGTGCCCCGAGCGCCATGCGGATACCGATTTCCCGCGTACGCTTCGCCACCAGAAATGACAGCACGCCGTAGATTCCAATGACTCCCAGCAGAAGCGCCACTCCGGCGAACGCCACGAATAGCCATGCCGTCGAAGCGGGCGTCGCAACAGACTCCGCGACAACTGTGGTCATTGAACGAACGTCGCTCGCCGGAACTTCCGGATTCAGATTCGCCACAATCTCGCGTAGAACGTCCTGCACGTGGCGATCGTCGAGCTGCGTGTTGATGGCAACGGTCATGTCCGACGGGATGCGGCCGTCTTCCATCGTGGCTTCTGTGGAGTAGGGAACGTAAATCACGCCGTCGAAGTCGTCCGGCTTGCTTTGCGTGAATGTGTATGCGCGAATGTCTGATACGACGCCCACCACCGTGCGCCACTCCTCCTCGCCCGCGAAACGGAAGTGCTTGCCGACGGCATCCTCGCCGGGCCAGAGCCGATGCGCCGTAGCGGCGCTCATCACCGCCACGGGCGCGCTGGTTTCATCCTGCGTGTTGAAGGCTCGACCGGCGCTGACCGGTACATTCATCACGCGAAAATAATTCGGCGTCACGACATTCAGCCAAACCAGCGGCAGTGGCGCATTTCCAGTCGGGGGATGGCCTTCGATTTCAAGCGAGCGCTTCGCGATGCGGCCGTCGCGCGGAAGCGTGTTCACGAACGCCGCCGCGTTCACGCCGGGCTGCGCTTCGATGCGCCGTAAAAGTTCGTCATAAAAGGATACGCAGCGCTGCGCATCCTGGCAGAACTCCTCATTCGGCGTAACGCGCGCAGTGACCATCTTCTCGATGCGAAACCCCGGGTTCGAATGCGAAACGCTCCAGAAGCTCCGGATCAAAAGTCCCGCCGCGATCACCAGCAACACCGCGAGCGCAATTTCCGCGGTGGCGAGCGTCCCGCGCAGAGTTTGCGAGACGGACTTCGCCGCGCCCCGGCTCGCCGATCCTAACGACTCCGCGATCGCCGTGCGCGAGGAATGCAACGCTGGCGCGAGTCCAAATAGAAATCCCGTCAGGATTGCGAGCGCGCCGGTGAATAACAGCACCCGCCAATCGATGTGCGCGTCCGCAAGCCGGGGCGTATCGGGAGGCAACGCGATTTTCAGAATTTGCAAACCTTCGGCGGCAAGGAGCACGCCCACAGCGCCGCCGATAAACGAAAGCAGCACACTCTCGGTGAGCAATTGGCGAATCAGGCGAACCCGTCCCGCGCCCATCGCCGTGCGCACCGCAATTTCCTTTTCACGCGTCGCTGCGCGCGAAAGCGCCAGGTTCGCGACGTTCACGCACGCGATCAGCAGAATCAATCCCACGGCGCAGAGCAACAAAACCAGCCGCCCGCGCACATCGGCTACCAGGCCGTTCGCTAGCGGCACCACGCTGACATTCGCATTCCAGCTCGGGGGCATGGGCCACGGAAAAAGTTCGCCCACACGCGACTGAAACAGTCGAATCTCAGTCCTCGCTCGTTCCGTCGTTTCACCTGGGCGAAGTCGGCCAAACACGCTCAAGAAATCGCCAGCCCAATACGACTGCGTATTCCGTGGATCGTTGTCGAGCGGAATCCACACGTCGGTCTTCGCGGAAGGGAACCCAAAGTCCGCAGGCATCACGCCGGCCACGATACGGCTCACGCCTTCGAGCGCAATCGGTTTGCCGACCAGTGACGGATCCGAGCCAAACCGCCGCTGCCATAGCGAATTACTGATCACCACGAAGTTGTCTTGCCCCGCGCGATCTTCGCCGGGATAAAACGTGCGGCCGAGCGAAGCCTTCGCCCCGAGGACCGAGAAAAACTCTGCGCTCACAAGTGTGCCGGTCAGGCGTTCCGGATCTCCCTGGCCGGTGAGATTGAACTCGTGGCCCTCCATGTATGCGGCGGGTTGGATCGAAGTAACACGCTCGCGCATCGCGACGAACGCGCCCTTCGGGTACGTGCCGGTCACATCGACCAGCTTTTCCGGCTGCGCGTAGGGCAGCGGCCGAAGCAGGATCCCATCGACGAGGCTGAAGATCGCCGTATTCGCGCCGATCCCAAGCGCCAGTGTCATCACGGCGACGGCGGTGAATCCCGGATTCTTTCGCAGCACCCGCGCGCCATATTTCAGATCTTGCAGGAATGTTTCGAACGCTCCGACGCCGCGCGTCTCCCGGCACTCTTCCTTGGCCTTCTCCACTCCGCCAAACTCCAGCCGCGCCTGCCGCAGCGCTTCTTCGCGCGTCAGGCCGCTGGCAGCGTGCTCCCGCAGCAGGTCCTCCGCTCGCGCCTCAATGTGGAACCGAAGCTCGGCGTCCATTTCATTTTCCATCGAGCTACGGCCGGTAACGGCGCGCGCGAACGAACGCACTCGGCTCCACATCGCTACACCTCCTCCGGCTTGGTGCTCAGAATGCCGGCGATCAGATCGGCCATCCGATTCCACTTCTCGGTCTCGGCGTGCAGCCGGCGTTTCCCTGCGGCGGTGAGCCGGTAATATTTGGCTTTGCGCTTATTTTCCGATTCGCCCCACTCGCTGGTGATCCAGCCCTGATGCTCCAGCCGATAGAGCGCGGGGTAGAGCGACCCTTGCTGGATCTCCAGCCGCTCTTTCGATATTTGCTGGATGCGCAGCAGCACGCCGTAGCCATGCAGCGGTCCCAGCGAAACGGCTTTCAGAATCAGCATGTCCAGCGTTCCTTGCAGCAGATCGATTTGCTTGTCCAAAGGCAGCCTCTCCTAGATGCACTAGGAATGTAGCCCGCCTTCTCCTAGTCTGTCAAGGAGAGGTACGCGAGCGCCCGCAAGAAAGTTCAACGGAACTTTTTGCTCCGGGCCGCAAGCTCTTTTGCAGCGGTCCGCCGGGGAACCGCGAGCGCACCTGCCGCCGCGCAGTACTGGATGGGCAACCGGCTGCCGGACCGCGCATCGCGCTTCGCCGGCTTCTCGTTAGACTTACAGAAGAATGAAAGACAGTCTCCGAAACGCGTGGACCGCCGCCGGCCTGGGACTCGGCTCGCTGCTTCTGTTTGTGCAGGGCATCGGCCGCGTCGGCGGGATGTATTACGACGAATCCCTTTTCGTCCTCGCCGGGAAAGCACTGCTCGCCGGTGCCCCGAATCCTAATCCGGAAGCAGCGCCTCCTCTGGGAAAGCAGCTCGTCGCCATCGGCATCGCCATTTTTGGCGATAATGCCGTGGGCTGGCGCGTCCCCGGAGCCGTGTTCGGCGCTCTCACGGTTGTTGGCGTGTTTTTTCTCGCGTACCTGCTGTTGAAGAGCTACTCGCTCGCGCTCACCGCCGCGCTTCTCGCCGTCCTGAATAATTTTCTTTATGTAATGTCTCGCGTCGCGATGATGGACTCGTTTTTCGTGGCCTTCCTCATCTGGGGCCTCGTCGGTTTCTGCGCGGCCATCGAACTCGAAGCCATATCCACCTTTAAGCGGCGCGCCCTTTTGGTGTTTTCAGGCGCGATGTTCGGATTTGCGTGTGCGTGCAAATGGAATGGCGTGGACACGCTCGGCATCGTGATCGCCGTCGCCTTCGTTCTCTTCCTGATCTCGCTGCGAACCTGGAACCCGGAATTCGCGCGGCACGCTGAAAATCTGGAGCAAGCCGGACCATTCTGGACGGCGTTCACTCTGCTGATCGTTCCGGTTCTCGCGTACCTATCACTTACGGCCCGCTGCTCCACAGCCTGCACCGTCCGTACGCTCTCGGCGAAATCGTCGCGATGAATAAATACATCTGGGAGTATCACCGCCGCGTCACCGGAAACCCTGCGATCACCGTGCCGTGGTACGTCTGGCCGTTTCAAGTGTCGCCGCAGCGCGGTCTGGCCTATCTGGTAGGGAACTGGTTCGTGATGTGGACCGGCCTCGTGGCGCTCATCTTTTGCGCGCGCCGGTTCATGAGGTCGCTGCCTGAAACGCTGGTCATCCTTCTATATCTGGGAAACCTGCTGCAATGGGCGGTCACGCCGCAGAGCTGCTTGTACTACTATTACTATTTCCCGTCCGCGATGTTCGCCGGCCTTGCGATTCCCATCGCTCTTCGCCAATTTCCCGAGACGTTCTACGGCGTCCGGCTCAACGTCGCATGCATCGCTCTGGCCGCCTGCGTTTTCATCTACTGCTTCCCGCACATGGCGCTGCTCCAAGCTCCCTTCGATTGCGCCCTCGGCTGCTGGCCTTAAACGGGGAGCGCTTAGCAACGACCGCTACCGGCGGTTGCCGCGCACGTTCATTTAGTTGACAGGCGCGTTATCCACATTCACCACCGTACACGCGTCGCCGTGCGCGGAAGCATGTTTGCAATTTTCAAGCGCCGTCATTCGAGCGTCTTCCACCCTGATTTTCGCCGCCGCATAACCAAACCCGTGCGCCGACTTCGCGAACGCCTTGTGCGGCCCCAGCAACAGGTAACTGTGAAACGCCTCGAGCCCGTTCTCGCCTAATCCCGCGGGCGGCTCCACATCCGGCGTGCGGATCTCCGGATACAGCTCCGCGAGCGGCGCCAGATTGTGCGCGTTCAGAAACGCGCTGACCGTGTCGCTCCACGCTTCCGGATGCCGGAAAAGCGAGTGCCCGTCGTCCCCTATCGCAGGCGCGAGCACGAATTCATCCTGCCCGCCCCCGGACTTGAAAGCCACGTCGAATTTCTGTGCCAGCTCCGGCCAGAAAAACTTGTCGTTCTGCGCGTAGATCCACAGCATCGGCACGCGCGAACGCTTCCCGAAATTCTTGTACGCGTGAATCAAGTCGCCCGGGTCGCAGACGTCGTGATCCCCACGCGAGCCGCGTCCGCCCGCGAAATTAATTCCTGCCACCAGCCCCTGCGGCGGATCGGCCGTCAGCGCCACGGTCGCAAGCCCTCCCGTCGAAACGCCGACGGCAATCGCTTTCGTCGCATCCACCTGCGGAAGCGTCCGCGCGTATTGCACCGCCTCTCGCAAATCGACGGCTGAATATTCAGCGCCTGCCTGGTAGTCCGGAGTCGGACAATGCCCTGCGTGTTTGCCGTCCTGTTCGCCGCCGGAGCGTCCGTATCCGCGCCTCACCACCACCAGCACGAACCAGCCCCGTCGCGCGAACCACAGCGCCTGCGGCAATTGCGCCCACGGTGTTACCGTCGCATGCTCCTCCGGCTTGCGTGACGATCCGTGCGTCATCACCACCAGCGGATGCTTGCCCGGAGCATCGAAGTACACTTCCAAAACGTCGAGCCCATTCGGCCCAGCGGAGACCCAAGGAATCATCACCTCGCGCTCCACGTAGCCCTGCGCACGCACCGGCGATGGGCCAACGCAAAACATCGCCGCAATGAGGACCGCGAAACAACTAGGCTTCATAGCGTCGATATTTATCCTGCGGGCAAATCGATTGCAAGGTCGTAGATTCTCGCTCTTTCTTTACAGCCAGTCCGCGCGCAAAAAAAAGCGCCGGCCCCCGAAAGGACCGGCGCTCTTCGTTGCCGCTCGTTTCGCATCACGACGCACGGCTATTTGTGATGGCCATGCTCTTCGTGGTACGCGTGTCCCGAGTGCTCGGCCTGGCGTTCTGCCGTGCTCCGCGCGATGGTTTCGTGATGCTCCTGGTAATGCGCGCCCGCGTTATAATGCGCTGCGCCGGCATAGTGCGGCAATCCCGGATATGGATGCACGTACACGCCGCGGTTCACCCACGTCCTGCCCCACGGAGCGTTATTCACGAAGATCACGTGGTTCCCCCATCCGAAGTGCGTGTAACCCCATCCCCACGGATGGAAGAACGCGCCGATGGTCACCCCGAATCCGAAACCAATCGCCCCACCCACGAAAAATCCCGGCCGCGGCGGCGCAAACACCACCAGCGGGTCGTATGCCGGCACCACGATGAATCCCGGGTTCACCGGGTCGATCGTGATGTAAGGTCCGCTCGTCACCACAATCTCCTGATTTGTTCGGAGGTAGCCATAGTTGTAGGCCTGCTGGCGCATGCGCTGCACTGCGTCCATCACGGCGTCGTGATCGGCCAGCACCGCATCGCCCAGATCGTTCGTCCAGTTCATGTCGGACGCCATCGTATCCAGCACCGACGGAAACGGCAGCAGCGCCTGCACGCTCGGATCCCACGGAAGTTGATCGGCTTGGATCGCATTGGCGAGATCCTGTCCCGTCAAATAATGATGTTGATCGGCCCATTGTGCGGCGTCTGGAATCTGATCGCCATAGGTCGAAGCCGTCAGAACCTGCGCAAGCAGCGAATCCGGGTAGAGCGCGATTCGCTCGACGATCTGGTCGAGCTGCGCCGGACTAAACGATGGCGGCGGAGCCTGATTCTGATCCTGCTGCTGTCCCGGATCCTGCAACGGCGCTTGCGCAAACACCGGAGCCGCCACCAGCGCGACGGACAAAATCATCGCAACGAACGATGGTCCAACCTCTTTGCCGAACTTCCTTATGAACCCGGCGAGTTTCATTGGTTCTCCTTCCTCGGATGAGCCAAACTTTTTTGATCTTCCGCCCTTCGCGAATTCATGGCGCATCGGCGCCGGCCGCGAATGGACTTGTACGGGCTGCGCTTGTAACATGCGGCCCGATGGGGCGTCCGGTTTCAAGCCAGACGCCTCACACAGGATGAAACACCGAATGGCACACAGAGTTTCGCGGCGGAATCTCCGTAATCGATTGATTGTGGGCGTGTTGGCGGCAGGGGTGGTTTTCGCCGTTTCTGTGCCGTTTTCAACGGCTCGGCCGCCCGCACCGGGCCTGTCCGCAGTTGCTGCGGCGACCGGGGATTCCGCTCCGCCGGAGGCGCTCCTTCAGCTCTCGCAAGATTTTTGGAAGTGGCGTGCGCGGTATCAACCGTTTTCATCCGACGATATCCCGCGCATCGATCGCCCGGCCGGCCCGCGCGATTGGTCTGCTGCAGGCATCGCGAAACAGCGCACCGCGCTGGCGGAATTCGAAAAACGCTGGAAGGCCATCGATCCGCGCGGTTGGCCCGTTCCCGCTCAGGTCGACTACCGCCTGATCGGCTCCGCTATCGCCCGCGTTCACTGGGAACTCGACGTCAACGCTCGCTGGCAGCGCGACCCTACCTTCTATATAGACCAGACTCTCGGTGCGCTCACCGAAGCGCTCACTCCTCCGCCTCCGTTTAGTGCAGCTCGCGCCAATGGGACTTCGCACCCTACGAAGCAATCTCAGAGCGGCTTCACGAATCCCATCGATTCTTGTCGAGGCGAAGAAGAACCTTCATCCCGTTCGTCCGTTTGCCGAACTTGCGATCGCATCCCTCGTGGACATTCGCGAAAAGCTCAGGCGCCGAGCCGGCGCTCGAGCTAATCATCAGCTCGCCAGCTACTTCGAACCCCGCAACCGAATCGCTTCCGCGACGGGCATCGCCGGATACACAAAAGCCATCGTCGCACTGGAAGACTACCGCGCCTGGCTCCAATCGAATCTCGCCTCGATGCCCACTGACACCGCCATTGGCCGCGACAAATACGAATACTTCCTTCGCAACGTCGCGCTCATCCCATACACGCCCGAAGAAATGCTTCAGCTTAGCCGTCAGGAATGGGCGCGCTCCGTCGCCTTCGAGACCTACGAAAAGCCGCGCAACAAAAACGTGCCCGAGCTCACCATGGCCG
Organism: uncultured Acidobacteriota bacterium; assembly: GCA_963839325.1. Lineage (GTDB taxonomy): Bacteria > Acidobacteriota > Terriglobia > Acidiferrales > UBA7541 > Palsa-295. The sequence continues at coordinate 65,757 of CAWIUO010000002.1, read as the reverse complement.
CCACCACCGACGAAGAAATCGCCCGCGGCAAGCGCGACGAACTCGCCATCCGCAAATTTCTCGAAGCGAACCACATCCTCACCGTCCCGCCCGACATCCGGCACTACGAACTCCGCGCCATGCCGGTTTACCTGGTTCCCCTCGCCGATTTCACCGAGATGGACGATTTCACCGGCCTCTCGCGCATGAGCGATCCCGGCGTCCGCTGGATCCAGCCGCCCTCGCCGGATCTCGGCTACTTCTGGCTCGCGGAAACCAAAGACGCTCGTCCGGACATTGTTCACGAAGGCGTCCCCGGCCATTTCTTCCAGATGTCGCTCTCGCGCCGCAATCCCGATCCCATCCGCCGCCAGTATTATGATTCAGGCGCGAACGAAGGCATCGGCTTTTACTCCGAGGAAATGATGCTGCAGCAAGGCCTGTTTGACGACAGCCCGCACACGCGCGAGATTATTTACAATTTCATGCGCCTTCGCGCACTCCGCGTGGAAATCGACGTGAAGCTTGCACTTGGAGAATATACGCTCGAGCAGGCCGCGGAATATCTCGCGACGCACGTGCCGATGGACGCGAAGACCGCGCACGGCGAAGCATCCTTCTTTGCTTCCACGCCCGGCCAGGCCATTACCTATCAAATAGGGAAGAGCCAGATTCTTGCGTTTCTCGCCGATGCGCGCACCAAGCAAGGCGACAAATTCAACCTGCTCCGATTCAACGACGCTCTCTGGAGCAACGGCAACGTGCCCATCGTCCTCCAGCGCTGGGAATATCTCGGCGACGACTCCGAGCTCCGCGCGATCGATTCTCGCCGCTCCACTTCACCCGCGAACTAACGCGCGACTCCCGATCACCGCACGATGCACGCGCGCGCAGAGCCAGCACGCGATCGCTAACGCCGCGAGATAGCAGCTGTAAAACCAAACCTCATAGGCGGCAGGAGCGCTCCTAAATCCCAGGACGTGATCGATCCCCGCGCGAAAAATCTTTAGTCCGACGTACTCCAGTGCCGTGAACGCGATCCACAAAAACACGATCGCCATCAGGCTCCGTCTTCCTTTTGGCGACATAAAAGAATGTACGCACAAGACCGTCACCGTAGCTGCTGTAACGGCGGACATATACTCCGCGAAATAAAACCAGCTCACCACGCTCCCAAGCACCGCGAATCCCAGCGCCAACCGCGTCAGGCGATCGTTCAGGCCGAAGCGAACCGCCGCGAAAAGGAAAATGAAAGCCGAAAACTCACCTGCACTGTTCACCACGAGCATCGTTAACCTACCGAGCAAGCTGGAGGGCGCGTTGCCGCTGATAAGGCAATAAAAACCACCGCTGCCCCTGTAATACCGGCCTCCAAACCAAGTCACCATCCCAACAAAAGCAAAAGCCACAGCAGGCCGCCACGCGAATGACGCGAGAACTCCCGCATACGCGCGCCAGAACCAGGCGCTCCCTTTCTCTGCGGAAGTTTCCGCCAAATCTCCCATTACCGCCGCTGCGCGCGCGTCGTCCGTGAACAAACTCAGTAGCCACTCCGCAAATGCGTGCTTACGCATACGCTCCTCCTCGCAGCTTCAATCCATGCAGCAACCGTTGATAAGCGCGTTGTGCGCGCGCCACCGCGGCCTCACCCGGCCGCGTCACCGTGAAATAGCGCTTCGCCCGTCCGCCACGCTCTGGCGTCGGATCGCCCATTCGCGAAGTGACCATCGCCTTCGCCTCCAGCCTGTCCAGCGTCGTGTACATCGCGCCCGGCGTCGGCCCGCGCCCCGTGCACTTTTCGATCTCCGTCCGAATCGACGCTCCGTAGGCCTGGTCACCGAGCCGCAGGATGGCCAGGAGCACGACCTGTTCGAATTCGCCGAGTTGATCTGTCATAATGCCTGCAATGTAGGTGATATAGACGCGCCAGTCAATGGATCGTCTCGGGGGGACGTACGAAAAGGTTATCTCGTGTGGAGCATTCGGGTTCGGCAGGGACCGATTACGAACCAGCGGCTTCCAGCTTCTGCGGAACTTCTTCCGTTATCACCGTAAATCCTGTCAGGTTCGCCATACCAAACGAAGTCGTGATCGCCACATCCGACGCATCTCGCCCAGTCGCCATCAGCACGCGTCCGATCCGCGGGCGATTGTGCCGCGCATCAAACGTCCACCACTTGTCGTCGAGGTACGCCTCAAACCACGCGCTGAAATCCATCGGCGTCGGCGACACCGGCACTCCAATATCTCCGAGATACCCGGTCGCGTAGCGCGCCGGAATATTCAGCGCGCGGCACAGCGTCACCGCCAGATGCTGAAAATCGCGGCACACTCCAAACCGCTCCGTATATACATCCAGCGCGCTCTTCGAAGGCCGCGCATACTGGTATCCGAATTGACCGCGTATTCACCCAGTTGCACACCGCCTGCACGCGCTGCCATCCCGGCGGTACGTCGCCAAAAAGCTCCAGCGCGATCATCGAGAACCGGTCCACCTCGCAGTAGCGGCTGTTATAGAGGTAGCGAATCACGTCGTGCGGCAGCTTGTTCACCGGCACTTCGCGCGCGTTCCAATCGAAAGGATCGGGAAGCCCGGAATCGGAGATCAGCGTTGAGCTCGTGAGGCGCAGCGTACCCTGCGGCGCCAGGAATCGCGCGCATCGGTTTCCAAAACTGTCCGTGTAATTTTCGACGAACGTCACCGGATGAGTGTGCAGCTCGTCCGGCTCGCGCAAATCCGCCGCGCGTGATGGGTGGACGTTCAGCAGCGCCACCATCGTCACCGGTGCCGGCAGCTCAAACTGGATGTCGTAGCCGAGCCGGATAAGGATCGGCCCGCTCGGTTTTTCCACGGGATCGTTCAAAGGCACTCCGCAAACGCTGCGCTATTCTGCCTGAACTGCGGTTTTCCGGTAATACAGCAATATCCCCATTTTCATCGAGCGGGGCTTATGCGCCCGTCGCTTGAGCGTCGTCGTCCCGTCGCGCGACCGGCTCAAACTTCGGTTCCTCGATGCCGAGGATCACCCACACTTCCTTTTGCGAGCGCACTACGTGTAGGTTCGGCCGCGTCTCCTGCCCGAGCAGCTCAAACATCCGCGCCAGCCCGTATATAAATGGCGACGGAGCAATAATGAATCGAAGCGCCTCGCGATCCTGGATCACCGGAGGGCGGCTCGCGAGCTCGCGTATGTCCGGCGGCGAAAGTTCGAAATTCTCGACCTCGCTAAAGTCGACGATTCCGACGATCGATCCTCCCCGATCGTCTGAAAACCTGGTCGCGTATTCGATGAACTGCCGCACGTCGTCTGCCGACACGTCCCCGTCAAACCGGCTTCGGAAAATCCGCTGTTCTGGCGCGAATTCGAACGAGTAGGGCATGAGCAGCGTGAAACGCCAGGAGGAATGCCGTGATTCTGGCACTCCGTTCCGCGCGTGGCAATCATTTCCTCGAACGGTTGGCAAACCCGCCCCCTGCACTATGACTCGAATTCAATAAAGATTTGGTAAAGACCCCATAACGAAGTTGCATTGGACCGATTTGCCCCGTTGCCTAGCCACCGCAGCCGTTGTGGCCACCGGCACGAATCGAGTCGCCTCAACTGCCCGCAATTCATTCTGATTCGTCGCCACGTACCTGTGTAAGAATCAGCCCATCGTCACGAATACGAGAGGAATAATGTCGAAGCGCCAGTCCCGCCACTTCCTTCCTGCACACAAGCGTTTGCTCGTCTCCGGTTTGTTGCTAGCTCTTCTTTGCGGTCTCGGGTCTTGCGGCGGTTCCGGAGGTTCTGTAACTCCTCCTCCAGCGAAGACCTATTTTGCTTACGTTGCCGACCTCCAGACCGGCCAGATCTCCGGTTATTCGGTCGCGCCGAGTTCCGGCGCTTTGACGCCGCTCGCCGGCTTTCCGCTCTCGTCTCGGCCTCAATCCCACCTACATCACGCACGACGCTCAGAATAAGTTCGTGATTGTTGCCGATGCCGCGGCCGACATGCTCCACGTCTACGCCGTTAACGCTTTGACGGGAGCCCTCTCGGAGAGCGCCCCATCTCCCTATCAAGTCGATCGCGAGCCTCGCGCTCTTGCGTGGAATCCAGCGGGAAGTGTCTTGTACCTGGCGTATCAGGGCGAAAACGAAGTCGGAGCGTATTCGTTCGGCTCTGACGGCACGCTCACTCCGGTGCCCGGCTCACCGTTTCCGACGGGCGGCACTTCGCTCTATGGTTGCTCCGTCGTGGTCGATCCGTCCGGCAAATTTCTCTACGTCGAAGATCTCTTTAGTATCTACGCATACGAAATCAATTCGGCCACGGGCGCGTTGGCGCTCGTGGGCAGCGTTCAGGGTCCCTCAAGCGGCGGCGGCCTTGCCGTGGACCCTGCGGGCGTTTTTGTCTATGCCGTCGGCGCCGGAGCGAACTCCGAGATGACCTACGCGATCGACCCGGTCGCCGGGACTCTGACTCCAACCTCTACATCCCCGCTCACGTTTCAAAATGGCGCCTATACCATCGCTCTCGACGCTTCCGGCAGCTTCGCCTATACCGTGGAATCCAGCGTGAACTTGGCTGCCTACTCCGTCAAAAACGGCGTTCTCACCAATATCGGAAGTATTTCTGGCGGTGCATACGGCTCCCAGCAACTCGCCATTGATCCCACCGGCTCGTTCATCTACGCCGGGGAAACCGGGACGGTAAACGAAGTCGTCGGCTATCGAATCGCTTCCTCGGGTACGCTCACCGCTTTGCCGGGGCAGCCAGTTTCGTCCGGCGGCTGGCCCTTCTCCATAACATTCGTTACCGAATAGCGCGCTCTCCGCAGGCCCGTCGTAACGCCGCATGGCTGGAGCGCGGCGAGAATCGATGATAAAGTGCGCCGGTTCGATAGACGCTTCCGCCGAGGAGGGCGACCGATGGCCCGAGCCGTCATTCACTTCGAAATTGGCTGCCGCAATTCTGCCGACACCCAAAAATTCTATAGCAGTCTGTTCGACTGGAACATCACGCCTGCCGGACCGGCCGCGATGATCGCTCCCGAGGCGCCCGGAATCGGCGGGCATATCACCGCAGCTCGGCCACGAGCCGCACCACTACACGATTTTTTACGTGGATGTCGATGATGTTGCCGCCTACATCAAAAAGGCCGAATCCTTGGGCGGAAAGATGCTCGTTCCCCCCGTCGAAATTCCTGCCGGAACCTTTGCCTGGATTCAGGACCCGGACGGCAACACCGTCGGCTTGTGGAAGGCGAAATCGTAGCCGATGATGCGCGCGAAAGCGTCGAGACGGCGGCGCTTCATCGATGGTCAGAGAAGTTGAACCGCTGTAAGCATCGCCGCCTTGGAGTCCAGCGCGAATCGCTGTTGTAGCGCGCGCGTGAACGGCGAACCGATCCTTGCAATGACTCCCGGCCGCGAATACGCATACAGGTCATACCAGACGCTTCCGTCCGCGGCGTGAAATTCCACGCTGAAGCGTTCTTCGCCGACAGCGCCGTGACCCTTCAGAGTTCCGTACGCGAAACCGTAACGCTCGACCGCGCCATCCTTCTCGTCGAGCGCGTAAACAATCCTGCAAGGATTCACCGACCAAAATCCCAGGTGCAGCGCCAGCACCGCCACATTTGTGCCGGCCTCGATCGGCGCACTCGGCCAGCAAAGCTCGATCCAACCCATCTCGAACATCTTCCACGCGCGCACCGCCCGCTTGGCGCGCTCAAATGATTCGCGTCCCGCACCAAGCTGGATTCGGTTGTGATCGACGTTGTATCCCGGTAGAACTGCCGCGCCCTCCCGCGACTTGCCAATTTCGAGATACGAGAATTTCTGCGCACTCCATGCCGCGAGGTATGCATCAATCGCGCCCCGGTCCGGCTTGGCAATTCGAAACATCCAACGATTGTCCTCGCGTCTCGCGCCGCCCGCGCCCGACTAAGTTCCCGAAGCCACTCGAAACAAGGGATGCGCGCTACACGCCAATCGCCGCAGCCATATCGCTCAACGACGATATCCCCGCGCTGAACTCGAAACTCCCGCGCTCACGCATTTCGCGTCCGGCGCGAAGCACGGCAGCGTACGCGACGCGCGCCAGCAAACTTCCCACACTCACCCGCTTCACACCCATTGCCGAAAAATCGCCCATCGTGAACGTCATCCCCCCGAGTCCGGCGAGCACGTTCACCGGCCGGTCCACCGACTTCACCACAGCCTCGATCTCCTCGCGCGTCCTCAATCCCGGCGCGTACAGCACATCCGCTCCCGCCTCTTGGAATGCCTGCAGTCGCGCAATCGTGTCGCGCAGATCGGGACGTCCCACGATGTAGTTCTCCGCTCGCGCCGTTAGCGTAAACGGAAAGGGAAGCGCCGTCGCCGCCTCCGCAGCCGCTCGCACTCGGTCCGTTGCCCGCGAAATTTCGTACGGCACTTTCGAATCGCCTCGCGACGGCACATCTTCTATCGATCCTCCAACCACTCCGGTGGCCGCCGCTCGCTTAACCGTTTCCGCTGCATCGCGAGGATCGTCGCCGAAGCCGTCTCCAAAATCGATGCTCACCGGCAAATCCGTCGCCCCCGCGATCAACGTCGCGTGCGCGAGCGTCTCTTCGCGGTTCATCGCGCCATCCGGCCGTCCTGCACTGAACGCGAATCCCGCCGACGTCGTCGCCAGCGCCTTGAAACCCATTCCCGCCAGCATTCGCGCCGATCCCTCGTCCCACGGATTCGGAATCAGAAATGCGCCTTCGCGCTCATGCAGCGAGCGGAATGCCGCTCCCTTCTCCTGTTGTGCCGTCATCGAGTCCTCACGATTTCTTTCCCTCGGTTCTTCGATGCCGCGCTCTTCGCCCATGCGGGAAGGCAATCGAACCCCGTGTTACAGAAGTTTTACACGACGACGATTGACACGCAGCCTGGTTTCGGATTCAATGGACTCTCCAGTTGTAAACGTCTTGCAACTAGAAAGGAACCGGCCCGGTGAATCTTCGCGGCGCTTCTAGTTGCAAGCTGTTTACAACTGGAAATCCAGGAGCCTAACACGCGAATGACGTTCGTTTCTCCCTCGCCTCTAGCCCCATTTGCTTCTCACCGGATCCTTCGCGCCGGCTTTGTCGCCCTGGTCGCTTTTCTCTCGCTCGCACTGATCGCGGCACCCTGCGTTCACGCGGGAGGCGTAGGCGGCAGCGTCTCCGGCACGGTCACCGACCAATCCGGCGCCGTGCTCTCCGGCGCCGCCGTCAAAATCACGATTCCAGCCACAGGCTTCACGCAGTCCACCCTCACCGATGCCAAAGGTTTCTACACCTTTCCCAGCTTGCCCCTCGGCGTGTACGACATCGATATCTGGTTCGTGGGTTTCCAGCGTTTCCGCCGCTCCTCCGTGGTTCTGAACGTCAACGACGCGCTCACCATCGACGCGACTCTTGCCGTCGCCGGCGCTAACAACGACACCGTCACCGTCGAAGCCAATTCCGTCCAGGTGGAAACCTCCAGCACGCAGAACGGCGAAGTGATCACCGCGCAGCAAATGACCTCCGTTCCTCTCAACGGCCGCGCCTATACCGATTTGCTCGCGCTGCAACCCGGCGTCGCTCCCGTCACGTCAATCACATCGGACACCGTGCAGGACGTTGGCGCCAGCGCCCTTTCGCCCTCCGGCGATCTCAATCCCGGCACCATTTCCATCAACGGCCAGCGCGAATTTGCGAACAGCTTCATGGTGAATGGCAGCGACGTGGAAGAAGACGTCAATCTCGGCGCCGCCATCGTGCCCAATCTTGACGCCATTTCCGAATTTCGCATCCTCACCAACAATTTCGACGCCGAGTATGGCGAGTTCAGCGGCGGCCAGATCAATGTGATCACCAAGTCCGGCACCAACTCGTTTCACGGCGACCTGTTCGAATTCCTGCGCAATACCAATCTCGACGCGCGCAATTACTTTTCTCCCACGCGCGGCGCGTTCGACCAGAATCAATTCGGCGGAACTGTGGGCGGCCCGATCCGTGCGAACAAGCTCTTCTTCTTCGCGGATTATCAAGGAACGCGCTCCACGCAGGGCATCGACACCGGAAACATCACCGTTCCGTCGGCGCAAGACCGCACCGGGAATTTGATCGACCAGGCCAGCTCGTTCGTCACCACGGACGCCAGTGGCAACACCGTCCCGACTACCGTCACCGGCGCCTACTTCGCGAGCCAGCTTGCGAGCCGCCTTGGCTATGCCGTCTCTCAGAACGAACCGTATTACACGCCGGGTTGCTCCAGCACGAGCGCCTGTGTGTTTCCCGGAGCGGTGATTCCGCAAGCCGCGTGGTCCGCTCCAGCAAAAAATCTGCTCCAGTACATCCCGGCGCCGAACGCCGGCACAAATCAGTTCGCCACCTCCGCGTTCAATCAAACGCTCCGCGACGACAAAGGCGCCTACCGCCTCGATGCGAACACGTCTTTCGGCCTCCTCAGCGCCTACTATTTCATCGACGATTGGTCGCAGAACAATCCGTATCCCGTCGCGCAGGGCGGCGCCAACGTTCCCGGCTTCAACGCGCTCTACCAGGGCCGCGCCCAACTCATCGACCTCGGCGACACCAAAACCCTAAACGCCTCCTCGGTGAACGAATTTCATTTCAGTTACCTTCGAAACGCAACCGATCTCGGCAAGCCCGTCGGCGGAGTCGGCGTCAGTCTCGCTTCGCAGGGTTTTCAGGTCGGCCCGAATACTTCCGGCATCGTTCCGCTTTCGCCGAAAACCGAAGGCGTCGAGAGCGTCGGCTTCAATTCCTTCACCATCGGAACGAATACCAACGAGCTGAATCAGGTGGAGAACACCTATCAGTGGCTCGACAATTTCTCGAAAGTGATTGGGACGCACTCGTTGAAATTCGGCGGGGAATTCCACTACGACCAGGTCAACGTCAATGCCATCGCCCAGTTCAACGGCAGCTTCCTGTTCTTCGGCACCGAAACTGGCTCGGACTTCGCGGATTTCCTGCTCGGCGTTCCCAGCCAATACAACCAGAGCCAGCTTCAACCTTTTTATGGCCGCAATAAATTCATCGGTCTCTATGGTCAGGATAGCTGGCGCATCAAACCGAATCTCACGCTGAATTACGGCTTGCGCTGGGATCGCATCGAGCCGTGGTACGAGAAATACAATCAGATCGCCACGTTCGTTCCCGGCGCGCAGTCGCTCGTTTTCCCGGGCGCGCCCCCGGGAATTCTGTATCCCACCGATCCCGGCGTTCCGCGCACCATCTCGCCTCCGGGCAATCGCGATTTCGCTCCGCGCATCGGCATCGCATATTCGCCCGCTTACAGTGACGGCCTGCTCGGGAAAATTCTCGGCGGTCCCGGCAAGACCAGCATCCGCGCGAGTTTCGGCATGTTTTACACTGCGATCGAGGCGCTCACCATCGGCGTGAGCAGCGCCAACGCTCCTTACGGCACCACCTACTCGAGCCCCGCTCCGCCGGAATTCTCAACCCCGTTCGTCACCGCCGCCACGGGTCAGGATCTCGGCCAGTATTTCCCGGTCACGCTCGCGCCTCTGAATTCCAGCCGCAAGCACCCGGACACCGGCATCGACTGGTCCCAATTCGAACCCATCACCGGCATCCCCAACATCTCGCGCAACAATCGCATTCCGTACACCGAGGAGTACATGCTGTCGCTCGAGCGGGGCATCGGCGCGAACACCGTCTTCAGCGTGAATTACGTCGGCACGCAGGCGCACCGCTTGCTCGTGATCGAAGAAGCCAATCCCGGCAATCCAGCGCTCTGCTTACAGCTCAGCAATCCCGCGAACCTCGCGCCGGGACAAGTTCCGTGCGGTCCGTTCGGCGAAGACTCCACCTACGTCACGAATACCGGCACGGTCTATCAGGGAACTCGCGGCCCGCTCGGCTCGAACTTCGGCAGCAACGCCAATCAGGCCACCATCGGCAACTCCAACTACGACGGCCTGCAAGTCACCCTGCGCCACAAGAGCAAGAGCCTTGACGTCCTCGCCGGCTACACCTACAGCAAATCCGAAGATCAATCTTCCAACGTCGGCGAAGCCGTGAACCCGTTCGATCCCGCGCTCAGCAAAGCGCTCTCGGCTTTCGATGTGAAGCACAATTTCGTGGTCAGCTACACGTACCGAATTCCGTTCGTACAGTTATTCCACGCATCGAACCGCCTCACCGAAGGATGGGAGCTTTCCGGCATCACGCATTTCAGCAGCGGCCTTCCGGTCACGCTCGTCAACTACGGCGATAACTCGCTGATCGGCTCCGAGCCCAACGGTATCAACAATTATGGCGTGGACCTGCCCGACTACGACGGCGGCCCGCTCGACATCAACAAGAACCCGCGCAACGGAAACGCCTACTTCAACACTTCCGCCTTCAGCGAAAACACGCTCGGCACGCCCGGCAACGCCAAGCGCCGCTTCTTCTACGGCCCAGGCATGAACAATTTCGACATGGCCATCCTGAAAAACGTACGCCTCACCGAGTCGAAGTCCCTGCAGTTCCGCCTCGAAGGCTTCAACGTTTTCAATCACGCCCAGTTCTTCGGCCCTCAAGCTGTCGATGGCAATATCGGCAGCAACACCTTCGGCCAGGTGCTCAGCGCCGATCCACCACGCCTCGTCCAGCTCGGCGCCAAATTTTTCTTTTAATCTCACACAAATGGGATAGCCGACCCGGCTGTCATCCTACGAAGCAAACCTCCGTTGACGCCACGCACGCCGCCGGACCGACCCTCCCATCAACGGAGCTTCGCGTTGGACAGTCGCGCTTTACAGGACGGTCCTCCGACACCCTCACGCGACCGAGGGGCTCCCATTCACCCGCCGCCGCGCGCCGCTACGTAACTTCCACCCCCGCCACCCGCGCCATTTCCTTCAAAACATTCGCAATCTTCGCTCCCACCAGTCGCGTCTGAACATCCGTACTCCGAATCATTTTGCATTCACACCCGAGCGCACGCTATACGTTGTGCGGCGCAAGCCTCGATGGAACGCACATCGCAGCCGGCCCGACCTCGGAGGGCAGCTCATCCATGAACGACACCGTCTTCGACAATTTGTTCGGCCGAATGGACCAGCCCCTGAAACGCATGCCGTATTTCCTCACCGGCATCGTCCTCGCCTTTATCAAATATCTCGGTGACGCCCTCGTCGTCTTCCTCGGCACCAAAAAACTGTGGACGCCCCTCGACTACTTGAATTCCGTCCGCGCTCTCGAACTCACCTTCGTTCCACACAATCACGTGCTCATGACTCTCGGCTTGATCCTTTGGCTCGTCCCATTCGTCTGGATAGGTTTTGTCTACACTGGACGCCGCGCGCTGGACGCCGGATGGTCTCCGTGGTGGGCCTTTGGATTCTTCGTGCCGTTCGCCAACTACGCACTCATGGCCGCCCTCAGCTTGTGGCCCTCTTCAAGTAAGTACGCTGTTGGCACTCGCGATCGCGATCAACTCGAGTCGGCATCATGGCTCGATATTTCGCTCGCGATACTCGCAGGCATCGGGTTCGCAGTTGCGATGGTATGGATTGCCGTCGTCTGGAAAGGGAACTACGCGTTCGGCCTCTTCATCGGCGCCCCTGTAGGTATGGGTGCCGTGAGTGGCTATGTTTTATGCAGAAAGGCTGACGAGTCGGCCAGAGAACTTTTCTTTTTGAGCTTGGCGACCAACTTCGTGGCGGGTGGGATGATCGTGGTCGTTGCGTTCGACGGGTTGATCTGCGTGGCAATGGCCATACCGATTTCCGTGCCGCTAACCTTTCTCGGCGCACTGGTCGGCCGCGAAATCGCGACCGGCGGCCGCGCCATTCGCAAGCCTGCCGCATCCGCGATGCTGCTGATTCCGCTCCTTGCCTTCTTCGAGCCGGCCGGACTCACCGGCCACGATCTCCACGCTGTCACTTCCTCGATTGAAATCAACGCGCCCCCTGAAGCCATCTGGCCGCACCTGATCGAATTCCAGCCCATCGCTCCGCCCACCGAACTGATGTTCCGCGCCGGCGTTGCCTTTCCCGTCTGGACGCACACGGATGGCGGCGGCCTCGGCGCTACGCGCTACTGCGAATTCTCCACAGGCTCCATCGTCGAACGTATTACCGAATGGCAACCCAACCATACCCTCGGCTTCGACGTCCTCAGCCAGCCCGCTCCGATGGTGGAAATTTCGCCGTATCGCAACCTCGATCCGCCGCACCTTCACGGCTACGTCCGCTCCAAGCACGGAGAATTCCGACTCGTTCCGCTCCCCGGCGGGCGCACTCGCTTGGAAGGCACCAGCTCGTACGAAATTCATATGGCGCCTGAAACTTACTGGAGCCTGTGGGTGGACTCGACCGTCCATGCCATCCACATGCGCGTGTTCCGCCACATCAAAGCCGAGGTGGAATCGCAGAATCGAACCGAAAACGTAGCGCAGTGAGATGTTCGGATACTTCACCGCTATGGGGACCGCACGCACCAACAATTGAGCAGCGATGGAACGGCAGCGTCAATTTCTAGACGAGAAGCAGGCAATCAGACGGGTAGCTAAGCGCTCTGCTCTTGTACCTCGAGTCCCGCCCGCTCCGCGATCAAGTTCACCAGTTTCTTCGTCCGAAAAAATGTGTACGACGAAAACTCCGACGTCTGCCCGTCCTTCCGCTTCACTGAACCGTACGTCGTGTTCATTCCGCGCCGGAAGTAAACGCCCTCAATCTGATCCCACGGGAACAGCATCTCGTTCGGCTTCGTCTTGGTGCCCAACCTCATCCGCAGCCCATCCGGATCGAACCGCGCCTCATAATCCGCCATGGTGATCCCTTGCGCGCAAAGAAAAAGCCCCATCAACACCGCCACCAGGAACCCAGCCAAAATGATCGCCAGCGTCACCACACGACGCCCCACCGCGTCCGGCGTATGGAATTCCTTGTACACGCACGCTGCAAACACCGCCACCGACGCCAGAATAATAATCACGCCGATGATCTCCACGAGCGCGATCGCGACTTTGCTGTTTCGAAAAACGGAGCTTTCGTTCACCGTCTCCGCCATCAACGCACTCTCTCCTGCCGCGTCGAGTCACCCTCACAGGCCTGCTTCCGCATTCGATCTCCAGAGCAAACGGTTAGCGTGTCGCGCGCATCATGCCGCGTCCGCGCACACGTGCACAACCGTCACGACGGGACATATCGGGGCATTTACGGAAAAATCGCGCGCCGCTGCGCCCTCAACGGGCTCCGCCAGAATTTCGCGCTGCTTCGACCCCCGTTCGATGCATCATAAAGGTGTAATGCGAATGGGCAATCGGAGCACAACGGACGTCTTCGTAGTCGGCGGAGGACCCGCAGGTCTCGCCGCCGCCATCGCCTTGCGCGAGCGCCGCCTGAGCGTAACGCTCGCCGACGGCAACGCGCCCCCCATCGAAAAGCCGTGCGGCGAAGGGATGTCCCCCGAAACCGTCGCAGCGCTCGAGTCGCTCGGCGTGAACCTAGCCTCCACCGGCGGCGCACCATTCCGCGGCATTGCATTCTCTCAGCCCGGCTCTCGCGTCGCCGCCGATTTCCCGCAAGGTCCCGGCCTCGGTCTCCGCCGCGTCGCGCTACACGAACGACTCGTTGCCCGCGCCGCCGAGTGCGGCATCAATTTTCTCTGGCGCACTCCCGTCACTGGCATCGGCCAGCGCGAAGTTCATCTCGCCAGCGGCGATACTTACAACGCACGCTGGATCGTCGGCGCGGACGGCCCCGGCTCGCGCGTCCGCCAGTGGCTCGGCATCGAATCCCGCCGGATGCACCGCCGCTTCGCCACCCGCCGCCATTTCCAAATCGCGCCGTGGTCGAGCTATGTGGAAGTCCACTGGGCCGCTCGCGCCCAGGCTTACGTCACACCCGTCGCGGCCGATGAAACCAGCGTCGTAATCCTCGCTTCTCAATCGGCAGACGCCGACTTCGATCGCGCCATCCTCGAATTTCCCGCACTCGCCGAGCGTATCGCCGGAGCCGTCCTCGCCTCCCGCGAACGCGGCGCCGTCACCTGCCAGCACCAACTCACCGCCGTCCATCGCGGCAACGTAGCCCTCGTGGGCGACGCCTCCGGTGGCATCGACGCAATCACCGGCGACGGTGTCCGCCTCGCTCTCCACCACGCCCAAGCCCTCGCCGAAGCGATCTCCCGCAACGACCTACCCCGCTACGCCCGCGCTCATCGCAAACTCGCGAGTGGTCCTTTGCGAGCAGGTGCAATGCTTCTCCTACTCGATCGCCATCCGCGTTTACGCGCACGTGTACTCCGCGCTCTCGCCGCAAATCCTAAATTGTTCGCTGAAATGTTAGCGGCGCACGCGGGCCACGTCCGCTGTCCTAGTCTCGTCTCTACGGGCGCCCAACTCGGCTGGCGCTTGCTCGCAACCTGATCGGAGCACCGTCGTTTCTCGCGCTCGCCGTAGCCCACGGCACTTACAAGCAACGCCATCTTTCAAGCGCCGGCATCATCACTGTTGCGGCGGAGCGGAATCCACCGGAGTCGAACTGGTCGCTCCCGCCCTCGCTCCATTCGCATGCCGCGGCTGCACTCCCACCTCATGCGCCATCGCGTGAGCCGCCCGCAGGTGATCCTGCAGCATCGGAAGTGTGTGCGTCGCGAAAGTCTTGATATTCGGATCGCTACCGGCATTCGATTCCTGCCGGAACGCGGCGATGTCCTGAATGTGGTCCCGCACCATGTCTCGCGCGTACGCCTGGTCGAACTCCGTCCCGCTCAGCTTCTCCAGCCGGTCGTACGTCGCTTGGTCTTTCGCTGACAATCCCGCAGGCAGGTCGATGCTCGATTTCACCGCCGCTGCTTTCAGATTATCGCCGGCCTTCAGATGGTCGTTCACCATGCGCTTCCCGAAATCTTTCACCGCATCGCTGGATCCGTGCTCCTCGGCCAGTTGGCCGAGTTTCACCTCAGCCGCTCCGCCTTGCGCCGCTTCCTTGGCGAAATCCGCGTCGCTCATCGGCTTCATCTCTCCGCGTGGCTGCCGGCGCATCGGCTGGTTGGCCGCCGCGTCGGGCCCCGGTGCCGGGGTGTCGGACTGCGTGTCCGGGGCCGGCGGCGGGGTTGCGCCATCTTGCGCACAAGCCACTCCGGTCCCGATTGACATCGCAAACGCCGCCGTCAGCGCGGCGCGAGTTCCGAGTTTACAAATCTTGTTCATCGTGTTGATCCTCCTGCATTACAGATTCTCCGGATACCGTCCTGCGGCGCCCATCGGGAAGTGCGTGTATTGGGGAAGGGAAGTCTAGGTAGGTAGAAAGCCTTACACAGAAGTTAAGGAATTGAATCTGTCGCGCAATTTCGCGGCCGGTTGGCAGTTGTATTACACTCACTCGCTCACGTCGAAGACGGCGCGCAGGGAAATTCCGTGAGCGCGTGCGGGGTCCATCAAGCATGGCCACAACGAAACTCAAAGTGATCCGCGAGCCTCGTTGGCCCGCGCTCGTCGCCATGGTCGCCGCGGGCTGCATGTACTGGGCTATGCCGGAACCGTTCTCGATCGGCCCCGGCTGGGCGCTGCTTGCCGTCGTCCTTGTTCTGATGATTCCGCTCAGCGCCTCCTACAAATTCGGCCGCTTCGATATTTCGCGCATCCTCACTTTCACCGTCAACGGAATCCTCACCGCAGCGATGGTGATCTCGCTCGGCATCCTGATTTGGGGAATTTCCCAGCACAAATATCAGCCCACCATGCTCTTGCGCTGCTCCGTCGCGCTCTGGATCACCAATGTTCTGGTCTTCGCTCTCTGGTATTGGAAACTCGACGCCGGCGGCCCGCTCGGCCGCGAAACCACAACCCAACGCCGTCTCGACAGTTCTTTCTTGTTTCCGCAGATGATGGCGCAGGGAGACGACTGCGCTCCCGACGAGCGCTGGCGCCCTCATTTCATGGACTATTTATTTTTGGCTTTTAATACGAGCACGGCATTTTCGCCCACCGATACCGCGGTTCTCTCGCGCTGGGCCAAAGCCGGAATGATGCTGCAGGCGCTGATCTCGCTCACCATCGTTGCGCTTATCGCCGCCCGCGCCGTGAACATCCTCTAGTCTCAAAACGCCACAGCTCTTCGCGATCTGACAACGACGCGACCGTGATTGGAGGAACCCCGGTCATCCTCGGTCCGCCGCGCCGGACGAAGGATCTCTCTTCGACTGTGGGTTTCGACCACTACTTCGCCGCCAGTTTCGCCTTCATCGCCGCCACCCAATCCCCCTGAAACTCCGGCTGCACCGTCTCCGCGATCCTCAGCGCCTTCTGGTAATAGGGAATCGCCTCGTCGCGACGTCCAGCAGCCGTCAGCGCATCGCCCATCGTCGCGAGCACGTACACTGCATCCGGCGCGAGCGCGACTCCCTGCTGCGCTTCTGCCAGTGCTTCCTCCGTCCTCTTCGCAGCCAGCGAATTCCCGGCGTTGAACGCGTGCTCGTACGCAGCCGCCATCGGAATATCAAAATGTCCCTCGTAAACGTTCACTCCGTGCGCAATCACATCCTTCGGCGTCAGCGCCTTGAACTGCTCGTACGGGTTCAGCGGTGCCGGCCCAAATTCGAATCCCGCCACGTCGCTCACGTTCATCAGCACCGGTCCATCGATCGAAGCCGGCGTCTCGAGCGGAATATTCAACCACCACAGAGACTCCACCGTCGGCAGCAGCTTGCACGGAATGCCATACGAACTCGGATCCACAGCCCCATTCGCAAAATAGACGAACCAGCATTGCTTGATTCCGCGGTCGTCCAGATACTTCTTCACCGCAATTAGCTGCTGCGCCCAATCCGTATTCGAATCGCTCAAATACTTCGGCACGGCGTTTGGTCCGCCCCATGCCTCATTCCCAAACGCCATGTAGTCCGGATAAATTCGCAGCGCCCCGACCGCCTGCCACGCCAGCAGCACGCAGATCAAACCCGACCATACCCGGCTCGATGTCCACAGAATCGCCGCCGCGCCGGCTACAAAAACATACAGAAACGGGTACATCGGCAGAATGTGTCGCACTCCGATGTTCATGCGCGAAGCCATTGCCACCAGCAAATAGAAAATCGGCGGAATCGTAAGAAACAAAATCTCCCGCCTCCCGCGCAGCCGTCCCTTCGCAGCGACGGCGATCGCGCACGCCAGCAAAATCAAAAACGGCAGCGTCGATTTGATCGCCAGCACCGCCAGGAAATACCAGTGCGAGCCGTGCGGATAAATCTTTCCGAAAAGATAGGCCGTATAGAAATCGTTCACGCCCGAAATATCCGCGATCCCGTAGAGGTACGACTCCGGCAGCAGCCTGTACTTCGAAAACGTCAGCAGTGTGCTCGCCAGCACCGGACTCGAAACGTGCGCTGCCGTAATCGCAAGCGGCGGATCGATCGCCAGTCCGGCCGGTCGCGCGCTGTACCGGAATCCGTAAAACGACCACAGAAGGATCACCGCTGCGACACCCACGATTCCCAGCGCAAGAATCATCCGCCCGGTCGTCAGTCTCGATGGCTTTTTCGTCACAACGTCAGCGGCTGGCGAATCATCGTCAGCGCTCGCCCCAGGCCAAACCAGCTCGCACAATCCCAATATCGCAATCATGAACAGCGCCAGCAGCCCGGTATGCTTCGATCCAAGCGCCAGTCCCGCCGCCAAACACGTCGCCGCAAGCCGCAACGCCGTCGGCGACTTCACATACCGGTAAAACGCGTACACCGTCGCAAAAATAAAACACGACACGCCCGTATCCGTCGTCACCAGCGCCCCATGCGCCAGAAAATTCGGATCGAACGCGTACAGCGCGAGCGCGATAAACGCCGCTCTCAGCCCAAACATTTCCCGCGCCGCCAGAAAAATCAGCACACCCAGCAGCATCGCGAACACCGACGCCGCCATCCGCATCCGCGTCAGAATGTCTTTCGAAATGTTCCGGGCGTTGAACTCCGCGCCGTCCACCACCGTCTCGACCTTAAAATTCCGGCCCTGCGACTGCGGCACGTACAGCGGCATCCACAGGATCGGCAGCGTCGCCACCGCCTTTACCAGCGGCGGATGTTCCGGGTTCCACCCGAAGTCGTGCGCCTTCCAGCCCATATAACCGGCGAACGTGTGGTCCGGCTCGTCCCAGCTAATCGACTCGCGTCGCACCGAAAAAATCAGCTGCAGCCACATCACCAGCAGCAGTGCGAGCACACCCGCGGCTATAAGCCCTCGCCGGCGCGCCTTCGATTCGTCACGCATTAACGGACGCTCTCCGATGAAGTTGAAGCACTCGGACTCGCCCCGTCGCCCATGCGTGTTTCTGCTTCGTACATCGGGAACTTCACTTCCGGAAAGCGAAAATGAATCGCAATCGCCGCGAGCGCCAGCACAACCAGTGACAGCACGCTTCCCTCAGGCCCACCGGTCCCGCCCGAAAGCCACGCCGGCCCGCTTGCCGACGAATTCAAATAATGCCCAACGCTCACCAGTCCGCTGTCTGGCGTGCCGTAGAAAAACGTCTGCGCCCAATCCCACAGCGCGTGATAGCCGATCGGAAACCACAAACTCCCCGTCCTCCGCAGCGCAAAACAGGCAAACAGTCCAAACACAAACACCTGCGCGATCCCCAGCGCCGTCTCACCGCCATTTCCCAGATGCGCCACTCCAAACGCCACGGACATCAAAAACGCCGCGCTCCAGAATCCCATTCGCGTCGCGATCCGATACAACAAGTAACCGCGAAAGAAAAATTCCTCCCACATTCCCAGCACGATGAACGTCACCGCCCAACCCGCGCCGTACATCCACGCCTGCGCTCCCGCCAGCGCCACCGAATCTACGCGCATGAATTTCAGCGCCACCAAGGCTCCTACCAGCGCCGAAAGCGTTGCGAATCCCCACACCGCGCCTTCCCAGAATTTCCCGCCGAACGCTCCGCGCCCCGGCAATCCATACGTGCCAAGCGTCACGCCTTCGCGCTTCGCCACCACCACCGAAGCGATCAGTAACGTCAATAGCTGGATCGATTCGCGCGGCAGCCACGATCGAATGTCGAGCCCTTTGGGATTCGTCGGCACCCAGCGCCGCAACAACAGCAATAGTGCCGTCTCGCCCAGAATGGCGATCGCCATCCAGACCAGAATATTTCTCACCATCGCTCGGCGCTCCGCTGCCGTTGGCGGCGCTGCTGCGCTCCGAATGGGAAGCTTCGTGTTGTCCATGGCTTATCTCAAACGCATTACGACCGGAAATTTCGAAGCAGTATTGGAACACAAATCCGCGCGCAGCACGTCAGGGGAAAAGCGAAAGAAGGGAACTGCGGAGACGATCAGGGAGCTTCTTCGCCGCGGTCGGCGTCGTAATCGTCGCCCCAAAATTCAGGCGCCGCGTCCTGAAATTCCACGCCGAGCTTGTACGTGCCCGCCTCGGTTCGACTGCCCGACCACACGATCCGTGCATTGGTCTCCGCGTCGGTGTGCCGGTTCGTGATGTGCACGATCGTCGTCGAAGGCCAATTTTTCGGCGAAAGGATCAGCGCGCCGTTCAGGTTGATTACCGCGCTCAGGACGATGCACGTTTCCTCGCCCACCCGTACTTCCAAGGGTACCGAAGCCAGGATTCGGCGGCTGCGTCGATTCTCTTTTGTGGGGTATTCGCTCATCGAGAGATCTCCGCCTCTCTTATTGTGGTCGGAACTCCGGACGATGTACAGACGAACTCCATTACGACGTGCTTAACGGTGCGACAATTCCGCCATTATCTTCGCCTTATCATGTCCCTTCTCGGAACGCGTTTCCCATGCTCCCGAAATTCCAGCCATTTGCTCTCTGCTTACTCGGTAGTGTGTTTCCCTTTGCCTCCACCGATTCTTCGCGTTTGACTCCATCCACCGTCGGATATAGGCTGCGCTCCAACGGGCACCTCATTCTTTTCCGGTCATCGTCCGCATGGAGGAAAGAAATGGCGAAACTGGTCATGCGCATTAGCTACTTGCTTTGTTTGCTTTGCGCCGTACTGGCTTTGTTCACGCGGTTTATGGCGACGTTCGCGGGCACCGCGGCGTTTTTCACCGGCCGGACCTTGCCGATCGGTTACCACAGCTTTATGGACGGCGTGCTCCTGTTCTTCATGGTCACGCTGGCCAGCGCCGGAGTGGTTTTCGTCGACAAACGCTCCCAGTGAGTGGTTCGCCGTCCAGCCCCCAACCAGGCCACCGTCGATCCCCCGTCCGACCACGGCCTGAGCCGGGCACGGTCCGCCAGATAGTTCCGTAAGCGCCGGTCGCCCAACGGTGCTTCGTTCGTCACTTCAATACTGCTGCGCTTGCTACTACGGACACACGCCGCTCCTTTCCCGCCGGGCCTCCGCTTCCAAAAATGTTACCATGCAAGAAATAGCAGCTCCGTTGTACCCGAATCTCTAAACCAATGCCTACGGAATCGAAGCATCAGAGTGTGTCCGTGGACGGCTTCAAAGTCCTCGTCGTCGACGACTCGGCTGTGAGCCGCAAGTTCGTCGAGCAGACCCTCCGCGGCCGCTGCGAATTACTGTTCGCCGAAAACGGCGAACGCGGCCTCGCTCTTTTTGCCGAACATCAGCCCAATCTCGTTATCACCGACTGGAACATGCCCGATCCCAGTGGCATCGAGCTGTGTCGTCGCATCCGCACCGAATTCCAGTGCGATTCCAACGCCGCCTTTACATATCTAATCCTTCTCACCAGTAACGCGGAAAAAGCGGATGTCGTTCAGGGCCTCTCCGCCGGCGCCGACGACTATGTCACCAAGCCTTGCCATCCCGACGAGCTGCTCGCCCGCGTCGAAGTCGGCCGCCGCTTCGTGCTGATGCATCAGCAAATCGAAGCCAAGAATCGCCTGCTCGAAGAACTCGCCCTCACAGATTCGCTCACCGGCCTCGCCAATCGCCGTGCCATCGAAGACTGGGCCTCGCGCCAGATCAGTGGCGCCGCCCGCCACGGCTTCACGATCTGGGTGGTTCTCGCCGACCTCGATAATTTCAAAGCGGTCAACGATACCCACGGCCACGCCGCCGGCGACGCCGTCATCAAGCAATTCGCCGCGATCTTGCGCCGCAATACGCGCCGTTCCAACATCTGCGCCCGCGTCGGCGGGGAAGAGTTCATGCTGGTTCTTACTCACGCCAGCCACGACGACGTGCAAACTATCGCCGAGCGTGTCCGCCAGCAGTGCGACTCCACCGTTTTCGTGGCAGGCAGTGCGAAGATTCGCATCACCGCCAGCTTCGGTATCGCCGGCTTCCAGGGCTCCGCTGCTCCCGCCATCGACGATCTGGTCAAGCAGGCTGACGCCGCCCTCTACTCCGCCAAACGCCAAGGCCGCAACCGCGTCTCCTTCGCCGACGTGACCAAGTAGCCTACAGCGCCTCGCGCCTTATCCTCCGCGGCCGCGCCCGCCACGAGTACCGCGGGCAAACTTGCCCGTTACTTTGTGGCGCGACGTGCAACCCCGCCCTCTTTCCCGGTTGCTCCTCCAAAAGAAACGGCGCGATCCCCGTCCTCGGAGATCGCGCCGCCCCTTGACCACTTTCCAGCAATACTACTGTCGAGCCGTCACCTGCAATGCAGCCATCGTAGGCTGCCCACTTCCGTCCGTCGTATTAAACAGCGGCCCCTTCACCGACAGATTCGCTCCCACCGTCACCGCCGAAAAACTCGCCGGTGTCAGATTCACGAACGAAGTCTGTGTCCCCGTCTGCGCCTGCAACGAAGGCACCGCCGGCGAAAGTGTCGTGAACAAACTCCACACGTTCGTCAGCGCGAAGCTCTGCGCCGCCGCATTCACGGACGTTACTTGTCCAACGATTTGCGACGAACCCAGCTCAAACGCTGCGCTCTCGAACGCTGGATTTCCATCCGCTTCCGTAGTTAGCTGTTGCGAATCCTGCACCGCCACCTCCTGTCCGGCCAACAAATCAGAAGCGCTGGCGAACGTGCCGCCAGACACCGCCGGGTAGCTCGGCGCCGTCACAGAGAACGCCGCTCCGTTTTCGACCGACACATCCACCACATCTCCGATTTGGAATTGCGTCGAACTTGGCACCACTCCGTGGACCAACATCTGCATCGTCGGCGGCGCCGTGTTATTCACCGCAACGATCACTCCTTTCGCCACCGTGGTTCCCGGTGCGCCCGCAAACGTGATGCTGTTCGCATGCAGCCCTCCGTCCGCAAGCAAACTCAGATCGGTGGTCACAACCTGATTCGCAGCCAGACAGGCCGACCCGCTCGTTTCACACACACTCTCCGGAAAGTTATAACTCGTGTTCGCATCCGTCGTCAGCACCAGCGATGCGCCGAGCGCCGTCGTGATTTGAACCTGTCCGGTGCTAGCCGACTTCACCAGTCCGAGTACATCCGCGATCTGCGCCTGCTCGCCATTCGCAGTCGGTTCCGGCAACAGCGACAGATTCACCGACGAGCCGTCCGCCAGCGTGATCGAAAGATCGCTTTGCAGCAGGTCTGGAATGCTCAGATCGAGCGCTAGCCCCGTGCTGCTGTTCGCCGTCAGCGTAATCGGAAACACGCCCGACGAAATCGTCAGCGAAGCCGTATTCAGTTTCGGCGTGAACGTGCAGACCGCGTTCACCGCGCAAGTCTGCGTCGGCGTCACAATCGCGGCGCCCGAATTATTGATGATCGTCACCTGCGCGTTCGCCACCGTCATCGTCATACTGGTGAACGTCTTCGAGTCCACCACCGTTGACGAAAGAAATCCGGTGTCGGACACCAGTTGCGCCAGATCCACCGTCACCGGCTGCTTCAACAGCGACACGTTGCCGGGCTGTAGTACCGCGCCCGTGATCTGAATCTGAAACGAAAGCACCGTCAGCTTCGGGGACGGTGTGTCGCTCACCACGAAATTCACTGTCGCGTTCGCCGTCGGATTTGTGTTCGATCCGCCCGACGACGTGCCGCCGCAGCTCGAAAGGAAAATCATTGCCAGTAGGGAAGTCAGAATTGCCGCCGTGCGCTTCATTGCAATCTCCTCGAATATGGCGCCGCTCGTTACTACCCAATCGAGCCGGATCCGCCGTGGGTTGGGCCGTGCTCCATTCGTAGCACGCGCAAGCATCGGGCCTGTGTCAGGAACTGTCTGGATCCCGCGAGGTTTCCAGAATTGCTCCTGTACTTTCGGCCGACTCTCGCGTGCTCCCGTGTCAAACACGTGCTCGTCGCGGCGGAGCGTAAGGAAGTGTCGGGAAGGCCCGTTTTCAGGCCCTATTAATGATTTCGCACCTCGACGCGCGCGACGACACTTCCTTACACCACTCTTCACGACTCTTCTCCTACGCTGGGTTTGTATTCGCAGGCGGCTAATCCGGAACGCAGCCGCCACTCTCCAAAAGGAGCACTTCGATGAAAGCGCGGATTCTCATGGCAGCGGCAGCGGTTCTACTTCTTGCAACAGGCGCCTCGGCGCAACGCACACGCACCACCACCGCAACGGGTGCAAACGGAAGGACGGCAACGCGTACGGCAACGCGCAGCGGCGGCAACGTCAGCTCGAGCACCACCGGCCCGAACGGCAACACCTCTTCACGCAACGTTACGCGCGCAAACGGAACCACCAACGCCACCGTAACCGGCCCGAAGGGCCAGAGCGCCACGCGCACCACCACGCACCAGCCCGGTAGCTCCAACACGACGGTCACCGGCCCGAACGGAAAGACCGCAACCAGTTCCACCACGCACACGCCGGGTAACACGGACACCACCGTCACGGGCGCCAACGGCAAGACTTCCACCCGCGATGTGACCCGCGCGAACGGCACCACCAATGCCACGGTCACCGGTCCTAACGGCAAGTCCGCGAATCGCACCACCACGCACACCGGGGACGGCAGCTCCACCACCGCCACCGGTCCGAACGGAGGCACGGCCACCAGCTCCACCACGCGCCCGCCTTCGCGCTAACACATCACCGGCGGCGGATTCGCTGCACGAATGCGCACATCCGCCGCTGGTCTTTGCTCGAACGCTCCCGAACGCGGTTACTCTGGACTTCGAATCGCGGACCCGAAAAACATGGATCCAATCCAAATCTTGCTCGTCGATGACGACACCGAACTCTGCGCCTCGCTGAAGCGCCTTCTCGCGATGGACGGCTTCGACGTTACCGCCGTACACGATGCCGCCTCTGGCGCGCAGCGCGCCCTGAGCGAGAAATTCGAGCTGGCCATCCTCGACGTCATGCTTCCCGGTGGCGACGGCCGCAAAATCCTGAAGCGCATCCGCATGCAGTCGCGTATGCCCGTCATCATGCTCACCGCGCGCGGCGATGAAGCCGATCGCATCGCCGGTCTGGAGGGTGGCGCGGACGACTACCTGCCCAAGCCATTCAATGTCCGCGAGCTCGTCGCTCGCATTCGCGCCGTCCTGAGCCGCGTCGCTGAAACCAAACTTCCGGACATCTTCAAAGTCGGCGACCTCGAAGTTCATTCGAGTCGTCGCCTGGTGAAACGCAAAGGGGAAGAGATCGACCTTACCGGCGCCGAATTCGACATCCTTCTCCTCCTTCTCCGTTCCGCCGGCAAAGTCCTATCGCGCGACGAAATCGCCGAAGCCGCTCTCGGTCGCCCTATCGGCGCGCTCGATCGCAGCGTCGACAATCACATCAGCAATCTCCGCAAGAAACTCGGCGCGCACGACGGCAAAGCCGAACGCATCCAGAACGTTCGCGGTTCCGGCTATATCTACAGCGGCGAGCGCGCCGCCAACTCCAGATGATCCGCCACATCTATACCAAGATCTTTTTCTGGTTCTGGATGGCGATGATCGCCGTCGTTTCTTCCGTCGTCTTGGTCGCCGCGCTCACCGGCGCGCAGCCGCTCGGCCGCCGCTGGCTCACTCGCACCATCGATTACTACGGCAATAGCGCCGTCGATTTCTACGTTTACAACGGCAAGGAGAAATTGGCCGAGTACCTCGACGACATCGAGCGCAACTCCGGCATGCGCGCCACGCTCATCGATCCTCACGGCAACGACGTTCTCGGCCGCGGCGTTCCCTGGGGCGGCCAGATCCTCCTCGACCAGGCTCGCGTTACCGGCGAAACTCAAATCCGCATCGCCGCACGTTGGACTGCTGCCTCAGCCATCAGGCGCTCCGACGGTCTTTACATTTTCGTCGCACAAATTAATCCTTTGCGTGGCATCGTCACGCCCGGAACCATCTCCACCTTTTTGTTGCGCCTTGCATTCGCGTTGATTGCGGCCGGCGCACTCTGCTGGGTCCTGGCTCGCCACATCGCTGAACCCATTCGCGCGCTTCAAACCACCGCCGAACGCTTCGCCGGTGGAGACCTTTCCGTTCGCGCGTCTCCTGCCTTCGTCGATCGCCATGACGAACTCGCCGACCTCGCCCGCGATTTCGATCGCATGGCCGAGCGCATTCAAGCTCTTCTGCAGAAACAGCAGGAACTCTTCGCCGACATTTCGCACGAACTCCGCTCACCGCTTGCGCGGCTCGGTGTCTCGCTTGAACTTGTCCGCCGCGGCGAAATGGATGGCGTCGAGCGCATGCAGGTCGATCTCGACCGCCTCGACGACATGATCGGCCAAATCCTCACCCTCACGCGCCTTCAGGGACAGACTACCCAGCGCGACGACGGCGAAGTGAATCTTCGTTCGATTGTCCAGAGCATTGCCGAAGACGCCCGCTTCGAAGGGAAGGAGTCCAACAAATCCGTCGAGCTTGCCTGTGACGGCGACTTTCTCGTGAAAGGCGATCCGCGCCTGCTGCGCAGTTGCATCGAAAACGTCGTACGCAACGCAATTCGCTACACGCCGCCCGGAAGCCGCGTTTCGATCGCGCTTCGCTCAGCGAAGTCGGGCGCGTCTTCGTTCGCCGAAGTCGTCGTCGCCGATAACGGTGCCGGCGTCCCGCCCGAATCACTTCCTCGCCTGTTCGAACCTTTCTATCGCGTCTCTGCCGCTCGCGACCGCAACACCGGCGGCACCGGCCTCGGCCTCTCCATCGCTCAACGCATCGTCTCGCTGTACGACGGAAGCATCACCGCAAAGAATCGCCCCGAAGGCGGCCTGGAAGTGACCATCCATCTCCCCGTGACTGTCGAAGCTCCTATCCACGCCTGAAACCGTTCGCCGTTCCGCGAGTTTCGCTTCCAATCCGCGCGAGATCGTTGCAACGCCGCTCCGTCCGCAGTAGAGTACGCGCCATCCTTTCCATGCCCCACGCCCCGGTACCCAAGTCGCCCGCCTTCCGGCACGCGCTTCTCAAAAGCGAACGCCTGCGCATCGCCATGGTGCTTCTGGTCATCGGCTGCGCCTTCATCTTCCGCACGCTCCGCCTCATCACGCTCTACAACTCTGAAAACAAAACGCTCTGGCTCGAAACCACCGCGCTCCTCGCCGTGTTCGCCGCGTTCGAACTCCTGATGCTCACCGCCGTTCGCGGCGCGCTCAAGTCCGGCCGCGAACTCTCGCCATTCCTCTGGATCAGCAACATCGTTGTCGAAACCTCCGCCCCGGCTTTTGCGATCGCGTTTCTCCCGCGCATCGGCATCGACGCTGCCTACCTGCCGCTCGCAAATCCGGCCACCCTTGTCTTCGGCGTCTTTATTATTCTCTCGACGCTCCGCTTGGACCCGAAGCTCTGCCGTTTCTCCGGCATCGTCGCCTCCGTCAGCTACCTCATGGCTGCCGCTTATCTCGGCTGGCGTCCTTTCCTCGGCGGCAATCAGTCCATGGCCGATCCCGAAAAAACAGTCTTCGCCTACGCCATGGTTTTGTTTCTTTCGGGATTTATCGCAGGAGCCGTCGCCGGGGAAATTCGTAAGCATCTCGATGCTGAACTGCGCGAAGCGGAAACCCGCCGTCAGGTCGAGCGTCTCGAGCACGACCTCGATGTCGCCCGCACCATCCAGCAGTCTCTACTTCCTACCTCGATGCCTGAAATCGAAGGCTTCCAGATCGCCGCCTGGAATCAGCCCGCCGATCAAACCGGCGGCGACTACTACGACTGGCAGCAGCTCCCCGACGGGAAAATTCTTGTCGCCCTTGCCGATGTCACCGGCCATGGTATCGGTCCCGCGCTTCTGGCCGCGGTCTGCCGTGCCTATGCCCGCACCAATTTTCACAATGACGTCGGCCTGCTCTCCGCGATGGAACGCATCAATGTGTCGCTGGCCGGCGACCTCCGCGAAGGCCGCTTCGTCACCTTCGTCGCCGCGATCTGCCATCCCAACTCCGCACGAGTCGAATTGCTCTCCGCCGGCCACGGTCCGCTCTTCCTCTACACCAATGAAGACGACCGCTTCGACGCCATGAACGCGCACGGCATGCCCCTCGGGATGTGGCCCAGTTTGGTCACCGATCCACCTCAGCTCATCGAAATGGCCGCTGGCGACATCATTATTCTCGCCACTGACGGCTTCTACGAATGGGAGAACCCGCAAGGTGAGCAGTTCGGCGCCGAACGTCTCGAACAAACGATTCGCGACTCCAAAGCCAAACCTCCCGCCGAAATCATTTCCGACCTCTACGCCAAAGTCCTAACCTTCTCCTCCGGCACTCTCCAAAAAGACGACCTGACCGCCGTAATCATCAAACGCTCCTAATCCGCCGCCTCGCGCCTTAAGCGCCCGCCGCAACGATGGATGCCCCTTCGCCTTGCGATAAGAAATCTTTCCCCTTGCACTTCGACAAGACTCCCCGTACTCTCTTGTCGAAGCCAAAGGGGAACAAATGACCGCCAGCGCCATCGACCTTCCACAGGGCACTCTCGACCTGCTCATCCTCCGCACTCTCGCTCTCGGCCCCGAACACGGCTGGGCCATCTCCGAGCGCATCCATCAGGTCTCCAGCAAAGTTCTGCAAGTCCATCAGGGTTCGCTCTATCCCGCTCTGCATCGCCTGGAACGCCGCGGCTGGATCTCCGCCAAGTGGGGCACCTCCGACAACAATCGCCGCGCCAAGTATTACGACCTGACGAAAGCCGGCCGCAAGCAGCTCGACACCGAACAATCCGAATGGAAAAAATTAGCCGCCGCCGTCGCCCAAGTTCTGGAGACCGCCTAGCGCTAAGCCCGTGTTCCCCGACCTCACAACCCGCCTTCGCTCGCTCTTCCGCCGCAATTCCGTCGAAAGGGAACTCGACGACGAACTCCGCTTCCACTTCGACCAGCACGTCGCCAAACTCATCGCCGGCGGCCTCCCTCGCCAAGAAGCCCTCCGTCAGGCGCGCCTCACCATCGGCACGCCCGACTCCATTCAAGAAGAGCATCGCGACGCCCGCGGCATCCGCTCAATCGAAAATTTCGCCCAGGACGTCGGCTACGGCCTGCGCATTCTGCGCAAGTCGCCGGGCTACGCCATCATCGCCGTTCTCACCCTCGCTCTCGGCATCGGCGCCAACGCCGCGATCTTCAGCTACATCGAAGCCTGGGTCATCAAGCCGCTCCCCTATCCGCAAGCCGCGCAGCTCATGGTCCTCCAGAGCCACAACACCAAGAAGGGCTTCACCAGTTGGGGCGTGCCCTCCACCGCCGATTTCCTGGACTACGAAAAACAAAACTCTTCCTTTGCGCAGCTCGCGGTCTGGTCGAACTGGCAATACAACCTCACCGGTGACGGCCGCCCGGACCGCGTCGAAGGCGGCTTGGTCGGCTGGAATTTCTTTCAGACGCTCGGCGTTCAGCCCATCATGGGCAGAGCGTTTATCGAACAGGAATCCCAGCCCGCAAACAGCCACGTCGCCATCATCAGCCGGGGCTTGTGGGAAAGCCGCTTCGCCGCCGATCCAAAAATCATAGGCCGCGAAATCACTCTCCAGGGCGAAACCTACACTGTGGTCGGCGTGCTTCCCGCGAGCTTCCAGTTTCCAATTCTCGGCGTCTCGAATATCTGGACGCCGCTCGCTCTCGACGATAAAGCCCGTGCCGATCGCGACTCTTCCTGGTTCTCCGCCTTCGGCCGTCTCAAGCCCGGCGTCACCGAGCAGCAAGCCGCCGCCGAAGCCGCCGCCATTTCCTCGCGCCTCGAAAAGCTATATCCGAAGTCCGACACCGACATGCTCATTCAGATCCGCTCGCTCTCGGGATTAATCGGTGACAACGAAGGCACGCCGCAGCTCGAAGTCGCTTTCTGGGTCGTCGGCCTTGCGCTTCTCATCGCCGGCCAACGTTTCGAACCTTATGCTCGCCCGCGCTTCCCGGCGCGCCAAGGAATTCGCCGTCCGCGGCGCTCTTGGCGCCACCCGCGGTCGATTGGTCCGCCAGCTTCTCACCGAATCGGCGCTCCTCTTTCTTGTCGGCGGCGGTGCCGGCGCTTTGTCGCGCATGGCATCCTGAAAGCCATCGACCGCGGCTTCACGGAAAAGATTCGTGGATACCTGCTGAACTTCGGCCACGTCGATCTGGACTTCACCGCGCTGGCTTACACCTTTGGAATCGCCGTACTATGCGGCGTCGTCTTCGGACTCGTGCCCGCTTTCCAAAGCTCCGGTTTCGACCTGAACCGCACGCTAAAAGAAGCCTCCGGCCAGATCGCGGGGAACCGCCACGTGGCTCGCACGCGCCGCGTCTTCGTCGGTGCGCAAATCGCTCTCGCCGTGGTCGTCATGATTTGCACCGCGCTTCTTGTCGAAAGCTTTATGCACATGACTTTCGATCGCGTCGGCTTTAATCCTTCGAATCTCATGACCACCCAGCTCGTGCTTCCCAAGAGCCGTTACCCCGGCGATTCCGATGTCCGCAACTTCTATGACCGTGCTCTCACCCGGATCCGTTCGCTTCCCGAAGTCGCCTCCGCCGGCGCGGGCGAGTATGTCCCCTACGGCGAGGCCAGCCAGTCCAAGCCCATTCACGTCGCGGGCCGGCCGCCGGAGCAGCCGGGCGAGCGCGTCGCCGCGCAGTATTCCGCCGTCACTCCTTCGTATCTTCAGACCATGCAAATTTCCGTCCTCCGCGGCCGCGGCATCGAATCGTCCGACGGTCCCGACGCGCCGAAAATCGTGGTTATCAACCAGACTCTCGCGCGCCAGCAGTTCCACGACGATAATCCCATCGGACAGTCGCTTGAAATCGGTGACGATCACGTTCCGCACGCAATCGTCGGCGTGGTCGAAGAAGTGAAACGCTGGTCCATGAAGACCGAACCCGAGCGGCAGCTCTACGTCCCTGCCGCGCAGGAGCCTTCGCCTTACATGGCGCTTGTCGTGCGCACCACGCGTGACGCTCCCACGCTGCCCACCGCGATCCGCGACGCGATCTGGTCTGTCGATCCCGACGAGCCTGTCTCGCAGGTTCGCACCTACGACGATCTGATCAGCGAGCAGAACACAGGCTATCGCACGCTCAGCTCTCTCTTCGCTTTCTTCGGTGTGCTGTCGCTGCTGCTCGGTGCGATCGGAATCTACGGCGTGATGGCCAGCGCCGTCGAACAGCGCCTCCACGAAATCGGCATCCGCATCGCGCTGGGTGCGTTGCCGCGCGAAGTGATCCGCATGATGTTGCGCTCGGGTCTCACGATCGCCGCTGTGGGTGTCGCGATCGGTCTCGCCGTGGCGGCGGCGGCCAGCAAAGGCCTGTCGTCCATCCTTTATAAGGTCAGCGGCCTCGACCCGCTCACCTTCATCGGCGTGGGCCTGCTGTTCGCGCTAGTCACCGCCGCAGCCTGCTACATCCCCGCCCGTCGCGGTGCCGAAGTCGATCCCGTCGTCGCCCTGCGCTGCGAGTAGAATTTCCAACTCAAGTGGGGCAAGCACTCCTGCCTGCCGTAACGCTGTAATCGTCTTCAGGCGGCATCCTATCTTTCCGCCGCCGCACCCTTCTCTTTCGACAACCAACTCCCACATGCGCACGCTGTTCGCCCCACCACCGTCCCGTCATCCTGAGCGCAGCGAAGGATCTCTCTTCGCTTTGTCCGTCTGTCCAATCACGATCGTTCGTTTTCGCAAACTTCGCAAAAAAGACCAGTGTGTACTAGAACTGTCCCAAATCCCGCCCATAACTGGCCCCGACCTTGCCTCAACTTCTGTTAACCTCCCCACATGTATTCAGAAAAAACCAACATCATCGCCGCAAACTCGACCGTCACCTCACACGCGCGCGCCGCTTCTTCTGTAACGGCGGGTCAGCGCAGCGCTATGACCCGGCAGCCTTTGGTTTTCCGCATTTCCCCCTCATTTTCTAATCGCAACTTTCAATTATTAGAAATCGCCGTAACTCCAACAAAACAATCAAAGCCTTCCCGGTCTAATCGCAACTCTTGCGACAAATTTCTCCTCCAGCATGCGCCTCCATCCACTCGCGATGCGAGCGAATCAAACGCGAACCTCCACCCTTCCGCCCAAAATATTTCAAATTTGTAAAATGAATGCCCCCCGTTCGATTTTTCGTATAGACACCGCAGGCAAAGTGTTACCATCCGCCGCCAGCGGCGGGGTGAGTTGAATTCTTGGGGGCCCGTCCTCGATCGGAATCGCATCCTGGGTGGATTCCGCTCCGGTGGCTCTTCGCATCGCTTCTTGCCGTCCACGCTTTCGGGCATACCGTGCACTCAAACACTTCGAGTCATCCTCGGTTCGCGAAGTTTCTTTGCGAATCCGGAGGCCGCGCGAAGTGCGGCACGGGTCCCGCTCAATCTAAAGGAGAGAGCATGAATCTGAAGCAGTCGTTCACGAGGACCAGGAACGCTTTCCTACTTCCTTTGGCCTTCATGGCAGTGGCAGCGGTGCCCGCGCATGCCGGCGGTACGGACACGCAGAAAGTCGCGCCCTCGCGGCAAAATGCAAACGATCTCGGTCTGGTCAACCCTTCCGACGAAATGAACGTCACCGTATTTCTGAACATGCACAACAAACCCGCGTTCGACGCAGCCGTCGAAGCGCTCTACGATCCCGCCTCGCCGACTTACCGCAAGTGGATGACCGGCGCGGCCCTCGCGAAATACGCTCCCACTCCGGCCGAAGTCGAAAGCGTAAAAAAGAACTCCAGACCCACGGCCTCACCATCGTCTCCATCGATCCCGACAATTTCTCGGTTCGCGCGCACGGCACCACTGCCAACATCGAAGCCGCGTTCCAGACTCACATTCATCAGTACTCACTCAACGGCCGCACCTTCAAAGCCAATGTCGAGGAAGCGCATCTCACCGGCGCCGCCGGCGCTCTCGTCGCCCATGTCTCCGGCCTCGAGGTTCACGCGGCCCAGCCGATGATTAAATACGCTCTAAATCCGCAGACCGGAAAGCCCTACCCGAAGGTCCCGCTCGCCAAGGTTCGGCAATCGTCCAGCGGCCTCCTCGGCACCATCACCGATCAGTGCTTGCAGCAGCCCACTACCTACACCTACGACACTCCGGGTGCTTCGCTTCCGGTCGCGGTGTACTACGGCAACGGATACATTTCGCCCACCCAGGCGGCCAACGGCATTGTCTGCGCTTACACTCCCGCTCAATTGCAAAACCACTACGGTCTGACGGCGGCGTACGCGGCTGGCCTCAACGGAAAAGGCAAAACCGTCGTCCTTCTCGAAGCCTACGGCTATCCCGAGATGCAGGCGGACGCCAACGCGTTCTCCCAGCTCATGGGTCTCCCAGCGCTTACCGCTTCGAATTTTGAAGTCATCTATCCGCAAGGTCCGCCCGCCGATCCCAACGCCGGTGTCCTTCTCGGTTGGGACGTCGAAATCGCCCTCGACATTCAGTGGGCGCACTCTATGGCTCCCGGTGCGAAGATCGTCGTCGTGGCCGCTTCCGGTCAGGACAACGAGGACTTTCAGGACGCCATCCGTTACATCACCACTCACGGAACCGGCCATTCGGTTTCCAACAGTTGGGAACTGGACACCGACCTCATCGCCGGCGCGGCGGAAGAGGATTCCTACAGTGAAGTGCTCGAACTCGCGGCTGCGGCTGGTGTCTCCGTGAATTTCTCCAGCGGCGATAGCGGCGACGAAGGCCTCGGCACTCCGCTCGGCGCTCCCGGTGTTCCGGCCAACAATCCGTGGGCCACGGCCGTCGGCGGCACCACCATCCTCAATACTCTCAGCGGCTCCAGCGCGCACGAAGAACTCGGCTGGGGCAACAACGGCGTCTTCATCAATCTGGACGGCCCGTTCGATCCTCCAGGGCAGATCGGTCTCCTCGGCGGTTCGGGCGGCGGCGAAAGCATCTACTTCGCCAAGCCTTCCTGGCAGTCCATGCTTCCCGGTAGTGGTCGTCAGGTGCCCGATGTCGCGGCGCTCGCCGATCCCTACACCGGCGTGGCCATCGTGATCACCGAGGAAGGCCAGCAGTATTTCTTCCCCGGCATCGGCGGCACCAGCCTGGCTTGCCCGATCTTTTCCGCCATCTGGACGCTTGCCATCCAGGACGCCGGAACGGGTCTCGGTCAGGCCGCGCGCGTGATTTCCACGCTTCCGTCCTCCGCTATCGCGGACGTGCGGCCGCAGGGAAGTCCGACCAACGTGGCCGGTACGATCTTCGACGCGAACGGCAGCACCGCGTATTCGTCGAATGATCTCTTCTCTGGGCTACTCTACAGCCAGGGCACCTACACCACAGCCAATTGGGATCTGGGTGAAGGTGAAAATCTCGTTCTCAGCTTTGGCACCGATTCCTCGTTGACCGTTACCGAAGGATGGGACAACGTCACCGGTTTCGGCTCGCCCATCGGCCTGGCTTTCATTAAGGCCGCTGCGGGAACCGCTTCCAAATAACAAGTCCCCCAACCAGCAGTGAAAACGCGGCGGGCCGGAATGCAAAATCTCCGGTCCGCCGCTTTTTTTCGCAACCTGCGCCGCCCAGCGGGGTTACATCCTCGAACGCATCGGCCACATAATCATTGCGCCGCAATTTTCGCGGTTCTATATTTTTGTCGTCCTGCGGACTTGCCATGTTCATTTCCCGCATTCCGTTCAACGTCATCCGCCAAATTTCCCGGTAGTAGAGGAGCCACAGTGAAACTCATTCGTCCCGCACTTTCATTTCTTTCCGTCGGTCTGCTCGCCATCCTCACCGCTTGCGGTGGCGGAGGCGGTGGTTCCTCCACTCCCGTCGTAACCATCTCCGGGGCATCCGGCACCATCGCGCCCAATGGCACGTTTAACCTCACCGCTTCTGTCACCGGCGATTCGACGAACTCCGGCGTGAGTTGGACGATTAGCCCAGCAAGCGGCAGCGGCACACTCTCGAATGAATCGACCATCGCGGCGACCTACACTGCCCCTTCAAGCGTTCCCGCAAGTCCGAGCGTGACCATCACCGCTACCTCGATTGCCAACTCCCAGGGATCAAACTCCGTGACCTTCCTCATCCAGCAGCCCACCGTTCAAGTTCCGCAGTATCTCAACGGCCAGTACGCCTTCGTGATGAGCGGCTTTGATTCTTCCGGTAATCCTCTCACCGTCGGCGGCAGCATCACCGCAAACGGCGGCGGAAGCATCACCGACGGTGTGATCGACGTGAACGACAATCTGAACAACACCACCACGTCCACTCCCGTAACCGGCACATATACTCTCGACTCCAATCTCCGCGGAACGATCAAGATCACCAACGCTCTTCAAGGTTTTAGCGCCACGCCCACGTTCTCATTCACGCTCGATTCCACCACCAACACCGGGAATATCATCTCGCTCGATCCATCGCTCCCCGCAATTTCCGGCACGATCGACAAACAACAGGCGGCCGCCTTCAACGCAATACCGTCGGGCTCGTTCATCTTCCGCGCCTACAGCGACAATCCTGTACGTGCCAGCATGGTTGGGCGAGTCAACGTCTTGGGCGGGGGTCGATCTCCAACGGTTTCTATGACCTCGCGGATATTCTCAACGGCAATGACGCAACCGACCAAACCGTCTCCGGAACTTTTGCTACTTCCGACTCTCACGGGCGAGGAACGCTATTGCTTCAACTCACCGGGCAAACCGGGACGAGCTACGTCTACTACGCCGTCAGCCCGTCGAAGGTGTACATCTTCGAAAACGGAACCTCTGGAATCACGAACACCCAAATGGTGGGTCAACTTCGCACGCAGAACCTATCGTCGCTCACCTCCAGTTCACCAAACGGCTCTGGAATCTTCGGCCTAATTGGCGGCGATTATTACACTTCAAGCACCGGCGTGTATCTCCTCGGCAGCGTCACGGCGGGAAACCTTGTTATCTCGGGAGGGAACGCGACAGCGAATTTCGATCTGAACGATGCTTCCTACGTTTCGTCTTCGACCGGTGGTTCACCCGCTTCCGGATCCGTCACGTTCGATCCGACCACTGGGCGGGGCACTTTGACATTTAACGGCGGCTTCGACGACGGCTTCATCGATGCGGCTGTTTTTTATCTGGAAGCGACTGGAAAGGGAGTCATCCTGGACACTACCGTTTCAAACGGAGACTCTTATCCCGAAGCTTTCGTTGGCGATCTCACGCCGCAAACCGCCGTCAGTGCTGTTTCGGGCACCGTTCAGGGAGTCGATTTGATTTCCGAGTCGGACATTCCCGTGGTCGCTACAGCGGGTGCCGTTACTTCTGGAAGCATCTCCGCGCTTCAAGATGGATCGCTCGCAGCCAGTGGCATCGCCTCTGGCCAGGCACTCGCGGGAATTTTTGGAGCAGTTAGCTCCAGCGGCCGATCGATTGTCACTTTGAACAGCCAGTTTCTTCCACTGGCTAGTTATCCGTCTATCGCCTA
Source organism: uncultured Acidobacteriota bacterium (assembly GCA_963839325.1). Classification (GTDB taxonomy): domain Bacteria; phylum Acidobacteriota; class Terriglobia; order Acidiferrales; family UBA7541; genus Palsa-295. The sequence continues at coordinate 30,112 of CAWIUO010000002.1, read as the reverse complement.
CGCCATCGATGCGACGCATTTCTATGTAATCGGAGTCTACGGCACCACGTCCTCGGTCTACGGATATTCGTCGAGCTTAGGCGTCTACTCCACCCAAACGCTGCCTCCCGCTGCCGACGGAGTGAACGTTCAAGCCAAACCGTCGACAGGCCGCAGCTTCGCCGTTCGCCGCAAGTTGCCCACAGCCGCATCGTCACGCCGTGGACACGTTCAGCTGCGATAGTAACGGCAGCACGTCAACGACGCCTCGGCCATCGAACGGCTCCGGCGGCTCACTCGCCGCTGCGAGCCGCTTTAGTGTGTCAGCGGGGGTGCAGTCGAGTTGAATGCATCGAATGAGCGCTAGCTACTGGCCATCTTAAATCCATGCTCGTCGATTGAACACGCGTCGCTCTGGTGTACAATCGACGAACCTTGAAGCAGGCACACCCGCGGAACGCGGGAATGGAACCTGCCACACGCGCTGCGCTCCCTGGCAAATCGAACTCCTGGATCGAATCATGCGTCGCGAGCCGCACCGCACCAATTCGGAGGAAACCATGAAGTCCGCACTCATTCGCACCAGCTCAGCCTTCGCGCTGCTGCTCGCCGTCAGCTTCGCCCCAACCCTTCGTGCCCAGGATTCCAAAGCCCCCGCTTCAAGCGGAAGCACGGCGACCGTGCACATGGTCGTCACCGAAGAAACCGTCCGTGGCGACGCCAATCCGCCGGCCATCACCGCGCAGGACATTCAGGTTAAGTCCGGTAAAGACCGCCTGGAAAGTGACCAATCTCATTCCGGCGCAGGGCGATCAAGCCGGCCTGCAACTCTTCATCGCCATCGACGATACCTGTACCACCGATCTCGGCAGCCTGCTCAGCGACGTCCGCTCGTTTATCGCCACGCAGCCTAAGACCACCGTAATCGGCGTCGGATACATGTCCAACGCACAGACCCGGGTCGTCCAGAATTTCACCGACGACAAAGACGCAGCCTCGAAGGCTGTCCGCCTGCCGCTCGGCCAACTCAGCTCGATGGATAGCCCGTATCTTTCGCTTCAGGCTTTGATCAAGAACTGGCCCGTATCCAAGCTGCGCCGCGAAGTGATCATCATCACCGATGGCATCGACCGCCTGCGCAACTACGGCGGCGGCTTTGGCGCTCGCGGCGGTTTCGGTCCGGGCGCGATCAACAGTTATGCGAACATGAGCCCGGACGTTGACGCCACCAGCCGCGCGGCTCAAAGTGCGGGCGTGATTGTTTATTCCATCTATGCGCAGGGAGTTGGTTCGGCGGGACGCAGCTTCTGGGAGGCCACTATCGGGCAGTCCGGCATCTCGCAAATCTCCGATGAGACCGGCGGCGAATCCTTCATTCTTGGGGTTCAGAACGTGCCCAGCTTCCAGCCTTACTTCGCTACGATCCAGCGCATGCTGAACAGCCAATACTTTCTCCTGTTTCAGGTGACGCCGCTCAAGAAGGCCGGCCCTTCGTCCCGTGGGTATCTCCACCGAAGTTCCCAACACCGAAATCGTGTCCGCGAAGAACGTCCTGGTTCCCGTTACCGGCGAAAAGCAATAGCTTCGCCCTCAAATTAAAAAAAGCCGAAGGCATTCGTCAGCCTTCGGCCTTTTTTTCGCGCGCGATCTGTTTCCGCGCTGATGAATTTATTGCGGTGTGGCGTTGGATCCAGCAGGAGTTCCCGGAGCGACCGCCTGTCTCGTCGAACTGCTGCTGCTGGACGCCGCGGGCGCATCGATGGTGGATGCTGCCTGTGCCGCGGAAGATTTTGTCTGCGTCGTGATGTTTGTTCGCATCTGGCGCTCGGCTTTGTCGGGTCGCGCGAAATCGTAGATGCCCGTGGGATCGCCAACCAGCAGCAATCGACTCGGCTCAACCAGAATTCCCACCGGCGAAAGCGGCGCTCCCGTATTCGTCGTCACCAGATACGATTCCTCTCGAGTACCGGTGGAATCGAAGTGCAGCAGCACATCGCCAATGGTCACCCACACATCCTGCGAAGCGGGGTCTATCCCGATCGCATGGATCACCGGTTTCTCCCGCAGGTCTGGAGCGACCTGGTTGAATTTCACAACTGCCGCGACGGAATGCGTCTCCAGCCCGTGGCCGTAGCCGTGCCCGCTGTAATCGCCGTGCCCGCCGCCGTATTCGTGGCCAGAAGGCGTGACGGCTGCGCCACCCGGATGCGTCGAACCCAGGGACGAAGCCCCGCTGCCCGCGATGTTCGCCGCTGTCCCGGTCGCAGGCGGAGTCGGAATCAACGCCTCGCTCGCTCCCGGAACGCCCTGGTTCTCGCCGCCCAATCCGCCGGACCGCCCGGCCCCCAAATCCGCCGTGAAATCCGCCCGGTCCACCGGGACCGCCGCCAAATCCGCCGGGCCCGCGCGGCCCAAAAATGCCAAGCAATCCGGCTTCGTCGTCGGCGCCCGCCAGTCCATTGTGACCCGAGCACTAGATTTGTCCCTGTTGCGCCGTAAAGCCCGGCGTTTCCACCCACGCCGAGCAGCGCGCTGGTATCGAGATCGGCGCTGTCAATCGACGCCGTCGAACTGTTAAAACTCAGGTTGCTGTCCGCCCCGCCGATCGTCGTGGAGTCGCTCGAGGTGCCCAAAAATCCGGTCGCTCCCGTCGCGTAATTGCCGCTGTCGGAGGAGGAATAACCCGACGAGCTGAATCGGCTGTTTCCCGAGCTACTACCCGAGCCGCCGCCGGAAGTTCCGCCAGCTCCACCGGCCGCTCCACCGCCCCGCCGACCGCCTCCGCCGCCATTGCCGCCGCGCACTGTGAACCCTGCCGTACCTCCCACGGAATACATTGTGCCGAACGAAAAAAATTTGCCCACGCCCGCCATTCCGGAAACGTTCATGCCGAGCTGGACGTGCGCGTCGCCGCGGTCGATGTCCGGAATCAAGGACTCGGCGGGAACCGTCGCTTCGAACACCGAGTAGCCGTAGCGGTCGTATTTGCGGAACATTGGATCGTCCAGCGCCGTAAACGCGAAGAAGATGTGGCCGCTCTCGTCGCTGTAGAGCTTGCCGATGTTCATCGCGTAAGTTTCCGGCGTGTGGGAGACGTATTCGGCGTTATAGCCGGCTGCGTAGCCTTGCGGCTCTTCGTCTGCGGTGCTGGTCTCGGTCTTCGCGCCGATCGCGTCGTTTACGCTTCCGAACGTTCGCACCACTTTGCCGTGCTCGTCCATCACGCGAACCAGGTGATCGGTACGCAGCGTCACCACGGCAAACTGGCCATCCGAAAGCGCCACCACTGACATCGGAGCGTTCACGAACACGCTGGATTCCAATGCGCCCTGAGGAGAGTAAATCTTGATCCGGTTGTCGCCGCGATCTGCCACGAACACGCGGCCTGCCGCATCGACGTCGAAATCGACCGCGTACTTCAGCGACCCCGGTGCGCCGGATATTGCGTTGGGGATTTGGCCCACTCTCTTGCCGTTCGCATCGAAGACCGCGATCACGCTCTCCGGTTTGGCGAGCACGTAGTAATGCCCGGAAACCGGGTCGCGTTCGATCTTCGCCGCACCGGCGCCCACTTCGGGGAAGACCCGCGCTCGCGCGTGCAGCACCGTCTGCACGCCCTGTGCTTTTGCCGTCACGGGATTCAGAAGCGCGAACGCCAGTCGGCGGACGCTGTCGATAACGCCAGCATGCCGGGAAGCGAAGTACAGCGTCCCGCTTTAGTGCCTGCCGTTTGGGGGCCGCCGTTCTGAGAACTCAAGCTTCCGACCTTTCTTGAAAACTCCACGCTCAACATTATAAGACCCACACCCGTGCCACGAACCGATCCATTCCAAAAAAGATGCGACCCGCAGCCGCGAAGGTTGCCATAAATCCTTGAAACGGTTGCGCTACAGGCAAATCGCCGACGCGCAGGCACTCTACGTCCGTTCGGCTCGGTTCTCGAAAAAGTTCCGATTTCTAATGCGACGGTAGAGCTGGCAATTAACGATGTACGGCCGGTGGCGGGAGAAAAAGACAGCAGGTGATCGCGACCAAAATGGAGAAGGGGAGCAAGTCGAGAGCAGTGGGCGCCCCAGCCCTTCAGCTCTCAGTTGCTCCCCGTCTTTTTCTGCCCAACTCGATCCACGCTGTTGCTGCTAGCTCTGGAGAGAATGTGCAGCCAGCGCTAAGGTACGGGCAACACATTCTTTAGGCAAATGGCAAGATCAGACACGAAAGGACATTTCATGACATTTGCCGTTTAATCTTCCTTCAGCCGAAATACGAGCGAAACCCACGAGTGTCCCGAATTGGAACTCGACTCTCCGCTTGTTCCAATTACGCCGCCTCTGCGGGTTTTTTGTTGGCAGAAGCTTCCCAAAAGTACCCAAATTCGGGCAACTTTCCCGCGACAATTCGCACAAAAGCGAACTGCCGAATTGTGCCTCCCGAACCGGCGGATCGAGTGTCAGGAACCCAGTTGACGGCACAGGCCAACCGGTTTGCCAATTCCATAAGTGCTGACAGTCCATCGCGTTACGTGCCATGACCCTAGTACTACCATAAGGCCCGACCTGGGTACTCCCTAAATGTGACTTTTACCCTATCGCCCGCTCCACATGACGCTTGTAAATTTCATGGTGCGAGAAGTCCCTACTGACGAGGCCTTGACTGAATGAGCGACACGACCGGTTTCCCGCTGTTCGATCCGAATTCCGACTCCAACTCTTCCGGCCATCAAATTGAACGGTTTTCATCCGGCGTGTTAGACCCCGACGCCCGAGAGCGGCTGGCTGCCATGTACCGCGACCACGAGCATTCCGGCGACGCCGTCGCAGGGCCGGAGGTTCACGCTCAGCCCGGAAACCAAGCGCCTGACGGGCTTGAATCGCTATTGAGCCGCGCGAGCTCCGAGGCCGCCGCGGCTGCGGCCCCATCGGCCGCGTCACCCGAAGACCTTGTGGCAGAGGCGTTAGCCGCCGTAAAAAACGGAACGGAAGAGGTGGCGGAAACCCGGGCGGAATCCGAAGCAGATGTTCAGGAACTGGTGCAGGACATCCGCCGCGAGCAGTCCCTCGCGGAAATTAGCGAAGTTGCCCAGAACTTCGTCGAGGAACAGACCGGCGAGCCAGTCGCGGTCGCTGAGCCTGCTCCCGAGACCGCGTGCGACTCGCTTGTTCAGGCGGCCGTGCAGCGCACGAGCGAGGACGCTGCGCCATCGGAAACTACCCCGGAGCTCCCCGCGGCTTCGCTGGCTTCGGACGTGCCTTGGGAACCGATTGCGGAAGCCGCGAAACGCTATGAAGTTGAACCGGCCCCGGAGCAATCGGCAGCACAGTCGGTTCGAAGCAAGACGCTCGCGCCCGATCAACCGGAGCGTCGCCGCAAACGCCGCGCGTTGATCTCCGCGCCCCTCCGCGTGCGCACCAAGAACGTCACTGGCCACGGCCTCGATGAAGTGGTGACAACCGTAGATGTGTCGCGCCTCGGCGTACTTTTCCAGACCACACTGGATTGCTATCAGCGCGGGATGGAGTTGATGGTCACCTTTCCGTACAGCAAAGTGCCGCACGGGATTCAAGCCGAGCAACCCGGCATGGTTGCTCGCATTCAGGAAATAGAAGGAGGCAAGCGCCGCGTGGCGATCGTGCTCGGTGTAAATCCTGGCGAGCACTGCGTCGATGCCTACGGCCGCAAGATGGGCACACACCCCCGTTCACTTGAAACTCGATAACGCCAACAACGGCATGCTCGGCGAGCGACTGACGAACGTGGATGTGAAGAAGCCGCTGGTGCTCGCAGTGGACGCCAGCGCCGCCACACGCGAATCCTTGAAGGCTTGCCTGCTGAAAGAGGGCTACGAGGTGATCGCGCTATCCAGTGCAGCGGAAGGTCGCGACGTTCTCAACGTAGTAACTCCAGCCCTGATATTCGCGGAAGTGGAAGGCGAAGGTTTGCCGGGCTACGACCTGTGCGCTCATGTGAAACAAAACCCGCGTCTGCGTCATATCCCGGTCGTGTTGACCACCAGCTCGGCTTATCCCAGCGACTACTCCAGTGCGCACTCGCTCGGCGCGGTCGTCTGCATGGCGAAGCCTTACAAAATGGAACGCGTCGCCAACATCGCGCGGCTGCTCGCTCCTCCGCCGTCCTCGAGTAAGAATCAGTTCACCCCGCGTCCGGCTGATCCGACTCGATTGCCGGGACGGGATTGCAACGTGATCACGCGCAACGGTGCCGGCGTGTCGAAGAACGGCGCGACGCCGCAAAAAAACGGGAACCCAAAGAAGTCCGGCGCCGACGCGAAGAGTCTGTTTAAATTCCCGTCGTTCCGCACGCTCACGAAATAACCCAGCCCATACGCCGTCACGCGAAGTCCAGCCCGCGTGGCGGCGTGAATTCTTTCGGCGAGTCTCTACCGAAACGTCACAAATTTCAGCCGGCATTGCCGGCGTCCGATTGCGTAAGTTGTGATCACGCCGCGATCGACTGCGTTTTCGCGGCTGGATTGTCATTCGCTGCGATTGGTGTTCTCCTCGGTGGGCTGCTCATACGGATTGATTGAGAACAATTTCGAAGCGCAAAGATAGCGCGTGCCGGGCTGTGTCCGGGCTCCGGAGCATCAAAGCCAAAAGTCCTCGCGGGAGGAAATCGTAGGATGCGTACGAAACTCGTGCCGTGCGTGTTTCTGATGGGTGTTTGCCTTAGTGTTCGTGATCCATCCTCTATTCGAGCCCAGGAACCGGACAACGTCACGGCGCTTACGGAAATTGCGTTCGTCCACGGCGACACTGAACCGTTCGCTGTGGCCGGCTACCGAATGGGGCAGCGCGCTCTGGAAGAGTTCAAGCTATCGCGCGGATCTTTTCTATTGGAAGTCGTCCACAACGCGCCCGAAGAAGTGCAATGGAGCTGCATCGCAGATGGCGTTGAAGTGGCCACAGGCGCAAGCGTGGGAAAACTGAATCTGAAGCTCGTCGCGAGCAGACCCGGCCATGTTTCCACCGCGATTCGCGACCGGCGAACCGGCAAGACTCTGGTCTTCCGGTTGACCCCGCAATTTACGGCCCGCTATATGAGCGTCTCGCACGAAAAGCTTAGCGCCGCCGGAAGGGAAGTCCTTGCGCTTCCAGACGACCAAATCTTCACAATGGCGACGCAGTAGACCCACTCAAAAGAAACGCGTGACCACGGCGAGGCAACGTAGTGGAGCGAAATAATTCTGAGCAACCGCGCGAACGAAGTTTCATCCATAGCCTCGGGCCGGGCCTGATCACCGGCGCGGCCGACGACGACCCGAGCGGCATCGCCACCTACTCCCAGGTCGGCGCCCAATTCGGGTTTTCCCTCCTTTGGACCATGGTATTCACGTTTCCGCTGATGGCTGCGATCCAGGAAATTTGCGGACGCCTGGGCCGAATCACCGGCGCAGGCGTCGCGGCCAGTCTTGAGAAGCGCTATCCTCGATATTTTGTTGTCGCGCTCGTGCTCTTGCTATGTGTCGCCAACGTGTTCAATCTCGGCGCCGATCTGGCGGCGATGGGTGACGCTGCTGCGACGGTAGTCGGAGGCAAGGCGCTTGCCTTCGCGGTGGGGTTTGGCGCGCTTTCGCTGGCTTTGCAAATTCTGGTCCCTTATAGCCGCTACGTCAGCTATTTGCGATGGCTCACGCTCGCGCTATTCGCGTATGTCGCGGCCGTCTTCGTAGTTCACGTTCCGTGGCCGGAAGCTTTACGTTCCGCGGTATTGCCGCATTTTGAGAGATCGAGCGACTATTGGATGGCGCTGGTCGCCGTGCTGGGCACGACGCTCAGCCCGTATCTTTTTTTCTGGCAGACCGCACAGGAAGCGGAAGAGGTTGACCTTCGCGCTGCCGAGCAACCGCTAACGAAAAAGCCCGAGCAGGCCGTTGGTGCATTTCACCGCATCGCCGTGGACACTATCGTGGGGATGGCTTTTTCGAATCTGGTCGCGATGGCGATCATCGTCACCACCGCCGTTACGCTGCATGCTCACGGCGGCAACTCCAGCACCACGATTCAGACCGCGGCCGATGCCGCTCGCGCGCTTAAACCAATTGCGGGCCGGTTTGCCTATCTTCTATTTGCGCTCGGCATCGTTGGGACGGGACTGCTGGCGATACCGGTTCTGGCAGGCTCGGCTGGATACGCGGTGGCGGGCATGTTTGGCTGGAGTGGATCCCTGGAGCGAAAGCCGAAAAAAGCGCCGCAATTCTACGGCGTGATCGCGGCAGCCACGATCGTAGGCATAGCCATGGATTTCATCGGCCTGAATCCGATCCGGGCGTTGTACTGGTCGGCCGTTCTGAACGGCCTCGTAGCTGCGCCCGTGATGTTCGCCGTAATGCGGCTCGCTGACGATGCAAAAATCGTCGGCCAGTTCCGCCTGCCGGGATATCTCCGCTGGGGCGGCTGGATCGCCACGGCGGTCATGTTTTTGTCTTCTGTGGCGTTTCTTGCCAGCTCGTTGCTTTCGAAAAAGTGATTTAGCGTGACGGCGCGGCGGCTCGCACCAGGTGCGGCTCTTCTGTTGCCGGCTTCCGGATCTCCTGCACGAGGCTCGGCCGCTTCAGAACCGATTCGGTCGAAACCGCCACCGGTTTGCCATTCGCAGCGGACTCCTGGAGAGCTGCAATAATTCGTACGTCGGCCAGGCCTTCTGTGCCGCCCGGTTCAGGCTGAGTGTCCTTCAGGATGCAATTGGAGAAATAAATGAGCTCTGCCGCGAACTGATCGCGCTTCCCGTATGTCATTTTACGAGTCTTCTCGCCGACCGTGATTTCGCATTTGATACTGCTGGACATGGCGTACGCGGGGTCCATTTGAAGCACGCCTTTCGTGCCGATCACCTCATACGTGTCGCGATCCGTCGCTCCGAAACTGCAAGTAAACACCGCGAGCCGGTCGTTCGGGAAACGCATCACCGCGCTGGACATTTCGGCCACGTCGTCGAATCGACGATCCTTTCCCGCTGCGTTGTAGCAGAAGACTTCATCCGGCTCTGCGCGGAACAGGTACCGGGCCGCGTTGATGCAGTACACCCCCAGATCGTAGAGCGGCCCGCCGCCGTCTTCCGCATTGAGCCGGACATTGCCCGCTGGAACCTGCTGCGTGAATGCCGACCTGAAAATGCGCGGCTCGCCGATTTCGCCGTTTCGAATCGCAGCGATGGCCGAAAGGTTGCCGCGTTCGAGATGCAGACGATAAGCAATCATGAGCTTCACGTTTGTCTCTCTCGCCGCTTCAATCATGGCTTCGCAATCTGCCGGGTGAACTGCCATGGGTTTTTCACATAGAACATGCACGCCGGCGCGCGCAGCCGCTTCCGTGTACGCGCGGTGCATGTGATTGGGCAAGCCGATATAGACAGCGTCGATATCCCCATGCAGCAGGCAATCGCCAAACTGCTCGTAGCTATATGCTTGAGCCACGTTGTATTTCTTCCCCAGAACCGCCAGCTTGCGCGGATCTCCGGAAACCAGTGCGGCGAGCTCTGAATTTTCGCGCGCGCGCGCGAACGCCGGCAAAATCGCAGCTTGCGAGATGTAACCCAGTCCGACCACGGCGTAACGGATTTTCCGGCCCCCCGTGGCTTTCGAGGGGCGTGAGTGCGATTTCGAACGGGAGTGTGCGCGACGAACGGTCATCTTTTCTCCTGGGGTCTGGGGCTTTGACTGAATGCGCGTTCAATTCAATCGCACCAGTCTCCGCGAGTTCGGTTCCGCGCGGAATGAGGTAGTTCCTGTAAACGTAGGGTAATTTCACCCCAAGCGAGCCGTTTCGGCGTGAATCAAGCTATGGTTGGTGGAAACCGTGCGCGCTGGAACGAACGGCTGGCGTAACATTGCTGCGAGGCAATAGCGCATGAGCGTCAAGCAAACGTCCGTAATGATTGCGTGGCTGGGAGTCGCGGTCGTGGGCGCGTTAGCGGTTCCCGCCGTACATACACGAGCAGCGCAACAGGTACAAATCGCCGCACTCAGCGCTCAAGATGTGTCAGCAGCGAGGGCTGCGGCGCTTAAGAGCGCGTCCGAAGGGACGCTCGGCACGATTGGCGAAACACATCTGCGCGACATTCGCCAGGTCACCTTCGGCGGCCAGAACGCCGAAGCGTATTTCTCCGCGGATGACAAATCGTTGATTTTTCAGCACCAGGGCCAGTTTTACGCACCCTCCGCGGCCGATGTAGTTCCGTGCGATCAGATTTACACGATCCCAACGCCCGATCCCGATTCGCCTTCCTCAAAAATTCCGCAGGCAGCGAAGCTCGTCAGCAACGGAAAAGGCCGCACCACGTGCAGCTACTTCTTCCCGGGCGGGAAGCACATTCTGTATTCTTCGACCTTCGCCGCGAACGCCGCGTGCCCTCCGCGCCCTGACTATTCGCGCGGCTACGTCTGGCCCATCTACGACACTTACACGATCTACCGCGCCAACGCGGATGGTTCGAACATCACGCCGCTTTCTCACGCGCCCGGCTACAACGCTGAATCCACCATCTCGCGCGACGGCAAGCACATCGTCTTCACCTCTACCCGCAACGGGGACATCGACATTTACACCATGAACGCCGACGGCTCAGGCGTGAAACAACTCACCCACGAACTCGGCTACGATGGCGGCCCATTCTGGTCTTACGACGGAACGAAAATCGTCTATCGCGCGCAACATCCCCAAACGCCGCAGGAAATCGCCGACTACAAAGATCTTCTTGCGCACGGCCTCATTCGCCCCGGCAACCTGGAGATCTGGGTTATGAATGCCGACGGCTCGAATAAACATCAAGTGACCCACAACGGGGCGGCGAATTTCGCGCCGTACTGGCTACCCGACGGGAAGCGGATCGTGTTTGCGTCGAACATGGAGAATCAGAACGATCCTTCGGGCTTCGACCTCTATATCGTCAACGAAGACGGCTCGCACATGGAGCGCATCACGCTTTATCCGGGATTCGATGCGTTTCCAATGTTCAGCTCCGACGGCAAGAAGCTCGTCTGGGCTTCAAATCGCAACGGCACTGCGCCCCACGAAACCAATATCTTCATCGCGGATTGGCTCGAATAGATCCTCACAGCAGCGCCACAACTTCGGGCCGCTCGAAGCTCCTCCGATGCCGTGGGGCGAAATACAGCCGCCGCCTTCGAAGAGCTACAGCACAACGGGTATGGTTGGGATTCGCCGAGCCGTTACACTGGCACCATGCAGATTCGAATCATGGTTGCCGACGACGCAAAAATCATTCGCACCGCTATTCGGCGAGTGGTGGAGTCTTGCGACGAGTTCGTCGTATGCGCCGAGGCCAGCGACGGAGCAGAAGCGGTGGCGAAGGCCCTGGAATGGTGCCCGGACGTTGTGGTGATGGACATCCGCATGCCCGTGATGAATGGACTCGACGCGGCGAAGCTTCTGGCCGAGAAATGCCCGAACATTCTGGTGATTGCGGATAGCGTTCACGCTTATGCGGAATACTTTCCGGAACTCCAGCGGATCGGCGTGAAAGGATTCGTCTCAAAAGATCGCGTCGTCACGGACCTTGTCGCCGCGATTGACGAAGTGCTGCACGGCGGCACCTGGTTTGATGCGCCCGCGCCGCAGCCTGCCTGAAGAATGTCAAACCGATCTTCCAAGTCCCACTAAGGCTTCGTGATGGTTGCAATCCAGTTCGTATTCAGCGTCAGCGTTTCCGGTGCTCCGCCGGCTACGGGCACCGCCAGAAGGATCCTCTTGCCGTCGCGGGTGATCTGCGAAACATAACTACCGGCTCGCGGCGTGAAGGTATTGGACCCGCCGGGTACGGTAGTGCCGCCCATTTCGACCTGCGGATCTCCCACTGCGAGTTCTTCGCCGTGCGCCGTCGCGTCCGCTTCGTAAAGCTTTCCGTCGAACCCTACAAAACCAAGTTTCCCGGGCTGCTTCAGCCAGCCGCCGTCGATGGCGCCTTCTTTCGAGATCTGCCAGCGCCCTCCGTGGCCCGGAAATGAAGATGCGTACAGTTCGTATCGTCCCGTTTCATTCGAAAGGTACGCCGCCCATTTGCCATCCGGAGAAAATGAGAGGTCGCGGGCGTCCGCGTTGGGCGCCAGAAACGTGTAAATCTTTTTATCCGGAACCAGCGGAATCATGTCGATCTGGAAATTCCGCGGCATCTGCGCGTGAACGCTGACCCACTGCCCATCGGGCGTTACGCTTCCTATCGTTCCCGTCGGACGCCCGTCGGTGGGAACAAGCGTAGCCTGCGAATCTCCGTTCACGGATTGCTCATACAACTTGAAAATCTCTCCGCGTTGTTCGTACAGCAGTGTTTTTCCGTCTGGAGTCCATGTGGGTTCACGAAATGCGGTTTCCGCGAAGGTAAAGCGGGAAGCGGTGCCGCGCGCCAGATCGTAAAGCCAGATTCCCGAGGGCGCGTTGTACGCCGAACTGGCAGTCGTGGCGATTGTGGCCGCCATGTGTTGATCGTCGGGCGACACCGAGAATTCGGAGATCCGCGCCGGGTCGCCGACTTTCGCGAGCTCTTTTCCGGTTTCGACATCGAACCATTCCAATTGCTTGAACGATTCTCCGGGATCTCGCCGGTAAAGCAGCAAACCAGAATTCGCGGCCGTGAAGAAACCCGCGCGCCGCGCTGAGTACAGCGTAACGTCCTGAGCTACGGTCATAGGCTGGCCCGTAACGGCCAACTGCCTCGCGTTGAATTGCTGCGCCAGCAGGTTTCCGGCGTGCATGTAAAGTAGGTATCCGGGTTCCACGTAGATCACTTCGCTGTCGCTGTCGAAGAGCGTTTTCGCCTCGCGCGTGCGCACGTCCAGCAATACTGCCGTGTTGTGTCCGTACGAAGTCGGAGGCCCGTGAACGTACAGAGCGTGCTCGCCGTCGGGAAGAAACCAGGGCAGCCGGTCAGTCCCGTTTTCATTGCCGCCGGTCGTCACCTGCATCGGACTTCCGCCGGTCGCCGGGACCACCGAAAGACCGCCGATATTCGCAGGCGCAAACAGAATCGTTCCGGTCGAGCCCCAGCTTCCGCCTCGCCCGGACGGAGCGTCGCAAAGAGTCGTAACCGTTCCGGTTGCCAGGTCGATGCGCGCGAGTTTCGTGCTCGTGAAAAATCCGATCGACCGCGAGTCCGGGGACCAAAACGGAGATTGCGCATCGTCGGTGCCCGGCAGCATCTGCATGGATTGGCTGTCCATCGAGCGGACCCATAGCGCGGAGCGTCGTTGTTCGTCCACGGCCACGACCGCGAGCTTCTGGCCGTCCGGGGAAAGCGCGATCGCCACGCTTGATGCAGTCAGCCCGAGGTTTGCGGGAAGTGTGATGGACGCTTGCAGAACGGCCGCGGGTTTCGGGCTGCGCAGGGCATAGCCCAGAGTTCCGAAAACGATTGCCGACGCGGCCATGGTTCCCAGCAACACCAGCGCAATGCTGCGATTGTTCGTGGTGCGTTTTTTCGCAGCGGCTTCCGCCGCCAGAATCACCTCGTTCGAATATCCGGCCTGCGATCCGGCATCGCGCAGACTCTGCAGTTGCAGCTTCACGTCATGCGCCGTCTGCCAGCGATCGTCCGGGTCTTTCGCCAGGCACGATCTCACCAGCCGCTCGAGCGCCGGCGGCGACGCCGGCTGCACGGACGAAATCGGAGCAGGCTCACGCTCTAGAATCGCTGCGATCACGCTCGCCGAAGTTTTTCCGTCGAACGCGCGCTTACCGGTGGCCATTTCATACAAAACCGCTCCGAACGAAAAAATGTCGCTGCGCGCGTCGGCGGGCTTTCCCTCGACCTGCTCGGGGGACATGTATTGAAACGTTCCAACCACCACGCCTGCCTGCGTGAGCGGCGCGGCGGAACCCGGCGCGTCGAGCGTCCTTGTCAAGCTGCCGACGGGGCCTTCCTCCGCCTCCACCGCCTTCGCCAGGCCGAAATCCATCAGCTTCGCGCCGCTCTTCGTGAGCATCACGTTCGCTGGTTTCAGGTCGCGATGCACCACTCCCGATTTGTGCGCGCGCTCCAGTCCGTCGCAAACATCGCAGCCGATCCTGAGAAGCTGTTCCGTAGGTATGGGCCCGCGAACGATCCGTTCGGCGAGCGTCTCTCCTTCCAGGAATTCCATCACCAGAAAGTCGATTCCATCCTGGTGGCCCACGTCGTAAAGCTGGCAAATGTTGGGATGGGAAAGGGAAGAGATGGCACGGGCTTCCCGGTCGAAGCGCATTCGCGCATGGGGATCGGCCGAGAGGTGTGTCGGCAGGATTTTTAGTGCAACGGAGCGGTCCAGGCGCGTATCGCGCGCTCGATAAACTTCGCCCATGCCGCCGGCGCCAAGCGGCGCCACGATTTCGTAGGGTCCGAGCAGAGTTCCGGCGGTGAGGGCCATCGGCTTCTCATATTATCGAGTTCGGCGCGAAAGGGAAGACGCCGCCCGTGGAACTACGTGGTCGCGGCCGCGGCTTTTGGGCGCAGCACCAGCACGGGAACAGTGGCGTGTTGCACCACTTTTTCCGCTACCGAACCGAATGCAATTTCGCGCCAGCCGGTCATACCGTGGGTCGCAATCACGATCAGGTCGATGTTCTCGTGCTCGGCGGTAAGCAGGATTTCCTTCGAAGGAACGTTGGATCGTCCGACGACCGCTTTGGCTTTTACCCCGGAAGCTGAGATCTTGTCGGCGAGCCCCTGTAGCTTGGCAATCGCTTCACGGTCGCGTTCATCTTCGTACGCGCCCTCATGCAGCAAAGAAACGTCGTTCGGCAGATCCGCGATGACCGGCACCACGTTCACCAGCACCAGTTCGGAGCCAAACAGTTTCGCCAGATCGGTTGCCTCGGCCAAAGCCGCGTCGGAAATGGCACTGTAATCTACCGGTGCAAGAATGCGTTTGGGGGCTTGCATGGCTCGTTTCTCGTCCTTCGCGCCGGCGAAGCGACGCCGGCCAGCATTGCGTGGCCATGATGCTAACAGACCCCGTTCCTCGGACATTACAGTTCTGTTTCCGGAGGGTTAAAGTTGCGGGAACGCCTTTCGCCTCGCGAATCTGGGGAAGGGAAGTGCCGAAAAGCAAAAGCCGGAAGGGGCATCTCTCCCCTTCCGGTCGTTGTACCGCCCGTCGATTCTTCTAGCGCGTTGCGACGATTGCGAGCGCCTCGTCCACGTGATGATGCGCATGGTCGATGTGATCCAGGATCCGCCGCTGCAATCCTCGCGTTGCCGGATCGTCTTCTTCCCGGGCAACGTCGCCGTGAGCCTTATCCAGCAATTCACGCGCGCGATGCAGCCGGCCCGTCCAGTCCAGATGGCCATCGACGGGCGTGTGATCGTCGATATTCTTGCCGTCGTCGATTGCCGCCTTCTTGATCTCATTGATGGCCTTGTCGATCGACGCGATTGCCGCCGACTCTTCGGCGTGCAGCGCTCCGCCATCCGGACGCTGCAAGTGAGCGCGTGCGTCGCGAAGGTCGGACAACGCATGCAAATAGTAAGGGTGCTTGCCCTGTGCGCTGACGCTGGACGTTGCCAGCGGCATCAGGAACGCCAGAGCCAAAGCGGCGAGCGATATCTTGAGCAGTGTCTTCATCCGAAGTCCTCTCCAAGCGTGATTTGAGTTTGCAGGCTACCGCTCCCCTGGTCACGGCGGCACGGAGGGAGCGGCTAGCGAGTCTAAACACGAGCGGTGCGGTTTTGTTGCGTTGGTTCTAGTACCTGTTCCACAAAATTAGGCGGTCTGATTTGAACGCCCTTGCGCCGCGGACGCCATCGATAAGTTGACACGGGCTCGGCAAGGCTCCTAGCATCGTCGGGCCGCGCGATCGGTGCGGAAAGATCACATCGATTGAACTTTGGCTGGCCCGAGTGAATAAGCCTTCCAACATCTATCTCGGTACCTCGTCGTTCACCGCTCCCGGCTGGGAGAGAGCTTTCTATCCGCCAGGCCTGCCGGCTCGCGACTACCTTTCTTTTTATGCTCGCCGCTACCCTACGCTCGAAATCGACTCCACGTTCTACCGCTGCCCATCGGTTGCCAGCGTAAACGGCTGGCGCGCGAAGACGCCCGAAAATTTCATTTTCTCGGTGAAAGTTCCGCAATCGATTACCCACGAAAAAGTTCTGGCGGGATGTGAGTCGGAGATGGCCGAGTTCATTGACGTGATGTCGCTTCTTGGCCACAAGCTCGGCCCGATGGTTCTGCAATTTCCGTACTTCAACAAAAAGGCATTGGGATCGGCGGAAGAATTTTTCCAGCGCCTCCGCACGTTCCTGAAGTGCCTCCCGCACGACAAAATGTTCGCCCTGGAAATTCGCAACAAGAACTGGCTCACGCCTGCGTTTGCCGACCTTCTGCGCGAGCACAAAGTCGCCCTGGTACTCCAGGATCAGTCCTGGATGCCGGGCTACGCCGAACTGGAATCCAAATTCGACCCCATCACCGCGGATTGGACCTACATCCGCTGGCTGGGCGACCGAAAAGGGATCGAGCAGGTCACCAATTCATGGGATAAAACGGTCATCGACCGCACCGCCGCGCTGGAGAGCTGGGTCGATGTCTGTTTCAAAATTCAGAAGCGCGGCGTCACCATCTTCGCCTACGCCAACAACCACTACAGCGGCTACGCCCCAGCCACGCTCGAGATGTTCCTCAACCTCTGGAAGACAAAGATGCTGCCCCCCATCGATATGCCGGAAATCGCTGAGGAGCCGCGAGCCGGCCTGCCCGATTCCTCCGTCGCAGGCGTGGGCGCTTCCGTTCCAAAATCCACTCCCAAATCCGCTCGAAGATCCCCGCGCAAGCCCGCGTCGCACACCAAATCGCTGTTCGATTAGCGAAGCACGCGACTCCCAGCTCTTCAAAAAGCCCGCATTCCGATCATCGAACGGAACGAAAGCTCATTTCTCGAAGTTTTCTTTCGGTTTAACCTGCCCTCCAACGCACTGATTCGGCGTCACATCCAAGGTTGCACGGAATTAACGCTCAGTTATTTTGACGCCTCCTCCGAATTGCTGTTTCGTGGTTCGCAGACTCCTCATCGTCCTGGCGGAATCGAGATCCAAGGAGATTCGAATGAACCGCATCGCGATCGTCGGCACCGCAGCACTCGTCCTTTTCTCAGGCGTCGCACACGCCGCGCCCTTCCATTCACCCCAGTCCGCGGCGGAAATCTCGATTCACGGAAACTCGATCGCGCAAGGCCCGGAGAGCGTGCCGCACTTGGTTCAGTTCAATGGCGTGCTGAAGGATGCCGCCTCGCGCCCCATCGCGGGCGTCGCAAGCGTTACGTTCGCGATTTACGCTGACCAAGACGGAGGCGCGGCACTTTGGAGCGAAACACAGAACGTGCTGGCCGATCCGAACGGGCATTACAACGTGCTGCTCGGTTCGGCGACGGCGAACGGAGTTCCGGCTGAGTTGTTTGGGACCGGGCAATCCCGCTGGTTGGGGGGCACCATTGCGCGTCAGCCCGAGATGCCGCGGGTACTACTGGCGAGCGTGCCGTACGCGCTGAAGGCGGCGGATGCGGATACGCTCGGCGGCCTCCCGGCTTCTTCGTACGTCACCACACAGCAACTCGCGGCTTCGAACACGCGCACATCCGCGCCATTTTTCGCCGGCGGAGGCACGACGATCATCAGCTCCTCCGGAATTGCGAGTTCGCCCAAGGCCGCGGTCAGCGCGAACGCCGCTCAGTCGTCTGTGACGCAGGCGACGCCGACAGGAAGCGGAACGACGGACTATATTCCTCTGTGGACTTCGAGTAGCGCCCTCGGCAACTCCAAACTTTTCCAGTCCACCGGCGGCAACATCGGCGTCGGCACCACCTCACCCGTCGTCCTCCTCGACGTAAACGGCGACTCCATTTTCCGCGGTTCCTTCCAACTCGTCCCGCAAGGCACCGCCACGGCCACCACTGGCCAGCCATCGCATTCCTATCAGTGGGAAGCGTCCACGTATAACAACAGAATTCAGCAAGCCATAACCACGGCCTACGGTTTCCGGGCCACTCCGGTCGCCAACAACACGACCAATGCCACTTCGACTCTCGATCTCTACTTCGGCCCCGGCGGCGGAACGCTGACCGACACGGGCCTTTCAATTAACAACACCGGCGTCATTACCTTCGTTCCCGGTCAGACATTTCCCGGAACGACTGCGACCGTAAACGAAATCAATCTGCCAAACACCACGAGCACGACGAGCGGAGTAATAAACATGGGCGGTTCGCCGATCGTTGCGGAGTACGGCAATTACTCGAACTTCTTTACGGGTTACGGCGCAGGTGGAGCGATCCAGGAGACATCTGACTCACAATTGAACACGGCCTCTGGCTGGCTATCTCTGGAAGCCCTCACGAGTGCTCAGGGTAATTCGGCTTTCGGTGCCCAAAGTTTGTTGGCAGACACTTCAGGGGAACTGAACACCGGGATTGGAGAGGCCGCATTGGCCAATACGACGACGGGTTCTTTTAACACGGCTATCGGCGAGTTAGCGGGCGAAACAAACACCACAGGAACCTCCAATACCTTCATCGGGGTCACCGCGGACGCAAGCGCGCCGAATTTGACGAACGCAACGGCAATCGGCATTGGTTCCGTCGTCGGTGAAAGTAACGCCCTGATTCTAGGCAACACAGGAAACTATCCGGTGAACGTGGGAATCGGAACGGGGACGCCACAATCGACGCTCGAATTGAGCTCCGCCATATCCTCTGTCGGAACCGGCCTACCGCCGGCGCCGACCGTTACGCTTACAAACACTGCCGGTGGCTCGGGCGCCAATGTCTCCCTGGACTTCAACACGTCCGCTCCCCGGTATGGAACCGGGTACAACCCCGGTTCGCGAATATTGGTATTCGACGAAGGTGGTTTCACGGACTCGATCGTTTTCCAAGCCAATACGAAGGGCCTGCCGAACCAGGGCCTGAAGAATACGATGGTGATCCACTCGAACGGCGGCGTGGAGATTTACGGGAATTTGCAAGTTGACGGCACGCTGGGTAAGTCCGGCGGCTCATTCAAAATCGACGACCCCATCGCGCCCAGCGAAAAGTATCTCTATCACTCCTTCGTCGAATCGCCGGACATGATGAACATTTACAACGGCAACGTCGTCACAGATGTGAATGGCTTCGCTACAGTCGAAATGCCCAAGTGGTTCGAAGCTCTCAACGGCGACTTCCGCTACCAACTCACCACCGTCGGCCAATTCGCGCAGGCCATGATCGCGAGCAAAATCAAAGATGGCAAATTCACGATTCAGACCGATAAGCCGAATGTAAAAGTCTCCTGGATGGTTACCGGCGTTCGTCATGACGCCTGGGCCGACGCGCACCGCATTCCCACCGAAGAAGAAAAACCCGCCGATGAAAAGGGACGCTACATGCATCCCGAACTTTTCGGCGCATCCACCCAGAAATAACACGCACTCGTGCCGACGCAACTGCAACTTTTCAAATTCGATTTCGCTTTAAGGAGCTGGCAATGAAAGTTACGCAAAAGAGTTGGATTTACGGTGCGGCAATTCTCGCAGCCACCGCCGCGCTATCTGGCAACGCGTTCGCGAGCCCGGTCCCGCAGCAAGCAGCAGAAGGGGTCGTCGCACCACACGTCAGCGAGTCCACTTCGGCCAGCGTGCCGCGCCTCGTACAATTCAACGGCACGTTAAAAGACGCATCGCTTGGCCCAATCTCCGGCGTCGCGAGCGTCACCTTCGCAATTTACGCCGAGCAAGAAGGCGGCACCGCTCTCTGGAGTGAAACGCAAAACGTCCTGGCCGATTCAAGCGGCCACTACAACGTACTCCTCGGCGCGGCCACGGCGAACGGCGTCCCCTCTGAACTTTTCGGCACTGTCCAATCGCGTTGGCTGAGCATCGCCATCGCGCGTCAACCCGAAATGCCGCGCGTTCTCCTCGCCAGCGTTCCGTACGCGCTGAAAGCCGCGGACGCCGACACGCTCGGCGGCTTGCCGGCTTCCTCCTACGTCACCACGCAACAGCTCGCCGCTTCCGGCGCGCACGTCGTCTCCGGCGGAGCCACCACGATCATCGCCGCGCCCGGCGCTACCAGCGCCGCAGCACAACCCGCCGACGACTTCGTTCCGCCCTCCGGCCCGCAAGCCACGCCCACCGGCGGCGGCACCGCCAACTTCGTTCCGCTCTGGACCTCCACCACCAACCTCGGCAACTCGAAAATCTATCAAGCCAGCGGCGGCTACGTCGGCATCAACACCACCTCCCCCGAGCTTCAGCTCGATGTGAACGGCAACTCCATTTTCCGCGGCTCCGTCCAACTTCCGCCGCAGGGAACCGCCACCGCCTCCACGGGCCAGCCTTCACGCTCGTTTCAGTACCAGGCGTCCGTCTTCAATAGCAGCACCAACACAGCGCAGAACGAAGCCTTCGCCTTCCGCGCTACGCCCGCCACCAACGATACGTCCGTGCCCACCGCAAAACTCGATCTCTACTACGGCCCGGGCGGCGGAACGCTCACCGACACCGGACTCTCCATCAGTAACTCCGGCCTTGTCACCTTCGCAACAGGGCAAACGTTCCCCGGCAGCTCCGCCACCGTCAACGAACTGAAATTGCCCAACACGACGAGCGCAACGAACGGGGTAATTACGTTGGGTGGGCAAACTTTCCTGAGCAACGCCGGAGCCACGACGAACTCGTTTGTCGGAGCGGGTGCGGGAGGAAGCGCTGAAGTTTCCGGCGCGTCGAACAACAACACTGGCGTGGGCGACGCCGCGCTGGCCTCAAACCAGACTGGAACGAACAACACGGCATCCGGCGCGAGCGCGATGAGCGGTGCAACGTCGTCAAACTACGACACCGCGTATGGTGTACAAGCAATGGAATTTGAGACGACGGGCGGAAGCAATACGGCAGTTGGTTATGCCGCGGGCCTGACAGAACAGACAGGCGCGTTTAATACTTTCGTTGGCGCGAATGCGGATGCTTCAGCTCCCAACCTGACTCATGCGACGGCAATCGGAGCGGGGGCGATCGTGCAAGAAAGCAATGCGATCGTGCTCGGGGGAATCAATCCCAACGCATCGAACGTCGGCATTGGCACTACCGCTCCGGGCTACACGCTGGAAGTCGATGACCATGGACCGGGAAAGGCCGGTATCGCCGCACTGTCCGACATTCCCGGAGACAATGCGATTATTGGCGAACAAGGCGCAAACAACGGCGGCTCGAACGGCGGCTACTTCAGCACCCACGATCCAGCTGGCAGCGGCGTGGTCGGCGTGAATTTCGCTTCTGGTGGAAGAGCCGGTTATTTCGGAGGCTTCGTCGAAGTCGCCGGCAATCTGACGGTGGATAACACTCTGACGGTAACTGGTAACCTCATCAAGCCGGCCGGCTCGTTCAAGATCGACGATCCCATCGCGCCCGGCGAAAAGTATCTCTCGCACTCCTTTGTTGAATCCCCGGACATGATGAATATCTACAACGGCATCGTCGTGCTCGATGCGAAAGGCGCCGCGTGGGTCACCATGCCGAAATGGTTTGACGCTCTGAACCAGGATTTCCGCTATCAACTCACTTCCATAGGACGCCCTGGCCCCAGCCTCTTCATCGCGCGCGAAGTAAAAAATAATCGCTTCAAGATCGCCGGTGGACATCCGGGCGCGCGCGTGTCGTGGCAAGTCACCGGCATTCGCCACGATGCCTGGGCCAATGCTCACCGCATTCCCACGGAAGAATTGAAGCCGGATAACGAACAAGGTCATTACCTTCACCCGGAGCTCTTTGGCGCGCCCGCGGATCGCAAAATTGGCGGACAACCGCACGATGTGCCGTCGGCCGTAGCATCAAGCGTTACTCACTCGCCGAGCCCGAGCGAACCCAAAGGCCAAAAATAAACGTCCGCACGGCTCAGCGATTTCGATTCGTTTGAGCCGCGCCGCCTGCTGCGTTTAGCGCACCATCTAAATTTTCGAGACAAGGGAGATGTCATGAAAGGGAAGCGTAACGCGGCGATTTTCGCTGCTACAGTTCTCAGCCTAGCGAGTGCCACCGCACGTCAGGCAGGCGCAACGCCCATTCCGCAGCAGGTCGCAGACGCACTTCGAGTCCCCGCGCCAGGCGATCAGCTCGCTGAAAGCGTCCCGCGCCTCGTCCAATTCAACGGCACACTCAAAGACGCTGCCGCGCGACCGATCCAAGGCGTCGCTAGCGTCACCTTCGCCATTTACGCCGATCAGGACGGCGGTTCCGCCCTCTGGACGGAAACGCAAAACGTAATCGCCGACGCGGACGGCCACTACAACGTTTTGCTCGGCGGTGCCACCGCCTCCGGCATGCCCGAGGAACTTTTTGGCACCGGCCAATCTCGCTGGCTCGGGGTCACCATCGCGCGCCAGCCCGAGATGCCGCGTGTGCTGCTGGCGAGCGTGCCCTACGCGCTCAAGGCCGGCGATGCGGACACACTGGGCGGATTGCCAGCGTCGGCGTACGTCACCACGCAAGCGCTGGCGGCTTCGAACTCGCGGCCGGTGAACGCGGGCAGCACCACCATCGTCGCCACGCCACAAGCCGCAACGCAGACGAGCGCGCAGGAATCGGCACCGTCGTCTATCACGCAGGCCACGCCGACGGGAAGCGGAACGACGGACTATATTCCTCTGTGGACTTCGAGCAGCGCGCTCGGCAACTCCAAACTTTTCCAGTCCACCGGCGGAAACATCGGTGTGGGCACGACGACTCCCGCCGTCCTTCTGGATGTGAACGGCGACTCGATTTTCCGCGGTTCGTTTCAGTTAGTGCCACAAGGAACCGCAACGGCCAGCACGGGGCAGCTGTCGCACTCGTACCAATGGGAAGCATCGACCTACAACAGCAGCACCAAAGCCGCCGTCACCACCGCCTACGGTTTCCGCGCCACGCCGCAAGGCAACAACACCTCGAGCCCCACGAGCACCCTCGACCTCTACTACGGCCCCGGCGGCGGTACGCTCATAGACACCGGCCTTTCCATAAACAACAAAGGCATAGTGACTTTCGTCCCCGGCCAGACCTTTCCCGAAGCCTCTGCTTCGGTGAATGAAGTGATCTTGCCCGACACAACCAGCGCGACGAATGGTGTGATACAGGTGGGCAACGCGCCATTTGTTGCGGACTACGCGTCGCCTTTAAACGTCTTTGTCGGTGGCTTTGCAGGAGGCGGAGGAGCGGAAACCTCTGCAGCGAATAGCAATTCCGCCCTGGGTTACGAATCGCTGTTCAGGCTAACGACCGGCAACTCAAACTCAGCGGTGGGTCGCTACAGCCTCTTTTCGAACACCACCGGAAGCGGGAACAGCGCGGTCGGCCTTTCCTCGCTGACTGCCACGACAACCGGAGGAAACAACACTGCCTTAGGTTTCTTCGCCGGCGAAACAAACACCACCGGAAATTCCAACACCCTCATCGGAGCGAACGCCGATGTAAGTGCGGCGGGACTCTCGAACGCCACGGCAATCGGCGCGTACGCGATCGTAGGTGAAAGTAATTCGATCGTGCTCGGTGGAACGCAAAGCAACGCGGTCAACGTCGGCATCGGCACCTCGACGCCACAAAGCACTCTGGAATTGTCGTCGAACCTCGACTCGCGGTTTCCTGACCTCGAACCTCCCGCACCGATCGTGACATTGACGAATACGAATGGCGGGCAATACAGCCAAGTGGCGTTGGACTTCAATACTTCAGCGCCCGTTTACGGAACCGCCTACAACCCTAGCTCGCGAATCGTAGCCTATGACGAAGGAGGATTTACCGACACCCTTGTCTTTGAAGCTAACTCAGGTGGCAGCCCGAACGGTGGTCTAAGTTCAACGATGGCGATCCACTCGAATGGATCTGTCGAGATCTTCGGAAACCTTACCGTCGACGGCACGCTCGCCAAATCCGGCGGCTCCTTCAAAATCGACGATCCCATCGCGCCATCGACAAAATATCTATCGCACTCGTTCGTCGAATCGCCGGACATGATGAACATCTACAACGGCAACGTCACCACCGACGCGAAAGGCTACGCCACCGTCCAGATGCCCGAATGGTTCGAAGCCCTCAACGGCGACTTCCGCTACCAACTCACGGCGATGGGCACGTTCTCGCAAGCAATCGTCGCGCAGGAAATTAAAGACGGGGAATTCCGGATTCGCACCAGCAAGCCACACGTGAAGGTCTCGTGGCAGGTCACCGGTGTGCGACACGATGCATGGGCCAACGCTCATCGCATTCCCACGGAAGAGACCAAGCCCGCGGAAGAGCAAGGACAATACATGCACCCGGAACTGTTCGGCTCGCAGGGAAACGCAAGGCGCGAGGCGAAGCAGTCACAGGACGTCACAGGAAAACGCTGAGTTTGCCGAATGACCCTCGGCAATGTGCATCCGGCTGCCGCTGAAATTTTCGGTAGGGAATTAGCCGCGAGCGGCGGCAGCCTGACGCGCGATTCGAGTAAAGCCTTTCGCCGTCGCTGCTTTCTCCACGGCGGCCAGTTCAATTTGTGCGGTGGCGCGGCCCGCTCGTTTGTCCCACTCCCCCAGGGCGAGCCGCGCTTCCAGCTCCAGCCGCACCAACCCCTCGCCGCGCATCTCCGCGCTCAACTTCTCCAGCGCGTCTCGTTCTTTCTGCCCAGTGCCGGCACCGCCGCCTGATGCCCGCACCGACGCAATTGCAAACTCTACACCCGCGATTCGATTCTGATTTTTACCGAGCAGCGCAGCCGTCGCCACAACTTCCGCCGAACCCTCCGCCGTTTTTCCTTGCGCCGCCAGCGCTTCGATCAGCACAGTGCTCGCACTCATCTCGTCTTCCGCCTCCGTCTCCGCGCGAAATTGCTCTCGGCACTTTCGCAACGCCGCTTCCGCGTCGGCGGCATGCCCTTCGGCGATCGTCAGGCGCGCGAGCGAAACCTGCGCTTCCGCCGAGCCCTGCTTTTCGTTCGCCTCAGTTCGCATCGCGATGGCCTGCTCGTAGGCCTTACGGGCTGCAGCGAAATCTCCCCGTTCGTAGTCCACGTCACCCGTCCCCTCAAGCGCAATCGCCGTTGTACTTTTATCGCCGACTTGTTCGGCCAGGGTGCGCGCGTGCGCGTACTCATCTCCTGCCGCCGTCAGCTCGCCTCGTTCCCTCGCGATCAGCGCAAGATCGGTCACGATGCCGGCCATTCCTGACGTGTCCCCCAGCGCTTTGTAGCGCGCCTCGGCATCGCTCAACATCTTCACCGCGTCGGTAAGTTTCGCTTGCTTGATGAACACGTCGCCAAGATTGTTTGTCGCCGCGGCCAGGGCCGACAAATCGCCGACACTGTCAAATTCCGCCGCCGACTTTCGCCACAACGCTTCGGCACGTGCAAGATCGCCCTGCGTGAAATAAATTCCCGCCATATCATTGCCCGTTCGAGCGGCGTTGTTGGGCTGGCCGGCGGCCACGTAGTTGCGGCGTGCTTTTTCACAGTTTCCGATATTCTCCATCGCGGATGATCCGCTGCTCGTGCCCTGTTCGCACAATAAGCCATAGCCCTCCGCTGAAAGCGTCGGCGAGCCCATCGCTTCCGCTTTAGCGAGACCCTTCCTCGCTGCGGCCTCTGCGGCCGCAAGGTCGTGATACATCTGCGCCGATGATTCCACATAGTCGATGCGTGGATCGTCTCGAGTCGGCGCCGGCAACTCGCGGAGTTCGCGGAGCGTGGCGAGCGCCTGGGATGGATTCAAGCGGTATTGGACGGTGGCCAGCTCCAATCCATAGTCAAGATTGTCAGGGCGCATGCGATGAAGCTCGGCGTAGGCTTTCTCCGCACCGGGCCAATCGGGCAATTTCATTCGGTACGAACCCTCGAGTGCCAACCGGCCTTCGGGCGGCAATTTCCAAGAAAGCTCCAGCGAGCGCTTCGCCTCCGCAATCGCGCGTGATTGAAAACCGAGATGCGACCACGCATCGGCGAGGTATGCATGCGCGAGCGGATAATCCGGGTCGGCGGCGACAGCTTTCAGCAACAGCTCCTTCGCCCCGGCCGCGTCGTAGGATTCCTGTTTCGCCCTTCCTTCCGCGTAGTAGCGTACCGCCGCCTCATTGGAGGGAAGTGACGCGCGCGCAAGTGCCGTGTCTTGTGGTGTGATGGAATTGAGATTCAGGCTTCTTCGCAAGTCAGCGCCGGCCCGCGAGGCCAGATCGAACAAATCGGATTCGTTGCCGGACTCGGCGCTTTCCGCAATGGTCTCGCCCGTAGAGGTGTCCTGGAGCCGCAGATCCAATCGAATGTGATTGCCGTCTTTCGCAGGAACCGATGTGTACACGCCCAGCAGCACCACGTCCGCGCCGGGGTTCGCGGCCAGTTTCTGCAACGTGGCTTTCGAGAGAGTGTCCTCCTGCGTCACGGGCAATTCCCGTTTCGCACGGGCCACATCTTCGTCGGAAACGATCCGAACCGCGCCATCTGAGCCGAGTTCCGTGCCGAGCATTTCCGTGAACGCCTGCGACAGCCAGTCTTCCTCATGCTGGCCCGGCAAATTTCGAAATCCGAGAATCGCCACCGACCGCCGGACCGGAGGCGATGCTCGCGTTACATCCGGTGGCGCGGCGTCGGGGGTTTTCACACGCGAACGGCTGATGAAAAATAGCGCCGCGCCCGCGACTACTGCCAGGATGAACAGCGCTCGCAGAACGTTCGACGAATACGACGAAGCACGCACCGCAGTAGCCGGTGCCGTGACGGTCGAATTTTCCTGACCACGAGATAGTACGCCCGCTCCGCTGGTGCCGGCCTTCGCAGGCTCAGGCATTCGCTCAACCGCGGCGATGAAACGGTAACCCTTTTTGGGGATCGTCTCGATAAAGCGCGGGCTTTCGGAGTTGTCGCCAAGCGCGTCGCGCAGTTTGCCTACCGCGACGCGAAGCGAAGCATCAAACTCGACAAAAGTGTTCCCGGGCCAGAGGTATTCGCGAACTGCCTCTCGCGTGACCAGTTCGCCCCGATTTTCAAGCAGGAAGCAGAGCAGCCGAAATGGCTGTTCTTGCAGCTTCACGCGCACGCCTTTTTTCAGCAATTCGCCGGTTTTGGGATAGGCCTCGAACGGCTCGAATCGATACGAGGAAACATTAAAAACAGGAGCAGTCATCGGGTGCCGAAAAGGAACTGGAGGTCCGCGCAGCTTATCACATCAACCTGCCCGCGGCGCGCGCTTTCCCGTCATTTCGCGATTTTTGATGCGGCGCTCTACTCACATCATTGCTTTGCTAGTCGTACTAGTATGGCGACGGACGCCTGCGCTTCAGCGCCGCGACCACGCTTGGTTTCCAAACGGTTCGCAACCCATTCGCTCCATGCGAAGCAGTTCGCGCGATTTAAGAATCGGAAGTTGGATCCTGCAGGACGGCGAGAGGGGATGGTGCCGAGGGCCAGAATCGAACTGGCTACGCCGGCCTTTTCAGGGCCGCGCTCTACCAATGAGCTACCTCGGCACAAACACAGCAAATGATTTTACGAAAAATACGCCGCGCTGACAAACGAAAACGGCCCCTCACGCCGTGGAAACGGAAGGCTCTGTGAGCCAGTACGCCAGTGCCACCATCGAGAGCGCCGTCCCGATGATGACCACGGCCTCCCAACCGATACGATCATACGCCCACGAGGAAATCGCCGAACCAAACGCTCCTCCCGCGAAAAACGTGGCGATAAAGAGCGTGTTCAGCCGGCTGCGCTCTTCGGGTTTCAGGCTATAGATCATCTGTTGCCCGCACACGAGCGTTGTCTGCACGGCAGCATCAATCACGATGGCTGCGACCACCAAAACCCACCAGTGATCGGCGTGCAGCGTGATCAGGTATCCAGCGACTGCGACGATGAATGCCGTGCCGGTCGCGGGGCGTTGGTAACCGTGGTCGCCAAGATGTCCTGCGACCGGCGCGACAATCGCTCCGGCAGCGCCAGCGAGCGCGAAATATCCGATTTGCGTTTGAGTGAAATGGAACCGCGGCCCGGCAAGAAGGAATGTAATCGTCGTCCAGAACGAACTAAAGCTCGCGAACATCGCCGTCTGGTAGAAAGCGCGCCGACGCAGAACCGGCTCGCCGGCGAAGATATGATAGAGGGAACCGAGCAACTCAGCGTAAGTTCCGTCGAAGTTCGGCGTCCTGCGCGGCAGCGTCTTCGCGAGCACCGCGATCAGCACAAGCAACAGCGCTGCCGACGCAAAGTAAACCGTGCGCCATCCGAACGACCCCGCCACGAATCCCGCCAGCGCCCGAGCAAAAAGAATTCCCAGTAGGAGCCCGCTCATGATCTGGCCGACCACGCGTCCTCGTCGCGCCTGAGGCGTCAGCGCGGCCGCCAGCGGTATAAGCACCTGCGCGACAACGGAAGTGATTCCAATCAGCAACGACGCCACGAAGAAAAGACGAATATTCGGCGAGAACGCGGCAAGTAGCAGGGAAGCGATCGTTCCACACAAAATCAGAAGGACCAGTCTCCTATTTTCGACCAGGTCGCCCAGTGGGACGATGAACAGCAGCCCTGTCGCATAGCCGATCTGCGTCATCGTCACGATCAGCCCAACGAGCGAGTGGCTGGCGTGAAAATCCTGCCCAAGTGTTTCGAGCAGCGGCTGCGCGTAGTAAATATTGCCGACGGCGAGACCGCACGACACTGCGAACAAGAAAACGAGCGATGGCGAGATTCCAGTCGCGCCAGACTCGGTATCGGGCGTAATTGTGGAAGTATTCAGAGCCATAAGCTGGAGCGAAATGCCTGCATCCAGCTTACTTCATCGATTCGTCGAATTCGCGCATCCAGTCTTTTGTCTTCAAGACTTCGCGCGGTTTGACGCCGTCCGGCGGGCCGACGATGCCATCCTTCTCCATTAGATCGATGAGGCGCGCGGCGCGGCCGTAGCCGATGCGCAGCCGCCGCTGCAGCGTGGAAGTAGAAGCGCGGCCCATTTCGCAGACTACGCGTATCGCATCTTGGTAGAGATCGTCGTCCACGTCCTCAGCGTCGGCTCCTTCGCCGTCGCCGCTGCCGATCACGTTTTCATCCTTCGGCGGCTTGAGCAATTTCCTCGTTGTAGACGGCCCTGGCCTGGTCGCGCCAGAAGTCGCATACGGCCCGTCACTTCGCGATTCGCTCACGTACGGCCCATGGATGCGGTGCAGGCGCGAGGATCCGGCCGGCAAATACAGCATGTCGCCCTTGCCCAGCAGCGATTCCGAGCCGTTGGTGTCGAGAATCGTGCGCGAGTCCACCTTGCTGGCCACGCGGAACGAAATGCGCGCAGGGAAGTTGGCCTTGATCAAGCCGGTGATCACGTCCACCGACGGCCGCTGCGTGGCCAGAATCAAGTGGATGCCCACGGCGCGCGCCATCTGCGCGAGGCGCGTGATCGATTCCTCGACGCCGTTGGTGTCGACCATCATCAAGTCCGCCAACTCGTCGATGACGATCACGAGGTAGGGAAGCGGCTGTGCTCCGTTTCCGCCGTGTTGTCGAAGAGCGAGAGCGACTGCCCCTTCTCGAACGTCCTGTTGTACTGGTCGATGTTGCGCACGCTGCGCTGCGCGAGCAGCTTCAGGCGGCGCTCCATCTCGCGCGTGGCGTTGCGCAAGACGTTCGACGCGACCTTGGGGTCCGTGACGACCGGCGTGAACAGATGCGGAATGTCGGCATACAGGCCTAGCTCCAGTTGCTTCGGGTCGATGAGCATCAGCTTCATTTCATCGGGAGTCGAGCGTTGTAGAGCATGACCCATGAGCATCGAATTGATGAAGACGCTCTTGCCCGTGCCGGTCGAGCCGGCGATCAACAGGTGGGGCATCTGCGCCAGGTCGGCGGCGCGAATGCGGCCGATGAGGTCCTTGCCCAGCGGAATCGTGCAGCTTCGAGGACGAGTGCGTGAATTCGGGCGATTCGATCACGTCGCGCAGCGCGATGGTCTCCCGCTTGGCGTTGGGCACCTCGATGCCGACGGTGGATTTGCCGGGGATGCGCTCGATCAGGATGGACTCCGCGCGCAGCGCGAGGCACAGATCGTCGGAAAGGCCGGTGATGCGGCTGTACTTGATGCCCGCCTCGGGCTTGAACTCGAAGGTGGTGACCACGGGTCCGGGATTGATCTGCGTCACGTGCCCGCCAACGCCGAACTCCGCGCACTTCTGCTCGAT